>LT629697.1:0-2400000 GCA_900100325.1 Frankineae bacterium MT45
GTCGATGCCCATTAGCTGCACTTCCCTCTGCTCGAATCATGCATCCGTCCGCGACGGATGGGACGCGGCGGCGCGTCCCCGATGGTAATCCGGCCGACGGGCCGGTCAATGTGCTGAGCCGGCCGAAGGGCCGGTCAATGTGCTGAGCCGGCCGACGGGCCGGTCAATGTGCTGAGCCGGGTGGTACTCACCCGGAGGCTGCTGTCGTAACGCTCGGTGCCTCGGCGGCCGCCTCGCCCGTAGCACCCAGCCGACGATTGCGGGCGATCGAGGAGGCGAGGGCGGCCCCGATGAAGCAGACCCCGATGAGGCCGGTGACCACCTCCGGCACGTCGTACTTGATGGTGAAGAGCAGCAGTACAGCCAGCGCGCCGATCGCCCACTGGGCCCCATGCTCGAGGAAGACGTACTCGGCCAGCGTCCCCTTGCGCACCAGGAAGACGGTGAGCGAGCGGATGTAGAGGGCACCGATACCGAGGCCGATCGCGATAATGATCGGGTCGGAGGTGATGGCGAAGGCCCCGATGACCCCGTCGAAGCTGAACGTCGCGTCGAGTACCTCGAGGTAGAGGAAGAGAAAGAACGCCGCCTTGCCGGCGACCTTCACCAGGCTCTGCGTGGAGCCGCTGGCCGATCCGTCGGCCACCGACTCCTCGACCGCCGCCTCGACGAACTCATCCTCGCCGGCCTCAAAGAGCGACCCGAGCCCGTTCACCAGCAGGTAGACGACCAGGCCGACACACCCGGCCACCAGGACGGTGTCAACCTTCCCGTCCGGCGCCAGTGTGTTCGCGGTGACCAGCAGGGCCACCACGGCCACGACGACGGAGAGCTGGTCAAGCATGCCGATCTTGGCCAGCGGCTTCTCGATCCAGGTGAGCCAGGTGATCTCCCGCTCCTCGAAGACGAAGTCGAGGAAGAGCATCAGCAGGAACACCCCACCGAAGGCGGCGATCGCCGGGTGCGCCTCGTGCAGCAGGTAGGCGTAGGTCCCCGGGGTGTCGATGCTGCCGCCGTCGATGGCCAGCCGGTATGCCTCCGACGGCGAGATCTTGGCCGTCACGCAGACGATCAGCACCGGAAAGAGCAGCCGCATGCCGAAGACAGCGATCAGCACACCGACGGTCAGGAAGATCCGCTGCCAGAAGGCATTCATCCGCTCCAACACGGTGGCGTTGACGACCGCATTGTCGAAGGAGACGGAGACCTCGAGCACGGCCAGGATCGCTGTGATGGTCAGGGCCGCGGTACCGCCGTAGAGGTAGGCGGCGAGCAGGCCGAGCAGCGTGAGGCCGAAGGAGACCCGAAAGGTACGGAGCAGCATTGCTTCCTAGCTGGTGTAGTTGGTTGGCTGGTGGTCGGCCCAGGGCCAGACGGGCTAGACGGGCTGGACGGGCTGGACGGGCTGGACGGGCTGGACGGGCTGAACGGGCTAGACGGGTTAGACGGGTTAGACGTTCACGCCGTAGTCGCGGGCGATCCCGGCCAGGCCCGAGGCGTAGCCCTGGCCGACGGCCCGGAACTTCCACTCGCCGGCGTTGCGGTAGAGCTCACCGAAGACCATGGCGGTCTCGGTCGAGGCGTCCTCGCTGAGGTCATAGCGGGCGATCTCGGCGCCGCCGCTCTGGTTCACAATCCGGATGAAGGCGTTGCGGACCTGCCCGAAGCTCTGCCCGGCGGCCTCGGCGTTGTAGATCGACACCGGGAAGACGATCTTCTCGATCTCGGCCGGCACCGCGGAAAGGTTCACCTTGATCGACTCGTCGTCGCCCTCCCCCTCGCCGGTGAGGTTGTCGCCGGTGTGCTCGATCGAGCCGTCCGGGCTGGTCAGGTTGTTGAAGAAGACGAAGTGCGCGTCGGAGAGGACCCGGTTGTTGGCGTCGCAGGCGATCGCGCTGGCATCGAGGTCGAAGTCCTGCCCGTCGGTGGTGCGGGCATCCCAGCCGAGACCGACCAGAACTGCGGTCAGACCGGGGGCTTGCTTGGTGAGCGAGACGTTCCCGCCCTTGGTGAGGCTGACTGACACTTTCACTCCAGAGGTCGTCGGCGGGGCCGGATGCCGGGCCGTAGGGGCTCATCGTCGCGCGTGAACGCGGCGATGCGGATGCGTTCTCACTGAGAACTCACGACGAGTCCTCACAGTTCCGCGCCCCAGTCTCCTCGATCGTCGTCCTATCTCAATGCTGGGAGGGAGATATGAATCGCTTTGAGTTGCGTAAGAACTCCGGACACGTTTTGCTTACCTGCGCTTTACCCTTTCAGCTCCGTCCCAAATAGGGCGATTTCGCCGGGTATCGCCAAAATCCGTTTCCTTGATACCTGGAGTAGAAGTAGATGCGCCGATTCACCCTCGTCGGCGGCAGCATTGCCGCCGTCGTGCTCACCCTGACCCTCGCCGGATGCAGCAGCGACAGCAAGACGGCTGCCTCGGCCCCCAAAGCCACGCCGACCGCCACTCCGGTGCCGACGCCGACCCCGGTGCCGACCCCGGCTCCCCTGACGAAGGCCGAGTTCAGCGTCAAGGCCAATGCAATCTGTGCCGCCACCAAGAAGAAGAGCGACGCGATCCCGGATCCGGCGAACGCGTCGAGTCTGGCCGAGGTCGGGCTCAGCATCTCGCGAACGGAGACGCTGCGCTCGGACTTCTTCACTGAGATGACACCGCTCGTCAACCAGGCAGCCGACGCCGCCACGCTCAACGCAAAGTGGCTGAATGTCGACAACGCCGACTGGGCCGCGGCCAAGCCGACCCTGGATGCCGTCATCGCCGCCGCCGGGCAGAACGACGCCAACAAGGCCCTCGCGCTCCTCGATGCGACGGACAAACTTCCCGACCACAGCGCGCAGATGACGAAGTTCCTCACCAGCTACGGCCTGACTAAGTGCGCCGCGCTCGAGAGCAACTGATCATCCCGAAGTACTAGCCGCGACAGCAGCCTCAGCGATCTGCCGTACGTCAGCATCCATGCTGACGTACGGCGGCATCGTGTAGATGAGGTTGCGAAACGGCCGCAGCCAGACCCCGTGCTGCGTCGCGGTGGCGGTGAACGCCGCCACGTCCACCGGTGCCTGTAGTTCAATGACGCCGATCGCGCCGAGGACTCGCACATCGGCCACACCGGGCCGGCCGCGAGCCGGCTCCAGATGCTCTCGCAGTAGACCCTCGATCCGGGGCACATCGGCGCGCCAGCCGCCACGCTGGATGATCTCGGTGCTGGCCAGGGCCACCGCACAGGCCAGCGGGTTGGCCATGAAAGTCGGGCCGTGCATGAGGCCGCCCGCTTCGCCGCCCGAGACCACCGCCGCCACCTCGCTCGTGCAGAGCGCCGCCGCCAGCGAGAGATAGCCCCCGGTCAGCGCCTTCCCCACGCACATCAGGTCCGGGCTGACTCCGGCGTGCTCGGCGGCGAAGAGCGCGCCACTGCGACCGAAGCCGGTGGCGATCTCGTCGAGGATGAGCAGCACGCCATGGGTGTCGCAGAGTTCGCGCAGTGCTCTCAGGTAGGCCGGACTGTAGAAGTGCATGCCGCCGGCGCCCTGGACCACCGGCTCGACGATCACCCCCGCTAACTCGTCGGCGTGGCCGGCCACCAACTGCTCCAGGTGCGCCAGGTACGCAGGCTGCGGCGGCGCATCGAATCCGGCCGGGGGTCGATCGGCGAAGAGGTGCTGCGGCAGGACGCCGGCGAACATACTGTGCATCCCGCCCACCGGGTCACAGACGGACATCGCGCCGAAGGTGTCCCCGTGGTAGCCGCCGCGCAGGGCCAGCAGCCGGGTCTTGCCGGGGCGTCCGCGGGCCTGCCAGTACTGCAGGCTCAGCTTGATGGCGACCTCGACCGACACCGAGCCGGAGTCGGCGAAGAAGACGTGCTCGAGCCCGTCCGGGGTCATCTCGATCAACCGCTCGGCCAGCCGGATCCCCGGCTCGTGGGTGAGGCCTCCGAACATGACGTGCGCCATCTCGCCCAGCTGCCCTTGGATCGCGGCGTCCAACTCGGGGTGCCGGTAGCCGTGCACGGCGGCCCACCAGGAGGACATGCCGTCGATGAGTTCCGGGCCGTCCGGCTGGCGAAGTCGCACCCCTCGGGCTGACGTGACCGGCAGTGGCTGTGATCGGGCGGGCATCGGGCCGTAGGGGTGCCACACGTGCCGGGAGTCGTACTGGACGAGTTCGTCCCACGTCGATGCCATCAGGGCAGCCTAGTTCGGCTCGATTCCGCCCACTTTCAGCAGCAGGAAGTCGTAGACGTGGAGCAATCCGAGGATCTGCCGCTCACCGGCCCGGGCCTGCGAACGGGCCGGGTCGTGCACGACGGTGGGCTCGGTGAGGCGGTACGTCCGGCGCCTGGTGGTCAGCTGGCAGCCGCCCTCGGCCAGCACGTTCTTGACCCAGTCGCTCTGGACCCCATAGGTCAGCGCGATCAGGTACCCCTCCGAGACGGTGAAGACGTTTACTGGCGTGCGGAACTCCCGCCCTGAGCGGCGCCCGTGGTGGGTGACCAGCCCGAATCCGGGCACCCACGGGACGAACCGGCTCGTCACCTTGTTCAGGCCGACCCGGTTGAGCCGGGCCACGCCCCTCGGAACGGGCATAAGACTCCCTTCGAATGCAACAGCTCTACTGCGGCTCCAGCCGCTCCAGCCGCTCCAGCGGCTCCAGCGGCTCCAGCGGCTCCAGCGCGAGGGTGAGGAATGCGCTGTTCGGGCTCGGCGGGTACGAACCGAACGGGCCGCACTCCACGAAGCCCGCACTCTCGTAGAGCGCGCGGGCCGGGGCGAAGGCCTCCATCGTGCCGGTCTCCAGACTGACCCGTCGCAGCCCTCGCTCGCGGGCTATGCCCAGCAAATGATTGACGATTATCCGCCCCGCACCCTGCCCACGCGCCTCGGCAGCGACGTGCATCGACTTCACCTCGGCGTGGTCGGCGTCGAACTGCCGCAGCGCGCCGACTCCGAGGAGTTGCCCGTCCTGGCGGAGTGCGTAGAAGGAGATGCTTGGATCGAGCAGGGCGTCGACGTCCAGCGCATAGACGTCCTCGGGTGGGCTGTGCAGGTTGGCGAAGGCGAGGTGACGCTCCAGCAGCGCACGGATGTCCGGCCTGCGGGGGTCCTCGATCGCTATCGGGTCGTCGGACATAGCTAGAAATTTACGCCACCTCCCACCCTCCCGCGACGAGACGATCGCGGGGCGCTGCTAGCGTCGCCGAGGTGACACATGAGCATGGTGACGGACGGTATCGGGGCGTGCTCTTCGACTTCTCGGCGACGCTCTTCTACATCGAGCCCGCCTCGGAGGCCACCGCCGCGGCCGGACTCGATCCGGCCCGCTGGGCGCAGCGGCTGCATGATGGCGGGGCGCTGAACGGCAGCAGCGGGCCGGCGCAGATACCCCACCATTTGCAGGACGTCTGGGCCCGGCGCGACCTCTCGCTGCAGGCTCATCGGGAGGCCTACACCGGGATGAGCCAGCACACCGGCCTCTCGGCCGACGAGGCGGCCGCCCTCTACGATCGGGGTGTCAGCGTGGACGCCTGGCGGCCGTATCCAGAGACGCTTTTGGTGCTAAAGAGTCTTAAAGATAGGGGCATTCCGACCGCACTCGTCTCGAACATCGGCTGGGACCCGCGCCCGGTGCTGGCCGCCCACGGCGCGCTGGAGCTGCTCGACGAGCTCGTCCTCTCCTACGAAGTGGGCGTAATGAAGCCCGATCCAGAGATCTTCCGGATCGCCTGTGCCCGTATCGGGGTCGAGCCGCAGTCGTGCGTGATGGTCGGCGACAACCCGCACGCCGACGCGGGATCCACCGCGATCGGCTGCCCCTTCGTTCACATCGAACCGGATCCGGCACTGCGTGCCGCCGACGCCCTCCTCCAAGCGGCCGGGATCTGCTGCTAAACAGGTAGCTATGAAGTGGCATCGGGGACGCCCCAAGCAGATCCTTCCGCCGGCGACGGTCGATGCGCTGCGCACGCTGGAGTCCCGGGTCCGGCCGGATTTCCGCCGTAGCGTTGTCTTCGGCGTGCTCGCTGTGATCGCGTTGATCGTCAACGAGACGGTGGGCGGGGTGCACGGGGAGACCCTGCACGTCCGCCTCATCGCGTGGGGCTGCGCGGCCCTGGTCGCCATCTTCGGCGTGCTGGCCACCCGCAGCGCTGCCAACGAGGTGGCCCGGATCAGTGACGCGCGGGCCGGAGCGTCGGCCGCGGCGGCCCTGCGGGTAGCCGTGCTGCTGGTCGGCTTCCTCTTCACGCTCACCGCCGTCATCAATATGCTCGACATCGCCGCCGGACGCTTCCTGGTCGGCGGTGGCTTCACCGCGATCATCCTCGGCATCGCGGGGCAGCAGGTACTCGGCAACCTCGTCGCCGGCTTGGTGCTGCTCTTCTCCCGTCCGTATGTCCCCGGCGAACGGGTGCGGATTCACTCCGGTGCCCTCGGCGGCCCGCACGACGGCGTGGTCACCACGGTCGGACTGCTCTACACGATGGTCGTGACGGCCGACGGGCCGCTGAACATCCCGAACGGCGCGCTCCTCGCCGCCGCGGTCGGCCCGATCACCGAGGAGGAGATGGAGACCGCCGCACGGGAGCGACAAGCGGCAAAGGACGCGGCGCAGGAGGCGGCCCAGACCGCAGGTTCGCCCGCGGCTCAGACCGCGGGTTCGCCCGCCGCCCAGACCGCCGGTTCGCCCGCGGCCGAGACCGCAGGTTCGCCCGCTGCTCAGACGTCGGCGCCGCTTCCGGGCGACGGATCGCCGCCCGGAAGTCAGGTCATCTAGCAGATCAGCTGGCGCTACGGCAGCCCAGCACGATCGGTTCGACCGGTTCGATCGTTCGATCGCTCGATCGTTCGATCCCGAGGCTCGAACCACGTCGCTGTCACCAGCACGTCCTAGAACGGTGGCGGGTCGTCGGCGCGTGGCTCGTGCGGGATTTGGCTGTGGAGATCGTTGCCGGTGAGAGCACCGGATTCGCAGGTGCCGCTGACGAGGTCGCGGAATCCTGGCACGCGGGTCTGCGGGTCACCGGTTGTGGCTCTGTCGCCTACCGGTTCGCTGAATTCGCGGACGCAGGACTCCAGGTCACCGGCTTCGCTGACCTCGCCCACGGGGTCGCTGAATTCAGGGACGCAGGACTCCAGGTCACCGGCTTCGCTGACCTCGCCTACGGGGTCGCTGAATTCAGGGACACAGGACTCTGGCTCACCGCATTCGACGCCCTCTCGAACGGGACCACTGAATTCCGGGACTCCACTGTCCGGGTCGCCGGTTTCGACGCGATCGTCTAAACGGTCGCCGAGTTCGAGGGCGCAGCTCTGAGGGTCGTTCGGTCCCCAGTTGTCGGCGTCGGGGTCGTGGAGTGGGGGTGTGTGGTTGGGGTGGGTGTGGCCGGTGGGGAACGCCATTGGGTGTGGGTTCCGGTGGAGTGGCCGCTGGTGGTGGGGTCGTGACGGTGGTGGCTTGCCACCGGGTTTGGTGTTTGAGGCGGTGGTGGCGGCGGCATCGGCAGCGGAGGTTGGCCTTGTTGGTGGGGCCGGTGGGGTAGGGGGTGTGGTGGTCGAGGTCGGTGTGTTTCGCGGGGACGGCGCAGGTCGGGAAGTCGCAGTACTGGTCGCGGGCGATGACGAAGTCGGTCAGGTCCTGCGGTGGGGTGTACCGGGTCCGGCCGTAGTCCAGTAGGTCACCGGTGGCGGGGTCGGTGAGCAGCCGCCGCCAGGTCCCGGTCGGGTCGGCCGCGATCCGCCGCGCGACAGCGGCGGGTACCGGGCCGTGACCGTCCAGTTCACCGGGGAGGTCGTTGAGACCCAACAACGTCGTGACGGCGATGGTGACCTGGACGGTGGGGCGGGTGCCATGCTGGGTCGGCACCACCCCGGGACTATTCAACGCATCGACGAACACTCTGGTGAACGCGTCCGCTCGCCGTTGATCCGCGGTCCGGGTCTCCCCCGCACACCGGTGCGCGGCCAACGCGCGGACGGTGGTCATCACCGCGGCGGCGTCCTCCGCCGGCAGCAGCGCCCAGATCTCAGCCATCCCGTCCGGTCGCGGGGTGTGCTCCACTACCCGTTTCGCCACCGCGTCACGGTGCTGCCGCTCGACACTGACGTGGTTGTGTTTGATGACCGCCCGTTTCACCGACCGGGCGAACAACTGCGCCGTCTGCCCACCACCCCGGGCCAGGACTGAGGTTTCGACCGCGGCGAGGACGTCGGGGGCCTCGATGCCGACTGTTTCGCGGGCCACCACGAACGCATGCGCGTCGGTGATCACCCCGCGTTTCAGCAACCCCATCGTCCCCGGCAGCCGGGTCGCGAGCTGGGTGGCGTGGGACAGTTCGAACGCCGCCACCCGCGGGGAGATCAGCAACGCCGTGGAGACTTCAGCGTTCGCGCATTCGTGCCCCAACTCCAGACTCAGCCCGTCGTCGGTGACCCGTTCCACCATCACCGCCAACCCCTCCACCGACGCCGCCCGCAACGCCGCCGAATGCCGGCGCAACGCGATCAACAGATCCACCCGACCCGCCGCGGACAACACCCGCGGATCCAGGACACTAAGCAACCCGAGATCTGCCGGATCCGGATCACACACCGCGAAATGCCGCGCGAACACCTCCGGGGACGCGACCACATCCAGAACTGTCACCGGGTTATGCGAGAGTTCGGGATGGCGGTCAGCGTCGTCGAGCAGACCGGCGACACTCTCCGCACAGAACGCCTCACCCAACACCACCACCTCCGGCTCAGGGCACGGCTCAGGGCGCGGCTCAGGGCGCGGTTCAGCGCCGCTACCGGTGCCGGGCCTGTCCTCGCTCATCCTTCAACCGTACACACGTTCGAATCAGCTGGCTACAGACGATCTGCCTATAAATTGGGCACAATCGCGGTTGACCCGAGTCCTGGAGCTGGGAACTGGAGCTGGGAACTGGAGCTGGGAACTGGAGCTGGGAACTGGAGCTGGGAACCGGAGCTGGGAACCGGAGCTGGGAACCGGAGCTGGGAACCGGAGCTGGGAACCGGAGCTGGGAACCGGAGCTGGGAACCGGAGCTGGGAACCGGAGCTGGGAACCGGAGCTGGGAACCGGAGCTGGGAACCGGAGCTGGGAACCGGAGCTGCGTGCCGACGCCGGCCGCGACTCGGGTCTTGAGCTTGGTCTGGAGCATCGCGCGCTAGTTGCGCCCACACGGGGCGGGCGGCTGCACGGTTCGCGGCGCCAGCCAGCCAGCCAGTTCGACCGCTACCAGCGGCGCTAACCCGCCAGCTCGGCCGCTACCAGCGCCGCCACCCGGGCATTGTTCTCGGCCAGGGCCAGGTTCGCCGGCACGCTCGCCCCGGCGGTCACCTCGCCGATACGCCCGAGGATGAAGGGCGTGACCGCCGCCCCGGTGATCCCCGAGGCTACGCAGTCGGCGAGCGCCGCCTCCAGCGAGTCGGCCAGGTGCTCGGCGTCGAGTTCGTCCGCGCTTGGGATGGGCACAGTCAGCAGCACCCCGGTCTGCGGGCGGATGCGGTTGCGCAGCACGTCGGCAACTACCGCCGCCGACTCGACGCGATGCGGCACGGGCAACCCGCTGGAGCGGGTGTAGAAGGCCGGGAACCAGTCATGCTGCCAGCCCAGAACCGGAACTCCGAAGGTCTCCAGGTACTCCAGCGTCCGGGGCAGGTCCAGAAAGGCCTTGGCGCCGGCACAGACGGTGACCACCGGATGGTTGGCCAGCGCGTCCAGATCCGCTGAAATATCCCCGCTGATCTCGGCCTGGCGGTGCACGCCGCCGATCCCGCCGGTGGCGAAGACCTGGACTCCGACCGCGTGCGCAAGGGCAACCGACGCCGAGACGGTGGTGACGCCGACCTCGATCCGCTCGGCCAGCGCCACCGCGATGTCGCGTTCGGCGACCTTCCTGGTTCCGGCCAGCACCCGCAGTTCCTCACCCGGTTCCAATCCGATCCGGGCCTGCCCGTCCACGATTGCGGTGACGGCCGGGACGGCACCGGCCGCCGTCACTGCAGCCTCGCAGCGCCGCAGTGCCTCCAAGTTGGCCGGCGACGGGAGGCCGAGGCTGGAGAAGATCGTCGACTCCAGCGCCACCACCGGCCGGCGCCCGGCCAGCGCGTCGCTGACGGCCGCCGAGACCCGCAGTGCCCCAGCCGGAAGATGCGCAGCGTGATCAGTCATACGACGATCATGCCCCGCCAACGAGCCAACGAACGCACAGAGGCGCTAGCCCACCGTTCCAGCCGACCGGGCTCCCGGGGTGAGGAGCACCGACCGGGCCAGCGCGTGCCCGAAGCGCGCACACTCGGCGAGGTCGCTGCGCCCCAGCCAGGCGCTGAGGAACCCGGCGGCGAAGGCATCACCGGCGCCCGTCGAGTCACGCACACCGACCAGCGGCGGCACCGGGATCCGCAGCTCGTCACCGAAGACGGGGCGGACGACGGTGGGGCCCGCGCCGTCCTTCACCACGGTGGTGGTGGCGCTGAAGCGGTCGCTGGCCAGATCCAGCAAGGCCGCCTCGTCCATGTTGGCGAAGAGGAGCTGCGGCTGTACCGCATCCAGCAGTTGCCGGAAGCGCTCGACTCCGTAGTCGGCGATCATGCCGGTGGAGGAGGCGTCCACCGACACCGGCACGCTGCGGCGCCGCGCCGAGTCGATCAGCCGCCGAACCGATCCAGCGGTGGGCTCGGTGGCGAAACCGTAGGCCGGCACGTGCAGGCATCCGGCCGAGACGAGCCACATCTCCGACACTTCGAACAACTGGCCGGCCGCGGCCCGATCCGGGAACATGGTGCGCTCCCCGTCGGCATCCACGATCACCACGATCGTGCCGCTGCGCCCGCGGCGCTGCACTCGCACGTCGACGCCCCGCTCGCTCAGCTCGTTCACCAGCATCTGTCCCGCCGCGTCCTCCCCGACGCAGCCGATGAAGCGCGACGGAACCAGATCAGCCGCAAAAGACGCCACATTCGCCGCGCTGCCACCCCTGGAGCGGTACACCGCCGCCTCGTTATCGGTGCCGCGCTGAACCTCGCGCCCCGGCCAGACGACGATGTCCTCGACGAGATCGCCGACGGAGACGAGGACGCCGGACTCGGCCTGCCGATGCAGGTATTGCGCGGTCATTCACCGAGCTTAGGCGTCAGTGGCCGACTCGACTGACCAACTCGGCCCCGTCGCGGGTCAGTGCCCGGGACTGGCCGCGACGCCGCGCGCCGGCCGCCCGCTCCAACCTGATCTCGCGGAGGTGTTCGAGGAAGTCGACTTGGATCGTGTGCCGCTTGGAGGCGACGTAGCGCTTGGCGATCGAACGGCGGTAGCCGCTGATCTCTTTCTGCATCTCGGCATCGCTGGGGAGCGTCGCCGTGCCGTCCAGCAGGTCGGCCACCCAACCCGCCTGCGCTTCGGCCAACGGCATGATCGCGCCGAGCGGCTGGACCAGGCCGACGAAATACAGGCCGGGGTGCTTCGGATCGACGACCCGGTGGTACAGCTCAATCTGGTTGTCGGGCGCGGTGATCAGGTCGGCGTCGAGGAACGGGAAGGTGATCTTGTAGCCGGTGCAGTAGACGATCCGGTCGATCTCCTCCGAGGTTCCGTCGACGAAGTGCACGGTGCCGGCGTCGATCCGCTCGATGTTCGGCTTGACGGTGATGTCGCCGTGTCCGAGTCGGGTGAGCAGGTCGTCGGAGATCGTCGGGTGGGCTGAGGCGATCTTGTGGTCCGGGGCGGGCAGTCCGTAGTCGACGACATTGCCGCGAGCCAGCCGGACCGTCAGCCCGAGCAGCGCCCGCTGCATCGGGAAGATACGGATCCGGGCCAGCGGCGAGGTGGTGAGGTGGTCGGTCGGTATCCCGAAGACATACTTCGGCAGGACGTGCGCCCCGCGACGCATGGCAAGGAACGTTCGGGCCGACACCTTGGAGGTCTCTACAGCGATGTCACAGGCCGAGTTGCCGATGCCCAGCACCAGCACCCGCTTCCCCTCGAAGCCGTCGAACGTCTTGTAATCATGGGAATGAAGCTGCTCGCCAGTGAACGTCTCGACGCCCGGGAAGGCGGGCTCCGGCATCCGGGCGTCCCAGTGATGCCCATTGGCGACGATCACCGCCGCGTAGCGGGTTGTGGTGGTCTGCTCGCTCCCCCGAGCCCGAGTGCTCACCTCCCAGCCACCGCCGCCGGCCGGGACCACGTTGGTCACCTCGGTGCGGAACTGGATGTGCTTGCGCAGGCCCCAGTGATCGACGAACTCATCAAAATACCGGGCGATCTGGACGTGATTGGGATAGGTCGGGTAGCTATCGTCCATGCCGTAGGAGGCGTACTCCATGATCTGCCGCGAAGTGTTGATATGCAGGGATCGGTAGGCCGACGACATGCCGTTGTCGTTGAGGTAGCGCCAGTTGCCGCCGACCTCCGAGCCTGTCTCGAAGCAGTCGAAGTCAATGCCTCGACTGGCCAGGACCTGGGCCGCCGCGATTCCGGACGACCCCGCTCCCACGATGCAGACCCTCTGATTCATGACGCCTCCGCTGTCTCTCCGCCTGGCCGGCCGGACTTCGCCGGCCGGAACTCGATCCCAGTACCTCTTGCCCAATTGTGACCGGGTGGTCATACTCACTATGACAGCGAGCAGACGGGTACGCAATGCCAAGATCAACTTGGGTGAATCTCGACGAAGAGCGCCGGGGGCGGGTGCTTCTCGCTGCCATGTCGGAGTTCGGCCGGCGGGGCTACTCCGGCGGCAGCCTCAACGTCATCGCCCGGGAAGCGGGGGTGGCCAAGGGGTCACTCTTCCAGTATTTCTCGGACAAGTTCGACTTCTTCGCGCACGTTGCCGAGCACGTCTCGCTCAACATCTACGCCGCGCTCGCGCCGCACCTCGACCGCTCGGAGGCGCAGGCTGCCAGCGAACTCGGCTTCGTCGAGAACTTCACCCGGCTCGTCGAGGTGTGGATCGACTACATGAGCTCGCATCCGCTCGAGCGCGGCGTCACCGCGGCCACCAACTTCGAGCTCGATCCACAGATCCGCCTGGCGGTGCGGGAGCCGGTACATCGCCTCTATGCGCAGGCTCTTCGGCCGATGTTCACCGACGCGGTCGCGGCCGGAGAGCTGTCGGAAGCGACGGACATCGACGCACTGCTCAGCGTCACCATCCTGCTCCTGCCCCACCTGGCCCTGGCCCCGTTCGAGCCGGGGCTGGACTCCGCGCTCGTGCTCTACGGCGCGAGCAAGCGGGTCCGCACCGCGCACGCGCGCCGTCTCGTCGCCGTCGTCCTCTCCTCGGCATCGATTGGAGTCGCATCTTGAGCGATCACTACGACGTCCTCGTCATCGGATCGGGCTTCGGGGGGAGCGTCAGCGCGCTGCGCCTCACCGAGAAGGGGTATCGGGTCGGCGTCCTGGAAGCTGGGCGCCGATTCGCCGACGCCGACTTCCCGAAGACCTCGTGGCACGTGCGCGACTACATCTTCGCGCCGCGGGCCGGCTGCTACGGCTTCTTCCGGATGACGCCGCTGCGGGATGTCCTCATCCTCACCGGGGCCGGGGTCGGCGGCGGCTCACTCGGGTACGCGAACACCCTTTATCAACCACCGGATTCTGTCTTCGCCGACAAGCAGTGGGCGCACATCACCGACTGGCGCGACGAGCTCGCCCCGTACTACGACCAGGCCCGGCGCATGCTCGGCGTCACCACCTACCCGGGGATGACGCCGTCGGATCGGGTGATGCGCGAGGTCGCCGAGAAGCTCGGCTTCGGCGACACCTTCCAGCGTGCGGACGTCGGCGTCTTCTTCGGATCCAACCGGGGTGACGGCACCGGCGCGCGACCAGACGTCGATGCCCCAGACCCGTACTTCGGCGGGGTCGGTCCGGCCCGGCGCTCCTGCACGCACTGCGGCGAGTGCATGACCGGCTGCCGCCACAACGCCAAGAACACCCTGGTAAAGAACTACCTTTATCTGGCTGAGCAGGCCGGCGCCGAGGTGCATCCGATGACGACGGTGCACACCGTGCGTCCGCGCCCGGAGGGTGGCTATGTGGTGCTGACGCACCGGACCGGCCGCGGTCGGAAGGGGGCGCGTAGCCACGCTCGGCGATTCACCGCCGATCAGGTCATCTTCGCCGCCGGCGCGCTGGGCACGGCGAAGCTCCTGCACACGCTCCGCACCGACGGTTCGCTGCCGGCGATCTCGGAGCGGGTCGGGAAGCTCACCCGCACCAACTCCGAGGCGATCCTCGCCGCCCGCAGCAAGGTCCCACCAGCCGACGGGGGTAACTACTCCCGCGGGGTGTCGATCACCTCCTCGATCCACCCCGACCCGTCGACGCACATCGAGCCGGTGCGCTACGGAAAGGGCAGTAATTTACTGAGCCTTCTCGGCGCGATCCTGATCGACGGCAACCCCGAGGGGAAGGCCCGCTGGCGGCAAGCGGCGACGCAGCTGTGGCGGCACCGCCGGGAACTCGCCGGCCTGCACAACCCCAGGCACTGGTCGGAGCAGACGATCGTCCTGCTGGTGATGCAGAGCCTGGACAACTCGATCACCACCTCGATGAAGTCCCGCTTCGGCTGGCGGCGACTGAGCAGCACCCCCGGCGAGGGGGAGCCGAACCCCAGTTGGATTCCGGCCGGGCATGAGGTGGCCCGTGAGGTGGCCACCACGATCAAGGGGACCCCGTCGGGGTCACTCGGCGACATCATCAACATGCCGGTCACCGGGCATCTGATCGGTGGCTGCGCGATCGGCGACTCGGCCACGACCGGTGTCGTCGACGCCTATCAGCGCCTCTACGGCTACCCGGGGCTGCACGTCGTCGACGGCTCGACGATCTCGGTGAACCTGGGCGTCAACCCCTCGCTCACCATCACCGCTCAGGCCGAACGGGCCGTATCGCTATGGCCGAACAAGGGCGAGGAGGATCGGCGAGCACCGCTCGGCACCCCGTACCGGAGGATCGCACCGACCCGGCCCCGAGCGCCGGTGGTGCCGGAGGCCGCACCCGGAGCACTGCGCCTTCCACTGCTCCCGCAGGCTTCCCTTCAGCCGCGAACCGACGTCAATACCGAGAGCACTGCACTGGAGTCGAGATGAGCAGCGAGTACCCGCCGGAACCCTGGCACCTGGCCGGGCAACTGCACACCTCCGTCTTTCTCGTGCCCTTCGCCGACGTGATCGCGATGCTCCCCGGCGCCCCGTCGCAGGGCTTGCCGCCGGGCACCCGGCTGATCCGTCTGGGCGGCAAGTGCATCGTCGGGACGGCCTGGGTGAACTACGAGCCGGGCGGGGTGCTGCACTACCGGGAGCTGATGTCGACCGTCCTGGTACGCAGCGGGTGGCGGCTGCTCCCGAGCATCACCCACATCTGGGTAGATAGCGAGGCGTCGCGGGCCGGAGGTCGGGCACTCTGGGGAATCCCCAAGCATTTGGCCGATTTCTACTTCTCCGATGACGCGGCCTCACCCGGCAGTACCCGGACGCGGGTCCGCGAATTCACGGCGGCGGAGCAGTCCGGGGCGATCGCGTCGGGCACGGTCCGCGGTCGCCGGCGACTGCCCTGGCGACTCCCCGTGCGCTTCCGCGTGGTGCAGCGCCTGAACGGACGGGCGAAGATCACCCCGGTCCGATCACGGGCAACGCTCGGGCTCTCTTCGGCGACGTTCCAGGCCGACGCTCGTGGGTCGCTGGGCTTTCTGGCTGGGCGCAAGCCCCTCCTCACCCTGACCATGCACGACTTCGACATGACGTTCGGCGGGTGACTTAAATGCAGAACGCGGCTCCGGACACAACTACGTCCGAAACCGCGTATCTACATCGGTAGCGCGCTAGCTGAGCGGTGCCCTGATCTCGTCCCCCGACTCGATCAGGCCGGTATACACCGAATCCCCCGAGACGGTGAACTACCCTGCCACTCTGCTGCGCTGCTTGCCCTACTCCCCAGTAGGACGAGATCAATGTTTCCTCGGAAACTATTCGACGTCAAGCAACTCGGATCAGAAGTGCTCACCCTCACAGGAGTGTTACGTCCAACCGAGATGCGTCAGCACAGTCAAAGGGCTAGCTAATCCGGACCTCACACGGACCACAGCCCGAAGTTATTACGCTGGGTAACGGCATCGGACAGTTTCACCGACGCCGGAACCGACATTCTGGCGTGTACGGCGCCGTCCGTTTACTTCGAGCTGAGGAGCACTAACGATGGCGACGACTCACACCACGGCCGAGATTCGCGATGGCATCGACGCGCTGAGCAGTGAGGTCCGCGGGCAACTCGACGCCGCCACGGAGGTTGGCCGGGGGTCGAACCGGGGACGCAATGCGCTCGGGCTCGGCATCGCCGTGCTCCTGGTGGTCCTGGTCGTGCGCCGGATCCTCGCCCGCTAGCGTCGCGACCGACGAGTCGGGGCAGGGTCGTGTTGCTGCAGGCGGCGCTCAACGGAGCACATCAGAGGGACGGGCAGACCGCCGTCCCCATCTCACCGGCCGAACTCGCGGCCGACGCGGCCGAGTGCGTCCAGGCCGGCGCCGGAGCGATCCACCTCCATCCCCGCGATGCCAACGGCCGTGAACAGCTGACCGCTGATGTCGTCGACGACGCAGTCCGGCGCGTGAAGGAACTCTGCCGGGTACCGGTCGGCGTCAGCACCGGCGCCTGGATCGAACCCGACCCGCAGCGCCGGGCCAAGCACGTCCGCACCTGGCGCTGGCCGGATTCGGCGTCGGTGAACCTCTCCGAAGACGGAGCGATGTTCGTGATGCGGGCTTGCCTTGACTGCGGGATCGGCATCGAGGCCGGCGTCTCCAGCGTCGAGGACGCCGAGCGGCTGGCCCGCTCGGGCTACGGGAATCTGGTGTCGCGGATCCTCATCGAACCGGTCAACACACCGGCCGACTCATCGGTGGCGGTCGTCGACGAGATTCACGCCGTGCTCGATCGCCGACGCCTCGGGGCGCCGCGGCTACAGCATGGAGAGGGCGACGCGGCCTGGATCCTGTTGGAGGATGCGGTCGCTCGCGGCATCGACACCCGCATCGGGCTCGAGGACACGCGCTGCGATCGCTCCGGGGCGGCGATCAGCAGCAACGGCTCGCTGGTGCGGGCCGCGCATCGCCTCGGCGCCGGCGCGGTCACCGCCGGCCGGCGCTGACCTGCGCCCCACCCGCTGTAGACGGCGGCCGGGCGCTAGCTGCCCACCGAGACGCTCTCGGTGACGGATCGCTCGGCCGGCGTCCCGAGGAGCACCGGCAGGCTCGTCCAACCCCGGAGCACGCGGGTCGAGCGGCGGGTCCCCTCACCGGCCAGCCGCAACTCCGGGAAGCGGTCGAAGAGACTGCGCAGCCCGACATCGCCCTCCACTCGGGCCAGCGCCGCACCCAGGCAGTAGTGACGACCACCCGAGAAAGACAGGTGTTTCGCCGCGTTGGAGCGCGTCACGTCGAAGCGATTCGGATCCTCGAAGACCGCCGGATCCCGATTCGCTCCGGCCAGTACGAGCGCGATCATCTCGCCGGCCACCATCGGCACGCCACTGAGCACGGTGTCGTTCTTGGCCACCCTGGCCGTCAACTGCACCGGCGACTCAAGCCTCAGCACCTCGTCCACGGCCGTCGACCAGAGGGACGGATCGGCCTGCAGCCGGGCCAGCTGCTCGGGATTGTCGAGCAGCAGCCGCACCCCGCTGCCAAGCAGGTTCACCGTCGTCTCGAACCCGGCCGCGAGCACCAGACCGGCGGTGGCCCGCAGTTCCCGGTCGTTGAGCTTCACGCCGTCCTGCGACGCCTGGGTCAGCTGGCTCATCAGGTCATCGCCCGGGTTTCGCCGCAGGTTCTCCAAGTGGCCACCCAGCCACTCGTCGAAGGCCCGAAGTCCCTTGTCTACCTGACGAAACTCCTGCAGCGTCAGTCCGATGTCGAGGCTCGGTGCGGCGTACTCACCGAAGCGCAGCACCCGCTCCCGCTCCGACTCCGGCACGCCGAGAATCTCGCTGATCACCAGCACCGGCAGCTGCGCGCAGTAGCGGGCCACGATGTCGACCGGGGTACCGGCCGCGGCGTCGGCCAGCAGGCCATCGAGCAGCCCGTCGGCTCGCTGCTGCACTCGATCGCGCAGCCCATTGACGGCCCGTGCGGTGAAGACGGAGGAGACGAGCGTGCGGTAGCGGGTGTGCTCCGGCGGTTCGACGGCCAGCAGCGACGGCTCCTGCAGCGGATGTAGCGAACCGTTGCGGGTGCGTCGCTCGACCCAGCGCAGCGGCTTGGGGATGTTCACCCCGACCGAGATGACCCGGAAGTCGTCCGAGCGCAGCACGGCATGCGTCACCGCGTGGTCGACGGTGATGTTGGAGACGCGGGTCTTGCTCACCGGACCACCGGCCCGGATCTTGTCGAAGAGCGGCACCGGGTCGATCCGGGTCGCTGGATCGGCGATCAGCAGAGCTTGCGTATCACCCTGTTTGGCCCAGCGCTTGGTGGCGAACCGAACGATTCCGTGCAACACGAACCAGCGGGCTTCTATACGCATGTATATATCTTGCGTCACCGACGGGTCGGACGCCAGACCCTGCCGCGGTTTCTAAGAATCAATCCGGCTCATGCGACTGAATCCGGCTTTGCCCCACCAATCAGACGTTTGACGCGTATGCCGCGGCCAGCTCCGGATCGTTGGCGGCGAGGGCATCGGCCAGCCCGACCACGACCCGGCACTGCTTCACCGTGGCGTCGTCCTGCATCTTCCCGTCGATCATCACCGCGCCGGTGCCGTCACCCATCGCATCGATGACCCGCCGCGCCCAGGCCACATCCTCGACCGACGGGCTGAAGACCCGGCGCGCGATACCGACCTGCACCGGATGCAGCGTCCAGGTGCCAACACAGCCGAGCAGGAACGCGTTGCGGAACTGATCCTCACAGGCCACCACGTCAGCAATGTCGCCAAACGGGCCGTAGAACGGCAGGATCTCGTTGGCGGCGCAGGCGTCAACCATGGCCGCGATCGTGTAGTGCCAGAGATCCTGTTGAAAAGTAGGACGATCCGCGTTGATCTCACCGTCGACCGGATCGGTCCGGACCAGGTAGTCCGGGTGCCCGCCGCCGACGCGGGTGGTCTTCATGCGACGGCTGGCCGCCAGATCGGCCGGGCCGAGCGACATACCCTGCATACGCGGGCTCGCCGCGGCGATCGCCTCGACGTTGTTCACGCCGGCCGCCGTCTCCAGGATGGCGTGCACCAGGATCGGGCGCGAGATCCCCGCCTTCGCCTCCAACTGGGCCAGCAGCCGATCGATGTAGTAGATGTCCTCCGGCCCCTCGACCTTCGGGACCATGATCACGTCGAGCTTCTCGCCGATCGCCGGCACCAGGGCCAGCAGGTCGTCGAGTACCCACGGCGAATCGAGGCTGTTGATCCGGGTCCAGAGCTGGGTGGCACCGAAGTCGGTGCTGCGGGCGATGTTGATGAGCCCGTCCCGGGCCGCCTCCTTGCGGTCGGCCTGGATCGCGTCCTCCAGGTTTCCGAGCAAGATGTCGACGGTGCCGACCAGCGACGGCACCTTGGCCGCCATCCGCTCGTTGCTGGGGTCGAAGAAATGGATCATCCGGGACGGCTTGAAGGGCACCTCGTGAACCGGGTCCGGCGCACCGACCGCCAGTGGACGGAAGAAGGCTCTGGGGTTACGCATCGGATCGGCTCCTGTTGGGCTGGTGAGGAAGGGCCGTCCAAGAACGGCTGTCGAACGTTGCAACGCCGTAAAGCTACTAGGACCGCAGACCAGCACCTATACCTTTGAGTCCAAGGCCACGATCGCTATGTTCATCCAGAGCAGGTTCACTCACCCGCAACATCTGGAGCGTCATGCCAAGTTCGGCCAAGAGCATCTTCATCAGCGGGGCGGCCAAGGGCATCGGACGGGCCACCGCCGAACTCTTCCACGCCCGGGGCTGGCGGGTCGGCCTCTTCGACATCGACGGTGACGCCGTGCAGGCCACCGCCGCCGAGATCCTGCGACGGGGCAGCGGCTCAGCCGAACTGGTGAGTGGGGTGCTGGACGTCCGCAGCGCCGAGCAGTGGCGCAGCGCCCTCTCCGACTTCACCGGCTCTGTGAAAGCGAGCGGCACTGTGACGGCGGGCGGCACTGTGACGGCGGGCAGCACTGTGACGGCGGGCAGCACTGCGACGGCGGGCAGCACTGCGACGGCGGGCGGCACTGCGACGGCGGGTGGCACCCGTGGCCGGCTGGACGTCCTCATGAACAACGCCGGCGTCCTCGCCTCCGGTCCCTTCATCGAGATGGACGAGGCGACCCACCGCCGGATCGTCGATATCAACGTCACCGGGGTCATCAACGGCAGCAACGAGGGGTACCCGTACCTGGTGGCCTCGCGCGGCCTGCTCCTCAACATGTGCTCGGCCTCCTCCCTCTTCGGGCAGCCGACGATCGCGACCTACGCCGCCTCCAAGGCCGCGGTGAAGTCGCTGACCGAGGCGCTCGACCTGGAGTGGGAGGCCAGTGGGGTGAAGGTACGCAGCCTCATCCCGATGTTCGTCGCGACCGACATGGTGCACGTCGACGGGGACCGCATGCACGGAACCCAGAAGTTCGGCGTCCGTCTCAGCGCCGAGGACGTCGCCGCCGCGGCCTGGAAGACGGTGCATGAACGCGCCTGGCCGCTGCGCGCACCGCATCGCACGGTGGGACGACAGACCCAGCTGATGGCGGCGGCGTCGGCCGTCAGCCCGGATTGGGTGACCCGGCAGGTGGTCCGCCGCGTCTCGAAGTAAGCCCGCGTACCTACTTGCTGGCGAAGGCGGCCAGCGTGGTCGAGACGATCTCCGGCTTGCCGTTGTTCTGCACCGGGGACGCCGTAAGTAGATCTATGTGGTTGTAACCGGGGGCGGTGACCGTTCCCGCCGGTGCCACCGACGGAGCGATCAGACCGTCGCCGCCACGAATGGTGAGCACCGGGTCGGCGGTGAGTCCGTTGAGGTGGGTCGCCTTGCTGGAGAGCTGCGGCGCGGCCGCCTCCGAGATGTCGGTGAGCAGCTTGGTCGGGAAGTAATCCTCGGTGAAATCAAGGGGTTGCTCGCTGAGGCTGCGGGCCAGTTCGTGGATGTCGGAGACCTCCTTCGCCGCGGTGGTGAAGGGATTGCCGTTGCGGTCCAGGGCATTCGGGTCACTCGGGCCGCCGACCTGGTCGTAGTTCAGCCAGCCGTAGAGCGGGCCGTTGGGCTGCGTCGGGATCGCCTTGGTGTCGTGGCCGAAGGTGCTGGCCAGACTGGCCAGCATCGGATCGTTCAGCTGATCGGCCGAGAGCGGGAAGTCCTTGTCGGCCACCGGCCCGCCGGTGAAGAACCCGACACTCGCCTGCAGGAAGCCGAGCGGCTCGGAGTTGTCGTCGAGCAGTCCACCGAGCACTGCGTCGTTGGTGATGTTGAAGCTGCGGATGGAGGGAGAACCAGTAATGAAAGACGTCAGGTTCCGCGAGAAGAGGATCTGCAGGGTGGAGTCGAGGTTGAAGTTGTGCGGGGTGTCGGCGGTTAGCGTGGACTTGCCGCTCGGGTCCAGATCCGACGCGAGCCCGGCCACGCTCAGCAGGTTCGTCGTCTCCGGGTTGATCAGCGTCGGCAGCGAGACCGACCGCGGAATGATGCCGAGATTGAGACCGGCTTCGGTAGCCGCGTACCCCAGCGCATTCCCGACCGACGCGATGCCACCGGTGTTGACGTCACTGGAGGCGGGCATGCCGGTGAGGCTGCTCATCGACGTCGAGATGATGGTGTCCAGGGCGAAGAACCCGCCGCACTGGTTGTAGCCGGCGTCCGAGGTCGTCCAGGGGAGGCCGTCGAAGTCCCATTCGGCGAAGAAGCCGGTGACGATGCCACCGAGGGAGTGACCGCCACAGAGGAACTTCTGCTTGCGCTGGGCCTGGCTGCTGAAGGCGGCGGTCATCACGTCGTACTGATCGCGCACCGTCTGCTCGATGCCGACGTGGCCGAGCCAGCCGATCTGGTCGCTGGTCTGGAAGCCGGCGAAGGTTTTACCGTTCACCGACGTGTGGTTGTAGTAGTAGTTGATCGCGGCCTTCGGGTCGTGAGCGGCGAGCCCGGCCTGGATGCCGGTGTGGTCCTCCAGGCAGTTGGAGCGGCGGTCCAGGGCCCAGAACTCGATGTGCTTGCCGAGCTTCGAGGCGGCGGCGACGGTGTTGCGGGCGACGCTGTCGAAGGCGCCGGCACCCTCGAAGATGCCGGGCTGGGCGATGAGGATCTTGTCGGCCTGGGTGTAGTCGGACGGACCGCCGCTGTCGCGGTAGCGCAGGTAGGAGATCCAGTCGCAGGCCGCCGGTCGCGGGCCGTCAGCGGCCGGGAGCGGATCCTTCAGGCTCACCACCGACTCGATGACCGAGGTGACCGGCGAGCTCGTCGACACGACGGACTCGGTGCGGTTCAGCCCCGCGGTGGCCGACGCCGCGCCGGTTCCGACGAGCGCGCTCGTCACCACCGTCACACCGGCCAAGACGGTGGCACCGACGACTGCGGCGGCCCCGGTGGATAGCGGAAAAGATCGTCTCCCCAAGCGACTCATGCCCGGAGGTTACTCACCAGTTACCTAGAGAATCAAGCCTTTTGA
The DNA here is from genome assembly GCA_900100325.1 of Frankineae bacterium MT45. NCBI lineage: Bacteria > Bacillati > Actinomycetota > Actinomycetes > Frankiales > Frankineae bacterium MT45. The sequence continues at coordinate 22,630 of LT629697.1, forward strand.
AAATCGGAATTTTAAGATATCCAGCTGCCGCCGACCATGACGCGCTGCACCCGCAGGTCCGCGTCAAGGTGCACCAGATCAGCGGTGAGGCCAGCCGCGATCGCGCCGCAGGTCTGCTCCAGGCCGAGGACCCGGGCCGGCGTACCCGAGGCCGCCAGCGAGGCCGCCTCGATCGGCATCCCGATCTCGAGCACCGCCCGGCGCACCGCCGCGTCCATGGTGTGGGTGCTTCCGGCGAGGCTGTGGCCGTTGCTCAGCCGGGCCTCTCCGTCCTGCACCCGAACCGTCTGATCGCCCAGCGAATACTCGCCATCGCCCACGCCGGTGGCGCTGATCGCGTCGGTGATGAAGGCCAACCGGTCCGGTGCTGTCCGCTCGACGAGACGGGTCAGCGATTCATGGACGTGCACGCCGTCGTTGATCATCTCGACAAAGGCACCGGCGTCGAGTGCCGCGATCGCCGGGCCCGGTGCCCGCTGGCTGAAGGAGCCCATCGCGTTGAAGAGGTGGGTGGCCAGGTTTGCCCCGGCGGCGAAGGCGGCCGCCGTCTGCTCGTAGCTGGCGTCCGTGTGCCCGACGGCCGCGACCACCCCGGCCGCCACCATGTCCCGGATCAGGTCCAGAGCCGCGGGGAGTTCCGGCGCGATGGTGATGGTGCGGACTGCACCCTGCCCGGCCTCGAGCAGCTTGTGGAGGACGAGCGGGTCGGGGCTCAGCAGGTTCTCCGGACGCTGTGCCCCGCAGCGGATCGCACTGAGGAACGGTCCCTCCAGGTGGGCCCCGGCCACGACTCCGCGGGCGGTCAGGTCGCTGACCCAGGCCAGTTGGGAGCACATCGCGTCGATGGGCTGAGCCATCAGCGAGACGAGGGTGCGCGTCGTCCCGTGCCCGCGGTGGAAGGCGACCGCCGCGGCCATGTCGTCGGCCGAGCGCGTCACGTCGTAGCCACCGCCACCGTGCATGTGCAGGTCGATGAACCCCGGAAGCAGCCAGCCGCCGGCCAGGTCGAGCTCGCCTGGAGTGTCGGTGAAGTTCGCCGTCTCCCCGACCGAGATGATCCGCCCGTCGAGGATCTCGACGCGCCCGTCAGTGATGACGCCGCCGGGGGTGACCACCCGGGCGCCGGTGAGGACGCTCATCGCTGCTCCGCCAGTTGGTCCGCAGACTGCTGCGCCGCCAACTGCTCTGCCGGGTCCGATCGCTGCTCGTCGACCAGGCGCCAGGCCAGCTGCGCCGCGCCGTAGCGCCCGGACTCGACCCCCAATGCGGCGGGGCGAACCTCCGGAGCCGAGCGCCAGCACAGGCGCCGGGCCACTCCGGCCCGCAGTGGATCGAAGAGCAGGTCACCCGCCTCGGCCAGTCCACCGCCGATGACGATGCAGGCCGGGTCGAAGATCTGCACGTCGCTGGCCAGCGCGGTGGCGAGTGCCTCCACGGCCTCACCCCAGACCTGCGCGGCGATCGGATCGGCATTCAAACGCTGGGCAATCTCGGCCGAGCTGAGACCGATGGCTCCCCCGGCCGCCACGTAACGCCGGGCGATTCCGGTGGCTGAGGCGTAGACCTCGAGACACCCTCGCTGCCCGCAGCCGCAGGGTTCACCGGAGGGGACGACGCAGATGTGCCCGAGTTCGCCGGCCTGTCCGGTCGCTCCGCGCCAGACTTCACCGTTCACCACGTGGCCGGCGGCGATGCCAGTACCGATGGCGACGAAGAGCAGATCCTCTTTGCTACAAAGGCTCTCGGCCAATGTCGCGGCGGCGACGTCGTGCTCGAGGACGACCGGGAGGGCGAGCTCGGCACTCAGCAGTGCGCGCAGCTCAAGGTCCTCCCAGCCCAGGTTCGCGGCCCGCCGGGCGATGCCGGCCGCGACGTCGACGACACCAGGCACGACCAGGCCCAGCGCGACCGTCTCCTCAGTCTGCAGCCGTCGGGCCACCTCGACGATCGCGGCCACGATCGCCTCGGCGCCGGTTGGCGTCTCGACCTGGCTCAGCGCCTGCGCCGTCCCTGACCGCTCATACCGGGCACCCTTGATGCCGGTACCGCCGACGTCGATGGCGATGACGTTCTCCTGCAGATTCACGCCGTCACCCCTTCACCGCGCCGGAGGTGAGTCCGGCCGAGATCCGGCTCTGGAAGATCACGAAGAGGATCACCACGGGGAGCGCGGTAAGCGTCGCCGCCGCCATGAGACCGCCGTAGTCGGCGCCGTGAACCGGGGTCGACTGGAAGATCAGCAGGTAGATCATCGACGTCTGCTTGCGGTTGTCCAGCAGCAGTGTGTTGGCCAGCACGAACTCGTTCCAGGCCAGGATCCAGCAGTAGACGCCGGTGGCGACCAGGCCGGGCCAGACCAGCGGCAGGATCACCTTGTAGAAGGTCTGCCAGCGGCTGCAGCCGTCCACCATCGCTGCCTCGTCGAGCTCCTTCGGGATGTTCGCGATGAAGGTGCGCAGCGTCCAGATCGTGTACGGCATGGTGAACATCAGGTACGCGATGATGACGCCGGTGAGGCTGTTCTTCAGCTGGAAACGGTCCAGTAGCAGCGACATCGGAATCGTCAGGGCCAGCAGCGGAATCATCTGCACGATGAGGACTGCGAAGACGAAGACCTTCCGACCGGCAAAGCGGAATCTCGCGATCGCCAGCGCACCGAAGAAGCCGAGGATGATGCTGATGATGACGGCAGCCAGCGTGATCACCGCGGTGTTGGCCAGATCCTGCCGGAAGATCGGATCGCCCAGCACCTCGCGGAAGCCCCGCAGCGTCGGGTGGGCCGGCCAGAACTGCGGCACCAGCCGGTTGATGTCGCTGCTCGTCTTGAATGCGGTGATGAGCATCCAGTAGATCGGGAAGCCCAGTACGACGGCGATCACCACGGCGAGCAGGTTCCAGCCGCCGGTGGCGAACTGGCGCCGGCGCCGCCGCGGCTGACGAGAGGCGGGGGTTCCGGAGTCGGCAGACAGCGTGCCGGTGGTCGGGCGATCGACGGTGACCGTCATTCTGCATCTCCGATCCGGAAGAGTTGCCGTATGTAGAAGATCATCACGAAGAGCAGGCAGATCATCATCAGGACACCGATGGTTGCCCCGAGGTTGTAGTGGCTGCTGCCGATGCCGTTCGAGTACATGTAGATGCCGATGGTCTGGTAGCCCGGTTCGGGGTGACCGTTGCGCATGAACCAGATCTGGTTGAAGACACCGAAGTCCCAGATCACCGACAGGGTGGTGAGGATGATGATCAGCGGCCGCAGGAAGGGCAGCGTCACGCTGCGGAAGGTCTGCCAGGCGCCGGCCCCGTCACAGTAGGCGGCCTCCTGAATCTCCTTGGGAACCTGGGTGATTCCCGCATAGAGCGAGATGGCCAGCAGCGGGATCGCTCCCCAGATGACCACCGCACTGATCACGCCGAGACCCTGGTGCGGGTCGGCGAACCAGTCATGGCCGTGCATGTGGACGCCCGGAAGCTGGTCCAGGAGGTAGTTCACCGCGCCGTACTGATTGCTGAATAGCCAGTAGAACACCTGGGTGGAGACGGTGGTCGGGACGGCCCAGACGAAGAGGAGCACCACGATCAGGATTGCGCGGGCCCATTTGGAGACCCGGTGCAGCAGGACGGCCAAGCACATGCCGATAAGCAGGCTCAGCGTCACGTTGATCGCGGTGAAGGCGACGGTGCGTCCGAGCACTGACCAGAAGGTCGCGTCACTGAGGACCCGGGTGAAGTTCTGTAGCCCGACGAACTTGGTGCCACCACCGCCGTGGAAGAGCGCGTACTTACTGGAGTCCTGCTTCTGCACCGAGAGGGTGACGATCTTCAGCAGCGGCCAGGCGACCACCACGACGAGGACCAGAACCGCCGGAAGGATCAGCAGGTACGGCAGCCGGCCGGCCCGCAGCGCCTTGACCTTCGGGCCCTTTCGCCGAGTTCCCCGAGGAGAGCGCTTGGTCACCGTTGGCTTCGTCGCAGTCATGGTGGGCTTCCCTCCTCGGGGTCGTCGGTCGGGGTCAGGTGGAGTCAGGGCGTTGCGGGGTCTTACTCGATCAGCTGCTTGCGTTCAGTGTCGTCGCAATCTGCGTGTCAGCTGACTTTGCTGCGTCGGCCGGAGTGGAGTGACCGGTCGCGATCGATTCGAGCATGTTCTGGAGGACGTTGCCGCTCTCCACGTTGGCCCAGTTCGGCGTGTTCGGAACGAACCAGGTGTTCTTTGCGGCCTCACCGGTGGACTGGTTGGCCTGGCCCTGCGCCTCGTAGACGTTGAGGAGCGAGGTGGTGTTCGGGATCGCGTACTTGGCCAGCGCCGTCTGGCTGGTCGTGTCGGTGAAGTACTTGACCCAGGTCGCGCCGAGGCCGCCGTTGGTCGCCTTGGCCGGGACGGCCAGGTCGGATCCACCGAGGAAGGACGGCGTGTAGTTGCCCTCGGCCGTGCCCGGCATCGGGAAGGTCGAGAGATCGGCGGCCAGCTTCGGGTTGCCGGTCTTCGGGTCGGTCACCGAGCCGAGTTCCCAGCCGTTGCCGACGATGGCACTGACGTGACCCTGGGCCATGATCGCGTCCTGGTCGGACTCGTCCTTGGTCGCGCCACCGACGGAGTACTTGGTGGCCAGCGTCTGCCACTCGGCCAGGCCGGTCTGAGCCTTGTCGCTCTCCAGCTGGCCGGCCCACTTGCCGCCGCTCTGGTCGGCGATCACGCCACCGGCTCCGTAGACGAAGGACATGGCGGCGTACCAGTACTTGCCCGGCATGTAGAAGGCCGAGAAGTTCGGGTCAGAGGCGTTGGCCGCCTTCACCTTGTCGAGGTCGGCGTTGAGCTCGGTGATCGTGGTCGGCACCGCGGTGATGCCGGCCTTGGTCCAGAGGTCCTTGCGGTAGATCACGACGCGGCTACCGGCGTAGTACGGCACCGCGCTGAGCTTGCCGTCGGCCGACGTGCCCGACTCAGCCAGACCCTGCAGCCAGGTCGAGGAGTTCTCGAACTGGCTCTTGCTGGAGGTGAGGTCGGTGAAGGCACCGGCCGCGATGTACGAGGAGGTCTGGGTGTTGCCGAGTTCGACGACGTCCGGGATGCCGCTGCTGCCGGCGAAGGTGGAGTCGAGCTTGGTCGTGTAGTTCGACCACTGCTGCCACTGCACGTTCACCTTGGCTCCGGTGGCGGCCTCGAATCGCTGGTTGGCCTGGGTGACGACCTCGGGCCAACCCTTCTGGGCGTCGCTCTGCAGCCAGACGGTGATCGTCTTGCCCTTGCCATCGGTGCTGAGCTTTCCGGCATCGCTCTTGGTGTCCGAGGACGACTTACTGGAGCTGCACGCAGCGGCCGTCATGGCCACCGTCGCAGCCAGGACGACTGCCCCCGCTAGTTTGCGCTTCAACGTTGCCTCCACATGATTCGAGATGCTCCTGGACCAATCCCGTCGATTGGTTTAGACGATTGGAAGTATTGGGCTAGACCAATTTTCCTGTCAAGTGTTACCCGTCACCAAATCCGGACCGTTACCAGTTCGAGACCACTACGGAGCGAGTAGCTCCCGCAGCGAGGGGTGCACCTGCGATCGCGCGACGGCCTGCTCTGGCGTCAGACCGGTGACCAGCAGCAATACTGCCGCGCGAGCGTTACCTGAGCAGCTCGACAGCGCCTGCTGTGCCGCCTCCAGCGACGACCCGGCGATCTCGGCGACGATCGCGGCCGAGCGCAACCGCAGCTTCGCGTTGGCCGGCACGACGTCGATCATGAGATCGCCGTGCACCCGCCCGTAGCGCACCATCGCCGCCGTCGTGAGCGCGTTCAGGGCGACTTTCTGGGCAGTTCCCGCCGTAAGCCGGGTCGAGCCGCGGAGCACCTCCTCGCCCACCACCGCCTCTATCGCAACACCACCGGCACCGGTCGCCAGTTCAGCCAGCGGTGATCCGGTCACCGTCACCACCGCGATCAACCCAGCCCCGGCCGCCACCGCGGCCCGGGCCAGCTCCAGCGTGTAGGGGGTGGAGCCGCTGGCCGCCACCGCGACGAGGACGTCGCGGGCCCCCAGGGCCAACTCACCCAGGTCGCGGCTCATCAGGTCGAGGTCGTCCTCGTCGTCGTCGGTACTGGCGGCACCGCCGGCCACCCGGGCCAGCACCTGCGTGCGTCTCAGCCCGAAGGTCCCGGGGAGTTCGGCCGCCTCGGCCACCGCGATCCGCCCAGACGTGCCGGCGCCGGCCAGGATCAACCGGCCACCGGCATCGAGGCGGTCGGCGATCTGCTCGGCCCCGGTCACCAGCGCCGGGAGCGCCTCCCGTACCGCGGGGACGACCCGGGCCTCGGCCGCCAGCAGCAACTCGATGACCTCTCCCGTCGGGAGCAGGTCGAGGTCGTTCACCATGTCCGAGTCACCATGTCCGAGTCACCATGTCCCGGCTCACCATGTCCGGCTCACCATGTCCGGGTCACCTTGGCCAGCCCGCGGGGACGGTCCGGGTTCTCACCCCGGTCCAGCGCCAGCCGCCAGGCCAGACGCTGCAGCGGCAGGATCTCCAGGATCGGCAGTAGCTCCTCGGTCAACCCGGCCGAGGCGATCGGCAGGCCATCTGAGTTTCCGACCTGCAGGATGTCGCTGCCCGATCCACGGAGACGTTCGATCACCGGCGCCATCGCCGCACCACCCCGTCCCGGGGAGACCACCGCAATGACCGGCACCCCGGCGTCCAGCATGGCCAGCGGACCGTGCAGCAGGTCGGCGCCGGAGAAGGCCTGCGCGCTCAGGTAGCTCGTCTCCATGAGTTTCAGCGCGGCCTCCCGGGCCGACGGGTAGGAGTAGCCCCGGGCGGTGGTGACCAGGCGGTCGGCGTAGCGGTAACGGGGGGCCGCCTCCACCGCAGCCGGATCGGCCAGCGTCTCGGCCGCCGCGTCAGCCAAACCGGCCGCCTCGGCCGCCGCGTTCGGGCCACCCAGCAGCAGGAAGAGGGCCAGCAGTTCGGCGGTGTAGGTCTTGGTGGCCGCGACCGCGAGCTCCGCCCCGGCCTGGACGTCCACGTGCCTGCGGGCAGCGGCGGCCAGTGGCGACGACGGATTGTTCGTCACCGCGACCGTCAGGGCGCCGCAGTCACGGGCCGCCGTCACCGAGTCGACGAGGTCAGGCGAGCCGCCGGACTGGCTCACCGCCACGTAGAGCACGTCGCTGAGGTCCGGGCGGGAGCCGTAGACCGTCGTCGACGAGGGGGAGGCGAGACCGGCCGGCAGCCCGAGGCGGATCTCGGTGAGGTACTTGGCGTACAGCGCCGCATGGTCGCTGGTGCCGCGGGCCGCGAAGATGACGAAGCGGGGTGCGGCGCGGCGAATCTCGCCCGCCACCTCGGCGATCTCGCCGGCGCCGTCGGCGAGGAGGCGCTGCAGCACCGCGGGCTGCTCTCCGATCTCGGCCGCCATCAGCGCCCCGGCGGCCCGTTCGTCGGTCTCCACAGCGGAGTTGAGGGCGTCGCTCATGCGTAGTTCTCCTGAGTACGTGCAGTCGCCGAAGCGCTAATCGGATTGGCAATGACGGAGGCCGCGGCGGCGAGGAGGCCCGGTGCGATTCCGCGGGTCCGGATCACCGGAGTGGAGCTGTTCAGTTCAGCCGGCCACCCAGCATCGACGATGACCGCGCTCGGATGCCGCTGGATCGCGTCGATGAGTGGTCGCTGCCAGGCGACTCGCTCCGGATCACGGATCAGCACGACCAGCCCGCGCCCCTCGGCTCGCCTCAGAATCGCCGCGATATCCGGCGCATTCTCGATCCGGAGCTCCTCGGTACCGGGGAGCAGTTCGGCCAGCGGCCGGGCCAGTGACCACGGCAGCGGACCAGAGGCCATCCCGGCCGGGGTGGCGCACTCGACGACCAGCGGCCGCTCCAGCAGGGGCAGATCACCAATGATCTCCAGGCTATCGACGGCCGCGGTGGCCAGTCGCGACCCGCCGGAGGCAGCCACAGCGGCGGCCGGGCGGCGGCGGCCGGTCAGACGGGCCGTACGTTCAGCAGCGTCGCGCAGCCGCTCCTCGCTCAGTCGCCCACTCTCGACGGCTCGCTGCACGGCGGCCGGAATCTCCTCCAGCAGCTCGGGGTAGTCCAGCGCCCCGGTCTCGATGGAGTCGGCGCCGGCCACCAGGGCTTCGACGAACCCCTCGACCATGCCGATGGTGGCCGAGATGGCCTTCATCTCCAGGGCATCGGTGAAGATCGTCCCGTCGAAGCCAAGCTCCTCGCGCAGGATCCCGGTAGTGATCGCCGGGCTCACCGTCGCCACCAGTTCGTCCAGCGCTGGGACGATCAGGTGACCGGTCATGATCGACAGCGCGCCGGCCGCGATGGCCGCCCGGAACGGCTCCAGCTCGACCGCCTCGATCTCGGCCCGACTCCGCTCCAGGATCGCCACCCCGTGGTGCGAGTCGGCCCGGGTCGCGCCGTGACCGGGAAAGTGCTTCACACAGGCGGCGACCCCGCTGCTCTGTAGCCCGCGGACGGCGGCGGCGACGTGCCGGGCCGCGACCTGCGGGTCAGCGCTGAAGGAGCGCAGCCCGATCACCGGGTTCAGCGGGTCGCAGTTCACGTCGGCCACCGGGGCCAGGTTCATGTCGATGCCGGCCTCAGCCAGGCGCAGGCCGATCTCGGCGTAGACCGCTTCGGTCACAGCCGGGTCGTCGAGGTGACCCAGGGCCGCCGCACCGGGAGAGGTGCTACCCCGCTGGGTGTCGAGGCGGGTGACGTCGCCACCCTCTTCGTCCAGGCTGATGACGATCTCATGCCCGGCGGCGGCGCGCAGCTGGTCGGTGAGCCGGCGAACGTCCCGGCCGTCGCCGAGATTCGAGCCGAAGAGGACGACCCCGCCGAGGCCGTCAGCCAACCCGGCCAGCAGCCAGTCGGGTGGCGTCGGCCCGACGAAGCCGAGCATGAGGCTCGACAGGGCGAGGCGGCGAAACTGTGGATCGCTCGACAATCTTCACTCCCAGGAAGAGACTGCAGAAATGGACTAGACAACTTTGATAGTGTCTCCCCGGGAAACCGGTTGTCAACATTAGTCGCGGTCAGGCGTGAGAAACTGACGGACCGCACCGAGCGAAGGGAAGAAGGAGGGACTGTGGTTCTCATGAACAGCGAGAGCGACCTGCGCGAACCCAAGTATTACTCGGTCAAGCGTCATCTCCTGGAACTCATCGACACGCTCCCGCCGGGCAGCCTGGTGCCCACCGAGCGCCTCCTCACCACCGAACTCGGCACCTCCCGCACCACCGTGCGGCAGGCGCTGGGAGAGCTGGTCGGCGAGGGTCGCCTGGTTCGCCGGCAGGGGTCGGGCACCTACGTCGCCGAGCCGAAGATCAGCTGGCCGCTACGGATGACCAGCTTCACCGAGCAGGCCGCCGCCACCGGTTATTCAGCCGCCACCCAACTGCTCGACGCGGTCCGCGAGAAGGCCAGCGACGACATCGCCGGGAAGCTCTCGATCAAGCCCGGCGCGGCCACGTACTGCATCGAGCGGCTGCGACTGGTCGACGACACCCCGATGGCGGTGGAGACCTCCTACCTCTCGGCGGCCCGCTTCCCCGGTCTCATCAAGCACCTGCGCAAGACCTCCTCGCTCTACCGCGTCCTCGCAGACGTCTACGGTTGCCAGCCGTTGGAGGCCGAGGAGACGATCGAGACCGCCGCCGCATCACCGCGAGAGGCCGAACTCCTGCACACCGACACCGGCTCCCCGATGCTCGTCCTCGGCCGGCACAGCTTCGACGCCGACGGGGCGCCCATCGAGTGGGTGCGCAGCTGGTATCGCGGCGATCGGTACGTCTTCGTGGCCCGGCTCTCCGGTCCGTGACCTGACAGGCACCGGACCGCTGCCGACCTGATGTGCCGCTAGCCGCGGGAGGTGAGGGAGCGCAGGAAGAAGGTCAGGTTCGCCGGCCGCTCGGCCAGCCGCCGCATGAAGTAGCCGTACCACTCGTCGCCGTACGGGACGTAGACGCGCATCCGGTTGCCACCGGCGGCGATGGCCAACTGCTCCTCCGGCCGGATCCCGTAGAGCATCTGGAACTCGTAGCTGTCCGGGGTGCGCTCGTGCGTCACGGCCAGCCGCCGTCCCACAGCGATCATCGCCGGGTCATGGGAGGCGATCATCGGGTAACCGGCACCGGCGAAGAGCACGTTCAGGCAGCGACGGTACGAGTCCTCGACCGCCTCGCCGCGGTAGGCCACCGACTCCGGCTCGGCGTAGGCGCCCTTGCAGAGCCGCACCCGGGAGCCGGCGGTCGCGAGGTCCTGGCAGTCGCCCAGGGTCCGCTTGAGGTAGGCCTGCAGGACGGCGCCGACCCACGGGAAGTCGGCCCGCAGTTCCTGCAGGATGCCGAGCGTGGAGTCGGTGGTGGTGTGATCCTCCATGTCGAGGGTCACCGTGGTTCCGGCTGCGGCGGCCGCCTCACAGATCTGACGGGCACCGTCCAGGGCGATCTTCTCGGCGTCACCATCGGGGAGCGACTGGCCGATCGCACTGAGTTTTACTGATACTTCGGCCCGGTCCGCGAACCCGGAGTCGGCCAGCCCGGCAAGCAACGAGCGGTAGGCGGATACCGTCGAGGCGGCCTGATCGGTGGTGACGGTGTCCTCGCCGAGGTAGTCGAGCGTGACCAGCAGCCCGTCGTTGAGCAACTTGGCCACGGTCGAGCTGGCATCGTGCTGGCTGGTGCCGGCGACGAAGCGCCGCACGACGGGACGGGCCACCCGCGACCGCTCGGCCCGGGTGCGCAGCATCGGAGAACGGGCCGCCCGCAGCAGCAACTCGCGCTGAATCGCCATCTTTCTAGGCCCCTTCTGCGGTGTCGGGGAGCTGATGCGGGTGCGTGATCGCGCTCGGGGTTACGAACGTCTCCTTGATGGTGCGCGGCGAGACCCAGCGCTGCAGGTTCAGGATCGAGCCGGCCTTGTCATTCGTCCCCGACCCTCGGCCACCACCGAAGGGCTGCTGCCCGACGACGGCGCCGGTCGGCTTGTCGTTGATGTAGAGGTTGCCCGCGGTGAAGCGGAGCCGCTCGGATGCCTCGAGAATTGCGGCCCGATCTCGGGCGATCACGGCCCCGGTGAGCCCGTACTGGGACGCGCCGTCCACCGTGTCGAGGATCTTCGTGAAGGCCTCCGGGGCCGCGTCCTCGTAGACGTGGATCGCCAGGATCGGGCCGAAGTACTCGTCGCGGAAGATCTCGTGCGACGGGTCGGAGCAGAGCAGCAGCGTCGGACGGACGAAGAATCCTTCGCTGTCATCGGCACTTCCGCCGGCCAGGATCTCCACCTTCGGGTCGTTCTTTGCCCGGTCCAGCACGCCGGCGAGGCGATCGAAGGCCCGCCGGTCGATGACGGCCCCCATGAAGTTGGAGAGGTCGCGGACGTCGCCGACGGTGAGCCCCTCGACGGTCTCGACGAGCTGCGCCTGCAGCCCGTCCCAGAGCGAAGCCGGAAGGTAGGCCCGCGAGGCGGCGGAGCACTTCTGCCCCTGGTACTCGAAGGCTCCCCGGACGAGCGAGGCGAGCAGCACCTTCGGGTCGGCCGACGGATGGGCCAGCACGAAGTCCTTGCCGCCGGTCTCGCCGACCAGGCGCGGGTAGGTGCGGTAGGTCGTGAGGTTCTGGCCAACCTGCTGCCAGAGGTGCTTGAACGTGGCGGTGGAGCCGGTGAAGTGGATGCCGGCGAGGTCGGGGTGAGCCAGCGCGACCTCCGAGACCGCCTTGCCGTCACCGGTGAGGAGGTTGATCACGCCGGCCGGCAGCCCGGCCTCTTCGAGAAGTCGCAGGCTGAGGGTGGCCGAGGCGAGCTGCGTCTCCGACGGTTTCCAGACGACCACGTTCCCCATCAGCGCGGGCGCGGTCGGCAGGTTGGCCGCGATGGCCGTGAAGTTGAAGGGCGTGATCGCGTAGACGAAACCCTCGAGCGGGCGGTGGTCGAGACGGTTGAAGATGCCCGGAGCGGACTCCGGCTGCTGGGCCTGCAACTGCGCACCGAAGGCGACGTTGAAGCGCCAGAAGTCGATCAGCTCGCAGGCGGAGTCGATCTCGGCCTGGATGGCCGTCTTCGACTGGCCGAGCATGGTGGCCGCGTTCAGCGTGGCCCGCCAGGGACCGGCGAGCAGGTCGGCCGCGCGCAGGAAGATCGCCGCCCGCTCGGCGTACGGCATCGCTCGCCAGGCCGGCGCGGCGGCCAGCGCCGCTTCGATGGCGTCGGCGGCGTCCTGGGTGGTCGCTTCGGCGTACTCGCCCAGCACGGCCCGGTGGTCGTGTGGCTGCACGACCTTGCCGCGGGCGCCGCCGCCCATTCGGCTACGGCCGCCGATGGTGCAGGCGAACTCGGCCGGCGAGGCGGCCAGTTCGACCAGCTTCTCGGTCAGCTCGACCCGCTCCGGCGAGCCCGGGGCGTAGGTGCGCACCGCTTCGTTGAGGGGGATCGGGAACTTCGTGATGGCGTCCACTGAATAGCTCCTACCGCTTGGTAATCGGGGGATCCGGCAGCTAAACCCTATTCTCCTCGCCTTCCCCGTTGTTGCTCGCTTTCGCTAATCTGGCCCTATGGATTCATCGAATTCGAGCATCTCCCTGGACGAGGCCTTCGTCCGCCTCAGCCCCGGCCGCGTTCAGGTTGTGGTCGATGCCGCTACCCCGCTCCAACTCGCTTCGGTCTCCATCGTCGCCGCCGAGGATCCGACGACGGCGACCGGCGAGCGCCTCACTGCGGCCGCCGTCCTCGGCGTCGGCGCCCACGGTCACGTCGCCGCTGAGCTAGTGGAGGCGGCGGCCGAACGCGGCGCCTCCCTGGTGGTGCTCCGTGGCGGCGGGCGTCTTGGGTTGCGCGCGGCCGAGGCGGTGGCTCGGACGTCCGGCATCGCGCTCTGGCAGCTCGCCGACGAATGCAGCTGGAGCGGGCTGCACACCGAGCTGAGCGCCCTGATCACCCCGCCGCCCGGCCAGCTGTGGGCTGATGACGAGCTGGCCGGGCTAGCCCAGACCATCGCCACCCTCACCGGCGGCCTGGTGACGATCGAGGACATGCAGTCCCGGGTGCTGGCCTACTCGGTCTCCGGAGAGGAGGTCGATGAGCTGAGGCGCCTCTCCATCCTCGGACGCAGCGGACCGGCCGCTTACCTGGCGCTGCTGCGTGAGCTCGGGGTCTACGACCGCCTCGGTGTCCCGGACCAGGTCGTCGAGGTGGCCGAAGATCCGACCTCCGGCATCCGCCGGCGACTGGCGGTGGGCGTCTTCGCCGGGAGCGAGCAGCTCGGGACGATCTGGGTGCAGCAAGGGGCGAACCCCTTCGGGGAGAACGCGGCCACCGCACTACTCGGTGCGGCTCGGGTCGCCGCGGCCGATCTCGCAGTCCCGACGAGCCGGGGCGGGCGCCCGGCAAACGGATCCAGCGAGGAGAGCCGCTTCGCCGCCGTGCTGGCCGGCCGTTCACCGTCGCTGCTCGGCTGGTCGCCCCGGTTGAGCGGACTCCCCTGCGTCGTGGCCGGGTTCGCCCTCGACGACGACGCGACCGAGGCTTCGCAGAGTGCCCGCTGGACGGCCGCTGTCGGCAAGCTGCTGCGGGTGCACGCGGCCGCGCTCCGCACCCGGGCCCTGGTGGCCGAGGCCGACGGGCGGGTCTACCTGCTCCTGCCGGACGTCACCTCGGCCGACGACGTCGCCGAGGTCGCCGACGCGCTGCGCCGGGCGCTGGCCGACGCCCAGCGTCTGGAGGGTGGTTCGCTGCGCGCCGCGTTGGGACCGGTGGTGAGCGGCGTCGCCCAGCTTGCCCGCTCCCGGCGCGGCGCCGACCTGGCCCTGGATTCAGCCGCCGACTCCACCGTGGGCTCCGCCGAGGCCGACCCGCTCGTCCTCTTCGATCAGATCCGCCCCCGGCTCTTCGTGGAGGTGCTGGCCCAGGCGGCCCGCGCGTCCGAGGAGTTGAGCGACGCCGCACTGGACGGGCTCACCCAGAGCCAGCCGCAGCTGGCCCAGACGCTGCTCACCTACCTCGATCTCGGCTCCGACGTTGTCGCCTGCGCGGCGGAACTCGGGATTCACCCGACGACCGCGCGCTACCGGCTGCGCAGGGTGAACGAGATTCTGCCGCTGAACCTGGATGATCCCGATGAACGCCTGGCCGTGCACCTACAGCTGCGCAGCACGGTGTTCTAACCTCAGGCATGGCCTCTGGGCTGCCTGCGATCGCCCGCGCTCCGGTCTTCGGGGCGATGGGTGCACTGGCCGTCGTGCTGAGCGCGCTGAGCAACGGGTACGGCTACCACCGCGACGAGCTCTACTTCCGGATGCTTCACCCCGGCTGGGGGTACCTGGACGAGCCGCCGCTGACACCGCTGCTGGCCCACACCTTCTCCCACCTGAGCGACGACGCGTGGGCGCTGCGGATTCCGGCGACGGTGGCGACGGTGGTGTCGGTGTACGTGCTCGTTCTCCTCACTCGCGAACTGGGCGGCGGGCGGGTCGCGCAGAGCATCTGCGCCTGGGGCTACGCCTTCGCCGCCGTCCCGCTGATCATGGGGCACGCACTCCTCACCTCGACGGTGGATCTTCCGGTCTGGCCGGCGGTACTGCTCTTTGCGATCCGCGCGCTGCTCCGCGCCCAACCGTCGTGGTGGCTCGCGGCCGGGGCGGTTGTCGGGCTGAGTACCTACAACAAACTGCTGGTCGCTGTACTGATCGTGGCCCTAGCCGTCGCCGTCCTCCTGGTCGGCCCGCGGCCGCTGCTCTGGTCGCGGCCGGTGCTGGCCGCGGCCGGCTTGGCACTGGTGATCGCGCTACCCAACCTGATCTATCAGGCAACCCACCACTGGCCCCAGCTGAGCATGGGACGGGCCCTGGCGGCCGACAACGCCGGCGAAGTACACGTGCTGGTCGTACCGTTCCTCTTCATCATGCTCGGGCCGCCGCTGGTGCCGATCTGGATCGCCGGGCTGGTGAGCCTGCTGCGAAGACCGGAGTGGCGAGTGCTGCGATTCATCGCCGTCGCCCTCCCGGTGCTGGTCGTCCTGGTCTTCGTGATGGGATCGCAGTTCTACTACACGTTCGGCCTGCTGGCGGTGATCTTCGCCGTCGGCTGCGTACCGACGGAACGATGGGCGCGCGGCCTGAGACTGCGTGGCGGGCTGGTCGCGGCGGCGATCACGGTGAACAGTTTCGTCAGTGTTCTACTGGGTCTTCCGGTGATTGCGCTCTCGGCCCTGGGCTCGACGCCGGTGCCGGCGATCAATCAAGTGGCCCGGGACTCGGTCGGCTGGCCCAACTACGTGAAGGAGATCGCCGCCGTCGATGCGACCCTCCCACCGGCCGACGCCGGACGCACGGTCATCGTCGCCAGCAACTACGGGGAGGCCGGAGCGGTCGACCGCTACGGCGCGCGTTACTCGCTCCCGGCCGTCTACAGCCCGCACAATCAGCTGTATTTCCAGGGTGTTCCGCCGCAGTCGGCCAGCGTTGTCATCTTCGTCGGCGGCGAGTACGACACCGCGAGCAGGCTCTTCCAGTCGTGTCTCGTCACGGCCCGGCTGGACGATCGTGTCAACGTCGACAACGAGGAGCAGGGTGAGCCGATCGCCATCTGCCACGATCCGGTAGGCGGTTGGGGCCGGGTCTGGCCGGCGCTGAAGCACGAGAGCTGAGCGGCCCGCAACACGCCGAACCGTCGGGAATGCCGTGGGAAATACCGTGGGCCCCGGCAAGTCGCTGCCGGGGCCCACGGTGTCAGGTCACGTTGTTGTTGCTGCTACCGATCAACTGGTGGAGCGGATCTGCCAGCCATGGATCGGCGTGATCGACTGGATCGATCCATCCTGCTGGAGGATGACCCGCTTGTTGTTCGACTCGGTGAAGTTGAAGAGCTTCTCCAAGTTGCCGGCCTTCGCGTCGAAGGAGGCGTCGCCGATACGGCCGGTGAACCAGTTGTCTTCGATGAACTTCAGGATCGACGGCTGGGTGAGCACCGAGTGGCCGATGAAGTTCGTCTTCGCGAAGGGCGAGATGACCAGCAGCGGCAGCCGCTGGCTCGGGCCACAGCGATCGGCGTAGTCACCGGCCTGCTTGGCCGTCGACGTGTTGCAGATGGTGTCGTCGATGGCGGTGTTGGAGGAGTTCGTGATCTTCGGGGCGACGTGGTCATACCAGCCGTCCGAGTCGTCGTAGGCGATGACGATCGCCGTGCTGTCCCAGTACTTCGACTTCTGGATGGCGTTGATCTCGCTCACCAGGAAGTGCTGCTCGTCGATCGGGTCGGAGTATCCCGCGTGCCCGTCCTGGGCCTCCGGCGCCTTCAGGTAGCTGACCGCGGGGAGCGAGCCCTGCTGCAGCGACTGGTCGAAGTAGCTCAGGTCGTAGTTGTGGTTGGCCTGGTCGGTCTTGCCGATGTTCTGCACCGACGTCGGCGGAAGGTGGTGCGGGTTGGCCGTCGAGGCGTAGTACGAGAACGGGTTGTGGTGCGGGCTGTACTCGTTCACCGAAGCGCCACCGATGTTCGTGCTCTTGGCTCCGCAGACCGCGTAGGTCTGGGAGGAGCTGGCGGCGGAGGTCGGCGCGAAGCCACCCTGGAACCAGCCCCAGGTCACGCCGCGCTGGTTGAGCAGGTCACCGATGTTCTGGCCGGTGGCCGCGGCCAACGTGTTGGTCGAGGTGTGGTTGCTGTCCGAGCAGTCGTCGAAGGCCGGGTCGGGGTCATTGACGACGGTGCCGACACCGTTCTTGTCCGGCGAGGCCAGCGTGTAGGTGCCCGGGGTCGGGACCTGCTGCCCGGTGACCGAGTCGACCTCGCGGAAGCCGTGCGTCTGTCCGGAGATCAGGTTGAGCGCACCTGGCGTCGACGGGCCGAAGGTGGCGTCGAAGGAGGCGTCGGACATGGCGTACTGCTGCGCGTAGTTCCAGAGGCCGGTGACCGTGTTGCCGTCGTAGTAGTCCATCGACAGACCCGGCGCGCCGTACTCACCGGTGCAGGAGTCGACGCTGACGTTCTGGACGAACTTGTCCATCAGGCCACCGTCCTCCGCCTTCTGCTCGGGGAGGTAGCTGTGGTTCTGGTCGCAGGTGAGTGCCTGGTCGGGCGTCAACCGCGTCGGGTAGTAGAGGTTCCCGTTGCTAGTCAGCGCCCCGGAGGTGACGAGGTTGTTGTTCTTCGGCGTGCTGGTCGTCGCCACGAACTTCGTTCCGTCGGTGTTGGCCGCCTTCGGGTACGTGCCGAAGTAGTGGTCGTAGGAGATGTTCTCGTCGAAGAGCACGACAACATGCTTGATCGGGCTCGCCGTTATGGCGGAGCGGTTCGGGATCGGTCGCTGCGGGTGCGCCGAGGACGACGCAGTGCTCGAGACGACGAGGGCCGTCGCGGTCGCGGCGACGAGACCAACCGTGACCAGCGCCCGGCGGCGCGTTAGATGGATCGGCACGTCAATTCCTCTCAGTGAACTACGGACATGAGCCGAAGCTGGGGACCCATCGACCCTCGCGCCGGTAGTGGTCGCCCCGCCATCCGTGCGGTGAACGACGGGTGAATGGTTCGCGAAAGTCGTCTCTTAGTCCAGCTAACTAATTAGGCTGGCCTAACCTAAGTCAGCCACGATGCCCCAGTCAGCCGAGCAGGGCGCTGGCGTACCAGTCGTTCGCGTCGCGCACCCCGGGGAGCGCGAAGAAGTAGCCGCCGCCGACCGGCGAGATGTAGTCGACGAGCGGCTCGTCGGCCAGCCGCTTCTGCACGGTCACGAACTGCCGGTCGAGATCCTGCTGGAAACAACTGAAGATCAGGCCCATGTCGAGGTTGCCGTTGCTGTCGATGCCGCTGTCGTAGTTGTAGCCGCGGCGCAGTAGCCGGCTCGAGTCGGTGGCCGCGGTGTGCGGATTCGCGACCCGGATGTGCGCGTCCAGCGGAATCGTGGCACCGAGCGGGTCGTCGCTGTAGTCCGGCACATCAGTCTCGACGTTCCCCGACAGCGGCGCCCCGCTGTCGCGGCGTCGACCGATCATCCGCTCCTGCTCGGAGATGGTGACGCGATCCCAGAACTCGGTGAGCATCCGGATCAGGCGCACCACCTGATAGCTGCCGCCGGCTGTCCAGCTGGGCTCACTGCCACCGGGCTGCACCCAGATGAGGCGGCGCATCTCGGCCTCGTCGGTGACCTGCGGGTTGGCCGTACCGTCCTTGAAGCCCAGCAGGTTCCGTCCGGTGCCGCTCGGCCGAGGTGGGGCGACGAACCCGTCCTGGCGCCACCGCGGCTGCATCAGCCCGCGGGTGTGGCGGGTGATGTCGCGCAGGGCATGCAGCACCGTGTCCTGCTCATCGGCGCAGAGTTGCAGCAGCAGGTCGCCGTGGCTGCGGGCCGGGTCCAGGTTGTCATTGACGAAGACGTCCATCGGACGCAGGCGAGTCGGCTTCTGCTGCGCAAGGCCGAAACGGTCACCGAAGATGCCCGAGCCGAGGGCGACCGTCGTGGTGAGACCGCCGGGGGTGACCGTCGGGCCGAGGAGCCCCGAGTCCGACGGCGGAGCGGAGATCCCGAGGTTGGGCGGGGTCCCACCGGCGGTGAGAAAACGGGCCCGCGCCGTCAGTGTCTTCATGAGCTCGACGAGTTCACCCCGATCGCGGGCGGTGACGTCGAAGGAGACGAAGCTGGCCTGCGCCTGCCGCTCGGTGAGGATTCCCGCCTGGTTTGCGCCATGAAAGGCGATACTCCGATCGCCGGTCGGCGCCGGCGTCGGGGTCGTGCTCGTCTCGGCCGCCACTGCAGGCTCGGGCGCGAGGACTTCGCGTCCGACCATGCCGCCGGCCGCCGCGCCACCCAGCGCCACTGCGGCCCCGCGCAGGAACTGCCTTCTCTCCAAGGTCATACCGGCCCACCGATCATGAAGACCCCGGTCATGAGGGGCGCCGCGGTTCGAGGATCGAGGCCACCGGTGCGAGCAGTTCGCTGAGCTGGCTGAAGTCGGAGTCGACGAGTTCGCGCTGTGGCCTCGAAAGCTGCGCCAGCGCCGGCCAGCCCGCGGCCGTGCGCAGCGTCGCCAGGTCATGGGCCGAGGTGGCCAGCGCTGCGGTGAGGGTCGGCAGTTGCGAATACCGCGTCAGCAGCAGCGGACGGATGATCTGCAGCACGCTCTGCGTCCCGTCGAGATTGGCCGCCACGGTGGCGAGCGTCGATCCGCTGCCGTAGTCGGTCTCGCCGGTGAGCTCGAACTGCAGGGCATTTTCGGTGATCTCATGGGCCCGGATCGACAGCTCCAGCGGATCGATCTGAGCGGCGGCGAAGGTGCGGTGCAGGGCGTTCACGTCGGCGCGCAGCCGGGCCGCGGTCGGGGCGAGCGCGGCGGCCGACGCCCCGTGCCAGAGTCCGTACTCCAGGCGATGGAAGCCGGTCCAGTCGGGATCGTCGACGCCGCCGGGCAGGCCGTTCGCCAGGCCGTTGATCGCCCCGTCGAGGTCACCGAAGGCCCCGTAGGCGGCACCGAGGCGTTCGTACTCCAGGTGCGCCGGGAGCCAGGCCGCCCGGGCCCCCGCCAACTGGTTGCCGGCGATGTCGGTGGCCAGGGTGGCGGTGAGCGCGCTGAGCTTCGGCAGTTGCCCCGTGACGTACTGCTGGTAGCTCTTGGTCGCCGCGATCAGGTCGCCCTGGGTCACCGCGAGCACCGGCGGCACCGGGCGCGGCACGTCGCCGGGGACGGTGACCGTCGGCCCGGTGACCGTCGATTCGTCCTCCATCGCGCAGCGGAAGGCGTAGCCGCCGGAGCCGAGGTTAATGCTCAGCGGCGTGCTGGTCCCCGGACCGATCGGCTCGACGTCGGCGAAGACGGCCCCGGACTTGGCGTCGGTGAGGAGCACCTCGCCGGCGCGGGTGTCGGTGTTGTGCAGGGTGAATTGCTGCTGGCCCGGCCGCGGGTTGCTCCAGCCACTGCCGCACTCCCCGACCGAGACGTTGACGGTCACGGGCTGGCTAGCCGAGGCGGCCGGGTGCTTCCCGCTGCACCCGGCCAGGGTCACCGACCCGGTGGCCGCGACGAGCGCGAGCAGGCGGATCGGGCGGAGCATGCCGTCATCGTAGGGAGGCCAGCGGGCCCGATCAGCCGGTTTGGCCGACCGTTCACCGACGATTCACGCGATCTTTGCCTCCGACGGGGGCGCTAGGACTCGATCGGCGGGCCCGCATCGGCAGCCACGGCCGCGTGGCTCTCGCGGATGGCGCGCATTGAGGACGGCGTGGCGTACGGCGAGTAGCGAGGCACCCAGCGGGCCAGCGCCCCCGCCGCGATGAGACCGACGCCGCCGACCGAGGCGATGCCGACGGCCAGCGTCGCCGCGGTGGCCACGATCGAGACGAGCACCGGCCCGGCCGCGTTCCCCGAGTCGTTGAAGAGTCGCCACACGGCGAGGAATCGGGTGCGGCTGTCGGCCGGGGCGACGTCGGCGCCCAGGGTCATCATGATCCCGGAGCCGATCCCGTTGCCGAAGCTCATCACCATAGCCACCACGGTCAGGGACGCGAAGCCGCTGGTGAGCGGGATGCAGATCATCGCGCCGCCGAGAATGATCATCGACGGCAGCGCGATCGCCAGCCGCCCGTAGCGATCCATCACCTTCCCGGACGGGTAGAAGAGTGCCATGTCGACGGCGCTGGCCACCCCGAACATCAGACTGGTCTGCTCAGGGCTCAGACCCAGGTGTTGGGCCCAGAGCGGCAGCACAGTCTGGCGGGCCGCCCGCACCGCGCCCACCGTCAGCACGGCGATGCCCAGCGTGGCGAAGAGGCGACGGTAGGTCTTGAGCATCGACCAGGAACTCACCCCACCCCGGACCGCGACCGGCTGGTCGGGGAGCGGGTCGACGTCCGGGATGACCATCAGCAGCACCGCGGAGGCGGTGACGGCCAGCATCGCCACCACGTAGGCGGCCCGCAGACCGCCGAGGCTGATCGCCGCCGCCCCGATGAACGGGCCGATGAATAGGCCGATGCGATGCGACCCACCCAGCGTCGACATGGCCCGGGCCCGCAGCGAGATGGGCACCACCTCGGTGAGGTAGGACTGCCGGGCCAGGTAGAAGGTGGAGTTCGAGGCCCCGATGAGGATGAGGGCGAACCCCAGCAGGGCGAGCGAGGTGGCGAAGTAGCACCCGGCGAGGGCGAGCACGGCCATCCCGGCGGCCAGCACCATCGCGTGCCGGTCACCGACTCGGTCGGCCAGGGCCGCGGCCGGGATGTCGCCCAGGATCTGCCCGATGCCGAGCAGGGCCAGCATGAAGGCGGCGGTGCCGGTGGATGCCCCGACGTCGAGCGCGGTGAGGGCGATGACCGGGGCGATGGCGCCGTTGCCGATCTCGTAGACGAGGGCCGGGGCGAAGGCCGAGGGTGCGATGGACCGGAGAGTGACGCTGCGGGGCTGGGGGTCGGTCTGTAGAGCCATCGTCATTCAGTATGCCGAAGCGGCGAAACGAGTATCGGAATAGCGAAACGCACGCCTTCCAGGACTGGGGGTTCCCGGATGGCGTGCGCCTCGTAATGCTTTTCAATTGTGATCGTCCAGGTCGAAGGCTCGGGGGTGCCCTCAACTGATCTGAACGACTTTTGCAAGAGACTGTCTGTCGGACTCGGGGGAATCCGCGATGACACTCACATCAATCCACGATCGACCATCGGCTCGGGGGTGCCTCTGTTCGTTCGCCTGGATAGCATGACACAGCA
This sequence comes from Frankineae bacterium MT45, assembly GCA_900100325.1. NCBI lineage: Bacteria > Bacillati > Actinomycetota > Actinomycetes > Frankiales > Frankineae bacterium MT45. Next base: position 44,314 of record LT629697.1, read on the forward strand.
TCCGAGTGCATGAGAAGTAGTGAAGACCCTATAGCTATGCAGGCCAGCAAACGCGGCCATTTCGCGCAGAAACGCGGCTCCGGGCTACGTTGATCGTAGCCCGAAGCCGCGTCGCTGCTGCGGTTCGCAGTGTATGAAATTCGCCTGACCGGCCCCCCAGCTGGTCTGCCAACGCTTGGTCCCCCAGGACCATCGGACTGCGCTGAGCTACGGCCGTTCGGATCCCCCGATCCTCGCGCCCGCTTTCGCCTCACTGCTGCTGTCTGTACCCCCCGGTACCAACAACAAGAATGTTTCCTCGGAAAGTATTCGACGTCAACTTGAAATGGAAACTGTACGAGTGACCCGGGCCACTACGCCGGTTCCGGTCCCGATTCCGGCCCCGATTCCTTGGCCTCCGACCAGCGGTTGACGATGCTGACGTCGGCGACGAAGCGCACCGGACGCTCCGGTGTGAAGCGGGCGCCGGTCTCGGCGAGGCAGCTGAGCAGCAACTCGGCTACTGCGCTGCCCTGTTCGATGGGCGTGTGCACCAGCAGTTCGTCGTGCAGGCAGAGCACGATCCGGGCGCCGAACGGGGCGCCCCGCGCCCGCAGCGTCACCGCCCAGGCTTTGAAGAACTCGGCCGCGGCCCCCTGGACGACGGCGTTGCGGGCGAAGCGACCGCGCGCGGCCAGCGCCGACCGCAGCTGAGGCTCCGGCAGGCCAACCGGCGGCGCGCCGATGCGGACCAGCCGCCCGCCGTAGGTGCGGACCGGGCGTCCGGACTTGCCGGCGTCACTCGCCGCCCGCAGGTAGCGCATGGCCACCGGGTAGGCCGACTCCATCCCCTTCAAGGCCTCGCCCGCTACCCCGGAGGTCTGGCCGTACATGGCGGCCAGGATCGCCACCTTGGCCACCGCCCGCTCGACGCCGAGCCGGGCCGCCACCGGCGCGTAGAGATCCTCCTCGACGCTGGCCCGGATGAGCGCGGCGTCGCCGGAGACCGCGGCCAGTACCCGGGGCTCGATCTGCCCGAGATCGGCCCGGACGAAGACGTGGCCGGCCTCGGCGGCGATCGCCGGTCGCAGCTCGGCCGGGAGATTGTGCAGACCGGCCTGGGCCGTCATCCGCCCGGCCGCGCCGTCGCTGCCGGACCAGGCGCCACGGAGGCGATCGTCCGCCCCGACGTTGGAGTCGAGCCAGTGGGTAGCCGTAGGTCGTGGCGATCCGTTCGCTCTTGCGCCAGGCCAGCAGCGCCTCGACCACCGGGTGTGCCCCGACGAAGGGCTGCAGCCGCCAGGATCGGGTATCGGGGACGTCGATGCCGGCTCGGGCCAGCATTGTGCGCACCTGCGTCGGGTTGCGCAGGTCGGTCTCGTCATCGCCGCGCAGATGCTGCCGCACGGCCCGATCCCGGCGGGCGCGGATCGCCAGTTCGTCGGCGGCATCGACTGGCCGGCTCCCCACCGACGCGGCGATCAGCTGCTCCGCGCGCACCCGGTCGACCGGCAGGCCGTCGGCCGCCAGTTCCGCCGCGAGCAGCTCGGCGGCCGACTCCGACCGCGCGGTGGCCAGCGGGTCGCCGCCGGTGCGCAGTTCGCCCAGACGCTCTCGCTGCCGGGCCGCTGCCTCGAGGGCCAGCGCACTCCACGCAGCCAGCCGGGTGGGCGAGGCGCCCCAGCCCCCGCCGGCCCACTCCGGGCGCAGGTAGCCGTCTCGCCGTACCGGATTCTCGACGTCACCACCGTCAGCGTCCATGTCTTCGCCGTCCACGCCGTCCGCCGCGGTCGGCTCCATCAGCAGGCTCAGCTGGCCGAGTTCAGGGATGGCGTCTGGGTCCAGGTTCTGCAGGCAGGCCCAGACGAGCGCGGGATCGGCCCGCCACCCTCCGAAGAGGATCCGATGGACGGCGGCGAGATCCCAGCAGGTCGCGACCCGCAGGCCGGCCTCGACGAGTAATGCGGGCGTCTCGATCGACCACCAGACCCAGCGCGGCCGGCACTGCTCTTCGACCCTCGCCACGAGAGCGACGGCGGACTCGCCCGGTCCATCGGGCGTGGCGACACCCCACTGCCGCGGATCACCGTTCGAGTCGAGGAGGGCGAGGCCCAAGCCACGACCAGGTACGAGGCTGAGGGCGATCAGGTCACCGCGGCGCACCCCCGCCGACTCGATCGCGGGGAGCAGTTCGTCCGCTGCCAGCGGGATCACCTCTGCGTCACGCGTCCATCCTGCCCGCCCGGTCTGACACCGGATACGCGGCTACCGCAGAGACAGGTGCAGCGTGATCGTCCCCTCGACGGTGGTGACGCCGTCGCTCCGCACGGCCCGTACCCGCACCGGAACCTCCCCCGGCTCCAGCCAGTCCTCGGGGTCGGTCTCGGCGATCGCGGTCAGCGAGGAGGTGGAGAGCGCCACGTAGTTGAGCTGCATTCCCTTGGGAATCCACCGGAGGCGAGACGGGATCGTCACTTCGGCCAGTACCCCCATCGCCATCTCCAGGCCGTTCGCGGCGGCGATGGCGTGCACGGTGCCGATGTGGTTGTGCGTGCCCCACCAGTTGCGGACTCGCACCTCGGCGTAGTTCGGCCGCAGTTCCAGCACCTTGGGTGAAATGCTCAGAAAATACGGCGCCTTGGCCGCCGCCGCCAGCGAGAAGACGGTCCGGCCGACGACCGGGACCCGAAGTGAACGCTCGTAGATCTCCTGCACACGCATCCGCCGAGACTACCGAGGAGGGGCGTAGGTTCGGGGGTGCCCTAACCCCCCGACGAGCGGTGTTGACAGAACGTCCAGCAAAACCGGGCGAAAGTCACCCAAGTAAGGAGCATCGGCATGTTCGCCGAGCCGGTAGCCGTCCAGAGCGACGGTCCCGTCACCACCATCACGCTGAACCGGCCGGAGGTACGCAACGCCGTCGACCGACCGACCGCGGAGGCGCTCGCCCAGGCCTTTCGGGAGTTCGACGCCGATGAGAGCGCCGCCGTGGCGATCCTGCACGGGGTCGGCGGAAACTTCTGTGCCGGCGCCGACTTGAAGGCGGCCAGTACGGATAACGTGAACCGCATCGCCCCCGACGGGGATGCCCCGATGGGCGTGGCCCGCATGCGACTCAGCAAGCCAGTCATCGCCGCCATTAACGGGTACGCAGTGGCCGGTGGTCTCGAACTCGCCCTCTGGGCCGACCTGCGGGTCGCCGACGAGGATGCCGTGCTCGGGATCTTCTGCCGGCGCTGGGGTGTTCCCCTGGTCGATGGCGGAACAGTCAACCTTCCACGGCTGATCGGCCTCTCCCGGGCGATGGACCTCATCCTCACCGGCCGCGCGGTCGGGGCCGCCGAGGCCCACGAGATCGGGCTGGTGAACCGGGTCGTCCCGACGGGGACGGCACTGGCGGCCGCCCAGCAACTGGCCCGCGAACTCGCCGGCTTTCCGCAGCTCTGCCTGCGCAACGATCGCCTCTCGACGCTCGAACAGGCCGGCTTGAGAAACGACGAAGCTCTGGCCAATGAGTTCGTCCACGGCATGGCGTCGGCCTCGGACGCCATTCAGGGCGCGGCGAGGTTCGCCGAGGGCGCCGGGCGGCACGGCACCTTCGACCACTGATTCGCGCTGCCGTTGCTCTAACCGAAGGCGGGTGCGGGGCCGACTGGATCCGGAGTCGGGCTTGGCCCCGGGCCCGGAATCGGTTCCGGACCCGGCATGGGCTCTGGACTCGGCATCGGTTCCGGAGTCGGCATAGGTTCCGGGCTCGGCATGGGCTCAGGCGAGGGCATGGGCTCAGGCGAGGGCATGGGTTCCGGATGCGGCACCGGCTCGGGCCTCGGCGTCGGACTCGGCTCCGGGTTGGGCATCGGCTCCGGGCTCACCGGCGGGAAGACGTCATCCATCAGATTCACGATCATCGGGCCTCCTCGGTCTGCGATTCAGGGTGCGCCGACTGAGCTTCCCCAGCGAGTTCCTCAGTCAAACCCGCGGGCGCGGCGTAGGCGTGACGGAGGGTGAGCATGGTCAGGCTCGCCTGAACCTGCGACCGGGAACTGTTACGCCGCACCTCCAGCGGCAGCCGCCCCCAGACGGCGTCCACGATCTCCTCGACGGTGACGTTGGACGGAGTCTCGCCGCGCTCCTGAACGTCCCGGTCTTGGCGGCGGAGCGCGTCTTCAATCCAAGCTCGCAGTTCGGTGGTCTTCACAGCCCAAGTCTGCGCTACACCCTCGGATAGGGGGCGTGCTTGCGTTAGCCGAGTCGATGTCTGGACTGCGGGCGCACCGAACTGCCGAGTGCACTGGCCCGCTCGCGACGGTGGCGTCGGGCTGAACGGCAGACGGCCGACGGACGGTCCCCGCCCTCGGGTATCGCGATGAGCGACGAATGGGCCAGATAACTGCTCGCCGCGGAGGCAGCGAGCATCTGCAGGCGCACCGGGCTGCGACTCACCACACTCGGACGCAGCGGCGCGCCAGCACCGGCATCGACGGGCGGGACGGCTTCAGCCAGCGGTGGCGCTGCTGCGACGGGCACCGGAACAGGCCGCAAAATACTGGGGGTTGGGAGTTCGAGGAGCATCGCATCGACGCTCACCCGGTTCGTGTTGCGCCGGTCGATGCCCCACCAGGCGACCCAGATCACCCAGCCCAGCGCCACGATGAAGATGACGCTCACCAGGCGGTACAGGAGCACCCCGGAGGCCGCCGTGACCGCACTCAGGCCGCCGTGGGTCAGGGTGAGAATCATCGCCGTATCCACCACTCCGAAGCCACCAGGGAGCAGCGACACGCTCGACGCCGTCGTCCCGGCCAGATAGGCGACGACGGCCAGCGTGATCGACGCGCTGTGAATTCCTACGGCGTGGCAACAGGCGACCAGGCAGGCGAGGTCAGCCAGCCAGTTGACCGCGGCGAATCCGGACCCGGCCGCCCAGTCCCGGCGCCGCGGGTTGATCTGCCGTAATTCACTGACGATTCCTCGCACCCGGTCGTGGCCGGCCAGCGGCTCCCGGCGCAGCAGGCGGTTCACCAGGATCAGGCCCCGCTCGGAGGTGCGGATCACCGGCTCGGGGTTGCGCATCACGCGACGCAGGCCGAGCACCGTCAGCACAGCCACTGGCAGCCCGATCAACAGCACATTCGGGCTGCCCTGCCGCGCGCCGGCGAAGGCGCCCGCAAAGAGGGCCAACAGGCCGAACGTGAACGTGCTCAGGACGCCCGATGCGATCAGCGTGAAGGTGGCCAGCGGGATGTTCGCGCCCCAACCGCGCAGCCGCTTGAAGGTATAGCCGGTGGAGACGGCCGACCCCGCCGGCAGCGAGACACTCACCGCGTTGGCCGCATAAGTAAGGGCGAGCATCTTACGGGCGGGGACTCGCACGCCGCCGGCACTCAGCAATCCCCACTGAAGAAAGGCAAAAGCCGCCATCGAGGCGAGCTCGGCCACCACGGCGACGGTGAGCCATGCCGGGTCCGGGTGCGAGACGGCGCCGGCCGCGTGCACGAGGTACGGGCGCATCGCGATCACGGCAACCGTGAGCAGGACGAAGACCAGCCCCAGTCGTCTGGTCATCGCGTCAGCACGTCCTCAGGCCCTGCTCGTTGCGAGCGAGATGCCGGCTGCGCGTGGGGTCAAGCCGGGAAGTGCCGCCTTGGCGTGCTCATCAAGCCATTTCACGGTGAGGCGGTACCCCTGCTCGATCATGTTGGCCGTGTCATTGAAGTCGAGCGGGTTCGTGTTGGGGCTGGTGACGACCGGCATCACGTGTACGGCCCCACGGGCCGCCTCGACGTCGCGCCGGATGGTGGCCGCAACGACGTGATCGAGGGCATGCAGGGCGATCTGCAGCGGGCCGTGCAGCAGGTCGGCGCCTTCGGAGGGCTCCGCCGACGGGAAGACATAGCTCACCAACGCACCGAGCTGCTCGGCCTGCAGGATGGGCACATCGGCCGCAACTCCACCATCCACCAGGCGCCGCCCGTCGATCTCCACCGGCGGGTAGAAACCGGGGATCGCGCAGGAGGCGAGCAGGGCAGAGACGCTGTCACCGGAGCCGAGCACGACCGGCTCGCCTGAGGTCACGTCCGTGGTGACGACGTAAGCCGGGATCGCCGTACCGTCGAGGGTCTCCGGCACCATCCCGGTCATCAGCAGGTTACGCAGCGGGGCATTCGAGATGAGCCCGTCCGCACGCCCGAGTAGCGCTCCGAGGATCGCGCGCACCGACCAGAGCGCGACGTGCTTGCGCCGAAGCAGCATCCAGAGCTGTTCGAGACGGTCGATGCCAGCGATCGTCGGATCGTTCGCGAAGGAAACTGCATTCAGCGCACCGGCCGACGAGCCGATCACGAAGTCAGGGTGAATACCGGCCTCGGTGAGCGCTCGCAGCATCCCGACCTGCGGGGCGGTGAGGCTGCCACCGCCCTGGAAGACGAAGGCGACGCCACCGCTCGGGCTGGTCTCGACGCGGGTCGCGGCCGGGATGTCCCAGGTCGGCAGGGTCTGGCGATTCATCCGCCAGTGCATCACCTTGGTGAGCACGTACGAGTCGCGCAGGGACCGCAGCCGGGCGACGACCGGACTGTCGGCCGAGATCGAGCGGCGGGTACTGAGAAACGTCATGCGATCTCCTCCGTCCGTCTCACCGTTCACCACGGTCGTGCCTGCCAGGCCACCCGGCAATACCTGTCCGGGGGCTTCAAACGGATGCAGTCTCCGTTTATCCCAACCACCGTAACACCAACTGGCTAGATCTATCCAGTTACCTATGTCAGAAAGAACGCCCCGGCAGCGGGAATAATTTCGCCTGATCGTGGCGGTTTCAACGATTCCGGTGTCAATCTTCCCAGCGGCCGAAAGCGAATAACACACCCGGACAGCATGATCCAGATCGGGCTAGACTCGGCCCGTGAGCTACCCCGCGGTCGAGACGCCAGCACCCGCGGGCTCGGAGTGCCCGCGCTCGGAGAGCCTCCGTAGCGACGGGCTCCGCTCAGACGCCAAGAGCAACCGCGAGCGCATTCTGGCCGCCGCGGCGCAGGCCTTCGCCGAGGAGGGGCTGAGCATCAGCCTCGTCGAGATCGCCCGCCGGGCCGGCGTCGGAAACGCCACCCTCCACCGCAACTTCACCAAGGAGCAGCTCGTCCAGGAGCTCTTCGAGGACTGGTTCGCCCGCCGTCAGGCCGTTGCCGCGCAGGCGCTGGCCGACCCGGACGCCTGGCACGGACTGGTCAGCTTCCTGGAGGACGTCCTCGTCGTCGGCACCCGCAACCGGGCGATTCGACCGCTCTTCGCGATCCGACCCCAGTGGCGTGAGCGGTTCCGGGCGCTCATCGGCGAGCTCCTGCAGCGCGCGCAGCAGTCCGGTCAGGCCCGACCTGACCTGACGGCCGAAGACGTCTTCCTCGTCATGCTCGGCATCCTGCGCACGATGGGGATCACGGCCGAGACGGCGCCCGAGCAGTGGCGTCGGCACCTCGCCGTCGTCCTGGACGGGATGAAGTCGCGCAATGCCGACCGTCTCCCGGGGCTCTCGGTGTCGGCCCAGCAACTCGACAGCGAGCTCGGCGAGTGGAGCGACCGGGTGCTGAGAACTGGCCTCTGCTGAGCCAACCGGTCACGCGGGATACCCCGATCAGGCCGGCGTGGTGATCGCCTGGGCCGCGCCGATGATCGTCTGCTCCAGCCGCCGGGCCGCGTCCAGGTGATCGCCGGTCCAGATCATCCGAACCGCGGTGGCGCTGGCCCGTCCGTCTTCGCCTCTTAGGTCGTGACGCACCGCCTCGACCAGCCGCCCGTCGGCCACCTTGTCATGCGCCGATGGCTCGCGGAGGGCGCCGCCATCGACCAGGGTCGCGGCGAGATCGCCGTACCAACTCCGTACCGACGTGGCGAAGGCCAGCAACTCGGCTCGAGCCGCCGCCCGGTCGCCCACCGCAGTCCCGTCGTCGCGCTGCCAGAGCTGGGTCACCGCATCCGCCGCCAGCCGCAGCCCCGCGACACCGGTCACCATCGTCGTCACCTCGGCCAGCGGAACCGGCTTCGCGCCGCGTTCGGCCAGGAAATTGCGGAAGGTGTCATCCAGGCGTCGGGACGCAGCCGCCGCCCGCAGCGCGCCGTCACTCACCGACGTGGTCGGCGGCGGGGCGCCGGAGTCGCAGCGGAGCATGCCCGTCTCGACTGCGCCGGCCAGGTATTCGGCGCTGTCGACGTAGGCCTCGGCCAGCGCTCGGCGCAGGGCCGCACCAGCGCCCCGCGGCCAGAAGAGGAGACCGACGAGGAGGCTCACGATGCAGCCGATCGCGATGTCCTCGATCCGGACCAGACCGATGACCCACCCGGCCGGCTGGATGATGTTGAAGAGAATCACCAGGGTGAGGGTGAAGGCGGCCTGACCCGCGGCGAAGGAGATCGCGGCCGGGGCGACCCCGGCGATCAGGATCACCGGCGGGAGTAGCCACCAGAGCAGCGTCGTGCTGGTTCCGATCATGGCCAGCAGCAGCGCCCCGATGACGAACCCGATCACCGTCCCCACCAGCGCGCGCAGGATGTTCTGGCCGGTGTTCAGGGCGTTCGAGCGCAGCACCGACAGCGTGCCGAGGACCACCCAGAAGGAGTGCTGCACCCCGGTCAGGTTCGCCACCAAGACGGCCAACCCGAGTCCGGCCGCGCCACGGAGGCTGTTGTGCAGCCACACGGAGTGCCGTTCGACGTGCGCGCCGGCCCGCTCACGAGCCGCGCCAAGGGGGCTGAGCAGGTTGCCCGGCTGCCGGCCGAGGAGTCGCTCGAGCCAGGTCCGCCGCTCGGCCGCGGCCGTCAGGTCGATGTTCGCGGCAATCACCGAGGCGGCGAAGCTCAGCTCCTGGGCCCGGAAGCTGGGGTCCAGAGAGGTGAGAAACTCGGCCATCCCATCGTCACCCACCGGCAACTGCTGGGTGGCGTCCTGCTCCATCCGCTCCAGCGCGGTGGCCAAGTCCGTCTGTGCGGCCACCAGTTGCGCCGGATCGCCACCGTTGACGTCGAGGAGGTCGGCGCCGCGCTCCAGCACGTTCGCGGCGGCGCCCTTCACCGCGCAGGCCGTCTTATTGGCGGGCAACCCAGGCCGGGACTTGCTGGACTGGGTGACGATCGTGGCCAGCCAGGTGAGCTCATCGACGAGCCGGACGATGGTGCGGTTCGACGTGCTGAGACCGGTCGGGCGGTAGGGCGTGGCCAGGAACCCGGAGTGCAGGGTGAGGACGGCCTGCTGTGCGGCCTCGACCGCCTGCCGGTGCTCGCGTTCGAGGCTCTCGCTCCGGTCGCTGAGCAGATATTCGATCTCGGTCCGCAGCCGGGCGGCGAGGGCCCGGCAGGCGGCGCTGGCCCCCCGGCGCAGCGGCTCCCGGGTCGGTGCCGGCCAGAGCAGCGTGATTGCGATCAGCGACGCCGCCCCGGCCAGACCCCATCCGGCCAGGCGATCGGGGATCTGCGATGGCGGTCCGGTGAGCGTCACCGGCAGGATGAAGGCGAGCAGCAGCGACGTGGTCGCACTGGCCAGCACGGAACTCACCACGCCGGCGAAGAGTACGGCGAATCCGACGATCGCCATCGCGACCGCCGAGAGCCAGACGACCTGCGAGCAGAGGGTGCCGACGCAGACGAAGACCGCTCCCGTGACGATGAGCGCGACCTGGGCCTGCAGGCGATCGCGGCGGTCTCCGGAGAAGTCGACGAACATCAGCATGGCGAAGGAGCCGAAGGCGGCGAAGGTGGCCAGCGCGGGGTTGTCGAGGACCTTCTCCCCGAGCGCGAACATCAGGGGCATGACAATCGCGGTGCGTCCGGCCCGGCGTAGTGCAACGAAATCCCGATCATGCGCGGCCAGCCACCGCAGAGGAGTCACCCGCTCATGATTAGCCGCCCGGGTCGCCGCGGCAAACTCCCACCGACGTCAGCGGCGTGGCGTTAGAGTCTCGGCATGCAGCCCGAGCCGCAATTCGCTGACGAAACCCTCAGCATCCAGGAGCAGTTCTACCCCGACCTTCCCTGTTTCGGGTGCGGACCGGTGAACGAGCAGGGCCTGCAACTGCGCAGCTACGCCGCCGACGGTGGCGTCACCGCGACCTTCGCGCCGTGGCCGGAGCACAACAACGGTCTCGGCTACCTCAATGGCGGCATCATCTCGACCGTGCTCGACTGCCATAGTGCGGCGGCCGTCGTGCTGGAGGCGCACCGACGGGGCTGGCACGCGCTCGGCGGCGCGCTGCTGCCGTATGTCACCGCCGGGCTGGACGTCCGCTATCTGCGCCCGGCTCCGTTGATCGAACCGGTCGAGCTCTGGGCCGAGGTGATCGAGGCCAGCGAGTTCGAGATCACGGCGTCGGTGGAGCTGCGCTGGGAGGAGAAGCCGCGGGCCACCGCTACCGCGCAGTGGAAGCGCTGGCGACCGCGCTGAATCGGTGCTCACCTCATAGCTGACCCGCGCCACCTGCGAACCCGTTTAACAAACTGACGACATAATGAGCCAATGTCGACCCCGGTGAGCCTGCCGCCCCGGCCCGGGCCGACGACCCGAGTGGTCGTTCCGCTGCCCCGGCTCTCGCCCGGGGTCCGCAGCTTCATGCAGACCGAGTCCGGTAGCGCGCTGCTGCTGCTGGTGGCCACGGTGGCGGCACTCGTCTGGGCCAACCTGCCGCAGTGGCACTCCTACGTCTCGTTCTGGGCGACCCCGATCTCCGTCGAAGTCGGCAATCACGGCCTCTCCCTCGACCTGCAGCACTGGATCAACGACGCCGCGATGGCGATCTTCTTCCTGGTCGTCGGTCTGGAGATCAGCCGCGAAGTGACCGTCGGGGACCTGCGCACCATCAAGTCGGTGGCCGCACCGGCCTTCGGCGCGATCGGTGGCCTGGCCCTGCCCGCGCTGTTTTACATCCTGATCAACCACGGCGGTGAGGGTGCCCACGGATGGGGTATCCCGATGTCTACCGACACCGCCTTCCTGGTCGGCATCCTCGCCCTCTTCGGACCGCGCTGCCCCGATCGGCTGAGGCTCTTCCTCCTCACCCTGGCCATCGTCGACGACATTGGTGCCATCGCGGTGCTCGGGATCTTCTATACGAAGGACGTCTCGATGCTCGCGCTCTTTATCTCGGCCCTGCTAGTCGCGGTGCTGGTGGCCCTGCGTTGGCTGGGCGTCTGGCGGCTCACCCCGTACGTGCTGGTCGGCATCCTGCTCTGGTTGGCCGTACACGCCAGCGGCGTCCACCCGACGCTGGCCGGGGTGATCGTCGGGCTGCTCGTCCCGGCCAAGAACATCGACTCGGTGGAGCGGGAGCGGCTGCGCTTCTTCGGACAGGCGCTGATCGAGCGAGCCTCGCCCGGACGGGCCCGGCTGGCCGTCTCGGCGGCGCGGGCGGCGGTGCCGGCCAACGATCGGTTGCAGGAGGCGCTGCATCCGGTGAGCGCCTTCGTCGTCGTGCCACTCTTCGGGCTGGCCAACGCCGGGGTGCACCTCAACTCGGCGGTGCTCCATGACGCGCTGACCTCGCCGGTGACGATCGGGATCATCGTGGCGCTGCTCCTCGGGAACACGATCGGCATCACCCTCGGCGCGACGATCGCGCTGCAGACCGGGCTGGGGCGGCTGCCGGGTGGGGTGCGCTACGGCCACGTCATCGGCGGCGCGGTGCTGGCCGGCATCGGCTTCACCATCTCGCTCTTCGTCACCGACCTGGCCTTCGACAGCGCCCACCTGCGGGACCTGGCCAAGATCGGCGTGCTCACCGGGTCGCTGCTGGCGGCTGTGCTGGGTTCGCTGCTGCTGCGCTACCTCGGCGATCGGCTGCCGATGTGCACCCTCGACGACGAGACCGTCATCCCGATGCTGCCGCCTCTACCCTGGCGCGACCCGGCTGCGGTCGGTGTCGCGTAGCGCTCGGGCCACCGTGGTGCGCAGCGTCGGGAGATCGAGGCGTCCGGTGTACGGATCGCCGTTGACGAAGACCGTCGGAGTGCCGTGGACGCCCATCTCGGCACCGGCGGCGTAGTCGGTCTGCACGGCCGGCCCGAAGCGCTGCGCGGCGTCACCGACCATCGTGCTGGTGTCCAGTCCGAGACGCTCTCCGAGACGGACCAGGTCGCCGTCGCCGAGGTGGGCCTGATGGGCGAAGAGCTCGTCGTGCAGCTGCCAGAAGGCGCCCTGCTCGCCAGCGGCCTCCGCGGCCAGCGCCGCGATGAGGGCATGCGGGTGCGGCTCGAAGAGCGGAAAGTGCCGAAAAACTAAGCGCGCCTGGCCCTGCGAGGTGTCGACGAGTTCGCGCAGGATGGGTGCTGCGGCTGCGCAGAACGGGCACTCGAAGTCGCCGAACTCCAGCAGCGTCACCGGCGCTTCGGCCTGCCCGTAGATGTGCCGCGCGGCGAACTCCGGGTCTTCCATGACACCTAGCCCTTCTCGTCATACGGCCTCGCGCCGTCACAAGATGCCACGATAACGCGACGCTGGTCGGGCTGGCTGTCTCGTGGCGCACCGTTCTGCGTGGTTTCGCTCATCGCGGACTCAGCTGACAGGTGGGACGCTCCCGCGGTGAAGACGGCTCGTGAGTTCGGCAGGCCGGCGATGTGGATCGCCTCGGCGCTGGCAACGATCGTCGTCGCCGTCGTGGGCCTCTGCGTCTGTGCCGGGCTGCTGTTCCGGACGCTACTTCCCAGCGGTCCGCCGTACGACCCCGGCAACAAGTCGTGGCAGTACGGCGAGGATGTGATGCAGAACCACCTCTACGGCACGTTGCACACTCTCGACACCATAGCGGTGTGCACTGATGCGATGGAGAGCCCAGTCAACCCGCCGACGCCCTTTGACAGGCGCGCGGCCATCGCCGGGTGCCGCTACGGCGAATGGGAGTACGACAACTGAGGATCCGCCCCGTCCGATTGCCACTACCTCGTGACTAGGCAGCCGCGTGGATGTCGACCAGTCCCTCGAGCCCGATCAGATCACTTGCGTTGCGGGTCCACAGCGTTGCTTGATGAGCGGCCGCGGTGGCCGCGACAAGCAGGTCAGCGATGCGCGCTCTCGGCTGCCGGCCCGCGGCGGAGCGGTCAGTTGTCGTGAACGGCGAATGCCGCGATCCGGCGTCCGACGGCCGAGTCGGTCAGGAGATAGGTCGCAGTGATCACGTTGATCTCACTGTTGTCTGTGCGGCGACGCGAGAACGTGCCTTCGTACAGCGCCGAAGCCGCGTTCAGCACCGATATCTCCTCATTGAGGACGGCCGTACTGCCGTAGCCGGCCGCCTGCAGCTCCTCGGCTTGGCGTCGCATGACCCCCACGACCTCGTCCGCGCTCGTCAAGGCCATGAACGTGCCTTTCACGGTGATGAGCAAGGGGACGCCGTAGTGGTCGAGCAGGGCCTCAGGTCCATGTTCCCCTCTGCCCACGGACTCGAATACATCGAGGTATTCCTTGAACCAACGGCGCGCGTCGTCCTCAGTCACTGCTTCAGCGTAGGCAAGTTGACGTTGGACGGCCAGACCGTGCGCTACGCCGAGGCGGTGCTGCACGGAGGTTTCGCGGCGGCGACCAGACAGCGAAACGCCGACTCTGCCCTAACGGGCGAGGCGACTGGGTTAACACTGGCTGTCCGCGGACTTCGGCTAGACGCCTCGTTCACGTCCGAGACGCTACACATTCCCGGATTTTTGCGAAGCCGATCAATAGATCGCGATTCGATTCAGCGCATTACCTACTACCCAGGCATCCGGTGGACGGACCACACGGGACGACCCGGTGGACGCCTATCGCAGCTTTCAGCTTTTCCTATGCACAGGCTTAACACACTGCAAAACATGGGCTGCTACGACGCGGATGCGGCCGAGGGAAAGGAAAGGCGAGACTGCCCGGCGAGTTTCTTAGCGTTCTACGATGACCACAGCGGCTACTGCCACAACACGTGAGCGAGGGAGCGAAGCCCATGGATAGGTATCAGCGAGTAACCATTGTCGCCGTCATTCTGGCGGTCGTCCTATTCGCCAGCTACATCTTCACCGGCTGGTACAAGGCGAGTCACGGTCTGCCCATCTTCGTGGGCGTCGTCGTGGCGCTGGCGCTCGCTGTTGTTGGCTGGGCTCTGCTGAGTCGGAGGCACGCAGCCTAGTCAGAAGTTGCGCGATCATCTAGGAGCGCCTCCCGCGACTTGGGAGGCGCTCCTATCTGTGCAGGGGCCAGTTGTTTGCCAAATGTGAACGTGGGGGATTGGCCGCTGATGCGAGTGGAACCAAGGAAACGCAGCGGCCAACGCTGATGCGACGACTCCCAGACCGTGGAGGGGCCTCCGTTAGTAGCAGGTAACGAAAGTTCTCACAGAGCACGAAGGTGTTGTGGGTCGAGACCCGCATCTCGTGGCCCGATTCGTCGCGATATCGCGGACCGCGTCGTTGGCTCGTTTGGGGGATGAGGTGCCCCTCCGTGTCGGCGGATCGGAACGCATAGACCAAATGAGGCCGGCGCGAACGAGAGATCCAAAAATCCCCGGCTGCGTCAGGCGTGAAGCCCAGCAAATCCGGGGATTTTGTGGCGGTGGCGGTGGGATTTGAACCCACGGAGGGTATTAGCCTCACACGATTTCGAGTCGTGCTCCTTCGGCCGCTCGGACACGCCACCGTCGATGAGACTACAGCAGGGCGCGAGCCGTCCCTAAACGAGCGATCAGTGCTGGTCGCGACGATCGATGAAGAACTTCTCCAGCAGCGTGGAGCACTCCTCTTCGCGCAGGCCGCCGATCACCTCGGGGCGGTGGTTCAGGCGCCGATCACGCACCACGTCCCAGAGCGACCCGACCGCTCCGGCCTTCGGATCCCAGGCTCCGAAGACCAGCCGCTTGACCCGGGCCAGCACCACCGCGCCGGCGCACATCGAGCAGGGCTCGAGCGTCACCACCAGCGTGCACCCCTCCAGGTGCCACGATCCCAGCGCCTCACCGGCCCGGCGTAGGGCCAGGATCTCGGCGTGCGCCGTCGGGTCTGTGAGCAGGCCACGCTCGTTGTGGGCCTCGGCTACCGGCACTCCTGAGGGGTCCAGCACCACGGCACCGATCGGCACCTCGCCGACCACCGCTGCCGCCTCAGCCCGCACCAGCGCCGCGACCATCGCCTCGTCAATATCCACGCCACGCGCTCCGGTCAGTGGCGGACGGAGCGAGTCGCGGCGGCGTACTCGTCCTCGAGGCCGATGGCCTCCACGATCGCCTCCAGCATCTCGTCCGGGTACGCGTCCGGATCGTCGAGGATCTGCTCGAGCTCCTCCTCCTGCAACTTCAGGTCAGAGAAGAGATCGAGATCCCCGATCGGCCACACCTCGTCGAGTTCCTCGTCGTCTGGCGGATCCTCGCCCAGACGCTCCAGCACCTGGGCGGCCAGCGGGTACTCCACCGACGCCGTCATGTCGCTGAGCAGCAGCGAGATCCGCACTCCGTCCGAGCGCGCGATCAGGAAGAACTCGTCGTCCACACTCGCCACCACGAACGGGCCGCCCTCGGCCGGCTGCGAGCGCAGCGCGGCGATCAGCACCCCGAGGTCGTCGAGCACGGTCGGCGGCAGCATGGAGCACTGCCACTGCCCACCGTCGCGGTAGGCCGCGACAGCGAATCCGGTTCCAGGCATGGCGTGCACCAATCTTGCGTCTGCGGCAGATCTCGATTTGCTCAAGAACGTCCGTGTTGCATGGGTTACGGCGGGTCGTGCGTATTAACGTAGTCGTGCGGGTCGTCACGACGGTAGTGCTGGCCCGATCTTGGCTGCTCTGTATCAAGAACGTCTCGATCTTGGCACGTTCCGTACCTAAGTCTCTAGTCCCGCATGGGCAGCGATACCGTTCGTCGGTGAGCTCGTACACCCCAGGACGCAGCGCCAGCGAATCGACGTCTCGCGCGACGCCTCGCTTCAGCCGCTTCGCCGTGCTCGGGCTCGGCCTGATCGGCGGTTCCATGCTGCGGGCCGCCGGCGGGGGCGGGGTCAACGTCGTCGGATTCGACCCGGACGAGAGCAACGCCGACGCCGCCCGGCAGGCCGGATTCGAGGTCGCCGGCAGCGAGGCCGAAGCCGTCCGGGACGCCGATCTGGTGCTGCTGGCGATGCCGCTGACCCAGATGCCCGACGCGCTCGCCGCCATCTCGGCCGAGATCGCGCCCAACGCCGTAGTCACCGATGTCGGCACGCTGAAGGCGCCGGTGCACGAACTCGTCCGGAAATATCTGCCCGATTCCCACTTCGTCGGTGGCCACCCGCTGGCTGGAACCGAGGAGAGCGGCTTCGCGGCGGCCGACCCGATGCTCTTCCGCAGCGCCCCCTGGGCCCTGACGATCGAGTTCGACACCGAGATCACGACCTGGCTGCGGCTGGCTGAACTCATCTGCGACCTTGGCGCCAAGCCGGTGCCCACCACCGTCGCCGCCCACGACGCCGCGATCGCCCGGGTCATCGGCCTGCCGCACGTGCTGGCCGAGGCACTCGCCCTGACCGGGCTGGCCGGCGGGCCGCTCGGCCTGAGCCTGGCCGCCGGTTCGTACATGTCCGGTTCGCGGGTCGCCCGTACCCGACCTGAGTTGGTCGCCACCTGGTGCGACGGCAACCCCTCGCTCGTCGGGGCCCTCGACGACGCCATCGCCCACCTCACCGCGGCCCGGGAGACGCTCTCCAACGACGGGTCGATCCTGGAGTTGGCCATCGCCGGCCACGACGCGCGCATCGACTGGGAGCACCGCGAGTTCGAGCCGGTGGAGGTACGTGACTCCATCGCCGACCTACTCGAACACGGGCGTCTGGGCGGCTGGATCACCGCGATCCTCCCCGACCCGCGCCAGGGCGTGCGACTGCTCGGCATGCGCCCCCGCAAGTAAGCAGAGCCCGCGACGGCCGGCAAACCCCTAGGGTTGAGCGCATGATCCGTCTCTCCCCCGGAGTGCCGCTCGTCGAGGTCGAACGCAGTGGAGTCGTCGAGTCGGTACACACCGGGCACCTCGTGGTGCTCGCCCCGGACGGCTCCGTCCAGACGGCGCTGGGTGATCCGACGCAGCCCTTCTTCCCCCGCTCGGCCAACAAGCCGATGCAGGCGGTCGGGTTGCAGCGACTGGGGTTGCAGCTGTCGATCCCGCACCGCGCCATGAGCAGCGCGTCGCACTCCGGCGAGGCCAAGCACGTCGAACAGGTCGAGCAGATGCTGGGTCTCGGCGACCTCACCCCCGACGACCTCGGCTGCCCGCCGGACTGGCCGCTGGGCGAGACGGCCCGCGAGGAGTGGCTGATCGCCGGCGGTGGCCCGACCCGCATCCGCATGAATTGTTCAGGAAAACACAGTGCAATGCTGCTTACCTGTCAGCAGCACGACTGGCCACTCGAGGGGTACCTGGACCCGGCCCACCCGCTGCAGACCGCCCTCGCCGAGACGGTGCAGGACCTGGCCGGCGAGCGAATAGCGAGCGTCGGGGTCGACGGCTGCGGGGCGCCGGTCTTCGCACTGAGCCTCGTCGCGGTGGCCCGGGCCTTCGGCCGGATCGCCCGAGCCGACGACGGCACGGAGGAGCAGCGCGTCGCCGAGGCGATCCGCAGCCGACCAGATCTCGTCGCCGGCAGCGGTCGGGCGGCCACCAGCCTGATGGAGGGGATCGGAGGCCTGATCGCCAAGGACGGCGCCGAGGCCATCTTCGCCGCGGCCCTCCCCGACGGGACGGCCGTCGCGTTGAAGATCGACGACGGCGCGGCACGGGCCGCCGATCGGGCGGTGGTCACCGCGCTGCGGCTGGCCGGGGTGGCGGCCGAGGTGCTCGACGACCTGGAGTCGGTGCCGTTGCTGGGCGGCGGCGTCCCGGTCGGTGAGATCCGGGCGATCCCTCAGCACTGACACTCGGGAGCACGTCACACCGGCTCGCTTTGGAGGTATGACCAGTTGTCCCCTATGCTGAAGCAGCCTTCGAAGGGGGCTAGGATCGTAGGGTTGCTCCGGCCCAGTCTTGAATGTTTGTCACTCAAGGCCGAGTCACTGCTACTGAGTAAGTCAGGGCCCCCATCGTCTAGTGGCCCAGGACGCCGCCCTTTCACGGCGGTAGCACGGGTTCGAATCCCGTTGGGGGTACGCAGTAGAGTGTGCAAGGTTGCTTGCGCAATGTTGTTTGTAAGGTAGTTGCAAGAAGGTTTCGCGAGCCTGAGCAGTCAGGTTCCACGAGGCCCCGTAGCGCAGTTGGTTAGCGCGCCGCCCTGTCACGGCGGAGGTCGCGGGTTCGAGTCCCGTCGGGGTCGCACAGTTTTCACTGGCGGCAAGTTTCACTGGCGGCAAGTCATTCGTCCGCACGCGCGCGAGTCGTAGAGTCGCCCTCAAATGAGCTCATCACCCGCCCCCGCGCAGACAGCCGCCGGCCACTCCACCCGCCACCGGGCCGGTCGCGCGCTGTTCGCCACGCTCATGCTCATCACGCTGACCGTGGTGCTCATCCTGCTGCGCAAGCAGGTCGCGCTCCCCAGCGACGTCACGCTCTACCTGCTCGTCGTCGTCGTCACGAGCCTCATCGGCGGCTTCTGGACAGCCATCGGCAGCGCCGTCGCGGCCGTGCTGCTACTGAACTACTACTTCACCCCACCGCTGCACACCCTGACCGTTGTGGACGCCCAGGGGGTCGTCGGCCTGGTGGTCTTCCTCGTCGTCGCGATCCTGGTCTCCCGCGTTGTGGATCTCGCCGCCCACCGCTCGACGCTCGTCACGCGGGTCGAGCACCGCGCGGCGACCCTCTCGATGTACGACCAGCAGCGGACGGCCCTCCTCAACGCGGTCGGGCACGACCTGCGCGCCCCGCTGGCCCGGGCCAAGGCGGCCGTCTCGAGCCTGCAGGCCAGCGACGTGCAGTGGAGCGAGGCTGACCGCCACGAACTGCTCGCCTCGGCCGACCTGGCCCTCGATCAGCTCACCGACCTGGTCACCAACCTGCTCGACCTCTCCCGGCTGCAGGTCGGGGCCGTCGCTGTGCAGGCCGGCCCGGTCGGCCTGGACGATGTCGTCTCCGGCGCCCTGGCTCACGTCGCAACCGGGCGGACGGTCGAATTGAGCCTCCCGGAGGACCTACCCGCCGTGCAGGCCGACGCGGCGTTGCTGGAGCGCGTCGTGGCGAACCTGCTGCAGAATGCACTGCGCTACGCACCCGACGAGCAGCCGCCACAGATCACCGGCGTGCCTGAGGGTGAGCACGTCCGGCTGAGCATCATCGACCACGGACCGGGACTGCCCGCCGAATCGCAGGAGGCGATCTTCGCGCCGTTCCAACGCATGGATGACGCCCCCGTCAACGGAGCCGGCGTCGGACTCGGACTGGCCATCGCCCGCGGGTTCACCGAGGCGATGGGCGGCAGCGTGGAGGTCGAGGCGACCCCGGGCGGCGGTGCGACCTTCGTCGTCACCCTCAGCCGGGCCGACGAGATCACCAATGAAACCAGCCATGAGAAGGCCCCGGAACTGCATCAGGGAGATCGCAGGTGACCGGCGTGCTGCTCGTCGAGGACGACGAATCCCTGCGCCGGGCGATGACGATGAACCTCACCGCACGGGAGTACCTCGTCACGGAGGCCGGTTCCGTCTCGGCCGGACTGGCCGCGGCCGGCGACGAGGCGCCGGACGTGGTGGTCCTTGATCTGGGGCTGCCGGATCGGGACGGCCTGGACTTCATCCGTGCCTTCCGGCAGCGTTCGGCGGCGCCGATCATCGTCCTCTCTGGACGGCTGGGGAGCGCGGCCCGGGTAGAGGCCCTGGACCTCGGCGCCGACGACTACCTCACCAAACCCTTCAGCATGGCCGAGTTGCTGGCCCGCATCCGGGCCAGCATCCGCCGGCACGGCTCGGAGGAGCAGCAGTCGGCCCGCATCGGCGACGTCACCATCGACCTTTTGGCGACAACCGCGACCCGCGACAACGGCGAGGCCGTTCACCTCACCCCGACCGAGTGGACGCTGCTGGAGGCGCTGCTGCGCCAGCCCGGGCGGCTGGTGAGCCGCCAGGCGCTGCTCACCGCCACCCGCGGTCCGGCCGGGCAGGCTGATGCCAGCTACCTGCGCATCTACATGGCCCAGCTGCGCCGCAAGCTCGAAGCCGACCCGCAGCGCCCACGCCACCTGCTCACCGAATCCGGGATGGGCTACCGCTACCAGCCCTAGATTTTATTGCCGCTCAGGCACCCAAGCCGGGGCATCAGCTGGGCTCTCAATGAGGGTGATTGAGGTAACCAAGCTGGGCGTGAGGAGGCCGTGAGGATTGGGCCGATCGCGGTCGCAGCGGTTCTACCGTCGCAGGAGAAGTTCGCTGCGATTGAGGACGAAAGCTACATGACCGCCACACTCCCGGCCACCAGCGCCGGCCCCCGCCCGGATCTGGACGGCACCGGACTGCCCGAGCGCCTCGGCTATAGGGTCAAACGCAAATTACTCGGTGCGCCCCTGGTCAGCGCCAGCCTGCACGAGGAGAAGCTCTCGAAGAAGGCGGCCCTCGGCGTCCTCTCCAGCGACTGCATCTCCTCCTCGGCCTACGGAACCGAGGAGATGCTCCTCGTCCTCCTCGCCGCCTTCGGGCTCAGCGGCTTCCACATCCTGATGCCACTCACCGCGGCCGTCCTCGTCGTGCTGCTGCTGATGACCCTCTCCTACCGCGAAGTCGTGATGGTCTACACCAAAGCCGGCGGCTCGTACGTGGTCGCCCGGGAGAACTTCGGCCCGAAGATTGCCCAGATTGCCTCGGTAGCGCTGCTGATCGACTACATCGTGACGGTGGCCGTGCAGGCGGCGGCGGGAACAGCGGCCATCACCTCGCTCGTCCCGGCGCTAGGTGGCGAGCGGAAGAGTCTGGCCATCACCGCCGCCGTGATCCTGCTGCTGGCCTACGGAAATCTGCGTGGCATTCGCGAGGCCGGCAAGGCCTTCGCCGCCCCCACGTACCTCTTCATCGCCATGGCCGGGCTCGTCGTCGTCGTGGGCGTCGCGCGGGAGATCTTCGGCGATCTACCTAAATTTGCGACGGATGCGCACGGCATGATCCCGATCGCCGACCATCACAACGCAGTCCTCTCGGGTGCGGCGATCTTCGTGCTGCTGCGCGCCTTCGCCAACGGCGGTTCATCACTCACCGGCCTGGAGGCGATCTCGAACGGAGTGAGCGCCTTCAAGAAGCCGGAGGGGATCAACGCGCGGCGCACCCTGTCGATCATGAGCCTGCTCCTCGGCACGCTCGTGCTCGGCATCTCGTACCTCGCCTTCCAGACGCACGCGACGCCCTACGAATCGGGCTCCCCGACCGTCATCAGCCAGGTGGCGCGGGCGGCCTTCGGCACTTCCCTGCTCGGGCATGCCGGCTTCGTGGCGGTGCAGGTCACGACGGCCTTGATCCTCTACACCGGGGCGAACACACCGTTCACCGGCTTCCCATTCCTGGCCAACTTCATCGCCGAGGACTCGTTCCTGCCCCGGCAGCTGACCCGGCGCGGGCACAGGCTGGCCTTCAGCAACGGGATCATCGTCCTCACCGTCGTCTCCCTCGCCCTGCTGGTCGGCGTCGGCGCGAACGTCAACCGGCTGGTGCCCTTTTACGCGATCGGTGTCTTCACCGGCTTCACGATGGCCGGGCTCGGCATGGCGAAGTATCACCGCACACACCGCGAGGAGAAGTGGCGGGTCAAGTTCGCGATCAACCTCTCCGGCGGGATCGTCTCGGCCTTCGTCGTCCTCATCTTCGCGGTCGTGAAGTTCACCGAGGGCGCCTGGCTGATCGTCATCCTCTTCCCGCTCATGTGGGTGGTGCTGATGCGGCTGAACCGCCGGTATCGGCGGGAGTCCCGGGCGCTGCAACTGGTGACATCCGCGGCGGCGAACCAGACGCTCTCCACCCACTACGCCCGGCACACCGTGCTAGTGATGGTGGATCGCCTCGATCTCGCGGTGATGCGTGGCCTTCGCTACGCCGGCAGCCTGCGCCCCACCGACGTGCGGGCGGTGCACCTCTCCGTCGACGAGCAGGTCTCCACCCAGCTGCAGGCTGAGTGGCTGGAGCGGGGCATCCAGGTGCCGCTGCAGGTGATCGAGTGCTCCGATCGCCGACTGGTCCGTGGTGCCGTCGAGCTGGCCTACAGCAGTGTCGTCGACGATCGGGCCGAGGTGACGGTGCTGCTGCCCCGGCGCACTTTCCGCCGACTTTCGCAGCGACTTCTCCACGATCGCACCGCCGACCGGATCGCTGAGGCGGTCGGACGCCTGCCCCACGTGGCGGCGACCATCGTCCCCTTCGACACGACTCTGGACGCCCGGACGGAGCTGCGCCTGGAGACAGAGCAGCAGCAGGCTGAGCTCTCCGGTCAGCCGGTCATGGCCGACGTGGAGCAGCTGCGAGGAGTCTGCCTGCCCCGCGCGGACGGCACCACCGCGATCGCCGACGCCGCGGTTCGGGACAAGGTGACGGTGCAGGGTCGGATCAAGATGGTGCAGCTGGGGACGTCAGCCGGCAAGACGCTGGAGGCTCAGCTCTTCGACGAGTCCGGGGGGATGCGGCTGCTCTTCCTGGGTCGCACTCAGATTCCCGGCATCGCTCCGGGGCAACTGGTCCGGGCCACCGGACGGGTCGGCGAGTTCAACGGCCATCTGGGGCTGGCCAACCCCCGCTACGAACTGCTCGGCGACGCCGCCACGGCGCCGGTCCGGCCCGAGTCCGGTGGCCGGCGGCACCAGAGCGTGGGCGCCCCTACAGCTCGCTGAGCAGGCCGTCCTCGACCTGCCAGCGCCGATTGGTGGCCACCGTCTCCAGCATCCGGCGATCATGGGTCACCAGCAGTAATGTGCCATGAAAATCGGCCAATGCCTGCTCCAGCTGCTCGATGGCCGGCAGGTCGAGATGGTTCGTGGGCTCGTCCAGTACCAGCAGGTTGACGCCCCGGGCCTGCAGCAGGGCCAGCGAGGCACGGGTCCGCTCACCGGGCGAGAGGGTGGCCGCCGGGCGATTCACGTGGTCGGCCCGGAGACCGAATTTGGCCAATAAAGTACGGAGGTCGGCGGTGTCGAGTTCCGGGAGCTCCCGCCCCACCACATCGAGGAGGGAGGCCGGCACGGTGAAGAGTTGCCGCACCTGGTCGATCTCGCCGACCAGCACACCGGAGCCGAGCGAAGCCGAGCCGCCGGCTGGCTGCAGCTGCCCGAGTAGCAGACTGAGCAGGGTTGACTTCCCGCCTCCGTTCGGCCCGGTGATGATGACCCGATCGGCCCAGTCGAGCTGCACCGAGACGGGGCCGAAGGTGAAGTCACCGCGACGGATCGTGGCCTGCTGCAGCGAGGCGACGACGGCTCCGGCCCGTGGAGCCTGCGCGATCTGCAACTGCAGCTGCCACTCCTTGCGAGGTTCGGCCACCTCCTCCATCCGCTCCAGCAGGCGCTCGGTCTGGCGTGCCTTGGCCGCCTGCTTCTCCGACGATTCGGCCCGGAAATTCTTGACGAATTTGTCAGGGTCGGTGGCCTTGCGCCGGGCGTTTCGAACGCCCTGCGCCATCCAGTTGCGCTGGGTCTGGGCCCGGTCCACCAGCGCGGATCGCTTGTCGGCGTACTCGTCGTAGGCCTCCCGGGCGTGCTGGCGCATCAGCTCTCGCTCGGCCAGGTACGCGTCGTAGCCACCGCCGAAGAGGTTCACCTGCTGCTGGGCCAGATCCAGTTCCAGCACCGAGGTCACAGTGCGGGCCAGGAATTCGCGATCATGGCTGACGATCATCGCCGCACCCCGCAGGCCCTGCACGAATCTCTCAAGGCGGGCCAGGCCGTCGAGGTCCAGGTCGTTGGTGGGTTCGTCCAGTAAAAATATGTCGAATCTGCTCAGCAGGAGGACGGCTAACCCGGCTCGCGCGGCCTGCCCGCCCGAGAGTGAGGCCATCGTGGCGTCCAGGTCGACCGCGAGCCCCACCTCAGCCGCCACGGCCGGGATGCGATCGTCCACGTCGGCCCCGCCCAGGGCCAGCCACCGCTCCATCGCCAGTGAATAGATGTCGCCACTGGCATCGGTTCCGTCGGCCAGACCCTCCGCCGCGGCCTCCATCTCGGCGGTCGCCGCGGTGACTCCGACCCGACGGGTGAGGAATTGACGGACAGTCTCGCCGTCAAGGCGCTCCTGCTCCTGGGTCAGGTAGCCGATGGTGGCCGTCGACGGGTTCAGCGCGACGCTCCCCTCCTCGGGCGCGGCGAGCCCGGCGAGGATGCGCAGCAGCGTCGACTTTCCCGCACCGTTCGCACCGACGAGGCCGATGACATCCCCCGGCGCGACGACCAGATCCAGTTCGGAGAAGAGTTGCCGGGCACCAAAGCCGGCCGCCAGGCCGCGGGCCACCAGGGTTGAACTCACAATCACGAAACTACCCGTCGCTGGGTAGCGATTTTCTCATGGCACGGCGCGGTGCAGCAGCTTCGCAACGCTTCGACGAGGCTGCTAAGACAGGGAGAGACTCAGGACACAGTGGAGAGATATGCCATTCTTTCGCTCCCCACCGCCGGCGAGCCTCTCAGTACCCTGGACGGGTGCCCGGCCCCCCTCTCGTCGCTGCCGCCCACGGCACAGCGTCGCTGGCCGGTCAGGCTACGATCCGGCGGCTGGTCGACCTCATCCGCAGTGAACGCCCGGAGCTGACGGTCTCACTCTGCTTCCTCGACGTGCTCCAGCCCGACCTCGAAGGCACCCTGACGCAGCACCCGGACGCGATCGTCGTCCCGTTGCTCCTCTCCACCGGCTACCACGTCCGCACCGACATTCCGGCGATCGTGGCCAAGTACCCGCAGGTGCGCGTCACCCCGCAACTCGGGCCGGAGCGGGCTCTGAGCCAGGCTCTCCTCACCCGTCTTCAGCAGACGAAGCCGCCGGTGGCCCCACGCTCGATCGCGCTGGTCGCCGGTGGCTCCACGGTGGCCGAGGCGGCCGACGATCTCGCTGCCGCAGCGGCCGACCTGGCGGAGCTGACGGGCCTCCCGGTGCAGGGCCTCACCCTCGGTGACGGGCTGACGGCGGCCGTCGCTGCCCTCGATCAGCCCGCCGTGGCCACGTATCTGCTGGCCGAGGGCTTCTTCTTCACCCGATTGCAGACGCTCTGCAGCGGCCTGGCCCCGGTAGCGCCGGTGATCGGCGCCCACCCTGAGGTGGCCTCGCTGGTCCTGCGGCGATATGACGACGAAGTCTCGGCTAGACTCTGACAGGTTCAACGCTCGCCCGCCTGCCAATCGCGGGGCGCCGGCAGCGTCGAGCACGGCCAGGTAGCTCAGATGGTACGAGCATCCGCCTGAAAAGCGGAGGGTCGGCGGTTCGATCCCGCCCCTGGCCACCAGTCCAACCAAGCCCGGTGCGTCTCTGACGGGTGCTCGGGCGTCTCAGACGACCGAGACGACGCCCTGCACCAGCAGCACACCCAGCACCACAACGGCGATGCCGCCGATGCGGTGGGCCCAGTTGAGGTTCCAGGTCCGGCCGTCCCGCCCGAGGAATCCACCCAGGGTCAGCAGCAGGCCCGGCAGGCCGAGGAGTACGAACCCCAGCGGGACCATCTGCTGCGGGTTGCTCAAGTGCGATGCGAGCAGCGTCGCCGTCCACTTGCCGACGCAGAGCATCAGTACCGTCTTGATCACCCCGCCGGGGAGCCAACGCACCAGGCGGGGCAGGTTGGGAAGCCTCCCCTGGTACGTCCCGATGATGCTCGGAATCAGAAAGAGCGCCGCGCCGACCCAGAGTTCCCAGACGTTGCCGAGGTAGGCGATGGCGAAGAAGACGAAGACGGCCGTCTTGAGGATGTTGGAGATGTGCTGTTGACGGGTGGACGGGAATCCGACCTTCGGCGGAGCCACCTCGGCAAGTCGGAGCGGGTAGTAGGCGGCCGCCGCCGTCTCCCCCAACAGACGGACCAGGATCGCCACACCGACGACCAGCGCCAGTTCGTCGGCATGTCCGGCCAGCGGGAGGTCCAGGCCGGAGAGAGCGGGCAGCGCGCCGACCACCTTCGTCATGGCCCACATTCCGATCAGCGGCGCGATCACCAGGTCGGCACCCCGGTCGAAGATCTCGACCGCACTCCGCCCGGGAACCCGCCGCAGCGGACGCCCGGAACAGGCGGCCAGCGTGACGGTGAAGAAGATGACGTCGACTCCAAGTACCGTCCGCACGGCCGCCACCGAGTCGATCCCGCCGAGGCAGAGGACGCCGGCGGTGAAGACGACGGCGGTGATGAACCCGGCGAAGACGTCGACCACTCCGAGCAGGACGATGGCGACGACGATTCCGAGCTCCGGAGGGACGGCGGCACCGTGCGTGTCGATCACCGCGAGAATGCCGAGAATGACTCCGGCGATCGGCGCAAAGAGGGCCACCGGTCCGACGGCCGCCCGCAGGTAGGCCGCGTCGGCTACGGCCCGAGCGGCGAGCGGCGAGAAGCGGTTGAGCCGTGTCGGCAAGCCGAGGCTGTGCCGGTCGATCCAGGCAACACCGGGCCAGGTCCAGGTGCGGGACTGGTCGCCCCGACGGGTGGCTTCGTGGCGGAACTTCAGATGCTTCACCTTGGCCGAGGCGAGGCTCCCGCCCTTGCGTGCGTGGTGCTCCTCCCGCTTCGAGCCAGTCTCTGACTCACCTGCCGAGCCCTCCTCCGCTCCGCCGGCCGAGCCAGCGCCCGAGCCCCCAGCCACGCCGCCGGCCGCGCCGCCGAGTGAGCCCAGCGCGCTCCCCGAACCGAGGGCCAGCAGCCCGGCCCCACCCAGCACGGCAACCAGCGTGAAGGTGGCGACCTGGGTGTCCAGCGCCGCCTTGGGATGGGCGGAGAGCAGGTACGGCTTGAAGGTGAAGTCACCGACGCGCACCAGTGACGGGTCCACCGGTCCCATACCCGGGGGCGGACCCCACTGCGGCGGCGACGACGATGGGGCGCTAGCCAGCCGGGTCGCGACGCCCGACTTGTCGACCTGGAAGTACCAGGTCGACGAGAGCTCGGCGCCGTCGGCACCCTTCCCGTTGACGATGAGGCGGTGCGTACCCGGCTCGATGCTGGCCGGCAGGTTGAGAGAAGTGCGCACGGTGCCGTCGGAGTCGGTGGTGACGGAGCCGAGGGAGACCGGCGTGGAGTGCATGACGACGTCGAGCACGCTGTTTGGGGCCAGTCCGGTGCCGGTGACGACCACCGTGGCCCCGTCCGCTTTCTGGCCAACCTTGAAGCCGAAGGCCACATCGGCCGTCGGTGGAGCGAGGTCTTGCGTCGACGTCTCGGCAGTCGGTGACTCGGCGACCGAGGGGCCCGGCGTCGGGGTGGGGGTCGGCGACGGGGTCGGCGACGGTTCCGGCGTTGGGGAGGCGTCGGGGGTGGGCTCCGACGCGGGCGTGGGGGCGGCCGTCGGTTCCGGGGTGGCGGCGACGACGGGAGCTTTGCTGGGCTTCGGAGTCGCCGGCCTCGGGGTCGTGACGGGGACGGGGGTCGGCGGCAGCTCCGGGGGCGGCGGGAAGATCGTCGCCCCGACGCCGAACTGGCTGATCCCCGCGGCCGCGTCGTCATAGCCGGGCGACGAGTCATGCAGGTTGGTCAGGCCGCCGTACTCGGCGACGTAACCCTGCACCTCCTGCCCGCTTCCCGGGCGCAGGTCGAGCCAACTGCCGGGGATGCCGTCCCAGTTGGTGGCGGCGGCGTTCTCACCGAGGCCCGACGGGACTAGCCCGTCGCCCATGTCGCCGTAGTCGGCGTTGTTCGGCTCGCCGGCCGACCAGTCGTTGTAACCCTCGGCGCCGGCGTGCACGCAGGCCCCGGTGAGGTTGGTGCAGTTGGTCAGCGGGAGGCCGGCCGCCGGCCCGTCGAGCCAGCGCCAGATCCGGTGCAGTGACGGATCCGTCGGCGCGCCCGTGTCGTAGGCGGTGGCCTGGGCGCCGATCCAGAAGTTGGCCGCGGCGACTCCGGTTCCAGGATCGGGGACCTTGCTCGTGACGAAGTCGTTGATCTCGGGCGACGTCAGCTCGGCCAGATACCCGGGCTGGCCGGAGTAGCTCGTAGCCTTGGCGGCGACCCGGGCGTCCTCGAAGGTCATGTTCGGCGCCGAGATGAACCGGTAGAAGTGCCCGCTCGTCGGAGAGAAGGCCAGACCCGTCTCATCCGGGGCCACCATGACTGCCAGTGACGCGATCCCGTCGCCGTCGCCCGGATTCACCTGCAGCGACGCTAGTGCGGCGTTGACGTCGGCCGGCACACCGGTGAACGTGACACTTCCAGCCGAGAAAGTCGGGTACCCGAAGGCCAATGTGAGGCCGCTGGTCTGCCCGAAGGCCACCAGGCCGCGGTCCACCGAGACGGAGACGAGCAACTGCTGCGCGCTAGTGAACCCCGAGACCGAGACGCCATTCACCGGGGAGAAGGTGCCGGGATCGAGATGTGTGGTGGAGGCGCTGGTGACGGTCGTCGTCGAGGCCTGGGCCGGGCCGAAGAGCAGCAGTTCGCCACCGCCGGCTCCGATCAGCAGGGCCGCGATCGCGACCACCCGCCGATAGCGGCGAAATTTCAGACGCCGCGTCACGCGCGTGCTCATTGCCAACTCTCCTTCGCCGCAACGTCGACAATCTCGCTGGGGATCACTACCGATCTCCAGTGCCTGATCGGCTTCTTTGCCCAGTTCCTGAGCAAGACCGGGCTACGGTCAGGGGCGCCGAAGGTTGAGCAGCGCCTGTGCCGCGCGCCGCCAGGCCGGGTTGGTGCACGACGTGTAGTCCGTCCAGGTGGCCCCTTCGAGGCGAGCCACGCAGTCGGCGGCGTACTCGATGGTGCGCTCGCCGGCGTTGCCGAACTGAGGCCGCAGGCCGGCGATGGCACCGGCCATGTTGCCGTAGAGACGCCCTTGAATTACATGGGCATACTCGTGTACGACGATCGAGTAGAGGTCGGCGACCGGCGCCCGCGGCGCGATGTAGACGGTGCCCGTGCTGAGATTCGTGGCGCCCCAGGCTCCCTTGTCGGCCACGATGAAGTGGACCCACTGCGGATGCAGGTTCGGGATGCGGGCGATGGCGGCGTTGAGGGCCGGCCAGGAGGTGTATGCCGGCACGGCAGGCTTCCGGGCAACAGGCTTCTTCACTGCCTTCTTGACGGGTTTCACCACCTTTTTAACCGGTTTCTTGACCGTCGGCTTCTTCACCGCAGGCTTGACGGCCTTCTTGACCACTGGCTTGGCGGCGGGTTTCGCGGCCTGCTTCGCGGTGGGCGCGATCTCGGGAAGGACCGCGGGGAGGACGGCAGTCGCTGGCTGCGCCGCTGCAGCGGCGGGCCGGGGTGCCATCACGGAAGGAGCGGGTGAGGGCGCTGGAAGGGCTGGGGTGAAGGGGGCAGTGGATGCACTGAATGGCAGCAATACATTGGCCGTCGGGCTCGCCGACGGGCTCGTCGAGGCCGGTGCAGTAGCGGCCTGCCGGGCGCTGCGTGCGGCGACCGGTTGCGTCACCACACCGCCCGACGGGCCACTACTTGCTAGCACCAACAGGTCGCCCACACCCAGCCCCGCGACGAGCGAGAGCAGGCCGAGACGCCGAAGCGTCCAGGACGGTTTCCCGTTCGGTCTCGTGGCATGCGTGTACACAACTAGGCTCTCCTTGCCTATCTCGACCAAGATCCGTCTCGGTCACATGATGTGTATCGGCGCGCTGCTAGAGATCCTTAGAGAGGCGTACGGTTTTGGCAGATTTGTGTCGCCCGTGACGCAAATCTGCCAAAACCGTAAGGGTTTACGGTGGCGCGGCGCTGCCAGGGTGACATGGGTGGCCGGGCCAGCAACACCCGACTACCCCGGTTGAATACGGCGCAGGATCCGGTTCAACTCGATCAGTTCCTCGTCCGGGAGCGAGGTCAGGCTCGTCGGCGGAGTGCTCAGGATCTCCTCGGCCCGGGACGCAACCGCGGCGCCGGCCGCCGTCACGCTCACCAGGCGGCAGCGTCGATCGGCCGGGTCAACCCGTCGTTCGACCAGCCCGCGCTCCTCCAGGTCGTCGATGATGACCGTTGCGTACGGCGCGTCGATGGCCAGCGCTTGGGCCAGCTCCCGCAGCCGCTGCGACTGCTGGGCCAGGTGACGCAGCGCCTTGGCCCGCACGAAGCTCATGCCCAGTTCCTCGGCGACGGCGGCCCGGCTGTCGTTGTCGAGCACCACGCTGCGCATCATCATGAAGGCGGCGCGAGCGCTCGCGTCGCCCGGGCCGGAGGAGGTCATCGCCGTCACCGCGGCGCGCCGGCTGCGGCGAGCGCGTTCTCCCGCCGTTCCTCTTCGGCGAGCCTGGTCGCGGTGCCGCGGGCCCACCCGCTGGAGCTGACAGCACCGATGAGCAGCACGCCCATTCCACCGGCGACGACGATCCACCAGGCAGCGTGGCTGGCCTGGACGAAATCGCCCTGCATGGAGGCGTGCACCCCGGCGGCCACCACCGCACCGACGATGGCCACACCGAGCGTCGCCCCGACCTGCCGACTGGTGGAGGCGATGCCGGCCGCGACTCCGGCCTGCTCACGCGGCATCCCGGAGACGGCGGTGTTGGTGATCGGCGCGTTGAGCCAGCCGAACCCGAAGGAGAAGACGAAGTAGCTGGCGACGAGCCACCAGAGCGGGGTGGTGACGGTGATCCCGGTGAGCATCAATGCCCCGAGAATCATTGCCACTCCGGCGATCAGCAATGACGGCCGCGGACCCCGGGAACCGACGACCCGTCCGGAGATGGGGGCGAAGATGGTCGCCATCAGCGCCATCGGCAGCGTGCAGAGTCCGGCCTGGAAGGCTGAGTATCCGCGGACGTCCTGCAGATACAGGGTATTCAGAAAGAGGAATCCACTGAAGGCGCCGAAGCCGCAGACCGCGATGATGGTGGCGCCGCTGAAGGGGGCGCTCCGGAAGAAGCGCAGCTCGATGAGCGGGTCGACCCGTCTCGGCTCGTAGGCCAGCAGGCCGAGCAGCGACACCAGCGCGAGCAGCAGGAAGCCGATGATCTCGGCCGAGGCGAGGCCGGCTCGCGGTGCCTCGATGATGGCGTACGTGACGCTGGCCAGCAGCACGATCACCAGCACCTGCCCGACCACGTCGACGCGGCGCGGTCGCAGCGCCCGCGACTCCGGGATGAAGATGGCGGCAAGGACGAAGGCGGCCACGCCGATCGGGACGTTTACCCAGAAGATTGCTCGCCAATCGATGACCTGGATCAGGAAGCCGCCGACGAGCGGCCCGAGCCCCAGACTGATGCCGACGACTCCACCCCAGACGCCGATCGCCCGTGCTCGCTCGCGGGGGTCGGTGAAGACGTTGGTGATGATGGACATCGCGACCGGGTTGAGCATCGATCCGCCGGCGGCCTGCACCATCCGGAACGCGATGAGCCAGCCCAGTCCGGGGGCGATGCTGCAGAGCAGCGATCCGAGCGTGAAGAGCACCAGCCCGGCTTGGAAGACGCGGCGACGCCCGAGGCGGTCGGCGGTGGAGCCGGCGAGGATGAGCAGGCTGGCCAGCACCACGGTGTACGCGTCGATGGTCCACTGCAGACCGGCCACCGAGGCGTGCAGGTCGGTGCGGATGGAGGGCAGCGCCACGTTCACGATGGTGGCGTCCATACCGACGATGAGCAGGCTCATGCAGCAGATCGCCAGCACGAGACGGCGTCGAGCAGCCGTCAGTTCAGTCATCGACGTACCCACTTCGCGGCCACAGGACTCGTCATCACAGAATCGATTGTATCGACACAACTATTAGCCAGGCAAACCAATTTCGCGCAGAACGAAGTGTGGGGTGCCGTCCCCCTGGTCCCAGGAAGAAGACACCCCACACTTTTCAGCAGGTGTTACGAGGTACTACTGGTGCGTGGCCCCGCCGGGGTCAGCCCCGGTGGTGGCGGCCAGCGCTTCGAGCTGCTCCTCCTCGGCCTCCAGTGCCGCGTCAATGACGGCGACCCGATCGGTGGCGGGCACGCTGTCACCCAGCTTCGCCTCGAGTTCGGCCTCAGCCTTGGCGGCCTGGTTGCCGGACATCGTCCGCAGCGGGACCTCCTTCAGGAAGGAGACCAGGATGATCGACAGGACGAGCACGAAGGCACCGACCAGGAAGACCAGGTCCATGGCGTTGGAGAAGCCGACCAGGAACGGGTGGGCCAGCGCCGGGTCGAGGTGGTTGAGGAACGCGGTGTCCGAGAGACTGCCGGCGCCGGACTTGATGGCGGCGACCTGATCCGGGTGCGCCTTCGCCGCGGCCTGGAAGGCCGGGTCGCTGGCGGCACTCTGGTACTGCTCGGCGATCTTGGTCGGGGCCGAGCTGAAGAGGATCGACAGGAAGACCGCCGCACCGAGCGTTCCACCGACCTGGCGGAAGAACGTGCTGGAGGAGGTCGTCACACCGATGTCGCGCGGCGGCACCGAGTTCTGCATAGCCAGCACGATCGTCTGCATGTTCAGTCCGAGACCCACACCGAAGAGCAGCATGTACACGTCGGTGATCGACAGGTTGGTGTCGGCACCGACGGTGTGCAGCAGCAGCATGGCGGCGACGAGGGCAACCGAACCGACCACCGGGAAGATCTTGTAGCGACCGGTCTTGGCGGTGATGCGGCCGGCGATGAGCGCCGACGCCATGATGCCGACGACCAGCGGCAGGATTAGCAGGCCGGCCCGCGTCGGCGAGGCGCCCTTGACGATCTGCAGGTACAGCGGGATGGCGGCGATGCCACCGAACATGCCGACACCGAGGACGGTCGACTGCGCGGCACCGATCGAGAAGGTACGTCCCTTGAAGAGGCGCATCGGGATGAGCGCGTCCTCACCCATCTTGAACTCGGCGAAGACGAAGGCGATCAGACCAGCCAGGCCGACGATGTAGCAGGAGAGCGAGGCAGGCGATCCCCAGCCCCACTGACGACCCTGCTCGGCAACGATGAGCAGCGGAACCAATCCGACGACGATGGTGCTCGCGCCCCACCAGTCGATCCGGGAGTCGCGGCGAACGTGCGGCATCCGCAGCACCTTGGCGACGACGACGAGGGCGACGATGCCGATCGGCACGTTGACGTAGAAGATCCAGCGCCAGCCGGCGATGCCGAAGATCGAGCTCTGTCCGGAGAGGAATCCGCCGACGACCGGGCCGAGGACGCTCGAGGTGGCGAAGGTGGCCATGAAGTAACCCATGTACTTCGGGCGGTCCTTGGGGGCCACGATGTCGGCCAGAATGGCCAGTGCCAGCGAGAAGAGGCCACCGGCACCGAGGCCCTGGAAGGCCCGGAACGCGGCGAGCATGTACATCGAGGTGGCCAGACCACAGAGCGCGGAACCGGTGACGAAGATCGTGATCGCGATCATGAAGAGGGGCTTGCGCCCGTAGATGTCACTCAGCTTGCCGTACAGCAGCGTCGAGATCGTCGACGTGATGAGGAAGGCAGTGGTGACCCAGGCCTGGACGTTGAGCCCATGCAGGTCGTCACCGATGGTGCGGATCGCCGTCGACACGATGTTCTGATCGAGCGCGGCGAGGAACATGCCCAGCAGCAGCCCGCTGAGGATGGTCATCACCTGCCGATGCGAGAGTTCACCGGAGTTCGGCGCTGCCACCTCGGGGGTAGCGGTAGCGGATGACATTAGTTCTCCTCGAGTTCCGACGGGCGCGCTGTTGTCGCGTCGTCTTGTTGCGGTGCCGAACTCGCCGATCTGGCGGCTTCGGCAACAAATGTGGGGCCACAGAGTTCAAAGGCGGCCGAGAGGCGATCGAGATACTCGCTGAACTGCAGGCACTCCTCGTCGCTCCAGTCGTTCAACATGGCTTGAAAGCGGACGGTGCGAATGCGGGCATGCTCGTCACAGACGCCGCGGCCGCGCTGGGTGGCGGCCAGCAGGCTGGCCCGCCCGTCCCGGGGGTCGATCTGGCGCTCGACCATGCCGTCCTTGATCAGGGTCGCGATCTGTCGGCTGACCGTGGACGGGTCGGAGTGGACCAGTTCAGCCAGCGCACCGGCGCGCATCGGACCCTCGTTCATCAGGGTGGCGATCAGGACGTAGGCCGAGAACTCGACCTCGGAGCGGGCGGCCGTCATGATCTGGTGCTTCATCCGGCTCGCACTGCGCATCACATGGCTGAAGCTGCGGGTCAGCGGCTCGATCGCGTCGATCGATGGACCCGCCGCTGGGGCCGCCGAGCCCGGTGCTGGGGTAGGAGCCGGGGTCAGAGCCGGCGCCGTCATCGATTCGGTCATTGGGCACCTCGCCTCGGTAGAAAATTGCTTGACGCATGCAACTGCATGTATGCAACAAGCATCTACCTCGCGCGGTTATTCCGCAAACGGGTTTTCAACAATGATTCAGGTGTGATCTGAGTCTCGCAGCGGCGCCGGACGCGCTGGGCAAGCGGCGAGGGGCGACGGGAACGAGACAGAACGATGCCGCCAGGCCCGCGGGCGACCTGACGGCATCGAGAAACCTGTAGCGATTGAGCGTTTTGTGCAGAACCTGCAGCTACCGCAAAGAGCTGCTGATCGTTTACAGCCGGACCGATAGACCTGGACTAGCCAAGGGTGTGGTTGGTGTTCCCCTCAAGCAACGAGCGAACCTCGGACTCGCGGTAGCGCCGGTGCCCACCGAGCGTGCGAATCGAGGTCAGCTTGCCGGCCTTGGCCCACCGCGTCACGGTCTTCGGGTCAACCCGGAAGAGTGTGGCAACTTCGGACGGCGTGAGGAGTTGTTCGTTGTCGGTGCGGTGACGAGGATTTGTCATCCTGTCGACCCCTTTCTGAGCAACAGATGACACAGGTCCTGTTCCTGTGTCACGGACCAGTATCTCGGAGAACGAGGAAATCACCTATGGCAAAAGTCCCACGTGTCCACTTTTTGCCATGCGTACTACCCGTGCCACGCTACCGTTCCGCCAGGAATATCGCTACATATACGGACACATCACCACTTGCGGTTCTCATCACTCAAACCGCGTCGCAAGCGGAGCATCCGGACCCGGCGGCTCCGGCCACCGCGCGGCCGACGTCCTCGGTCACGCTTGAGCCGATACCTTGGCTGCGCGTGGGTCGACGCGACCGACGCGACTCACACCGCCACGACCCTCCTCCGATGTGCGTCTTTGGGGCCGGACGGAGTACGCTGTGTTCACGACGATGACAACATTCCCGGCGCAGGTATGCACCGCCCACACTTTGGTTCGCTCAGCAATCGCAGCCAAATAGGGGCAAGGTGCCATCGCAGCCCGGCTGACCGTGTGAGCGAGGGGGTCGAGCCATGGGGCGCGGCCGTGCAAAAGCCAAGCAGCAAAAAGTGGCGCGCGATCTGAAGTACAACACTTCACAATTCACCGACCTGGACGCTCTGCGTCGTGAATTGGGATCGACGACGCCCTCTGCACCGGAGCGGGAGTCCACACGCGCGTCGTGGGAAGACGACGAAGACGACGAGGGTTGGGCCAGCGCCACCCGCTGATCCGCTCGTCTCACCCGTCATCCAAGATGCGCTGACGGATTCCCAGGGAATGTCGGCCGTAGGTTCGCTTCGGCCTGTCTAGGCTCCCAGCCATCTAGGTGCTCGGCCATCTAGGCGCTCAGCCCATCTAGGCGCTCAGCCCATCTAGGCGCTCAGCCCATCTCGGTGCTCCGCCGGTCCTAGGTACTCAGCTGTCTAGATACTCAGCTGTCTAGGTGCGCTCAGCGCCACGCGGCCGCTGGGCCTGCGTAGTCGCCGGTCATCTGCACCACGCCGCTGCCTTCGATGACCTCGCCGACCCGCCAGGACGGCACGCCCCGCTGAGCCAGCAGCGCCAGCGCGGCGTCGGCCTGCGCCGCCGGTACCAGGGCGATCATGCCGACACCGAGGTTGAAGGTCAGCTCCAACTGCTCGCGCGCGATCGAACCAGCCGAGGCCAGCAGCGTGAAGATCGGCTGCGGGCTCCAGGTCGAGCGGTCGACGACGGCGTCCAGGTGCGGCGGAAGGACACGCACCAGATTGCCGGCCAGCCCGCCGCCGGTGATGTGCGAGAAGGCATGCGCACCGGCCTCGCCGGCCAGCGCCAGGCAGTCCTTGGCGTAGATGCGGGTGGGCGTCAGCAACACGTCGCCGAGGCTCGCCCCCTCCAGCTCGTCGTACTTGGCATCCAGCTGCAGCCCGGCGGTGGCGATGACGTGACGCACCAGCGAGTACCCGTTCGAGTGCACCCCGCTGGAGCCCATCGCGATGAGGGCGTCACCGGCCTCAACCCGCTCCGAGCCGAGAATCGAGTCAGCGTTCACCACACCGACGCCGGTTCCGGAGATGTCGTACTCCTCCGGGCGCATCACCCCGGGGTGCTCGGCCGTCTCGCCGCCGATGAGCGCACAGCCGGCCTGAACGCAGCCCTCGGCGATGCCGCCGACGATGGCCGCGATGCGCTCCGGCACGACCTTGCCGGTGGCGATGTAGTCGCTCAGAAAGAGCGGTTCCGCCCCGACAACGACCAGATCGTCGACCACCATCGCGACCAGGTCGATGCCGATGGTGTCGTGCCGCCCCAGCTCCTGGGCGATGGCGATCTTGGTGCCGACGCCGTCGGTCGAGCTGGCCATGATGGGCTGCGGGTACTTCTGCAGGTCCATCGAGAAGAGGCCGGCGAAGCCACCGAGGCCACCGATCACCTCGGGGCGATTGGTCCGCGCCACCTGAGACTTCATCAACTCGACGGCGCGATCACCGGCTTCGATGTCAACGCCCGCGGCAGCGTAGGAACTGCCCGCGGCAGCGTAGGAGCTGCCCGCGGCAGCGTTCGAACTGCCCGCCGGGTCGGAACTTACCGGCGAGGCGGCTGGGGTGGAGGTCACTGAAGCGACACGCTCTCTGGGGTCAGGTCTTCGTCGATGAAGCTTCC
The DNA here is from genome assembly GCA_900100325.1 of Frankineae bacterium MT45. Taxonomy (NCBI): domain Bacteria; kingdom Bacillati; phylum Actinomycetota; class Actinomycetes; order Frankiales; species Frankineae bacterium MT45. The sequence continues at coordinate 81,157 of LT629697.1, forward strand.
GACGGCGGCGGCCGAAACCTCGTCCGGCGTTGCCTCCTCGGCCGCCTGGGCACTGGCGTCGGTGATCGACAGGTTGACGTTGCGTTCGATGCCTTCGAGGACATGCTTGCCGATCATGTCCGACAGCGGGATCGGGTACTCCCCGGTGAAGCAGGCGTGGCAGAGCCGCGTCTTCGGCTGCTCACTGGCACCGATGAGTGCGCCGAGCGAGACATAGCCCAGCGAATCGGCGCCGATCGACTGACGAATCCCCTCGACGTCCAGGCCGTTGGCCACCAGTTCGGCCTTGGAGGCGAAGTCGATGCCGTAGAAGCACGGCCACTTCACCGGCGGGGAGGAGATGCGGACGTGCACCTCCAGCGCCCCGGCCTCGCGCAGCATGCGCACCAGCGCGCGCTGGGTGTTGCCCCGCACGATCGAGTCGTCGACCACGACCAATCGCTTGCCCCGCACCACATCCCGGAGCGGGTTCAGCTTGAGGCGGATGCCCAACTGGCGGATCGTCTGCGAGGGCTGGATGAAGGTGCGTCCGACGTAGGCGTTCTTCACGAGGCCGGTGCCGTAGGGAATGCCGGACTCCTGGGCGTAGCCGATGGCCGCCGGCGTTCCGGACTCCGGCGTCGGCATGACCAGATCAGCCTCGACCGGGTGTTCACGGGCCAGCCGGCGACCGATCTCGACCCGGGTCGAGTGCACGCCACGGCCGGAGATGGTGGTGTCCGGACGGGCCAGGTACACGTACTCGAAGAGGCACCCCTTGGGATCGGGGTTGGCGAAGCGCTGCGAGCGCAGACCCTCCTCGTCGATGGTGATGAGCTCGCCGGGCTCGATCTCACGCACGAATGAGGCGCCGACGATGTCCAGAGCCGCGGTCTCGCTGGTGACCACCCAGCCGCGCTCCAAGCGACCGAGCACGAGCGGGCGGACGCCTTGCGGGTCGCGCGCGGCGTAGAGGGTGTGCTCGTCCATGAAGACCAGCGAGAAGGCGCCCCGCAGCTTCGGGAGCACGTCCATCGCGGCCTGCTCGACCGAGACGTCGGGGCGCGAGGCGAGGAGCGCGGTGAGCAGGTCGGAGTCGGTGGTGGCGCCGTAGCGGCCCAGATTGCCCAGGCCAGCCGCCTCCGCCTCAGCCACCAACTCGAGGGTGTTGACCAGGTTTCCGTTGTGGCCGAGCGCCAGCCCGCTACCGGTCGGAGTGGTGCGGAAGCTGGGCTGCGCGTTCTCCCAGGTGGTGGAGCCGGTGGTCGAGTAGCGCGTGTGGCCGACGGCGATGTGCCCCTGCAGGGTGTTCAGGGTGGCCTCGTCGAAGACCTGTGAGACCAGCCCGAGGTCCTTGTAGACCAGCAGGGAGGAGCCGTCGCTGACCGCGATGCCGGCCGCCTCCTGGCCCCGGTGCTGCAGGGCGTAGAGGGCGAAGAACGCGAGTTTCGCTACCTCTTCACCGGTGGCCCAGACGCCGAAGACTCCGCAAGCGTCCTGCGGGCCCTTCTCGCCGGGCATGAGGTCATGTGAGAGTCGTCCGTCGCCGCGCGCCACGCCTTGAAGTGTACGGACCGATTCCGGTGCCGGTAACCCGAACGGTGGCTACGCGCCGGTGATTCGCGTCGCGAATCCACTCCGACTCTCGATCAGCACCCGCTCCGAGGTGAGCGTCGTGGCCGCTGCGACGTACCCCGGCGGGGCCTCCAGCCGCTGCACCACGGCCGCCGTTTCGGGACGGAAACCCAGTCGCGCCCGGCCCCAACTCTGCGCGAGTGGCATCACGGAGACCGCCTTCATGGGCTCACCCAGGCCGTCACCGGTCGCCTTCAGCACGGACTCCTTGGCCACCCAGTAGTCGAAGAAGCGGCGCACGTCGAACTGGTCGGATTTGCCATCGGCCCCGCGGCGCACGTCGGCCAGTTCCTCATCGGTGAGGACGTTCTGGGCCACCGACGGCAGATCGGCGGCGTCGGCCAGCTCCTCCACATCGACGCCGACCTGCATTCCGCGCCCGACGAGCAGCGCGATCCAGTCGCCGGAGTGCGACAGCGAGAAGTCCAGCCGCTGCTCGGGGTCGGCCTCGGCGTCGAAGCGTTCGCCCAGACGCTCGGCGTCCAGCCGCGGCCGTCCGTGCGGGCGGGCACAGTCGGCGCACTCACGATCCAGGGGCACGTCAGCCGCCGGGATGCGCAGGATTCCGGCGAGCACCCGGCGCGTCATCGCCACGCCCAGGATGAAGCGGCGGCGGTCGGCGTCGCGGACAAATCGATCAGCCCGGTCCCGCTCGACGTCGTCGAGGAGCATCACGTGGGCTGGCTGCAGATCGGCCAGCGAGGCCCACCAGACGTCGGCCCGGCCCGAGTCCGGACCGCGGGCATCGACCGTGGAATCAAAGAGGGATATTGCCATGCTTCTTCGCTGGAAGGTGGTCGACCTTGGTCCGCAGCGTCCGGAGTGCGCGGGTCACGTAGCTGCGGGTGGACGACGGACGGATCACCGCGTCGATGAAGCCGCGCTCGGCCGCGATGTAGGGCGTGGCCAATGTATCGCGGTACTCGGCGATGAGCTTGGCCCGTACCTCCTTCAGGTTGCCGTCCGCCTCGGCGCGGGCCAGCTCGGCCCGGTACAGCACACTCACCGCGCCCTCGCCGCCCATGACGGCGACCTCGGCCGTCGGCCAGGCGAAGTTGAGGTCGGCCCCGAGATGCTTGGAGCCCATCGTGGCGTAACCGCCTCCGTAGGCCTTGCGGACCACCACAGTCACCATCGGGACGGTGGCCTCGCTGTAGGCGTAGAGCAGCTTCGCGCCGCGACGGATGATGCCGTTGCGCTCCTGCTCCAGGCCCGGCATGTACCCCGGAACGTCGACGAAGGTCAGGATCGGCAGGTTGAAGGCGTCGCAGAAACGGATGAAGCGGGCGGCCTTCTCGGAGGCGTTGATGTCGATGGTGCCGGCCATATGCCGGGGCTGGTTGCCGACCATCCCGACGGTGCGCCCCTCGACGCGGGCGAAGGCGCAGAGCATCTGTGGGGCGAATCGTGGGGAAATCTCGAGGTAATCCCCGTCGTCGGCGACAGCGGCGAAGACCTCAAGCATGTCGTAGCTGGCGTTCGCCGCGTCCGGGACCAGCTCGTCCAGGGCCCGATCCTGCGCAGTCAGATCGAGGTCAGCCGCCTGGTCGACGTTCATCGAGTCGTCCAGGTTATTGCTGGGCAGGAAGGCCAGCAGCGCCCGGACCCACTCGAAGGCGTCCTCCTCGTCGGCCGCGACATAGTGCGTGTTTCCGCTGACTTCGGCGTGCATCTCAGCGCCACCGAGCTCGGCGAAACTGGTGCGTTCACCGGTCACCGCGTAGACGACGTCCGGGCCGGTGACGAACATCTGCGAGGTCTCAGCCGTCATGACGGTGAAGTCGGTCATCGCCGGTGAGTAGACCGCACCGCCGGCACATGGCCCGAGAATCATGGAGATCTGGGGGATCACGCCCGAGAGGCGAGCGTTGCGGCGCCCGATCTGGGCGTAGTAGGCCAGCGCCGACACACCCTCCTGGATGCGCGCTCCGCCCGAGTCGTTGATGCCGACGATGGGGCAGCCGATCTTCGCCGCCAGGTCCATGATCTTGACGATCTTCTCGCCGTAGGTCTGGCCGAGGCTGCCACCGAAGACGGTGAAGTCCTGAGAAAACAGGCAGATTGTTCGACCGTCGACCGTCCCCTGCCCGGTGACCACACCGTCACCGAGCGGGCGGTTGGCCTCCATCCCGAAGTCGGTGGACTGGTGGCGGGCCATTGCGTCGAACTCAATGAAGGAGCCCGGGTCGACCAGCAGGTCGATCCGCTCCCGCGCGGTGAGCTTCCCCTTCGCGTGCTGGCGTTCGATCGCCCGGGCCGAACCGACGTTGCGCGTCTGCTCCTCGAGCTTGTCGAAGTGGGCGAGTTTGAGCGCCGTCGTGCTCAGGCCAGGGTCGGGCGCCTCGTCCGCCGATGCGGACGAGGCGTCTGCCGAGATGAACTCGGCGCTCACAACACCCGCGCAGCGAGATCGGCCAGGACGCCGTCGAAGTGAGCGGCGATGGCATCGACGTTCGGGCGGTCGATCATCGAGATGTGGTCGCCGGGAACCCGGATCACCTCGATGTTCGTGCTGTATTCGTCCCAGCCGAGCTTCTCGTCGGTACGGCGGTAGCGAGGGTCGATCGTCGCGGCGATCGCCTCGTGCAGGGAGGCGCGGTAGAGAATCATCCGGCCGTGGAAGAGCTTCGGCTGGTACCGCTCGGCGATGCGCGCATCGACGTAGGAGGTGTACTGGTGCTCCAGCACGCCCGGCGGCATCCCGACCCCGACGCTGGTGAGAGCGTCGCGGAAGATCGCGATGTGCTCCTGCTCGCTCATGTTGGGCAGGTCGTCGTACGGGATCTCCAGGACCTTGTCGTAGGTCTCCAGGATGTACTCGGCGAAGCGCTGGTAGCGCCCCACGAGCAACTCGTGCAGCTCCTGATCCGGATCGACGAGCGGGATGATCGTGTCGATACGGGCCAGCACGTCCACCTCTTCGCCGGCCTCGACGAGCTGGTGGGCCGTCTCCCCGGCCAGCACCCCACCGAAGGACCAGCCCATCAGGCGGTACGGCCCGTGCGGCTGGATCTCGCGGATCAGCGGGATGTAGCGGGCGACCTTGGCCTCGATCGTGTCGGCGTCGTCGATCCGCTCGAACCCGTACACGGGCTGATCGGGGTCGAGCATCGACACCAGTGGCTGGTACACGCTGGTCGGTCCACCGGCCGGGTGGAACATGAAGACCGGGGTCCGGGAGCCGGTGCCCCGCAGGACGCGGACCGGCGAACCGCCGTTGCCCTCGAGCTGCTCCCGGATCAGGTCGGACATCTCGGCGATGGTCGGCCCGGCGAAGAGCTCCGCCGTCGTCGGTGCGCTGCCCAGGCGTTCGGTGATGAGGCGGGCGACCTCGTCGGCCGACTCCGTGGTGCCGCCGAGCTCGTAGAAGTTCTCGTTCACACCGACGGGCTTGCGATCCAGCACCTCTTGCCAGAGCAGCACCAGGAAGCGCTCGGTCGGGTCACGCGGCGGCATGTAGGCCGTGCTCGCCCCGTCCGGACGCAGCTGCAGCGGGTTGTTGTTCCCGGGCATCGACGCGTTGGCCGAGGCGAAGGACTGGCCGCCATCGGTGACGGCCGACATGTCCACGCCCAGCTCGTTGCCGATGTGCACCGCCAGTTCGAGCAGGGTGGCCCCCTGCAGCACCAGGCGGATAGGCAGGGTCAGTCCGAGGTCGTGCTCGACGGCGTTCTTGGCCCGGGTGGCCATCAGCGAGTCGAAGCCCATGTCGATCAACGGCGTGTTGACGTCGAGGTTCTCCGGCTGCGACCCCATCACCGCGGCGACCCGCTCCCGCAGCCGCGCGGTGAGCATGGTGGCGGCCACAGTCGGTTCCGCGGCGCGGATGGCGGCCACTCCCGGCCACTCGCTCTCGATCTCGCTCTCCAGCTCGTAGTCCCGCATCAGGGTCGAGAAGAACGGCATATCCAGCAGGCCGGGTAGCAGCGAGATGGCCCGCGGCGGGTCGAGCAGGGCGATGGTGGCCCGGGTCTGCCCGCTGCTGAGCACGACGTTGAGTGCCTGCAGGGCCTCAGTCGGGGTGATCGGGTCGAGGAGGACGTTCTTGTTCGACGCCGCCCCGCCCACCTTCAGCCAGGCACCCCAGTTGATCGAGTAACCCTGAACGCCGTGGGCGTTCTGCCAGGCCGAGAAGGCGTCCAGCCAGGCATTTGCGGTCGCGTAGCTGACCTGGCCGGGCGAGCCGACGACGGCGGCCATCGAGGAGAAGGAGATGAACCAGTCGAGGTCATGCCCGACTGCTGCAGTGTGCAGGTTCCAGGCGCCGACGATCTTCGTCTGCCAGATCGAAGCGAGCACCTCACTGGTGAGGTCGCCGTAGAGCTGGTCGTTGAGCCGGGCGGCGGCCAGGTGGGCCACGCCACGCAGCGCGACCCCATCTGCGGTCGCCGCGGCCACGGCAGCGGTCGAGACGTCCGGATCGGTGATGTCGCCCGGCACGAAGACGACCTCGGCCCGCCAACCCTCGAGTTCGGCGAGCGTCTCCTCGCTCGGCGTGCGGCGGGAGGTGAGCACGATGCGCCGCGCCCCGTGGTCAGAGAGCCACCGGGCGAAGACGAGACCGATCCCGCCGGTGCCACCGCTGAGCACGTAGCCGCCGTCGCGCACCGGCGTCTCGCCGGCCGGGGTCGGCGGGGCCTCCTCCAGACGCGAGCTGAACCGCTCGCCACCACGCCAGACCACCTCGTCGTCGACGTGGTTGGCCAGCAGTTCGCGCAGCAGATCGCTGCCATTCTCCGCCGGGTCGACGTCGACCAGGGTGGCCCGGGCGCCCGGCTGCTCCAGCGCGAGCACGCGCACGGCGGCTCGCAGCGCGGCCTGACCGGGTCGTCCCGACTCACCCGGAGCCAGACCGGCCGCGCCGGAGGTGGCGATCCAGAGACGGGTCCGCTTGGTCGAGACCTCGTCGGTGAGGGTCGCCGCGACCTGCCCGACCGTGAGTACGAAGCGCTCGTCGCGCTCCAGCGAGTTCATCGGGGCCGAGAGGTCCTGGGGCACGGCCTGCGCGGCGAAGACGACCACCGACGCGGGCTCACTCCCCTCCTCGCGCAGGCCCGCCGCGGTGGCGTCGAAGTCGGCCGCCGGGGCGAGTCGCACGTCATGGCCGAGCTCACGCAGACCGTCGGCCACCTGGGCCGAGAGCTGCGGTGCCGCATCGGCGTCGAGAAGCAGCCAGGTCGAGGCCTCGCTCAAGCCGGTCAGGGCCGGCAACGGGGTCGGCACGAAGCGGGTGCGGTAGAGCAGCCGAGACGGTGGCACCACGATCTCGTCGCGATCGATCGCGCGGGACGTGAGGCCGCGCAGCGTGGCGACGACCTCTCCGGAGCCATCCAGGAGCCACGCGCAGCGGGATCCGTCGACCTCGGCGGTGACCAGTCGGCCGCCCTCGCCGATCTCGCCGTTTACTCGCACGGACGCGATTGCCCCGACAATTACTGACGATTCCTCGGCGTCGTCGTCGGACTCGACACTCTCCGCGGCGATCAGTCGCAGCAGTTCATCTAGCACCGCGGCCCGCGGGCTGAAGATCGGAGCGTGCGACGGGTTCTCCGGCGCCGCGACGGGGACGCCCGCGCTCCCCTCCACCGGCACGGCGATAGAGGCCATGGCCGAGGCGGCCGGCGACGAGCTGACCCGGCCGCTGGCGTTGAGGACCCACGGACCTTGGCCGTCGTTGCGGCTGAAGACCTGAACTGCGCCGGTGACGCTACTGAAGGACGTGGTGATCTCGGTGTTTTCGCTACGGGTCAGCATCGCGTCGAGGGCGAAGTCGGTGACGACGACCTGGTCGGTGCTCACGTTCAGGCCGACGCCCGCCGCGTTGAGGATTGCCTCCAGGAAGAAGGCCGCCGGCACCACGGTGACGGCAAAGGCCTTCGCTTCGACGACTCCGGCGATCTCCTGCGTACCGAGCGGGCTGCTCCACAGGTGTCGTCCGCCCTCGGGGAGTTCGACGTGTGCACCCAGGAAGGGATCACCCAACGGCGCCGCGACCCGGGGCGCCGAGGTGAACCAGAAGCGCTCATTGCGCCAGACGGTGCGCGGCAGGTCGACGAAGTTGCCGGCAATCCCGACCGGGAGCAGTCCGACCGTGTGGCCGTGCACGTGCAGCTTGGCCAGGTTGGCGGCGAAGGCCAGCGCGTCGTCGTTGTCCCGCCGCAGGCTGCCGGCGATCACAGCGTCGTTGACGTTGACGCCTTGCAGGGACTTGCTGATCGCGGCCGACGCGATCGGATGCGGCGAGACCTCGATGAAGGTGGTGTAACCGTCGGCCGCCGCGGCCGCTACGGCCTGGGTGAAGCGCACCGCCTGACGGGCGTTGGCGACCCAGTAGGCACTGTCGAAGGCCGGCGTCTCGCGCGGGTCGGCGAGGACCGAGCTGTAGACGCTGACCGTGGCCGGACGGGGCGTGATGCCGGCCAGGCTCTGGGCGAGATCCTCCAGGATCGGGTCGACGGCCGCCGAGTGTCCGGCACCGGTGACCTTCAACGGCCAGGCGTCGCGGCCGAGTGACTCGACGCGGGCCACCAGCGCGGCTACCCCGTCCTTCGGGCCGGCCACCGTGCACTGGGTCGGCGCGCCGTACACGGCGATGGTGACGCCGGCCAGCTCGTCGGCGAACTCGGCACTCCAGCGGGAGAATTCGTCGGCCGTCATGTCGACCACGGCCATCGCCCCGGCACCGGCCGAGTCGATGCTGGAGAGCAGCGCCGAACGCACCGCCATCACCCGTACGCCATCGGCCAGGGAGAGGGCGCCACTGACGACCGCAGCCGACACCTCGCCCATCGAATGGCCGATAATTGCGGCAGGTTCGACCCCACGCGAGCGCCAGAGGGCGGCGAGGGCGATCTGCACACAGAAGATCGCGACCTGGTTCTGGGCCACCGTCTCGAAGGCGGCGCCACTCTGCAGCGCGGCCATCACATCGAGGCCGGCCGCCGCGTCGACCAGGAAGGAGACCTCCTCCATGGCGGCGGCGAAGACGGGCTCGTCGGCGATCAACCGGGCCGACATGCCCGCCCACTGCGAGCCGTAGCCGGAGAAGACCCAGACCGGTCCCTTGGGACGGACGGCACTCTCGACACGACCGGTGATGACCCGGGCATCGTCGCTGCCGACCACGCGCAGCGCGGCGATGAGCTCACTGCGGCTGCGCCCGACGACCGCGGCCCGCTGGGCACCATGCCCGCGGTGAGCGGTCAGGCTGGCCGAGACATCGGCCAGCGCGTCGTCGGAGGTGTTGAGCCAGTCGGCCAGTCGGGACGCGGTGTCGCTCAGCCGGGAGGTCGAGATGGCCGAGATGCCGAGCACGACGACGGCATCGTCGTTGATCTCGGTCGGGACCGTCACCTGCTCAGGAGCCTCGGTGAAGACGACGTGGGCATTGGTGCCGCCGAAACCGAAGCCGGAGACGCCGGCCACCGCGCGACCGGAGTAGCGCGGCCACTCGGCACCGGAGCTGGCGACCTGCAGGCGATCGCGCTCGAAACGGATGTGCGGGTTCGTCTGCTCCGCGTGCAGGCTGGCCGGGATGCGGCCATTGGCCAGCGAGAGAACCACCTTGATAATGCCGGCAATTCCCGCCGCCGCCTCCAAGTGGCCGAGGTTCGACTTGGCCGATCCGATGAGCAGCGGGCGCGCCGGGTCACGGTCTCGTCCGAGCACCGCGCCGAGCGCGCCGGCCTCGATCGGGTCGCCGAGCAGCGTGCCGGTGCCGTGCGCCTCGACGTAGTCGACCTCGGTCGGGTTGACGCCGGCACGGGCGTAGGCCGTCCGCAGCAGCGCCTCCTGGGCGTGCGGGTTCGGGGCCATCAGGCCGTTGCTGCGACCATCGGAGTTGACGGCCGAGCCGCGGATGACGGCGAGCACGCGGTCACCGTCGCGGCGGGCGTCGGCCAGCCGCTTGATGACGACCGCGCCGCAGCCCTCACCGCGGACGATGCCGTCGGCGTCAGCACCGAAGGACTTGCAGCGTCCATCGGCGGCCAGTACGCCACCGAGGTCGAAGTTGGCGGTGATCGTCGGGGCGAGAAGCAGGTTGACGCCGCCGACGATGGCGGTGTTGCTCTCGCGGGTCCGCAGGCTGGTGCAGGCGTTGTGCAGGGCAACCAGCGATGAGGAGCAGGCGGTGTCGATGGCCATGCTCGGGCCGCGCAGGTCGAGCAGGTACGAGAGCCGGTTGGCCGCGATGCTGAGGGCCGAACCGGTGGAGGTCCAGGCGTCGATCGCGGTGATGTCGCGGGCCGTGAGGTGGCTGTACTCGCTGACGCTGATGCCGACGAAGACGCCGGTGGCGCTGCCGCGCAGCGTGTCCGGGTTGACCCCGGCGTGCTCCAGCGCCTCCCAGGCGACCTCGAGGAGCAGGCGCTGCTGCGGGTCGGTGACCTCGGCCTCGCGGGGCGAGATCCCGAAGAATTCGGCGTCGAATCCGGCCACATCGTCGAGGAATCCGCCCCAGCGCGTGGTGCGGGCCAGCACGGCGTCGTTTGCCGGGGTGGAGTCGATGAACTGACCCCAGCGCCCCTCCGGGACGGTGCTGATCGCGTCGCGGCCGTGCGTGAGGAGGTCCCAGTAGCTGTCGGGACCGTCGACGCCACCCGGCAGGCGGCAGCCGACACCGATGACGGCGATGAGATCGTCGTCGGCCTCCTCGCCGGCGGCGTGCCCGGCTACGTGAGCGCCGCCCTGAGCGGCCGTCGTGTCAGCCGTCGCGTCGACCGGCTCCCCGGCGGCACTCGAAGCACCCGGTTCAACCAGCAGAGCGCTGACGATCTTGTTGATCGTCGGGACTTCCCAGGCCAGCGTCGGCGAGATGTTCTCGTCGAGGAGATCTTCGAGGTCACCGACGAGCGAGACCGCATCTCGGGACGAGAGGCCGAGCTCCTCGAGCGGGCGATCGGGGTCCGCCCCGCCCAGTTCGGCGACGGAGGCGATGTTGTTGTTCACCCAATCGACGAGCCAGTCACGCAGCTGTTCAGGTGTGAGGTCTGAGCTCATTCCGTGGAACCGGCGAGAACGAGCTGTCCGTCGAGGTAGCGCTGGCGCGTCGCGGCCCGGGCGATCTTTCCGCTCGAGGTGCGCGGGACGTCATTCGGGACGACCAGCACGACGTCGAGGGCGGAGACACTGTGGCGCTGCGAGAGCGACTTGCGGATCGCCCGCGACACCGTCTCGGAGTCCCAGGCGTCGGCGCTGGCGTGGCGGGAGATCTCGGCGACGACGACGACGCCCTCACCATCACTGGACGGGACCGAGAAGGCCGCCGTGCGGTGCCGGCCGATCGTCTCGTGCGCACCTTCGACGGTGGCCTCGAGGTCCTGCGGGTAGTGGTTGCGCCCGGCGACGATGATGAGGTCCTTCATGCGGCCGGTGATGTAGAGCTCGCCGTCGACGATGACCCCGAGGTCACCGGTGCGCAGCCACGGCCCAGCGGGCACAGCGGTGCGCGGGTTGACCAGCGTCTGTCCGAAGACCTCGGCGCTGAGTTCAGGCTTGTTCCAGTAACCGGTGCTGACGTTCGGCCCGTGAATCCAGATCTCGCCGATGAGCCCGTCTTCGAGGTGCTCGCCATTCTCCGGGTTGGCGATGACGGCGAGCTGGTCGAAGGGCGCTCCGACGGAGACCATCCGGACCGTGTTCTCGGCGTCGGCGACCGACGTGGTGGCGATGCCCTGCGAGAGCTTTCCGAAGTCGAAGACGGTCTCGGTGGCCGGCTCCGGCTTGGTGCTGCCGGCGACGTAGACGGTCGCCTCGGCCAGGCCGTAGGAGGGACGGATGACGTTGTCGCGCAGGCCGCAGCTGGCGAAGGCGGCGTTGAACTTGGCCAGCGTGTCCGGACGGACCGGCTCGGCGCCGTTGGCCAGGGCACGGACGTTCTGCAGGCTGAGCGTCTCCTTCTCGGCGTCGGTGACCTTGGCCGAGCAGTAGTCGAACGCGAAGTTCGGGGCCGGGCTGATCGTGTTCGGGTACGAGGAGAGCGCCCGCAGCCAGCGCAGCGGCTTGATCAGGAAGGCGATCGGGTCCATGAAGATCGAGTGGAGCCCACCGACGACACAGCCACCGACCACGAAGACCAGTCCCATGTCGTGGAAGAGGGGCAGCCAGCTGACCAGGTTCACCGGGTCGCCCTCGCCCTGCAGGGCGAGAATGGCCTGGCTGGCGTTGGCGACCACGTTGCCCTGCGAGATGAGCACGCCGGCCGGGAGGCGGGTCGAGCCCGAGGTGTACTGCAGGTAGGCCAGGTCGGTGGCCTTCAGCGGCACCGGCTGGAACTGCGCCGCGAGGTCCAGGTCGAGCTCGTCGATGTTGACGACCGGAATGTCGCCGCCGGGCTGCGAGGTCAGGAAGTCGTTGACGACCTGCAGGTTGACGTTGCTGGCCAGGGCGGCCACCGGCGCGCAGTCTCCGAAGATCGAAGCGAGGCGGTCGGAGTGGCCGGGCAGGTCGGGTGAGAAGAGCGGCACGGCAACGATGCCGGCGCGCAGCGCACCGAGGAAGAAGACCAAGTACTGCATCCCCTGCGGGGCGAGAATGGTTACTCTCTCACCCTGCTTGGCTACAGCCTGTAGGCGAGCGGCGGCGGCGGTGACGCGCCGGTCCAACTCGACGTAGGTGAGGGTCTCGTTGACGCCGGCTCGTTCGACTGAATAGTCGATGAAGGTTAAGGCTTCGCGGTCAGGCGCCTCCTGCGCCCAGTGAGTCAAATGCTCACTGACCAGACTGCGTTGCATGGCCTGTCCGGCCTCACTTACCTGGAAGTAAGTTTCCGATGTGCTGGACATGGAACCCCCGTTCACGATTTTTCAGTTGCCGTCGGTACTTAGTAACCGACGTCACGCAATTTGAGCTACTCGGCAGTAAACTACGGCGCTACGACAAACCTGTCAATCGCTGACGAGTCGGCTGTTTCGGCGTCTTCACATCGGACACCTGATGGCGCAAATCGCTCACCCAGGGTGCACTGAAGGCCATCAAACACGGACAAAACCTGCAGGCCGGTTCGAGTTAGATACGTGCTAGTTTTTATCGGCGCTAAGTGACAATGGCGCTTATCAGTTCGTAACTGTAAGTAAGTTATAGTTAATTACCAAAATAGCGGCAGGTACTCGGCGAGAGACGCTCTCGAACCACTGGCGCGTACGGCACCGGAGTTGGCGACGGTATCCCACTCGACGCGCCCGGCGGCCAATCGAATCCATACTTCAGGTGACATCTCAACTACGTTCGGTGGCGTGCCGCGGGTATGCCGGGGTCCGCTGATCGCCTGCACCGCGACGAACGGCGGCACGCGCACCTCGACCGATCGCCCCGGTGCCTCCCGAACCAGAATCTCGGCGAGCGCGCGCGTCACCGTGGCCAGGGCGTTTCGCTGCAGTGGAGCCGGCGCGAACTGCGGCAGCGACCGGGAGAGGTCGTCCGTATGCACCACCAGCTCGATGAGCCGGGTGAGCAGCCAATCGTCGGCCCGGATCGGTCCCCGTCCACCCCGCAGAACCTCGGTGGGCCCGACCTTCGCCAGTTCCTCCCGGGGGTCTGGGGCCGAGCGCAGTTCAGCGATCAGATCCTCCGGAGAGCGGTCGTCGGCTACCGTCTCGGTGCGGTCGGCAATCTGGGCCGCCGCCTCCTGATACCGGCGCAGATACGCCCCGAGAGGGATCGCCGTCTCGTCGCTTCGGGAGCCCAACCGCTCGATCAACCCCCGGCGCACCAGGATCAGGTGCGCGGTGAGCATCCGGACGTCCCACCCCGGCAGTACCGAGGGGGCCGAGAAAGCGGCGGCGGGAAGATTCTGCAGCCACTGCAGGGTCAGCTCAGACTGCCCGACGAACGCGTCCGCGGCGACCGCGAAGGCCGAACCCGGGCGTCCCTGCCCATCCTTGCGACTCACTCAGCGCTCACGCCTGTTCACCTTGGACTCACAGAAATGTGATGGCCTACTCAAAGAGCGCTGGGAGCGTGCGGGTCCAGCTCTCACGAAGCTCCCGAAGCGAGACCGAGAACTGGTCCTGCACCTCGAGTTCGCCGGCGAGTACGTCGATCACGCCAATCCGCGCCGCGGGAAGCCCGCGAGCGGTGCACATGTCGGTGAAACGGATCTCCTCGCTACGCGGAACGGAGACGATCGCCCGGCCGGCCGACTCGGAGAAGAGGAAGACGAACGGGTCGACCCCCTCCGGGACCACCACCCGCACGCCGTAGTCATTGGCGATCGCCGACTCGACCAGGGCCTGAGCCAGGCCGCCGTCGGAGAGGTCGTGGGCGGAGTCGATGAGACCGTCCCGTGAGGAGTTGATCAGGATGTCGGCCAGCAGCCGTTCCCGTTCCAGGTCGACCGCCGGCGGCTTGCCACCGAGGAAGCCGTGCACGACCGCCATCCACTCTGAGCCACCGAACTCGTCACGGGTGTCGCCGAGCAGGTAGACCAGCGCGCCGTCGCTGTCGAACTCGGCCTTGGTCCGCCGGGTGACGTCGTCGATCACGCCGAGCACGCCGATGACCGGCGTCGGCAGGATCGCGGTGGAGCCCGTCTGGTTGTAGAAGCTGACGTTCCCACCGGTGACCGGGATGCCGAGCTGCTGACAGCCGTCGGCCAGCCCGCGGACCGCCTCGCTGAACTGCCACATGACGGCTGGGTCCTCCGGCGAACCGAAGTTGAGGCAGTTAGTGACCGCCAGCGGGCGGGCGCCGGTGGTGGCCACGTTGCGGTAGGCCTCAGAGAGCGCGAGCTGCGCGCCGGCGTACGGGTCGAGGCGGGTGAAGCGCCCGTTGCCGTCGGTGGCCAGGGCGATGCCCCGCAGGGTGTCGTCGCTCAGGCGCACCATCCCGGAGTCCTGCGGCTGGGCCAGCACGGTGTTGCCCCGGACGTAGCGGTCGTACTGATCGGTGACCCACGAACGGTCGGCCAGGTTCGGCGACCCGACCATCCGCAGCAGCGTTGCCCGCAGCTCGTCACCGTTGCGCGGCCGGCGCAGGTCGTCGCCGTGGTGCTCGGTGAGGATGTCCTGGTCGTAGGGACGCTCGATCGGCCGGCTGTAGACCGGGCCGTCGTGGGCTGCGGTGCGCGGCGGGATGTCGACGATCAGGTCGCCGTGCCACTTCATCCGCAGCCGGCCGGTGTCGGTCACCGTGCCGATGACGGTGGCCAGCACGTCCCACTTCTCGCAGATCGTCAGGAACTCATCGAGCTTCTCGGGCGTGACGACGGCCATCATCCGCTCCTGCGACTCGCTCATCAGAATCTCTTCCGGAGCGAGGGTGTAGTCACGCAGTGGGGCCAGGTCGAGGTCGACGTCCATACCGCCGGTGCCGCCGGCGGCCAGCTCGGTCGTGGCACAGGAGAGGCCGGCCGCGCCGAGATCCTGGATTCCGACGACCAGGTCGGCGGCGAAGATCTCCAGGCAGCACTCGATCAACACCTTCTCGGCGAAGGGGTCACCGACCTGCACCGACGGGCGCTTGGTGACGCCCTCGGTGTCGAAGGTCGCGCTGGCCAGCACCGAGGCGCCGCCGATCCCGTCGCCACCGGTGCGAGCGCCGAAGAGCACCACCCGGTTGCCGACCCCGTCGGCCTTGGCCAACTTGATGCCACTGGCCGGGAGAACCCCGACGCAGAGCGCGTTCACCAGAGGATTGCCCAGGTAGGAGTCGTCGAAGACGACCTCGCCGCCGATATTCGGAAGCCCCAGGCAGTTGCCGTAGCTGCCGACACCGCTGACCACGCCGGGGAGCACCCGGGCGGTGTCGGGGGCGTCGGCTCGGCCGAAGCGCAGCGAGTCCATCACCGCGATGGGACGGGCGCCCATGGTCAGGATGTCGCGCACGATGCCGCCGACGCCGGTGGCCGCGCCCTGGTGCGGTTCGACGTAGCTCGGGTGGTTGTGCGACTCGATCTTGAAGGTGACCGCCCAGCCATCGCCGACGTCGACCACGCCGGCGTTCTCGCCCATGCCGACGAGCAGCACGTCGGTCTCGGGCGCCTTGTCACCGAACTGGCGCAGGTGCACCTTGGAGGACTTGTAGCTGCAGTGCTCCGACCACATCACCGAGTAGATGGCCAGCTCGCAGCTGGTGGGACGGCGGCCCAGGATCTCGCGGATGCGCGCGTACTCGTCGTCCTTCAAGCCGAGTTCGGCGTACGGCTGCGGATGCTTCGGGTTCTTCTTGGCGTTCTTGACCGTGTCGATGCGATCCTCACTCATGCTGATACCCCGCTCTTCGCGCAAGCGCTCATCGACGCACGAGCTCCGGTCCTCGCTCGTACCTCGCTGCGATCCTCACTCATGCTGAAACTCCGCTCTCAACCGCCGATTCGGCGGGCACCTCGACGCCGATCATCGATAGGAAGAAGCCGAGCCCGTCAGTAGTCGGTCCGGTGAGCGCCTCGACCGCGTGCTCCGGGTGCGGCATCAGCCCGACGACGTTCCCGGCCTCGTTGCTGATACCGGCGATGTCGCGGTAGCTGCCGTTGGGATTGTCCTGCAAATAGCGGGCGATTACGCGTCCGCTCCCCTCCAGCTCGTCGAGGGTGTGCTGGTCGGCGACGTATCCGCCCTCGCCGTTCTTCAGCGGGACGACTATCTCCTGCCCCGGCTCGTAGTGCGAGGTCCAGGCGCTGGTCGTGTTCTCGATGCGCAGGCGCTGGTCGCGGCAGACGAACTTGCGGCTGTCATTGCGGATGAGTGCCCCCGGGAGCAGGTGCGACTCGCAGAGGACCTGGAACCCGTTGCAGATGCCCAGCACGGGGAGGCCGTCGCGGGCGCCGGCGATGATCGCCTCCATCACCGGCGAGAAGCGGGCGATGGCGCCGCAGCGCAGGTAGTCGCCGTAGGAGAAGCCGCCGGGCAGGACGACCGCCTCGACGTCATGCAGGCTCGGGTCGGCGTGCCAGAGCGGGATGGCCTCACCGCCGGCAATCCGGATCGCGCGCAATGCGTCGGTATCGTCGAGACTGCCGGGGAACGTAACAACACCTACGCGCTGAGCCACTCGTCCAGATTACCTGTTCCACACACCACCCCGTGCCGCCCTGGCGGTCACGTGCCCGGGCGGGAGGAGCGGCAGCTACCCGCTCAGCGGCGGATGGTGAAGTCCTCGATGACCGGGTTGGCCAGCAGGGTCTGGCTCAGGTGGGCGATCGTCTCGTCGTCGACGTGATCCTCCACATCGAGCTCGAAGTGCTTCCCCTGGCGGACCGCGACCACACCCTCGACGCCCAGACGTCCGAGCGCACCGACGATCGCCTGCCCCTGCGGATCAAGGATCTCGGGCTTGAGAACGACGTCGACAATCACGGTGGGCACTAGCTACTCCTTGGTCTGCGGGTGGGTTCAGCTTATCTGCCCGGGCAGGGCCGACGAGCTACCCGTGGGCCGCCGTCCAGTCCGCGAAGCTGCGGCCGGTGAGGCGTTCGTAGGCCTGCAGATAGCGCTCCCGGGTGGCGAGGGCGATCTCTTCGGGCAGCGGAGGCGGTTCGACTCCACTACTCCGGTCCCAGTTGGCGGCCGGCGAGGTGAGCCAGTCACGGACGAACTGCTTGTCGTAGGAGGGCTGCCGGTGCCCCGGCTGCCACTCCTGCGCCGGCCAGAATCGCGACGAATCCGGGGTGAGGACCTCATCGGCGATCACCAGGCGGCCGGCGGTGTCGCGACCGAACTCGATCTTGGTGTCGGCCAGAATCACCCCGGCCTCGGCCGCGATTCCAGCGGCCCGCGAGTACACGGCGAGCGTCAGCGCCCGCAGTTCCTGCGCCTCTTCAGCACCGACGAGCGCCTCGACCTCCGCGAACGACATCGGCTCGTCGTGCTCGCCGACATCAGCCTTCGTCGAGGGGGTGAAGATCGGCTCGGGCAGCCGGGAGCCGTCCAGCAGGCCGGAAGGGAGGGCGATGCCGCTCACCAAACCCGACGCCTCGTACTCGCTCAGACCGCCGCCGGTGAGGTAGCCGCGAGCCACACATTCGACCTTCACCATGTCCAGGGATTGGCAGAGCATGGCCCGTCCGCGCCACTGCGCTGGAATCACCGGCGAGTCGACGCTGATGAGGTGATTGGGGGCGAGGTCGGCCAGTTGCTCGAACCACCAGACCGAGAGCGCGGTGAGGATGGCCCCCTTGTCCGGGATCGGCGTCGAGAGGATGAAGTCGTAGGCCGAGATCCGGTCGCTGGCCACCATCACCAGGGATCCGTCGGGGGCGCGGTAGAGATCGCGCACCTTTCCGCTGTGCAGGTGCGTCAGTTCGGTCACGCCGTCATTCTCCCATCCGCCGATTCGCCGGTGTCGCGAGTGCGTCGAGGTGGCGGCGACGACCGTGAACCACGCATGGCACACAGACGCTCACAGAACGAATCGTTACATTCAAGATTCAGGTGTTTCGACGTGCGTATCGGAATCTTTCCGGGAATGATTGAGGGTATGACGCCTAGCGAGATCCACTACATCGCATTCCGCAAGCCGCCCCTGGGCAAGCGTGGATACGACGAAGATGACGTCGACGACCTGCTCGAACGACTCGAGCGCTTCTTCCGCGACCCGGCCGGCGCATCGATGACCGCCGACGACGTCCGCAAGGCACAGTTCCGCAAGCCGCCGATCGGCAAGC
Source organism: Frankineae bacterium MT45 (assembly GCA_900100325.1). Classification (NCBI taxonomy): domain Bacteria; kingdom Bacillati; phylum Actinomycetota; class Actinomycetes; order Frankiales; species Frankineae bacterium MT45. The sequence continues at coordinate 99,371 of LT629697.1, forward strand.
GCGGCTACGACACCGGTGACGTCGACGACTTCCTGGATCAGGTCGTGAACGAGTGGCCGCAGGTCAAGACCGACCAGTCGTTTCCAGGATCGCACCGCTCGGCCAGCTGAGGGCGCAGACTGAAGTTCCGGCCGGTCAGCCCGTTGACTTGCCGAGCACAAAGATTAGAGAGTGACTCATGGGCAATATTGGTCGTAAGAAGCGCCGAATCGAGGTGCTGCCCACCAGCGACCCGAGCCGCAGCGAGCCGCGCCAGACCCCGGCCACCAGCCCGTCCGAGCAGCCGGCGCCGCCGGTTCGCGAGCCGGCGGCACCTGCGTCGACCCCTAGCTAGCGACAGCGCACCACCATGCGAGGCTTCGCCGCCGACGTCGTCGAGCCGATGGTCGGTGAGATCAGTGCGGTCCGATCCTTCGGCCTCAGCGACGACGGAAATCTCTTCCCGGTCGGAGGTTCGGATGCCCCCTGGACGCCGGGGAAGAACACCGCGCGCTGCATCCGCGGCAACTCCCATGACGCACCGGCGACAGACTGCACCTGCGGCTTCTACGCCTACCTCGACCCGGCCTGGATCACCCAGCGTCATGGCATCACCGGCACCATCACCGCGGTGGTCTCCTGCTGGGGCCAGCTGATCGCCGGCTCCCGCGGAGTCCGGGCCGAGTTCGCCCGAATCGCGGCCCTGCACCTACCGGCGGATGTCCCGCGCGAGGTGGTCGCCGAGGTCACCGCCCTGCACCCCGAGGTGGAGATCTACCGGGACATCCAGCAGATGTACGCGGCCCACCCGCTCACCGAGCTGGAGGGCGTGAAGCACCCACGGCTTCTGGCCAAGCGGCCGCCCACGCTTCGCATGATCGCAGTGACCCGCTCGCTCTACTGGCTGCTCCTCGGGCTGATCCTCATCGCCAACCCCCCGCCGCCCACGCACGCCGGCGCGGTGGCGCTCGGCACGCTGCTGGCGGCCGGCCTCGCGCTGCGCCTCATTCCGATGGACGGGCCTGGGCGGGCCTGGCGGGCGTTCCTGCTGCCGAGCCTGCCCCTGCTGCTCTGCGCGACACTGCTGCTGATCACCTCGATCACCATCGGGCTGCCTCAAGTCTTCGGCGTGAGCGTCCTGTTGCTGGCCTGGCTGACCATGGGCGCCGGTTGGCGGCGCAGCCAGGAGGCGACGCTCATCAGCCCAAATCGGCGGGCCCGCGAACTCCTCGCCACCCGGCACTCGCAGACCTGGCGCGTCACCCCGGTGCAGCGTGACGACTGGCGCGAGGTGCGCTCCGTCGGCAAGGACGACATCGTGGTGACGTACTTCGCCATCGCCCTGATCCCCTCGATGCTGGCCGGAATCGCGCAGCTTCCCAGCCTGGTCCGAATCGGGCTGGCCGACATCCGCCCGCTTTACCGCAAGACGGGCCTGGTCAGTTTCATCGAGAACGTGCCGTCGGCCGACTGGGTGCACGTCTTCCCCGGACGCCAACTCGAAGTCGACCAGCGGGCACCGATCCGGATGAGCGTTGAGCAGGTCATCACCGCCCTCGGCCTGCCGCGCCCGGCCCTAGACCGTCCCACCGAATGGACGCTCTGAACCGGCCGACTCAGAAGATCGGCTCCGGCGTGTACTTGGCTGCCGCCGGGTCGCTGGCCAGCACGTCGTCGACCGCGGCGACCACCTCAGCCACCTGGGTCTGGGCGGCACCGGTGAAGGAGAGCGGCTCGGCCAGCAGTGCCTGCAACTCGTCGGTGCCGAGCCCCAGACGCGGATCGGCGGCCAGCCGGGCGAAGAGATCATTCTCGGCCGAACCCTGCTCGCGCATCCCCAGAGCCACCGCCACCGCGTGCTCCTTGATCGCCTCGTGGGCCGCCTCCCGTCCAACCCCGGCCCGCACCGCCGCGATCAGTACCTTGGTAGTGGCCAGGAACGGCAGGTACCGGTCCAGTTCCCGCTCGATGACCGCCGGGTAGGCACCGAAGTCGTCGAGAACGGTCAGCGTGGTCTCCAGGAGGCCGTCGATGGCGAAGAACGCATCCGGCAGCGCCACCCGGCGCACCACCGAGCAGCTGACGTCTCCCTCATTCCACTGGTCGCCGGCGAGTTCGCCCACCATCGAGGCGTATCCCCTGATAATCACGGCGAATCCGTTGATGCGCTCCGCCGAGCGGGTGTTCATCTTGTGCGGCATCGCGCTTGAGCCGACCTGCCCCGGACGGAACCCCTCGGTGACCAGCTCGAGGCCGGCCATCAGCCTGATCGTCTTGGCCAGCGACGAGGGCCCGGCCGCTAGCTGCACTAGTGCCGAGACGACGTCGTAGTCGAGCGAGCGCGGGTAGACCTGCCCGACACTGATGAAGACCGAGGTAAATCCGAGGTGTTCGGCCACCCGCTGCTCCAGGGTGGCCAGCTTCTCCAGGTCGCCATCGAGCAGGTCGAGCATGTCCTGAGCGGTGCCGACCGGACCCTTGATGCCCCGCAGCGGGTACCGACCGAGGAGGTCGTCCAGACGCTCGACCGCGATCATCATCTCCTCCGCCGCGGATGCGAAGCGCTTCCCGAGGGTCGTCGCCTGCGCCGCGACGTTGTGGGATCGGCCGGCCATCACGAGTGCGTCGTACTCGGCAGCGCGGCGGGCCAGCCGGGCGAGAACAGCCAGTGTTTTACTGCGGATAACCTGCAACGAGGAGAGGACCTGGAGCTGCTCCACGTTCTCGGTGAGGTCGCGGCTGGTCATTCCCTTGTGGATCTGCTCATGTCCGGCCAGCGCCGCGAACTCCTCGATGCGGGCCTTCACGTCGTGCTTGGTGACCCGCTCGCGCGCATTGATCGACGCGGTGTCGACGGCGGCCACACCCTGGTCGATGACTCGCTGGTAGTCCTCGATGGCCCCGGCCGGAACCTCGATGCCGAGATCCTTCTGGGCCCGCAGCACAGCCAGCCAGAGCTGCCGCTCGAGGACGATCTTCTGCTCCGGCGACCAGATCGTCGCGATCGGGGTCGCGGCGTAGCGGCCGGCGAGCACATTGGAGATAGCGGGTTTCGAGGTCACGGTGCTCAATTCTCCCGCATGGCGCTACCAGGTGAGTCCCGGGTCGGCTGCGATCGCCGCCAGCTGGGTCCGCGAGGGCAGGTTCTCCCGTGTTGCGACGGCGCCGACGCCGATCCGCCAGCCGTCGGTAGAGGTGCGGCTCAGCGCCCGAAGCTGGCCACCGCTCTGGCTGCGGGTCGCGAAAACGTCGCCGGCTGGCTTGTTGAGCGGCGTCTCGATCGTCACCACCAGCACTGCACCGGCCGGGCCGTGGAGCCGGACCGTGGCCGCGCAGAGCGAGCTGCCCGCCTCGTAGATCTCGCTCTGGTCGAAGACGGCGTAGCTGGGCAGCCGGGGCAGGACGGCCCGCGCCACCCGCGCGCTCATCGAATCTCCGGAGACGGGACGGCAGGAGGAGTCGGCGACGCCGCGGGCGATCACCGGCGGCAGGGCGGCCGGGGCCAGGGCGCCGTCGATCCGGTTGACGAGCTCCTGCTGCTGGGCGAGCTCAGCCGTCGACGGACGCTCTTCGATGCGCCGCCACTGGACCGCCGCGCCAACCAGCAGGGCAACCAGCAGCAGAGCGACACCCCAGCGCACCCGCTTCAGCGCCACCGGTGAGAGCGGTCGGCGCCGTGATCCGGCCGCGATCGTCTCGTCGTTCGCCGACCCGACCGGATCGATCGTGGCCAATGCCACCTCGCCCGGTCCGGCGCGGGCACGGCCGACGACATCCGCCGCTAGCCACTCGACCCCGTCCTCGTCCGGCATGTCTCCACAGTGCCACCGGGTGCCTCAGTTCGCCACAGAGCGTCAGTTGCCGTAGAGCAGCGGGTCTTTCGAGAAGGCAGCGAGACGGGCCGCCGACGGCAGAATCGCCTTGTTCAGGCTGCTCATCGAGACCGTCACCTCGTAGTTGTGCGCCGTGCTGGAGTAGTCATACGACTGCTGGTACTGCCCCTGGAAGTTGCTCGCCCCAGACGACACGGAGTCCTGATCCACGCCGCTGTAGGAGATATCGACGGTGGCCGTGACCCCCGACGAGTCGACGCCCTGCAGCGAGATATGGCACACCTGGTCGTTGTCGTCGTAGCGCGAGGTACTGAGGGAACTGACTTGAAAGGTGGGAAAGTGGCGGTGCATGGCCCGCATCGCCGGCGAAGTCGCCACTATCTCGTCGGTGGTCGCGGCTAGTCGGTCACAGGGGCCCTGGTCCTGCTGGGCGAACACGATGGACGGATCCGGAGTCGGCGTCACTTCGGCGGAGGGGTTGATTGAGGTGTAACTGGCCATCGGATGCTGCGTGTGCCGCCCGACCGCGAAGCCGGCCAGCGAGCAGGCCACTGCCGTCAACAGCACCGCGGCCACGACAGCCCAACGGATTCCGGAAAGTCCGGGCCGACGCCGCGGCTCAGTACCGACGTCGACCGAATCCGCGGTCCCCTCGGCCGGGGGGTCAGTGGGAGGGGCGGCCGGAGCGGCGAAGGCACGGTAGACGTCCTCCTCGCCGAAGGTCTCGATTATCTCGAGGTTCTCCCACTCCCGGTCGCTCACCAGTCCAGTCTGTCAGGCCGGCGGCCCCGCGCAATCCTGGCTCAGGCGGCCAGCACCGGGTCGGCCACGAAGCGCTCCAACTGGGCGACCGGCGGCAGTTTCGCCGCGGCCGGCCCCGCGATCTCGATCGACACCACGAACCCGTCGTCCGACATGTGGGAGAGCACGATGACGTGCTGGCCGGTGAGGATCCGGTTGGCCATTTCGTCGTAGGCGTTGTCGGGTCCGGTGTGAGCCTGCAGCCGCAGCGACACCCCGGACTTGTCGCTTGCGGTGAGCTCGACCCGGCAGAGTTTGAGCGTGTCGGCATAGACGAACCGGTGCGCCGACTGCAGGACGAAGCCGGGGAAGTAGGCGGCGACGGCGGCCATCGCATCTTCGGTGCCGGCGCGGGCAATGACGGTGAGCTCGTAGGCCGGCCGGTCACAGATCGAATTCGTCTGCGGTGAGGAGGCAAGGTTTACCGCACTGGCCGATGGGCTCGCGAGATGCGCGGAGGCCAACGGTGCGTGCGCGGGCCAGGCCCGTCCGGCCATGAAGGCGCCGGCCATCAGGCCCAGGGCCACGGCGACGACGATCCAATTGGCGCGACGCTGCTGTGGACCGAACTCCGGATCGCGCGGAGTACGGGGCCGCGCAAAACTGGCGCCACCATCAAGTTCGTCTGCGTAGAGTTCGACGACATCGAGGAAGCGTTCGCTCTCCTCCGGCCCGCTGGGCACAGCTACAGTGTGCGCCCGCCCAACCGGCCGGGCAAGGAGCCCAACTGCTACTGCGGGATCTCGATCTCCTTGTAGATGGCCCGCTGGGCGATGTCGGTGCGGAACTGCCCGCCAGCCAAGTCGACGCCGGATAGCACCGAGTACGCCCGATCTCGCGCGCCGGCCAGGCTGGTGGCCGTCGCCGTCACCGAGAGCACCCGTCCCCCGGCACTGACGATCGCCCCATCCTCGCGCCGGCGGGTACCGGCGTGGATGATCCCGGCGGCCTCGGAGCCGGTGATGACGTCACCCAGTCGAGGTGTGCCCGGGTAGTTGGCGGCGGCGATCACGACCGTCACCGCCGATTCGTCGCGCCAGACCGGCGGCGGGACCTCGGCCAGCGTCCCGGTTGCGGCGGCGTACAGCAACTGCAGCAGCGACGACTCGAGCAGCGCGAGCACCACCTGCGTCTCCGGATCGCCGAAGCGCGCGTTGAATTCGATAACCCGCGGTCCGGCGGAGGTCATCGCCAGGCCGACGTAGAGGAGCCCGGCGAAGGGGACGCCCCGGTCGGCCAGCTCGTCGACGGTCGGTTGGGCGACCTCGCGCAGCACCTGATCGACGGTCTCCGGCGGCAGCCAGGGCAGCGGCGCGTAGGCCCCCATGCCGCCGGTGTTCGGCCCGGAGTCGCCGTCGCCGATCCGCTTGAAGTCCTGTGCCGGTAGCAGCGGGACCACCGTGCGGCCGTCCGTGACACAGAAGAGCGACACCTCCGGCCCGTCCAGGTACTCCTCGATGACGACCCGCCCGCACTCGGCGGCGTGGGCCAGTGCCTCGGCGCGATCGGAGGTGACGACCACGCCCTTGCCGGCGGCCAGCCCGTCATCCTTCACCACGTAGGGCGCGCCGAACTCATCGAGCGCGGCGGCGGCCTCAGCGGCATCCAGGCAGAGCCGGGCCCGGGCGGTCGGCACCCCGGCCGCCGCCATGACGTCCTTGGCGAAGGCCTTGCTCCCCTCCAGCTGCGCCGCAGCCTGCGACGGCCCGAAGCAGGGGATTCCGGCGGCGCGGACCGCGTCGGCCACGCCCGCGACCAGGGGTGCCTCGGGGCCGATGACGACGAACTCAGCGCCGATCTCGACGGCCAGCGCCGCCACCGCCGCCGGGTCGAGGATGTCCAATGGGCGCTGCTCGGCGATCGCTGCCGTACCCGCGTTCCCCGGCGCGCAGACGAGCGAGGAGACTCGGGAATCACCCGATAAACTAAGGCAAATCGCGTGCTCACGGGCACCGGAGCCGACAACCAGGACGCGCACGTTCAGCGCCCCGGGATCGGTAGCGCCGGAAGGCCCGGCAGACGGAATCCGCCCCGGCGGGGGGCAGCGGCGCCGGGGCCGGCCAGCCCGCGGTCGAAGAGTGCGATCATCGCGTAGAAGCTGGCCTCGGTGTCATCGTCGGCGTCGAAGGCCTGCAGGGACTCCAGTGAGGCGAAGCCGGTGAGGGCGCTGCGAGCCGAGCGGACCGCATGGGTCGCCTCGGCCCCACGGACGCCGTAGTCGTCCATGATCTTGCGCAGGATCTCATCGATCCCCCGGCCGAACTCGCCGCGCTGCTCGCTCGACAGCGGGGCCCGCACCAGCGCCTGGAACTGTCCGGGGTGCGACGTTGCGAAGCGACGGTGCGCGGTGAAGGCGGCGAGAAGCGCGTCACGTCCGGACTTGCCGGCGACCGCATGGCTGAGGCTGGCCAGCAGCGAGTCGGCGCCGTGGAGCGCGATACGGATCTGCAGATCGTCCAGACCGTCGACGTGCTTGTAGAGGCTCGGCACCCGCACACCGAGCACGGCGGCGACATTGGAGAGGGACGCCTCGTCAAGGCCGTCGGCGTCGGCGATCTCTGCGGCAGCAATGACCACTTTCTCGGGTGTCAGTCCCATACGTGGCATCCGAAGGCCTTCCGGTCGTGATCGGCGGGTCAGGATCGGCTCGTGATCGGCATTGATCAGCTCTGACCAACTTCATCGGCGAACCGCAACCGCCATGTCTCGCGAACGGCTCACGCTACTCGCAGCGTAGGGCACCCCCGGTGGAGAGTGGGTCGGATGTGTCACACGTGACTTCAACCTTTAGCCAACCCACCGCCGGCGACCGGGCCGGAGCGACGTTCTCTAACGGAGCAGGTCGCGGACGGCGATCGTCTCGTCACGGCCGGGGCCCACGCCGATGGCCGAGATCGGCGCCTTGATCATCCGCTCCAGCGCGTCGACGTACCGGCGCGCGTTCTCGGGCAGGTCCTCCAGCGTGCGCGCCTTGGAGATGTCCTCGCTCCACCCGGGGAAGACCTCGTAGATCGGCGTCGCGCGGGCGAAGTCCCCCTGCGAGCTGGGCAGTTCGTCGTGACGGACCCCGTCGATGTCGTAGGCCACGCAGACCGGGATCTCCTCGATGCCGGTGAGGACGTCCAGCTTGGTCAGGACGAAATCGGTGACCCCGTTGATGCGGGTCGCGTAGCGGCCGATGACGGCATCGAACCAGCCACAGCGACGCGGGCGTCCGGTCGTCGTGCCGAATTCGGCGCCGACGTCACGCAGGCGGTCGCCGTCAGCGTCGAGAAGCTCCGTCGGGAAAGGCCCCTCGCCAACGCGCGTCGTGTAGGCCTTCACCACGGCGATGACCGAGCTGATCCGAGTCGGTGGGATGCCGCTGCCGGTGCAGGCACCGCCGGCCGTGGCGTTGGAGGAGGTGACGAACGGGTAGGTGCCATGGTCGACATCGAGCAGCGTGGCCTGCCCGGCCTCGAGAATGACGGTGCGACCGGCGTCGAGGAGTTGTTCGAGCAGCAGCGGGGTGTCGGCCACCATCGGGCGCAGGCGATCGGCGTAGCCGAGGAGCTCATCGACGACGGCATCCACCTCGACCGCCCGCCGGTTGTACACCTTGACCAGCACCTGGTTCTTGAACTCCAGCGCGCCGGCGACCTTGGCCCGCAGGATCTTCTCGTCGAAGAGATCCTGGATGCGGATCCCGACCCGGGACATCTTGTCGGCGTAGGTCGGGCCGATCCCGCGGCCGGTGGTGCCGATCTTGCGACTGCCGAGGTACCGCTCGGTGACCTTGTCCAGCGTCCGGTTGTACGGCGTGATGACGTGCGCGGCACCGCTGACGACCAGCTTCGAGGTGTCGACGCCGCGTGCCTCCAGCCCGTCGATCTCGCTGAAGAGCACCTCGAGGTCGATGACCACCCCGTTACCGATGATCGGCGTGCAGCCCGGGCTGAGGATGCCGGACGGCAGCAGGTGCAGGGCGTACTTCTCCCGCCGCTCGCCGGTGTCGATGACGATGGTGTGGCCGGCGTTGTTCCCGCCGTTGAACTTGACGACGGCCTCGACGCGGCTGCCGAGCAGGTCGGTCGCCTTGCCCTTGCCTTCATCGCCCCACTGGGCACCAACCAGAACTATCGCCGGCATGGATCACCTTTCACAAGCCAGGCAGCGCCGAGCAATCCGAGAATCTGCTTTGCGTGGCGTCTGCTTCGTCCGTGCATCCGATGTTGAGCGCCACAGGCGGGGGTGCCCAGACACCTTACGTGCATGAATCCTAGGAGGCGGCGGGCCGAAACGCGGAATCCCGCCGTTATTGAGGTCTCTTGACCAGCGATTCAGCCCTGCTGCGCGAGTGCCTGTTCGGCGGCTGGATCGCTGTCTTTGAGGAAGGTGCTGCAGCGGGTCGCCTCGTCCGTCTCACCGATCGCCGCGGCGGCTTCGGCGAGTGCGTGCAGCGCCCGCAGGAACCCCTGATTGGGGACGTGTGACCAGGGAATCGAACCGCTGCCCTTCCACCCGGCGCGGCGCAAGGCGTCCAGGCCGCGGTGGTAGCCGGTGCGGGCGTAGGCGTAGGCGGCGACCGGCTCGTTGGCCGCCAGCGCCGCCTCGGCCAGGGTTGCCCAGGCGGCCGAGGAGGCCGGGTACTTCGCCGCCACCTCGACGGCCGGTACGCCGTTGGCCAGCATTGCGACCGCCGGGTCTTCGCCAAGGCGGGTCGGCGAGGAGAGCAGGTCTCCGAGTTTCGTCATGCGGTCATTCTGCCCCGAGCATCGCCGGTCCCGGCAACCCTCCTGCCGTTTCGACGTCCTGGCATCGAAATGGCAGGCGCGTTCAGCAGGAGCGTCGCGCCGTCGTCCTCCACAGCACATCTGCCTCGTCCACAAGGCCTCGGAATTGCTGGGGCGCCGACCAACGACGACCGAAGCTTGGGCACATGTTCACTGAACCGGCGGTCCGATCGCTGAACGAGACCTACGAACCCACGGTCGTCACTACTCGCGAATTGCAGCGGCAGGGATGGAGCGCGCCTGAGATCCGGGCACAACTCGCCGCGCATCGATGGCAGCGCGTCGGCAACATCGTGATTCGACACAACGGCGAACTGACTCGTGACGAGCTGATTCGAGCCGTCGTGTTGCACCACGGAAAGCGGTCGATCGCGACTTCGTTCACGGCCCTGGAGCTGCGCGGGCTGCAAGGCTGGCACCGGGACGACATTCATGTCCTAGTTCCAAAGGGTGCCAGCGTTCGACGGCTGCAGGGACGCCCGATACGAATTCACTACGTCACCGATTGGGAGAGCCAGCCGCAGCATCGGCAGGCCAGACTGCACGCGGTGGCCCCATCACTGGTCCGGGCCGCGGGTGCATTCGACTCGCCTCGTCCCGCCTGCGGAATCTTCGCCGCTGCCGTCCAACAGCGCCTTACTGACGTGGCGGCCCTCCGACGGGCGCTCGACGCCGCGCCACGGGCAAAACATCGAGCAGCGCTGCGGGCGGCGGTCGATGACATCGCGCAGGGCGCTCAGGCGCTGAGCGAGATCGACTTCGTCCGTCTCTGCCGGCGTTACCGTCTGCCGCCGCCGACCCTTCAGGCGATCCGCAGGGACGGATCGGGTCGCCGACGCTATCTCGACGCGGAATGGATGCGCGCAGACGGCCAACGGGTGATCGCCGAAGTGGATGGCGCGATCCACCTCCGGGTTGATCGCTGGGTAGCCGATCAGCGGCGCCAGAATTCCCTGGCGCTCACCGGCTCGCTGATATTGCGATTCCCGAGCATCGTCGTGCGCACCGACCCCGAGTACGTTGCCCAGCAGTTGCGTACCGCGCTGAACCTGGGTTGAGTTTCGTTCGGGCAAACGTCCTGCCATTTCGATGTCCAGGCGTCGAAATGGCAGGACCGTTCCGCAGAAGCAGCGCGAAGTGGCTAGGCGCCGAGCGACTTGCCGGCCGAGAGGAGGTCCTCGCAGGCGACGCCGACGCGGGCGGCCATGCCGACCTCGGCCAGCTTGAGGTACGAGCGCGGGTCGTACGCCTTCTTGTTCCCGACCTCACCGTCGACCTTCAGCACGCCGTCGTAGTTGGTAAACATGTGCCCGGCGATCTCGCGGGTGAAGGCGTACTGGGTGTCGGTATCGACGTTCATCTTCACCACGCCGTAGGAGAGCGCGTGACGAATGTCGCTCAGGTCGGAACCCGATCCGCCGTGGAAGACGAGGTCGAAGGGCTTCGACCCGGCAGGAAGGCCGAGCTTCGCGGCGGCCGCGGCCTGGCCATCCTGCAGCACCGACGGGCGCAGCTTGACGTTCCCCGGCTTGTAGACGCCGTGCACGTTGCCGAAGGTGGCCGCGAGCAGATAACGCGCACCCTGGTCACCGGCGCCCAACGCGTCCAGCGTCTGCAGGAAGTCCTGGTCGGTGGTGTACAGCTTCTCGTTGATCTCGGCCTCGACGCCGTCCTCTTCGCCACCGACGACGCCGACCTCGATCTCGAGGATGATCTTGGCCGCCGACGCCGCGGCCAGCAGCTCCTTGGCGATCTCCAGGTTCTCCTCCAGCGGCACCGCCGAGCCATCCCACATGTGCGACTGGAAGAGCGGGGCGTGGCCGGACTCGACACGTCCACGGGAGATGGCGATCAGCGGACGGACGTAGGTGTCGAGCTTGTCCTTGGGGCAGTGATCGGTGTGCAGCGCGACGGTGATGGGGTACTTCGCGGCGACGACGTGCGCGAACTCGGCCAGCCCGACCGCGCCGGTGACCATGTCCTTCACGCCCGTGCCGCTGCCGAACTCGGCCCCACCGGTGGAGAACTGGATGATGCCGTCACTGCCGGCGTCGGCGAAACCGCGCAGGGCCGCGTTGATGCTCTCCGACGACGTGCAGTTGATGGCCGGGTAGGCGAAGCCACCCTCCTTGGCACGGTCGAGCATGTCGGCGTAGGCGTCCGGGGTTGCGATCGGCATATGGCTCTCCAGAGAACTTCACGAAGGGTCAAGGAAGGTGTCAAGCAGGCACTGAGCAAAGCAGAGGCGAACGGTCAAGCCACCGGCGATGACCGTACTGACGCAATTATCACCTGCCACCGGCGCGCCACTCACAGCCGGTCGTCCGGCGCAACTCGAAACGCCGTGGAATGAACCTCGCCACACTCGGCGTTCTCCCCACTGGGGCCGGTCGGTCCCAGGGGATGCGTCGATTGGGGCAGAGATGACGGTTCGAGCCACGCTCAACGGAACGGTGATCGCAGAGAGCGACAACACCGTGATCGTCGAAGGCAACCACTACTTTCCGAAGGACGACGTCAGCGCGGATGTCCTTACGGATTCGGATACTCATACGGTCTGCCCGTGGAAGGGGACGGCCTCCTACTACTCGGTAACCGTCGGCGACGAGACCTCGGCCGACGCCGCCTGGTACTACCCGACGCCCAAGGAGGCCGCGATCGAGATCACCGATCGCATCGCGTTCTGGAAGGACGTCAAGGTCACCAGCGACTGACGGGGAACCCCCAGCTGGCCGGCCCCGACCGGAGACAGCACCCGAGAGTGGCCGGAGACTCCACAGATCTTTCGTAGACTTGCAGCATGCTTGCTATCGCCGCGCCCTTGGCCGCGCACGCCGTGACCGGGCCGACGGTGTTGGCGAACCCGATCGATCCGAGCACGCTGCTCAGCAAGTTCGGCCTTATCGGGCTGGCGATTGTCCTCTTCGCCGAGACAGGGCTACTCGTCGGTTTCTTCCTCCCCGGCGATACCCTGCTGCTCTCAGCCGGCATCTCCCTGGCGATCGGCACGCTGCACGACCCGCTCTGGAAGTTCCTGGTCGTCGCCCCGATCGCTGCGCTGATCGGGAATCTTGTCGGCTACTGGATCGGATACCGAGCCGGCCCGAAGGTCTTCCATCGACCGGACTCGAAGTTCTTCAGCCCCGATTATGTAGTGAAAGCCGAGCGGTTCTTCGAGCGGTTCGGCAGTTGGACCATCGTGTTGGCCCGCTTTGTCCCCATCGTGCGCACGATAGCCAGCGTGATGGCCGGTGTCGGGAAGATGCGCTTCAGCCTGTACCTGCTGTATTCGCTGATCGGCGGCATCCTCTGGACCGACTCGATGCTCCTCATCGGCCACCAGTTGGGGAAGATCCAGTTCGTCCAGGACAACAAGCAGTATCTCGACTACGTGATTATGTTCGTGGTCGTGCTCTCACTGCTCCCGACGCTGATCCACTACCTGCGCAACCGCAACAAGGACGGCGTACAGGTTGGATCGGATGTGCAGTAGTCGAATTATTGGGACGGAGCCCCATAACTACGGCAGCTTCAGCCCGGAGTGATCTTGTGTGGTTTCTGTTCGATTGACCTGCTGCGTCGACTGTGTTGGGATCGGAGATGAGTTACGGACCAACCAGGCGAAGAGTCGCCTCAGGTAACTCTGGCGGCGAAACCGCAGGCACGCGCCCGTTGGGCAACTGCCGCAGTCGGTTCCTCGGCGGTAGTGATCGTGGCTCGTTCGGACATGGCCACAGCTACATATCGCGATCGCCTTGCCCATGTTGATCTCCCGAGCAGACAGGTTGGATGAACCAATAAATTCTTGCCACTACCAGACGCGGCCTCAGTTTGCAGTTTCGCGGACGGACGCTACAGGACGTGGTGCGTATCACGCGAGTATCCGCCCAAAACTTGTTGTTTCACCGTAAGCGCGACTGCAGTTCAAGTACTCGCAATCAAACCGAAACCGATAGGCTCTAGATTCTGTGTCAAGACGCTCTGACCACGAAGAGAATGCCGCCTGCTTTCAGCGCATGCGATCGAAGTCTAAGGGGAACGAATGAGCACGCAGCTCCGGGTAGCTAAGCCGAATCCGACGATCTCTATCGTGATCCCGGCCCGCAACGAGGCCCGCAACCTGGAGATGGTGCTCCCTGAGCTGCCAGAGGTCCACGAGGTCATCCTGGTCGACGGCAACTCGACCGATGGCACCGTGGAGACGGCCCAGCGCGTGATGCCGAACATTCGGATCGTCCACCAGACCCGCAAAGGTAAGGGCAACGCGCTGGTCTGCGGCTTCCGGGCCGCCACCGGCGATGTGATCGTCATGTTCGATGCCGACGGTTCAGCCGACCCGGCCGAGATCCCGGCCTACATCGAGGCGCTGGTCCGCGGGGCCGACTTTGCCAAGGGCAGCCGATTCTGCGACGGCGGCGGAAGCCACGACATCACCCGCTACCGCAGCGGTGGCAACAAGGGCCTGAACATCCTGACCAACCTGCTCCTGAAGACCAAGTACACCGATCTCTGCTACGGGTACAACGCCTTCTGGAGCGACATTCTCGACGCGGTCGACCTGCCGGATCCCGACATCGCCGTCACCAACGCCTCCGGGATGCTGTGGGGCGACGGGTTCGAGATCGAGACGGTACTCAACTGCCGGATCGCCGCCGCCAAGCTCGCCGTTCACGAGGTGCCGAGCGTGGAGCGCAGCCGAATTCACGGCGAGAGCAACCTCAACGCGATCCGCGACGGGCTGCGCGTCCTCAAGACCATCCTCGAGGAGAAGGGCAGCGCTCGACGCCTCTCGCGCGAAGTTGCCGCGATCCGCAAGCTGGAGACCGCCCGCCGCCGCTCCGTCGGAGCCGAGAACGAGAAGGCGACGATCGAAGAGGCCGAAGAGATCGCCTGACGCGCAGTCCGCTGACGTCCAGTTCGTGACGTCCAGTTCGTGACGTTCGGATTGCCGGTCGTTCTGGTCAGCTAACGCGTGTCAGCGCGTTAGTGAATGCCGCTCAGGGATTGGCGACTTTGACGCATTCTGCTTTTACCTGCGGGTCACTCGGCGTCAGATGAACGCCGAGAAATGTCGCGTCGCATTTGCGCGCGGCGGCGGAGATCTCGTCACGCTGATGCCAGATGAACAATCCGGCGCCGATCACGATCGCCAGGATGATGACCCGCCCGACCACAGCCGTCACGACGAAGCTGAGGAGCAGGCCCAGAAGAATCACGCCGACGATTACTCCGATGCCGAGCTTCTGGGCTTCACTGGTGTCCAGGGCGACGTTCAAAGGGCTCCTCAGGTCGGTGCGGATCGGGGTAACGCTAGCCGCTCGAGGCCCAGAAGATAGCCTCGACATGTGCCCACCGATCGTAAGCGCGACAAAGATGCTCTCCCGCCATTGAAACCAGGCGCCCTGCGCATCGTCGCCTTGGGCGGCATCGGCGAGGTCGGCCGCAACATGACCATGTTCGAGTACCAGCCGGAGCAGGGCCCGAGCCGGCTGCTGGTCGTCGACTGCGGCATGCTGCTCGGCAAGACGAACTCGCCCGGCATCGACGTCACGCTGCCGGACTGGTCGTACTTCCGGCAGCGTCTGAACGACATCGACGCGATCGTGCTCACCCACGGCCACGAGGACCACATCGGCGCCCTGCCTTATCTACTGCGCGAGCGCAAGGACATCCCGATCATCGGTTCGCGCCTCACGCTGGCCCTGGTGGCCGCCAAACTCGAGCAGCACCGGATCCGACCGGAGCTGCAGCAGGTCCGGGAGACCGACCGCGAGCAGGTCGGTGACTGGGGCCTGGAGTTCTTCGCGGTCAACCACTCGATCCCGGACGCGCTGGCCGTGGCGATTCACGTCGGCGGTCAGGTCGTGCTGCACACCGGCGACTTCAAGATGGACCAGACGCCGCTGGACGGACGTCTCACCGACCTTCCCGGCTTCTCCCGGCTCGGGGACCAGGGAGTCGACCTGCTGCTGGCCGACTCCACCAACGCCGAGGTCCCCGGCTTCATCCCATCCGAGCTCGACGTCGGCAAGGTGGTCACCGACGTAATCACCAAGGCCCGGGGCCGGATCATCGTGGCCTGCTTCGCGTCGCACGTGCACCGGGTTCAGCAGGTCCTCGACGCGGCGGTCGCCTCCAACCGCAAGGTTGCCCTGGTCGGGCGTTCGATGGTGCGCAACATGGGCATCGCGCGGGAGCTCGGCCTGCTGAAGGTGCCCGACGGCGTGCTCATCGACATCAAGCACATCGGCGACCTCCCGGCCTCGAAGACGCTGCTCATCTCCACCGGATCGCAGGGTGAACCGCTCTCGGCCCTCTCCCGAATGGCCAACAACGAGCACCCGCTCATCACCGTGGTCGCCGACGACACGATCCTGCTCGCCTCCTCCTTGATCCCCGGGAACGAGAACTCGGTCGGACAGGTGATCAACGGCCTCTCCCGGTTGGGCGCGGCCGTCGTGCACAAGTCGATGGCGCTGGTTCACGTCTCCGGCCACGCCCCGGCCGGCGAGCTGCGGTACCTGCTCAATGCGGTGCGCCCGAAGAATCTGATGCCGGTGCACGGCGAGTGGCGTCACCTGCGCGCGCACGCCGCGATCGGTCGCTCCACGGGCATGACCGACGAGCACATCATGATCGCCCCGGACGGCACGGTGATCGACCTCGTCGAGGGCGTCGCCTCCGTGGTCGGCACGGTGCCGGTCGGTTACGTGTACGTGGATGGGTTGGCCGTCGGAGACATCACCGACGCGGCCCTGAAGGACCGCCTCATCCTCGGTGAGGAGGGGTTCATCTCGATCCTTGTCGCGGTGGACATGCTCGCTGGAAAGGTCGTCTTCGGACCGGAGATCTCTGCGCGCGGGTTCACCGACGACCCTGCCGGTCTCGACCCGATCCGGGCCGAGCTGGTGGAGGTCGTCGAACGGGCGGTGGCCGACGGAACCCGCGACTCCGAAGCCCTGCAGCGGGCGATCCGCCGCACGGTGGGGCGCTGGGTCGACCGGACCTACCGGCGCCGCCCGATGCTGGTGCCGACCGTCATCGAGGTCTGACCCGCAGGCAGATCAGCGCCGGCTCAGCACTGCTGTTCCTGGTCGAGCAGCCAGTCGCTGTGCTCGACCACCGGGTAGCAGGCCGGTCCGCTGTTGCCGTAGTGAGCGGCGACGATGACTCCGCTCAGCACGCCGAAGAGCATCACCAGGATCATGATTGAGGCCACGATGGTGCGACTCATATGCGTCTCCGGGTTGGTAGCAACTCAGCGGATCGTCGAGTTCGGGCGCCGACACCTAAGCCTATCCGCGCTGGCAGAATGAGCCCATGTCTGTGAGCACACCGATCCAGCCGGCCCGGGTCTCGCCCCGGCGCTCGGTCCCGGCCTCGATCGTGCGTCCGCACTACGTCGACCAGCTCGGACGCACCACAGCCGCGCCGCCGGACTACGACGACCCGATGGTCAAGGACGCCGAGACGATCGCGGCGATGCGGGTCGCCGGACGGATCGCCGCCGACGCGCTGGCCGAAGTAGGTCGCCACGTCGCACCCGGAGTCAGCACCGACGAGCTCGACCGGATCGGGCATGAGTTCGTCCTCGACCACGGCGCTTACCCCTCGACGCTCGGGTACAAGCACTTCCCCAAGTCCCTCTGCACCAGCGTGAATGAGGTCATCTGCCACGGCATCCCCGATTCGCGGGAGCTCAACGACGGCGACGTGGTGAAGGTGGACATCACCGCCTTCATCGGCGGCGTCCACGGCGACAACTGCGCCACCTTCTTCGCCGGGACCCCGACGGAGGAGGTGCGCCTCCTCGGCGAGCGCACCTACGAAGCAATGATGCGTGGCGTCAAGGCGGTGGCCCCGGGACGTCCGGTGAGCGTCATCGGCCGCGTCATCGAGGCCTACGCGAAGCGATTCGGCTACGGGGTGGTGCGCGACTACACCGGCCATGGTGTTGGCCCGAGCTTCCACACCAAGCCGACGATCCTGCACTACGACGAGCCGCGCGCCACCACCCAGCTCGAACCGGGGATGACTTTCACGATCGAACCGATGCTTACTCTCGGTGGCGGCGACTGGATTATCTGGGACGACGACTGGACAGTTCTCACCAAGGACGGTTCCTGGGCGGCCCAGTGGGAACACACTCTCGTGGTCACGGAGTCCGGGGCGGAGATCCTCACCCTGCCGACGCCTTGAGAGGCGCCTGAGACGTGTGGACAGCGTAAAGTCACCCCACTACTATGGTGATGAGGGCGGTTCTGGGGGGCCGCCTGCTTGCGCGGAGACTGACCGCACCGATCCAGAGGAGCCCCCCGATGAGAGCAACCGCAGACCAGACCTGCAAGTGCGGCCACGGACGTGACGCCCACGAGCATTTCCGGGCCGGCTCCGACTGCGGCGAGTGCTCCGCTACGGTCTGTAACCGATTCCGCCGGGCCCGTTTCGCACACCGCACGCACCTCTCCCCGATGGCCGCACTCATCCAGCTGCGCCACTCGGGCACCGATCACGACAGCCATCACGGCGCCAGCCGCGACGCCGCCTGAACTCAGCCGTACCGCCGCACGACCCCGATCGTGCCACCCCAGCTCCACCCTGGCTGAGCCCGAGCTGGCTCTGAGTTCTTCTGCGAAATCTCGGCCCACTATCGTCTCTCTCAGCCGCTGCACGCTGACCCGAGCCGCGTCCGCTGCATAAGCCCAGCCCGCTGCCTGAGGAGCGTCCTTGACCTTGACGACCGAGCCTGAGCCGACCGCCACCGGTTCCCGGCGGGCGCGCCTGCTGACTCACCTCGTCAGCTACTGCTTCGTCGCCATTGGGGTCATTGGCCTGCTGCTGCACACGGTCAGCTTTCGAATCAGCGCGCTGCTCGCGATGGCCGCCTTCTCCGGTTACCTGATCGCGCTCACTCCGCTCGGGCTGGTCGTCAACGGCCTGCGCCGGCAGTGGCGCGCCTTCGCGGTCACCGCAGTCGTAACCCTGGTCGGGGCGACGGTGCTGGTCCCGCGCTTCGTGGCCAGTGACGCCACCAAACTCCACGGACCGTCGGTCATCGTGATGACCGGCAACCTGCGGCTGGGTAGCGCCGACCCGTCAACCGTCGTGCACCTGGTCCGCGAACACCACGTCAACGTCCTGATGCTGGAGGAGCTCACCAAAGAGGAGCGGGCCCGTCTCAAGACGGCGGGGCTGGACGCGGCGCTCCCCTACAGCGTGGTCGACCCGCGGCCGGATGCCCGCGGCACCGGCCTCTGGAGCGCCTACCCGCTGGCCGACCAGGAGAAGTACTCGACCTTCACCTTCGCGCTGGTCTCGGCCCGCCTCCTCATCCCCGGAGCGACGGCGAGCCCGACCGTCGCGGCGACCCACATGCCGGGGCCCTACCCGCAGTCACCCGACGACTGGCTGAAGGACATCACCCGGCTCCCGAAGCTGCTGTCGCTGCTCGAGAACTCGGCCACCCCTCACGGTGGCGGGGTTCTGGTGGGTGGGGACTTCAACGCCACCATGGACACCGCGCAGTTCCGTCGCTTGCTCACCGATGGCTACAACGACGCCGGCGAGCAGGCTGGGGCCGGGCTCGCCCGCACCTACCCGGCCGACACCTGGTACCCGCCGTTGATCGGTATCGACCACGTTCTGACGAACAAGGCGACGGCGCGGTCGCTGGTCACGGTGAGCCTCCCTGGCTCCGACCACCGCGGCATCATCACCACGGTGCGACTCGATCAGTAGGCCGCTCGATCAGTAGGCGGCTGAAACGGTAGAGGTGCGCAGAGGCGGCGGTCAGCTGTTCGGCGCGGCGGAGCCGAGGGAGCCGCAGTTGTTGCCGACCCAGGCCGCGAAGGCACTCAGATTCTTGCCGACCGTGCTGGAGTCCGCGCTGGTGATGGTGCCGTCGGAGAACTTGTGGACCACGGCGGCCAGGGCCAGGGCCGTCGGCTTGATCGCCGCCGGCGACTCCCGCCCGATCGTGTCCCAGACGGATGAGACATCCGCCGCCTGCTGCGAGGTGGTCGGGAACTTGCCGAGGAAGTTCTGATTCACCGAGACGTCCGAGCAGAACTGCGTCAACGGCGTGATGACCAGGCCGCTGGAGGGGGCGGCGGTGGTCGGGACGAGCGAGAGCGTTCCGGAGGCGACCGGCGCACCGGCCCAACCGCTGGAGCCCGACGGCACCCCCGGGTTGAGGACGGAGGAGCTACAGGCCGAGAGCAGTACACCGATCACCGATAGCGAAGCGGCCAGCGCGAATAGCCTGCGTGGGCTGGTTCCGACGTTTCGTGAACTCAATGACCTTCTCATCCAATCCGGTAGCTTCGTCTCCCACTCTATCGACTGCTACCGAGCGCTACGTATTCGTCCAATGCTGTTTACAACCAACATGACAACCCCTATGAGAAGCATGAGAAGCGCGACCGAGATGCCCACCCTGGGGTAGCCACCGACCTGCCGGGGGTCAAGGAAATAGTAGGGATACCAGCCGGCGCCCGGTCCGCGGAGCAGGGTGAAGATCACATAGACGACCGGAAAGATGTACCAGTAACGGATGTCGGCCCAGGCCACCCGTCGCGGCGGATAGGCGAACCAGAGCCAGAGCACACCCAGCGGAGCGATCACGTGCAGCACCGTGTCCGGGATATTGCTGGTGAAGTCGAACGGGGTGGAGGTGAGGAACACCCGATTGATCAGACTGGTGAAGACCATGTAGCTGGTGATCGCCCCGCGGATGAGATTCCAGTACAGCGGGCGGCTGTCGCCCAGCATGATGGCCAGCATGATGATGGCGAATAGGTTGCTCAGGATCGTGAAATAGCTGAAGAAATCGAGGAAAGCCGCGGTTCCGCCTAGAGCCTGGGCATACATCTCGTAGAGCAGAGCCAGGCTGTCGAGCACCAGCAGCACGGCGGCGATGGGACGCTCAGCCGACCTCGACGTTGACTGGGGCACCTGAAGATCATGTCCGGATCCGGCTGAGACCGCACATCCGTGAGAACGATGTCACAGGGATTCCTCAAAGAAGCCGACTTCGCACGGCTGAGTGATCGCCGCGACACCCGCAGTGCAGAAACTGCCGAAATCCGGCGGTCGTCGACGAGGCTCCAGCCTGGCTCAAGGCGACAGGTTGAGGCCCGGAAAGCTATCGTGTGGCGGTAGGCGCGGCGCAGAATGCGCAGCCGCGCTGAACACGAACCAGGTCCCGCCGACGTGGTTCTGCTGCCGGGGGGCAACTGGTGAGGTCATGAGGAGGGCGCGATGAGCACGCTCGGGCCCGACCGTGCCACCAATGCCGTCAGCGTGGTCATTCCCTGCTACAGCGACGAGCGCTGGTCCAGCATCCTGGACGCCGTCGTCTCGGTGCAGAAGCAGCTGACACCGGCCGAGAAGATCGTCGTCGCCGTCGACCACAACCCGTCGCTGGCGGTGCGGCTGCGCGAGGCGCTCCCCGAGGTCACAGTGGTCGACAACAACGGCGGCATCCGCGGTGCGTCGGCGACCCGCAACGCCGGCGCGGCAGACACGACGACACCACTCATCGCCTTCCTCGACGACGATGAGGTGGCCATGCCGGAGTGGCTCGGCACCCTCATCGCCCCCTTCAGCGATCCGGAGGTCGTCGGCACCGGCGGCCGCTACGAGCCGATCTGGGAGACGGAGAAGCCGAACTGGTTCCCCGACGTCTTCGCCTGGGTGATCGGCGGCCACTACGAGGGCATGCCCGAGACGGTCTCGCGGGTTCGCAACGTCTGGGCCGGCAACATGGCCGTCCGAGCCACCGAGTTCCGTGCTGTCGGCGGATTCCTCGCCTCCTTCGGCAAGCTGGCCGCCTCGTCTCAGCCCGAGGACACCAGCCTCTGCATCAGCATGCACCGCTACTCCGGTGGGCATTGGATGTACGTGCCGGACGCGGTGATCCACCACGCGGTGCCCCGCGAGCGCAGTACGTTCAGTTTCTTCGTACGTCGTTGCTACTCCGAAGGTCACGGTAAACTCCTACTGCGGGCGAATCTCCCGACGCAGGATGACGACGAGACTCTCTCCGAGGAGCGTCTGTACCTGATACGGGTCCTACCCCGTGGGGTGCTGCACGAGCTCCGGGACACCAGCCGGGCCTTCTCCAGGGTCTGCGCAATGCTGGCCGGCGTTACGGCGGCCGCCCTGGGAGCGTCGGTGGCGATCGGCCAGCGAGCCTTCAGGGTACGTAAGAACCGCCGTGAAACTAGTCACAAAATCCTGTGAATAGTCTGGTCGACGATCTAACGGGACGCCAATGACTTCTGCCGCCACTGACGAAAACCTCGCCGACAAGCCCGAAGAGTCAAGCTCCACTGCCGTGCCCCGGCCGGCCCTGATCCTCGACTGCGAAATCTCCGAACCGATCAGCGACATCAGGCCGGTCGGCGAGTCCTATCTCGAGGCGTGGATCCTGCTGCGCCTCTTCACCGAACCGGTCGGCTTCGTACGGCTGCCGTTCCTCGACGGCGCCGTCAGCACCGCGGCCATCGTCGACGCGGTTCAGGCCGAGTGCGGAGAGACCGTCAACGATCTAGTCTCCAGCAACGGCGGCGACCCGACGGCCGTCCTGGCCGGTCGCGGTACGTCGATCGAGAATGCCCCTAAATTCATTGCTGATCAGCAGCGACTGATCGAGTCCGGCCCGAAGGTCACCGTCGTCATCTGCACCCGCGACCGCCCCGACGACCTTGACCGGGCGATTGACTCCCTGCGGCAGCAGCGGTACCGGAACTTCGACGTGCTGGTCGTCGACAACGCACCGCCCAACGACTCCACGCGCACCCGCATCGCGGCGCGCCCGGCCAGTGACAACATCACCTACACGGTCGAGCCCCGCAAGGGACTCTCCTGGGCCCGCAACTGCGCGATCGCCATGGTCACCAGCCCCTACGTCGCCTGGATGGACGACGACGAGACGGCCGACCCGCACTGGCTCGTCGAGATCATGGCCGGCTTCGACCGCCTGCCCGACGCAGCCGCGGTCAGTGGCATCGTCGTCCCGGCCGAGGTGCGCACCCAGCCGCAGCTGTGGTTCGAGCAGTACGGCGGGCACAGCAAGGGACGCGGCTTCGTCCAGGACGTCTTCGACGCGAAGGCCCCCGGTGCCCAGAGCCCGCTCTTCCCGGTCCCGCCGTTCGGGGTGGGGGCGAACATGGCCTTCAACACCGCGAAGATGCGGGCAATGGGCTTCGACAACGCGATGGGGGCCGGCACCCTCACCTGCGGCTGCGAGGACACCCTCATCTTCAGCCGGCTGCTGCTGGCCGGGGAGAAGGTGGTCTACCAGCCGACCGCGCTGATGCGGCACTACCACCGTGAGGACTGGGACGCCCTCACCAAGCAGATGTACGGCTACGGCGCCGGGCTCACCGCCTTCTACACCGCACTGCTGCGCTACGAGCCGAAGCAACTCCTCGCCCTCTTTGCGCTGATCCCGGCCGCCGCGCGGACTGCCTTCGGCAAGGGCGAGGTGAGCATGCGCGGGGTTCCGGAGGACTTCCCGACCGAACTGCTCCGCTACAAGACCCGCGGCATGATCGCCGGTCCCGTGCTGTACCTGCGCGCGGCCGCCCGCGCCCGTCGGGCCCGTCGATCATCGCCATGACCGTTCCGAGCGCCGCGGTGGGAGTGGCCGCGGTCGACGATGCCCCGCCGACCGGCCGGCTCTACCGCGATGCCACCTCACTGGTCGCCTCATCGCTGGTCGCCGCCGCCACCGGGATCGTCTTCTGGGCGTTGGCCGCCCGGCTGCTCTCGCCCGACCGCCTCGGCGTCCAGACCGCGCTCCTGTCGGCTATCTCCGGCCCGGCGCTGATCATCGCGGCCGGCATCGGTGATGCGCTGAACGCGATGATCCCTTCGCATCGGGGTGCCGAAGGCGCGATCGTTCGCTTGGGTTACCGCTTGGCCTTCATCTACGGGCTCCCGGTCGCCATAGTCGCCGCCGTCGCGTCGGCGACCTTCCTGCCGGCCGTCCGCGGGTCGGCGCTGGCCGCTGGGTCGGTCTTCGTGGGGATCGTCGTCTGGACGCTCTTCGCGATCCAGGACTCAGCCCTCACCAGCCTCGGTCGCGCGCGCTGGCTGCCGCTGGAGAACGGCTTCGCCGGGCTGGCCAAGCTCGCGATCCTCCCGTTCATCACGGCGACACTCCTCTCCGTCGTCTGGGCCTCGATCATCCCGGCGGCGATCGCCGTTGCTTTCTTCGCGCCCATCCTGCGCCGGATCACCCGTCGCGACGACGCCGAACTGGCCAGCGCCAAGCTGAGCGCGGTCGCCAGCCAGCGACTACGGCGGCTATCGGTGCGCACCACGGCGTCGGTGGCACTCACCCTGGGGGCGCTCACCCTGCTCCCGTTCATGGTGACGGCCCTCGGCGGTGCCCGTCAGGGTGCGGTCTTCTCGCTGTCGCTGAGCATGACCGCGGTACTCGACTTCGTGACGGCCGGCGTCGGCATCTCACTCGTGGTGCAGGCTTCGTCGAAACGGGATCACGAGTGGGCGCTGGTCCGCTCGGCGCTGACCCGCACCGTCCCGATCGTGGCCTTCGGCGCCGTCTGCCTGGTCGTGATCAGCCCGCACGTGTACCGCCTGCTGAACGCCAGTTACCTCGACCTGCACGGAGTGGAGATCGTGGCGATCCTCGCCACCGCCTCCGTGCTGCGGACCGTCTACCTGCTCTGGTCATCGCTGCAGCAGGCCCGTCAGCAGCTGACCTTCGTCCTGATGATCAATTCGATCGCCGCCGTCGGCGGTTATCTGGCCGTCGCCCTGAGCGTGCCCAAGTACGGGGCGCTGGCCGCCGCCTTCACGGTGCTGGGGATCCAGGTCTTCCTCAGCACCGCGGCCGCCGGCCACATGGTGTGGAGTTGGCGCACCCGAGACGTCAAGCCCGGCCGCCACGCCCGGGGCGATCAGCCGGCGCTGGCCCAACTGGCGCCCGACCAGCCGGAGCTCACCGAGGCTCTGCTCACGGAGGCTCCGCCGGCGCTCGACGAGTCGGCCCGCACCGAGGATCAGCATGCCGGAACCTGACGCCCTGCCGCTGAACCTGCAACCGATCTCCAGCAGCGGCGAGGCATCCTGGGCATCCGCGATCTGGATCGGCGAGATCGACGATCAGTCCGAACTCCGCGGGCTGCTGCGCTTGGACCGGTCCAAGGGGTACTCCCGGGCCCGCTTCCTGGTCCGCCACGGTCGTTTCACACGGGGATTCGTCGAGGTTCCGCTGGTCGACGAGTTGATCGACGGTGACGACCTGGCCCGCCGCATCGCTGCGCTGGCGCCCCCGGCGCCGCCGCCGACCCGACCGAGCGACCCGCCGATCAGCCTGCTGATCTGCACCCGCTCCCGCCCGGACGCGCTCCGCGCGGCTCTCACCGACGCGCTCGCCCTGGAGTACTCCGACTACGAGGTGCTGGTCGTCGACAACGGCCCCGAGGACGCGTCGACGCGCCGGGTCGTCGAGGAGTTCGACGACCCCCGCCTGCGCCGGGTCGAGGCACCGATCCAGGGCCTGGCCCGGGCCCGCAACGTCGGCCTCCTCGCCGCGGCCCACGACATCGTCGCCTTCACCGACGACGACGTGCTGGTCGACCGCTGGTGGCTGGCCGCGATCGCCGACGGGTTCGCCCGCGGCGGCAAGGTGGCCTGCGTCAGCGGAATCGTCCCCACCGTCGAGATCGGCTCGCCGGCCGAGTGGTACTTCGACAGCCGCTTCAACTGGGCCGACAGCTGCACCCAGGACGTCTTCGAGGTCGGGCAGAAGCGGTCGGGCGAGCCACTCTTCCCCTTCCGGGTCGGCCGCTACGGCACCGGGGCGAACTTCGCGGTGAGCCGGTCAGCGATCATCCAGCTCGGCGGCTTCGACGAGGGATTCGGGGTCGGCTCACCCACCGGCGGCGGCGAGGACATCGACATGTTCGTCCGGGTGCTGCTGGACGGCTTTGAGCTGGCCTTCGAGCCGGCGGCGGTGATCTGGCACCGGCACCGGTCGGGTGCGGCGGACTTGAAGCGACAGATCTCCGACTACGGCCTCGGCCTCGGTGCCTGGCTGACGAAGCTCGTCACCCAGCCGAAGACCCTGCTCATGATCCTGCGCCGGCTTCTGCCGGCGCTGCTCCACCTGCTCCGGCTGACCCGGGTCGACGCTCCGGAGCCGGATGCGGTGCAGCATGAACTCTTCGCCGACGTCGGAAAGATCGAGCGTTCGGGCATCATCCGGGGACCATTCGCCCTCTGGCGAGCCCGGCGCAGCGGCGGCCGGGCCCGTCCGCTGCAGGGCAGGCAGCACGAGATCAAGGAGTCGAAGCAGAGTTGAGCACGGCGAACCCGACGATCGAGATCATCATCCCGGTCAAGAACATGGCAACTCATCTTCGCGCCTGCCTGGCCACTCTCATGCCGCAGCTCGCGCCGGGGGACGTGCTCACCGTCGTCGATGACGGCTCCACCGACGAGACGGCGGCGGTGGCCACCGCCGCCGGTGCGCGGGTAATGACGCCGACCGTCGGCTCCGGCCCGTACGCCGCTCGCCACAGCGCCGCGAGCGCGTCTGCGGCCGACATCCTGCTCTTCGTGGACGGACGCTGCCGCGCCCGTCCGGGGCTGGTCGAGAGCCACCGAACGATGCTGAGCCGCCCCGGCGCCGTCCTCTCCTGCACCGACATGCTGACCGAGTCCGGGCCGACGCTGGCCGCGAAGATCGCGTCGACCCTGAATCCATTCAACATCGACGGTTACATCGGGGTGCCCGGCCGTCGCGACTACTACCCGACGGCCAACCTCGGCATCACCCGTGCCGCGTACCTGGCCGTCGGTGGGTTCCGGCGGATGCGCAGCGCCGGCGACGCCGACCTCTGCTGGCGGGTGCTCGATGAGACCGGGGGCAGCTTCGCCACCGACCGTCGCGTGCTGATGTCGTGGGTTCCGCGGGACAAGATGGCCGACCTCTTCGAGCAGTGGTACCGCTACGGGCAGAGTTCGGTGGCCCTCAACGAGCTGCACCCGCCGGCCGAGGTGGGGCGCAGCACCGGCGCCGCCACCACCGGCCGGATGGCGTCGCTTCTGCAGGGGATACGCCGAGAGCCCAAGAAATTGCTGGTGCTGCTGCTGCGAACGGCGCTGCACGTGGTGTACCTCGCCGGCCGCCTGCGGGTGAAGCTAAGTCGGGAAGCCTTCACCGACCCCGGCCTCTACGGTGAACCCGAATCGGTCGTATGACGCTTCGCGTTCTCGCCGTCGATCGCGCCGTCGGCCTCTGGGGGGCCCAGATCGTCCTGCTGCAACTGGCCGGCCCGCTCGCCGAGCGGGGTATCGAAGTCACGCTGGCCACGCCACCGCAGAGCGACTTCGCCGACGCCTGGCGCGCCCGCGGCTACCCGGCGACCGTCCTGGAGACGTCCCCAGGAGTCTCGCCGCGCAGCGATGGTGCCCTCTCACTACGGGCCCTGGCCGCCCTCTCGACCGACGCGCTGCGCAGCATCAGCCAGCTGGCCCGGCTCGGCCGGGACTTTGATCTGCTCCATGGCAATGGGCATGACGTGCACCTGACGGTCGCCGCGGCCGGGCGGCTGGGCCGGGTGCCGAGCGTGGCCCACCTGCACGAGGAACTCCCCTACCGGCTGGGGCGCACGATCAGGGCGAGTGCCGTCTGGGTCGGCAACTCCTCGGTCGCGGTGAGTGAGGCGGTGCGAAATAACAGCGGACGGCTGACCCGGCGCCGAATCGAGGTCATCCCGAATGGCGTCGTAGTTGATCCGCCCGTCACCACGGCTGCGAGCAAGCTCCGCGGCGAGTTCGGGGTGGCCGAGGGTGACGTGTTGGTGACCGCGGTGACCCGCCTCGACCCGGTGAAGCGGGTCGAGGACCTCCTTGCGGCGCTCGAGCCGCTTCGGGAGTTACCCGGCTGGCGGGTCGTGATCTGCGGCGACACCTCGTCTTTTCCTGACTATGCGGCCGGGCTGCGGCGATCCGCGGCGACCTTCGACGGGCGGGTGCTGCTCGCCGGGCGGCGAGAAGACATTCCGGACGTGCTGCGGGCCTGCGATCTGCTGGTTCACCCCGGGCTGGTCGAGGGGATGCCGCTGGGCATCATGGAGGCGCAGGCAGCCGGCCTGCCGGTGGTGGCCTACCGCGTCGCGGGGATCCCCGAGGTGGTGGTGGACGGCGTGACCGGGCTCCTCGCCGAACCGGGTGACGTCGGCGGATTGTCGGCCCACCTGCGGCGCCTGATCGCCTCTGCGACGCTTCGGCAGACGTTCGGGGGCGCCGGCCGACAGCGCGCTCTCACGCACTTCAACCTGGCCACACAGGCGGACTCCTACGCGGCGCTGGCCCGGCGCATCACCGGGCGCGCATAGGGCACTACAACGTGACGAACGTCCATTTGCGACGGGGCTGCACCCGAACCGGCCCAGTTAGAATAACTAGAAAATGCCGAGCCCTGGATGTACGACGTTCAACCCGGAAATAGCAGCTAAATCGGTTTGCCTGCTGGGAAATCACGGGTTCGGCTATAGATATACGCGCCATCGCAGTAGGCACGAAATACAGATGAACACGGAGAGTGGGCAGTGTGCACCAGGTCACAATTCTTGTGACAAGCAGTTCTGGTCCTGCATACATGCGTCCATGAATGGATTAAGCGTTCTCACAGAGGCTGCACGATTGACTATCCATTCGATGCCGTACTCCGCCGACCGAGACTAATACAGGCTCACTATTGCAAGGGAAGTTAGCTCCTTGGCGACGACACGACTCACCGGCCTTCGGAATTCGTTCTGTGGCCTCTCCCAGCTCGCGTTGGCCAGTGCCTTCGTAGCGCTGCTGTCGCTGATCCCGGTGCTACCCACCTTCATCAAGGCGCCTGCCGCCGGCTTCTTCGTTCTGGTCGGGCCGGGCGCGGCCATCCTCGTCTGGGTCAAGGGCCTACCCACCTACGCTTCGAACGCGCTGGTCATCCTGCTCAGCGTCGCGGTGAACATCCTCGTGAGCTACCTGGCGGTGCTCGAGGGTCTCTGGCACCCGACCATTCAGATGCTGCTGCTACAGGCCGGCACCGTCGCCTCGATTCTTATGTACGAACTCTCCCACTTCGGCGAGAGCGCCCGGGTCGCCCGCGCCACCGCCGGAGCTGACGTCACGCCCGACGACGGAACCGCCGCCAACACCGACGGCAGCACCGACGCCGAGGACGGCGCCGAACGGGAATCCATCGCCACTTCGTCCCCGGAGGCCGCGCTCTGATGACGACGCTCACCGACCGCCCCGCTGACGCGTCGCCGCCACCCGAGGTCCGCCTCGTCCGGTCCCGCAGTTCACTACTGAGCCGTATCAATCTCTGCGGAGTGGTGGTCGCGGCGGCCTTCGTCTGCTGGCTCATCGCCATGCCGGGGATCGGCCACGTCAAGGAGAGCCAGTACGGCCTGCTGCCGGTGGCCTCACCGTTCTTCGTAGCGTCGATCATTCTCACGACCGTCGGCTTTGCCCTAGCCGTCCGGGCCGGCAGCACCTTCGTGGCCTGGGCTGCGGTCTTCTGCTCGGTCGCGATTCTGCGGGTGACGATCTCGCTGGCCACTGCAGTGCCGTATTACTCGTGGACGTACAAGCACATCGCCGTCGTCGACTACATCGAGAAGTCCGGCAAGGTCGCCCGCGACGTCGACATCTACCACCACTGGCCCGGGCTCTTCGCCTTTACCGCGTGGTTCTCCGATCTCACCGGATTGAGCGCGACGACCATCGCGCACTGGTACACCCCGGTCGCGTACATCATCGAGGTCGGCGTCCTCTACGCGATGGCCCGCGCCTGGGACTGCAAGAAGATGACGGCGATCATCGTCACCTTCCTCGTGCAGAACCTGGACTGGATCGGCCAGGGCTACTTCTCGCCGCAGTGGACGGCCTTCATGCTGGCCCTCGGTGTCGTCACACTGATCGGCCTGAGCCGCAAGCAGCCCCGCTACCTCTGGCTGATGATCGTGCTCTTCACCGCACTCACCGTCACCCATCAATTGACGCCCTACTGGTTGATCGCGGTCACCGGTCTGATGTTCCTGACCCGCCAGGTGAAACCGTGGTGGCTCTTCATCGTCTTCATCGCAATCGCCGGCGGTTTCCTCACCTACAACTGGGAATCCGCCGCGCAATTCCATCTGCTCAACGTCAACCCGATCTCCAACGCCCAGACCAACGTGCCGACCATCGGTATCAAGGGGCAGCAGGTCACCAGCGGACTGGTCCGATTGCTCTGCGCCTCCTTCTGGGTGACGGCGATCATCGCAGCGATCATCCGCATTGTGCAGCGGAAACCGTTCATGGCCGCATCCGTGCTCGCGTTCAGCGCGTTCGGCATTCTCGGCGGGCAGGGGTACGGCGGAGAGGCGATCTTCCGCGTCTTCCTCTTCTCGCTCCCCGGCTGCGCGCTCCTCGTCGCGCCATTGCTGGAGAGTTTCCTGACGGCTCGACGCCGCTTCTGGTTCCTCCCCGCGGTCGCCTTGATGACCGCCTGGTCGATCTTCTCGGCCCAGGGTCTCTTCGGCGCCTGGTTCGCCTACCGCATGACCAAGGAGGAGGTGGCCATGTCGACGAGCCTGCTCAACAAGATTCCGATCCCGGCCTGGCTCACCTCGGCCGCCCCGGTGTGGCCCGAGCGCAACAGCGCCAACTACGTCAACTAC
Source organism: Frankineae bacterium MT45 (assembly GCA_900100325.1). Lineage (NCBI taxonomy): Bacteria > Bacillati > Actinomycetota > Actinomycetes > Frankiales > Frankineae bacterium MT45. The sequence continues at coordinate 129,452 of LT629697.1, forward strand.
GCCCGCTGGAACCACGTCTATGACCAGCAGGCGATCTATGCCACGAGTCTCGTCGGTTCGCATTTCAGTTCCGACAAGGACTACGCCAAGGTGAATGCGCTGGTTGCGGCCCGCGGCGACGTGCCGACCTACTTCATCATCACCAAGCAGATGCAGTTCTACGACTGGTACTTCGGCATCCTCCCCTACGACGCGCTACCCAACCTGGAGACGAGGATGAAGTCCGATCCGAAGTGGTCCACGTACTACGAGTCCGGTTCGGTGATCGTCTTCAAGAGCAACTTCTTCCCGACCCAGGTAGCGGCGAAGTGACGCCGCCCAGCGGATCGGCCTTCAACACCTCGTCGCCCAACCTCGACACCGAGGTGCAGGCGGAGGCCGGAGGAACGGCCGGACAGTCGACGGTGACCATGACCCGGTCGCAGGAGAAGCGGGCCCGCGCCGCCAAGGTGCACCCGACCTTCCGCCCCGACATCGAGGGCATGCGAGCGATCGCCGTCCTCCTGGTTGTGCTGTATCACTGCGGAATCACTGCCATTCCTGGTGGTTACGTCGGTGTCGACGTCTTCTTCGTCATCTCCGGCTTCCTGATCACCAGCCTGCTCGTCCGTGAGTTCGAGACCGGTGGCCGCATCTCGATCTCGGACTTCTACGCGCGCCGCTTCCGCCGCATCCTGCCGGCGGCGACCGTGGTGCTCATCGTCACCGTGGCGGCATCGGCGCTCTTCCTGCCGATCACCCGAATCTCCAGCATCGCCCGGGACGCCATCTGGACCAGCGTCTTCATGGCCAACTTCCGGTTCTCGGCCACCGGCACCAACTACCTCAGTGCCGCCGCTCCACCCTCGCCGCTGCAGCACTACTGGTCACTCGCCGTCGAAGAACAGTTCTACTTCGTCTGGCCGCTGATGCTCTTCCTGATCCTGAAGCTGGGTCGCGGTGCTCGCTTCCACCGCATACCGACCTCGCTGGTGACGGCGGCACTCTGCGTCGCGTCCTTCCTCTGGTGTGTCAGTTCCACCTCCACCAATGCCACCGTCGCCTACTTCTCACCCTTCACCCGGGCCTGGGAACTCGGCATCGGTGCCCTCGTCGCCGTCTCCGGGATCGCACTCGCCTCCACCCGGCTGGCCAAGTGGATTCCGTTCGTCGCCGGCTGGATCGGCATCGCGATGATCGGCTACGCCGCCGTTCACTTCACCGCCGCCACGCCGTTCCCGGGCAAGGCCGCTGCCCTGCCCGTCATCGGCGCCGGCCTGCTCATCATCGGCGGGCAGCACCGCGCACGCGGCGGGGCCAACTGGTTCCTCACCTTCGGACCGCTGCAGTGGATCGGCAAGCTCTCCTACGGCTGGTACCTCTGGCACTGGCCGATCCTCACCATCGCGACTGAGCGCTACCCGAATCTCACCGTCTCCGAGAAGCTGCTGCTGGCCCTCGCCGCGCTGCTGCTGGCCTTTATCAGCTTCCACGTGATCGAGGGGCCGGTGCGCCGCTCGGTGCCGCTCCTGAAGTCGGCCTACCTGAGCATCTTCTGCGGCCTGCTCGCTATCGCCACCGTGCTCGCCTTCTCCAACGCCTTCCTGGTGATGGACAACGGACGTACGGCGTTGGCCCGTTCGCAGGCGGCGGCGGCCCAGAAGCAGGTCGGAACCAACAGCGGAACCGCGACCGCCAACACCGTGCTGGCCGACGTGAAGGACGCCTCCAACGACATCAAGATCCCGTCGCCACTCACCGTGCCGCTACTGCTGGTGCCTTCGGACAAGGGCCCTGCATTCGCCAACGGCTGTGTTGCATCGACGGCAGCGCTGACATCAACTCCCTGCACCCAGCTGACGACGCCGACGGCACCGAAGGTCGTCCTCTTCGGCGACTCACACGCCGCGCAATGGATGTCCACTCTTGAGAACATCTCCACCCGAACTCCGATCAACCTGTACGTGATCACGAAGCAGTCCTGCCCAGTGGCCGATACGGCAGTGCTGAATCCCGACACCAAGACGTCCTATCCGCAGTGCACTCAGTGGCGGCAGTGGGCCTTCCAGAAGATCAAGGCCCTTCATCCCGACCTGGTCGTGATCGGCGAGCACATCGAGGCCCTGCCGGACGGCGGCGGCGACGCCGAGTGGCAGGCTGGCCTGCAGAAGAGCCTCACAACCCTGAAGGCGAGCGCCGACCGGGTGGCCCTGCTATCCGATGTCCCGGCGCACGCCGAGCCAACTGCCGAATGCCTGTCGCAGCATGGCAAGGACATCACCCAGTGTGCTGATCCGCTGGCCAACTCGATTCTCCTGCCGCACGAGGCGGCGAACGCAGCGACGGCGGCGCAGGTCGGAGTCAGTTACGTCAATACGGTCCCATGGTTCTGCACCAGCAAGGTCTGCCCAGCCGTCATCGCCAACACGGTGACCTCCTTCGATGGGACGCACCTGGCCGCGTCCTATGCCACCTACCTCGGACACGCCCTTGGCACGGCGATCGGGCTGGAGACCACCGCACAGGACGCCGCAGCAGCCGTCGCGAAGGCGCTCCAGGTAAAGAAGCTGAGTCTGCAGGCAGGTCGGGAGATCACGGCGAACTACACGGGACCGCAGTACGCCGGCAATTGCCTCGGTGCCATCGCGGCGTCGTCGTTCAACCTGCTCCCCGAATGCACGATGGGCAATCCGGCGGCCAAGAAGACCTTGGTTCTCTTCGGGGATTCGCATGCCTGGATGTGGACACCGGCCTTCCAGGCTCTCGGATACATGTACAACTGGAAGGTCGTTCTCGTCGCCGAAGCCGCCTGCACCGCGGCCGACACGCTGATCTGGAGCAGCCAACGGAATGCTCCGAACACCGGCTGTGCGACGTGGCACGCGGCAGCCATGGACTACATCACCAAGCTGCATCCGGACGCCGTGGTCGTCTCCACGGAGGAGCACGTGACGAGCTCCGTCAACGGCAAGCCGACGACGCCGGGTACCGACGAAGCGGTCAAGGCCGGTCTGGTGAAGACCTTCAACGAACTGAAGGCAGCCTCGCCGAACGTCTCGATGCTCGGTGACATCCCCGTTCCGGCGACGAACCCTCTCGACTGCCTACCGGCCAACGCGAAGGACATCCAGAAGTGTTCGCCGGCTGCCACGGACGCAGTCGACGCGACGAATCTCGCCCGGGAGCAGGGCGCAACCAGCGAAGCCGGCGTGAAGTTTGTCGATCCGATCCCGTGGCTATGCGCGAAATCCTGCCCGACCGTTATCGACGATCACGTGGCCTACGTGGACAAGTTCCACATCAGCTCGAACTTCGCGATCTCGGTGACCGGTGCGCTGGCCAGCGGCCTCGGCCTCAGTGGCGCGAAGTAGGCGGAATCTAAACTAGGGTGGCTAGCCGCTAGCTTCACCGGCCACGGGGGATTTGAATGGCGACAGGTTCGGACCAGCTCAGAGCGCACGACGAGTCACGCATCGCCAAGCGGGATCTGGCCTGGCGGGACAACGACGTGGTCTGGAGCATCGGCGGCGTCGTGCCACCCGATCCGGCAGAGGTCCGGGCGCACCTGCTGGCCGCAGCTCGGGCCGGGCAGGCTGGACATTTCCTGAAGCTCTTCGACATCGAGAGCGGCACGATGGGCCTCGTCGAGCCGGCTGACCTGCCGGCCTTCTGCGACGCTCTGGTCGAGACCTTCGACGAGCCGTACGGCGGCGACCTCGGCCGTGTCGCGGTGGCGGCTCAGGGACGTCCCCTTGGCCGCCTCCCCTTTCGATTGGCCATCGGCCCGGACTGGTGCGCCCTGCACTTCTCGCACGCACTGGGCGACGCCGGGAGCGTCTGGCCGCTCTTCCTCTTCCTGCTACAGCCGGAGAAGCTGAGCACGCTCCCCCCGGCCAGCAAGCGGCCGGGGCGTCCGCTCGTCGACGCCCTCTGGCACAACTACGGTCGCGACCCGAAGCGACTGCGCCGCGTCCTCCAGGTGCCCCGCCCGCCCCTGCCGCTCACCTCAGCCGGGCCGGGAAGCTACGTCGAGCCCGACATCGCGGTCGAGAGCCGGGTATCCGCGCTGGAGTTCCTCCCCGCCATCAAGCAGTGGCGCAAGGAGAACTGCGCCAGCGCGTCCATGCCCGGGATCGTCGCCTCCCGCGCGCTCGAGGCGGCGCGGGCGGCCGGGCTTGAGGTGCATTCGGGGATCGCGGTGGTGGCCGACGCCCGCCGGTACCTGCCATCGAAGAAGTTCGACGCCGGCAACTTCACGGCTGGGGCCTACCTGCCGATCGACGACTGCAGCGACCCGACCGAGATCAGCGAGAAGATCACCGCCTTCGCCCACTCCGGCCGTCCGCTGCTCACGCTCACCGCCATGACCATCGGGACTCGGCGGCGCCGGCCGGCCCGGGCCGGGTGGAATCCCGATCCCCAGCGGCGCACCCTGATCAGCTACTCCTACGTCGGGCGCCTGCCCTGGCTGACGCCGGTCCCGGTCGACGCTGTCGTGCTCGGGCAGCCGATCGGCGATCTCGGACTCGGGATCGTCGTCCACGAGATGGGCCGGCGGATGTTCGCCTCGGTGACCTACGACCGTCGCTACCTCGACCAGACGGTGGCGGCCAGCATCGCCGATGCGCTGGTGGAGATCCCGCCGGTGATCGGGAGCGATCCCGAGGGCTGACGAGCACCGGCGTGGGCCGTGGCTACCGAGAGCGCTTCAGCGAACTGAGCAACGGCTTGTTTCGGGTGACGTCCTGGCGCACCCACCCGGCCGGCACGTCGAGTTCACGTATGACGCGCGCCGGGGAGCCGGCCACGAGCACACCGGCCGGGACATCACGGGTGACCACCGATGCCGCCGCGACCACGCTGCCGGCGCCGATCGTGACTCCGGGCCCGACGAGAACGTCCCGTGAAATCCAGACATTGTCGCCGATCACGATGGGGCGCGTCTTGATCGGCGCACTGGCGTCCACCTGGTGGAAGTCGGTGTCGAGCAGAGTCGCCCCGTCGCCGAACATCACGTTGTGCCCGATCGTGATGCGCTCGCGGGCGGAGAGGGTGACGCCCTGGTTGATGAAGCAGCAGTCGCCGATCTCTAGCACTGCACCTGCCTCCGCGCAGAGCGTCACCCGCTGGGTGGCGCCGCTGACCAGCAGGTAGTCCCCGACCCTGATATCGCCACTTCCGAGCAGCCGCGGGCGGCTCCCCAGGAATATCGGTCGCTTTCCGGCCGAGACCCCGATAGCCCCCACAACACGTCCGCGGAGCAGGCCGAACGCCGTCTCCGAGGCGGCACGGGCGGTGTCGTAGAGCTTGTGGGGCACGCTGGGCATCTCCTGATCACTCGTGGCTGCTAGCGGCGGCTTCGTGTTCGACGGAAATCCGCGGCGGCCCTCGCCGCTCGAACCTCGGGCTGCGCCGCGATCGTAGTCGGCCAATATTTCGGCCAACATTTCGGCGATGCACCCTAGCCGCGGAGCCCTGCGCCTTCCGCGGGCGTGAGGAGTCTCCTAGTACGGGCCACCCGTGGAGTTCTGCCTGCAACTATCATCACTGAAGACCGACGACCAACGCCAGCGGCGATTCGCTGCCACGGGGGCGTACCCGGCGAATGACTGCGAGGGAGTTCAGATGAGCACGTCTGCCCCGGAACGCGTCTGCGTCGTTGGGTCGGGTTGGGCGTTCACCAGCGGGATCAGCTACTACACCTGCCGGCTGGCCACGGCGCTGGCTGACGAGCACGAAGTGTCGACGATCCTGATGCGCCGGCTGATCCCCAAGATGCTCTACCCGGGACGAACACGGGTCGGCAAGCGCGTCAACAAGATCGAATACCCCGAGAAGATGCCCGTCTACGACGGCATCGACTGGTTCTGGGGCAGCACCATCGTCGGCGCGCTGCGCTTCCTCCGCCGCGAACGCCCGACCGTCGTCATCTTCCAGTGGTGGACGGGTGCGGTGCTGCACTCCCAGCTGCTGCTGGCGCTGGCCGCCCGGCGGATGGGGGCTCGGATCGTGATCGAGTTCCACGAGACCCAGGACACCGGCGAGGCCCGCTTCAACGGGGCCGCGGCCTACCTGAACTTCGTGGGCGCGAAGTTGCTTCAGCTGGCCAGCTCCTTCGTGGTGCACTCCGACTACGACCTGGCTGCGGTGAGCAAGCGCTTCCCGATCGGCGATCGTCCGATCTACGTCGCGCCGCACGGCCCGTACGACCATTACGCCGACTCTTCGCACGAGGCCCAGACGACACGCACCGACGTCGTCGGCACCGACGACGACGCCACCGTCCTTCTCTTCTTCGGCACCGTCCGTCCCTACAAGGGCCTGGAGTTCCTCGTCTCCGCCTTCAACTCGCTCAGCGAGGCCGAGGTAGCCAAGCTCCGTCTGGTGATCGTCGGCGAGACGTGGGAGGGGTGGACGCAGCCGATCGTCGAGGCTCGCGACGGCCGCAACGCCGACAAGATCACGGTGGTGAATCGCTACGTCAGCGACGAGGAGGTGGCCGACTTCTTCACTTTGGCCGACGTCGCCGTACTGCCGTACACCCGTTCTTCGGCCAGCGGTCCGCTGCATGTGGCGATGGCCTACGGGCTGCCGACGATCCTCTCCGATGTCGGCGGACTGCGTGACGGCGCGGAGGGGTACGACGGCGTCATCTGGGTGTCTCCGAGCAGCGAGCCCAGTCTCCGGGATGCGATCCTGCACGCCCCCGAGGCGAAGGGGCAGCGCTACCAGGACCCACGATCCTGGGGCGAGACGACGAAGATCTTCGACAAACTCTTCGACGAGCTACCCGCGGCCAAGCAGACGCACTAGTGAAGAGGGCGGCCGGCAGCCGACGACGACCGGGGCCATCGCATCGTTTCGGTCGCGCGGCGATCTGCCTCATGCTGGCGGTGACTGCACTCGCCGCCTGCGACCCGGGCGTCCCCGCTAACTCGGCCACCGATCCCGCCCCGTCCTCCGGCGTGGTCAGCCCGCCGCCGGGCTCGCGGCCGGCGACCCCAGAACCGACCCCAGAACCGACTCCGACGGCGACGCCGGTTCAGTACACGGCCTCTGCCCCCTGGACCGAGCAGTTCGACGGTTCGTCAGGCACCCTGCCCGACCCGAGCCTCTTCAGCTATCAACTGGGCGGTAGCGGCTGGGGCAACCACGAGTTGGAGACGTACACCTCTCGTCCCGAGAACGCGGCTCTGGACGGACGGGGGCACCTGGCCATCTCGGCTCGTCGTGAGACTTACACCGGCACCGACGGCACAACCCGGGGCTGGACGTCGGCCCGGCTGCATAGTCATGACTCCTTCGCATTCACTCACGGCGTGCTCTCGGCCCGCATCAAGGTGCCGAGCGGCGATGGAATCTGGCCTGCCTTCTGGCTGGTCGGGCAGGACATCACCGAGGTGGGTTGGCCGGCGTCGGGCGAGATCGATGTCGTGGAGACGGTGAATTCGGCACGGTCGGCGGCCAGTACCGTGCACGGTCCGACGTCATCCGGAAGTGCCTGGCAGGTCAGCCATCAGCAGCCGTCGGCGCGCTCCTACGCGGAGGCGTTTCACGTCTACTCGGTCGAGCGGCGCCGCAACGCCATCATCTTCCGAATCGATGGCGCAGTCGTGGCCCAGGTGACACCGGCGCAGCTAAAGCCCAATGAAAGATGGGTATTCGAGAAGCCGATGTGCTTTCTATTGAACGTCGCCGTCGGCGGGGATCTGCCCGGCCGGCCCAGCGCGCAGACACCGGACTCAGCAACGATGCTGGTCGACTGGATCGCGTTTCATCCCTGACGGGCACCGGGGCCGCACCGTCCAAGATGACAGGTTTGCCCTTTGCTGCTAACTGGTTTAGTTGCGCGCACAGCTAGTTCATATTGATCGACTCAGCGTGCACAGCGCTAGAAAATAATTTACAGTCGATGCAGCCGCTCTTCGGGGGAGCGCGGAACTCCAGCCCCCCAAACCCGAGAGTCCAGCTCATGTTCACTTCGAAATCCCCATCGGCGCGCGTCCGGAAAACTTTACTTCTCGCCGCCGTCCCGATCTCCCTTCTCGCCGTCATCCCCCTCGCTTCGAGTAGTGCCAGCGCCGCAACCGTCACCACCACCGCCACGCCCACACCCGCTCCAGCGGCCGCGATCTCCTCCAATGTCGCGGGTCGCAAGCTGATCCTCAGCGACGAGTTCACCGGCGCGGCCGGCTCCGCCCCCAACTCCTACACCTGGCAAGCCGTCACCGGAGGTGGCGGCTGGGGTAACAACGAGCTCGAGACGTACACGAACCGCGCCAGCAACGTCAGTCTCGACGGCAAGGGCGACCTCGCGATCACCGCCCGCAAGGAGACCTACACCGGCAAGGATGGCATCACCCGCAACTACACCTCGGCCCGTCTGCTGAGCAATGTCTCCGTAAAATACGGCTACATCGAGGCACGGATCTACGTCCCGCAGGGTCAGGGTCTCTGGCCGGCCTTCTGGACGCTCGGCGCTGACATCTACCCCAAGGGTTACCCCTACAGCGGCGAGATCGACATCATGGAGGCACTGAACAAGATGCCGACCGTCTTCGGCACGCTGCATGGACCGGACACGGCGACGCAGAGCGTCTACGGGGTCGGCCCGAAGACGTCACCGACGGGTGGCCTGGGCGGAGCGTGGCACACCTACGGCATCGACTGGACGTCGACCTCCATCACCTGGTTCATCGACGGCAAGAGCTACGGCACGCAGGCCAAGGCATCCATGCCGGCCGGCGCCGTCTGGGAGTTCGACAAGCCGCACCTGCTGCAGTTCAACCTCGCGGTCGGCGGTAACTGGCCCGGCTCCCCCGACGCCACCACCCCGGCCGTCTCCACCATGCTGGTCGACTACGTCCGGCTGTACTCCAGCACGACCTCCGGCGTCACCGCGGCCACCGGCTACACCAAGATCAACCTCGGGTAGCAACCCGCGACGCGCGAGCAGGTGGCCCGGGTCCGACTCATCGAGTCGGCTCGGGCCGCTTGCGTCGCACGAGCTGCGCCGGCGTGCGGGTTAGCCCCGGTCGTACTCGTAGACGACCGAGCCGAGCGCGGCCTGCGCTACTCCCAGTCCGTGAGTCAGCCAACCGAAGTCCTTGCTACGCCGGCCCTTTCCGGTCACCAGCGCCGCGGCGACCCGCAGCGCACCGAAGGTGGCCAGCGCCGACCCGTGCAGGAACACATAAATTCGCCCGTGTTCGCGGCGCAGCAACCGTCCGAAGACGTTTCCCCCGCGGACGCCCCGCTTGAATACCCAACGAAACGTTAGGCGTTCGAGCGGGACCTCCTCGCTGACAACCGCGTCGTCGACCCAGGCGATGGTGCCGCCCTTGCGCCGCAGCCGCCAGAAGAACTCACTGTCACTGCCACCGGAGCGAGAGAACTCGGTGTCGAAACTCGTGACGCCGATCCGGTTCAGCGTCGCGACCCTCATGAGCACGTTGTTGGTCGCGGCGAGTTCGACCCGGGTGCCAGAGGCCATCCGGGTCCGCTGGATGAAGCCCCCGTCGACGATCCACGCCGGCGCGCCGCTCGGGAAGAGCGAGACAACCGGACCGGTGACTACGTCCGTGCCATAGGTCTGCAGAGCGTCCATGAGTCGGGCCAACCAATCCGGGTCGACCGTCTCGTCGTCGTCGAGAAAGGCAATGAATTCCGCCTCATTCATCCGGCCCATTGCGGCGTTGCGGGCCTGCGCGATACCCGCGACCGGCTCGTGGAGGTACTCAGCCCCGATCCCGTGCGCCGCGACCAGGTCCTCCGCGCTCGGCTTCGAGTCGTTGTCGACCACGAGCACCCGGGCGTCGTGCCCGGCGATCGCCGGGGCGAGGCTGTCGAGGAGATCCTCCAACTGCTGGGGCCGCTGATAGGTACAGACGGCGACGAGCACCGACGCTCCAGGCATCAACTCACCCCTAGTGATTCCTTACGGGGCGGCAGCCCGAGCGCGGAGATGACCGTCTCCCACATCTGGTCGTTACGGTCGGTCAGCGTCTTGTGCGCCACCTCGAGGCGGTTGAGCGCCTCCCCGTCACCGAGCACCGCATCGAGCACGTCACCGGCGGCGCTCCCCGGCGTCCAGAGCCAGTTCGGGACGTCGAAGTCACGCAGTAGTTCGGCGTACTTGTGCGACCAGCCGACCGCCACGGTCGGGACGCGCTGCGACAGCGCGCCGACGATCGCATGGAACCGCGAAGAGATGACCAGCGAGGCCGTTCCCAGGGTGTGCTTGAGGGCGCGCGGCGGCTCGGGGAGGCGCAGCGGCGCATCGAGCAGCCGGGCCAGGTCCTGGCCGAGCTTGACGTCGTCGTCCTCGTGCAGCACGACCACGAGGTCGCTCAGGCCGTGGGCCCGGGCCGCCTGCGCCAGCTCGACCATCGTCTCCAGGTAGGCCTGCCGCTCGAGAATTCCCTCAGAGACCATCTTCTGGTTCGGCACCAGCGCCACCGCCCCGCGGAGCACGTCCGGGCCGGGCTCGGGGCTGAGACCGATCGTGAAGTCAGGACTCAGCTCTACCCGGGCGCCCGGCGCGAGGGCCCGCACATACTCCAGGCTCTTCTCGTCGCGGGCGAAGGTCACGGTGGCCTGGTTCACCACCTCGGCACACCACTTGCGCTTCTCCGCGTCATTGAACGGACCGAAGGCCTGCGGCAGCAGCACCTTCGGCACGCCCCGCTTGGCCCAGCGCCGCCCGTAGACCGCCTCACGGCGGTGCCGCCCGAGCGCGAAGGAGTCGCTGTAGGCAAACCCGGAGGCGTCCACGATGCCGGTGAGGTCGTTGTCGGCGACCAGGCCGTAGCGCTCCTTGAGCCGGCCGGGTACCAGATCACCGACCACATTCGCGGCCCGGATGGCGTTGAAATCATGGAGGGTCTGCCGCAGGCCGAGTCGGGCCCGCGTCTCCCAGGATGCGGCGAACGGATTCGCGCTCAGCTCGGCGTACGGGCCGAGGCGCTCACAGACGGCCTCGACCATGAGGAGCGCGCCCTTGTTCTTCTCATTGGTACCGCGGATGTCGACGGTCACAGCGTGACGAACTTCCGTGCGTCGCCCAGCGGGCCCTTGATCGAACGCGGAACCATACCCTGCGGGTCGGCATAGCCGAACGCCACGAGCATCACCACCCGCTGGTAGGGCTGGAGGTCAAGAAGTTTCGCCATCGCCTGTTCCTTCTCCGGGATGTCGGGCCAGTTGATGCAGCAGGTGGCGACGCCCTGGGCCTCCATTGCCAACACGAAACTCATCGCGGCCAGGCAGCCGTCGACGTAGATCAGGTGCCGGTCCCGCTCATCGAAGAACGCGGAGAGATCCCCGACGATGACGGCCAGGCCCGGGATCTGGTGGCCGTAGCCGCGCGTCCCCATCGGGATGTCGACGGCCTTCGCGACCGTCTCCTTGTCATTGAGGATGTAGAAGACGTACGGCTGCCGGTTGCAGGCGGTGGGAGCCTCGACCGCGACCTCGACGGCGCGATCGATGATCCCGGAGTCGACCTCCTTCGGCAGGTACCAGCGCACCGAGCGCCGCGCGTGCGCCAGTTGGGCCAGCTGCTCATAGGCGAGCGGGGAGATCGCGTCGCCCATCTCGTGGGGTCCCTGCGCCACCACGTCGCGGCCGTCTCGGCTCTGCTGGTAGTTGGCCCGGGCCCGCGCGATCTCAGGGGCCGACGCGGTGGCGGTCGCCTCGAAGTACGCGTCCAGCACGGAGGCGGCCCAGTCGTGCTCCTCGGCACCCGCGGCACCCGCCGTGTAGGGGAAGTTGCAGAAGGTCGAGACCGTCGACTCGATGTAGTCCAGCGCGAACGAATCGCGCCGGGGCTGCATGGTCAGGCCCTTCTCCAGCATGTGGATGTGCCGGCGCAGCTGGTACAGCTCGAAGCCGTCGTCGACCCGGTCCTGGTAGGTGCGGATACCCGCGGTCACGGCCGCCGTCTCACGGGCGAAGGCGTGGCTACCGAAGCTGTAGTAGAGGCCGCGACGGACGGGGCCGCCGGAGGTCGACCAGCGGTGCAGCCGCATCTTGATTCGTTCCGAAACGGCCAGCAGGGCTCGCCGCGGTGTCGCTAACTTAGCCATGATTCCTGCATGTTCGCCGATTAGCCCTTCCGAAGTGCCAGTCGAGGTGCCGTCCGAATGCCGTCCACGTGCATTTATGGTCGGAATCGAGCTCGGTCACGGACCGGGCCGGGCCTGCGGAAACGGCAGCTGTCGCCGCAATTTCCCGACCCCGCCCAACAGCCGCGACGCCGTCGGCGCGCCTGGTTAATTGCGGATTCAGGGCAAAGTCTACCCTCCCGGACGGGCCGTTCACCGACGTCTCGGCGCCGTATCGAACCCCGCCCAGCCGGCGGCCAAACCACGGAACTGGGGGCTGCGCCGAGGGCGATCACTTGATACACAGCCGATATGAAGCGGTAACCAGAAATGTCACGCAAATACGCACGCGACCCAACACCGACTTCATCTAGATTTGCCAGTTCCCCATGAAAACCTCGGAGCCTCGCCTAAAATAGTGACGCACGCCGCACGGCTGAATACGTGCCAGATCACGCGCCCGCACCACTCGACCGGAAATACGAAATACATGCACCGATGTATCGAAGAATGTGAACAACAGGCGAAATTCTTGCTATTCGCCACAGGTCGGCGTGATGAATCGCACTCTTACATTCGTGCAGGGGCGGCAAATGGCGGGCAATATCGGCTGGTAGGCGCGAGCGACCCGGCGGAGACGGTGCCGATCAGTTCGCGACGCGTCATACTCAACATGCCTCGCCCCGGACGTCCGCGCCCGGGGCGGCACAGGATGTCGAGCCCTCACGTCGTGGCGAGGGCGGTGCCGGCGTCCGAATGGGTGTACTACCGCAGCGGCTGGCAACAGCGCACTCAACGATAGGAACCGATGGGTAAGTGAGTCAGTTGACGGCGACGCGCCAACGGCCCCAGCCCAGCGCTGCGTCCAGGATCAGAACCAACTCGCTGTGGAATGCCGTCCAGCAGACGGCCTCGCTCGCGGCCACCTCCGCGGTCAGCTTCCTCCTCGTGCTGGTGCTGCCGGTACGCGAATACGGCATCTACTCCTACGCCGTATCGCTGAGCATGATCGGCATCGCCATCATGACCGCGGGCCTCAGCGGCCTGGCCGTCAAGGCGTTCGTGAACGACAAGCAGCGGACAGCGGCCACGATGTCGGCCATCCTGCTGATCCGCGAGGCCTTCGCCGCGATCGCCTTCATCTTCCTCGGTGCCATCAGCTTCACCAGCGGCGACCGGCTCACCATCGCCGTCTCGCTGGTCTCCCTGACGATGCTCTTCGCCCGGGCCCTGGACGCGCCGGAGCTATGGTTCCTAGCCAGACTCGAGAGCCGGGCCACTGCGGTGATCCGCATCGGCACCGCCGCGGCGATGCTCGCATTGCGGGTGGCGGCGGTGGCCTGGTGGAACAACCTCTGGGTCTTCGTCTTCCTCAACATCGCCGAGGCCCTCGTCGCGAGCCTCCTCATCCTGCGCCGGTATTTCCGCGATCCGGAGAGCGCCGGCCTGCACCGACCCCACGTCAAGACGCTCGTCGAACTCTTCCGGCAGTCCTGGCTGCTCGCCCTCTCAGGAGTGGCCAATCAGGTCAACCTCCGCGCGGACGTCGTCATCATCCAGGCGCTCATGGGTTCGGTCGCTGTCGGCGTCTATTCGGTCGCGTCCCGAGTGAGTGAACTCGCCTACTTCCTGCCCGTCGTCATCATGAATTCGACCCTGCCAGTGCTGCTCGAGGTGCGAAAGAAATCCGGCGGGGAGAGCAAGGCGTATCACAATATGCTGCAGCGCTCGTACGACACCTCATTCTGGTCCGGCGTCGGTATCGCGATCGTTATCAGCCTGATCGGGCCGCCACTCATCCCGCTTGTCTTCGGCCACCAATTCTCGACCGCCTCCAGCGTCCTGCTTATTCATATCTGGGCCTGCCCATTCGTATTCATGGGCACGGTGTATTCGAAATGGATCATCGTCGAGGGATACCTCTGGTCATCACTTATTCGCCACGTTCTGGGAGGCGTGGTGAATGTGGCCCTGAACTTCATCCTGATCCCCCACTACGGTATTGAAGGCGCCGCCGTGGCCACCGTCTTCTCGTACGCAATGGCCAATTATTTGGCCTGTTTCGTCGGCCGGCAGTCCCGCGGCGAGGGCATCAAGATGACGCTGGCGATCTTCTGGCCGCTGCGGCTTCTGATGAGCTACTTCCGGATCGGCGTCCCGTCGGCACCGGCAAAACACCGCGCGTAGTCGGCGCCTCCAGCGCGGCGCCAGGTCGCGGAGGGCATCGCCAATTCCTGTATCTGAATTTCACGAGTCCCAGAATTTCCCCGGTACGCAGCAATGACTTGAGGCGGACTTCACTTTCCTCACAGCCATTCCGGCCGCGCAATTCTGTGACTTTCCTCGCTTGCACACCTGAGGTGGAGTCTGGCCATTACTCTAAGCCTGCCCGCCAGGACGTGTCCCGCACTATGTGAAGGCATGCACACGTGAAATTCAATTTGTCAGCCGACGTAGGCAATTCGCCCAGACACCGCGTTAAACACCGGAAAAAGCGCACGATCAGACGCCGCTGGCCGCTACTGCTACTTGCGATCGCCCCCGCGCTCTTCATCAGCACCTCCTCCGGTGGCGCCGGAGCTGCCCCGTGGAAGTTCTCGCACAGCGAGGAGTTCAACGGCCCGGCCGGATCTCAGCCCAGCTCCAAGCTCTGGCTGATCGACACCGGCGGCGGCTGGGGCAACGGCGAACTCGAGTCCTACACCGCCCGCACCAGCAATGTCAGCGAGAACGGCAAGGGCCAACTCGTCCTCACCGCCCGGCGCGAGACCTACACCGGCGCCGACGGGATCACCAGTAAGTGGACCTCCGGTCGCATCACCAGCCTCCAGCCGATCAAATACGGTGCCGTCATCGCCCGTATCAAGCTGCCCAAGGGGCAGGGGCTGTGGCCGGCCTTCTGGACGGTGGGCACCGACATCGTCACCAAGGGGTGGCCGCGCAGCGGGGAGATCGACATCATGGAGGCGCTGAACAAGATGCCGACGGTCTTCGGCACCTTGCACGGCCCGACCACCAACGGCAAGGCCTACGGCATCGGGACGAAGACTTCACCGGCCGAGGGAGTGGGCAGCGGGTGGCACACCTACGGCATCAATTGGAGCCCGCTCGGCATCAACTGGTACCTCGATGGTCACCGCTACGGCCGGATCACCAAGGCCAGCCTGCCGGCGACCGACCAGTGGGAGTTCGACAAGCCGCACGTGGTCCAGCTCAACCTTGCCGTAGGCGGCGTCTGGCCCGGACCGCCGAATGCGACGACTCCGGCCGTATCCACGATGCTCGTCGACTACGTCCGCTACTACAGCAACTGACGCACCCCGCCGGACGGCCGATCACACGACACGATCGCGCAATCTTGCTCAATATTCTTCCGGGGCTAGAGACGCCGATACAGTGCGATCGTGGACCCGATTCGTAACCCGTACGCGCCCGGAGCCGGTCAGCGGCCACCGGAGCTGGCCGGTCGCGACGCCGAGCTGGATCTCTTCGACGTGGTCCTGGAGCGGATCACCCGCGGGCGCCCCGAGCGTTCGGTGGTGCTCACGGGACTGCGCGGTGTCGGTAAGACGGTGCTCCTCAACGCGCTGCGCAGCGCCGCGGTACGGCGGAGCTGGGGTACGGCCAAGTTCGAGGCACGGCCGGAGCAGGCGATGCGCCAGCCGCTCGCCGCCGCGCTACACCTGGCGATCCGAGAGCTGGCCGGGGCCGACGCCGAGGCCAGCCGGCACACCCTCGGCGTCCTCAAAGGCTTCGCCCAGCGCGAGGTGAAGAGCAGTGGACGTGCGGCGAAGCCGGCCACCCGCTGGCAGCCGGGGATCGACGTCCCGGCCGTCGCCGGGCGGGCCGACTCCGGCGACATCGAGATCGATCTGGTGGAGCTGCTCACCGACGTGGCGAACCTGGCCGGGGACACCGGGCACGGCATCGCCATCTTCATCGACGAGATGCAGGATCTGGGCTCCGACGACGTCTCCGCCCTCTGCGCGGCCTGCCATGAGGTCTCCCAGCAGGGGCTGCCGCTCATCGTGGTGGGAGCCGGGCTGCCCCACCTGCCGGCTGTTCTCTCGGCCAACAAGTCCTACTCCGAGCGTCTCTTCCGCTACACCCGCATCGATCGCCTGGCGCGCGCCGACGCGCACGCCGCCCTGCGCAATCCGGCGAAGGAGGAGGACGGCGACTTCACCGACGAGGCCCTCGAGGCGATGTACCAGGCGACCGGCGGCTACCCCTATTTCGTGCAGGCCTACGGGAAGGCGGTGTGGGACGTCGCGCCGCGCTCACCCATCACCGCCGCCGACGTAGCGGTCGCCGTCCCCAGTGCCGACACCGAACTCGCGGTCGGTTTCTTCGGCTCCCGCTACGAGCGGGCCACTCCGGCCGAACGCGAATACCTTCGGGCGATGGCCGACGCCGCCGACTCAGCCGCCGGCGCCCCGGACTCCGAGAGCGTCTCGACGGCGGCCGTTGCTGAACTCCTGGCCCGACCACCACAGTCGCTGTCGCCGGCCCGGGATGCCCTACTGAAGAAGGGCCTGGTCTATTCAGCCCAGCGCGGCCGGATCGCCTTCACCGTGCCGCACTTTGGCCGCTACCTGCGCACCCAGGAGCCCTAGACCGAGTCCAGGAAGTCGAGGGATCGCTGCAGTAGCAGCTCGGCCGCGTCCTCGTCGTAGCTGGGCAGGCTGCTGTCGGCGAAGAGGTGCTGCTCGCCCGGATAGAGGAAGAGTTCGGCCTTCTTGGTGGAGGAGATCAGGCTGCGGGCGGCGTCGACGTCCCCCTCGTCCATGAAGATCGGGTCGGCGTCCATCCCGTGAATCTGAACCGGCACGCCCGCCGGCCACCCGGACCCGAACTCCTCGGCCGGAATGCAGGAGTGGAAGAGGAGTGCCCCCTTGGCCCCGGGTCGCGTCTGGGCCAGTTGCTGCGCGGGCATCGCCCCGAGGGAGAACCCGGCGTAGACGATTCCCGGCGGCAGGCCTGCCGCCGCCGCGACCCCCCGCTCGCGGATCGTGTCGAAGCCCAGGTGCTCGGCGTAGGCGACGCCGTCGTCGAAGCCCTCGAAGGTCTCGCCGTCGAAGAGGTCAGGGGTGGTGACCCGGTGCCCGGCATCGCGCAACTGGTCGGCGAAATCCAGGACACCGTCGGTGAGTCCCTGAATGTGATGAAACAAGACAACGTCGGTCACAGCCATACCTCTCAGCGGACGAGTGCGGGTCAGCGGAACGGAGTGGATCAGCGAATGAGATGGATCAGAAGTCAGGTTGCTTCAATGTGCAGTTCGGATCGAATCACAGACGCGGTGAACTCGCATTTCGACGGTAACGCCGCCCGGCACCAGGTCGCTAGTCGCGGACCGCGTGCTGCCGGATCCAGGTGTGCATGGCGATCCCGGCCGCCACGCCGGCGTTGATCGAGCGCGTCGACCCGAACTGGGCGATCGAGCAGATCCGGTCGGCCACCGACTTGGCCTCGTCGGTGAGACCCGGACCTTCTTGTCCGAAAAACAAAAGGGATTGTCGGGGTAGCGCCGCCGTCTCGATCGGGCTCGCTCCCGGCACGTTGTCGATCGCCACGATGCTGTACTTCCCGGCGGCGTACTCGCGCAGTTCGGCGGCCGAGGCGACATGGCGGATGTGCTGATAGCGATCGGTGACCATGGCCCCCCGCCGATTCCAGCGCTTGCGGCCGACGATGATCACCTCGGCGGCCAGAAACGCGTTAGCGGTGCGCACCACGGTGCCGATGTTGAGGTCGTGCTGCCAGTTCTCGATCGCGATTGCGAAGTCGTGGCGACGGGTATCGAGGTCGGCGACGATCGCGTCAAGCCGCCAATACCGGTAGGCGTCGATCACGTTGCGGCGATCGCCACCGGCCAGCAGTTCCGGATCCAGACGCTCATCCTCGGGCCAGGGCCACGGATGCGCCCCTACCCCTACCTCCAGGTCGGGAGTGGCGTTCCGCTCAACTTCGGCGTCGGTCAAGCCAGCCCAAGGTCTGCGAGCGAGTAGGCGGCGCGGCACTCCAGGCCGGCGGCGGCGATGGCGGAGGTGGCTCCGCGATCGACGATCAGCGCCACTCCGACGACGGCGGCTTCGGCCTCGCGGAGCGCCTCGACCGCGGTGAGCGGGCTCCCGCCGGTCGTCGAAACGTCCTCGACCACCAGCGCCCGACGGCCGGCCACCTCCGGCCCCTCGACTCGGCGCTGCATTCCGTGCTTCTTCTCGGCCTTGCGGACCACGCAGGCGTCGACGGCTCCGTTGCTGGCGTGCATGATCGCCGTCGCCACCGGGTCGGCGCCGAGCGTCAACCCGCCGACGACGTCGTACTCCCAGTCGGCGGTGAGCTCCCGCATGACGCGTCCGACCAGTGGCGCCGCCTTGGCGTGCAGCGTGATCCGACGCAGATCGATGTAGTAGTCGGCCTCCAGGCCGGAGGAGAGCGTGACCCGTCCGTGCACGACGGCCAACTCCTTGATCAGCGCCAACAATTCGTCGCGGTCACTCACAGATCTGATCTCCATCTCGCGGCGCTGTGGTCACAGGCCGCCTCGTCTCATCACCTTGCGCAGCAGGGGCCGGGGCATCGCCCGGGACGCACCCACCAGCACCTTGTACTTGGCGTTCGGCACGCTGACTGCCTTACCTTTTCGGGCATCCGCCAGCCCGTCGCGGACCACTTCATCCGCCTCCAGCCACATCCACTTCGGGACCCCGGACATGTCGGCGTTGGCCCGCTGGTGGAACTCGGTATGCGTGAAGCCGGGGCAGATGGAGGTGACGTGCAGGCCGGTGCCGGCGTACTGCACGGCCAGCGCCTCGCTGAACATGGTCACCCAGGCTTTGCTGGCCGAGTAGGTGGCCACCGCGCCCCGGGGCAGGAACGCCGCAACGGAGGAGACGTTGACGATCAGGCCGTCGCCGCGCGCCAGCATGGCTTCGGCCGCGGCGTGGCTCAGACGCAGCACCGCCCGTACGTTGAGATCGAGCATGCGCTCCTCATCGGCCAGCGGCGCCTCGAGGAACTGCTGGTAGAGGCCGATTCCGGCGTTGTTGACGAGCGTGTCGATCGGAGCGTCGGGGCTGGCCAGCCGTGCGGCCACCGCGGCGCAACCGTCGTCGGTACCGAGGTCTGCCGAAAGCACCTCGGCCTTGATGCCGAAGCGCTCCTCCAATGCCACCTTCGTCGTGAGGAGACGGGCCGTGTCACGGGCGACCAGGACGACGTCGCTACCCTCGGCGGCCAGCGCCCGGGCAAAACTGGCTCCCAGGCCGGCGGAGGCTCCGGTGACGAGCGCGGTCGGCACGGCGATTACCGCCCCTTGGTCTTGCCGCGGGTGACGCTGGGCGCGGCACCTGGCGTCGGCTCCGCGACCCGGGACTTCGATTTGGCGCGGACCTTGGCCGCGGCTCCGCCAGCCGCCGTCGTCCCGCCCTGCGCCGTGGCACTAGCCGTGGCCGACGTGTCCTTGCTCAGCGTGACCTTGCCGGTCTTGGCGGCGCCGCCGTTGGCACCGGCTGCTGGGGCGGCGGGCTTGCGCGGGGCGAAGAGGCTGCCGAGCCCCACCGTCGGCGCCTGATTTGGGTCGCGCACCGGCCGGTGGGCGGCGAAGAATCGGCGGCTCGGCACCGGGATGAAGATGAGGGCGAGGGCGGCGATGAAGGTGGCTCCCGTCAGGACGGAGTTGGCCCGGATGAGGACGCTCCCGTTGCCACCGAAGGCCACGACATAGAACGGCAACCGGGTGAGGATGGCCAGCACGACGATGATCCATCGCGCCCAGCCCTTCCCCTTCATCAGCTGCAACCCGAGGACGACGAAGAGCACCGCGAACAGCGACTGCTCGATGAGGCCGACTACCCGCACTGTGTGCAGGTCGTGGGCGACCTCGGCCGGCCCGTAGGGGGATTTAGGGGTCTTCGCCTTGTTGTTGGCGTCGATCAGCTGCTTGGTGAGCTCGGAGGTGAAGCCGAACCGCAGCAGGGCGCCGATGACGAGGAAGACCCCGCTGGCGACGAGGGCCCAGAAGGCGTACTTGATGGTGTTGGGAGTGGCCTTCGGATCCGGCGTCGCCGGGTCGGGCGCCTTGCTTCGCGTCTGTGTCACCGGGCAAGTCTACGTTGGGCGCATCGGGTCGAGGACCGCCTTCACAGCTGGCGCCGCCACGTTCGACTGGGTGGAGTGCCGGCCCGGATCGTCGCTCGAAGGCTACAGTCGGCTTCTCACCGATCGCACGAGTCGGCCTAGACGCCAGACCGCGACACTGCGACACGACCAGCGCCGCTGCGGCCACAACGGAGCATCATGACCACCTCGGACAACGTCGACCCGTTCGTCCCGCCGCCCAGCCAGCCGGTCGAGGTTGGACCGCCGGTAGCTCAGTCATCGGCCGAACCGGCGAGGCCGGTGCGGCCTTACCCGCCGACTCCGCCGACGAGCAACACCCTGGCCATCACGAGCCTCGCCCTCGGCATCGTCTCCATTCCAGTCGGAATCTTCAGCATCCTGGATCTCGTCCTGCTGGTCCCGGCGTTCGCCTGCGCCGTCGTGGCGCTGCGCCGTTCGAAGCAGAGCGGCACCGGGCGGGGTCTCGCGATCGGCGGCCTCGTGGCGGCAGCGATAGGCACGGCCGTCATGGTTGTGGTGACGGCCGTGGCGATCGTCGTCTTCTCCGACGAGCACAGCTGCGCGAACCACTACGGCCGCGGCACCGAGAGCTACTACAACTGCGTCAACAAATGAAAAGGTGGGCGCTCTCCGCGATCGGAGAGCGCCCACCTTTCTTACAGAGGCGGCGCTACTTCAGCGAGATGACCTGCGTCGTCGCGGCCTTGTCGTACCAGGTCTGGTTCCGGCCGGTGTTGTCGAAGAAGACCGAGACGTACATCAGAATCCCCAGTAGCCAGCAGATAGCGCTGGAGACGCCCAGAATGAACTGGCGCAGGAACCCCTTGCCGAGTCCGGGGACGTCTCCGTTGTCCTGGCGCAGAACCTTCACGCCCAGCGCCATCTTTCCCAGCGTCTGACCCTTGAGCCCGATGAAGAGCCATTCGTAGAGGAAGGCGAAGAGGAAGAAGATCGCCATCGCGAGGAGGAATCCACCGAATCCGGATGCCGAAGTCGTGTTGTAGCAGTAGCCGTCGGTGTCGCAGACGCGGTGCGTGGTGCTGGTGATGCTCCCGACGCCGAGCGCCAGGAGAATGATGAAGACGACCGCATAGATGACACCGTCGACAAGCCGGGCCAGGAACCGCTGCCCGATGGTGGCGACCTTGACCGGGCCGACGTTGGGTAGGTCGACCATCGCCGCACCCGCCTGGGCAACCGGCGCGTATCCGCTGTAGCCCGGCGAGGGAGCACCGTAGACGGGCGCCTGACCATAAGGCTGCTGGCCGTAGGGCTGCTGCGGCGGCTGACCGTACGGGTTCTGCGGCTGACCGTAGGGCTGCTGCGGCGGCTGGCCGTACGGGTTCTGGGGCGCCTGCGGCTGACCATAGGGCTGCTGCGGCGGCTGGCCGTACGGGTTCTGCGGCTGGGCTGGCGGTGCCGGCGGCGGGGTGGGTGCGGCCGGCGGGGGCGTCGGAGCTGCCGGAGGTGCGCTGTACGGGTCCTGTGGCGGCTGGCCGTAGGAGGGAGCGCTGGGATCTCCGGCTGGTGGCGTTGACGGCGGCTGGCTCTGGGGATCCTCCTCGGGCGGACCCGGATTCCAGTTCGTCATTCTCTTGTCCCCTCATTCATCAAATGGAGCAGGTAGGTCGCGCTCGTCCCGGATTCTTCCGGTAGCAGCCTCAGATTCCAAGGGCATCGGACATTGTTTCTGAGAACTCGATGTAAAAGCCGCAGCCGGCGCATCAGGAGATCACGCTCCATCTACGCCGGCTGCGGCCGGTGGCAACTAGCTAATTCGCGCTGTTGCTATTGCTATTTCGGGCTGAGTGCGACTGCGACCTTGATCGTGGCACCACTGATCAAATCGAAGATCGGTGCAGCTTCACCAGCATTCTTGAACTTCGACAACTTCAGGTTTCCAGTGAAGTTGAGCCCAGAGCCTTGAGTCAGCGCCAGAGTGGACGGCGAGACCGTTGAGACCGGCGTGCCGGCTGGGATGAGCGGGATCACTCCGAAGAGACTGGCCGACGGAATCGAGACGCTCACCGGCACCGAGAAGGCCCACTTGCCTCCAGTGAAGGTGCCACTGACCGGGCCCGGTGTGATTGCGATCTTCAGCGTGACCGGGATCCACCCGTAGAGGTAGATGGTCACCGTCTTCGCCGGGATCGACGCGGTGCCAGTGACGGCGCCGGTGCTGGAGACGTCAACACTTGCACTGCCCGGGCCGAAGCCGAGGGTCAGGCCGGCGGCGCTAGCCGTACCGGTGAAGGTGAAGTCATGGTGTCCAGCCGGTGCCGGCGTGGCCGTCGGAGTCGGAGTCGGAGTGACGGTCGGCGTCGGCGTCGGCGTCGGAGTGACGGTCGGCGTCGGCGTCGGAGTGACGGTCGGCGTCGGCGTCGGAGTGACGGTCGGAGTCGGCGTCGGCGTCGGCGTGGGAGTCGGCGTCGGCGTGGGAGTCGGCGTCGGCGTCGGCGTCGGCGTCGGCGTGGGAGTCGGCGTCGGCGTGGGCGTTGGCGTGGGAGTCGGCGTCGGCGTCGGTGTCGGAGTCGGCGTCGGCGTCGGCGTCGGCGTGGGAGTCGGCGTCGGCGTCGGCGTGGGAGTCGGCGTCGGCGTGGGAGTCGGCGTCGGCGTCGGCGTGGGAGTCGGCGTCGGCGTGGGAGTCGGCGTCGGTGTGGGCGTCGGAGTCGGAGACGGCGTTGCCGTCGGCGCGGTCACCGGAATCGATCCGAGCACCAGGCTCTGTCCCGAGTCGAAGGTGCACGGGATGTTGCGCTTGGCCGCGGGGAGGACGCTGTTGCCAGCGGCGTTCTTCGGGTCGAAGAAGGCAGCGACGGTCGTGGCCGTCAGTGTTGCCTCGCCCGGCGCCGTGAGAACCGCGCTCGGCGACGGTCCGGTGGCCGTAATGGTGAACGGCGGGCCGTCACCATTCGCGTCCTGGGTCTGCGGGACGTCGGTGGGGGGCACGGTGGCCACGATGCTGAGGTCACTCGGGTTGGCGTTGGTGAGCGTGGCCCCCGCGGTGATCGTGCCCTGCAGGGTCGTGGCGCCGAGAATCTGCAGCGCGTCGGTCGTCGCGACGTTCAGCAGGATGCTGATCTGGAAGTTCTGCAGCGAAACCGAGTCACCCACTACGGCGCCGTCAGGAATCGTCGCGGAGATGTTGGCCGAGTACTCCTCAGCACCAGCGACGGGAATCGTACAAGTCGTGTTGATCGTCTTGATCAGCGTCGCCGCGGACGCAGCCCCGCCTCCGCCAGTCAGAATGGCCGTGAAGCCAGCAGCCAGTCCAAGCGCGGTGGCCCCAGCCACTGCCCGGACGCCTTTTCGCCGCAGAAGCGGTCTCTGCATCTCGTTCTCCCCTCGATTGAGCTGCGCCCCGGACGACGGACCCCGAACCCAGCGTCTATTTGCCTACCCCTCACGTCGCGGCGACCCACAAAACTCAGCTACGACCCCCGCCTTACTGCGGGGGTCGAACAGAGTTTGTGAAGGCACCACGACGTGGCGGTGCTCACTCGAAGCTACTTCGCGGTAACTCAGATCACAAGAATCCCTGCGCAAGTTTTACCAACGATTTCTCTCCGTAAAGGACCAGTCGCCCATCAAGGTGGTTATTCGCGGACGGCGGCAACGCTCAGCGCAGCACCGTCGGCGGCGACCTCCACGCCCACCGTCTGGTTGTCGAGGATCTCGCCGGCCAGGATCGCCCGAGCCAACGGATCGCCGATCGCGGTCTGCACCAACCGGCGTAGTGGACGGGCACCGTAGAGCGGATCGAAGCCGTGCAGGGCAAGCCACTCGCGGGCGGCGTCACTGACCTGTAGTCGCAGGCGCCGGGTCGCCAAGCGGGCCGCCAAGGAATTGATCTGGATCTCCACGATGTGGGTCAACTGCTCGATTGAGAGCGACGAGAAGACGATGATGTCGTCCAGACGGTTCAGGAACTCCGGCTTGAAGTGATCGCGGACGACCGCCAGCACCGCCTCATTCCGCAGGTTCTCCGGCAGGTCCTCGACCAGCGCCTGTGAGCCCAGGTTCGACGTCAGCACCAGGATCGTGTTGCGGAAATCGATAGTTCGCCCCTGCCCGTCGGTGAGGCGCCCGTCGTCGAGAATCTGCAGGAAGACGTCGAAGACGTCCGGATGCGCCTTCTCGACCTCGTCGAAGAGGACGACTGAGTACGGACGGCGGCGAACGGCCTCCGAGAGCTGACCGCCCTCGTCGTAGCCAACGTAGCCTGGCGGCGCACCGATGAGCCGGGACACCGAATGTTTCTCGGCATATTCGCTCATGTCGATCCGGACCATCGCCCGCTCGTCATCGAAGAGGAAGTCAGCCAGAGCCTTGGCCAGTTCCGTCTTCCCGACGCCGGTCGGCCCGAGGAAGAGGAACGAACCGGCTGGTCGATCAGGGTCGGAGATGCCGGCCCGCGACCGGCGGACCGCATCGGATACCGCGCGGACGGCGGCCTCCTGGCCGATCACCCGACGGCCCAGCTCCGTCTCCATCCGCAGCAGCTTGCTCGACTCGCCCTCCAGCAACCGGCCAGCCGGGATACCGGTCCAGCTGGCGACCACCTCGGCGATGTCATCGGCGCTCACCTGCTCCTTCACCATGGCGTCGACCAGGGCATCACTCTCGGCCCGGCTGGCGATCTCGAGTTCGCGCTCCAGCGGCGGGATCTCCCCGTACTGCAATCGCGAAGCGACGTCCAGATCACCGTCACGCTGAGCTCGCTCGGCCTGCCCCCGCAGATCGTCGAGGCGCTCCTTCAACTCGCCGACCCGATTCAGCCCGGCCTTCTCCCGTTCCCAGCGGGCATTGAGCGCGTCGAGTCTCTCGGCGAGGTCGGCCCGCTCGGCCCGCAGGTTCTCCAGCCGCTCGACGGAGGCCGGATCGGTCTCCCGGGTGAGGGCCAGCTCCTCCATCTGCAGCCGGTCCACCGCTCGCTGCAGTTCGTCGATCTCGACCGGCCGCGAGTCGATCTCCATCCGTAGCCGGGAACCGGCCTCGTCGACAAGATCGATCGCCTTGTCCGGCAGGAAGCGCGAGGTGATGTAGCGATCGGAGAGCGAGGCCGCGGCCACCAGCGCCGAGTCACTGATATCGATTCGGTGATGGGCTTCGTAGCGCCCCTTCAACCCGCGGAGGATGGCGATGGTGTCCTCGACCGACGGTTCGCCGACGAGCACCTGCTGGAAGCGTCGCTCCAGCGCCGGGTCTTTCTCGATGTATTCGCGGTACTCGTCGAGCGTCGTCGCCCCGACCAGGTGCAACTCGCCGCGGGCCAGCATGGGCTTGAGCATGTTGCCGGCATCCATCGCACCCTCGCCGCCGGCTCCGGCACCGACCACGGTGTGCAGCTCGTCGATGAAGGTGATGATCTGCCCGCCGGCGTCCTTGATCTCGTTCAGAACGGCCTTGAGTCTCTCCTCGAACTCGCCGCGATACTTGGCACCGGCGACCATTGAGGCGAGGTCGAGCGACATCAGGCGCCGACCCCGCAGTGACTCGGGGACGTCCCCAGCGACGATCCGCTGGGCCAGACCCTCGACGACGGCGGTCTTACCGACACCAGGCTCACCGATGAGCACCGGGTTGTTCTTGGTGCGTCGCGAAAGCACCTGGATGAGGCGGCGGATCTCCACGTCGCGGCCGATCACCGGATCGATCTTTCCGTCGCGAGCCTGCGCGGTGAGGTCGATGCCGTACTTGGCCAGCGCCTGGAACGTCCCCTCCGGGTCGGCGCTGGTGACTCGGGCCGACCCGCGGACGGTGACGAGCGCGTCCGCGAGCGCAGTCGAGGTCACCCCGTGGCTCGCCAGCAGCTCGCTGAGAACTCCACCAACCGTGGTGAGAGCGATGAGCAGATGCTCGGTCGAGACGTACTCGTCGTCTCGTTCGACGGCGGCGCGCTCGGCGGCGTTGAGCACGGCCAGCAGCGCGCGCGATGCCTGAGGGGCAGCGACCGAGGGGCCGGAGGCGGCGGGCAGCGTCTCGATGATCGAGAGCACCTCGCCGTTGAGGCGGGTCGGGTCGGCGCCGACGGCGGTGATGAGTGGCCGGGTCAGGCCCTCTCCGTCCTCGATCAGCGCGAGGGCGAGATGGGCCGGCTCGACGGCCGGATTTCCGCGTTCGGCGGCCGATTTCACAGCGGACGAGACAGCCTGCTGGCTTCTGGTTGTGAGATCCATTGTGGGGTGACTCCTGAGTGACGTGTGCCTGCACGAGCGCGGACGCGCCCTAGAGACGAGCGCCGGCGCGCCCTACAGAGTTGAACCCTAGCGAAGTTGAGTCTATTCCGCTCAAGTTTGTCATTCAGGCTTGGTCGGCGCCACCTGAGTCGGCCGCAGAATGCAGCGCGGCCGACACCCGATGATCCGGGTGCCGGCCGCGTCTGGCCTAGCTTTTCGTGCAGCTGTTACTGCTGCTGCACTGATCTAGCGGGCGATTCTCAGCTGTCCTTGTTGACCAGGTTCAGCGTGAGGGTGTTGGCGTTGCCCGGGAAGATCGCGTTGAGCAGATCGGTGAGCAGGCCACAGTTGGCGAGCTTGCCGATGGCGAAGGTGCTGCTGAGCGTGCCACCGGTGAAGGGGCTGAACTGGCCCTTTCCGTTGGAGGCCAGGTGAATGCTGACCGGCGAGGCGGTCGAGCAGTTACCCGAGGTCAGCGGCAGCACACCGAGGGCCTTGACCGACTTGACGCCGAGGTTGGCCTTCAGATCCGCCGTCACGTCCGTCGCTCCCGGTGCGAGCTGCCCGGTGAGCAGACCGACCTGGGTGAAGGACGACACGATCGTCGTCGGGATGAACCCGAACAGCGAGGCGTTCACCGTGATGTCCGGGATGGACGAGGTACCGGTGAAGGAACCACCCTTGAGGTTCACATCCGTGGAGATCGTGCCCGGACCAACCTTGCCCGTGCCATTCACCGTCGGCAGACCGATCGTGCCCGTGGCAGTGAAATCGATGTGCGTCAGGTTAGGAGCCGGAGTGGCGGTCGGAGCCGGAGTGACAACCGGGGTCGGGACGGCGGTCGGAACCGGGGTCGGGACAGCGGTCGGCTTCGGCGTCGGAACGGCGGTCGGAACCGGCGTCGGAACGGCGGTCGGAACCGGCGTCGGGACAGCGGTCGGAACCGGCGTCGGGACAGCGGTCGGAACCGGCGTCGGGACAGCGGTCGGAACCGGCGTCGGGACAGCGGTCGGAACCGGCGTCGGGACAGCGGTCGGAACCGGCGTCGGGACAGCGGTCGGAACCGGCGTCGGGACAGCGGTCGGAACCGGCGTCGGAACGGCGGTCGGAACCGGCGTCGGAACGGCGGTCGGAACCGGCGTCGGGACAGCGGTCGGAACCGGCGTCGGAACGGCGGTCGGAACCGGCGTCGGGACAGCGGTCGGAACCGGCGTCGGGGCCGGGGTCGGCGTGTCAGCCGGGCCAACCGGAATCGAGGCCAGAACCAGGTTGTCCCCAGCGTCGAACTTGCAGGGGATGTTCTGCTTGGCAACCGGCAGAACGCTGGTGCCGGATGCGTTCTTCGGGTTGAAGACCGCGGCAACCGTCGTCGCGGTGAGAACCGCGGTGCCGGTCGAGGTCAGCGTCGCCGTCGGCGAGATACCCGTGGCAGTGATGTCGAACTCCGGGCCATCGCCGTTTGCGTCCTGAGTCTGCGGAACCTGCGTGACCGGAACGGTCGCGACGATCGACAGGTTGGACGGGTTGGCGTTGGTCAGGCTCGCACCAGCAGTGATGGAGCCCTCGAGCGTGGTGGCGCCGAGGATCTGCAGTGCGTCAGTGGTGGCTACGTTCAGCGTGATGCTGATAGCGAAGTTCTGTAGCTGAACGGTGTCGCCGACCTTGGCTCCGTCGGGCACCGTCGCGGTGATCTTGGCTGCGTAGTCCTCGGCACCTGCGACCGGAATGGTGCAGGTGGTCGGAACGACAGCGTTGATGGCGAGCGCCGAAGCGGCCGAGCCGCCACCGACGAGGGCGATTGCCACGCCCGACACCAAACCGATTGCAGTGACCCCCGATACAGATTTGATCAATCTTCGCCGCATAAGCGGTTGTTGCATGTTTCGCTCCTTCGATCACCAGCAGGCGGGCGCTGCTCCACCCAAACCCAAGGCCGCCCCGTGCGGCCCTCTCGAAAGCTACTGCCGGGTAAGGCAGATCACAAGGCTTCAGAGCTGATTACGAAGGGCAATCGAGCGAATCGTCACACCGAGCGATCGCGCTTGCTCGGAACGTCACAATTGAACATGTACTAGCGGTGTTCCCGTACCGGCCGGTACGGAAAATGAGCCGTCAGAACCGTTGCAGAATACGGGTTATATGTAAACGCTCGGCGCTCGCAGGGGTTCTACGAGCGCCGAGCGGCTACTGATCGATCTTCCTGCTAATCGAACTAGCTATCTTTCGTCACCAGGTTGAGCGAGAGGCTGTTGTTCGGGCCCGGGAAGATCGCGTTGAGGATCCCGGTCAGCAGCCCGCAGTCGGTGAGACTGCCGATCGCGAAGGTCGAACTGACGGTTCCGCCGCTGAACGGGCTGAACTCGCCCTTGCCATTCGAGGCCAGGTGAATACTGACCGGCGAAGCGGTGTGGCAGCTACCCGAAGTGAGGGGCAGGATGCCGAGCGCCTTGACGGACTTCACGCCGATGTTGGCCTTCAGATCCGCGACGAGGTCGGTAGCGCCCTTGGCCAACTGCCCGGTCAGCGGGCCCAGTTCGGTAAACGAAGCGACGGTGGTCAGCGGGATGAATCCGAAGAGGCTGCCGTTGACAGTGATGTCAGGCAGGGTCGTCGTCCCGGAGAACGTCCCGTTCTTGAGATTGACGTCGGTGGAGACCAGACCCGGGCCAACCTTGCCCTTGCCGTTGATCGTCGGCAGGGTGATCGTTCCGTTGGCGTCGAAGTCCAGGTGGGTCAGGCTCGGAGCCGGCGTGGGCGTCGGCACAGCGGTCGGAGCCGGTGTCGGGACGGCGGTCGGCGTCGGAGTCGGAAGGGTCGACGGCGTCGGAACAGCCGTCGGAGCCGGCGTCGGAGCCGGCGTCGCGACCGGGGTCGGCGCCGGTGTCGGCGGCACAACCGTCGGCGTCGGCGTCGGAACCATGGTCGAAATCGGCGTCGGGACCGGAGTCGGAACAGCGGTCGGAGCCGGAGTCGGCGCCGTGGTCGGCTTCGGCGTCGGAACAGCCGTAGGAGCCGGAGTCGGGACAGCGGTCGGGGCCGGGGTCGGCGTGACGGCGGGCAGGATCGTGACCGAGCCGAGCGTCAGGTCCTGGCCGGCGACGAAGGTGCAAGGGATGTTCCGCTTGGCGACCGGGAGGACGCTCGTGCCGGCGGCGTTCTTGGGATCGAAGACCGCGCTGACCGTGGTGGCGGTGAGCGTCGCGACACCGGCCGACGTCACGGTGGCCGTCGGCGACACGGCCGACGCGCTGATGGTGAAGGGTGGCCCATCGCCGTTGGCGTCCGTCGTCTGCGGGACGGCGGTCGGAGGAACATCGGCGTTGATCGACTGGTCGGGCTTGTCGACGTTGGTGACGTGCGCCGAGGCGGTGATCGTGCCCTGCAGCGTGGTCGCGCCCAGGATCTGGAGGGCATCGGTGGTCGCCGAGTTCAGCAGGATGCTGATCTTCGGGTCACCCAGGCCCAGGGTGTCTCCGACGTGGATCTGGTCGGGAAGGGTCGCGCTCAGGGTCGCCTGGTACACCTCGGCCCCGGCCACCGGAATCGTGCAGCTGGCGGCGAGCTGCACATTGAACGTCTGTGCCGACGCGGCGCTGCCGCTGGTGATCGCCGAGGCCAATCCGGCGACGAGCCCGACGGCCGCAACCCCAGCCACCGACTGAATCAGCCGCCTTCTCTTCAAAGCTTCCATTTGGATGTCTCCCCTATGCCGAAGATGAGCTGACCAGAAACCGGCCACTCACCGCGCCGCTCGTTGCGGCTATGCCCGAAGTTACCTCTCAGTAATCCAGATCACAATACATTTGCCAATAAAACGTAAATCTTCTCTTAGCGCTACAAACAGTCCAGGATGTACAAGTCGGCCACGATATGACAAGCCACCCAGATCGGTACCGGATATCGAGGTCACCCAGCCGCCGCCTAAGCGCCCCTGGTACGCGAAAGCGCCGGCACCGGGGCGTTGCCCGGACGCCGGCCGCTTCGCGTCAGCTGTACTTGATACCTACTAGCTGTCCTTGGTGACCAGGGTCAGCGAGATGGTGTTGTTGCTTCCCGGGAAGATTCCGTTGAGGATCCCGGTGAGGGCACCACAGTCGGTGAGGTTGCCGATGGCGAACTTCGCCGCGACGTTGCCGCCGGTGAAGGGGCTGAACTGACCCTTGCCGTTCGAGGCGAGGTGGATGCTCACCGGCGCTGCGGTGCGGCAACCGGTCGAGGTGAGCGGCAGGATGCCGAGCGCCTTGACCGAGACGACACCGATGTTGGCCTGCAGATCCGCGGTCAGATCGGTCGCGCCCTTGGCCAGCTGGCCGGTGAGCGGGCCAACCTGGTTGAACGAGGCGACCATGCTCAGCGGGATGAAGCCGAAGAGGCTGCCGCTGATGCTCATGTTCGGCAGGGTGGTGACGCCCGTGAAGGTGCCGCCCTTGAGGTTGACGTCAGTCGAGACGAGACCCGGACCGACCTTGCCCGAACCGTTGACGGTCGGGAGCGTGATCGTGCCGTTTGCCGCGAAGTTGATGTGCGTCAAGGTCGTGACCGGAGCCGGCGTCGGGACGGCGGTCGGGGCCGGCGTCGGAACCGCGGTCGGAGCCGGAGTCGGGACAGCGGTCGGCTTCGGAGTCGGAACCGCGGTCGCGGCCGGAGTCGGGACGGCGGTCGGCTTCGGAGTCGGAACCGCGGTCGGAACCGGCGTCGGAACCGGCGTCGGGACGGCGGTCGGAACCGGCGTCGGGACTGGGGTCGGGACGGCGGTCGGAACCGGCGTCGGGACGGCGGTCGGGGCCGGGGTCGGAACGGCCGTCGGAACCGGCGTCGGAACGGCGGTCGGCTTCGGCGTCGGAACCGCGGTCGGAACCGGCGTCGGAACAGCCGTCGGGGCCGGGGTCGGAACGGCCGTCGGAACCGGCGTCGGAACGGCCGTCGGCTTCGGCGTCGGAACCGCGGTCGGAACCGGCGTCGGAACAGCCGTCGGAGCCGGGGTCGGCGTAGCCGCCGCAGTCACCGGGATGGAGCCGAGCAGCAGGTTGTCACCGGCGTCGAAGGTGCAGGGGATGTTCTGCTTGGCCGCCGGGAGCACGCTGGCGCCCGCGGCGTTCTTCGGGTTGAAGACGGCGTTGACCGTGGTGGCCGTCAGCTTTGCGGTGCCGACCGAGGTCATCGTGGCGGTCGGCGAGATGCCGGTTGCGGTGATGGTGAAGGCCGGGCCGTCACCATTGGCGTCCGTCGTCTGCGGGACACTCGTGACCGGGACGGCGGCGGTGATCGACAGCGTCGACGGGGAGGCATTCGTCAGCGTCGCGCCGGCGGTGATCGAGCCCTCCAGCGTCGTCGCGCCGAGGATCTGCAGCGCGTCCGTGGTGGCGACGTTCAGCAGGATGCTGATCGAGAAGTTCTGCAGCTGCACGGTGTCGCCGACCTTGGCGCTGTCCGGAACAGTCGCCTTGACGACCGCGGAGTACTCCTCGGCGCCGGCGACCGGAATCGTGCAGGTGGTGTTGAGGGTGGCGCTGATCGTCGTGGCCGACGCCGAGCCACCACCCATGAGAGCCGTTGCCAGGCCGCCAACGAGGCCGACGGCGGCGATGCCGGAGACTGACTTGATCAACCTGCGCCGAAGTAGCGGTCGTTCCATGGGGGATCTCCTCCGAGTGTTAGAGCTGACCGGCCGCCGGGGGACGTCGATCGCTCTGCCGCTCCGTGCGGCCTACACAGAATTTACTTCCGAGACAAGGACCCCACAAATTGAAATGGCCTAATTCTTTTTCTTTTTCAGGACGGCCAACAACCAGTAAACCGTTGCCTGCACAAGGTTATTTTTAGGTACGGCCGGTCCCGCCTGGCCGAGCGGCCCGACACAGCAACGTGGCCGGCACCTCGGACCTGAGTCCTTGGTGCCGGCCACGGTGGCTAGCTGTCGTATCTATTCACCGGCTCGCGCCGGCGTCGCTGCTCAGCTCTGGGCAGCCAGGTTGAGCGTCAGCGTGTTGGAGTTACCCGGGAAGATCCCGTTCAACAGGCTGGTCAGCGCGCCACAGTCGGCCAGGTTGCCGATCGCGAACGTGCTGGAGACGGTTCCACCGGTGAAGGGGCTGAACTGACCCTTGCCGTTGGAGGCGAGGTGAATGCTGACCGGGGTCGCCACGTGGCAGGTGCTGACGGTCAGCGGGAGGATGCCGGCGGCCTTGACGGAGACGACTCCGATGTCGGCCTTGAGGTCGGCGGTCAGGTCCGTGGCGCCGGGGGCGAGCTTGCCGCTGAGGGCACCGACCTGCTTGAAGGACGCGACCATCGAGAGCGGGACGAAGCCGAAGACGGTTCCGCTGATGTTCATGTTCGGCAGGGTGGTGGTACCGGTGAAGGTGCCGCCCTTGAGGTTGACGTCAGTCGAGACGAGACCCGGACCAACCTTGCCCGAACCCTTGACCGTCGGCAGGCCGATGGTGCCGTTCGCGGTGAAGTTGATGTGCGTCGTCGTCGAGACCGGAGCCGGCGTCGGGGCCGCGGTCGGGACCGGAGTGGCAACCGGCTTCGGCGTGGCCGTCGGGACCGGGGTAGCAACCGGCTTCGGCGTGGCCGTCGGGACCGGAGTGGCAACCGGCTTCGGCGTAGCCGTCGGAGCCGGGGCCGAGGTCGGAGCAGCGGTCGGAGCCGGGGTGGCGGTGGTGCCGGCGGTCACCGGGATGGAGCCGAGGAGCAGGTTGTCACCGGCGTCGAAGGTGCAGGGGATGTTCTGCTTGGCCGCCGGGAGCACGCTGGTGCCGGAGGCGTTCTTCGGGTTGAAGACGGCGTTGACGGTG
Organism: Frankineae bacterium MT45; assembly: GCA_900100325.1. Classification (NCBI taxonomy): domain Bacteria; kingdom Bacillati; phylum Actinomycetota; class Actinomycetes; order Frankiales; species Frankineae bacterium MT45. The sequence goes on from LT629697.1 coordinate 162,641, forward strand.
GTGGCCGAGAGCTTGGCCGTGCCGGCCGTGGTCATGGTCGCCGTCGGCGAGACACCGGTCGCGGTGATGGTGAAGGCCGGGCCGTCACCATTCTTGTCCGTTGTCTGCGGGACACTCGTGACCGGGACGGCGGCGGTGATCGACAGCGTCGAGGGGGAGGCGTTGGTGAGCGTCGCGCCGGCGGTGATCGAGCCCTCGAGCGTCGTCGCGCCGAGGATCTGCAGCGCGTCCGTGGTGGCGACGTTCAGCAGGATGCTGATCGAGAAGTTCTGCAGCTGCACGGTGTCGCCGACCTTGGCGCTGTCCGGAACAGTGGCCTTGACGACCGCGGAGTACTCCTCGGCGCCGGCGACCGGAATCGTGCAGGTGGTGTTGAGGGTGGCGGTGATCGTCGTGGCCGCCATCGCGGACCCACCACCCATGAGTGCGGTCGCGAGGCCACCGACCAGGCCTACAGCGGCAACGCCGGACACCGTCTTGATCAACCTTCGCCGCAGCAGCGGACGTTCCATGGTTCTCTCCTTTGAATGCTGAGCAGTCGGGATGCTGGGGCTGACCCGCTGCTCTGCCGCTCCATGCGGCCTAGGGAGAAGCTACGGCCATGTGCGGACGCTCACAAATTGAAATGAAGAATTTGCTGATTCTTTTTTTCACCCCCGACAACCAGTAAACCTTTGCCTGCACAAGGTTATTTTTGTAGTGCAACTGGTCACACAAACTGGTCACACAACGCAGCGTGGCCGACACCGAGGACCTGGGTCCTGGTGCCGGCCACGCCGACCTAGCTGGTGTTGCTGACTTGCTGTGTTACTGCCTTACTGGTGTCTTACGGGGCTCACTTAGTCCTGGGTGACCAGGTTCAGGGTGAGGGTGTTGGCGTTGCCCGGGAAGATCCCGTTCAGAACGTCGGTCAGCAGGCCACAGTTGGCCAGCTTGCCGATGGCGAAGGTGCTGCTCACGGTTCCACCGGTGAAGGGGCTGAACTGGCCCTTGCCGTTGGAGGCGAGGTGGATGCTCACCGGCGCCGCCGTGGTGCAGTTGCCCGAGGTCAGCGGCAGGATGCCGAGGGCCTTGACGGACTTGACGCCCAGGTTCGCCTTCAGGTCAGCGGTGAGGTCCGTCGCACCCGGTGCGAGCTGGCCGGTCAGCAGACCGATCTGGTTGAAGGACGAGACGATCGTCAGCGGGATGAAGCCCGCGAGGCTGCCGTTGATGGTGATGTCCGGCAGGGTCGTGGTACCCGTGAAGGTGCCACCCTTGAGGTTGACGTCCGTCGAGACGAGACCCGGTCCAACCTTGCCCGAACCGCTGATGGTCGGAAGACCGATCGTGCCGTTCGCGGTGAAGTTGATGTGGGTCAGCGTGCCGCCACCCGGAGTCGGGGTCGGCGTCGGAGCCGGGGTGACGACCGGGGTCGGCGTCGGGTTCGGCGTGACGACCGGGGTCGGCGTCGGCTTCGGCGTGACGACCGGGGTCGGCGTCGGAGCCGGCGTGACGACCGGGGTCGGCGTCGGAGCCGGCGTGACGACCGGAGTCGGCGTCGGAGCCGGCGTGACGACCGGGGTCGGCGTCGGAGCCGGGGTGACGACCGGGGTTGGCGTCGCCGCGGCCGAGACCGGGATCGAGCCGAGGACAAGGCTCTGTCCGCTGTCGAAGGTGCAAGGAATCGTCTGCTTGGCGACCGGGAGGACGCTGGTGCCGGCTGCGTTCTTCGGGTTGAAGACTGCGTTGACCGTGGTGGCCGTCAGGGTGGCGGTACCGGCCGAGGTCAGCGTGGCTGTCGGCGACGGGCCAGTGGCCGTGATGGTGAAGGCCGGGCCGTCACCGTTCGCGTCCTGGTCCTGCGGAACTGCAGTGGTCGGGACGGTCGCGGTGATGGAGAGGCTGGACGGCGACGCGTTGGTCAGCGTGGCGCCAGCGGTGATCGAGCCCTGGAGGGTGGTGGCACCCAGGATCTGGAGGGCGTCCGTGGTGGCGACGTTCAGCAGGATGCTGATCTGGAAGTTCTGCAGAGTGACCGAGTCACCGACCTTGGCGCTGTCGGGAATCGTGGCACTGATGTTGGCGGAGTAATCCTCGGCCCCAGCGACCGGGATCGTGCAGGTGGTGTTGATGGTGGCGTTGATGGTGGCAGCTGAAGCAGCCGAACCACCGCCCATGAGTGCAGCCGTGACGCCGGCTGCGAGCCCGACGACGGTCACCCCCGCCACTGACTTAATGGCTCTTCGACGCATAAGCGTGCGCTCCATTTACTACTCCTTCGGTGATGCTAAGCACTAAATCGGACAAAACCGATCTAACGCTTCACCGCCCCGTGCGGCTACGACAGAAGCTACTGCCGAGTAAGCCAGCTCACAAGTGGTAAGAGAGCTTTTCCTCTACTAATTTTTACCTGGCGTCACACGCCGTTAACACGGACAGACTAAAAGTCATCTCCGTATGGGTTTCCACACCATCAGAGCGGTGGATGGAGCGCGCCGCGCATCTAGTTCCGCGTACACATGGCGCAGCTCGTCGGCCAGCTCGGCAACCCTCCGTTGCAGGGCGTCGACGTGCGATTCGAGGTCAATAATCCTTTTTATACCGGCCAGATTGACGCCCTCGTCCTGTGACAGGCGCTGCACCTCGCGCAGCAGGGCCACGTCTCGCGCGGAGTACCGACGCCCGCCGCCGCCGGTTCGGCCCGGCGTGACCAGGCCGAGGCGGTCGTACTGGCGAAGCGTCTGGGCGTGCATTCCCGCCAATTCGGCGGCCACCGAAATTACGAAAACCGGAGCATCTTCCGGTACCGGCATAGAATGCGACATTTCTAATTCTCCGTTCCGGTAAATCCGTCGGAGGAATGTGCGCCGGAGGTCGCGACGCGCTGGGCCAGGGCGGCCGTCACCAGCGGCCGCGGATCCGCGGTAGCCAGTTCGGCGTAGGCCGTCAGGGCAGCCCGTTCGGCGTCGGTCAGCGATGTCGGGACGGCGACCTCGACCGTCACCAGCAGGTCACCGGCGCCCGATTTGGTGGCCACGCCCCGCCCCCGGACTCGGAGCGTCCGCCCGGAGGCGGTCCCCGGCGCCAGCTTCAGCGCCACCGTCGAGTCCAGCGTCGGGACCCGCAGGGTTGCCCCCAGCGTCGCCTCCGCGAAGGAGACGGGGACGGTGAGGGTCAGGTCGTCGCCTTTACGCCCGAAGAGCGGGTGCGGATTGACGTTGACCGTGACGAAGAGATCGCCGGCCGGCCCACCCTTGGCCCCCGGCATTCCCTTACCGGCGACCCGGAGCTTGGCGCCGTCCCGGATTCCGGCCGGCACCCGGACGGTGATGGTCCGTGTCTGATTGGTGGCGCCGGTGCCCCGGCAGTCCGGGCAGGGCGAATCGATGACACGCCCGGTGCCCTGACAGTCGCGGCACGGTTCGCTGAAACCGAAGGCGCCCTGATTGCGATTCACATACCCCGAACCACCGCACTGCGGGCACTGGCTGGGTGACGTACCGGGCTTGGCCCCGCTTCCGTGACAGGTCTGGCAGGCGCCGGGACCGCTCAGCTGCAGCGGAAGGGTGGCCCCGCGCACCGCCTCCTCGAAGCCGAGTGAGAGTTGCGCGTTCACGTCCTGCCCCCGGGTCGGAGCCGCCGGACGCTGCTGCCGTCCGGCCCCAGCGCCGCCGCCGGCACCGCCGGCACCGCCGAAGAGACCGCCGAAGAGGTCACTCAGGTTCCCCGCTCCCCCGGCGCCGTTGCCGAAGAGGTCGGAGACATCGAAGGTGCCGGAGCCGGCCGACTGGCCGGCCCCGGGGAAGCCTCCGCGGTACGCACCGCCGGCAAAGAGTTCGCGCTGCTCGTCGTACTCGCGCCGCTTGGCATCGTCGGAGAGGACGTCGTAGGCCTCGGAGACCTCTTTGAAGCGGGCCTCGGCCTTGGCGTTGTCCGGGTTCTTGTCCGGGTGCAGCTCGCGGGCGAGCTTGCGGTACGCCTTCTTGATGTCGGCCGTGGGTGTCTTCTTGTCGACGCCCAGCGCCTTGTAGTAGTCCTTCTCGAGCCAATCCTTGGTACTCACCAGACGTCACCTCCTCGAATGCTCAACTGGCACTTCTGCCTTACTTTTACCGGGTTTCGCCGGGTGTGGCTATTCGGCCGACTCGGGCTCAACTCCACCCGACGCGGCGGCATCGACATCCGCTGGGCCGTCGGCCTCGGCGTCGGGCTGGAGCGCCGGCTCCACCGGGTCGCTCACCCCCACCATGGCCGGACGCAGCAGCCGCTCGCCCTGCCGGTAGCCCCGGCGCATCACGGTCGTGCAGGTCGGCACCTGGACGTCCTCGCTCTCCGAATGCATGACCGCCTCGTGCAGCTCCGGGCTGAACGGGTCACCCACCTCGCCGAAGGAGGCCAGGCCGAAGTTGGCCAGTGCGGCGTCGAGCTGGTCGGCCACCGTCTTGAAGGCGCCGTCCAGGTCGCCGTGCTGGCGGGCCCGGTCGATGTCATCGAGGACGGGAAGCAGCGCGGCCACGACCTTGCCGGCCGCCTGCTCACCGATGATGACGCGGTCTCGGTCGACCCGCTTGCGGTAGTTCGCGAACTCGGCCTGCAGTCGCTGCAGGTCGGCCGTCCGCTCCGCCAGCTGGCTCTCGACCTCGGAGACCTCGTCTGCGACCAGTGCCTCCTCAGCCGCGAGCAGTGGATCCTCGACGGAGCGAGGGGCCTCGCCGTTGGGGTCGATGCGCCGCTTGTCGCGGATCACCACCGGCTCCTGCTCCTGCTCGGAGTGGCCCGACCCGGCGCGGGCTGACTCAGCCCGCGCCGACGAGCCGGAGAACGGCTCGGTCACTTCTGCTCACCCTCGGTACCTTCGTCGACCACCTCGGCGTCGACGACGGAGTCATCCGCCGCCGCTGCGCCTTCGGCACCGGCCTCGGCCCCCTGAGCACTGGCCGCCGCCTCGTACATCGCACCGCCGGTCTCCTGCGAGACCTTGGCCAGCTTGTCCTGAGCGGCGCGAATGGCGGTGAAATCATTGCCATTCAGTGTCGTCTTGAGCTCCTCGAGAGCCGCCTCGAGTTCGGTCTTCTTATCACCCGGCAGCTTGTCACCATTGTCGGCCAGGAACTTCTCCGTGGTGAACTGCAGCGACTCGGCCGAGTTGCGGGTCTCGGCGTCCTCGCGACGCTGACGGTCCTCCTCGGCGTGGGCCTCCGCGTCGGCCATCATCCGGTCGATCTCGTCCTTGCTCAGGCCCGAGCCACCGGTGATCGTCATGCCCTGCTCTTTGTTGGTGGCCAGGTCCTTCGCCGAGACGTGCACGATGCCGTTGGCGTCGATGTCGAAGGTGACCTCGATCTGTGGGACACCCTGCGGCGCCGGCGGCAGACCGGTCAACTCGAACATGCCCAGCTTCTTGTTGTAGGAGGCGATGTCACGCTCACCCTGGAAGACCTGGATCTGCACGCTGCTCTGGTTGGCGTCGGCGGTGGTGAAGATCTCCGAACGCTTCGTCGGAATCGTGGTGTTCCGCTCGATGAGCTTCGTCATGATGCCGCCCTTGGTCTCGATGCCCAGGCTCAGCGGGGTGACGTCCAGGAGCAGGACGTCCTTCACCTCACCCTTGAGGACACCGGCCTGAAGTGCGGCGCCGACTGCGACGACCTCGTCCGGGTTGACGCCCTTGTTCGGCTCCTTGCCTCCGGTCAGCTCCTTGACGAGCTCGGCGACGGCCGGCATGCGGGTGGAGCCACCGACGAGGACGACGTGGTCGATCTGGCTGACGCTGACGCCGGCGTCCTTGATGACGCTCTGGAACGGCGCCTTGGTGCGGGCCAGCAGGTCGCCGGTGATCTTCTGGAACTCGGCGCGACTGAGGGATTCATCAAGGAAAAGCGGGTTCTTCTCCGCGTCCTGGGTGATGTAGGGCAGGTTGATGCTGGTCTGCTGCGAACTGGAGAGTTCGATCTTCGCCTTCTCGGCCGCCTCGCGCAGACGCTGCATGGCCATCTTGTCCTTGGTCAGGTCGATGCCGTGCGCCGCCTTGAACTTCTCGACCAGCCAGTCGATGACGCGCTGATCCCAGTCGTCTCCACCGAGGTGGTTGTCACCGCTGGTCGCCTTGACCTCGATGACGCCGTCACCGATCTCGAGCAGGGATACGTCGAAGGTTCCACCACCGAGGTCGAAGACCAGGATGGTCTGCTCCTTCTCACCCTTGTCCAGGCCGTAGGCCAGCGCGGCCGCGGTCGGCTCGTTGACGATGCGGAGCACGTTGAGGCCGGCGATCGTCCCGGCCTCCTTGGTGGCCTGCCGCTCGGCGTCGTTGAAGTACGCCGGCACGGTGATGACCGCGTCGGTGACGTCCTCGCCCAGGTAGGCCTCGGCGTCACGCTTGAGCTTCTGCAGCACACGGGCGCTGATCTCCTGCGACGTGTACTTCTTGCCGTCGATGTCGACCGACCAGTCGGTGCCGATGTGGCGCTTGACGGAGCGGATCGTGCGGTCGACGTTGGTCACGGCCTGGCGCTTGGCGACCTCGCCGACGAGCACCTCGCCGTTCTTGGCGAAGGCGACGACGCTGGGCGTAGTGCGTGAGCCCTCCGCGTTCGCGATCACCTCAGGCTCGCCGCCGGTGAGGACCGCGACTGCCGAGTTGGTGGTTCCGAGGTCGATGCCGACCGCTTTAGCCATGGTGTAGCTCCTTCTATATCTGGTTCGTCTACTACTGCGTGGATGGAAAGTGCATGGGAGTGGATGGAAAGTTGTCTCAGGGAGATAACGTCGGGCGCCAGCTCATCGTGCCGCCCCGAGTTGGCCCATGTCAAAAGAACTGAGCGGAGTCGACTCATGTTCCGCGGCGCGCTGTGACGCCCACCACACGGGTTGCCCGCGGCGTGGCCGGAGCGAGCCACTCGGCAGCGGTGAGACGGCAGTCGGGGCGGTGGGAGAATCGAGGGGTGACGAGGACCCGAGCGCGCCGAACCTGGCGGCGCCCGGTCGCAGGAGTCGCGGCAGGAGTCGTCGCGCTCCTCCTGGTCGCAGCGATGGCCGGCTGTAGCAGCGACAAGCCGAAGGCCGACCCGCTCGTCGTGGCCACGCCACCGGCCACGGTCCTGATCGCCACGACGACGATCCCCGGGCTGGGCAGCGTGCTCAGCAGCGGTGGCCGCCCGCTCTACGTCTTCTCACCCGACCACCACGCGGTGGTGACCTGCACCGGCGCCTGCAGCGGCACCTGGCCGCCACTCCGCACCGCCGGGCAGGCGAGGGCGGGCGCCGGCGTCAAGGCCGGCGACCTCGGCACGGTCACGTCCGAGGGCTTCGACGTGGTGACGTTTCAGGGCTGGCCGCTGTACCGGTACGCCGGCGACACCGATTCGACGCAGGCCCGCGGGCAGGCACTCTTCCTGAACGGCGGCCCCTGGTACACCATCCGGGCCGACGGCGAGATCGTCACCACCGGATCGGACCGCTCATGAGCGGCTCCCCCCGCGTCTCCCGGCGCGGGATCCTCACCGCCGCCGTCGGAGCCGGAGCCGGCGCAGTGATCGGCGCCGGCGTCGGAGCCACGGCGGCGCAGAGCGACCCGGCACCCCTGCCGGCGGTGAGCGCCAACGAGGAACTCATGTACGACCACGGCATCCTCAAGCGGGTGCTGCTCTGCTATCGGGAGGCCAGCCGCCGGCTCGCCTCGGTCCAGCCGGCGGGTGCCGCGTCCGGAGTGGCCAAGGCGGTCTCGGACGGCGCCGAACTGATTCGCGACTTCATCGAGAGCTACCACGAGGGGCTGGAGGAGGCTTACGTCTTCCCGCGCCTCATCGCCGCCGGACGGTCGGTGGACGTGGTGGCAACCCTGACGACCCAGCACGACCGCGGCCGGCACCTCACCGCGACTATCCTCGACGTCACCGCCGATCGACTCGGCACGCCCGCCGCGCAGTCCGCGCTGCGGGAATCGCTGGACGCGTTCGTCAGGATGTACGAACCACACGAAGCCTGGGAGGACACCGTGATCTTCCCGGCCTTCCGTGAGATCACCCCGGACGCCACTTGGCGCCTGCTCGCCGAGCGATTCGCCTCCGAGCAGGACCGCCTCTTCGGCGCCAACACCCTGGCCCAGCTGGTGGAGCGCGTCTCGGCGATCGAAACCTCACTCGGCATCCACGACCTCGCCTCCTTCACGCCTACCGGGACGCTCTGATGAGCACCCCGCCGAGCGTCGAGCGTGACCAGGCCGGTGGCGACCGCAGTCGCCTGCCCGACCGAGCCCTCCTCGCCTGGATCGTGGCCATCGGGATCCTGGTCGCCCTGGTCGTCTATGTACTCCGCCACGTCACCGGCGAAGGCACATCGAACGGCCACGGATCGATGAGCAACACCCTCTTCCGGGGTAGCGCTGCCGCCACTTCACGAACACTGCTCGGTGGCCGGCTGGTGACCAGTTGGCAGCTCAACAGCGTCGCCGTGGCCGCAGTGGTCCTCATCGCTGCCGCCTACCTCACCACCGTGGTGCGGCACCGCCGCCGACACCCCGACAACCGCTGGCCAGTGCGCAGCATCATCGCCTTCCTGACCGGCCTCGGGGTGATTGTCTTCGCAACCTGCGGCAGCATCGCCGTCTACGACTCGGCCCTCTTCACCGCGCACATGCTCGGTCACCTCGCCCTGGTGATGCTCGCGCCGGCGCTGCTGGTGCTGGGTCACCCGATCCGGCTGGCCAGCGAAGCGGCGGATGAGCCGCTCGCCGGGCGAATTCGCAGCGTCGCCGGTGGCCCGACCGTCTCGCTGCTCACCTCGCCACCAGTGGCGCTGGCCAGCTACACCGCCGTCATCGTCGGTTCACACCTCACCGGGGTGATGAACGTGATCATGACGCACACCTGGGCCGGTGAGGTCGAGCATCTGGTCTACCTGGCGATCGGCTGCCAGTTCTTCGCGCTGATCCTCGGCGACGAGCCGCTGCGCTGGCAGCTCTCGACCCCGATCCGCTGGCTGCTGCTGGCCGTCTCGATGGCCGTCGACACCTTCACCGGCGTCGTGCTGATGATGAGCACGGAGCCGGTGACGATGCACGCACCGGCCGGCGTCGACGCGCTCAGCGACACCAAGACCGGCGGCGCCATCATGTGGTTCGGCGGCGACGCGATCATGGCCGCGATCATGGTTGCCCTGGCCATCAGCTGGCTCGGTCAGAGTGGACGGTCGGGGCGCGATCGGTCGAGCTGGCTCGAGCAGGCCCGAGCCCAGACGCTGGCCGAGCGGGCCTCCCTCTCCTCCTCGCCGGAGCGGGACACGGCGACGTCCCAGACGGCCGACATCGACGACAGCGACGCCGATCGCGACGCGTACAACAAGTGGCTGGCCGACATCGCCAAGCGCCGCTAACCCATCTGGAGGACGCCCGACCAGCCTCCGGGTCATCCCTGATTCCGCTCCGGCGGCCGGGCCGCTACCGTCAACCGCATGCAGGTTCAGATGCGTCACGACCCGTCCTTTACTGTGGCTCGCTGCTCCCTGGCGCCGGGTGAACCGGTGCGGGTCGAGGGCGGGGCGATGATCGCGCACAGCGCCGGCGTCACCCTCGACGCCAAGTCCGAAGGCGGCATGATGGCCGGCCTGAAACGCAGCATGCTGGGTGGCGGTTCGTTCTTCGTCACCACCTACACCGCACCGCCGCAGGGTGGCTGGGTCGACGTGGCCGGCGTGCTTCCAGGCGACACCATCTCCATCGACGTCACCCCTGAGCAACCCTTCTTCCTGCGCCGCGGCAGCTGGATCGCGAACTCCCACGGCGTCGCGATCGACACGCAGTGGGGCGGTATGCAGAACCTCTTCGGCGGCGAGGGCGGCTTTGGGTTCCGGGCGAGCGGAGACGGGCAGGCACTGGTGAGCGTCTACGGTGCGGTCGACATCATCGACCTCGAACCGGGCGAGACGGTCACCATCGACACCGGTCACGTGGTGGCCTACCACCTGTCGATCAACTTCCAGATGCGCCGGGCCTCGCAGGGGCGGTCGATCCAGTCGTTGAAGTCCGGCGAGGGTTGGGTCTTCGATTTCAGTGGACCCGGACGGGTGCTGCTGCAGTCCCGCAACCCCGATGCCTTCGCGGCCTGGGTCTCGGCGACGGCACCGAGCGAGTCGCCGCGCGAGGGGATTGGCGGCCTCGGCGGGCTAGGTGGCCTGCTCGGGCGCTAACCCTGCTAGGCCGGTCCGCAGGGCCGCCGAAAAGGGGCCGCCGAAAGGGAGCCGCCGAATAGACGAATGCCGGGCGTTCGTGGAACGCCCGGCACCCGTTTCACTTACTGGTTGGCTTGGCTCAGCCGAGACCCACACTGCTCAGCCACGCCTTGGCCACGGTGTCCGAGTCCTGCTTGTCCACCTGAACCTTGGTGACCAGGCTGGCCAGCGTCGCCGTGTCGAGCTTGGCCGACACCGCGTTGGCCGCGTCGGTGATCGTCGAGGTCAACTTCGCCTTGCTGACCAGCGGGATGATGTTCTGTGCCGCGAACATGCTCTTCGGGTCGGTGAGCGAGACGAAGTCGTTCGCCGCGATCGACGGGTCGGTCGAGAAGATGTCGGCCGCGTCGATGTTGCCGTTCTTCAGCGAATCCACCGTGATCGAGCCCGAGGCCGAGATCGGGGTGAAGGTCCCGAAGGTCACGCCGTAGACCGACTTCAGGGCCGGTACACCATCGGCCCGGGTCTGGAAGGCCGCCGGCGCGCCCAGCGTCAGCTTGCTGGCCACCGACTGAAGGTCGGCTATCGAGGTCAGGTGGTACTTCGACGCCGTGGCCTTAGTGACCGTGATGGTGTCGCTGTCCTGAGCCGCCGCGTACTGCAGCACGGAGAGGTCGCTGCCGGCCGCGGTAGGCAGTGCGGCGTAGACGTCAGCCGGCGACTTGGCGGTCGCCTTCGGGTCCAGGTAGTAGAGGATCGATCCGCTGTACTCCGGGATGAAGTCGATGGATCCGTCCTTCAGCGCCGGGATGTAGGCCGCGCGCTCACCGATGTTGAGCTTCTTCGTGACCTTCACGCCCTTGGCCGACATCGCGTCGGCGTAGATGTTCGCCAGCAGGACGTTCTCAGCGAAGTCAGCCGAGCCGACGATGACCGAACCCGGCCCGGAGGCCGCCGACGCGTTGCTGCCGCCGGATGTGGGAGCGCCCGTGGTGGACTTCGACGAACTGCCGCTGCTGCCGCAGGCCGTCAGAGCGAGTGCGGCGGCCACCCCGGCGACCGCGAGTAGCGAAATGCGTTTCATGATTCTCCTTGTTTGCTTACTGAAAATGTTGCTCGCTGAATTCTTGATGGGCCGGTCAGACGTTTGCCGGTAGCACCTCCGGATTTTGGATGGCGATGCCATCGGAGCGTCGTGCCGCGCGGCCGAATCGACCGGAGACACCCGGCGAGACGAGCACCCGTTGCAGCAGGGCGAGAAGGAAGTCAGCCGTCATGGCCAGCACGGCAACCGTGATCCCGGCGCAGACCATGGCCGGATATCCGTGCTGGGGATCGTTGAACTGCTGAGCGCCGTTGATGATCAGCTGCCCGAGACCCCCGAGGAAGGGCACGTACGCGGCCACCGTCGCAGTGGCGATGACCTGCAGGGTGGCACTGCGGATGCCCGAAATTATCAGGGGAAGCGCGATCGGCACCTCCACCTGGCGCACGATCTGGCCGCCGGTCATACCCATGCCGGTGGCGGCGTCCCGGATCGCCGGGTCGACGTTCTGCACGCCGGCGTAGGTGTTGGTGAGAATGGCCGGAATAGCCAATACGATAAGGACGATCTCGATCGGGATGACGAACGGCAGGCCGCCCCTCGGGATCAGACCGGGAACCGCCGTCTTGAGATGGATGTGCGGCGAGATCCACACCACCAGCAGCACCACGAACCCAAGCGTCGGGATGGCCCGCATACCGTTGGTGAGGCCGCCGACCAGCACAACCCCGCGACCGGTGTGGCCGATGAGCAGGCCGAGCGGCAGCGCGATGGCGATCGCCACCAGCACCGCCACGACGGTGTAGACGATGTGTTCGCGCATCAGGAGCAGCAGACCCTGCGGCCCCCACCAGTTGGACGGGTCGTTGAACCAGACCCGAATTGTGTCGAAGGAGAGGCTGGTCGATCCGTCGGCCAGGACGGTGGTGGAGCTCATCGGCCCGCCACCGCACGCTTCCAGGGCGTCATGACGCGCAGCGAGAGCAGGATGATCGAGTCGAAGATGAGCGCGAGCATCATGATGAGGATGATCCCCAGCAGGATCGGCGTGATCTCACCCGTCTGGTAGCCGTTGGTGAAGAGCGACCCGAGCTGCGAGATGCCGACCACCGATGCCACCGAGACCAGGCTGACGTTGGAGACCGCGGCGACGCGCAGCCCGGCACCAATCACCGGTACCGCGATCGGGAACTGCACCGCGAAGAGCCGCTGCGTCCCGGTGTACCCCATCGCCGACGCCGCGGCCAGCGTCTCGGGCGACACGGAATTCAGCCCGTCGGCGACGACCCGTACCAGCAGGGCCACCGTATAGACGGTCAGCGCGACGGCGATGTTGATCGGGGAGAGCACTTTTGTGCCAAGAATTCCAGGGAGAACGACGAAGAGGACGAGCGACGGAATCGTGTACAGGATCCCGGCCGCGGTGGAGAGCGGCGGGTAGGACCAGCGGAAGCGGCTGGCGATCCAGCCGATCGGCAGCGCGATGGCGAGGCCGACCACCAGCGGCACGAGCGCCAGCCAGACCGTCGTCCAGATCCAGCCGACTATCTCGGTCTGGTCGTGGCGGAAGTAGTCCCAGATCTTCATGGCGCGGGCTGCCCCGAGGTTCGGGAGAGGAACGATTCGGTCGAGGCGCGCTGAATGCGCTCCAGAACGACATTCGCCGTGACTGTGCCGAGCAGGTAACCGTTCTCGTCGACGACCGCGCCCCGGCCGCTGGGTGAGGAGAGGGCGGCGTCCAGCGTCTCGCGAAGCGAGCTCTTCCCCTCGCGGGCCAGCGTCCCCCCGAGGTTGAGCAGGTCCGGCGTCACGTCGCCGCGCAGCGCCTCGTCCGAGACGCCGGCCACCGACAGCCAGCCCAGCGGGGCGTTGTGCTCGTCGACCACGATCACCCAGCCGTCCTGGGCCCGATCCTTAGCCGTGGTGAGCGGCGCGCCGACGCTGACGACGGGCTCCTCCGCGAGCGGCAGCGGGCCGGCCGACGTGAAACCGAGCGCGCGGTAGCCCCGGTCGCGTCCGACGAAACCGGCCACGAATGGGTCGGCCGGATGGGAGAGGAGTTCGGCCGGGGTGGCGAACTGGGCCAGGTGACCGCCAACCCTCAGCACGGCGACGTGGTCGCCGAGCTTGATCGCCTCGTCGATGTCGTGAGTGACGAAGACGATCGTCTTTCCCAGCTCACTCTGCAGCCGGAGGAACTCGTTCTGCAGCTGCTCGCGAACCACCGGGTCGACCGCACTGAACGGCTCATCCATCAGCATCACCGGCGGGTCGGCGGCCAGCGCCCGGGCCACACCGACGCGCTGCTGCTGCCCACCGGAGAGCTGGGCCGGGTAGCGCTTGGCGAGCTTCGGATCCAGGCCCACCCGCTCCATCAGCTCGAAGGCCTTGCGGCGGGCCTCCTTCTTGTTCTCGCCCAGCAGCACCGGGACGGTGGCGATGTTGTCGACGATGGTGCGATGCGGAAAGAGGCCGGCGTTCTGGATGACGTAGCCGATTCCCCGGCGCAGCTGGGGCGGCGAGACCTTGGAGACGTCGCGGTCGTCCAGCCAGATCGTGCCGCTGGTCAGCTCGACCATGCGATTGATCATGCGCAGGCTGGTCGTCTTGCCGCAGCCGGAGGGGCCGACGAGGACCGTGATCTCGCCAGAGGGGGCAGTCAGGTCGAGTGAGTCGACGGCGACGGTCCCGTCCGGGTACCGCTTGGTCACGGATTCGAAGCGGATCATCCGGCCACCACCTCACTGCGCGTCTCGGGCTGCATCTGGGAACTCTCCGGCTGGTCGGCGGCGAACTGCCGGCTCAACGATGCTGCTTCGCGGTTGACGATCCGGCCGATGCATTCGACGTGCGGCTCGTCCAACCGGTAGGTAGGGCCAACCACCGAGATGACGCCGGCTATTCCGCCGCTGCGGCGGATCGGCGCGGCGAGGGCCGTCACGTCCGGCTCGACCGATGAGCTGTAGGCGACGTACCCGGACGCGGGAACCTCGCCCCGCAGCACCTCGCCGGCCGCCGTCGCCTTCAGCGGAATCGTGCGGCCGACCCAGCTGGTGTGCCGCACCGCGTGCGTCCCCTCCACCATGCCGATGTAGACGGCGGTGTCACCGGGCCCCGGAATGCTGAGATAGGTCGATTCACCGCTCGCCTCGGCGATCCGACGCAGCGCCGGTTCGCAGAGGCGCACCAGCGACTGGCGTCCGAGCGCCGACGCGCCGATCTGGATCACCCGAGTGCCGGCCCGGAAGGTGCCGTCCCGGTCACGGCTGAGAAAGTCCGAACTCTCCAGGGTGCGCAGCAGACGCAGCGCCGTGCTCGACGGCAGGCCGGAGCGGCGGGAACACTCGGCCAGCGTGAGGGCGCCCTGATCGCAGACTTCAGCCAGCAGTCCGAGCGCGCGTTCGACGGCGCGAGTAGAGGACCTCGCGACAGTGTCTGCAGTCATAAGTGAGTTGAACTCCAGCCATGGATGAGCTGCTACAAAGATTGCACAGCCGTATGACAGTGCTTCTCGGGCGCAGGGACGTGCGATGCCGCCTAATGGAATGCACCCACCGACTAGTGAAACCGTTCCACAGTGCCGACAATTGCAGAAGGGACTGAACGGATTAACCTGCGTATGCGTGACCCAATCGTTACCGAATCCCGCCAGGGCATCTCCCGGTTCTACATAGCTGAGATAGGAATAATAGGGTGCTCCGCCTAGACGGTAGGACGCTGCAGGTCTCCCAGCTCGCGTGGGCCGCCGACGAGGTGACCGAGGTCATCGTCACCGCCGAGGCCCGGGCACGGGTCGCCGCCTCGCACGACTTCGCGGAGTCCGTCGCCGCCAGTCGTGACGTCTATGGGCGCTCGACTGGGGTCGGCGCCAATCGGGTCACTCCGGTGAAGGGTTCGCAGGAGCATGCGCTGCGGCTCCTCCGCTCGCACTCCACGGCGGCCGGGCCGGCGCGTTCGCGACGACGGGTGCGGGCGATGCTGCTGGTGCGCCTGAATCAACTCGCGGCCGGCGGCAGCGGCGTCAATCCGCTGCTCGTCGACGCCCTCACCGACCAACTCACCGCCGACGCCCAGCCGACAATTCTCGAACTCGGCAGTATCGGCACCGGCGACCTGGCCACGCTGGCCACCGAGGCCCTGGCCCTGGCCGGTGAGGTCCCCTGTACGCCACCGCTGAAATCGCTGGTGCAGATCACCGCCGGCGATGCGCTGCCCTTCATCAGCAGCAACGCGGCGACGATCGCCGATGCGGCGCTGGCCTGCGCCGACCTGACCCGACTCGCCACGGCGGGCACCAGTGTGGCCGCGCTCGCCTTCGCCGCGCTCCACGGCAACGTCGAGGCGATCGGCCCGACGGCCGAGATTGGGTCGCCTTTTCCAGGGGTTTCTCAAGTCTGCCGCACCTTGATCGGCCTGCTCGGCGAGACAGTCCCGGCCCGGCTGCAGGACCCGTTCGGCCTCCGCGCGCTACCCCAGGTGCACGGCGCCTTCCTGGACGCGCTGGCTCGGGCCGGCCAGGTCGCGGAGACGATGGCCAACACGCCGAGTGAGAATCCGCTCTTCCTGCCGCAGAGCGGGGTGGCTCACCACGGCGGCTTCCACGCGGTCTACCTGAGCCAGGCCCTGGACGCGCTCACCTCGGCGCTGGCCCAGACGGCCCAGCTAAGCCTGGCCCGTCTCACCTACCTCAATGACCCTGCCCTTACCGGCCAGTCATCGTTTCTGGCCACCGCCGAACCGGGCGCCTCCGGCACGATGATCCTGGAGTACGTGGCCGCCTCCGCCCTGGCCGAGTTGCGCGTCTGGGCCACACCGGTCGGGGTGCAGGGCATCGCGCTCTCGCAGGGAACCGAGGATGACGCGAGCTTTGCCGCCACCGCCGCCGGCAACGCCCTACGGGCGGTGAGCGCCTACTCGGTGGTGCTGGCCTGCGAACTGGTGGCCGCGGTTCGGTCCCTCCGCCTGGACGCAACCGAGGCGAACACCCCGGCTCTCAAGAAGATTCTCGCCGCGTGTGCCGATCTCCCGGAGGGCCTCGACGACCGCTCCCTCACCGACGACATCGCGATCGCCCAGGATTTACTGCTGATTCTCGGCGATCAGACGACCATGTCGTCCAGCGGGCGCAACTCGTCGGCATAGGAGACCGACCTGCGCCGCAGCACTCCAGTGCGGCTCACCGTGTACTGTCCGAGGCGCCACAACGGTGGCGAGTACGCATGGATCGAGACGCTGCCCTCGTCCCGTCCGACGAGACGGTGGATGTGTTCGGGACCGAAGCAGAAGATCTGGCCGGCCGGTACGTCCGTGGCGAGGCTCGGAACCCCGACGGCCATGTTGTGCTCGACGAGGCACCCCTCGACCACCGCCACCGCTCCCGAGGAGATGTCGTGGTCGTGCCAGCCGGTGTCGTTGCTCGGGGTCCAGCAGAGCACCCAGACGTCGACGTGCGCGTCGCGGTAGAGCGAGACGTAGTGCCGCTCGCCATCGGAGTAGGCGACGTGCTGGCGCCACAGTTCGGGCGTGGCGGCCACCGAACCGGCGAGCTCCAGCAGCTCGTGGCGGTCGAGGTCTCGTCCGGGGAGCGCCTGCAGGGTGACCTCGTGACCGCCGGCGTTGAGCCGCAGCGCGGTCTGGGCCGGCACGTAGTCGGAGACGGCGTCAGAGAGGCTGTCGGCGTCGATCACGGTGATCCACCGGCCAGCAGACGTCGGGGATTGGCGACGTTGATCGCGTGCCGCACCGCGTCACCCCCGAAGGCCTCGGGGAGCTCGACCGGCTCGGCGTAGGGGCGGTCGCTGCCGAAGACGATGACGTCGACGCCGAGCGCCCGGATGACCGCGTCCAGACCCTGCGGGCCGTAGGAGGAGCTGTCGACGAAGGCGTCCGGATCGACGGTCAGCCCGGTGCCACCGCGGGCCAGGTACCGCTCCTGGTGGGCCGGCGCCAATCCGGCGCAGGCGACGAAACAGACGCGCAGCGTTGGCAGCAGGCTCCGGCCGACGGCGGCCCAGGCCCACCAGGCCGACTGCAACTGAGCCGTGTAGTTCACCACTGGGGCCCACCAGGCCTGCTCGGTCGGGCCGTGCTCACCGGAGACCGGCCCGGGATGGACCAGCACCGGTCGGTTGGCGGCTTGACACACCTCGAGCGTGGGGAGCAGTTGCTGTAGCAGGGCCGGGGTGGCCAGCCAGTTGGCCGACACCTCGAGGCCGACGAAACGCTCCCCGGCCAGGCGGCGGGCGAGCAGGTCGAGGTCGGGGTCGGCGTAGGTGGTGGCGGCCCAGGCCCCGAAGGGCGCCGGCAGTTCGGCGACGCCTTCGTGCCAGGCCTCCAACAGCGGGCTGGCCTCCTCCGGCTTCAGGTCGTGAATGCCCAGGCCGGCCGAGAGGGAGAGGAGCACGCGCTCGGCACCGGCCTCGGCCGCGGCCCGGGTGGGTACGTCGTGGTGGGCCGGGTTCACCGGGAAGGGCGCCTCACCGGCCAGCTGCAGCGTCCACCCGTCGAGAAAGGGTGGTTCACTGCGGGCACGGAGCGCGTCGACGAGGGCAGCCGGCCAGAGATGCTGGTGCACGTCGATGCGCCCTGGCAGCGGACTCACGGGCTGGCCTCCGGAGGATAGTGAATCGATTAACTGACACGATACAGTGAAGCGGTTCACGTCGCCATACCCGACACCGCCCCCGGCACCGTAGGCTGGCGACATGACCGAGCACCGGCGCCGGCCGACGCTACGCGACATCGCCGCCGACACTGGTCTCTCTACTGCTGCAGTCTCCTACGCATTGCGCGGGCTGCAAGTTCCGGAGCAGACGCAGGCCCGGGTGCGCGCGTCGGCCGAGCGGCTCGGATACCAGGTCGACCCGATCGCGCGGGCCCTCTCCTCCGGCCGCACCAACAACATCGGCGTTCTCTGCGGCACCCTCGAGGACGCGTGGCAGCAGCGGGTTGCGGCCGCGCTCGGACGGGCGCTGCTGGAGGCCGGGCGGCAGGCTCTGATCGTGGATGCGGCCAATGACCCGCAGCGCGAGGCGTCCCTGGCCCGTCAACTGGTCGATCAGCGCGTCGACGGCCTGATCAGCCTGCCGGTGGATCCGCGAGCGGCCCACTGGTCGAGCATCGCCGACGAGACGGTGCTGGTGAGCATCGGCGACGGGCTCCCCGGAGCGTCGACGGCGGCCGAGGTGGTCTTCGACAACGCCCTCGCGGTCACCGACGCGCTGACCCGCCTGGCCGACGCCGGACACCGAGACGTCACCGTGCTCACCGCGGCGAGCACCAGCACCCCCGATCGGTCGGCCGAGGCCGTCGTCCACGAAGTGGCGCCGACGCTCTCCATTCGGGCAGTACTGCGTACCGCACCGCATGACCTGGACGGCGCGGCCGAGGTGGCGACGTCGGTACTCATGGGCCACCGACGGCCGACCGCGATCCTCTGCCTGGCCGATTCGATCGCCTACGGCGTGTACCTCGCGGCCGGCAACCTCGGCTTGAGCATCCCCGGCGACCTGTCGGTGATGGGGTACGACGACGAGCCGGTGTCCCGCGTGCTCACCCCGCCGCTTTCGACCTACCACTGGCCGGTGGAGGAGCTCACCACCTCGGTCGTCGAGCGGACGCTGCGGGCCGTGGACGACGGGAAGCGCAGCCGGCGCAAGGTGATCTCGCCGGTGGCCCGGGTGCGCGGATCGATCGCCGCACCACCGGCCAACCCGAGCTGATCGAGCCGTCGGCCCCTGAAGAACGAGACGGACATCGGGCCGGAATTGCCCACACTGAGTAAACCCGCGCTAACCCGGTGCTAAGCCTCAAACACCAGCGTCGTTTTGGGTTCCTTTGGCGGTATCGCGAACCTTGAGTACCGTGTGATTCAGATCACAGTGCAATTGGAAAACCCCACTTGTCACAATCCCCGCACCCCCATAACTTCGAGGCCTGCAGCTCATCTACCGGGGAGTAATAAATGGCTCGCCGGGCGTCAGCGTCATCGAACGGGGAAAGCATGAAGATTCGCTCTGGACGCCGCCTCGGCGCACTCACGGCCGGCCTACTGGTGGCAACCGCGGCAGCCGCCGGCCTGATCTCCGTCGGTGGCAGTGGCGCCGGAGCGGATACCGCCGTGACCTACCCGCTCCCCAAGGACGACCCGTTCTACCAGTCGCCGCCCAACCTCGCGAGCTACCCGAACGGCGCCATCATCCGGTCGCGGGTGGTGAACGCGTCGGTCGCCTTCGTCGGAATCAAGCAGTCGGCCAACTCCTGGCAGCTGGCCTACCGCTCCAACAACTCGCACAACCAGCCGATCACCGCCGTCACGACCATCCTGGTGCCGACGGCCAAGTACACCGGCGGCGCGCCGACCCGCCCGCTCGTCTCCTACCAGGCGGCCGAGGACAGCACCGGCTCCCAGTGCGCCCCGTCGTACACGCTCGAGACCGGGAGCAACATCCTCACCGGACAGGAGCAGTCGCTGATGGCGCTGGCCCTGATGAAGGGCTTCGCGCTCGCCATCCCTGACTACGAGGGCCCCGACTCCGGCTTCCTGGTCGGCCCGCAGGAGGCGCACATCACCCTCGACGGGATCCGCGCCGCACAGAGCTTCTCGACCGCGGGCTTCTCGCCCAAGACGCCGGTCGGCGCCTGGGGCTACTCCGGCGGCGGCCACGCGACGGCCTGGACGGCCGAACTGCAGCACAGCTACGCGCCCGACCTGAAGATCGCCGGCATCGCCTTCGGCGGTGCACCGCCGAACCTGGCCAACACCGTCAAGTCCCTCGACGGCGGCCTCTTCTTCGGCTTCGTCGCCGGGGCCATGATCGGACTGAGCCACGAGTATCCGGAGTGGAACATGTGGGGGCAGCTCACCCCGTCCGGCGTCGCCACCTTCAAGGCGGCCGACAACTCCTGCATCGCCGACTTCGCTCCCGGCTTCGCCCTGAAGAAGGTCAGCGACTTCACCACCGACCCGAATGCCTTCAACCAACCGCAGAACCAGGCGATGCTGGCCGCGGACAGCCTGGGGCAGAACAAGCCGGTGTCCGTGATCTACGACTACTACTCCCAGCTGGATGAGGCCATCCCGACCGCCGACTCGGTTGCCCTGGTGAACAAGTACTGCAGTGAGGGCGTGAAGGTGGTCGCCCAGCCGGTGCTCCTCTCCGAGCACGTCACGCTGGCCGTCACCAAGACGCCGGACGTCCTCAACTTCCTGGACGACCGGTTCAGCGGCAAGTGGCTCTGGGGCGCCTGCAACTGACCCATCCCGCAGCAGCGACCGGCGGCCGCATGGTGATGCGCGCAACGTCCACTAGTTACTGACGAGTAGTTTCTATAGGCTCTCTAGGTTCTAGCGTCGTACATGATCTAGTTGTCGTGTATTTGCTGTGCTGAGAAGACTGCTGACCAGACTCGTCAGAAGACTGCCGCAATAGGAGAACCGAGTGTTACTGCGCGTCATCATCACCCTCGCTCTGACTCTGGCTACCGCGATCATCGCCGGTCGCCGAATCCTGTGGCTGGTGAAGCTGATCCGCTCCGGCAAGCCGGCCAAGGGCCGGGGTAAGGACGCGGCCCCGCGGGCGGTGAACGACGCCGAAGAGGTGCTGGCCCAGAAGAAGCTGCTGAAGTGGTCGGTACCCGGCCTCGCGCACTTCTTCACCTTCTGGGGCTTCCTGATCCTCAACCTGACGATTCTCGAGGCCTACGGCGCGCTGCTCATCAGCGAGGACTTCAAGATCCCGGTGATCGGTGACTGGCAGGTCCTCGGCTTCCTGGAGGACTTCTTCGGCGTCGCTGTGCTCTGCGGCCTGGCCACCTTCGCCATCCTGCGGCTGCGCAACGCACCGGCCCGCAAGCAGCGTGACTCGCGCTTCTACGGCTCGCACACCGGTCCGGCCTGGGTCATTCTCGGCATGATCACGCTGGTCGTCCTCACTCTCTTCGGGCTGCGCGGCGCCCAGATGAACGCCGGTCAGTTCCCCTACGGTGAGTCGAAGTGGACCTTCGCCAGCTACGCCACCGCGCAGCTCTTCGGTCAGGGTGACTACAACGAGGGACTGGCCACCTTCTTCCTCATCGCCCAGATCGCCGTGGTCATGGTCTTCCTGGTCATCGTCACGTACTCCAAGCACCTGCACATCGCGACCGCGCCGATCAACGTCTACTTCAAGCGCCTGCCGAAGGGCCTCGGCCCGCTGCTGCCGGTCACCGACAAGGACGGCGACCCGATCGACTTCGCCGACCCGGACTCCCTCGACGAGGACACCGTCTTCGGTAAGGGAAAGATCGAGGACTTCACCTGGAAGGGCTACCTCGACTTCGCCACCTGCACCGAGTGTGGACGCTGCCAGTCCCAGTGCCCGGCCTGGAACACCGGCAAGCCGCTCTCGCCGAAGCTCGTCATCATGGACCTCCGTGACCACCTCTTCGCCAAGGCCCCGTACCTGATCGACGGCAAGACGGCCCCCGAGGGCGCGGAGCCGGCGTTCAGCGACGAGGGGCACCACGGCTCGCACGTCCCCGAGGCGGGGTACCCGCGCGTCGAGGGCACCAACGTCGAACAGCTGATGCGCCCACTCGTCGGCGATGCGGCCAGCTTCGGCGTCATCGACCCGGACGTCCTCTGGTCCTGCACCACCTGCGGCGCCTGCGTCGAGCAGTGCCCGGTGGACATCGAGCACATCGACCACATCGTCGACATGCGCCGCTACCAGGTGCTGATCGAGTCGGCCTTCCCGTCCGAGGCCGGCGTCATGCTGCGCAAGCTGGAGAGCAAGGGCAACCCGTGGGGCCTGGCCCCGAAGATGCGCGAAGACTGGATCAAGGAGCTCGACTTCGAGGTGAAGCGGGCGAACCCGGGCGAGAAGCTCGGCCCGGAGATCGAGTACCTCTTCTGGGTCGGCTGCGCCGGCTCCCTGGAAGACCGATCCAAGAAGGTCACCAAGGCGTTCGCCGAACTGCTCAATGTCGCCGGCGTCGAGTTCGCTGTACTCGGCAAGGAGGAGACCTGCACCGGTGACTCGGCCCGCCGTCTGGGTAACGAGTTCCTCTTCCAGCAGCTCGGCCAGCAGAACGTCGAGGTGCTCAACTCGATCACCCGCGCCGAGCCGCTGAAGATCGTCGCCACCTGCCCGCACTGCTTCAACACGATCGCCAACGAGTACCCGCAGATCGGCGGAAACTACGAGGTCGTCCACCACACCCAGCTGCTGGCCAAGCTGGTCGACGAGGGTCGGCTGACGCCGGTGGAGCCGGTCGACAAGAAGGTCACCTACCACGACCCCTGCTACCTCGGCCGGCACAACAAGGTCTACACGCCGCCGCGTGACGTCCTGGGCGCGATCCCGTCGCTGAAGTCCGAGGAGATGCACCGCTGCAAGGACCGCGGCTTCTGCTGTGGTGCCGGTGGAGCACGCTTCTGGATGGAGGAGAAGATCGGCAAGCGCGTCAACGTGGAGCGCACCGAGGAGGCCCTCGGCCTCGACCCCGACCTGATCTCAACCGCCTGCCCGTTCTGCATGGTCATGCTCTCGGACGCCGTCACCGCCAAGAAGGCCGACGGCGATGCGCGTGACGACGTGCAGGTGCTCGACGTCGCGCAGATCCTGCAGCAGTCCCTCACCGCACCGCCGGCCCCACCGGCGGCGGCTCCGACGCCCGAACCGACGCCGGAGCCTGCGCCCGAGCCCGTCTCCTGACGAGCTAGCCGCTCACACGGTAGCGGCGCCGGCCTCGCGATTGACGGGGCCGGCGCTGAGCTCAGCGGGGCTAGTAGCCACTGCGGCGGAGTAGACGTCGTCGAGCCAGGCCGTGATGGCGGCCGTCTCCTGATCGGGCAGTTCGCAGGTCCCGACGCCGATCTCGGCGGCGTACTGGCGGGTCTTCAACTCGAAGATGATGCCGAAGGCCGGCACCTGCACGGCTTGCGCGAAGATCAGCGCGTGCAGGCGGGCCCCGACCACACCGCCCGAGGTGGCGATGACGCCCTTCGCGACCCGGGGTGGCAGATCCGGTCCGATGATCGGCACGGCCCCACCGGCGCCGCTCAGGTCGCGGACCTGCTCAGCCAACGTGCTGTCGGTGATCGAATCACCCAGCCCGAAGTCACCCTGCGACGAGAGCGAGAGCAGGCAGGCCGACGTGCCCGGCCGGCGCAGCCAGTCCCGGAGCACCGCCGCCGCCCACTCGACCTGCGCCCGGTTCTCACCATCGCTGGGTGACGGCTTCAGCGAGAGCACCAGCCGGAGAGGATCGCGGCCCCACCCGTCGCCGAGCGCCCGGCGCAGCTGCGCCGGGGTGGCCGGGGAGAGCGCGATGGCGGGGTCGGCCACGATGATCAGCCCGTTCGTCCGTCGGGTGTCTCTGCGCTGCAGGAACTCGGCCGTGATCGGATCGCGAACGGTGACGGCCGCCGATCGCGAGGCCAGCGACTGCAGCACGCGGCCGCTCAACTTCGGCATGTCCGGGTACGCGCCGAGGGACACGAAGATCACGTCACGCCCGACGCAGTTCAAGAGCAGACCGACGACCGGCAGCGCATGGAGCAGTCGCGGCATGCCGGAGCCGAACATCCCGCCACCGCCGATCGCCACCACGTCCGACGTTAGGAGCGCCTTTATGCCCGCTTTCGACTGCCGGTCCACGACGAGCGCCCGCTCAACCTGCTGGAGGGGTGGTACTCGCGCGGCTTCCTTGGCCAGGACCCGGAGCGGGGTCCCGGCCGGCAGCAGCTCGGCGATGCCGGCCAGGATCGCCTCGTCGCCGGTGTTGCCGTTGCCGTAGTTCCCGATGATCGCGATACTCCGCACGCCACCACGAGCTCGTCCGCGAAGGACGTAGGCCAACTGCGACTGGAGGTCCCCGAAGTTTTCGGGAGCGGCTCGCTCTGAGCGACGCTGACTCCGGCCACTCGTGATTCGCGACTTGATGCCCACTGTTCGTCCCTTTCCGGGGTTATCTGCTCCACCGGCGTACCGGTGCTGGTCGCGCCGCCGACTCGCGGCGCTCGGTGTTTGGCTCGGCGAGGAGGCCGGCCACCAGCCGTCGGTAGGCGCCGCTTGTGCCGCGGCTGCTCTCGACGGCGAAGGCTCGGGCCTCGGCGCCCAACTCCTCCCGCAGCACGGCGCTGCCGGAGAGCTGCTTGAGGGAGTCGGCCATAGCCTCGACGTCGAAGCTGGGGACTCGTATTCCGCAGCCCTTCGGAATCCAGGCCAGCTGCGGAAGGTCGAAGTGGATCACCGGTACGCCGTAGGACATGGCCTCCAGCGCCGCCAGGCAGAAGCTCTCCTCACGGGAGGAGACGACGAGGTAGGCCGCGTTGCGCAGCAGCGACGCCTTCTCATCGCCCGCCACCCGCCCCACCCACCGGATGCCGAGCGGCCCATTGGCGAGGAGGCGCTCAAGCTTGCGGTTCTCCGAAGCGGCGCCAGCTCCGGCAATAACCAGGGGAAACGCGGCATCCCCAGCTAACTGATACGACTCGAAGAGCAGATCGATGCCCTTCTGGTAGACATCGATCCGGCCGAGGAAGAGCCCGTACGGGTGGAGCTGCGTTCCGCGTACCGGCAATTCACGCGGCACCTCGACGGTGTTGCGGATCAGGTGGACACCGGTCTTCGGGCTCGCCAGTCGCACCTGCGCCTCGTCCGACTCGTTCAGCACGACGATGTGGCGGTAGGTCGTCAGTAGTCGGCGCTCGATCTTCACCGGCAGGCTGGTCCGGTAACGCTGGGCCATGGCTCGGCCGGAGAGAGCCTGGGCCACGCCGAGGACGGGACGGCGGGTAACCAGCGGGAGGCAGTTCGACGAGACCGGCGGCGTGAAGCTCTCGACCCAGAGGTCGAAGTCGCTGAAGATCGCGACGAATGGGAGCGCCAGCGCCCAGAGCAACTGGCCCGCGCGCGGCCCACTCCACAGCACCGGCAGGAAGTGGTAGGCGATGCCGTCGCGGACCTCGACCCGGCGCCGGTTCCCTGCGGTCACGACGGTTACGTCGTAGTCGGACGCGAGTTCGGCGGCGATCCTCCTGATGACGGTCGGGCCGCCTCCGGCGTAGTACGGATTCTGCTCGTGGTCAAAGATCGAGAGAATAACCCGCGGCCGCGCCCGCAGCGGCCGTCGCCGCCTCCTCACTGCGGCACTCCCATCACGGCGCCGCAGCCAAGTAGAGCTCCGGAAGTTCCGGAATTCCCTGGGGAAATAGGGCTGCGACCTGGGTACCGTAACTGCGCAGCGCCTCCGCCTTCAGCGCCTGATCTCCCCGGAATTCGATGGCGTTCACATGGGGTGGCGTCCGATCTTCGGCGCCACCGTGTAGCGCATAGGGCTGATCGGCGTAGTAGACGATCTCCTCGGCCGCGAAGGCAGCCTCCACCGCCCGGCGCGTCAGGACGTGGTCGACGTGGCCGCCGATGCCGAGCGGACAGAGAACAACCACCCGCCCCGGCGTGCGGTAGCGGCGCAGGGCTTCGGCGGCGACTCGGAGCGTGGAGTCGTCAGCGCCGGAGACCTTGCCGGCGCTGACGTGCCACCGGTAGGTCGGGTAGACGGCAGCAAACTCGGGTACGACGGTCGATAGCAGGCCCAGCGCCCGGTTGGCCGGGACGGGCTTGCGGCGGTACAGCGCCTCGACCAGGTTCAGGTGCGCTGCCTCCACCCCGAGCGAACGTGCCGCGGCGATGTCCTCGGCCCGTCGGGCCTCGTAGAGAGTGCCGACGTCAGAGAAGGCGCATTGTCTGGCGAATTGACGACCGGAGAGCGTGGAGAGGTCGCCACCTTCAGAGAAGAGTGTGACGACGGATACCGGCATCACCCGGCGCAGCTCCCGCATCAGCGCGGCGCAGGAGAGGAACGCATCATCAAGGTGCGCCGACGCCACAATCAGGTGCATTCCCTCAATCTGACTGCCGGTCCTCCCGCGGCCGCCGACCGGTTGACTGGCCGCCATCAGATCGAGTTCCGCGAGCGCGGCAATGGCCGTGACGATTTCAGTAGCTGGCCCCGTGACGTTCATATCATTGCCGGCAACGAGGCAGGCGAGCGAAACGCGCACGCGGCCCGCCGGACATGGATAACACGATGAGACCTGACCCCCCGAAGTCTGGATACGGTCGAGAGCGTAACAGCAAGAACTACGTCCAAACGACGGTCGAAAGTGCGAGATCATTCATGCGGGAAAGTGAGCCCACGATCACAAGCTTTCCAGTCGGTAACGAACAGTCAACGAATTTCCGATTGACAGGAATACCTGACTACTGCAATTCGTAAGTCGTAAACCTCACGGCAACCTGCCGGTCCCTCCTGTTCACCGCACGGTGAAGAATCACCCAGAGAATGCCGTCAAATCGGGCACCAGCCTTCGTCCGGCAAGGTGGTGTCGCGGATAGTTGAGAGCGTCATTCGACGCCCTTTTCGCATGTATTCTTCGGCTGAACGCGTCGGGGTTCGCCACTCGCCCGATCAACGAGATGGCATTCAGCAGAGACAATTGCGGCTATCTAGGGGGATCGATTCGCTATGCCAGAAGCACTTCTGGAAGAGGGTTCAGCACTCCACATCGAGGACGCCGAATTCAGCCTCGCTATCCCGGATCGATCGTCCGCGGCGCGCCGACCCAGGTATGCCCTCGCCGCCTCTTGCCAATATCGGCGGCGGGCCTATGACCTCGATCTCATCATTCCCGCATTGAACGAAGCACAGCGAATTGGAAAGACGGTAGCGGCGATATCGCAGCAGCTGGAGACCTCCGGTTTCGCCTCCCGGATAACGGTGGTCGACAACGGCAGCGTGGACGCCACGGCGGCGGCTCTCGACCGACTGCACCTCGCGACTCCGGTACGAGTGATGAGCTGCCGCACCCGCGGCAAGGGCGCCGCCGTCCGGGCCGGCATCCTGCAGAGCACCGCCCGCTACGTCGGCTACTGCGATGCTGACCTCTCCACGCCGGTCGGATCGATTCCAGACGCGCTCACCCGGTTGGAGGCGGGCGCCGCGGTCGTCATCGGCTCGCGGCGCTGCGCCGGCGCCGGCTACGAGGTCCCCCAGCCATTCGTCCGCCGCGTGGGCAGCCGGGTCTTCAACCGGGCGTCAGCCTCGCTGGTCGGGGGCCTCACCGACACCCAGTGCGGCCTCAAGCTGATGCGCGGCGACCTCGGACGGGAGATCTTCTCCCAGATGCAGATGGAGGGGTTCGCCTTCGACGTGGAGCTCATCGCCCGCCTGCTCCGCCGTGACACGGACGTCCACGAGCTGCCGATCCGGTGGTCGAACGACGAAGCCTCCACCTTCAACGTCGTCTCCGATGGGGTACGGGCCTTTCAGGACGTCTTCCTGGTGCGGCGCATGCTGAGAAAGTCGCACAACTATGCCAACCGGTGACCGCGCCACCCGACCGAATCCAGGCCGCGGCGCACCCGAGAACCGGCTACTCGTCATCACCAACTGGCGCGACCTGAAGCACCCGCAGTCCGGCGGGGCCGAGGTGGTCTGCGAGGAACTCGCGGAGTACTTCGCCAGACAGGGGCGAGACGTCCTGCTGCTGACGGCCCACGTGGCCGGGCAGCCCAAGTTCGAGCGCGTCAACGGCTACGCCATCCGCCGTAGCGGCGGGCAGTTCACCGTCTACGCCGCCGCGCTGCTCTGGCTGCTGCGCAATCGACGACGCATCTCGGCGGTCATCGACTCGCAGAACGGCATACCGTTCTTCACACCCCTCGCGCTGCCGCGGCGCACCCCGATCCTGCTGCTGCTGCACCACGTGCACCAGGAGCAGTTCGGCCAGTACTTCCCAGCCCCAGTCGCCGCACTGGGGCGCTGGCTGGAGTCGGCCGGCTCCCGTCTGGTCTACCGCCGCCGTTCGATCATCACAGTCTCGCCGTCGACCCGGCACCTGGCTCGCAAGCAACTGGCGTTGAAGGGCGAGATGCGGGTGATTCCGCCGGGTTCGCGGCCGGCTCCTGTCGCCGCGGTGCGTCGCCGAACCGACGCGCCCTCGATCGTCACGGTCGGCCGCCTCGTCCCGCACAAGCGCACGAACCTGGTCATCGCGGCCATGCCCGAACTGTTGCAGCGGCACCCCCGGCTGCGGTTGAACGTCGTCGGGGGCGGCCCGGAACTCGACGCGCTCCGCGCGGACGTAGAGCGCCTCGGGCTGCACGAATCGGTCACCTTCCACCCCGACTGCCCGAACCGGACCCGCGACGACCTCCTCTCCACCTCGTGGCTCTGCATCAACGCATCCTCCGGCGAGGGGTGGGGCCTGTCGGTGATCGAGTCGAACGCCCTCGGCACGCCCGTGCTCGCCTTCGACCGCCCGGGGCTGCGCGACTCCATTCGCGACGGCGCCACCGGCTGGCTGGCCGTCGAGGGGAGCTCGCTGGCCGACGCCGTCGACAAGGCCCTGGACGAGCTACGCGACGAGAATGCGAAGAGCGCGATCGAGCACACCTGCCGCTCCTGGGCGGCCAACTTCACCTGGGAGCAGATGGGCGAGAAGGTCGACCACGCCCTGCGGGCCGAGGCTGCCCGCCTCGCACGTGGACGCCACGACCGGCGGCGCTGGAGCGACCTGGGTGTCGTCGTCCACGTCCCGCGAGAGTGCATCCCGAACGGCTGGGTGCCGGTGCTGCGCCACGAGGACCGCGTCACCAGCAGCGCCGACGGTGTCGCGCTCTTCCTCGGCGGGGCGGACACCCTTAGTGTTCCGGCTATTCTCACTCGCATCGGGCTGCCGTCGAGCGACGAACGACCCGAGATCTCCATCCGGGTCGCCCGTGGACCGGACTTCATGGAGCAACTCCCCGCCGCGCCGGAAGTAGCCTCCGCCGATCGTGACTGACCTTCGACCAGCCGACCTCAAGTTCAGCGCGCCCACTGAATCATCCGATAGATCAAGTGGATCGCGCGCTCCGCTGAGCTGGGCGGCGCCGATCTTCCTCGTCGCCCTGGTGCTGCGACTGCTTCATCTCAAAAGCGCCTACAACCTCTTCATCGACGAGGTCACCTACTCCGACATCGCCACCAACGTCGCCTCCGGTCATGGGGTGACCTCCTACGGCGCCCCCTTCGACCTGCACCCGCCGTTGGTCTTCCTCACGCTCGGCGGCGTGATTCGCCTCTTCGGAGTTCACGGGACACCGACGAACGCCATCCTCGCGCTGCGTCCGGTCTCGGTCGTCTTCGGATCGTTGACCGTCGTGATCTGCTTCCTGCTTGCCCGGCGCCTCACCTCCTCACGTCTGCTGCCGCTAGCGGTCGCCGCCGTCATCGCCTTCGATCCGTTTCAGATCTCCTTTGATAGCCGGGTGATGCTGGAGGCCGAGGCTCAGTTCTTCGTCGCCCTCACCGTGCTGCTGCTGGCCTGCCGCCACCAAGCCACGACACCGCGGTCGTCACAATGGTTCACGCTGCTGGCCGGGGTGAGCAGCGGGGCCGCCTTCTGCAGCAAGGAGACGTTCGGCCTCGTCCTGGCAGCCACCCTTCTGCTGGCGACCTTCACCCGGGCCGCCGGGCCGCGGCGCGTACCCGCCGCGGTCCTGGGCATCGGGGCCGCGATCTATGCGGTCTCCACGCTGGCGATCTGGCTGACCACCGGCTTCACCCCCTGGTGGAGCGCTCATACCAGCGGGCTCTCACGCCTGGTCGGGACGAAGCAGACAACCGGCTTCAACGCGGCGACCACCCATGTTTCATTGACGGACCGGCTCTTCGCCAATCTGGGCGACCTCGGCGGCACTTACCTGCTGCTGCTCTGCGGCGGCGTCGCGGCCCTGCTGCTGCTGTGGCGTCTGCGACTCTGGGAGCGGCGAGCGCCGGTCACGACCGGCGACTCCGCGCGGTCCCTCATCTGTGTCTGGGCGGTCGCCGCCTGCGGGTACCTGACGTACGCGATGGCCATCGGCTCCCTCGAGGAGCAGATGTACTACATCACCCTGGTGCCGTGCGTACTCTCCCTCGCCGCCGTCGTCCACCGTCCGGGAGGCAGTAGCCGACTGACCAGGAGAGCCCGCATTCTGTGGGTGTCGGCACTGGCTGCGCTGCTCCTCTTCGACGCAGCCGCCTGGACGCGCATCCACTCCAGCGACAACAACCTCTACGCCCAGTTCTTCCAGTGGGAACCCAGCCACGTCGCTGCCGGCAGTCGGGTGTCGGTGACCGAGTACTCGGCCCAGTTCCTGCTGAAGGACGTCGTCATCGGCCGCTGGTCAACCATCGAGGCCCTCAAACAGAACCAGGCCGACTTCATCCTGCTCAACACCGAACTCGTCCGTCAGGGCTACGGCGAGGGGAGCCCGGCGTTCTTGAAGTACCTGCAGGAGAACGCCGATCCGGTCTTCACCGCCCACTCCCGAAGCGACGGCGACCTCATCCTCTTCGACGTGCGCCGGCTCACCGGCGAAGGCGGCTGAGATGACGTCGGATTCACCGGCCGCGTTGGCCGTCGGCGCCCGCTGGCTCACCCTCTCGACCTTCGCCGTCGGCGCCATCAACTACGGCTACTCGATCGCCCTGACCCGCCTGCTCGAACCGGCGCAGTACGCCACCTTCGCGGCCGGTCAGGCGCTCCTGCTGACGGCGGGGACGATCGCCGTCTCCTCCATCCCGTGGATTCTGGCCAAGCAACTGGCTTCGACGTCACTCGATCGGGGTGGCCGTCAGCAGATCATCAAGTTCGCACTGGTGATCAACTCCGTGCAGGGTCTGATCGCCGGGCTCGTCCTGTACCTCATCGGGCGGACCTTCGCCGACTCCACCACCTCGCTGGTGCTGGCCGTCAGCGCCTTCTCGATCTTCGTCGCCTCCACCGCCGGAGGTTGGCTTCAGGGCACTCGCCGGTTCGGGGTGCTGGCGACGACGAAGGTGCTGGAACCGGCGGTCAAAGTCGCCTCCGGCCTCTCACTCATTGCGGCCGGTGCCGGTGCCGCCGGCGCGCTCGGCGGCTTCGGGATCGGCTCGGCGGCCGTCGTCGTCACCGGGTTCGTGCTGATGCGTTCGGAGATCGGCCCGATCCTGCGCTCCTGGTCGATCACCGGTCTCGGCGTCTGGCGGGACGTCTTCGGGGTGGCCTCCATCCAAGGTCTCGTCTCGGTGCTGGCCTCGGTGGATGTCGTTCTGGTCGCCGTTCTCCCGGTCCCGGCCGGCGCTGCCGCCAGCTACCAGGCCAGCATGATCCTCTCCCGGATCCCACTCTTCCTAGGGGGCGCGATCGCGATCGTCGCCTTCCCGCTCATCGCCCGGCGTGGCCTCACCGACGGCGACCTCCTTGGCGTCTCGGTGAGGCTGTACCTGCGCATCGCAGTGCCGTTCGCCTGCGTCGTTGCCACCCTCCCGGCCGGTGTCGTCGCGCTGATCTTTCCGGCCGGTTTCGACCGGGTCTCCAGCGTGCTGCCGTGGACGGCCGCCTCCGGGTTCTTGATCGGCCTGGTCGAGTTGGTCTCCACCTTCTATCAGGCGCAGGCCGTTTATCGACCGGCACTGGCCCGGCAGTCGGCCGGCCTGTTGGTGTCGCTGATCGCCGTCCCGCTGGGGTGGCATTGGGGCGGACTCATCGGCGTCGCGATCGGCGCCCTGCTCGGGGCGGCGGCCAGTGTGCTGCTGTTGGCGATCGACTCTCACCGCCGCTGGGGGGTGGCGCTGCTACCGTTGCGCGGGTTCTGGATCCCGGCCACGGTTCTGGCCACCACGCTCAGCGTTGGGCGCCTCAGCCCACCGGTCTGGATCGTGCTCAGCGGCCTGGTGCTCGGTGTGCAGGGCTACCGAACTTTCTTCCGAGCGGGTTCGGGCACAGCATCCCGTGACGCACCGAATCGGAATCCGCAGCACGATCCCCAGCAACCCGAAGAAGGCAGCGCGATGCAGATCCTGCACCTCGGCTTCGAGGACCACCGTCGTGAAGGCAGTGGCGGCGGCTCGCTACGCAACCGCGAGGTCAACCGGCGCCTGGCCGACCGGCACGTCATCACGGTCCTCACGACGAACTACGTCGGGGCGGTCGAGCGCGTCGAGGACGGCGTCCGGTACGTGCCGATCGGGCTTCCGCTCGGCTACTTCCCCAGCCTGATGAGCTACTTCGCCGTGCTGCCGTTCGCGGCTCGCAAGTACCAGGCCGATCTCGTGGTGGAGGAGTTTGCTGCGCCACTGTCGAGCATCCTGATGCCGCTCTGGACCCGTCGCCCCACCCTGGCGCTCGTCCAGTGGCTCAACGCCCGCGAGAAGTCCAGGCAGTACAAGCTGCCCTTCTTCATCTTCGAATGGCTGGGCCTGCGCTGCTACGACCGGTTCGTCACCGTCTCCGAGGACATGCGCACGAAGATCCTCGATTCACGGCCGAAGGCTCACGTGGACGTCATCGCGAACGGGGTTGATCGGGACATCTTCGCCTCCGAATACGCCACCGGTGCAGATGTCGTCTTCATGGGCCGCCTCGAGATCGCCCAGAAGGGCATCGATCTGCTGCTGGAGGCGTACGCCCTGATCGCCGACCGGATCAGCGGGCGCCTGGTTATCGCCGGCGTCGGCCCCGATCAGGGACGTCTGCAGGCGCTGGCCCAGTCACTGTCGATCGCCGACCGGGTGGACTTCGTCGGACGGGTCGACGGCCCGGCCAAGCACCGACTGCTCGGGGAGGCGCGGGTGGTGGCGATGCCATCCCGCTTCGAGACGTTCGGCATCGTCGCCGTCGAGGCGCTGGCCAGCGGAACTCCGGTCATTTCCTTCGACATTCCCTGCCTGCGGGCCGTCGTACCCTCTGACTGCGGAGTCCTCGTCCCGGCGTTCGACGTCGAACGCTTCGCCACCGAACTGCTGTCGCTCTACGGCGACTCCGACCGGGTGACGGCGATGGGCGCACGCGGACGTCACTTTGCCCGTCAATTCGACTGGGACGCGATCGCGATCGACCAGGAGCGGGCGTACCTCAACGCACTCTCCGCGTCGCGGGGAGGGCGCTGACCACTGCGGAGATGACGCCGCAGCAATGACAACTGCGGCAAATGAGAACTGCGGCGATGACGTTCGAGTTGCTCGCGGTACCGCACGGTCATACATTTGAAAATCGGGGATGTCGCTGGGTTGAAATTGCACCAGAAGGGCTCCCATGCTCCCCCGATCGCAGCCTCGATCGCCGGTCCGATCGCGGTGCCCTCTTTCTCACGACCTCGCTCGCACCGGGGTCGTCCTCGCCTGCTCGGCGCTCCTCGCGGTCGCGGCGCTCGCCGTCGGCTCCGCACACACGGCAGCCTCAGCCCTCACCTCCCCGACCACGACAGCCATCGCGACTCCCGCACCGACACCGAAAGCCGTTACGACACCGACTACCACTACGACGACGCCCTGGTACGGGCTCCTCGCTCCGACCGACGACCAG
This sequence comes from Frankineae bacterium MT45, assembly GCA_900100325.1. Classification (NCBI taxonomy): domain Bacteria; kingdom Bacillati; phylum Actinomycetota; class Actinomycetes; order Frankiales; species Frankineae bacterium MT45. The sequence goes on from LT629697.1 coordinate 196,195, forward strand.
GTGACGTCGCTGGCCCACGGCAGCGTGACCCGGATGACCCTTGGGCTGGGTTGGGACAACATCGAGCCCCAGTCCGGGGTCTTCAGCTCTTACGAGCTCGGACTGGTCGCCAGCCGCCTGAAGACGCTGCAGCAGGCGGGCTACCACGTCATCCTCGACCTGGGCCTGCAGTACCCGCCATCGTGGGTCTTCGGCCTGGCCGGGGCGACGCGCTTCGTCGACCAGTACGGAGACAGCTGGCACGGCCCGCTCTCCCAGGACGTCCCCAACGCCGTCTTCAACGTCGCCGTCCGGGCCGCTCAGGGCCAGTACATCGCCCGGGTCGCGGCCGCACTCGGCGCCAAGAACTTCGCCTCCATCCGAGTCGGCGGCCTCCTCTCCGGCGAACTGCGCTACCCACCGGCCACCTACAACGGCCACTCCAACCTGCTCTGGGACTACGACCCGGCGGCCCGGGCCCAGGCGCCGTACCCGGATTGGCGACCCGCGACCGGGGCCGGGACGGCCTCAACCGAAGCGCCGCAGCAGATGCAGCAGGCGCAGGCCTCGCTCGCGTATTACTACAGCAGTCTCACCGGCTACCAGACCTGGCTGATGAAGACCGTCGCCGCCGCCTTCGGCACGACGAACCAGGAGGTCCTCTTCCCGTCGTGGGGCCTGCGCCCCGGTATGACCGAGGCCGCCATCGCCGCCGGGGACCGCGGCACGACCAACGCCGAGATCAACGGGATGATCAGCTCCGGCCTGGACTGGCCGGCCCAGGTCGCCGCCATCGCGGCGGCCCACATCAACGGCACGGTCTACTGCACGTGGCTGGACGCTCCGGCCCAGGGGACGACCATTCAGCAGGTGACTCCCATCGACTACCTGGCCTCCCTCGCCAAGGAGTACGGCCTTCCGGTCGCCGGGGAGAACACCGGCGGGGGCGGCCCCGCCGCGCTGACCCTCTCGGTGAAACGGGCCAAGGCCGACGGGCTCACCGGCGTCATGTACATGTCGGGCTCGATGGTGCAGCAGGGGCGCGCCGGGGTGACCATCTCGACCCTGCTGGCCGCACTCCGCACCTGAGTCTGCGGGCCTGCACCCCGATCGCTGGCCCAAGAGAGCGCCAAGAGGGATTGGCGGCTCTCAGGTTGGCCTCGGTAGCGTCGCTACGCGATGAGTGATCACGAGGGGCCGACACAGCGACCGGCCGGCGGCACCAACGGTGGCCACCCAAACGCTGACTTCGGCCCGACCACCCGAACCACGAGCGCGAAGACCCCCAAACCGCGCTTCTTCGACAAGTACCTCCCTGATGCCTGGGCCAATCGCCGGCTGCGCAACCGCCGACGTATCGCCGCGATGTCCCGCCCTCGCCGAATCGGGCGTCGGTTCGGCGTCGTCGGCACCTGGATGCTGGCCGGCCTGGCGCTGCTGATGGTCGTCTCTGCCTTCGCGGTGTACCGCCTCAGCGACGTCCCCCGCCAGGAGAGCATCAACAACCAACTGGTGACTATCGAGTACTCCGACGGCTCGGTCCTCGCCCAGTCCGGCACCAACCGGACGCTGGTGACGCTCGACCAGGTCTCGAAGAACGTCCAGTGGGCCGTCATCGCGGCTGAGGATCGCAACTTCTACAGCGAACCGGGCGTCTCGATCAGCGGAATCGGGCGCGCGGTGCTCAACGACATCAAGGGTGGCGACACCCAGGGCGGCTCCGGACTGACCCAGCAGTACGTCAAGAACGCCTACCTCAACAGCGACCGGACGCTGAGCCGCAAGCTGCGCGAGATCGCGATCTCGGTGAAGCTGGCCCGTAACTACACCAAGGACGAGATCCTCGAGTACTACCTGAACACCGTCTACTTCGGCCGGGGCGCCTGGGGCGTCGAGGCCGCGGCGAAGGCCTACTTCAACACGACGGCGGCGAATCTCAATGTCGCCCAGAGCGCGCTCCTCGCGGCCGTCCTCCGGGCCCCGACGTACTACGACCCGGCCAACAATCCGACCGAGTCCAAGGCCCGCTGGGACTACGTCATCGAAGGCCTCGTCGAGACCAAACACCTCGACACGCAGACCGCGGCGGCCACCAAGTTCCCGGCCACCGTGCCCCCGTCGGACAAGACGTTCAGCGGCCCGAATGCCCTCATCGCTCAGGCCGTCACCGAGGAGGTCGAGGCCCACGGTCTCAGCGCCGAGCAGGTCCAGGCCGGTGGGCTGGTCATCAAGACGACGATCGACAAGAACGCGCAGGCCGCGGCCGTCAAGGCGATCAACACGACGTTCAGCCACCTGACCGCCAAGCAGAAGAACATGAAGAACGCCCTCGTCGCCATTAATCCCGCCAACGGCGGAGTACTGGCCTACTACGGCGGTCCGAACGGCACCGACTACGCCGGCGCCCAGGACAGCTACGACTGGGCCGGCCAGGGGCTGCGCCCGCCGGGCTCGACGTTCAAACCGATCGTGCTGGCGACTCAGCTCTCGCAGACGCTGGCCGGCACCGCCACCCCACCGGTGGCGATCAACTCCATCGTCAACGGCAGTTACAAGGTGGTGATCCCGGGCGCGGGCGTCACTATTAAGAACGACCCGAGCGACCAGTACAAGAGCAGCCCGCAGATCCCGGTGGCCACCGCGATGAAGTACTCGCTGAACACCACTTTCGACCTGATGGCGAACAACATCGGCCCGGACAAGGTCGCCGAGACGGCGCACAACCTCGGTGTGGCCCGCACCGTGGGCAGCACGAACACGCTGCAGGATCCGAACGGGACGACGAACTTCGGCATCGGCATCGGCGACTACCCGGTCCGCCCGATCGACATGGCGGCCAGTTACGCGACACTGGCCGGCGGCGGCAAGGCCAACTCGCCGTACTTCGTCACCAGCGTCACCGATCTGGCCGGCAACACGCTCTACAAGCACAGCAGCAACGCCACCCAGGCCGTCGATTCCAAGGTCGCCAACGACGTGACGATGACGCTGGAGCCGATCGCCTCCTACAGCGGGTTCGCACTCTCGGACGGGCGCCCGTCGGCGGCCAAGACCGGCACCGAGGGGAACAACAGGGGCGTCAAGGGTCTGGACAACTCGGACGCCTGGACCGTCGGCTACACGCCGCAGGTCAGCGCCGCGGTCTGGGTCGGGAGTGGGGACAGCGGGTCGATCTACAACTCGGCGGGCAACCCCGAGTACGGCTCCGACCTTCCGGGGAAGACCTGGAAGGCCTTCATGGACACCTACCTGCAGGGGAAGCCGAAACTCCCGCTGGCTAGCACGCAGCAGATCAGCGAGTCGGGCGCGATCCCGGCCAGCACCCCGACGCCCACTCCGGCCCCGTCGACCACCCCGAGCGTCTCGCCGACGCCGACCCCGGCCACCCGGGCGACCCCGACGCCGGTCCCGACCCAGGAGCCGGTAGTGACCCCGACGCCCAAGCCGGCCGCCACCCCGAAGCCGACGCCGCAGCCGACGCCCACCCCGGCCGGGCCGACCGGCGCTCAGCAGACCGTGGGCGCCGGCGGGTAGCCGACCGGCTGACCAAGTACTAGCTGCTGCGCCGCCACCCCAGCTCCTCGTGGGACGATGCGAAGGTGACGATCCCTGCCGCCGGTGACACCTCGCGGGCCGGAGAGACGAGGCTGACTGGAGAGACGACGCCGGCTGGAGAGACGACGCCGGAGCTCTCCGAACTGGGTGAGGCAGCCGGAGCGATCGATACCACCGAGCCGGACGAAGCTTCTGCGGCGGTTGAGCCACTTCCCAGTTGGATCGACGCCACGGTGGCCAAGGCCAGCGGCGCGATCGGTGGCCCCTGGGGCCGGCACGCCGGGAACTCCGGTTGGTGGTCGCCGATCCGGGTGCTGCTGCTGCTGGCCTCGATCACGCTGGTACTGGGCTTCGTCCAGAAATCACCCTGCGCGAGCGGCAACTGGACGAGCAACCTCCAGTACACGCACGCCTGCTACAGCGACGTCATCCCGCTGTGGAGCACCGAGCGATTCGACGTGCACGCCGTGCCCTACCGCGATCAGGTGAACGAATACCCGGTCCTCACCGGCGCCTTCATGTATGTCACCGCGCTACTGACCTACGCCGTGCACAACATCGTGCCGAACAACGCGGAGAGTTCGCTCTTCGGCCTGCTAACCGCGCTGCTGCTCACCGCCTGTGCCCTGCTCGCCGTGGCCGCGACGGCCCAGGCCGCGGGGCGGAGACCCTACGATGCAGCGATCTTCGCACTCAGCCCACTGCTCGTCTTCCATGCCTTCACCAACTGGGACCTGCTGGCAATCACCTTCGCCAGCTGCGCCCTCTGGGCCTGGTCGCGGCGACAACCGGCACTGGCCGGCGTGCTCATCGGCCTCGGCACCGCGGCCAAGCTCTACCCGGTACTGCTGCTGTTGCCCATTGTTGTGCTGGCCATCCGCACTCGTCGCTACCGGCCGGCCGCCTGGGCCACCGGCGCCGCGGCCGCCGCCTGGCTCGTTGTGAACCTGCCGATCGCCATCGCCTACAACACCGGGTGGCGCGGGTTCTTCGACTTCAACATGGAGCGCTCCACCGAGGCGGACACGCTCTGGTACATCATTCATCACGCCATCACGGCCGGCTTCGATCCGTCCTATCAGGATTGGAAGCCGCCGGGGCTGCTCGTTGCGGTCGTCGTGCTGTTGGGTCTGGCCGCCGTCGCCGCCGTCGGCCTGCTCGCACCGCGGAAGCCGCGGGTGGCCCAGCTGGCCTTCCTGGCCGTCGCGATCTTCCTGCTCACCTCGAAGATCTGGAGCCGGCAGTACTCGCTCTGGTTGCTGCCCCTGCTGGCACTGGCCCGGCCGCGCTGGCGGGCCGCGCTGCTCTGGCAGTTCAGCGAGATCGCGGTCTGGATCAGCTTCCTGCTCTGGCTGATGGGGACGAACAACAAGGGCATCGACTACGGCCCGCTGATGACGCTGGTGCTGGTTCGCGACGCCGCCCTCATCGCGCTGATGGGCTTGGTGGTGCGGGACATCCTGCGCCCGGAGCACGACGTGGTCCGCCGGCACGGTCTCGACGACCCGGGCGGCGGGGTCTTCGACGGTGCCCGGGACTACTGGGCCGACGGCTTCGCCCTGCGCAGCTACCGGGAGCGGGCGGCAGCTCGGGCCCTGGTTCGCGCCGAAGCCAGTGCCACGGCCCGGGCTCAGGCCCGGGACGACTCCAGCGCGGATTCGCGCGCCGACTTCAAGAACCCGATGTCCTCGGACTGACCCTCGACCGGGGTCTCGACCAGCACATCGCAGCCGGCCGCCGTCACGATGGCCGCGAGCTGGGCCGGGTCGATGCTCCCGGATCCGAAGTTCGCGTGCCGGTCGGCGCCCGAGTCAAAGGCGTCCCGGCTGTCGTTCGCATGCACCAGATCGATGCGGCCGGTGATGCCCAGCACCCGCTCGACGATGCCCTCTAGGTCCTCCCCACCGGCGAAGGCGTGGCAGGTGTCCAGGCAGAACCCGGGGTTGAAGTCGCCGATCGCGTCCCAGAGCCGGGCCAGGCGGTCGAACCGCCGGGCCACCGCGTTCGAGCCACCGGCGGTGTTCTCGATCAGGATCGGCAGCGGGAAGCCGCCGTTGTCGTCCTGGGCCTGGACGAACGCCTTGCGCCAGTTGTCGACACCGATCGCCGGGTCCTCGTCCTTGCCCAGGTGGCCACCATGCACGATGAGCCCCTTCGCGCCGATCGCCGCCGCCCCGGCGGCGTGCTGCCCCAGAATCTTGCGACTCGGGATGCGGATGCGGTTGTTCGTGGTGGCCAGGTTCAGCACGTATGGCGAGTGGATGTAGACCGTCAGTTCGCTGGCCAGAATCTCGGCCTGCAGCTCATGCGGCTTCGGCGCCTTCCACCCCTGCGGATCGGCCAGGAAGAACTGGATCACCTCAGCGCCATTGGCTGCGGCTGCGGCCAGCGGATCAACGGAGTCAACGTGCGCACCGATGCCCGCCGGCCCGGCCGCCGCACCCGGATTCGTTGCAGTGCTCTCACTCATAACCCGAGGCTACTGCGCACCACCGACAGGAACTTCGCCCCGGCCCGACTGGTGTCAGGCGTTGGGCGCCGGGACGACGACCGGAGCATCCAGTCGAGCCAGGTGATCGGCCAGCCGCAGCGCCAGGGCGGCGATCGTCATCGTCGGGAAGTTGCTCCCGCCGGTGGGGAAGACCGAACTGCCGGCGATGAAGAGGTTCTGCACTCCGTGCACCCGGCAGTCGCGGTCGACCACACCGAGTTCCGGTGATTCATGCATCCTCGTCGTCCCCATGTGATGCACGTGGTGCACCGTCCCGCTCAGCGCGCGCGTCCAGTCGGACTCCTCGAGCCCGTCGATATCGGCGACTCCGGCGCGGGCCAGAGCCTCAGCGACCAGGGCGGCCGTCCGCCGGAGGGTTCGCTCAGCGGCCTCGCTGACCTCCCAGTCGACGTGCGCCCGCGGCACCCCGAGTGCGTCCCGGACGGCCGACAAGGTGACCCGGTTCCTCGGATCGGGTGCCTGCTCGGCGACGATCTCCAGGCGGGTCTCGCGGACCCGTCGCCGGCTCGTCGGAATCAGCCTCGACCCGGCGAAGGCCGCGGCCTCCGTCGAGCGAAGGATCTGCGAGAGCTCCCTCAGGTCAGCCCTACTGACGCTTCGGGTGTCCCTGCGGACGCGGTAGAAGCGGGCCAGCGCCTCCTGCCCCTGCGTTCCTTCGCCGACCAGGTTCGTCCAGAAGGACGTGCGAGCGGAGAGAAGTTCCTCGCGGGCAAGGACTTCAGGGCTCAGCACGAACGCGGCGGCGACCGACGTCCCGTGGGCGGCAACGATGGACGATCGATTCTGATGCCTAACGTCGTAGAGCAGGTTGTGGCGATACCCGTCGCGGAGGCTGACCCGCCCGACGATCACCCGCGGGTGGTCCATGAAGTAGCGCCCGACGAGGTCGTTGCGGTTGCCGATGCCCTCCGGACGAGTCCTCGCTGAGGCGAGCAGCAGCCTGGCGTTCTCGATGCCCCCGGTCGCCAGCACATAGCGACGGGCCTGCGCGCGCACCTGCCGTCCCGACAATGTGCGCAGCACCAGGCCGGTGACCTGACCACCGTCGGGCGTCGTCTCGATCTCGGTGAGGTTCGCATTGAGGAGCACCTGCACGCGAGGATTGCTGGCAACCTCGCTGCGGTGGTGAACCCCTAACTTCGGCTCGTAGGCGAACTGGTTGAAGGAGTCGCGCAGGCCGGTCTCGTCCAGCGGGGCCCGGCGCACCTGCGGGTGCTGAATGGACGTCTCCCAGAACTCAGAGCTGTAGTCCCACGGCCCGAGGCCGAGATACTCATGGGTCCGCTGGTAGTAGGGGAGAAGGTCGGCGTAGCCAATGGGCCACCCACTGTTGGGGATCCACGGTCGCACCGCGAAGTCCTCCGGTTCCAACGGACGGCAGTAGCCGGCCCAGCAGTTACTGCTGCCGCCGAAGAAGCGAGATCGGTGGTAGTGAGCGAACTCGTAACGGTCGCCGGCGCTCGATCCCATCGAGAGGGCGTCGGTCGCCGCCGAGCGCTTCAGGTCGCCGCTCTCGACGAGTAGGACCTGCTGTCCCGCCTTGGCCAGCTCCCGGGCAATGGCGATACCGGCGACGCCGGCACCGACAACGCAGACCTCACTGCGCAGCTGGGTGCCCGAACTCAACGAATTCGCGTCGTCGAGCATGGGAGGCCTCCGGGCTACTGTGAAGAGATAAGTCGCTGCACAGTAGCCGCAAAGCGGCCTCACCGCTTGGTGAAGTTCTGGTGAAAATCGATCGCCACGCAAGCGGTGGCGGGAGGTCGCGACGCTAGTCGCCGGCTCCCTCGCACTGGGCCTTCTCAATGCGGGCCAGAGTCTTCGCGTCGATCCGGCTCAGCACCCGCCGCGAGATCTCCGACAGGGTCGCGATCTCCTCGGGCGTCATCACGTCGACGAAGACATCGCGCACCATCTCGACGTGTCCGGGCGCGGCCCGTTCGATAGCCGCGTGACCGGCCGGCGTCAGCGCGAAGATCGTGCCGCGAGCGTCGGTGGGACACTCCCGCCGTTCGACCAGCCCGCGCTCCTGCATCCGGCGGAGCTGATGCGAGAGGCGACTGCGGTCCCAGCTGACCCCGCGGGCGAGGTCCCGCGCCCGGAGCCCCTCGTCGGTAGCCTCGGAGAGGGGCACCAGCAGTGCATAGTCGGCTCCGGAGAGTCCAGACTCGGCGCTCAACTGCTGCTCCACGACCTGATCGAGACGCATCCACATAAGCCGGAAGGATCGCCACATACAGGCCTCCTCTTCGTTCAGCCACCTCGGTTCGGTCATGTGACAACTATAGCCCGAATCTTGTTGACACGTCATCAATCTCGTGTAATGTTGTTGACAGATCAACTACAAAGCCTTCGAGCGGTCAGGCTCCGTCCGCTGCCCGACCGCCACATATCACCAACAACCACTCAGGAGAAGAAATGACCAGCGCAGTGAACACCCCCACCATCACCGGCGACTACACGATCGACGCCTCGCACACCCGCATCGGCTTCGTCGCCCGCCACGCGATGGTGACCAAGGTCCGCGGCCAGTTCGAGTCGTTCGAGGGCAGCCTGCACCTCGACCTGGAGAACCCGGCCGCCTCAAGCGCCGAGATCAGCATCGACGTCGCGAGCGTCAACACCGCCAGCGAGCAGCGCGACGGTCACCTCCGCACCAACGACTTCTTCGACGCGCCGACGTTCCCGAAGATCACCTTCAAGTCCACCTCGGTCGAGAAGGTCAGCGACTCCGAGTACAAGGTCACCGGCGACCTCACCATCAAGGACGTCACCAAGTCCGTCACCGTGGACTGGGAGTTCAACGGTGTCGCCACCGACCCGTACGGCAACCAGCGCGCGGGCTTCGAGGGAAAGACCACCCTCAACCGCAGTGACTACGGCATCAACTTCAACGCCGCGCTGGACGCCGGTGGCGTGCTCGTCTCCGAGAAGATCACCCTCGAGTTCGACGTCTCCGCCATCAAGACTGTCTGATCGAGGCCGCAGCTAGCGGCTCAGTATCAGCCTCAGACGGGCCTGATCCTGTTCAGAACGCGCTCTCCGGGGGGTTTGTGCGGCGAACGGGGTCAGGCCCTTCTTGATTCCTGCTGCCTTGTCACCCCAACCGCTAGGACGGTATTCGCTCGTCTAGCGCAGGTACTAGATTTCGCTAGATCCGGCGATAGGCACCCGCAGACCCCAGCGATTTCGTGGATCGGCGGTGCTGCGGGTACCCTGTCAAGGTTGTTTGCCCGACGTCCGACCCCTGTGTCTGATCCAACGTCGGGCACCCTCCTGCCGCAGATCGTCTGCGGCCGACTAGCCCATAGGAGGCCGAAGTATGGCAAGCCTTACGCGCCATTACGAAGTCATGGTCATTCTCGACCCCAACCTTGACGAGCGCACCGTTGCCCCGTCGCTGGACACGTTCCTCAGCGTCGTTCGCAATGACGGTGGCACCGTCGAGAAGGTTGATATCTGGGGGAAGCGCCGCTTCGCCTACGAGATCAACAAGCACACCGAGGGCATCTACGCCGTCATCGATCTGCAGGCTGAGCCGGCCTCCGTGCTCGAGCTCGACCGCCAGCTGAACCTCAACGAGTCCGTGCTCCGCACCAAGGTGCTGCGTCCGACTCCGCAGAAGCCGGCAAAGATCAAGGCTGCGGCGGTCTAAGGGTGGCCGGCGAAACCGTCATCACCGTAATCGGCAACATCACCGCCGATCCGGAGCTGCGTTTCACCCCGTCCGGGGCCGCTGTCGCCAACTTCACGGTTGCTTCGACGCCTCGCACCCTCGACAAGGCCAGCAACGAGTGGAAGGACGGCGAAGCGCTGTTCCTGCGCTGCTCGATCTGGCGCCAGGCCGCCGAGAACGTCGCCGAGTCGCTCACCCGCGGCACCCGCGTCGTCGTCACCGGTCGGCTCAAGCAGCGTTCCTATGAGACGAAGGAAGGCGAGAAGCGCACGGTCGTCGAACTCGAAGTCGATGAGATCGGCCCGTCGCTGCGCTACGCGACCGCCAAGGTGAACCGCTCGTCGCGGGGATCCGAAGGTGGTTTCGGCGGAGGGTCATCCGGTGGCTTCGGCTCCGGTGGCGGACGCTCGAACGAGCCCGCCGACGACCCATGGGGTTCCGCACCGCCGGCCGGCGGCCTGTCGGACGAACCCCCCTTCTAAATCTCACTTCCCAGCAAGAATTAACGGAGAATCACCATGGCAAAGCCACCCATTCGTAAGCCTAAGAAGAAGTCGAACCCGCTGGTCACGGCGAAGATCGGCTACATCGATTACAAGGACACCACCCTGCTGCGCAAGTTCATCTCCGATCGCGGCAAGATCCGCGCTCGTCGGGTGACCGGCGTCAGCTCCCAGCAGCAGCGCGAGATCGCCAAGGCAATCAAGAACGCCCGCGAGATGGCCCTGCTGCCCTACACCTCGACCGCGCGCTAAGGAGGACGAACAATATGAAGCTCATCCTCACTCGCGAAGTCAGTGGTCTCGGACTCGCCGGCGACATCGTCGAGGTGGCCGACGGCTACGGCCGTAACTTCCTCGTCCCGCGCGGCGCGGCCATCCTCTGGTCCTCAGGCGCCGAGAAGCAGATCGTCCAGATCAAGCGGGCTCGTGACACCCGGGAGATCCGCGACCGCGGACACGCCCAGGAGATCAAGTCCGACCTGGAGAAGCTCTCGGTCTCGCTGGTTGCCCACGCCGGCAACGGTGGCAAGCTCTTCGGTTCGGTCACCACGGCCGACGTCGCCGCCGCGGTGAAGAAGGCTGGCGGACCGCTGCTGGACAAGAAGCGGATCAACCTGCCGGGTCACATCAAGACGGTCGGCTCGCACGTCGTCACCATCGACCTGCACCCGGACGTCGTGGCCTCGGTGCCGCTGAACGTCACCGCCGGCTAGTCTCGCTCGGCACAGAGTTCCTCGACTCGGCCCGGCGCTCGCTCCCAGATGGGAGTGGCGCCGGGCCGTTTCGCGTTTCGTAGGCAGCCCTGCCGACCGCATATGTCCTGCACCCTGCGTACGCCCGTACCCCATGCGCAGGACCTTCACCGCGTGCCCTGGGGTGGTTTACCGCGCAACCACTCCGGGTATGCCTCAGGTGCTCGACCTGAGAGCCGATTAGACAGGTACCGATTCCGGTCTGAGACTGGCGATCTGGACGAAATGCACCGAGATCGACCAACTGAAGAGAGTCGCCCACCGCCGCCCCGCAGCAGGAGCGACTCGACATTGCGCACCAGCATGATCCCCCACAGCAGTTGAATTCGGACACCGAATCTGGACCCGATTCAACACTTGTCAAATCGACATAAAATCTGTGTTAAGGAGATTGGGCTGGTTTTCGCCTGCCTCGATCAACACGCCGAAGTATTTTTCGTCCACACCCTGAGCAGAACGCAGCCCAGCAAATCCGGGGGCTCGTGGGAAAACTTTCTTGGCGTACACAGTGTTGTCCACAACCTGTTAACAACGTGTTTGGAAGTTGCGCACAGTCCACCCACACCGTTATCCACAGCAGCGTTTCGCAAACTCGCGGTAGGGGCATAGCGTCCTCTTCGAGACAGCGCACCTCCGAATGGCGCTTCCCCCGCTCACGCAGCCGAGAAATTGTCAGACCCAGCGCGTAGACCAATCTGTGTCCCACAGGTTGGCTGCGGCGCCGTGTCTGAGTGCCTCAGCTACATATCGAAAGGCCCGGCTAAGTGGTTCTCGCTGACGACACCCGCGTGTCACCGTCCTCAGCGCAGGCGCCTCGTGGGCATGCACCCACCGAGTACGACCGGACACCCCCGCAGGACATCGCAGCCGAACAGTCGGCGCTCGGCGGCATGCTACTGAGCAAGGACGCCATCGCCGACGTCATCGAGGTGCTCCGCCCCACCGACTTCTACCGCCCGGCTCACCAGGTCATCTTCGACGCCGTCCTGAACCTCTACGGACGCGGCGAGCCCGCCGACGCCGTCACCATCTCCGCCGAGCTGACCCGCATCGGGCAGCTCGCCCGGGTCGGCGGCGCGGCCTACCTGCACACGCTCATCTCGATGGTGCCGACGGCGGCCAACGCCGGCTACTACGCCCAGATCGTGGCCGAACGCGCCACGCTGCGCCGGCTCGTCACGGCCGGCACCCGCATCGTGCAGATGGGGTACGACACGGCCTCCGGCAGCGCCGACATCGTCGGCAGCGTCGACGAGGTCGTCGACCGGGCCCAGGCCGAGGTGTACGACGTCACCGAACGGCGCACCAGCGAGGACTACGTCGTCATCGGCAGCCTGCTGGAGGCCACCCTCGATGAGGCGGAGCGCATCCAGAGCTCGGGGGGCGTCGGCCTGGGCATCCCCACCGGCTTCGCCCGCCTGGACGAGCTCACCAACGGCCTGCACCCGGGGCAGATGATCACCCTGGCCGGCCGTCCGGGTAGTGGCAAGAGCACGCTCGCCCTCGACTTCGCCCGGGCGTCAGCGATCAAGCACAAAAAGCCGACGGTCATCTTCTCCCTCGAGATGGGGAAGCTCGAGATCATGATGCGGCTCTTCTCGGCCGAGGCCACCGTGCCACTGAACAACATGCGCTCCGGGCACATGAGCGATCAGGACTGGACGCGGATGGCCCGCCGTTCGGGTGAGATGGCCGAGGCGCCGCTCTTCATCGACGACTCGCCCAACCTCACCATGATGGAGATCCGGGCCAAGGCGCGCCGTCTGAAGCAGCGTCACGACCTGCAGATGATCGTCATCGACTATCTGCAGCTCATGACCTCGGGCAAGCGCGTCGAGTCGCGTCAGCAGGAAGTCAGCGAGTTCAGCCGGGCCATCAAATTGCTGGCCAAGGAGCTCGAGGTGCCGGTGATCGCGCTCAGCCAGCTGAACCGTGGTCCCGAGCAGCGCACCGACAAGAAGCCGATGCTCTCTGACCTTCGTGAGTCGGGGTCCATCGAGCAGGACTCTGACCTCGTCATCCTCGTGCACCGCGAGGACATGTACGAGAAGGAGTCGGCCCGGGCGGGCGAGGCCGACCTCATCATCGCCAAGCACCGCAACGGCCCGACGCGAACCGTGCCGGTGAGCTTTCAGGGCCATTACAGCCGTTTTATGGATATGCCGGAGTAGCTCTGCCCAAGGATGGGCGTTCGGGGACGCGACTGAAGAGAAGCCAGATGGCTGGGGTCAACTGGACTCTTCGGTCGTATGAACCGGTTCTGACTAGGGGAAATCTGGGGGTCAGGATCGGTTCGCTGGGGGTGATGGGCCGGAGAAGGGCGATGGGGATCGCGCTTCTCCGGCCCAAACCACGTTCCGGGGGTCCGAGGCTCGTCACTCGTTGACCGGCCGATCATTGACAGCGGGAGTTTCACTCCTCACCCTGAGCGAGGGAGGCGCCGCAGGCCGGTCGCCGTCAGGCTAAGCACGTCCGGCTCCGCCGGAGCGCCCGCGCCGCCGCCAACCCCGATCTGGCGGGCTCAACGAGGTAGGCATCATGACCGATACCCACGTAAGCGACACGCTGGCGCCGGAGTCAGGCCCGACCGCCAAACTCAGCATGCCGACGATGGCCATGATGGTCGTCGGGTCGATGGTCGGCGCCGGCGTCTTCTCACTGCCGCGCCGGTTCGCGCAGGAGACGGGGGTCGCCGGGGCCCTCATCGCCTGGGTGGTGGCCGGGGCCGGCATGCTGATGCTCGCCTTCGTCTTCCAGACCCTCGCCGTGCGCAAACCCGAACTCGACGCCGGGGTCTACGCCTACGCCAAGGCCGGCTTCGGTGAGTACCTCGGGTTCTTCTCCGCCTTCGGCTACTGGGCCAGCGCCTGCGTCGGCAACGTGACGTACTGGGTGCTGATCATGTCGACCGTCGGCGCGATCGCCCCGTCACTGGGTGACGGCGACACGGTGCTGGCGATCGTGCTCTCCTCGGTCGGGCTCTGGGCGTTCTTCCTCTTCATCAAGCAGGGGGTGAAGGAGGCGGCGGCGATCAACCGCATCGTCACCATCGCCAAACTGGTGCCGATCATCGTCTTCATCATCATCGCCCTCTTCTATCTGGATCCCCACGTCTTCGCGGAGAACTTCCGCGGGGCTGACTACGCCGGCTCACTCTTCAGCCAGGTTCGCGGCACCATGCTGGCCACCGTCTTCGTCTTTCTCGGCGTCGAGGGGGCGAGCGTCTACTCCCGGCACGCCAAGCGCCGGGCCGACGTTGGGCGGGCCACCATCCTCGGCTTCCTGAGCGTCTTCTCGATCTTCGCCTCGGTCACCGTCGTCTCCTACGGCCTGCTGCCGATGAGCGAGATCGCCAAGCTCCGCCAGCCGTCGATGGCCGGCGTGCTGGAGTCGGCCGTCGGCACCTGGGGCAAGGTCTTCGTGAGCGTCGGCCTGATCATCTCGGTTCTCGGCGCGTACCTGGCTTGGACGCTGATGGCGGCCGAGGTGCTCTACGTGGCCGCCAAGGACGAGGACATGCCACGCTTCCTGCGACGCTCGAGCGCCGCCGACGTGCCGGTGCCGGCGCTGATCATGACGACGCTGCTCAGCCAGTGCTTCCTGATCGTGACCTACTTCTCCGACGATGCTTTCAACTTCGCCCTCGATCTGACCAGCGCCCTGTCACTGATCCCGTTCCTGCTCGCCGCGGCCTACGCGCTGAAACTGGTGCTGACCCGCGAGACCTACAGCGACGAGGTGACGGTTCCGGCCACCGTCGGCGGGGGTGGGAGTACAGCCCCACCGACGGTGGACGATTCAAGCGCTCCGCCGGGCGCCAGCGGGTACCGCCGGGACCTCATCGTCGGCCTATTAGCCACGTTTTACACGGCATTCCTCCTCTACGCGGCCGGACTCAAGTTCGTGCTGGTCTCGTTCATCATCTACGCGCCGGCCACCGTCCTCTTCGTGATGGCCCGCCGCGAGCAGGGCCGAACCCTCTTCTCCAGTCGCGAGCTGCTGATCTTCGCGGTCTCGATCATCGGGGCGGTGGTCGGCATCGTGGCGCTGGCCGCCGGCTGGATCGACGTCTAGGAACTCATCCCATCTCGAACCAATTCACCGATCTTCACACCCAAAGGACTTCCCATGACAAGTAGCGATACGCGCCCGTCGGCCTCCTACGGCGTCCACTCCGAGGTCGGACGTCTGCGCAAGGTACTGGTCTGCGCACCGGGGTTGGCGCACCGCCGCCTCACCCCGACCAACGCCGACGACCTGCTCTTCGACGACGTCATGTGGGTGGAGAACGCCCAGCGCGACCATGGCGATTTCGTCAACAAACTGACCACCCGCGGCGTCGAGGTGGTCGAACTGCACGAGCTGCTGGCCGCCACTGTCGCCGACACCGCGGCTCGCGACTGGCTGCTGGATCGCAAGATCACACCCAATGAGGTGGGTCTTGGACTGGTCGACGACACCCGGGCCTACCTGGAGACGCTCGCCCCGCGGCAGCTGGCCGAGTTCCTGATCGGCGGGCTGGCGACCTCCGACCTGCCCGAGGACTTCCGCAAGGACTACGTGTCCCTGGCCCGCGAATCGACCGGGGTACGCGAATATCTGATGCCACCGCTGCCGAACACGCTCTACACCCGGGACACCACGTGCTGGCTCTACGGCGGTGTCACACTGAACCCGCTGTACTGGCCGGCCCGCCACGACGAGACCCTGCTGATGAAGGCCATCTACCAGTTCCACCCGGACTTCGTCGGCTCCACCGTGTGGTGGGGCGACCCGGAGCAGGAGTGGGGGCAGGCCACCTTCGAGGGTGGCGACATCATGCCCGTCGGCAACGGCGTAGTGCTAATGGGCATGAGCGAGCGAACGTCTCGCCAGGCCATCACCCAGGTCGCCAACGCGCTCTTCCAGCAGGGTGGTGCGGATCAGGTGGTCGTCGCCGGCATGCCGAAGCTGCGCGCGGCCATGCATCTGGACACGGTATTCACCTTTGCCGATAGGGACATTGTCACGCTGTACCCGACAATCATGGATGCGGTGCACACGTTCACCCTGCGTCCCGGCGGCGACTCCGGCGGCGTGCATGTCACCGATGAGGGCTCGGCCAAGTTCACCGACGTGGTGGCCAAGGCGCTCGGGCTGACGTCGCTGAACGTCCTCGAGACCGGTGGCGATGTCTACGCCTCGGAGCGGCAGCAGTGGGACAGCGGGAACAACGCGGTGGCGCTGGAGCCAGGCGTGGTCTTCACCTACGACCGGAACACCGTGACGAATACCCTGCTGCGCAAGGCCGGCGTCGAGGTGATCACGATCGTCGGGGCGGAGTTGGGGCGCGGGCGCGGCGGCGGTCACTGCATGACCTGCCCGATCATCCGCGAACCAGTTGGTTTCTGACTCTGAATTCCTCATCGAATCGGGGAAGACCCGGGAAGCGAGCTGAGCTGTAGATGCCAATCGGACGGCGGCCCATCGTGTCGGAGCGGGCCGCGATCGGCCGCGGCGCGCGCCAGCGGGTCAAGCGATCGGCGCTCGGTCCCTGGGACGCCACGCACCGCACCCAGGACGCGTTGGCGATCATCCAGGCTCAGGACGCGACCCGGCTGCAGTCGCTGATCCCGATCCGGCACGCCCGGATGGCCGTCTCACCCTGGACGTACTACCGGGGCGCGGCCGGGGTGATGGCCGCCGACCTCGCCGCGACGCCGCACAGTGGCCTGTCCGTGCAGCTCTGCGGCGACGCCCACGTGCTGAACTTCGGCCTCTGGGCCACGCCGGAGCGCAACCTGCTCTTCGACCTCCGCGACTTTGACGAGACGCTCCCCGGCCCCTTCGAGTGGGACGTCAAGCGGCTGGCCACCAGCATCGTCGTGCTGGCCCGCGACAACGAGCTACCGGAGACGACGGCCCGGGAGGCCGTCCTCGGGATGCTCGGCGCCTACCAGCGGGCGCTCGCGCGTTACGGCACCGCGCCGGAGCTGGCCGTCTGGTACGACCGCGTCGACGTCACCGAACTGCTGAGCTTCTTCGAGGTGGAGGATCGGGCTCGCCTCGACTCGTTCATCCAGAAGCAGGCGAACCGCCGCACCAGCACGGGCGCCTTCGACAAGCTGACCGAGCTCCACGACGGGTCCCGTCGAATCGTCGAGAGCCCGCCGTTCCGGGTCGCGATCGACGATGCCGTCCACCTGAAGACAGCCCGTCAGGTCATTGACTCCTACCGCGGATCACTGCAACCGCACCTGTGGCACCTGCTCAACCGCTTCTCCTACGTCGACGTGGTCCGTCAGATCGTGGGGGTCGGCAGCGTCGGAATGCAGGTGTACCTGGTCCTGCTGGACGGGCGCGGCGGGGACGACGATCCGCTCTTCCTGCAGCTGAAGCAGGCCGGGCCGTCGGTCTACGAGCAGTACCTCAGTCCAAGTGAGACGACCAACCATGGGCAGCGGGTGGTGAACGGGAAGCGTCTGCTGCAGACGGCCACCGACATCTTCGCCGGTTGGGCCACCGCCGGCGGCTTCGACTTCTACGTACGCCAGTTCCGTGACATGAAGGTGATCCCGGACAGTCGGCGTATCGCCCCCCGGATCACGCAGTTCGCTACCGCGTGCGGTGAGGTGCTGGCCCGGGCCCACGCCCGCAGCGGTGACGCGCTCGCGATCAGCTCGTACGTCGGCCGCAGTGACACTTTCGCCAAGGCGTTGCTGGCCTTCGCGACGAGCTACGCCGACCAGAACGCAGCTGATCATGCCCAGTTGCGGGGCGCCATCGCCGACGGCCGGCTGGAGAGTGCGCTTGTCTTCTGAGACGGCGGCGGCGGGCGAGAAGCGGACTCGCCCGCGCTGGCGTACGGTGCTCGGCGCCGTCGTGAAGTACCTCATCTATCTCCTCTTCCTGTTCCTCTTCGTCCAGTTCGTGCGTCATATCGACTGGCATCAGGTCTGGGCGGCGATCGGCGAGTTGACGATCTGGGAGGTACTCCTGCTGCTCGTGCTGGTCGGGATCCGGCAGGTCTGCAGCGCCCTCCCGCTGATCTGGCTGATCCCCGGTCTCGGGCTGCGCCGCTCGCTCGCCAACGACATGGCGGGCTTCATGGTCTCGGTGGTGGCACCGAACCCGGCCGACGTCTTCCTGCGTCAGCGGATGCTCGACTCCTGGGGCATCGACACGTCGCTGGGGATCGCCGGCATCATCGTCAACTCGCTCTTCTACTACGTCGCCCGCTTCACCGCGCCGATCCTCGGACTGCTGCTCTACATCTCCTTCTACGAAGAGAACGGCGCGTACACGGCCGCCGCTATCTCGGGGGCAGTGGTGGTGGCCGTCCTGCTGGTCGGACTGGTGATCGCGGCCAAGGGGCGGCGGATCGCGCTGGCCCTCGGCACCCGGGCCGGCGAGCTGGCCCGTCGGTCCGGGGCGAAGAAGGTCGACCCCCAGGCCTGGGGCGGGAGTTTCGCCGACTTCCAGAAGGCGGCGTCGACGCGACTCGTGCGGGCCAGCATCCCGTCGGCCGGAGCGCTGCTGCTGCAACTCGCCACGGACGCGGCGATCCTGGTCGTCTGCATCCGGTCGGTCGGCATCACCAGCGCCGAGCTCAGCCTGGTGGCGATCGTCGCCGCCTACCTCTGCGTCTACCCGATCACGGCACTGCCGCTCGTCGGGCTGGGTGTGCTCGATGCGGCACTCATCGCCCTCCTCGCCGACCACGACCCCGGTGACACGTCCCGGCTCGTCGCCGCCCTGGTGGTCTTCCGGGTGATGACGCTCCTCGTCCCGATCGGGCTCGGGGTGGCAACGCTGCTGCACTGGCGGGCTCGCAGCGTTCTGACGCCCCGAAACGAAGGGACGTCACCTACCGCGCGCGACTAGTCACCCGCAGAGAATGATCCGCTGGGACGCCGACGGAGAGAGTCTGTGGACTGTGACCTCACCGTCGACATCGAACGGTCCCGCGCAACCGGCCCCCGCCAACCGGCCGCCGGCCAGCCGCAGCTACCTCTACGTCGTCGCCGCGGCCGTGGTCGCGATCGTCGGCGGGGTCATCGGCGGGGTGGTCGTGCACCTCAACAGCAAGACCTCCAGCTCGGCCGTCCTCATCGGCACCCGCGCCACCGGGTGCCCCGCGGTGGCCGTCGCCGATGCCGTGCTCCCCACCGTCGTCACGCTTTCGGTGCGCACCAGCACCGGATCGGGTAGCGGCAGCGGCGAGGTCATCCGCAGCGACGGGTACATCCTCACCAACGACCACGTCATCTCCGCCGCCGCCACGTCCGGAGTCATCGACGTGCTCTTCAGCAGCGGCCACACCGAGCGGGCCACGCTGGTCGGTCGGTCGATCGCCCTGGACCTGGCGGTGATCAAGGTGTCGGCCGACACGAGCCTGCCGACGATCGCCATCGGCGACTCCAATGAGCTGCAGGTCGGCCAGCCGGTGGTCGCGCTGGGTGCGCCGCTGGGGCTGGACGGCAGCGTCAGCGCGGGGATCGTCAGCGCGCTCGGGCGCGACGTCTCGGTTCCGGCCGACCAGGGGCAGACGGCCGTGCTGACCGGGGCCATCCAGACGGACGCCGCGATCAACCCGGGGAACTCCGGGGGTGCGCTGGTCGACTGCGCCGGCCGGCTCGTCGGAGTGAACACGGCCATCGCTACCGTCCCCGGCGGCTCCGGGCAGAGCGACAGCAGCGGCAGCGTGGGTATCGGCTTCGCCATCCCGGTCAACCTGGCGAAGCTGGTGGCCGATCAACTGATCAGCGGTGGCCAGTTCAACCCGCCGTTCATGGGTGTCTCGACCGCCCCGATACCCGACGCGGTGGCCCAGCGCTTCGGGACCGCGGACGGCCTCTACGTCCAGGCTGTCACTTCGGGTGGGCCGGCCGAGAAGGCGGGGCTGCAGCCCGGCGACATCATCACCAGCGTCAACGGACGCTCCACGACGACGGCGAATGGAATCTTCCTGGCCCTGGTCAAGGCGAAGCCCGGCGACCAGGTCCCGGTCGAGTACGAGCGCAACGGGACGAAGGCCAGCACCACCGTCACAGTCACGGCCCGGCCGTAGCTTTTGCCGTGCGTGGCAGAGAGGCACCGATGTGAGCAGTTCTGGCAGCTTCGCCGTCGACGATGCTGTCGTCCTCTTCATCACCCTTGTCGCGCTCTACAGCCCGGCGGCGGCGCTCTCCTCCTACCTGCCGATCATCGCCCGGTTCAACGCCAAGGATCAGTTCCGGCTGGCCGTCTCGCTCTTCATCAACGTGCTGGCGATCTCCCTCACGGCCATCTGGATCGGCGAGTTACTGCTGGAGAAGGTCCTCGGGCTCTCGACCGACTCGCTCGTGGTTACCGGGGGTATTGCCCTTATCTTTGAGGGCATTCATCTGATGACCGGCCCTGAGGATCAGTTCATCGTCAAGGAACCGGAGCCGGGCGCTGCGACGGAGGGGCCGGTCGAGGGGAGCTGGCGTTCGGTCGCGTTCATGCCGATCACGTTTCCGTTGACGATCGGCGGGACGACGTTCGGGATCCTGGTGGCGTTCCGGGCCGACGTCGGGAGCGTCCATGGTGCGGTCGGGCTGAGCGTCGCGGCTGCGCTGTACGCACTCGTCACCGGAGTCACCATCTACGCGGCCGGGCACGTGGCTCGGCGGGCCTCGCAGAAGGCGCAGATCGTCCTCGGCCGGCTGGCGGGAATCCTGCTGACGGCGATCGCGGTGACCCTGCTGATCAGTGGGGGCACCCGAATGGTGCACAGCGTGCTCCAGTCCCTGGCCCACTGACTCTCGCACCGCGACGTCCTTCAGGTCAGCTGTCTAGCCGACCGTTGGACCGCCGGCGACTACCGGCCTTATTTTCGACCGCGTTTCCCGCCTCGGAGCGTTGAGATTGCGATGAGCCCGCATGCGACAGCAAGTACGGCCCAGACGACCCACAGGCCACCGTTGCGATACTGAATCGCCGCCTGAACTCCCGCGCTCGCCGCCATGAAGAGGTCGAGGCTCGCCGAGATTCGCGGACGATTGAGGAGGCGCGTAATCGGCATCTCGTCGCGGTCGGCGGGTTTTGAGTGCTCGCTCATGCGTAGACCCAGAACGGCCATCCGGCGGGCGCCGGACCCCAGCGCGGGTCAGGCATCCAACCGGCCGGTGGTGTCCAACCAACTGGCGGAGGGGGCCAGTTCGGTGGCGGATTGAAACGAACCAGTGGTGCGGGCCGGCCACGCCGGGGCTGCAGCAGCTGGCATCGCTGCGCGTAGCCCACAACGAAACCGACGTAGACGAACATCAAAAGCGTGGTGAACGTGCCAACGTAGTGAACGAACGGATTCAGCAACATGATAAGCAGCCAGCTCGCCGTACCGACTCCGAGCACCGTGAGATGAAGCCCCCGGCGGCGGCTCGACCGGTATCGCGCGACGATGTTCGGCAGAAACAACAGCTCCGGCCGAAGGTAGGCAATCGTCGTCGCCGCCGTGTAACAGAGGCCGAACGCGATGAGCGCGACGGCATCCCCCGGCGGAGAAGGTTCGGTCAGCACGAGAGCCGCAAGACTACACACCACTGTCGTCGCGAGAAGCGCTCGGCGGCGGCGCTTCACCCGGGCCGGTGAGAGCGGCAACTGAGGGCGACTCGCGTCGGCCGGCTGGTTGAACATCGGCAGATCGTACCCAACGTCCGGGGCGCTCGCGCGGCGCGCGAAGCCTGCGATTTTCAGCCAGAAGTCGGCAACTTGCGGGTGTTGCAGCCCTTCATGTGATCGTCGACCACCCCGACCGCTTGCAAGTAGGAGTAGACGATCGTCGAGCCTACGAATTTGAAGCCGCGCTTCTTGAGGTCCTTGCTGAGCTGGTCTGAGAGCGCGGTCGTTGCCGGCACCGAGGCACCGGCCGCTGGGGCGTTGACGATCGGCCGCCCATCCACCCATCCCCAGAGATAGTTGCTGAAACTGCCGTGCTCACCCTGCACGGCGGCGAAGGCCTCGGCGTTCGTCACCAGCGAGCCCACCTTCCCGCGATGGCGGATGATCCCCGGATCGAGCAGGAGCTCGGCGAGACGCTCCTGGCTGTAGCCGGCGATCACCGACGGCTCGAAGTCGTCGAGGACCTCGCGGTAACGCGCTCGCTTGTAGAGCACGGTGGCCCAGGAGAGCCCGGCCTGCGCGCCCTCCAGCGTCAGAAATTCGAAGAGGTAGCGCTCGTCGTGGGACGGCACGCCCCACTCCTCATCGTGGTAGGCCCGCATGAGATCAGAGCCCTCAGCCCATGCGCATCGCGTCAGCTTGGCCGTCATGGCGGCAACGCTAACCCAGCGGTATGACAGGCGAGGGACAGCTGGATCAGGCGCCCGAACATCGGATCACCGGCGGCGCCAGCACCCCCTTCCGGTTCGCTCCCCGGTTGGCTAGGTTTGAACCAGCCTAGATGTGAGTCAGCTAACAGCCAGTTAACGGTGCACAACAGTGGAGGCGGCAATGAAGATCTCGGACATTCTGCGGTACAAGGGCTCCAATGTGGTGACGATCGAGCCCGGGTCGGACGTCCGGACGCTGCTGAGTGCATTGGCCGAACACAACGTGGGCGCCCTCGTCGTGAGCGTCGAGAACCGCGTCGTCGGAGTCGTCTCCGAGCGGGACCTCGTCCGCAAGCTCAACACGATGCAGGGTGAACTGCTGCAGGCCCACGTCGAAGACATCATGACCGCGAACGTCATCAGTTGCGGCAGCGACGACGCCCTGGACGAGGTGGCCCAGACGATGACTGAGCGCCGCATCCGGCACATGCCGGTGATCGACGATGGGGCACTGGTCGGCATCGTCACGATCGGTGACGTGGTGCTCAACCGCAGCCGCGAGCTCGAGCAGCAGCGCCGCGACCTGGAGCAGTACATCACCGGCTAGCACCGTCCACAGGTCGGTTCGCCGTCCACAGGCGCCGAAATCCGCGGGCGGTCTCTACCCCGCGGCCCTAGAGTCAGGTCCATGGTTCCCACCGGTCACCTGCTCGCCTTCACGATCACCGCCTTCGCGCTGATCGCAGTCCCCGGGCCGAGCGTGCTCTTCGTGATCAGTCGTGCCCTCGTCATCGGGCGGCGGGGCGCGCTCGTCACCGTGCTCGGCAACGCGCTGGGGGTTTACGTCCAGGTCATCGCCGTGGCCTTCGGGGTAGGCGCCATCGTTGAGCGTTCGATCGCGGTCTTCACCCTCCTCAAATTGGCCGGCGCGGGCTACCTGGTCTTTCTGGGCGTGCAGGCCATTCGTCACCGTCGCGCACTCAGCACCGTCTTCGACACTGAGCCGGCGCCCCGCAGTCAGCTGCGAATACTGCGAGAGGGGTTCACCGTCGGGCTCGCCAACCCGAAGTCCGTTGTCTTCTTCGCCGCCGTCCTCCCGCAGTTCGTCGACCGGTCCCGCGGTCAGGTACCGGTGCAGCTACTGATCCTCGGGGCGATCTTCTTTGCGGTCGCCCTCGTCTCCGACAGCATCTGGGCCGTCGTCGCCGGATCGGCCCGCACCTGGTTCGCCAGCTCTCCGAGGCGGCTGGCCACCCTCGGGGGCACCGGCGGGGTGCTGATGATCGGAATCGGCGCTCGACTGGCGCTGAGCGGCCGACATGACTAGGAATTGAGACCTAGATCACATTCGACGCATGGTGCCATGCGCACTTCGGAGCGTATCCGCCGGGGCTCGCAGGCGCAGCGAAGGTCTATACAACATCGGGCCGTAAGCGCTTTCGCGACAGTCCGGACGCGAGCGGCGGCCTGATTCGATCTCAAACTTTGTTTCACGCCGCTGCTAAGTTGCGGTGATGCAGCGTCGATAAACCCGACGTGCATCGACTTCTCGTGAAACCAACCGCCGACGGCGGAAGCCTGCGCGTCTGGCTCCTATCCCTGGTGATGGTCCCCATCATCGGCGTCGGGCTCGCGGCTGCCTCGGTCATCTCGGCCCACGCTTCGACCGTTCAGGCCGACAAGAAGGTCGAGAGCATCGTCCAGGGCTCGATCGAGCTCGACCACGTCCGCATGGGCCTGCAGGCCGAGCTCCTGCCGGCGATGACGAAGTCGATCCTCACCGATGTCGACATCCTTAAGCAGTTTCACCTCACCGCGGCCCAGGTCGCCCTCTTCGCCGGGAACCCCAGCGACGTCTCCGGCCTCCGCAAGACCACCGACGCGGCGCTGGACAAGGTCATCGCCCGCCCGGATCTCGGTGCCATCGGGCGCCAGTTCCAGGCCCGGTTGAAGTCACTCCGCAACACCATCGACCAGGGCGCCCAGCTGCACAACACCTTCACTGAGGTGATGGCCGCGGTCTACGACCTCGCCGCGGTACAGAACAGCCAGACGGCGCTCGCCATGCACTACGGACTCGACGCCTCCACCACCAAGGCGTTGAAGGACCTCGACCTGGTGAGCCGTGCCGTCCAGTTCGGCGGGCAGCTCGCGGCCTACTTCGCCGCCGCCCAGTTCCCGGGCGCTGTGGCCCCGGCCGCCACCGCCCAGCAGAGCTGGGTCCAGAGCTGGGGTAGCTCCCGCTCGGGGTCGGAGTCGGTGACCTCGCAGGCTTCACCGGAGATCGCCGCCGAGTGGCAGCGGACCATGAACCTGCCGATCCCGAAAGAGCTGAACGCGATCTTCGACTCGACGGTCGTGTCGGCCAAACCGCTCGGCCTGGCCACCACGATCAAGGTCGTCATGAGCGACCCCAAGCGCGTGGTCGCCCTCTCCACCATCGAGGACACCACCGCGAACAAGGTGCTCGCCTCGGCGAAGCACCAGCAGAGCTCGGCCACCACGACCCTGCTGCTGGTCATCCTGCTCTGCCTCCTCGTCATCGCGATCAGCCTGCTGGCGGCTCGCCGGGCCCAGCGCGCCCTCACCGGACCGCTGAACCGGCTCGCCTTCCAGGCCGACAAGGTCAGCCAGGGCGAGCTCATCGACGTGGCCGTCAGTGGCCCGCGTGAAGTCCGCACGGTTGCCCGTGGCCTCGCGGCCGCCGTCAACAGCCTGCGCATGATCGAGTCCCAGGCCGCCGCAGTGGCCGACGGTGACCTCGGCGATCTGGAGAGCAGCGTCGTCGCGCAGCCCGTCCCGGGACCCCTCGGTGCCCTCATGCACGCCTCGGTCGAGCGGATCGTCAGTGCCCTGCGCGACCGCGAGCGGGCCCAGGAGGCGCTCGCCCACCGCGCCGCTCACGACCCGCTGACCGAACTTCCAAACCGGGCCCGCGCCCTGGCCCAGATCGACAGCGCCCTGCACCGGGCCCAGCGCACCGGCTCGATGACTGCGGTCATGTTCGTCGACCTCGACCACTTCAAGGCGGTCAACGACACCTTCGGCCACGCCGCCGGCGACACCGTCCTGCGCACCATGGCCCGCCGAATGCAGCAGATCATGCGCACCGGTGACACGGTGGCCCGCCTCGGCGGCGACGAGTTCGTCATCCTGGCCGAGGCCATCGAGGACGAGGGCGCCTGCTTCCACCTGGCCGAGCGGGTCGTCGAGGCGGCCTCCCTCCCCATCGAGATCGACGGTCGTGAAGTGCGCGTCGGCGCCAGCGTCGGTGTCGCACTCTGCCGGGAAGGGCAGCACGTCGACGCCAGCCGGCTGCTCCGCGAGGCCGACGCCGCCGTTTACCGGGCCAAGAGCGCCGGGCGCGGACGGATCGGCATCTACGACGACGACCTGCGCACCGAGATCGCGAACCGCTTCGAACTCGAGCAGGCCATCGTCAACGCGCTGGAGAACGACGAGTTCCTCCTCTACTACCAGCCGGTCGTGGACCTGGTCAGCGGCACCGTGCACGGCATGGAGGCGCTGATCCGCTGGAACCGCCCCGGCTTCGGCATGGTCCCGCCGGACGAGTTCATCCCGATCGCCGAGTACACGACGCTCATCAACGACATCGGCCGCTGGGTGCTGAAGACGGCGACAACGCAGCTCGCCGAGTGGATCGCGCTGGACCCCGATCTGGCCACGCTCACGATGTCGGTGAACATCTCTGGACGTCACCTGATCAGCCCGCAGCTGCCGGAGGAGGTCGCCGACGCGCTGACCCACTCCGGCGTGGACCCGCGCCAGCTCGTCATCGAGCTCACCGAGACTGTGCTCGTCGACAACATCATCGCTAAGAAGAACATGCACCAGCTCCGCGAGCAGGGCGTGCTCATCGCCATCGACGACTTCGGGACGGGCTACACCTCCATCGGTCAGCTGCCGATGCTCCCGGTCGACATCCTCAAGATCGACCGCAGCTTCGTCAGCTCCACCGAACCGGGCAACCAGGACCTGATGCGCCTGATGGTCGCCGCTGCGCACGCCTTCGACCTCAGTGTGGTGGCTGAAGGCATCGAGTACGAGCACCAGGCCGACACCCTGCGCAACGCCAACGTCGAGATCGGGCAGGGCTACTTCTTCGCCCGTCCGTGCACGGCCGAGGACGTGCTCGGGTTCATCCGGGAGAGCGTGCACCGCGCGGACGCCGCTCCGCTGGCAGCGCTCAGTGACGCCGCGATCGATCAGGCCCGGATGACCTCGCACGCGTTGCGCTCAGTCGTCGACACGCCGCCGGCTACTGCTGAGCTCGCGCCGTAGCCACCGCACTCAGTAGCGACTGGGCGCAGAGTTCACGCACCTGATTGCGAGTGAGCGACGGTGCGGTCTGCGACTCGTCGTCCAGCCAATCCAGGCAGACGGCGATGATGAAGGCGAGCCAGCCGCGGACCGCCAGCCGGACCATCGCGCTGGCCCCGTCGGCCGACGTCGAGGCGTTGTCGCTGTCGTTGTCGCTGACACTGCCGTTGTCGTTGTGCAGAGCGAGCAGGATCCGCTCCTCCTGCACGCTCATCGCCTGGGCGATGATCCGGCGGATCTCCCGGTCGTTGGTCAGCGCGCCTTGATGCAGCATCCGGTAGGCCAGCCGGTGCTCCTCCACGTAGGCCAGGTAGACATCCAACCCGTGATACAGCTGCTCGGCCACCGTCTGCCGGGGTTCGGTCTCGATCAGGGCGAGCATCTGAGCGCACTCATCACTGACCACGGCCGCCACGAAGTCCCGTTTGGTCGGGAAGTAGTGATACAGCAGGCCCCGCGAGACGCCAGCACGCTCGGCCACCAGCTCCACCCAGACGTCGTCGTACGGACGTGTGGAGAGGAGTTCGACGCCGATCTGGACGAGCTGGCGGCGACGTGCCTCCACGCTCATCCGGGTCCTGGTTGCCACGTCCGGGATCTTACTTGACATGGAGTCAATAAGCCTTCATGCTGCTATTAGATTGCGATTCAATATCGCGGCATCCCGCGCCGCCACCCGATCTGGAGCTGACGTGACCGCCTCCCCCAAGACCGATGCCACCGCCGTCAACCTGGCCCGGGCCAACCCGCCCTCCCGGCCGCAGCGCACCACGATCGACACCTCAACGATCCCGCACCCGCCGCGCCGGGTGCCCTTCCTCGGCGACATCCTCGGTGTCTCGATCCGCACGCCGGTGCAGGATTCGATGCGCATGGGGCGCGCACTCGGCCCGATCTTCACCCGCCGAGTGCTCGGCCGGGACATCGTCTTCGTCGCCTCGGCCGCGATAAGCGGCGAACTGGCCGACGACACCCGCTTCGCCAAGCACGTCGGGGTTGGCCTCGAGCAGTTGCGTCCACTCGCCGGCGACGGGCTCTTCACCGCGTACAACGCCGAGCCGAACTGGCAGCGGGCGCACAACATCCTGATGCCGGCCTTCACGCAGAGCGCCATGCACGGTTACCACCCGACGATGCTCGGCGTGGCCCGGGAATTGGTCGCGAGCTGGGACCGGAGCGCGGCACAGCACGCTCCGGTGGACATCGTCGGGGACATGACCAAGCTCACTCTGGAGACCATCGGGCGCACCGGATTCGGTTACGAATTCGGGTCATTCGAGCGCGACGAGGTGCACCCGTTCGTCACCGCCATGGTCGGCACCCTGCGCTTCGCCCAGCAGGAGACCTTCCTGCTGCCGTTCATGGCCAAGCTGCGGCGACGCTCCATCGCCCGCAATAAGCGGGACATCGAGTACATGTCGGCTGAGGTCGACCGGGTGGTGCAGGCCCGGCGCAGCAGCGGCCAGACGAGCGACGCCGACCTGCTCGGGCTCATGCTGCAGGCCGCAGATCCGCAGACCGGTGAGCGTCTGGACGAGGTGAACATCCGCAACCAGATCATCACCTTCCTCATCGCCGGGCACGAGACGACCTCCGGCGCGCTCGGCTTCGCGCTCTACTACCTGCTCAAGAATCCGGCCGCGCTGGCCCGGGCCCGAGCCGAGGTGGATGAGGTCTGGGGCCCGGATCGGGACGCTGATCCCACGTACCAGCAGGTGACGAAGCTGCGCTACGTGCGGCGGGTGCTGGACGAGTCACTCCGCCTCTGGCCGACCGCGCCCGGGTATGCCCGCGAGGCGCAGGAGGAGACCCTGCTGGACGGAAAGTACCGTGTTCGTAAGGGAGAATGGGTGCTGGTGCTACTGCCGATGCTGCACCGCGACCCGGCCGTCTGGGACGACCCGGAGGCCTTCGAACCCGACCGCTTCCTCCCCGAGAACGTGCGGGCCCGACCCGGCCACGCCTTCAAGCCCTTCGGCACCGGCGAGCGGGCCTGCATCGGGCGTCAGTTCGCGATCCACGAGGCGATGCTCGTCCTCGGGATGCTGCTCCACCGCTACAACTTCCACGACACCGAGAAGTACGACCTGCGGGTCACCGAGCTGCTCACCATCAAGCCGGACGGCTTCACCATGACGGTCTCACCTCGGTAGCTCTCCCCCGTCCCAGCGGCCTCGGCGCCGTCGGGGGTGAAACCACGGTGTTTTGCGGCCGGTCGCCGGCCGACGGTGCTCTAAAGTCTTAGCGTGAGTCGCGCACTGGTCCTCGGCGGAGGCGGCACCGCCGGAATCGCCTGGCAGACCGGGCTGCTGGCCGGCCTCGAGTTCGCCGGCACCAACACCCTCAACGCCGACATGATCCTCGGCACCTCGGCCGGGGCCACGGTGGCGGCTCAGATCACCAGCCCGATGTCGCTCACCGAGCTGATGCGACGCCAGACTGACCCGGCCTTACAGGTCGCCGAGCTGAAGCCGCCGATCCCGGTCGCCGACGTACTCACCCGCATCGGCGAGCTGGCCGTGCAGTACCCGGAGCAGACGGCCCTGCGCCGGGCCATCGGCGTCTTCGCCCTCACCCAGTGGACCGTCGACGAGCCGACCCGCCGCGCGGTGATCGCCGAGCGCCTCCCGTCCCACGATTGGCCGTCGACCCCGCTGTACCTGGTAGCGGTGCGGGCCGACAACGGTGAGACGGCGATCTTCGGGCAGGGCAGTGGGGTGCGTCTGGTCGACGCGGTCGCCGCCAGCTGCGCCGTCCCCGGGGTCTGGCCGCCGGTGACGCTCGGCGCGCACCGCTACATCGACGGCGGGGTGCGGTCTGGGGCCAACGTCGACCTGGTCGGCATCCACGACAAAGTGCTCGTCATCGCCCCGATGGCGCCCGACCTCGACGTGGCGTTGAACCTGCAGATCGCGGCCGTCTCCTCGACCTCGGCGGTGCACCTCATCGTTCCGGACGCGGCTTCGCGTGAGGCCATCGGGCCGGATCCGCTGAACAGCTCGGTGCGGGCGGTGACGGCACGGGCCGGCTTCGCCCAGGGGCAGCTGATCGCCGAATCGGTGCGGAATTTCTGGGGCTGAACTGCGGTGCGGGTTCGATGCTGCGAGCCGACCCCTGATGAGGTCACGAATCCTGGATGCGGTGAACTGTTGAGATGAGCGAACTACTCCCGGCGACCCGCCACGCCCTCACCCACCGCGTCGCCACCGGGCAGGTCGCCGGACGCGCGCCGTCCCTCGTCGCCGGAGTGGTCCGGGGTTCGTCGCTGGCCTGGGCCGGCGGACACGGCTTCCTCAGCGACCCGCTTCACGACGACGTGCCCCCGGACGCCGACACCCAGTACCGCATCGGTTCGATCACCAAGACGTTCGTCGCCGTGCTCATCATGCGACTACGTGACGAGGGGCGGCTGGACCTCGGCGACCGGCTGAGCACCTTCCTCCCCGAGACCGCCGCGACCGCCGGGGTCGGCTCGGCGCGCATCGGTGAGCTGCTCGCGCACACCACGGGCATCGCCTCCGAGACGCCGCCGCCCTGGTGGGAGCGGGCCCACGGCTCGGCCCGCCCCGAACTTGCCGATATTTACGGCGATTCGCCGCAGAAGCTGGCCGCCGGCCGTCACTTCCACTACTCCAACACCGGGTTCGGACTCCTCGGAGCGCTGGTCGGGGTGCTGCGTGGAGCGAGCTGGCTGGAGGTGGCGCAGTCGGAGATCCTGGCCCCGCTCGGCATGACCCGGACCACCCCGATGCCGCAGCCGCCACATGCGCTGGGCTGGGCCGTCCACCCGTGGGCTGACCTGCTGATGCCGGAGCCGACCCCGGACGCCGAGCTGATGGCCCCGGCGGGCCAGCTCTGGTCGACCGTCGAGGACCTGGCCCGCTACGCCGCCTTCCTGCTCAACGGTTCGGACGACGTCCTGCCGCTGTCGACACTGGCCGAGATGCGCACGCCCGCCTCACCACCGTCGTCGACGCCCACCGGACCGAGCTGGGACTCAGGCTTCGGCCTCGGCCTGCAGCTGGCCCGGGTGGATGGGCGGAGCCTGGCCGGACATACCGGTTCGATGCCCGGCTTCGTCGCGACGCTCTGGACCAGCCCGGCCGACGGGCTGGCCGGCCTCTGCCTGGCCAACGCCACCTCCGGCCCCCTCGTCGGAGCGATCGCGGCCGACATGATTTCCCTGGTCGCCAAGCACGAGCCGACGATCCCGGCGCCCTGGCGTCCGGCGGCGAGCTTCGATCCGCAACTTCTGGAGCTCACCGGCCCCTGGTACTGGGGAGCGACCGCGATGGCGCTGCGCCTGTGCGAAGGGGGCGATCTGGAGCTGGTCTCGCTGAATCAGCTCGGCCGCACCTCCCGTTTCACGGCCCGACCGGACGGCACCTGGCTCGGCCTGGACGGGTACTACCTGGGGGAGACGCTGCAGGCCGTCCGCGGCACTGACGGCACGGTGAGCCACCTCGATATCGGCAGCTTCATCTTTACCCGGCAGCCCTACGAGGCCGGACGCAGCGACGACCCGGTGCCCGGCGGCGTCGATCCGCGGGGGTGGCGCGGGAGCGCGGACCTCTAGGCCCGTCCGTGGCTAGGGCCGTCCGTGGCTAGGGCCGTCCGTGGCTAGGCCGGCGCGACCAGGCCGCGGAAGCTGATCTCGCGTCGCTGGGTGAAACCGAGCGCGGTGTAGAGCCGGATCGCGTTCTCGTTGGAGGCGGCGGCATGCAGCAACGGCTTCTCGCCGCGAGCCTGCATGCCCAGCACGATCGCCAGCACCAGACGCGCACCCAGCCCCTGGCCCCGGAACTCGGGGTCGGTGCAGACGGCGCTGATCTCAGTCCATCCCGCCGGCCGGAAGCGCTCGCCGGCCATCGCCACCAGCGCCCCGCCGCGGCGCACCCCGAGGTAGTTGCCGAGCGCGATCGTCCGTGGCAGGAACGGACCGGGGCGGGTCCGCTCAACCAGGTCGAGCATCTCCGGGACGTCCGCGTCGGTGAGTCGCACCGCCTCCGGTTCAGCCAAGCCGGCGACGGCCTCCCCGACGAGCTGCACCCCCGGGATGTCCATCGTGACCTCCCACCCGGCCGGTGGCGCCTGCTCGAGTCCGGCCATCACCACGAAGCCCGCAGCTCCGACCAGCGTCGCCAGGTCCCGCCACTGCTCGTCGTCGCCGGAGTCCGGACGGGCAACAAAAGGCGACACATCCTTCGGGTAGCGCCGAGCTGTGCCGTGCGACTCGGCCAGCTCGGCCTGCGGGCCGAAGAGGGCGGAGCGCACGGGATTGTCCAGGGGATGCGCTGAATTGGTCGTCACAAGAGCGTCAGTTTATGCAGTCCGATGACGAGTAGGAGCGGGGAGCACTCGCCGGAGCGGTCGACGGGGTCGGCGAAGTCGCCGGGCGGGGCGACGGGGTGGACGGCGCCGATGACGAGGTCGCGGTTGGTGAGGCGGGGTGCACTGCCGGCGTGCCTGTCCCGACGATCGACTTGATGAAGGCCGGGATCGCCGGTCGGTTGACCTCGACGATCGAGACCGGTGTTCCGTCGACGTAGATCGTCGGTGTACCGGTGGTCGGGATCGTCGCCGACCGGAGGTTGCCGGCCTGCAGGTTCTCCATCTGCCGGGCGAACTGCAGCAGCCCGTCCCCGGTGTAGTCGGTCTCGAGGTTGGAGCTGACCGCAGCGAGAAGGTTCTGCAATTTCAAGGGATTCAGCAGCGTTCTGGCCGAGGCGATCTTGCTGAATGCCTGCGAGAGGAAGTACTGCTGCCGGATCTCCCGGCCGAGGTCGCCCCCGTCGAGGTTGTGCCGCTGCCTCACGAAGGAGAGTGCCTGCTTGGCGTCAAGCGTGGAGTGGCCGGGCGGAAGGTTGGTACCCGAGAACGGGTCGACGGCGGCGTGCTTCAGGCAGATCGGAATCGGGCCGAGGACCTTTGCGATCTGATAGAAGCCGACCAGCGAGACCCGCACGAAGTGGTCGATCCAGAGGCCGGTGAGGGAGCGGATGGTGTCCACCAGCAGCCGCGAGCCGCCCTTGTCACCGCCACCGTTGCGGGAGCCGAGCGAGAAGGCAGCGTTGAGCTTGTTCATGCCGTGCCCCGGAACATTCACCCACGAATCTCGGGGAAACGACACCAGCGTCGCCCGCGATCCGTCGGCCGGCACGTGCATCACCATCATCGTGTCGGTGTTCGTGCCGCCGCCGTCCAACTGCGTGCTCAGCTCAGCCAGCAGGGCCGGCGACGCGTTGGCCGGGCGATGATCGTCCCCGACGAGAAGGATGTTCTGCGCCTTACCGTCGAGGTCAGCCCGCTTCGCACCGGTGGTGGAGTTGTCGATCGCGTCGACGTGGGTGACGTTCGCGGTGAAGTTGCGATAGGTCGCCCACGCGTAGCCGCTGCCGAGCACGATCGCCACCGCCAGCACGGCGGCGATCAGGCGGGACCCGACGGCGAAGCCGGTGCTCAGTCGACCAGCGAAGCGATTCGTACCGGAACGCTCGGAGTGACGCTCGGAGTGTTGAGGCATGATTGCGACCGTATCGACGCCAACCCATGATCTTCCTGAGGATTCGGTGGATGCGGAATCGAACCCGAATCTAGCGCGCGAGCACCCGCAGCCCCAGCGCCTCGGCGATGGCGACCGCCTGCTCGGGCAGGATCTGCGCCTCCCGCACGTCGGTGGCCTGCGGATCGAGCGAGCTCAGATCGCTGCCGCGCAGGTCGGCCCGGGTGAAGTTCGCCCCGCGCAGTTGGGCACCGGAGAGGTCGACGTCGGCGAAGGTCGTATCGCTGCAGTTGGCCCCGCCGAGGTCGACTTCGCGCATCCGGACGCTCTGGAAACTGCCGCCCCGCAGGTCGGCGCCGCGTAGCACGACGAACGACCAGTCGCCGCCGACGATCCGTAGCGGGCGCAGTGCCGCCGACTGCTCGAACGTGCTGCCAAGCAGCTTGCAGCCGCTGAACTCCGCGTCGAAGAGGTTGCAGCGGCGGAACGTGCAGCCGAGATAAGCCGAATCGATGTGCCGCGAGGCGTTGAAGCTGACGTTGCCGAAGGTGCAGTTGGTGAAACTGCAGTTGCGCAGGACGGCCTCGGTCAGCTCGATCTGGTGGAACTCGCAGTCGACGTAGCTGCGGCCGACGAACTCCTCGGCGTACCAGTCGTCGCGGCGGAACGTGACACCGGTGAAGCTCTCCCCGGGCGGAACAGAAAGGCTCTCGGTCACCGGCCCACCGTAGCGGAGCCGATGACCGAGAGCCTGAAGTGGATCTGCGGCGCTACCGGGAAGCCTTGACGGCCTTCTCCTCGGACGCCTCGTCGGCCGACTCGTCGGAGGTCTCGGCCACCGCCTCCTCGCTGGCGTCGTCGCTGCTCTCCTGGACCGGCGCGACCTCCTCCTCGGAGACCTCGTCAACCGGCACCTCGACCGTCTTGGCCGGGGTCTCGTCCGCCGTCACCGCGGCACCGCCGAGAGTGGCCAGCATGCCCCGGACGTTGGCCAGCTGGGCGTTGATGCTGTCCCGACGCTGGGTGGCGGCGGCGAGCTCACGCTCGGACTCCGACCGGATACGGTCGGCCCGGGTGCGGGCCTCGGAGACGATCTGCTCCGCCTTCTGCTGGGACTCCGCGGTAAGCGCGGCGGCCTTGCGGGCGGCGTCGGCGGAGGCCTGCTCGGTCTCAGCCCGGAGCTGGGCGACGTGCTCCTGGGCCTGCGCGAGCTGGTTCTCGGCGAGCGCGGTGCGCTCCTGGAAGACCTGCTCGGCCTTGTCCCGTCGCTCGGCGAGCGTCTGCTCGAAGTCGGCGGCGGCCTTGGCCGCGTGCGCGCGCTGACGCTCGTAGACGGCCTCGGCCTCGGCCCGGCGGGCAGTGGCCTGCCGGTCGGCCTCGTCGAGGATCTGGTCGGCGTTGCGCTTGGCGTTCTCCATCACCCGAGCCGCCTCACGCTCGGTCTGGGCCCGCATCTCACCGGCGTACCGCTCGGCCTCGGAGCGAAGCTTCGCGTTCGCCTCTTCGAGTTCGGCCAGCTTCTGGTCGGCGTCGGCGGTGGCCGAGGCGCGGATCTCAGCCGCCTCCTGCTCGGCCAGGCTGAGGATCTGACCGACCCGGTCACCGAGGTGGTCGAAGTTGGCGACCACGGGGGCCGCCGGGGCGGCCTTGGCGGCGTTCACCGCGGCGGCGGCCTTCTTCTTCTCCTGCTCGACGGCCGCGGTCAGTTCCTCGACCTGCTTCGCGGCGTCGTTGGCGTACTGATGCGCGGAGGCGGCCGCCGTGGAGAGCTCGGCGATACGACGGTCGACCTCACTCGGCTCGTAGCCGCGCATGACAGTTCGGAAAGTTGTGGTGGTATCGCTCATTCGACTCTCATCATCTCGGTTGGTGCGGATATCGGCGGAAAGCGGGCTGATCGGTGTTACGAGTCGGAGACCGGGCTTCGGTTCTCCTCATCGGCAGCCGCCGTCGACCCGTGAGTCGCCGCGGATGCTGCCTCTGGAGTTTGCTCTGAAACGGGCTGAGCTAAGTGGGGTTGAGCGATAGGCGGTGGAACGACATCCGGCACCGCAAGTGCCTCGATGATTCCGGAGAGATTACCCAACTCACTTGCGATGGTGTCACGCCGCTCGGCGAGCGTCACCACCTCGGCCCGGGCATCGGCCAGCAGCTGCCGGGCCAGGGTGCGGAGCTCGTCGGCCTCGGCCCGCGCATCGGCGATGATCCCGGTCGCCTCGACCTTGGTGTTGCGGCGGAACTCGTGCAGTTCGCGCTGTGAGCGTGAGGTCTCCTCGGCGACCCGTTCCCGCACCGCACGGGCCCCGGACTCAGCCTCCTCCAGGCGGCGATCGGCCCGGGAGATACGGGCCGACGCGACGTCCTCGGCCTCCGCGATCGCCTGATCGGCCTCGACCCGGGCCTGTTCACGGATCTGGATCGCGTCCGACTTGGCCAGCAGCAGGGCCTGCTCCGCCGCTTCGGTGAGGGCCGTCGCATCACCCTCGGCCGCGGCCTGACGGCTGCGCCGGGCCTCGCCGGAGGCCTCCAGCAGCGCGCTCAGCCGAGTACGCGCCTGACGGGCGACCGCGGCCGCGTCCAGGTGCGCCGACTTGCGGATCCGCTGCGCGTCGAGCTCGGCGGCGGCGATGAGGCCGGCCACCACCTGCTGCGCCCAGGCCGTCTGCTCTGCCGCCGTCGACATCTCGGCCGCAGCGTCGGCCCGCGCCGACTCCAGCAGCATCCGCGCCTCCTTGCGGGCGTCGGCGCGCATCATGTCGGCGTCCACCGTCGCGTCGGCGTGCTCCCGCTTGGCCGCGGCGAGCAGCTGCTCGACCCGGGCGTGCGTCTCGGCGTGCCGGTCGACGAAGTCCTGCTCGGCCTCCTCGGCGCTGCTGCGCAGCTCGGCGGCCAGTGCCTCCCGCTCGGACTGCAGGATCGCATCGTGTTCGTGGCGCTCGGCGGCCAACTCTTCGGCCAGCCCGAGGTGGGCATCGGAGCGGACGGTCTTCGCCTCGGCCAGCAGCTGGTCGGCCTGGTCGCGGATCACCTGGGCGTCGGCGTTGGCCCGGGCGACGATCTGCGCGGCCTCCTCCTCGGCCTGGGGCATCAGGCTCTCGGCGGCGAGCTCGGCGCTGCGGGCGATCATGCTCGCCTGCTCCAGCCCGTCGGCGATGATCGCCTGCGCCTCGTCGTGGGCTTCACTCAGACGGGTCTGAGCCGCGGCCAGCTTGTGCCGGGCGGCGAGGAGGGCGTCATGGACGTCGGCCGGCATGCTGGAGCCCTCGATGAGCCCAGTTCCGTCCGGTCCGCTCAGCGCATCGGAGAGGCCGAGATGGTCGATCTGCGGCCGGGCCGGCGGTGGATCGAGCGGCTTCTCAGCTGGTAGATCGGCCTGGAGATCCAGCTGGGCGAAGTTCTCAGTTTCGTGGACAGCGCGACTCAACTCATCCACTTCACCGGAGTGCGGCACGTGAGTCCCCATCTGGCGCACCTCGCTGCGTGGTCGGCCCAACGCCGACCATCGACAACGCGGATTCGCCGCGCCTACGCACATAGTCGCAGATGTGCGGTCAGAATTCTTGTTTAGCGGGTACCCAGAGTACTGGGCTTGGGTGCGCGCCAAGTCATTCTTGCATTTGCCCGGCTAATGCGGTGTTACGCGTCGGTTTCAGTCAG
Source organism: Frankineae bacterium MT45 (assembly GCA_900100325.1). Classification (NCBI taxonomy): domain Bacteria; kingdom Bacillati; phylum Actinomycetota; class Actinomycetes; order Frankiales; species Frankineae bacterium MT45. The sequence continues at coordinate 232,945 of LT629697.1, forward strand.
CTCGTGCAGCGTCGCGCTAGGGCGTCGTGCTGGGGACGCTAGGTCGTCGCGCGCGGCGGGCAGGGCCGTCGCGCAGCAGCAGGAGGAGCCCGAAGATGAGCGCCGTCACCGAGACGATGCCGAATCCGCCGCCGGCGTAGGCGACGAGTTCACTGCCCCGCCCCAACTGCGTCGGGACCCCGGCGGCTGGCAGCACCGACGCCGTGCGCAGCAGCGCCCAGCCAGCGGCGAGACCGGCGACGACCACGACGGCGAAGCAGACGGAGAGCGCGAGCCGGTAGCCACTGGGCCGCTGGGTCGCGGACGCACCCGGAGGTTGGAAGGTCGCGACCAGCGCGGCCAGCGCACCCCAGAAGCCGACGACGAGTAGGGCACAGACGACGTCGCTCGGCCGGTGCCAGCGGCCGGTGAGCGTCGAGACACCGACGGCCGCGGCGTAGGCGGCGCCCAGTAGCGCGGCGGCCGGGCGCCCCCTTCGCGGCGTGAAGAGCATCGCCGTGACGGCGGCCGAGGCGGCCACCGTCGTGTGCCCGCTGGGCAGGGAATTGGCCAGCTCGGTGTAGGCACCCAGCAGGTTCGGTCGCTGGAGCACGACGAGCTTGAGCAGTTCGGTGGTAAGGGAGGCCCCGCCCATCACCAGCGCGGCCTGTACGGCCAGTAGCCAGCGGCGGCGCAGCGCGGCGATCGCAATCGCGATCAGCAGTGCGGTGAGGACGATCGACATGGTGTCGAGGACCCGGTGCCCGAAGCGCCACAACAGCGTCTGCCCGTGGATCGCGCCGGCGAAGGCGGCCGTGTCGAGCTGCTGGCCGACCACCGTGTGCAGGGCGATGGCCCCGACGACGCCGGCAGCGACGACGACCCCCACCATCACGGCGACGCAGCCCAGCCGCCACCACCGCAGGCGATCGGGGGGTGCGGTGGCCGACTGAGCTGGCGCGCGATCGAGGGTCTGCGGGCGGCTCACCTGAGGAAAGGTAGCGGTCGCGCCTGTGGCTTCACGGCCCAGTCTCAACCCGCCCTCATTCGGCGTCACGCCAGAGTTCAGAAAGTGCTGTACCTACCGCGACGATGAACCAGCGGCTCATCACCATCGCGCTGCGCAGCGAGTTGGATGTGCTCGACCTGCAGCTGGACGGCGAGCCCCCAGCCGAGGGGGGGCGGTGGCTCGGCCGCGAGGCGGCAGCCGGCCCAGGAGGTGGCCTCCAGGGCGGGACCCCACGGGGTCTGCGTCCAGTCACCCTGCCGGAACGGCCCACCCGGTGCCGGCGCCACGTAGCCGAAGAGATCGGCCAACCCCCGCTGCTCCCAGCCCAGGAGATTCACCACTGCTACCTGCGATACCTGCAGCACGTCCCAGAGATCGGAGAGCGGATCGATGACGCCGACCACGGCGCCCGGCTCGCCGTCCGCCACCAGGAACGACGAGACGGTGAGCCCAGCCGGCTCCGCCGTCCCGTCCGTCGCTGCCTGCGCGGTCCAGATCGACACCGGTGAGGGGAGTCGTCCCCGGAACTGCCGGAGCGGGCTGCGGGAACCCTCCTCCGGCTGGAACGGGTGCGCGCTGTGGATCGTCACCTAGCCATCCTCGCCGGTAGCGGGGTATGCGTCGACTAGCATGCAAATCGGCAGACGATGGGTTGAACCCCAATCCGGTCGCTGTCTTGCCCGGGTGGCCGCCGACCAGCGACACCGGGGCCCTCATTTGCTGGCAGAACTAGCGGGGGTATTAAGCATGGATTTCACGGTGACAACGGCGATCGAGGCTGGGCGTTTCTCCCTGCACGTCGCTGGCGAGCTGGACCTGGCGGCGCGCGACGAACTCGTGGCCGAAGGGCAGCGGGCATTGACCGATCCGGCCTGCACCGAACTGGTGCTGGATATGGCCGACGTGACGTTCATCGACTCCAGCGGCGTGGGAGGCCTGGTCGCGCTGCGCACCGAGGCGATCCAGCGTGACCAGCAGGTCACCATCGTGAACCCGTCCGGCCGGGTGCAGCGGCTGCTCGAGCTCACCGGCCTCGAGTCCGTCTTCCTCGGCTAGCGGCAGAGCAGACCGTCAGATGGCGCCACGACGCAAAGCCGGACTCAGCGACGAACAGTTGGCCGAGCTACGCGGCAAGAGCGAGGGTGGCGGCCGGCCGCGAGTTGTCCTCTCCGGTTCCCAGTTTCCGGCCGACACCGTCGGCACCGTGGTGCGGGTCGGCAGCGTGGAGGCCGACGGCGATGACTTCATCACCGTCCGGGTGAAGGTCGACGGCGTCACCGACGAACTGGCATTCTCGCCCACCGAGTTGACCCTCCCCGGGCAGAAGCCGCCGACTCGCCCGGCCCGGAAGGCGGCGCCGCGCACGTCGCGACCGACCCCAACCGCCGCTGCCCCGGCTGCTCCCACGCCACCACCGGTCGCGGCGGCCGCACCGGTGGCACCGGCCGCAGCTCCGCCCGCTGCCGCCAAGGCGTCGCCAGCTAAGCCGGCGGCTGCGAAATCGACTCCGGCGCCCCGCACCGGGGCCGCCAAGAAGGCCGGCAGCACGCCGAAGGTCGTCATCACCCTCACCTCCACCGGAGCGACCTGGAGCGTCACCGCCCAGCGCGGCGCCCGTGTGGTCAGCAAGAACCTGGCCGTCACTCCGGGTGCGGTCGCGGCCATCGCCGAGCTCCTCGGTGACGCCGCCGTCGGCGAAGCGGTCGCCGCCGTCAACGACACCGCCCGGGAAGAGGCGCAGGCCCGGGCCGAACAGCTGCGGGTCGAGCTAGCCGAACTCGAAGCGGTCCTGGCCAGCCATCGCGCTCCGTGACCGTGCCCCTGCTCCGCGAAACCGAATAGGCTGGTCTCAGAGGAATAGGCTGGATTCGAGAAGGGAGCACCAGTGCAGGATCCTCGCGGATTGTTCGAGTTCGCCGAGTCGGTGCCCGACCTCGGTCAGCCGGTGCTCGTCCAGGCGATGGAAGGGTTCGTCGACGCCGGCGGCGCCGCGCGACTGGCCCGCGCCCACCTGCTGGAGACGATGCGCTCCGAGCTGATCGTCACCTTCGACGTCGACCAGCTCTTCGACTACCGAGGCCGGCGGCCGGAGATGATCTTCGCGACCGACCACTGGGAGAGTTTCTCCGCTCCCAAGCTCTCCATCCATGCCGTCTGGGACAACGCGGGGGTGCCGTTCCTGCTCCTCGACGGACCGGAGCCGGACTTCCAGTGGGAGCGCTTCGTCGCGGCCGTCGAACTCATCATCGAGACCTTCGACGTGCGTCTGCTGATCGGTCTGAACGCCATCCCGATGAACGTCCCGCACACGCGCCCGACCGCGGTGATCGCCCACGGCAGCCCGATCGAACTGATCAACGGTTACACCAACTGGCTCGGGACGGTTCAGGTGCCGGCCAGCGCCGGGCACCTGCTGGAGTTCCGGATGGCCGAGTCGGGCTTCAATTCCATGGGGTTCGCGGTGAACGTGCCGCACTACCTGGCCAACGTCGACTACCCACAGGCCGCCATCACGCTCCTCGACTGCATCGCGACCTCCGGCGAACTGCTGATCCCGACCGAGGCGCTCACCGAGGCATCGGCGGCCGTGCTCAGCAACATCGACGCCCAGGTGAGCGCGTCGGAGGAGATCGCCGGAGTGGTGCGGGCACTGGAGAAGCAGTACGACGAGATCACCGCCGGACGGGCCAACAGCCTGCTGGCCGACGGTTCCCGGCTCCCCACGGCCGATGAGATCGGTGACGAGTTCGAGCAGTACCTGCTGCGGCAGCCCGGCTCCGGCGAGAATCCCGAGTCGCTGTAAGCGCTGGCCGCGATGCCGTCTCGGCGACCGGCACGGATACGTGTCGCCGTCAGCCTGCGGCATTGTGGCGTCGAGTCTGATCGAATGTAGAGATGCTTGATCACATCTCACTGCAGTGTTCGGATCTAGAGGCCAGCTCCGCGTTCTACAGCAGCGTGCTCCCGACAGTAGGCATGCACCTGCTCGTCGACAACGAAAATGTGCTCGGCTACGGCGAGGGGACTCCGACGTTCTGGATCGGGATCCACCGCTACGGCGAGGGCTTCCGCGAATCGCATATCGCCTTCACGGCGGCGAGCCGGAGCAACGTCGACGCGTTCTTCGCCGCTGCGGTCGCTCTCGGCGGCGAGACACTCAACGCGCCGAAGGTGTGGCCGCAGTACCACCCGGACTACTACGCGGGCTTCGTCCGTGACCCCGACGGCAACAACATCGAAGCCGTCTGCCACCACGCCGAATAGCTGGTCCGCTTGAGCGAGGCAGGTTCTCGTTGGTCGAGAACCTGAGGCATGCCGTGTCACTACACGACAGGCACGACAACTTCGCATGTCCGCACAAGGGCGCGGCGGACCAAGTGGGGAACCCCTATCGAGAACTCGACAACTCTGGTCTATGACTGCTGCGACGAAATGATCGCCCGTGTCTCGTTGAGTCCGACGCAATGCTTCTTGATGTCCGCCCACTGCCGAAGAAGCATCTTGTAGGCGAACTCGCCACCAAGCTGGGCGATGTCGTAGCGGGTGCGTCGCGACATCTCGAAGAGGCTGATGTACTGCGTGTGCACATTCGGGTAGAGATCGCGAACGAGTTGGTTCGTGCCCCGACCACCATGTTCGCTCCCGGCCTTCGCGGTGTGCTTACGCGGGTGGCGCTCATCCTTCACCAGTCGAGACTCGTCCGCCAGCGAAGAGTGGATGTACATCATCGCGCTGTAGAACAGGGCTACCGCAGCCCAGTCAGGGTGTTCCTCCTGCAGAAAGTCGGCAACGCGCTTATGGTGATCCGCGCGTGCCACGTGCCAGCCGCGTGCACCCATTAGGCTTCGGCGAACTCGTCGCTCTGAACTGGTTCCAACGGCACTATGTCGAATTCAAGCGCGAACTCGTCAGCGTGGTCTCGTTCGAACGCGAGAAGCATTTCCAACACCGACAGGCGATTTTCCCACGTGTAATCGTCAAGCATGAACCCGACGCGGACGATAGCGGGAGCTGGCTCCCACCGGATGCTCACGTGGTTTTTCGTCTCGATTTCTAGTTTCGCGAATCGCCCTTCTAGCTCGTACTGAAGCGTGGCGGTGGAAATCACGATGGGCCCCTCTTCCATGGATGGCACTGTAGCCCATTACAGACCTGGGGTACGACAATTGTTCCCATTCCGGGACAGCAATCTGATCGGCAGTGCCACCCAACCTTCACTCAATCCTGACTCGCTACCAAGTAGCCAGGTCAGACCGCCGCGGCGATCCAGCTGTTGAGCGACCTTAGCGTCACGCTGCTGCCGGGGGTACTGGCCGCGACGAGCTGACGGGCCAGCTCCGCCCGTAGCGCCTCATTCGGTTCGGTCGGAGTGATCTCCACCCGGAACATCCGGCGGTGATGCGCCGGTTTGAGGAAGACGGTCGACTTCTTGCGGCCGTTGAAGACCGTCACCTTCTTCACTTCCGAGATACGCGTCCAGCGGCCGCGGGCCAGCGCGCCTTCGCGTAGGTAGAACCAGTCCGGGCCGATCGCGGCGAAGCGGCGGCGGTGGGCCAGGACCTGCCGAAGCGCGGCTGCGGTCAGGATGAGCAGGCCGAGGATTCGTGGCGGCGCCGGGTGCAGCAGCACCATGACGTCGATGACCCCGACCAGCGCCAGGCCGATGAGCATGGCCCGCGACGGGCGGTTCTCCGGCCGGACCGCCGCGATCGGCGCCCCGAGTTCGGCCGCCGGTGGCAGTGTCGGCGGCCTACCCCGCCACGGTTCCCACGTCACGTTCTGGCCGCGCTCCTCATCTCGTCGTCGCTCGTTCCTTCATTCTGCCAGGATTCGCCGGCTCCGGTTCCGGACCGCTGCAGAGGCTAAGAGGACGGGGCTAGAGGAGACGGCGCAGGGCGACCCGGTCCAGCTTGCCGATGCTGGTCAGCGGGATCTGATCGATCAGCCGGACCTCGCGGGGATACTTCACCGCCGACAGGTGCTCCTTGGCGAAGGCCTTTAGCTCCGCGTCGGTGATGGCCTCTACCCCGGGACGCAGCTGCACGAAGGCCACCACCTCCTCGCCATGTTCGCGGTCGGGGCGCCCGATCACGCCGCAGACGGCGACGGCGGGGTGGCGCATCAGCACCTCCTCGACATCGCGCGGATAGACGTTGAAGCCGCCCCGGATGATCAGATCCTTGAGCCGGTCGACGATGTAGAGGTACCCGTCGGCGTCCAGGTGCCCGATGTCCCCGGTGTGCAGCCAACCACCGCGCAGCGCGGCGGCGGTGCCGTCCGGGTCCTGCCAGTAGCCACTCATCACCGACGGCGTGCGCAGGCAGATCTCGCCGTCCTCGTCGGTGGCGACCGCCCCGCCGTTCGGGGCCTCGACCCGCACCTCGACGCCGGGCGCGGCCACCCCGACACTCCCCGCTCGCTCAGCATGCGGTGGCGTCGACGTGGCCAGGGCAGCCGTCTCCGAACACCCGTACCCCTCGACGACCTCGACCCGCGGGACTCGCCGGGCCCACTCGGCGCGGACCTCGGCCGGCAGCGGGGCGCTGCCACTCACCAAGCGCCGCAGCCGGGAGAGGTCGTAGGACTCCAGCGGCGCTGCGGTGAGTAGCCGCAGCATCGTCGGCACGACGGCACCGGCCTCGACACGCTCGTCCTGGGCCAGCGTCAGCCAGGCGGTCGGGTCGAACCAGCGCATCAGCACGGCCCGCGAAGGCTGCACCGCATGCAGCCCCATCGACGAGACCATCAGCCCGTAGACATGGGCCAGTGGCAGCGGCAGCAGGGTCACCGCGTAGTGATCCTCCACCCCGGCTAGCGTCGCCGACCAGGCCGCGGCCGAGAGCGCGTCGTGACTGAGGACGACGCCTTTGGCCCGTCCGGTGGTGCCACCGGTGAAGAGCAGGGCCGCCATCTCGTGGGAGTCGACGCGGACCAGGCCGGCCTCCGCCCCAGCGCAGAGTTCGTCGAAGGAGAAGGTGTCCGGGGAGCGCTCGGCTGGCCCGCCGGCCACCACGCAGCGCACCGTCAGCCCGACCGTCGCCGCCTGGAGTTTGGGGAGAAATTCGGGGGTCGTGATCGCCACCTTGGCCCCCGACTCGACGATGGCGTGGCGCAGCTCGTCCTCGCTGAGCAGGAAAAGTAAGGGAGTTACCGCGGCACCCATCCGCCAGATCGCCCGGTAGGCGACCAGCACTTCTGGGCAATTCGCCATACAGACGACAACCCGGTCACCCAACCGGATCCCGATGTCGGCCAGCCCGGTCGCCAGCCGTCGGGCCTGCGCGGCCAGCTCGGAACTGCTGCGAGCCACCCCTTCGTAGACGACGGTGCTGGCTTCCCCGAACCGCTCGACGGCGACGTCTTCGAGTACGCCGAGCGACGATCCGTGGGGACGGGTCAGCATGCGGGAATCGGCCAAACTGGTGGTGATACGCACCTCCGGAACAGGCTGTGACAGGCTCTTCAAACATGAGTGGACGAACCCTTCGCAACCTAGGTGAGGAGCGGGCGCGGCGCAATACCGTCCCCGGGGTCTGGCGCACGCTCGGCTACGAGCTGCAGAGCTGGGAGGTCGGGCGCGCGGTCATCGGGTGGACGGCGGGCGAGGAGTACGGCTTCGCCACCGAGAGCGGCTACGTGGTGCAGGGTGGGCTCGTCACCTCGGTCCTCGACGCGGCGATGGGGAGTGCCTGCTGGACCGTGCTCGATCAGACGCAGATCTTCCTCACCGCTGACCTGCGAGTCGAGTTCCTCCGCAACACCCGGGTCGGTGCATTGACGGCCACCGGCGTGGTGGTGCGGTCGACCCCGCGGGTCATCTTCTGCTCGGGCGAACTGCACGACTCCGACGGCACCCTGCTGGCGGCGAGTCGCTGCACGCAGGTGGTGCTCCCGGCCGACCATCCGACGTCGCGCTCGCTCAGCCCGAATGACCCGGAAAAATCTAGCTGAACCGGATCGCCGACCAGGTCGCCCCGGCGTCTCGGCTCAGGTAGAAGGCAGTCTTCAGCAGCACCACAATCGCCTGCGTCGGCGTCGTGAAGCCCAGGTCGGCCCACTCCAGGCCTCCGCTCGGCGCGTTGATCCGGGCGTTGGTGAAGGTTGTGCCGTCGTTGGTCGTGCGCAGGATCTGACTGGCGCCACTGGAGGTGGCCATGAGTAGCACCCGCCGGGCGTTGTCGGCCAACCCGGAGAGACCGCTCGCCTCGATGTGCGACGGGCCCGATGCCGTCCAGTGCAGGCCGCCGTCCACCGAGCCGTAGAGCTGATACCGGGCCGACCCGGCGGCGCCGTCGCTGATGCAGACCGCATCCAGGTGCGCGGAGTCAGCCACCGCGATCGTCGCCGTCGACGCGAAACCGTTCGCGGCCGGGCACGGGTTGGGGAGCGTCCTGCCTTGTTTTGCGGACGATCCGGTGAGGATCCCCTTCGTGGTGGGGAGGTACCAGGTCGTGTCATGCGCGACGAGGTTCCCGAGCGCTGGCGCCGACACTGCGGCCGAGATCGGTGTCCAGGTGTCGGAGCCGATCGGCGCCGAGTACACCGTCACCGTGTTCGGCGCGCAGGATGCGGCCGTTGGCGCGCAGCGATCGACGGTCGCGTAGACGGCGCCACCGGCCGTCTCGAGGCCGGTAACGACCGACCCCTTGCTACCGATCGCTACGGCGTGCCAGGTGCCCCCACCGTCGTGGGTGGCGAAGAGCGCGCCGCCGGAGACCCAACCGTCGACGGCATCGGCGAAGCGCAGCGAATCAACCGCGGACGCGGTGCCGTTGCTGTACCGGGTGCCGATCGCGGACTTCGGCGCTGGAATGCCCCGCCAGGTCACGCCGCCATCCTCGGTGCGCACGATCGACGTGCAGGGCGGCGACGAGCAGGGTGCGTTCCCCAGCACCCAGCCGGTGTGGGCGGAGACGAAGGTGGCCGAGTAGGGCTGGAAGCCGCCAGGGACCGGCCCGCCGGGCGGCCCAGTCCGCCCGGCCGGAGCGACCGGGACGGCGGTTGGGGCACTTGACGCGGGCACCGATGGGGCCGGGGCGGATGTGGACGCCACCGCGGTGCTGGGCGGAGGCGAGGTAGGGGCGGCGGAGGCGTGGGCCTTTTTCGAGGCGGAACACCCAGCAATAAGCGGCAGAATCAGCACCGCGGCAATGCAGGCTCGAGCCGCGATCGCCGGCATCCCGGTGCGCGTCACAGCTGGTTCTCTGCCCATGCAATCGACGATACGCAGCAGGTTGGCGCTGCGCGGGATTCACCGTCCGGTTGAGCTCGGATCGATCTCTACCGGGACCGCACCCGACCCGGACGGCAGCGGCACGGCCGGCGGCGAACTCGGCAGCGAACCCGGCACCGAACCTGGCACCGAACCTGGCAGCGGGCGGAGCGCCGTCGCCACCATGGTCGCGATCGCCAGCATGACGGCCACCGCGGTGAGCGCGTGCAGCACGCCGACGCGGGAACCCAGGAAACCGATCAGCGGCGGCCCACCGAGGAAGGCGAAGTAGCCGATGGAGGCGACCACGCTGACTCGCCCGGCGGCCGCCTTCGAGTCGTCGGCCGCAGCGCTCATCCCGACCGGGAATCCCAGGGAGGTGCCGGTGCCCCAGAGCAGCGCACCCACGAAGGCCAGCGGCACATTCGGGCTGAAGACAAAGAGGATCAGCCCGACAAGGGCCACCAGCGCCAGGCCACGCACCACGACCACGCGACCGTGACGGTCGAGCAGCGGCGGACCCACCCAGCGGGCGACCGTCATGGCGGTGAGGAAGACGGCGAAGCCGAGCGTGCCGACCACGGCCTCGGCGTGGTAGCCGTCGATGAGCGCGACGCTGATCCAGTCGTTCCCGGTGCCCTCCGAGAAGGCGAAGGCCAGCACGAAGACACCGACGAGCAGCGTGCGCGGCTCACGCCAGCGGGCCAGCACGCTCGGTCGGGATCCGCCGGATTCCTCGTGGGAATCGGCATGATCCGGATCGGGGAGGAAGTGGCGCACCATCAGCGGCACCACGGCCGCGATTACCGCGGCGGCACCGAGCAGGTGCGCCGTCACCGGAACACCGAGCGCGATCATCGCCGCCCCGATGAGCGCGCCGAAGACCGTCCCGAGGCTGAATCCGGCGTGATATCTCGGCATGATCGCCTTGCCGAGGTGCCGCTCGACGTCCGCCCCCTGGACGTTCATCGCGACATCCCAAGCGCCGTTGGCGAAACCGAAGAAGAATAGCCCTATCGCCACCGGGATCACGCCGAAGCGATACCCGACGGCGATCACGCCGAGAGCGCCGGTGACCACGAGCGCCATGATGGTCACGGTGACCCGCGTGTTGAGCCGGTGCAGGATGAGCCCCGAGATCGGCAGAGCGATGACGGCGCCCACGGCCAGCGACAGCAGCACCAGGCCGAGATCGGCCGGAGTCAGATGCAGCCGGTTGCGCACCTGCGGAATGCGGGATGCCCAACTGGCGAAGGCGAAACCGGCTCCGATGAAGGCGGCGTAGGTGGCTCGGCTGGCGGCGGCGACCCGCTGAGTGGGGTAGGAGGTGACGGCCACGTCAGACACGGTGCACTGCCACCCCGGCCGACTCCAGTTCGGCGACTGCCTCCGCCGGAGCCGTCGCGTCAGTGACCACGACGTCGAAGTCCGACACCGCAGCGACCACACCGAGTGCGGCCTGGCTGAACTTCCCGCCGTCCAGGACGAGGATGCTTCGCCGGGCGGAGGCCAGCAAGGCTTGTTTTACGGCCACATCGCCAAGGTCGTGCGCCGTCACCTGCCCCTCCGGCGACACGCCGCAGCACCCGACCACCGCGGTGTCGAAACGCAGCGAGGCGATGCTGGCCAGGGCCAGCGGGCCGACCATGGCGAGTTCACCCGGCCGGGTCTCACCTCCGGGCATCATCAACCGGACCGACGACGAACCGGCCAGCGCCATCGCGGCGTGCAGCGACAGCGGCATGGCCACCAGCCGGCGCTGGGACAGCGCCCGGGCAACCTCGGTGACGGTGGTGCCGCTGTCCAGACCCACCGCCTCGCCGTCCTCAATCAGCCCGGCGACGCAGGCGGCGATGCGCCGCTTCGTCTGGACCGCATCGAGTTCCCGCATGGCGAAGGGGAGTTCCTCGCCTCGCATCAGCAGGCTCACTGCGCCGCCCCGTACCCGGCGAGCGACGCCACGGTCGGCGAGCAGATCCAGATCCCGGCGGATGGTCATCTCGGCGGTGCCGAACTCAGCGGCGGCCCACGAGACGTCTATCCGTCCGTGACGTCGTAGTGCGTCGACGAGTCGGCTGCTGCGCTCTGTTGCGTCCATGGTGGCCAAGCGTACATGGTTGCTGTTCATACGCACACTTCAATTGTCCATTCACCAGCGGGCCGCACGCCCCAAAATCAGGTCTTGGGGATCAGGGGCTTCTCGGCGCGAACCTTGAGCTGCTGAACGGCCCAGGAGTTGCCGTCCGGATCGTCGAAGCCGAAGAAGGTGCCGCCGTCGCGCTCGTCGAAGACGGTTATCTCACTCACCTCGACACCCCGGTCCATCAGCTCCTGACGGGCCTGATGCGCGTCGGAGACCACCAACTGCACGCCCTTCAGCGTTCCCGGCGCCATCGTCTGCTGACTCGGCAGATCCCCGACGACGATCGAGCAACCGGACCCGGGTGGGGTCAGTTGGGCGACGTGCATGTGTTCGTTGGTGGTGTCGTGATCGAGGTGGAAGCCGACCTTGTCGCGGTAGAACTCAATCGCGCGGGCGATGTCGGAGACGGGGACGATGACTACCTCAAGAGTCCAATCCATAGGTCCAATCTAGCCACCTATCCGCTTCTAGACTGCGATCATGGATTTCGAACCGCAGCACCGAATCGTCTCGGTCCCGGCCGGCCGGATTCACCTTGTGGAGCAGGGCGTCGGGCCACTGGTGCTGCTGGTGCACGGCTTCCCCGAATCGTGGTTCTCCTGGCGCCGGCAACTGCCGGCGATCGCCGCGGCCGGCTTCCGCGCGGTGGCCATCGACGTGCGGGGCTACGGCCGGTCGTCGAAGCCGGACGCCATCGAGGCCTACCGCATGCTCGAACTCGTCGGGGACAACCTCGGTGTCGTGACGGCGCTCGGCGAGGAGACGGCCACGATTGTCGGGCACGACTGGGGTTCGCCGATCGCGGCCAACTCGGCGCTGCTGCACCCGGAGGTATTCACCGCCGTCGGGCTGCTCAGCGTCCCGTACTCCCCGCGCAGCCGTCACCGCCCGACCGAGTCCCTGGCCCGCCTCGGTGGAGACGAGGCCGAGTTCTACATCAACTACTTCCAGGCGCCGGGACGGGTCGAGGCCGAGATCGAACCGGACGTCCGGGGCTGGCTGGCCGGCATCTACGCCGGACTCTCGGGTGACGTGGTCAGCGAAGCCGAGATCGGCCGTATTTTCATGGTGAAACGGGGCGGACGTATTCGCGACGGCTTTCCGCCGCCGGACGTACGCCCGTCCTGGCTGAGCGACGCCGAACTTGACGCCTACGCCGGCGAGTTCGAGCGGACGGGCTTCACCGGCGCACTCAACCGCTACCGCAATATCGACCAGGACTGGGAGGACCTCGCCGCCTGGGACGGTGCGGCGATCGAGCAGCCGTCACTCTTCATCGGCGGCCAACTCGACGCCTCCAGCACCTGGTCGGCTGAAGCGATTCGGCGCTACCGGACCACCCTTCCGGGCCTGGTGTCGTCACACATCCTCGATGGCTGCGGCCATTGGATCCAGCAGGAGCGCCCAGACGAGGTGAACCGACTGCTCATCGAGTGGCTACAGGGCCTTCCGCGCGGCTAGCGTGCGGCGGCAGGTCAGAATGCCGCCGGCTCGCGATCAGGTACACGATTGCTGCCGGCGTCCGAGCGATCAGCCGCCCGATTGGCCATCAATTTGGCCGCTCCGGCGGCGGCACCGATCGTGCCGACCACGACGAACGTCCAGAAGAGTTTGCCGTGTCCACGGCGTCGCCCCTGAGCGGTGGCGGCCACGTCGCTCGCCCGGCGGGCGGCCTCATCACTGAAGTCAGCGAGCAGGGTCGCCGCGTCACTGCGCGTCTTCGCGACCTGCTTACGCGCCCGGCGGTTCTGCACCTTGGCACTCTTGCGAGCCTTCTTGCTGGCGCGTCGCCCCTGGCGTCGGGCGGAGTCGACGGCGTCAGTGACCACCTCAGAGACCGCGTCGGTAGCCGTGGCGACCGCGGATGTGACGGCGGCGGCGACATCGCTCGCGGCCTGCTTCGTGTCGCTCGGAATCGATTCCAACGTAGTCATTTCAGCAGTCTCGCTCTCTTGATCGTCAGGCAATATCGTCAGCGTGCCGCCGGCCTGCGCAGTGCAGCCGACCTACAACTCCTATACCCCGGCCCCGCCGTTCCAAACCATCAGTCTCCACGTACGGCAGCATGGGCGCCATGACCTCCGACGATGAACTCCCGCATCGCAGCACACCCGGGCATCGGGATCCGTCCGGAGAGGCACCCTGGGCGATGCAGCTGGTGGTGCGGGTCGAGAAGTCGCAGCCACCGACGCGCACAGCCGCCTTGGAGGCGTCGGCCCTGGCCACGGTGACGCTGTTGAGCGACGACCGGGCTCAGGAGGGCGCCGAGTGGTGCGCGTCGATCCAGCGTTGGCTGGATGGGCACATCCGCAAGCACGTCCGGCGAGCGCGGGGCGCCCAGTGGGAGCAGGCCCAGCAGCTGCCGGGGGTCACCGTCACCCATCGAGGGGCGCAGGTGCGGGCCTTCGTCCCGATGTCGACCGGGTCGCTGCCGGCTGAGCTGCGCAAACTTCAGCTCTCCGGGACCGAGCTGGCCGATCCCGACCTGCGGGAGGCGGCCACCCCGCTGCCCGACGGCCCGATCGTCATCGCCATCACCCCGCTGCCGGTGCTCCCCTTCGGCAAAGCGGCGGCGGCCGCTGCGCATGCGGCTCAGCTCAGCGCGATGAGCATGTCGGCGCCGCGACGGCAGACGTGGGCCGACGACGGCTTCCCCCTGGTCGTGATCCAGCCCGGTCCGGCGGCCTGGGCGCGCTTCACCGCAGCGGCCCCGGTGACGGTGGTCGACGCCGGATTCACCGTCGTCGAACCCAACACCATGACCGCCGCAGCGACCTGGCGGTGAGCGGATATGGCCGTCAAATCGAGGGGTCTGCGATGCACCTCACTTGGCTCTGGTGATTGGCGGGTGGGCAACCTAGTCTCGACGAATGACTGAGTCACTGATCGTCGATCCCGAGAAGGACCCCACGGCAACCTGGTGCGTGAGCCCCTCGGTAGCTCGACGGCTCACCTCCCGCATCGTCGCCACCTCGGGCACCACCCGCACCACGACGAGCCCGGCCAATGGCGCGCCGATCGCCGCCGTCCCCGTCTCCAGCGTCGAGGATGTCCGCACCGCCTTCGCCACCGCCGCCGCCGCGCAGAAGCTCTGGGCTCAGCGGCCGGCGAAGGAGCGGGCCGCGATCATCCGCCGCATCGGTGAGATCGCCGTGCAGCGCCAGGAGGAGGGCCTGGACATCCTTCAGACCGAGACGGGCAAGGCCCGCGCGCACGCCTTCGACGAGATCTTCGACGTCGCGGCGAACGCGGCCTGGATCTCGCGCAGCGGCCCCTCGGTGTTGAAGGAGAAGCGGCACTTCGGCGTGCTGCAGCTGGGCACCCCGGTGCGCGAGGTCTACCACGCCAAGGGCGTCATCGGCATGATCGCGCCGTGGAACTACCCGCTGATCCTCACCATCTCCGACGCGATGCCGGCCTGGATGTCGGGGAATGCGGTCGTCCTCAAGCCGGACAGCCAGACGCCGCTGATCGCGCTCTGGGCCGCCGAGATCGCGACCGCGGCTGGGCTGCCCGAGGGACTATTCCAGATCGTCTACGGGTCGGGCACCACGCTCGGACCGGAGATCATCAAGCTCAGCAACCACGTCTCCTTCACCGGATCGACGGCCACCGGACGCACCGTCGCCGAGCAGGCGGCCCGTGATTTCAAGGGTGTCTCGCTGGAACTCGGCGGCAAGAACCCGGCCTACGTCGCGGCCGACGCGAACATCGAGCGGGCCGCCGAAGGCCTGATCCGGGACTGCTTCGGCAACACCGGCCACTCCTGCGTGTCGATCGAGCGCATCTACGTCCACCACTCCGTCTACGACCAGTTCCTCAAGGCGTTCGGGGCCCGGGCCGCGGCGCTGCGGATCGGGACGCGTCTGGACTGGTCCTACGACGTCGGCTCGATCTCCAATCAGTCCCAGTTCGACACCATCTCGGCCCACGTCGCCGACGCCACCGCCAAGGGCGCCCGGGTCGTCGCCGGCGGCAAGGCCCGGCCGGAGATCGGCCCACTGGCCTTCGAGCCGACCGTGCTCGCGGACGTGCCGGAGACGGCCGACTGCTACGCGGACGAGACCTTCGGCCCGCTGGTCTCCGTCTACCCGGTGGGCAGCGACGAGGAGGCGATCAGCCGGGCCAATGACACCATCTACGGCCTGAACGCCACCGTCTGGTCGGGGAGCGGGCGGCGGGGGCGGGAACTGGCCCGGCAGATCGAGTCGGGCACGGTCACCGTCAACGACGCGTTCACCGTGGTCTGGTCGGCCATCTCCAGCCCGATGGGCGGGCGCAAGCAGTCCGGGGTCGGGCGCCGGCACGGCGCGGTCGGGATCACCCGCTACACCGAGGTGCAGACGATCGCGATCCAGGCCGTCCCACTGAAGCCGCTGTACGACCGGGGTGGCGCGTTCTACGGCAAGTTCATCACCTTCGCGGCGAAGGCCAGCCAGCGCACTCGCTTCCCCTGGCCGTAACCCCTCTCGCTTTTGGCAGATTCGCACGCTGTGCCGTGCAGATCTGCCAAAAGCGTGTTGGATGTGCGGGTGCCCATGAATAGCCGCTCCTTCTCGACGGGTGACCTCCGGGTCGCACCGGCACGGGGGCTGCCCCATGGCCTCACCATCCCCGCGGCCGAACTCTCCGAACGGTTCAGCCGCTCCTCGGGCCCGGGTGGGCAGTCGGTGAACACCACCGACAGCCGCGTCGAGTTGAGCTGGAGCATCGCCGACTCCGAGGTCCTCAGCGACCAGCAGCGGGCGCGTCTCCTGGATCGACTCTCGACGCGGATCAGCGAGGGAGCAATCACCCTCGCCGCCTCCGAGCAGCGATCGCAACTACAGAACCGGATGCTGGCCCGGGCCCGGTTGAGCGAGCTGATCGCCGACGCGCTGGCGCCGGTGGCCGTTCGCCGCCCGACCCGTCCGTCACGGGCGGCCCGGCAGCGGCGGCTGGACGGGAAGAAGCAGCGCGGTGACATCAAGGCGACCCGGCGCCGACCCCCACCCGAGTAAGCCTCAGTTGCGCGTCATCGGGAGGCGAAACCTTAGTAGGCGAGGCCGATCTGGCGGCGCACCTCGTCCATCGTCTGCATGATCTGCAGCGACTCCTGCAGGGTCAGGTCCGGGCTCTCGAGCAGGCCCGCCCGCAGGCATCGCTGCACCTCGGCCGCCTCGAACTGCATGCCGCGCCCCGGCGGGATCTCGTCCCAGCCGTCCAGCTCGGCCCCGTCTCGCCCGATCACGCGGAAGGTTGAGGGTTGGTAGAAGACTCCGGCGATCTCGAGCCGGGCCTGTGTGCCGGAGATGACCGCCGCACACGGCGTGACGGCGTACGAGGTGGTGGTGAGCACCGCCTGGGTCACGCCCGGGTACTCCAGAATGATCGACGTCTGGGCATCGACGCCGCTGAAGGCCGGCGCACTCACCGCGGTCACCCGGCTCGGGGCACCGAGGATCATCGACGCGAACGAGATCGGGTAGATACCGAGGTCAAGCAGCGCCCCGCCGCCGAGTTCGTGCTTGAAAAGACGGAAGTTCGGGTCGTGCCGGAACCACTGACCGTGGTCGGCGGTGACCGAGACGATCTCGCCCAGCACCCCGGAGGCGACGATCTCCCGGACCCGGACGATGTGCGGCAGCCAGCGCGTCCACATCGCCTCCATCACAAAGACGTTCGCCGCCGACGCCGCCTCGATGATGTCGTTGGTCTGGAGTGCGTCCATCGCGAACGGCTTCTCCAGAAGTACGGCCTTACCGGCGGCGATGGCCTGCAGGGCCGCTTCGTGATGGCCGGGGTGCGGCGTCGCGATGTAGACGACGTCCACCTCCGGATCCTCGACCAGCGCCTGGTAACTGCCGTGCCGGTGCGGGATCCCGAACTCCTTCCCGAACGCCTCGGCCCCGCTCCGGCTGCGCGAACCGACGGCGACGACCTGCGCGTCTGGTAGCTGGGAGAGGTCGCGGGTGAACATCCGGGCAATCCCACCGGTGGCCAGGATGCCCCACCGGATCGGTGGTGGCCCCTCAGCCAGCCGCGCCGCATCGGCCAGGGTCTCGCTCTGCATCGCAGTCACGAAATGACCCTAGCCCGGGCGCCGCCACCAGCACATGGGAACAAGCGATACGTCTTCATTCGTTTAGCCGACATGTGCCGAAATATTCGTCCGTTAAACAACTTCGAACCACCGGCCACCTCGAGCGAGGTGCATGACGCCGCGCTGCAGTACGTGCGCAAGATCAGCGGCGCCAGCAAACCCTCGGCGGCCAACCAGGCCGCGTTCGATCGGGCCGTGCACGAGGTCGCGCACATCACCCAGCATCTACTCGATGACCTGGTCACCGCCGCACCTCCGCGGGATCGCGCCGTCGAGGCGGCGAAGGCTCGCGCTCGCAGCGAACTCCGCTTCGGCGCCCGAGCCTGATCGCTGGTCCTGCGTCAGTCGGCTAGTCGGCCACGACGAGGTCCTGGTACTGCGGATGCTTGGCGATGTAGGCCGCAATGAACGGGCAGATCACCACGGCCCGGCGACCTGAGGAGCGCACCGCGTCCAGGGCGGCGCTGGCCAGTGCGCCCCCGACGCCCCGTCCGGCGACGTCCGGGGAGACCCGGGTGTGGGTGAAGACGACACGTTCAACCCGAGCCTCGTCGGCCGGCCGGAGTTCGTAGAACGCCTCGCCGACCAGGTCCCCGTCGAGGCGCACCTCGAAGCGTGACTGCACCGCGTTGTCCTGCACTTCGATCATCGGCCAATCCTGCCAGACTTGATGCTGGCCCCCGCCGGGCGGCCGGGGCAGCAACGACAGCAGCAGAGGAGCCAGCAATGCGTATCGCAATCACCGGCGTCACCGGTCACCTCGGCGGTCAGGTAGCCCAGCGGCTGGCCGGCTCCGGCGGCGAGCTTCGCCTAGTCGTGCGCGACCCGGCCCGGGCTCCCCACCTGCCGGGGGCAGAGGTGATGCAGGCCGAATACCGCGACACGAACGCAGTGCAGCGGGCGCTCACTGGCGTGGATGTGGCGCTGATGGTGTCGGCCTCGGAGTCGGTGGATCGACGCGAGGAGCACTTCAGTTTCGTCGACGCCGCGGCGGTGGCCGGTGTCCGGCACCTCGTCTACACGTCCTTTTTCGGTGCCAGCCCCGACTGCGCCTTTACCCTCGGCCGCGACCACTTCGCCACCGAGGAGCACATCCGGGCCAGCGGGATGGCCTTCACTCTTCTGCGGGACAACTTCTACGCCGACTTCATGGCATTGATGGCCGGCGAGGACCGGGTGATCCGCGGCCCGGCCGCCGAGGGTCGCGTGAGCATCGTGGCCCGCGAGGATATCGCCGAAGTCGCGAGCATCGTGCTGCCACAGGCCGACCGGCACGCCGGCGCGACGTATGACCTCACCGGCCCGCAGGCGTTGACGCTGGCCGAGGTCGCCGAGATTCTCAGCGAGGAGCTCGGGGAGCGCTTCGCGTATCACCCGGAGAGCCTCGAGGAGGCCTACGAATCACGGGCGCCTTATGGCGCACCGGAGTGGCAGGTCGATGCCTGGGTCTCCACCTACACCGCGATCGCCGCCGGCGAAGTAGCCGGCGTCAGCGAGGACATCCAGCAAATCACGGGGCGTCCGGCGACGTCACTGGCTGAACTGCTCCGCCGCGGACGCACTGCGCCGGCGCCGCCGCGGAGCTAGTGGCGCGAAGCTAGTGACGCTTGGCCGCCGAGAGCAGCTCGTCGACCGTGGCGAACTTCACCCGCGGGCGACCGACGGCCGCGCCCCGGTCACGCTCGGCCTGATCGATGGCCAGCAGTGTCTTGCGGTTGATGGAGTCCGGCTTCTTGCGGTGGATCAGCCGATCGAAGTGGCGCGCTGATTCGACCTCGCCGCGGAGCAGGTGCGCCGTCGCGTCGTCCAGAAGCGTCTCCACCGTCTCGGTCGCGCACTCGCGGTTGGCGCCGATCCCGCCGCTGGGGCCACGCTTGATCCAGCCGACGACGTAGGTGCCGGGCACCGGGGCACCGGTCTGCGGGTCGATGACCCG
This sequence comes from Frankineae bacterium MT45, assembly GCA_900100325.1. Classification (NCBI taxonomy): domain Bacteria; kingdom Bacillati; phylum Actinomycetota; class Actinomycetes; order Frankiales; species Frankineae bacterium MT45. The sequence goes on from LT629697.1 coordinate 252,306, forward strand.
TCCGGCGTCATTGGGGATGGTGGCCGTGTGCGGGTCGAAGGGGAGGCCGTCGAGCGGACGCCCGCGGTAGCCGATTGCCCGTAGCACCAGGCCGGCCGGGATGGTGTCGTGGGCAGCGGTGATGGCGACCGCGGCCAGGTCGTCAGCATCGGCATTGTGGTGTTCAACGTTGCGGGTCACCTCGACCGCCTCAACCGACTTGCGGCCGACGATCTCAGTGGCGGAGGAGAGGAAGCGCAGCACGATCCGCTTGCCGGCCGGGGGCGCGCTCCAGTCGATCTGCACCAGCGGCAGATCGGCCAGCAGGGCCGCCTTCGATCCCGGTGCGGCGGTCGCGATAGCGGAGCGCACCATCGGGTGATCCTCAACCACCAGCTCGACGCCAGGCAGATGCTTGAGGGCCAGCAGTTCGGAGTCGGTGTAGGAGGCTTCGTCCGGGCCGCGGCGCCCCAGCAGCACGACCTCGCGCACCGCGCTGCTGCGCAGGGTGGCCAGGGCATGGTCGGCGATGTCGGTGCGGGCCAGCGACACCGGATCGGAGACGAGGATCCGGGCCACGTCAACGGCCACGTTTCCGTTGCCGATCACCACGGCCCGCTCGCCGGAGAGGTCGACCTCGGTGTCGGCGGCATCCGGATGAGCGTTGTACCAGGCGACGAACTTGGTCGCCGAGAGGCTGCCGTCAAGAGATTCACCCGGAATTCCCAGGGTGTTGTCGGCCGAAGCGCCGACCGCGTAGATGACCGCGTGGTGGTGTTCGGTGAGATCGGCCGGGGTGATGTCCTTTCCGACCTCGACGTTCATGAGCATGCGCAGCCGCGGGTGGTGCAGCAGCGTGCTGAAGCTGTCCCCGATCTTCTTCGTCGCCGGGTGATCCGGGGCGACACCGAAGCGGATGAGGCCACCGGAGACGGGGAGCTTGTCGATCATGGTCACTTCGGCGCCGATGTCGCGGACGAGCAGGTCGGCGGTGTACCAGGCGGCCGGACCGGTGCCGACGACAGCGACCCGCAGGTTCGGCACGTCGCGGGGCAGACTACGCGGGAAATGCGGCACATCCGGCGCGTTAGCGACCTCCCGGCGCTGGTAGAACTCGCGGTTCAGTTCGACGTAGACGGCCTTGGAGCCGGTGAGCTGATCACTCGGGAAGATGGCGTCGACCGGGCAGGCGTCGGCGCAGGCGCCACAGTCGATGCAGGTCTGCGGATCGACGTAGAGCATCTCCGCCTTGCCGAAGTCGGGCTCGGCCGGCGTCGGGTGGATGCAGTTGACCGGGCAGACAGAGACGCAGGTGGCGTCACTGCAGCAGGTCTGGGTGATCGCATAGGCCACTGAGGTGATGTCCTTAGTTTGCAGGAAGGGAGTGTGCGGAAACGGTCGAAATATCGATCGGAGCGCCGGGCGCTCAGACCATATTGACGCGCTTGTAGATAGCCATCGCGGTCTTGCTGAGCAGACCGGACTCGGAGAGGAACTCCATGAGGTGCACGCAACTCGAGCGCATCATCGCTTGGCGGTGCGGGTTGTTCTTGGCCTCGGCCACCGCGCGCTTGACGTCCAGCCCGGCCGCTTCGTAGACGCGCTTGTTCACCATGTTGCTGACGATGATGTTGGCCGCGATGGCGATCACGACACCACTGCGGTACCGGCGCCCGGAGCTGATTCCGTCCATCCGCTCACGGATCTCCTGACGCGCGAACTTCATGTGACGCGACTCTTCGACCACGTGGATCTTGCTGGTGGTGCGCACCAGCGGCAGCACGTTCTCGCCGCGCATCCAGTCGCGCTGCATGACGTCGAGAACCTCTTCGGCGACGAGGATGCCAGCGTAGGAGATCTCACCGGTGGCGGTGCCGGCGAAGATCCGCCCGGCCTCGACGCTGAGCCGGTTCGGGAAGTAACCGTTGGCGTCCATCTTCTCGCAGGCCCGGGAGAACATGATCGAGTGCCGGCACTCGTCGGCGATCTCGGTGAGGGCGAAGCGGAACTCAGAGGTGGAGTGGTCCTTCGAGTACTGATCGCGCAGCACCATCTGCTGCAGGATCATCTCGAACCAGATGCCGGTGCTCATGATCGAGCTGACTTCGTGGCGGGTGAGCTTGATGCGCTGCTCCTCGCTCATCTCGTCCCAGAGAGCGGTGCCGTAGAGCGTGCTCCACTCCGGGTTGAGGCCGTAGAGCTTCGGGTCGAGCGGCTCGTCCCAGTCGACCTCGATCGACGGGTCGTAGGAGAGGGTGGCGGCCGACGCGAGCAGGCGACGGGCGACATCTTCGCCGTACTCCGGCGAGACCCGGTTCAGCGGAACGGGTTCGATCGCGGCGTCGAGCGAGACGGGGTTGGCCATGGTGGGCTCTGCGTCGAGGTGAATCGTCACGAAACGGCTCCTGTTACGCGTGGGTGTGTGGTCTGGCTGGTGAAGCTCTGGCTGGAGATGGGTGCTACTCGCTGTAAGTGCCTCGTCACGGTGTATCCGCGACGCCGTGTCACAGCAACTCGTTCAGCATGATCCCCGTCGAGGTGTCCGTCAACCGGTGTCGCAGGTAATTGTCGCTAACGTGACTCGTATCACGGTACCGTAACTTACACATACTTTCATCCTTACTTTGGGCGCACACTGATCCCCGATGCCAAATCGATACCGGCGTTACCTCCGACGACGGACCGGTGCAGCTAGACGTTCACCTGCCCGCCATCAATTCGTCGTCGCCGAGCGGTAAGCAACTAGCAACGCGGTAGGAATGCCAGGTCCTGCCGGTGATGACGACGAGTGAGGGTGACCAGGGTGGATCTCAAGGAGCAACTGACGCGTCTGGCCGAGCAGTACGGCACGGTCGGCTTCCGGGTCGAAGACGTTGAGGACGACGACCCGGTGCTCATCACCGACTCAGGTCAGACCGTCGATACCTGGCGCGAGAGTTACCCCTATGACCATCGACTGGCCCGCGACGAGTATGAGCGGCAGAAGCGACTTCTGCAGATCGAACTGCTCAAGCTGCAGCAGTGGATCAAGGCCAGCGGGCGTCGTCACGTACTTCTCTTCGAAGGGCGGGACGCCGCGGGCAAGGGTGGCACCATCAAGCGCTTCACCGAGCACCTGAACCCGCGCGGCTCTCACGTCGTAGCGCTGGAGAAGCCGACCGACTACGAAGAGCGGCAGTGGTACTTCCAGCGCTACATCAACCACCTGCCGGCGCGCGGCGAACTCACTCTCTTCGACCGCTCCTGGTACACCCGGGCCGGCGTCGAGCACGTGATGGGCTTCTGCACGGAGGAGCAGCACCAGCGCTTCCTGCGGCAGGCCCCGGCATTCGAGAACCTGCTCCTCGACGACGGGTTCTCGCTGGTCAAGTTCTGGTTCTCGGTCTCGCCGGCCGAGCAGCGCACCCGCTTCCTGATCCGCCAGATCGACCCGGTACGGCAGTGGAAGCTCTCACCGATGGACCTGGCGTCGCTGGACAAGTGGGAGGAGTACACCGAGGCCAAGCGGATGATGTTCCAGGCCACCGACACCGACCGTTCCCCCTGGACGGTAGTGAAGAGCAACGACAAGAAGCGGGCCCGACTGGAGTCGATGCGCTACGTGCTGGCCGGCTTCGACTACGACAACAAGGACGAGGAGATCGTCGGCACCCCCGATCCGCTGATCGTCGGACGGGCAGCCGACCTTTACGAGACGGGCGAGCACGCCGCCGCCTAGCGACTTGGAATACTGGGCCGTCGCCGCCGGTTCGCACTCTCATGAGCACGCTTCTCTCCTTTCCGAACCCGGTCAACGAGAAGGCGGCCCGGGTCGTGGCCGCCGCGGTCGCCCTGATCGCCCTGGTGGCCCTCTTCACCGGCTGGCTCTGGCTCAGCGCGGTCCTCTTCGCCGGCTTCGTGCTGCGGGTAGCCAGCGGCCCCCGCTTCAGCCCGCTCGGGCAGCTCGCCACCCGCGTCGTCGCCCCCCGACTCGGCGAGGCGAAGCTCGTTCCCGGGCCGCCGAAGCGCTTCGCCCAGACGATCGGCATGGTCGTCACCGGTGCCGCCACCGTGACCTGGTTCGTCGTCGGCTCCGCCCTGGCCACCCAGGTGCTGCTCGGCCTGATCCTCATCGCCGCCACCCTGGAGTCGGTCTTCGCGCTCTGCCTGGGCTGCGTCGCCTTCGGCTGGCTGATGCGGGTGGGCGTGATCCCGGAGGAGACCTGCGAGGCCTGCAACAACGTCGCGGCCCGCTACGGCACGGCCTAGCCTCTCCTCCGCCCGGATCGATCCAGATCCGCGCAGAATCGTGACGTGAACGTACGTGAGCTGGGGCGGTTGACCGAGTCCATCCACGCCGTCGTCTACTTCGCCCCGGAGGCCCAGCAGCGCTACCAGGAGCTCGGACTTCGCGGCTACTGGCGCGGCTACTTCGCGAGCCGGGGTGCGGCGCTGGCCCTCCAGTCGCCGACCCCCACTGCCGACGAGGTGACACGACTCTTCGGCGGGTTCGCCCCGGCCATGGTCGCCCGCGCGGTACCGGAGGTCTGGGAATTGGCCCCGCCGAGCGAGGTCTTCGCGGCCCGGCAGGAGGCGGCGACGGCAGCGCTGCGGCGCCTGATCCCACCTCCGCTCTGGCGGGATTGGGAGGCGACCGACCTGACGCTGCCCCGGCCGGAGGTGCTCGAACGGCCGATGGCGACGGCCCAGGCCGCAGCGCCCCGCCCGACTGATCCGCTGATGGCCCTCTGGCACGACTGCACAGTGCTGCGCGAACACCGGGGCGACGGGCACCTGCTGGCGCTCGTCGAGGCCGGCTTCAAGTGGCCTCAGCCCCACCTGCTGCTGGGCGCGAGCGGACGGCTGGACCCCCGGCAGCGCGAGTATCGCGGCTGGATCGAGGCCGAGTGGAGCACCGCCGCCTCCCAGTTGCGCGACTGCGGTCTCCTCGATCCGCAGGATCAGCCGACCCCGGCCGGGCTCGCCCTCATCGAGGAGATCGAGGTTCGCACCGACGAACTCGCCGCCGAGGCCTACCAGTCGCTCGACGCAGACACCCTGTCGCGGCTGGTCGCGGCGCTCAGGCCGCTCGCCACAGCGGCGGCGGCGGAGATCCCGTTCCCCAATGCGATGGGGCTGAGCCCTGATCCTGCGACCAGGAGCCTTTAATACCCCAGGGGGGTATAGTCCGTTTCGTGGCTGAGCAGATCGAGAAGACGTACACCGTGACCGGCATGACCTGCGAACACTGCGTGAACGCGGTGCGGAGCGAGGTGCAGGCCCTCGATGGCGTCGCCGCGGTGCGCGTCGACCTTGCCACTGGTCAGGTCGTAGTGAGTGGCGCGGGTTTCACCGACGCCGCAGTCGCCGCCGCCGTCGACGAGGCCGGCTACTCGGTCGCGCCATGAAGCGCTTGATGAAGCTCACAGTTCAGCCATGAAGACGGTCGAGCTCGCGGTCGGCGGGATGACCTGTGCCTCCTGCGCGGCCCGAGTGGAGAAGCGCCTGAACCGCCTGGACGGGGTCAGCGCCAACGTCAACTACGCGACGGCGCGGGCCGCCGTCGACTACGACGCGCAACTGGTGAGCCCAAGCGAACTGGTCGCAGCCGTCGAGTCGGCCGGCTACTCCGCCCAATTGCCCACGGCGACGAGCGGGGAGGGTGAGGATGACTCACCGGCACTGAAGCGCCGGCTGCTGGTCTGCGCGCCGCTGGCCCTGCCGGTGCTGGCACTGGCGATGATCTCCGCCCTGCAGTTCGACTACTGGCAGTGGGTCTCGCTCGCCCTGGCCACTCCGGTCGTGCTCTGGGGTGGCTGGCCGTTTCACCGCGCCACCTGGAGTAACCTCCGACACCGCGCGACGACGATGGATACCCTTGTTTCATTGGGAACCCTGGCCGCCTATGGCTGGTCGCTGTACGCCCTTATCCTCGGTGACGCCGGCGATCCGGCGATGCGGATGCACTTCGACCTCGGTGCTAGCGGCGGCAGCGCAAGCGACCAGATCTACCTCGAGGTCGCGTCGGTGGTCATCGTCTTCCTGCTAGCCGGCAAGTACCTCGAGGCGCGGGCCCGCGTCCGATCCGGCGCGGCCCTGCGCGCCCTGGCCAACCTCGGCGCCAAGGACGTCGCCGTCCTCCGTCCGCGTGGAGACGCCGCGGGCGAAGCAAGCACCGGCCAACCCGATCGCTTCGAGGTGCGGATCCCCATCGGCGAGCTCGTCGTCGGAGACCTCTTCGTGGTCCGCCCGGGGGAGAAGGTCGCCACGGACGGTGTGGTGGTCGAGGGAGCGTCGGCGATCGATCTGAGCATGCTCACCGGCGAGAGTGTCCCGGCCGAGGTCGGTGTCGGCTCGACAGTCATCGGCGCCTGCATCAACGTCGGCGGGCGGTTGATCGTGCGGGCTACCCGGATCGGCGCCGACACCCAACTGGCACAGATCTCACGGCTGGTCAACGACGCCCAGCACGGTAAGGCACCGGTGCAGCGTCTCGCCGACCGCGTCAGCGCCGTCTTCGTCCCCGTTGTGCTGGTCCTGGCTCTCCTCACCCTGGTCGCGAGCCTGCTGGCCGGCCTGGGGAGCGCGGACGCCTTCACCGCCGCGGTTGCCGTACTCATCGTCGCCTGCCCCTGCGCCCTCGGCCTGGCGACTCCGACGGCGCTGCTGGTGGGCACCAGTCATGCCGCCCAGCTCGGCCTGCTCATCCGAGGCCCGGAGGTGCTGGAGAGCACCCGCCGCGTCAATACGATCGTGCTCGACAAGACCGGAACCGTGACCACCGGCCGGATGTCGCTGCTGGCGGTGCACCCGGCCCCCGGCACGTCGCGGGAGCAGGTGCTCGCGGTCGCCGGGGCGCTTGAGGCGGGCAGCGAGCACCCGATCGCCGTCGCTATCGCCAGAGCAGCCACGGACGAGTCGGCTCTCCTCCCGAAGGTCCACCGCTTTGCCAGTACGACTGGCCTCGGCGTCCAGGGCGAGATCGAACTGGGTGAGACCGGCGACGGCGCCCCGCAGATGGCGGTCATCGGGCGGCCGGCCTTCCTGCGTGAGCAGGGGTTGGCCGACGACGACGAACTCACCGCCCGGCGGCTGGAGGCTGAGGCCGGCGGTGCCACTGCGGTGCTCGTCGGCTGGGGTGGAGTGGTGCGCGGGCTGCTCGTCGTCGCCGACTCGGTGAAGCCAACGAGTGCGGACGCCGTCGCCCGGCTACGGGACCTGGGACTGCGTCCGATACTGCTCACCGGCGACAACGCGCGCACTGCCCAGCGCGTCGCCGCTGAGGTCAGGATCGCTCCGGCTGACGTGATCGCCGACGTCCTCCCGGCCCAGAAGGTTCAGACGATCGAGCACCTTCAGCAGGCCGGCGGCGTCGTGGCGATGGTCGGAGACGGGATCAACGATGCTGCCGCGCTGGCCCGGGCCGACCTGGGGCTGGCGATGGGGAGCGGGACCGACGTGGCGATCGAGGCGAGCGACATCACCCTCATGCGGGGCGACCTCGGCAGTGCCGCCGACGCGATCACGCTCAGCCGGCGAACCCTCCGCATTATCAAGGGGAATCTCTTCTGGGCCTTCGGCTACAACGTCGTCTTGATCCCGGTCGCTGCGTTCGGGCTGCTCAGCCCAATGCTGGCCGGCGCGGCGATGGCCTTCTCATCGGTCTTCGTGGTTGGGAACTCGCTGCGTCTGCGCGGGTAGTGGCTACTCTTCGATGTCGCCGCGCAGCAGGGCGATCAGGTCCTGCTGCGACTTGACGCCGACCTTGCGAAAGACCGAGGAGAGCTGGTTGCGGACCGTGCTCTGACTGACGAAGAGACGCTCAGCGATGGCCGGAACCCGGTCACCCATGGCCAGCCGGACGACCACCTCGAGCTCCCTGGGCGAGATCATCGTCAGGTTCCGCGCGACGGCGCTCCGGACCTGCTGCTCGTCGCCGAGTTGTGGGGCCAGGCCACCACCGCGCCGCGGCCCCGCCGGCACTGAAGTCGCCTCCGCCCCCAGCAGCCGCGAGAGCGGCCCGGTGGCGCCTCCCCGCTGCTCAACCACCTCGCTACACATGACGATGCTGCCGGCGAAGGCGCCCAGATGGTCATACCGCGGCGCCATCGCCACCCGAAGCCAGCGCGTCCCCTCACCGGGGACGGCGAAGGGGCCCTCCAGCTGCTCGCGGGCCCCCGGCAGCCGGATGACGTTCTGCTCCCGCACCATCCGGCAGAGCGCGACGTCGTCGAGTTGGTCCAGCGGGCTCTGCAGGATTCGGGTGCGGCTCACTCCCAGCAACTCGGCCAGCCGCTCGTTGGCGAAGACGCTCACGCCGTTGGCGTCGACGATCCAGACGCCCTCCACCGACGTCTCCAGCACCGAGAGCAGCGTCTGCTCGGCCGCGGCCAGCACGTCCTCGGCATGGCGCAGTTCGCTCACGTTGCGGGCATTCACCACGACCGAGACGATCTCGGGGTCATTCAGCTTGCTGACGATGCTCTCTTCGATCCAGAGCCAGTGGCCGTCGCGATGCCGGACCCGGACCTGCACGATGTGACTCGTGCCGGGGTCGGCGACGGCGGCGTTCCAGGCGCTCGTCCAAGCCGCCAGGTCCTCCTCGAAGATGAAGTCCGGGGCCCACCCACCAATGACGTCACGCGGCACGTAGCCGAAGATCTTGGTCAGCGACGGGCCGACGTACTCGACCTTCATCGTCTCGCTGCAGAAGAACTTCAGCTCGGCCTCGGCCTCCAGCCCCGACGGCGTGCCGCTGCGATCGGGCGCGTCCGGAGGCACGGTGGCCAGCGGGCTGGCGGCATAGAGGATTTCGAGCTCGCCGTCCGGTCCATAGGAGACGCTCACCGTCGATTTGAACTGGCCTTGAGTGCCGTCGGCCAGGTGGACCGGGTGCTGCAGCACCCGCACGCCGCCCTCCCCGACCTGGCTCAGGCTCTCCAGCTCCTCAGCGGCGATATGCCAGCCGATCAGGGTCGCGACGTCCTGGCCCAGGGCCACCTGCCGCGCCACCCCGAAGAGTGTCTCGGCCCCGTCCGACCAGTAGGTCACGACGCCGGCGAACGTGGTGGCCAGGACAGCCGTCAACTCTGGCCTGGTTGTGACCGGTGTCACCTCAGTGCCAGCGGTCGTAGGTTCGACCGGAGTTACGTCGTTGGAACTCATGCAGGTGCATCCCCATCACCCAGGAGTCGCCGAGTTCCGGTCCGCCGCAGCGTCTCAGTTTGGGGCCTGAACGCACCGCCGCGAACAGAACCTGACGATGAAAAATTGCGTTGTTACACATACATCCAACACTGACCTGCGAGCACCCCTACGACCAGGGTAGGCGCCAAAGTATACGAAGTGTCATGCGTGATAGATAGTCCGCCCACGGCCGGATTCCGCGCACTCACCGGATGCTTCCGGCAGATACGCCCAAACAGGGGGCGGGGTCTTATTGCCAAATCTTTGCAATAAGGTGGAGACTGGCAGCGGCCGATGATTCGGCCGATCGTCTCGTCAACTACGGGGGTACCGCGTTGTCCGGCGTCATCAGCACCGGCTCACCCCGACCCACCGCCTCGGTGTCCCGGCTGACCCGGATCCGGTACGCACTCACTCCGCGGGAATGGGGCCGCATCGGCGGCATGGCCAGCTTCGTGATCTTTCTGCACGTGCTGGGTTGGGTCGTGCTGGCCGGCGTCATCGCGCCGCAGCACCTGAGCGTCGGAAGTAAGGCCTTCGGGCTCGGCGTCGGCCTCACCGCCTACACCCTCGGCATGCGGCACGCCTTCGACGCCGACCACATCGCGGCGATCGACAACACCACCCGCAAGCTCATGGGCAGCGGCCAGCGGCCACTCTCGGTCGGGTTCTGGTTCTCCCTCGGGCACTCATCGATCGTCTTCGGCCTGGCGGTGCTGCTTTCACTCGGTGTGCGTCACCTGGTCGGGCCGGTGCAGGACAGCAACTCCAGCCTGCACCACTACACCGGGCTCATCGGAACCAGCATCTCGGGCACATTTCTCTACATCATCGCCGCGATCAACCTGATGGTGCTGGTCGGCATCCTGCGCGTCTTCCGCAGCATGCGGTCGGGACGCTTCGACGAGGCCGAGCTCGAGGCCCAGCTCAACAATCGTGGCTTCATGAACCGGCTCTTCGGCGGCCGGCTGGACTCGATCACCAAGCCGTGGCAGATGTACCCGGTGGGCATGCTCTTCGGCCTCGGCTTCGACACCGCGACCGAGGTGGCGCTACTCGTGCTGGCCGGAGCGGGCGCGGCGACCGGCCTGCCCTGGTACGCCATCCTGGTGCTGCCCGTGCTCTTCGCCGCCGGCATGAGCCTGCTGGACACCATCGACGGCACCTTCATGAACTTCGCCTACGACTGGGCGTTCTCGAAGCCGGTTCGAAAGGTCTTCTACAACCTGACGATCACCGGCCTGTCGATCGTGGTGGCCTTCGTCATCGGCACCGTCGAACTGCTCTGCGTCCTGGCCGAACAGCTGAACCTGAGCGGCCCATTCTGGGACTGGATCTCCGGCCTCGACCTGAACACGGTCGGCTTCGTCATCGTGGGTGCCTTCGTGGTGACCTGGCTGGGTGCCGTCGCCGTCTGGCGCTTCGGAAACATCGAGCAGAAGTGGAGCGCGGACGTGCGCGACGCTGAGCTCGCGCCCGCTGAGTAGGCTGATCGATCCGGGACGCCGAGCCGAGAGGGAGACCAACGGGTGCTGTTCAGCCGGTTGCGGCATCGCGCCTGGTACGCCGCTTTCCTGTTCGTTCTCTCCACCCTCACCGTCGCCGCTTTCGCCGCCGGGCCCTTCTATGAGCGGGCCGTCGAGCAGGCTTCCCTGCAGGCCACCCTAGGAGAGGCATCGCCGGCTGCCCGTGGAATCGCGGCCCACGCCGACACCATCGACGATGCCCTGGCCGTGCTGCCGAAGGGTGACACCGCCTCGCTCTTCCGGGCCCCCGTGACCGGCTCCGACAACAACAACCTGCAGACGACACTTCAGGGGAAGAACTACTCGGCGACGGTCTCAGCCCGCAGCGAGCTCTGCGCCCACCTGACGATGGTCGCCGGCCGCTGCCCGCAGGGGGTCGGCGAGATCGTCGTCAGTTCGACCAGCGCGTCCGCCCTGAGCCTGCGGTTGGGTCAGCCCGTCACGCTCTCGGGCGTCGTCGACGGTGGGCCCTCATACCCGCTCGGGACCGCCCATATCGTCGGCGTCTACCGGGTATTCGACGCGGACGACGACTACTGGTTCGGACGGACGTACTCATCGGCCACCGGCACCTATACGCAGTCGCAGGCCGGCGCGGTGAGCCGCTACGTCGACACGTTCTTCATCAGCGCGAGCTACGCCGCCGACCTGATGAGTCAGGTGACGCAGTTCAACAACGGGCGGCCGGCCGAAGCGCCCCTCCCCGACCCCTTCGACCGGTACGCGCAGGCCGCGCTCCTCGTCCACCGGGTCGGCATCGATGACACCGCACAACTGCGGGCCGCAGCCGAGGCGGCCACCGCCGCCGCCCAGACGGCCAGCAACAACGGCCAGTCGTTGAGCGTCGGGACCAACCTGCCGAACCTGCTCGACACGGTGGAGCACGCGCGTAGCCAGTCCCGGTCGATCATCCCGGCCTTCGCGTTGCAGCTGGCCCTGGTCGTGCTCGCCGTAATGGCGATGGTGGTGGCGGCCGAGGTGGAGGAGCGGCAGCCGGAACTGGCCCTCGGACGGTTACGCGGTCGAGGCGCCCGGTCGGCAGCGGGGCCGTTCCTCACCGAGGCGGTCGCGCTGGTCGGCGGATCACTGGTGCCGGGTCTGGCCCTCTCCTGGTTCGTCACCCTGCTGCTGGCCCGCCGACAACTGCCACCCGGGACGTCGCTTGAGCTGCGCTGGGCACCGGTCGCGGCTGCGCTGGGCGGCGCGCTGCTCGCCCTCGCAATCTTCGCGATTCTCGTGCTCCGGGCAGCCCGCCGGCCAGTACTCGAGCTACTCCGCACCGTCCCGCGGACGGTCGGGCGCCGAGGGCTCGGGGTCTTCGAGGCGATGATCTTCTCGGCATCGGTGGCCGGCGTGGTGGTCGCCCTCTCCGGTGACCGGCACAACCTGCTCGTCTCCCTCGTGCCGGCGCTGCTGGCGGTTGCCGCTGGCCTGCTCGCCGCACAGTTGGCGGCTTGGGCCTGCTCGGCCATCGGCCGGCGGCTGCTCTGGCGGGGGCGGCTGGGGGCGGCGATGGCGGCGCTGCAGGCCGCCCGGCGCAGCGGCTTCCGTCGGGTTGTGCTGCTCGTCTGCATCACGACCGCGCTGGTCATCGCCGCCGTCGACCAGTGGAGCGTCGCGGCCGAGAATCGGTCGCGGGCGGCGGGTGTGCAGGTCGGTGCGCCGGTGGTGCTCACCACCGCGCCGACCACGCCGTCTCAGTTGCAGCAGGCGGTAAAGGCGGCCGATCCGGCCGAGCGGTTCGCGGTCCCCGTGGTTCTGCAGCAGTCCGAGAACGCGGTCTCGCCAGTGATCGCGACCGACCCGGTGGCCTTCGCGGCCGCCGCGTCCTGGGTCGAGGAGGGGGACCGGCCGCCGGCCAAGGCGCTGGCCCAACTCAGCCCGCCGGCCGCGGCCGCACCGATCCGGGTCACCGGGGATCACCTGCAATTGACAGGCGACTCCTCGCTGATCCGAACGCTGGACTCCGACTCGACGGCGGGCCCGGTGTCGCTGCGCTTCGAACTGCGCCGGACCGACGGTTCGATGACCTCCGCTGATGTGGTGCTCCCCGAAGGTCACGTCCCAGGGCTGGTGCTCAATGTCCCGATCAGCGGCTGCCTGAGCGGGTGCCAGGTGCGCCGACTCTCCCTGCAGCGCTCCCCATCGGACAACCAGCGCGTGCAGCTGGCACTGCGGATCAGTCAATTCGCCGTCGCCACCGGAAATCACCTCACGCCGGTCTCGCTCGGCACCCCGAACGACTGGGGGACGGTGCCGCCGGCCGACGGAGCGGCGCCGGCCGGACCCGATGAGTTCCTGCGCTTGGACGCCGACCCGAGCGGCAGTGGACTGGCGCTGACGGCGGTCAATGAGGGGAGCGACGCCGCGATCCGGCACCGCGATCTCCCCGACGTCATTCCGGCCATCAGTGGCGGATCGCTACCGCCGAGCGGTGCGACGCTTGGCATCGACGGGCTGCCTCAGACGTTCGGAGTCGTGAGTCAGGCGCCGTACCTGCCACGCCTCGGAACCGTCGCAACCCCGCTGCTGACCGACCTCACCCTGGCCATCGCGGCGAGTGGCAACACGACGGCCGGCGACACCTTCCAGGTCTGGCTCAGCAGTGACGACCCCGGACAGGAACGGGCCCTCGTCGCCGCGCTCCGCACACACGGGGTGACGATCGCCCAGCGTGAAACCGCGGCCCACGCGCAGCGGTTACTGGCCCAGACACCTCCGGCCTGGGCCGTCACCTTCGCCCTCCTCGTAGCTCTGGTAGCGACGCTGGTCGCGATGCTGATGATCATCGCTGTGGCCCTGACCTCCCGAGGCCCGCGCCGGACCGATCTGGCCGCGATGCGACTGGTCGGCGTCCGCGGCGAGAGCCTTCGTCGGGCCGGTGTCGGCGAGCAACTGCTGGGCGTACTGCTCGGGGTGATAGTCGGGACGGTCGCCGGCGTCGTCGGCGCGGCGCTGGTGCTGCCGTCCCTGCCTATCTTCTCGTCGCCGCCGCTGGTCCCGATCTCGCTGCTGGCCACGGCCTGGCCGTCGGTGCTGCTGAGCACCCTCGTCGCCGCACTGCTCTTCGGCGCGGTCGGCTGGGCCGTCGCGCTCGCCGTGACCTCGGACTCCGGAGCGGCCGAGAGGCCCGGGGGTCTCCAGTGAACTCACGCGGGCTCGCGGTGTCGGCCCACGGCTTGGTGCACATCTACCGGGTCGAGGGGAACGACGTCGTCGCGCTCACCTCGGTGGATCTGGAGATCGCGGCCGGGCAGATGGTCGGGTTGCTTGGGCCGTCCGGCTCGGGGAAGTCGACGCTGCTGACCTTGCTGGCCGGTCTGCAGCGCCCGAGCGCCGGCCGCCTGCGGGTGGGCGCCCATGATCTGGCCGCGGTGGAGCCGGATGACCTGGACGGCATGCGGGCAACCGAAGTCGGGGTCGTACTTCAGGGCGCGGCCCGCAACCTGCTGCCGTACACGACGCCCCGTCGCAACGTCGCCTTCGCCCAGCGGGCCGCCCGGCGACGTGGACGCAGCGACCTCCCGGAGGCCGCCACGGTTCTGGCCCTGCTCGGTCTCGGCGGTCAGCTTGACCGGCCGCTGGGCCAACTCACCCCTGGACAGTTGCAGCGCGTCGCCGTGGCGACCGGGATGGCCGCGCTACCGGGGCTCCTGTTGGCCGATGAACCGACCAGCCAGCTCGACCACCGACACCGGGACGAGGTGCTGGACGCTATCGCCGACGTCAACGCACAACTCGGAACCACCGTGATCACCGTGACGCACGACCCCGACGTGGCGGCCCGAATGCCCCGCACCATCACCATCCGTGATGGCCGGATCGGGGCCGAAGGGCGGGGCGGGGAGGAGTTCGTGGTGGTCGGGCGTGACGGCTCGGTGCAACTTCCCCCCGATATTCGCGTCCGGTTCACCGCCGGTGACCTGCTCCGCGTCGATCTCACCGACGACGGGGTCGTACACCTGCGGCCCCGTGACACTGACGACCCAACAGCGGGGACAACATGACACCGCGGCACGCGTCGAACAATGAGCCGTCTTTCTCGGGGGAACCGCTCCTGGAGGCAGCCGGCGTATCGGTCAGCTACGGCCAGACGATGGCCGTCGACAGGGTCAGTCTGCAGCTGTACCCCGGAGAGCTCATCGCACTCACCGGCCGGTCGGGCGCCGGAAAGACCTCCCTGCTGAACGCGCTGGCCGGGATCCTCCGTCCGGTGGCCGGAGAGGTTCTGGTCCGCGGCCAACGAGTGCAGAGCGCCCCAGAGGCCAATAAATTGCAGGTGGTTCTCATACCGCAGGGGAATGCGCTGGTGCGCGTGTTGACCGCTATCGAGAACGTTGCGCTACCGCTGCTCGCGCAGCCGGGGTCGAAGTCCGACGCGCGCGAACGGGCACAGCAGGCGCTGGCCCTGGTCGGCCTGGAGGAGGCGGCTGGGCAGCTCGTCGAGGAGCTCTCCGGAGGTCAGCAGCAGCGAGCGGCGGTGGCCCGAGGCCTGGCCGTCGGGGGCGCGCTGCTACTGGCCGATGAGCCGACCAGCGAGCTCGACGCGGCCAACCGCACACGGGTGATGGATCTGCTGCGCCAGCAGGCCGAGCGCGGCGCCGGTGTCCTGGTTGCCACGCACGACCCCGATGCGGCGGCGCTCTGCGACGCCGAGCTGCGACTGGACGAGGGGGTCGCCACCTGGATCCGCGACCGGTCAGTCGGCTGAGCGCGACCCGCATCGACTGCATACGTTCGGCGAGTTTGGGTAGGAGTAGTTGCATGACGCTTCCCGGACCGGATCCCGACAGCCTCCCGCCGATCGACCCGCAGGAGCCTGCTCCCGATGACGCGGGGCCTCTGCTCCCCGACACACCGGAGACGCTCCCGCCAGCACCGATCGAGCCAATGCCTGGGCCCGACGACCCGGATAGCGTCCCGGTCGGCGCTCGCAGCTACCCGGCCGGTTGACTCCTCTCGCCAGCCCAGCGCATGAGCTCGACCTGAAGCAGAACGGCGGCAACCGCCGCGATCGCGGCCGCCGTCACGTCGAACCACAGCCCGGGGCGGATCTGGAAGAGATACGTCCCGCTCTGTCTCGACGCCGTCACCTGGCGACTCAGATCGATCCATCGAAGCCAGCTGGCTCCGGCGAGCATGCCGACCCCGACCAGGGCCAAGGCGCCCGCCGCCCGTAGCAGGCTCGAGGTGCGTGTTGGCAGCACGGCGCCCACCGCGGTGACGATCAGGAGCAGGCCAATGCCGACGAAGGCCAACGCGAAGTTCGTCATGATCAGCGTGGATGTTCCGTCGCTACTGGCCGGAGGCCGCACGTTTCCGAAGCTGTCGAAGGTCGCCACGATGATCATCCGATCGGCCGCCGACCCGTCGGAGACGAGGACTCGTGCGATGTCGACGTACTGTCCCGCGATCGTGATAGCCGCGGCCATCAACAGCAGGGCGGCCCCGCCGATGCGAAGCGATGACGGACGGCGGCGGACTGGGCCGGCCGCGGGTACTGGTTCGGAGTCGCTCGACTCGACCTCTTCCGGCTCGGGCACGTCCAGGAACTCGACAGACTCCATGCCGCACACTCTCGCACGAGCCGTCAGGCATTCGGCCGGTGACTCAGCTGTGGCCGACTATCTCGTCGATGCGGGCGGCCAGGTCCAGGTCGGCCTGGGTCAGACCACCGGCTGAATGCGTGCTCAGCGTGAAGGTCAGACTCCGCCACCGGATGTCGATGTCCGGGTGATGGTCGGCGTCTTCAGCCACTTCGGCGATGCGACGCACCCAACCGATACCAGCCAGAAAGCTGGGCGCGTCGACCTTGCGGGTGATTGACGCACCGGCGGAGACACCGGGTGCGGCGGAACTGTGCCAGGCCCGCAGCTGAGCGAGCCCGACCTCCAACTCATCCCTGCTGACCAGCGCGGCACTCATACGTTCATACTCCTCTCAGTGGTGCTCGGCGGCGACTCGGCGCCGCGACGACACCGCTTCCCTGGCAATGATCGGGGCCGCCCGTTGTTCATCTTGCGTCCCTCACCCGGTCAGCTGCCGTAAACCTCCGCTGTCAAGACTCGCCAAAGACTGCGCCATCCGGGCGCAATCTTTCGTAAAGCATTGGGAGTCTTGATGAAACGTCGAGCTATCGCGCTCGCTGCCACCGCTACGATCGCTCTCACCGCCGTCTCCGTCACCGCCGCCAGCGCGGACGCCGGGAAGCCGGACGCGCCGCTGCTGGCCCAGCCGGACGCCTACCTGCTCAGCCAGGACCACACGCTGCTGGCGCATGCCAGCGTGCTGGGCAATGACCAGGGACGCCCCACCGCGATCGTCTCCCACACCGATCCGGCCCACGGCTCGCTCACGCTGAACCCGGACGGCACCTTCAGCTACGTCCCCGCCGCAGGCTTCTCCGGCGTGGACACCTTCGACTACACGGTGAGTGACGCCGTGACGCTGTACCAGACGCACGTGCCGCCACTGGCCACCATCGGCGGCGTGAAGATCACCGGCGGCGGCTACGGCTCCTCGCTGGCGCCGGTCCCCGGCTCCAAGAACGAGGTGTACGGACTCACCGATCGCGGCCCGAACGTCGACGGGCCGAACGGGACGAAGATCGAGCCGCTCCCCGCCTTCGACCCGGCGATCGGCAAGTTCAAGTTGGTCAACGGATCGGCTGTCCTGGAGCAGACGATCCCGCTGAAGGCCGGCGACGGCACTCCCTACAACGGGCTGGTCAATTCGCAGGCCTCCACCGGCGAGACGATCACCGATCTGGACGGCAACCTCCTGCCGACCAGCCCCAATGGCTACGACTCTGAGGGCCTAGTCGCCCTCAAGGACGGCACGTTCTGGGTCTCCGACGAGTACGGCCCGTTCATCACCCACTTCGACAAGCAGGGCCGGGCCATCGGCCGCCTCTCGCCGTTCGACGGCTCGCTGCCGGCCGAACTGGCCGACCGCGTGCCTAACAAGGGCATGGAGGGGCTCACCATCACCCCCGACGGGAAGACGCTGGTCGGCATGATGCAGTCGGCGTTGCAGACGCCGGATCTCACCAAGAAGCCGTCCAGCGTCACCACGCTACGGATCGTCACCATCGACCTGAAGTCGCACGCAACGCACGAATACCTGTACCTATTGGATGATCCCAAGGTGAACAGCGGCGCGGTCAGTGAGATCACCGCACTCACCAACAGCACCTTTGTGGTCGACGAGCGGGACGGCAAGTTCGAACCGAACGCGTACAAGAAGCTCTTCACCATCGACCTGACCAACGCCACCGACGTGGGCCCGCAGTCGAGCGTCGCCGGCGCGACCTATGACGCCAGCAAGGGTGGGCTCCTCGTCGGTGCCGCCTCGCAGTCCATCGATGCTTATGTCGGCACTGACGACACGGCCACCGCGACGGCCGATCTGGCCGCGGTCGGCATCACCCCGGTGAGCAAGACGCTTGACGTCGACCTCGGTGGCCTAGTGACCCGGTTGGACCCGACCGGCGGCTTCTTCGGGCACGACAAGGTCGAGGGCGTGGCGACGACCGACCAGGGGAAGACGCTCATCGTCAGCAATGACAACGACTTCGGTATCGCCGGAGTCACCGGGACGACCGCCCCGTTCACGCTGACGCCGAAGATCCTGCCGAATGGCCAGCAGGACGACGGCGAGTACCTCGCGATCGACACGACGAAGGTGAACGACCCGACCAGCACGGCGACGGTCTCGATCTTCGTCACCCCGCCCGGAATCCACCACTAGTCCGGGGCGGCGGGTAGTCCCATCAGGCGGGCACCATTCGTCCAGAGGACACCCCGCAGCCAGTCGTCACCCAGCTCCAGTCGTTCCAGCGCCTGGAGCTGGGTGACGTACGGGTAAGGAATATTGGGGAAATCGGCGCCGAAGACCACCCGGTCGCCGAGGTCGCCCAACCGCTGCACATACTCGGCCGGCATCGGCGCATACTCGTCGGCGAAGTCGGTCGCCGCCATCGTGGTGTCCAGATGGACGTTCGGATACTCCTCGACCAGGTCGGCGAAGGCGTCGTAGTCCGGCATCCCGAGGTGGGCAATCACCAGGGTCAGGCGGGGAAATCGCGTGAGGAGCTCCCGGACGTGCCCGACCCCGGTGAAGCGGCCGTGCTGAGGGGCGGAGCCGGCGTGAATCACGATAGGAACGACGGCCTCCTGGAGCTGCCGCCAGGCCGGATCGAGGAGCTCGTCGGCCGGAGAGAAACGGCCCACCTGGACGTGCACTTTGAACAGCCGCGCCCCGGCGGCCAGTGCCTCGCCGACGTAGTCTCCGACACCCTCCTCGGGGTACAGGGTCGCCGAATGCACCGCGTCCGGCACCCGAGCCGCGAACTCGGCGCACCAGTCATTGAGCCAGGCCGCCATGCCCGGCTTGTGGGGATAGGCCAGCGATGGAATCCCACGCAGGCCGAAGGCCCGCAGTAACTGCAGCCGATCCGCCTCGCTGCCCCGGTACTGCACCGGCCAGGCGCGACCGTAGTTCGTCTCGGCGTTGTCGAAGAACTCCTGCACCTTGCGATGCATCGGCTCCGGCATGAAGTGCACGTGGATGTCAGCCAGGCCCGGCAGCCCGAGCGACTGCCAATGGCGCCGCACCTCAGCCGCCTCAGCCGCCTCGACCGCCTCAGTTTCAGCCAGCTCAGCGCCCGACTCTCCGCTCGCTTCCCGCCCCACCCTGGCGACGCTACTTCACTCCGCCGGCTCCGGCCGGATTGGACGGTCCGGAGGGTGGGCAGCGCCGGAATCCGGTTGTTAAATGGAGAGATGCCCCTACAAGGTGAATATGAACCGAGTCCATCCAAGCGCTCCCGCGATCAGGTCGAGCTCTATGAATCCTCTGGCGGAACCGAAGGGACGACCCTCTTCGGTCTGCCGGTGATCGTGCTGACCAGCCTCGGCGCGAAGTCCGGCAAGATCCGCAAGACTCCGCTGATGCGGGTCGAGCACGACGGGCGCTACGCGGTGATCGCCTCCCAGGGCGGCGCCCCGACGCACCCCGTCTGGTACTACAACCTCAACGCCGATCCGCACGTCGAACTGCAGGACGGGCCGACCCGGCAGGACATGGTGGCGCACGAGGCCAGCGGCGAGGAGCGGAGCACCTGGTGGGCCCGGGCCGTCGAGGCCTACCCCTCCTATGCCGACTATCAGACGAAGACGTCCCGGGAGATCCCCGTCTTCGTGCTCGAGCCCGCGTAGCAACAACCGGAATATTCCCGGTCTCCGGCGCAGTAGTCGTGACGCTGCCGACATCGCGCCCTTGCCACCCCGTAGTAGAGTTTTTCTATCAACGCGATAGGCAAACACTAGTTGGGATGGCAAGTCGATGAAGGTAGCAGTGGTAGCCGGGAACCCGAAGCCGAACTCACGCACCCTGGCGGCGGCGACCCTGGTGGCCGAACGTCTCACTGGGCGGGCCCCAGAGACGGTGGTGGACGTGGTGACCCTCGGCCCTGGACTTCTCGGCTGGGGCGACCCGGCGGTGACCGCGGCCGTCGAGTCGGTGCGCCAGAGCGACTACCTGATCTGTGCATCGCCGACCTATAAGGCCACCTACACCGGCCTGCTGAAACTCTTCCTCGACCAGTTCCCGAGCAACGGGTTGGAGGGGGTCACCGCCTTCGCACTTATGCTCGGCGCCGGCCCGCAGCACGCGCTCGCGCCGGAACTGCTCCTCAAGCCGGTGCTGGCGGAGCTGGGTGCCAGCCTCCCCTCCCGCGCGCTGTACCTCCTCGACTCGGAGTGGGAGACGTCGGCCGCACTGGGTCCCTGGGTGGAGAGCGCCCAGCGGTACCTCACCCTGGAGAGCGCGTCATGACCGTCCTCGCCCGTGAGCAGCTCAGCGGTGAGGTGCTCCGCAGCGCCTTCGCGGCCCACCCGAGCGGGGTCACTGCCATCTGCGCGTCGATCGACGGCGAGCCGGCCGGCCTGGTCGCCAGCTCCTTCACCTCGGTATCGCTGGATCCGCCGCTGGTCTCGGTCTGCGTGGCCCACACCTCCAGCACCTGGCCCCGGCTGCGCCCGGCGGCCCGGCTGGGGGTCAGCGTCCTCGCCGCCGACCACGACGAAGTGGCCCGCCGCCTCTCCGCCCGCGGCACCGAGCGCTTCGCCCAGGTCGGCTGGGAGGAGACCCTCCACGGTGCGATCTTCATTCACGGGTCGGCGCTACGGCTGGAGTGCACCCTCGAGAACGAGGTCCGGGCCGGCGACCACGACATCGTGCTGCTGCGGGTGATCAGCGTGCAGTCCTATCCGGAGGTCTCGCCGCTGGTCTTTCACGCCAGCCGCTTCCGCCGGTTGGAGGCCTGAGATGTCACGTTCGCTGACGCTGGCCCCGGTCGAGCTCGGAGTGCCTGAGGTGATCAGCGCCGCCAAGAAGCTGGCCGATGGGCACCCGGTCGTCCTCATCGATACGACGGGCAGCACGGACGAGGGAGCACTGCTCCTCGCCGCCGAGACGATCACCACCGAGAAGATGGCCTTCCTGGTCCGCTACAGCTCGGGGTTCGTCTGCGCCGCGCTCCCGGCCGAGCAGGCCGACCGCCTCGGTCTGCCGGCGATGAGCGATCAGAATCAGGATCGCGGCCAGATCTCCTTCGGTGTCTCCGTCGACGCCTCCGAAGGAATCAGCACCGGCATCTCGGCCTACGACCGCGCGCGGACGGCCCGGCTGCTGGCCGACCCGGCGACCGTCCCGGGCGACCTTCGGCGGCCGGGGCACCTGGTGCCGGTCCGGACGGCCAACGCCGGTGTTCTGGCTCGCAGCGGCCTCGCCGAAGCGACGGCCGACCTCGCTGCGCTGGCCGGGCTGGCGCCGGTCTCGGTCTTCGCCTCGGTGGTGAGTGAGCTCTATCCGACCGAGCTGGCCGGAGCCGACGAACTCCGCACCTTTGCCCGCGAGCACGACCTGCCGGTGGTGGAACTGCGCCAGGTGAAGACGCACCGGCTGCGCACCGAACGGCAGATCGGTCAGGAGGCCGAGGCGCGCCTTCCGCTGCCGGCCGGGAACTTCACCGCCGTGGGGTTCCGGTCGGCCATCGACGGGGCCGAACACCTCGCGCTGGTCGAGGCCCGCACCTGGACGGCCGCGGCGACCCGCCCACCATCGGTGTATCTGCACGCCGAGTGCGTCATCGGTGATGTCTTCGGCTCCTTCGGATGCCCCTGCGGGCAGCGCCTCCAGGCGGCGATCGAGGAACTCGGCCGGCGGGGCAACGGTCTCGTCCTCTACCTGCGCACCGGCCAGCGAGGCTCGACCCGGCTCACCGAGACGCTCGCCGGTCTCGCCGCCGGATCGGCCTGCCCGGCCACGCTGACGCCCGAACAGCGCTCCGTCGCAGCCGAGATGCTCCTCGACCTCGGGATCGAGCAGACGGTGAGCCTGGGGGAGGTACCGCTGCTGCTGGCCCGCTGACCGGTCAGCGAGAGCAGGGCCGCTTCCGGGTCTGGCAGAGTTGGTCGGATGTGGGCGATCCTCGGCGTGGCCGGTCTGGCCGTGGTCGTCACCGGGTGGCTCCCTGCTCATGTGGCCCACGACGTGGCGATCACCCGGGCCGGGCCCATCCTGGTATTCCTACTGGCGATCACGGTGCTGGCCGAACTGGCCGACCGGGCCGGGGTCTTCGATGCCGCGGCCCGCGCCTGCGCCCGTGCCGCCCGAGGCTCAACCGTCCGGCTCTTCCTGCTCATCAGCCTGCTGGGGACCCTCACCACCATCGGGATGAGCCTCGATACCACGGCGGTTCTCCTCACCCCAGTCGTGCTCAGCCTCGCCGATCGGCTGGGGCTTCGGCCGCTGCCGTTTGCGCTGCTCGCGGTCTGGCTGGCCAACACGGCCAGCCTGCTCCTCCCCGTCTCGAACCTGACGAACCTGCTCGCGGTGCAGCACACCAACATCTCCGCGCTGCGCTTCGCCGGCCGGATGGCGCTGCCGGAGATCGTCGCCGTCGCCTTCACCGTCGCCTACCTGGGGTTCCTCTACCGGCGCGACCTACGGACCGGCTACGCGGTACCCGACCCGGAACCACCCGCTGACGTCTGGACGTTCCGGATCTGCGCGCTGGCCTGCATCGCGCTGGCCCCCGGTGTCCTCCTCGGGGCGCCGCCGTGGGCCGTCGCCGTCGGCTGTGCAGTTGCCGCGACCGCGGTCTTCCTGATCCGGCGCCGCGGCGATCTCGCCTGGTCGCTGCTGCCCTGGCGGCTGCTCATCCTGACCGAGGGCCTCTTCCTCACCGTCAGCGCACTGGCGCTGCACGGCGGCACCCGCCTCATCGAGCGCCTCACCGGCGACAACACGCTCGCCACCACCGCGGTCGCCGCCGGCACCAGCAATCTGGTGAATAACCTCCCCGCGTACCTGGCGGTCGAGACGACGATCCCGCCGGCCCACACGACCCAGCTCTTCTCGGCCCTCCTCGGGACGAACACGGGACCACTGGTGCTGCTCTGGGGGTCGCTGGCGACGCTGCTGTGGCGGGAACGGTGCCGGGCCCGCGGCGTGCACGTCTCGGCCTGGACGTTCGCGGCGGTCGGACTCGGCGGCGTCCCGCTGATGCTGCTGGGCACCTGGGGCGCCCTGCTGGTGACGGACATCCGATGAGCGCCGACCGGCTGGATCTCCGCACCCGCAATCGCACGCTGCTGCAGCGGCAACTCCTCCTGGAACGCAGCGAAATCACGCCGCTGGCCGCGATCGGGCACCTGATCGGCCTGCAGTCACAGGCGCCGATGCCCCCGTACTTCGGGCTCTGGTCCCGGTTGGCCAACTTCGCGCCGGCGGACCTCGCGGCGCTGCTGCTGAATCGCCAGGTGAGCCGGCTGGTGATGATGCGCAGCACGGTGCACCTGATGACCTCCACCGACGCCCTGGACCTGAGGCCGCTGCTACAGCCGATGCTCGACCGCAGTTTCGGATCCTCTGCCTTCAATCGAGCCCTCGTCGCCGGCGCGGTCGATCGCGACGAACTCACCGCGGCCGGTCGCGCGATCGTCGAGGAGGCCCCCCGCACGGCGGCCGCCCTCGGCCGCGAACTGGCCGGACGCTGGCCGGAGGTCGACCCAGCCGCCCTGGCCCAGGCGATCCGGAGCTGGGTACCGCTGGTGCAACTGCCGCCCCGGGGCATCTGGGGAAGTTCCGGCCAGACGACCTATGACACCGCCGAACACTGGCTGGCCGACCTTCCGCGGCCGACGACGAGCGAACCCCTCCCGGCACGTCTGGCCGAACTGACCCACCGCTACCTGGCCGCCTTCGGCCCGGCGAGTGTGGCCGATCTGCAGAAATGGTCAGGGCTGACCCGGCTGCGCGAGATCACCGACGGGCTTCC
This sequence comes from Frankineae bacterium MT45, assembly GCA_900100325.1. NCBI lineage: Bacteria > Bacillati > Actinomycetota > Actinomycetes > Frankiales > Frankineae bacterium MT45. The sequence goes on from LT629697.1 coordinate 276,321, forward strand.
ACTGCGCCGCTACCTCGACTCCGGCGGGCAGGAGTTGTTGGACGTCGAGGGAGGGCAACTGGTCGACGGGCAGACCCCGGCGCCGGTGCGACTACTCGCCGAGTTCGACAATGTGCTGCTCTCCCACGCTGAACGCAGTCACGTCTTCGACGACGGGCACCGGCTGAGGTTCATGACCCAGAACGGGTTGGTGAGTTCGACGGTTCTGGTCGACGGCTTCGTCGCCGGCCGGTGGCGGGCCGAGAAGATCGCGGCGGGTGAGCGGCCGCGCATCGCGGTAGAACTATTCGCGCGGGTCAGCGCCGCGCAGCGCCACGAGGTGACGGCCGAGGCGATCCGTCTGGGCGCGTTCATCGCTCCGGAGGCCGAGCGCGCCGACGTGACGATCGAGGTGGCGGGCTAGAGCGGTTGAGGCGTGGCGCTCGCTCAAAGGAGCCGGAAAATAAAACGGCTCCGGGTCTGTCACGAGGACAGACCCGGAGCCGGCTAGCCGGTGAAGGAGCGCCGCATCGAGTGAACGATGGCGCTGGTGACTCGGTCTCGATGGAACCCCCGTGCCGCGAGACCGGCGTGCTGGACCCGATCGGAACCCCCGAACCGACTAAGTCCACTGTGTTCGATCAGATCCCCAGAACCGATCGAGCACCCCATTCGAATGAAGCCCCAGATCCACTCGAATGCTTGTCACACTTCTTTGCTAGCTGTAACCCTAAGTACCGCTAAAGAGAATTTAGCTTGCGTGGTACTCGAAGTCAAGCAAACTTTTGCACGCTGAATGAAGACGCGTTCGGACCTTACAAACCGCCCATTCATATCGGACAAAAGCCATGGATTGTCGAGTGGTTACCGGCGAGTCAGAATTTTTTTACGCGAACCCCCGCGCCCCGGAAACGGAAGCGGAGAACTTGTTGAACCTCTAAATAGATTCTTCTCAGCATCTCCCGAATCCTGCCGATGGAAGGGCATGACCGGAATGACGTTCCCGGTGTCGGGGACCGAAGCGCTTAGCGCTGACGTGCGGGGCACGCCTGTGAGCAAGCGCCGACTCGACCTGCTGCGCATCGCGGCGGCTGAGTCCACCTCCGCACAACTCGCCTTGACGGTCACCAACAACGCCACCGCGCCTCGCGTCGTCTGGGCCAATGCCGCGCTGCTGGAGCTCCTCCACCTCGAGTCCGAGGACCTCGTCGGGCAGCCGCTCCTGGCTCCGGAGCCGGGGCACCTGCACGCCGTCGATCCCCGCGCTGCCGAGGCGCGCGCCGGGGACATCCGTGCGGTAGAACTGCGCGCCGTCGATCTACGTGGCGCCGAAACCCAGCCGTCCAAGTCCGGCCCCGACTGGAGCGAGGTCGTCATCGACGCTCTCGACCCAGTACTGCGCACCGACGACCCGCAGTGGCACAGCGCCACCGCGCGGATGCCCGATCGCAGCCTCGTTCAGGTTCAAGTCAGGGTCACCGCAGCCCCGGAGATCGGCTGGATCGTCTCGCTGCGCCCGGTGAGTGATGAGGTCCGCGTCGCCGAGGAGGCCCAGCGCGAATCCGAGCACCGCTTCCGCGCCCTGGCCGACTATGCCCCGGTCGGCATCGTCGTCTCCGAGGCCGGAGTCCGGGTCGGGTACGTCAACGCCCGCTTCGCCGAGATCACCGGCCGCGAGCGCCCAGCGCTGCTCGGCACCCGGTGGCTCAACACGATCCACCCCGAAGACCTCCCCGGCCTGCTCGAGTCCCTCGACGAGGTGATGGCCGGCAAGCCGATCGAGGCCACCGTCCGGATCGTCTCGGCCTCCGACGCGCAGCGCTGGGCGCAGTTCCGGCTTGCCCCGGTCACCACCCCGCGCCGGGCCGGCGGCTTCATCGGCACCGTCGAGGACATCACGGCTCGCCGGGCCTGGGAGACGCAGCTGGCCTACCAGGCCGGACACGACGCCCTCACCGGGTTGGCCAACCGGCGCAACCTGATGGAGACGCTCACCGAACTCCTCACCAGCCGGCGCTCCCGCGATCACAAACTGGCGATCCTCTTCTGCGACCTCGACGACTTCAAGCGCATCAACGACACGCTGGGCCACGACGCCGGCGACCGCGTCCTCATCGAGGTGGCGCAGCGACTCACCGCCACCGCTCGCGATCACGACCTGGTCGCTCGCATCGCCGGCGACGAGTTCGTCGTCGTGATCCGCGAGATTCACGACATCGCCGACGCCGAAGCGGCGGCCGGACGCCAACTGGCCGCTCTGGTCCCGGCCTTCCACGTCGCCGGTCAGTCGGTGAGCATCTCGGCCAGCATCGGTCTCGCGCTGGCCGAGGACTACGACGACCCGACCTCGCTACTGCGCGCCGCCGACCGCAGCATGTACGTCGCCAAGGGCAGCGGTCAGGGAACGTTCCGATCGGCCACGACGAGCGGCCGCCGTGGTGGCCAGGAGCCGACCTTCGAGCCAGACAACCCGGAAATTCGATGATTACGGCGGTCGACGTACTTGCACGCTTCGAGGACCTGCCCTCCAGGGCCGGTGCTGCCACCAGAGTGCTCGTGCTGGCCGATGACGCCGACACCACCGCCACCGACCTCGCCCACGCCATCGGCACCGACCCTGCCTTCGCCGCACTCGTGATCTCGCTGGCCAACTCGGCCTACTACGGGCTGGGGGGTCGGGTTACCACGCTGCACTACGCCGTCTCGGTGATCGGCTTCCAGACGATCCGCAGCCTCGCCGTCACCCTGGCCGCCGGCCTCGACAACCCGAAGTCAGTTCCAGCCGGCTTCTGGGAGCAGGCGGCCACCGCGGCCGCCGCCTCGAACCTGCTGGCGCCGATGCTCGGCGCGAGCGCCGGTGATGCCTTCAGCCTCGGGCTGGTACACACGCTCGGCTCGGCCCTGCTTCACCAGCACTCCCCGCTGCCCGCACTCTGCCTGCCATTCCCGGACGACGCCTACGAGCTGGACGTCAAGGAGCGGGAGCTCTACGGCATCGGCCACGCCGCCGCCGGGGCCCAGGTGCTGGCCGGCTGGCGCTTCCCGGAGCGACTCTGCACGCTCATCGCCGGCCACCACTCCCCGCCTCTTCCGAACGCTGCGCCCCTCGAGCGCGTTCTGCACGCCTCCCGCGCACTGAGTGACCTCGTCCTCAGCGCCGACCCCAACCGCGAGCGCATCGAGCACTCGCTGGTCTGGATGAGCGAGGGGCGGATCGCGCCGTCAGACGTCGATGCGCTGGCCCGCGACCTGGAGCGCGACGCCGAATCGCTGCTGGCCCTGCTCCCCACCTGATCCTGCTTTTCTTCACGCGCAGCCGCGGATTCGAGTTGCCGACTGGGGCAGACTGGACCTCATGTACGTCCCCCATCACTTTGCCGTCTCCGACGAGCAGACCCGCGCCATGCTCGAGTCGGTGACAGCAGCTGAACTGGTGACGCCGACGGCCGACGGCCTGGTCGCGACCTTCCTGCCGCTGGTCTACGACGCCGAGACGAAGTCACTCCTCGGCCACGTGGCGCGGGCCAATGAGCACTCGGGCGCCAAGCCCACCGGCGAGTCACTGGTGATTGCCCGCGGCGCCGACGCCTACATCTCACCCAACTGGTATGCGGCCAAGCGTGAGCACGGCCGGGTGGTCCCGACCTGGAACTACAGCACCCTGCACGTCCACGGCCGGCTGCAGTTCCACGACGACACCGGCTGGCTGGAGGGCCTCGTCACCCGACTCACCGATCGGCACGAGTCGATCTTCGCCGAGCCGTGGCAGGTCTCCGACGCGCCGCGCAAGTACGTCGAGGGGCAATTGAAGGCGATCGTCGGGGTCCAGCTGCACATCACCCGCGTCGAATCCAAAGCAAAACTAGGGCAGAACCGGTCGATTGAGGATCAGGCCGGGGTTGTCGACGGCCTGCGCGAGGTCGACCCGGGCAGCCCCGTCGCCGAGCAGATGCAGCGCAATCTCGTCGCCGAATAGCTGATCCTGCGGCGCAGGTAGGGGGCGCTGGGACTCGCGTGCGAGACGATGTGGGCATGCATCCGAACGAGGAACTGATCCATCGCTTCTATGCCGCCCTGAACGATCAGGACGCCGAGACGATGGGCGCCTGCTACTCCGACGCGGCCACCTTCACCGACCCGGCCTTCGGACGCCTCACCGCGGCCGAGGTGCGCGGGATGTGGAGCATGCTGCTGGGGCGGGCCAGAGACCTGCGGGCCGACGTCAGTGGCGTGCGGGCCGACGACGACACCGGCGCCGCGCACTGGGACGCGCACTACCTGTTCGGGGCGCACCGGGTCCACAACTCGATCGATGCCTCGTTCCGCTTCCGCGACGGCCTCATCGTCGAGCACGAGGACGTCTTCGACTGGCCGCGCTGGGCCGGTCAGGCGCTCGGGTTGGCCGGGCGCCTGCTGGGGCGGACGTCCTACCTGCACGAGAAGGCGCGATCCACGGCCCGGCAGCAACTGGACGCCTACCTCGCCAGCCACTGACGAGCCAGCCACTGACGAGCCGGCCGCCGACCAGCCAGCGGTCGAGTTCTCGGCGTTCCCCGGAGTTCTCGGCGTTCGCTGGAGTTCTGGCCTGCGCTGTGGGCATGATGATGCGATGGGCGAGGAGTTCGCAGGTCCGTACGCACGCTTCGCTGCCGACGCACAGGCGCTCGCCGAGATCGGCCGGGCCTTGCTGGAGCAGCCCGGCTCCGTCGCCGTCCGGTTGACCCCAGCGCTCTCGGACGCCGCGATCGCCGCCTGGCACCGGGACGAGAGCGAGGCGCTGGCTGAGGAGGAGACCCCGGCTCAGAGCAAGCTGCGCAACCGGGCCGGAGTGCTGGCCATGATCGGCCTGTCGATCGAGTCGGTGGGCTACACCGTTGATGACGAGATGACGGTGGTGCTGCCGGAAGATCTCAAGGCCGAGGCCGTCCTCGCCGCCGCCACCCTGCTGACTCAGGAGACACCGCCCTCCTGACGTCAGAAGACGCCCTCTGGCTAGGAGACGCCGAGGAGATCCACCACGAAGACGAGCGGCGTGTTCGGCGGGATGTCCGCGCCCTGGCCCTGGGCCCCGTAGGCCAGCGACGACGGGAGGATCATGATGCGCCGGCCACCGACCTTCATGGGCGGGATGCTGCCGGTGCCGGCGATGCCCTGGGTGAAGCCCGGCACGACCTCGGTGAGGGAGAAGCTCGTCGGCTGGCCGCGGGACCAGGATGAGTCGAAGTTGAGCCCGTCGGAGAGGCGCGCCCCGACGTACTGCACCTTCACCGTCGACGAGGCGGTCGCCGGTGCACCGCCACCGATGATGAGGTCCTGCACCTCGAGTTCGGTGGGCACGTCGGTTGAACTCGAGGTGACCTTCGGCTCCTTGGTGATGTCGTTCGCGTTCTCGACGGTGACGCCCTTGAAGGTGGCGGTCGCACCGCTGACGATGGAGGCCGAGGCGCCGGTGGCCGGGGCGGCAGGCTTGCTCTTACTGGCGCAGCCGGTCAGCGACAGGGCGAGCGCGGTGAGAGCGGCGGCTACCGCGATTCGCTTCGACACAGGGACTCCAGATTCGAGAGGGCGGCGGCGCCGGTGCCGGTGCCGAGTCGTAGGTGAGAATAGCGTTATGTGCTGTGCCGAAAACCATGTGTGTCCGTGTGCCAGGCTGAGCCGGTGAGCGCGCAACGAGTTGCGGTAGCCGGAGGTACCGGAGTCGTGGGGCGGCACGTCGTCGCCGGCCTGCGAGCGGCCGAGTACGAACCGGTCGTCATCTCCCGCTCCAACGGCGTCGACCTCACGTCCGGACTACGCCTGGCCGAGGCGATCTCGGGCTGCACGGCGGTGATCGACGTCAGCAACGTGACAACCGCCAACCGCCGCGTCTCGGTGGATTTCTTCTCCCGGGTGACCGAGCACCTGGTCGCTGCGGCGACCGCAGCCGGTGTGCAGCATCTGATCGCGCTGTCGATCGTCGGTATCGACGACGTCGACTTCGCCTACTACGAAGGGAAACGGCGGCAGGAGGAGATGCTGCTGGCCTCCGGCGCCCCGGTCACCATCCAGCGGGCCACCCAGTTTCACGAGTTTGCCGGTCAGATGCTGGCCCGGACCCGGAAGGGCCCGCTGGCCCTCGTCCCCAAGATGCTGACCCAGCCGGTGGCGGCGGCCGAGGTCGGTGAGCTGCTGGCCTCGCTGGTCGCGGCCCAGCCCTCCGGGCGAGCCACGGACTTCGGTGGGCCGCAGCAGCACGAACTGCCACACCTGGTCACAAAGCTACTGACGGCCAACGGGGAGCGGGTGCGCGTCGTCCCGGTGCGTATACCGGGTGCGGCCGGAAAGGCGATGGCGACCGGCGCGCTCACCACCGGAGCCGGGGCCCGCATCTCGACGATCACCTTCGACCAGTGGCTGGCTACCCAGGCCGGTTAGATCCGCGACCGCCCTATTCGACGCCCTACGGCTCAGCAGGTGCCGCGCGGCGCCTGAGAACAGGCCTCGCTGGTGAGATTGGCGCTGGCCCACTTCGCCAGCTCCTGTAGGGCCGGTAGCAGCGCCTGACCGCTCGGGGAGAGCTCGTAGACGACCATCACCGGTGGCCCCTCGGCGACCGTGCGCTTGACCAGCCCGGCCCGTCCGAGTTCGCCGAGTCGGTCCGAGAGCATCGAATCGCTGATGCCGGTGACGCCCCGGGAGAGGTTGGAGAAGGTGGCCGGCCCGTCGAAGAGGCTGGCCAGGATGACGCCGTTCCAGCGCTTACCGAGGAAGTGAAAGGCCCGGTCGAGCGAGCCGTCGCAGGTGAGGCTCGTTGTGAGCGGCGTCTCGGAGGTGGTCATTTAGGGAATCTTACCCGCCGGTGCTAGTGTTCCGCCTGCAACTACTAAATAGCTAGTAACTCGCCAGACTGGAGCCGACTCACCATGACCGAAACCCTTGCCAACCACCCTTCGCTTGATGAGGCCGGCCGCGCGCTCCTCTTCACCGAGGCCCGCACCGCCAACTCCTTCACCGACGAGCCGGTGAGCGACGAGGTGCTGGCCGACATCTGGGAGCTCGCCAAGTGGGCCCCGACCGCCGCCAACACCCAGCCGCTGCGCGTGGTGTTCGTGCGCACCGATGAGGGGAAGGCGCGCCTGCTCCCGCACATGAGCGAGGGGAACCGCGACAAGACGGCCACCGCCCCGGTGGTCGCCATCCTGGCCGCCGACAACGACTTCCACGAGCACATCCCCACCGTCTTCCCGATCCGCCCCGAGATGCGCGAGCACTTCGCCGGCGACCCGAACCGTGGTGCGATGGCCAGCTTCAACGCCTCGCTGCAGATCGGCTACTTCATCCTCGCGGTCCGCGCGGCCGGCCTGGTCGCCGGCCCGATGGCCGGATTCGACCGGGCTGGGGTCGACGCCGAGTTCTTCGCCGACGGTCGCTTCAAGTCGCAGCTCGTGATCAACATCGGTCACCCGGGTGAGAACCCGTGGTTCGACCGGCTGCCGCGCCTGGACCACGAGACGGTCGTCCAGTACGTCTGACCGCTGCCGTGGGTGGTGAGCGAACCCGATTGCAGTACCCGATGTTTGGAACGACGCCGCGATGGGCAGAACCCTTTCGAAGGCAGTAACCACAAACATAGGGGCAAAGACATGATTGCGCTCGGCATTGTTCTTCTCATCATTGGGTTCCTGGCCCACGTACCGATCATCTGGACGCTGGGAGTCATCGCGGTTGTCGTGGGAGCGGTGCTGGCGATTGTCGGCGGCGCCGGACACGCCGTGGGTGGCCGTCGCCACTGGTATTAAACACATCGCGTAGCTAGTTCGCTACGCAAACTTCAGCTGATTGCTGTGGAAGAGCCACCGCCCCGTCGGGCGGTGGCTCTTCCAATTTCCCGCCACTTGACTGGTGAGTAACAATTGCGCAATGGTCCTCGCGGCAAGCTCGATCCACTCCATCGCAACCGCTGAACTGGCAGGGGTTTCGAAGTACAAGCGCGAGCTTTTCGCGCTGCGGCTGGACCGTTGGTGGCGCGACCTCTACGAAGGGCTCGCTGCGGTCTACGGCGAGGAGGCCGATGCCCTCGCCGTCCGTCTCGTGCAGTTGGCGGCCAACGCTTACCGAGACCGTGACGCCGAACTGCACCGTCTGGATATGCAGCGCATCCTCGATCCGGAGTGGCTACAGGCTCCGCGCATGCTCGGATACGCCGCGTATACCGACAGATTCGCCGAGGATCTGGCCGGCGTCGGGAAGCAGACTGACTATCTGAAGGAACTCGGCGTCACCTACCTGCACCTGCTCCCGCTGCTGCGGCCTCGCGACGGTGACAACGACGGCGGGTACGCGGTGGCCGACTACCGCACCGTGCGTCCGGACCTCGGAACCATGGAGGATCTGCGCGACCTGGCCACCAAACTGCGCTCCGAGGGAATCAGCCTCGTCCTCGATCTGGTGCTCAATCACGTGGCCCGCGAACACCCGTGGGCGCAGGCGGCCCGCGCCGGTGACCCGAAATACCGCGCCTTTTTCTACGCATTCGACGACCGACGCGTCCCCGACGCCTACGAACGCACGCTCCCGGAGGTCTTCCCCGACTTCGCCCCGGGGAACTTCACCTGGGACTCGGAGATGAACGCCTGGGTCTGGACGACGTTCAACTCCTGGCAGTGGGACGTCAATTGGACCAATCCGGACGTCTTCTACGCCTACGCCGACATCATCCTCTTCCTGGCCAACCAGGGCGTCGAGGTGCTGCGCCTGGATGCAATCGCCTTTCTTTTCAAGCGCAAGGGCACCGATTCGCAGAACCAGCCCGAGGTGCACTCGATCACCCAGGCGCTGCGGGCGGTGGCCCGGATCGCCGCTCCCGCACTGGCCTTCAAGGCCGAGGCGATCGTCGACCCGACCGAGCTCGTGCAGTACCTCGGGCAGGGGACGCACTACGGCAAGGTCAGCGAACTGGCCTACCACAACAGCCTGATGGTGCACATCTGGTCGATGCTCGCCTCCCGTGACGTGCGCATGGCGGCCGGAGCACTACGGGCCCTGCCACCGATCCCGGCCGGCACCGCGTGGATCACCTACGTGCGCTGCCACGACGACATCGGCTGGGCGATCAGCGACCGGGACGCCGAGGCGGCCGGTTCCAGCGGACCGGGCCACCGTGGATTTCTCGCCGACTATTACAGCGGAAAGTATCAGGGATCGCCGGGACGGGGTCTCGTCTTCCAGTACAACCCAGCCACCGGCGACCGGCGGATCAGCGGCACCCTGGCCAGCCTGGCCGGTATCGAGGCACTCCCACCCGCGGAGGCGGTGAACCACCAGCAGGCGGTTGACCTGCTGGTCGGGCGGATCCTGCTCGCCCACGCGATCGCCTACGGGTGGGGCGGCGTGCCGGTCCTCTGGATGGGCGACGAGCTGGCCCTGCCGAACGATCAGCATTGGGCCGACGACCCGGCCCACAAGAGTGACAACCGCTGGGTGCACCGGCCTCGGATGCCCTGGGACGTTGCCTCGCTGCGCCACGACCCGACGAGTATTCAAGGACGGGTCTTCGCCGGGCTCGTGCGTCTGGGCGAGGTGCGCGGACGCCTACCGTATCTGAGCGCGTCGGTGCCGGCCGAGGTGCTGGAGGTGAGCGACCCCGGAGTGCTGCCGGTGCTGCACCGGCACCCGATCGGCCCGATGCTCGGCCTTTACAACGTCACCGAGACGTGGCGACCCTTCCCGATGCAGGTGCTGGAGAACCTCGGCCTGCAGAACCCGAAGGACGAGCTGACCGGTGCGCTGCTCACCCCCGAGCCGGACGGCAACATCTGGCTCGGCCCGTACGTCACCCGGTGGATCACCTCGGCCTGAGCCGTCCGCTTCGAAGCCGCGCAACCGCGAATCTCCTGCACTATGTGGGCCTGGGCACCCATAGTGCAGGAGGTTTGCAGGGCGGGCGCCCCGGTACACATGATGCAGGAGATTTCAGCAGGAAAGAACGGCTACTTCTTGAACTTGGGCATCGTGGTAGCCCGGCCGCGGAGCACCGTCACCAGCTGAGTAATCGCCTTCTCCGTCTTGGCCGTACGTTCAAAGGTCATCGCGGCCAGCATGGGCTTCATCCGCTGCCGGGTGATCGCCTTCGCGTAGGTGAATTCGCGCAGCCCGTCGGCACCGTGGATGCGCCCGAAGCCGGAGTCACCGACGCCACCGAAGGGCAGGGCCGGAACGCCGGCGAAGGCCATCACCGAGTTCACCGCGGCCATTCCCGAACGCACCCGGCGGGCCAGTTCCATGCCCCGTTGCTTGGCGAAGATGGATGCCCCGAGGCCGTAGCGGGTCGCGTTGGTCAACTCGACCGCCTCGTCCATCGACGAGACCTTCTTCACCGTCAGGGTCGGTCCGAACGTCTCTTCGGTGATGGCGATCGAATCCTCGGGGACGTCGGTGATGATCGTCGGCTGGACGTACCGGTCACCGACGGAGTTCGGGCCACCGAGGATGAAGGTGCCCCCACGGTCGGCGGCGTCGGCGATGTGACTGGCGATCACCTTCAATTGGGACGGCATGGTGATCGGTCCGACCAGGCCGCCGGGCTCAGCACTGAGCTCCACCGCCTTGGCCTTCGCCTTCAATTCCCGGATGAACTCGTCATAGACCCGCTCGTGGACGTAGGCCCGCTCCATCCCGATGCACGTCTGTCCAGCATTGGACATCGCACCCCAGAGAGCAGCGTCGGCCGCGGCGGCCACGTCGGCGTCGGAGTCGACGATGATCGAGTCCTTGCCACCGGCCTCGATCACGACCGGGGTGAGCGTCTCGGCGCAGGCGGCCATCACCTTCTTGCCGGTGGCCGTGGAACCGGTGAAGGCGAGCTTGTTGACGCCGGCCTTGCAGAGCGCGGCGCCAGTCGCGCCGAGTCCGGTGATCACCTGCAGAACAGGGTGATCCGGGGCCACCTCGGCCCAGGCGTCGGCCAGCCAGGTGCCGACCCCGGGCGAGAATTCACTGGGCTTGAAGACGACCGCGTTACCGGCGGCGAGGGCGTAGGCGATCGAGCCCATCGGAGTGAGCACCGGGTAGTTCCACGGTCCGATCACGCCGACGACACCCAGCGGGCGGTACTCCACCGTCGCCGCCTGATTGGCCATCAGCAGCCCGGAGGAGACCTTCTTCGGGCCGAGCACCTTCTCGGCGTGCGACCCGGCCCAGGCGATGTGGTCGATCGCGATCATGATCTCCAGCTGCGCGTCACCGTGCGGCTTGCCGGTCTCCTCGTGCGAGACGTTGGCCAACTGCATGATCCGCCGGGTGATGACGGCGTTCCACTTGTCCAGGTATTCGCGGCGTCCGGAGAAGGAGAGCGTCGACCACCAGACGGCGGCCTCCCGGGCCCGGGCCACCGCAGCCGCCACGTCGTCGGTGTCATGGATGGGGTACGTCCCGACGACGTCACCGGTGGCCGGGTTGAGGGACTCGAACTTCTCGGTCATCGAATGTCCTTATTTCTTCGTAGGAATCTGGAGACTAGAGGTGATCCGCCCCGGCCAGCACCGGCGCGTCCGCGGCCTTCAGCAGGTCGGCTGCCTTCTCGGCGATCATGATCGTCGGGGCGTTCGTGTTGCCGCGCACCACGACCGGCATCACCGACGCATCCACCACGCGCAGCCCGTCGACCCCGCGCACCCGCAGCTGTGGGTCGACGACCGACTGCTCGCTCGTCCCCATCGCGCAGGTACCGACCGGGTGATAGAGCGTCTGGGCCTGGGCCCGGATGTGCTCAACCAGCTCGGCGTCCGTCGGGTTGCCGGCGCTGGGCAGGAACGTCCCGGCGATGTACTTGCTCAGTGCGCCCGAGCGGCCGATCTCCGCCGCCCGCCGGCAGCCGGCGACCATCGCGTCCATATCGCTCTGGTCGTCGAAGTAGCCGGCGTCGATCTCGGGGTGCCAAGTCGGGTCGGCCGAGCGCAGCCGCAGCCGACCGCGGCTGGCCACGCTCACCAGCGTCGGGGCGATCGTCACCGCCCGGACGGAGGCCTCGTGGACGCCGTTGTCGTAGAAGGCGGTGGGGGCGACGTGCAGCTGCATGTCGGGCGCGGCCAGGCCGTCGCGGGTCGGGAAGAAGGCACCCGACTCACCGATGTTGGAGGCGAGCGGGCCGCGCCCAGTCGCCTTCCACTGCATGACGTAGCGCAGTGTCAGCTGCTCGACGAGGTCGCGGGTGTTCTTGGTCCGCCAGATCATCGGCACCGCCGGGTGGTCGTGCAGGTTCTCACCGACCCCGGGCAGGTCGACGGCCACGTCGATCCCGATCTCCCGCAAGTGCCCGGCCGGCCCGATACCCGAGAGCATCAGCAGCTGTGGGCTGTTCACCGCCCCACCGGAGAGGATCACCTCCCGCTCGGCCATCGCCTCGTACACGTGCCCGCCGAGGCGGTAGCTCACCCCGGTGGCGCGGTTTCCCTGGAGGAGGACGCGCTGCACCAGGGCACCGGTCTGCACGGTGAGGTTCGGCCGATCCAGCGCCGGGCGCAGGTAGGCGTCGGCCACCGACCAGCGCACCCCTTTCTTGCAGGTGACCTGGTACTGCCCAGCACCCTCCTGCTCGGCACCGTTGAAGTCGTCGTTCGGCTTGAGGCCGGCGGCCACGGCGGAGTCGACGAAGGCCGTCGCCACCTCGCTGGTGAAGCGCCGGTCCTCGACGTGCAGCGGCCCGGCCTGACCGTGGTAGCGGTCGTGGAGGCGGGTGTTTGTCTCGGCCTTGATGAAGTACGGCAGGACATCGTCGTACCCCCAGCCGGTGGCCCCGTGGGCGTCGCGCCAGCCGTCGTAGTCAGCCCGATTGCCGCGGATGTAGATCATCGCGTTCATCGACGAGCAGCCACCGAGGGCCTTCATCCGGGGCCAGTAGGCGCGGCGCCCGTTGAGCTGCTTCTGATCGGCCGTGTAGTACTGCCAATCCCACTTGGTCTTGAAGAGGGCCGAGAAGGCGGCCGGCATTTTGATCTCGTCGGCGTCATCCTCGCCGCCGGCCTCCAGCAGCAGCACCCGGACCTGCGGGTTCTGCGAAAGGCGCGCGGCCAGCACCGCTCCGGCGCTGCCAGCTCCCACGACGATGTAGTCGAACTCTTCGCGGTCAGACACCTGCGCTCCTTCGGACAAAATCGGTGACGCCTTTCACACTGTCAACGAAACGTACCTTGGACATGGTGTCACGTACAACGGCAGGTTACGAGGTGCGTCGAAGGTCGCGCACGCTCAGCGGATTCCCTCCCAGACCAGCCGCTGCGCGGCCCGCGGATCGGTGACGACCTGGCACTCGGTATCGAATACCTGAACCGTCCGGGCGTCACCGTAGACGGGCCAGCCAGGCTCGCCCGTCTTGATGAACGACACCCAGGCCGCGTGCATTGTGTCGGCCAGCGACTGCGGCGGGTTCGGTCCGGCGGCCGGCACCAGGTTCGCGTCGTCGAGGTTGTCGAAGGCGAATCCGATCTCCAGCGCGTGGGTCGCGGCGAGCCGACCGTCGTACTGCGGCGAGCGCCAGGCGAACTCGTACATGTAGGTGTCGCTGCCCTGGCCGGCCCGCCCCTCAGCCACGCGGACCGCCGGGATGCGGAAGAACCAGTCGGTGAGCGCGGCCGTGAAGAGTTGCCCGTCGGTCGCGTCCGGGAGCCCGTCACGGTAGGCGGCGACGGCGCTCGGCGCATCGGCCCCGAGCGAGCCCAGTATGTAGAGGAGCGCCTGATCGTTGACGGCGTCCTCGATGCCGCTCGGGACGAGGAAAAGGGTGTGCTCGTCGGTGTTCGTCCCGGTGAGCAGGCGGACGCCGGAGGAGTCCCCGGCGGCCAGCGCCTGGACGGGCAACTGGGTGATGAACTCGCCGTCGATGCAGGGCTCGAAGGCCATCATGTTGGCCGCCACCTCACCCCACTGCCCCGGATCGGGCATCAGCGCGATGTCGCGGGCCAGGGTGGCCTGGGCCTGCATCAGGTCGGGGATGGCGACACTGTCGAAGCCTTCGACGGTAGCCTCGACTCCGAGACGGCTCGCCAGCGCGGCGGTGATCTTGGCCGCCGTCGCCGCCGAGTGGACGTGATGCCCGGCGCCGCTCTCGGTGATCGCGGCGCGGAAGAGACCGCGGGCCGGCGCCAGCGCGAGGAGTGTCGTCACGCTCATCGCGCCGGCCGACTCGCCACCGATCGTCACCTGCTCCGGGTCCCCGCCGAAGGCGGCGATGTTGCGCTGCACCCACTCCAGAGCGGCGATCTGGTCGAGTAGTCCACGGTTGGCCGGGGCTCCGTCGATGAGCAGGAAGCCGTCCGCCCCCAGGCGATAGTTGATCGTCACGCAGACCACGCCGTCCCGGGCGAACCGGGAGCCGTCGTAGGCGCTCACCGCTCCGGTCCCGTTGACGAAGGCGCCACCGTGGATCCAGACGAAGACCGGCAGGGCGTCGCCCGCGGCACCGACCGGCGTCCAGACGTTCAGGTTGAGGACGTCGTCGCCCTCGATGCTCGGCTCGGGGAGGATCTCGTCGATCGGGCTCGGGTACGGCGGCTTCGGCACGGTCGGGCCGTACTGGCTCGCGTCCCGCTCGCCGTCCCAGCCGGCGGCCGGCGCCGGCGCCTGGAAGCGGCGGGTGCCGAAGGGCGGGGCGGCGTACGGGATGCCCTTGAACGAGCGGACGCCGTCCACGGTGACGCCACGCAGGCGCCCCTGCTCGATCTCGACGATCGCGGCATTTTCGGCATTCTCCACGATCTCGGCGGCGGGCTGGACGGCGGCGGGCTCTGCTTCGGAGGTGGTCACCGGCTGACTATTGCACCTTGGTCGCGTTTGGCCCAGAGGCCGCACTCGGCTCGTCCAGCGGCGGCCGAACACCGGCGGTCAGTGACTAGTGGACGAGCACCTTCAGCAGCACCATGATCAGGCCGAGGCTGCCCGTGAAGAGGACAAAGACGATGGCCCGCATCCGCGGCATCTGCATGCGCCGGGAGGCCAACACACCCCAGCCGAAGAGTTCGACCACGTCGACGAGCAGCGCCACGAAGAGCGCCGTGTCCAGCTTGGCCCCGAAGAGTGACAGCACCAGCAGCGTCGCGACCGGCAGCAGCGCACTCTCCACGATCGGCCACTGAGCGCGCAGGTGGTGGCCGAAGACCTTGCGGACCGGAAAGGAACTGGTGCCGGTGAAGCTGACGCCGTCGCCTACCGCGTCCGTGTAGGCGTGGGCCAGCCAGAAGACGATCAGCGTCGAGATGATCAACACGACGACATCCCGCAGCGACTTCTCCAGCGAGGCCGAGACCACCAGCAGCGACGCCGACATGATGCTGCCGTAGATGGCGCTCGCCGGATTCCCCCGCAGCCGTCGGTGATGGTTGTTGTAACTCAGCCCCCGTGACGCCGCCTCGGGAAGGTGGGTCTCGTCACGAGAAACGGGCTGTGCGGATCGGGACGTCCCGCGCGTCGTGCCCCCGCGCTTGGTGGCTCCGTGGGGGATCGAGCCGGGGAGGTGCCGCTCGGGCATGCGGGGCCGCCAGTATGAGGTGACTCGTCGATTGGTGGTCGGGTTCGGCACTTGCACATCATCGCAGTCGGGCGGCACCCGCCCGCGAAGAACGGGGCGCGCCCGACAGCCGGAGGCGATCAGCCAGGATGGGGGAATGAGTCAATACGCGCTGCGCGCGCCCCGCCCCGAGGACGCGGCGGCGGTGGCCACCTTTCAGACCATGGTCTGGAACGACGCCTACGCCACGCTCGTCCCCAGGGAGTACCTCGAGCGGACCACGGCCGAGGTGCGCCGGCGGCGCTGGCAGGAGCGCATCGAGGCGGGGCAGCGACGGATCATGCTGGCCGAGCAGGCCGACGAGGACGGCAGCGGCCTGATCGGCGTCGCCAGCGCCGGGGCGAAGGACGGCGGCCTGGAGTTGATGACGCTCTACGTCGCCCGGAGTCACTGGGGCACCGGGGTCGCCGCGGCGCTACTGCAGGCGGTGATCGGCGACGCCGCGGCCCACCTCTGGGTCTTCGAGGCCAACCCCCGGGCCATCGCCTTCTACGGCAAGCACGGATTCACCCCGGACGGCACCGGCAAGATCGACCCCGACACCGGGCTGCCGGAGATCCAGTTGACCCGCGGGTAACTGGGCCGAGGCTGGAGCGGTCGAGGGGAGCGGACGTAACCTCTCCTCATGACAGCTCGCATCCCCCACTGGATCGACGGACGCCTCAGCTCGACGCCGACTTCCCGTACCTCCCCCGTCTACAACCCGGCCACCGGCGACGTCGCGGCCGAGGTGGAACTGGCCAGCAAGGCCGAGGTCGACGCCGCGATCGCCGGCGCGGCCCAGGCGGCGGCCGACTGGCGCAGCAGCTCGCTGAGCCGCCGCGCGCAGATACTCTTCGCCTTCCGATCGCTGCTCCACGAGCGGGCCGACCTGCTGGCCGCCATCATCACCGCCGAGCACGGTAAGGTGCTCTCCGACGCCGGCGGCGAGATCGCCCGGGGCCTGGAGAACGTCGACTTCGCCTGCGGTGTGCCGCAGCTGCTCAAGGGCGGCTTCTCGGAGCAGGCCGCCACCGGTATCGACGTCTACTCGATCCGGCAGCCGTTGGGCGTGGTGGCCGGCATAACCCCCTTTAATTTCCCGGCGATGGTGCCACTGTGGATGTGCGCCAACGCGATCGCCTGTGGCAACGCGTTCGTCCTCAAGCCGAGCGAGAAGGACCCGTCGAGCGCCCTCTTCATCGCTGCGCTCTGGAAGGAGGCGGGGCTGCCCGACGGCGTCTTCACCGTCCTCAACGGCGACAAGGAGGCGGTCGACGCGATCCTGACCAATCCGCAGGTGAAGGCGGTGAGCTTCGTCGGCTCCACCCCGATCGCCAGCTATATCTACGCGAACGGCACGGCCAACGGCAAGCGGGTGCAGGCTCTCGGCGGAGCCAAGAACCACATGCTGGTCCTCCCGGACGCGGACGTGAACATGGCGGCCGACGCCGCGGTCTCGGCCGCCTACGGGTCGGCCGGTGAGCGCTGCATGGCGATCTCGGTGGCGGTGGCCGTCGGCGGGGTGGGTGACGCCCTCGTCGACGCGATCTCCGAGCGGCTCCCCAAGCTGAGGATCGGCGCCGGTACGAACCCGGACTCCGAGATGGGGCCGCTGATCACCCGTGAACACCGCGACAAGGTGGCCGGCTACGTCGAGGCCGGCCAGGCCGCCGGGGCCACCGTCGTGGTGGACGGGCGCGAGGCCGACGTCCCGAGTGAGGGCTTCTTCCTCGGCGTGACGCTGCTCGATCACGTGACTCCGCAGATGAGCGTCTACACCGACGAGATCTTCGGCCCCGTGCTCTGTGTCGTCCGGGCCGAGACGTACGCCGAGGCGGTGCAGTTGATCAACGACAACCCGTACGGCAACGGCACGGCCATCTACACCCGCGACGGCGGGGTGGCCCGCCAATTCCAGTTCGAGGTGGAGGCGGGAATGGTCGGCATCAACGTGCCCATCCCGGTGCCGGTCGGCTACTACTCCTTCGGCGGTTGGAAGGCCTCGCTCTTCGGCGACGCGCACATGTACGGCCCGGAGGGGATCAACTTCTACACGCGGGGCAAGGTGGTCACCTCGCGCTGGCCTGACCCGGCGAGCTCCAGCGTCGATCTCGGCTTCCCCCGCAACCACTGACCCGCCCCTCCGCTTTTGGCAATCTTGCACGCGATTACGTGCAGGATTGCCAAAACCGGGGCTATGAAAGGTGACACCCCATGACCACCACCGAGCAGAGCGCGACCGAGCAGACGATCCGCCGCGACGACCGGGCCCACGTCTTCCACTCCTGGTCGGCCCAGGCGAAGATCGACCCGCTGCCGATCGAGCGGGCCCTCGGGGTGAACTTCTGGGACTACGAGGGGAAGAAGTACCTCGACTTCTCCTCGCAGCTGGTTAACGTCAATATCGGCTACCAGCACCCCAAGCTCGTCTCGGCCATCCAGGAGCAGGCCGGCAAGCTCTGCACGATCGCCCCCTCCTTCGCCAACGAGTCGCGCAGTGAGGCGGCCCGGCTGATCAGCGAACTCGCCCCTGGCACCCTGAACCAGGTCTTCTTCACCAACGGCGGCGCCGAGGCGAACGAGAACGCGATCCGGATGGCCCGCATCCACACCGGCCGCCCCAAGGTGATGTCGGCCTACCGCAGCTACCACGGCTCGACCGCCGCCGCGATCGCCCTCACCGGCGATCCGCGACGCTGGGCCAACGAGCTCGGCTACGCGGGAATCCCCGGCGTGGTGCGGTACTTCGGCCCGTATCTGTACCGCTCCGCCTTCTACGCCCAGACGCCCGAGGAGGAGACGGCACGGGCGCTGGCCCATCTGCGCGATGTCATCCAGCTCGAAGGGCCACAGACGATCGCCGCCATCATCTCCGAGACGGTGGTCGGCACGAACGGAATTCTCGTCCCCCCGCCGGGGTACCTCGAGGGGCTCCGGGCGATCTGCGACGAGTACGGCATCCTCATGATCAGCGACGAGGTGATGGCCGGCTTCGGCCGCTGCGGCGAGTGGTTCGCCGTCGATCACTGGTCGGTCACCCCCGACCTCATCACCTTCGCCAAGGGCGTGAACTCCGGCTACGTGCCGCTGGGCGGGGTGATCCTCTCCGACGCCATCGCGGCGACCTTCGCCGACCGCCCCTTCCCGGGCGGCCTCACCTACAGCGGGCACCCGCTGGCCTGTGCCTCAGCGGTGGCGTCGATCAACATCTTCAAGGAGGAGGGCATCGTCGAAAATGCTCGGGAGATCGGCGAATCCGTCATCGGGCCGGCGCTGCGCGAGATGGAGCAGCGGCACCCGAGCATCGGCGAGGTCCGCGGGCTCGGCGTCTTCTGGGCTCTGGAACTGGTGAAGGACCGCCAGACCCGCGAGCCGCTGGTGCCGTTCAACGCGGCCGGAGCCGATGCCGCCCCCATGAACGAGTTCATGACGGCCTGTAAAAACAATGGTCTCTGGCCGTTTGTGCACTTCAACCGCACCCATGTCGTGCCGCCCTGCACGATCACCGCCGAGGAGGCGCGGGAGGGCCTGGCGATGCTGGACGACGCGCTGACAACGGCCGACCAGCACTACACCGGCACCTGAGGTGAAACCGATACGCCCCTGAGCGTCGAATTCATTCCTGACAGTCACCGCCGACGACGTTAGGAATGTTCAATGTTTTCCAAGAAGATCGCCTCCACTGTGGCGGTGCTGGCTGCGGCAGGCGCCATCAGTCTCACCGCCTGCTCCTCGAGCGGTACCTCCGCCACCTCAACCAGCGCCGCTCCCTCTTCCGCCCTCTCCACCGCTCCGGTCGCCACCATCCCGAACCTCACCGGGGTCTCGACCGCGGTCGCGCTGGACAAGGGCTTCACCGACGCCCTGACTACGTTGAAGCTCACCCCGGGAACGGTCGGCACCGCATCACTGGCCGACGGCTCGATCAGTTTCCCGATCACCGGCGGGAATGTTACGTATTACACGCCGGGTTCGGTGAAGCCGTACGTCCAGGGCGACATCCAGCACATGGGCTCGGGTCTGTCACTCACCGCCGGCACCGGTGCCACAGCCACGGTGGTGAAGTTGACCAACTTCGACATCGACCCCGGGAACAACTCGACGCTCTACGGTGACGTCGCGGTCAACGACAAGACCGCCGCCACCCACACCAAGCTCTTCGACCTGGACGGCACCACGCTCAAGCCGCTGCAGACGTCGGGGAACACCGCGATCCTCGAGGGCACCCGGGTGCTGATGTCAGACAATGCGGCCGCGCTCCTCAACACGACCTTCAACACCACCGCGGTCAAGGGCGGCCTGCTGATCGGCATCGCGAAGATCACGGTGAATACCAAGTAAATACAACAGAAGCTGCCCTCAGCGAGCACCCCCGCGCCCCTGTGTGAGGTGCTCGCTGAGTGGCTTTCTGCTGGGTGGCTCAGCCAGGTGTCGTGTCGCTCGACCCGGCGAAGCCGTTCTGCCGCCAGGCTTCGTAGGTGACCAGGGCCGCACAGTTGGCCAGATTCAACGAGCGCAGGCCGGGGAGCATCGGGATTCGCACCAACTCGGTGATCCGCGCGTCGGCGAGGACCTCGTCGGGGAGTCCGGTCGGCTCGGTGCCGAACATCAGCACGTCACCGGGGCGGTAGGCGACCTCGCTGTAGATGCGATCCGCCTTTCCGGTAAAGGCAAAGATCCTCGCCGACGGCGCCGCGGAGGGGCCGGTCATCAGCACCGGCCAGGCGGCGTCCAGATTGGCATGGACGGTGACCGAGGCCAGATCGTGGTAGTCGAGCCCGGCCCGGCGCAGTTTGGCGTCGGAGAGATCAAAGCCCAGCGGACCGATCAGGTGCAGCTCACTGCCGGTGGCGGCGACCAGCCGGATCGCATTCCCCGTGTTCGGCGGGATCTTCGGCTCGACAAAGGCGATCCGGAACATTCAGGAACACCTCGACATTCTCACAGGGCGTCGTGGGTGAAGCGTCCGTCGAGCACGGTCGCCGCAACCGGGAGGTGGCGCAGTTCCTCCGCCGACGCGCTCCAGGCATCGACTTCGACGATCACCAGATCGGCCGGTGCCCCCTCGACCACCGGGCCGGCCGTCGACGCGTCCAATGCCTCGTCGAAGGTGATCTCCTGCTCGGGGTGCCAACTCGACCGCCCGTCGCGGCTGTGACTCACCGCGGCCGCGATGCTGATCCACGGATCGAGCGGCGCGACCGGGGCGTCCGAGCCGAGCGCGAGCATGGCACCGGCGTCCAGCAGCGAACGCAGCATGAAGGCCCGGTCGGTGCGCCCGGCCCAGTACCGGTCGGCGACGTCGCGGTCATCCATCGCGTGCTCGGGCTGCACGCTGGCGACGAGACTGAGCTCGGCGAAGCGAGCGAGGTCCGGCCGAGTGAGCAGCTGGGCATGCTCGATGCTGCCGCGCGCCCCGGAGTCAGCGAAGGCTTGCAGGGCCACTGAGTTGGCCCGGTCACCGATCGCGTGGATGGCCGACTCGATTCCGGCCCGGGCGGCCCGGCTCATGAGTTCGGTCAGCTCGGACGGGTCAACGACCAGTAATCCATAGGGATTCTCGCCGTCCTCCAACCCGGGATAGGGACGGTGGCAGTACGCGGTGCGGGTGTTCAGGGAGCCGTCGGTGATGACCTTGAGCGGCCCCATGCTGACCAGGCCCTCGGTGTCGCTGATGACATCGCCGGTCTGCAGGCGGCGCGCGATCGCCTCATCGAGCTTGGGCGTCCAGACCCCGCAGGCCACCCGCAGGGACCGCAGACCGTTGCCAACGCGGCGTGTCCAGGCATCAAGCGACCAGGGAGCCTCCAGGTCCAGCACTCCGACCACACCGCGACTCGCCGCTCGGTCGGCCGCCTCGGCGGCCCACTGGTCCAGCACCGCTTCCTCGACCTGGCCCAACTCCCCGTAGATCGCCATCGCCTCGGACTCCAGCAGCAGCCCGGTCGGGTGCTCCCCCAACCCGAAACGGGCCAGCGCGGCCGAGTTTCCCCAGGCACAGTGCAGATCGCCGCTGACCAGGACAACCGGCGTCGCGCCGCTCACCGCATCCAGTGCGTCGCGGTGCGGGGAGTCCGGCCAGAGCGCGTCGCGGAAGCCGTAGCCGACCAGCAGCTCGTCGGCCTCGGAGGACGAGTCGGAGCGGGTGCGGAGCCGATCGGCAACCAGCGCCACCGCGCGCGCCGCCGAATCGGCCGACGACACGTCCAGGCGCCGGCTCACCTGGGCCCACTGGTCGAAGTGCACGTGATGGTCCCAGAGCCCGGGGAGGACGAATCGCCCGTCCAGATCGATGGATTCCGCCGACGAGTACAGATCGGCACCGATCTGTTCGATGACTCCGTCGCGGATGAGAAGGTCCATCGGTTGGCCCGCTTCGCTCAGACGGCCCGAACGCAGCAGCAGTTCACTCACCCGTTGATTTCATCACACGCTGGTAGTTTCGAGCTGTTCGACGCCTCGGCCGACTGCAGGGGACGCGAACACCCGAGTGAGGAGCGAGCGTGTCGAAGCGGGGCGAGAGCGAGTGCTGGCTGACCGACATGGACGGCGTGCTCGTCCATGAGGATCAGGCGCTCCCCGGGGCCAAGGAATTTCTGGAGCGGCTGGTCGAGTTGCAGCGACGATTCCTGGTCCTCACGAACAATTCGATCTACACGCCCCGCGACCTCGCCGCCCGGCTGGCCCGCTCGGGGCTGAGCGTCCCCGAGGAGTCGATCTGGACCTCCGCGCTGGCCACCGCCACGTTCCTCAGCGATCAACTCCCGCAGGGTTCGGCCTATGTCATCGGCGAAGCCGGGTTGACGACCGCGCTGCACGAGGTCGGGTACACCCTCACCGACTCCGACCCCGACTACGTCGTCCTGGGGGAGACCCGGACGTACTCATTCGAGGCGATCACCAGCGCGATCCGGCTAATCGAGCGGGGAGCCCGCTTCATCGCGACCAACCCCGACGCCACCGGCCCGTCAGCCGATGGCCCGATGCCGGCGACCGGTTCGGTGGCCGCGCTGATCACCCGGGCCACCGGGCGGCAGCCGTACTTCGTGGGCAAACCGAACCCGATGATGTTCCGCAGCGCGATGAACCGGATCGAGGCCCACTCGGAGACGACGACGATGATCGGTGACCGGATGGACACCGACGTGGTAGCCGGTATTGAGGCCGGGTTGGAGACGATCCTGGTGCTCACCGGCTCGACCCGGGAGTCCGACATCGGCCAGTACCCGTTCCGCCCCAGCCGGGTGCTGAGCTCGATCGCCGACGTCGTCGACCTGATCTAGCCGCGCTATCGCGGCGGCGCTCAGAACCAGCTGGGTGACATGGCCAGCGTGGTGTCGTCGAGGCTCTCCAACAGGTCGAACTGCGGCGCCGTCTTGGGCAGTTCCCAGTTGTAGAAGTACCTCACGGCCTGCCGCTTCCCGTCGTAGAAGTCGCCCTCAGCCGACCCGGCGGCGAGCAGCTGCTCCAGCCAGATCCAGGCCAGCACCACGTGACCGACCGCCTCCAGATAGACGGAGGCGTTGGCCAGGCTGAGCGCGACGTCGCCGGAGCCGTGCAGCTTGCCGGTGGCCGTCTCGATCCGCGAGATGGCCGAGTCCAGGGCCACCGCGTACCCGGCCGCGTCCGGCACATCGGCGGCGGCCGAGGCCCGGGCTGTGCTGGAGCGCATAGTGGCCAGTAGCAGTTGCAGGCCCGCGCCCCGGCCCATCGTCACCTTCCGGCCGAGGAGGTCGATGGCTTGAATTCCGTGCGTCCCCTCGTGAATCGGGTTGAGGCGGTTGTCGCGGTAGAACTGCTCGACGTTGTAGTCACGGGTGTAGCCATAGCCGCCGTGCACCTGAATCGCCAGGTCATTGCCGGCCAGGCACCACTGCGACGGCCAGCTCTTGGCGATCGGGGTGAGGACGTCCAGCAGCAGTGCCGCCTGCGCCCGGTCCTCCGGGGTGGCCGCGCTCTCCTGCTCGTCGACGAGTTTCGCGCAGTACATGCCGAGCGCGAGCGCCCCCTCGGCGTAGGCCTTCTGGGCCAGCAGCATGCGCCGGACGTCCGGGTGCTCGATGATCGGCACCGGCGGCTGGGCCGGGTCCTTGCTCTGCACCGGACGCCCCTGCACCCGGGTCCGCGCGTACTCCAGCGCGTGCAGGTAGCCGGTGTAGCCCAGCGCGGTGGCACCCAGCCCGACCCCGACCCGGGCCTCGTTCATCATGTGGAACATCTGGGCCAGCCCCTGATGCGGCTCGCCGACCAGGTAACCGACCGCGCCCGCGGCGCCGCCCGGCCGGTGCGTCCCCTCGCCGAAGTTCAGCAGGGTGTTCGTGCCGCCGCGGTAGCCCATCTTGTGGTTGAGCCCGGCCAGCACGACGTCATTGCGTTCGCCGATCGAACCGTCTTCGTCAAGCAGGAACTTGGGGACGATGAAGAGCGAGATGCCCTTGACGCCCGCAGGCCCGCCGGGGATCTTCGCCAGCACCAGATGGACGATGTTCTCGGAGAGTTCGTGGTCGCCGCCGGAGATCCACATCTTGTTGCCGGTGACGCGGTAGCTGCCGTCCTCCTGGGGTTCGGCCCGGGTGGTGATGTCGGCCAGCGACGATCCGGCCTGCGGCTCGGAGAGGCACATCGTTCCGAAGAAGCGCCCGTCGAGCATCGGACGGGCCCAGGTATCCACCTGCTCCGGGCTGCCGTGGGCGACCAGCAGGGCCGCGTTCCCCAGGGTCAGGAACGGGTACACGCAGGTCCCGACGTTGGCCGCCTGGAACCACATCATCGCCGCCTTGGAGACGACGACCGGCAGCTGCATGCCGCCGATCGAGTGGTCGAAGGTGCCGGCCAGCAGCCCCGACTCCGCGAAGGCGTCCAGGGCCTCGCGAACCTGCGGGATGAGCACCACCTTGCCGTCGACCAAGTGCGGTTCGTTGGCGTCGGCCAGCTTGTTGTGCGGGGCGAACTTCTCGGTCGCGATCTGCTCGGCCAGCTCCAGGACGGCGTCGAACGTCTCACGCGAGTGCTCGGCGTAGCGCTCCCGCGTGGTCAGCTCGGTGACCTTGAGCCACTCGTACAGCACGAAGTCGAGGTCGCGGCGGGAGAGGATGAGGGAGCCCATCTGGCCACCGTAGCCCAGGCCAGACTGGGAAATGTAGGCCTGGATCCCTCGATCCGGTCCCACGGGCGGAGATACCTAACGTGCGGTAACTTGGCCGAATGCTCCTGCGCTCTGCACCTGTCACCGCGTCCCGCGCGCTCCTGCTCACTGGAACGCTCGCCGCCGCCCTCACCGTCACCGGCTGCGCCACCACCTCCGCCGGACACGCCGTCAAGGCCGCCACAAACTCCAGCGGCGCATCCAGCGCGACCGGCTCCGCGAGCCCCTCGGCGGCGGGAACGGCGGCGGGGACAGCGGCGGGAAGCACCTCGGTCGGGAAGATCTCCGACGGCGCCTCGCTCGCGGCCACGCTGCAGGCGGCCGGCAACTCGCTCACCTCGGTCCACTCGGTCACCGACGTTCACCTCAGCGCCGGCACCACGGTCGAGTCGTCCAGCGACGAAAAGCTCGCCGACGGCACCCTCTCGGCCGCCATCATCGACGAGTCGGTCGGCGGTGTGCCGGTGAAGCTGGTGCTGGTGGGATCGCAGATGTACGCCAAGCTGCCGCAGAGCATGGTGCAGACGTCTGCCAGCAAGCCGTGGGTGCACATCACCGCGACCAGCGGGAACCAGATCGTCCGGGCGCTGAACTCCAGCCTGGCCAGTGCCGTCGACCAGGGCGGTCTGAACAGCGCCCTCAGCTACGCGAACGCGGCGACCAAGGTGCATGTGGTCGGCGTCGAGAACGTCAACGGCGTCCAGGCCACGCACGTCTCGGCCGTGAT
Source organism: Frankineae bacterium MT45 (assembly GCA_900100325.1). Taxonomy (NCBI): domain Bacteria; kingdom Bacillati; phylum Actinomycetota; class Actinomycetes; order Frankiales; species Frankineae bacterium MT45. The sequence goes on from LT629697.1 coordinate 301,692, forward strand.
CGACGCGTCGATGCTCCCCTCCGAGACGGCGCGGCAGCTCACCCAGCTCGGGGTGACGACCTTCCCGACCGACTTCTGGTTGGGCAGCGACGGTCACCTGCTGAAAGTGACCCAGTCGTTGACGCTCAAGGGGAAGGTCACCACGACGACGACCACCTTCTCCAAGTTCAACGCGCCGGTCACCATCACCGCACCCACGGCCGACCAGATCACCCCGACCTGATCGCTGATTCGCGTCGGCTCAGACTCCTACGTGAGCCAGCCCCTGTCGCAGCAGCACGCCCTGGCCGCCACTCATCTCGGCCAGAACCGTCTCCTGCAGCACCTCCTCCGGGGTGAACCAGGTCAGTTCCAGCGCATCGTTCTGCGGGGCGCAGTCACCCTGCACCGGTACGACGTAAGCCAGCGAGACCGCGTGCTGGCGCGGATCATGAAATGCCGTTACCCCGGGCGTCGGGAAGTACTCGGCGATCGTGAAGGGCTGCGGCGACGGCGGGATATGCGGCAGGGCGAGCGAACCGAGGTCCTTCTCGATGTGGCGCAGCAGCGCTGAACGCACCCGCTCGTGGTACAGCACCCGGCCCGAGACCAGCGCCCGGGTCATGTCGCCCTGGCCGGTGACGCGCAGCAGCAGCCCCACCGACGTCACCGCGCCGGCCGCGTCGACACGGACCGGTATGGCATCGACGTAGAGAATCGGCAGGCGCTGACGGGCCGCTTCCAGCTCCGTCGGTTCCAGCCAGTTGCTCTCAGATTGGGCGGTGGTCTGCGTCATGGGTCTATTTCTATCGCGTTTGGCCGCACCGGGCACGGATGTGCCGCCGAAGTCGCCGACCTCTGGCACGCTCGGGGAATGCCTGATCGGGGAATTCGCCGCGTCCGTAGTCTTCGGCAGCAACGCGGAGGGGAGGCGCGGGCGAGTTCACCGGTGCCGCGGTGGGCGATCGTCTCGTCGGCCGGTGCCCCGACCGCCCTCATCGGTGGCTGGACACTCGCCGCGGCACTGCAGCCGCAGTTCAGTTCAGCGCGGGATACCATCAGCGCCCTCGCCGCGCCGACAGCCGAGCACCGCTGGGTGATGACGGCCAGCCTGGTGACCGTCGGCTGCTGCCACGTGGCTACGGCGGCGGGCCTGCATCCGGCCCGCGCCGCCGGTCGTGGGCTGCTCGCCCTCGGCGGGCTGGCCACGCTAGCCGTCGCCGCGTTCCCGATCCCGGCCTCGCCCGATGAACCCTTCCCGGCCGTCGGCTCCTCCACGGTGCACACCGCGGCGGCCTCGGTCGCCTTCGGCTGCCTGGCCGTCTGGCCGGCCCTGGCCGCTCGCCGGCAGAGCCCCGTCCGGGCCCTGCGGCCGCGCTGGTCGCTCCCTGCGGCCGGCCTGCTCGTCGCCGCCACCGGTTGGTTCGGATCGCAACTGGACGGGGACCTGGTCGGCTTGAGCGAACGCGTCGCCGCCGGGGCGCAGGCGCTCTGGCCGCTTGTGGTGGTCCTCTCAGCCCGCTCAGCGTTGCCCCGCTCCGGCCGATCAGGTAGTGCGCGCGCCGGTTCGGACTAGACTTTTGCCAGTCTGCCCGGCGAGTTTCACGTCGACAGTTGTGCAGTTCTGAGTAGTCAGAGCCCAAACCGGAGGGATCGGCTCACATGCATCACCGGAGTCAGGTCACCTCACGACGCCGGACACGACTGGTCGTCTGCGCCCTGACGCTCGCGCTGACCCTGGTGGTGACGGCCTGCGCGGACACCATCAGCGGCCAGGCCACCTCGGGCATCCCGCCGCTGGCGCCGGATGCCAAGCTGAGCATCCAGGGCTCCACCTCCGGTGACTTCGACCGTCTGGCCAAGAACGCGCTCACCGATATCGAGTCCTTCTGGCAGCTGAATTACCCCAGCATCTCCGGTGGTAAGAGCCTCAGCGCACTGAAGGGACGCATCTACTCCGTCGACGACACCGCGCCGGCGGCATCGGCCTACGACAACTCCTGCATCTCGGAGGCCGGGATCAAGATCGTCGAGGACAACGCCTTCTACTGCTCGCTGGACGACTCCATCGCCTACGACCGGGTCGGGCTGATCCCGAAGCTGGCCAAGCAGTACGGGCCGTACTTCGTCGCGGCCATGTTCGCCCACGAGTTCGGCCACGCGGTGCAGGCCCGTCTCGGCATCATGCACGAGATGTCCTCCATCGCGAAGGAGACGCAGGCCGACTGTGCCGCCGGCGCCTTCACCGCCTGGGTGATGAACTTCAAGTCACCGCACATCCGGGTGACCCAGGCCGCGTTGGACCAGGTGCTCGTCGGGTACATCCAGCTGCGCGATCCGGAGCCGCACTCCGACAGTGACAGCGGCACGCACGGCAACGGCTTCGACCGGGTCGGCGCCTTCGCCACCGGAATCAATGACGGGGTACAGGCCTGCTTCAGTGACAAGTGGGCCGACCGCGCCTTCACCGAACGGGGCTACACCAGCGACACCGACTACTCCCAGGGCGGCAACCAGCCGATGTCCCAGGTCCTCAACCCGGCGCCGGCGACGCCGAGCGGCGGCGGGGGCGGCGGTCTCGAGCCCGACCTCAACCAGTTCTGGCGGAGCGCGGCCAAGTCCATCGGGAAGGAGTGGGTGGACGTGAAGATCGCGCAGGCGACCCACCCGCCGTGTGCGACCAGACCGCAGACCCAGTTCGCCTACTGCCCGAGTGACAACACCGTCTACTACAGCACGGCGCTGGCCCAGAAGGCCTATCAGTCCGGCGACTTCTCACTGGGCACCCTGCTGGCCTACGGGTGGGGGCTGGCCGTCCGCTCACAACTCTTCGACCGCTCCCTCGACGACTCCGCCGCGCTGCTGGGGGCGAGCTGCTACACAGGCGCCTACGCCGCGTCGGTGAACGTACCGGCGAGTGCGGCGCGAAGCGACTTCTCCCTCTCGCCCTCGGACATGGACGAGGCGACCACGGCGGTGCTGGCGGTGGTGGCCACCAACCAGGCCCTCGGCGAGCGGGGCACGACGGGACTGACCCGGATCACCGCATTCAACAAGGGCTACTTCGGCGGCCTCTCGGCCTGCTGATGCCGGAGATTGTCGGCCCGCACCGGTAGGTTCCTAGCTATGGCTGAACTCGATCCTTCGTTCGTCGCGCTGCCGCTCACCACGCTGGCCGACGCGGCACTAGGCCGGGCCGCCGAGCTCGGCGCCGAGCACGCCGACTTCCGTCTCGAGCGCATCCGCACCGCGATGCTGAGCATCCGTGACGCCGCCCTCGACTCCAGCAGCGACAGCGAGGACCTGGGGCTCGCGGTCCGGGTCATCCACGACGGCGCCTGGGGTTTCGCCAGCGGTATCGCCCGCACGCCGGAGGCCGCCGCCGCGCTGGCCGAACAGGCCATCGCCACCGCGAAGGTAAGCCGGGTACTCAGCAGCGAGCCGGTGCGACTGGCGCCGGAGCCGGCCTACCCCGGCGCGAGCTGGATCTCCGCCTACGACGTCAACCCCTTCGACATTCCGGAGCGGGAACGGGTCGCGCGGATGGTCGAGCTCAGCGAACGGCTGCTGGCCGGCGACGGGGTCGACCACGCCGACGCGATGCTGATGCAGGTGATCGAGAACAAGTTCTACGCCGACTCCAGCGGCACCTCGACCACCCAGCAGCGGGTCCGCATCCACCCGCAGTTCACCGGCGTGCACGTCGACCGGGCCGCTGGGGCCTTCTACTCGATGCGCACGCTCGCCCCGCCGGTCGGGCGCGGCTGGGAGTACCTGACCGGTACCGGCTGGGACTTCGACGCCGAACTGGCCGAGCTCCCCGGCCTCCTGGCCGAGCACGCCAAAGCCCCGTCGGTACAGGCCGGCAGCTACGACCTGGTGATCGATCCGTCCAACCTGTGGCTCACCATCCACGAGTCGATCGGGCACGCCACCGAGCTCGACCGGGCGCTCGGCTACGAGGCGGCCTACGCCGGCACCTCCTTCGCAACCCTCGACAAACTCGGCTCACTCGCCTACGGCAGCGCAGCCCTGAACGTCGTCGGCGACCGCACGGTGGAGCACGGCCTGGCCACCATCGGCTTCGACGACGAGGGCGTGCAGACGCAGTCCTTCGACATCGTCTCCGGCGGCACCCTGGTCGGGTATCAACTCAACCGGCAGATGGCCCAGGACAACAATCTCGCCGGCGTCCCCGGATCACCACCCAGATCGAACGGCTGCGCCTTCGCCGACTCCTCCGGACACATCCCGTTGCAGCGAATGGCCAACGTTTCATTGCAGCCCGTCCCCGACGGCCCCTCCACCGAGGAGCTCATCTCGCGCGTGGAGCGCGGCATCTACATCCTGGGCGACCGCTCCTGGTCCATCGACATGCAGCGTTACAACTTCCAATTCACCGGGCAGCGCTTCTACGCCATCGAAGACGGAAAACTGGCCGGGCAGTTGCGCGATGTCGCCTACCAGGCCACCACCACCGACTTCTGGGGATCGATGGAGGCCGTCGGCGGCCCGCAGACCTACGTCCTCGGGGGCGCCTTCAACTGTGGCAAGGGGCAGCCGGGGCAGGTCGCCGCCGTCTCGCACGGCTGCCCGTCCGCGCTCTTCCGGAGCGTCAACGTGCTCAACACGCAGGCTGAGGGAGGCCGTTGATGGCGCAGATCCAGGATCTTGTCGAAGAGGCGCTGCGCGTCTCGACGGCCGACGACTGCATCGTCGTCGCCACCGAGCACAGTGAGACGAACCTGCGCTGGGCCAACAACAACCTGACCACCAACGGGCAGATGACCTCCCGCTCGGTGGCGGTGATCTCGCTGATCCGCGGTGACGCCGGCACCAGTGTCGGTGTCGTCGCCCGTTCGGTCACCACACCCGAGGAGCTGACGGCCCTGGTCGCCGAGAGCGCGGCGGCGGCCCGGGCCTCAGGTCCGGCCGACGACGTCATGCCGCTCATCGAAGCCGGCGAGCCCGACGCGGGGTACGGCGAGGATCCGGCCCGCACGAGCGTCGCCATCTTCGCCGACTTCGCGGCCGCCCTCGGAGCGGCCTTCACCAAGGCCCGCGGCAGCGACCGGCTCCTCTTCGGATTCGCCGAGCACCAGCTGAGCTCCACCTTCGTCGCCAGCTCCACCGGCCTGCGCCGCCGCTACGACCAGCCCAACGGCCGGGTCGAGATCAACGCCAAGTCCGGCGACTTCGCCCGCTCGGCCTGGGTCGGCGCCCACACCACCACCTTCAGCGACATCGACGTCACCGCGCTCACCGACGAACTGCACACCCGGCTGGACTGGGCGGCCAACCCTGTCTCGCTGCCGGCCGGCCGGTACGAGACGATCCTCCCCCCGACCGCGGTGGCCGACCTCCTCATCGACGCCTACTGGTCCACCTCCTCCCGGGACGCCGAGGAGGGGCGCAGCGTCTTCGCCGGGCCGGACGGGGCGACCCGTATCGGCGAGCAACTTTCGACGCTGCCCCTCACCCTGCGGTCAGACCCGACGGCGGCCGGCATCGAGTGCGCACCCTTCGAGGTGGTCACCTCGTCGGAGGCCGGTACGCAGTCCGTCTTCGACAACGGCGCCCCGATCTCGGCCATCGACTGGATCCGCGACGGCGTCCTCACCAACCTGGCGCGCAGCCGCTCCTGGGGCGAGCGCAGCGGGCAGCCGGCCCGCCTGATGACCGGCAACCTCATCCTGGACGGAGGCGGCAGCGCCACCCTGGACGAGATGATCGCCTCGACGAAGCGCGGGTTGCTGCTCACCTGCCTCTGGTACATCCGCGAGGTCGATCCGCAGACGCTGCTGCTCACCGGCCTCACCCGCGACGGTGTTTATCTCATCGAGGACGGCAAGGTGGTGGGGGCGGTGAACAACTTCCGCTTCAACGAGTCGCCGATCGATCTGCTGGGGCGGATCAGCGAGGTCGGGCAGAGCGTCCACACGCTGCCGCGCGAGTGGAGCGATTACTTCACCCGCGCGGTGATGCCGCCGGTGCGGGTCCCCGACTTCAACATGTCGACGGTGAGCCAGGCGTCCTGACCGACCTCGTGGCAACCTCCTCGGAGGCGGACAGCGGCGCGCTCATTTCGCAATCGAATGTGGCCGAAATGGCATCGTGACGAGACCCACGGCTACTAGAACGATTTAGTGGCACTCTGAGTCCCATCATGTGACAAGAGACGCAGACGAAGCGGCATTTGCAAGCGATTACAGCGGATAAAGTCTGATGATTCCGGTGCGATTCATTCGCAATTCACGATCAGTCAATGCCGACTGTCTAGGAGATCAGTATGACGAGTTCCGCAACAATTATCGGCTTGGAAGATGCGCCGACCAGCCATGCCCGACTCCTCGCATGGGTTCGCGAATCGGCCGAGCTGCTGCAGCCCGACTCGATCACCTGGGTAGACGGCTCCCCTGAGGAATGGGTTCGCATCACCGACGAACTCGTCGCGGCCGGCACCTTCGTCAAGCTCAACGAAGACATCAAGCCCAACTCGTTCTACTGCGCCTCCGACCCGACCGACGTCGCCCGGGTCGAGGACCGCACCTACATCTGCTCGCGTGACCCGCGTGACGCCGGTGCCACCAACAACTGGATGGACCCGGACGACATGAAGGTGCTCCTCACCGAGCACTTCCGCGGTGCCATGCGTGGCCGCACCATGTACGTCATCCCGTACTGCATGGGCCCGCTGGATGCCAAGGAGCCGATGCTCGGCGCCGAGATCACCGACTCGGCCTACGTCGTCGCGTCGATGCACATCATGACGCGCCTCGGCTCGAAGGCCCTGGCCCTCTTCGGCGACGACGCTGACTTCGTCCCCGGCCTGCACTCAGTCGGCGCTCCGCTGGAGCCCGGTCAGGCCGACGTGAAGTGGCCCTGCAACGACACCAAGTACATCGTGCAGTTCCCGGAGGAGCGCCTCATCTGGTCCTACGGATCGGGCTATGGCGGCAACGCCCTGCTGGGCAAGAAGTGTTACTCGCTGCGCATCGCGTCGGTGAAGGCTCGCGACGAGGGCTGGCTGGCCGAGCACATGCTCATCGCCAAGGTCACCTCGCCCGAGAACAAGGTCTCCTACATCGCGGCCGCCTTCCCGTCGGCCTGTGGCAAGACGAACCTGGCCATGCTCGAGCCGACCCTGCCGGGCTGGAAGCTCGAGACGATCGGCGACGACATCGCCTGGATCCGCATCGGCGAGGATGGCCGCTTCTACGCCGTCAACCCTGAGTTCGGCTTCTTCGGCGTCGCACCGGGCACCGACTTCCACACCAACCCCAACGCGATGCGGACCATCGCCAAGGGCAACTCGCTCTTCACCAACGTCGCCCTCACCGACGACGGCGACATCTGGTGGGAGGGCATGGGCGAGCCGCCGGCGCACCTCACCGACTGGAAGGGCAACGACTGGACGCCCGAGTCGGAGGGGCTCTCCAGCCACCCGAACTCCCGCTACTGCACCCCGATCTCGCAGTGCGACACCAAGGCCGCCGAATGGGACGACCCGAATGGTGTCCCGCTGGACGCGATCTTCTTCGGTGGCCGCCGCCGCGACACCGTCCCGCTGGTCACCGAGGCCCGCGACTGGCAGCACGGTGTCTTCATGGGAGCGACGCTCTCCTCGGAGACCACCGCCGCCGCCACCGGTGCCGTCGGCGTCGTGCGTCGTGACCCGATGGCGATGCTGCCGTTCATCGGCTACAACGCCGGTGACTACTTCGCCCACTGGATCGAGGTCGGCAAGAGCGCCGACGCCGTGAAGCTGCCGAAGATCTTCTACGTCAACTGGTTCCGCCGCGACGAGAACAACAAGTTCGTCTGGCCGGGATTCGGCGAGAACATCCGCGTCATCAAGTGGGCGCTCGAGCGCATCGCCGGCACCGCGGCCGCGATCGACACCCCGATCGGCCGCGTCCCGACGCCGGGTTCACTCGACGTCGAGGGCCTGGACATGACGACCGAGCAGCTCGAGATCGCGGTCAAGGTCGACGTCGACGAGTGGCGCAACGAGCTGCCGCAGATCGACGAGTGGTTCGAGAAGATCGGCGCCCAGCTGCCGACGTCGCTGCAGGACGAGCTGGCCTCGCTCAAGCTGCGTCTGGCCGAGTAGTTCGCTAGCAAGTACCTCCGCGGGAGCGGGTTCGGAGTCATCCGGGCCCGCTCCCGTTTTTGTTGCCTGTTTGGGGCACCCCGGTCTGCTCGCTTTGTCCTTCGAAGTACCGCTAAGCCCGCAGAATCCGGTCTTTGGAAGGACAGAGCGGAGGTGTTCAGGTGAGGTAAAGCCGGCTCTCGGGATGCCCACAGGCAGCGTGCTGTGCAATGAGAAGCGTGTCCGCCGCCTCCGCTCCGCCCACCGCGTCGGTTGATCGATGACCACCACCGAAACCGAGACTGAGCTCGAGGCCTCGCCTTCCGTAGCAACCGACTTCGGACTGCGAGAGCAGCTCAGCCTGGCCGTGCTGCTGATCGCGACCGCCGCACTGTATCTCTGGCGGCTCTCCGCCTCGCGGTACGCCAACACTTTCTACGCAGCGGCGGTCCAGGCCGGTACCCAGAGCTGGAAGGCGTTCTTCTTCGGGTCGCTGGACCGCTCCAGCTTCATCACCGTCGACAAGCCCCCGGCCTCGCTCTGGGTCATGGAGCTCTCGGGCCGGATCTTCGGCTTCTCGTCGTGGAGCATGCTCGGGCCGCAGGCACTGATCGGGGTGGCCTCGGTGGCTCTCCTCTACGCGACGGTGCGTCGCTGGTACGGCCACGGCGCCGGCCTGCTGGCTGGCGCGGCATTGATGCTCACACCCATCGCCGTGGCGATGTTCCGCTTCAACAACCCCGACGCGCTCATGGTGCTCCTGCTGACCCTCGCCGCCTACTGCACCGTCCGGGCCATCGAGTCCGCGTCGATCCAGTGGCTTCTCGCCACCGGCGGCGCCCTGGGCTTCGCCTTCCTGGCCAAGGGTCTGCAACCGCTCACCGTCGTCCCCGGCATCGGGCTTGCGTACCTGGTGACGGCCCCGACTGCTCTGCCTCGGCGCCTGCTCCACCTCGGGGCCGGACTCCTCGCACTACTCGCCAGCGCCGGCTGGTGGATTCTCGTGGTGACGCTCTGGCCGGCGTCATCGCGCCCGTACATCGGCGGCTCCAAGGACAACACCCCACTGGGGCTGGCGCTGGGAGCCAATGGTGTTGGCCGCCTGAACGGGGCGAGCGCCGCTGGGGAGCGCTTCAGCGGCACCCCCGGACCGGGGCGGCTCTTCAGCGAGCAGCTCGGCGCCCAGATCGCCTGGCTGCTGCCGGCGGCCATCGTCGCGTTGGGGGTGCTGGCCTGGGCGTGGCGTAGCCGGCGGGCCACCGGGGAGGACCGCACTTTCGACCCGGCCGTGGCGAGCCTGCTGCTCTGGGGTGGGTGGCTGCTCATCACCGGCGCCGTCCTCAGCTTCATGAGCGGCCCGAGCCACTCGTACTACACCGTGCAGCTGGCGCCCGCCTGCTCGGCATTGGTCGCGATCGGTGCCGCCGAACTCTGGTCGCGCCGCTCCGAGCCCGTGGCCCAGCTCGTCGCCGCACTCGCACTTCTGGGAACCGGGTGGACGGCCTGGCTGCTGCTCGGCCGGCTGCACGGCTGGCATCCGGTACTGCGCTACGTTGCGGTCGGTGCCTGTATTGCCGGGGCGGCGATGCTGCTGATCCGGCTCTGGCCGGGCTGGACGGGTACTCGGGCGGGCAGCGTGATCAGCGGGGTTGCCGTCGCCATTGCGGCGGTCGCATTGCTGGCCGCACCGTTGGCACTCTCACTGCAGACCGCCACGCTGCCCCAGTCCGGCACGAACCCCGCGGCCGGCGTTCGGGTCGCCACCAAGCCACCGGGGCCGCCCGGACCCAACGTGGTGAAGCTGATCGCGCTACTCCGCCGCAGCCACAGCCGCTGGCCACTGGCCGCGGTCACCTCCCAGAAGGCGGCGACGCTTGAGCTGGACTCCGGTGGACTCCCGGTGATGGCTCTCGGCGGCTTCTCCGACGACGACGCGACGCCGACCCTCAAGCAGTTCCAGGCCTATGTCCGGCGGGGCGAGGTCGGCTACTTCCTCGATCTCTACGGCCCGAATGGCTCCGCGCCGCAGCTCAGCGCCACCTCGAATGCGATCCGACGCTGGGTGCACTCGTACTTTCGCAAGGTGAAGGTGGGGACGTCGATCGTCTACGACCTGAGCCAACGCACCTAACGCTTTTGGCAATACGGCACGGTATCGCGTGTCATATTGCCAAAAACGGAGTTAGATCTTGCGGAAGTCCCAGCTGCGGAGCGCGTCCGGGACCACGCGCAGCCAGGCGTGCCGACCGTCATGCCAGAGTTCGGCGATGTCGAAGTATTTGCGGGCGAAGATCCCCTCGACGACCAGCAGCTCCTGCTCCTCAGCCGCCAGTTGGGCGCCGGTGCGGGGAACCTCGCCGACGACGGCCGCCTCGCCGCGAATCTCGACACCGTGCAGCGTCGCGTACTCGACGCCGGCATCGACCAGCACCGCGATGCGGGGCGAGCGGACGATATCGGCCCAGCGCTGACTGCGGTCCAGTGAGTAGAGCCAGATCGCCTGGTTATGCCAGACGAACCAGAGTGGCGTCAGGTGCGGGCCGTCGTGGCTGGTGGTGGCCACCCGGCAGGTGCGCTGCACGCCGAGAAAGGCATCCACCTCGTCGCCGGACATGGCGATCCGCCGCCCCCGCTTCTGGGTGGCGGCGGCGTCCGCTCCGGCCGGGAGGCTCAAGCGGGTTACAGTGCCGGAACTTCGGGCAGACCGAACATGCCCGGAGCCTGGCGGATCGGCTCGCGGATGTCGATCGCGCGCTCCTCGTCGGTGCCGCTCCAGGCGTGCAGCGGCACGGCCATCTCCGGGTTGACGAAGAACATGATCGACTGCCGGTCATCCAGGTTCAGGTTCCGCACCTGGTGGTACAGCGGCTTGATGACTCCGCCGGTGATGAGCGTCATCGCCGAACCCGGCATGATCAGGACCTCGTTCGGGGCGGTGCTCACCGGGGTGGCCGCGTCGTCGTCGAGGTAGATCTCCAGACCCGGAGCGGTGCCGTAGAGCACGGTCACTAGGTGGCCGTCCTCGTGGCGGTCCTGCAGCAGGTCGCGGTCGGCCGGCGCCAGGAAGTAGTTGTTGATCTGCAGGTACGACGCCGCACCGAACTCGGGAGCGGTGGCGCCGTCGAAGCGGCTCGCGATCTCGGCGAAGATGCCGGCGACGAGCGGGTACAGCACGCCGCGCCAGCCGAGCAGGGCGTCGGTGAGCTCACCGAGCTGCTCGCGGTTCGGGATGAGGTCGGTGCGGTCGGACCAGAGGGTGAAGACCTCGTTGATGTCCAGGCGGTCGGGGGAGACCGAGTATTCGTGGCCCATCGGGCGGTAGCCGTAGTTGAAGTCGTCGCTGGAGTAAGCGGTCTTGACCTCGAGCGGTTCGGCGAAGAATTTGTTGCAACGGTCCAGCGCATTCGCCAGGGTGGCGGCCTGATCGTCGTCGAGAACTACCCGGGCGTATCCGGATGAGAAGATGCTGTCGGTCGCCTCGTGAGCAGTCGTCGGCATAGAAAAAGCCCCTCGGTTGAGAAAACCTGCCGGATTTGCAGGCCTCGTGGAGCTTACTTCGCTGAGTCGACATTTCCCAGCGGTGCACCGGCGAGCTCTCAGTTTCGTATTACGAATTACTGCTCAGATCGACGATGAGGTCGGCCCGACCGGATACTTGCGCGACAATTGCCGCATTCTCCTCATCTACCCCACCGGCCTTTGCCTCGGCCTGCTCGGCGCTCCAGCCGAAACCGAGGTAGCGCTCCACCAGCCGCTGGCGCCGCTGGGCGGGGGCGTCAGAAAGCTGCCAGGCCTCATCGAGCAGATCGCGGACACCGCTCCAGGCCCCGGTCTCCAGCAGCAGGTAGTTCCCCTCGGTGATCACCAGCTGCACGCGCTGCGGCACGGCGACGGCACCGGCCACCGGCTCGTCCAGATCCCGGTCGAAGCGGGGCGCGTAGACCACCGGCTCGGAGTTGGCCTGCAGTCGCCGCAGCAGCGCCAGGTATCCGAAGACGTCGAAGGTCTCGGGAGCCCCCTTCCTCGGGCGGCCGGCAGCATCGAGCTGGCAGTTCGCCAGGTGAAAGCCATCCATCCCGACGACGATGCTCCGCTCACCCAGCGCGGCCGCCAGCTGATCGGCCAGGGTGGACTTGCCGCTACCGGGCGCGCCGCTGATCCCGAGGATGCGCCGCTGACCTGGCACAGCCAGTAGGGCAGCCCGCGCGGCGAGGAGCGCGACGGTGGCTGATGGGGTTGCGCTCAACGATCTCCCCGGCAGATCAGGTGCGCGACCAGCGCCGTCCAGCCGGTCTGGTGGGTGGCGCCGAGCCCCTCCCCGGTGTCCCCGTCGAAGTACTCACTGAAGGTGAGGTGCGCGCGCCACAGCGGGTCGGCGCTCGCCTCGATCCGCGAGCCGTCGCAGGGGCGGCTACCGTCGGCGCCGACGCGGAAGAGCCCGATGACCCGCCGGTCGATCTCGTCGGCGGCCGCGGCGCCGCTATAGCCGGCCACCAACTCCTCCTCCCCGTGGAAGTCGCCGAAGGCCCGCATCGCATCGGCCAGCAGGACGTTCACCGGCAGCCAGACCGGTCCGCGCCAGTTCGAGTTCCCACCGAAGAGGCCGGTCCGCGACTCGCCGGGTTCGTAGTCGATGCTCACCTGCTGCCCCTCGACGACCGTGCTGAACGGGGTCCGGTACGAGGCCGAGAGGGAGCGCAGCCCGTGCGGGGAGAGGAACTCCTGCTCGTCGAACATCCGAGTCAGGATGCGTCGCAACTGGTCGGCGTCGACGAGAGAGAGGCGCAGCATCCGGTCGCCGAGAACCGCGTCCCCGAATGCGTCGTGTCCGGCGGCATCATTCTGGCCGCGCTGGGTCACCAGCCCATGCATCAGGTCGGGGCGGCGCTGCTGCAGCCAGCTCAGCCGGGCCGAGAAGTCAGGGAGGCGGTGGGCCACCCCGCCCTGCGCGGTGGCGACGGCGAGCAGCGGTAGGAGTCCGACCATTGAGCGCACCTTCAGCTGCTGGTAGCCACCGTCGGGGTGCACCAGGACGTCGTAGAAGAAGCCGTCGGCGTCGTCCCAGAGCTGCACCTGCTGGGAGCCGAACTGCTGCATCGCGCCGGCGATGGCCAGGAAGTGCTCGAGGAACTTGGTAGCCAGGTCGTCCCAAGCCCCGCCGCCACTGCCGGTGGAGAGGGCCAGCTCCATCGCGATGGTGAGCATCTGCAGGCAGTAGAAGCCCATCCAGCTCGTCGCGTCCGACTCCTCCAGCCGGTACCCCGGCGGCAGCGGCATCGAGCGGTTGAAGAGGCCGATGTTGTCCATCCCGAGGAAGCCGCCCTCGAAGAGCCCCGAGCCGTCCGGGTCCTTGCGATTCACCCACCAGCCGAAGTTCAGCAGCGACTTCGTGAAGATGCGCTCCAGGAAGTCCCGGTCGCGGGAGCCGTCGATCAGGTAGATCCGCCAGGCGGCCCAGATGTGCACCGGCGGGTTCGCGTCACCGAAGGACCATTCGTAGGCCGGCAACTGACCGTCCGGGTGCATCGACCACTCCCGGCAGAGCAGCACCAACTGCTCCTTGGCGAAGGCCGGATCGACGTGAGCCAGCGCGACGCAGTGGAAGGCCAGGTCCCAGGAGGCGAACCAGGGGTACTCCCAGTCGTCGGGCATCGACATCACGTCGGCGATGGCGATGTTCTGCCACGCGATGTTCCGGCCGTCGGGCTGGCGCCGCTCCGGTGGCGGGGCGGGCTGACCCGGGTCGCCGTCCAACCACTCCTTCACCCGGTAGCGGTAGAGCTGCTTGCCCCACAGCAGGCCGGCATAGGCCCGCCGGGCGATGTTGCGATCCTCGTCGTCGGCCGTCTCTGGGATGACCAGCCCGTAGAACTCGTCGGCCTCACTCTGGCGGTCGGCGACCACGGCGGCGAAGCCGGCCCCGAACGTCTGGGCGCTCGGTGTCTCCGGGGCCAACCGCAGCCGGACCTGCACTGTCGCGCCGGCCGGGACGGAGTCGAACTGGTACCAGAAGGCGGCCTTGGTTCCGGTCGGGACGCTGCCGTCATCCAGCAACTCCGGGGCCACCGCCGGCACGTCCCCATTGACGACCCGGCGGTTGATGCCGTCCTTGCAGTAGGGCGCCGGGTTCTTCGGCGACCCGAAGAGGGCCACGTCGTTCGACTCGTTCTCGCAGACGAGGACCTCCGGCGTCCCCTCGGCGGCCAGCACATAGCTGCCCAGCTGCTCGTGACGGCAGTGCACAGCGCGCAGATCGCCGATCTCCTGCTCGCTGGCGGTCAGCGCCTGCAGCGACGGACGGCGATCATCCCGTCCCCAGGCCCAGGTGTTGCGGAACCAGATCTGCGGCAGGATGTGCAGCGGCGCGGCCTCCGGCCCGTGATTGGTGGCGCTGATGACGATGCAGAGATCGTCGGTGGATGCCTTGGCGTAGTCGATGGTCACGTCGAAGAATCGGTTGGCGTCGAGGACACCGGTGTCGGAGAGTTCGTACTCGCGCTGGTCACGGTTGCGGCCGGCGTTCTCGCGACGCAGCTGCTCGTAGGGGAACTCAGCCTGCGGGTAGCGGTAGAGCCAACTCATCCAGGAGTGGGTCGGGGTGCCGTCGAGCGCCCACCAGTACTCCTTGATGTCCTCGCCGTGGTTGCCCTGGCCGTTCGTCAGGCCGAAGAGACGCTCCTTCAGGATCGGGTCGTTTCCGTTCCAGAGCGCCACCGAGAAGTTCAGGAAGCCCAGCCGGTCACAGATGCCGCCGAGGCCGTCCTCGCCCCAGCGGTACGCGCGGGCGTGGGACTGCTCGAACGGGAAGTAGGACCAGGCATCGCCGTCGGCCGAGTAGTCCTCGCGCACCGTGCCCCACTGCCGCCCGGAGACGTACGGCCCCCAGAGGCGCCACGGACTCGTCGCCTGCGGTGATTCGGAGAGGCGGGAGTGTTCGGCGCTGTGGTGTCGTCGGTGCCGGCTGGCCGCAGCCGCCGCCGCCAGCGTGCCCGGGGTGTGGGTCGGTGACGCGACCACCGGCGGAGCGGGCAGCCTCGCCGGGGCGGGCGCGGCGGCGATGGGTGGTGCGGTGGTGGGCGGTGCGGTGGAGGCCTTCGTTTCCTTGGACGTCTTGCCGTCGGCCTTACGATCCTTTGCCGAATGTTTCGCCACGCTGGCCTGCCTTCGTCAGAGGTAAGCGGTGTTTCATCCGTTGCTCTGAAAGCTACTCGACGCGTGGCCGCGTGGCGCGGGAGGTGACGCTACCGCCGCGAGTCGTAGGTCACGGGTACGCTGCGAGGTCGGCATCAACCTCTGACGTACCTCTGAGCGGAAGGCTGATCGTGACCGCTGACCCGGTTCTTGACTCCGAACGGGCCCACCTCGACCTGGCCCGCGACTGCCTGGTGACGATGCGGGCCGCGGCCGAGCGGATCGCCGACTACGGCGTGGACGCGCTGGCCAGCGAGGCCCTCGGACGGATCCGCGCCGAACGGCTGGCCGCCCTCGAGATCGATCCGCATGCGCCGCCGTTCTTCGGCCGCACCGACAACGACGTCACGGACTCCCCTGATGGGGACGGCCGATCCGGCACCGAGACGTTCCACATCGGGCGGCGGCACATCCGTGACCCGGCCGGAGATCCGGTGGTGATCGACTGGCGGGCCCCGATCGCCCGGGCCTTCTACCGGGCCACCAGCAAGTCACGGATGGGGGTGACCCTGCGCCGCCGCTTCGGCTTCCACGCCGGCGCGCTGAGCTCCTTCGAGGACGAACACCTCGATCGGGGCGAGGAGTCCGGGTTCGACTCCGACCTGCTCCGCGGCGAGATCGAACGGCCGCGCAGTGGCCCCATGCGAGACATCGTGGCCACCATCCAGCCCGACCAGGACGACCTGGTGCGCGCCGAACTGGACGACTCGCTCTGCATCCAGGGGGCGCCGGGCACCGGCAAGACGGCGGTCGGGCTGCACCGGGCGGCCTACCTGCTCTACACCTACCCCGAGCGGCTGCGGCGCTCCGGCGTCCTGGTGGTCGGGCCCAACGCGGCCTTCCTCAGCTACATCGCGCAGGTGCTCCCGGCCCTGGGCGAGGGTGGGATCGCCCAGACCACGGTCGAGGAGATCGTCGGGCACGTCCAGGTCAGGGCCGTCGAATCCGACGAGCTGGCCACGCTGAAGGGCGACCCGCGGCTGGCCACGATCCTGGGCAAGTTCGTCCGCAGCCACATCCGCCGGCCGGTCGACGACGTGGTGGCGATGGTCGGCGACAAGCGGTACCGCATCCCTGAGTACCGAGTGCGTCGCTATGTCGACGACGCCCGCCGCGATCTCGGTGACACGCTGCGCTGGGGGGTGGCCCGGGATCGGCTGCGTCAGCAGCTGGCCGAGGACGTCCGCCGGCAGCGTGAGGACCGCGGCGGGGCACCGACCGACTCCGAGACGGCCAAGGTGGCCCGCTCCAAGCCCGTCCGGGCCGCCGTGGACGAGCTCTGGCCAGCCCTCGACCCAGCCGCCCTCCTCATCCGCCTCTTCACCGAGCCTGAACTCCTCGGTCAGCACGCCGGTGACCTGCTGACCGAGGAGGAGCAGCGGTCGCTGCTCTGGGCCAAGACACCGCGCACGGCGCGGGCGGCCAAATTCACCGCCGCCGATGCGGTGCTCATCGACGAGCTCAACGGCCTGCTCCACAGCGTCGAGACCTTCGTCCACGTCGTGGTGGACGAGGCGCAGGACCTCTCCCCGATGCAGTGCCGCGCGATTGCCCGACGCTGCCCCCTCGGTTCGGTGACGGTGCTCGGCGACCTGGCCCAGGCCACGACCGCCTGGGCTCCCGGCTCCTGGCCGGTGACGCTGAACCATCTCGGTCACCCGAACGCCGAGATCCGCCCGTTGACCGCGGGCTACCGGGTGCCGGGGAAGGTCCTCGACCTGGCCAACCGGCTACTGCCGCATGTGGCCGTCGACGTCCCGGCCGCCACCTCGATCCGGGCCGGTGTCGACGCCCTGACGTTCGCTCCCGCCGATCGACTGGTCACCGCCGTGCGCGAGTGCCTGGGCAGCGAGGGGTCGGTCGCGGTGATCGTGGCCGGCGAGCAGGTGGCGGCGGTGCTGGAGCGGTTGCGGGACGCCGGCGTGGAGGCGACGACGCTGGACCACTCGGAGGTCACCGACGACTCACTCGCCACCAGCTTCGCCGAGGACGACACCCCCGCCGGGGATGCCAGCGAAATCGAGGAGACCGCCGATGAGGCACCGGAGATTCGGGTGACCGTGGTCGCCGCCACCGCAGCCAAGGGGCTGGAGTTCGACTCCGTCGTGCTGCTGGAGCCGGCGGCGATCGTGGCCGCTGAGAGTCAGCGGGTGGCCGGGCTGCGCCGTCTGTACGTGGTGCTCACCAGGGCCGTCTCGCGACTGGTCGTCGTGCACGACGAACCGCTGCCGGTTGAGCTCGAAGCGAGCTGACGGGCCGCCAATGGCGAGCTGATCGGCACGCGTGGTGGCAACCGATAAGTAACTTGCGATGAGTTCGAGGCGGCAATTGGTCAGTGGCTCGCATCACAGCTACCGTGGAGGAATTAGCCGGTTCGCGCCGCCCCACCCTTGCGGTTCGTGCCGGTGCCGGCATGACCCACTGGCGTAACCACGCCGGTGGACCACGTTGGCATTGACGGTGGCGATCCCACTTGTCGATGTCGTCGAGCAGGGAGTGTGTCGCACAATGACCACCGCTTTCTCCAAGCGCAGTATCGCCAATCGGGACCATCGCATTGCCGGACGCAGCGAGCGCAGCGAGACGCCGCCAGTAGACGTCCAGCCGGCGGTAGAGGTCCAGCCACCCGCCGAGGTGCAGCAGTCCGTCGAGACGCAGCCGCAGGCCGTCTCATCGACCGACCCCGAGATGATCCAGCTCCTCACGCCGGATGGCGACCGAGTCGAGCACCCTGATTTCCCGCTCAGCGTCACCGACGCCGAGATCGCCGATATGTACCGCGATCTGCTGCTGGTGCGGCGCGTCGACACTGAGGCCATTGCCCTGCAGCGCCAGGGCGAACTCGGGCTCTGGGCTTCGCTCCTCGGCCAGGAGGGCGCCCAGATCGGTGCCGGTCGCGCACTCCGTACGCAGGACATGGCCTTTCCGACCTACCGCGAGCACGGCGTCGGCTGGTGCCGGGGCATCGACCCCCTCACCCAGCTCGGACTCTTCCGCGGCACCACAGCCGGCGGCTGGGACCCCACTGAGCACAACTTCGCCCTGTACACGATCGTCATCGGCGCCCAGACGCTGCACGCGGCCGGCTACGCGATGGGCGTGCAGCGCGACCGGGCGACAGCCACCGGCGACCTCGACCGCGACACCGCGGTGCTGGCCTTCTTCGGCGACGGGGCCAGCTCCCAGGGCTCGGTGAATGAGTCCTTCATCTGGGCCGCCGCGCAGAACCTGCCGGTCGTCTACTTCTGCCAGAACAACCAGTGGGCCATCTCGGCTCCGGTGAACACGCAGACCTCCTACCCGCTGTACCGGCGGGCCGCCGGTTTCGGCTTCCCGGGCGTCCGCGTGGACGGAAACGACGTGCTGGCCAGCCTCGCGGTTACCCGCCACGCGCTGGACCGGGCCCGCAGCGGTGCCGGGCCGATGCTCATCGAGGCCTTCACCTACCGGATGAACCCGCACACC
The DNA here is from genome assembly GCA_900100325.1 of Frankineae bacterium MT45. Taxonomy (NCBI): domain Bacteria; kingdom Bacillati; phylum Actinomycetota; class Actinomycetes; order Frankiales; species Frankineae bacterium MT45. Next base: position 320,419 of record LT629697.1, read on the forward strand.
ACCTCCGACGACCCGGGCCGCTACCGGGAGAGCGCCGAGGTTGAGATGTGGCGGCAGCGTGACCCGATCACCCGCGTCCGCGCCTACCTGACCCGCCACGCCGGCTACGGCGACGACTTCTTCGCCGACATCGACGACCAGGCCCAGCAGCTCGCCGAGCGGCTGCGGGCCGGTTGCCGCGAACTCCCCGAGCCCGCGCCGCTGTCCATGTTCGACCACGTCTACTGCGAGCTCACCGACGAACTGCGCGAGCAGCGGGCCCAGCTCGGCGAGTTCCTCGACTCGCTCAGCGACTCCGAGGCCGGCTCGCACGGCGGTGCCGCGTGACCGCCACCATCAGCACCCCGACGGAGGCGGTCACCGATCCCGTCCCGACCGGCACCCTGACCCTGGCCAAGGCGCTCAACGCTGGCCTGCACCGGGCTATGGCCGCCGACGAGAAGGTGCTGATGATGGGGGAGGACGTCGGCAAGCTCGGCGGCGTCTTCCGGATCACTGACGGCCTGCAGAGCGAGTTCGGCTCCGAGCGCGTCTTCGACACCCCGCTGGCCGAGGGCGGCATCATCGGGACCGCGGTCGGCCTGGCCATGCGCGGCTACCGCCCGGTCTGCGAGATCCAGTTCGACGGGTTCGTCTACCCGGCCTTCGACCAGATCGTCAGCCAGGTCGCGAAGATGCACGCGCGCTCCTCCGGGATGGTCAAGGTTCCACTGACGATCCGCATCCCCTTCGGTGGTGGCATCGGTGCCGTCGAGCACCACTCCGAATCCCCGGAGGCGTACTTCGCGCACACAGCCGGGCTGAAGGTGGTCGCCTGCTCCAACCCGTCGGACGCGTACTGGATGCTGCAGCAGTCGATCGCCAGCGATGACCCGGTGGTCTTCCTGGAGCCCAAGCGTCGCTACTGGAGCAAGGGATCAGTGGCCGCCACCGCCCCGCAGCTACACCAGGCCCGGGTCGTCCGCCCAGGGAGTGACCTGACGCTGGTCGCCTACGGGCCGATGATCGACACCGCGCTGCAGTGCGCCGAGGTCGCCGCCAGCGAAGGTCATGACCTCGAGGTGATCGATCTGCGCAGCATCTCGCCGCTGGACACCGCCACCCTGGTCGAGTCGGTGCGGCGGACCGGGCGGATGGTCGTCGTCCACGAGGCCAGTTCCAGCTTCGGTGTGGGGTCGGAGGTCGCGGCCCGGGTGCAGGAGCGGGCGTTCTACTCGCTGGCCGCGCCGATCCTGCGCGTCACCGGCTTCGATACGCCCTATCCGACGAGCCGCCTGGAGGAGGAGTGGCTTCCCAATGTGGACCGCCTCCTCGACGCCGTCGACCGATCCTTGGAGTACTGAGACATGTTGGAGACCCAGCAGATCAAGCAGTTCCTGATGCCCGACGTCGGCGAGGGGCTCACCGAGGCCGAGATCATCAGCTGGTCCGTGCAGCCCGGGGACACCGTCGAGGTAAACCAGGTGATCGTCGAGGTAGAGACGGCCAAGGCCGCGGTTGAGCTGCCGTCGCCGTACGCCGGTGTGGTCGCCGAGCTGCACGCCGCGGCCGGCGAGACCGTCGATGTCGGGCGGCCGATCATCTCGATCGCCATCGCCGGAACGGCCGATACGTCAGCCGGGCCGGCGGAGACTTCCACTGGTGCTGCGCCCGCGGCCGCCCCGGCGCCAGGTTCGGGTTCGGAGCGGGTCGAGCGGCAGCCGGTGCTGGTCGGCTACGGCCCGCGGACGGACGCCACCCCAGGTCGGCGCCGCCGGGGACCGGTCACCTCGCATCCAGCTCCCAACGGAACGCCAGAAGCGACCGCCGCCTCCGCCCCGACCCCGGCCGCTGCGCCGCCGCCGGCCCCGGCCTCCGCGCCATCGCCTGCCCCGGCGCAGGCCGTCCTCTCGACACCACCGGTGCGCAAACTCGCCAAGTCACTCGGTGTGGATATTCGCGAGGTCCCTCCGACCGGCCCGCACGGCACCGTCTGCCGGGCCGACGTGGAGCAGGCGGCACGACACAATGGCGCCGACGCGCTCACGACCCAGGCCCAGTCAGCGCCCGGGGATGCGCGCGATACCCGCATCCCGATCCGCGGCGTCCGCAAGCACACGGCGGCCGCGATGGTGAGTTCGGCCTTCACCGCGCCGCACGTCACCGAGTTCATCTCGGTCGACGTCAGCGCGATGATGAGCCTGCGGGACGAGGTCGCCGCCCGTCGCGAGTTCGCCGGAGTCAAGCTGAGCCCGCTGGTCTTCGTGGCCCGCGCGGTGCTGCGGGCGGCCGCCCGCACCCCGGAGATCAACTCCAGTTGGGATGAGGCGGCGCAGGAGATCGTGCTGCACGGCGACGTCAACCTCGGTATCGCCGCGGCCACCGAACGCGGTCTGATCGTGCCGAACATAAAGCAGGCTCAGACCCTTAGCCTGCGCGAATTGGCGCTGGCCATCGACGACCTCACCGGGGTCGCGCGGGCCGGGCGCACCACGCCGGCCGCGATGACCGGCGGGACGCTCACGATCACCAACATCGGCCCGCTCGGGGTCGACACCGGAACGCCGATCCTCAATCCCGGGGAGGCGGCCATCGTGGCCCTCGGCTCGATCGCCCGCCGGCCGTGGGTCGTCGGAACCGGCGACTCGGAGCGCATCGAACCGCGCTGGGTCGCTCAGTTGGCCGTCTCCTTTGACCATCGGTTGGTTGACGGCGAGCAGGGTGCCCATTTCCTCGTCGATGTGGCGGATGTGCTTCGTAGTCCCGGTTTGGCGCAACTCTGAATCCTCGCTGCCGATCAAGATGAATGGCAGCGTCGACGGAGCAGGGCCTATTCGGAACCTGGACCGACCAGTCAGCCCACAAGGCCGACTCGACGCTGCCATTTGCATGTCCGGGGTCGACCATCACTTTGTTAAGGAAATCCCAAGTGAGACCAGTGTGAAGTGGATCAAAGACGGCTAGACACGTTAACGAATCTGTGTCATATTTGTCAGGCAGTCAAACAAAATAATTGCAGTTGCAACAATGAAGCCGTCGAAGATCGTTAGTTCTGATCGTTGACCTGAACTCGGTTAGTGCGCCACCGCCAGCGTGAATTGCTCGCGCAGAGTCGGGATGCACTTGAGGTTGGACGTCATCGGGTACTTTCCCGGACGCGCTTCCGCTTGCTCTTCCACCGCAGGAATTCAAGTCCTTCGGCGGTCACAAACTCGTGATCGCAAGCTTCGCTTGCCGTCACGCTATAGGCCAATGCGGCTAACTTCCGAAAGCCGCATCGGAGATCTGGCGTTGTATCCCCCCAGCACAATGTCAGGTCGTCGTCCCGCGCCAGTTCTCCCCTGTACTTGCGCGAGGCGAACGCTGTAGGCCGTTCCCCCAGACGGCCTTGGCAGATGCTCAACCCGACGCAAACCGTGGTTCGCCCCCCGACGTCCCACGGCCTGAGTCGGTCTCCGGCCCTCGTCACCCCTGTGACGGGGGCCGGACCCATCTCCGGGCTAAATCGGCAGCGCCCAACCACTCTGCCTCGCCCGCCTTGTCCTTCGAAGGCCCGATCTCGGCACCGGAACCGGGCCTTCGGCGGACAAAGCGGTGAGGTTGGCCAGTTGGGGGCCAGCCGGTCCAGCGAGGCCGGTTAGCTGACTAGCATGGGAGGGGCCATGCAGCGATTCCGTGTTCGAGCCCCTGAACTGCGCACCGACGGCGACTGGATCAACACCGACGCGCCGCTCACCCTGGCCGCGCTCCGCGGGAGGGTGGTGCTCCTGGACTTCTGGACCTCCGGCTGTATCAACTGCCTGCACGTCCTGGACGAGCTACGCCCGCTGGAGGCCAAGCACGGCGAGAACCTCGTGGTCATCGGGGTGCACTCACCGAAGTTCGCCCACGAGTCGACGCGAGCCAGCGTCGCCGCCGCCACCGCGCGGTACGGCATCCACCACCCCGTGCTCAGCGACCCGGCCCTGACCCTCTGGAAGCAGTACGCGGTGCGCGCCTGGCCCACGCTGGTCCTCATCGATCAGCAGGGTTACGTGATGGCGCAGGCGGCCGGCGAGGGTCAGGTGAGCTCGCTGGAGATGGTGATCGACGAACTGCTTACCTCGACCACCGACCCGACTCCGCTCACCCCGTTGCCGTCCAGATCAGACGAGACACCCACCGGCCCGCTCTTCTTCCCGGCCAAGGTGATCGAACTCCCGGCCGGGCGCAACGGTCGGGACGAGCCGTCGCTGCTCGTCGCCAACACCGGCGGCCACTCGCTCGTCGAGTTCGCCCCCGACGCCGAGACGGTGCTGCGCCGCATCGGCTCGGGGGAGCGCGGACGGGTCGACGCCCCGGCTCCGCAGGCCCGCTTCGCCGAACCGAACGGGCTCTGCCTGCTGCCCGCTGACCTTGATCTTGGCTACGACGTCGTGGTGGCCGACACGGTCAATCACATGCTGCGCGGGGTCCGACTGAGCGATGGCGCCGTCGTACAGACGATCGACCTGCCGGCCCAGCTGGCTGGTGCCACCACCATCACCGGACCGGTGCCGGAGGTGCTCTCCCCATGGGACGTCGTCTGGTGGCCCGCGCTCGGGCAGCTGGTTGTCGCCGCCGCCGGCGTCCATCTGCTGCTCGCCGTCGACCTCGACGCCGGGACCAGCAAGGTGCTGGCCGGAACCACCGTCGAGGGACTCGGCGACGGGGACGCGCGCCACGGCTGGCTGGCCCAGCCCTCCGGGTTCGCGGTGCAGGGAGAGCGGCTCTGGTTCGTCGACGCCGAGACCTCCGCACTGCGCTACCTCGAGCTAACCGAGGGCGCGGAGCCGCAGCTGCACACCGTGGTCGGTGAGGGGCTCTTCGACTTCGGCCACGTCGACGGGCCGGCGGCGAAGGCCCGCCTCCAGCACCCGCTCGGGGTGGAGCTGCTGCCCGATGGGTCACTGGCCATCGCGGACACCTACAACTCGAGTCTGCGGCGCTACGACCCGCGCCGCGATACCGTCTCGACGATCACCCGCGACCTGGACGAGCCGGTCGGGGTGCTCCTCCTCGGAGACGACCTGCTGGTGGTCGAGTCAGCCGCGCACCGCCTCACCCGGGTTTCCGTCGGGTCGAGCCTGCCCGGCGCGGACGAACTGGTCAGCGGCGAGGCGCTGCAGACCAAGCGCCCGCCGACCCCGCTGCGTGATGGTGAGGTTGACCTGCGCATCGTCTTCCAGGCTCCGGCCGGCCGGAAGCTGGACGATCGGGATGGGCCGGCGACCCGGCTCTCGGTGAGTTCCTCGCCACCGGAGCTACTCCTCGACGGTGGGGGTGACGGCAGCGACCTGTCGCGCACCCTGCGGTTGAGTTCGTCGATCGCCGAGGGCGTGCTGCACATCAGTGCGCAGGCGGCGTCCTGTGATGATGATCCGGCGATCGAGTACCCGGCCTGCCACCTGGCCCGGCAGGACTGGGGCGTGCCAGTGCGGATAAGCGCGGACGCCCCGGCCGAGCTGGAGCTGATTCTCTTCGGCTGAGCGCGCACCAGCGTGGCCAGAGCTGACCGGGCCGAGCCAGCCGGCTACTCCAGGAGTGCCGCCTCCAACGCGGCCTGGTCGACCTCGCTCCAACCGTGGGTGGCCAGCCACCCCGCAGCCCCGCCCATCTCCTGGTCGAGGCGCAGCAGCAGGGACTCCATCGTCTCGGCCCGCGGCCGGTGCTTGTCGATCTCACCGTCGGCGACATCGCGGACGTAGGTCGGGGAGGCACCCAGCCGGGCGAAGATCAGTTCGATGCGGTCGGCCGTCAGGGCGAAGTCAGCGACGATCTGCTCCGGCCGCACGCCGAGCGCGGCCAGCGTCATCGCGACCACGACCCCGGTCCGGTCCTTGCCGGCCGCGCAGTGGACGATGACCGCTCCGTCGGTGCGGGCGATGAGCCGCAGCGACGCGACGATGGAGTCGGGGCGGTCGAGGAGGTAGCGCCAGTAGACATCCACCGCCCCGCGGTTGGCGTAGTCGTGCTTGCTGTCGCGGATCTGCCAGGGCAGCAGCATCGGATCAGGCGCGGTGAGGGCCGCCTCCACCGGATCGATCTCGTCCGCCTCGTCCTCGGCGGCCGCGGCGTCGGTGTTCTGACCGGCCTCGCTGAAGAGCGAGTTGTGCTCGATCAGCACCCCGGGCTCACGGTTCATCGGACCGGGCCCCTCGGCACTCACCTCGTGGCCGGTGCGCAGGTCCGAGACCGCGCGCACCCCCAACTCGTCGACGAGCAGCCGCAGATCCTTCGGCGAGAGGTCCTGGAGGTTGTCGGAGCGGATGAGCCGGCCGGAGCGCACCTGGCGGCCGTCAGCGGTGGTCATCCCACCGACGTCACGGACGTTGACCGCGCCATCGAGGTCGATCCATTGCGGCACTGAGCATCCCCCTAGATTTCCGCTCGGTTTTGGCAGTTCTGCACGGGATACCGTGCAGAACTGCCAAAACCAGGTCAGCTACGAATCTAGGCGAACAGCAGAACGGGCGCCCACCCGGGACCATGGTCCCAAGGTCAGCGCCCGTTCTGCTGTTCGGCTTAAATTCTGGCCCTCTAGAAGGCGTCCTCGGAGAGCTCCATCAGCGAGTTGTCGGTCGACTCAGTGATGAGGCGACGGGCCGTCAGCTCCGGCAGCACAGTGGCGCTGAAGAACTGCGACACGGCGTACTTGCCCTCGTAGAAGGCACGGACAGCGGCCGAGACACCGTTGGCGTCGAGCTTGCTGAGCGCGACCGAGGCCTGGCGCAGCAGCAGGTAACCGACCATGAGGTCACCGGCCGACATCAGCAGGCGGGTGGTGTTCTGCCCGACCTTGTAGATGTTGCGGATGTCGTCCTGCGCGCTCATCAGCTGCTGGGTCATGAAGCCGACCGACGCACCGAAGTCCTCGAGCGCCTTCTGCAGCGCTGCGCTCTGCTCCTTAAGACGCCCCTCGTCGGCGATGGAGCCGAGGAACGCGGTGATCTCGCCCGAGAGCGCGCCCAGCGCGGCGCCCTTGTTACGGATGATCTTGCGGAAGAAGAAGTCCTGGCCCTGGATGGCCGTGGTTCCTTCGTAGAGGGTGTCGATCTTGGCGTCGCGGATGTACTGCTCCAGCGGGTAGTCCTGCAGGTAGCCGGAGCCACCGAAGGTCTGCAGCGCCTGGGCGAGCTGGTCGTAGGAGCGCTCGGAGCCGACGCCCTTGACGATCGGGAGGAGCAGGTCGTTGATCGCCTCGTCGAGCGCGGTGTCGGTGCCGTTCTGCTCACCGACCTGGATGCGGTCCTGCGAGGAGGCGGTGTAGAGCACCAGGGAGCGGAGCCCTTCGGCGTAGGCCTTGTTCAGCATCAGGCTGCGGCGCACGTCCGGGTGGTTGATGATCGTGACGCGCGGGGCCGTCTTGTCGGCGGCCTTGGTGAGGTCGGCCGACTGGACGCGGGTCTTGGCGTAGGCCAGCGCGTTCAGGTAGCCGGTGGAGAGGGTCGCGATGGCCTTCGTGCCGACCATCATGCGGGCGTTCTCGATGACCTGGAACATCTGGGCGATGCCGTCGTGGACATCCCCGACCAGGTAGCCGACGGCCGGCTCCTTCTCGCCGAAGCGCAGCTCGCAGGTGGTGGAGGCCTTGAGGCCCATCTTGTGCTCGACGTTGGTGACGTAGGCACCGTTGCGCTCGCCGAGCTCACCGGTCTCGATGTCGAAGTGGTACTTGGAGACGACGAAGAGCGAGAGGCCCTTGGTGCCCGGCCCAGCGCCCTCGGGGCGGGCCAGCACCAGGTGGATGATGTTCTCGGTCATGTCGTGCTCGGCCGAGGTGATGAAGCGCTTGACGCCCTCGATGTGCCAGCTGCCGTCAGCCTGCTCGATGGCCTTGGTACGGCCGGCCCCGACGTCGGAGCCCGCGTCGGGCTCGGTGAGGACCATCGTGCAGCCCCACTGCTTGTCGACCATCAGCTGGGCGATCTTCTTCTGGGTGTCATTGCCGTTGCGGTAGAGGATTCCGGCGAACGGGGCACCGGCGGCGTACATGTGCAGCGACGGGTTGGAGCCCAGCACCTGCTCGGCGACGGCCCAGGCGACCGAGTTCGGAACGCGGGTGCCACCGAGCTCAGGGATACAGCTCAGCCGCCACCACTCGCCGTCCTGCAGCGCCTTGTAGGACTTCTTCAGGGACTCGGGGATCTTGACCGTGTTGGTCTCCGGGTCGAAGACCGGCGGGTGCAGGTCAGCGTCCGCGAAAGACTCGGCCAGCGGCCCCTCGGCGAGGCGGGCGATCTCGGGCAGAAGGCCGCGAACGGCGTCTTCGTCGATGCCCTCGAAGACCTTCGGGTCCCAGTTCGCACTGGTACCTAGTACCTCAAAGAGGTTGAACTCGATATCACGGACGTTGCTCTTGTAGTGGCCCATAGCCTCTAGCTCTCCCTGGATGTATGTGCAGATTCCGTCCAGGAGAGTTACCTGTGACGGTCCTTTAGTTACTGATGGGTAACATAATCATAAATCGACAGGGCCCAGCGCGCAACTACACAATCGTCTTACCGGGGCAGCCCTTAGGGAGTAGCCGCGCCGTCCGGTGAAACATCAGGAGAGCGCGTTGAGCCGGACCGTCTCCGGGAGCGCGTTCAGTTCGGCCAGAATCTCGGGCGTGTAGGCGGCCGCGGTATCCGTAACCACGTAGCCGAGCTCACCGCGGGTACCGAGCAGTTGAGCCTCGACGTTGACCTTGTGCTCGGCGAATACCCCGTTAATCGTTGCCAATGCGCCCGGGACGTTGCGGTGGATGAGCATCAGCCGGTGGCCGCCCGGCCGCTGCGGCAGGGCCACGCCGGGGATGTTGATGCTCAGCGCGGTCGAGCCGTCGAGGGCGAAGTCGCGGAACTTGCCGGCGACGAAGCGGCCGATGTCCTGCTGCGCCTCCTCCGTCGATCCACCGATGTGCGGGGTGAGGATAACGTTCGGCAGGCCACGGAGTTCAGAGACGAACTCGTCGCCGCGGCCCTTCGGCTCGACCGGGAAGACGTCGACGGCGGCGCCGGCGATGTGCCCGGACTCCAGGTGGGTGCGCAGCGCCGCGTAGTCGACGACGAAGCCGCGGGAGAGGTTGAGGAAGAGCGAGCCCGCCTTCATGAGGGCGAACTCGTCCTCACCGAAGAGATCGTTGTTCGACGCCCGCCCGTCGACGTGCAGGGTGACGACGTCGGACTCGGAGAGGAGTTCGGCCATCGTGGTGCAGCGGGTCGCGTTGCCGAGGGCGAGACGGTCGGCGGTGTCGAAGAAGAGGACCCGCATGCCGAGGTTCTCGGCCAGCACCGACAGCTGAGTGCCGATGTTGCCGTAGCCGATGATGCCGAGAGTGCGTCCGCGCACCTCATGGGCGCCGTCGGCCGACTTGTCCCAGACCCCGGCGTGCATGAGGCGGTCTTTGATGGTGAGGCGACGGGTCATCGAGATGATCTCGGCGATCGCCAGCTCGACGACACTGCGCGTGTTCGAGAAGGGCGCGTTGAAGACGGTGATGCCGCGGGCCGACGCCTCTTCGAGATCGATCTGATTGGTGCCGATGCAGAAGGCACCAATCGACTCGAGGTCGGTGGCCGCGTCGAGCACCCGGGCCGTCACGTTGGTCTTGGAGCGGATGCCGAGCAGCGAGACCCCGGCGATCCGCTCGATCAGCTCGTCCTCGTCCAGGGCACGGTCCATGTTCTCGACCTGGAAGCCGGCGGCGGAGAGGATCGCGGTGGCGTCGGGGTGGACCTGCTCCAGTAGCAGGGCACGGACCGGGCTGTCTGGCATGCGTCGAAATGACACGCGACGTCCTTCAGAGATGGGCGGATCGGGCCACCCCAGTCTAGGTGCCGCCACCCGGCGCCTCGACCGAATAGATCTCCCGCCGGCTCACCGGCCGGAGATAGGGGGCCGCCCCCATCGCGGGGGGGTCGATGGGGGCGGCAGCTTCAGGGCGGGGCGACTAGGCCCTCGCGTTCGCGTCTGTGAATCATTGCACGGCACCGGGCCGCTTCCGTGGAAATTCACACAAACTCGGCGCCACGGGCCGCGACCTGTACATCGCGACAAATCCCCCAGCGCACGCCGAAGTTTACATGCCGAAGTTGGAACTTTCTACATACCATTTTGTTTGAAAGTCGTTGCAACCGGGTTCGGGAGCGGTTCCGGACTACGCTTAGGGGCCGGTTTTACATCATTCTAGTTGCCTACGCAATCAACATAAGGGGCATCGGTTACATAAATGGACGAAACGAACTGGCTAACCCCACCTGAGCAGCGCGCTTGGCGCGCCTACGTCGAATCGGCGACACTGCTCTTCGACGCGCTGGATCGAGCCATGCAGCAGGACGCCGGCATCCCGCACGCCTACTACGTCATCCTGGTGCGCCTGTCGGAGGCCCCGGAGCAGTCGATGCGGATGAGCGAGCTGGCTGACATCACCCGCTCGTCGCGCAGCCGGCTCTCGCACGCGGTGTCACGGCTGCAGGAGCGTGGCTGGGTGGATCGGGTGGACTGCGAGACGGATCGCCGGGGGCAGGTCGCCCGGTTGACGCCGCGCGGGCTCGCGGCGTTGCAGGAGGCGGCCCCGAAGCACGTCGAGGCGGTGCGGAGCTACGTCATAGACCGGCTTGACCCGGCCCAGCTCGCCGCGCTGGAGGAGGTCGGCGACGCGATCATCGCCGGATTTACTGACCCCAGGGCCAGTATCGCCAGTTAGGCGGGCGGGCGTCGCTCGTTGAGTCGCAGCGCGTCGATCACGTCGTCGTCGGGGGAGGCGGCGGACTGGTTGGCCGCCTGCAGTTCGAGGTAGACCTCTTCACGGTGCACTGCTACTGAACGCGGTGCCTGAATTCCGATGCGCACCGCATCGCCGCGCACCTCGAAGATTGTGATGACAATGTCATCCCCAACCATCACGCTCTCACCAGAGCGGCGGGTAAGTATCAGCACGGGGAATCCTCCCGATTATGGTTCGGAAGGTTTAGATTACCGGTCGATGGCCTCTCGGAACGACAAACTCTCGTCATCGAGCACAACTTGCACAGCTCGGCCGGTGCTGCGGGAGAGCGCGATAGGCGCTCGGAGGTTCGCCGTGGCGTCGGAAATGCTCTTCTGAACGGTCAGAATCGCGAAGAGCAGCACGTCCGATTCGTCCGGCGCGCCGACCGTCGCCAGCAGCGATTCGTCGAGTTTCGGCGCGTACTGCGGGAAGAAGAGAGCCGGCGGCGTGAGGATGAACCGCAGTTCCGGCGAGGCGGCGGCCCGCAGCGAGAAGAAGGCACCCGCCTCGTCGATCGTGCTCAGCGTGTAGATGTGCTCGTTCGGGAAGCCGGCGATCGGCTCCGCGAACTCGACCAGGGTCAGCCCGTTCGACGCGCCGGTGAACCCGGAGGTGTCGCCGTCGCTGATCTCGTGACTCATCGCCGCGCTCAACGGAGGAAGTCCAGGAGGGAACGCTGCGAGATCGTCGCTGTTGTCTGCAACGCCGCTTGATAGGCGGTGTTCGCTGACGTCACGTCGATCACCGACTGCGCGAAGTCGATCTCCGAGACATTGGAGAGGTTGACCTTGAGCTGAGTGGCGGCCGTGTCAGCGCCGGTGAGCGCGGTCTGCACCTGGTTGTAGGTGGCACCCTCCGCGGCCTGGCTGGAGACGACGTTGTTGAGCTGGTTCGTCAGCGTGGTCAGCTGCGTGCCGAGAGTCGACGGGTTCGTTCTGAGCGCCGTCGAGATGGCCGAGAGCGTGTCGAAGATGTTGCTGCCGTTGGCTCCGAAGACCGCGGTGCCGGTCTGGTTGATGGTCACCGTGTTGCCCGGGCCGACCGTACGCACGACCGAACCGTTGTCACCCTGGTAGGCGCCGGTGCTGTCGAAGGCCACCGTGCCGGAGGCCGTCCCACCGAAGATGGTCGCGCCGTTGTAGGTGGTATTGGCCACGGAGAGGATGCCGCTGCGCAGCGAGTCGACCTGCTGGGCGATGGCGGCGGCCGACGACGGGGTGCTGCCGCCGGTGCTCATGCCCTGCAGCACCAGGTCGTGCGCCTTCTGCAGCTGGGTCACGATGCTGGAGTACGCCGAGTCGGCAGTGCTCAGGTAGGCGATCGCGTCGTTGCCGTTCGAGGTGTACTGCGTGTTCCGCGAGATCTGGCCCTGCAGCGACAGCGCGGTGATGGCGCCACCCGGGTTGTCCGACGGCTTGGAGATCTGCTGCCCGGAGGCGAGCTTCGCCTGCTGGTCGGCCAGCCGCTGAGCGGCCGCCTGCACCCGCTGGATCGAGGCGTACTGCGTGGAACCTGCAGTAATGCGTAGCGCGGTCATAACCCGACCTTTCCAGTCCGGTTGATCAGAGTGTCGAGCATGTCGTCGACTGTGGTGAGTACTCGCGACGCCGCCTGGTAGGAGCGCTGGTACATGAGGAGGTTGGTGACCTCTTCGTCGTAGTTGACACCCGAGTTGGACTGGCGGGTGGCGTCGATGTTGCTCGTCACCGAGTCCTGGATCGTCTGCTGCTGGGCGGCGAGGGCCGACATGGACCCGACGTCACCGACCAGGTTGACGTAGGTGGTGCTGGCGCTGCCCGGCGCCGTGGCCAGGTTGGCGATCAGGGTGGCCTGGGTGCCGTCGTTGTTGCCGCTCGCGCTGGCTGAGCCGGAGGCGGCGAGGTCCGACGGGTTGGTGATGGCCACGCTGATGGTGGCGGCCGTGGTGCCCGAGAAGAAGGCGCCACCCGGGAGCCCGTTGGCGTCGTAGCCGGCCTGGTGCGCGGCGTTGACCGTGCTGGCCAGTGTCGCGGCGACGTTGTCGAGCTTCGCCTGGTAGGCCGGGACCGTGACCGTGATGCCGGTGACCAGGGCGCCGGCGGCACCGGTGGTCATGGTGGCGACGGTGCCGTTGACCGTGACCTGCGAGGTCGGGTCGATGGCCAGCGTGCTCACCGTGTTGCCGGTGACCAGGGCCTGGCCGCCGACGGTGACGTCCGCGGTGCCGTCGGAGTTGATGGTGGCGGTGCCGCCGACCGACTTGGCCAGATCGGCGAGGATCATGTCCCGCTGATCGGCCAGGGCGTTCGTGTTCTGCCCGGTGCTCGAGGCGACCTTGATCGCTGCGTTGAGCTGGCCGAGCTGCGTGGCCGAGTTCTGCGCTGCGGTGACGGTCGAGCTGAGCTGCGAGCTCAGCGTCGAGGCGGTGTCAGCCAGGTTCTGGCTCGCCGTGTTGAGTGACGTGGTGACCGCGGTGCCGGCCGAGAGCACAGCCTGGCGAAGTGCGGTGGAGGCGGTGCCGCTGGCGTTCGGCTGGTTGGCCAGGGCCGCCCAGGACTGGAAGTAGGTGTCGAGCTGCGAGGAGAGACCGGAGGTGGTCGGCTCCGGGAAGGCGGTCTCGATGGCCGACGCCGTTGAGGCGGCGGTCGCCAGGTAGCTCGACCGCGAGTTCTCCAGACGATCACGGGCATCGATGACCGGGTCGTTCAGCCGTGAGGTACCGCTGATCGCCACTCCCTGGTCACCCCTCTGCCGGGACACGTACATAGAAGGTACGTTGCTGACCGGTCCGACCGAGACCTGATCGGCCCGCTGGCGCGTGTAACCGGTGGTGTTGGCGTTGCTGATGTTCTGTCCGGTGACGTCGAGGCCGTAGCTGGCCGCGCCGAGTGCGTTGTTCGCCCGCACCAGGCTCCCGAAGCCGGTCATGCCTGCTCGTCCACGATCAGCGGGCCGCGGGCCCGGGTGACGGCTTCGCCGCGTGCGTCGTAAGTACCGGCCTCGGCGCGGAGGCTCATCAGAGTCTCACGCACGGAGCGGGCACCGGCGGCGAGCAGCTGGTGGTTCTCACTGGTGATGGCGCGTACTTCGGCGACCAGGCCGGCGAGCGCCGTGCGGTGCTCGGCCAGCAGGGTCTGCCAGGGCTCCGGCGAGCCGTCGATGATCGACGAGAGCGTCGGTGCCGACTGGAGCCCCAGCCCCTCGGCGAGGTGGTCGACCTCGGCGGCGCGCAGCACCTCGATGCCGCGCAGTTCGCCGAGGACCGTCTCGACCTCGCGGTTGGCGTGCGCCAACCAGCGGGTCGCCCCGTCGGTGAGGATGAGTCGCTCCTCGGTAAGTTTGAACAGAAGCAGATCCAGCAGTTCGCGTTCACGCCAGAGCATGCTGCTCACTGCTGAATAGGACTGCGCGTTATCGCTGCTAGTCATGAGATTCCCTCGCTGATGATTGCCCACAGATGAACCATCGCCGGACGTCTGTCAAATCTTAGCGATCTGGGCACTTTAGATTCGGGATCCGCACTGCATAGAGCAGTAGGCGGTGGAGCCGGTCGTCCCGAGCGCTCCGTCAGTGTGAGATCGGCGTAACGGGAGCTCTCCTGAGCCGGTGAAAGTCGTGAAGTAGACGTGAACCGATACCCCGATCACGGGTAGGGACACCCCTATAGATCGGAACCGGCTGGGTGGCTGTAAGGGTTTTTGGTCCGACATTTGGTGTGAAAAACGGACGAAACGCCGAGCGCCTGTAAATTACATCTCAGTTGAACTTGACGTGCTACCCGTCTGCCTTAATGCTTGCTCACGTCGACTTAACACCGACACGGTCGCTCTCGGGAAGAGCGGCCGCGGTTCTCGGGAAGAACCGCAGGACGCTCCGGGAAGAGCGTCTGGAACCACCGGCACCACGTAGTACTCGGGGAAGTAACTGGGGAAGTAAATAGGCGCCTCGCAGAGTCGCCTTCCAGCCTGGTCCCAATGGAGGAATCGTGGAATCCCACGCCCCCGCGCTTGCACGTCCGTCCGCGACCGAGGTCGACGCGATGGTCACCGCCAACCTCGCCCTCGTCGGTCACCTGGTCCGCGAGACCCTCGGCCGCGTCCCCGCCCACGTGAGCCGCGACGAGCTGACGTCCGCCGGCCTCTTTGCTCTTGTAGTGAGCGCCCAGAACTTCGATGATTCGCGCGGCGTGCCCTTCGCTCGCTTCGCTGCGATCCGGATCCGCGGCGCCCTGATGGACGAACTGCGCGGCCTCGACTGGGCCAGCCGCTCCGTCCGTGGCCGGGCCCGCCAGGCCGACACCGTACGTGCACAGCTTGCCTCCACCCTGGGCCGCAGCCCGAAGCCGGAGGAGGTCGCCCAGGCGATGGGCGTCACCGTCGCCGAGGTCGACTCGATCGACCACGACGTGCAGCGCGCCTCCGTCCTCAGCCTGCAGGGCTTCGCCCCGAACAGCGGTCCGGAGCTCCTCTCCGACGCGGCCGCCGGCCCCGAGGCCCTCCTCGTGCAGCGCGAGCAGATCGGCTACCTGCACGACGCCATCGCCGAGCTGCCGGAGCGTCTGCGCACGGTCGTCGAGGACTACTTCTTCTCTGAGCGCAAGATGAGCGACATCGCCGCCGAGCTCGGAGTCACCGAATCGCGTGTCTCGCAGATGCGGGCCGAGGCTCTCAAGATCCTCCGCGACGGAATGTCGGCCGCCATGGAGTCGGAGACCGACGAGCTGGCCACCGCCCGCAAGTCGAACACCCGCGCCGAGGGCAGCGCCCGCCAGGCCGCGCAGCGCGCCGCCTACGCCACCGCCGTCGCCACCCGCAGCACTCTCTCCGCCCGTCTGGCGATGACCAACGCCCTCGGCGAGGTCCAGGGTGCGCCGTTCGGTCTCGCCCAGAGCGGCTGAGCAACAAAAATAAGCCCATCAGCGGCTTAAGTCTGTAGAGACGCCGCCGATGCTATAGATGTACCGCCCCACGGATGGGACGGTAAAGCCCAACCCCCCGGGCGAACCAGACTCAATCATTCAGGAGGAATAACAATGAGTCTTCGTATCAACACCAACACCGCGGCAATGGACGCCTACCGCAGCCTCAGCACCAACCAGTCCAACCTGCAGGACGCGTTCCAGAAGCTCTCCTCCGGTCTGCGCATCAACAAGGCAGCCGACGACGCTTCCGGCCTGGCCATCAGCCAGGGCCTGACCAGCCAGATCAACGGACTGACCCAGGCTGTCAGCAACGCCAACGACGGCATCAACGTCGCCCAGATCGCTGATGGCGCCATGGCCACTCAGCAGTCCATCCTGCAGCGCATGAACACGCTCGCAGTGCAGGCCTCCAACGGCACCCAGGACACGAACTCGCTGGCCGCAATCCAGTCCGAGGTCGTCGCCCTGAACGCGCAGCTCGACAGCATCTCCGCCAGCACCGCTTTCGGTGGTAAGACGCTGCTCGACGGCACCAACAGCTCGATGGTCTTCCAGGTTGGCGCCACCTCGGCGAGCACCGACCAGGTCACCCTGACGCTGTCGGCGACCGACTCGTCGTCCCTCGGTACCTCGGGCGTCGACATGAGCACCACCTCTGGTGCCCAGGCTGCCCTCGCCACCATCGCGACGGCCCTCTCGACCCTGTCGACGGACCGCGCCGGTGTCGGTGCCACGCAGAACCAGCTCAACTACACGGTGAGCAACCTGCAGAGCACCATCCAGAACGTCACCGCATCGCGCTCGAACATCACCGATGCAGACCTGGCGACCGAGGTCACCACCATGACCCAGGCCCAGATCCTGACGTCCGCGGCTACTTCGGTGCTGGCTCAGGCCAACTCCGCGCCGCAGTCCATCCTCAAGCTGCTCCAGTAGTAGACAGAGCACATAGAGGTGTTCGTGGAGCAGGTGGCTTTCCCCCCAGCCGAGTCGCCTGCTCCACGGACGGACCGCTTCACCAACGAACCTCACGAATCCCCCTGAATTCACGGGGCATCGCGGCTTGTTCCGCCGTCGTGAGCTTCACCCGCTCGCTCAGACTTTCTTGCGATATCCAGTAGGGAGCCGACAATGGCAGCCTTCAGCATCTCGGGCCTCGCCTCGGGCATCGACACCGCCTCGCTGATCACTCAGCTGATGGCCGTGGCCGCTGCGCCGCAGACCCAGTTGAAAACTCAGCTCAACACCGAGAACAGCGTCATTGCCGCCTACCAGGCCATCAACACCAAGATCGCCGCCGTGCAGACCGCCGCCGAGGCCCTCAAGGCATCCTCGACGTGGACGGCCGCCACGGTCGCCTCCTCGAACACGTCCGTGGTCGCCACGGCTTCGGCCAGCGCCGCCGCCGGCTCCTCGGCCACCTTCGACGTCACCGCAGTCGCCCGCGCCCAGACGAGCACCTTCTCCTCGACCGGCGGGGTCGTCATTAGCGGCACGCCACCGAACTTCACCATCACGACCGGTGGGACCACCACCTCCATCACCGCAGCCTCGGGTACCCCGGCCGCGGTCGCCGCCGCCATCAACTCGGCCGGCGTCGGGGTGCGGGCCTCGGTCGTGAACACCGATGCCGGACCGATCCTGCAGCTCAGCTCGACCGGGACGGGCACCGCGAACTCCTTCACCACCACGGGTTTCGACAACCCGCAGAAGGACGTCATCTCGGCCCAGGACGCGCAGATCACCGTCGGCGACCCGGCCAACGGCGGCTACACGGTGTCGAGTTCGACCAATACTTTCACCGACGTCATCCCCGGCGTGACCTTCACGGTCAGCTCGCTGGCCAGTGGCGTCAACCTCTCGCTGAGCAGCGACGAGGCCGGCATCAGCAGCAAGGTGCAGGCGCTCGTCGACTCGGTGAACGCAGCCTTCAGCATCATTGGCCAGGCCACCGCGCAGGGCGGCATCCTGCCCAGCGACTCGCTCTCCACCAAGCTGCAGCAGTCATTGCTCTCGACGGTGGCGCAGGGATTCAGCGGCGGCAGCTACAACCAGTACGGCGTCACGATCACCTCGCAGGGTCAGATGACCTTCGACTCGAAGGCCTTCGCCAACGCCTACTCGGCCGACCCGACCGGCACCCAGGCCGCGATCGGCACGGCGCTCGGCGGCGCGTACGACGCGCTGGGTATCTCGGCCACCGACTCGGTCAAGGGTTCGCTCACCCTCGCGGTGAAGAACGACCAGGCCACCGCCGCCGACTACACCAAGCAGATCAGCGCGTGGGACAGCAAGCTGGCCGACATGCAGACCGCCTTGACGGCGAAGTACTCCGCCATGGAGACGGCCCTGTCGAAGCTGCAGTCGGAGTCCACCTGGCTCACCTCGACGCTGGCCAGCATCACCGGCAGCAAGAGCTCCTCGAGCTCGTAGTAGGGCTTTCCTGACCACCGGCTGGACCGGCGCGTCAGGGTATCGCCCTGATGTACCGACTTTTTAGAGACTTCCAGAGCCCTTCGGCTCTTCGACGCACGGCGAAAGTGAGGAATGATCGTGGCATCCGACGACGCTCGCGCGCGATACCTGTCCGACCGAGTGCTAACGGCCTCGCCGGCTCAGCGAGTCGTCATGCTCTACGACCGCCTCGGGCTTGACATCACCCGGGCCCGCGCCGCGCACGAGGCCGACGATGCCACCCTCGCCGCCACCCACGTCTCACACGCCGTCCAGATCGTCGCCGAGCTCCGTTCGAGCCTCAACACCTCGACCTGGAAGGGCGCTCAGGACCTGGCCTCGCTCTACAGCTACCTGCTGCTGAAGCTGCTCGACGCCGGCCGAGCCGAGGGCGCGGAACTGCTCCCACACCTGGCCAGCATCGTCCTTGAGCTTCGTACCGCCTGGGGACAGGCCGCCGACGACCTCAGCGACGAGCGCGCCCACGCCGCCGGCGGGCACCTCACCGGACGAGTGGCCTGAGATGAGCGACTGGGCTGAAGTGCTGGCCGCCCTCGAGGCACACGCCGACACCACCGAACTTCTGCTGAACACCAGCCCGATCACCCCGAGCCCGCTGGTCGACGGCCAGCCGGCCCCGGACGGCCTGGCCACCTGGGCCTGGACCCCGCCCGCGCGCGACGATCTGCCGCCGCTCCCGCCGGAACTGGCCGAGCGTGCCTCCGCCGTCCGCGACCGCTTCGATGCCCTGCAGCAGCGCATTTCCCAGGAGCTCGAGGCCCTTCCGCCGTCGCTGGGCCACCGCCGCAGCCGGCACCGTGAGCCGAATCCGTCAGAGTACATAGACCTCGTCGTCTAGGCGGTACTCCACGCGGAGAATCCGCGAATTTTCCTCCGATTGGCGCTCAAGTCCGGGCGTCCCGGGCCGATGAATGAAGTTGAGCACGGATTGCTCGCCATCAGCCAAAGGAATGGCGAAACCCATCGGAGGTTTCGCATCGTGCTCGACGACGTCACGTCGGTGACACTGCAAGCGGCCATGACCGGCCTCGCGCAGCGTCAACGAGTAACTGCCAACAACATTGCCAACGTCGAGACGCCTGGCTACATAGCCCAGCGCGTCTCCTTCGAGGACAGCCTCGCCAGCGCGTTCAGTGCCGGCGACCCTGCTTCGACCGCTGTGCAGCAGACAGCCTCCACCGATAACTCCGGTGTGAACGGCAACAACGTCAACCTCAGTTCTGAGATCGTCATCGATGAAGAGACGACCATGCAGAACCAGCTCGTAGCCGGCGCCTTGACCGCCAAGTACGGGCTGATCAGCACTGTGCTGCAGGGCTGATCCCGATGCCTCTATTCGACGCGATCTCGACCACGGGCACCGGTATGGAGACATACCAGACCTGGTTGGACACCATCGCTAACAACATCGCGAACATCAACACCGTGACTCCGACCTCGGGTCCGGCCTTTCAGGCAACCTTCGTCCAGGCCGCGGCCAACGGGACCGGCGCCGACGGCGTCGGGACCGGCGTGCACGTCGAGCAGCTGGCGCAGAGCTCGGCCGAGGGACGTGTCACCTACAACCCCGACAGCCCGGTCGCGGACAAGAACGGCTACGTCCGTCTCCCCGACATCGACATGGGCGAGCAGATGGGCAACATGATCATGGCCCAGCGAGCGCTGCAGGCCAACGCCGCCGTGGTCGACCGCGCCAAGCAGTGCTATCAGGCCGCGATCGACATCGGTAAGAACGCCCGCTCCTGATCCGGCAATCCCCCCTACTTTCTAAGGCCTTCTCATGACTATCCCCGCCATCGGTGCGATCTCCTCTGCCGTTCCCTCGACCAGTTCGGTCGCGAGCCTCTCCGGTCTTACCGGCACGACTGCCACGTCGGGCACCGCTGCGACGACGGGCACCTCCGGTGGTTCATTCGGCGACATGCTGTCGAACGGACTGAACTCGGTGCAGGCGGCCCAGAGCAACGCCGACAACCTGGCCGTGCAGGCCGCGACCGGCCAGCTGACCAACGTGGCCGACTACACCATCGCGGCAACGCAGGCCTCGCTGATGACCAGCCTGGCCTCGACGCTGCGCACCAAGGCCGTCGACGCTTTTAACCAGGTCATGGGGATGCAGGCCTGATGAAGGACCAACTCCTGGGCTACTTCCAGCGTGTCTGGAAGGGCTTTCTCGCCTTCTCTCCAGGGCAGAAGGCGGTGTCGATCATTGCCCTGCTCGCCGTGGTCATCGGCGGCTACGTCTTCACCCAGTGGGCCGCCAAGCCGACCTACGCGCCGCTCTTCACGAACCTGTCGGCCACTGACGCCAGCGCCATCATCGACAAGCTCAACGCCAACAAGGTCTCCTACCAGCTCGCCGCCGGTGGCACCGAGATCGACGTCCCGCAGGCCAACCTCTACGCGCAGCGCCTGGCGATCAGCGCGGCCGGCCTCCCGTCCTCGGGTTCCAGCGGCTACAGCCTGCTCGACAAAGAGGGTGTCACCACCTCCGACTTCAAGCAGCAGGTCGACTACCAGCGCGCGGTCGAGGGCGAGCTCTCGATGACCATCAAGTCGATCCAGGGCGTCAACGCCGCCGCGGTGCATCTCGCGATCCCGCAGCAGGACGTCTTCAACGACGGGACGGTAAAGACCACCGCCTCGGTGCTCCTCACCACCGCCCCCGGCACCACGCTGAACAGCCAGCAGGTGCAGTCGGTGGTCAACCTGGTCGCGAACAGCGTGCCGGGACTGGCCACCAACGACGTCACCGTCTCCGACTCGACCGGAAAGGTGCTCTCCGCTGGGGATGGCACAGACTCCTCAACGAGCACAGACACCCAGACCGCGGCCACCAAGGACTACAACAGCCGCCTCTCGAGCTCCCTGCAGGCGATGCTCGACCAGCTCGTCGGGGCCGGCCACTCATCGGTGATCGCGAACGCGCAGCTGAACTTCGACAAGTCAGACTCCACTTCCAAGACCTACGTCTATACGCCGGGCACCCCGCCGACCTCGCAGTCGGACACCAAGGAGGTCTACTCCGGGACGGGTAACGCCGGCGGTGGAATCCTCGGCGCCGGTGGCACGTCGGCCGCTCAGCAGTCGGCCGGAACCGTCGCCGGTTCGACGGCCAGCAGCTCCAACGCGAACGGCAGCTACAGCAAGACGAGCAACACGCAGGACAACGCAGTCGGCACCGTCACGACCAACACGGTCGCCGCCCCCGGCACGGTCAGCAAGCTGAACGTCGCCGTCGTGCTGGACAGCAGCGTCCCCAACATCAACAAGACCGCGATCACCAACCTGATCACCTCGGCCACCGGCTTGAACACGGCCCGCGGCGATCAGCTGGCCATCGAAGCGATGCCCTTCGACACCAGCGCCGCCAAGCAGGCCGCCCAGGCTTCGGCCACGGCCGACGCCGCTGCGAAGGCCGCCGCGAAGAAGGCTCAGCTCAACTCGATGATGCGCACCGGCGGACTGGTGGTGCTGGTCCTGGCCGTCATCATCGGCACTCTGATCGCCGGTCGCCGTCGCCGCAAGGCAGCTGAACGCGCTGCACTGGAGGAACCAGACGAGATGGACGACCTGATCCACCAGCTGCAGTACGAGACGCCGCAGGAGGTCATCGTCGAGCCGTCACCGACACTCGCGCAGACCACCGCTGGGCAGGAGGAGCTGGCCAACCAGCGCCGGGTGCTGGTGACGCTGGCCGAGAACCAGCCCCAGGACGTGGCGCGAGTGATGCGCAGTTGGCTCAGCTCCAACAACTAGCAGAGAAACACAGCACAATCCCGTTCGACCCGCTCAACCCGACAAGCAAAGGGATGTAAACCCATGGCCGCGACAGCAACCGCTACCCCGATCCTCACGGTGGTTCCGAACGACGCTTCCGCCAACCCTGTTGCCCTGTCGGTCGCCCCGGCGCCGATCCCGGTTCCGGACCCGCTGGCCGGTCTCACCGGCAAGCAGAAGGCCGCCGTGCTGATGCTCCAGCTCGGTCGCGAGGAGAGCGCCAAGGTCCTAGGTCGCCTGGACGAGGATGAGCTGGAGGAGCTCAGCGCCGAGATCGTACGGATGGGGAAGGTGCCCACCGAGGTCTCCGTCGCCGTGCTGGCCGAGTTCGCCGGCGAGCTGGCCACCGGGGCCACCACCCGCGGTGGCATGGACCAGGCCCGCGAGATGCTCATCCGGGCCCTGGGTGACAAGCGAGCCGGGGCGATCCTGGAGCGCCTCTCGGCTAGCATCGTCGAACTTCCCTTTAGTTTCATGCAGAATCTCGACTCCCGTCAGATCGTCTCCTTCCTGGGTGACGAGCACCCGCAGACGATCGCGCTGGTGCTGGCCCACCTCCCCGCGCCGCTGGCCGCCGCCATCCTGACCGGCCTGCCGCGCGATCAACAGTCCGACGTGGCGCACCGCATCGCCGTGATGGACCGCACCTCGCCCGACCTGATCCGCAAGGTCGAGTCCAGCCTGGAGCGCCGTATCTCCTCCCTCGGTGTGGCCAGCGAGCTCGCCTCGGCCGTGGGTGGTGTCCGGCCGCTGGTCGAGATCATCAACCGGGCCGACCGCGGCACCGAGCGTCAGATCCTCGAGGGCCTGGAACTGCACGACGCCGACCTGGCCGACGAGGTCCGCAGCCAGATGTTCATGTTTGAGGACCTGGTTGGCCTCGAGGACCGCGCCATTCAGCTGGTGCTGCGTCAGATCCAGGCGGCCGACCTGGCCACCGCACTCAAGGGTGTGGCGGCGAACGTCCGCGATCGCGTCATGCAGAACATGTCCGAACGGGCCGCACTCACCCTGGCCGAGGAGATCGACGTGCTCGGCCCGGTCCGCATCCAGGTGGTCGAGGAGGCGCAGGCCAACGTGGTCCGCGTGATCCGCGAGCTCGAAGAGTCGGGCCAGATCCAGGTCCGCCGGGGCGACGAGGAGGAGTTCGTTGCCTAACGTCCCGACCCCCGCCGCGGCCCCGATGCTGCCGGAACTGGATGCCACCCCCAAGCTGGCGCCGCTCGGTTTCGACATCGCGACTTCGGCCGGGGTCCCGTCGACCCTGACCGAGCAGGCCCGCTCCGAGGCTCGGGCGGTCGGCTACGCCACCGGCTGGTCGACCGGCGTCCGCGAGGCCCGCGAGGCGATGGCCGCCAAACTCCAGGCCGCGACCGAGGAGGCGGCGGCCCTGGTCGCCGACACCCGGGCCCGGCTGGCCACCGTGCTGGCCGCCCTCGACGTCGCCGCCACCGCGCTCGAGCAGCAGTCGGTGCCCGGAGCCGTCGAGATGGAAGAGACCCTCATCGGCTGCGCCGTCGAGCTGACCGAGGCCCTGCTGACCCGCGAACTGAGCAGCGTCGACACCGCTTCCGACGCCCTGGCCCGCACCCTGGCCCTGGCCCCGGCCGGCGAGCCGGTGACGGTCACGCTCTCGCCGCGCGACTACAAGACCCTCGCCGTCGCCCCGTCGGGCGCGGTCTACCCGGCGCTCGTCGCCACCTACCGGCGCAGCATCACCGTCGCCTCCGACGAGTCCCTCAACCCGGGTGACGCCGTCGTCCGCTGCGGGGCCACCACCGTCGACGGCCGTCTCAGCGCCGGCATGCAGCGCGTCCGTGAAGCCCTTGGCAAGGAAGCGACCGCATGAGCTCGCTGCTGCTGAACGACCGGGTCGTGCACGCGCTGCACACCGCACCGCCCGAGATCTCCGGGATCGTGTCGGAGGTCCGCGGGCTGTCGGCGACCATCCGCGGGATCTCCGCCCGCGTCGGTGACATCGTGCACCTGCACCACGGCGACATCAGCACCCCGGCCGAGGTCGTCTCGGTGCAGGGCGATTCGGCGGCCTGCCTGCCACTGGGAACGCTGGCCGGCATCGGCAGCGGCGACCGGGTCACCAGCACCGGCGGCCCACTGGAGATCGAGGTCGGCGAGGCCCTGCTCGGACACGTCCTGGACGGGCTCGGCAACCGGCTCGACGGCGGACGACTCCCTAGTGGCCTGCACACGGCAACGGTCGAATCCACCCCGCCGGACGCGCTCACCCGGCAGCGGGTGGACGTCGCCATGCCGCTCGGCGTGCGCGCCATCGACACCCTCATCCCCGTCGGACGCGGTCAGCGCATGGGCATCTTCGCCGGCAGCGGCGTCGGCAAGTCGAGCCTCCTCTCCATGATCATGCACGGCACCCAGGCCGAGATCACCGTCCTCGCCCTCGTCGGTGAACGAGGCCGAGAGGTCCGCGAGTTCCTCGAGGACGACCTCGGCCCGGAGGGGATGCGCAACGCGATCGTCGTCGTCGCCACCTCCGACCAGCCGCCGATGGTGCGACTGCGCGCCGCCTTCGTGGCCACCCGGATCGCCGAGTGGTTCCGCGACTCGGGCAAGCAGGTGCTGCTCATGATGGACAGCATCACCCGTCTGGCCATGGCCCAGCGCGAGATCGGCCTCTCGGTCGGCGAGCCGCCGGCCACCCGCGGCTACCCGCCGTCTGTCTTCGCCATGCTCCCGCAACTGCTGGAGCGCGCCGGTGGTTCCGAGCACGGTTCGATCACCGGGCTGTACACCGTCCTCGTCGAGGGCGATGACCACAACGAGCCGATCGCTGACACCGCCCGCTCGATCCTGGACGGGCACATCGTGCTTGACCGCAAGCTGGCCACCGCCGGGCACTTCCCGAGCATCGACGTGCTCCAGTCGGTGTCCCGCGTGGCCAACGCGGTGACGACGCCCGAGCAGCGCGAGCTCTCCCAGGTCACCCGCCAACTCCTCGATGCCCGCCGTGACGTCAAGGAACTGGTGGAGATCGGCGCTTACGTCGCCGGCACCAACCCGCGGGCCGACGTCGCCCTCACCCTCTGGCCGCAGCTCGAGCACTTCCTCCGCCAGGGCCTGCACACTGAGGCCAACGCGGCCCAGTCGTGGGAGATGCTCGCCTCGATCCTGAACCTGGAGGACTGATGGCCGCACAACGATGGGTCACCACGCTGCTGCGCGCCCGCGCCGCCAACGAGGATCTGGCCAAGCAGCGTCTGGGTGCCGCCCGGCGCCGCGAGCAGGAGACCGCTGCCCACGCCGCGGCCGAACGGCGCCGCGCCGCCACCCGGGCCGAGAACGTCGTGCAGTCGACGCCGGCCTTCCTGGCCTCGATCGTCGCCCGGCAGGCCGCTGCGGCCACCGCCGAGCAGGCGCATCACACCGCCGAGCGGGCTCGGGTCGCCGCGAACCAGTCCCTCGACAACCTGGTTGAGGCGGCTCGCGGCCGGCGCACGGCCGAGGAACTGCTCGAGCGGCAGACGCTGGCCGCTCAGGCTCAGCAGAAGCTCGCCAGCGAGCGCGACCTCGATGAGATCGCCGCCGTCGGCCACGCCAAGAAGATGATGGGAGGCCGCGGATGACCGCGCCCGCCGCGATCGCCGACGTGCTCAGCCGCGTCGCCGCGATCCAGAACCAGATCAACACGCTGGCCGGGATCAAGACCACCTCGGCCACCGGCACCGCGACCGCCTCGTCCACCGGGGCGACCTCCAGCACCTCCGGATCGGACTTCTCCTCGGTGCTCTCCCAGCTCAACGGCGCCACCGGTGCGACGTCGGCCAGCGACTCCGGCGCCACCGGCTCTGACGCGGTCACAGCGGCCGAGTCCTACCTGGGCACCCCCTACGTCTGGGGCGGCGAGAGCTCCACCGGCATCGACTGCTCAGGACTTACCCAGGCCTCCTACAAATCATTGGGAATCTCGCTCCCACGCACGGCCGCCGAGCAGCAGAAGATGGGCACCGCGGTGGACAGCATCGCCGACGCCAAGCCCGGTGACCTTATTTTCTATGGCAATCCGGCGCACCACGTCACGATGTACATCGGAAACAACCAGCTCATCGAGGCCCCGACCGAGGGCCAGGACGTGCACATCAAGACCGTCTACGGCCACCCCTCTTCGATCCGCCGGATCATCCCGGACTCGACCTCCGTCGCGTCGACGTCGGGCTACAGCACCGCCCTCTCGCCGGCGGTGAGTGGCACCGGGCTGAACCCGGCCGTGATGCAGTACTCGGCCCAGTTCAAGGCGGCCGAGACGAAGTACGGCCTGCCGACCGGCCTGCTGGCCGCTGTGGCGCAGCAGGAGTCGGGCGGCAACCCCTCGGCGATGAGCAAGGCGGGCGCGGTGGGACTGATGCAGTTCATGCCGAGCACCGCGGCTGGCCTGGGTGTGAACCCGCTCAACCCGTCGTCGGCCATCGACGGCGCCGGACGGATGTACGCCGGTCTGCTCAGCAAGTACAGCGGCTCGGTGCCGCTCGCCCTGGCCGCCTACAACGCGGGCTCCGGCGCAGTGGACAAGTACGGAGGCATCCCGCCGTACAGCGAGACGCAGAACTACGTGAAGAAGGTAACCGCATTGATGAACACGAAGGGCGCGCAGCTGTCATGACCGCAACCAACGTGGCCCTCCTCAACGTCGCCGCGCCGCTCACCCAGCCGACTTCACCCCGGGTGCAGCGCCGCAGCGAGGAGGACTCCTCCCAGCCCGAGCGCAGCGTCGCCAAGGGCGAGAGCACCGACGCGACCGCCTCGACCTCGGGCAGCGAGAAGACCAACCCGTCGCGACGGGGTCGCAGCGCGACCGATGCCGCTGCGGACTTCGCCGCGCTGCTGGCCGGTTCGATCGCCGCCGGCTCAACGGCAACCCCGGCAACGACTGAGCCGAGAGCGACCCCGGTCACCGGGTCCGCAACCGCCGATCCGACAGCGCCAGCCGACCCGACCAGCGGGACGGCGGCCGACGCCGCGCTTCTCGCCGGCCTCGCCGCACTGCTGGCCCCGGCGACCGTCACCCCGCTGGCGGCTTCGGCCAAGGGTGCAGCCACCGCATCGGCAGACGCCACCTCCATCTCCGCGGTCACGCTCCCAGTGGCAACCGGCAGCACGCCGACGACCGCGAGCGCCACTCCGGCCACGACCGACGCCGCAGACCCGGCCGCCACGACGGCGCTCACCACTGCATCCACGAGTGCCGCCTTCACCGCGTTGGTCGAGAGCGCCACTGCGTCATCGTCCGGCACCTCTGCCAGTACGACGGCGACCACCGAGCCCGCCCCGGCGAGCACCCGCGAGCCCGTCGATGCGCGCGTCACCAGCACTTCGCCGGCCACGGCCAGCGCGACCACGGCCAGCACGGCCAGCGCGAGCACGCCGACTGCGGGCCCGACCACCGCGCCGGCGGCGAGCAGCCAGTCCCCGAGCGACGCGGCAGCTATTGCAGCCGCCGCCCTCTCGGCCCAGGCGCAGACCCAGGCCCAGGCCCACGCCACGTCGGCGACGGCCACGACCGCGACTGCGACCGCGACCGCGATCACCGACGTCAGCACTGCCGGGGCGGCAACGGCGGTCACCAGCGCCGTCGCCTCCGCGACCGGCGGGGCCACCGCAGCCAGCGACCGTCCGGCCACCCCGAACGCACCGCTGAGCGCCGACGCCCTGGTGGTGAGCCAGACCGGAAACTCCGTCTCGGCCCAGCAGGCGATCAACGCGCTGACCCAGCCCGTCCAGGCGGCACCGCCGGCCGCTCCGGTGGCGGCCGCGGCCCCGCCGGCCGCCATCGCCCAGCAGCTCAGCACCCCGATCAACGCGCTGCTCACCACGGCCAGCGGTCAGCACCAGCTCACCATCGACCTGCACCCGGCCGAGCTGGGCGCGGTCCGCGTGATCGCGCACATCAACAACGGCCAGATCAGCGTCTCACTCAGCGCGGCCACCGCCGGCGGGCACGACGCCCTCAGCGACAGCCTCGGCGATCTCAGCCGAAACCTGCACAGCCACGGCTTCACCGGCGTCGAGGTATCCCTCGGCAATGGCGGCAGTGACCGTGATGGTGGCAACGGTGGCCGTACCTCGAACGGACGCGGGAACGCGAACTCGGGCGAGACGGCATCGAGCGCATCCACCGGCCCGAGCGGGCGCGTCCGCGGTATCGCCGCCGACACCGCGCTGGATCGGCTGCTCTGAGATGACCAACAGAAACGTAGTACGGATCAACCGGCTCAATAAGGAGAGAAGATGACAAGCCCAGTTAGCTCTGTCGGAACTACGGCAACGGCGACGGTGCCATCGACGACGAGCTCAAATGTCTCAACGGTCGACAACACCTCGTTGTCGCCGGACGCATTCCTGCAGCTGCTCGTCGCGCAGCTGAAGTACCAGGACCCGAGCAAGCCGGTTGACACTTCGACCTTCATGAACGAGACGGCGACCCTGTCCCAGGTGCAGACCATGCAGACGCTCTCCACCAACAGCCAGAGCACGCTCAATGCACAGCAGGTGCAGGCGGCGACCAGCATGGTCGGACACACGATCAGCTACACCGACAGCTCCGGCAACCTCGCGACTGGCGTCGTCAGCGCGGCCACCATCTCCGGCACGACACCGTCGCTGCAGGTAGGCAAGACCACCGTCGCTCTGACCAGCGTCCAGCAGGTCCTCTCCAGCTAGTCCCCAGCCCGTCCAACAACACCACTCAATGCACCACCCCAAAACGTAAATCCCCCACAGCGTCACCCCCGACAAAGGAGTACCCCCACCATGTTGCGCTCACTCTTCACCGGCATCTCCGGTCTCTCGGCACACCAGCAGATGCTCGACGTTGCGTCGAACAACATCGCCAACGTCAACACCACCGGCTACAAGAGCAGCTCGGCGGTCTTCTCCGACACCCTCAGCCAGACGCTGCAGGGCGCCTCGGCCGGTAGCGCCACCCAGGGCGGCACGAACGGCAAGCAGGTCGGCCTCGGCGTCAAGCTGGCCGGCGTCGTCACCGACTTCACCCAGGGCTCGACCCAGACCACCGGCCGCGGCACCGACATGCTCGTCGACGGTGACGGCTTCTTCATGGTCTCGCAGGGCGGCCAGACGCTCTACACGCGCCAGGGCAGCTACTCCCTCGACCAGGTGGGCCACCTGGTGACGCCGTCCGGCGGCATGCTGGAGGACTCCACCGGCGCCCCGCTGGTCCTCACCGGCCTCACCACCGGCACGTACCAGAGCTACAGCATCGCCCAGGACGGCACCATCAACGCCGTCGACGCAACCGGCGCCTCCACCGTCCTCGGCCAGATCGGTCTGGCGACGTTCGCGAACCCGGCCGGCCTGCAGAAGATGGGTGACTCCGAGTACGCCGTCAGCGGCAACTCCGGCCCGGCCATCATGGGCCTGCCGGGCACCGGTGCCTTCGGCAAGATCACCGCCGGCGCGCTGGAGATGTCCAACGTCAACCTGGCCGCCGAGCTCACCAACCTGATCATCGCCGAGCGTGGCTACCAGGCCAACTCGCGCGTCATCAGCACCTCCGACGAGGTTCTGCAGACGCTGGTCCAGCTCCAGTAGTAACCGGCAACACATCCGCCCATATCCATGAGGCGTGCCCCACGGCCGGACCTGATCCTGCGGGCTCAGGTTCGGCCTAGGGCAGCCGATTAAAAGTTCAACGGGGCCACGGACGGCCTCTTCGAAATTCAAGGATGGATCCCATGTTGCAGGTACATCGGTTAGGCGGCCCGGTCTTCGCCTTGAACCCCGACCTCATCGAGCGCGCTGAGGCAACCCCCGACACGGTTGTCACGCTGGTCGACGGCAACAAGTACGTCATCCAGGAATCCCTCGACGAACTCGTCGACGCGATCCGCGCCTGGCGCTCTGAGGTCATCGCCATCGCCCTGTCGATGGGCAATGACAACGCCGCCCCGATCACGGCCGGACCCAACCAGTGGCTCGCCCGCGAACCCTCCCCGCACCAGCGGCACAGCGGTTCCGGCAACAGCGGCCAGACATCAGGACACGGATCTTCGGTAGTCGCCCTGCATCGCAAGGGAGTCTGACGTGGATCCGGCAACCTTAATCGGCGTCGGAGCAGCTCTGGTCGCGGTCTTCGGATCGATGATCCTCGAGGGCAGCAGCCCGATGGCGATCTTCCTGCCGTCCCCGATGATCCTGGTCTTCGTCGGGACCATCGGCGCCGCCGTCGCCGGTGGCGTGCTCACTGACGCCAAGGCGCTTCCGAAGCTCATCAAACTCGCCATGACGGCCAAGGTCGCTCCCCCCGACGAGTCGGTCGCGATCCTGGTCAAGCTGGCCGAGCGCGCCCGTCGCGAGGGCCTGCTGGCCCTCGAGGACGACGTCGCCAACATCGAGGACCCCTTCCTGAAGCGGGCCCTGGAGATGGCGGTCGACGGGACCGACTCCTCCGCGGTGGCCGAGATTCTTGGCGCCGAGGTGGACACCAAGCGCAGCAACGACCGTCAGGGCGCCAAGATCATGCAGGACATGGGCGGCTTTGCTCCGACGATCGGCATCATCGGCACCGTCATCGGCCTCATCCACGTGCTCGGCAACCTGGCTGAGCCGTCCCAGCTCGGTGCCGAGATCGCCTCGGCCTTCGTCGCCACCCTCTGGGGTGTGCTCTCGGCCAACATCTTCTGGTTCCCGCTGGGCAACCGGCTGCGCCGCATCAGCGACATGGAGTGCGCGCAGATGGATCTCGCCATCGAGGGCGTCCTCGCTATCCAGGACGGCTCCAACCCGCGCCTGGTCGAGCAGAAGCTGCACAGCTTGCTGCCGCCGGCCGAGCAGAGCAAGAAGGAAGTTGCCTGATCATGAGTGGGCACGGGCGTAAGAAGAAGCATCACGAGGAGGAAGAGGGTGAAGGCGGCAGCGAGCGTTGGCTAGTGACATACGCCGACATGCTCACCCTGCTGCTGGTGCTCTTCATCGTCCTCTACTCGATCTCCAAGGTGAACACCTCGAAGCTCTCGCAGCTTCGGGCGTCGCTCTCCTCCGCACTCGGTGGTGGCCAGCAGTCCATCCTGGACGGCAGCACCGGCCTCGGTAACTCCGAGGGCGACACCATCGCCGCCCAGCTGATCCCCGATCCGGAGAGCCAGGCGGCGGCCAACGGCGTGCCGACGGTACCCAACCCCGATCTCGCACCGGGGGCGGCCAGTGCCGCCGTCGACGCGGCCCAGGCGGCGCAGGCGGCCAAGGCGGTCGCCGAGGCCAAGCAGGGCGCGGCGGCGGTGAAGGCCGAGGTCGACGAGTTCGAGAAGATCGAGAAGAGCATCGCCAAGTCACTCGGGGCCCGGGGGCTGGCCGGTGTCGCGCAGTACAGCATCGATCAGCGCGGCCTGGTCGTCACGATCGTCACCAACAGTCTCGTCTTCCCCGGTAATCAGGCCACCCTGTTGCCTGGTGGCCAGACGATCCTGGACGCAGTCGTCCCACCGCTGGTGCATATCCCGAACCCCATCGAAGTGGACGGGCACACCAACCAGCTCGGGGTGAGCACCGAGCCCGAGTACCCCTCGGGCTGGGAGCTCTCATCGGCCCGGGCGTCGGCCGTGGTCCGCTTCATGATCGACCGGAAGGTCCCGGCGAGCCGTCTCTCGGCGGCCGGCTACTCCGATCAGCGGCCGCTCTACGCACCGAGCGATCCCCGCTCCGTGGCCGGCAACCGCCGGGTCGACGTGGTGATCCTGTCGATGCTCTCGGCGGCCGACAGATCGAAGCTACCGACCGTCGCCGCCCAGCAACCCTGACCCACCGCTGAAAACACCATCTGAATCCACCGCACTTCCCGTCCCGCAAGACATCGAATAGCAAGTACCGAGGAGAAGCATCATGGCTATCGCTGCCCCAACCGAGCGCAAGGTCGTCGGCCAGACATCGGTCAAGACCGGAGCCGGCGCAAACGCCGGCGGTAAGAACATCGCCGGCGGCGCAGCCGAGGCCGAGGAGCCGGTGAAGAAGAGCAAGAAGAAGCTCATCATCATCGCGGCTGTCCTCGTTCTCGCGCTGGGCGGCGCCGGCTACTTCTTCCTGATGCCGAAATCGACCACCGTCGCGGTGCCGAAGCCGGGGAACATCATCAGCATGGAGTCGACCACGCTGAACCTGGCCGGTGGGCACTACCTCAAGCTGCAGGTGGCGATCGAGCTGGTGGCCGGGCACGAGGCCGGGATGGACACCAACGAGGCGGCGAACATCGTCATCGACGAGTTCAGCAACCGCACGGTCGCTGAGATCTCATCGCAGGCCCAGCGCGACGCCCTCAAGAAGGACCTGGTCGCCAAGCTGAAGAAGGCCTACCCCGAGAAGATCTACGACGTCTTCCTCATCCAGTTCGTCTCACAGTAATCTCTTAACCCGCGCGAGAGCGCCCCAGATTCCGAGGAAAAGCCACATATATGGGCAGTGCGCAAGCATTGAAGGCGGCACGGATGCCGCTACCTAGCAACAGCCCCCGGAGGGGGTGAATACCGAACTGCGGCCACGGCTCATGTTCGGGTCAGGACAGCCGATCAGAGATCACGTGACGGCAATCAATATCGCTGCGAAGCGTGCGCTCGCGTCCCCTCCACGGGACGCACCTGTGGCCTACGACTTTCGTCGACCGACGAAACTCTCCCGCGAACACGTGCGGGCGCTACAGATGTGCTGCGAGCTCTTCGGCAAGCGGTTGACGACGCTGCTCACCGGAAGTCTGCGCCAGGTCTGCCACATCGACCTCGTCTCGATCGAGCAGCAGAGCTACGAGGAGTACGTCACTACTCTCGACTCGCCGACGATCCTGGCCCCCTTCTCGATCGAGCCGCTGCAGGGCACCGCGATCCTGCAGTTCGCCCTGAGCACCGCCATGACGAGCATCGATCACCTGCTCGGCGGCCCGGGCGGTGAGCAGCCCGGACGGACCCTCACCGACACCGAGACCGGCCTGCTGAACGACCTGCTGGAGCAGATGCTCAGCGTGCTCCGCTACGGCTTCGAGTCGATGGCACCGCTGAAGACCAAGCTGGCTCCGGTCGAGTACAACCCCCAGTTCGTCCAGGCCGCAGCCGCCACCGACGCCGTCGTCGTCGCCTCCTTTGACCTCACCGTCGGCGCCTCCTCCTGCCTGCTCACGCTCTGCCTCCCGCTCTCGCCGGTGGTGGCCCAGCTGCAGGCCGAGCGGGCCCAGCGCAGCCACCGTGACCAGGAAGACCCGAACCGCGATGCCTCGGCCCGCAAGGTCCGCGACGGGCTCGGCGGAGTCGAGATCGACGTCGTCGTCCAGTTCGACGCCATCGCGCTGGACACCTCGCGGCTGCTCAGCCTGGCCGAGGGTGACGTCATCAAGCTCACCCACCGCGTCAACGCGCCGCTCACGGTCGAGGCCGGCGGCACCACCTTCGCCCACGCCATCGCCGGCAAGTCCGGCGAACGCCTCGCGGCACTCATCATCGAACCCCTCCAGACCCAACCCGCTACTCAGGAGCGCTTGTGACAGACGTACTCGCCCCATCCGCCGTCGAGCTGATCGCCGGTGTCGCTGCGGCGGCCGCCGCCGCGATGCCGTCCGGTGGCACCCTGCACCCCGGCGAGCCGACCCGTGACTTCGGTGGTGACGACCTCTTCGGTCAGGCCGTCGGAGTCACCTTCAGCGGTTCGCTCAGCGGTGAGCTGATCGTCGTCATCGGACGCTCCCTGGCGACCGCCCTCACCGAGGGCGACGTCGACCCGGCCCAGGCCCTGGCCCCGACCGTCCAGGCGGCCGCCGCCGAACTCGGCCCGGTCGCGCTCGGCGAGATCACGGTCAGCGAGACCGCGGTCGCCCTCGAGCAGATCCTTCAGGGCGACGCCGACGCCTCGCTGGTGCCGCTCTGGAGCGAGGAGAGCAGCATCGAGGCCGCCGTCGCGCTGCGTCTCGACTCCGCCTCCAACGCGCCGGAGACCTTCACCCCGATGCCCGGCTCCGGCGGCGCCAAGCTGGCCGCCGCTCGCACGCCCACCGAGGTCTCGGCCCAGCGCCTGGACCTGCTTCGTGGCGTCGAGATGGACGTCACGGCCGAGATCGGTCGCACCAAGATGACCGTCTCCGAACTGCTGTCGCTGCGTGACGGGGCCGTCGTCGAGCTGGACCGCCCGGCCGGTGCGCCGGCTGACCTGCTGGTGAACGGCCGCCTCATCGCGCGCGGCGAGGTCGTCGTCATCGACGAGAACTTCGGCTTGCGCATCACCGAGATCGTCACGGACGAAACGGGCCGCTGACCAACCATGGAGAACGTGGCCCAGCTTGGACGGGTGGTGTTATCGCTTGCCGTCGTCCTCGGATTGATGTGGGGTTTGGCGCGATTCGTCAAACGTCCCACGGGTCGCTCCCGCAACGGCAAACTCCTCGACGTCGTGTCCCGTGAACAGCTGACCCGCAACTCCTCGATCGCCGTGGTCCGGGTCCTGGACCAGGCACTCATCGTCGGGGTCACCGACGGCCAGGTTTCGCTTATCGGCGAGGCCGACCTGGAGGCCGTCGAGGCCCAGCTGGCGGCCGCCTCGGCGCAGTCCAAGACTCGTCGCAGCCGGGCCGTCCCGGTCGATGCCGACTCGATTCCGCCGGTGCACATCCCGGCCGACATCCCCGGCGCGGACCTGTTGAACAAGGCGGCCCGCTCCGCCCGTCCGAGCTCCACCTCAGTGCCTCCGGCGGCCGCCCCCAGAGCAGCCGCCACCCCCCAGAGTGCCAAGCAAGGAAGCGTTGGCACACCGAAGACTGCGCAGGATGCGAAGTCCTCACCTCTGTCAGGTTCGGCGCTCTCGCCGGCAACCTGGCGGCAAACGGTGGAGTCGCTACGCGACTTGACCGTCCGTACCCGGTGAAGGCGCCGCTGCGCACCCTGCTGCGCGCACTCTTCCTGCTGATCGCGACCGTTGTCGCCGGCATCAGCCTCCTCACTTTCGGCGCCAGCAGTGCCTCGGCCACGACCGTCACCCATCCGGTCACTGCGGTGGCTGCCGTGGCACCGCTCGCTGCGCCGCTCGCGCAGCCTGTGGCCGCCCCGCGTGTCGTGGCCGCCGCCGCGCCTCTGGCCGTGGCCGCCACACCAGCGGCACCGGCCGGCCCGAAGTCACCGACCGGACCGACGACCATCGACGTCGGTGGCAACACCAAGCCGAGCACCTCGATCACCATCCTGCTGCTGCTCACCGTCATCTCGGTGGCGCCGTCACTGCTGCTGATGATGACCAGCTTCACCAAGATCTTCGTGGTCCTTTCGCTGACCCGCAACGCCCTCGGCCTGCAGACCGTCCCGCCGAACCAGGTGCTGGCCGGACTCTCCTTGTTTCTCAGCATGTTCGTCATGGGTCCGGTGCTCAGCAAGGTCAACCAGCTGGGTATCCAGCCCTACATCCACGGCACCAAAAACCAGCAGACCGCCTTCCACGACGGCATGGAGCCGCTGCGTGTCTTCATGACGGCCCACACCCGGCCGGAGGAGATCGCGCTGATGCTGCGGGCGGCGAAGTTGCCGAACCCGGAGAAGATCTCCGACGTTGGGCTGACGACCTTGATCCCAGCCTTCGTGCTGTCGGAACTGCGCTCGGCGATGATCATCGGGTTCGTCATCTTCATCCCGTTCCTGGTGATCGACCTCGTCGTCTCCTCCTCGCTGATGTCGCTCGGCATGATGATGCTGCCGCCGGTCTCGGTCTCGCTTCCCTTTAAATTGCTGCTCTTCGTCCTCGTCGACGGCTGGGGCCTGATCATCACCGCGCTCGTCCAGAGCTACAACACCAGTTAGCGACGCTCAATCGCCCGTCGCACCGCGTGTACCCCGACCAACCGTCCCTACCGTCGAACCAAGAGGTGAATCTGAGATGACTGACACCGCGATCGTCAGCCTGGCCATGAAGGTCATGATCATTACGGCTGAACTGGCCGCGCCCGCCCTCGTCACCTCGCTGTTGATCGGCTTCGCCGTGTCTCTGTTCCAGTCGGCGACCCAGATCCAGGAGTTCACGCTCTCGTTCGTGCCGAAGGCGCTCGGCGTCGGTATCGCTCTGCTGCTCTCGGGGCGCTGGATGATGCACGCGATGGTGACCTTCACGCACCAGCTCTTCGCGCAGATTCCCTCTCTGCTGCACTGATCTGATCGCCTGAAAAACCATGGACGTCCAAATCGCGACTGCGAACCTGCTGGCATTGCTGCTGGTGTCGCTTCGCGTGCTCGGTTGGACGATCTTCGCCCCTCCGCTGGCCACCAGTGGAGTGCCCCGCACGGTGCAGGTAATGCTCTCGGTCGCCATCGGGCTGGCGCTCTCGCCGAGCCAGGTTAAGCACGTCCCGCCGGTCGTCGACGCCTGGACAATCGTAGGGATCGGCGTGGAGCAGATCTTCATCGGGGTCGGGCTCGGATTCATGTGCCGTCTCGTCTTCACCGCGATCGAGGCGGCCGGCGGGCTCATCGACATGGCCGGTGGATTCTCGCTCTCCGCCGGCTACGACCCGCTCATGCAGAATCAGAGCGCGGTCTTCGCCCGGTTTCACGCGCTTCTCGCCTCGACGCTCATCTTCGCCTCGAGCGCACACCTCTTCCTGCTGCAGGGGTTCATGCGCACCTTCGACACGCTGCCCCTGGACGGGTCGCTCTCGATGCCGAAGCTCAGCGCGTCGCTCATCCATGGCGTGACGAACATGTTCGTCGGGGCGCTGCAGATCGCCGGACCGCTGCTGGTGGTTCTCTTCATCGCAGACCTCGGGCTGGGGCTGCTGAACCGCATCGCGCCGCAGCTCAACGCCTTCGCCCTCAGCTTCCCGCTGAAGATTGGCCTGACGCTCTCGCTGATCGGCTTCACCTTCCTGCTGCTGCCGCAGGTGGTCGCCCACCTGACCACGACGGCGACTGATCTGGTGAGGGTGGTGACCGGCTAGTGCCAGACAAGTCTTCAGAGGAGAGAACCGAACAGGCGACTCCTAAACAGAAGAAGAAGGCCAGACGCGAAGGTCAGATCGGCAATACCCCCGAGTTCGGCTCCTGGATCGGGCTGATGGTGGCCAGCTTCGTGCTGCCGCATGTCGCTGAATCGCTCATGAATACCAGCAAGATCGCGTTGCTGCAGACCTCGGACGTGATCCAGGATCCGCAGGTGAGCCAGGTGCTGGCGATCGCCCGCGACACCGCGAAGAGCGGGATGATGGCCGTGCTGCCGCTGGCGCTGACCTTCATGGTCGTCTCCATCATTTCGGTGGGTTCGCAGGGTGGCATCCACTTCGCACCGAAGGCGCTGGCTCCGAAGTTCTCCCGACTGAACCCGCTCGCGGGTATCAAGCGCATGTTCGGCCCGCATGGATGGTGGGCGGCGCTGAAGGCGCTGCTGAAGACCACGGTCGTCGGCGTCGTCGTCTATCTCTCCGTGCGGAATCTGATTCCGACGCTGATCGGGGCGGGGTCGCTCTCGCTCGACACGCTCGTCTCGACTGCCATCTCGATGGCGCTGCGGGTCATGCGGGTCGCCGCCGCGGCCGGCATCCTGATGGCCGTCGCTGACTACATCGTGGTGCGCCGGCGCAACAACAAATCGTTGAAGATGACGAAGCAGCAGGTCAAGGAAGAGAACAAGAGCGCCGACGGTAACCCGCAGCTCAAGAGCGCCATCCGGTCGAAGCAGATCGCGATGAGCCGCAACCGGATGATGGCCGCTGTCGCCAGCGCCGACGTTGTGATCGTGAACCCGACTCACGTCGCGGTGGCCCTCAAGTACGACGCCGAGAAGGGCGCGCCCCGGGTGGTCGCGATGGGCGCGGACTACGTGGCCGCCCGCATCCGTGAGCAGGCCGAGAAACACCGAGTTCCGATGGTCGCCGACATCCCACTGGCGCGGACGCTCTTCCAGACCTGCAAGATCGGCGGCGAGATCCCACCTGATCTGTATAAGGCGGTGGCCACTGTGCTCGCCTTCATCATGACCTTGAAGCGGCGCGGTTCTGCTGCGGGTACCCACACGGTTCGCCCGCTCGCCGTGCGCTAGCTGTCGCCTACTTTGCGCCTAGCGTTGCTGAGGTTGCGCGCGTTGTCAGCGTCCGTCATTCTCTTGGCATGACCCGACCGGCGACGATCCGCCGACGCGCTCTTGCGGAGCTAGTCGCTGCGCTCTTCCTGGTCTGCGCCGGAGGCGTCGTACTGAGCTACTGGATGATCGGTGATCAGTCCTTTCCGGGTGGCAAGGACCACGACTTTGGCCCATACCAGGTCGATGCCAACCTGCTTCAGGCCTTGGGTGTCGTGGCTGTGCTTGGTTCGGCGTACGGCCTTATCACCGTGGTCTGCCGCGTCTGGCGGCGGGCGTACTCAACGGCATGGGTCTTCGTCGCGCTCGCCCTGATAGCCGCGGGCGCCGCGACCGGCTACTTCTGGAGGCAGGCGACCGCCGCCGTCGACGGGGCGAACATCGGTGCCGGCATGCTGTTCATTCTCGCGGCCTTCGTGTGGTCTATCGCCGCGGCCGTGCTCATCGTGGCAGTCGGTCTGCAGTTCCGGCTGAGCCACCGACAGGCCAGCCCGCGCTCCGGAGCGGCGAAGTAGGCCGAAGTCCCTGTTTTTATCTGCTTTTCCTCGCGATTGTTCTGCCGTTCAAGATTTTCTGTCGTAGCTCACTTGTACGATTAGCGGTATGGAGGGAACACCCGGCGACTTCGCGAACGAGGGCGCAGATTCAGACCTGCGTCGTCCGTCGTTTGCGGATGCGGTGATGTCCCCTGACAGTGTCGCGGCGTGGTTGGCGGTGCATGAACCGGGCCCGGAGACCTCGGCTTTGCTGGGGGTGTTGGACCCGGAGCGGTTGAGTCATGTCGGTCGGGTGGACATGTTGATCGCGGTCCGCCGGCAGCAGGCCTGGTTCGCCGCGACCGAAGCCTCGTTGTTGGCCTCGATCAGCGATCATGCCGAGGAGTTGGCCCCGGACCCGCAGCTGGCCTGGGAAGCCGCGGAGGCGGACGTCTCGTGTGCGTTGCAGATCCCCTCGACCCGGGCATCGTGGGCACTGTTCCATGCCAGCACGTTGGTGCAACGCATCCCGACCACCCACCAGTTGCTGGCCGAGGGGCGGACCACAGCGCGGCACGCGATGACCCTCGTCGGCGCCGTCACCAACATCCCCGAACCCGACATCGCCGCTCGGGTCGAGGCGGCGGTGCTGCCGAAAGTGGAGCATCAGACCCCGGCCCAGTTCACCACCACCGTCCGCCGCGCCGTCGCGAAGCACAACCCCAAAACGGAGACGGCTAAGCACCACGACGCAGTCGCCGAACGGCGGGTCGCCCGGTTCCCCCATGATGACGGGATGGCCGCGATCTGGGCCTACCTCCCCGCC
The DNA here is from genome assembly GCA_900100325.1 of Frankineae bacterium MT45. Taxonomy (NCBI): domain Bacteria; kingdom Bacillati; phylum Actinomycetota; class Actinomycetes; order Frankiales; species Frankineae bacterium MT45. The sequence continues at coordinate 359,694 of LT629697.1, forward strand.
GACGCCGCCGATGCGGTGATGGTCGCGGTCAACGCCGTCGCTGACCAGTCGAAAGCTGAGTCTGCGGATGATGAGCGGTCGGCGGATCAGCGCCGCGCCGACGCATTCCTGACCATCGCCCTACAGGCGCTCAATGACCCGACGTTGCCGAAAGCCCACGGCATGCGGCCCAGCGTCCAAGTCACCATCGCCGCGACCACACTGCTCGCGCTTGATGAGTTGCCGGGTGAGTTGGACGGGTACGGCCCGATCCCCGCCGCCCTGGCCCGCAAGATCGCCGCCGACCCGACCGGAACCTGGCGCAGACTGGTCACCGACCCGGTCACCGGCACCCTCCTCGACTACGGCCGCACCACCTACAAGCCGCCACGCAACCTGGCCGACCACGTCATCACCCGCGACCAAACCTGCGCGTTCCCGACCTGCTCACGCGCGGCCCGCAACTGCGACCTCGACCACCGGATGCCCTACCCCGCCGGAGCGACCAGCGCCGCGAATCTCAACGCCCTATGCCGAAAGCACCACCGACTCAAACACCACCTCGGCTGGAAGATCACCCACAAAGACACCACCGGCACCCACCACTGGACCACCAAAACCAGACACCACTACCAATCCACCACCCCACCGGTCAGCGACCCCGACCCACCACCGGACCCCTGACCGAGACCGAACCGGTCCGCCAACCGAACCCGTCGAGCCGATCGAAGCTCCCGCACCCAGCTCGCCCGGGCCGGCTCAACGGACCCCGGGAACGGCTGATCCCTGAGCTCGATCACGTCCGCTCGAGCGATCAATCAGCCTGCTCCGCTCAACTTCACAGGTCTCCGGCCGATGGGAGGGCCAGCAGGTTTGACCGCTCGAAGGAGAGCTGAACAGTGCAGCCACTGAAGATCGTCGGTTGGGCGCAGAATGGCGCCGGCCAGGGGTACTACCGCATCGCGATGCCGATGTGGGCCCTCGGCATCGCCGGACATCAGACCGTCTCGATTGATCGGGGCACCACCGGGATCAGCCCTGACATCGACGTCGTCGTCGGCCAGATGGTCTCCGACGATGCCCGCGACGCGATCTGGCACGAGATGGCGGCTCGAAGCGATCGCAATTTCGCGATGATCTTCGAGATCGACGACGACCCGTGGGCGATCAACGCCGACAATCCGGCCCGTGACTACTACACGCCCGAGCGTCTGCGCATGATGGCCCGCAACATCGCCCTCTCCGACGCGGTGACGGTGAGCACGCCCCGGCTGGCTGAGGTCGTCGGCCAGTACAACCCGAACGTCTACGTACTCCCCAACTGCATCGATGCGTCGCTGATCTTCATGCAGCGCCCCCCGACCCGCAACCTCACTGTGGGCTGGGCCGGCGGCAGCGCCCACCGCGAGGACTTCGCCAGCGTCAGCAAGGAACTGCGCCAGTTCTTCCGGCGCAACACCAAGGTCGAGTCGCACTTGATGGGCAGTCGCTTCGCCGGGCTGATCGGGCGCCCCCGGGACCGCTTCACGTCCTGGTCGGCCAACCCGGAGGAGTTCTTCCCCAAGATCGACTTCGACATCGCCATCGCACCCCTGGCCCACAACGACTTCAATCGGGCCAAAAGCGACCTGAAGTTCATCGAATACGCGGCCCTCGGGATTCCGACGGTGGCCACCGACTTCGGCCCGTACGCCGACACCGTCCAGCATGGCGTCACCGGATTTCTGGCCAAGAGCCAGCGGGACTGGAGCCTGTACCTGCAGGCCCTGGTCAACGACGCGGCGCTCCGCGCGGAAATCGGATCAAATGCCCGTAAATGGGCCACCACTCGGACTATCCACGCCAACTACGGCCGATGGGAAGCCGTGTACCGCGAGGTCCTCGCGAACCTGCGCGGTAGCGAGCTGGCAGACAACCCGGTCGAGGCCGGCGCAGAGGTATTTGCGAAATAGCTCAGGTCGGGGCTGAACCTACCGATCAGATCATTGCCAGGATGGCGAAACCAGGACTCGGACGTCCAATGCACCACATTTGTCCGTAGTGAACCTGACCGCCGACCATCCTGAGGACTCAGTGACAACTCCGAAGCCGAAAGCCCCGCGCGCGAGCCTGAACCAGCTCGCTGTGCCGGTCGGTGTCGTCGGCATCGTCGTCATGATGGTTGTCCCCATCCCGACCTTCCTGCTCGACATGCTCATCGCGCTGAACATCACCGGCGCCGTGCTGGTCGTGCTCGTCTCGATGTACGTCAGCCGCCCGCTGGAGTTCTCCAGCTTCCCGTCGCTGCTGCTCGTCGCCACCCTCTTCCGTCTCGCGCTGAATATCTCGGCCACCAGACTCGTGCTCTCGCACGGCTTCGCCGGCAACGTCATCAACTCCTTTGGGCATTTCGTCATCGGCGGCTCACTCGTCGTCGGGTTGGTGATCTTCGCGATCCTGCTGGTCATCCAATTCGTCGTCATCACCAACGGTGCCGCCCGCGTCGCCGAGGTCGGGGCCCGCTTCACCCTCGACGCCATGCCCGGTAAGCAGATGGCGATCGACGCCGACCTCAACTCGGGTCTGATCAACGACAAGCAGGCGCGTATCCGCCGCCGCGAGGTTGCCGCCGAGGCCGACTTCTACGGTGCGATGGACGGTGCCTCCCGCTTCGTCAAGGGTGACGCGATCGCCGCCGTGCTGATCACGTTCATCAACCTCATCGGCGGCTTCGCGATCGGCGTGCTGACCAAGCACATGCCGATCAGCGAGGCCCTCAACTCCTACAGCCTGATGAGCGTCGGCGACGGCCTCGTCTCGCAGATCCCCGCGCTTCTGCTCTCCGTCTCCACCGGCCTCATCGTCACCCGGGCCAGCGACTCCGATGACATGTCGTCGGTGGTCACCCGCCAGCTCGGCAGCCAGCTCAAGGCGCTGCAGATCGCCGGCGGCGCGGCCATCGCGCTCTGCCTGGTGCCCGGCCTGCCGAAGCTGCCCTTCCTCATCATCGGCGGCGGAATCCTCATCATCGCCAGCCGGGTCAAGCAGAACGGCCCAGCCAAGTCCGAGGAAGCGGAGGCCGAAGCCGAGGCAGTCGCCGCGGCCGAGTCGCCGGACACGCCGGAGGCGCTCCTCTCCCAGATCATGGTCGAGCCGCTGGAGCTCATGCTCTCGCCCGACCTCATCTCGCTTGTCGACGGGGCCGGCGCCGACCTGCTCGACCGGGTCCGCTCGCTGCGCCGCAGTCTGGCTCAGGAACTCGGTGTCGTCATGCCGCCGGTACGGACCCGCGACAGCCTGGACCTTCCGCACGCCACCTACGCGATCCGCATCAACGGCGTCGAGATCGCGCGCGGCCAGGCCCCGACCGGCACCGTGCTGGCCATCGGCGACGACCTCGACGGGCTACCCGGGCAGATCGGTCACGAGCCCGTCTTCGGCCTCGAGGGCAAGTGGGTTCCGGTCGAACTCCGCGGCCAGGCCGAACTCCTCGGCGCCACCGTCGTCGACCGCTCGTCCGTGATCATCACGCACCTCTCCGAGGCCGTCCGCCGCAACGCCAGCCGCCTGCTCGGCCGCGAAGAGGTCGCCCTGGCCACGAAGTCACTCAAGAAGAGCCACCCGACGGTGGTCGAGGACCTCACCCCGGCACTGCTCACGCTCGCCGAGATTCAGCGGGTGCTCCACGCGCTGCTCGACGAGGGCATCCCGATCCGCGACCTGGTCCGCATCTTCGAAGCGCTGGCGCTCGCTGCCAAGGGTGGCACCGAACCTGACCGGCTCATCGAGGCGGCTCGCAATGCGCTGGCCCCGGCGATCGTCGCCGAGCACACCGTCGACGGGCATCTCGACGTCCTCACCCTCGACCCACAGTTGCAGCAGACGGTCATGGAGTCGCTGCGCCCGGGTGACGGTGGTCCCCAGCTGGTACTGCCGGCGGACCTGGCCGAGTCGTTCGTGGCGATGACCCGTCAGCGCTTCACCGAGGCGACCTCCCGGGGACGCCGTCCGGTGCTGGTCTGCGCGCCTCAGCTTCGCCTTCCGCTGCGCCGCCTGCTGCGGATGACCGTCCCTGAAATGCCCATCCTTTCCTACTCAGATATATCCGCGGGCACCGCTCGCATCGACACAGTTGGAGTGATTGAAGATGTCCGCAACGCTGTACTCTGAGGGCTCGGATCTCAACGCGGTTATCGCTGAGATCGGCCAGCGGCACGCCGGCGCGGCTACCGTCGTGTCCCTCGAGGAGCACCGTCAGGGTGGCGTCCTCGGGTTCTTCGCGCGTAAGGCCTACGGCATCACCTACGAGGTCGACGACACCGTGGAGGCCGAGGAGCTCGCAGCGGAGGAGACGGTCACCGTCACCGCGGGTCCGGCCACCGCCAACCCGGCCAACACCGCCGACAGCCTGGACGAGCTCCTGGAGATTGCCGAGCAGACCGAGCGTTCACTCGAGGCCGCGCGCCGTCCGGCCGCCCTCGCCGCGCCGGCCCAGGCTGCGATCGGGTCACTCCCCGCGGCCCCGGTCGTCGACACGACGAACACCGACGAGCCCGACTTCGCCGCCACGTTGCAGGCGATCGCCGCGGCTCGCGAGGCCGCCCGCGAATCCGGACGTGACGGCCGGCGCCCGCGCCACTACGCCCCCGACGACGCGGCGGCGCAGCCGACGGTCGAGGCCCCGGCTCCGGCCGACACGGTCGAGACGATCGAGGTTGCAACGGCCGCCGCTGACACCGGCATGTCGGCCGAGAGTGCACAGTGGATTGCTCAGCAGGCCGAGGCCAAGCGGGTCGAGGCAATGCTGATGGAGGCCCAGCGCGCTCACGCCGAGCGGGCCGAGGCCCAGCGGGCCGAAGAGGCGCGACTCGAGGCTGCTCGCGCCGAGGCTGCTCGTATCGAGGCTGCTCGCGTCGAGGCTGCTCGCGTCGAGGCGGCCCGTGCCGAAGCTGCTCGCGTCGAGGCTGAGAAGCGTGAAGCCGAGAAGCGTGAAGCCGCCCTTCTCGAGGCTGCTCGTATCGAAGCGGCTCGTATCGAAGCGGCTCGTATCGAAGCTGCCCGCGTCGAAGCTGAGCGTGTCGAAGCTGAGCGTGTTGCGGCTGAGAAGCGCGAAGCCGAGAAGCGCGAGATCATGCGCGCCGCCGCTGAGAAGCTCGCGGCCGAGAAGCTGGCCGCCGAGGTGGCCGCCGCCGAGCAGGAGGCGGCTGAGCGAGCCGCCGCCGAGCTCTTCCAGCAGCAGCTGCACGAGGCCGCGCTCATCGAGGCCGACCGGGTCGAGGCATCTCGCATCGAGGCCGAGCGCATCGAAGCCGACCGGGCCGCTGCCGCCCGGATCGCCGCCCAGAAGCTGGAGGCCGAGCGCATCGAGGCGGTCCAGCGGGCCGAGGCCCAGCGCATCGAGGCCGCTCGCATCAACGCTGCCCGCATGCAGCTCGCCCGCGACGAGAAGCTGCGCAACGCAACCGAGTCCGCGGCGAAGAGCGCTCCGGCGTTCGAGCCGCTGCACCCCCGGGTCGCCCCGGCGACCGCTCAGATCATTCCGGCCATCGGAGCAGAGACGACGGCCATCCCCGAGCCGGCTGTCACCCCGGTCGACGAGAAGGTTAGCGAGCCGAAGATGGGCATGTACAAGCACGAGAAGAAGAAGGGCAAGAAGAACAAGGCCCTCCGGCGCGGCGCGGCCATGATGCAGGCGTCGCAGCACCTCGGTGCGGCCGCGGCCAGTGCCGAGACGCCCATGATGACCCCAGTTGTTGAAGCTCCGGCAGTCGCGGCGCCGGCCGCCGAGATGCCAGTCGTCGAGATGCCCGTCGTCGAAGCGCCGGCCGCGCAGGTCCCCGTCGTTGAGGAGGCCCCCCTCGCCCCGGTCGCTCACGTTGAGGCTGCCGTCGTCGAGACGCCGACCGTCGAGACGCCGATCGTCGTGGCAGACCCGGTTGAGTCGACCGTCGTCGCCGAACCGGCCACCAACTTCATCGAACCCAGCATCATCGAGATCGCTGAAGAGCAGGTTCCCGCAGCGCAGGCGCTCGTCACCGAGTCCGTGCCTGTGGAGGCCACCGTCGAAATCGAGGCCGATGTCGTGACTGAGGTCGACATCGTCATCGAGGTCGAGACGCAGAACATCTCGGAGAACACGGCGGAAACCGTCGCCGAGGTCACTGCGGAAGAGGTAAGTGTCGAGACCGTTGCCGACGTCGTTGCTGAGGTCGACGTCGTCAACGGGACCGTCATCGACATCAACCGCGTCGAGCTGCGTCACGCCGCCCCCGAGCCCGAGACGCCGGAGGAGCCAACCGAGGCACCGGCACCCGAGGTGGCCCCCATCGTCGACGACTGCGGCGACACCGCCAGCCAGCTGCGCGAGCTCGGCGTCCCGACCGAGATGCTCAACTCCGTCACCAGCCAGGACGTCTACCGCGCCGTCCGGCAGCTCTCGCTGGCACTGGCCGCCGCGCCGACCCCGCCCAGCGGTGCCGGTGAGATCCTTGTGTTGGTCGGCCCGCTGATCGCCACCCTGCGCGCCGGTCGTGCCCTGGCCACTGAGCTCCGCCTGCCGGCCGAGTCGCTGCGGGTCGTCACCACCAACCCCGACTTCCCGCTCAAGCAGAGCGCCGGCTCCGTCGCCCAGGCCGCTCTGGCTGCGGCGACGATCCGGGTCAGCGGTGGCGTCGGGATCATCGTGGTCGACACCGAACTCGACGACGCGCCGATGATGGTCACCGCCAACGGCGCGACCATCCCGGCCAACGTGGTCGGCGAGGTTCTGGCCGCGATCGCACCGACGACGGTCTGGGCCGTCACCGACGCCTCCCGCAAGACCGCCGACATCCGCAACTGGCTCGACGCCATGCCCGCCGTGCACGCCCTGGTCGTTCACGACGCCTGGAAGTCCAGCACGCCGGCCACCGTCTGGTCGCTGGGTGTTCCGGTCGCGCTGCTCGACGGCCGTCCGGCCAGCGCCGGTGCCTGGTCGGCCCTGCTCATCGACCGCATCGAGCGCGACGACGTCGCCGCAAGTGCCTGAACCATCGAAGCCGAAAGGGTAAACAGCGATGTTCCGCGGCTCCGTAATTCTCTTTGCCCTGTTGGTGAACGCCCGGACGATCTGGCAGGCCCTCTACCTGCAGACGATCAGCGTCGAGACAGCGGTGATTCATTTCCTGATCGCCCTGCCGATCTGCGCCGTCCTGCTCTGGATCCTTCGGGTCACCTTCAATCGGCCGACGCCGGCTGACTCCGCTGACGCGGCCGACGACGCCACGGAGCACCGGGCCAACGGCTCCCGAGGCCTTCCGTAGCCCGACGCAGCATCCGCGCTGCCGCCAATTCGAGATCAACGCCCAGCAATGCCCAGCAGAAATCGAGAAATCACATGTTCATGAAGCTACGTAGCGAAGCACCGGCGACCTCCACCACCGCCGTCGACGAAGGCCCCCTGGGCAGCCTCGCCACTTCGCAGGCCGTCCTCGAAGCAGTGCAGGCCAACGTCATCGTCACCGACGCCCGGATGAACCTGATCTGGATGAACCCCAAGGCCGAGGAGACCCTGAAGGTCGTCGGCCGCAACGTCCACAGCGCGTTCAACGCTCGCTTCCGCGAGGCGATGGACGCGGCCGCTCCCGCCGCCGGTGGTTCCCGCAACGCCACGATGACCCTCGACGCGATCGTGCTGGGCATGCACGTCAGCGCTGTCCAGGGGGCACACGGGGAACTCCTCGGGTACGTCGTCGCCTGCGCCGACATCACCCGGCGCAAGGCCGACGACGAGCGCAAGAGCGTCCTCATCGCCCGCCTCAATGAGACCCAGGAGGTCAGCGAGGCGGTCCAGACCGTCGCCGGTGCCACTGAGGAGATGGTGGCCAGCGTCAACGAGATCGGCCGCAACGCCGCCGAGGCCAACGCGACCGTGCAGACCGCCATCGGAGTCGTCGCCGCGACGAGCAAGACGATGGGTGAACTGGGCGCGGCCTCCATGCAGATCAGCGACATCGTCCAGACGATCGGTGCCGTCGCGAGCCAGACCAACCTCCTCGCCCTCAACGCCACCATCGAGGCCGCTCGGGCTGGCGAGGCCGGCAAGGGCTTCGCCGTCGTCGCCGGTGAGGTGAAGGAACTCTCCAAGCAGACCCAGGTCGCCACCGAGAGCATCAACCAGATGATCACCGAGGTGCAGCGCCTCACCCAGGCCGGTATCGACGCCATCGCCAACATCGCCCAGGTCGTGGCCCGGGTGGGAGAGAACCAGACGTCGATCGCGAGCGCAGTCGAGCAGCAGACCCTGGCCACCCAGGAGATCAACGCCAACCTGGTTCAGGCCGCTCGTCGGGCCGAGGAGATCGCGACCTTCGTCGCCGCCAACAGCTAGCAAGAACCGAGAGACGTCAGCCGGCTGAACCGGCCGTCAGTAGAGAACCACCCGAGCCGTCCCTGGCGGGTGGTTCTCTTCGTTCGCCGAAGCGATCCTGGGCGCTACCCCGGATGGTGAAGACGGCGGCGGCCGCGATCAGACAGAGGGTCCCCGCCCCGACGAAGGCCGGACCGTAACTGCCGGAGGCGTCGCGAATCCAGCCGGCCGAGAAGGCGGCGATGGCGGCCCCGATCTGGTGCGCGGCGAAGATCCAACCCCAGACGACGATTCCCTCGTGCCGGCCGAAGGTCTGGTTCACCAACGCCACCGTCGGCGGCACCGTGGCGATCCAGTCCAGCCCGTAGAAGGCGACGAAGGCACCGAGCGAGAGATGCTGGGCGACCAGCGCGCGGGGCAGTGCCAGCAGTGACAAGCCACGCAGCGCGTAGTAGGCGAAGAGCAACTTCCGGGGATCGAAGCGGTCGGTGAGCCAGCCAGAGGCCGACGTGCCGACTACGTCGAGAATCCCCATCGCGGCCAGCATTCCGGCCGCCGTGGTCTCGGGCATGTCGTGGTCCATCGCGGCCGGGATGAAGTGGGTCGCGATGAGCCCGTTGGTGGAGGCACCACAGACGAAGAAGGTGCCACAGAGAATCCAGAACTGCCGCGTCCGGGTCGCTCGTCGGAGCACTGAGAAGGCGGTGGCGATCGGGTGCGTGGTGACGACCGGACGCGGCTCCAACTCGGTTCCCCCGTACGGCGCACGACCCACGTCGACCGGGTATTCCTTGAGAAAGACGGCTGATAGTGGCACCACGAGCAGTGCCGCACCGGCGACCGCCCAGGCCGCTCGACGCCAGTCACCGTCCTGACTCAGAGACGCGAGGAGCGGCAGGAAGAGGAGCTGCCCGGTGGCGCTGCCTGCGGTGAGGACACCAAGGACGAGACCCCGTCGTTGCTGGAACCAGCGATTGGCGATGGTCGCCGCCAGCACCGGAGCGACCGCACCTGTGCCGACCCCGACCATCACTCCCCAGCAGAGGTACAGCTGCCAGAGCGCGGTCATGGCAACGGTGAGGGCCGACCCGGCCGCTATCAGCGCCATCGCCGAGGGGACCACGCGGCGCAGACCGAAGCGCTGGGTCAGCGCCGCGGCGAAGGGACCGGCCAGGCCGTAGAGCACCAGGTTCACCGAGACGGCGCCGCTGATCGCGGCCCGGGACCAGCCGAACTCGTTCTGCAGCGGCACCAGCAGCACGCCGGGTGTCGCCCGGAAGCCGGCGGCCAGCAGGAGCGAGAGGAATCCGACGGCGGCGACGATCCAGGCCGGATGGAGCCGGTGCGCCGCACCGATGTCAGCGGCGGCGTCGGGCGCCTCCAGGTCAGTTGGCGGGCGGTCGAGCTTCTCGGTCACCTGACCATCTTGGCTGACTGACCCCGGATGGGCGCGGAAATATCCGGACGACTCTGCGCAAGATCCCGCCGTTTCGCCAGGAAACCCCTAAGTTATCGGGAATATCGCGTGGCGGCCGCGCGCCGGCGGTAGTCCTTGAGACCACGGCGCATCAGGAAGGCGATGAGCCCGCCGATGCACGTGCCGACCAGCGTGCCGGCCAGCAGGAGCGCCTTGTCGCCGATGGCGATGAAGGCCGGTGCACCAGCGTCGAAGTCGCCGATGTGGGCGTACATGGTGAAGAAGGCGATGATCGTGGTCGCGATGACGGCGGCGTAGCCGGCCAACTCGACGAGCAGGTCGACGGTGGCCGAGCCCGCGGGCTCGACCTGGCTGGGCTCTCGGCGGTTCACTCGCGCCGCGACGGCGAGAGTCGCTTCAAGCTGCTCGATCTCGCGGTCGTCGCTGCGAAGCTGGTCAGGCGACACGTCAGTGGTTGAGTCTGCTAGTTCCATGGTCGGCTCTTCTCCCCAAGAAGTGCGGCAACGGTCAGTTAACTGTCGATTACCGACTTCTGCCCGGACGGGCGGGGCGGAACTTCGTGACCTGGCCCTCAGCGACGAGTGAGTTTGCCCATAGAAAACAAGGTTGTTCTCGCAACCATCAACGGGCAATGGCAGGCTCGGCGAACCTTCTACAGGCCAATGAACGCCTACCTGCCGGCGCCCCACACGGGCTCTATGTGACCGGCGCCGCGTCGCGATCCAGCCGTCGCCGCCGACGACGCCGCCGACGCCATCGACGTCACGCGAGCAGGGGCAGGCTGAGCAGGCAGGCCGGCTCGTCCTCGCGCAGGTATCGCCAGTCGGCGATCATCACCTGGCGCACCGGGCCGCCGGCGGCCCGTCCGAGCGAGTGAATGTGCAGCCGGATCACATCCAGGATGCTGCGCTGGGCCGGCCACGCCGTCTGGGCGAGGGTCAGCGCGACGAACGCCTCGTCATGCGCGGCCTCGGTGCGGACCTGGACGTCTTCGAGCGCCTCGGCCGCCGCCCGGGCCTGCACGGGATCGGCCATCGGCCGCACGATCTCCATCGGCCCGTCGCTGTCGGCGCTGATCTCTCCGTGGTAGATCGCGAAGGGGCAGCCGTCGACGCCGGGGAGGCCGGGCCCGGCTTCGCGCAGCTGTCCCAGCAGGCTCCCCATCACGCTGCCGGCCTGCTCCTCACGGACGTAGCGGACGGCGCTCAGCAGCGTCCGCTCCGGCACCGGCCGCAGCACGACCGTGAAGTTCTCCTCCATCAGATCCTCGCCTCCGCGACGGGCGACTCCGGGCGACGCAACCGCCGCTCTGGAGTTACCCGGATCTATCAGAACGCAACCGCCGCCGAATTCTCAAGTCGTCGCGCGCCGCGGGACGGCCAGACCGAGCAGGGCGAGCGCGGCCAGGAACATGACGGCCAGTCCGTACTCGCGTGCCGTCTCCAGAACGCCACCGCCGTGCACCACCAGGAAGCCGGCCAGCACTGCCGGAAGCCCCATGGCCAGGTAGGAGATGACGTAGACCAGCGAGAGCACCCCGGCCCGTTCGTGGGGACGGGCCAGCGGAACGATGCTGCGGATCGCACCCTGGAAGCCACCGCCGAAGCCGGCCCCGGCGATCGCAGTCCCCGCGATGAACCCGGCCGCCGAGGAGTTGCCGATGGCCAGCAGCGTGACCGCGACACCGACCAGGAGAGCGACCGTGCCGAAGAGCATCACCTGGTGCGGCGGGGCATTGCGCAGCAGCAGGACGGTGAGCGCCGCCATCGCGGCCAGCACGAAGAGTGCCGCGCCGCCGAGCACGAAGGAGTTGTGCCCGAGCAGCATGCGTACCAGGGTCGGGCCGAGCGAGCCGTAGAGCCCGGGGAGCGACCAGGCCGCGATCAGCGCCGGAGCGGCGAGGGCGAAGGGTCGCCGCACCGCGGGCGGCAGGGCCAACTGCACCCGCAGTGACGCCAGCGCTCCCGGACGGGGCGAGGAGGACTCAGCCATCAGATAGACGCCGATGCCCTGCAGCACGAAGGTCGCAGCGAGCACCAGATAGACCAGGTGCAGCGGCGCCGGCAGGTACTGCACCAGCAGGCCGGAGCCGATCGCGCCGAGCGCGGTGCCGATCGGCGCCGCCACCGAGTTCGCGATCGTGCCCTTGGCCTTGTTCAGGTCAAGCATCCCCGCACCGACGGCGCCCACCGCGGCGCCGGTCGAGAGCCCCTGGATGATCCGGGCCAGCATCAGCTCCGGAACTCCATCGGCTGTGGCGAAGACGAGCATGACGAGCGCCTGGACCGCGGTGGCGACCAGCAGCACCGGTCGCCGCCCGACGTGATCGGAGAGGGCACCGACGGTGAGGAGTGCGGCCAGCACCGCCAGCGCGTAGATGCCGAAGACCACCGTGGTGGTGATCGGGGAGAAGTGCCACTCGCGCTGGTACAGCGAGTACAGCGGGGTGGGTGCGCTCGAACCGGCCAGGAACGTCACCACGATCGACGCCTGCAGGTAGAACGCCACCCGGCTGGGCAGGTGCCAGCGACGGCTGGGCAGGCCGCGGCCGGCCTCAGGGAAGAAGTTGATGGCCTCAAGGTCCACCGGGTCAAGCGGGTCGACCTGGTCGAGGTTTGGCGTGGGCGTGGCCGTGGTCATTTTGATCGGCTCCTCGCAGTGCGGTACTGACGATTGAGTAGACAGGTCTGTCTAACAAGGCTTCACAGTAGACAGATCTGTCTGGTACTGTCAAGCCATGCCCAACAAGGCCCTGGTCACAGATGCGCGTCCCGGCTCCGCCCGGGATCGGCTGCTCGCCGCCGCGAACGAGCTCTTCTATGAGGAGGGCGTGCACACGGTCGGCATCGACCGGGTCATCGAGCGGGCCGGGGTCGCCAAGGCCTCGCTGTACAACACGTTCGGCAGCAAGGAAGAGCTGATCCGCGAGTACCTGGCCGGTCGTCAGGCCACCCTGCGGGCCCGCATCACCCGCGAGTTGGCGGCGCGCTTCGACACACCCCGCGCGAAGCTGATCGGCCTCTTCGAGATCCAGGGTGAGAGCTTCGCCCGTCCCGGCTACCGGGGCTGCGCCTTCGTCGGGGCCAGCGTCGAGTCACGTCCGGGGGGATGCGAGGAGAAGGCGTCGGCCGACTACCGCGGCTGGCTGCGCTCGCTCATCACCGAGCTGGCCACCGACGCTGGTGCCGCCGATCCGGCCGGACTGGCCCAGCAGCTCGTCTTTCTCTACGACGGCGCCTCGATCTCGGCCTGGCTCGACCACAACCGCGACGCCGCCGAACAGGCTCAGCTGATGGCCACCCTGCTGGTGCAGAGCGCGCTCGGCGAGGCCTGAGGCCGGTACCGCCTGGTCACTCTGACGGGGTGATGCGAGCCGGGCCCGCATCCCGGATTGTTCAGACGGTGCCGACGATGAGTCCCAGAGGTTGCTGTGGCTAGGTCGCAGTCCAGCCGGGCCGCCGACTCGAGCGCGGTACTGGCACCCCTGGTGCTGCCGGCGGCGCTCGTCGGGAGCGGCTGCGCCTTCATGCTCGTGGCCCTCAGCGCCCTGGCCAACCGCCTCGAGCACGTCCTCTGGACGACCCTCCCGAAGGCCCTCGGAGTCTCCGGCGAATCGGCCTGGTGGATCATCACGATCCTCACCGCCACCGGCTTAGCGGTCGGACTCGTGGTCTGGCTCGCCCCGGGCCATGCCGGGCCCGATCCGGCGTCCACCGAGCTCGTCGGGGCGCCACTGCCGCTGGGCACGCTCCCGGGGCTGGCCGCGGCCCTGGTCCTCGCGCTGGCCGGCGGCGTGAGCCTCGGCCCGGAGAATCCGATCATCGGCGTGAACGTAGCCCTGACGGTGGTGCTGATGCGACGCCTGCTGCCCAAGGCACCACCGCAGCTCGGCATGCTGGTCGCGGTATCGGGGACGATCGCCGCGATGTTCGGCACGCCGGTGGCCGCAGCCCTTCTCGTTACCGAAATGGCCGCGATGTACCGCAACGGCCAGCTGTGGGACAACCTCTTCGTCCCGCTGGTCGCCGCTGCGGCCGGAAGCATCACCATGGATTTACTGGGTAAACCGGTCCTGTCGGTGTCGGTTGCGCCGTACCACAATCCTCGCGTCGTCGATCTCTTCACCGGTTCGGCGGTCGCGCTCGTAGCAGCGGGCCTGATGCTCGCCGTCGTCTACGCGTTCCCGCTGGCGCATACCGCTTTTCGCGCTCTCCGCCATCCGGTCCTGATGATCACGGCCGGAGGTCTGGTGCTTGGGCTGCTGGGCGCGCTCGGCGGCACCATCTCCCTCTTCAAGGGCCTGGACGAGATGAAGGAGCTCACCGCGAACGCGGCGGACTACTCCACCGGCAAGACGCTGCTCATCACCCTGGTAAAACTCACCGCCCTGCTGGTCGCCGCGAGCAGCGGCTTCCGGGGCGGCCGAATCTTCCCCTCGGTATTCGTCGGCGTCGGAGTTGGGCTCACAGCGCACGATCTCGTTCCGTCCGTGCAGCCAGCGCTCGCCATCAGCTGTGGCGTGCTCGGCACGGTCATCGTCGCGGCGCGCGACGGCTGGTTGGCGCTCTTCCTGGCCGCAGCGACGGTCGCTGACGTGAACCTATTGCCGATGCTCTGCGTCGCGGTGCTCCCAGTGTGGCTACTCGTGCGACGACGCCCGCTGCTACTCATCGAAGCACCGGCCAACGTCCCGCAGGCAGCACCGAGTTGAGCCACCGATGAACCTCGGCCGTCCGAGCGGGCGGGACGTGCTCTCGGGATTGGTGACCGGCCTCTTCTCCATCCCGGAGGGGATGGCCTACGCCAGCATCGGGGGCTTCAACCCGGTCGCCGGTCTCTACGCCGGCATGGTTCCGACGCTCGTCGGCTCCTTCTTCGCCCGGACCGTCCTGATGGTCACGACGCTCACCAGCGCCATCGCGCTCTCCTCGCACAGCGTGCTGAAGTCCGCCGGCCTCGACCCCTCCGACCCCGCGAATGTCGCGGCACTCGCCCTCTGCGTGGGCGTCGTGATGGCCGTCCTCGGGCTGGCCCGGGGCGGGTCGATCATGAACTTCGTCTCGAACGCGGTGATGACCGGCTTCACCACCGGAATCGCCCTCCAGATCATCGCCGGGGTGATCAAGGACGCCACCGGCTACGCCCCGACCAGCGGCAACACCGTCGGCAAACTCCTGCAGGCGATCGGACACATCGGGTCGTGGGACGGCTCGGCGGTCGCGGTCTCGGTGGCGACGATCGCGGTCTGGGGCGTCTTCCACTTCGTCAAACCGGTGGCCTCCCTGGCCACCCTCATAGCGCTGCTGGTCGTCAGCGTGGTCGTCTACCTGGCCAAGGTTGACGTCGAGACGGTAGGCGACATCGCCTCCATCCCCAACAGCCTCCCGAAGCTCACCGGACCGGCCTGGTCGGCCATCCCGCACGTGGCTCTCGGGTCGGTGGCGGTGGCACTGGTCGCGCTCGCCCAGGCCGCCGGCATTTCAGCCGCCGTCCCCAACCCGGATCGCTCCCGCCCCAACGCGTCGCGGGACTTTCTCGCCCAGGGACTGGCCAACGTCGCCGGGAGTGCCTTCGGTGCTCTTCCGGCCGGCGGGTCGTTGTCGCGAACGGGTGTTGCCGTGTCGGCCGGTGCCCGCACGCGCTGGGCCGGCATCCTCGCCGGCGTCTGGCTGATCGTGCTGGTCGCCGTCATGGGTTCGGCGGCCGAGCACATCCCGATGCCGGTGATCGGTGGGTTGATCATGGTGATCGGCGTCGAGCTCGTCATGGGACGGTTGCCCGACATCATCCTCGTCGTCAAGACCGCGCCGCTCTCCACGGTCGCGATGGTGATCACCTTCGCTGCGACGACCCAGCTTCCGCTGCAGTACGCGATCCTCATCGGCGCGATCGTGTCGCTCGTCCTCTACTGCGTCCAGGCCGCGCGGCAGAGCAGCCTGCTGGCCCTGGAGAAGCTCCCCGGCGGCTCCTGGCGGACCATTCCCGTTCCGCAGAAGTGCCCGAGCCGGGACGTCACCGTGCTGTACTACGGCGGGGTCGGGCTGTTCGCCGAGGTGCCGCACCTGGAC
Organism: Frankineae bacterium MT45; assembly: GCA_900100325.1. Classification (NCBI taxonomy): domain Bacteria; kingdom Bacillati; phylum Actinomycetota; class Actinomycetes; order Frankiales; species Frankineae bacterium MT45. Next base: position 375,505 of record LT629697.1, read on the forward strand.
GAGCTGTGGCCGAGTACCGACGACACCCACGGGGCGGTCGTACTGCTCAGCCTGCGGACGCTCCCCGACGTGCCCTCCACCGCAGTTGTCCGGGAGATCGAGAAGCGAGCCGGACAGCTGACGGCCAACGGCAGCAAGCTGATGATCGTCGGGGTGACGCCCGAGCTCGAACGAATCCTCACCCGCTCCGGTCTGGTCGCGACCCTCGGCGCGAGCAACGTCGTCCCGGCCACCGACGAACTCTTCGGCGCGCTCAACCGTGCGGTGGAGGAGGCGCGAGAGTGGATCGCCCGGCAGCCCAACCGATCCGGCTGATCGGTGTTCGGTCAACGGGGCCAATCGAGCACGACGAGCTGCGGCCATTCGGCTGACCATCGGGCTGCCTTCGTCCTGTAAACGTCCGCTGGTGCGAGCACGGGGTTGGGCCGCAGGATCATGTTGAACACGTCCGACAGGCCGTGGGGCGCATAGATCTGCCAGGCGCCGTCAGCTGCGAGTCGCACGCCAAGACAGCAGGTAGTCGCGGCGAAGCTGTCGATCGCGGACTCCGTCGAAGTGTGCGGAGGGCAAGCGACGCCGAACCTCTGCTCGTACCACAGGTGGACCCGGGCCTCGTTGCGAACCTCTACTTCTATGGGTAGATCGGCGAACAGAGCGGCGACCCGCTTGACGACTATGTCCTCTGCGTCCCAAGACAGGTCACGATCGTCGAAGTAGAACAGGTCGTAGTCCTTGATGCCCAGATCAGGGTCACGGCCACTCACCACGTTCCAGACCGTTTGAAAGACGCATCCGGCGGTCAGGTACCAACCCGGCAAGCTCAGCGAAGCGGACCGGGAGAGGACCTCAACGAGCGTGGTGTTCCGCTCGAGCATGCTCCGCAGGACGGAGAGCTGGTCGTCGACGGGGAGCCGACCGAACTTGCCTGCGCGATCTGCTTTCGTCACGGACACCGACGCCGTTCAGTAACTAGTGGAGCGGGTGACGGGAATCGAACCCGCGCAATCTGCTTGGGAAGCAGAGACTCTGCCATTGAGCTACACCCGCGAACAGCTCGCGACACGCGCGAACACTCGTGAACTGGGAAAATGCTACACGAAGCCCAGTGTTTGCCAGGTTCCCGATTTCGCGGGCGTTATAGGGTCAGCCTCGTGCTACTCAGCGATCGTGACATCAAAGCAGCCGTGACCGCCGGGCGCCTGGTGCTGGAGCCCTGGGATGAGGGCCTGGTCCAGCCCTCCAGCGTCGACGTGCGTCTGGACCGCTTCTTCCGGGTCTTCAACAACTCGCAGTACACGCACATCGACCCGGCCGAGCAGCAGGACGAGCTCACCACCCTCGTCGAGCCGGCCGGCGATGACCCCTTCGTGCTTCATCCGGGCGAGTTCGTCCTCGGCTCCACGCTGGAGGTCGTCACCCTCCCCGACGATCTGGCCGGGCGGCTGGAGGGGAAGTCCTCACTGGGACGCCTCGGCCTCCTCACCCACTCGACGGCCGGCTTCATCGACCCGGGCTTCAGCGGGCACATCACGCTGGAACTCTCGAACGTGGCCAACCTGCCGATCACCCTCTGGCCGGGCATGAAGATCGGCCAACTCTGCCTCTTCAAGCTCTCCTCGGCCGCCGAGCACCCGTACGGATCGGCCGTCTACGGATCCCGCTACCAGGGTCAGCGCGGTCCGACACCGAGCCGGGCCCACCTCAATTTCAAGCGCTGGCCGACGGGCTAGCCGACTACCGCGGGGAGGAGATCTCCCCGAGGTTGACGGTCGTCGCCGGGAACGCACGGGCGGGGACGTCGACCACAACCTGGTTCCGGCCGCCCTCCTTGGCCCGGTATAGCGCGGCGTCGGCTCGCGCCACCAGGTCGTCGAGACCCGCCCCGTCATCGGCCTGGGCCAGCCCGAGCGAGATGGTAACCGGCAGCGGCTCCTTTTGGGCGTGCACCTTGATCCGCATCCCCTCGGCCACCTCGAAGGCCTCCTCCGACGTGGTGTTGGTGAGGATGACGACGAACTCCTCGCCGCCGTAGCGAGCCACCAGATCGTCGGGGCGGGCGCTCTTGTCGATGAGACCGGCGACCGACTGCAGCACCGTGTCACCCATCTGGTGGCCGTGCACGTCGTTCACCGACTTGAAGTGGTCGATGTCGACCAGGAAGAGCGAGATGGGCAGGGCCTCCGGCGTCACCCGCAGCTTGGCCACCGTCTCGTCGAAGGTCCGGCGGTTGGCCACACCGGTGAGACCGTCGGTGGTGGCGGCGCGGCGCAACTGGGCGAGGATCGCGGTACGGGAGGCGGCGAGACCGGCCGCCACACAGGCCTGCGAAGCGCTGCTGATGACCCGTCGCTCCAGGCGGTTGCCGCGTCCCTGGTGCTCGAGCACGACCCATTCGGTCCCCTCGACGGCAGCGATCGGCAGTGCGATGAGGCGACGGGCGTCCGGGAAGAGCGAGGCGAGCCACTTGTCGTCCGGGCCGAGTCGATAGACGACCCGTGGTGGCGCGGTGGCCGAACCGGAGCGGAGCAACTCGGAGAGGAAGACACCCGTCTCATGCTCGGCCTTCTCGTCGAGGCCAAGACCGAGGTCGAGGGTGAAGCCGTGCTCAGACGGGGAGATCCAGGCCGCCCGGCGCACGTCCATCTCGTCATGGCAGAACTGCAGCAGCAGTTGACGAACGTCGTTGACCCGCTCGACGCCGGCCAACTTCACCGCGAAGAGACGGAACGATTCAGCGTCGTAGCGGCGGCGGCGCAGTTCCCGCTCGTTCAGCGACGCGAACTGCGCGGTGGCGATGACGGTCAGCCAGAGCACGGCGAGGTAAGCCAGCACCTCCGACTGGTCCTTGATCTCCAGCGACGGGTGCGAGATCGACCCGATCAACGCCGCCTGCCGAATCATGAAGACGAGCAGGCTGTGCCAGAGCGCCACCTTCAGACCGGTCCGGAACGAGACGAGGAGGCAGACGGCAACCAGGTAAGCGGCGATGACGATGTCGAGGCCGACCGGCGTGCCGAAGATGCGCTCGCCCTGCAGGAAGACACCGTCGACCAGCAATGAGAGGCCGAATGTCCGCAGAGCCAGGCCACGTCGTGCGGTGAGTACCGGTGCGCTCAGCATCGAGGTCGTGAGCAGGTACAACACCACGACGAGCCACTGGGCGACGGCGCTCGAGTTCGGCACCAGCAGGACCTGCAGCAGGCCGATGGTGATCGCCGCGACGAAGCGGAAGGACATCAGGACGAGGACGCGCTCCGAGAGCGGGACGATCTCGTCGGCCTGCTGGCTGCGCAGGCCCTTGGCGCCGGCGGAGAGTGCGCTCACAGCTGCACCTCCGACGGGCGCAGGGTGAAGCGCAGGTCATCGTTGCGCACCGGGGCCAGGGCCAGCTTCGGGTCGCGCCGGTCGACGCTCTCCTGAGCGATGAAGAAGGCGAAGGCCAGCGCGAGGAGGATCAACGGGTACTGCGGGTGACGCAGCAGGGCGGCCGAGACCGCACCCGCGGTGGAGACAGCCTTACTGAGCCACGGCTGCGCGGGGCGGCCGAGGGTGACCGTCGGGTTCTCCGGGTGCGCGGGAGGGTTCGAGTTCCCCGTCGGCGGCTGCGGGCGGTGCGGCGGCACGGCGGCCGGGCGTGGGGTGACCGTCGGGTGGACCGTCGGCTTCGGAGTCGGTGCCGGGACGGTCAGCGGGGCCGTGTCGTAGTGCCAGGCGAAGGATGCCTGCGCGGTCGAGACGAGCGGCACCTCCTCGGCGGCCTTGACGGTGATCCGGAATCGCCAGGTCGGGGCGCTCTTGGGCAGCCAGCCGGTGACGACCCCCTTCTCGGGGTGGTCGGAGGAGACGGCGAGACCAGTGAGCGGGCCCTGGTAGATCTGGGTTCCGGTGAAGTCGGCGCAGCTGCTGCTATCAGCCGGTCCAGCGATCACGGTGACGGTGAGGAACTTGGCCAGCGGGCCGGAGATCTCCTGGCCGGCGAAGGCGACAGAGTCGGCCGGCCCAGCGTTCTCTACGGTGACGTCGGTGCAGGCGGTGTTCTGCTGGCCGGCCAACATGTCGTTGACCGTGAAGAGCGGCTTGCCGTCATTGTCACCGAACATCGAGACGGTCCCGTCGGAGAGGGTCGGCGTCGGGGTCGCCGAGGCGACGCCGGCAACGACGAGGAAGAAGAGTCCGGCGAGTACTGCAGGCACGCCTATCCAGCTACGCAGGAGCCGTCGCCATGCCACTCACCTCAACTCCAATCCGTCTCTTGAGGGTTTCACCGGAGGTCCGTCTCCGGTTCTCGCTATCGGTTTATCGGCACAGAATCCCCACAACTGAGGCCCAGTGCCGCGCTCAGGGCTCAGTCGGCGGTCAACAGCGCGGACCCGTCACCGGAGTTCTTCTTCGCTCTCGGCGTCGGCCCGCCAGAGGCGCCGCAGGATCAGGGTGAGAGCAGCCGCCGCGATGAGGAGGACGGCGATGCTGCGCCCGAGCGATGACCCCAGATCTGAGAGCCAGCGCCCGACATAGTTGACGTGAAAGACGCCGAGGCCGAGCTTGGAGTTCACCGGCACCTGCCAGTGCTCGCTGACCTTGTTGGCGTCACCGCGAGTTTCGAAGTCCATGGTCGCGCCGTCCCGGTGCATCGAGACGATGCGGTGGGTGACGCTCTGGTTGTGCAGCGCCGGGCTGCGGAAGGTCACCAGGTCACCGGGATGCAACTGCTCCGGCGACACCGAACGGCTGATGACGAGCGCCCCGACCTGCATCGTGGGGCGCATCGATCCACTGAGGACCACGGCGCCGCGGTAGCCCATGGCCGCACCGACGAAGCAGCCGAGGATGCCGACGATGGTGGCCAGCAGCGCGACCGTGATGGCGATGCTGGTGCCCCGGCGGACGAAGAAGGTACCGACGTGACTGAGGCGGACCGCCAGCGACGGAGGTGCCGAGTGGCGAGCCCGATAGCGGGCCTGCTCCTTGGATTCCAGGGCGAGTTGCTCGGGGGCGGCGCGCAGCATGGCCCGTTCGACCTGCTCGTTGGCCAGCTCCTGCTGCACCTGCGGGTCTTCGATCAGCGCACGGACGAAGGCCGGGGCCTGTTCGGCGGCGATCTCGGCCGCGCGGTTCAGCGAGACCTCGGGGAGCGGTGCCTCGGGGAGGTACGCCTCAGGCTCGGTGAGCTCAGGCAGGACGACCTCAGGCAGCACGACCTCTGGCCGTGGCAATTCAGCTTGCATGACTTCCGCCGCAACCAACGGGGGGAGGGAGACCTCCACCCGAGGCGTCTCCGCGCGGGAGACGCTCGAAAGATTGCCGGCATCGACGACCGTCGGACCGAACGTGGTCGGGCCCCAGTCGGGTCGGTCGATCGACAAGCGCTGCAGTAGCGACATCGAGTCCGGTCGCGCCTCGACGGCGGGTTCGACGGTGGGCTCAGCAGTGCGCTCGGCAGTCGCGAACCGCGCGTGCGGTTCGGCCACCTCGGCCGGGGTCGGCTCTTCGGCGGCGTGTCGCCCGCGGGTGCGCGCAGGCAGCGGCGAAGCCGCGCCGACCTTGGTGGTCGGCGCGGCTTCGCCCAGCGGGGCGTCCACAACGGAAGTCATCGTGCGGGTCCGATCAGGTCGCGGTGAGGGTCCAGGTCAGCGTGACCGTGATCGTCTGGTTGCAGTAGGTGGCGCAGTTGGTGTCGGCACCGGGCAGGCCACTGACGGTGAACTTGTACCAGGTGTGGTTCATCGTCGAAGCCGTGTAGTTAGTGCCGTTGGCCCAGGTGGCCAGCGTCGCGCCCTGCGTTCCCATGTTGTTGTCAGTGCCGCCCGGGTAGCTGGTGCAGGCACCGTTGTTGGTGTTCGTCCCAGGGGTCGTCACTGCCGCGCCGGCCGTCGAGTTGTAGACGGCGGTGTTCATCGTCAGCTGCGACTGCAGGGCGGCCTGACCGGCGCCACCGAGGGTGCCCGAGAGGGTCATGCCCGTCGCTGTGCCGGTGTAGTCCACCTCGATGCACTTGGTAGTGGCGGCAGAGCCCGGCGAGAGGTTGGTGACGTTGAACATCGCGGTACCGGTAGCGGTCGCCGAGCCAGCCTCACCACCCTGGTTGTCGTCGATGAGGATCGTCGAGGTCGTGAAGGTGTTACCGCCGTTCACGTCCTGCGCGGTCCACGCGGCCCACGTGCCGGCTACCGCCAGCGAGCCCACGGCGAGGAGCGCCGCGATACTCATGAGCAACTTGGTCTTGGAGAGCTGCAGCAGGTTACGCGGGGAGATCAGAAAGAAGGCCCCGCGCCTCCGCCGATTGGTGTCGCCTGATTCCTTGGCGTTTCTCATGTCAGTACCTTCCGTGTACTTGGTCGTCGCTGCCAGCGCCCGATTTCCCGCTGTATCGGTGGTATCGGTCGCGTGAGAAAAAAGTTAAGGCAATACCTCAAAAACTTCTTGTTGATCTTGTTTTTCGTTTGCCAGGGGCGTATACCGCACTACTTCTTTGATCGGCTGGTGGCACATCGTGACGGAAACTACGGAACGCGCACAAAATGCTTCGCTGACGCCCGGTACCAGGTAATTTGCGCCAGTCCGCCGCGGGCCCGCGCACGTAAGGGCATACGGCGGATCCGTCAACTCGAGTTCTTGAGACCTCGGCAACACAACAGATCCAGGCCACTGAATGCCCTAGTTTTACTGGGTATTTGGGCCAATAGCCGAGTCACGACTCCCACTGCAGGAGACTGCATAAGAGTGCAGCCGAGGGGATGGATCCTGGCACGCTGCTCAGATGAGCGCATACTTTACTGCGAAAGCAACGGGCTCGGTTCCGTATATTTCAAGAGTAATTCGGCGTCGATCGATAGTCACCGGTCGCCGGAGATTCGCTAGAACGCCAATCGTTTTCAGTGAGCGCGGAGTCCCGCCACGATCTTGTCCAGCAGAACGGCCAGTTGACGTCGCTCGTCGTCGTCCAGCGGGGTAACCAGGTTCGACTCGACCACGTCAGCCTCGGTGACGGCTCGCCGGAAGAGCTCCCAGCCGGCGGGCGTGAGGGTGACCTGCATCCGCGTCCGGTTGCTGGTGTCGGGCTCCCGGGCCACCAGTTCGCGAGCCACCATCCCGTCCAGGCGGTGGGTCATCGTCGATGGCGAGACACCGCATACGTCGGCGAGGTGCGACGGCGTCGAGTGCCCCTCCGGCCCCTCGACGGCCAGACAGGTGAGCACGCTCCACTCGCCAGGGGAGATATCGAGGTCGAGGAACTGCTGCCGGTAGTAGATGTCGAGGCGGCGCCCGACCCGGCTGATGGCCGTCACAATGCGCTGCACCGACTCCTCGCCGCCGGCCGCGGTGTAGACGGCGACGGCCCGTTCGAACTCGGCATACGGGGTGGCCGGCTTGGCTGTGGCGGAGCTATCAGATTTTCGCTTTGCCGGGGCCATGGCTCTACTGTACTTTCGATAGTGTACTTCGAAATCGAAGTTTGAAATCAAACTTGACAACTAGACAGGACTTGAAATGCGCTCCGCCCGCGGCAAAGTTGCCGTGCTGCTCATCGGTTCATCCCTCGCCTCCGGCGGCTGGGGAGCAGTGCTCCCCTTCATCTACTCCGACATCAGCACCACCCGACACCTCGGCGGCATGGTTGCCGCCGCCACTTTCATCGCCTTCGCCATCGGCTCGCTGCTGGCCGCACCCAGTGCTGGTGCCGCCGCCGACCGTGGCAATCCGGTTCGAGTAGCCACCACCGCCCGTCTGGTGATGGCGCTGTCGGTCCTCGCCCTCGGACTCAGCACGTCGGCGATCGGTGTCTGGTACAGCGCGGCCGCCCTCGGCGCCGGCGTCGCCTTCACCCAGCCGTCGGTTTCGGTACTTCTCCTCGCGGGCACCCCGCAGCGTCGACACCGTGACGTCTTCGCCTGGCAGTCCATCACCCAGAACCTCACCCTGGCCGTCGGCGGATTCTTCGGCGGCTTGATCATCGACCTGCATACCCCGGCCGGGGCGCACCGCGTCTACTACCTGGCCGCCGTCGCCGCCGTCGCCAGTGCGCTCACCGTCTATGCCGCCGGGCGCCGCATCCACACCACCCGCGTCCCGTCGAAGTCCGCGGTCGAGGCCCCGGCCGGCTACCGCACGATGCTCGGCAACCGCAACCTGCGTCTCCTGCTCGGCGTCACCATGCTCATCACGCTGGCCTGCTACGCCCAGTACGAATCGGGGCTACCGGCCTTCGCGATCAACGCCATGCACGTCTCGCCCAAGATCATCGGAATCGCGGTTGCGGTGAACGCGATCATGGTCGCGGTCCTCACCGGCCCGGTCGTGAGCATGACCCGGCGGCACGCCCCGACCAACCTGCTGGCCGCTTGCGCCTCGATCTGGATCGGCTGCTGGCTGATCATCGCCGTCCCGCTTTTCCTGCACGGGATGGCGTCGGTCGCCCTCATCACCGGCCTGGCCACCATCTCGGTCGGTGAGACGATGCTCGCCCCGGTGCTGAACCCGCTCGCCGCATCACTCGCCCCCGACGGCGCGGTCGGCCGGACGCTGGCCATGGTCAGCGGATCCACCACGCTGGCCTGCGCTATCGGCCCCGCGCTCTCCGGAGTGCTCATCGCCAGCGGCGTCCCGTCCGGCTTCATCGTGCTGCAGCTCTCCTGCTGTGTCGGCGCGATCCTGCTCGCCCGTCGCCTCGGCGCCCTCATGCGCCGGCAGCGGCAGCACGCCGAGGTGGAAGCCTTCGACCTCGCTGCGTGAGCAGCAGCAGTTAGGTGAAGCGGCGGACGAGCCGTAGCGGTGCGTTGCGGGTGATCACGGCGATCGCCCGCCACGGCCAGGGCGGCACGATCGCAGTGGCGCCTTCGCGCTGGATCGCCTTCACCATCGACCGGCAGCCGGTCTCGTTGTCGACCATCAGCGGCATCTTGCGGGTGACCTTGTCATTCATCTCGGACTCGATGTACCCCGGGAAGAGCGTGGTCACGACGATGTCATGGCCTCTCTGACCGAGCAGGTCCGAGCGAATGCCCTCACCCAGCGCCGCGATCCCCGACTTGGTGGCGGCGTAGACGGTCGCGGCTCCCGGCATGCCCCGCATCGCCGACATCGATGAGACGATGACCAGATGCCCCGACTTCCGGGCATAGAAGTGAGTCATCGCCGCCTCGCACTGGGCGAGCGCGGCCACGAAGTTGGTCTCCGCGGTCTGCCGGTTGGCAGCAAACTTGCCGCTGCCGACGCGCCCGCCCTTGCCGAGCCCGGCGTTGACGATGACCCGGTCCAGGCCGCCCAGGTCGGCCGCCGCCTTCTCGAAGACGGTGAAGACCGCATCGTGATCATTGACGTCCAACTGGTGGCAGACGACGACGATGCCCGGATGGCGGGCCGACAACTCGTCGCGCAGTGCCTCCAGCCGATCCAGGCGCCGCGCCGTCAGGGCCAGGTTGTGACCGGCGGCCGCGAAGAGGCGAGCCATCCCCTCGCCAAGGCCCGCGCTGGCCCCGGTGATGAGAATGTTCCGGCGAGCGAGCCCCTGCTCCGGCACGCGTTCAGCCTGCCGCGACGAGCTGGTGGATCCAGCCGTGTTCGTCGGCCGAGTGGCCCGTCTGAATGCTCAGCAACTCCTTGCGCAGCGCCACGGTGACCGGGCCGGGAGTACCGTCGCCGATGCTCCATCCGCCGGCGGCGCTCTTCACCACACCCACCGGCGTGATGACGGCGGCCGTCCCGCAGGCGAAGACCTCCGTGATCGCGCCTGAAGCGCAGCCGGCCTGCCAGTCGTCGGTGGAGATCTTCCCCTCCTCGGCCGTGTACCCGAGGTGCGCGGCCAGGCTGAGCAGGGAGTCGCGGGTGACGCCGGGTAGCAGCGTGCCGGTGAGGGCCGGCGTGACGATGCGCGCCGAGGGCCCACTGCCGTAGACGAAGTAGAGGTTCATCCCGCCCATCTCCTCGACCCAGCGGTGCTCCACAGCGTCCAGCCAGACCACCTGGTCGCAGCCATGCGCAGCCGCGGCGGCCTGGGCCACCAGCGAGGCGGCGTAGTTGCCACCGCACTTGGCTTCGCCGGTACCGCCCGGTGCGGCGCGGGTGAACTCGGTGGAGAGCCAGACCGTCACCGGCTGGACGCCGCCCTTGAAGTAGGCACCGGCCGGGGAGGCTATGAGCAGGAATGTGTAGGCATTGGCCGGACGCACACCCAGGCCGACCTCGGTGGCGATCATGAACGGGCGCAGGTAGAGCGCGGCCTCACCGTCGCTCGGGACCCAGGCCTGGTCGGCCTCGACGAGGAGGCGGACAGCCTCCACGAAGAGCTCGTCCGGTAGCTCAGCCATGGCCAGCCGGCGGGCCGAGCGGCGGAAGCGGGCAGCGTTGGCGTCCGGGCGGAACGTGGCGATCGAGCCGTCGGCCTGGCGGTATGCCTTGAGCCCCTCGAAGATCTCCTGCCCGTAGTGCAGCACCATCGTCGCCGGGTCCAGCGTCAGCGGACCGTAGGGCACGAGCTCTACATCGCCCCAGCCACCGTCAGCGGTCCAGTCGATGCGAACCATGTGATCGGTGAAGTACCGGCCGAAGCCGGGGTCGGCGAGAATTGCCGCCCGTTCTTCGGCACTGCGCGGCTGCGGGTTGAGGGTGACGGTGGTGGCCATGGGTTCGATCTTAGTTCGCCGAAACGCTATGCGTCACAGGGTTTTGCTGGCACTCTGACCTATCTACTCGCCAGTACAAGAGAGGCACCAACCCGTGCGGCCGTCGAAGAAACAAATCGTGTTAGCCGTCCTGGTCATCGGGCTCGGCACCTTCGCCGGCCTGAAGTACCACGCAGATCACAGCAAGAAGGAGCCGATCGCTGCGATCACCCCGCCGCGGCCCGGCTGCGACACGGTGACCGTCGCCGCGGCGACCGAGACCGCTCCGCTGCTGGCCAAGATCGCCGACACCTACAACCACAGCGGGCGGACGCTCAACGGCAAGTGCTTCGGGATCAAGGTCGACGCGGTCGACTCCGCCGACGCCGAGTCCCAGCTGGTCGCCGGGTGGAACGTTCAGCGCGGCGACGCCCCGGACGTCTGGGCCCCCGCCTCCTCCAGCTGGCTGGCGATCTTCGGTGACGACGCGGCGAAGGCCGACCACTCGACGACGCTGGTGCCGTCGACGGCCGATTCGATCGCCTCCACCGCCCTCACGGTGGCGATGCCCAAGCCGATGGCCACCGCGCTCGGCTGGCCGGCCGTCCCGATCAGCTGGCGGGAATTGGCCGCACTGGCCAAGAACCCGGCCGGCTGGGGAGCCAAGGGGCACCCGGAGTGGGGTGCCTTCACGTTCGTCAAGGCGAATCCGAACTATTCGACGTCCGGGCTGAACGCCACCATCGCCTCCTTCACGGCGGCCACCGGCTCGCCCACCCCGCTCAGCTCCGGCAGCGTGGCCTCGACCAGCGTCCGCAGCACGGTCGCGCCGCTAGAGCAGGCGATCGTCAATTACGGAGACGATCCGACCGCCTTCCTGCGCACCCAGCAGCGGGCCGATGCCGAGGGGAAGCCGCTCAGCTACGCCAGTGCCTTCGCCGTCGACGAGAAGTCCGTGCTCGACTACGACGCCGGCAACCCGAGCGGCGACCCGGCGACGGCGGGGTCGCACGCGAAGCCGCGCGTGCCACTGGTCGCCATCTACCCCTCGGACGGGACGCTCTACAGCGACAACCCCTACGCGGTGCTGAACGCGACCTGGTCGACGCACGACCGTCAGGCCGGGGCGAAGGACTTCTTCGACTACCTGGTGATGCCGGCCCAGCAGCGGGTCTTCACCGACGCCGGTTTCCGCACCCCGACCAAGCAGCCGGGTACCGCCATCTCCGCCAGCCCCTACCTGAAAGCGGCGGGCCCCAGCCTCACTCTGACGGCGCCATCAGGGAGCACCATCGCCGCCCTCCGCTCGGCCTGGAGCCTGCTCCGCAAGCCGGCCCGGGTGCTGCTGATGATCGACGTCTCCAGTTCGATGGGTGACAGCACCGCCGAGAACGGGCCGACCAAGCTGGAGCAGGCCAAATCGGCGGCGCTCAGCGCACTGGACGAGTTCACGGGGGCCGATGAAGTCGGTCTCTGGCAGTACAGCTCGGGCCTGCCGACCGCGGCCCGGACGTATCAGGAACTGGTGCCGGTGGGGCACTTCGACATCGACAAGAGCCAGATCAGCGCGGCGATCTCGACCCTCACGCCGAAGAACGACTCCACGCTCATCCCGGCCGTCCGCTCGGCGATGAGCCAGCTGACCGATGACGTGGAGCCCGGACACATCAACGCCATCGTGGTGCTCAACAACGCGAAGAACGATTACCCGGCCGACAACGATCAGGCCGGGCTCGTCAGCAGCCTGCAGAAGGGGACGGCCGGGGTGAAGATCTACTCGATCGCCTACGGCACTGGCGCCGACAAGGCGGGGCTACAGTCCTACGCCGACGCCACCAAGGGCCAGCTCTATGACGCCACCGACACCTCGACGGTGGCCGGGGCATTCCAGAGCGCCTTCTCGAATTTCTGATTCCTGAAGGAACGGATCTCAGGCAGCGGCCGGCTGCAACTGGGTGCCGATCGGAGCCGCGAGCACCAGCTCAACCTCGGCCTCGGTCAGTTCGTCGCCGGCCCGCATCGAGATGCGGCGCAGCCCGGTCGCCGCGTGCTGCCCGCGCCGGAAGCTCAGGTCGTCCGGCTGCACGCTGACCACGGTGACGTCACCCTCCAGGGCCGCCAGGAGTTCGGCGATGGGCTGCGGGTCGGTGACCAGCAGGACCACCTCGTAGCGCCGGTCACCGAGAGACCGCTGGATGCTCAGCAGGCTCTGCAGCAGCATGAGCTGGTCGCCGTCGCAGCGCACCAGCACGCTCAACGGGTACGCCCGGTCGAGCTTGGCCCGGTAGAGCTCGCCGTTACCCTGCTGCACGCTGTACCAGTCGATCCCGTTTGCGTCGAACGTCGAGTGGTACTGGTGGTAGACGTACGCCGACTCGGCCATCACCAGCCGCCAGCCGGCGAGCAGCATCCGGGTGCAGAGATCGTCGTCCTCGTAGCCCCCCTGCCCGTAGCAGAGGTCGAAGCCGCCGAGCTCACGGAACGCCTCGGTGCGCACGGCCAGGCAGAAGCCGACCAGTCGCGACACCTCGCTCCAGGTGGCCCCGGCCCGGCTGCGGAGTTCGGCGACCACCGCGGCGGCGGTGTCGTCCACGACCGCGGCACCGTTGGCGTCGCGCACCTGCTGGGTTCCGCTGACGGCGTTGCTCATCGGCCCGGCACCGCCGATCGCCTCGTCGACGAAGGGGGCGGTGAGGTCCTCGATCCACCCGGTGGCCGGGATCGTGTCGTTGTTCAGGAAGATGACCAGTTCGTGGCGGGCGGCCGCCGCACCGTCGTTGCAGGCGGCGGCGAAGCCGAGATTGGTCGGGTGGGTGACCACCTCGATCCAGTCGCCGTGGGCGGCCAGTGCCGTCGGGGTCGAGTCGGTGGAGCCGTCGTTGACGACGATCACCTGGTCGCCTGGGGCGAGCGTCGGGCGCAGCGCGGCCAGGCACTGCAGCGTTACCTCGACGGCGTTCCAGACCGGGACGACGATGCTTACCGGGGCACGACTCATACCTCACTGATCGGCAGGCAGTCTGGGTAGTTGAACTCCTCGCTACCGGGCCCGCACCGTCACCGTGTGTAGGCCGGTCGCCCCCGACGGATAGGGCTCGGCCCGATCGCTCGTCTGCACCTTGCCGCTGGCATCGGTCGCGCGGACGCGCAGGGTGTGCGGGCCGGTGCCGGTGACCGTCCACGGGTAGACCCACTGCCGCCAGGTGTCGACGGACGGGACGCCGGCCAGCCGGGCACTCTGCCAGGGCGAGTCGTCGACCTGCACCTCGACCTTGGAGACCCCGACGTGCTGGTCCCAGGCCACCCCGGCCACGGCGACGGTCGCGCCAACCGCCACCACCTGGTTCGGCGATGGGGTGTCGATGCGGGAGGAGAGCAGGATCGGCCCCTGCTGCGCCCAGCCGCCCTGCACCCAGTAGGCCTGCTCAGCGGCGAAGGTCGTCGCCTCCAGATCGACGATCCACTTGCAGGCCGAGACGTACCCGTAGAGTCCGGGGACCACCATCCGCACTGGGAACCCGTGTTCGGTCGGCAGCGGCTCGCCGTTCATCCCGACCGCCAGCATGGCGTCGCGGCCGTCCATGACGACGGCGGTGGGTGAGCCGATCGTCATCCCGTCACTCGAGCGGGCGATGAGCTGGTCGGCCTGTGGGTGCACGCCGGCCTCGCGGAGCAGGTCAGCCAGCCGCGCGCCGCGGAACTTGGTGTTGCCGATCAGATTCCCGCCGACCTCGTTGGAGACGCAGGTGAGGGTGATCCAGCGCTCGATGAGGGGGCGGGCCAGCAGGTCGTTATAGCTGAGGGTGATCTCGCGGTCCACCAGGCCGTGAAGGTGCAGCCGCCACTTCGCCGGGTCGATCTGCGGTACCGAGAGCGCGGTGTCGATCCGGTAGAAGTCCTTGGACGGGATCAGGAACGGGACGCCGCTCTTGCCCAGGTCGTAGGTGGCGGCGTTGGCGTTGACGCCGAGATCGGCCGCCGTCGCCGGCACGGGCGTGGCCGCCTCACTCGCCGGGGGCGGGAGGGTGATCGCGGCCCGGGCGGCTGAGGCGTTGAAGCGGCTGCGCTGCAGGGCCCGTCCGCCGAGACCGCCGATGAGCGCGACGCCGGCCGCGACCAGGGTGCCCTGCAGGAAGAGGCGACGGTCGGCGACCAATCCGTCGGTGGTGCCCGCCTCACCGTCCGCCGGCGCGCTGGCGATCGTCGAGAAGAGGAACCAGATAGTCACCATGCCGGCCAGGGCGGCACAGATGGCCGGTACCGCGTCGCCGGGACGGTGCGCGTTGGTGGTGAGGGCGGCATAGACGCCGAGGACACCGAAGATGGCGAAGCCGATGACGCCGTAGATGCGCCGGCGCAGCGACAGCAGGCCGAGGAGCATGGCCAGGATCGCGATGCCGGCGTAGATGCCAGTGAGGAGCGTCGACTTGTCGTTGGTTCCGAACTCGTGGATCGCCCAGCGCTTCACCGACTCCGGCGTCAGCAGAATGGTGCGGTTGCCGACGACGATGATGGGCGAGGCGGCGGGGCGCACGAAGGCCGCGACGAACTCGCCAACCCCGATGCCGACACCGGCGCTCAGCAGCCCGAAGAGAGCTCCGATGCTCCAGCGGGCCCACCGCGGTGGGCCGGGGTTCACCGCAGCGGTCATCCTCCGATACTGCGCCGATTCACTGTGAGGCGCCGCAGGAATCGACGCCACAGACCATTACTGATCCCTTACGACCTCTGCCGCTCCCTTACGACTTTGCCGCGGCTCGGGACGGCGCGTTCTCCAAGTCTCGGTCAGATGTCGCGGGCCGGCATCGGGCGGGAGATGGCCAGGACGACGAGTGCGAGCACTGCGACCAGCGGGTGGACGAGGCGGTCACGCATGTCAACAGGGATGAGTCCGAGCAGGTCGTCTGAGTGAGTGAGCTCGAGGATGGTGGCGGTGGCGTAGAGCGCGCCTACCGCCGTGACGCAGGCTCGCAGCCATTCCGGCCTGAGCAGTCCCGTCACCAGCAGAGCCACCGCGAGGAGCTGGAAGAGCGAACGCCAACCCGTCCCCGGCGTCGCGAAGGAGGCGCCGTGCACGAGGGTTGTCACCGCTCGGATCGCGAAGAAAGTAGCGATCAACACCGCATACCAACGCAGCGCCGAACCTCGGCTCGTCCAGTTCATGATGCCTCCCGATCGTTATTGCCAGTGTGGCATTAGCGTACACGGGTGATACTTCGACGGTGACCGAACGACGCAGACGCTCTCCCGACGAAGCCCGACGAGAGATCATCGAGGCTGCAGAGTCCTTACTCCGCGAGCGTCCGGCCGCTGAGGTCACCGTGCTGGCGATCATGGAGCGCACGACCCTCTCCCGGAAGTCGTTCTACGTCTACTTCCGCGATCGCAGCGAGGTGATCACGGCCCTGGTTCGACCACTGCGAATCGATGCCGATGCGGCCATCCTGGAGTGGAGTCGCTCCACCGACCCGCGCGCTGCAGGACGGGCCGCTCTGGCGAGCGCGGCCCGCACCTATCGGGAACACAACGCTGTGCTGCGCGCAGTCTTCTGGGCGGGCAATGACGACCCGGATCTGGTTGCGGTACGCAGTCAACTGACCCAGCCGGTGATTGACGCCGGCGCCCGAGCCATCGAGCTCCTTGGACCGAAGCAGCTCAAAGCGAGGGCGACGGAGCTCGCCCAGGTTCTGGTGACGATGAACGTCCACACTTTGTTGGGTATCTCCGCAACCGCGACGGACGCCGAGCTGGACCGCGTCGTCGACACGCTGAGCACCGCCTGGGAGCGTGTGATCGGCCTCGACTGATCACCCCCGAATTTCTTCGACGGAGTTATTGCCACTATGGCAGTGGTGTGCCAGGATCCTTCCTGCCAGAGTGGCAATAACTCTCCCGAAGGACGGAACTGCGATGACAGCGACCGCAAAGCGGCTCACCCGGAAGATCGGTATCCCCACCCTGGTCGCGGCGCTCGCGGTCACTGCGTACGCCGCGGCCCCTCAGGCCGCCGACGCGGTGGAGGGCCCCGGCGCCGTGAACACGACCACGACGCCCGTTCCGCCCTACCCAGGCAGCACTCGTGCCGTGGACGCCTGGAAGCTGGCCGGCATTCCCACCGACGGCAAGACTCTGGGCGCCTCCGGCTCCCAGGTTGCGCCGCAGTGGATCGTCACCGCGCACCACAACGCCCTACCGGTCGGCGACACCTTCACCAACGCTCTCGGTACGGCCACGATCGACGCCACCTATGCCGCACCCGGGTCAAGCAACACCGCCGGCGGCTACGACTGCTCGACCGCGGCCGGAGGTCCGGACATCTCGATCTCGCACCTGGCGACGCCGATCGCCGGGCCGGCCGGTGGCTTCCCGACGCTGCTCACCGACCCGCTACCCAGTCTCGATGTCGGGTTGCCGGGCTACGCCCTCTCGGCCGGCGAGGGGGGGTTCACCGGTTACATCAAGGCGGCTTGGAGTGACACGAGCGGTGCCTCCGTCACCGATCCGTCTCAGGCGATCACCGCGATCGGAGGCGACAGCGGCGGAGCGTCGTACTGGTATCCGAACTGGAACTCCGCGCCGATCCTGGCCAACGTGCTCGTCTACGCCGGGGTCGCGTTCGGCCAGTCGACCGCGCAGTTCGCCGGGCACTGTGGTTCCGTCGCCGACGTCAAGGCCTGGGTCGACAGTGTCTTCGCGAAGTACCCGACACAGCAGCGCCCGGCGACCACCACGCTCGCTGCGGCCGATCCGATCGCGAACCGGGCTCCAGTCCGGCCTGGCGCGCTGACACCGCTTGCCTCGACCGCAAGCTCCTTCTCCTTCACGCTCACCCCGTCGCCGTCGTACTCGGGTTGGTCTGCACCGGCACCCACCGGCTACCGCGTCGCGCTGGTTCCACCGGCAGGCTCCGGCCTCAGTCCGCAGGGAACGAACGTAACGGCGGCCGCCCTCGGCGCCGGCGGCACGGTCACCGTCACCGGACTCACGCCTGGGGTCGCGTACACGCCGGAGGCCTGGGCCCTCGCCCCTGGGGGAGCCGTCAGTTCCACCCTCCGCGGCTCCGCGGTGACCCCCCAACCGGCACCCGGCGCGCTGTCGTCTGTGCGGGCCGAGGCGTACGGCACCTACAACTCCTCGGCCAAGACGACCGAATTCTGCGTCCACTTCAGCTACGCGGCACCCGCTACCGGTGCGCTACCGACGACGGTGCAGATCAGTGGCGCCGGGGCGAATGTGACCGTGCCGTGGAGCAGCAACACGGCGGAGTTCTGCCACCTGACGGCCGCCACCACCTTCACCTGGAGCGTCGCCCCGTACAACGGCTACACACCAGGCCCAGTGTCGACCCTCAGCACGACCACGCCTGCGGGTCCGACCGGCGAGCCCACCTCGGTGACGGCGGCGTTCGGAACGGATCACTGCCTCACCCTGAGCTGGACCCGCCCGGCAACTCCCACCGCCGGCGGAACGCTGCTCTCCTACACGGTCGGCACCACGCTCTCAGATGTCACGTCGAGCCTCGCGGCTTCGGCGACCTCCTGGCACACATGCAGCCTGCCGGCCGGCACCGCGGTAGGGATCTTCCTGAACGCGAATTGGAACCGGGACGACGTACCCGGAACGACCTACGTCTTCTTCACTGTTCACACTCCGGCCGCGTGAGATAGGCCGGGCCGCGCCCGGCGATGCGACTACCGGTACTCGATGTCTCCGGTGACGCCGTCCTTGGCGAAGATGAAGACGAAGAGGCGGGCTCCCGGTAGCACGCTGCCAAGATCGACGATGGCGTCCTGTCCAACGCGGGTCGTCCCGTCGCTGAGGATGACCCGGGCTCGGCTGGCCGCCGAATCGGCGGTGAGCCAGGCAAGGACGGTGCCGTGTCGATGCTCGCCGATTCGGCATATGTCGAATGGGCTTACCGGGAGTAGATGCTGCGGCGAGAAGTTCAGCTGATCACGGCACGCCGCGTCGGCCCGCCCACTTGCTAGGAAGAGAAGCGTGTTCGGGTCGGCGAGCCGGGCCCAGAACGTCTCGCCGCTGGCCAGACCGACTCTGCGGTAGCCGGCCTGGACAGGATCGGCGTCCAGAACCGAAGGAGGTTCCTGCACCGCTCGGAGAACCAGCGGGACCTGAGACAGCACCTGGAAGCCGACCAGAGTCGCCGCGAGGAGACCTACAACAAAGACACCGAACGATCGGGCCCGCGCGTGCGAGTCGTACGCGATCGCCGGGGCGCTGGGCTCGTCGCTCAGGGGCAGACCGAGCACCTCCCGCGCGCGACGTTCGGCGAAGTGCGCCGCGATCTGGATGCGCTCCTGCTTCTCCTCCCGCCAGGGGAGTTGGAGCTCTCCCTGCCACACGCCGACGACACCGGCGGCGATGGCGAAGACCAGCGGGGCGTGGCTGACTGTCGCGGTGACGATGAGAGCGGCGCCGATCACCGAGACGGCCACGGTCGACGGGTTCAGCATGCGGCGACGGGCGTCAGTCCGGGTCATCGCGACGTACTCGAGCATTGCCCGAGCGAGCCGCGGATCGTCCGGGGAGGTCCAACTGTTGAACGCCCCGACTACAGTGCGACGCTCGCGAGATGTCAGCCGACCCAATCGACGCATCCGCCAGCCGGTAACGAACATGGACGCCAAGCCGCAGGCCAGCCCGGCGGCCAAGCCCTGCACAACGCCAGCCGCGACGCTCCCCGAAATCGCTCCCTGCGCGATCCCCTCCGCGATGCCGATTCCAGTCAGGAGCGCGAAAGTTGCACTGCGGCTACGGGCCAGCGGTAGATAGCTCGGTTGGTCGACCCCTCCCGGTGGATCCAAGTCGGTGGCCATCTACAGATAGTCCCGGCTACATCACGGATTCGTCCCGTTCCGGGTCGCTAACTTCATCCCCTGTTTACCTACGATGCGGCCCTTTGGTGACCTCAGCCTTCGACGTCGGCCGCGGCGCCGGCTGCGCCGGCGAGGGCGAAGAGGGCGTTGGCCAGTAGTTGCATCAACTGCTCGCGGGAGGTGGTGTTGGGGCGCCCGGCGCGAAGCCAGCGGACGATGACCTCCTCGGCGAAGGCGACCCAACCATGCACCGCGAGTTCGACCTCCGCCGTCGCTGTGACTCCGAACTCGGGCGCCGAGTTCAGGATTCGGTTGGCGTGCGCCGAACGGGTCGCGTCGAAGAGGGCCCGCAGTTCCGCGTCTCCGCTGGCGGCACCGCGGACAAGGGAGATGTAGGTGTCGGAGTTCTCGGTGACGTAGTCGATCATCTTGCCCAGCGAGAAGACGAGGCGCTGGTCAGCGGGCAGGGCCGGGTCCGGCGCCGTCAGTTCGAGCATCTGGCGGGCCGCCTCGGTGGCCACGGCCAAATGGAACTCCTGCTTGGAGCTGAAGTAGTGAAAGAGCAGCCCCCGCGAGATGCCGGCCTGATCGGCCAGTTCCTCGACCGAGAGCTCCTCCAGCGGACGCGTGGCAAGCATCTGCAGCCCGAGGGCGATGAGCTGAGCTCGCCGCTCCTCTGGGGCAAGTCGCACCCGCTTCACCGTCGTCACCGGCACACCCTAACTCTCTTACTGACGATCTGTCATTAACTATTGACTGACGTTCAATGGCGGTATTACTCTACCTCCATGACCGCACACTCGCAGCTGGCCGCAGACCCGGCCACCACCCCGCGCCACGTGCGCGTGCTCATCGTCGGCAGCGGCTTTGCGGGGCTCGGCACCGCGATCCGCCTCACCCAGCGCGGTGACCGCGACTACCTCGTCATCGAGCGGGGCAGCGAGGTCGGCGGCACCTGGCGTGACAACACCTACCCGGGCGCGGCCTGCGACGTCCCATCGCACCTCTACTCCTTCTCGTTCGAGCTGAACCCGAACTGGAGCCGCTCCTTCTCGCCGCAGCCGGAGATCCAGCAGTACCTGCGCGCGACGGCCAAGAAGTACCGCGTCCTGAACAACATGCTCTTCAACACCGAGGTGAACTCCAGCAACTGGGACTCCGAGACGAACACCTGGATCGTTGAGACCTCCAACGGAACCTTCACCGCCGACGTCCTGGTGAGTGCCAGCGGAGCGCTCTGCGAGCCGTCCCTGCCCGACATCAAGGGCATCGAGACGTTCACTGGAGACTTCTTCCACTCCGCGCGCTGGAACCACGACATCAGCCTCGAAGGGAAGCGCGTCGCCGTCATCGGCACCGGCGCCTCGGCCATCCAGATCGTCCCCGAGGTGGCCAAGGTCGCCGGCCGGTTGGACGTCTACCAGCGCACCGCCCCGTGGATCATGCCGCGCAGCGACCGTCCGTACTCCTCAGTCGAGCGGCAGATGTTCAAGCGCCTCCCGATCACCCAGCGCATCGCCCGCTCGTCGATCTACTGGGCCCGCGAGTTGATCGTGCTCGGCATGGCCAAGAACCCGAAGCTTCTCAACGTCCCGCAGCGCATCGCCGAGCGTCACATCGCCCGCCAGGTCAAGAACGCCGACCTGCGTAAGAAGGTGACCCCGACCTGGCAGATCGGTTGCAAGCGCATCCTGATCTCGAACACCTGGTACCCGGCCCTGCAGCGGGAGAACGTCGAGCTCATCACCGACGGCATCGCCGAGGTCCGTCCGAACGCGATCGTCAGCCGCGACGGCACCGTCCGCGAGGTCGACGCGATCATCCTGGCCACCGGCTTCCACGTCACCGACCCGCCGATCGCCGACGCCGTCAAGGGCCCGGACGGCACCACCCTCGGCGAGGTGTGGCGCACCAGCGGTCAGCAGGCCTACAAGGGCACGGCGGTCGCCGGATTCCCCAATCTTTTCTTCCTGGTTGGCCCGAACACCGGTCTTGGGCACAGCTCGATGGTCTACATGATCGAGTCCCAGATCAACTACCTGCTCTCGGCCCTGGACACCATGCGCAAGCATGACCTGGCCACCGTCGAGGTCCGCAAGGACAAGCAGGACGCCTTCAACAAGTCAGTGCAGAAGAAGATGAGCAAGAGCGTCTGGACCACCGGCGGCTGCGCCAGCTGGTACCTCGACGCCCACGGCAACAACACCACGCTCTGGTCGAGTTTCACCTTTAGTTTCCGGGCCATCACCCGCAACTTCGACCTCGCGGCCTATCGCAGCACCGCGCACAACGACCGTCGTGCGCTCACCTCAGTGAAGGATGCTTCATGACATTCAGCGGCAGAGTCGCGGTCATCACCGGCGCGGGATCAGGCATCGGACGGGCGCTCGCGCTCGACCTGGCGCGGCGCGGCGCCAAGCTCGCCATCAGCGACGTCGACGCCGCTGGCCTTGAGGAGACGGCGGCCAAGGCTCGGGCGCTCGGGGCACCGGTGAAGTCCGACCGTCTTGACGTCACCGATCGGGCGGCCTTCTTCGCCTACGCCGACGCCGTCGTGGCCGAGTACGGTTCCGTCGAACTCGTCATCAACAACGCCGGCATCGCCTTCACCGGCGACATCAAAGACATGACGTTCGATCAGATCGAGCGCGTCATCAACGTCGACTTCTGGGGCGTCGTCAACGGCACGAAGGCGTTCCTGCCGCACCTCATCGCCTCGGGTGACGGCCGGCTGGTCAACGTCTCCTCGCTCTTCGGCATCCTCTCGGTGCCGGGCCAGGGCGCCTACAACGCCGCGAAGTTCGCAGTCCGTGGCTTCACCGAGGCGCTGCGTCAGGAGA
This sequence comes from Frankineae bacterium MT45, assembly GCA_900100325.1. Taxonomy (NCBI): domain Bacteria; kingdom Bacillati; phylum Actinomycetota; class Actinomycetes; order Frankiales; species Frankineae bacterium MT45. Next base: position 397,777 of record LT629697.1, read on the forward strand.
TGCTGGTGCAGGGCCACCCGGTGAAGGTGACCTGCGTGCACCCCGGTGGCATCAAGACCGCGATCGCTCGCAATGCCGGCGCGGTCGACGGGCTGGACGCGGCAGTGCTCGGGAAGATCTTCGACAAGAAGCTGGCCATCACCTCACCGGAGGCCGCGGCCAAGATCATCCTGCGGGCCTCCGAGCGCGGCCGGGCTCGGGTCCTCGTCGGCCCGGACGCCAAGGTCCTCGACCTGCTGGTCCGTACCGTCGGCTCGGGCTACCAGCGCTTCGGTGCTCGCTACGCCCGCAAGACGATGCCGCAGCGCAAGGTGCCCACCCAGAAGCTGCCCACCCAACAGCTCGGCACCCAGAACGCGTCCGCACCCAAGGTGGCGACCAGCGTCGCCGACGGCGAATAGATGAAGCCTCGTTACCTGCCTCGGGGCGCGGTCGTCGCCTCGCTCAAGCCGATGTACTGGTTCACCCTGCATCACCGGCTGCCCACCACCGCGTCTCGCCGCATCCTGGACTTCACCGGCGCCAGTCAGCCGCTTCCCTCCGGGAGCGTGGTCGAGCGACTGACGCTCGGTGGACGTCCGGCTGAGCGGATCACTGTGGGTGCCACCGAGCGCCCGCGCGCCGTCCTCTACCTGCACGGTGGCGGGTACACCGTCGGTTCGCTGACCACGCACCGTTCGCTGGCCGCCTTCCTGGCCCGCGAGAGTGGTGCCGTGGTCTTCGCGCTGGATTACCGCCTGGCCCCGGAGCACCCGTACCCGGCGGCCGTCGATGATGCGGTGGCCGCGTTCATGGATATTGTCCGGGCCCACGGTTTCGCCCCCGACCAGATCGCGATCAGCGGTGACTCGGCCGGCGGCGGTCTCGCCGTGGCCACCACGCGCCGCCTCATCGACGATCACGGGGTGACTCCGGGTGCGCTGGCGCTGCTGTCGCCCTGGACCGATCCGAGCGACGAGCACGTGACGAAGAGCCGCGATCTGGTGGTGAACCAGGCCTGGGGACGCAAGAACGCAGCCGCCTACCGCGGTCAGGCCGATCCCAAGACCCCGGGTTACGCGCCGATGTACGCCAGCATGAGTGGCCTGCCACCGATGCTGGTTCATGTCGGCACCTCCGAGCTGCTGCTGCCGCAGATTCGCCGCTTCGTGGAGACGGCTCGCGCCGGCGGGGTCGACGTCGAATACCGCGAGTTTCCCGAGCTCTGGCACAGCGGTCACACGCAGGCGGGCATGGTTCGCGAAGCGGCGGACGCGGTGCACGCGGTTGGCGTTTTCATCCGGGCCCATCTCGACTCGGCGTATGCGGCATCGGCCGCCCGCGCGGGTCAGTCAGGGGCCCCCACAGACGGCGAGGCGATCCCAGCGCCGCGTCGACGGCGGCGGGCAACGAGCGCTTCGGCGCCCAACCCGACCGCTTAGGGGTTCGTGGTCTCGCCTGCCCCGTGATGGCGAGACCAGGAAGCCAGGAAGCCGCCGCCCGAGAGATCGGGTGGCGGCTTCCGTCGTTCTAGGCCGACATCTGAGACGGCAGCTGCCCACACTCTCCGCCGAGCCCGCGGCACGGTATACAGCGCAGCCAGGACGCATGGCTGGAGACAGCACATTGCCCGCCGGCCGGAGCCGACGGGCAATGTGTTGTAGCGCCTTGTTCGTGAGTTGCTGGCCGTCAGGCCGGCGGGGACTTACCGGAGGTTGTCGAACCAACCGGAGAAGTAGTTGGCCCCGGCGTCGTGAGCAGGCGTCGCGGTACGTCGCCGCTGGCTGTACACCAGCAGGAAAATCCCGCCGATGACGAGCGCAACGCCGCCGTAGACCTCGGGCCGCGAGTCGTATCCGGTGCTGGCCAGGTTCGTGTCAGCCGGCACCTGGGTAACCACTAGCGGATCCACGGCCGAGGCGTCGGTCGCGACCACGAAGTCGAACTCGGCACTCGTGCCCCCGCCGGTGAAGACCACCTTGTGCGCACCCGCCGCGAGGCCGGTCGGCACGGTGAACGGGTACGTGATGTTCCCGGACGCGTCGGTGGTCGTGGTGCCGAGGTTCTGCGGGGTCGAGTGGAGGACGACGTCCATGCTCGTGTTCGGAGCGCCGCCGCTGAGGTGGATGGTCACCGCCTGGCCAGGCACCAGCGTTGAGCCGTTAGCCACTGGCGAGCCGGAGGCGTCGGTGGCGCCGACTACCGGAGGAACCGGCGTGGCGGTGGGAAGCGGGGTGGCGGTGGCAACCGGCTCAGGCGTTGCGGTGGCAACCGGCTCAGGCGTTGCGGTCGCGACCGGCTCGGGAGTAGCAGTGGCGACCGGCTCAGGCGTCGCGGTGGCGACCGGCTCAGGGGTGGCCGTCGGTGCCGGGGTAGCGGTCGGCTCCGGCGTTGCGGTTGCAACCGGCTCTGGCGTCGCGGTCGCGCCTGGCTCCGGCGTGGCCGTCGGTGCCGGGGTAGCGGTGGGCTCCGGGGTCGCGGTGGGCTCCGGTGTCGCCGTCGGGGCGGGGGTGGCTGTGGGAGCCGGGGTAGCGGTCGGCTCCGGCGTGGGAGTCACTACCGGGCCTGCGGCCGTAACCGGGATCGAGCCGAGAACCAGGTTCGCACCCGAGTCGTACGTGCACGGGATGGTCCTCTTCCCCAGCGGAAGGACGCTGGTTCCCCCGGCGTCCTTCGGGTCGAAGAATGCGGCCACTGTCGTCGCGGTCAGCGTGGCCGTCCCGACCGACGTCAGGGTCGCAGTCGGGGAGGGTCCGGTGGCGGTGATGGAGAACTCCGGGCCGTCACCGTTCGCGTCCTGGGTCTGCGGAACCTGCGTCGTCGGAACGGTTGCTGTGATGGAGAGGTTCGGCGGGTTGGCGTTGGTCAGCGAGGCACCGGCGGTGATCGTGCCCTGGAGTGTGGTGGCACCGAGAATCTGCAGCGCGTCGGTGGTCGCGACGTTCAGCCTGATGCTGATGGAGAAGTTCTGCAGGGTGACCTGGTCCCCGACCTTGGCCGTCGCTGGGATGTCAGCCTTGACGCTGGCGACGTACGGCTCTGAACCGGCAACAGGAATCGTGCAGTGCGTAGGAACCGTGGCATTTAGCGTTGTCAGCGCGGAGGCACTACTCGCCCCGGCGACCACCCCGGCCACACTCAGCGCAACCCCGCCGATGACGGCGACGATCCCTACCGGCTTCGTGACTGCGATTCGCTTCTGAAACATCTGTTCCCATCCCCCGACTCGACTACGTTGTCTGCCTGGTTCCCACCAACGCTACTCATGAGTTGGCCGAAATTCACCGAGGCACGAGAGGTGGATCACCCACAGACCGCTCAAACTACCCGACAGTAACGTCCCTCACAACACCAGAGAGCCAGCCTGTGGATATTGCTCTACAGGCTGGCTCTCGTGGTAATGCGTCGTGTTTTGCGGCAACTACTGGCAGTTAGTAGACCGTCCCGGTGAGGTGTGGTTTTCCGGTCTTCGCGTTTCGTACGTCCAGCGACCACGAGGAGCCGAGCTGCTCCGACCGAAGCGCCACTCGGGCCGGCAGGAATACCGGCGTCTTGAACGCGACATCAACCGTGAAGCTGTCGGCCAGCCGACCCTCGAGCGAGGCGATCGTCCGAGCCTTGAGCCACATGCCGTGCGCGATCGCACCCTTGAAGCCGAAGGCCTTCGCGGTGAGGTTGTGCAGGTGGATCGGGTTGCTGTCGCCCGAGACCCCGGCGTAGCGCCGACCGGTGTCGCCTGGAACCTTGATCAGCGCGGCAACCCCGCTGGGCAGGTCCTCGGCGGCACGAACCTTCGGCTTGCTCGTCGACTTCTCGCCCGTCTCACCGGCCGGCTTACCCCGGCGCAGGTACGTGCTGCGATCCGTCCAGACCAACTCGTCGCCGACGAACGCCTCGGAGACCAGGTCGATCTGGCGCCCTGAGTCGTGCGGCCGCAGGTTCTCGGCGTGCACGCGCAGGTTCACCACCTCGTCCAGAGTCACCGGACGCAGCTGGCTGATCGTGTTGTTGACGTGCACGGTGCCCGGCGCGGGGAACGGGAACTCCGGCTCGACCATCAGCGACATCTGCAGCGGAAACGCCAGCACATGCAGGTAGGTGACCGGAAGCTCGTCGCGCCCGCCGAACCCACAGACGCTCTGGTAGGCGGCCAGGTGCGCCGGGTCGATGCTCTGCTTGTCGAGGGTGAAGACCGTCGACGGTGCCGTCTTGCCGTGCGGGCCACGCGAACCGAGCGCGGCCCGCAGGAAGAGCGGACCCATCTTCGGTGACTCGCTCAGCGCGCGGATCTTCGGCGGCAGGGCCGCGGAGTTCTTCACGGTGGCGGTCATCTCAGGCACCCGTCATCTCAGGCAGCGACATCTCAAGCTCCAACTAGGTTCTGGCCGCAGACCCGAAGGACCTGGCCGTTCACCCCACCGGCCGACGAGGACGCGAACCAGGCCGCCGTCTCGGCCACGTCCACCGGCAGGCCGGCCTGCTGCAGAGCGTTCAGACGACGAGCAACCTCCCGAGTAGCAAAGGGGATTGCGTGGGTCATGTCGGTGTCGATGAACCCCGGCGCGATGGCGTTGATGGTGGCGCCGGTCTTGGCGAAGGCCGGCGCGAAGGAGCGGACCATGCCGATGACGCCGGCCTTGCTGGCCGCGTAGTTGGTCTGGCCGCGGTTGCCGGCGATGCCGCTGGTCGAGGCGAGGCAGACGATCCGCCCGTCGTCGCTGAAGACGTCACTGGCCAGCAGGGCCGCGTTGACCCGGAGCTGCGACTCGAGGTTCACCGCCATCACCGACGACCAGACCTCGGGCTTCATGTTGGCCAGCAGCTTGTCGCGGGTGATCCCGGCGTTGTGGATGACGATGTCGAGCTTGCCGTAGCGCTCCTTGGCCAGTTCGAGCATCCGCTCGGCCGCATCGGGCGCGGAGATGTCCAGCTGCAGGGTGGTCCCGCCAACCTTGTTGGCCACCTTGGCCAGGTTGTCACCGGCCGACGGAAGGTCGGCGCAGATCACGGTTGCTCCATCGCGGGCGAGCACCTCGGCGATGGCGGCACCGATACCGCGGGCGGCCCCGGTGACGACGGCGACCTTGCCGGCCAGCGGCTGGTTCCAGTCGGCCGGCGCCGGAGCGGCCCCGGCACCGACACGGACGACCTGACCGTCGACGTAGGCCGACCGGCCCGAGAGGAAGAAACGCAGCGCCGACTCCGGCGAGGCGTCACCCTCGAGCAGCACCAGGTTGGCCGTAGCACCGCCACGCACCTCCTTGGCCAGCGAGCGGATGAAGCCGTCCAACCCATGACGGGCCGCATCGCGCACCGGGCTTTCACCGTCGGGCACGCGGCCGAGCACGACCACCCGACCGCCGCCCTTCAGGCGCCGCAGGGCGCCGCCGAAGAACGACTGCAGACCGGCCAGATCGGCCGGCGTCTCGGCCCCCGTGGCATCCAGAACCAGGGCACCCCACTTGGCGGTGTCGGAGTCCTCCGTCTGCACGTCGGCTCCGGCATCGCGCAGGATGTCACTCAGTTCCTTGACGCCCTCGCCGATCGCGCCGACGAGCACCGGACCGTTGACCAGCGGGGCACCCGCCTTGTAGCGCCGCAGAATCGCCGGACGCGGCAGGCCGAGCTTGGTGGCGACGGTCTTGCCTACGCCGCCGCTGACGATCTCCTGGTACTTGTCACTCATTTCGCTGCACTCTCCAGAATCGCGACGACACCCTGGCCGCCGGCTGCACAGATTGAGATAAGGCCCCGCTTGCCCGGGCCGGCTTCGTGAAGTTGCTTGGCCAGCGACGCGACGATGCGTCCACCGGTTGCCGCGAAGGGGTGCCCCGCGGCCAGCGACGATCCGTTGACGTTCAACTTGCTGCGGTCGATCGAGCCGAGCGGCGCGTCCAGGCCGAGGCGCTCCTTGCAGAACGCCGGGTCCTCCCAGGCCGCGAAGTTGACCAGGACGACCGAGGCGAACGCCTCGTGAATCTCGTAGAAATCGAAGTCCTGCAGCGTCAGTCCATTGCGGGCGAGCAGCCGCGGCACGGCGTAGATCGGGGCCATCAGCAGGCCGTCGTCCTTGATGTCACCGTGGACGTAGTCAAGCGCCGAGGTCTCGGCGTCAGTGAGGTATGCCCAGACCGGCAGCTTGTGCGCAGCGGCCCACTCGTCGGTCGAGAGCAGCACCGCGGAGGCGCCATCGGTGAGCGGCGTGGAGTTGGCGGCCGTCATCGTCGGGTGGTCCAGCCCCTTGCCGAAGACGGGCTTCAGCTTGGCCAGCTTCTCGACCGTCGAGTCACCGCGCAGGTTGTTGTCCTTGGAGAGCTTGCGGAACGGCGTGATCAGGTCATCGAAGAATCCGCGATCGTAGGCGGCGGCGAGCTTCTGGTGGCTCTCGACGGTGAGCTGGTCCTGTGCTTCGCGGGTGATGCCCCACTGCTCAGCGGTGATGGCCGCGTGCTCGCCCATCGACAGGCCGGTGCGCGGCTCCGAGTTCTCCGGACGCTCCGGCGCCAGGTGGCCCGGACGGACGCCGAGCAGCGTCTTCAGCTGGGCCGGCACGCCCTTGGCCCGGTTCGCGTCGAGCAGCGTCTTGCGCAGGTCCTCCGAGAGCGCGAGGGGGGCGTCCGAGGTGGTGTCGGTGCCGCCGGCGATGCCCGAGTCGATCTGGCCGAGACGGATCTTGTTGGCGACGAGGATCGCCGTCTCCAGGCCGGTGCCGCAGGCCTGCTGCACGTCGTAGGCCGGGGTCTGCGGGCTCAGCTTCGAGCCGAGGACACACTCCCGGGTCAGGTTGAAGTCGCGGGCGTGCTTGAGGACGGCGCCAGCGGCGACCTCGCCCAGACGCTCACCCTGCAGCCCGTAGCGCGCGACCAGTCCGTCGATGGTGGCCGTGAGCATGTCTTGGTTCGACGCGTGTGAGTACGGCCCGTTCGACCGGGCGAACGGAATGCGATTGCCGCCGACGATGGCGGCCCTTCGCGCTTTTGCAGTGGCCACAACTGGTCCTTCCCTTGCCTGCTGATTTATAGAGTTACTCGGGGGTAACATACTTGAGTTTGCGAGTATCGGCTACCGTGAGACACGTGAAGCGTCCAACGTCGGGTCCCGCCGCGGCAATAGTCGAAGCAGTTCAGGATGGCGTCGCCAATGTTGTCGGCCACACAGTGGGTACGGCAGTCGGCACCGCCAATGATGTCGTGGAGGCTGCCACGTCCAGCGTGCGCCGTCCGCCCGGTGATCGGCAAGCGGCCGATTCCGCCAAGAAACACGGGGGAGCGCGCACCGACGGGCGCCGCGAACGGTGGGCTGAGCACCGCAAGGCGCGCCGGTCGGAACTGATCGACGCGGCCACCGATGCCGTCATCGAGTACGGCGCCAACGTCGGTATGGACCAGATCGCGGCCACCGCCAAGACGAGCAAAACTGTGATCTATCGCTACTTCAGCGACAAGGCCGACCTGCACCAGGCAGTGGCTGAGCAGGCCGCGACGCACCTCATCGAAGGCCTGGTGGCGGCCCTGGAGGGCGTCACCCTGCCCCGCGACACGCTGGCGGCCGGGGTCAATGCATTCCTCACCGAGATCGACGAACGCCCCGAGGTGTACCGCTTCGTGATGATGCGGGTGGCCCAGAACAGCGAGGCCCTGTCGCCGCGCGACGAGCGGCGCCGGGTCCTCGACTACCCGAGCATCATCGGCGAACTCGTCAGCATGCAGATCGCGTTCTACATGAAGATCAGCGGTCTGGACCCGATCCGGGCCCGTCCCTGGGGTGTGGCCATCGTCGGTTTCATCCGCAGCGCTGGCGACTGGTGGCTCGAGCACCGCGATTCGATGTCGCGGGACGAGCTCTCCGAATACCTCTCCGCGCTGCTCTGGAGCGGCATGGGTGGTCTCTACATCTCCGCCGGCATGGAGGTCGAGATCTCGCCGCCGCCCGGGATCTTCCCGATCCTGCCCAAGGACGCCCGCATCGAGGCCCGCGCCATGGCCGAGAAGAACACCGGAACCGACATCGACGCCGCCATTCAGAGCGTCCGTCAGGCCTTCAGCGAATAGGCGAACCCGTCTGCTGCTGACGCCGCCCGATCGAGGGCGGCGTAGTCCTGTTGTTCAACTCATAGCTATCGGTTGGTCATCTGCTGCCCGAACGTGATGTATCGTGCTGATACATCAAGCTATCGCGGTGATACATCAGGCCGTCACATCCGTTGACACCTGAACTTCCGATTTTGTTCGGACGCGATGGCACCGGGGACGAGTACGCCGATGGGGGTGAGTCAGTTGCTGGAGATCGCGATCCTGGGCCTGTTGAACGAGAGCCCGATGCACGGATACGAGCTTCGCAAACGACTCTCCGGTCTGCTGGGGACGTTTCGCGCGTTCTCCTACGGCTCGCTCTACCCGACCCTGCGCAAGCTCTCCGAAGCTGGCTGGACCACCGAAGAAGAGGTCACGCCGACGACGGGTGCCGGCGGGCGGGCACGGCGCGGCAAGCGCGTCTACATGCTCACCGCCGAGGGTAAGGAACGCCTGGCTGAGCTGCTCAGCGAGGTCGGCCCCGACGCCTTCGACGACGAGGGATTCGGCGCCCGGCTGGCGTTCTTCGCCCAGACGAGGTCGGAGATCCGGATGCAAATCCTGGAGGGCCGGCGTCGTCGGGTCGAGGAGCAGCGGGACGGGATGAAGAGTGCCCTGGCTCGCACGCGAGAGCGTCTCGACCGCTACACCCTAGAACTGCAGGAGCACGGCTTGGAGTCGGTGGACCGTGAGGTCCGTTGGCTGAACGAACTGATTGAGAACGAGAAGTCCAGCAGTACATCAACCCAGAGAATCACCAATCCGAAGGAGGACCGCTGATGGTCTCGCATAACGCGACCGGCGGCAGAATTCGCGTCGCCATTGTTGGCGTCGGCAACTGTGCAGCATCCCTGGTCCAGGGCGTGCATTACTACAAGGACGCCGACCCGGCGGGCAAGGTTCCCGGCTTGATGCACGTCAAGTTCGGTCCGTACCACGTCAGTGACATCGACTTCGTCGCCGCGTTCGACGTGGACGCGAAGAAGGTCAACCGCGACCTCTCCGAGGCGATCGTCGCCAGTGAGAACAACACGATCAAGATCTGCGACGTCCCGCCACTCGACATTCCGGTGCAGCGCGGCCACACCCTCGATGGTCTCGGCAAGTACTACCGCGAGACGATCGAAGAGTCGGACGAAGCGCCCGTCGATGTCGTCGCCGCGCTTCGCGAGGCCAAGGTCGACGTCCTGATCTGCTACCTCCCGGTTGGTTCCGAGGCGGCCGCGAAGTTCTACGCCCAGTGCGCCATCGACGCCAAGGTCGCCTTCGTCAACGCCCTCCCCGTCTTCATCGCCGGCACCCCGGAGTGGGCCGCCAAGTTCGAAGAGGCCGGTGTCCCGATCGTCGGTGACGACATCAAGTCGCAGGTTGGTGCCACCATCACCCACCGCGTGCTGGCCAAGCTCTTCGAAGACCGCGGCGTCGAGGTTCAGCGCACCATGCAGCTGAACGTCGGTGGAAACATGGACTTCAAGAACATGCTGGAGCGCGACCGTCTCGAGTCGAAGAAGATCTCCAAGACGCAGTCGGTCACGTCGCAGATCGACCGCGACCTCGGTGCCGACAATGTCCACATCGGTCCGTCGGACTACGTTGCCTGGCTCGATGACCGCAAGTGGGCCTTCGTCCGCCTGGAGGGCAAGGCGTTCGGTGACGTGCCGCTGAGCCTTGAGTACAAGCTCGAGGTCTGGGACTCGCCGAACTCGGCCGGCGTCATCATCGACGCGCTGCGGGCCGCGAAGATCGCCCTCGACCGGGGCATCGGGGGACCGATCCTGTCGGCCTCCTCGTACTTCATGAAGTCCCCGCCGGTGCAGTACAACGACGACGAGGCTCGCCGCGCGGTCGACGACTTCATCGCCGGAACCGTAGAGCGCTAAGCGCGCAGACGTGAGAAGGGGCGGACCGATTCGGTCCGCCCCTTCTCGCATTTCGTCAACAATTAACGGGTGATTCTAGGCCGCCCCATTGGGCAGGACCCGCAGTTCGCGGTAGGCGGTGAGCACGTTGCCGACCAGCCGCTCGGGCTGGTCCCACTGCCGCCACCGTTCGAACTCGGCCGAGCGACTCATCAGTCGTGCTGCGTGTACCGGGTCATGCCCGCCAGCGCAGAGCTCCCGTGATTCGCTGGCCACCCAGCTCCAGTAGTCCCGCGCAGCCCGCACGTCACGACACTTCGCGACCGGACCGTGCCCGGCGACCACGACCTGCGGAGCCCACTCCAGCACCAGATCGAGCGCGGCGAGCACGTTGCTGATCGGCCCGTGCCACGCCACCGGCGTACTACCGACGGAGAGCAGATCACCGACGAAGACGACGCGGCGGTCACGCACATGCACGACTACGTCGCCGGCTGAATGCCCAGGTCCGACCTCGATGAGCTCCACGTGCCTTCCGCTCACGTCGAGAATCAGTCGGTCGGTGAAACTGCTATCCGGCAGCCTTCGGCCGGCGGGCGCAGCGACGCTGGCGTCGGAGCGCATCTCGGCCAGGCTGGCGGCGCTGGTGACGATGGTGGCGTCGGCCGGCATCGCCGTGTTGCCCCACCAGTGGTCACCGTCGGCGTGCGTATTCACCACGGTCAGGGCCGCGGGATCGCAGAGCATCGGCTGCATCGCGGCCAGCATCGCGCCGGCCTGCGCCTCGTCCCAGAGCGTGTCGACGATCAGCGCCGAGTCCCGCCCGCCGACCATGCCGGCGTTGGCCTCGCCCCGGCACTGAACCGGGTAGAGCCAGGCCCAGACATCAGGCGCCACCTCTTCCAGGCTCGGCGCCGCTCGCCCAGATTCGGATCTGCGCGCCGTGGGACGCGTCAGCTCCCCTCTGTGTACGACCCTCCCAGTCATGCCACACCTCCCGCCGCCGAAGACGCCCAGACACCCCAAACACTCGATGAAGTGGCGTCGATATGTCCCGCTGGCGTCTATTGTACGACGTTCCAATGGCGCCCGGTGCCCTGAAACTAGTAGCGTCTCAGACAAATGTCCAATTCCCCTCCGCCAGCGGACCGGGCCTCCGGACTCACCGGCGCCCGGCTCCCCCCTGAACAGCGCCGCGAGCAGCTAATCGATATCGCCATCGATCTCTTCGGCGACCCGACCAAGGACAACGTCTCACTCGACGACGTCGCCCGCGCGGCCGGAATTTCACGCAACCTCGTCTATCACTACTTCCCCGGAAAGACGGCATTGATCGCCGCGGCCGTCCGGACCGAGAGCACCCGGCTCGCACACATCACCGACGAGGACCAGACGCTGCGTGGCCCAGCCCGGCTCGCCGCGGCCCTGAACGCGTACTTCGACTACGTCGAGGCCCACCCGCACGCGTACCGCCTCATCTACCGGTTCGCCGCCGCCAACGCCGAGACCCGCGCGCTGCTGGACAACAACCAGGACGTCTACAGCAAGCGGATCCTGAGCTGGCTCGACGACCCGTCGCCGGCGACCGAGTTGGCGGTCCGCTCGTGGATGTACTTCCTGACCTCGACTTGCCTGCGCTGGCTCGACACCCCGGAGGTGAGCCGGCAGGAGGTGATGCACCTCTGCGGCCAGATGCTGGTGGCCGCGCTCGCCGCCTCCGGGCACGAGCTTCCGTAGCCGCTGCCTGCCCTTCGTCTATCCCCGACGGGTTTCGCTGGTCGGGTGCTCGGGCAGGCTGCGACCGTGACCCTAGTTCCGCGCGTGCTGGTGGCCGGTGCCTCCGGCTTTGTCGGCTCGCGCCTCACCCCGGCCCTGGTCGACGAGGGGTACGAGGTGCGGGCCATGACGCGTCACCCCGAAAGCTATGACGGCGCCGGGACGCCGGTCGCCGGTGACGTCTCGGATCCCGGGAGCCTGACCGCTCCGTTCGACGGGGTGAGCGCCGCGTACTACCTGGTGCATTCGCTGGATTCGGCCGACTTCGTGAAGACCGACGCCGAAGCGGCGCGAGCCTTCGGCGCCGCCGCCGGGGCGGCCGGGGTTCAGCAGATCATCTATCTCGGCGGGCTGGGCACCGACGATGAGGACCTCTCCGATCACCTGCGCTCCCGGCGCGAGGTTGAGCGGCTGCTCGGCGAGGCCGGAGTGCCGGTGACGGTGCTGCGGGCCGCCGTGGTTATTGGGCACGGCGGGATCTCGTGGGAGCTCACCCGCCAACTGGTGGCCCACCTGCCGGCGATGATCACGCCGCGCTGGGTCTCGACCCGCACCCAGCCGATCGCGCTCCCCGACGTGATCCGCTACCTCGTTGGCGTGCTGGGGATGCCGGAGGCGCTGGGCCAGGTGTATGAGATCGGTGGACCGGAGGTGCTGCGCTACGCAGACATGCTGCAGCGCGCGGCCCGGCTGCAGAACCACCGGCCGCTGCCGATGCTCCCGGTCCCGCTGCTCACCCCCAACCTCTCCTCGCTGTGGCTGGCCTTCGTCACCGACGTCAACCTCACCACCGCTCGCAACCTGGTCGATTCGATGAGCAACGAGGTGGTCGTGCATGACGATTCGATCCTCGACCTCCTCCCCGGCGAGCGAATCGGGTACGACGATGCGGTGCGCCTTGCGCTGGCCGAGCGAGCGGCCGCAGAGGCCAATTCGGCGGTGGCCCCATGACGCGTGCTCCGGCCGGCCTCGTGCGGGCCGTTCATCGCGTCCTCGGCCCGGCCCTGGTCGAGCGGGTGCCGCGCGACCACTCCCAGCCCGACCGGGAGTTCCTCCGTCGCCGTGTCACCGTCGCTACCACCCTGGTCGTGGGCGCGGTGGTGCTCGGCTTCTCGCTCGCCGTGCCGCCGGGAAGCGCTGCCTTCTACCCACTGACGCTGCTGCTGGCCGCGGTCTGGACGATCGGTGGGTTCCTCTCCGGCCCGCTTCACCTCGGCTGGATCGGCTGGCGAGGCGGGCTGCGGCGACCGCTGGTGACCCCGGTCGTCGTCGGACTGGGTGCGGCCGCGATCTTCGTGGTCGGGGCTCTCGTCGTACGTGAGATTCCGGCTCTGCGCGACCTCACCGACCATGTCCTGGCCCACGCCCGGAAGGGCTCGACGCCCCTGGTGCTGCTGGTGACGGTGCTCAACGGCATCGCGGAGGAGATCTTCTTCCGCGGTGCGCTCTTCGCCGCGATCGGCCGCCGTCATCCGGTGGCCATCTCCACGCTGATCTACGCGCTGGTCACGATCGCCACGCTGAACCCGATGCTGGTCTTCGCCGCCATCACGCTCGGACTGGTGCTCGGCCTGCAGCGGCGCGCGTCCGGGGGAGTCCTGGCCCCGGCGCTGACCCACGTCACGTGGTCGGCCGTGATGCTCTTCGCGCTGCCGCCACTCTTCGCCTGACCGCAGCCCGATGGAGCAGGTCTAGTTCAGCCCGACCTCGGACGGGTAGGTGGAGACGAGACTCAGCGGCGGACCCTGGCGGCGCAGCACGTCGCGCCAGAGCGTCTGGGGATTCTCGGCGAAGACGTCGTCGGGGGAGCCCTCGACGACGAACCACGACCCCTCGCTGAGTTCGCTGTCGAGCTGGGCCGGCGCCCAACCGGCGTGACCGGCGAAGACCCGCAGCTTGGTGGTGGCTGAGCTGACCAGCTCCACGTCGGCGTCCAAGTCGACCGTGCCCAACTCATCCGACACCACCCGGACGCTCTCCCGGCCGAGCAGCGCCGCCTCCGCCTCGCGCAGCGCCCCGATGCAGAGGGCACCGTCGGGGAGCACCGGGCCACCGGTGAAGACGACCTGCGGCTCGCTCACCGCCTCATGCCAGTCCGGCAGCACCTGCCCGACCGGGGTCCGGGACGGGCGGTTAAGGATCACCCCGACCGTGCCGCCACCGTCGTGCTCGAGCAGGAAGATGACGGTACGGCTGAAGGTGGACTCGATCAGCGACGGTGCCGCGACGAGGAGTCGTCCGGATGCAGGGGGCAGCCCGATCCAGGGCTCCTCCGCGTCCGCCACGTGGACTATCTTGCCTGGTCCCGGCCGGAGATGTCTGCGCACCCTCCACGGCGACCCTTCGCAACGAGCACTAGCGTGGCAGGGGTGAGTCATCGCGGGCATCTACGCGCCGCGTTTCGACGAGCCGGTTTCCAGCGTCTGCTCTCGACCCGGCTGCTCGCCCAGCTCGGCGACGGAGTCTTCCAGGCCTCCCTTGCCGGGGCCGTCCTCTTCAACCCCGACCGTGCGACCACGCCCCGGGACGTGGCGGCGGGCTTTGCGGTGATCCTGCTGCCGTACTCCTTCGTCGGCCCCTTCGCCGGCGTCCTGCTCGACCGCTGGTGGCGGCAGCGGGTACTGGTTTTCGCCAATATTGTCAGGGCAATCTGCATCGTCGGGGTGGCCGCGGAGATCGCCAACGACGTCCACGGGCAACCCTTCTTCGCCAGCGCGCTCGTCGTCATCTCGGTGAACCGGTTCTTCCTCTCCGCCCTCTCGGCGTCGCTGCCGCATGTGGTCGACGACGCCGAACTGGTGACGGCCAACGCCTTCTCGACGACGGCCGGGGCCATCGCCACCACCATCGGTGGCGCCACCGCGATCGGTGTCCGGCACTGGCTGGCTGACTCCGACAAGAGCTACGCGATAGTCGCGGCGGCAGCGATCGTGCCGTACCTCGTCTCGGCCCTGGCCGCCCACGGTTTCGGGCGCACCGCGCTCGGGCCGGACGATGTACAGCGCAGCGCTCGCGAGACCCCCCGCGTGGTGCTCGCCGGGTTGATCGCCGGCGCCCGCCACATCGCCTCGCACCCGCCCGTTGCCCGCGCCCTCACCATGATCGGCGTGCAGCGCTTCTGCTACGGCATCACCACGATCTGCACACTGCTGCTGTACCGCAATTACTTCGCCGACGACGGCCTCTTCCGGGCCGGGATCGCCGGGCTGGCCCAGGTCGTCGGCGCCACCGCCCTCGGCGGGGGGCTGGCCGCGGTGGTGACGCCGACGTCGGCCCGCCACCTCGGCTACGTCCGCTGGCCGGCCATCCTGCTCTTCTTCGGGGCCGGACTGCAGGTGATCTTCGGGCTCCCCTTCACGATGCCGATGCTGCTCATCGCCGCCTTCGGTCTGGGGTTCGTGGCCCAGGGCGTGAAGATCTGCGTCGACACCCTGGTCCAGCAGCAGGTCTCGGACGAGTTTCGCGGGCGGGTCTTCTCCCTCTACGACACGCTCTTCAACCTCACCTTCGTCAGCGCGACGGTGGTGACGGCGATCGTGCTGCCGGCCAACGGGCACTCCCCGACCGCGGTGATCGTGATCGGGCTGACCTACGCCCTCACCGCGCTGCTCTACCTGCGTTCGGCCGAGGGGGATCCCCGCGGCGGGGAGGACGCCTCGCTGCCCCGGACCGACCTCGTCCCCGACAGCTGACCCCTACCCAGCCGCTGGCCCCAACCCCGGCCGCTACCGCTTACCCGGCCGCGGCCGCCGCGGCGTCGAAGCCGGCCGGGATCTCATAGATCTTGCCGTCAAACCCGGCTCGATAGAGATGCCCGGCCGCGAACCCCTGCCGGCTCTTTCCGTAGACGACCACACTGGAGTTGGTGATGCCGCTGGCCAATTCGCAGGTGACCCCCGGCCGCTCGATCCGCAGCACGACACCGCTGACGTCGGTGGGGACCACCGGCCGGTCAGCCGAGTCGAGCGTGAGCCCGTCGGGGGCGTCGAAGGTGTGTGAACCGGTGAGGTCGAGGAGGCTCTCGGGCTGATCGGGGTGGGCGATCGGGATCCGGCTCACCCCCGGGTTCACGAATGTCCTGGAAACATAGAGGTATTTGTCGTCGTGACTGAGCACCGCGCCATTGGCGCTGAGGAAGTGGGCCCACTCCGGATTCACCACCCCGGTCGGTGAGACTCGCCCGATCTGGCCCCCGAAGTCGTTCGTGGCATAGATCGTGCCGTCGTGAGCGACCGCCAGACCGTCAGCCGCACTGAACCCCGAGGCGAGTTGGGTGAGCTGGCCGGTGCTCACGTTGACCTTCGAAATGGCCCCCGGACGCAGCAGATCACCCAGAAAAACACGGGCATCCGCACCGGTGCCGACGATGAGTGTCCCGTCGTTGAGCAGCGCCAACGCCCCGGCTCCCGAGCCTCCCGGCAGGGTGGCGATCACCGTCGGCGCAGCACCCGGGTGGTCGAAGCGCAGCACCCGTCCGCCGAAGAGGTCGGTGACATAGAGCCGGCCGTAGTTGTCGACGACGGCTCCCTCGAGAGCGACGCCACCGGTGTCACCGACCTGGACCGGCGGTTTCTCGACCGGGCAGGTGACGCCGGTCGAGGCCGAGGCGGCGTTCGCTCCGGTGGCGATCACGGAGACCAGCGCCGAGCCGGTGATGACGGCTGCGGCGGCAGCACCGCAGCGACGGATGGAACTGGGACGGGTTGATCGGGCCATCGATGAACCTCCACGTAGGCGGGCCGCGGCCTCATGGCGGCGACTCCAGCGGTTACTACGCGGTAGCTATACCCCTAGTTCAACGGTTACATGCATGTCTGACGGTAAATTCCACGTTCAGCTCTGCGTCGCGTACCAGTCGTGCAGGGCCGCCACCGCATCCTCGTGCGACAGCGGACCCCGCTCCATCCGCAGCTCCAGCAGGTGTCGGTAGGCCTTTCCCACCAGTGGTCCGGCCGGGATCCCGAGCAACCGCATGATCTCGTTGCCGTCGAGGTCCGGACGTACCGCCTCCAACTCCTCCTGCTCGCGCAGGATCGCGATCCGCTGCTCCAGCTCGTCGTAGGCGTCGGAGAGGGCGGCCGCCTTGCGCTTGTTGCGAGTCGTGCAGTCCGATCGCACCAGCTTGTGCAGACGCTCCAGCAGCGGACCCGCGTCGACGACGTACCGGCGCACCGCGGAGTCCGTCCACTCGCCGCGTCCGTACCCGTAGAAGCGCAAGTGCAGGAAGACCAGTTCGGCGATGTTCTCGGTCATCTCCTTGGGGAACTTCAGAGCGCGGAGCCGGGCCCGCACCATCCGCGCCCCCTCGGCCTCGTGGTGGTGGAACGTCACCCGGCCGCCGGCCTCGAAGCGCCGGGTGTTCGGCTTGCCGATGTCGTGCAGCAGCGCCGCCCAGCGCAGCACGAGGTCGGGGCCGTCGGTCTCCAGGTCGATCGCCTGCTCCAGCACCTGCAGGGTGTGCGCGTAGACGTCCTTATGCTGCCCGTGCTCGTCGGAGGACATGCGCAGCGCGGGCAGCTCCGGCAGCACGACGTCGGCCAGGCCGGTGTCGACCAGCACCTGCAGCCCGGCCCGGGGGTTGGCCCCGAGCAGGAGTTTCGAGAGCTCCACCTGGACCCGCTCGGCGGTGATCCGGGCGAGCTCGGGGGCCAACTCGGTCATGGCGGCCAGTACCGGCTCGGCCACCGTCACGCCGAGGGTCGAGGCGAAGCGAGCCCCCCGCAGCATCCGCAGCGGGTCGTCGGCGAAGGACTCCTGCGGCGTCGCCGGCGTGTTCAGCACGCCCCGGGCCAGGTCGGCGAGGCCACCGAAGGGGTCGCTGAACTGGGCCGGGGTCCCCTCCGGGTGCGACACCGACAGCGCCATCGCGTTCATGGTGAAGTCCCGGCGCAGCAGGTCGTCATGCAACGAATCGCCGAAGGCCACCTCCGGGTTGCGGGTTACCCGGTCATAGCGGTCGGCCCGAAACGTGGTGATCTCCAGCAGTTGCCCCTCCAACTGCACGCCGACCGTGCCGAACTCGATGCCGGTGGTCCAGATCGCGCTCGAGAGGGGTTCGACAACGCTGAGAATCTGCTCCGGACGGGCATCGGTCGTGAAGTCGAGATCGTCGGCCGGGCGCCCCATCAGAGCGTCTCGTACCGGGCCGCCGACCATGTGCAGCTCGAACCCGGCGGCACGGAACGCCGCCCCGAGGCGGGTCGCCACCGGTGGTATTGAAATGAGGTCGGAAGGTCCACGGGCCGGTGTCACGAGCCCCCACGGTACTGCCCGCCAGTTACCATCAGCAGATGCCCTCCTCGCAGAAACCTGAGCGTGGCGCGAGCATCGGTCGTGACGGTGGCAGATCCGGCCACACGCGACGCCTGCAGCGGGTCGAGGAGACGAGCGCGGGCGGACTGGTCGTCGATCTCAGCGGTGCGGAACTGATGGGCGCGCTCATCGGTCGCACCGACCGCCGTGGGCGGCTGCTCTGGTCACTGCCGAAGGGGCACCTGGAGAGCGGCGAGACCGCTGAGCAGGCGGCGGTCCGGGAGGTCGAGGAGGAGACCGGCATCCAGGGCGAGATCATGGCCCGCCTCGGCAGCGTCGACTACTGGTTCATCGCCGGCGAGCGACGAATCCACAAGACTGTGCATCATTTCCTGCTCCGGGCCACCGGCGGTGCGCTCTCGGATGCCGACATCGAGGTGACCGAGGTCGCCTGGGTTCCGCTCAGCGAGATACCCCGGCGGCTGGCCCACGCGGACGAGCGGGACCTGGTCGACACGGCCGGACGGTTGCTCGCGGAGAGCGCGTGACACCAGTTCGGCCCAACCGACCCGCCGGGAGCTACCGCCTCGCAGGCCACCACCGTTTCGCGGGTCTCCTGGCCCTGGCCCTGACGCTCTGGCTCAGTTGTTCGTTCGGCGGCATCGGCGCCGCCGCGACTCCGAGCCCCAGCCCGGCCGCGCTGACCGATACCAGCGTCACCCTGCAGGTCGTCAACTTGAGCCCGACGACACCCGCCATCTCGGCGACGCCCCAGCCGCTGCGGTTCACGCTCTCCCTCACCAACACCACGGCGGTGCCGCTCAACAACCTCACTCTTTCGGTTCACCGTGACGTTCCGACCACCCAGCTGGCTAGCCTCGAGGACGACTTCGGCAGCCCGTCCCAGGCGTCGCCGACCGCGATCGTGATGCACTCCGAGCAGCTCGCGCCGCTGCCGGCCCACACGACCCGCACGGAGACCTACGTCGCGACCGCGAGCACCCTGGATGACGGCTCCTCCGACATCTGTCTCTGCGCCACCGGCATCTACCCGATCGACTTCACCATCTCGGCGTCGGCGAGCAGTGACGGCTCCACCACCACCGTCGCCCGGGCTCAGAGCTACGTGCCGTCCTTCCTGCAGTCCCCGGTGCCGATGAAGGTCAGCTGGGTCTGGCCGCTGATCGACCGTCCGCACCGCGTCACCGCCGACCAGACCTTCTTCGACGACGATCTGGGTGCCTCGGTCGCCCCCGGTGGACGTCTCTACCGCTCGCTCTCGGTGCTGGAGGGTATTCAGAGCTTCGCCCGGGTCACCCTGATGGTGGATCCCGAGCTCATCTCCGAACTGCTGGCGATGTCCGATCGGTACGAGGTGACGGCCGCGGGCACCCCGGGTGCGGCCACCCCCGCCCCGGCCTCGGCGTCGGCCTCGACCACCCCGTCCAGGGGCGTCGTCGACGGCACACACAGCCAGGACGCGGCCAACTGGCTGGCCCGCTTCCACAATGTCGCCGCCGTCGATCAGGTCGAGTTCACGCCCGATGCCGACCCCGACACCGAATCGATGGTGCGGGCCAACCTGCAGTGGAGCACCACGGTGGATCCGTCGGTGGCCGGACAGGCCACCGGAGTGGGCGCTCACGACCTCGCCTGGCCGGCCGATGGGGTCGCCACCGAGGCCGGCATCAAGTCGTTGATCGCCGGCGGTGCCCAGACGCTCATCCTCAGCGACTCGGTGCTGCCGGCGATGAGCGGTTCGAGTGTCCCGCCCTCATCCGCCGCCCTGCTGGATCAGACCCGCCCGGACGGCAGCAAGGCCCAGGCCGTGGTCACCGACTCGGTCGTCCAGGACCTCGCCGCCACCGCCGTCGGGGTGAGTACCCAGTCCAGCGTCAACACCGCCGCCCTCCCCAAGCTCGTCTCGGCCGTCGCCATGCGGGCGGTCGCGGACCCCACCAACCCGTCGTACCTGGTCATCACCGCGCCCCGCGACGTCGACCCGTCAGTCGCCGCCGCCGTCCGGGCGATCCGCGAGACGAGCGCGACGTACTGGTCCTCGCCGATCACCGTCAATGACGCCGTCAGCACGCTCACGCCGGACGAGCGTGACTCCCTCACCGCGCCCGGTGACGGCTCCAGCACCTCGGCGACGATGATCCACACCAGCGCCACCACCGCCGACTTCGTGCGCGACTTCACCCCGATCTTCGTCTCGGCGGCCGACGCCGCACGGGTACTTACCGGCTACCCGGCGGCCGCCCAGCGCGCCGCATCCAACGGATGGCGCGGCCACGACGTTGCCGCCCAGACGTTCAACAGCACGTTGAACCGGCAGGTCGACACCCTGCAGTCGGCGGTGCGGATCGTCCGTCCGACCACCGGCAGCTACACCCTCGCCTCCTCCGATGCGCCGCTGTTCGTGAGCGTCCTCAACACCCTCGCCTACCCGGTTCGGGTCAAGATCGCGATCGCCACGGTCGGGACGGTTCGGGGTGTCACCACCGATGACACCGGGGTACACCTCATCCAGGGCAACGGCAGTCAGGTGACGCTGCGGATCCCCGCTCACGCGCAGCGACCGGGGCGCTTCGTCGTCCAGGCGACCCTCCTCACCCCGCTCGGCGCCAGCCTCGGCGATCCGGTTCAGCTCGACGTCCGCAGCACAGCCCTCGGCGGTGTCGGCGTCGTCATCACGGTCATCGCCGCCGTGGTGCTGGCCGTGGCCCTGCTGCTGCGGTTGATCCGGCGACTGCGCCGCGGCCGGACGCCACCCCCCTCGGAACCGCCGGCGCCGCTGCATGCCTGAGACGGCGGAGGAGGACGACTGGGGCACACCGTCGGTCTACGGACGTGGCCTGGTCACCATCGAACCCAATCTCTACGTCGGGGCCGAGCCGATCCCCGGAGTCATGCTTCCCGGTTGGCAGCAGCTGACGGACGCCGAGGAGGCCGCCGCGGCGGAGGCTCAGTGGAGCCAGCCGACCTACGGCGGGCGGCGCAAGTACCGCCCGCGCCGGGAGGCGAAGGCCGACGCGGCGGCACCGGCCACCGCACCACCGGCCCAGCCAGCCCCGCTGGCCCACGAAGACGACGGGCCGATGACGACGATCTTCGGTCCTATCGACGCCGAGCTCGCGCCGGACGAGATAGGTGCACCCCCAGCGACGGGTGCGCCGGAGATCAGTGTCGAGCAGGTGCTGGCCGACCAGATCGGCACCGGAGAAGGCACCGGTGAGTCGAACCGGCGCGTCCTGGCCTCCAGCCGGACGATGGCCATCGCCAGTCTGGTCAGCCGCCTCACCGGCTTCGTCCGCAGCCTGCTCCTCATCGCCGCGCTCGGGTTCGCGGACGTCGGTGACGCCTACAACACGGCGAACAACTTCCCGAATATCGTCTACGAGTTGCTGCTGGGCGGTGTCCTCTCCAGCGTCCTCATCCCGGTGATCGTGCGGGCCCAGGAGCACGATCACGATCATGGGGTCGCCTACACACAGCGGCTGCTCTCGATAGCCACCGCCGCACTGGCCGTCGCCACCCTCGTAGCGGTGGCCGCGGCCCCGCTGATCGCCGCCGCCTACGTGCAACCGGGCTCCAAGCGTGAACTCACCAGCATCTTCGGCACCCTGCTGCTCCCCGAGATCTTCTTCTACGGCCTCGGCGCGCTGGTGGTCGCGGTGCTCAACACTCGCCGCGTCTACGGCCCGGGGGCCTGGGCGCCGGTGCTCAACAATGTCATCGTCATCGCCACCGTCGGGGTCTTCTGGATGATG
Organism: Frankineae bacterium MT45; assembly: GCA_900100325.1. Classification (NCBI taxonomy): domain Bacteria; kingdom Bacillati; phylum Actinomycetota; class Actinomycetes; order Frankiales; species Frankineae bacterium MT45. Next base: position 419,488 of record LT629697.1, read on the forward strand.
CCGGGGCCGGCCACCCTGAACCCGACGACCATCACCACCGCCCAGATCCTGGTCCTCGGCATCGGCACCACGATGGGAATCGTCGCCCAGTCGGTGATCCTGCTCCCCTTCCTGCGGCGATCCGGCTTCCACTGGGAGTGGCGATTCCGGGCCCGACCCGAGGAGCGGGGACGCCTGGGTGAGGTGGGCGGCCTCGCCGGCTGGGTGATCGGCTACGTCGTGGCCAGCCAGATCGGTCTCTGGCTCGTCTTCAAGGTGGCCAACCGCCACGAAGGGGGTGCGGCCGCGTTCGCCGCCGCCGACCTGATCTTCCAGATGCCGTACGGCATCATCGGCGTCTCGCTCCTCACCGCGCTGATGCCGCGGATGTCACGCTCAGCCGCACGCGGCGAGACGGCGGCGGTGATCCGCGATCTCTCCCTCGGTGCGCGCCTCTCCAGCGTCGCGCTGATCCCCATCACCGCTGGCCTGATGGTCCTCGGACCGACCCTCGGCACGGTGCTCTTCGACCACGGCGCCAACGGGGCGGATAAGGCCCGGCACGCCGGGGTCGCCATCGCGCTGGCCGCCTTCGGCTTGGTCCCCTTCGCGCTGGTGATGCTGCAGCTCCGCGTCTTCTACGCGATGCGCGACGCCAAGACCCCGACCGTCATCAACATCGGCATGGTCGCGGCCAAGATGGTGCTGGTTCTGCTGGCCGCAGCGACGCTCGACTCCGATCACATCGTCGAGTCGCTCAACGTCGCCACCTCCGCCTCATACCTGGTCGGCGCCGTGGTCGGGCATCAACTTCTGAAGAGACGTCTGGGCAACCTCGAGTTCGGCAGCGTCTGGCGCACCATCCTCCAGGTGGGGGCGGCCTCGGCCGTCGGGGCGCTGGTCGCCTACGCCGTCCTGAAAGGGGTCACCGCCGCGGTCGGCACCGGCATGATCGGCAACGCACTGGGGCTGCTGCTTGCCTCAGTGGTCGGCCTGGCCGTGATGGGCCTGGTGGCGGTGCGTATGCGGATCCCCGAAGTGCAGGACATCGCCCGGATGGTCCGGCGCTAGCGGCGCGGCTGGCGCACAACGGCCGCTGAGGGACGGCGCAGCGGAGTGACGGCCGGAATGAGCGACCCCCTTACGATTGTTCCAAGCCCCGGGATATCTCCGACGATTTGAGGACGACGTGAGCAGTACATCGAGCAACCACCGCAATGTGATCATCATCGGCTCCGGCCCTTCGGGGTACACGGCCGGGCTCTACACCGCCCGGGCCGACCTGAAGCCGCTCCTCTTCGAGGGCTCGCAGTACGGCGGTGCGCTGATGAACACCACGGAGGTCGAGAACTTCCCCGGCTTCACCGACGGGATCATGGGCCCGGACCTGATGATGAACATCCGGGGCCAGGCCGAGCGCTTCGGCGCCGAGATCGTCAGTGACGACGTCACCTCGGTCGACCTCACCGGCACCGTTAAGATCGTCCGGACGCTGGACGCCGAGTACACCGCCGACGCGGTCATCCTGGCCACGGGTTCGGCCTACCGCAAGCTCGGGATCGAGCGCGAGGATGAGCTCTCCGGACGCGGTGTCTCCTGGTGCGCCACCTGTGACGGCTTCTTCTTCCGCGATCAGGACATCGTGGTGGTCGGCGGCGGTGACACCGCGATGGAGGAGGCCACCTTCCTCTCCCGCTTCGCCAAGTCGGTGACGGTGGTGCACCGCCGGGACACGCTGCGGGCCAGCCGGGTGATGTGCGACCGGGCCGAGGCCGACCCGAAGATCCACTGGATCTGGAACAGCGCCGTTGTCGGCATCCAGAGCGACGCCGACAACAAGGTCTCCGGGCTGCGCCTGAAGGACACGGTCACCGGCGAGGAGCGTGACTTCGCCGCCACCGGACTCTTCATCGCGATCGGGCACGAGCCCCGTTCAGAGCTGGTCGCCGACCAGGTCGAGCTCGATGCCGAGGGGTACGTCGTGGTGCAGGCCGGATCGACCCGCACCAGCCTCCCGGGCGTCTTCGCGGCTGGCGATCTCGTCGACCACACCTACCGGCAGGCCATCACGGCGGCCGGCACGGGCTGTGAAGCCGCCTTGGACGCGCAGAACTACCTGGCCGACCTCGAGCACTCGCTCGTCGCCGGCGAGCCGGCCGACTTCACCGACGCAGCCCGCACCGCGGCGGCGAACGTCTGAGCAGAATCACAGGCTGATCTCGCGTTTTCGGCCGATCGACTGAAAGCGTCGAGTCGAGTCGTGCTGGCGGCGCTGGTCGCCAGCCGACTCGACGATCAGCGACGGCCTGCGTTTCGATCGCTGAAATCCGCAACGACGCCCCACTGCGTCGCCCCGCTCCGACGCCGTCGGATCCCCCGTCTGGGTGCCACTTTGCCCGACTTTTCCTGGTAGAAGTATCAGAGCCTCGCCGCACTTCTCTTCCTGTTGAGAAGGTATTTCGACGCAGCGGTGGCATCTGACGACTCCCGGGAGAGTTATGTACAGCACCAACGAGCTACCGCTGCTCGCCGACCGGTCCGCCGTGGCGTCGGTGAGTGATCGAGCCGACGAGTTCATCGCGACCAACCCCACCCTCGCTACCCCGTTCCTGGTGGTGGACCTCGACGTGGTCGCCGACCGCTACCGGCAGTTGTGTGCGAGCTTGCCCTCGACGTCGGTCTTCTATGCGGTGAAGGCGAACCCGGCGCCTGAGGTGGTCCAGCTGCTCGTCTCTCTCGGCTCCTCCTTCGACGTGGCGAGTCCGGGTGAGATCGACCTCTGCCTGGATCTGGGCGCTGACCCGGCTCGCCTCTCCTACGGCAACACGATCAAGAAGGAGCGCGACATCGCCTACGCGGTGTCGCGGGGCATTCGGATCTTCACCGTCGATTCGCCGGCCGAGTTGCAGAAGGTGGCGGCGCAATTGGAGGCCGTCACCGGGGAGATTCGGGGGACGGTCTACGTCCGCATCGTCACCGACGGCGCCGGTGCCGACTGGCCGCTCTCCCGCAAGTTCGGCTGCAGCCTGGACGAAGCCTGGCCGCTGATGCTGCGCGCCGCGCAGGCCGGGTTGGACGTCGGCGTCTCCTTCCATGTCGGCTCCCAGCAGCGCAACCCGCAGGCCTGGGATGAGCCGCTGCGCCAGGTCGCCTCGCTCTTCGAGCGGCTGCGCGTCCGGGGTTACACGCCGGCCGGGATCAACCTGGGAGGCGGCCTGCCGAGCACCTACACCGACCCGACGCCTGAGGTGCAGGCCTACGGCGAGGCGATCAACGCGGCGCTGGTCCGCCACTTCGGCACCGAAGACGCCTACCTCACCATCATCGAGCCCGGGCGGTACCTGGTAGCGGACGCCGGCGTGATCCAGGCCGAGGTGGTCCTCATCGCCGAGCGTGACTCCGACCCAGGACGTCGCTGGGTCTACCTCGATCTGGGCATGTTCAACGGTCTCACCGAAGCCCTCGGCGAAGCCATCCGCTACCGCGTGCGCCACTACGGCGACGGTGCTGAGTGCGGCCCGGTGGTCCTGGCCGGACCCTCCTGCGACAGCGCCGACGTCCTCTACGAGACCTACGAATACCAGCTGCCGCTGGACCTCAAGATCGGTGACCGTATCGAGTTCCTCTCTACGGGCGCCTACACCTCCTCGTATTCGTCGGTCTGGTTCAACGGCTTCACACCACTCGTCTCGCACTACCTGCCCGTCTCGACCTCCGCGACGGACCGGTAGGCGGCAGCGATGTAATGGCCGCCAGCCCACGGGCGCCGATCTTGGCGCTCGTCCTCGCGGCCAGTACCTGGGGCGCTGCCACCACGGCGACGAAGTACGCCCTGGGCGGCCTGGCTCCGGTGACGCTGCTGGCGATTGAGCTGTTGGCAGCCAATGTTTTACTGTGGATTCTCGTTGTCGGGCGGGGCTACCGACGTCCTCGCTCCTGGCCCCGGGTCGCATTGCTCGGGCTGCTGGAGCCGGCGCTGGCGTATCTGAGCGAGACGGCCGGTCTGGCTCGGACCACCGCATCCAACGGCGCTCTGCTCCTGGGTCTGGAGTCGGCTGCCGTGGTGATTCTGGCTGCGCTGCTCCTACGCGAGCCGATGACGCGCAGTGTCACCGCAGCGGTTGCACTAGCCGCGGCCGGGCTCGCGGTGCTCGAGGGTTCGGATGCGTTCAGCGGGCCCGGACTCGGTGACCTGCTGGTCGTCGGCGGTGTGGTCTGCGCGGCGTTGTTCACCATCGTGGCCCGAGGCGGCGCCACTGAGTCGTCACCGGCGGACACACTCACCCTCACCGCCCATCAGTTCGCCGTCGCCTCGCTGGTCATCACCCCGGCGGCACTGCTGCAGTGGCGACGAGGGGCCGAACCTGTCCCGCTGCACGTACCGCTCGGCTTCTGGCTCGCCGCGCTCGGCGTGGGGACCATCGGGTATGCCTTCAGCTTCATCCTCTACAACTGGGCCATCGTTTCGGTCGAGGCCGGCCCATCGGCGATCATCCTGAACCTGATCCCGGCCTTCGGGCTACTCACCGCCGTGCTCTTCCTGGGCGAGGCGATGACCGTGCAGCGGGCAGTGGGGGCCGGACTGGTCGCCGGGTCGGTCCTGCTGTTCGGAGTGGTCGAACGGGAATGTTCCCCGACCCCGGTAGGTTCTACTCATCAGCTACAGCCGACACTTACCAACACTGGCTAACCAGGAGAGAGATAGATGAGCGCAAACACCGTCACCGTCACCGACGCCACTTTCGCCACCGACGTACTGCAGGCCGACGGGCCGGTCCTGGTGGACTTCTGGGCGGAGTGGTGTGGCCCGTGCCGCATGGTCGCCCCCGTCCTCGACGAGATCGCCGGCGAGTACAAGGGCAAGATCACGATCGCCAAGGTCAACATCGACGAGAACCCGGGCATCGCCCGTGACTACCAGATCCTGTCGATCCCGACGATGAACGTCTACTCGGGTGGCCAGGTCGTCAAGTCGATCGTCGGCGCCAAGCCGAAGGCGGCCATTCTCAAGGATCTCGCCGACTACATCAGCTAATACCGGTCAGGCGCCATTCGGCCGCCGACCAGCCGCACTTCAGGTGCTGGGGTGTTCGCTCACGCGAGCACCCCAGCACTTTTTGTTTGTCGGGGTCCGGACTCAGCGGACCGCTCGCCAGGCCACCGTCATCGCGAAGACGTCCTCGGCTACCGCACCCGGCAGATCACTCGGCAGGCCGGTGATGCCGGCGACCCGGCTCGCGGCCAACGCCCGGTACCGCGGGCCGGCCAGGCTGGTCACCGCGGAGCCAGCGACGCCGAGTGCCGCGCTCAGCAGCCGGGAGGCTCCGGTGCGTTCAGCCAGCGCGTAAGCCGCCACCCCGCCGAGGAACAGACGACCGGCCAGCGGCCCGGGGGTGCTGCGACTTGGAGCGGACGGCACCTTGTCACCGATCAGCTCTCCGCCAAGGGCCAGCCCGGTCGAGGCGCGGGACCACCGGTGGTCGAGGAGGCCCGAGATGCCACCCGAATCCGCCGAGCCGCTAGCTGTTCGGCCCGGCGTCCAGGCCAGGGCAGCCAGCCCGGACTGGCTGCGGCATCCGGTGGCGAGACCGATCATGGTGGCTCGTAGATAGCTCATGAATCTCCTTGTTTTTATTGCCGATTTACGGAACGATCGCGTCGATCGCCCGATAGATTCGCTGCTCGGACACCGGACGGGGCGTCCCCAACTGCTGGGCGAAGAGGCTGACCCGCAACTCCTGCACCTGCCAACCGATCGCCCGGACATCCTCCTCCGACGCGCGGAGAGGGGAGAGGGCACTCAGCAGTTTCCGGTACGCCTCCTGAACCTGGTGAACGCGGAGCATCCGGGCCCGATCAAGCTCCACATCGCGCGGCAGTTGCTCGAGACGTCGGTGCATCGCCGCGAGGTAGCGCTGCAGGTCGCGCACCCGGTCGGCCCCGACGGCGGTGATGAAGCCAGCCGGCATGAGTTCTCGCAACTGCTGGCGCACGTCGAGCACGGACTCCTCGGCGGCCGGCGGAACCTTCTCGCTCAACTGGCTGCGCACTTCGTGGGCCTCGCCCAACACCTTCTCCACCGTCTTCAGCAGGTCGGCGGCCCGTCGGGGGAGCTCGCCCTGGGCCCGGGCCAGCAACTGGTCGAAGCCGCCGCGCTGGAAGATCGGCGCGGTGATCATCCCGGCCAGGCAAGCCTCGATCAGATCCTCGACGAGCTGGTCGAGGCCGCCGTCGGGGTTGCTGGCGAGCACGAGACGGGAGCGGGTGGAGAGCCCACCGACCAGCGCCCGCTCGGATAGGCTGACCCGCCGTCGGAGCAACCGGCGCAGGCCGAGCAGGTGAGAGGCCCGCCGCTCCGCTTCGCTGGCGAAGATCCGCAGCTCCACGCTCTGGCCGGCCACCTGAAAGCCGGGGAAGCCGCGCACCAGCTGCCCCTGCACGCTCTCCTCGACGACCCGCGGGATCTCCTCCAGGTCGGCCGGCCAGTCGATCAGCCCGCTTCGCTGCAGGTCGGCACCGAGGACGGAGGCCACCGCAGCCCGGGCCGGGGCGGCCAGTTCGGCCTGCAGCGCACCCAGATCCCGGCCCGTGGCCAGCACCTGACCGTCCGCCGACTCGACGGCGAAGTTGAGGCGGAGATGGGCCGGGATCCGGCTCAGGTCGAAGGCATCCAGCGGCACCAGGACCCCGCGCAGACGATGCAGCTCACGCTGTACGACTTCGGTCAGGGGCTCATCGGACGGCTCCTGCGACCCGGCCCCACCCATCGCGGCCAGTACGGCGCGGGCCGTGTCCGGTGCCGGGACGAAGTTGCGGCGCAGGTCCTTGGGGAGGCTCTTGATGAGCGCGATCACCAACTCTTCACGCAGCGCCGGAACCTGCCATCCGAACTCCGCCCCGCCGAGCCGGGCCAGCACGGCCACCGGGATGTGCACCGTCACCCCGTCGTCCTCGGCCCCGGGCTCGAAGCGGTAGCTCAGCGGCAATTCCACGTCGCCCTGTTGCCAGCGGTCCGGGTGCTCCTCGTCGACCACGACCCGCAGCAGATCCTCCCGGGTAAGCGTCAACAGGTCCGGACGCTCTCGCCGCGCCTGCTTCCACCAGCTGTCGAAGTGCCGGACCGAGACCACCTCGGGGCCGACCCGCTTGTCGTAGTACTCGAAGAGGTCCTCGTCGTCGACCAGCAGATCGCGGCGGCGAGTCCGCTCCTCCAGTTCGCGCAGCGATTCGACGAGCTCGGTGTTGGCGGCGAAGAATTTCTGGGTCGTACTCCACTCGCCGAGCACCAGCGCGTGGCGGATGAAGAGCTCACGCGAGACGGGTTGGTCGATGGATCCGTAGTTGACGCGCCGGCGGGCGACCAGCGGGACTCCGAAGAGCGTCACCCGCTCATACGACATCACCGCACCGCGGCGCTGATCCCAATGCGGCTCGCTGTAGGTGCGCTGCACGAGGTGGCCGGCCAGCTTCTCTACCTGCACCGGATCCACCCGGGCGACCATCCGGGCGTAGAGCCGGGACGTCTCCACGATCTCGGCGGCGACGACCCACTGCGGGGGTTTGCGAGCCAGTGCCGAAGCCGGGGCGAGGATGAACCGCGAATTGCGGGCACCCGTGTACTCGCGACCCTCGCCGCTGCGGAGCCCCACATGAGAGAGGAGCCCGGCGGTGATGGCGCTGTGCACGGCGTTCTCGGCCGCCGGTTCGCTGTTCTCCCGCAACTCCAGAGACTTGGTTAATTGGCTTAGCTGACCCCGCAGGTCCTGCCACTCGCGGATTCGCAGATAGTGCAGGAACTCCTCCCGGCACATCCGGCGGAACTGATTTCCCGAGCGGTCAGCTCGCTGTTCGGCCAGATAGTTCCAGAGGTTGAGAAGGCTGAGAAAGTCGGAGGTCTCGTCGGCGAATCGGGCATGTTTGGCCGCAGCGGCCTGCGCCTGTTCGGCCGGTCGCTCCCGCGGATCTGGAATCGAGAGGGCAGCGGCGATGGTGAGGATCTCCCGCACACACCCCTCGGCTCCGGCCTGCACGATCATCCGTCCGATACGCGGATCCACCGGCAGCCGGGATACCTGCCGGCCAATCGGGGTGAGTCCGCCGGCATCGTCGACCGCACCCAGTTCATGCAGCAGGGCCACACCGTCACGGATCGCCCGCGGGTCCGGCGCGTCCAGGAACGGGAAGTCGGCCACCTCACCGAGGCGTAGTGCGGCCATCTGCAGGATCACCGAAGCGAGGTTGGTCCGTAGGATCTCGGGCTCGGTGAACTCGGGGCGGGACGCGAAATCCTTCGCAGAATAAAGGCGAATGCAGATGCCGTCGGCGATCCGGCCGCAGCGTCCGGAGCGTTGATTGGCCGAGGCCTGCGAGATGGGTTCGATGGGAAGCCGCTGCACCTTGGTGCGGTGGCTGTAGCGCGACATGCGGGCCGTGCCCGGATCGATGACGTAGTGGATCCCCGGCACGGTCAGCGACGTCTCGGCGACGTTGGTGGCCAGCACGATGCGGCGGGTGCTGTGCGGGGCGAAGACCCGATGCTGTTCGGCGGTGCTCAGACGGGCGTAGAGCGGCAGCACTTCGGTGTTGTAGAGGTCGAGGGCGTTCAGGGCGTCCGCGGTGTCACGAATCTCCCGCTCGCCGCTGAGGAAGACCAGGATGTCGCCGGTGAGTCCGGGGGCACTCAGCTCCCGCACCGCGTCGACGATCCCCTCCACCTGGTCACGCTCCGGCCGCGGCGCTTGGTCGTGGTCCGGGTCGTCGGGGTCGTCGGCGTCTGTGGCTGTGGAGTCTTCGTCGGCCGCCTCGACTCCCAGCGGGCGGTAGCGGATCTCGACCGGATACGTCCGCCCGGAGACCTCGACGATCGGCGCGTCGTTGAAATGCTTGGCGAATCGCTGCGGATCGATGGTGGCCGAGGTGATGATCAGCTTCAGCTCGGGGCGCTGGGGGAGCAGCCGCTTCAGGTAGCCGAGGAGGAAGTCGATGTTCAGGCCCCGCTCGTGCGCCTCGTCGAGGATCAGCGTGTCGTAGCGACGCAGTTGCGGGTCACGCTGGATCTCGGCCAGCAGGATGCCGTCGGTCATCAGTTTGATCAGCGTGGTGTCGCGGACCTGGTCGGTGAAGCGGACCGCGAATCCGACCGCCTCGCCCAGCGGCACGTCCAACTCGTCGGCGATGCGCTGGGCCACTGTCCGGGCGGCGAGGCGCCGAGGCTGGGTGTGGCCGATCATGCCGGTGATGCCGCGACCGAGCTCGAGGCAGATCTTCGGCAGCTGGGTCGTCTTCCCGGAGCCGGTCTCGCCGGCCACGATCACCACCTGGTGGGCCGCTATCGCGGCGGCGATGTCGTCGCGTCGGGCCGAGACCGGAAGCTCGGCCGGGTAGGTCACCGGCGGCAGAGCTGCGGCTCGCCGGGCGAGCAGCTCAGCCGACATCGGCTTTGGTCCCCGCGTGCTGCGGTCACCCGTCCCGCCGCGGGGGCGGCGGCGCTGCCCTCGGCCGCCTGCTCGCCCGGCCTTTGCCGGCTGGGTGGTCTTCTCCTCGGCCATCAGCTGATGTGCAGGATGATCCGCCCGGATGCGCGACCACTCTCGCTCAGGGCCTGGGCCGCGGCGGCGTCGGCCAGCGGGAAGGTCTCGCCGATGGCCAGCGTCAGCTCGCCGGCGGCCAGCTTCGTGACCAGTGGTTCCAGGCCGCCGGACTCTCCACCGGCCGAGAATCGCACCCCGTGTTCGGCCGCCGCCGGGTCGGCGATGGTGATGACGTGCTCCGGTGTGCCGGTGAGTGCGATGAGAGTGGGCAGGTCACCGCGCCCACCGAGGTCGAAGGCCCGGTCGATGCGCTCCGACACCTGCCGGACCCGCTCGGCCAGACCCTCGCCGTAGACGACCGGGGTCGCCCCGAGCGCGCGTAGCTGCTCCTGGTTGGCCGGGCCGCCGCTACCGATGACGTTCACTCCGGCCGCGACCGCCAGTTGCACGGCCAGCTGCCCGACGGCCCCGGAGGCGCCGTGGATCAGGAGCGTCTGACCAGGCTGGACGTCCAGCTGACGGAGCACCCGGGCGGCGGTGGCGGCAACGGAGGCGAACCCGCCGGCCACCTCCCAACTGACCGACGGGGGCCGGCGCGTCAACTTGGCCGGATCGGCCAGCGCCACCTCGGCGTAGGCGCCGCTGAAGCCATTGCCCAGGACCTCATCACCGACGGCGAACTCCGTGACGTCGGCACCGACCTGGTCCACCACTCCGGCCGCGTCATAACCGGGGATCGACGGGAGGGATGGCGGCAGGTTCGGCTGGAGGAAGCCCCGCCGCACCTTGTTGTCGAACGGGTTGACGGCCGCGGTCCGTACCCGGACTCGCACCTGCCCGCTGCTGGCCTGGGGCTCGGGAAGCTCGACGAGACTCAGCACGTCCGGGCCGCCGAATGCGGCGAAGCTGATGGCCTTCATACCGGTAACGCTACGCGGCGATGCGGCGTGAATTCAGCGGCCCGCGTAGGCGTCGCGGGCGGGTCGGTCCTCCGGCGGGTCACTCGTCCGGCGGGTCACTCGACGATTCGGCATGGACGTGCTCGGAGACCGGAAACTCCGAGACGTCCGAGTCGTCCGGCTCCTCGTAGTCGTCACGGAGGGCCTTGATCGCTGTGTTCAGGAAGGCGACCAGTGGCACCGCGATGAGCGCGCCGGCGATTCCGGCCAGCGCCGTGCCACTGAGGACGGAGATCGCGACGGCCAGCGGGTGCACTTCGACCGCTCGACTCATGATCAGCGGCTGCAGCACCTGACCCTCGACCTGCACCAGCACGATGATCGCGATGGCGACGACGACGGCTGAGGTGACGCCGTGCTCGAGGAGCGCGACGACGACGCAGAAGGCGCCAGTGACCGTGAGGCCGATGAGCGGGACGAAGGAGCCGAGGAAGATGAGCACGCCAAGCGCAGCGGCCAGCGGGACGTGCAGGATCGCCAGCACCAGCGCGATGCTGACGCCGTGGAAGCCCGCGATGAGAACCGTCCCCCGCATGTAGCCACCGAGCGTGCGCCACCCCAATCGGCCGGAGCGGTCGAACCGAGGATGCGCGGCCCGGGGCAGCAGGCTGACGACCCACCTCCAGATCAGGTCACCGTCGCGGAGCATGAAGAAGGTCGAGAGCAGCACCAGCAGGGCGGCACCGAGGATCTGGCCGAAGGTCTGCAGGGTGGCGATCGCGCCGTTGACCAGGTCCGACTGATGGGACTTGATGGTGTCGGTGATGTTGTTCGTGAGCTGGTCGAAGTCCGCCTGCTTCAGCTTCAGCGGCCCGGTCTGCAGCCAGTTGCGGGTCCGGGTGACGAACGCGCTGAGCTGATCGGCCAGTTGGGTGGAGTGGGTGGTGATCTGCCAGGCGATGAACCAGGCGATCGCCCCGAGGACCACGACACCGAAGAGCAGGGTGAGGGCGGCCGGGAGCGACTTCGGTCCGGGGAGCACCCGGCGCAGACGCCGCTCGACCGGGTGCAGGACCGAGGTGAAGAGCAGCGCCACGACGACGGAGAAGGCGACGAGTTCCACGGCCTGCACCACTCGCAGGGCGAGGTAGATGCCGATGGCCAGGATGATGAGGCGCCACGTCCAGGCGGCGGCCACCCGGACCGGCCAGGTCACCGCCTCGACCGCGTCGCGTCGGGTGTCCGAGAGCACCGGCGTGGTGATCGCGGGCGCCTGATTCTCCGGCCCCGGCGCAGACTCGTCGGGGCGCTCCGGGTCAGTTGTGGTCATTGCAGCAGCGTCCGTCCGAGGTCCGATTTTCCTTGTCTCTTCGACGATATCGGCCCGGCGTCCGGTACCGCTCCTCTGCTGCTTCCGCCACGCGCGCGGAGTCGGTTGGTTTAGGAAGCTCGATGCCTGGGGCACAATGGGAAGCGGTCCGTATCGCCCGATCTGAGTCAGTGAGGTTCCGCTTTTCATGCAGCCAGCGCGTCGCGACGATCACGGACCGTTGGTCGCTGAGGTCCGCCGAATTCTGGCCGGGCTGGGCCTGCTGGCCAACACTGATCCTGGCGCTGAGGCGCTCTACGACCGCTCCACCGAACTCGCCGTGCGTCATTTCCAGCAGCGGCGCGGACTGGTCAGCGACGGTGTCGTCGGGGTCGAGACCTACGCGGCCCTCTCGAGTGCCCGCTGGCGCTTAGGCGACCGGGTGCTGGTCCACAATGCCAGCGCGCCCATCTTCGGTGACGACGTCAGCGAACTGCAGGCCCAACTCCAGGAGATGGGTTACAACCTGGCCCGGGCTGATGGTCTCTTCGAGCGGCACACCGAGGAGGCACTGCGGGGGTTCCAGCGCGACTACGGTCTGGTGGCCGACGGGGTCTGCGGTCCAGAGACGCTGCGAGCCCTCAAGCAGTTGGGGCGGCGGGTGGTAGGCGGACGGCCGCAGTTGCTGCGGGAGATGGTCGCCGTGGCTGAGGCGGGCCCGAGCCTGCTCGGCAAGCGCATCGTCCTCGACCCGGGTCACGGCGGTCAGGACACCGGCGTCCGGACGGACGAGTTCGACGAATCCTCGATCGTCTGGGATCTGGCGACCCGTCTGGAAGGGCGGCTCTCGGCGGTCGGCGTCACCACACTGCTGACCCGCGGTCCGCAGAACGGCGGCGCCGACGACGAACGGGCACGCTTCGCCAATGAGGTGGGGGCGGACCTGCTCCTCTCGCTCCACGTGGATGCCTCCGCGAACCCGCTGGCCAATGGTGTCGCGAGCTACTACTACGGCACCGGCGGGGTCGTCTCGACGATGGGCGAGCGGCTCGCCGAGTTGGTCCAGCGCGAGATCGTCGCCCGCACCCGCCTGCTCGACGGCCGGGTGCATGGCAAGACCTGGTCGATCCTGCGGATGACGCGCATGCCGGCGGTTCGGGTGGAGTTGGGGTACATCAGTTCCCCGACCGACCGTGCACGCCTCATTGACCCGGCCTTCCGGGATACCGTCGCTGAGGGTCTGCTGGTCGCGATTCAGCGCCTGTACCTGCCGTTGGCTGACGATCCGCCGACCGGTGTCATGAGAATCCCGGCTATCGCGTCGTAGACGCCATCGGATCAGCGTCAATATTTGATGTACCGCGAGCGTGGTAGTCGCATTTCAATCCAACGTCGTATCGCGGGCACGCGAGGTGCCGGCTGGATTCCGCGCCCAGTAATTAGTTGCGTGCTCAAGGAACTGCAATTAGTTACCGGTGGGTGAGTGGTACGCCCAGTACTTTGTAAATAGTGGTCCCCCTATTGCTTGCCTAGTTCGGCAGGCAAAATCCGCGTTAAGGTGCGAGACTCTAATTCCCCCCCTTGTTGTCTAGGAAACTAACAACATGAGAAACAAAGTCGGAGTGTCATGGAAGCGAGTACTGCTGCGGAGCGCGTTCAGCATCGGCGCCCAGATCATGAGGACCACCGGTCACTCGGTGATATTGCCCGACGCGTTCAGACGTCCGCCGCGCTGCGCCCGGCTGTAGCGACGCGACAGATCTTCGCCAAGACCACCGGGCTTCTCTATGCCGCCAGCGGAAGCCTGGGCCTGGCCATGATCCTCAGCTCCAATCCGATGCCGTCCAACGCTGTCTCCTTGCTCGCTATCGCTGGGCTCTGCGTCTTCTCCGGCACTTTCATGATGCTCCGGGGGGAGCGTCTGGAAGCCTGGACCCACCACTTCTTTATTGCACTCGGTACGGTTTTGATTGCGTCGGGTGTATATCTGGCCGGTGGTGGGGCCCGCTCTGTGGGGCTGGCCAGCCTCTTCATGTTCGTGTCGCTCGGCTGCTTCTTCTGCTTCGCCTGGTCAGTCGCGCTCGTCCACCTCGCCTTTATCGAGCTCTGCTCATTCCTCGCCTTCACCGGCGCCGGCGTGAGTGAGTCAGACGTCATCGTGCAGCAGGGCTGCATGCTCGCGGTCGGCATCATCGTGGGCTACATGACGCGCGCCACCGCCGCCGCCGAGCGTGACCTGCTCACCGGCCTGCTGAACCGCCGAGGCTTCGACCGGCGACTCCGCGAGGCGATCCTCGATGCTCAGCACACCGGTCAGAGCCTCTCGGTACTGCTGCTAGACCTCGACAACTTCAAGGCGATCAACGAGCAGCACGGCCACAGCGACGGGAACCGTGTGCTGCGTCAGGTCGCCAACGTCTGGAAGACCCTGATCACCGATGACATGCTGCTCTCCCGCCCGGGTGACGACGAGTTCGCGATCATGCTCCCCGGCTACACGGCGAATCGCGCCGCCGCCTTCGCAGATCAACTGCGTGAGTCCGTCGCCGCCGAGACCTCCTGCTCTGCGGGTATCGCGGAGATGCAGGCCGAGGACTCCCGCTCCATGCTCGTCGGGCGGGCCGAGGTCGCGCTCTATGAGGCCAAGCGGAACGGCGGAGGCAACTCGATGCAGTTCGGCGTCGTGGACGCCGCCGACGGCGACGCGATCCACGCCGGCCTGAAGCTCGGCCAGTTCGAGGTGTACTACCAGCCGATCATCGACCTCAACCTGCGGGAAGTGATCGGCGACGAGGCCCTGATCCGCTGGAATCACCCGACCCGGGGCCTGGTCGCGCCGGACGAGTTCATCCCGGCCGCCGAGAAGAGCGGCGCGATTCACGCCCTCGGCCAGTGGATCCTCTACGAAGCCTGTGCCGGAACCGCCGAATACATCAAGACATCCGGCCTCCCGCGCCGCGTGTCGGTGAATGCCTCGGGTCACGAGCTGAAGAGCACCGACTACGCCGGCAACGTCGCCGAGGTCCTCGCCTCCACCGGTCTTCCGGCGTCGGCCCTGGTTATCGAGGTCACCGAGTCGACCTTCGACGCCGACCACCCGCACGTCATTTCGGTGCTGCACGATCTCCGCCAGCTGGGCGTCGGCATCGCCATCGACGACTTCGGCACCGGCTACTCCTCGCTGAACCGGTTGGACCACCTGCCGGCGAACGTGCTGAAGATCGACCGTTCCTTCGTCGCCGCCATTCCGGTGACCGGGGCAGAAGTGCCGATTCTCAAGGCGATTGTGGCTCTGGCTGATGCGCTCGGACTGCGCATCATCGCGGAGGGCGTCGAGACGCTGCACCAGGCCGAGGTGCTGGCCGGTCTCGGTTGCTCACACGCCCAGGGCTACTACTTCGGACGTCCGCACCCGGACCAGCAGGCGACCAAGGTTCCCGAGACGCTCTCGATCGTCGAGAACATCGAGTCGGCGGCCTGAGCCGGTCCGCTACCTGATCACCCGTGAATTACTGGCGATAGTCGGCCAGGAAGTCCCCGAGCCGGCTGATCGCCTCGGTGAGCATCTCGACCGGTGGCAGCGTGACGATGCGTAGGTGGTCGGTGTCGTACCAGTTGAAGCCCGTGCCCTGAACCAGCAGAACATGCTTCTCGCGGAGCAGATCCAGCACCAATTGCTGGTCATCCTTGATCGGGTACATGTCCGGGTCGAGTTTGGGGAAGACGTAGAGCGCGCCCTTGGGCACGACGCAGGTGACCCCGGGAATCTTGGTGAGCGCGGCGACGGCGGCGTCGCGCTGATCCCGCAGCCGCCCGCCCGGGAGGACGAGGTCGTTGATGCTCTGCCGTCCGCCGAGGGCCGTCTGAATCGCATGCTGCCCCGGGACATTCGAGCAGAGCCGCATGTTGGCCAGGATCGTGATGCCCTCGAGGTAGCTGGCCGCCCGCTGCGTGCGTCCACGAACCATCATCCAGCCGGAGCGGAAGCCGGCCAGCCGGTAGGCCTTGGATAGTCCGTTGAAGGTGAGCGAGAGGACGTCGGGGGCAACCGCGGCGAAGGGCGTGTGGGTGGCGCCGTCGTAGAGGATCTTGTCGTAGATCTCGTCGGCCATGACGACGAGGTCGTGCTTGCGGGCGAGCTCCGCGATCTGCTCGAGAATCGAGACCGGATAGACGGCACCGGTTGGGTTGTTCGGGTTGATGACGACAATCGCCTTAGTTTTACTGGTGATCTTCGACGCGATGTCGTCGACGTCGGGGTACCAGTCGGCCGATTCGTCGCAGCGGTAATGCACCGGAGTGCCACCGGCAAGGCTCGTCGATGCGGTCCAGAGCGGGTAGTCGGGAGCCGGGACGAGCACCTCGTCCCCGTCGTCCAGCATCGCCTGCAGGGCAATCGTGATGAGTTCACTGACGCCGTTGCCGAGCCAGATGTCGTCGACGTCGCGGATGTCTATGCCGCGGGACTGGTAGTGCTGGGCGATCGCGGTGCGAGCCGAGAAGAGACCCTGTGAGTCGGAATACCCCTGTGAATTGGCCAGATTCGCCACCACGTCGATGAGGATCTCCTCCGGGGCGTCAAAACCGAAGGGGGCCGGGTTGCCAATGTTGAGCTTGATGATGCGCCGCCCGAGTGCCTCCAGCCGCTTTGCCTCGTCGAGGACTGGGCCTCGGATGTCGTAACAGACGTTGGAGAGCTTGCGCGACTGGGTGAGTTCCACCCCCACACGATCCCACAGTGGGCGAGCCCTTCGAAACCGAATTCCTAGCGACGGCACTCAGGTTGTCGCGGGAGGTTAGCCGGCTGGGATGGCAGGCTGCAGGCATGGAATTCCAAGAGGTGGTGCGGGCCCGGAGAATGGTGCGCAGTTACGACGCGCAGCGGCCGGTCGCCCCGGAGCTGATCGAGCGACTCCTCGGACTGGCGGTGCGGGCCCCGTCAGCTGGCTTCAGCCAGGGGTGGGAGTTTCTGGTGCTCGATACGCCCGAGCGGGTTGGTCGCTACTGGGAAGTGACCACCGATGCCGATACTCCGCCCGATCGCTGGCTGCGCGGCATGCAGTCCGCGCCCGTACTTATCCTGCCATTCTCCGATAAATCGGCATATATCGAGCGGTACGCCGAGCCGGACAAGGGGTGGAGCGATCGGGACGAGTCCCGCTGGCCGGTCCCGTATTGGCACATCGACACCGGAATGGCGTCCCTGCTGGTGCTCCTCGGTGCGGTCGACGCCGGTCTCTCTGGCTGTTTCTTCGGGGTGCCGGTCGCCGCTCAGGATGCGGTGCGGCAGACGTTTGCGGTGCCGTCCCAGCTGACCCCGATCGGGGTGATCAGCCTCGGATACCCGGCGCCGGATCGACGCTCACCCTCGCTGCGCCGTGGTCGGCGCCCGGTGAGCGAGGTCGCGCACTACGGGAGCTTCTGAAGCTGGGCTAGGCCGGAATCCACGCTCGGCCGGAATCCACGCTCGGCCGGAATCCACGCTCGGCCGGAATCCACGCTCGGCTGGACTCTGGGCGCGAACGCACTTCACGCGCGGACGCACTTCAGGCTCGGACGGAACCTGGCCTCGATCGGTGCGGCGGCGCTCAGCCGCTGGTCGGACGAGTCGCGAGTTGCGGCGCAATCGCCGCGACAATGCGCTCCAGGTCGTCGATCGAGCCGAATTCGACGGTGATCTTCCCCTTGCGCTTGCCGAGATCGACCCGGACGCGGGTGTCCAGGGTGTCGGAGAGCTTCTCGGCCAGCTCCGCGATGGCCGGGGCGGTGATTCGCTTGGTCGGTCCGCGGCGAACGGCCGGCTTCTTCTCGTGCGCGGCCAGGGTGACGAGCTCTTCGGTGGCACGTACCGACAGCCCCTCAGCCACGATCCGTCCGGCGAGTTCGTCCTGCTGCTCGTGATCCTCCAGTCCGAGGAGCGCCCGCGCGTGACCAGCCGAGAGAACCCCGGCCGCGACGCGACGCTGCACCGGGACCGAGAGATTCATCAGCCGGATGGTGTTGCTCACCTGCGAGCGGCTGCGTCCGATTCGACGGGCGAGTTCGTCGTGGGTTACGCCGAACTCTTCGAGCAACTGCTGATACGCGGCCGCCTCTTCCAGAGGATTCAGGGCCGAGCGGTGGATGTTCTCCAGGAGGGCGTCGCGCAGCATGGCGTCGTCGGCAGTGCTGCGAATGATCGCCGGGATCTCAGTAAGTCCGGCCGCGGTGCTCGCGCGCAGGCGCCGCTCACCCATGACCAGTTCGTAGCCGCCGGCTGGATCGACCCGTACCACCACCGGCTGCAGGACGCCGAACTCGCGAATCGAGTGGGTCAGCTCCTCCAGCGCCTGCTCGTCGAAGACCTGGCGGGGCTGGTGAGCATTCGGATGGATCTCAGCGACAGGCAACTCAGCGAACGCCGCACCTGGGACTTCGGCTAACTCCTGAGCATGCTGGGCATCGGTCGCGATCGGGGCCGCTTCGGCACCGGGCTGAGACCCGGACGGCTGGGCGGTCGGCGAGCCAGCCGCCGCAGGCAGGGTGGAGGCACCGACCGGAGGTGCCGGAACCGGGGGAGCGTCAGCCGCTGGGGCTGAAACGGGAGGCGTTGGAACTGGTGGTGCGGTGGGGATGAGGGCACCGATTCCACGTCCAAGTCCGCCGCGACGCTTCTCACTCATCAACTGCTCCTATCGCGGAGGCTTCTCGCCCCGGTTGCTGCATCGTGGTGCTGGCTCACGCCTCGCCAACTCTCTCTTTTGCTTCGTGGATCTCGGCCGTCTCGGCCCGGAAGGCCACTTCTCGGGCTGCCTGCAGGTAGGCGACCGCACCCCGGGACCCCGCGTCGTAGGTCATCACAGTCTGGCCGTACCCCGGCGCCTCGGAGACGCGGACGTTCCGGGGGATCACCGCTTCGATCGCCAGCGGTCCGAAGTGTCGGCGCACTTCCTCTGCGACCTGGTCAGCGAGCTTGGTACGGCTGTCGTACATGGTCAGCAGGACGGTGGTGACGGCGATGATCTTGTTCAGGTAGGACTGCACCATCTCCACCGTGCCCAGCAGTTGCGCCAGCCCCTCCAACGCGTAGTACTCACACTGGATCGGGATCAGCACCTCGCGGGCGGCAACCAACGCATTGAGAGTGAGGAGTCCGAGCGACGGGGGGCAGTCGATGAAGATGTAATCGATCTCGGCACCGCCCTCCAGGTACGTACCGAGGGCTCGCTGCAGCCGGTACTCGCGGGCGACCTGGGAGGAGAGTTCCAGCTCGGCACCGGCCAGGTCGATCGTCGACGGAACAACGCTTAACGTCGGAGCGAACTCCGTGACCGTGGCCGCTTCAGCCAGGGTGAGATCACCAAGGAGAACGTCGTAGATCGAAGGGGTACCCACGCCGTGCGCTACTCCGAGCGCCGTGCTGGCGTTCCCCTGCGGGTCGAGGTCGATCACCAGGACGCGCAGTCCGTGCATAGCGAGGGAGGCCGCGATATTGACGGTGCTGGTCGTCTTCCCGACGCCACCCTTCTGGTTAGCCACCGTGAAGACCCGAACCGCGTACGGCTTGGGCCAGATCTCCTGATGGATGTTCTGGACGTGCATCGCAGTAGCCGCTTCACGGGCGATCGGGGTATCGAACTCAAGGTCAGACTCCGTCGATGTTTCACGTGAAACATCGACCGCGGGACGATGATCCTCGGAGAGGTCGAGCGATGTTTCACGTGAAACACCTGGATTGGAGACCCTGTCCGTGACTGATTCGTTCACCGGCTCACACGTCCCTTCTTCGGCTTCACGAGCCTCTCGCGCTCAATAACGACAACTCGCAACGGGGGAGTGATGACTCCAGACCCGCACTCGACCAACCGGCCGGTCGAACCACCCAAGCTCTTGATGCTCGTTCGATGCTCAGCCAGTTCCTGTTCGGCGGACTCGCCCTTCATGGCCAGCAGCGACCCACCGACATCCAGCAGTGGTAGACACCATCGCACTAAACGGTCGAGTGGCGCCACTGCCCGGGCCGTCACCCACTGGGCGGAACCGACTGCCGCGACCACCGGTGGGTCCTCGGCCCGACCATGCACCACTCGCACCGTAGCGGCCAGATCCAGCAGCTCAACAGCTTCAGCCAAGAAATCCACCCGACGCTGCAGGGACTCGACCAGATCAACCCGCAAATCCGGACGCCGACATGCCAGCACCAGACCCGGGAGGCCCGCCCCGCTACCGATATCGACAACCCGAGCCTGCTCTGGCAGCAATTCAGTCAGCACGGCACAGTTGAGAAGGTGCCGCTCCCAGATCCGGGGGAGTTCCCGTGGACCGAGGAGGCCACGTTCGAGACCGGGGCCGGCCAGGAACTCGGCATAGCGCTGGGCGATCGGCAATCGATCCCCGAAGAGCAACTCCGCCTCTTCAAGCACGCGGAATCAGCTCAGGTCACTGATCGAGGAGAACGACCACGCAACGGTTCGGCTCTTCACCGTCAGAGTCGCTGCGCACGCCGTCGATCGATCCGATCACGTCGTGGACGACCTTCCGCTCAAACGGGTTCATCGGCGTGAGGCGAATCGATTCGCCACTGGCCAGAACTTCGCGGGCGGTCTCGGCTGCCAGCGCACCCAGTTCGTTGCGGCGGGCCTGGCGGTGACCACTCACATCCAGCATGAGGCGGCTACGAACACCGGTCTTCTGGTGCACCGCGAGACGCGTCAGCTCCTGCAGCGCGTCCAAGGTCTTACCCTGCGGGCCGACCAGCGACTGCAGTCCGGTCCCGACGATCGCCACGACGGCCCGGTCGTTCTCGACGTCCAGGTCGATGTCGCCGTCGTAGTCGACGATGTCGAGGAGGCGCTCCAGGTAGTCGGCGGCGATGTCGCCCTCCTGAACCAGGAGCGAAGCGCCATCGCGCTCGTCGACGTCAGTCGAGTCGTCGTCCGAACTCTGCGCCGGTTCGCCAGCGGCATCATCCACTGAGTCAGCTGCGACGGACGTATCCGCTGCTTCCACTGCACCGTCGACGTCAAATTGCGTCTCGGGATCGCCGTCGATAGGCGGGTTCTGAATCTCGGTCACGGGATCGATCGTCCTTTCAGGGGTATTACTGGAGGTCGGTCGTCGGATCGCTAGCTTCTCTAGCTGACGCCGTCCGGAGGGCTGTGGCGTCGTCGCTAACGACGCTTCTTCGACTGGCTGGGGCGATTGTTCGGGCGGTTGCCCGGCTTGGGGGAGCCGGGACGGTTGGGGCGAGCACCTGGCTTAGGCGCACTGTTGCTCGCCGGCTCGGAGCCGTTCACGGAGTCAGCTCCGCTATCGCTCGCGCTGGGGCCGGATGCATCCTTGCTCAGGTCAATCGCGCTCCGTCGCTGGGGTTTGGCCCCAGGCTTCGGAGCCAGCGTCTTCCCTACAGCCCCGACCTCCGCGACCTCGTCGGACTTCGCGTGCGGATGGAACTTGTTGATGTAGAGCTGCTGCGCCATGGTCCACGTGTTCGAGGTGAACCAGTAGAGGCAGACACCGAGCGGGAAGAAGAAGCCCGAGAAGAGCACCGAGATCGGGATACCGACGAACATCAACCGCTGGACGGTGGCGGCGGTTCCCTCGGGGGTGACGGTCGCGGCCCGGCGTACGAGCACCTGAGTGAAGAAGGTGGCGGACGCACTGATCAGCACGAGGATCAGCGTCACCGTGCGGGTCGATGCGACGTCTCCGCCGAGTAGCCGGATGTGGACGGCGCTGTCGTGCAGCGAACCGGCCAGCGGGGCCCCGAAGAGCTTGGCCAGAGCGGCGCTGGAGGTCTCGGCCGGGGTGAAGCTGTAGAGGCTCAGCTGGTGCAACTGCTCGGGCGTCACCGCGGCGGGGTTCTTCTGGTACAGCTGCGCGGCGACCACGGAGTTGGAGAGGTGGCGCAGGACGTGGAAGAGAGCAATGAAGATCGGGAACTGCAGGAACATCGGCAGGCAGCCGGTGATGGGGTTGAACCCCTCCTCCTGCTGGAACTTCATCATCTGCCGCTGCTGCTCGGCCTTGTCGTTCTTGTACTTGTTGCGGATCTCGGTGAGCTTCGGCTGCATCTCCTGCATCCGCCGCTGGTAGTGCACCTGCCGGATGAAGACCCGGAAGAGCAGCAGACGGGCGGTGATAACGAGGAAGACGATGGAGAGAGACCAGTTCAGGCCACTGTCTGGGTTGATGCCGATCGCGGTGAAGAGGCTGTGCCACCGAAGCAGCACCCAAGAGACAGCGGTGTAGAGGAAATCAAGCACGTCGAGTTTCTCTCCTAGACAGCCCTGCGGCCAGGTAAGACGGCAGCCGAGTGGCTGACAACAGCTCCAGCCGGCTGGCTGGAGCGGGCACGACTATTCACACCAACGGCCTCGGGCACCGGGTCGTGCCCACCACGATGCCACGGATGGCATCGAAGCAGCCGACGTAGCCCCAGATAACTGCCTTTGGCCAGACCGAACCGGCTGATCGCCTGCGCTGTGTAGTCACTGCAGGTCGGGGTGAAGCGGCAGCGATCGGGCAGCGCCGGGCTGATCGCGCTCCGGTAGAACGCGAGGAGCCGCAGCACCAGCTTCGTCATCGCTGCCCCTGCGTCATCTCAGTACCTTCGCGATCGCCGAATCGAGGTCGGAGCCCAGTTCCTGCGAGGTGACGTCGGCCGCCGCGGGCAACGCCCGCACAACGGCCAGGCTTCCCAGCGGCAGCTGCTGCACTCGGGCGGCGAGCTGGGCCCGCAGCCGTCGACTCACCTGATGCCGGACCACTGAGTTACCCACCGCCTTACCCACGATCAATCCGACCTTGGGGGCAGCGACCGGGTCCAGCTCGACGGCATCGACCGTACGGTGAAGGTGCACGACGACCGAACCTCGGCGCGCTCGCGCACCGCTGCGTACGACGGTGCTGAAGTCAGCAGACCGCCGCAGACGATTCTTGGCCGGGAGCACCTGGCTCAGCTGATTCGCGGGCAACCGCGGTCGGCAGGGCGAATCAGGCCGACAGTTCGTTGCGACCCTTGCGGCGGCGCGACGACAAAATCGCACGGCCAGCGCGGGTGCGCATACGCAACCGGAAGCCGTGCGTCTTGGCGCGTCGGCGGTTGTTCGGCTGGTAGGTCCGCTTACTCACGGTCGAGCTCCATCACTGTTGAAATTCTGCATAGGACTTGAGGAAACTAGGCGTCGCAAACGCTGCGACACCCGGCATGACTACTGCGCTGAGAGAACCGAAAATCCGGCGGCGACACCGCTGGCGGGTATTCGTAGGCACAGCACAATAGATCTCACGGCGTGTGAGACACACCTACGGTACGGATCACCTGCCCCGCAGGTCAAACCCAAGCCCGGCGAACCAGCCACCGTAGGACCAAGCACACCAGTTGTCCCTGCGACACGCCGGGGGCCATTGTTGTTTGACCACGGGCACTGTTACGGTCTGCCACCGAGACCAAGTCTGCTCCCGACCCCCCGACCGCAGCTCCGACATTGGCATCCACAGGACGCCGGCTAATACACAGCCGGTGGACAACTCTGTGGATGAATCTTCGCTACCCGCTACTTGGGTGCACCAGATAGACCGAGCAACACCGACGAGGTAAGAGCAGGCCTGGCCGTACAACTACCGTGTGACTGGCACCTTTCAGAACGCACAGGCACAACCGACGGCATCGCCAGGCATGGAGTAGAAGCGCCACGTGGAGGACGAAAGCACCAACGACCTCGGGGAAGTCTGGGCGCGGGCCATCACTCGTTTCGACGAGGGGTCGGTGCGTCCACACCACCGGGCCTGGCTCGGACTGACTTATCCGATCGGCCTGGTGGAAGACACCGCCCTGCTGGCTGCTCCCAACGAATTCGCCAAGGACTACCTGGAGAACCGGCTCCGACCGCTCATCGTCACTGCTCTGAGCGACGAGCTCGGCCGGGAGATCCGGGTCGCGGTCACCGTCCAGTCCCGCGAGGAGATCGCCGAGTACACCGGCAGCCCGCTGGCCGATGTGGACCGCACCTTCCGTGGTGAGGTGAGTGACACGTTCGGTGACGCCTTCACCGACTCGCCGTACGTCCTCGGTGATCCAGGCAACGACGGCACCGACCCCGACTCGCTCAACGATCTCCTGGAGCCCGAGCCCCGCTTCGATGAATGGACCCCACGGCTGGCCACGCCGTCGGCGGTCGATCGTCTCGACCTGCCGAGCCTCGACCGGGACGCGCATCTGAATCCGAAGTACACCTTCGGCACATTCGTCATCGGCTCCAGCAACCGCTTCACCCACGCGGCGGCCGTCGCGGTGGCCGAGGCGCCGGCCAAGGCCTACAACCCGCTCTTCATCTACGGCGAATCCGGACTGGGCAAGACCCACCTCCTGCACGCCATCGGCCACTACGCGCAGCGACTTTTCCCCGGCATGAAGGTGCGGTACGTCAGCAGCGAAGAGTTCACCAACGACTTCATCAACTCGCTGCGAGACGACAAGATGCAGGCCTTCCAGGCCCGCTACCGCAAGGTCGACGTGCTCCTGATCGACGACATCCAGTTCTTGGAGCGGGCCGAGCGGACGCAGGAGGAGTTCTTCCACACCTTCAATACGCTGCATAACGCCAACAAGCAGATCGTGATCAGCTCCGACCGCCCGCCGCGTCAGCTCTCCACGCTGGAAGACCGGCTGCGGACCCGCTTCGAATGGGGCCTCATCACCGACGTCCAGGCCCCCGACCTGGAGACCCGCATCGCGATTCTCCGCAAGAAGGCGGCCCAGGACGGGCAGAACCCACCGCCGGACGTGCTCGAGTACATCGCCACCCGGATCCAGTCCAACATCCGTGAGCTCGAGGGTGCACTGATCCGCGTCACTGCGTTCGCCAGCCTCAACAAGCAGGACGTCGAACTGCAGTTGGCCGAGATCGTCCTCAAGGACCTGGTCAGTGAGTCGGATACCCCTGAGGTGACGGCCGCGGTGATCATGGCCGTTATCGCCGAGTACTTCTCGGTCTCGCTCGATGACCTCACCGGTAGTTCCCGTAGCCGGATGCTGGTGCAGGCCCGTCAGATCGCCATGTACCTCTGCCGCGAACTCACCGCGCTCTCGCTGCCGAAGATCGGCCAGACGTTCGGTGGACGCGACCACACGACGGTCATGCACGCCGATCGCAAGATTCGCAAGCTGATGGCCGAGCGGATGAGCGTCTACAACCAGATCACCGAACTCACCAGCCGCATCAAGGCTCGAGCCCGGTCGCGCACATGACCGCGATCAGCTCATCGATTAGTGACTGCTCGACGTCGCCGAAGGGTTCGCACGCGGGTCTTAATTTGGTTGTCCCCAATGTGGAACATCTTGTGGACAGTTGGGGACTCCATGTTGACGACATCGTGCGTTCATCGCTTGTCCACCGCAAGGTTGTCGTTAGCCAACCACTTCTCCCCGCCGCCTCCACAGGGTCGGAGGCGAGAAACCCCTTGGTTCTACAGCGAATCTGCGTGTTATCCCCACCGTCCACAGATGCGATGTAGTACGACGATAGATTTCTTTAAGAAGAGATGAACTACAACATCAACAAGCAGGCCCCAACTGGGGACGACACCACGAATGTTCTGGAGGACATATGAAGTTCCGGGTCGAACGCGATGCGCTCGCCGAGGCCGTTGCCTGGGCTGCCCGGAGCTTGGCGACACGGCCGACGATTCCCGTGCTCGCCGGACTGCTCCTGCACGTCGACGGCACGACGCTCTCGGTCTCCGGATTCGATCTCGAGGCATCCACCCAGGTCGATGTCGAGATCTCCGGCGGCGTCGATGGCACCGCACTGGTCTCCGGCCGGCTCCTGGCCGAGATCAGCAAGGCGCTTCCACCGCACCCCGTTGACGTAACTGTCGACGGAGCGCGGCTGAACATTAGCTGCGGGGCCGCCAAATTCAGCCTGCCGACGATGCCGGTCGAGGACTACCCGAAACTCCCGTCGATGCCGACCACTGCCGGCACGGTCTCCAGTGCCGCCTTCGCCACCGCCGTCGCCCAGGTCGCGATCGCCGCCGGCCGCGACGACACCCTGCCGATGCTCACCGGGGTACGCCTGGAGATCGACGGCACGCGCCTGACGCTGGCCGCCACCGACCGCTACCGCTTGGCCGTCCGTGAACTCGACTGGACGCCGAGCGACCCGAACGCTGAGCCGATTCAGGTGCTCGTCCCGGCCCGGGCGCTGGCCGATGCGGCCCGCAGCCTCAGCCACGGAGACGAGATGACAGTCGCCCTCTCCTCGACCGGCGTCGGTGAGGGAATCATCGGCTTCGCCGGCCCCGGGCGCCGGGCCACCACCCGACTGCTGGACGCGCAGTTCCCGCCGTACCGGACCCTGCTCCCGTCAGACTGGTCGTCGACGGCCGAGGTGGTCGTCTCCCCCCTCGTCGAGGCGGTGAAGCGGGTCGCCCTGGTCGCGGACCGTGGCACCCCGGTTCGGTTGGAGTTCGGCGACGGCGCCGTCGGCCTCAGCGCCAGCGGCGAGAACGAGAGCCAGGCCGAGGAGCAGCTCGAGGTCGGCTACGACGGCGAGTCCATCACCACCGCGTTCAACCCGCAGTTCCTCCTTGACGGGCTGGGCGCGCTCGACACCTCGTCGGCACGGCTGCTCTTCACCTCGGCCAACAAGCCGGTGGTGTTGCGCCCGACGCTGGAGTCCTCCGATGGCGCGGCTCAGGAGTACACGTACCTGATCATGCCGGTGCGGCTACCCGGATGAGCGCTTGCGCGAAGAACAGTGACCGGATGAGTGCAGCCCCGTGTACGTCCGGCATCTGACGGTCGCTGATTTTCGTAGCTGGACCAGCGCCGACCTGGCGCTGGAGCCGGGAACCAGCGTGCTCGTCGGCTCGAACGGTCAGGGCAAGACGAACCTCGTCGAGGCCATCGGCTACCTCTCCACGCTGAGCAGCCACCGGGTCTCCGCCGACTCGGCGCTGATCCGCTTCGGCGCCGAGCGGGCGGTGGCCCGCGCCGCTGTCGTCTCAGAGGGACGGGAGCTGCGACTGGAGGTCGAGCTCACCGCCGGCCGGGCCAACAAGGCGCGGCTGAACGGCTCACCGATCCCACGGCCGCGAGAACTCCTCGGGTTGCTGCGTACCGTGCTCTTCGCGCCCGAGGATCTCTCGGTGGTCCGGGGCGATCCGGGCGAGCGCCGCCGCTTCATCGACGACCTGCTGGTGCAGCGCAGTCCGCGCTTCGCCGCGGTGCGGGCCGACTACGAGCGGGTCCTGAAGCAGCGGGCGGCACTGCTGAAGTCAGCCGGAGCGGCCCGCCGCAGTGGGCGCACCGGTGATCTCTCGACCCTCGACGTCTGGGACGCGCATCTGGCCACCCACGGGTCACAGCTCATCGCCGCCCGGCTCAGCCTCCTCGATGCGCTGGCCCCGGAGGTGCTGACCAGCTACGCCTCGGTGGCCCGGGCCAGCGAGCCGCTGACGATGACCTATGTCCACTCGGTGGGGACGCTTGACCCGGCCGAACGCGACTCCGGGGTGATCGAGGCGGCGCTTCAGGGTGAACTGGTTCGGGTGCGCGCCCAGGAGTTGGAGCGCGGGGTGAACCTCATCGGACCACATCGTGACGATCTCGAGCTGCGGCTGGGTGCACTGCCGGTGCGGGGCTACGCCAGTCACGGCGAGGGGTGGTCGGCCGCGCTCGCGCTGCGCCTGGGTTCATATGAGTTGCTGCGCAGCGACGGTGCTGAACCGGTGCTGATCCTGGACGACGTGTTTGCGGAGTTGGATGCGAGTCGCCGGGCGCAACTGGCCTTGGTGGCCGGCAAGGCGGAGCAGGCGCTCATCACGGCCGCGATGGCCTCGGATGTGCCGGCCGAGCTGCAGGGCGCCCGCTATGACGTCCACGCCGGCGAGGTGCGCCGTGTTATCTAGCCGTGTGTCATCTAAGTGTGAAGTACTACTTGAGAGTGTGGCGCCGGTCACCGGGTTTCCCACAATGGGTAGTGGAAAACCGGGTTGGGCTGTGGATGAAGATCGCCATATATCGCAATCAAGTCGTACTAAAGCCCGCGATAACGCTAAAAGGTACATACATGACTGAATCCGACTTGAATGGTCTGCCTGGCGAACCTCTAGACGGTGGCTCCTCGGCTCCCCAGAGCGTCCCAGATCCGGAGAATTCAGCCGGAATCGACGCCCAGATCGACGAGCTCCAGGCCAGCGGGCTCACCGGCGGCGATCTCGCCCGGGCCGCCCTGGAGAGTGCCCGCCGTAGCGCGTCGGCGCTACCTCCTCCGATGAGTCGAGACGCCCGTCGGCGAAGCGCCAACCGCCAGGCCAACCGCCGCCGCGGCGGCTACTCGGGCAGCGGGCCGGACGAGCGTGATCCCCAGGCCGTCGGTGGAATCCTCTCCAGCCTTTTTGCCACTCGGGGCTGGGAGCAGCCGCTGGCCGAAGCGCGGGTCTTCGCGGATTGGGAGGGGCTGGTCGGCGCCGAGATCGCGGCCCGCTGCCAGCCGGTCCTGCTACGCGACGGAGAACTCAAGATCTCGGCAGAATCCACCGCCTGGGCCACCCAACTGCGCATGATGAGCTCCTCGATTCTGAAGCGGTTGGTGGGTGAGCTCGGTCCGACCGTAGTTACCAAGCTGATGATCACCGGGCCGGTGGCGCCGTCCTGGAAGCATGGAGCGTGGTCGGTCCGTGGCCATCGCGGACCGCGTGACACCTACGGGTGAGCGCGTCACGGTCGGTGGCACGCGTCATCGGGTCGCTACGGACTCGGCGAGTCGTTCGCGTATCTGCCCGTGGCCCCCGCCCCGCAAAACGCTCAGAGGGCGGTTTGAGAGCTCACAATCACCAAAAATGTCGTGGCGATGCAGTAAGATGGAGCCCAGAAACGGGTCGATGCCTTTCGCTGGGGCAGCTTGCAACTCCTTCTACGTCTACTCAGCGGCTGGCTCGGCCCAGCTTCATGTCAGCAGAGCCTCGTCAGGCGTCCGTGCCCGTCTTCGGCGCGGGCGGTGCTGGTGAGGCGTGCCCGCAGGCCGTCACGCAGAGAGTGGGAAATACGTGAGCAATGCCAAGGACGACAAGCCGAGCTACTCCGGTAGCTCCATCCAGGTCCTCGAGGGTCTGGAGGCCGTTCGTAAGCGTCCCGGTATGTACATCGGCTCGACCTCGGAGCGGGGTCTGCACCACCTGGTGTGGGAGGTTGTCGACAACTCGGTCGATGAGGCCCTGGCCGGCTACGCCGATCACATCGAAGTCACGCTGCTGGCCGACGGCGGCGTCAAGGTCGTCGACAACGGCCGCGGTATGCCGGTCGACATGCACCCCACGCAGAAGAAGCCGACCGTAGAGGTCATCCTCACCATCCTGCACGCCGGCGGAAAGTTCGACGGCGAGTCCTACGCTGTCTCCGGTGGTCTGCACGGCGTCGGCATCTCGGTCGTCAACGCGCTCTCCTCCCGACTCGAGGTTGAGATCGAGCGCGACGGCTACCAGTGGTCCCAGCCCTATGTAAACCAGAAGCCGGCTGAGCCGCTGAAGCGCGGCGAGAAGTCGAACAAGACCGGCACCACCGTCACCTTCTGGGCCGACGGCGACATCTTCGAGACGCTGACCTACTCCTTCGAGACGATCAGCCGCCGCCTGCAGGAGATGGCCTTCCTGAACAAGGGGCTCACCATCGTGCTGCGTGACGAGCGGGCGAACAAGGTCAGCCTCGACGACGCCGACACCACCGAAGAGAAGGCGGTCGAGGTCGTCTACTCCTATCCCGGTGGCATCGCCGACTTCGTCAAGCACCTCAACGGCAGCAAGACCCCGATCCACAAGACGGTGATCAGCTTCAGCGACGAGGACAAGGAGCAGCACCTCTCGGTCGACATCGCCATGCAGTGGAACGAGTCCTACTCCGAGAGCGTCTACACCTTCGCCAACACCATCAACACACATGAGGGCGGCACCCACGAAGAGGGGTTCCGGGCCGCGCTCACCACCGTCGTCAACAAGTGGGCCACCGAGAAGAAGATCTTCAAGCCGAACGAAGACAAGCTCACCGGTGACGACATCCGTGAGGGCCTGGCCGCGATCGTCTCGATCAAGTTGGGCGACCCGCAGTTTGAGGGGCAGACCAAGACCAAGCTCGGAAACTCGAACGCGAAGTCCTTCGTGCAGAAGGTCTGCAACGAGTGGATCGCCGACTGGTTCGAGCGCAACCCGTCCGAGGGACGCCAGATCATCCTGAAGGCATCGCAGGCCGCGCGGGCTCGCAAGGCCGCCCAGCAGGCCCGCAAGCTGGCCCGCAAGAACGCCCTCGACACGATGGGTATGCCGGGGAAGCTCAGCGACTGCCGCTCCACCGACCCTCGCGAGAGCGAGCTCTACATCGTTGAGGGTGACTCGGCCGGCGGCTCAGCCAAGTCCTGCCGCGACTCGATGTTCCAGGCGATCCTGCCGATCCGCGGCAAGATCATCAACGTCGAGAAGGCTCGCATCGACCGAGTCTTGAAGAACACCGAAGTGCAGGCGCTGATCACCGCGCTCGGCACGGGTATTCACGACGACTTCGACGTCACCAAGCTGCGCTATCACAAGCTGGTGCTGATGGCCGATGCCGACGTCGACGGCCAGCACATCACCACGCTGCTGCTCACCCTGCTCTTCCGCTTCATGCGCCCACTCATCGAAGCCGGCCACGTCTACCTGGCCCAGCCGCCGCTGTACAAGATCAAGTGGAGCAAGGGCGAACCCGGCTACGCGTACTCCGACCGTGAACGAGACGGTCTGGTCAAGGTCGGTCAGGAGGCTGGACGCCGCCTGCCGAAGGAGGACGCCATCGCTCGGTACAAGGGTCTGGGCGAGATGAACTCCAAGGAATTGTGGGAGACCACGATGGATCCGGCCCACCGAATCCTGCGTCTGGTCACCCTCGACGACGCGGCCACCGCGGACGAACTCTTCAGCGTGCTGATGGGTGAGGACGTCGAGGCGCGCCGGTCGTTCATCGTCCGTAACGCCCGCGACGTGCGTTTCCTCGATATTTAAAGGGCATTCTGTAAGCACGCCCCGCGCCCCCGCCGCAGCACAGCATTGACCAAGAAAGGCATGACCTCAGGTGACTGACACCATCGACGGCCCCCCGACAGGCGCTTCAGGCGACGGACCGGACGGGCCGGATCTGCCGGGCTCGGGAACCATCGCCGCGGACGACGGCGGCCACGACCGCATCGAGCCGGTCGACATCCAGACCGAGATGCAGCGCAGCTACATCGACTACGCGATGTCAGTCATCGTCGGACGCGCACTGCCGGACGTCCGTGACGGCCTCAAGCCGGTGCACCGCAAGATCCTGTACGGCATGTACGACTCGGGCTTCCGTCCGGATCGTAACTACGTGAAGTGCGGCCGGGTCGTCGGCGACGTGATGGGCAACTACCACCCGCACGGTGACACCGCCCTCTACGACGCCCTGGTCCGGATGGCGCAGACCTGGTCGCTGCGCTACACGATGATCGACCCGCAGGGAAACTTCGGATCACCGGGTAATGACCCGGCCGCCGCGTATCGCTACACGGAGTGCCGGCTCAAGCCGCTGGCCATGGAGATGCTGCGCGACATCGACAAGGACACCGTCGATTTCATCCCCAACTACGCGGGAAACACGACTGAACCGGTCATCCTCCCAGCCCGCATCCCCAACCTGCTGGTCAACGGCAGTGAGGGCATCGCCGTCGGTATGGCCACCCGCATCCCGCCTCACAACCTGCGCGAGGTCGCCGCCGGTGTCACCTGGGCGCTCGACAACCCGGACGCGACCAGCGAAGAACTGCTGGACGCTCTCATCGCCCGCATCCAGGGACCGGACTTCCCGACCAAGGGCCTCATCGTCGGGCGCACCGGAATCGAGGACGCGTACCGCACCGGGCGCGGCTCGATCCGGATGCGCGCCGTCGTCGAGATCGAGGAGGACGTCAAGGGACGCACCATCCTGGTCGTCACCGAACTCCCGTACCAGGTGAACCCGGACAACCTCGTCGAGTCGATCGCAATGCTCGCAAAAGACGGGAAGATCGCCGGCATCGCCGACATCAACGACGAGTCCAGCGACCGCATCGGCATGCGCATCGTGGTCACGGTCAAGCGTGACGCGGTGGCCCGCGTGGTGCTGAACAACCTCTTCAAGCACACCCAGCTGCAGACCACCTTCGGCGCGAACATGCTGGCAATTGTTGATGGTGTGCCCCGCACGCTGCGCCTCGATCAGTTCGTCAGCCACTACGTCGAGCACCAGATCGAGGTCATCGTCCGGCGTACGCAGTACCTGCTGCGCAAGGCCGAAGAGCGCATTCATATCCTGCGCGGCTACCTCAAGGCCCTCGACCAGCTCGACGCGGTCATCGCATTGATCCGCGCCTCGGCATCGGCCGAGGAGGCCCGCGGTGGCCTGATGCAGCTGCTGGACATCGACGAGATCCAGGCCGTCGCCATCCTCGACATGCAGCTGCGCCGGCTGGCCGCGCTGGAGCGTCAGCGCATCATCGACGAGCACGACGAGATCGCGGCTGAGATCGACGACTACAACGACATCTTGGCCAAGCCGCTGCGGCAGCGGCAGATCGTCCGCGACGAGATGAACGAGATCGTCGAGAAGTACGGCGACGAGCGGCGCACCGTGCTGGTGCCCTTCGAAGGCGACGTCTCGATGGAGGACCTCATCGCCGACGAGCAGGTGGTCATCACGATCACCCGCACCGGCTACGCCAAGCGCACCAAGACCGACCTCTACCGGGCGCAGAAGCGTGGTGGCAAGGGTGTGCAGGGTGCCGCGCTGAAGACCGACGATCTGGTCGCGCACTTCTTCGTCGCCTCGACCCATGACTGGATCCTCTTCTTCACCAACAAGGGGCGGGTCTATCGGGCGAAGGCGTACGAGCTGCCGGAGGCCAACCGCAACGCGCGCGGCCAGCACGTCGCCAACCTGCTGGCCTTCCAGCCGGACGAGACGATCGCCGACGTCATCACGATCCGCAACTACGAAGTGGCGCCGTACCTGGTGCTGGCCACGAAGGCCGGACTGGTCAAGAAGACGAAGCTCACCGACTTCAACTCCAACCGCTCCGGCGGCATTGTTGCCGTCAACCTGCGGGAGGACGACGAGCTCATCGACGCCGCGCTCATCTCGGCCGACGACGATCTGCTGCTGGTGAGTCGCAGTGCCATGTCCATCCGCTTCAAGGCCGACGACGACACGCTGCGCCCGATGGGACGGGCCACCTCCGGCGTCATCGGCATGCGTTTCTCGGGCGAGGACGTGCTGCTAGCGATGGAAGTTGTGAACAACGACGACGTCGAAATCCTCGTCGCGACCGAGGGTGGATTCGCCAAGCGCACCCCGGTTGCCGAGTACCCGGTTCAAGGTCGTGGCGGAAAGGGCGTTCTCACAGCGCGTATCGTCTCTACTAGAGGCGGCCTGGTTGGTGCGGCGGCGGTTCGCCCGGACGATGAGATCTATGCGATCACTTCGGACGGCGTTGTCATTCGCACCAAGGCAGCTGAGGTACGGCGCGCACAGCGTCAGACGATGGGAGTTCGCCTGATGAATCTCCCGGATGGCGTCAACCTCTTGGCTGTTGCCCGAAACGCTGATGAGCCGGACGAGCAGGAGTAACGGATGACGCAACCGCCAAGCGGAGCGGCAGGCTACCCGCCTGTCCCAGGCGCGACGGCTGACGATCTGCACGGGTTGAACATGACGAACGAGGATTTCGGCGAGCCGCGCCTGAGTGGCAAGCCAGTTCGTCCGAACGCGGCGCCGGCGTCAGGGGCAGCCGCGAAGGCGGCCCCGGCCAAGGCAGCACCGACGCCCAAGGCGGCTCCGGCTCGCCCTGCCGCCACCCCGGCCCGGACGGCCGCGACACCGCTCGCGCCGTCCCGTCCGGCTACGCCCCCGCCCACCGCGGGCGCAGCAGCGGCCGCGGCGACGACGGTGAACCCGGCGGCTCGTCCGGCTGGCGCCACCGCGGCCCCGGGCACGCCCGGAGCCCCCGGAACGCCGGGCCCTGCGACCGCCACCCGTCCGGGTGTCCGTGGCTCGGCCCGCAATCGGGGCCCGCGTCGCGCGCGCCTGCAGTTGCGCCACATCGATCCGTGGACGGTGCTGAAGTTCTCCTGCGTCTGGGCGATCATGTCGTTCTTCGTGTGGCTGATCGCGGTCGCTGTCATCTACGGCGTGCTGCAGGGGGCCGGGGTCGTCAGCAGCATCAACGACACCGTCACCAAGATCAACGGAACCGGCTCGTCGGCACCGATCACCGCCTGGCGGGTGCTCGGTGGCGCGGCCGTTATCGGGGTGCTGAACATCATCCTGATGATCGCGCTGGCCACCATCGGATCGGTCGTCTACAACCTCTGCGCCGACCTCGTCGGAGGCGTCGAAGTGACCCTTTCCGAGCTCGAATCCTGAGGTCAGCGTTGAGATCCACGTCTCGTCCGGCGCTGTCGGGTGGGTACCGGTTTGAAGTCAGAGGCACCTGCCCGGTAGGGTGACTCTTCGCGTCTACGGGCCTGTAGCTCAGTTGGTTAGAGCGCATCCCTGATAAGGATGAGGCCGGAGGTTCAAGTCCTCCCAGGCCCACCGTAGAGGTCCCGCTGCTGGCGACGGGACCCCTGGCGCCCCAGCATTGTTGAACCTGAGACGACGGCTAGTTGCAGGCGTCGGGCCGGTCGGCCTTATGTAAGAGTGTTGAACAGCAATGCTGGCCGCAGAATCGCGAAGGACTGCCTATGAGTGACACCCCGCCGAAGGTTGTTGTCGTCGTTCCGACGTACAACGAGCGGGAGAACCTGCCAGTCCTCGTCGCCCAGCTCGAGTCGCTGGGGGTGCCGAATCTGCACGTCCTGGTCGTCGACGACAACTCCCCGGACGGCACCGGTGACATCGCCGACAAGATGGTCGTCGAGTCGGACAACATTCACAGCGTTCTACACCGCACCGAGAAGAACGGCCTGGGACGGGCCTACGTCGCCGGCATCACCCAGGCGCTGGCCGATGGGGCCGATGTCGTCATTCAGATGGACGCCGACCTCTCCCACCCCACCGACGTCATCCCGCTGATGCTCAAGACGCTCGACGACCCGCAGACGGCCGTTGTGATCGGGTCGCGCTACGTCGACGGCGGTTCGGTGGCCACCGAGTGGTCAGGCCGGCGCAAGGCGCTCTCGGCCTTCGCCAACAGCTACGTCGACGCGATCCTGGGTCTGAAGGTCAAGGACGTCACCGCCGGTTTCAAGGCGTGGAAGGCCCAGACGCTCCGCGACATCCAGGTCTCCACCATTCGCAGCGACGGTTACGCGTTCCAGGTCGAGATGAACTACCGCACGATCCAGCGTGGGCTGAAGGTCGTCGAGGTCCCGATCAATTTCGAGGAACGGGCCAAGGGCTCGTCCAAGATGAACTTCTCGGTCCAGGTCGAGTCGGCGCTGATGCCGTGGAAGTTGCGCTTCGGCAAGCACTGACGGCTGCCGATGGGCGGCTGGTGTTCGACGGCAAGGGTGGGCGGTGCTGGCTAGAGGTCGGTGCCGCGACAGAACTCGGCGAAGCGGCGCCAGGCCGCCGGAAGCGCCCAGATGGCTATATGCACTAGCCACGGGCTGCGGAGATACAGCTTCAGCTTGCGGGCGCCCGAGGTCATCTCGGCGCCGAGGACGGCGCTCACCTGGCTGCGATACCCGGCCGTAGCCGCGTCCACCGCCTGCTGATCGGCGGCGCGAGCGATCTGGGCTGCGGCCGCCCCGGCCCAGGTGCCGGAGCGCAGCGCGTAGGAGATCCCCTCGCGGGTCAGTGGCTCCAGTAACCCGGCGGCGTCGCCGGCCACCAACACCCGTCCGCGGGCGAGCGGTGAGTCGTCCGTGCGGCAGCGGGTCAGGTGCCCGGAATCATGCACCGGCTCGAAGTGGGCCAGCCCGTGACGGGCGATGAGGTCGCGGTAGTACTGCCGCAGGGCCTCCCCGGAGCCGCGGGCTCCGATGACGCCAACCGTGAGCGTCTCACCTTTGGGGAAGACCCAGCCGTAGGAGCCGGGCAGCGGACCCCAGTCGACCAGCACGGTGCCGCTCCACCGCTGGGCGACGCCCGGTGGAACGGGGATCTCCGCCTCCAGGCCGAGATCAACCTGGCCGAACTCGACCCCCACGTGACGGGCCACCCGGCTCGCTGAGCCGTCAGCCCCGACGACGGCCCGGGCCCGCAGGGTCGTCCCGTCGGCCAGGGTCAGCGTGACGCCATCGGTGTCCTCGGAGAGCGATTGCATCGCGGTGCCCTCGCGGAAGTGCGCACCGGAGGCGATGGCGACCCGAGCAAGTGCGTCGTCGAATTCCGAACGATTGACGAGGGAGAGCACCTCACGTCCGTCGTCTCGGTGAGTTCGCCGCCAGCGCCCATTGAGGGTGAAGGCGAGCGTGTTGATGCTCTGCCGGACGGGGATCTCGAAGCCGGGTGGGAGGGCGCCCCGGGAGTAGCCGATGAGGCCGCCGCCGCAGGTCTTGTAGCGGGGCATGGTGGCGCGATCGAGGAGGATGACGCTGGCTCCGGCCTCGGCCGCTGCCCGGGCCGCGCTTGATCCGGCGGGGCCGGCGCCGATGACGGCCACGTCCCAGACCAGCTCTGACGCTTCTGCGGAGTCACTTTCGCGGGCGGACTCGTGCGCCTCTTGGGCGGTTGGGGCGTCGTCCATTGCGGTGACGACGATACCGGCTGCCATCGGGGCGGGAGGGGAGCGACGGAGGCGGCTACCCGCAGGGCCCGCGAGGCAGGCCGATAGGCTCGACGACTATCCCCCAGTGCTGACGGAGTGGAAGAGGTATCACCATGAAGAAGTCCCTCACCCTGGTTGTCGCGGCGGTCGCGGCCGGTGTGATCCTGCGTAAGCGTCGCTCGGGGGCGGCCGATGCCGCGATGTGGCGTGAGGCGACGTCTGGTCCGGCTCCGTCCCGCTCGGCTACGTCGCCGGCGCCAAAGCCCGTGAACTCGACGACCCCGAAGCCGGCTGCCGCGCCGCCTGCTGCCCCGCCGGTGGCCGCGAGCCCTGTTTCGCCGGAGCCCGCGAAGGAGGCAACCCCGGCCGCCGCCGAGCAGGCCACGGTCGAGTCGGTGGCCGCGCAGGAGCCAACGGCCTCCGAAGCTGCGTCTGAGCCTCGGGTCGGTGCCCACGCTGCGGCTGAGCCCGAAGAGACGCCTGCGCCCGCTCCGGTGGTCGCGTCAGCGCCCCAGCCGGTCCCGGCTCCCTCCGACGAGCCGGTTCCCGCGCCCGCTCCGGAGGCCCAGATCAACGGATCGGCACCCCAGCCGCTCCCGACCGAGAGTGCACCGCCGGCTGCCGCTCCGGCACCGAAGCCCGGCCCACCGAAGGGCAACGGCGGCAATGGCGGCAAGGGCGAGAAGAAGGCCTGAGTCTCAGCCGACCCGCCGTCCGCAGCCTTGCGGCGGCGGGCCAGCTGTGGTCGTGACCCGGCCGAATACCGGGTAGCCTGTTAGGGCCACCGTGGGTCACCGCGGCAGCGTCACCCGGGGACGTAGCTCAATTGGCAGAGCACTGCCTTTGCAAGGCAGGGGTTAGGGGTTCGATTCCCCTCGTCTCCACGCATGTGATGTCTCTGGACATCGTTCACATTTGTCTTCAGACATCGTAGGCACCCTGAGTCGTTTCTTTGGCTTGGGGTGTTCTGCTTTTTCGGGCTCCGGTGGGTTGGTAGTCGCGGGTGGGGTCGAGGGTGAGTTCGCGGAGTAGTTCGCCGTCGGTGGTTATGACGCGGATGTGTAGGTCGTGGACGAGGATGCGGACGGGTGTTCCGGCGTGGGTGATGCCGATGCCGATGTGGTGGAGTTTCCCGGCGTGGCGGAGGGTGAGTTTGCCGAGGTTGTCGACGTGGTCGGTGCGCAGGCGGTAGTGGTGTGCGAGGGGTGATCCGGTGGGGGTTGCTTTGGGGCGTGCGGTGTAGGCGGTGGTGGGGGTGGCTCGGTTGAGGGCGCGGTGTGGGCGTTGGTTGTTGTAGTAGTCGCGGAATTCGTCGAGTTGTTGTTGGAGGTCGGCGAGGGTGGTGGCTGGGGGGAGTTTGTTTAGTCTTTTCTTCAGTGTTTGGTGGAACCGTTCGATTTTTCCGCAGGTTTGTGGGTGGTAGGGGCGGGAGTTTTTCTGGGTGATGGAGAGGTCGCGGAGTTGGGTTTGGAAGGCGTTGCGGCCGTGGCGGTAGCGGCCGGTGAAGACGGCGCCGTTGTCGGATAGGACGCTGGCGGGTGGGCCGTATTCGGTGATGAGGTCGGTGAACATGGTGGTGACCGCGGGGCCGCCGGTGACGGTGTGGTGGGCTCGGGCACCGAGGAGGAGTCGGGAGTGATCGTCGAGGAAGTTGAGGATCTCGACGGGGGTGGCGTCGGCGAGCTGCCAGTGGGTGAAGTCGGTCTGCCAGGTTTCGTTGGGTTGGTCGGCTGCGAAGCGGGTGTAGGAGGATTTGGGGCGTTTACGGGGTTGTGGGGTGACGAACCCGCGGCGGGACAGGATCCGCCAGATCGCTGAGGTTGAGGGTGGTATCAGGCCGTTGCGGGCGAGGTGGGCGGCGATGGTGTGGGCGCCGGCGTCGAGGCCGGCGTCGAGCAGTTGTTTGCGTAGCTCGACTATGCGGGTTTCGGTGTGGTCATCGATGCGTGTCGGTGAGGTGTGGGGACGGCGGGAGCGCGGATTCAGCCCGGCCTCGCCTTCGTTGAGGTAGCGGGCGACGAGGGTTTGGACCCATCGCCGCGACACGTGGTAGTCGCGGGCGACTTCGGCTTTCGGACGTCCCTCGACCAGGACAGCAGTGACAACGACTCGGGCCAACGACATGGTCCACACCCCTGAACTTGAGTGTGAACGATGTCTGAGGACACCCGTGCACTATGTCCTGAACCCAGACACCCTCGTCTCCACCCATGTGATGAGTCGCGACATGGGTCTCATCTGAGTCGCGACATGTGTCAGTCAGAATGCCTCGGGCCATCGGCACGGGGCTTTTTGTGTGTTGCGCCAGTAGCTCTTGGTCGGGTCGATGGTGTTTGTGGCTAGGACTTCGCCGGCGATGGAGCTGATTTCAAGGCGACCGCGCTAAGTGTCTGAACTCGAACACAGAGTATCCGGAAGTTACACTGACCGCCATGCAGGTACAGGCTGTGGATCACTTCTCACTAGTGGAGACGGTTGTCTCGAAGACCAGTGAGCTTGTCGACTACTTCACACGGATCGAGGCGCTGGCGAGGCAGCAATCGTGCGACGTCTACTGGCGCGGCCAGGCCGATCAATCCTGGAGCGTGACTTCCTCCTTGGTTCGACGCATGAGCAGTGACGCTCTCACCGATGGTGAGCTTCGAGATGCCGAGGCCTCGATTCTCCAAGAAGCTCAGCGATGGATGTCCCAGACGGCGCCAGATTTGCGGAGCGACCTCGAGTGGCTGGCGTACCTGCAGCACAACTGGGTGCCCACCCGTCTGCTCGATTTCACCCCGGATCCACTCGTCGCGACGTTCTTTGCGTGTGAGTCCCTCGACATGGTCGATGGCCGGGTCTTTGCTGTGCTGGTCAAGAACGACCAAAAACCCGTTCTCGATGGCAGCACCGCGTACGAGATCAACAAAACACCCAGCGGACAAGTCAGAGTCTTTCGACCACGGCCGCAGGTGTCGCCACGTCTGGCGGCGCAGTCCGGCGTTTTCATTCTCGGGAAGTTGCCGTCAACGCACGTAAATCGGTGGGTGAAGGACGAATTCGTCCGGGAACGTCAGATGCTCAAGGACGAGGTTGCAAGCATAATGTCGCTCCCGTTCTACTTCAGACGCGAGGATCAGGCGGCAAGGCCAACGTCGCTGGCTGTGGCGGCATATACCGCAAGAATTCACATCAACAAAGCCTCAGTACGACGAGAACTTCGGCGGGAGGGGCCTGGCAACAGGAACCTGAAGCCAACGACTCGCATCGATCACGCATACTGCTACCCAGACGTAGACGGTATGCGCCGGTATTCACGAACCTGGGAGAAGGTTTTTGTCGGCGCATCACAGCCAACGGGCGCGTACACGGTCTAGCGCATCAATCCGTGCCCCACGCATGCCCAATTGGGCATGGGCTTACGGACAAAGAAGGGTCATTTGCGGACAGCTGACGACGGTTCCGCCAATTCACGAATCGTTGGCGATACGGCCACTCCGATTGTGCCGCTCACCCTTTGCAAGGCAGGGGTTAGGGTTTGATTCCCCTCGTCTCCACCCACCCGCAGGACACGCAAGCACTCGCCGCAGTGCCCAATCTTCGCCGTTGCCGTCACGGCCAACCCGCTTCCTTTTCGTGACGCCGGGCCGAACAACCAGAGTGCATTCGCAATGTGATCACTTGTTCGAACGAGGACGACGTTTCTGCTGTGCGCGCGGCCAGTACGCAGGCGGGTCAGTCCGCGGGTTGGTGACCTCGTGCCGGGTCGATACAGCTATTTCCCTTACCAGGACCAACCGCTGTTCCGGCTCCAAGGCAAGTTCTTCGACGATTGGCCGGATCGCGGCTACAACCCCAGCAAGGGCGTACGCAAGGCCATCTAGCCCACGTTTCGTGCTCTGCCGATATCTGATGTGGTGCAGACCAGAATCTCGGATTGCGCGACATTCGTCGGGACTCGACAGTTGTGAACTGTCGTTCGTGAGGATCGCGTCGAACCCGCGCTGTCGAGCATCGCGAAGCAGATGAACGTCCTTCTTACTTTTCCACCCGAGGTCGACGACGTGCGACACGTCGTGTCCGGGCAGGAGTCGGCGGATTGGTTCGACGAACTGCATCGGGACGTCTTCATCTAAGAGCAGCCGCATCTGAGGACTTAGGCAGCGTTGCTCGGATTGCGATAGGTACTCACGTAGATCGCGAATTCAACTGCACCTTCGGCGCTCCGCGGCGTGACGACGGGGTAAAAATCACCGATATCTTTGAGATCGACACCGTCCTCGATTAGTGATGCAACTGCGTCGTACGGCACGCGGGTGCCCTCGATCACTGGGTATCCGCCACGCACGGCCCGATCGACTTCGATGCCATGGTTCGGCCTTCGGAGATCGACGACGGTTCGGTCAGCGGATGTTACGAATGTGGAGAGCACGTCGATCATCGTGGCCAGCACGGGGTGGCTCTGGTCCATGCCAGTCAGATCGTGAGCCTGGTCCTCGGACTCCACCCAGATGACATCTCGGCCTGCCGGTACGAGGCGGTACGCCGACAGATGATCGACCGCACCGAGTCTTCGAAGGTTCCTGACCGCCTTTCGCACCCGCTGGAGTGGTATGTCCCGGCCGCGAAGGTAAACGAAGGTACGGAGGGCGATCACGTCCTCGAAGGAGTAGTGAACGGGTGAGTGAGGGCGATAATTCTCCGGTACCAACAGAGGCTCCGCCGTACGCCCAGTTCGCCAATAGGCCAGTTGGCCCATCGAGGCGCCGCTCAGCGCGGCAGCTAGGTCTGGCGAATAGGACATCGGATTCCTCCCTCTTCCGCGCGAGAGTAGCGCACGTTTGGGAACTACCCGCACCGGCGCTCCACCCTTCTCCGACCATAGTTCAGAGTCACTCAAGCGGCGCCAGATTAGTGGCGCACAGCAACCAGAGCTCAGCTTGCGTGGAGCGTGTGTTAGCCGGAGCATCAGATTCGTGGAACAGCAATGCGAACTGATCTTTGAGCGCGAGCAGCGCTACGTGGGGCGTGGTGCGATCTATCTCGTTGAGGTGGACGGAGTCGCCTTGAGCCCTCGGCTCACGGGAGGAGATTCAGTCAGAACTGCCGTATCCGCTGGAGAGCATGAGGTCAGAGTTAGCAGCGGCCATCGACGCTACCGCGCAATACAGTTGATGGTGCGCGACGGTGAAGAGCGCTACCTCTTGGTCGATCCCGGACGGATTAGCGCGGTGTGGCAGCCTCGGCTCGTTGACCGGCTCACTGGGATGGGTCTGGACGGTGAGGTTCGACGCAGGCATCAGCGCATCAGCGATCCGGTACCGAAGCACCTACGCTGACCACCGGCAAGGGTGCGCCGCGTCCTGGGTGGAGTCGAGCGACTTCGGTAGCGCTCCACTATGGTCGCAACGTGCGACCCGAAGAGCAGCGTCAAGCGAATCAAGCTCGAATGGAACTCCTCGACGCGTACCTCGCCGGCATATCCGAACGGGATGCAGTCTTCGCTGCTACCGCGAACTCCGTCGATCGAGCGGCGGCGACGGTAGCGGTGGCGGACCTCCTTGGAATCTCCAACGTGCTCGCGTCGTCCGTTCTCGACATGCAGCTATTCCGCTTCACCGAATCGTCTCGTGAACAGATCGCGGCGGAACGCGCCGAACTACAACGCCAGGTCGGATGAGTGCCTGAAGCCAACTTCATACGCGGGGGATGGCAGTGACCGTGTTGATGGCGGCATTCAAGGTCTGGGCCGCCGTGGTGTTGGTGCTGTGGGGCGTCCTTTTCGTGTTGTTCCTGTTCGCACCGAATCGGCTGGATCGGTTCTGGCTTCTTCGAGGTCGCAGCGCAGAAGACGGACGGCCCCAGACGGCGGTGCCCCTCTGGTTCTATCTCGGAAGCGCCCTCGGGGTCGGACTGCCCGCTGCCTTCTCCATCCCAATCGTCTGGCGGATAAATCCGACTGACCGCGACAACGTCCCGCTGCATCAGGATCCATCGGAGCTTTTGATCTGGATCTTTGCCACCTTCTCCGGCATTGCCCTTCTGGTGACGCTGCCGATGGCTTGGCGGCATGACGTGCAGGCAAGCAATCGGCTAGCGATGACGACTGGCCCGACTAACGCGGGCCCGAACGTGAAATACGGTGCTGATCGGGCCGACAACGAAGGCGTCGAGTCTGACCTCCGTCGGCTCCTGACGCTGCTTCTACTCGTCCTTGAGAACGGACGTGCCCTCAGCATCGACGAGATCTATTTCGTTGCCGCCCGTCGGGCCGCAGGTGCCGGCAACGACCGGGCGCACGCGGATCGAG
The DNA here is from genome assembly GCA_900100325.1 of Frankineae bacterium MT45. Lineage (NCBI taxonomy): Bacteria > Bacillati > Actinomycetota > Actinomycetes > Frankiales > Frankineae bacterium MT45. The sequence continues at coordinate 462,216 of LT629697.1, forward strand.
CCGTGATCGCTAGCGACGTCGTCCTACTCGTCGAGCTGGGGATGCTCGCGAAATCCTCAGACGTCGGCTCAAAGGTTCAGCGGTGGCAGATCACCGCCGCCGGACGGGACTACCTGAACGCTGGCGTGTGACCGGCTACTCGACCTCTTCGCGGATGTCCTCGTAGTAGAGCGGTCGATCCGATTCGCTGTAGGCCGGAAGCACGATCAGCTCCGGCTCGGGAACCGGCCCGAGCGCACCGACGCAGCGCTCCAGCAGCATGGCCGCCGCCGAGAGCGCAGGCCAGAGCAGCAGCAACCGCCGGCGCCGAGACGTACCGAGCAGCAGCGCGGCCGGGAGGGCAGCCACCAGACTGGCGCCGCCGAAGGAGTCCATCAGGTCACCGGCCACTGAGTCGTCGGCCCACCGCCGCAGCCGCATCACGACTCCGCCAGGACCGTCTTCGGCCGAGGCCAACTGCGCCACCCGCCAAGTAGCGAGCGCACCAACAACGAATCCGACCGACGTATCGCGCGAGGGCAAGAGACTCTCCAAATGACTTGTGGGGCGTGGCAGGCTGTTCTTGACCTCAGAGGCCACCGTGACGGGTCGTGATACACGCCCGCATCCGCAGCAGTGCGACGAAAGGTGCAGCAAATGACGGCTCGACCCAGTGACTACACCGCTGCCCTCGCGGCCGCGGCCGACCATGCCCAGCGCTGGCTCGCCTCCGTCCCCGACCGTCCGGTGCCACCTCAGCGCAACGCCGACGAACTGCGCAGCAGCTTCGGTGAGTCGATCCCCGAGGGTGCCGGAGACCCGGCCGAGGTCGTCAAACTGTTGGCCGAAGCGGCCGACCCCGGACTGATGAGCATGGCCTCGGGCCGCTTCTACGGCTGGGTGATCGGCGGGACGCTCCCGGCCGCGCTCGGCGCCGACTGGCTGGTCAGCGCCTGGGATCAGAACGCCGGCATGCGCGGCGCCTCACCCGGAGTCGTCGCCGCCGAGGAGGCCGCCGCCCGCTGGCTGCTGGACATCCTGGGCCTCCCGGCGACGGCCGACGTCGGCTTCGTCACCGGCGCCACCATGGCCAACTTCAGCTGCCTGGCCGCCGCGCGCCAGCGGGTTCTCGACACCGCCGGCTGGGACGTGGCGCTGCACGGCCTCACCGGATCGCCGAAGGTACGGGTCATCGTCGGGGCCGAACGGCACGCCTCGGTCGACATCGCGCTGCGGTACCTCGGTCTCGGCACCCCGATCGCCGTCCCCGCCGACGCGCAGGGACGAATCCAACCCGACGCCCTCACCCAGCTCCTCGACGGCATGGAGCCAGGGCCGACGATCCTCTGCCTGCAGGCCGGGAATGTGCACTCCGGATCCTTCGACGACTTCACCGAGACGATCGCCGCGGCGCATGCCCACGGGGCGTGGGTGCACGTCGACGGCGCTTTCGGGCTCTGGGCCGGCGCCTCCGGTGCTCACCGCAGCCTCGTCACCGGCTACGAGGCGGCCGACTCGTGGGCCACGGATGCCCATAAAACATTGAACGTTCCTTACGACTGCGGCGTCTCCATCGTCGCCGATTCGGCCGCCCTCCGCTCGGCGCTGGGGGTCCAGGCCAGTTACCTGCTGCACGATTCGGCCGGCGATCCCCTGGAACTCGTCCCCGAGATGTCACGGCGGGCCCGTGGGGTTCCGGTCTGGGCGGCACTCCGATCGCTCGGACGTAGCGGCGTCGCCGACCTCGTCGACCGCCTGGTCGCAAACGCCCGTGCCCTGGCCGATGGGGTGGCGGCCCTCGACGGGATCGAGGTGCTCAACGACGTCGTCTACACCCAGGTCTGCATCGCCATCGGCGACGACGAACGCACCCGCGCAGTCGAGCAGAGCCTGCTCGCCGACGGTGCTACCTGGATGTCCGGGTCACGCTGGGGTGGCCGGCAGATCATCCGGATCTCGGTGAGCAACTGGTCCACCGATGACGAGGACGTCGCCGAGTCGATCGCGGCCGTCCAGCGAGCGATTGAAGCCACCGAGACGGTATCGGCCTAGCTGGCCACCGCTTCGCCACCGGCGATCGTCTCGAAGGCGCGCCACATCGCCGCGTACTGCCCGTCGGCCGCGAGTAGTTGCTCATGGCTGCCGACCTCGGCGACACCACCGTGCGAGAGCACCACGATCCGGTCGGCCTGGCGAGCCGTCTGCATGCGGTGGGCAATAACAATGCTGGTCCGTCCGCGCGCGAGCTGACTCATCGCTGCCGACACGCGAGCCTCGGTGGCCAGGTCCAGGTTCGAGGTTGCCTCGTCCAGCAGCAGCACCAAGGGGTCGACGAGTTCTGCCCGGGCCAGCGCCAGGAGTTGCCGCTGACCGGCTGACATCGACCGTCCGCGCTCCGAGATCTCATGCAGGTAGCCGCCGGTGAGACCAGCGATGAAATCGTGCGCACCGACGGCCCGGGCCGCCGCCTCCACCTCAGCTTCGGTGGCATCGGGGCGTCCATAGGCGATGTTGTCGCGGACGCTCCCGGTGAAGAGGAACGCCTCCTGCGGAACGTAGCCGAGTTGGCGGCGGAAGGCGCCGAGGTCGAGGGTGCGGAGATCGTGGCCGTCTATGCGCACCGCGCCGGCGTCGGGATCGTAGAAGCGCGCCAGCAGTTTCATCACCGTCGACTTGCCGGCGCCGGTCTCGCCGACCAGCGCCACCGTCTCGCCGGCGGCGATGGTGATGTCGATGCGGTGCAGGGCCTCCGGCGGCTTACCGCCGGCCGCGTCGGCGACCTCGAGTAGCCGCGGATCAGCCGGACCGCTCACCGGACCGGCCGTCACCCGATGAGGCGCCAGCGGGTAGGAGAAGCGCACGTTTTCAAGGGAGATCTCGCCGCGGAGCCGCCCCGGGTCAACCGGCTCGGCCGGCTGCGGGGTGAGCGTCTCCAGTTGCATGAGCTCGGCGATGCGGTTGACCGAGACCCGCGTCTGCTGCCAGGAGTCGAAGACCTGGGAGAGCTGCTGGATCGGCGAGAAGAACATGTCGACGTAGAGGATGAATGCGATCAGCGCTCCGGTCGTCAGATGTCCTTGTGAAATAAGGCCAGCACCGACGCCGAGGACGATCGCGTCGGCCACTGCGGAGAGGAACTGGACGAACGGGAAGTAGGTGGCGACCAGGCGCTGGGCGGCGATTCGGGACGTCAGATAGTCGAGGCCCAGCCGGTGGAAGCGGTCTTTGGTGCGGGCCTCGTGCACGAATGCCTGTGATTCACGGACACCTGAGAGGCTCTCCTGGAAATCGGCGTTGACGATCGCCACGCGTTCTCGGGAGATGTCGTAGAGGCGGGAGGACTTGCGGCGGAAGACGTAGGTGGCGATGGCCAGCGGGACGATCACACTCAGCGTGCAGAGCGCGAGCTCGACGTTCACCAGCAGCAGCACCACACCGACGCCGACGAAGGTCACCAGCGAGACCAGTGCCGAAAGTAGCCCGTTCTGGATCAGTGACTCGAACTGATCGACGTCGGTCGTCATCCGCGTCATGATGCGGCCGGCCATCTCGCGCTCGTAGTAATCCAACGACAAACGCTGCAGATGGGCCCAGATCCGGATGCGGAGCGAGAGCATCACGCGCTGCGCGGTACGCCCGGTCACGAAGGTCTCGGCGATCTCAACTAGCAGGTCGGAGAGGGTGATCAGCAGGAACGCCGCCGCCGCTGCGAAGAGCACCCGAGAGGATCCAGCGGCGACTCCGCTGTCGATACCGATCTTCACCAGCACTGGGCCGGCCAGTGACGCCACCCCGTCGAGCACCACCAACGCGAGGCCGACCATCAGCGGGCGGCGGAATTCTCGCAGCAGACGGCGCAGGCTGAAGCGACGCTCGTGACGAGCCTCCTGCTGCAACTCCACGACGGCCTCGTCGCGGATCGGCTGCAGCGCCGCCACCCGGGCCAGCAACTCCGGTGTCGGGGCGAGGTTCATCCGCCAACTCCCCGACGCCCCTCGGCCGCCGCCGCCCAAGCCGGCGCCGATGCTCGGAGCCCCGATACTGCGCCCGTTGTAGGAGGCTCCTGCCGCGGGGCGTCCGCCGGACCAGGCGGCCGCGGTGACCGAGCTCGGCTCATCCAACCCGCGGGTGAAGTCGACCAGCGCCTCGACCCGATCGCCGATCTGTGCCGCCACCTCTTCGTCCAGGCCAGTGAGCAGTCGGCGGTATCCGGGGCTGCTGGCGAAGAGTTCCTCGTGCGTCCCCTCCTCCACGACCGCGCCCGCCTCCAGCACGACGATCCGGTCGGCCAGGTGCAGGGTGGAGCGCCGATGCGCCACCAGCAGAGTGGTGCGATCGGCCATGACCTCACGCAGCGCATGGTGAATCGACTCCTCGGTGCGCGAGTCGACGGCACTTGTCGCATCGTCCAGGATCAGGATTCGCGGGTTGGCCAGCAGCGCACGGGCCAGGGCGATGCGCTGCCGCTGCCCGCCGGAGAGCGTCAGTCCACGCTCCCCGACGACCGTGTTGTAGCCCCGCGGCAGGCGCCGGATGAACTCGTCCGCCTCGGCGGCCCGGGCGGCGGCGAAGACCTCCTCGTCTGTGGCCTCGGGACGCCCGTAGGCGATGTTGGACCGTACCGAGTCGGAGAAGAGGAAGCTCTCTTCGAAGACGACGCCGACCTGGCGGCGCAGTGACTGCAGGGTGACGTCACGCAGGTCGTGCCCGTCGACCCGCACCACACCCGCGCTCGGGTCGTAGAAGCGGCTGACCAGCGCGGTGACGGTCGACTTCCCACTGCCGCTGGGGCCGACGATAGCAACGCGTTCTCCCGCGTTTATATGGAGGTTCAGCGACTTCAAGGTGGCCGGTGGGTGCGTCTCATCCGCAGCGGCCGCCCGGTAGTGGAAGTCGACGCCAGCGAAGTCGATCTCCCCGCGAATATCGGAGAGTTCCACCGCAGCCGGCTTGTCGGCGATGGCGGGCTTCAGGCCGAGGAGCTCGAAGATGCGCTCCACACCGGCGCGGGCCTGCTGCCCGACGGTGAGGATTCCGGCCAGTTGCCGGGCCGGCGCCATCAGCTGGCCGATGTAGGTCGAGAAGGCGAGGAACGTGCCGAGGGTGATGTCACCCTGCAGGGTCAGCCAGCCGCCGAGGGCCAGGACCGCAACCTGTCCGAGGGCGGGAATCGCCTGCAATAGCGGCTGATAGCGGGACTGCAGCCGCACCGCCCGCATCTGCGATCCGTAGAGATCGCTGGCTACCCCAGCCATCCGCTCAAGTTCGCGCTGCTCCTGCCCGAACGCCTTGACCACCCGCACGCCGTTGACGTCCTCGTCGACGATCTGGGCCACGTCGCCTTCACGCTGCTGCCCGTCCCAGGTCGCCGGGAAGATCCGCCAGCGCATCCGGTAGGAGACGACAAGCAGCGCCGGTGCGACGAGCAGGCTCACCACCGCCAGCAGTGGCGAGAGGTAGAGCATCACCCCGATGGAGAGGAGCATCAGCAGCACGTTGCCGCTCATGATCGGCAGGAAGGCGAGCAGCCCCTGCACCAGGGCGGTATCGGAGTTGGCCCGCGAGACGAGCTGCCCGGTCGGCATCCGATCCAGGTTGGCGAAGTCCATCGTCTGCAGGTGATCGTGCATGTCGTTGCGCAGATCGTTCTGCACCGAGAGGGCAACCCGACCACCCCGGTAACGCCGGATGTAGGCAAATCCGAAGCTGGCGACGGCGACGAGGATGAGCAGCGTCAACCAGGGCCAGAGCGCGGCGCCGGGAGTCAGGATGACGTTGTCGACGATCTGCCGCTCGATCAGCGGCACCCCGGTCTGGCAGAGGCCGCCGAGTACGGCCGTGAGCATCGCCAGGTAGACGTCGCGGCGATGGCGCATGAGGTAACCCCAGAGGCGACGCAGCCAACCCGGTTCAGTGCTGGAATCTGACGAGCGGCTCACTCGCCCCAGGGTAGCAAGGTAGTTCGCCCGGCGAACTAAATATCGCTAGGAGCGGAGCTGCGCCGATTCGGCGGGGCCGGCGGTGGATTGGACGGGCCACCCAAGCCGAGGCGCCGGCGCAGCCGCTGACCGATCGGCGGGCGCTGCCCGAGGGGTCGCAGCTTGGGGCGGAAGTACAACTCAGGGCCGGCGATGGTGCGGGCGATCAGTTCGGGACCGAGCCCGATCGGCGCATCCTCGGTGCCGGTGTCCTGCTCGTCCAGGCGGCGCGGGCCACCGATCTGGCTGGCGTACGCAGCCAGGGCTGCCCGCTTGTCGGTCTGCAGCCCGTCCAGGGAGATGCGCTCGACCCGCCCGGTCCCCAGCAGCATGAGGAACTGCAGCACGCCGCTGCCATTGATGAGCCGCCGCGAGATGGGCCAGTCACTCCAGAGCCAGATCGGATACTCGAGCAGGCGCGGCGGGTGGCTCAATGCCTCGACCGCACTCCGGGTGGCGACGGCGGCGGCCGCATGGTCGGCGTGCCACTCCTGCATGCAGGTGACGTAAATGTCGTCCGGGTTGACGTTCTCGATCAGCCGCCCCAGATCAGCCTGGATCTGCGGCAGGAAGTCGGCCAGGGAGGCGTCCGGGTACCCCAACTCGTGCACGTCCGCGGCACCGACTCCGAGGCGCTCTGCGGCCACAGCCAGTTCGGCGCTGCGGGTCTGGACCAGGGTGGCCCGGTCGGTGTCGTCAGCGATCTCCGAGGCGCCGCCGTCACTGAGCACGACGAGCGTGACCTGTGCCCCAGCCCGGCGGGCCAGCAGCACCCGGCCACCGCAGCCGAGCGTCTCGTCGTCCGGGTGCGGTGCGACGATCAGCGCGCTCCGTGGTCCGATGCTGCGGGTCACGTCGACCGCGCGCCGGGTCAGCAATAGACGAGCGGCCCGGCGGCCCCTCGGAGCGAGGGTGCTCACGAGACGAGGTTCCGTTCCAGGAGGGCCTGCCGTACGACGGCCTCGAAGGCGTCGGCGGAACTCTCCCAGGTGAAGGTGGCGACGCGCTGACGGCCGTTCGCTGCGACCTGGTCGCGCAGTTGTGGGTCGTGAACCATCCGCAGCACCGAGCGGGCCAGTGCAGCAGTGTCGCCGACCGCGCAGAGCAGCGCCGATTCACCGTCGCGGGCGAACTCGTCCACCCCGCCGTTTCTGGTGCTGACCAGGGCAGCCCCGCAGGCCATCGCCTCCATCGAAGGAAACCCCCACCCCTCGCTCAGGCTTGTGCAGAGAAACACCGAGCAGCGGCGGTAGATCCCCTCCACGAGGCCGCGGTCGTGCAGGCGACGGTGGTAGCGGACGTAGTGCGGCAGGCGGTGCGGTCGGATGCTCGTGCCGAACGCCGTGATCGGCAGTTCGGGAAGCGCCTCATGCACCAGTCGCAGCGTCTCGACGGCGTCGTCGAAACCCTTCACCGAGGCGAGGCTGACGTTCACCGCGAGGTGCGGCGGCCGCCCGCCAGTGGCTGAACCCTGGTTGAAGACGCTGGTGTCGATCCCGTTGGGCACCAGATGCAGTCGACGGTCGGGGAGGCCGAGGTGGGCGGCCCGATCCAGCAGGCCGTGCGAGACGACGGCGATGTGCATGGGCAGCCGCCAGGTGGCCTCGACCCGATCGACCGGCCCCATCCACGTCTCGTAGGCCTGGATGAGCTGCATCTTGGCCACCCCGTCGGCCCGCCGTCCCAGAATCTCGCTGGTTCGCCACAGGGTGCCGACGTAGAGGTCGGCCGCCGGCAGCGGCATCTGGTCGTGCAGGAGATCGACGAAGAGCATCTCCACCCGGGGGTCGATCTCCATCCAGGTGATCCGCCGCTGCGGGGTGCGGTCGCGTACGGCCTGGGCGTAGCTCCGGGCGATGTCGAGGAGGCGCCAGGGCGGCCGGCGGCGACCCAGCGGATGAACCACGCTCACCTGATAGCCGCGAGCAGCCAGGCGGTTCGCGTGTTCGTAGTAGGTCCGGGCGCCGCCGCTGGGCAGGCGGGGGAAGGAAGGGGCGAGTACGGACACGTGGGGAGGCTTAGGAACCAAGACTGGACCCCCTCGGTCTGGACAGACGCGCTCCTCTAGTGCTCGGACTTGGTCTCAATGGTCCCGTGCCGCAAACGCGATCAAGGCGGTTTGCACAACCACCACCGTACCGTTATCAATTCGTTACTCGTCAAGGCTCACTTCAAGTGGACGAATTGCGATCTCTGGGTTAAGGGAGTGTCAGCTGCGGCGGATGCGACCGGCCGGAGATGCTCAGTCCGGGCCGAGGGCGGTCGCGCCGTGATTGCGACGGTCACCGGGCGTCAGCGCCGCCGAGAACGAAGTCCAGAACTCGGGTCGGCCGCGTAGCGCCCAGACGAGCCAGAGGGCGATGGCTAGATCGGTGACCCCGAAGATGACGGCGGCCATCCAGCCGGCCACACCGGGGACGTTCAACGTGGTGCCCCAGACCGAGAGTGCGATGAGCCAGTCACGCCGCCAGCGACGGGCATCCACGGCCAGGCAGACGATGCCCCAGGCCAGATACCACGGGTACAGCACCGGATTGATCACCGAGAAGACGAGGAGGCACCACCCGGTGGTCGACGGGATCGGCCGGTGCTGCGAGGTGGCCAGGAACCAGATGATCGCCACGGCGCCGATCGAGAGCATGGTGATCCGGCCACCGGCCATCAGGTCGTCATAGGAGGCCACGTCGACGAGGGGTCTGAAGGCCGCCCCGAGCATCGCCGCCGGTGCGCCCGGCGTATTTCCCTGCCCGGGTGTGTTCCAGGAGCTGATCCAGCCCCAGCCGTGCGGCACGAGGAGCGTTAGCACGGCGCAGGAGCCCACCGTCACGGCGACGGCCCGGAGCAGGGTGGGGCCGCGATTCACCCGGACGTTGTGCCAGGCCGACAGCAGGATCACCCCGACGACCAGGAATCCCGGGACCTTGATCATTCCGGCCGAGCATCCGAGGGCGAGCGCGGTGCTGAGATGGCCGCGGCGTTCGGCCAGCAGGGCGAGCACGACCAGGGCCATCATGGCGCCGTCGATATGGGCCCCGGAGACGAAGTGCAGCAGCACCAGCGGGTTGGCCGCGGTCAGCAGCAGCACCACCGGACCACGAGCCGGCGTGGTGAGGCGGGTGGCGCCCCAACCGATGACCAGCACGCTCACAACCGCGAGTGCCCGCAGCAGCAGCACCCCGCCGAAGGCACTCCCGCCGCCGGCGAAGACGGCCAGCCGCTCCAGGGCGGTGGCCAGCGGCCCGTACGGGCTGTGCGCGCTGCGCCAGGACGGGTCGACGGCGGCGGCCAGGATGGGGCTGAGCTTGTTCGGCGTGGAGGTGTATGGGTCGCTGCCGCTCTGGGCCAGATACCCCTGCGCCGCATAGCTGTACACGTCTCCCGACAGCAGCGGCGGGCCGAGCGCCAAGGGGGTCATCCAGACGCCGATCGTCAGCCAGAGCTGGTTGAGGCTCCACTGTGCCCGGGTCGCGATTCGCAGCGTGACCAGCCAGACTGCAACGAGCATTGCGATGCCGCAGACCAGCAGTAATCCGGGAAACGGTGTCAGGTTGGGTCTGACGTGATTGCGCGCCAGAACCCCGAGCCAGGATGAGGGAAACGTTGCTCCGGTCACCGGACCGACCCGTCCGCCGCCGACCACGACGACGGCGGACGCGAGGAAACCACTGAGGGTGAGCCACACCTGAGGCGACCGGAGGGTGTGCGTGGGGGAGCCACCTCGCACAGCCACCAACGGAGTTCCTCTCAGAATGATCGAGCGCGGAGACCCGCTCGATGCTCAATGGCAAGTATCGTCCACACGAGAAAGGACGGATGATGACGTCCCAATCCACCAGCCCGTCCACTCTCGACGCGGCGACTGAGACGAGCGAGACGACCGATACCGGCGAGATGTGCGGGACCGAGGCCCCGCAGCGTTCCGTGCGCTCCCTGCTCGCCGCGTACGGCCACATCCTGCTGGCCATCGTCGGCGCCAGCCTCTTCGTGTTCGCCCGCCCGCCGGTGGCCGACCTGCAGGCGGCCGACGCCCGTGCCGCCGCCGCGGCCCGCGGAGTCGGCCCGAGTTACTGGCTAAACTGGTTCGCCGGCTCCGCCCCCGGCGGCTACTCGGTACTCACGCCGACGATCAGCGCCTGGCTCGGGGTGGCCTTCGCCGCGGCGATCTCGGTGGTGGTCATCGCGATCCTGGCCCGCCCACTGCTCGAGGGGGCTCGTCGCCAGCGCACTGGCGCCTACCTGCTGGTGATCTGCGCGCTCTGCAATCTCTGGTCCGGACGGATCGCCTTCAGCCTCGGAGTGGCCGGCTCGATCGGCGCGCTCGTCGCCTTCCGCCGCGGACGTCCGTGGCTGGGCGGCGCGATCAACGCCCTCGCCGCACTCCTCTCGCCGCTGGCCCCGGCCTTCGTGCTGATCGGGCTCACCGGGCCCTTCCTGACCCGCCCGACCTGGCGCGGCGCTATCCTGCGCTTCAGCGGCGTCTCACTGATCGGGCTGGCGCTGCCCACCCTGCTGTTCGGTGCCCCCGGCAACATGCCGTACGCCTTCACCACGCTCTGCTGGACGGTCGGGATCCTGCTCGCCGCTTCACTGCTGCGGCTGCCCCGCGATATCCGGATCAGCCTGCTGGTCGGGATCGTCGCCGCGATCCTCATCTTCCTCATCCCCAACGGCGTCGGGGCGAACATGGGGCGGTACGCGTTTCTGGTGATGCCGCCGGTCGTCTGGGCCCTCACCGAGGCGCCGAAGCGCATCATCGCCCTGGCCCTGGTCCCAGCCATGATCTACAGCGGATTCCAGGTGATTGGCGACCTGCACCGGGCGGCGGCGCCGGAGGCGAAGTCCGCCTTCTACACCGCGCTGCGCAACGAACTGGCCGGTCTCCCGGAGTTGCAGGATCACCGGGTCGAGGTGATCGACACCTCCACCCACCGCGCCGACGTCGAGTTGGTGCCGACCGTCTACCTGGCCCGCGGGTGGGAGAACCAGAGCGACGCTGAGGCGAATCCGATCTTCTACACCGGTGCTCCCCTCACCGCCTCGCTCTACCGCAGCTGGATCGACAGCGCAGCGGTGGCCTGGATCGCCGTCCCCAGCCACCCGCTGGCCCGCAACGACGAGGAGGCCAAGCTGGTGACCGGCGGCCTCGACTACGTCAGGGAGATCTGGCACAACGCCAACTGGCGCCTCTACGCGGTCACCGACCCACAGCCGATCGTCTCGGCTCCGAGCCGGGTCGTGAGCGCCACTGAGACGACCATGCGCATCGAGGTGCCGAAGGCGGGGAACCTCACGATGCGCCTGCGCCAGTCCAAGTACCTCACCCTGACCCGGGTCGATGATCCGAGCGTCTCGGTCTGCCTGCTGCCAGCGGGCGACACCGCCGTTACGGCGAACATCACCACGCCGGGCCTCTACCTGCTGCAGGCCAAATTCGACGTCGCCCGTCTGCTGGAGAGCCAGGCCTGCCCGACGCACTCGTGAGAAATGGTGCAGACCTCTCCAGCCTCGCGTAAAAGTTACGTTTAGTTGCGGCGACCTTACAGAAAGCGGCTTTTGGGCCTAGCGGAAGCGCTCACATGCCCCCTATGGTCAGCGATAGACCCAAATTCTTAGGGCCTTCCTACCCATTACGCGCGGAGGTAACGAATGCAGAGAAAGTCTGTTTTACGAGGTGTGGTCACTTTGACCACAGTCTCGGCAGTCGCCGCATTGTCAGTAATAGGGGCCAATCCGGCCAACGCTGCAGTCAGTAGGAAGGTCGTGCCCAACAGCGCGCCGACGTGGCTGGCCCACGCTCAGAAGACGGGCACCGCCAGTGCCAAGGCCGGCGTCTCGGCCCGCGTCTACCTCGCTCCCAACGGCGGTATGGACGCCCTGAAGGCGGCCGCGCTGGCCGTCTCCACCCCCGGCAATTCCAGCTATCACAAGTTCCTCACCACGGCCCAGTACAACGCCAAGTACGCACCCACCTCTGCCACCGTCAACGCGGTCGGCTCCTGGTTGCGCTCGACCGGTCTCAAGGTCACCGGCGTGGGCGAGGCCAACAGCTACCTGACCGTCACCGGAAACGTGGCCGCGGTGAAGAACGCCTTCGCCACCACGGTGAACACCTACAAGCACGACGGACAGAACGTGCAGGCTCCGGCTGGCGCCCTCTCGGTGCCGAACAGTGTCGCCTCGGCGGTGCTCGCGGTCAGCGGCCTGGACACCACCACCCGCACCATGACCCACAGCGACGCCGTCGCACCGCCGCCGCCCTCCTTCGTCAACGGACGTCCGTGCTCGCAGTTCTACGGCCAGGTCGACGCGAAGTACCGCGCGGACTACAAGACGCCCCTGCCGAAGTTCAACGGCAAGACGCTGCCCTACGCCGTCTGTGGCTACACCGGCGTGCAGTTCCGCACCGCCTATGAAGGCGCGACGGAACTCAGCGGCACGGGCGTGACGGTGGCCATCGTGGACGCCTACGCCTCCCCGACGATCGCCTCCGACGCCGCGACGTACACCAACAACCACGGTGACGGCAGCTACGCCCCGGGCCAGCTCACGCAGGTCCCGCCGGCTACGGTGGAGCACACCGCGGAGTGCGACGCCTCGGGTTGGTACGGCGAAGAGACGCTGGACGTTGAAGCCGTGCACGCCATGGCTCCGACGGCCAACATCCGGTACTACGGCGCGAAGAGCTGCTACGACGACGACCTGCTCGACGCCATCCACAAGGTCGTCACGCAGAACAAGGTCCAGCTGGTGACCAACTCCTACGGCGACGCCGGCGAGGAAGGCCAGACGGCGGACGTCATCGCGGCGTGGGAGAGCGTCTTCCTGCAGGGAGCGATGCAGGGCATCAGCTTCATGTACTCCTCCGGTGACAACGGTGACGAGCTTCAGGACATCGGCCTCAAGTCGGCCGACTACCCGGCCTCTGACCCGTACGTCACGGCCGTCGGCGGCACCAGCACGGCCATCGACGGCTCGGGCATGCTGGCCTGGGAGTCGGGCTGGGGCACCCACAAGTACACCCTCTCCACGGACGGCAAGTCCTGGAGCCCGGTCGGTTACCTCTACGGTGCCGGCGGCGGCTACTCGACGCTCTTCAACCGTCCGTCGTACCAGGACGGGGTCGTTCCGACCAACGCTCCGCCCGGACGGGCCGTCCCCGACGTCGCTATGGACGCCGACCCGACGACCGGCATGCTGGTCGGACAGACGCAGACCTTCCCGAATGGGGGGGTGGCCTACGGCGAGTACCGCATCGGTGGAACCAGCCTCGCCTCGCCGCTCTTCGCCGGCATGACTGCCCTCACGCTGGAGGCGGGCGGTGGAACCGGGCTGGGACTGCTCAACCCGCTGCTCTACAGCCAGGCGACGTCGGGCAACTTCACTGACGTGAAGGGCACCCCGCCGGATGCCGGCAACGTCCGCGTCGACTACAAGGACGGCAACACCCGGGCCAGCGGGCTGATCTACTCGGTCCGTACCTTCGGTCAGGACTCGAGCCTGACCACGGCCAAGGGCTGGGACGACGTGACCGGAATCGGCTCGCCGAACCCGGGCTGGCTGGGAGCGGTCGCCGCGACGACGCCCGGCAAGTCGGGCGGCTCGTCCGGTCACCCGGTAGCGGGGCACCCGACCAACTAGGTGCTGCTCGTCAGATAACCGGTAACGCTGGGGCCCACTCCGTTCGTCGGAGTGGGCCCCAGTCCGTTCAAATCTGCTAACCACGCGAGATTCGGTAGCCTCAGAGCCATCATGACGGTGCTCGCGGTGTGGTTGGGAAAGCTGACGCTGCTGGCGCTACGGCTCATCGGGCGGCGCGGCAACGCGCTCCCCGGCCTGGTCGTCGAGCGGCTCTTCCCCGGCTACCTGCCGCGCGCCCTGGCCGCCCTGCCCCAGGGTGTGGTGATCGTCAGTGGCACCAACGGCAAGACCACCACGACCAAGATGGTGACGACGCTGCTGAGCCAGCGGTACCGGGTGCTCACCAATGACACCGGCAGCAACTTCGTGCGCGGCACCATCACCGCCTGCGTCGAGCACGCCGGGTGGGGCGGCAAGTTGGAGTACGACGTCGCGGTCTTCGAACTGGACGAGGCCTGGGCGGTGAAGTTCGTCGACGTGGTGAAGCCGGACCGGGCGCTGCTGCTGAACGTGATGCGTGACCAGCTCGACCGCTTCGGCGAGATCGACACCACCGCGCGGCTCCTCGGTCAGGTCGCAGCGGCGACGACCGGACACCTGGTCCTCAACCGGGACGATCCGCGAATCGCCGCACTGGCCGAGCTGACCAAGGCCGACGTCAGCTTCTACGGCGTCGCCCCGGAGCTTCGTGGGGACTTCCCGAATGACGAAGAGCTCTACGGCGGCCCGCTCTACGTCTCGCCGGTCCCGGCCCGGGCCGAGCTGCTCACTCTCCCCGGCGGCGGCGAAGGCACCTGCACGATCCGCCTCGACGACCGCAGCGAGTCGGTGCAGCTGCGTGCGCAGGGGTCTCACAACGCCCAGAACGCAGCCGGTGCTGCGGCGGTGGCACTGAGCTTCGGGCTGAGTCCGGAGGAGGTCTTCAGCGGACTGCGCCAGGTGGAGCCCGCCTTCGGGCGGGGTCAGACCTTCCTGGTCGACGGCCGGCGCGTGGTGCTGCACCTGGTGAAGAACCCGGCCGGATTCCGGCAGAGCCTGCGCGTCCTCGACGGCACCACTCCGGCCGCGGTGGTTATCGCGATCAACGACGACTACGCCGACGGGCGCGACATGTCCTGGCTCTGGGACGTCGACTTCGTGGCCGCCTTCTCAGCCCGCCGCACCCGCCTCTCGACCTCGGGCACCCGGGCCGCCGACATGGCCGTGCGGCTGCACTACGACGACATCCCGGTGACGGAGGTGCAGCCGTCACTCGGTGAGGCGCTGCGCTGTGCCGTCGCCGCCGTGGCGCCGGGTGACGAGGTCGTCGTCTTCAGCACGTACACCGCCATGTGGGCGCTGCACGCGGTGCTCACCAAGACGGGTGAGCCGGTATGAAGGCGCTGAAACTGGTTCACCTGTATCCCCGCGAGATGAACATCTACGGCGACACCGGAAACGTCATGGTGCTGCGCCGGCGGCTGCAGTGGCGCGGCCGCCTGGTCGAGATCGTGCCGGTGAGTGTGGGTGATTCCCTGCCGAACGACGCCGACATCATCCTCGGCGGCGGGGGCCAGGATGCCGCACAGGGCGAGATCGGGGCCGATTTCGTCGGGCGCGGCGCGACCCTGCGGGCGATGGCCGACGACGGCGTGGTGATGCTGGCGATCTGCGGTACCTACCAGTTGCTGGGGCATGAGTTCGTGACCCAGGAGGGGCTGCGGATTCCGGGAGTCGGCGTGCTGGACGTCCGCACCGTCGGCTCGACGCAGCGTCTCATCGGGAACAACTCGGTGGAGACGCCCTTCGCCGGTCGGCTGGTCGGGTATGAGAACCACAGTGGTCTCACCACGCTGGGAAGTGGCGCCCAGCCGCTCGGGCAGACGAAGGCCGGACAGGGGAACAACGGTAGCGACGGCACTGAAGGCGCGGTCCGTGACAACGTCTTCGGCACCTACCTGCACGGTCCGGTGCTGGCCAAGAGCCCGCAATTTGCTGATGATCTGCTCGTCCGGGCCTACCAGCGCCGGGGTGATGCGGCGGCCGCGTTGGAACCGCTGGACGACTCGCTCTCGCTGCGGGCCGCCGAGGTGGCCGTCGGGCGTCCCCGATGAAGCCCATGCGGAGGGGCTTATTTTCGTTGGCTCTGCTCGCTCCGCTGCTGCTGGCCGGCTGCTCGCGCAGCGCACCCACAGCGGCCAGCGGGACGACTATCTACCGCACCGTCACCGTCACCGTCACGTCCCCGGCCGCGCCGAAGCCCACGACGGCCCCGACCGCAGCCTTCGTGGCCAAGCCGCAGGTGCCGGTCGGTGACATCCCGCCCGGCGGCGCGATCCCGAGCGGTTGGTCCAAGGGCGACTGCCCGTACATCGACACCGCCACGGCCGCTGGGGCCAACGGCAACCACATCTATCTGACCACCGTCAGCAACGCCAAGCCGGTGACCTGTCGCTTCTATTTCTGGGCCGACCCGTTCAATGCGGTGCTGGAGATAGCGCCGACGACGTTCGCCACCGCGACCGAGGCCCACAATGCGATGGTCCTCACCGCCAAGGCCTCGCCGATCCCGAGCAGCGTCTCCAGCTACCCGGGGTTCGCACCCGGCGTTGACCTGATCAGCTTCCAGACCCAGCTCTACGGGCCGGACAACGGCAAGGACTGGGCAGCCGTCTTCGCCAAGGGGAAGACGATGGTGCTGGTCCGAACGCAGCAGGACGTCTCCGAGGACGCCCGCCACATCGCGCAGTTCATAGTCGGAAAGTTCTGAGGGGTTGCCGCCCCGTGGCGGCAACCCCTCAGAGGTGTCGGAGAACGCTTAGCTGGCGGCCGCTTCGATCGACATCCCGAGCATCATCGGGCGACCGACACCCTCACGCTTGGAGAGGTACATCGCGCCGTCGGCGTCGTGGATGAGGGTGTCGGCATCGATGCTGCCGTCGCTCCAGGCGACACCGATGCTGGCCACCGACCGGCTCGGCGGTTCGGGCGTGATGCTGGCCGCGAGGGCCCGGGCCAGCCGCTCACCCAGGGCCAGAGCCTCGTCGGCCGAGACGACGGTGCAGCCCAGCACCACGAACTCGTCGCCACCGAAGCGTCCGACCAGATCGTGCGGACGGAGCGCGCGGGCCAGGCACTGGGCCACCTTCTGCAGCAGCGCGTCGCCGGCGGCGTGGCCCCGGCGGTCATTCACCGCCTTGAAGCCGTCGAGGTCGATGAAGATGACCGCGATACCGGAGTCCGCCGTCTTGGCCTCCTCCAGGGCCCGGCCGATCGCGGTCAGCGTGGAGGCCCGGTTGTGGCAGCGGGTCAGCGCGTCAAAGGTCGCGCGGTCCCGCAGTTGCTCACGCAGTCGGGCCTCTTCGGTCACGTCATCGATGCAGATGAGGACACCGGTCGGGGTGCCGTCTTCACCGATGAGGGCGCGCAGGCTCACCTTGCAGCGACGCACGTCGTCCTCGGTGAGGACGCTGAGTTCGAGGTCGGCGTCGGTGGCGCTGGTGGTCGCGGCACTGATCGCGGCCTGCAGCGACCCCTGGTCGCGAGGGTCGACCTTCGCGAAGGCATCGGTGACGTTCTCGGCCGAGATGCAGTGCAGGATCTGGGTGACGCCGGCGTTGCGGTGGATGACACCACCGTCGGTGTCGATCTGCAGCACGCCGACCGGGAGGCTCTCGGTGAGGCGGCGCAGCAACTGCTCGCTCGCCCGCAGGTACTCCTGGGCTGCCATCTCCTCGGAGATGTCGATCATCTCGGCCATCACGCAGGGGTCGTCCGGATCATCGAGCAGGTTGTTGTTCGTGATTTCGAACCACATCCAGTGGCCGTCGCGGTGCAGTTGGCGCAGCCGTACCTGCCGGCTCCCACCCGGGGCGCCGAGCATGTCGACGTAGTTGGCGATGGCCCGCTGGTGGTCGTCCGGGTGAACGAACTCGAGATTGCGGCGCCCGATGAGCTCGTCGCGGGAGTAGCCGAGGATCTGCTCGAAGGCCGAGTCGACCTCGACGATCTCGGAGAGGTTGTTCTTCTTCATCATCGTGACGCGGGGGCGCAGCAGGTTCTGCGCGCCGCGGGAGGTCGTCACCGACCCTTCAGGGTGCACGATGACGCCGATCACGACGTCGTAGCGGTGGCGCACATCGACGAAGTAGATCCCCATCGTCAGGTCCGCGCCTTCGAGCGGGTGCACGTCGACCATGGCCGCGCCCTGGTCGAGGAGTCGCTTCCAGGCGTCGATGACCGGTTCGATGTCCGACGGGGTGACCAGCTCCAGCGCTGAGGCGTGGCCGCTGATGACGGTGTGCCGGGTCAGCGGCACCTCCGGTGGCATTGCGCGGAAGAGTCCATCCGGACCGATCGCCACAACGCTGGCGTCAGGGTGGGTCTTCAGCAGCCGGTTCAGGACGTGTTCGCACTCCTGCTCGCCCAGATGGGACGAGCCATGCTCGATCTGCGGGTCGAAGATGTCCCTTTCGGAAGCGTCTCCCGAAATGTTCTGTGGCTCCATGCCGTCCCCCTCAACGCCTGAGGCTTCCTGATGCGCAGTCATGGGGGTCTAATCGACCGGCGACGTCGAAATATGAGAACCAGAGGTCGAGGGATGCCTCCGGCGCCAGCAACGGGCGGCCGGGACGACACGTCGTACCGACGTGGCAGGATGGTGCAGGACGTAACTTTCTGTTAACCGGCCTTACCAAGGAGCTCATCACCGTGTCTCAGACCGCAACGCTGCACACCAGCGCCGGAGATATCGTCATCAACCTCTTCGCCGACCAGGCTCCGAAGACGGTCAAGAACTTCGTCGAGCTCGCCAAGGGAGAGCGCGAGTGGACGCACCCGGAGACGGGTAAGAAGAGCAGCGATCCCCTCTACGACGGCACCGTCTTCCACCGCGTCATCGACAACTTCATGATCCAGGGCGGCGACCCGCTCGGACAGGGTTACGGAGGCCCGGGCTACAAGTTCGGCGACGAGTTCCACCCCGAGCTGCAGTTCGACCGTCCGTACCTGCTGGCGATGGCCAACTCCGGCCCGGCGACCAACGGCTCCCAGTTCTTCATCACGGTGGCCCGCACCCCGCACCTGAACCGAAAGCACACCATCTTCGGTGAGGTCGCCGACGCCGAGAGCCGCAAGGTCGTCGACGCGATCGCCACCACCGCCACCGATGGGCGCGACCGTCCCAAGACCGACATCGTGATCAATTCGATCGACGTCACCGACGCCTGAGTCGCACCGCATGTCTGGGCCGATGAACGACGGGGTCGGGGAGGCGGCGGCTGCGCCGATCGCGCACTGCTACCGCCACCCCACCCGTGAGACCGGGGTTCGCTGCGTGCGCTGCGACCGCCCGATCTGCCCGGACTGCATGCGCCCGGCCTCAGTCGGGTTCCAATGCCCGGACGATGTCCGGCTGGGCCAGGTCGGTCGTACCCAACCCCGCACCGTCGTCGGGGCCCGCATCGGCTCGGGTGCCCCGGTCGTCACGTGGTCGATCGTCGGCATCAATGTTCTCGTCTACCTGGCCTCGGCCATCGGTTCGCCGGGTGGGCTGAACAACCCCACCCAGTCGCAGCTCTTCACGCATTGGCAGCTCTTCCCGTACGCCGTGCACCACAATCACGAGTACTGGCGGCTGCTCACCTCCGCGTTCCTTCATGTCTCGCTGCTGCACATCGCGGTGAACATGCTGGCGCTCTGGATCATCGGGCCGTACCTGGAGCGGCTGCTCGGGCCGGCCCGCTACACCGGGCTGTATCTGCTCAGCGCACTCGGCGGCTCGGTGGCCGTCTACCTCTTCGGTGCCCAGCTGCAGGGCGTCGCCGGGGCGTCCGGGGCCATCTTCGGGCTCTTCGCCGCTGCGCTGATCTTCGTCCGGGAACTCGGGCTGGATCCCCGCTCGCTCATCATGACGCTGGTGCTGAACTTCATCTTCACCTTCGCCGTGGCCGACATCTCGCGACTCGGGCACGTCGGCGGATTCCTCACCGGTGCCGCGGCCGCCTTCGCGATCGGCGGGCTGCCGAAGCACCGCGGCAAGCTGCCCAACAACGTGCAGGCTGCGCTGCTGCTACTCCTGCTGGGGGTACTGATCGTCGGCGTGGCCTGGCGGACTGCCACCTTCCCGGCCCTCATCAACTGAGCTCTCGTTAAACCGTCGGGGCGCCGAAACTGCGCAGGACCCCGTAGACCTCCTGCGGGTCGACCCCCAGCGAACGGCGACCGAGGACCACGAGCTGATCGTCAAAGTCCAACTCCAGCGCGCGGTTGGAGAGCCCCAGGTGGGTTGAATTGTCGACCCGGACCGCAGTGAGCTGATCCCACCGCAGCGTCGCCGTCACGGAGAGGGTGTGGATGTGCAGCCCGTCGCTGCTGGCGACCAGGCTGGGGGAGTAGGCGAGACCGAGGAATGCGTAGGCGCCCAGCACCACCGTCAGCAGGCCGGAGACCAGCCGGCCGGCCGGATCGGTCATGGTCAGCGCGGCCACCAGGGCGACGATCGTCAGCCCGGCGGCCCCCCAGCCCAGCCGCCGGTCCGGACCGTAGCGGCAGGTGGGTCTGCGATCTATATCCACAGTGTTCTACACACCTGGGGACAAAATTACAGCCGTGTAATCACAGGGGTGGAAATAGCTGTGGATACCGGTGAACACTGGGCTGGACGCCGTCGATCGGCTGATCAGCGCCAGCGAACGGTGAGACCCAACCCGAGCACGAGGAACGCGAAACCAATGGCCAGGTTCCAGTTGCCCAGGTCGTTCATGAACCCGATCTTGTCGCCGGCCAGGTAATAAAGCACGATGTACGCCAGCCCGAACACCAATACGATGCCGATGAGGATGGGGTACCAGCGGGGGCTCGGGGCGAGCACCGGTCCCTGGTGGGTGGCTGAGACGGCCCGGTCGTGCTCTACCTTCTTGCGTACCTTTGACTTGGGCACGGTCTCTCCTACAAACGTGAAATGGTTAGGGCTAACTCGCTGACCATGATGCACTACTGACCCTGCGAACACCCAAATTCTCTGACATCCGAACGCGAACGGGAGGCACCGATGAGCAGCTCTGACGAGCGCCCGGCCGCCCATCCGGCGAGTGCTCGCCCGACCCCATCGGCCCGGCCGGTCCCACCGACGCGGCGCTCCTGGCGCTGGCAGGTCGGGGTGCCGATCATCTTCGCCGTCGCCGGGGTCATGTTCGCGACCAGTCACAGCGTCTCCCGCGGGACGGATCTTCGTAGCTCCTCGGACGTGAATCTGGCCAGTCTGGTGCGCACCGCCCAGGCCAACCTCGACGCCCAGGCGGCCACGCTGGCCAAGCTGCAGGCGCAGGTGAAGGCCGAGACCGACGCCGCGGCGGTCGGAAACCAGGCGGTCGCCCGGGCCCAGGCCGCGTCGACGCCACTACTCGCACCGGCCGGCCTCACCGCGGTCTCGGGGCCGGGACTGACCGTCACTCTCGACGACGCGAAGAGCGTCCCGGCCGACCCCAACGTCGACCTGAACGAACTGGTCGTG
Source organism: Frankineae bacterium MT45 (assembly GCA_900100325.1). NCBI lineage: Bacteria > Bacillati > Actinomycetota > Actinomycetes > Frankiales > Frankineae bacterium MT45. The sequence continues at coordinate 483,303 of LT629697.1, forward strand.
CACCAGTCGGACCTGCAGGCGGTCGTGAACGCGATGTGGCACGGCGGCGCTGAGGCGATGACGATCGCCGGACAGCGGGTGATCGCGACGAGTGCCGTCCGCTGCGTCGGAAACACCCTGCTGCTGAACGGCCGCGTCTACTCACCCCCCTTCCGGGTGGCGGCGATCGGCCCATCAAGGACAATGCAGAAGGCACTGGACGCGTCGGCGGGAGTGCAGCTCTTCCGGCAGGCGGCGACCTACTACGGGTTGGACTACTCGACCGCGACGTCGGATCAGCTGAACCTGCCGGCCTACGGCCAGGCGATCAGCCTCACCTATGCGAAAGCAGGATCTAAGTAGACGTGGCGAACACTCCCGACGACGGCGCGACCGACGTCCTCGAACCGCCAGAGCCGCCGGCCCAACCGCCGCTCAAGCCGCACCGTGACCGCCTCGGCCTGCTGCTGAGCGGAGTCGGCCAGACGCTGATCACCGCCGGCGTCATCGTGCTCCTCTTCGTCGTCTACGAGGTGTGGATCACCAACATCTTCAGCGCGGCCAAGCAGGAGAAGGTGCACACCGAGCTCATCAAGCAGTGGGAGTCGCCCACCGGTGACGACCCGGTGGTGCAGGCCGAGCTCGGTCTACCCAACGGCAAGCAGTACACGATCCCGGCCGGCACCGGCATCGCCGTCCTCTACATCCCGCGCTTCGGCAAGGACTACGCGAAGACGATCGTGGAGGGTACCGATGCCTCCGACCTGGAGAAGGGCCCCGGCCACTACACCGGCACCCAGCTTCCGGGGCAGAAGGGGAACTTCGCGATCGCCGGGCACCGGGTCGGCAAGGGTGAGCCCTTCCTGAACCTGGACGAGCTGCTCCCCGGGGACGCCGTGGTGGTGCAGACCAAGGCCACCTGGTACGTCTACACGGTCCTGGGTGACCCGGCCACCAAGAACCTCTCCACCACCAACGCGCTGGGTGTCCCCGGACGCGAGATCGTGCACCCGTCGAACACCACGGTGATCGACCCGGTGCCCGGCCACGCCGGCGTCCCCGCATCGAAGGCCACCGAGTCGCTGATCACGCTCACCACCTGCCACCCCAAGTTCAGCGCAACCGAGCGGATGATCATCCACGGGACGCTGACCCGCACGGTCCAGGCATCCGGATCGGCACTACCGAAGGAACTACCCGGAGGGACGCTCTAGTCATGTACGTCTGGATCTGGCGCCACCTGCCCGGCCCACTGGCCCTGCGTATCGCGCAGGTCGTCCTGCTGCTGGTCGTGGTCAGCCTGCTGCTGCTCTTCGTGATCTTCCCGTTCGCCGAGCCCCGGCTGCCCTTTGACAACGTGACGGTGAATCAGAAATGACCGCCGCGGCCAAGCCGATTCTGGTCGTGGATAACTACGACAGCTTCGTCTACAACCTGGTGCAGTACCTCGGGCAGTTGGGAGCCGAGGTCGACGTACGCCGCAACGATGCGGTCGCAGCGTCCGATGTCGCCTCCGGTGACTTCGCCGGCGTACTCATCTCACCCGGGCCGGGCACCCCGCAGGAGGCCGGCAACAGCATGGAGATCGTCCGTGCCTGCGCCGAACTGCAGCTGCCGCTCTTCGGCGTCTGCCTCGGCCACCAGGCGATCGGCGCCATCTTCGGGGCTTCGGTGGTCCGCGCGCCCGAGCTGCTGCACGGTAAGACCTCCGAGGTGCTGCACGATGGAACCGGCGTGCTGGCCGGTATCCGGTCACCCTTTATCGCCACTCGCTACCACTCGCTGACCGTCGTCGAATCCGAGCTGCCGGAGTCGGTGATCGTCACCGGACGGACGGCCTCGGGTGTGGTGATGGCCCTGCGCCACCGTGACCTGCCGATCGACGGCGTCCAGTTCCACCCCGAGTCGGTGCTGACCCAGGGCGGCCACCGGATGGTGGCGAACTGGCTGCTGCGCTGCGGGTACAGCATCGACTGGGACCGGGTGCTCGAACTCGAGTCCGGCATGGAGTCGCTGCGGGAGACGGCGTTCGTCTCGGCCTGAGGCTGAGTGAAGGAGGCATGACGTGACGGAGGAGCCGTACTCGCCACCGCCGCCGTCGCTGCCGGTGCCCCCGAATCACCCGAACGAGCACGGCTACCTCCCCGCGCCGCCTCCCGGCGCGCAGAACCCGTATCCGGCCCAGTTTCCGGCTCAGTTTCCGCCTCCCGATCAGCAGCCGTATCAGCCGACGCCGGCCTACTTCGCCGTCCAGCCCGAGCCCGCCCGCACGTGGAGCGCGCCGAGCCCGCGGCGGGTCGCCGCCATTGCGCTCTGGGTCGGGTTGGCCCTACTCAGCGCCGGGGTCCCGTACCTGCGATTCAACGGATGGACCACCAGCGACGGCCGGGGCACCAACTCCGTCGCCGCCGATGGGTGGGGTCGCTACAACTCGATCCCGGCAGCAGTAGCCGGGCACGACACCGTCTACGGGTACGTCTTCGCCGTGGCCGCGGTTCTGCTCGTCAGTGCGGCCGTCCTGCTGCTCTGGCGCCCGGCCTCGTCCTGGGGCGGGATCATCGCCCTGATGGGGAGCACCTTCCTCTTCTGCGCGGTCTGCGTGCTCGGCCTCGACGTCGCGTCGCGCCGCTCGTACGACTACGTGCGGGTCAGCGGGACGTACACCGCCACCATCGGCCCGGGCATCTGGCTGGCGCTGATCTGCGGGCTCGGTGCCGCGGCGGGAATCCTGCTGGCCATCGACGTGCTCCTCTACGCGCGGGGGGACCGGGCACCGGCTCCCTCTGGATACCCGTCGGGTACGCCTGGTTTCGCTGCGCCCACCGGCGAGACAGATCTCCGTCAGGATTGGACGACATAGCCGGTCGTACCGCAGAATTCCCCCAGATCGCTTGTGATCGTTCAACGCCGTCCGTAGCTTGTTACGGACGCGGCCACATCGTGTGCATCTCGGGGGAGGCGCAGTGCCAGCAGTAGTTGGTGACGCTCGGCGCCGCCCCCGCACCCTCCGATACCGCTCCGCCCGACTGCTCGCCGCCGGCCTGACCTCTCTTCTCGCCGTGCTCACGCTGACGAGCTCGCTGGCCGCTCCGGCCGGGGCCGCACCGACCCCGCTGCCGCAGATCGTGGCCCCGATCCACATCGTCTACGCGGTCGGCGGAACGCTGCAGCTGCCGGCGATCGAGGGCTACGGGACGCTGAAGCCGGGGACGCTCGCCGCCGATGTCAATCTGCGCAACGGGGAGTTGACCGGCAAGGCAACCCTGCCCGACATCCAGATCACCGGTGCCATCTTCGGCTTCGTCCCGTCCGTGGTCACCGCCGCCTTCCGCCAGTCCGGCCCGCTGAACGGCACCCTGAACCCGGCCGGTGAGGTCACCGCCGAAGTGACGGTGGCCCTGGCCCTCAAGGCGGTCAACGCCTTCGGCTCGATGCCGCTGTCGCTGCCGGGTTGCCGGGTGCAGGCACCGATCAACATCATGCTGAACACCGAGAAGAACGCGCCGTTTCGGGCCACCGGTGCCGCCAAACTCGTCGGCACCTTCGCCACCGGGCCGCTGGTCGGCTGCGGGACGCTGAACGCCTCGCTCAGCCGGCTGTTCCAGAGCGTCTCGAACACTCTGTCGCTGAGCCTGACGCTCAAGCAGTAGCGCCCCGGCGCAGCAGAGTCTCCAACTCCTCGCGGCGCACCCCGGCGCTGCTCCACACCTCGTCCTCGGCCACCGCGCCCGCGTCCAGTCCGCGCAGCAGATAGCCGGCCAGCGCGGCCGCCGTCGCCGGCTCGTCGAGGAACCCACCGGCCGACTTGCCGAGGTAGGCCCGCAGCCGCTCCCCGGCCGGGGCCAGGCCCCGCCGGTAGAACGCATACGTCGCGGCGAAGCGGGTCGGCAGCTGCACCGGGTGCAGGTCCCAGCCCTGGTAGAAGGCGCGCTCCAGTGACCGGGTCACCAGCCGGGAGTGCAGCCGCCAGCCGGCCTGCACCGCGTTGCGGTCGCCGACGGGGAGGATGTTCGTCGAACCATCGCTGACGGCAACCCCGGTGCCGGCCGCCGCTACCTGAATCACCGACTTGGCGTAGTCGGCCGCTGAATGCTCCATGCTCTGGAACTGCGCCGCCACCCCCACCGACGCGCTGTAGTCGTAGGTGCCGTAATGCAGCCCGATGCACCGTCCCTGGGTCGCCTGGATCATCGGGGCGATGAGCGCCGTGCCATCGGAACCCAGAATGGCCTGAGGCGTCTCAACCTGCAGCTCCACACGCAGCCGCTCAATCGAGTAGGCCGTCTCCAGCGCGTCGCAGAGCACCGCCATCGCCTCGACCTGGGCCACCGAGGTGACTTTGGGGAGGGTGACCCGAAACCCCGGGGGCACCGTGCCGCCGTTGTCCAGTAGCGCCCCGATGAAGGCGTCCAGGGTGCGGACGCCCCGATGCCGCAGGGAGGTGCCTTCGAAGGACTTCATTCGCAGGCCGCTGAACGGCGGGGCGCCGCCGGTGCTCAGCAGCTGGGCCAGTGAGTCGGCGGCGGTGAGCACGTCGCGGTCCTCTTCGGCGTCCGAGCGGAGGCCGTAGCCGTCCTCGAAGTCGATCCGTAGATCTTCGATCGGCTCGGCGACCAGCTTGGCCCGGACCAGACGCTCCACGTCGGCCTCGGTCTCCGGCAGCGGCCCGTGCTCGTCCATCGCGGTGAGTGCGGCCGTCCCCCAGACAACCGGGGTCTGCGGGCTGAAGAGATCGGCCGGGACGTACGCGGTGTGCACCGGCTGACGACCCACGGGCGGCCCCGGGTAGCGCTGGGCCCGGGTCGCGTCGTCGTCGGCCAGGGCCTGGTCGAGTGTCTTCAATACGTCGTCGGTGAGCTTCATCAGTCGATGAGTTCGTAGGCCGGAACGGTCAGGAAATCGGCGAAATCGTCGGCCAGCGCGACTTGGACGAAGAGCTCCCGGGCCTGCTCGTAGTGCGGGTCGTCGAATGCCTCCTCGGCCAGGATCTTCATGACCAACTCGGAGGTGACGGTCTCGCCGGTGTCGGCGAGAACGACTGAGGCGTGCACCCACTGCCAGATCTGCGAGCGGGAGATCTCGGCGGTGGCGGCGTCCTCCATCAGGTTGTGGATCGCCACCGCGCCCAGGCCACCCAGCCAGGCCGCCAGGTAGCGCACCCCGACATCGATGTTCGCGCGTAGGCCGGCGCTGGTCACCGCGCCCGGGACGCCGGAGAGATCGATCAGCCCGCCTGTCTCGGGCGACGCCTCGTCGTTGATCTTCAGCTGGTTGGGTGCTGAACCGAGTACGCCGTCGAAGACCTCCTGGGCCACCGGAACCAGGTCGGGGTGAGCCACCCACGAACCGTCGAAGCCACCGGTCGCCTCGCGCAGCTTGTCCTCGCGCACTTTGGCGAAGGCGACGGCATTCACCTCGGCGTCGCGCCGGGACGGGATGAACGCGGCCATGCCGCCCATCGCGAAGGCGCCGTGGGAGTGGCAGGTGCGCACCAACTGCTCGGTGTAGGCCTTCATGAACGGCGCCGTCATGGTGATCTCACCCCGATCCGGGAGGAGGAACTCGGGGCCGGCGTCCCGGAAATACTTGATGATGCTGAAGAGGTAGTCCCAGCGGCCGGCATTCAAGCCGGAGGCATGCTCACGTAGCTCATAGAGGATCTCGGCCATCTCGAAGGCGGCCGGGATGGTCTCGATGAGGACGGTGGCTCGGATCGTCCCGTGATCGATCCCCAGCGTCGACTGGGAGAGGCGGAAGACCTGATTCCAGAGCCGCGCATCCAGGTGGCTCTCCATCTTGGGCAAGTAGTAGTAAGGCCCGGATCCCTTATTTATCAGGGCATTCGCGTTGTGATAGAAGTGCAGCCCGAAGTCGACGAGGGCACCGATCGCCGGGAAGCCGTCGATCATGATGTGCCGCTCGTCCAGGTGCCAGCCCCGTGGACGTACGACGATGGTGGCCAACGGCGCGTCCGTTCGCAGCGAGTAGACGCGCCCGTCGGGGTTGGTGTACGAGGCGGTTCCGGCAGTGGCGTCGAGGAGATTCACCTGTCCGGATATGACGTTCTGCCAGTGCGGGGTGTTGGCGTCCTCCAGGTCGGCCAGCCAGACCTTCGCCCCGGAGTTGAGCGCGTTGATCATCATCTTCCGCTCGGTCGGTCCGGTGATCTCGACGCGGCGATCCAGTAGGTCGGCCGGCGCCGGTGCGACCCGCCAGAATCCACTGCGAATATCAGCCGTCTCGGGTAGGTAGTCGAGCCGGCCGGTACGGGCCACCTCGGCTCGTCGCTCCTGCCGTAGTTCGAGCAGCTTATTGCGGCGATCGGCGAAGGCGTGGTGCAGCATCGCGACGAAGGCCAGCGCATCCTCGGTGAGGATCTCCTCGGAGCGTTCGACCGGCGGCCCAGTGACGGCGAGGTGCTCGACCATGGAAAGTACCTATCTACTCAGGGGGTTCACTCGAAGAATTGGCTGCTGTCGATCAGCGCTGCCTGATCCGGCGGCAGCGACGACAGCCAGCGGGCGCCGTAGTCAGTGGCCGCGGATTCAGTGACCGAACCGTTGATCCGCAGCCGGGAGATGCCACCGTCGGGGTAGATATCCAGCCGAACCCGGGAGACCGGGGAGGCCGCCGCGACGCGGAAGCGATGCTCGGAGTCGGGGAGGAGCGGTGAAGTGGCCAGCAGTTCGGCCCCGGTGTCGGCGTCGCTGAGGCGGGCCCATCCAGGCGCATTCCCAACAAAACGCAGGGTGTCTATGACCACGTTGTGCAGCACTCCCGGCTGACCGAGCTCCACCACCAACCAGTCGTTTCCATCATCACGGCGACGTGCCGTCTCCCAGCCGTCGGACATGATGGCCGCTCGGCCGGGTGCGAGCACATTCGCCGGCGAGCTGTAGAACATGTTGGAGCAGTCGAGGATCCGCCCGCCGTTGACGGTGGCCGCCAGGTCGATCCGTCCGCCGAGGAAGCGCGGGTCGGGGCGCGCCTCACCGTAGATCCGGAAGCGGGCGACGCCGCCGTCCGGATAGATACTCAGACGGACGTGCGTGGCGAGCGGGCTGTTCGCCGCGGCCGGGAAGACGTTGGGCGAGTCACCCTGCAACCCAGTCCGCTCCAGCACGGTGAACCACTGAGCGTTCTGCAGCTCCGCCGGTGTCGGGTGCCCGAGCAGCATGGTTGCCTCGACGGAGGCGAAGGGCGGGAAGTTGCCGCGGAAGAAGGCGGTATCGATGTTCACGCCGCGCACCAGGGCCGGGGTGGCCAGTCGGATGATCGCCCAGTCGGAACAGTCGGCGCTGCCCAGGGACTGCGCAGCCTGGGGCTGATCACGCCGTCGCCGCGTCTCCCACCCGTCGTAGACCTTTCCCTTGGTGGTGAAGGTCGTCGGGTCGTGGGTCGCCGGGCCCGGGCTCACCAGGTTGTAGGCGTCGGCGAAGAACTCGTCGTTGCAGCAGACCACGGCACCGCCGAGGGCACCGCTGGCCAGGTCGGGGAGGGCTCGGAAGTCTTCGGTCATGCGCTGCCCCCTCGCTCGATGAGTCGCCCGGGCGTGGTCGTGCCGTCGATCAACTCGCCCCGCAGATACGTCTGCTTCACCACTCCGCGAAGCGTAGCCGCCGCGTAGGGAGTGATCGGATTTCGATAGCGCAGCCCGGCCGGGTCGACGGTGAACGTCTCCTCCGGAGCGAAGATGCTGAAGTCGGCCGGCGCTCCGACGTCCAGTGTGCCTCGCTTCCCGAGACCGGCCAGCGCGGCCGGACGCACCGCCATCCAGCGCACCAGGTCGCTCAGTTGCAGGCCCCGCTGGGACGCCGCCGTCCACATCAGCGGCAGCCCTGACTGCAGTGACGAGATCCCGCCCCAGGCCGCCCCGAAGTCACCCTGGTCCAGGAGCTTCAGCTCTGGAGTGCAGGGCGAGTGATCACTGACGACGCAGTCGATGAGCCCCTCCCGCAGCCCGTCCCAGAGCCGCTCCCGGTTCGCCTCGTCGCGAATCGGCGGGCAGCACTTGAACTGGGTAGCGCCGTCGGGGACCGTCTCGGCGGTGAGCACCAGGTAGTGCGGGCAGGTCTCGACGCTCAGCGGTAGACCCTCGGACTTCGCGGCGGTGATCGCCGGCAGCGCACCGGCCGCCGAGAGGTGGACGATGTGGGTCCGGCACCCGGTGGCCCGGACCGTATCCAGCAGCATCGCGATCGCGCTGGACTCGGCTTCAGGGGGCCGTGAGTTCATGAAATCCCGATAGCTGCGGCCATTCGGCGCCGGTGCGGTGTCGAGGACGCTCTGATCCTCGGCATGAGCGATGAGCAGGCCGTCGAAGGACTTGATCCGGGCCATCGCTTCGCGCAGTTCGGACGGGCTCAGCGGCGGGAACTCGTCTACTCCGGAGGGGAGCAGGAAGCATTTGAAGCCGACCACACCGGCGCGCCAGAGCGGCTCCAGCTCCTCCAGGTTCCCCGGCACGGCCCCACCCCAGAGGGCGACGTCGATCTGCAGTTGCCCCTGCGCGGCCGAGCGTTTGGCCTCCAGGCCGGCCATCGTCGTGGTGGGCGGGATGCTGTTGAGAGGCATGTCGACCAGCGTGGTGACGCCCCCGGCGGCGGCCGCGGCGGTCGCGGTCGCGAACCCCTCCCACTCGGTGCGCCCGGGCTCGTTGACGTGCACGTGGGTGTCGACCAGGCCGGGGAGGAGCACGTGATCGTCGTCGAGCGTGAGGATCTCCGTGGGCGGCAGGTCGCCGAGGTCGTCGAAGGGGTGCAGCGATTCGACGCGGCCGTCCCGTATCCGCAGCAGGCCCGATGTCTCATCGTCGGCGCTGACGATTCGGCGCGCTCGCACAGCCCTTACCGCGGACCCCACAGTGCGCCCCCTTGGTTGCCTCTCGGACTGCGTCTCGGTCCGCCCCGAACCAGCATCGATGGATCCACGGTACGTCGGCAATGTTTCCGCTAGCGTTCGGAGTAGGCGCAGCGACTGGCGAGGTGCGGAGAGCCGCCGATACGCACGCACCGGCAGAGGAAGAGCAGGTGATGGCATGAGTGAATCCAATGGAACCGCGTCTGCATCGACGCCACCGACACTGACGGTCGCCGAGTTCGACGCGGCCACCGCAATCGACGCCGCAGCGGAGTTGCTGCCGTGCTGCGCGAGCCGGCGCTGGATCACCGAGGTCGTCAACGCCCGCCCCTTCGCGACCCTCGAGGTGCTCACCGCCGCCTCCGATCAGGTTCTGGCTGGCCTCGCTTGGGAGGACGTCCTGGAGGCCGTCGAGGCGCATCCGCGCATTGGAGAGCAGGCCGCCGGGGCCGAGCGGGAGTCCGACTGGTCGAGGAGCGAACAGGCCGGTGCCGCCGGGGCCGATGCCGAGACCCGCAGCGAACTGCTGGACGGCAACCAGTTGTACGAGGAGAAGTTCGGCTTCGTCTTCCTCGTCTGCGCCAGCGGCCTCAGCGGCGACGAGCTGCTGGCCAACCTCAACGCCCGCCTGGTCAACGACGAGGAGAGCGAACGAGAAGTGGTGGCCGGAGAGCTGCGCAAGATCGTCCGCCTGCGTTTGGCTAAGTCATTTAGCCCCGACGATGACACGATCGCGTTGTAGCGCATGAGCCTCTCAACCCACGTCCTCAACTCGGTGATCGGACGACCCGTGGCCGGGATGCCGGTGCTGCTGGAACGCCGCGATGAGCAGGGCTGGCAGCGCCTCGCGCAGCACGTCACCAGCGAGGACGGGCGGATTGGCGACTTCGCCGCCGACCTCTTGGAAGAGTTGGCGGCCGGGGTGTACCGGCTCACCTTCGACGTCGAATCGGTCTTCCCGGACGGCAGTTTCTACCCGGAGATCGCCATCGCCTTCCGGGTGCAGGACCCGGCGCAGCACTACCACGTGCCCATCTTGCTAAGCCCTTTCGCTTACTCCACCTATCGAGGAAGTTGACCGCAGATGAGTCTCTCCCGTTCTGAACTGGCGCAGTACCTGGACGTCACCCTGCTGGCCCCGACCGCCACCGCCGCCGATGTCGAGACGCTCTGCGCGACCGCGGTCGACGTCGGTGGCTTTGCGGTCTGCGTGTCGCCGTCGATGGTCGCGGTCGCAGCGAAGGTTCTCCCGCCGACGGTGGCGCTGGCCACGGTCTGCGGGTTCCCGTCCGGCGCCCACGAAGCCGGCGTGAAGGCGTACGAGGCGTCGGCGTCGGTGCAGGCCGGCGCCGGTGAGATCGACATGGTGGTGAACCTCGGCCTGGTAAAGACCCAGCAATGGGACGCCGTGACGGCCGAGATCGCTGCCGTCCGCGCCTCCTCCACAGTGCTGCTGAAGGTCATCATCGAATCGGCCGCCCTCACCGACGACGAGATCGTGGCCTGCTGCCGAGCCGCGGAGGCTGCCGGCGCTGACTACGTCAAGACCTCCACCGGCTTCCACCCCTCCGGCGGAGCCTCGGTGGGGGCGGTCCGGCTGATGCGGGAGACGGTCGGCGACCGGCTCGGGGTGAAGGCATCCGGTGGCATCGCGACCACCGAGCAGGCCCTGGCGATGATCGACGCTGGGGCGTCCCGACTGGGTGTCTCTCGCCCGGGGGCGGTGCTGGCCGACGCCGGCGAGTAGCCGTCGGCCACTCCTGCCGTCCGTGCGCTTTGCGTCATTTAGACGTACGTACGCGTGATATTGGATGAATTTCCAATTGGCCGCGAAAAGGTCTTGTATTCAGGGCTACTGCTCCGTAACTTCATGCCTGCGACCGCCACCGACCATGGTCAGTTCAGGGGGAACGCGGGTTCCCCCCAGTGGTGCGTCGCGCTCGGAGGGAGCAGCCAATGCCCAGCGGAGTCATGTCCAAGCGCAAGATCAGATCGATCGGTGGGGTCACCGTCGTAGGCCTCGTCACTGGTCTCACGGCTGTTCTGGCCGGCGGCGCAAGCGCCGCATCGGCCCAGTCGATCGACGTCATCATCCCCACCACCTGCACCGTTCCGGTCGCCGGTCCTGAGTCCTACGACGCGCGGGTCACCGCCACCCTGCCCAGCAACGCCGTCGTCGGGCAGAGCGTCGCGCTTCAGGACTTCAACATCAGCATCCTGCTCAACGTTGCCACCACGGACGCGCTGCAGATCCTCGGCGCGACGACCATCGCGGGATCGATCACCGCCGGGGCGAGCCTCACCAACGCCTCGCCATCCGACCTCTCGATCACCGCCGACGTGCCGAGCACCCCGGTTCCGCAGGAGCAGGACGAGAACGGTGATGGCCCGGCCTTCACGATCAGCGCCTCCGGAGTGTCGCCAACCGCGACGCTCACGGCGACCGGCACAGCGGTGCTCACCGCCACCACCGTCAGCGCATTCTTCGACCCGAAGAACGCAGCCGGCACCAGCGTCCTGCCGGCGGCGAAGCGGAACATCCCCTGCACCTTCAACGCCGGGGACCACACGCTGGCCAGCATCTCGGTGACCGATGGGCCAACGCCTTCGGCCGGGTTCACGCCGACTCCATCTCCGACGCACCCGACTCCGACTCCGACGCCCGTTGTCTCGCCCACTCCGTCCGTGACGCCCGGGCCGACACCCCTTCCCGGAAGCAACTGGACAATCAACAAGACCTTCGGCGTCACCTGCCAAATTCCGGTGGCCGGACCCGAACACTATGACGTGAGTGTGCAGGCGACCAACCCGCTCAACGCGGCCGCCGGGGATTCGGTGAGCCTGCAGAACGTCACCCTCACCGTGCCGTTCAACAGCCAGTCCACTAACGCGCTGCAGATCCTGGGTAGCACCCACCTCGACGGGTCGATGAGCCTCGACACCTCGATCAGCGATGCCAGCCCAGCCGTGCTGACCTCGTCGCTTCCGATCTCGGTCGACGTTCCGCAGAGCGTGGACGAAAACGGGGACGCACCGACGTTTATCGCGCAGGGCACGCTCTCCTCCTCCACCTCCGCAACCCCGTTGGCGGCCGGGATCGCCTCGCTCGAGGCATCGGGATTCACGCTCTACCTCGACCCGAAGAACGACAGCGGTGCGAGCACACTGCCCGAATCCAAGCGGAACATCCCCTGCACCCTCGACGGAGGACAGCCGGTTCCGCTCAGCCAAATCACGATCGCTGACTCCGACCACGCCCCGACGCCGACGCCCGCTATCTCGCCGACGCCGCACCCGTACCCAACCGCGACGGATACGCCGCCCATCACGCCAACCCCGGTCGTGACTGCGACTCCCACGCCGGCCGGTCCGACTCCGACGCCGACCCCGCTACCGCCGCGGAACTTCAACTCCGACATCGGCGTCACCTGCACGCTTCCGGTGGTCGGGGCGCAGAGCTACCAGCTCCATATCGGAGCGAACGTGCCGACTGCGGTCAGCGCCGGTGACACCGTCACCCTCAATGACTTCTACGTCAGCATCCCGGGCAACGTAGCCACCACGGATGCGTGGCAGATCCTGGGTGCCACCACCATCGAGGGGACAGTTGCCCTCGGCTTGACGGCGTCCGATGCCACACCGAACGCGTTCAGCTTCAACGGCAGCATTGCGCCGACCGACATCCCGCAGGCGATAAACGAGGATGGGGACGGCCCGCCGTTCCCCGTGATCGCCACCGGTGACGCTCTCACCTTGAAGGCCACCGCGTCGGGGTACATCAGCCTCGCCCCGACTACCTTCGCACTCACGCTCAACCCGAAGAACGCGGCCGGCGCGAGCGTGCTCCCGGTGGCCAAGCAAACGATTCCTTGCGTCTTCAACCCTGGCCAGGGCCTGGTCCTCGGGACGGTCCCACCGGGGGGCGCTCCGGTGGTAACTCCGACGCCACCGGGTGGCCCGACGCCGTTCCCGACCCCTCCGGACGCCGGCGGCCTACCGACGCCGACGCCCGTCCCGACTCCGGTCGGGTCGCCGGTCCCGACGCCGCGCCCGACCCCGCTGCCGTCGGCGGTCCCGACGCCACTGCCGACGCTGCGGCCGACACCGGTCCCGACGCCGGTTCACATCAAGGCCAGCTACAGCGCAGCCGGATCGGCCGTCGTGCCCGGCCTCAATGGGACGGCGAAGATCGCCGGGGCGCAGATCTCCGTGGATGTCGATCTGTCGGCCAATAAGTTCACCGGCACGACGACCGTCCCGAACTTCACCATCAACGCAGCGATCTTCGGGTTCATACCGGCGACGGTGGTCGCCTCCTACCTGCAGGTCGGTGCCCTCTCCGGAAGCATTGCCGCGAACGGTCGGGACATCTCGGTCGACCTCACGGCGCGTCTGGGCATCGTGTCGATCAAGGCACTCGGTCTCTCGCTGAGCTCGAGTACGTGTGCGACCGCTTCCCCGGCCAAGATCCATCTGGCCAGTGATGGCACCGGGAAGTTCTCGGTGCTTCAGGGTGGCACGGTGACCTCCAAGTTCGCGGTCGGGAAGATGGCCAACTGCGGCCCGCTGACGGACATCCTGAACACCTACGTCTCCGGGGCCAGCAACACGCTGACCCTGCAGCTGTCGGCGGCCCACCTCAGCTAGCCCACGGCGCGGCCCGCTCGCCTTGTAGTCCGAACTTCCGAATCGCACCCCGAAACCGGAAGTTCGGACTACAAGGAGCCCCCGGCTGCCCGTCAAACCCAACAAATGTTCGGAAACTATATAAATTCCGCAAACCGTTGTAATTCCGGAAGGTTGACCGTAGGTTACTTCCTGCGGCGATCAGACAGCTACTCACAGTAGCGGGCAACCGGCTCGCTGGCGATCGTCGCTAACCGAGGGAGACATCATGGATTCACCCTTTGAGAAGCGAAAGCTGCTCAAATCCGTATCCGGCGTGACGGTCGTCGGCCTGGTGGCGGGCCTCGCCACCGCGGCGGTTGCGGTCGTCAGCGGTGCGGCGCCGGCGTCGGCGGTCACGACGACCACCATCACCAAGACGCTCAACACCACCTGCACCATCCCGGTCGCCGGCGCGGAGAAGTACGCCGCGGTCGTCAAGGCGACCATCCCGACCAGCGCCAAGGTGGGTGACAAGATCGCCCTGCAGAATTTCTCCATCACGGTGACGCTCAACTCGGCGACCACCGACGCGCTCCAGATCCTGGGCGCCACCACGCTGCAGGGCTCCATCACGTCGGCGGCGACCCTGAGCCACGCCTCGCCGTCGCCGCTGTCGATCACGGCGACCGTCCCCACCACCGCGGTCCCGCAGACCGTCGACGCCAATGGGGACGGCCCGCCGTTCAGCATCACCGCGACCGGCACGTCGCCGACGGCCACCTTCACCTCAGCCGGTACGGCAACGCTCACCGCCACCACAGTGAATGCGGTCTTCAACCCCAAGAACGCAGCCGGCACCAGCGTGCTGCCGGTGGCCAAGCAGTCCATCCCCTGCTCCTTCGACAGCGGGCAGAGCCTGGTTCTGGCCACGGTGCCGGTCGCGGCCACGACGCAGGCAGTGAGCAAGACGCTCAACACCACCTGCACGATCCCGGTCGCCGGAAACGAGACCTACGCGGCGAAGATCACCGGCACGCTGCCGATCACGGCCAAGGTCAATGACTCGGCCACGCTCTCCAACCTGAAGATCAGCATCCTGCTGAACACGGCGACGACGGACGCGCTGCAGATCCTGGGCGCCACCACGATCGCCGGCACGATCACGACGGGGACGACGATTACGCACGCAACCCCAGCCACCCAGTCGACGACCGCCACGGTGCCGACCACCGCGGTCCCGCAGACGGTCGACGCCAACGGTGACGGGCCTCCGTTCACGATCACGGCGACCGGCACGGCTCCGTCGGTGAAGTTCACCTCGACCGGCACCGCGGTGCTCTCGGCGGCGACCGTGAGTGCGGTCTTCAACCCGAAGAACGCAGCCGGAGTCAGCGTGCTGCCGGTGGCCAAGCAGAAGATCGCCTGCAGCTTCGTCGCGGGTCAGAGCCTGGTCCTCGGCTCGATCACGGTCACCCCGGCAACCACGGTTGCCGTCAGCAAGACCCTGAACGCGACCTGCACCATTCCGGTCGCCGGCGTGCAGCACTATGTCGCGAAGGTCACCGGCACCCTGCCGATCAGCGGCAAGGTCGGCACCTCGGTCACGCTCAGTGGGCTCAAGATCAGCATTCTGTTGAACGTCGCCACCACGGACGCGCTTCAGGTGCTCCAGGCGACGACCATCGCGGGCTCGGTGACGGCCGGCGTGACGCTGACCCATGCCACCCCGACGTCACTCAAGGCAACCGCCACGGTGCCGACCACGGCGGTTCCGCAGACGGTCGACGCCAATGGTGACGGTCCGGCCTTCACCATCGTCGCTACCGGTACCGCACCCTCGGCGACGCTGACCTCGGCTGGTTCCGCCGTGATCTCGGTGGCGACTGTGGGCGCGGTCTTCAACCCGAAGAACGCGGCCGGAGTCAGCGTGCTCCCGGTGGCCAAGCAGACCATTCCGTGCTCCTTCGATTCCGGGCAGAGCCTGGTACTCGGGACGATCACGGTCAGCTGATATTTGGATTGCCCGGCGAAATTGTGTTAGGGCATTCGAATTGCTGGGTAACCTCGCACAATTTAATTTAAGCCGGTTAGTTTGGCATTAAAAGCCGGGTTACGTCGAGCAGTATGGCGTAACCCGGCTTTTACATATCTGGGAATCTGGGCGAAAAAGAGTCAGAATTGCATGGAACATGGAACAAATATAAGGACAAACGCATCATCCTCCCCGATACGCGGATAGTTCGCTCCATCGACTAAATCAAATTCACGAAAGGTGTTGAAATCTTTGCTACTGGTCCGTAGGTTCGGAATTACGGCGATATAGACAGCTACCAAGAAATGGGCACGGGGCTCGTTCGCGTCTCGCCGATTATCAAGGGAGATTTATGATGCCAGCACCTCTTGTGCGGCGGAGAACCATCAAGTACATAGCTGGTGTAGCGGTCGTCGGCCTCACCGCCGGGGTCGCCTCCGCGATCATGGGTGGCGCTTCGCCCGCCTCCGCCGCCACCATCGACGCCTCCGTCCCGACCACCTGCACCATCCCGGTGGCCGGTGCCGAGGAGTATGACGCCAAAATCACCGCCACCGTGCCGGACACCGCCAAGGTCGGTGACTCGGTCAGCCTGCAGAACTTCAAGATCAGCATCCTGCTGAATGTGGCGACCACCGATGCCCTGCAGATCCTCGGAGCCACCACCCTGCAGGGGTCGATCACCGCTGGCGCATCGCTGACCAACGCGACGCCGTCCGACCTGTCGATCGTGGCTACCGTGCCGTCAACGCCCGTCCCGCAGACGCAGGACGCGAATGGTGACGGTCCGGCGTTCACGATCACGGCGACCGGCCCGTCGCCGTCGGCGACGCTCACCTCGGCCGGCACGGCAACCCTCACCGCAACGACGGTGAACGCGGTCTTCGACCCGAAGAACGCCTCCGGCACCAGCGTGCTGCCGGCCGCCAAGCAGAAGATTCCCTGCACCTTCGACTCGGGTGACAACCTCGTCCTGGTGAAGATCCCGGTTACCGCCGGGGGCGGTTCCACGCCGACGCCGGTCCCGCCGACGCCGACTCCGAAGGTGACGCCGACGCCGGTCGCGCCGACTCCTACGCCGGTTGCGCCCACGCCGACTCCGAAGGTGACGCCGACGCCGGTCGCGCCGACTCCTACGCCGGTTGCGCCCACGCCGACTCCGAAGGTGACGCCGACGCCGGTTGCGCCGACGCCCACTCCGGTTGGTCCGACGCCGACGCCATCCGGTCCGACGCCGACTCCGGCACCCAACATCACCCACATCAACTTTGATGCGACCGGGACGATCGGGCTCCCGACCGTCAACGGCACCGGCAAGGTCGGCCCGGGCACCATCGCGGCTGACGTCAACCTCAAGGGTGGATCCTTCACCGGCAAGTCCACCTTCCCGGACATCACCGTGAAGGCATCGCTCTTCGGATTCATCCCGACCACGATCGTCTCCTCGTTCACGCAGCTCGGTGACCTCACCGGTCAGCTGGCTCCGGGAGCGAAGGACGTCACGGCCGATCTGAAGGCGAATCTCGGGGTCAAGTCGGTGAAGGCCTTCGGCGTGCTGCCGTTGACCTCGAGTGGCTGCACGACCGCGTCGCCGGTCAGCATCCACCTGGCGTCGAACGGTAAGGGCGAGTTCAGTCCCTTCACCGGTGGCACGGTCAGCAGCAAGTTCGCGATCGGGAACCTGGCCAACTGTGGCCTGCTCACCCCGCTCCTGAACTTGATCTTCCCGGGTCCGAACAACACCCTCACGCTGAACCTGGTCGCCCAGGACAGCTAGCTCTCAACCGGCCCACCAATAGGTAGCAGGTGGGCCGTCTGCAAAGGTCCATTCCCACGAGGGCCGGGTGGCATCGCCGAAACGGCGGCCAGCCGGCCCTCTGCGGTCTCCGCATAGCCGAAGTTCATTGACGATTCCCCCCAATTTGAAAGCGAACCCGTGCTACTCGTCCCAATCGATCCAGTACCGGGAAATCCGGCATATTGGACGGCCAAACTGTTGTATTTGCATGCAATAGGCCGTAGCTTCAAACCACGGCGGCGACACAGCTGACTCACATCAGCTGGCGGCACGGGGCCTGGTCGGCGCCGTCAATCGAGGGAGCCACATCGTGGGAAGTACAGCCATGGGGAGACCGCGTCTGCGGTTGAGGACGAGAAGATCGGTCGCCGGCCTGGCGGTGGTCGGTCTGGCCGCGGGAGTGACGGCGATACTGGCCGGCGGTACATCGCCGGCCGCCGCGGCAGCGATCGACGCCACCGTCCCGACCACCTGCACCATTCCGGTGGCCGGCGCGGAATCGTATGACGCCAGGATCAGTGCCACGATCCCGGATGGTGCCGTCGTGGGCGACACCGTTTCGCTGCAGAACTTCAAGATCAGCATTGTGCTGAACGTCGCGACGACAGACGCGTTGCAGATCCTGGGGGCCACCACCCTGGAGGGCTCGATCACCGCTGGGGCCACGCTCACCAACGCATCACCGTCGAACCTCTCGATCGTCGCGACGGTGCCGGTTACGCCAGTCCCGCAGACGCAGGACGCAAACGGCGATGGTCCGGAGTTCACCATTACGGCCAGCGGCCCGTCGCCGACGGCGACGCTCACCTCAGCTGGCACCGCCGTGCTGACCGCGACCACGGTGAACGCAGTCTTCAATCCGAAGAACGCAGCTGGGGCCAGCGTGCTTCCGGCGGCCAAGCAGATCATCCCCTGCAAGTTCAACGCGGGCGACAACCTCGTGCTTGCCTCGATCCCGGTCAGCGGGCCGCTGCCGCCGACGCCGGTTGGGGATCTCGCCCCATACTCTGTATCGGTCCAGCTGACGGGTCCGAGCGCGGTCGAGGCTGGTTCGCCGGCCACCTACGTGGCAACCTCCCGATACACGAGTGGGCCGTACAGCGGACAGCTATTCGGCGCGTCGGCGACCTTTGTAGACGACACGACCGGCACGACGCTCTGTTACACCTCCGGCCCGTGCGTCGTCACCTTCCCAACTGCCGGAATAACCCACCACGTCCACGCGGACGTCGCGAGCCACTTCATATGCTGCGTCAGTTCGGGGGACCCGGGCTACGTCGCCGGGCCGTCGAACATCGTCGACACCGAGGTGGTGCCAGTCGGGACGGTGTTGCCAACCCCGACGCCAGCGCCCGGCCCCCCGACGCCGAGCCCGGCTCCAACTCCGACGCCGCTGCCGGTACGCCAGCACGTGACGCTCACCGGACCGACCTCGGCACCCGCTGAGGCCACCCCGTTCACCTACACAGCGACGACGCAACTCCCGGTCGGGCGCATCTCGTTCTACGACGGAACAACCCTGCTCGTGACCAGCACCGCGGCCAGCGGGACGGCCACCTCCTTCACGGAGCGGCTCTACCTCAGCTCCGGCACGCATAACCTGATCGCCACGACCGAGAGCTGGAACGGGCTGGACTACGGCGGACGCGACAACGTGTCGAACACGCTCACCGTCGTTATCGCACCCGTCCTGCCGACGCCCCTGCCACCGTTGCCGTCACCTTCACCGACGCCGGTCACCGATCTCGCGCCGTGGGGCGTCGCGATGCAGCTGCAAGGGCCGAGCACGGTCACCGTCGGCACAAAGGCAACCTACGCGGCTTCCGCGTACTACACGACCGGCCCGCTCAGTGGGCAAGCCGTAGGCCAATCACTCCAATACATCGACGAGGCCACCGGCGCGACCCTCTGTGACACGTCCGGGCCGTGCGACGTGACGTTCCCGACCGCCTTCGTCACACACCATGTGCATGCGTTCCTCCGGAACACCTTCACCTGCTGCGTCAGTTCAGGGAACCCGGGCCACACCGACGCGACGTCGAACACCGTCGACACCGTCGTCGTGCCGGGACCGGTTGTCACGCCGATCCTGTCCCCGACGCCGGCTCCTACGACTCCAACGCCGACACCCGCGCCGACGCCGAGTCCCACACCGTCGATACCGTTCGACCCGACGCCGTCACCTAGTCCGGCTCCTCACCTGACGCACATCGATTTCACTGCCACGGGCACGATTGGTCTGCCGACGGTGAATGGCACGGGCAAGGTTGGTCCGGGCACGATCTCGACGGATGTGAACCTCAAGGGTGGTTCCTTCACCGGTACCTCGTCCATCCCGGACATCACGGTGAACGCCTCGCTGTTCGGGTTCATCCCGACGACGATCGTGTCGTCCTTCACCCAGGTCGGTCTGCTCACCGGGCAGCTCGCACCGGGAGCGACGGACGTGACGGCGGATCTGAAGGCCAACCTCGGCGTCAAGTCGGTCAAGGCCCTCGGTGTGCTGCCGCTGACCTCGGGTAACTGCTCGACCGCCTCGCCGGTCAGCATTCACCTGGCCTCCAACGGAAAGGGCCAGTTCAGCCCCTTCACCGGCGGCACGCTCAGCAGCACCTTCGCCATCGGCAAGCTCGCCAACTGTGGCCTGCTCACCGATCTGCTCAACGCGATCTTCCCGGGCAACGCCAACACCCTCACGCTGAAGTTGGCGGCCAAGGGGAGCTAGCTGCTTGATCGTGGGTAGCCACTCCGCCTGCCAGCTCCCCCGCCAGCTTTGTACTTCGAGCATCCGTTTTTCCGGCTGAAATCGGAACTTCGGAGTACAAAGCAGCGGCGGGTGGATTGATGCAATGGAGGGCCGGGCGACCGTCGCAACTGTGGACGGCGTCCGGCCCTCTTGGCTTTGCCCGGCCCCCCGAGCCGCCTTGTATGCCGGACTTCCGATTTTCGGCCCAGAATCGGAAGCTCCGACTACAAAGCTGGACGCTTTGTACCCCCGGGCATCCGCTTTGCCGCCTGAAATCGGAACTTCGGAGTACAAAGCGCGGCGGGGCGGACCCTGGGTGTGGCAGCAGGCAGCAGGCGCCGTGGCTAGGGCGCGGCCATGGGTGCGGCAGCGGCGCGTAGGTGCGCGGACGGCGGCAGGGTGCGCGTGGTGCTGTGCGGGGTGGCCACCGTGCGTTGCAGAGCCAAACAGCGGGAAGTTTGTCCGTATTTGCGGCCTATCTTTGGCAATTTTGAGGAAATCCCAACTTCGAAATTACAAATGTGTGATTATCGTTTAGTGTCGTAGGCAGGAGTTCGGGCCGGGCGTCGGGGGACGTCAAATAGAGCTCCTGGGCCGAAAGGCAGGAGAAGCCACTCGCCGGGGGGCGGGGCCGCGCTTCTCCTGCCTGGCCACTTGGACGCCCAACGGATTGGACGCTCGAAGAGATCTGCTCTCTGCGCGCCTGGGGTGCACATAGGGCGGTATGTGCACGGCCGGGTGAACCGAGGATCCTGGGGGGTTCTCGGTTCGCGGATACCCGAAAGCTAAGCGGCCTTCTCGGCCCGCCAGAGGATCCGGCTCGCGGGGCGCCGGCCAATGGCGGCCACGCTGGGCAGTTCGCCGGCTCGCTTCGCATCCAGATGTAGTCCGGCGAATGACGTGTCTACCGCAGTCTCGTGCCCAGCGGCGTCGAGTACCACCCGGTCGATGGAGACACCGGCCACCGGCAAGTGCTTGACGTAGCGCCAGCCGAACGGAATGCAGGGGGCCGCCACGACGCCGCTGCGCTGCATGGTCTCGTCGGCGAGGTTGAGCGGCTTGCCGATGATCGCGCAGGCCAGGTTGAGTGCCGTGGCCGCCTCTACCCAGACCCCGGCGGTCTGCAGAATGGGCATGCGGACGCCGCCACTCTCACACCCCACCGTCAGCCGGTAGCGCAGGCTCTCGCCGGACACACTGCTCCTATCGTCAGTTCTCCCCTGACCTATCGGCAGGCCGCCGGGCGGGCATTAGCCACGAGACGGCAGCGGTCGCCGGAACTCGGCACCGGACGTCAAAACGCAGCAGCGGTCGGTCAAACACAGAAGCGGTAGCAACCCGGCTGGGCGGCTACCGCATCTGGTTTTGGCTGCTCCTACTCGCTGGCCCCCGCGACCGGGAGGCGAAGCAGTACCGCGAGGTCGCTAGGCTGCCGCGACCGCGCTGAGTTCAGGACGCGCCGCCTCAGTGCTCGATGCCTTGCGCCCCTTCTTGCGGGGCGGGAGAGCCAGCTTGCAGATCTTCACGGCGACCTGGGCTAGCTGGCGCGGAAGCGGCCCGGTTGTGTACGCCAGGCCGTAGCGCTCGCAGATCTCGCGGATCTGCGGGGCGACCTCGGCGTAGCGACGGGCCGGGATGTCGGGGTACAGGTGGTGCTCGATCTGGAAGGAGAGATTCCCCGACAGCATGTGCAGCAGCGGGCCACCCGAGATGTTGGCCGAACCGGTCATCTGCCGGATATACCACTCACCGCGGGTCTCGTTCTCCGTCTCCGCGCGAGAGAAGACCTGCACGCCGGTCGGGAAGTGCCCACAGAAGATGACGCCGAAGGCCCAGATGTTGCGGACGACGTTGGCGACCGCGTTGCCGGCCAGCGTGTGCATGAACTGGGGGCCGGTGAGCGCCGGGAAAAGGACGTAGTCCTTCATCACCTGCTTGACGCCCTTCTCCCAGATCTGCTTGCGCTGAGCCCGCGTCTCCGGTCCGTTCCAGGGCTTGCGACCGTCGAAGATCTTGTTCAGTTCGAGGTCATGGGCCATGACGCCCCACTCGAAGGCCATCATCAGCAGGAAGGCGTAGATCGGGTTGCCCAAGTAGTAGGGCTGCCACTTCTGACCCTCGTCCATGCGGAGCTGGCCGTAGCCGATGTCGCGGTCCTTGCCGAGAATGTTGGTGTACGTGTGGTGCATGTAGTTGTGCGAGTGGCGCCACTGCTCGGACGGGCAGACGTTGTCCCACTCGAACATCTTCGAGTTCACCGCCGGGTCACGCATCCAGTCGTACTGGCCGTGCATGACGTTGTGCCCGATCTCGAGGTTGTCGAGGATCTTCGACATCGACAGGGCAGCCACCCCGGCGAACCAGAACGGCGGCAGGAAACCGAGGAACATGGCACCCCGGCCGACGACTTCCAGAGCCCGCTGCGCCTTAATGACGTTGTAGATGTAGTCGCGGTCTTCCTGACCGAGCTTCGCGACCAACTCGGCCCGAATGGCGTCGAGTTCCCGCCCCAACTCGTCGGTCTGCTCGACGGTGAGATGTGCGGTAGTCATGATCAGCTCCTCATGATCGGCTCGCGAACTGCTGAAACCCGAATGGTTTTGAGTGAACGAACGTTCACTCACAGGTTGCATCCTAGCGAGTAACTTGTCAATGCTCACCTCGAAAATGCGGCGAGTTCCGGGCAGATATGCCTGCAGTACCGGAAAGATTCGACAAATAGGACAGTAACCGGGCCGTTACAGAAGCGTGAATTCAGTGAACGTTCGTACTCTGATCTGGCGCATCGAAGAACCGTTCCAGCATCGGAACGAGCACCTCGACGCGATCGGTTACCTGCATGTGCGTCGTCCCGGGAAGCACCGCCAGCTCCCCCCGACGCAGCAGGCCGAGGAACTCCACGGAGTGCTCGAGCCGGACGAAGTCATGGTCACCGATCACGATCAGGGTCGGCATCGGCAGCCCAGTGATCGCCTCGTCGCTCCAACCGGTGCAGGCGGCGACCGCCGATGATGCCTTGGCGGCGAACGCCCCGAAGTGCGACGGATCCGGGGCCAGCTGGGCGTACGACTGCTGCATAGCCGCGAAGTCCTCGGCGGTCGGCATCCGGGTTGAGGTGGCATGCAGCGCCGGGTCGTTGATCTCGGCGTGGTAGCCGTCGGCCCGGAAGTGGGTCGAGGCTAGGACCAGCCGACGGACGCGCTCCGGCCGCTGCACGGCAAACTCGGTGGCCACCAGGCCGCCCAGGCTGAACCCGAAGATGTCGACCGCAGGCAGGTTGAGCTCGTCCAGGAGTGCGCCGACGTCTGCGGCCAGGGTGGGCATCGTGAAGGGGCGGTCGCCGTCCGTGCTGCGTCCGTGCCCCTGCAGTTCGAGCGCTAGGACGGGTCGAGACGCGGCCAGCGCCGGAAGCAGCCTGGAGAAGCCGAGCTCGATGTTCATCAGTCCGCCGTGCAGCAACAGCAATGGAGTCTTCGCCGAAGCGGATAGGTCATTGCTGTGTTCGTAGTAGAGCCGCAGCCCCGCGACCTCGAGGTGGCCGGAGACGGCGGCGGTGGGTGGGTGAGTCATATCCAATCCCCATCTCCACAGCAATCGCCTGGAAAGCGTTGATGTGAGCTTGATTCACAGCTGAGGCCCCGTTGGGACTCGCCCCGCAAGTATCAATCACCGAAGCGAAATCCCTGATCCGTAGCCGCGAACCAACGGGCTACGGACCTGACATGACACGAGGTACTCATGCGGCGACGCACTCTCATTGTGAACGGCGTACTACTGCTGGCGCTGATCGCCATCTCGGTGACCGGGTGGGCGATGCTGCACACCACACCGGCCAAGGCCGCGACGATCTCCACCACTACGGTGACGAGCGGCAACGTCTCGGCCACCGTATCGGCCAGCGGAACCGCAGAAAGTGCCACAAATCTCGGCATCTCCTTCAGCGACTGCACTGGCAACCTCACCTCGATCTCAGTGAAGCCGGGGCAGACGATCAAGGTCGGGCAGGTGCTGGCCACCGTCGACACGACCACAGCCGAGAAGGCGGTCGCCACCGCGCAGACCGCCCTCACCGACGCCCAGAGTTCACTGGACAGCTCGATCTCGCAGGCCGAGACATCGGTCAGTGACGCCAAGAGCAGCGCCGCGCTGGATGAGGAGCAGGCGCAGAACACCTACAACGCCGCCGTCGCCAAGGCCAACCAGCAGGACGCCCACGACGCGACGACCCTCGCCGCAGACCTGGCCAACGCCAAACTCCAGTACCAAGCCTCAGTCCTGAAGGACAACCAGCAGATCGCGAGCGCCGAGAGTCAGCTCACCTCGGCCGAGTCGAGCTCGACCCAGGAGGCGCAGGCCGTCACGACCGCGCAGACCAACCTCGCCGCCGCGAAGGCGACCCTCACTCACTGCACCTTGACCTCACCGGTGACCGGCACCGTCGTGACGGTGAACGGATCGGTTGGCGTGGCGCCGGGCTCCGCCTCCGTGGCCTCCAGCTCCTCGACCAGCACCTCGACCGGCAGCACCGGCAGCACGGGGAGTACCTCGTCGACGAGCAGTAGCAACAGCACCTCGACCACGAGCAGCGCGGCATCGACGGTGAGCACCAGCAGCGGCTTCATCACCGTGGCCGACATGAAGACGATCACGGTGCCGGCGAGCGTCTCCGAGTCCGACATCGGCGCCGTGAAGGTGGGTGACGCGGCCACCGTCACCTTCGCCGCGCTCACCTCCACCAACGGCGGCACTGCGGTAGCTGCGGTTCCCGGAGTGACCACCTCGGCATCGGGAACCACCGTGGCCGGAACCGTCACCGAGGTCGACCTCACCAGCACCGTCTCCAGCAACGTCGTGAGCTACGGCGTGACCGTCACCCTCACCACCGTCCCCACCGGACTGCGGCTGGGGCAGAGTGCGACCCTCACCATCACCACGGCCAACAAGACGGGCGTGCTGCGACTTTCGACGACGGCCATCACCACGGCCGGGGTCTCCAAGACGGTCGAGGTCCAGAACGGCTCCAGCACCAGCCGGGTCACCGTGACGACCGGACTGGTCGGTGACGGCTTCACCGAGATCACCTCTGGACTTACGGCAGGTCAGGTCGTCGTCATCCCGACCACCACCTCCTCGACCACCTCGCTGCTCGGCGGCACGGGCGGCGGCGCGGCCAGCCTCCTCGGCGGCGCGGGCGGTGGCCGATGAGCCGCCGGCCGGTCATCGCGCTGCACCGAGCGAGCAAGATCTACGGCGAGGGTGACACCGCGGTGCACGCAGTACGGGACGTCGAGCTGGTCGTCGAACGGGGTGAATACCTGGCAATCATGGGCGCATCCGGCTCGGGGAAGTCGACGCTGATGAACATCATCGGCTGCCTGGACGAGACGACCCGCGGCCAGTACCTACTCGACGGGGTGGACGTCAAGGAGCTTGACGAGCACCAGCAGGCGGTCATCCGCAACCGAAAGATCGGGTTTATCTTCCAGAGTTTCAACCTGATTCCCCGTACCCGGGCGGTTGAGAACGTCGCGCTACCACTCTCCTACGCCGGAGTCCGGGGGGCCGAGCGGCGGCGACGGGCGCTCGCGGCACTCGATGCGGTCGGACTGGCCAATCGCACCGGGCACCTGCCGACCGAGCTCTCCGGTGGGCAGCAGCAGCGAGTGGCGATCGCCCGGGCGATCGTCACCGAACCCGTGCTGCTGCTGGCCGACGAGCCGACCGGGGCGCTGGATTCCCACTCGACGGAGGAGGTCCTGGCCCTCTTCGATCGGTTGAACCAGGAGGGACGAACCGTCGTCGTGATCACCCACGAGGAGGACGTGGCCGCGCACGCCAAGCGAGTAATCCGCATGAAAGACGGGCAGATCATCTCCGACGTGCGCCAGTTGCCGGCGATCACCACCGCCCGACACGCCTCCGAACCTCCGGCCACTGCGCACCTGGTCGCCGGGGCGGTCGCGTCGTGAACGTACTCGGATCACTGCGCTTCGCGGCCCGAGGAATCGGGGCCAACAAGCTGCGATCGCTGCTCACCACGCTCGGCATTCTCATCGGTGTAGCCGCCGTCATCATCCTGCTCTCGGTCGGCACCGGATCGAGCGCCGCCGTCTCCAAGCGGATCTCCGCCCTCGGAACCAAGACGCTCACCATCAACCGCTCCGCGAGTGGTAACGGCCGAGCCGGCCAGTCCGCCACCGGCCCTGGGGGTGCCGGTGGCGGAGGATTCGCGGGCGGCGGATTCGCTGGAGGGCCGCCCGGAGCAGGCGGAGCGGGCGGAGCGGCGGGAGGTGGGAGCAGTTCCAGTTCGAGCACGCGCTCCTCCTCCACCGACCTGACCCTGGCCGACGCGTCGGCGGTGGCGGCCAAGGGCACGGCGTCGGGTATCGCCGACGTGGCGCCGGTGGTCACCGCCTCGTCGGTGGTCTCCGGGTACACCGGCGTGACGCACACGGTCTCCAGCTTCATCGGCTCGACGCCGAGCTACCTCACCATCAACAACGACACCGTGCAGTACGGGACGTCCTTCAGCGACAACGACTACAGCACCCGCAGCGATGTTGCCGTGATCGGAGCTACCGTCGCCAAGGACCTCTTCGGCACCGCCTCAGATGCGGTGGGGAAGACCGTCCAGTTCAACGGGAAGAACTTCATCGTTCGCGGCGTCCTCACCGCCAAGGGCTCAACCGGCTTCACCGACCAGGACGACCTCGTCGTGGCACCACTCACCGCGGTGCAGGACGAGTTCACCGGCGTTGGGCAGAGTCTCTCGAGCATCGTCGTCGAGGCGTCGACCTCCGGGAGTGTCACCAAGGCCGAGAACGCCATCAACAGCGAACTCGACACGCGTCATGACGTCACCTCCTCCACCCGCGACTACACGGTGAGCAATGCCTCCTCGGTGGTGGCGACGGCGACCAGCACTACGCACACCCTGACCGTGCTCCTCGGTGCGGTGGCGGCGATCAGCCTCTTCGTCGGCGGTATCGGCGTCATGAACATCATGCTCGTCACGGTCACCGAACGGACCCGGGAGATCGGCATCCGGAAGGCAATCGGAGCTGGCAAGGCCGACATTGTCGTGCAATTCATTGCCGAAGCGGTGATGCTCACCATCTTCGGGGCCGCGGTCGGGGTGGTGGTCGGCCTCATCGGCAGCCGCTTCCAGATCGTCGGAATCCAACCGGTGGTCGCCCCGGGGTCGGTCGGCCTCGCCTTCGGCGTCGCCGTCGCAATCGGGCTCTTCTTCGGCATCTACCCCGCGAACCGAGCCGCATCGCTCAAGCCGATCGATGCGCTCCGATATGAATAAGGACAACGCACGATGAGATCAGAAACCCCAGCTGACACCGCAACCTTCGCCTCTGTCGAGAATGCCGAGGAGGGGGAGACGGGCGGTACGGAACCGGTGCTCGGCGCCGGCCAGTGGGTCACCGGCGACTCCGCGGTAGCAGCCGACACCGCCTCCCCGGAGGAGACCCTGGACGACCCGGAGGACGATGAGTTCGCCCCTCGGCCTCGGCAACGCCTTGGAAAGCTGAGCATCCTGCTCATCGCGGCCATCGTGGCCGGAGTCGGCGTGCTGGGCGGAGTCCAGCTGCAGAAGAGCCACGGAACGTCGACGACCTCATCGGCCCCCGCCGGCTTCGGCCGCGGCGCGGGCGGCGAGGGGTTCGCCGGCGGCTTCGGGGGACCGCCCGGCACGACCACCGGCGGAACAGGAACGGGAACCGGAACTGGCACTGGCACTGGCACTGGCACTGGTGCGGCTGCCGGCGCGGCCGCCGACACGAGCGCCGTCCCAGCGGTCATCGGCACGGTGGTCAGCATTGCCCCGAAGGCGATGGTCGTGAAGAACCTGGGGGGCAAGCAGGTCAAGGTCACCCTCACCAGCACCACGACCCTGACCCGTCCCATCACCGCCGCCGCCCTGGCCGCTGGGGACTCGGTCTCCGTCGTCGGAACCACTGCCGCTGACGGGACCATCACCGCCACCGCGGTAACCGCTCGCTAAGACACCAAGTCAATTCACGTGAAAGGCAAGAAAATGAAGGCAATTCACCGCGTCGCGATCGCCGGCACCGGCATCGCGCTGCTCAGCGGAGCGCTCGTCGGGTGCGGCGGCTCCAGCACCTCGGGGACCACCAGCTCAGCGTCGGCCAGCTCGACGGCTGGGGCCGCCGCGGGAGCTACTGGGGCGGCTGGAGCTAGCGGCGCGGCCGGGGGTCGAGGCGGCCTCTTCAGCGACTCGAAGGTGCAGCAGTGCCTCACCGCCGCCGGCATCTCGATCCCGACCGGCGGCGGCGCGGGGGGTGCGGGCGGTGCCGGTGGCACGCCTCCATCGGGGGCCATGCCATCGGGCGGCGGCACGCCACCCTCCGGATTCCCCTCCGGCGGAGCGCGTCCCTCGGGCGCACCGGGCGGCATGGACTCCGCTCAGCAGGCGAAGATCCAGGCCGCGCTGAAGGCCTGCGGTATTTCGCTGCCCACTGGTGGAGCTGGCGCCCCTGCGTCAGCCGCCAGCTAGGCGCGGATCGGCTTGACGGAGACGGCGGTCATCGCCAGACGCCGCGGTCAACCGTCAGCGCCGACTGCTCAGGTGCGGGTGGACGCCGGACGTGAGCCCGGCGGCATCGGCGATCCTGGTGAGTAGGTCGATGAGCACTGACCGTTCGCCACGACTCAGATCTGCGACCAGTTCGCTGTCCAAGGTCGGCACGAGCTGAGAGACGCATTCGGCCGCGCTTCGTCCGCTCTGGGTGACTTCGATGTCGAAGGCGCGTCGATCGGTCGTGCTCCTGACGCGGCGCGCCAGCCCCTTTCGCTCCAGCTCGTCGATCAACGAAACCATGTTGTTGCGGTGCATCCCGAGCTCGTCGGCGAGCTGTTGCTGGGTACGCGGCCCGAGGTCGAGGATGTTGCGCAGGACCGCGAGCTCACGAGGTGTCAGCCCGCATGGTGCCGTCGCGGCGGCAAATCGCTGCGCCGACAGCGCGCCGACCTGAGACAGCAGGAACGACGGCGACGACGCGAAGTCCGAGGGCGCCATACATCGGACTGTACACTCTAGGTGATTGTCACTTATAGTGACTATATGAGGCTTGCGGTGTTCGGAGCGACCGGGCTGACCGGCCGCGAGGTTGTCCGAATCGCGCACGAGCGAGGCCACCGCGTGATCGCCGCCGCCCGCTCTGCGGCCGACATGTCGTGGCCGGCGGGCGTCGAGGCGGCGGCGGTCGACATCCTCGATCCGGCCCGGGTCACCAACGTCCTGCGCGCGGCCGACGCGGCCGTCGTCGCCGTCGGCATCGGAACTACCCGCGGGCCCACCACGGTCTACTCGGCAGGTGTCGAGCACGTGCTGGGGGCGATGTCCGAATTGGGTGTGCGTCGAATGTCCGTCGTCTCGGCGGCACCGGCCGGACCGCGCGATGCGCTGCCCCGCTCGCAGCGCATGCTCGCGCGCATACTCGATCAGTTTTTCGGGGAAACCTATAGGGACATGCAGCGGATGGAGACTGCCCTTCAAGGCAGCGACATCGACTGGACCTGCCTGCGCCCCCCGCGATTGGTGAACAACAGAGAGCCCGGCTACCGGCTCAGTTCGCGCCCACTCGGCGGCAGCGTCGGGCGAACCGGTCTCGCCGCGGCCTGTCTTGACGTGCTCGACGACACCACATTTCGGCGCGAGTTCCGCTACATCAGCAGCTGATCAGTGAGGGCCGCCAACAGCGTCCGGAGCACGACAAAACTCAGCGTTACGCCGCAGAAATTGACTCGTTCGCCTCGATGGCCCAACTGAAACCCTGCGCGAGCGCGGCCGCGATCTGCGACTCGCTGGCGTCCGAGAGCCGGGCCGGGGCGTCGGCCGCTGAGGTACCGGTCGGCCCATCCTCGTGGGCGATGACGTCTCGGATCACGCGGGCCAGCGGAGTCTTGTCACCGAAGGCCGCCTCCTGCAGCTCCGGCGCGAGCGGCAGGGTGCGGATGACCTCCGCCGAGGGCATCTGCAGCAAGGTGTCGAAGCCAGAGAGCATTCCGGCCGCGAAGGCGCTTTTGGCGTCCGGCGTATCGAGCATCGCCGCCAGCAGTTCGCAGGCCCGGGCCCGGGTCAGCGTCGCGATCATCACGTCACCGGAGGACTGACCGGTCGAGCGGGCCAGCAGCAGCGAGAGCCAGTTCTGGATCCGGTAGCTGCCAGCCATGATGAGGGCCTCGCGAATCGAGTGGATCTTGCGGCCGGTCTCGCCGACCCGTCCGATCGAAGCGAGCTGCAGGATCTGGTAGGTGAGCACCGGTTCACGGCGCAGCACATCCTCCAGCTCCTCGAAGTCGAGCGTCCGGCTGAGCACGGTCGCTGCCATCTTCAGCCGTGCCAGATTGCTCGGCTCGAGCTTGCGTCCGGCCACGGCGACCGGGCGGTGCAGGTACTGACCCTGGAAGAGTTCGAAGCCGAGGCTGTGGGCCGTCTCCCACTCCTCCTCGGTGTGAATGTTCTTTGCCACCACGCGAAGCTCGTACGGGTCGTACTTCTCCAGCATGTGGATGAGCTGGTTCACCGGAACGTCGTGGACGTCGATCTTCACCACCGAGAGCAGCGGCAGGAGTTCGGCGGCATTAGGCGTCCATTCGAAGTCGTCCATCGCCAACTGGAAGCCCGCGTCGATGAGGCGCCGGCACCCGGCGATGGCCTCTGGGTCGGAGGCAACCGACGTCGGGAGCTGAAGCACCGTAATTCGCGGGGGAAGCGTCAGTGGGATCTCGCCGACCAGGACGGAGCGAGGGATGTTGCAGAAGAGCATCTTGCCGTCGATGAGGCGCTTCAAGCCGAGGCTGATCGCCCCGAAGAGCACCGTGTCGGTCAGCTCCTCGCCGGAGAGGCCGGAGTGGTCGCTGGCGTCGTCAACCGAGAGGAATTGGAGTTCGTAGGCGACGATCTTGCTGTCTCGCCCGTGAATGCTCTGCCGTCCGACGACGACATCCGAGGTCGCACTGCTCATCGAGGGAAGGGACACGGTGAAACTCGATTCTTATGGCCGAAGCCCCCCGAACCCGTCCAACAGGCGCATCGATATGTTAGCGAGAGCAGGGCCGCGTGTCGTACTGAAGCACGCTATAGATACAAGTGTGACTGAACTCTTAACCCAGTCCTACGGAGCCGAATTGCTCGACTACGCCGGGTGCTCCGAACGCCTCGTTCGCCGAACGATGTGGCGGGAGGCATCGGCCGGGAAGTACGCCGCCCGGCGGGCCTCCAGCCGGCTGATCTCCCAGTCGTACGGCACCCGCGCGCCCTTCTTCATGTTGTGCCAGGCGCAGAGTGCAGCTGCGTTGGCCAGCGACGTCTGACCGCCCTTACTGTGCGGATGGACGTGATCGGCGTGCAGGCCGGTGGTCGCCTCGCAGCGCCGCCCCAAAAGGTCGTGGTGCTCGCAGCGCCCGCCGGCCCGGGATATCACCTCGATCAGCTCGTCGTGGCTGAATCGGCGAATCGGGTCGCGGTGCCGGGACGGCTTGAGGGCCACTCCGCGGGCCACCATCACGACCAGGCAGATCAGGGCGGCGCTCGAGATGAGGGCAGTGAGAAGCGAATCCGAGCCGATCATCCGAACACCACCCCCGTGAGTCAAATACTTGTCGAGGAAATAATGTGGCCGAATTCCGATTCACGCAATCCGAAGTAGTAGAGACTCGCCGCCGCCGCCGGTATTACGCGACGATCTGAGGGCTGTGCCAGGTGCCGCTGCTCCGCAGGGCCCGCTCCGAGCCCACGACGCGGATCGGGTTCACAGCTGTCTGCTGGTGCTCCGGCGCCGGGCGGCCGAAGTAGAAGCCCTGGGCGTGCGAGCAGCCGAGTTCGGTGAGCACCTGGGCCTGGCGGGGCGTCTCGACTCCTTCAGCGACGATCGTGAGGTCGAGGGCGATGGCCATGGCGACGATCGCGCGTAGGACGGGTACCTCGCCGCCGGCCTCGGGGATGGCGTCCACGAAGCTCTTGTCGATCTTGAGCACGTTCACTGGCAGGTGATCCAGGCGATTGAGCGACGAGTAGCCGGTGCCGAAGTCGTCGATTGCGATGCGGACTCCCAGCTCGCGCAGGCTCCGCAGTACGGCCAGCACGCGAAGGTGGTCGGCGTCGAAGGTCGACTCGGTGACCTCGATGATCAGCGACGACGCCTCCAGCCCGGTCTCCGCCAGCACCGACGCGATGTATCCGGCGTACTCGGGATTGGTCAGCTCATGCCCCGAGGCGTTCACCGAGATGCTGCGGGGGCGGCCTGTCTGGCGGCTGTAGGCGACGGTGCGCTCGCAGGCTTCACGCAGAATCCAGCGTCCGATCGCGTGAATGGCCCCGCTGCGCTCGGCGAGTGGAATGAACTCCAGCGGCGAGACGAGACCGCGTTCGGGGTGGATCCACCGGATCAGCGCCTCATCACCGCTGATCTGCCCTGAGGCCAGATCGAGAATTGGTTGGAAATAGACGGCGAACTCGCCGTTCTCCAGGGCCTGATAGATCTCGGTCGAGGTGGAGCCGTCGTCGGTGACGCCGTACTGGCAGGTCTGCCCGCCGCCGCCACTCTTCGCGTTGTACACAGCGACGTCGGCCCGTCCGAGCAGCTTCGACTGCGAGTCATCGGCCCGGAGTTCGGCGACCCCGGCCGAGAAGGACGTCTCGTGAAGGACCAGGGCGCGGAGCTCGTCGGCCACTGCGGCGGCCCGATTCGCCGTGAATCCGGGGAGGATTAGGGCGAACTCGTCACCGCCCTGGCGGCACATGATCTGGTCCCGGTCGACGCTCCGCTTCCAGATCTGCGAGATCGCGGTCAGCAGCCGATCCCCCTCGCCATGTCCGTAGAGGTCGTTCACCGACTTGAAGTCGTCGAGGTCGATCACCACCACGGCCAGCGCCTGGTCCCCCCGGTTGGCGTCGGCGATGGCCCGGGCCAGCTGGACGTCGAATCCGCGACGGCTGTAGAGGCCGGTGAGCGCGTCCCGGTCGGCGGCGGTGGCGGCCCGGGTGAGCCAGGCTACGGCGATGGCGACGAAGATCAGGATGCCCTGCAGATAGACGATCTCGCCCTCGTAGAGCCCGCTGAACTGGGCCGCGAAGTACATGCAGATCTCGACGATGATCACGTGGATCGTCGCTGAGACGAGATCGAAGTAGAAAGTGCAGGCGACGGTGATGGCCAGGAACATCAGCCCGTCGTCCACCGCGGCCGGTGGGAAGTCACTGATCAGGGCAATGGCGACCGAGATCAGCAGGGTGCCGATGGCCAACAGCATGTGGAAGGTGCTCGGCGGCAGTACCTTCCCCAGCAGCATGATCGTTCCCCCGCCGACCACGGCGATGGCGGCGATGAGGCTCAGCAGCGCAGAGTGGCGCAGGGCGAACGGCGCCGAGCCGAGCGCGATGAAGCCGAGCACACCGGCCAGCACGTAGGAGCCGCCGATCGTGAAGGTGAAGACCTGTCGACTGACGACGGCCGGGCGGCGGCGGGCGAAGGCCCAGAATTCCCGGACCCGACTGCGGGGCGCGGAGCGCGGTGAGTCGGTCGATCGCGGTGACTCAGGCGGGAGCGTCGGCTCGGTCGGGCGCGGCGAATCGACGGAACGCGGCGAATCGGTAGGGCGAATCGCCGCACCGTTCAACCTTCTGCGTTCAGCAACGCCCATCAAGACACTCCGTGTCGGAACTCTGGTTGTTCATCCGTAACAACCCGGAGATCCAGTTTCTCCCGGAAATCGGCCTTCTGCACGCTGAAATGGCGGGTCGCCGCGCCTGCGCCGAGTGGTACTGACGGTTGCGGTTAGATGCGGCAATACTCATGAAATGCAAGCGCGGCAGAGTTGGGCCGCCAATTACCGACGCCGGAGAGGGTCCGCTGAGTGATCGTCATCGAGGGTGCCCATATCGTCACCGGCGACGCCGCCGGCCGCGAATACCGCAGCGGGCACCTAGTTCTGCAGGGGACTCGCATCCTGGCGGTTGGGCCGGCCGCGGCCCCGCGCGAGTTCCAGGAGGCGATAGCCCGCGGCGAGGCGACTCGGATCGATGGCGCCGGACGACTGGTGACGGCCGGCTTCGTCAACGCCCATCACCACCTGAACCAGTGGATCACCCGGGGTTACGCGACCGACACCACTCTCTTCGGCTGGCTCACCACGCTCTACCCGATCTGGGCGCGACTCGACGCCGACTCGCTCTACGCCTCCGCGGCGGCGAACCTGGGCTGGCTGGCCCTCACCGGCTGCACCACGAGCATGGATCACCAGTACGTCTATCCGAGCGGTGTCGGTGATCTCCTCGAGGCCGAGATCACCGCCGCGCGCGACATCGGCCTGCGCTTCCACCCGACCCGGGGCTCGATGAACCTCGGGCAGTCCGACGGCGGCCTCCCGCCGGACTCGGTGGTGGAGACGATGGACGCCATCCTGGACGCCAGCGCCGCCGCGATCGATCGCTGGCATGACCCGGCCTTCGACGCCATGACCCGGATCGCCCTGGCCCCCTGCTCGCCCTTCTCCGTCACCGGCGAATTGATGCGGGAGTCGGCGCAGTTGGCCCGGGAGCGGGGCGTCCGGCTCCACACCCACGTGTCGGAGACGCTGGATGAGGAGGCCTTCTGCCTGGAGAAGTTCGGCCTCACCCCGCCGCAGTACCTGGAGTCCCTCGGCTGGCTCGGGGCCGACGTCTGGCTGGCCCACTGCGTGCACCTCAGTGACGAGGCGGTCTCCCGCTTCGCCGCCACCGGGACCGGTGTCGCGCACTGCCCGACCTCGAACGGGCGCCTCGGCTCAGGTGCCGCGCCGATCCGGGCCCTCCTCGACGCGGGCGGAGTGGTCGGCCTCGGGGTGGACGGCGCCGCCTCCAACGAGTCAGGGCGGATGGTCGACGAGCTGCATCAGGCGCTGCTGGTGGCCCGGGTCCGGGACGGCGAACTGGCGCTGAATGCCCGGGAAGCACTGGCGCTGGCCACTATGGGCGGCGCCCGCTGCCTCGGCCGGCAGGAGGAGCTCGGCTCCCTGGAGGCCGGGAAACTGGCCGACGTCGCGATCTGGCGGGTCGATGACCTCCCTGGTGCTGGCATCGAAGACCCGGTGGTCACGCTCGTCATCGGGGCGACGACGCTCGATCGCCTCTACGTCAACGGACGGCCGGTGGTGGCCGGCGGCGAACTCCTCACCGCCGACGTCGAGACGCTGGCCACCAACGCCGCAGCGGCAGCGGCCGCGGTCCGACCTGCCAGCGGCGGCGTCCCTTGGACCTGAACGGGGTAGCCGTCCTGGCCGAGGCCACCGATCGCCGACCGCAGTCCGGCTGGCGGGCCGGGGACAGCTGGCTGGCCGGCGGGACCTGGCTCTTCTCCGAACCACAGCCCGGCATCGAGCGTCTCTTCGACCTGGGTGGCTTCGACTGGACCCCGCTCCAACTGCACCCGGACGGGGGTGGGCTGGAGATCGCCGCCACCTGCACCATCGCTGACCTGGCCCGGCACCGGTTGCCGACGCAGTACCTGGGCGCACCGCTGCTCCTGCAGTGCAGCCAGGCGCTGCTTGGCTCGTTCAAGATCTGGAACGTGGCCACCGTCGGCGGCAACATCTGCATGGGCCTCCCGGCCGGCCCGATGATCTCGCTCGGATCGGCCCTGGACGGGGTCTGCCTCATCTGGAGCACTGACGGGGGTAGCCGGGAGGTGCCGGTGGCCGAGTTCGTCACCGGCCCCGGCCAGAACGTTCTGGCGGCGGGGGAGCTGCTCCGCTCGATCACGCTCCCCGCTGCGGCGCTGCAGGCGCGGACCGCGTTTCGCCAGATATCACTGAACAATCTCGGACGGTCGGCGGCGCTGGTGATCGGACGGCTTGACGTCGACGGCGCCCTGACCATCACCGTCACCGCGGCGACCACCCGGCCGGTGCAGCTGCGCTTCGCCTCCATCCCTGGCGACCGTGACCTCACCGGCGCGCTGCACGACTGCGGCGCGGTCTACCACGACGACGTCCACGGATCCCCTCAATGGCGGGAGGCCATGACGGCGCTCTTCTGCCGTGAAATACGGGACGAACTCAGCAATGGCTGAGCACCCGGTCGTCAACGGGGTACCGGCCCGCAGCCAGCCGCGACCCGGCCAGTGCCTGCGTACCTACCTGCGCGAGGAGGGGTGGTTCGGGGTCAAGAAGGGGTGCGACGCCGGCGACTGCGGGGCCTGCACTGTGCACGTCGACGGGGTGCCGGTGCACAGCTGCCTCTACCCGGCGGCCCGGGCCTCCGGAGCTGAGATCACCACCATCGAGGGGCTGGCCCCCGACGGCGGCCTGCACCCGGTGCAGCAGAACTTCCTCGACGCCCAGGGGCTGCAGTGTGGTTTCTGCACCGCCGGGATGATCATGACGACGGCCGCCCTCGATGACGAGCAGTTGGCCGATCTGCCCCGTTCTCTAAAGGGGAATCTCTGTCGCTGCACCGGCTACCGGGCCATCGGGGATGCCGTCCACGGGGTGAAGCTCGCCGAGGCGCAACCCAGCGGGGCGACGGTTGGGCGCAGTCTCCCCGCCCCGGCCGGCCCGCAGGTCGTCACCGGCCAGGCCGAGTACACGATGGACTGTGCGCCCGCCGGGCTGCTGCAGATGCGGCTGCTCCGCGCCCCGCATGCCTCGGCCTGGATCCGCTCGATCGACACCTTGGCCGCCACCGCTATCCCCGGCGTGCGCCTCATCCTCACCTACGCTGATGCACCCGAGCGGCACTTCTCCTCGGCCCGTCACGAGAATCCGGACGAGGATCCGCAGGACACCCTGCTACTCGACCGGTTCGTCCGCTTCAAGGGGCAGCGGGTCGCCGCCGTAGTGGCTGACTCGCTGGCGATCGCCGATGCGGCCTGCGCCGCGATCGTCGTCGACTACGAGATCCGCGATGCTGTCTTCGACCCCGCGGCGGCGATGGCCCCGGGCGCGCCGCAACTGCACCCTGGCAAGGGGCCGGAGAAGTTCATCGCCGACTCGACCCGCAACCTGGCCGCGGAGATCCACAGCCACCTCGGCGACGTCGATGCAGGCTTCGCGGCGGCCGACGCAATCTATGAGAACACCTTCAACATTCACCGGGTGCAGCACGTTCATCTGGAGACGCACGGGGCGATCGCCTGGACGGAAGGGGACCGGCTGGTGGTGCGCACGAGCAGCCAGACGCCCTTCCTGACCCGCGACGCGCTGGCCAGGCTGCTCGGACTTTCGGCCGAGAATGTCAGGGTCTTCGTCGAACGGGTCGGCGGCGGCTTCGGTGGCAAGCAGGAGATGTTCGTCGAGGAACTGGTCGGTCTGGCCGCGCTCCGGCTGCAGCGTCCGGTGCAGCTGGAGTTCACCCGCGAGGAGCAGTTCATCGGCACCTCGACGCGCCATCCGATGCAGATCACGGTGCGACTCGGCGCCGATGCCGGCGGGCGGCTCACGGCGATGCAAGTGCATTCCATCTCCAACGCCGGCGCCTACGGCAACCATTCGGCCGGCGTGCTTTACCACTCATGCGGCGAAGCGATCTCCCTATACCGCTGCGCCAACAAGAAGGTTGACGCGTACGCGGTGTACACCAACACGCTGCCCTCCGGCGCCTTCCGCGGCTACGGGGTGAGCCAGATGGCCTTCGCGATCGACTGCGCCATCGACGAACTGGCCCGCACGATGGGCATCGATCCGTTCGAGTTCCGGCTCCGCAACGTGGTGCGGGAAGGGGACGAGCTGCACGCCATCGAAGGCGAGCTGAAGGACGTCTCCATCGGCAGCTACGGGCTCACCGAGTGCGTCGACCTGGTGCGGGCGGCCCTGGCCAGCGGGCGGGGCGAGGCGGCGCCGGAGGGTTGGCTGGTCGGGGACGGCGTCTGCTTCACAATGCTGGACAGCACGCCACCCGGCGGGCACGTCGCGAACTCCCTGATAAGTGAGGTGGGTGACGGCACGTTCGAGCTGAAGGTCGGCACGTCGGAGTTCGGCAACGGGACGACCACGGTGCACGTGCAGCTGGCCTCGACCGCGCTCGGCGTCCGTCCCGACCAGATCCGCGTCGTCCAGTCCGACACCGATCACGTCGCGCACGACACCGGGGCCTACGGCTCCACCGGCACGATGGTGGCCGGGAAGGCGACGCTGATCGCCGCCACCGAACTACGCCGGCTCATCGATGCGGCGCTGGCGCCGGATCAGGCTCGTCGCGAGTTGCTGACGGCCAGCGGCCGCAGTGACGGCACGCCGCGCTCGGTGACCTTCAACGTGCAGGGGTTCCGGGTCGCGGTGAACCCCGAGACCGGCGAGTTGCGGATCCTCTTCAGCGTGCAGGCCGCGGACGCCGGGACGGTCATCAATCCGATGCAGTGTCGCGGGCAGGTCGAGGGTGGCGTGGCCCAGGCGCTGGGGGCGGCCATGTTCGAGCACGTCGACATCGACGCCACCGGCGAAGTGACGACCCGGGTGCTGCGCAGCTATCACATCCCGTCTTTTGCGGATATCCCGCTCACCGAGGTCTACTTCGCGTCGAGCTACGAG
Organism: Frankineae bacterium MT45; assembly: GCA_900100325.1. NCBI lineage: Bacteria > Bacillati > Actinomycetota > Actinomycetes > Frankiales > Frankineae bacterium MT45. The sequence goes on from LT629697.1 coordinate 521,862, forward strand.
ACGCTCGGGCCGATGGGTGCGAAGCCGATGAGCGAGAGCCCGTTCAATCCGGTGGCGCCGGCGCTGGCCAATGCGCTGCGTGACGCGACAGGGGTCCGGTTCGAGTCGCTGCCGCTGACCCGGGACCGGATCTGGGCGCGACTTCAAGCGGATCCTCCGCCGGTCGAGAAGCCCCCGCAGCCTGAGAAGAGCAGTGAAGTGACGGAGAGAGGCGTACGAGCATGAGCGTTCTGGGATTCAACCGCTACGGCAAGGCTGAGGTACGGCTGGTGCACGTCTCGCGCGGTACCGCCCCCGGCGGCGGCGATCAGCTGAAGGACTGGAGCGTCTCCAGTTCCCTCTCCGGCGACCTGGCCGCAAGCCACCTGAGGGGCGACAACTCCAACGTGCTGGCGACGGATACCCAGAAAAATACGGCCTATGCCTTCGCCAAGCGGCTCGGCGGGATCGAGCCGGAGGCCTTCGCCATCGCCCTGGCCGAGCACTTCGTCGCCACCCAGGACCCGATCACGCGGGCTCGCCTCAGCATCGAGGAGTACGCCTGGACGCGACTGCCGCCGGGCGAGCACTCCTTCGCCCGCAATGGGGGTGTGGTCCGTACCGCCACGGTGCTGCACGACGCCGAGCTGGGCACGTCGGTCGTCGGTGGATTGAAGGATCTCGTCGTCTTGAACACCACAGACTCGGAATTCTCCGGATTTCCCAGGGATCCGTACACCACGCTGGCCGAGACGACCGATCGGATGCTGGCCACCGAGGTGAACGCCGCCTGGCGATTCCGCGGCACGGACGTCGACTGGGCCGACGCCTACGCCGCAGCCACCGCTTCGCTGTTGGAGGCCTTCGCCACGACGTACAGCTACTCCCTGCAGCAGACGCTGTACGCGATCGGCGAGCGGATCCTCAAGGATGTCCCGGCCATCTGCGAGGTCCGGCTGGCGCTGCCGAACAAGCACCACTTCCTGGTCGACCTCGAACCCTTCGGCCTGAGCAACGACAACGAGGTGTACTACGCAGCCGACCGTCCCTACGGACTGATCGAGGGGCAAGTCCTGGCCGACGATGCCCCCGACGCCGGAATCGCTTGGACCTAGCGGCGTGAGCTAGAGCTGGCCCGGTTCATCACGAACGGCCGCAGCACCGAGCGTGATGGCTAGTATCTGGGGATGAGTGATTCGACCACCCGTCAATCCCTGCACGGCATCGCGGAGTACGTGCTGGCCGCGCCGCAGTACGCAGTCTCAGGAACCATCCGGCTGCGGGCCACGGAGGGTGGCTTCGGCACGGTGGCCGACCCGGTGCTGCGGATCGAGGGCGACGAGTTGGTGGTCGGGGCGATCCGGCGGATCCCGCTCAAGGGACATACCTACCGGACGCTCGCCGGCGAGGCCGGACTCCTGGCCGCTGACCTGCGCGGCGTCTACAGCGATGCTCCGGCGGTGGGGATCGACGACGAGATCAACCTCGACTCGGGTGAGGCGCTCCAGATTGCCGCTGCCTTTGGCTCGGCCGTCGCTGCGCTGGCCGCCCTGGATCCCACTGCGACCCCGGTGCTCTGGCCGGAGCACTTCGACATCAGCGCGACGCTCGACGAGGTGAACTACGGCGTCAGCGCCGGCGACGGATACATCGATCGTCCGTACGCGTACGTCGGGCCGCACCGGCTACGCCGGGGCGACTTCTGGAACGCACCCTTCGGGGCGGCGGTCGCGCTCGGTGACGTTCCATCGGCCGACGAGGTGGCCGCCTTCTTCGCCGCGGGGCGGGCGGCCGCGGCGGCCGACCCGGTCGCCTGATACAAACCGCAGGAATGTCCTAGGCGGTTGCAGCCGGGCGGGGAGAGCGGAGTAGAACCTTCTCATGAGCGAAACCGTCTTCACCTACGGTGCTCCGGCCTTGAAGTTCGGTGCCGGGGCCTCCGCCGAGATCGGCTATGACCTGGCCCAGCTCGGATCCACCCGGGCCCTGGTCGTCACTGATCCGGGCATGGCCGCCACCGGACTGCCGCAGCGCGTCGCCGAACAGATGTCGCAGTTCGCGATCGAGGCGGTCGTCTTCGACCAGGTGAGCATCGAACCGACGGACGAGAGCATGCGGCGGGCCGCCGAGTGGGCCCGCGCCGCCGGCCCCTTCGACGCGGTCGTGGCCGTGGGTGGCGGGTCGTCCATCGACACCGCGAAGGCGGTGAACCTGCTCCTCACCAACCCGGGTGACCTCCTCGACTACGTCAACGCCCCGATCGGCGGCGGGAACGCGCCGACCGTCCCGCTGCTGCCGCTGGTGGCGGTGCCGACGACCACCGGGACCGGGGCCGAGAGCACGACCGTCTGCGTGATGGACGTGCTCTCGCTGAAGGTGAAGACCGGCATCAGCCATGCCCGGCTGCGTCCGGTGCTGGCCGTCGTCGACCCGGAGTTGACGATCTCGCAGCCGCCGATGGTGACGGCGTCGGCCGGGATGGACATCCTCTGCCACGCCCTGGAGAGCTACACCGCGCGGCCGTTCTCCTCCTACGAGCGCCGCACCGCTGCGCAGCGGGTGCCCTACTGCGGTTCCAACCCGATCTCCGACGTCTGGTCGGAGAAGGCCATGTCGCTGCTGTCGGGTGCCTTCCGAACCGCCGTCCGGGATGGCTCAAACGTGATGGCCCGCGCCGACATGACGATGGCCGCGACCTTCGCAGGGCTGGGCTTCGGCAACGCCGGCGTGCATATCCCGCACGCCAACGCCTATCCGATCGCCGGGCGGGTCACCGGATTCCACCCGGCCGACTACCCCGGTGACGAGCCGATGGTGCCGCACGGGATGTCCGTCTCGCTGACCGCGCCCGAGGCGTTTCGCTTTACTTTCTCGGCCTCTCCGCAGCGGCACCTGCACGCGGCCCGTCTGCTGGATCCGAGTGCCACCGGCGACGACGAGTCGGTGCTGCCGGCGGTGCTGACCGCGCTGATGCGGGACATCGGCATACCCAATGGGATCGACGCGGTCGGCTTCGCCGCCACCGACGTGGATCTGCTAGTGGAGGGGTCACTGAAGCAGCAGCGCCTGCTGGCTATCGCCCCGAAGACGGTGCAGCCCGAGGACCTGGCCGGCATCTTCACGCGCTCGCTGTCGCTCTGGTAGCCCGTACCAATCGCGTACCGGGCGTGTGCGCCGTCCGGGGAGTAAACCAAACGCGAACTAGACAGACGCCGCAAACCTGTCAGATTCGACGCCCTAATTCTGGCTATTTGCCGGACTTTTGAGGGTTGCCAAACTCACAACATGATGCGAATGTTGCTCGGGACTTACCCATGGGTAACCGAAACCGCTTTCCGTCGCTGAGTATCGCGCAATCGATCTGGGGAGAGACATGCGTCATCGCAACGTTCGCAAGAGATGGGTCGCCGCCGCTGGCGCGGTGGCCCTGATAGGCACGGCGGCCGCCGTCTCGGTGGGCACGGAGTCGGGGGCCGGCGCAGTCGGTGCGGCCATTCCGAAGCAGACCAACGTCGGCGTCACGTCCTTCGACGGCACCAACATCCTCACCAACTTCTACCCCGCGCAGGGGCTGACGGTTGGGCAGACCGCCCCGACCGTGCTGGAGCCGGCTGCCTGGGGGATCCCGGCCTATGGGCCGGACACCGTCAACATCACCAGCGCGGGTATCGGCTCGTTCCACATCGACGGCGAGCTCGTCGGTCCGGCGACGCTCACCGCGCACGGCTACAACGTGGTCACCTGGGACAACCGGGGCTGGTTCGGCTCCGGCGGTGCGACCAGTCTCGACAGCCCGTATGTCGAAGGGCGTGACGTCAGCGCGATCATCAACTGGGTGGCCACGCAGCCCGGTGTCCAGCTCGACGGGCCGAACGACCCGCTGGTCGGCATGACCGGGCTCAGCTACGGCGGCGGTGTGCAGCTCTCGGCCGCGGCCTTCGACCACCGCATCGATGCCATCGAGCCGAACATGAGCTGGTTCGACCTGGTGCACAGCGTGTACGCGAACCAGATCATCAAGGCCGGCTGGGGCAATCTCCTCTGCCTCACCGGGAACCTCGTCGGCGCCAAGTACGACACCGAGGTGACCAACCTCTGCAAGTCAGTCGGCAACGGGAACGTGACCGCGGCCGAGATCGCCTATGGCAACGCGGCGAGCCCGGGTCCGGTGATGGGTCAGATCACCACACCGACGCTGCTGCTGGCCGGCACCGGTGACACCCTCTTCCCGCTCGACGGTGACGTGCTCACCTACAACGCGCTCAAGGCGGCCGGCACCCCGGTGCAGATGGCCTGGTACTGCGGTGGCCACGGGATCTGCAACAACGACCCCGGGCCGTCGACCTACACCACGACGCTCGAGCTGAACTTCCTGGACAAGTACCTGAAGAAGCAGAGCATCTCCACGGGAGCGGCGTTCCAGTGGATCGACCAGTCAGGCAATTGGCACTCCGAGTCCTCCTACCCGCCGGCCGCGACGTCGTCGATCACAGCCTCCGGTAGCGGCATCCTCGGGGTGAGTCCCTTCAGCAGCTCGGGTGGCCTCATCGCGGCCGGAAAGGCGTCCAACGCCATCAACATCCCGCTGAAGGCGCCTGGTTCGGCCGTCGAGTCGGTGACGGGTGGCAGCCTCACCCTCAACTACCGCGGCCTGGCCACCAAGAAATCCACCGCAGTTGTCGCCCAGTTGCTGGACACGACGACCGGAAGAATCCTGGACGATCAGGGGACGGCTTTCCCGCTCATCCTGGACGGTGGCAGCCACAGCACGACCGTCGCGCTGAACATCAACCCGTGGCGCTTCGACCCGTCAAGCAAGGTGACTCTGCAACTGACCGACTCCTCGGGGCTCTTCTACTCCCAGCAGTCGCTCGGGACGGTCGCCATCACGGCGTCGCTCAACCTGCCGGCCTCGGCGGTCGGAGCGGCCAGCTAGAAAGCCCCGAGCGTGGTGCGGAGGGTCGCCTGATCGGCGACCCTCTGCGTCACGTCGGTGGCCGAGTGGACGACGGTCTCAGCCACGACGTCCGGACCGACCCGCAGTTCGGTGCGGACGCGGCGCTGCCCGGCCAGCAGCCCAGGCCACGCGACCAGGGACGGGTCGGCCAGGTCCAGGAACTGCCGAAGCAGTGGCTCACCGCCGCGAGTCACGCTCCAGCGCAGCGTGGCCGAGCCGGGTGCCTCGCCGGAGCGGCCGAGTACCAGCAATTCACGCCAGATCAGGGTCGACGTCGGCTGCAACGCGATCTCCAGTGAGACGTCGACGTGGCTGCCGGCGCAGACGATGAGCGCCCCCGGATCGGCGTCGAGGCTAGCGTGATCGCCGACCGTCACCGTCGTCCGCAGCGACGCCGGGCGTGGGGCCGATGCCGCCCGGCCCTGGGCAATGGAGGCGCCGGCGGCGATCAGCGAGGCCCGGGCGCCGTCACGGATCTCCAGTGATAGCGAGAGATCGTCACCGGGGAGTGGCCCGGCGGCCGACCCGACCAGGCAGAGGGCGCAGACGTCGGGCTGCTCGGAGAAGATCCGCCGGATCGTCAGCGGTGGAGCCGAGATGACCTCGGTCAACCGGGCCCCGGCATCGACGACCACGCTCGCCGCCGCCTGCAGGGTCCGATCCGGTGGCGCCAGGGCAGCACTCATCCAGCCGCGACCTTCCGCACCCAGTCGGCCACCTCACCGGCGCCGGGGTCGGCGGCGATCGAGGTGAAGAGAAGCGGGCGGCCGCCGCGTACCGCTGTGGCATCGCGCTGCATCACGCTGAGGTCGGCGCCAACCAGGGGGGCCAGATCCGTCTTGTTGATGACCAGCAGGTCTGAACGGGTGACCCCGGGGCCACCCTTGCGGGGAACCTTGTCGCCGCCGGCCACGTCGATGACGAAGATCTGCTTGTGGATCAACCCGTAGGAGAAGGTCGCGGTGAGGTTGTCGCCGCCGCTCTCGACGAGGATCAGGTCGAGGTCGGGGTACTCCTCCTCCAACTGCTCGACGGCATCGAGGTTCGCTGAGATGTCGTCACGGATGGCTGTGTGCGGGCAGGCGCCGGTCTGCACGGCTCGGATGCGCTCGGTCGGCAGGACGCCGGATCGCCTGAGAAACTCGGCATCCTCTTCGGTGTAGATGTCATTGGTGACGACGGCGATCTTCAGTTCGGAGCTGAGCGCCCGGCAGAGGGCGGCCACCAGCGCCGTCTTGCCGCTGCCGACCGGACCGCCGATGCCGATGCGTGGGATCGGCGAGCTGAGGCTGCCGCCACCCGGCGGGTCGCTGAACTGGTGGCCATGGGTAGTTCCGTCATTGTGGCGTGGAGCGGCAGGAGCCAATAAATTACGAGGCAAAGAGACGCATCTCCTCAGTTGAGTGAACCTCGGCCAGCAGGTCGAGGGCGGGGGCGGAGTCGGCCGGGAGTTGAGCCGGCGAGCAGGGGGCCGCGGCGGCCAGGGCGATCACTTCGATCTCCTCGGAGAGGGCCGAGGTGATGGCGTGGATCGCGTACGGGTCGAAGCCGAGGAGCCGGATGGCGGCCGATGCCGGTGCGGTGCAGGTGCCCAGCGCCGCGGCCCGAGCCGCCATCAGCGGCGTACCCCCGGCCAGGGCGCAGCCGGCGCCGAGGACCAGCGGCTGGTGAGGCGTGCCGATCAGCTGCCACGGAGTTCGCAGGTCAGCATCACCGACGGTGGCCTGAACCAGCCGCCGTAGCCCGCTGCCGAGTGCGCGGGATGCGCTCCGCAGCGCCTCCGACGGCACCCGGGCGCTGAACTCGCAGTCCAACTCGAGCCACTCCGCGGGCGTCGCCCCCTCCTGCCAGGCCCGGCAGGAAGCGGCGGCGAAGGCGGCGGCAACCCGTCCGGCGGTGCGCAGGCGCGCCGCGCAGAACTCCTGCACAGACGGCAGATCCGTCACGAAGCCGGCACCGATCGCCGCCTCCATTCCTCCCGAGTGCGAATGCGCGCCGGCCGGGGAGCGGGAGTCCAACAGCAGCAACAGACGGGCCGAGACCTCCATCAGCAGGTCTCCATCAGTAGTCCTGCATCAGAAGAGGAAGTAGCGCTGAGCCATCGGCAGTTCGGCCGCCGGCTGCGGCTCGATCAGCTCGCCGTCGATGCGCACCTCGAAGGTCTCGGAGTCGACGTCGATCCTCGGAAGTGCCGTGTTCTGCGGCATGTCTGCCTTGCTGCGGCCGGAGATGTCGGCCGTCGGAACCAGCGGTCGGTCGCTCGACCAGCGCTCGGCCAGCCCGTTCTCCAATGCCAGCGGCGACACGAACTGCAGGCCGAGGCGGGCAGCCAGCCCGCCGAAGGCGCCGAACATCGGCCGCGGCAACTGCGGCTGCGGGGTCGGGATCGAGGCGTTGGCGTCGCCCATGTTGCCCCAGGCGATGACGCCGGACTTCAGCACCACGTGCGGCGACACCCCGAAGAACGCGGGCTCCCAGAGCACCAGGTCGGCCAGCTTCCCGACCTCGACCGAGCCGATCTCGCCGTCCAGGCCGTGGGCCACTGCAGGTGCGATCGTGTACTTGGCGATGTACCGCTGAGCGCGCTGGTTGTCGGCGACGGTGTCTCCGGGGAGTGAACCCCGGCGCTGCTTCATGACGTGCGCCGTCTGCCAGGTGCGGATGATCGTCTCGCCGATCCGTCCCATGGCCTGCGAGTCGGAGCCGATCATCGAGATCGCCCCCAGGTCGTGCAGCACATCCTCGGCGGCCATCGTCGACGGGCGGATCCGTGACTCGGCGAAGGCCAGGTCTTCGGGGATAGAGGACTTGAGATGGTGGCAGACCATCAGCATGTCGAGGTGCTCGTGCAGCGTGTTCTGCGTGTACGGGCGGGTTGGATTCGTCGAAGAAGGCAGCACATTCGCATGCGCGGCGACCCGGATGATGTCCGGTGCGTGCCCGCCGCCGGCGCCTTCGGTGTGGTACGTGTGGATCGGACGCCCGCCGATCGCGGCAAGCGTGGACTCCAGATAGCCGGCTTCGTTGAGGGTGTCAGTGTGGATCGCGGTCTGCACACCGGCGGCCAGTCCCACGCTCAGGCAGGCGTCGATCGCCGCCGGGGTGGTGCCCCAGTCCTCGTGCAGCTTGAAGCCCGCGGCTCCGGCCCGCAGCTGCTCCCAGAGACCCTCGCGGGAGACGGTGTTCCCCTTACCGAGAAGGACGATGTTCACCGGCCATTCGGTGAGTGACTGCATCATCGCAGCGAGCCAGAAGGAGCCGGAGGTGACCGTCGTTGCCTTGCTCGAGTCGGCCGGGCCGACGCCTCCCCCGATCAGCGTGGTGATGCCGGCGGCGATGGCCACCGGGATCTGCTGCGGCGCAATGAGATGGACGTGGCTGTCGACGCCGCCCGCGGTGAGGATCAGTCCGTTTCCCGCGATCACCTCGGTGGAGGGTCCGATCACCAGCTCGGGGGATACGCCGTCCATCGTGTCAGGATTCCCAGCCTTGCCGAGTCCGACGATGCGCCCGTCCCGTACACCGACGTCGGCCTTGATGACGCCCCAGTGATCGAGGACGACGGCCCCAGTGATCACCAGGTCAGGGGTGCCCTCGGCCCGGGTTGCGGTGGACTGCCCCATCGACTCGCGGATCACCTTGCCGCCGCCGAAGAGGGCCTCGTCACCGGCCCGACCGGCGGGCCCGCCGGCCCGATCCTCAGTCACCTCGATGAAGAGATCGGTGTCGGCCAGCCGCACCCGGTCACCGACGGTAGGACCGTAGAGCGCCGCATACCGTGCCCGGCTGATATCGCTCACAAGCTCACCCCATCCAGCGGGCCAGCCGATTCCAGCCGCAGACCGGGGACGATCCGCCTGCCGGCCAGCGCGACCAGATTCACCTCACGGGTGATGCCCGGTTCGAAGCGCACCGAGGTGCCGGCCGGGATGTCCAGGCGGTAACCCCAGGCCGACTCCCGGTCGAAGGTGAGCGCCGGGTTCGCGGCGGCGAAGTGGTAGTGCGATCCGACCTGGATCGGCCGGTCACCGGAGTTCTCCACAGTGAGCGACCTCTTGGCCCGGCCGGCGTTGAGTTCGATGTTGCCGTCGACGGGGACAACCTGACCTGGGATCAGCGGCCCGCTCATCCGATCGGCCCGTGGACGGTGACCAGCTTCGTCCCGTCCGGGAAGGTGCACTCGACCTGCACCGATTCGATCATCTCCGGCACGCCTTCGAGGACGTCATCGCGGGTCAGCACCGCGCGCCCGCTGCTCATCAATTCGGCGACGGTTCGCCCATCGCGGGCACCCTCCAGCACGAACGAGGTGATGACGGCGACCGCCTCCGGATAGTTCAGCTTCAATCCGCGGGCCCGCCGCCGTTCGGCGACATCGGCCGCGAGTGTGATGAGCAGCCGCTCCTGCTCGTGTTGAGTTAGGCGCATGGCTAAACCGTATTCCCGCCCGATTTCGGGCCGGTAAACCGGCGATGATCGTCCCGCGTGATGCGGTAGAGCACGTGCCGGCGCAGCGGGCCTTCGGGGACCATCGGATGGTCGAAGTCGCCGTCGAGGTCGTGCCACATCCCGATCCGCTCCATCACCGCGCGCGACGGCAGATTCGCGACGACGGCCATGCTCACGATCTCGTCCAGACCGAACTCGTCGAAGCCGGCCACCAGCGACCGCCGGGCCGCCTCGGTGGCGAACCCTTGGCCCCAGGCTTCGGGCGTTAGCCGCCAACCGACCTCGACGCAGGGCGTGAACGCGGCCTCGAAGCGCGGTACGGCCAACCCGACGAAGCCGATGAACTGGCCGGTGTCGATCCGTTCGATGGCCCACATCCCGAAGCCGTTCGTGTCGATCGAGGCCTGGATGCGGTCGACGGCGGCGTCACTCTCGGCCCGGGTCAGCAATGCGGGGAAGTAGCGCATCACCTCGGGGTTGGCGTTCATCTCGGCGAACGGCTCGCGATCGGAGTCGCGCCAGCTGCGCATGATCAGGCGTTCGGTCTGCACGGGTGGTGTCCTGTCAGTCGACGCCGATGTCTTCGTTCCACAACTGCGGGTACTCCTCGATGAAGTCGGTCATCATCGCGACGCAGGTCGGATCGTCGAGGAGGAGCACCTCGACCCCATGCGCGGCCAACCAGTCGTGGCCGCCGTAGAACGTCCGGGCCTCGCCGACGACGACTCGGGAGATTCCGAACTGACGGACGAGCCCACTGCAGTACCAGCACGGCGAGAGGGTCGTCACCATCGTCGTACCGCGGTAGCTCGCCTGCCGCCCGGCGTTGCGGAAGGCCGACGTCTCGCCGTGCATCGAAGGGTCGTCATCCTGGACGCGCCGATTTCGCCCACGCCCCAGCAGCGAGCCGTCGGCGCCGAAGAGCGCCCCGCCGATCGGGATGCCACCCTCGGCCAGCCCGGCTCGGGCCTCCTCGACGGCGCACTGCAGCCACGAGACGGCCGTGTCGAAATCCAGCGGCACCGGGTCAGGCATCGACGTCCGCCTTCGCTCTCGTGAAGTTGAAGAGCACCAGATACAGCAGGGCCGAGATGACGAAACCGACCTCGAAGGTGATGTCTCCGACGGAGGGGAAGTGCGACGGAATGGGGGCGAGGTACTTGTCCTGGTGCGAGAAGAGCCATACCGATACGGCAATACCCACCAGCATCGCGACCGGGCCGACCCAGTTCTCGAAGCGGCGGTCGGTGACGATCGGGTTGAGACGATCCAGTGAGCGACGCCGCAGCCAGCGGTCAGCGAAGACAACCCCGAGCCAGGGCCCGATCCAGTAGGCGATCACGAGCAGGAAGCTCTCGTACTTCGAGCCGGCATCGTGCAGCCCGGTGAAGGCGACGACGAGGCCGATCGCACCGAAGACCACTGCGATCAGCGCCCGCCGTAGCGCGAACGGGATGTTGAACCCCATGGCGAGAAAGGACATCGTCCCCGAATAGATGTTCAGGACGTTCGCCGATACGGCACCGACCGCGATCGCCAGCAGCGTGAGGTCGGCGATCACCGTCGGCATTGCCTGGGTGAACTGAGCCGTCGGTGTCGCGTGGCTGTCGATCCCGACGATCGTGACTGAAGCGGCGCCGACGATCTGCAGGATGGCGCAGGAGAGGAAAATTCCGAGGCCCGCGTAGAGGCCGACCGCTTTCGAACTCACGTCGGGCTTCAGGTAGCGGGTGTAGTCCGACGCGTACGGATTCCAGCCCGCCGCATAGCCGAACGATGCGCCGACCTCGATGAGGAACGCGCCCAGCGTCGCCGTCCCGCCGTGTCCCGGGGTGGAGAGGTGGGACTTGCTCAGCACGTCGATGCTGGCGATGAGGAAGATGATCCCGAGAAACGGGAAGGCGTAGCGCTCGAAGACGTGCACCAGGTTGTGCCCGAAGAAGGCCACGACGATCTGCACCGCGACTACGAGGATCAGTGACGCGCCCTTCGGCAGGTGGGTGAGGGTGTTGATCGCGTAGGCCCCGCTGACGCTGTTGACGGCGAACCAGCCGATTCCGGCGGTTACCGACATGAGCCCGGCCGGGAGGATATTGCCGAAGAAGCCGAAGGCGGAACGGCCGAGCACCATCTGCGGCAGGCCGTGCTTCGGGCCCCAGGTGGAGAGCAGTCCGTGGCTGGTCGCCCCGAGGGCACTGCCGAGGATGATGGCGACGGCGGCCATCCAGAAGCTCAGGCCGAAGATCGCGACGCCGAGGACACCGACGAAGACGGTGGCGAACTCCATATTGGGCGAGGCCCACGTCCAGAACAGCTGGAGCGGCGTGCCGTGGCGCTCGGCGAGGGGGATGAACTCGACTCCGCCCGGTTCGACCGCCGCCACCTTGTCGCCGTAGTCTCGTGCCGTCGTCTGGGTAGGAGCCTCGCGCGCAGCCGTCATAGGGACAACTCTGCTGCCCTCGGGCAATTCTTGGCAATATCCCTCGCGTGTCCCGGGTCTGGGACATGACGTTCCCCGATGCGTAGCTGACGTCTTTCGGCGCGAGGCCTGGCGCGCTCAGTGATAGAACTGCCTTATGGGTAACCGGATCGCGACGCTCACCGTGGACTGCCGCGATGCCGTGCTGCTGGCGAACTTCTGGTGCCGGGTGCTGGGGTGGCGTGCGGTCGCCCGCAACGGTGACGATGTGACGATCGCCGGTGAGACCGCCCCCTTCCGGATCGACTTCATGCAGATGCCGGAGGCGAGTGGAAAGACCCGCAACAAGATCCATCTCGACCTGGTGGCCACCGACACCGATCAGCAGACGGAGCTGGAGCGGCTGATCTCGCACGGCGCCCGGCCGTTGGCGCTCGGCGATGGCGAGGTCAGCTGGCACGTGCTCGCCGACCCGGAGGGGAACGAATTCTGCCTGCTCCGTGACGCCGAGCCGGTGCCGCCGACGGCCACGGTCCCAACAGCTATCGAAACACCCGTCGACGAGCCGCCCGCACCGCCGCCCGCCGAGATTCCCGCACCGACGCCGGCACCCGAGCCACCCCCGACCCGGACCCAGTTCGCCGAACCGGCACCAGTCGTAGTGCCCGAGCCGGCACCCGCTGCTGAGCCGGCGCCCGACGAGCCCGATCCCGAGGTAGCCCGGCAGGCGACCGAGCAGCACGACGAGGCCGTCTCGCAGCTGCGCGAGATGATCCGCGCTCGCATGCACCGCACCAAGTAGCGGCCTCAGCGCTGGATGGCCGGCTCCCCGCCCCGCCACACCTGCGACACCAGCGCCACGCCCGGGCGGTAGGCCAGATGGACGTAGGAGGGCGCATCGAGCACCACCAGGTCGGCTCGACGTCCGACCGCGATCACGCCAATGTCGTCCCGGCGCAGAGCCGCCGCGCCACCGGCGGTCGCCGCCCGTACCGCCTCGGCCGGGGTCATCCGCATCTCCCGGACGGCCAGCGCGATGGCCAGCGGCATCGAGGTGGAGTAGGCCGAACCGGGGTTGCAGTCGGTCGCCAGCGCCACCGTCGCGCCGGCATCCAGCAGCCGTCGCGCATCTGGATAGGGCGACCGGGTCGAGAATTCGGCCAGCGGCAGCAGGGTGGCGACCGTGCTCGACCCGGCGAGGGCGGCGATGTCGGCCTCCGCCAGGTACGTGCAGTGGTCAGCGCTGGCCGCCCCTAGTTCGACGGCGAGCTGAACCCCCGCCCCGGCGCTGAGCTGATTCGCGTGGACGCGTGCCACCAGGCCGCGCTTGATCCCGGCCTGCAGGACGCTGCGACTCTCGTCGGCGTCGAAGGCGCCCCGTTCGCAGAAGACGTCCACCCAGCGAGCCAACGGTGCGCAGGCGTCGAGCATCTCCGTGCAGACGAGCCGGACGTAGGCGTCCCGCTCAATTTCCGGCGGCACGACGTGGGCCCCCAGGTAGGTCGTCTCGTCCGTGACCTCGGCCGCCAACCGTAGCGATCGGGCCTCCGTCTCGACGTCCAGGCCGTACCCGGACTTGCATTCGAAGGTCGTCACGCCGCTAGCCAGCAGCTCACCGGCCAGCCGGGCCACGTTGGCCCGCAGGGTCGCGTCGTCGGCCGCTCGGGTGGCGGCTACCGTCGTCCGGATTCCCCCGGCTGAGTAAGGGACTCCGCGCATCCGGGCGTCGAACTCCTGCGTGCGATCTCCGGCGAAGACCAGATGCGCATGCGAGTCGACGAAGCCGGGGAGCACGCTGCGCCCCTCGAGGTCGACCCGTTGATCGGTGGCCGGACCCTGCGCCGCCGCGCCCACCCAGGCGATCACCCCGCCCTCCACCACAACGGCGGCGTCGGTGAGCTCACCGACTTCCGGATCCTGCGTCGCGAGCTGCGCGATGCCGGTGAGCAGGGTGCTCATCCGATGGCAGTCCGGTGCGCGTACTCGGCGGCCAGCGACTTCGACGCAGCCAGCAGTTGGTCGTTCTCCTCGACGCCGCCGATGGTCACCCGGACGCCGAAGCCCGCGAACGGGCGGACGATCACCCGGCTCCGCTCGCACTCGGCGGCCCAGCCCGCGGCCGCCTCGCCGAGCGGCAGCCAGACGAAGTTGGCCTGCGTCGGCGGCACCGCATACCCATAGGAAGTAAGGGCTTCGTACACCCGGGATCGCTCCCGCACGACCTCCTCGACTCGCCGCATCAGCTCCTCGCTGGCCGCCGGCTCCAGGCTGGCCAGCGCCGCCTGCTGGGCGACGTGGGTGACGGCGAAGGGGGACTGGGTCTGGCGGAGCGCGTTGCTGACCGCCGGGTCACCGGCGATTCCGTAGCCGACCCGCAGCCCGGCCAGACCGTAAGCCTTGGAGAAGGTACGGAGCACGATAACGTTCGGACGGTCAAGGAAAGTAAGGCCATCCGGCACGTCGCTGTCCCGGACGAACTCCCGGTACGCCTCGTCGATGACGACCAGGACGTCCGGGGGAACGGCGTCGAGGAAGCGGGTCAGGGCCACGGTGCCGACCGTGGTTCCGGTCGGGTTGTTCGGGTTGCAGACGAAGATGAGGCGCGTCCGGGGCGTGATCGCGGCCGCCATCGCGTCCAGATCGTGCACCTGAGACGCGAGTGGCACCTGCACCGGGGTAGCCCCACCGATCGTGGTGACGATCGGATACGCCTCGAAGGAGCGCCAGGCGTAGAGCACTTCGTCGCCCGGTCCGGCCGTGCTCAGCACGAGCTGCTGGCAGAGCGACACCGAGCCACAGCCGACGACGACCTGCTCCACCGGCACGCTGTGGCGGGCGGCGATCGCCGCAGTGAGCTCGGTGGAGAAGGAGTCCGGGTAGCGGTTCACGGTGGCGGCGGCCGCGGCGATGCGGGCCAGCACCGACGGCAGCGGCGGGAAGGCGACCTCATTGCTGGCCAGCTTCACCGCCCCCGGCACCGACCGTCCGGGGACGTAGGCCGGCAGCGACGCGAGGGTGGAGCGCAGACGAACAGTCATGGGCCCATCATCCAACATCTCCGATTTGGCCGGCCCGCAGCGTTGCAACCGCGTTCGGCAGCAGCGACCCCCTAGCCTGGCTCTTGATGACTACCTACGCCGCCGTCTTCGCGCTCGCTCTGGGCTACCTCGCCCTCGTCGGCGCGTACTGCGCGCTCCGCTCGCTCTACCGGCTGCGGCGGGCCGCCGCGGTGCTCAGCCGGGGGGCAACGAGCAAGGAATCGCTGCTGGAGGCGGTCGAGCGGCATATCGCGACCACCGAGGCGCTGGCGGCCCAGGTGCAGGCGATGCAGACCCAACTCGAGACAACCCAGGCCGCGACCACGCAGGAACTGCGGGCCCAGGTCGAGGCGATGCGGACCCAGGTCGAGGAGACGCAGAGCCGGACCGTCGGCGAAGTGGCGGCCGAGCACACCCAGATCGCCGAGACGCTCTCTGGCTACGGCTCGACCCTGGCCCGCTCGCTGCGCAACGTCGCCCTGGTGCGCTTCGACGCCTTCGACGACATGTCCGGACGGATGTCCTTCTCACTCGCCCTCCTCGACGACTCCGGTGACGGGGTCACCCTCACCTCGATCGCCGGGCGCACCGACAGCCGTCTCTACGCCAAGGGCGTCAGTCAGGGTTCGGGCGAGCACGACCTCTCGCCGGAGGAGGAGCAGGCCGTCGACGCCGCGCTGGCCCGCCGCCCGAAGCGTCCGCAGTACCGCAAAGCCAGCTGACCGTCACCGGCGCACCGGCTAGGCTCTAGCACCGTGACCGATGCCGCCGAATCCCGGCCCACGCTTGCCTTTCTCGGACCCCCCGGCACCTTCGCCCACGCCGCGCTGCTCACCCTCCCGATCGCGCTGCACGCCGACCTGCTCCCGATGACGAACGTGACGCTGGCGATCGACGCGCTGCGGGACGGCCGCGCTGACGGAACCCTAGTGCCGCTGGAGAACTCCGTCGAGGGCGCGGTTCCGGCCACCCTGGACGAGCTGGCCGGCGGGGACGCGCTGCGCATCGCGGAGGAGGCCTACCTTCCGGTCGTCTTCGACCTGATGACCCGTCCCGGCCAGCGCCGCGAGGAGATCCGCTCGGTCGCGACCCATCCGCACGCCGAGGCGCAGACCCGGCGCTGGCTAATGAACAACCTCCCGGACGCGGCCGTGGCCCTGGTCGGCTCGACCGCCGGTGGGGCCCAGGCAGTGCAGGCCGGCGAGTTCGACGCAGCCATCGCCCCGCCGGTGGCCGCCGACATCTACGGGCTCCACTCGCTGGCCAAGGACATCGCCGACAACCACGCGGCCGTCACCCGCTTCGTGCTGCTGGCTCGGCCGGCGGTCCCCGGGCCACCGACCGGCAACGACCGCACCACCGTCGTCGCCTATCTACGGGCCGACCACAGCGGCGCTCTGCTCGAGATTCTCAGCGAGTTCGCCACCCGCGGGGTGAACCTGACCCGGATCGAGTCGCGTCCGACCAAGGAGCGAATCGGCCAGTACTGCTTCAGCATCGACTGCGAGGGGCATATCGCCGACGAGCGGGTCGGGGATGCGGTAGCCGCTTTGAAGCGGATCTGCTCGGATATTCGGTTCCTCGGCTCATATCCGCGCCGGGACGGCGACGTCGAGGCGATCACCGCCGGGCGCACCGACAAGGACTTCGAGAACGCCAGGGATTGGCTGCAGCGGATCCGTACCGCCGGGAGTTAGCGCGCCGGAAGTTAGCGTTTAGTGCGGGGCGTCCAGACGACTGGCCACGCCACTGCGCAGCCGGCCGATCTGCACGAAGCCGAGCACCAGGAAGTAGATGCTCCCGGCCAGCAGGATCGGCCGCAGAATCCAGTAGTGGTGGGGCAGCGCCAGGACGCCGATCGTCATCGCGCCGACCCAGGCGATGGTGACGCTCAGGGTCACCGGCCGCATCCACACGACCCGCACCGGGTGCGGCACCGGGAAGTTGGTGAGCGAGAGGATCGAGAGGGCGACCGTGATGATGGCGCCGATCGCCGGGCGGGCCTGGAAGATATAGAGGACCGGGGCCACCAGGTTCCAGGCCGCCGGGAATCCGCGGAACCAGTTCTCATCGCTCATCATGTCGGTGCGGGAGAACCAGATCGCGGAGGTGAAGACGATCAGCCCGATGAGGAAGAGGCCCCAGTTGCCGCTGGGTAGCAGGTCGAACTGGTACATGAAGGCGGCCGGGACGACGACGCAGGTGACGTAGTCGATGACGACGTCCAGGATGTAGCCGTCGATTACCGGAACCAGCGACTTGACGTCCAGGACCCGGGCCACCGGCCCGTCCACGCCGTCGATGACGAAGCTGACCAGCAGCCAGATGAGTGCGAGTTTGGCATTGCCGACCAGTACCTCGCGCAGGGCCAGGATTCCGACGACGACACCGAGGGTGGTGAAGACGTGCAGTGCCCAGGCCTGCCCGCGCTGAGTGGGGGTGCCCATCGAGGGTGTCGCGGTCTGCATTCTGCGAACTTTAGTCTCTGTCGGCAGCGGGACGAACTATGTCGAGCCCGGTTACAGGTAAAGGCCGGTGTTGGAGTCGACCCGTTCGGCGGCCACGGCGTGGATGTCCCGCTCGCGCAGAAGTAGGTAGTCGTCTCCGGAGATCTCTACCTCGTGCTGCTCATCGGGGCTGAAGAGCACCCGGTCGCCGACCTCGATCGCCCGGACGTGATTGCCGATCGCGAGCACTTCGGCCCAGGTCAGCCGCTTCGAGACCTGCGCCGTGGCCGGGATCAGGATGCCGCCTGAGGAGCGGCGGTCGCCCTCGTCGCGCGGCATCTTCACCAGCACCCGGTCGTGCAGCATCTTGATCGGCAGGCCAGTTGTCACAAGCTCACGATAGTGCCACGACAGTGACGACACCGACGCCTGCAGTGCGGAGACGTCCGTGGGAGAAAGGACGCCCCCGCACTGCAGCACCGCGGTACTGGTCAGCTGGGCATGACTAGTGGATGCCCGCGGCGTTCAACTTGCCGACCACGAACGGGGTAGCCGACGAGTCGTACTTGATGGTGTAGTCGAGATGGGCGAAGACGTTGAGTCCACCTGCGCAGAAGGGGTCGCCTGAGTCGCAGTAGGACTGGATCTTGGACGCGAACGGCACGAGCGACTGGTTGGCCGTCCGTGGGAAGAGTCCGGTGGAGCCGTTTGCCGTGCCCTTGTCGAAGGACGTGTTCGGCATGTGCCGCGGGTCGCCGTACTGGATCACCGCGACGACGTGGGAGGCGATCGACGAGCTGACCGGCGCCGAAGCGGCCCCGAGCCCGAGCGCGCCGCCACCGCCGGCGAGGACGTCGCCGACCAGTTGCGCCCCCTGCGAGTACCCGACGAGCACGATCTTCTGCGACGGGCACTTCTGGACCTGCGCGGTGAGCTCCGACTTGATCGCCGTGTCACCGGCCGTGCTGCTCGTGTCGTACGGGTACAGCAGCGCGGGATAGTCGACCGAACTGGTGCTCACCGACGCCGAGACGCCGCTCTGGATCTTCGACACGAGCGAGGTGATGACGCCGGGGCCGGGGGACTCGGTCGACGCCCGGGCGGCCAGCACATGAACCGCTGCGCAGGACGTCCCGGAGACCGCGGTGGCCGAGGCGCCACCCGGTGCGATGGCGATGGTGGCTATGCCTAGGGCACCGAGGGCGAACGTGACGACCGCGCCGGTGACCTTCTTGGGAGTACGTCGAGCCACGTCGCTCGAACGCTTGAAGCTGATCAATGTGCGCTCCAATCTCAGGCAGATGACCGTCGGCTGACGGACGGAAGGGACGCTAGGACGAGTGCTGACACAAGTCAAGAATTTGTCCCATTCGCATGACACCGGCCACACACAGGATCGTCAGGCTCGTGTGAGGTGGCCTATCCGGCGAGCGCCAACTCCGAGGTGTCGGCCGGCGTCGGGGTCGGTGTGGAGGCCGACGGGCGGAGCGCGATCCAGGCCGCCACACCACCCGCCGCGACCAGCACGGCCGCCACCACCAGGCCGGTGCGGTAGCCGGTCAGGAAGGCGTCGGTGGCCGAGTGCCCATGCGCCAGCGCGGTGGTCTGCCGGGCCACCAGGATCGCGCCGATCACGGTGATTCCGAGGAGTCCGGCCACCTCACGGGAGGCGTTGAAGAGCGCCGACGCGATGCCCGACTGCTCGACCGGCATCACGGCCAGTACCGAGGTGGTGAGCGGGATCGTCAGGCCGCCGCCGATCCCGATGATCGCGAAGCTCGGCATCAGATCGAGGAAGGTGGCGGTCTCTCCGAGCATGCTCACCGACGCGATTCCGGCCGCCATCAGGAACATGGCCACTGCGGTTGATCGGTGCGCCCCGAACCGCAGCGCGACCCGCTCCGAGATGATCGCGCTGACCGCCATCAGCAGGGCCATCGGGACGAAGGCCAACCCGGCCTTCGTCGGGGAGAAGCCGAGGACGTTCTGCAGGTACAGCGAGGTGAAGAAGTAGATGCCGAAGAGGCCGAAGGCCCACATCATCAAGGCAATCGTGCCGCCGGTGAAGGCCCGCTCGGCGAAGAGGGCGACGTCGACCATCGGAGCCGCACTGCACCGCTCGATCTGAATGAAGATGGCGAACATGATCGCGGCGACCGCGAAGGCGCCGAGGATCGTCGTCGAGGTCCAGCCCTTGTCGTGCCCCTCGATGAGGGCGTACGTCAGCGAGAAGAGCGCCAGGGCAGAGGTGATCAGGCCCGGGAAGTCGAGCCCGCGGGCCGTGCTCTCACGTGATTCGGTGATGGCCCAGGCGCCGAGGGCCAGCGTCGCCACCCCGACCGGCACGTTGATGAAGAAGATCCAGCCCCACGAGGCGTGTTGGCTCAGCACTCCGCCCAGCAGCGGCCCGACGGCCAGCGCCAGCGCGCCGACCGCGCTCCAGATGCCGACGGCGGCGTTGCGGGCCTTGGTGTTGGTGAAGGTGGCCGAGATGATGGCCAGGGTCGTCGGGGTGACCAGCGCCGCGCCCAGACCCTGCACCACCCGCGCCGCGATGAGGGTCGCCGAGCTGTCGGAGAGGCCGGCGGCCAGCGAGGCGGTGGTGAAGATTCCGAGGCCGACGAGGAAGAGGCGTTTGCGGCCAAAGGCGTCAGCCAAACGCCCGCCGACCAGCAGAAGCCCGGCAAAAGTCAGGATGTAGCCGCTCACCACCCACTCGAGGCCGGAGACCGAGAGGTCGAGATCGCGCTGGATGGCCGGCATCGCCACGTTGATGATGTTGTTGTCGAGGTAAGTCATGAAGGTCGCGAGGGCGACGGCAAGGAGGGCCCATCGGGATCGCGCTATCGTCTCGGGCCGCGCCGCGGTCTGATCGTCGGGAATGATGCTCATGTCTGGCTCCCTATACGGTGTACATGTACATCGTATAATAGGACTGTACCGCGTATAGTTGTCAAGCGTGATCCTCAAAACCGCGCCGGACGCCACCGCGAAGTCGACCGATGGCCGTCCGCAGCTGAGCCGCTCTGCGGTGATCGAGCGGGCCTTCACCATCGCCGACGCCGAGGGTCTGGCCGCGGTCACGATCCGCCGGCTGGCCCAGGAGCTCGGGGTCACCCCGATGGCCCTCTACTGGCATTTCAAGAACAAGGACGAACTCTTCGACGCCATCGGCGATGAGGTGATCGCCGCCATCGAGCTCAGCTCAGACACCGACGCGGCTTGGGACGAGCGCCTGCGGGTGATCGTCACCAACCTGGTTACCGTGCTGCGCGCGCACCCGAGCCTGGCCAACCTGGCCGCCACCCGGATCGTCGCCTCCGAGCACGGCCTCGAGCTCACCGAACAGACTCTCGCGCTGCTGCGGGGCGCCGGCTTCAATGTGGCCCAGGCGGCGAATCTCGCCCATCAGGCTCTGCACACCGCGATCATGCTCTGCAGCGCCGAGCCCGGGCTGGAGTTGGGTGTCGTCGACACCGATGCCGTCCTGGAAGCAAAGCGGGCCCGGCTGGCCGCGCTGCCGACCCATCGGTATCCGAACGTCATCGAAGCCGCCGACGATCTCATCGACTGCGACGACGAGGACTTCTACTACGACGCCGGCATCGATCTCTTCATCTCCGGCGTGCTCGGCATGCAGCAGCGCCTGGGGCGGGCTAAGTCGGTCAGCGCTGGTTGAGTCGCCAGACGAACCGCAGCCCCGACCAGTCCTCATCGATGGCCGCGTTCTTGTTGTCGACCAGACCAGTGGGCAGGATCAACTCCCGCAGCACGTCGCCGTCGATGTCGCTGCGATGCCCGGCCGCGCGCCGGGGCCAGGCGATCCAGAGGCCGCCGGCCGGCCGAATCCGCTCGCCGAGAACGGGGTAACGGTCGGCCACTTCGGCCATCGTCGTGAAGAAGGCGAGGATGACGTCCGCTGGCCCTTCGTTGACTAGCTCCAGGTCCACCGGCGCCTCGGCGAAACTCCACCCGGCCGGCTGGTTGATCACCGCCAGTCGCAGCCCGGGTTTCAAGCCGAGCTTGCGGGCCTGCGGCGCTGACGGGGTGGGATCGGCCATAGAAACTAAGCCCATCCCAGCTCGTGCAGGCGTTCGTCGTCGATGCCGAAGAAGTGCCCGACCTCGTGCACCACGGTGATGACGACCTCGTCGGCCACTTCCTCTTCGGTGTCACAGAGTTCCAGAATCGGCCGCCGGTAGATGGTGATCGTGTCCGGAGTGGCGAAGCTGTAGTCGGAGAGGCGTTCGGTGAGGGCGACACCGACGTAGAGGCCGAGCGTCTCCGGCTCGTCGGGGTGCTCCTCCTCGATCTGCACGATCACATTCCCCAGCAGGGAGGCAAACTCCTCGGGTATCTCGTCCAGGGCATCGTCCACCAGAGCGGCGAATCGCTGCCGGGACATGGAGATCATGCTCAGGACCACCGCGAGTTCTGGGCCAGCGCCACCAATCCGGAGAGGATGACCTCGACGCCGAACTCGAAGCGCTCGTCGCCGTCCGGACCGGTGAGGGCGGAGCCGAGCATCGCCATCACCGGATAGCGATCCGGCGGGAGCGCCACGTAGAACTCGTGCACCCGCTCGTAGTATTCGGCTGCCGTCTCCGGGTCCATGCCGGAGCGGCTGAAGGTGCTCTCCTCGAAGGCAATCGCCGTAATGTAAAGGCCAATCAGATCAGACGCCATTCCCACGATCCGTGGTGGGAGGCCACCGGCGTTCAGCAACGCGGTGACCCCTTCAGCGCTGGCCAGCCCCTTCTCCGACATCGGCACCCGACCCGCTCCGGCCATCGCAACATCGGCGTGCGCCTGCAGCATGCGGCGGATTCCGCCGATAACCTCGCGCAGTTGCTCCTGCCACCGCTGTGGGTCGGGGGTCGGGATCGGCACCCGCGAGACCAGCTCGTCGTACATCAGCTCGAGGAGCTCGTCCTTGTTCCGTACGTAGGCGTACAGGGATGCCGCACCGGTACCGAGACGTTCGGCGACCCGCCGCATCGAGAGGGCGTCCGCGCCGCCCTCGTCGATGACGTCGATTCCGGCCTGCACGATGACGTCTACGCTCAGCGCGGGCTTGCGGTCGACGCGTCCCAGACGGTCGGGCCGGCGCGGCGCAGGGGGGAGTGGGCTTGACGGCGGCACGAACGTGAATCTACGCTACGAACAGTGTTCGTGATTACGAACGATGTACTTGCACCCGCAACCATACGCTCCACGCTTCGAACTGGGAGAGGTAATGTCCGTCCAACCTGTTGAGAGCCTTCCGCGCAAGTGGCTCATCCTGGCCCTCGTGCTGGCCGCCGAGTGCATGGATCTCTTCGACAGCACCATCGTCAACGTTGCCGCGCCGACCATCCGCGAAGACCTGAACGCGAGCGCCACCGCGCTGCAGTGGATCACCGGTGGCTACGCCCTCACCTTCGCCATCGGCCTGATCACCGGGGCCCGTCTGGGTGACATCTACGGACGGAAGCGCCTCTTCATCATGGGGGCCTACGGATTCGTCCTCGCCTCGCTCGCCTGCGCGCTCGCCCCCAACGCCGAACTCCTCATCACCTTCCGCCTCATCCAGGGCTTCGCCGCCGCGCTGCTCATCCCGCAGGGACTCGGCATCATGCGGGCCACCTTCTCACCGAAGGATCTCCCCACCGCCTTCGGAATCTTCGGCCCCGTCATCGGACTCTCGGCCGTCCTCGGGCCGATCCTCGGCGGGGTGTTGGTCGACGCGGATCTCTTCGGCACCAGCTGGCGCTTGGTCTTCCTGATCAACCTGCCCCTGGGCATCGTCGCTGCACTGGGAGCGGCAAAGTACTTCCCGGAGTCGGTGGACGAGAACCCGCCGAGCCTCGACATCGTCGGTACGATTCTGGTCGCCGCCTTTGCCGGCCTGCTCATCTACCCGCTCATCCAGGGCCGGGAGTACGGGTGGCCGTTCTGGACCTACGCGATGATGCTGGCCAGTGCGGTGAGCTTCGGCCTGCTGGTGCTCTGGACGATCTCGCGCCAGCGCCGCCACAAGGACCCGCTCGTCGTCCCGAGCATCTTCGCGCACCGCGGCTACAGCTTCGGGCTGGTGATGATCCTGGTCTTCTTCGCCGGGATGATCGGCACCATGCTCACGCTGACCCTCTTCCTGCAGATTGGCCAGGGTTTCTCGGCCATTCATGCCGGTCTGACGCTGGCGCCCTTCGCCTTCGGGATGGCCGTCGGGGCCGGTGTCGGCTCGGGCGTTCTGGTACCGAAGCTGGGTCGCACGGCGCTGCAGATCGGTGGTCTCATCGGTGGCGTCGGGATGGCCTGGATGTGGCTCACCGTCCACAACAACGGGCTGCACACCAGCTCCGTCGACCTGATCGGCCCGCAGCTCGTCTGGGGTATCGGCACCGGCATGATCGTCGCCCCGCTCTTCGACTTCATCCTCGCCGCGGTCACTGACGAGGAGACCGGCTCGGCCAGCGGTGTCCTCAATGCGGTGCAGCAGTTGGCCGGTGCGATCGGGGTCGCCGTCCTCGGGACGATCTTCTTCAGCCGGGTCGGGCACTACGGCTTCGTCTCGGCGATGGAGGTCTGCTTCCTGATCGAACTCTGCCTGACGCCGGTGCTGCTCGGACTCTCGGCGATGCTGCCGCAGCACGCCCGCGACCCGATGGCCGAGTTCGAACACGACGTGCATCAGCCAGCTGAGGGCGAGCCCGCTAAGTTCAAAGCATGACCGACATCGAAGAAGTCCCCGAAGAGTTTGGCGAGCTCAACCAGGACGATCTCACCGTGGCCGACCTCACCACGGCCGAGAAGGCCACCGAGCTGCTGCGTCTGCACGAGGCGCCGCAGTTGCTGAAGCTGGTGAACGTGTGGGACGTCATCAGTGCGCAGGTGGTGGCGGCGATTCCCGGCACGCAGGCGCTGGCGACCGCGAGCCACTCGATCGCCGCGTCGCACGGGTATCCCGACGGGGAGCACATCTCCCGGGTGCTCATGATCGACGCGGTGGCCCGCATCGCGGCGTCGGTGAAGTTGCCGGTGACGGCTGACCTCGAGGCGGGCTACGGGGACGTCGGTGAGACGATCAGCCGGGCCATCGACGTTGGTGTCGTCGGGGCCAACCTGGAGGATCAGCTCAAGCCGCTCCCCGACGCGGTGCGCGCGGTCGCGGATGCGGTGGAGGCCGGCGAGCGGGCCGGGGTGCGCTTCGTGCTCAACGCCCGGACCGACGCGTTTCTGCTGGGCGCCGGGAAGGATCCGGCCGCCGTGCTGGCCGATGCGATCGAGCGGGGACGGGCCTATCTGGAGGCCGGTGCCGCCTGCTTCTTCGTCCCCGGGAAGTTGGACGAGGCCACGGTCAGCGCGCTGGTCGACGCTCTCGGGCGCGGGAGGATCAGCGTGATCGCCGTCCCTGGATCGCTGAGCCTGCAGCGGCTGGAGGAGCTCGGAGTCGCGCGAGTCTCCTACGGCCCGTACAGCCAGAACGTCGCGCTGACGGCATTGGCCGAGCTGACCGAGGGAATCTACGCCGGCGGCGAGCTACCGGCGAACATGCGCCGCCTCAACTGATCCCCTGCAATTAACGGGGGATCAGCGCAGGGTCCGGCCGCATTCGGTCATCGCGACGGCGATAGCGTCCTCGTCGAGGGCGGGGACGCTGAGGCCGCGCCTCGGGACGGATTCGGCGAAGAGGCCGTCCAGGAGCATCTCCAGGTAGCGGCGCCAGATGAGCGGGTTGGTGGCCCCGGCGTAGTCGGTGATGGAGCCGATCATCCATAGAATTATGGGGATATCGTTCTCGTGCGCCTCCGGCCGGAGCAGGCCCGCAGTGCGGGCCCGCTCCAGGATGCGGCGGGCGATCGGGGCCAGCCGGTCACGCACCTCGGCCGCGTCCGGGAGGCCGATGTTGGAGGTCATCGCCTCACGCAGGCCGGCGTCGTTGGCCTGCGTCTCGCAGACCCCGTACAGGAACGACTCGATCGCCTCGCGGGGGTCGCTGATCGTCTCGGCCTGCTCCAGAATCTGCTGGACCTTGTTGATGCGGTCCTGGAAGAGCGCAACGAGCAGGCCCTGCTTGTTCTCGAAGTGCCGGTAGGCGGTGGCGACTCCGACGCCGGCGTGCTGGGCCACCTCGTCCAGGGTGGCGTGGGCACCGCGGAGGCAGAACACCTCGTCGGCGGCGGCGAGGAGCAGGGCTCGGTTGCGGGCCACATCCTTGCGGACGGACTTCTCGGTGAGCATCTGATCTCCTCTCCACCGCCGACGGGCGGCTACTTGTGCTGCTATTTGCTGATGATCCTAGTGAGCCATGACCGGTTCGGCGTCGGGGTTGTACTCCGGCACCGCTCCGCGGAGCACGACGAAACCGATCAGTGAGCCGACGGCGAAGATGGCGGCCGACCACCAGAAGGCGACCACGTAGCTGTGCACCGCGGCGTTGGCGAGGACGCTAGCCGCCGGCGGGTTGCTGGTCGCGTGGTCGACGACGTAGTTCGTCGCCGCGGTGGCGGCCAGGGTGCTCAGCAGGGCGGTACCGATCGAGCCACCGACCTGCTGCCCGATGTTCACCAGCGCCGAGGCGACACCGGCGTCATCGGCCTTCACGCCGGAGGTGGCCAGGCTCATCGCCGAGGAGAAGACCAGGCCCAGACCAGCGCCGATGACCATGATTCCCGGGAGGATGTGAATCGCGTACTGGGGCTCGATGGTGATCCGGGTGAGCAGCACCATGCCGAAGGCGGCGATGAGCATGCCCGGGCCGATGAGCCAGCGCGGGCCGAGCTTGGTGGCCAGCACCGCGGTACCGACGGTCGCGACGACCATAATCACGCCGACCATCGGCAGGAAGGCCAGACCGCTGCGCACTGCGCTGTAGCCCAGAGTGGCCTGCAGGTAGTACGTCAGGAAGAGGAAGACGCCGAACATTCCGATGCCGGAGATGAAGATGGCGGTGTAGGCACCGGCCCGGTTGCGGTCGGCCAGCACGCGCATCGGCAGTAGCGGGTGGGTGGCGCGCTGCTGCAGGTAGACGAAGGCTCCGATCAGGATGACGCCGGCGGCCAGGAAGCTGATCGTGACGGCGTCGGCCCAGCCACCGGTGGCGGCGTGCGCGAAACCGTAGACGAGGCTGAAGAGGGCCACCGAGACGACGACGGCGCCGGGGATGTCGAGCTTCGGGCGGACCTGGGCGGCGGTGTGCTTGAGGAACATGTAGCCACCGACGAATGCCGCGACCGCGAAGATCAGGTTGACGTACATGCACCAGCGCCAGGAGAGGTACTCGGTGAGGATCCCGCCGAGCAGCAGGCCGACACCGGCGCCGCTACCGGCGATCGCGCCGTAGATGCCGTAGGCCTTGGCCCGCTCCTTGGGCTCGGTGAAGGTGGTGGTGAGCAGCGACAGCGCGGCCGGGGCCAGCAGGGCGCCGAAGGCACCCTGCACGGCACGGGCGGTGACCAGCATGCCGAAGCCGTCAGCCGCGCCGCCGACCGCCGAGGCGATGGCGAAGCCGGCGAGGCCGATGAGGAAGATGCGCTTGCGACCGAAGAGATCGGCCAGGCGGCCACCCAGGAGCAGGAGGCTGCCGAAGGCGAGCGCGTAGGCGGTGATGATCCACTGCCGCTCGCTGTCGGAGAAGCCGAGCGCGTGCTGCGCCGAGGGGAGTGCGATGTTCACGACCGTCGAGTCGAGGACGACCATGAGCTGGGCCAGGCCGAGGACACCGAGGATGCTCCAGCGGTGACGGTGGTGCGGGTTTTCGTGCTCTGCGGCGGCGGGGACGTGTCCGTCCGGCCGCACCTCTTCGCTGGTCAGCGTCATCTGCGTGGTGCTCCTTGAGAGTGGATTGCGAAAAGAGGAGTGATCGACTCCGTTTCAATGAAAACGCTACCAGGAAAACGGAGCTTGTCACTTCGTTTTGCTGTCTGCCTGGTCACTCTTGGGTCACTCTCGCGTCACTCTTGCGGGACTCTTGCGTCACTCTCGACGGCGCTGGGCCGGATCGGGCGGTGAACTGCAACGATGGGGGACGTGACGACACAACTCCTGAGCGCCGCTGACATCGAGGAGGCGGCGCTGCGGCTGGCTGACGTGATCGAGTCGTCGCCGCTGCAGCTCTGCGAACGCCTGTCGCATGAGTCGGGATGGCAGGTGTATCTCAAGCGGGAGGACCTGCAATCGGTGCGCAGCTACAAGCTGCGCGGGGCCTTCAATCTGATGGCGCAGCTCAGCGAATCGGAGCGGGCGGCCGGTGTGGTCTGTGCCAGCGCCGGCAATCACGCCCAGGGAGTGGCCTTCGCCAGTCGTCGGCTGGGGATCAGTGCGCGGGTGTACCTGCCGCGGACGACCCCGCGGCAGAAGCGTGACCGGATTCGGGTGCACGGCGGTGAGCGGGTCGAGCTCATTCTTGTTGGTGATACGTATGACGATGCGGCGGCAGCGGCGCTGGCCGACGTGCGGGCGACCGGGGCGACACTGGTGCCGCCCTTCGACGACCTACGGACGATGGCCGGGCAGGGGACGATTGGGGCCGAGTTGCTGGCCCAGTTGCCGAAGCCGCCGGACGTTGTCGTGGTGCCGGTCGGGGGAGGCGGGCTCCTCTCCGGGCTGCTGGCCTACCTGGCCGAGCGGGCGCCGGGGGTGCGGATCGTCGGTGTGGAGCCGTCGGGAGCGGCCTCGATGACGGCGGCGTTGGCGGCTGGGGCGCCGGTGACGCTGCATGAGATGGACCCGTTCGTCGATGGGGCGGCGGTGCGCCGGGTGGGGGATCTGCCGTTCGAGATCGTCGCCGCTGCGGCCGCGGCTGACTCGGCGGGTAGCCGGGAGAGTTTCCGGATGGTCGAGGTTGACGAGGGTGCGATCTGTACCGAGATGCTGGCGCTGTACCAGAACGAGGGCATCATCGCGGAGCCGGCAGGAGCGATGGCGTCGGCGGCCGTCGGGCTGATCGCCGACCTCCGGCTGGAGTTGCCGGCGGATGCGGTAGTGGTCGCGCTCGTGTCGGGTGGGAACAACGACGTGTCGCGCTACGGCGAGGTGGTCGAGCGGTCGCTGGTGCACAGCGGGTTGAAGCACTACTTCCTGGTGGAGTTCGCTCAGAAGCCGGGGGCGCTGCGGCAGTTCCTGGACGAGGTGCTCGGCCCGGATGACGACATCACGCTCTTCGAGTACGTCAAGCGCAACAACCGCGACACGGGTCCGGCGCTGGTCGGCATCGAGATCGGGTCGGTGGAGTCGCTGCCGGGTCTGCTGCAGCGCATGGAGGAATCACCGATGCGCATCGAGCAGATCGATCCGGGCTCGCCGGCCTACGCCTACCTGACGTAGACACCCAGTTACTTAAGGGCTTTCGCTGATGACCGCTGAGCCGCGCCCGCTTGGGGCCGACGACGAGCGCTTGCTGCGACTGGTTCGATCCCGCCTCGAGGCCGTTGGGGCGCGAGCGTCGGTGGAGCGCGTGTGGGAGACCGCATTTTCCGCGTGGGTCATCCGTGTTGCTCCCGAGGCCCGAGGAGCGGCCCCCATACAAGCCTGGGTAGTCGAGGATGACGTGTACCTCGGTGTCAGCGAGTCGTACATCGAGTTGTATCCGCTCGACGAGCGGGCATGGACTTGGGTTGGCGCGGTGATCGACGCGGTGATTCTCGGCCTCATTGAGGAAACCGGCCGCGGATCGGACAAATACATACGCCTCTTGATTGACGCCCAACCAAGCGGTTTCGGCCGACTGCTCATGCCCATGCCGTGGCGGTGGCGGCGAGTTCGTCGATTCGCTCCCTACGACATCGTCGCTCCGCAGTCGTAGATCTGTAGGCAACGTACGGATCCACGACTGCGGCCGGTCTCTGTCACGGGTCGGGTGGTGGGTCAGGGTCGCTGGTGGGTGGGGTGATGGATTGGTAGTGGTGTCTGGTTTTCGTGGTCCAGTGGTGGGTGCCGGTGGTGTCGTGGTGGGTGAGTGTCCAGCCGAGGTGGTGTTTGAGTCGGTGGTGTTTGCGGCACAACGCGGTCAAGTTCGCGGCGCTGGTCGATCCGGTGGGGTAGGGGGTGCGGTGGTCGAGGTCGCAGCGTCTCGCGCTCCGTGAGCAGGTGGGGAAGGCGCAGGTCTGGTCGCGGGTGATGACGAAATCCGCGAGGTTGCGTGGGGGTTTGTAGGTGGTGCGGCCGTAGTCGAGGAGGGTTCCAGTGACCGGGTCGGTGACCAGCCTGCGCCAGGTCCCGGTCGGGTCGGCGGCGATCTTGCGGGCGAGGGCGGCGGGGATCGGGCCGTACCCGTCCAACTCACCCGGCAACTCATCCACGCCGAGCAGGGTGGTCGCGGCGACGGTGACCTGGACGCTGGGCCGCATCCCGTGGGCTTTCGGCAACGCCGGGTCATTGAGCGCTTGTAGGGCGATGGACAGGAACGCGTCCGCGCGGCGCTGATCCGCCGTGCGGTCATCACCCGGGGACTCGGTTTTCGACTGGTCGGCGACGGCGTTGACCGCGACCATCACCGCGTCGGCGGCGTCGGCGGGGAGGTAGGCCCAGATCGCGGCCATCCCATCATCGTGCGGGAACCGCGCCACCCTGCGTTCGGCGACCGCGTCCAGGTGCTTAGCCGTCTCCGTTTTCGGGTTGAACTTCGCGACGGCGCGGCGGACGGTGTTGGTGAACTGGGTCGGGGTCTGATGCCCCACCTTCGGCAACACAGCTTCTTCGACCCGGGCCACAATGTCGGGTTCGGGGATGTTGGTGACGGCGCCGACGAGAGTCATCGCATGCCGCGCCGTGGTCCGCCCCTCGACCAGGAGTTGGTGGGTGGTCGGGATCCGCTGCACCAACGTGCTCGCGTGGAACAGCGCCCACGATGCCCGGGTCGAGGGGATCTGCAACGCGCAGGAGACGTCCGCCTCCGCGGCTTCCCACGCCAGTTGCCGATCCGGCGCCAGTTCCTCCGCATGATCGCTGATCGAGGCCAGCAAGGACGCTTCGGTCGCGGCGAACCAGGCCTGCTGCCGGCGGACCGCGATCAGCATGTCCACCCGGCCGACATGACTCAACCGCTCCGGGTCCAATACCCCGAGAAGCGCCGAGGTCTCCGGACCTGGCTCATGCACCGCCAACCAGCTGGCAACGCTATCCGGGGACATCACCGCGTCGGCGAACGACGGCACCCGAACCGGCACCGTGAACTCACCCTCCACGGGCGAATCAGGTGTCGCGTCGAATGTCCCCTCCATGCCCTCAATCGTACAGGTGTACTACGACAGAAAGTAGCTCTAGATGGGGAATCTGCCGGAAAAATAATGGGATTCGCCGTACGTCAGCGCTGCACGCGTGAAGTCGAAGGGCATCTGGGGTGTGAAGTTACGGCAACGGGGAACCTGTGTCGGCACGCCGGCGCCGGCTCGGAGCGTTGCCGGGAGGTGTCGCGGGCGACAGCGGCGGCATGAACTTTCGGTCGCGCGAAGCGACGGGCGGAAACGTGCGGCGGCGCGAACGTACAGAGCCTGACGTTTGGTGCCGGGAGCGTGCGGTGGCGCGAAACAGAGCGGTGGCGCGAAACAGAGTGGTGGCGCGAAGCAGAGCGGTGGCGCGAAACAGCGGTGGCGCGAAACAGCGGTGGCGAGAAACGGGGCCAGCGTGAAGCGTCGCGCGGAGAGGTGCGGCGGCGCGAAGCAGCGTGGTGGTGCGAAACAGAGTGGTGGTGCGAAACAGCGGTGGCGCGAAACAGCGCCGAGAAACAGCCGTGAAACTAAGGCCGAAGCACGCTGAACGACACCGAACTGCCTGCCCCAGGCACCACCGCGTTGAGCGCAGCAGTCGCCGCACCACAGCCGGTGAACTCACCGATCGAAAGCTGCCCGGACAACCCGCCGCCGGTCGTCGGGTCGAACGTCCCGGCACCGCCCGAGGCGAGGTGAAGCGTCACCGGTGACTTGGTGCGGCAGCCACTCGACGTCACCGGAAGCAGTCCGAAGAGTTTCACCGACTTGAGGCTCACCGAGAAGATCGAGTCGGCCGTAGCGCTGAGGTTCGCGCTCACCCGACCAGTGACCGCTCCGACAGGAGTGAAGGCAGCCGTCACCGTGATCGGGACGAAGCCGAAGAGCGTCCCCTCGATCACGGCCGGCGGAACCGTGAGCGTGCCGGTGAAGCTCCCGTCGGCCGCAGCCGGTCGCACCCGCAGCGTCCCGGGGCCGAGGCGTCCGGCTCCGCTCACCGACGGCAGCGTGAAGGTCCCGTTCAGCGAGTACGCAGTCGCGACCACCTTCGGCACCACCGCCGGAGGCGCGGCCCCAACCGAGGTACGCGGGGCCGGTGTCGGAGAAGTAGCCGGCTTCACCGGCGTCGGAGTCGGTGCATTCCGTGGCGTAGGCGTGGCGGCCGGCTTCGGTGACGCAACCACGCAACCATCGCCCGGTGCTGCCGAGCTGCCGGAGCAGACGTGCGGGGAATGGGTGAAGATCGTGTTGTCCCGTCCGGCCGTAGTAGTACACGTCACCGACGCCGGCAGAGTCACCGACGAGCCGTCGGCGGTCGCGGCCGCCAACTGCAGCACGAAGGTATCGGCCCGCAGCGAGTAGGAGGCGCTCGAAGAGTAGGAGTAGGTCGGCGCTCCGGCCAGCCACCCACCGACTAGAGCCAGCGGCGTCCCGGGATTAGATGGCAGTGCCATCAGCGATGCCAGCGTGGACGTCGTCGGAGGCGGAGAAGTCGGCGCGGTTGCCGAGACCTGCGGCCCGAAGACGCCCCCGACGGAGACCGCGTGCAGCTGGCGAAGCTCGTCGACGACGTCGGCCGAGAGAACCAGGCTCACTGACGTCAGCCGGAGCGCGCTGTCAGCAGCGGCACCGCCGCCCACTCCCGAGCTGGGCGCGGAACTCGGACCGCCTCCGCTCGGCCCGGCGGACCAGGCGACGAGGGCGGTGATCGAGTGCGTGGTGCTGCCGGGGAAGACGCAGTCGTAGCCGACCTGGACCGGGTTGGGAGCGTCGGAGGTCCCGAGCGCGCTGGCGCCGGTGGCGCTCAAGTAGACGGCCGCCGTGGTGGTGGCCGAGATGCTGACCACCGCGCCGAGAACCATCCGCGAGGCACGCCAAAGGGACGCACGCCGCAGGGAGGCACACCGCAGGGAGGCCTGGCGCGCCCGGAACGGCGTCACGGCACCCCCCTACGCAGAAGCTGCGCACTGAAGCTGCGCAATCACTATGTGCTCGTGCGGTGACAGGCAAAATCCGCGTGTCACCGGCCACGATGCCAACATTCAGAACGGTAGGCAAGTTGAAATGGGCACTTCGCCAGGTCCGTGACATCCGCGTGACATCCGCCCGCACCCGAGCCGTCCCGCACGCCCCGCACCTCCACGACGGCACCGATTCGCGGGCGTCAGTAATCTGAGCAGGTGATCGATCTCCGCCTTCTCCGCGACGAACCCGAACTAGTGCGCGCCTCCCAGCGCGTCCGGGGCGCGGACCCGTCCCTGGTCGACGCGCTGCTGGCCGCCGACGAGGCACGCCGCTCGGCCGTCTCGCGCGCCGACGACCTGCGCGCCGAGCAGAAGCCGCTGGGACGCCTGGTGGCCAAGGCGAGCGCCGAGGAGCGTCCGGCGCTGCTGGCCCGGGCCAAGGAACTGGCTGACGGGGTCAAGGCAGCCGAGGCCGAACAGTCCGCGGCCGACGAGGCACTGCGGGTCGCCCATCTGGCCATCCCGAACGTCGTCGAGGACGGCGTCCCACCCGGCGGCGAGGCCGACTTCGTGACGCTGGAACTCGTCGGTACCCCGCCCGAGGTCGAGAACCCGAAGGAGCACACCGAGATCGGAGCGCTGCTCGGCGCTATCGACACCGAGCGTGGGGCCAAGGTCAGCGGTGCCCGCTTCTACTTCCTCACCGGGATCGGCGCCCAGCTCGAACTCGCGCTGGTGAACATGGCGATGGCCCAGGCCACCGCGGCCGGATTCATCCCGATGATCGCGCCCGCGCTGGTAAAGCCGGAGACGATGGAGGGCACCGGCTTCCTCGGCTCGCACTCGGATGAGGTCTACAAGCTGGCCGACGACGACCTCTACCTGGTGGGGACGTCCGAGGTGGCGCTGGCCGGCTACCACTCCGGCGAGATCCTGGACGCGGCCTCACTGCCGCTGCGCTATGCCGGCTTCTCCTCCTGCTTCCGGCGCGAGGCCGGCTCCTACGGGAAGGACACCAAGGGCATCATCCGGGTGCACTGGTTCGACAAGGTCGAGATGTTCTCCTACGTCGGCGTCGACGAGGCGGCCGAGGAGCACAAGCGGCTGCTGGCCTGGGAGCGTCAGTTCATGGACGCCCTGGAGCTCTCCTACCGGGTCATCGACGTCGCCGCCGGAGACCTCGGCTCGAGCGCCTCCCGCAAGTACGACATCGAGGCCTGGTTCCCCTCGCAGGGCGCCTACCGCGAGCTCACCTCGACCTCCAACTGCACGACTTTCCAGTCGCGGCGGCTCAACATCCGCTCCCGTGCCGCCGCCACTGACGGTGGCAAGGGCGTCGTCGGACCGGTGGCCACCCTCAACGGGACGCTCTGCGCGGTCGCGCGCACCATCGCCTGCCTCCTCGATCACCACCAGCAGCCGGACGGTTCGGTCTATGTCCCGACGGCCCTGCGCCCATGGCTCGGTGGCCGGGAGCTACTCACGCCGGTGGTGCGTTGATCAACCGGCCGATGCCGGGTGTGCGACTCGTCGCCACCGACATCGACGGCACGCTACTGCGATCGGACTACACCATCTCCGACCGCTCCCGTGCCGCGATCGCCCAGGCCGCCGAGGCCGGGCTGCTGATCGTCTTCGTCACCGGCCGCCCGCCTCGCTGGCTGGACGAGATCGGCGCGATGACCGGGCACACCGGCGTGGCGGTCGCGGCCAACGGCGCCGTCACCTATGACCTGCACACCAGCGAGATCGTCGGTAGCCACCCGTTGGAACCGGAGCTGATCCGCAGCGTCACCACCGCGCTGCGGGCCCGCTTCCCGGAGGTGACCTTCGGCCTCGAGTACGGGCTCAGTTTCGGGCACGAGCCTGATTACCGCCACGACTGGGAGATCAGCCCGACGCACGACCGGGCCGGGAACCTGATCGCCCCGCCGACGATCGGCCACCTGGACGAGATCGGCCTGCACCCGGCGGTGAAGCTGCTGGCGAAGGACCGTACCGCCGAGCCGGACGAGTTCATGGCGGCGGCCGCGGAGTTGCTGCACGGGCAGGCGACGGTCACCCACTCCTCGAAGACGGCGCTGCTGGAGATCGCCGCCGCCGGGATCACCAAGGCCACCGGGCTGGCCGACATCGCGGCCCGGGAGGGGTTCGACCCGAGCCAGGTGGCCGCGATCGGCGACATGCCGAACGACCTTCCGATGCTGGCCTGGGCCGGTCACTCCTTCGCGGTGGCCAATGCCCACCCGTCCGTGCAGGCCGCGGCCGATCAGGTGGTCGACTCAAATGACGACGACGCTGTCGCCCAGCTCATCGAATGGGTACTGCATACCTATCGCTGATAGAGCATTCCGATCCGGAAGTATTTCCGTCGGAAATTATTCGAATCACTTAAGTCCTTGAATTGGGTGTCGATGCTGTCCTCAAGTTGCGCAGCATCCAGCTGCCAGCCATCGGGAGGCAGTTGCCATGAGGATCAACGAGATTCGGGAAAATCTCACAACTAAACGCAAGAGCGTCCTCTTCGTCGCATTCGCGGTACTGCTCGTCGGGGGAGGGGCGGCCGTCACGGGGACGATCTCCACCTTCACCTCGACGCAGAGCAAGACCCAGTCCATCTCCAGCGGCACCTTCACCTTCGCCCTGAACGACCCGGGCGCGGGCTCCGTCTTCTCCACCAACGTCTCGGGGATGGCGCCGGGCGACTTCGCCGACCGTCTCGTCAACGTCGTGAACGCCGGCTCAATCAACTACGGCTCGGTGGCCATCGTCGTCACCGCCCCCACCACCAGCAGCCTGCTGGACACCGACGCCACCAACGGCCTGAAGTTGGCCGTCGACGACTGCTCGGTTCCCTGGACGCAGGCCTCGGCCACCGTGGCGGCGACCTGCAGTGGAACCACCACCGCCGAGACGGCGCTCACCGCGGTCGCGACGCTGAAGGGGACCGGGCCCTCGTACTCGACGGGGCTGGTCGCACTCACCGGCGGTACCGACTACCTGCGCTTCCACTACAACCTGCCGTCCGCGTCGACGGGAACCTCCGGACTCACCTCGGTGCTGAACTTCGCCTTCACGGCGACGCAGGCCACCGGCGGTGCCTACCACTAACCGGGACGGTCGGAGCCTCGATCAGCGATGACTGCGCTGCTGTGGGTCGTCAGGGTGCTGCGCTGGATGGTCAGCGCAGCACTGCTGGCGTCTGTCCTGCTCAGCGCAGTCGTCCTGACGATCGGGGTCACCGGCACGCTGCGCATCCACGGCGAACTGACCGGCAGCATGTCGCCGATGATCCATGTCGGCGACCTGGTCCTCTACCGACCCGAGGCGGCCGAGGACGTCCGGCCCGGACAGGTCATCAGCTTCACCCGCGCCGGCACCGAGTTCCCGGTGACGCATCGAGTCGAGCAGTTGAGCATCGCTGACGGCACGGTGAACATCGTGACCAAGGGCGACGCCAACGACTCAATCGACCCGCACGAGGCGATCTTTCCGATAAAGCAGACGGTCTGGCATGAAGTCGCCGTGGTCGCGGGCGTCGGCAACATACTCAACCGTCTCACCGGGCGCAACGGCGTCGGGTTCATTCTCGGGTTCCTGCCGCTGTTCTTCGCCCTGCCGTGGCTGGAGCGGCTCATCCGCCAGCTCCCCGATCCGGCCGAACTCCTCGACAATTACGACTACTCCGCCCTGGCCATCCTGGCCCGGCCGCGTCGCAGTCCAGCGGTGCCAGCATGAGGCGGGTCGGCGTGAGGCACCGTGGACGGCTGATCTTCGCGCTGGTGGCGACTCCGCTGGTGGCCAGCGCGTCGGTCATCGGCACCGAATCCTCCTATGTTCTCAGCCAGAACTCCGCGCAGCAGGTGGGTACCGCGCCGCTGATCCGGGTTGGGCCGGCCACCCCGTCGAGCACCTCGCCGCAGAGCTACACGATCACCGGGCTGGCCCCCGGCAGCTACTCCGACCAGTTGGTGAACCTGCAGAACGACGGGACCGCCAGCACTCCGGCCATCGAGATCGGGCTGACCAGCGCCACCAGCACGTCGCTCGACACGGACGCCACCAACGGCCTGAGCGTCCTCATCGATCTCTGCAGCCTGCCCTGGCAGCAGAGTGCCCCCGGCCTGCCGGCCAGCTGCGCCGGCACCACCACGACGATCTTCCCCAGCACACCGCTGGCCACCGCCAAAGCCAGCAGCCCGTCGGCTCAGAAGACAACAGGCTTGGCTTCATTGGTAAATCCCGGCATCGACCACCTGCGAACCCGCTTCGCTCTTCCGGCGACCGCACCGGCCGGCTACAGCGCACTCACCTCCCGCCCGACGCTCACCATCTGGGGCGCCAGCGGGCCGGCCAGCCCCAGCTCGGTCACCGCGACCGCCGGCGACGGGCAGCTCACGGCCGCCTGGAGCGCCTCGACCGGCGGGTACGGCCTGAGCGTCACCGGCTACACGGCGACGGCCGCACCGGGCGGCGGCAACTGCACGACGACCAGCGCGCTCACCTGCGTCATCAGTGGTCTCACGGACGGAATCACCTACACGGTGACGGTGACCGCGACCAACTCGGCGGCGACCGGCAGCGCCTCCGCCGGTGCCAGCGCCATACCCTTCCCGGCGCTGATCACCGGCACCGGGCACGTCCTCTGGCTCGACGGCGCCGATGCGAGCACCTTCTTCCAGGACACCGCGGCGACGACGCCGGTGACCACGGCCGGGCAGTATGTGGTGCGTTGGAAGGACAAATCCGGCTCCGGCAATGACGTGCTGGCCCCGGGGGCGCCGAGCACCACCGCGCCGGTGGCCGACACCGCCACCTTCGGCGGGCGAGTGGTGCCGACCTTCAGCGCTGGCCGCTACCTGACGCTGGCCACCGGGTTCCCGACCGCGTCGGACTACAGCGTGCTGGCCACCTACGAGGCGACCACGAACGGCGGTGCCTGCCACAACAACATCATCGCCGGGACGAGCGCCACCGGGCACGTCTTCTACACCAACGCCGGCGCCGGGCTGACCCTCTACCACTCGGCCGCCTTCGCCACCACGACGCTCGGCAAGACGCTCAACATCGCCTACATCGGCACTGGAACCTTCGTGAACTCCACCAAGCTGGGCGCGGTAGAGGTGAATGGATCGCTGGCGGTGACCGGCACGGCCAGCACCAACAACCCCACCGACGCCGGCATCCAGATTGGCGCCCACCAGAGCTCCAACGGATTCTGCGGCCTGATCCCCGAGGTTATGGCCTTTAGCCGGGCCCTCACGACGGCCGAGCGGCGCACCCTGCAGGAGTACATGGCCCGGAAGTGGAGCATCGCGATCACCCCGCAGGCCCCCACCGGCGTCTCCGGCAGCGTCGCCAGCACCACGTCGGTGAGCGTCTCGTGGAGCGCTCCGGCCTGGAACGGCGGAGCGTCGGTGACCGGCTACACGGTGACCTCCAGCCCGGGCGGGTTGACCTGCAGCACGGCGACCACCGGCTGCACCGTCACTGGCCTGACGCACTCGACGGCCTATACCTTCACCGTGACCGCGACGAACTCCGTGGGCACCGGCCCGGCGTCGGGCCCGTCGACGGCGGTGACTCCCTAGCCGCGACGTGCGATAGTGACCTGCGTGCCTGCGTCTGTGCCCACTGCCCGCGTCTATGGCGGACGACCGGGTGCGGCGCGGCAGCAGGAGCGGCGGCTCCGGCTCATGGACGCCGGCCTCGAACTCTTCGGGACGATCGGCTACCGGGCCACCACGATGCGGGCCGTGCTGCAGCAGGCCCAGCTCTCGGAGCGCTACTTCGGCGAGAACTTCGAGAGCCTCCGGGATCTCTTCTTGGCCGTCTACGACAAGGCGGCCGACCAGGTCATTGCGGCGACCATCGCCGCGGTGCAGGGTGCGCAGGGGGACGCCTCGGCCGAGATTCGGGCCGGGATGGTGGCCTACCTGGAGTCGGTGGCGGTCGACCCCCGCGGGGCCCGGATCATGCTCGTCGAGATCGTCGCCGTCGGTCCGAGTCTCTACGACCACGGCATGTCCAAGATGGATATCTTCTCGGAGTTCATGGCTCAACGTGCCGCTGAACTAGGGCTGAAGTCGAGCCGGGTGAACGTCAAGCTGCTGGCCCGAGCCCTGGTGGCGGCCATGCACGAGCTGCAGCGCCAGACGGTCTTCGAACAGCCGCCGCTGCCGATGCCGGTAGCGGTCGAGCATGCCGTCTATCTCTTCGACGCGACCATGGAGGCGCTGCGCCGAGAGGCGTAGTCCAAGCGGGCATAAGGGCGCCCCGCCGCCAGCGGGAGGGTTGTTGACGGCGAGGCGCTGTGCTCACGGTAGCTGGTACTCGGTCGAATGGACATATCCCGCGGGGCGTTTTTCGCGCTGAGCGCAGAAATTTCTCCATCAATGAAACCGAGATGTGAGACGGGTCGCAGATTCGTCCCGTCTGAACCCCAATTCCCGTCGAAGGTATAGACGCATTGGATGCAGTCGTGCCGGTACGTATCGGGTCTACATGTGAGTTTCACCTTAATTTCTAGGCGCGTTCTGCGCCGGGCCTGTCGCAAGCCAGCTCCCGACCCGAGCCCGGGGTCGCTGAGTAATCTTGATGAGGTGAGTTCACGCGTTAACGCCGCCGACGTCGAGGCGCTGGCCGCCTTCCTGGAGCGGGCGTCGACGGCGGCCACCACGCCGGCGGTCGTGCTCGGCGGCGCCGGCCTCTCGACCGAGTCCGGGATCCCCGACTACCGCGGCCCGAGCGGCGCGCTGCGCCGGCACACCCCGATGCAGTTCCAGACCTTCCTCTCCGATCCGAAGGCCCGCCACCGCTACTGGGCCCGGAGCTATCTCGGCTGGCCGGCGATGAAGGCGGCCCGACCCAACGCCGGGCATGCCTCGCTGGCCGCGCTGCAGGCGGCCGGAGCCGTGGCCACGATCATCACGCAGAACGTGGACGGTCTGCACGCCGCGGCCGGTGGCGAGGCGGCCGACATCATCGAGTTGCACGGCGGGTTGGATCGCACCATCTGCCTCAACTGCGAGGCCGTCGGTAGCCGGGCCTGGCTGGAGGAGGAGCTGCGGGCGGCCAACCCGACCTTCGAGGCGCACATCCAGCGGATCAATCCGGACGGAGACGCCGACGTCGCCGAGGAGGACCTGGACGGTTTCGTCATGCTGGACTGTCCGGTCTGCGGAAGCGGGCCGCTGAAGCCCGATGTCGTGTTCTTCGGTGAGACGGTGCCGAAGGCGCGCGTGCGGCGGGCCTTCGACGCCGTCGACCGGGCCGGCGCGCTGCTCGTGCTGGGCTCATCCCTGCAGGTGATGTCGGGCTACCGCTTCGTCCTGCACGCGGCCAAGCTCGGCCGTCCGGTGGCGATCGTCAACCAGGGGACGACCCGGGGCGATGGCTATGCATCGCTGCGCATAGACGCCCCGCTGGGTGAGTTGCTACAGGTACTGTCCGGTGCCGCTGTGCTCACCGGGAGTCGGGGCGCCCCCAACGCTGCCGAACGGGCCGCCGCCGCCGAACTCGCCACCTGAGGTGTGCCCGATGATCTGCCCACCCGGCCCGACGATCACCGCGTCGCCGCCGGCTCCGGGGAGGGCGCGGCGGCGCATCTCCTCCAGCTGGGCCCGCGCCGCCAACTGCTGCGCGTACAGCGCGGTCTGAATCCCGTGGAAGAGCCCCTCGAGCCAGCCGACCAGCTGCGCCTGCGCGATCCGTAGCTCCGCCTCGGAGGGGACCTCGTTCTGGAACGGCAGGGTAAGTCTGTGTAGCTCGTCACGTAGTTCCGGGGCGAGACCCTGCTCCAGCTCGCGAATCGACGACTCGTGGATCTCGCGCAGCCGCGAGCGGCCAGCCTCGTCCAGCGGCGCCGCCCGCACTTCCTCCAGCAGTTGCTTGATCATCGTGCCGATGCGCATGACCTTGGCCGGCTGCTCGACCATGCTCGCCGGGTCGTCGTTCTCCCCGTCGGAGCTGCGACCGGACCCGTCCTCGGCGGCGTTGCCTTTCAGGGCGTCACCAGGCACAGTGTCCAGTGACGCGGCTGGCCCCGACGCGAGAGAATAGTCTTCGGTCTGATGGTCGGCAGGCGTCTCTATGTTCATACCCACAGTCTGGCCTATGACGATCCGCTAACGTCAACCGCTTGGGCTGTCGTTTGTAGTTGCAGAAACTTCTCAGTCACTATTCGACCGGAATCGGGGGAACGGCACGGTGTTTGACGTCGCACGGGTCCGCGGCCTGTACCCGACGCTCGGCTCCGGCATCGTGCACCTGGAGGGCAGCTACAGCGCCCTCCTCCCAGAGACCGTCGTGCGGGCGATCATCACGACGCTCCGCTCCTCGCCGGCTCAGCCCGGCTCCCGCTCGGCCCGTTCCCAGCGCAGCGCCGCCGCGGTGCGCGATGCCCGCCGAGCGGTCGCCGACCTGGTCAACACTCCGGCCGACGACGTCATGCTCGGCGCGAATGTCTCGACTTTATTGGGACGTTTCGTCGACGTCGCCTCCGAGGACTGGCAGCTGGGCGACGAGATCGTGCTCAGCCGCCTCGACCACGACGCCAACGTCCGGCCCTGGCTGCGGGCGGCGAAGGCCAGCGGCGCCATCGTGCAGTGGGCCGAGGTCGACGTCGAGACCGGCGAGCTACCCGACTGGCAGTACGAGAAGCTGATCAACCGCCGCACCCGGCTGGTCACCATCCCGCTGGCCAATCCGGCCACCGGTACGGTCCCGGCCACCGGGCACATCTCGGAGATGGCCCACGACGTTGGGGCGCTGGTCGTGGCCGACGCCGGCGCCGCGCTGCCGCACATGCCGATCGACATGGTCGAGCTGGGCGTCGACGTCCTCTCCATCTCGGCCACCACCTTCGGTGGCCCGACGCTGGGCATCATGGGTGCCCGTCCTGGCCTGATGAGCGAGCTCGAGCGCCCGGGTGCCCCCAAGGGCAGGCAGCGCTTCGAGATCGGCTCGCTGCCGGTGGAACTCATCGACGGGCTCACCGCCGCGATCGATCACCTCGCCGGTCTGGACGAGTGGGCCGCCGGCAGCCGTCGCGAGCGTCTCGTCTCCTCCCTCACCGCGGCCGGTGAGTATCAGACGAAGCTCTTCGACGTTGCTCGGACACGGCTGGAGCGACTCCGCGGGGTGACCCTGCTCGGTTCGTCGGAGACGCGGCTGCCGGTGGCCGGATTCACGGTGGCCGGTCGCAACCCAACCCAGGTCGGCGAGATGCTCTACGACTACGGCGTATCGGTCTGGACCGGCGACAACGGGCTGAGCGAGCTGATGCGCGCGATCGGTGCCGACGAGCTCGGCGGCACGGTGCACTTCGGCGTCATGCCGCACACCACCGGCGACGAGATCGACCAGTTCATCGACGCGCTGAGCATGATCGCCCGCCGCTGAGCGGTTCAGCTCGCTCGCAGCACTACCTTGCCGATGTGCTCGCTCGACTCCAGCAGCCGGTGCGCCTCGACGGCGTCCTCCAATCGCAGGGTGCGATCCACGATCGGCTTCACCTGCCCGGCCTCGATCAGCGGCCAGACGAAGGCGCGGGTCCCAGCGACGATGCGAGCCTTGTCGGCCGATGTCCGGGCCCGCAGCGAAGCGGCGACGACGCTGCCCCGTTTCATCAACAGCTTGCCGAGATTCAGTTCGCCCTTGTTGCCGCCCTGCAGCCCGAGGACGACCAGGCGGCCGTCCATCCCGAGCGCGTCAACATTGCGCCCCAGGTACGACGCACCCATGTTGTCGAGGATGACGTCGACGCCGCGGCCGCCGGTCGCGGTGGTGATGGCCTCGACGAAGTCCTCCTCGCGGTAGTTGATCGCGACATCTGCTCCGAGTTCACGGGCGAAGGCGACCTTGCGGGGTGTGCCCGCGGTGGTGAATACCCGGGCGCCGAAGGTGGCCGCGAGTTGGATCGCCATCGTGCCGATGCCGCTCGTCCCGCCGTGGACCAGGAACGACTCGCCGGGCTGGAGGCGACCGGTATCGAAGACCATCGACCAGACGGTGCAGGCCACCTCCGGGAGCGCGGCCGCGTCCACCAGCGACACCCCAGCCGGCACCGGCAGCAGTTGACCCACCGGCGCCGCCACCTTCTCCGCGTACCCACCGCCACTGAGCAGCGCGCAGACCTCGTCGCCGACATCGAGACCGGCAACCCCGTCAACTCCGTCGCCGAGGGCGCTGATCGTGCCGGAGCACTCCATGCCGAGGTACGGCGAGGCGCCCTTCGGCGGCGGGTAATGCCCCTGCCGCTGCAGCAGATCGGCCCGGTTGATCGCCGTCGCGGCCACGTCGATCAGCACTTCGCCGGGGCCGGCGACCGCGTCCGGCACCTCCTGGACCTGCAGGACTTCGGGACGGCCGGGTTCGGTGATGACGACTGCACGCATGTCACCGACCCTAATGACCCGGCCCGGTTGTCGGTGCGGCTGGCTAGGCTTGCGCTATGCCCGAGCTCTGGACGGACGAAGCCCCGGACGCCCGGCGCACTGTGACCGCGCGCCTGCAACTGGCCGATTGGCGGCGTCGCGTGGCGCGCCTCTACGCGGAGGTTCGCGCCGAGTCGGATCCGGCCACCGGCCACGCCCGCTGGCGAGCCGGCCGCGACGAGCTCTTCCGACAGCACCCACAGAGCCCGCTGCTACCCGAGAGTGAACTCTTCGAGACCGGCCTGCCGTACTGGCCCTACGATCCGCGGCTGCGCTTCGAGGTTCCGCTGCTGCCGGCGCCGGATGTGGAACCGCTGACCCTGCAGGTTCCGACCGCGAGCGACGGCCTCATCCCACTGCGGCGCATCGGGCAGGTACAGCTCCCCGCTCCGCTCGACGCGACGCTGGACGTCTGGTGGCTGCAGCAGTATGCGGGCGGCATTTTCCTGCCGCTTCGTGACGGGAGCTCTGGACGGACGAGCTACGGCGGCGGCCGCTATCTGCTGGACACCGCGAAGAGTGCTGACCTCGGCGGCACCGATGAGACGCTCATCCTGGACTTGAACTTCCTGTATCACCCGTCCTGCCGGTACAACCCGGCCTGGGAGTGCCCGCTGGCCCAGCCGGGGAACACCATCGGCTATGACGTCCAGGCTGGCGAACGACTCACGGGCGGATAGCCAAGAGAATCGGCTGGACAAAGCACAGAACGCCGCCCCGAGGCCCGGAGGCGCTCGGGAACGGCGTCTGCTCTTTGAGTTCAGCGCGCTGGGCCCCGTTACACCGCCGCCCGATTGAATCCCCCGAAACCATCAGGCAGCTGCATCTTCATCCCGCGCAGCTACGTCGTACCCCAGGTACGACGTAAGTGATATTCGCGTGGACGCAGGCCTCAGTCAAGAAAACGCTGTGAATGTGCTACCCATCACAAGTGACGGGCAGCGTCCTCACACGGCGGCGACTTCGCAGGCTGACAGCTCGCGGCGGATGCAGTCGAGATAGGTCGTCCCGTACTCCGAGACCTGATCCCAGAGTGGGGCCAGCGGCTGATCGCCCCACCACTCCAGCAGCAACTTGCCGCGGCCGGCCACCCGGCCATACCCGGCCATCGCCTCGACGAGATCGGAGACCGCATCGTCCGTCCGGCCGGCCAGGGCCGCGGCCAGGGCGCGCATCTCGATGACCTGACCCTGGTTGTAGATCCGTCCAGCCGGGTCGACGAGGGTGCTGACCTCGGCGAGCATCTGGTACGCCGCTACTGCATTTCCTTGTTGAGCAAGCACCTGTGCCTCCAACCAATTGCAGTACTCAGCGTCGACGCCCGATGCGCGAAGCTGTTGAACGAGAATGGCCGCGTCGTCCGGCTGATTGGCGCCCAGCGCGAGCCGGGCCATGAAGTCGGTGGCCTGCACGAACTCCGGGCCGCGCAGCGGCAGGTCGCGCACTCCGGTGAAGGCGTCGATGGCGCCCTGCTGCTGGTCGCAGGCCATCAGGCTCCGCCCCAGATCCAGCAGGACGCGGGCCAGTTCGGAGGGGTCGGTGCAGCCGGCCTCATGCAGTTGCTGCAACTCGCGCATGCCGAGCACGGCATTGCGGGCGGCCTTGCCACGGGCCTCGTCGGCGTCGACGTAGCCGACGTGGGTCAGTCCCCGGGCCGTCGCGGCGCCCAGTCGCAGCGCGGAACCGTCGGTGGCACAGACGCGCTCGTGAACCTGGCCGCGCCAGGTGGTCCCCTCGCGGCGGAAGAGCCCGAGCGGGAAGGACAGGTAGCTGCTGTCGGCGGTGAGGTGCTGGATCTCCAGGCGGTAGCCGTCCACCTGCGCGATGCCGGCCCCGGCCACCAGGGCGCGCAACTCGGCT
The DNA here is from genome assembly GCA_900100325.1 of Frankineae bacterium MT45. Taxonomy (NCBI): domain Bacteria; kingdom Bacillati; phylum Actinomycetota; class Actinomycetes; order Frankiales; species Frankineae bacterium MT45. Next base: position 566,598 of record LT629697.1, read on the forward strand.
GGATCGCCGGTGAAGCGCTCGTCGGCGTCGATGCTCAGCACCCAGGTGCCGCGGGCGGCGGCCAGAGCGGCGTTGCGGGCCCGGGCGAAGTCATCGTCCCAGTAGCCCTCGATGACCCGCGCGCCGAAGGAGCGGGCGAGTTCGATGGTGCCGTCATTCGAGCCGGTGTCGTAGACGACGATCTCGTCGACCAGTGGCTGTAGCGAGGTTAGGCACTCAGCCAGTCGCGCGTGCTCGTTGCGCACGATCAAGCATGCCGACAGCTTGCAGTCGAGGTTCCCCACGGTGATCTGATCGGCCGCGACGGTGGCGGTCTTAGGGATTCGGTACTGCGAATCTCAGAAACTTTTCCGAAGGACCGGAGCAGCGACGGCCTTGCAACCGAATCCCCCGATTACGGTAAACATGCGCATCGCCGCTCCGGTCTTGCGAAGCCGCTGGGGCCCACTGCGACGTAAGTCAATTCTCCCGTTAGTTGTCTGGTTGCGGCAACATAACCGTTGAACTAAATCGGTGGGAGTCATCACAAGGGCGATTTCTGACCTCATAATCGCGACACTTCGTGCAAAGTCGTGGGCCAAAACATCTTTGTGTGCCACATTTCCGGCAGGTTGAACGGGATGTTATCAGCCGGTACTCAATGTACCGGATATATTTCCCTTCCGAAAATGCAGTCGACTTTGCCGCTGATCTGCATCTTTGTGCATTCCGGGGAAACAACATCTGACCAAATGGAACAAGTCGCAATTATGTCGCGATGACGGGCCCAGGTGAGCCGCAGGAGCCCGTACCCGGCGATTAGAGTGAAACCATGTTCCTTGCGACCACCGACGAGGGCAACGCGCTGCTCGAACGCGACCCGCTGGCCCTGCTCGTCGGCATGCTGCTCGATCAGCAGATCCCCATGGAGAAGGCCTTCACCTCGCCGTCGGTGCTGCGCGACCGGCTCGGCGGTGACGCCTCCGGTGCGCTGGACGCCCACGAGATAGCGGCCTGTGATCCGGTGAAATTCGAGGAGATCTTCCGGCAGCCACCGGCGCTGCACCGCTTCCCGGCCGCCATGGCCAAGCGGGTTCAGGCGCTGGCCGAGATCCTCGTGGCCGACTACGACGGCGACGCGCAGCGCGTCTGGGCTGACGTGAAGGACGGCCAGGAACTGGTGAGACGGATCGGCGCGCTGCCGGGATTCGGCGACCAGAAGGCGCGGATCTTCGCCGCGCTGCTGGGCAAGCAGTACGGAGTTCAGCCAGCCGGTTGGCGGGAGGCGGCCGGTGCTTACGGCGAAGCCGGTGCCCAGCGATCGGTGGCGGATGTGGTGGACGCCAAATCTCTGCTTGCGGTCCGCGCGACCAAGCAGGCCGCGAAACAAGCCGCGAAAGACGCGGCGAAATAGGCGAGACCGACGTGATCCCGCGGCGCTGACCCGGCTACGCGTTAGTCACCTATAAATCGGGTGAAGCGCACCGGGAGTGCAAGAATGCATGAGGTCGGCCCACAACGACGTGTGCCTACCCCCCCGAAAAGGTTGAACGCCGCGATGAGCAGCCATGACGAATGATCTCGACAGCGACACCCTCACGAAGGTGTTCCTCCGCCGCTATCTGGCCCAAGCCCAGACCCAGCTCAGTAACCGTGACCTGGCCCAACTGGACGACGCCGCCCAGCAGCACCTCGCGCTGGGTCGGGTCCGTCCGTCGGAGGCGAATCTGGTCAGCGTCACTCACCTGGACGGCGACACGAGTGCCATCGACATCGTCACCGACGACGCGCCGTACCTCGTCGACTCGGTGCGGGCCGAGCTGGAGCGTCTCGGCTACGAGGTAGAGGCGGTGCTGCACCCGCAGCTGGTGGTACGCCGCGACGAAGCCGGGAACCTTCTCGAGGTCTTCGACCTCGATGACGACGCCGAACTGCCGGCCGGAGTGATCACCGAATCGTGGATCCACACCGAGGTCGAGGCCCTCAGCGTCGAGCAGGAGTCACTGATCCGCGCCGAACTGCAACTGGCGCTGCAGGACGTCCACTACGCGGTTGACGACGCGCCCGAGACGTACGCGCTGGCCCGGTCGCTGGCCGACGGTCTGGCCGCGGACCCCGGGCAGTTCGACCGGGCTGCCAGCGCTGAGGCCGGCGAGCTGCTGCGCTGGCTCGTCGACGGCAACTGCATGATCGTCGGGCACGCGGCCTACTCGGCCAATGAACTGGCCAGCGGTGGCAACCCGTCCGAAGGGGAGCTGCGCGGCGTGCTGCGGGGCGACACCAAACTCTCGCCACTGGAGATCCTGCCGGCCTTCCGCAGCGGGGCACCGCTAGTCATCTTCAAGTCCCCGCTCGTCTCGCGGGTGCGCCGCTCCGACCGGTATGACTGCATCACGGTGGTGACCGCGGCCCAGGACGGCTCCGGCCAGACCATCCATGTTTTCCTGGGTCTCATCATCGACACCGGCGAGGAGTGGATGGCCCGGGTGCCCGTCGTGCGCAAGCGCGTCGGCGAGATCATGCGCCGCTCCGGGGTGCGACCCAACAGCCACACCGGGCGTCAACTGCTGGCCGCGCTGCGCACGCTGCCCCGCGACGAGCTGCTCGCCGCGCCCACCGCTGACCTGCTGCGGCTGGCCGAACTGGTGATGGACCGGGCCGAGCAGGATCGCGTCGGCGTCTTCGCCCGGGTGCATCTGAACCGTGATTTCGTCACCGTTCTGGTGTATTTCGCGGCTGATCGCCTCGGGCCGGAGACCCGGCGCAAGGTCGCCAAGACGGTGATGAGCTACTGGCCAGGGACCGTCATCTCCCGCGACGACCGCATCGTCGAACTGGGTCTGGCTCGCATGCAGTTCCTCATCGCGCTACGCCCCAACGTGCCCACCCCGCAGCCCGATCGCCAGGTGGTCGAGGCCGAGGTGGCCCGGTTGACCCGTCGCTGGAGCGACGACCTGGCCGACCTGCTCACCATCGCCGCCGGCGAGGAGCGGGCCCGGACGCTGCTGCCGCAGTACTCCGGAGCTTTCCCCGAGGCCTACAAGGCTGATTTCAGCGCCAGCACCGCGGTGACCGACGTGGCCCGTCTGGACGAACTGCCGCCCGACGACGGCCTCGCCTTCCAGCTCTACACGCCGGCCGCCGGGGAGCAGGCCGACCGGCGCCTGAAGATCTACCGCACCGGACGCCCGCTCTCGCTGGCCCGGACGCTGCCGATCCTCTCCCAGATGGGGATCGAGGTGCTGGACGAGCGACCGTACGAGCTGAACCGCCCCGGCTCGCTGAAGGCCTGGATCTACGACTTCGGTTTCGCCGTGCCGCACGAGGTGAACCTCGACGCCGAACGGGCCGCCGACGTCATCGACACGCTCCGCTCGCTCTGGCGCGGGGAGATCGAGCAGGACGGCCTCAACGCGCTGGTGCTCCGGGCCCGGATGACGTGGTGGCAGGTGAACGTGCTGCGCGCATACGTGAAGTACCTGCGCCAGGCCGGGATCCCCTTCAGCCAGGGGTACGTCGTGCAGGCCCTCACCGACTACCCCCTGATCGCCCGGATGCTGGTCGAGCTTTTCGAGGTGCGCTTCGACCCCGACCGTGAAGGGCTTCCGCACGTATCAGGTACCAACGGCTCGACCACGCCCGACGACCTGGATCTCACGGTCGATCGTCCGATCCTCGACCAGATCAACGAGGCGCTCGGCGACGTGGCCAGCCTCGATCAGGACCGGATCCTGCGCTCGCTCCTCGGCCTCATCTCGGCCACCCTGCGCACCAACGCATTTCAGCACGAGAGCAGCTCGGCCCTGGCCATCAAGCTCGATCCGCGGCGGGTCGCCGAACTACCCGAACCCCGCCCGCGGTATGAGATCTGGGTCTACTCGCCCCGGGTCGAGGGCGTCCACCTGCGGTTCGGTGCCATTGCCCGCGGCGGACTGCGCTGGTCGGACCGGCGCGAGGATTTCCGCACCGAGGTGCTCGGCTTGGTGAAGGCCCAGATGGTGAAGAACGCGGTCATCGTGCCGGTCGGGGCCAAGGGGGGCTTCGTCTGCAAGCAGCTACCCGACCCGCAGACCGACCGGGAGGCCTGGCTGGCCGAGGGGATCGCCTGCTACCGCCTCTTCATCCGCGGCATGCTCGACCTCACCGACAACTATGCCGCCGACGGCTCCGGCAAGGTCGTCGTCCCCGAGGGTGTGCGCCGCTACGACGCCGACGATCCGTATCTGGTGGTCGCCGCCGACAAGGGGACTGCGACCTTCAGCGACATCGCCAACGGCATCGCCATCGACTACGGATTCTGGCTCGGTGACGCCTTCGCCTCCGGCGGTTCGGTGGGGTATGACCACAAGGCGATGGGGATCACGGCCCGCGGTGCCTGGGAGTCGGTGAAGTTCCACTTCCGCGAACTCGGCGTCAACACCCAGACCGACGACTTCACCGTGGTCGGTATCGGCGACATGTCCGGCGATGTCTTCGGCAACGGCATGCTGCTGTCGGAGCACATCCGGCTGGTCGCCGCCTTCGACCACCGGCACATCTTCCTCGACCCCAACCCGGTGTCGGCGACCTCCTTCCCGGAGCGGCAGCGTCTCTTCGGGCTCCCGCGCTCCAGCTGGGGCGACTACGACCGGAGCCTGATCTCTGAAGGTGGCGGGGTCTTCCCCCGCACTTTGAAGGCGATTCCGATCTCGCCCGAGATCCGGGCCGCGCTCGCCATCGAGAGCGACGCCGCGACGATGACGCCGCAGGAGCTGATCCGGGCCATCCTCACCGCCCGGGTGGACCTCCTCTTCAACGGCGGCGTGGGTACGTACGTGAAGGCCTCGACCGAGGTGAACGCCGCCGCCGGTGACAAGGCCAACGACGCCGTCCGCATCGACGGCAACCAGCTGCGGGTCCAGGTGGTGGGTGAGGGCGGCAACCTCGGCTTCACCCAGCCCGGACGCATCGAATTCGCCCGCAACGGCGGCCGGATCAACACCGACGCGATCGACAACTCGGCCGGCGTCGACACCTCCGACCACGAGGTGAACGTCAAGATCCTCCTCGATCGTCTGGTCGCCGCGAAGTCACTGCCGGCGGCGGAGCGCAACATCCTGCTGGCCTCGGCCACCGACGCGGTGGCCGAGCATGTACTGCGAGACAACTACGAGCAGAACGTGCTGCTGGGGATAGGGCGCCGCAACGCCGCCCGGATGATCAGCGTCCACGGTCGCTTCATCAACAGCATGGAGGCGTCCGGGCAACTGGACCGGGCGCTGGAGTTCCTGCCGTCGGAGAAGGAACTGGCGGCCCGCCGGGTGGCCGGTGACGGGCTCACCTCGCCTGAGCTCGCGGTCCTCGTCGCCTACGCGAAGATGACCCTGGCCGAGCGGATCGACGACTCCACCCTGCCCGACGAGCCCTGGTTCCAGCGGGTGCTCAGCGGTTACTTCCCGCCGCAGATCCTGCAGCGGGCCGCCGGCGGCCTGCAGACCCACCCGCTGCACCGGGAGATCATCACCACCTGCGTCGTCAACGACCTGGTAAACCGCAGCGGAACTACCTTCGTGCACCGCGTGGTCGAGGAGACGGGCGCCGACGTCGCTCAGATCGCGCGGGCCTACACAGTGGTGCGGGAGATCTTCGGCCTCGAGGCGCTCTGGCGCGACATCGAGGCGCTGGACAACGTGGTGCCGACCGCGGCCCAGTTCGCCGGCTATCAGGAGACCCGTCGCCTCATCGACCGGGCCACCCGCTGGTTCGTCGACGTGCGCTTCCCGATCACCGACGTGGCCAGCGAGGTCGAGCGATTCGGCCCGACCATCGCCTCCCTCACCCCCAAGGTGCGCGGGCTGCTCGGGTCGGTCGAGGGGGCGAACCTGGAGGGCGAGATCCAGCGCCTGAAGGACGTCGGCCTGCCCGACGAGATCGCGCTGCGGACGGCCGAGCTGCTCACCGCCTTCCTGCTCCTGGACGTCGTCGAGATCGCGGTGGCCACCGACCAGCCGGCCGAGCAGGTGGCCGCGCTGCACTTCCAGGCGTCGGAGATGTTCCGGGTGGACGAGCTACTGAACATGATCACCGCCCTACCCCGCGAGGATCGCTGGTCGGCGCTGGCCCGGGCCGCACTGCGCTATGACGTCTATGCCGCGCTGTCGGCGATCACGCGGGGAGTTCTGGCCAGTACCCCGGCCTCCGACCCGCCGGCCGATCGGCTCGAGCAGTGGCGCGATGGCAATGTGGAGCGGGTGAGCCGCACACTGACCACAATCGGTGAGGCACTGGCCCGGGACAACGTCGATCTGGCGACGCTCTCGGTCGCGCTCCGGGTGATGCGCAGCCTGCCGGTCTGAACCGGGCTAGGAGACGCCGACCGGCGTGCGTCGGACGGCGAGCTCGGCCCAGACGGTGGTCGTCGTCGCCGAGCGCTCGACGCCCCAGCGATCGGCGAGCGCGTCGACGATGCGCAGCCCGCGCCCCCCGGACTCATAGGTCGCGCCGTCGCGTATGTGGGGGGCCTGGGCGCCGCCGCCGTCGGTGACCCGCAGCAGCACGGCACCGTCGCGCAGATCCCAGCTGACCTCGATGCGACCGAAGTCGAGCGGCCGGGCGTGCCGGATCGAATTCACCAGCAGCTCGCCGAGGACGAGTTCGGCGTCGTCGATGAAGTCCCGGTCGAGGGAGAGTTCCTGCAGCGTGTTGGCCAGCCCGTGGCGCACGGCGGTGACGCTATCGGCGTCAGGCGACGCCCATGTGGTGAACATGTGCGTACCCCTTCCCGTGCTCACGCTGGCGAATCCCGCTGGACAGCTACCCTTATGCCCGCCGATCCCGATCGATAAACCTGTGCCTGCCTATCGGCTCGAAAGCGGGCTCACGCTCATCTAACCTCAGCCAGACGCGAGAGCACCATTTCCGGGCGGTTCGAGATGATCGCGTCGACTCCCAGTCGCAGCACGTAGTCGATGTCTTCGGGCTCGTCCACCGTCCAGACGTAGACGAACGACCCGCGCTCGTGGGCGCGGTCGACGTATCCCGGGTTGGCCCGCAGGATGTGCAGCCCGGGCCCGCTGATCGGAACCCCGACCGGAAGGGACCCGTCCCGGCGTCCGGGGAGCAGCCACTCGGTGAGGAGCACGGTCGGCAGTTCGGGCGCCAGCAGCCGGATCCGGCGCAGGGCCAGTGGGGCGAAACTCATCACGGTCACGGGCGCGTCCTTGGCCCGGGCCTGGTCGAAGGGGCGCGGGCGCTGGCGCTCCTCCTCCGGATCGGCGAGCTTGCCGGCCCAGCCGAAACGCTGCAGGGCCTTCACCACCTCGATCTCGACCAGCCCGGCGTAGCGCGTCGGGTGCTTCGTCTCGACGAGCAGCCGCACCGGCCGGGGAGCGTCGCGCACGAGGCCGAGTAGCCGCTCGAAGGTCAGCACCCGGCCGTCGTTGTCCTCATCCGGTGCCACTCCGGCCAGGTAAGCGTCGCTCTTCCAGGAGGCGAAGTCGAGGCTCTCCAGCCGCTTCAGATCCATCGCGCTCACCGCCCCCCGTCCGTCCGAGGTGCGGTTCACCGTCCGGTCGTGGACACAGACGAGGTGCCCGTCGCTGGTCAGGCGGACGTCACACTCCAGCGCGTCGGCGCCCCGCTCGATCGCCGCCTTGTAGGCGGCCAGGGTGTGCTCGGCGACGTCGAAGGAGGAGCCGCGGTGGGCCACTACGAGCGGGCGCTCGACCCGGGGAAGTGGCGGACGGGTGCGTTCGGAGATTCGGGCTCGCACCAGGCTGGCCGGGGTAGGTCGAGTCTGCGGGCTGCGAAGCCGTTCGCGCGGGGGCACGGCTTCATTTTGCATCGCGAAGGTGGCGAAGTCCTGACGAACCGGTGAATGTCGGGTTCGCAATGAGCGCTCGCGATGGGGTTACGCCACTTGGGGCGCGGTGCCGTCCTCGCTGATCATCGCCTTGCCGGAGGTGGCCCAGGCCAGCATGCCGCCGTCGAGGTTCGTCGCCGTATACCCCTGCTGGTTGAGCCAGGCGGTGACCTGGGCCGAGCGGCCGCCCATCTTGCAGACGACCACGATGTTCGCGTCCGGGGTGATCGCGCCGGGTTCGTAGTTCAGGCGCTGCGGCAACTGATTCATCGGCACATGCAGGGCGCCGTCGATATGCCCGGCGTTCCACTCGAAGTCCTCGCGGACGTCCAGTAGCAGCGCGTCGCCCGGAATCTCGCTGACGTCGACGGTGGGGATCTGGTGATGGTGGTGCATTCTGCCCAGTCTGCCCTACTTGAGCAGCCGCGACATCCGCCGGTCAGCCAGCCCTCGTCCCTCGGTCTGGCAGGTCGGGCAGTACTGGAACGACTTGCTGGCGAAGGAGACCTCGCCGATCGTGTCACCGCAGACCGGGCAGGGCAGGCCGGCCTTGCCGTGGACGGCCAGGCCGCTGCGCTTCTCACCCTTGAGGGTGGCCGCCTTCTGCCCGACCGAGCGCTGCACCGCCTCGGTGAGCTCGGCCCGCATCGCCGCGAAGAGCCGGGCCAGCTCGTCGTCGGTGAGTTTGGAGGTGTTCTTGAACGGCGAGAGGCGAGCGGCGTGGAGGATCTCGTCGGAGTAGGCGTTGCCGATCCCGGCCAGCACGTTCTGGTCGGTGATGACGCCCTTCACCTGAGCGCGGTGCGAACGCAGCAGCTCCGCGAACTGGGCCTCGTCAAGGTCGAGGGCGTCCGGGCCCAGACGGGCGATGCCGGGTACCTCGGCCGGGTCGCGGACCAGATAGACGGCCAGCCGCTTCTGGGTACCGGCCTCGGTGAGGTCGAACCCGCTGACCGGGCCGTCCTTACCCGTCGCTTCGTCGAACTCCGGGGCCAGATGCAGGCGCAGGGCGATCGGGCCCTTCCCGCCGGGGCGCGGAGGGGCGGCTGGGAGGGAGTCGCGCCACTGCAGCCAGCCGGCCCGCGAGAAGTGTGTGATGAGGTGCAGGCCGCTGACGTCGATGTCCAGGAACTTGCCGTGCCGACCGGCGCCGGTGATCGGTGCGCCGTAGAGCGCCGTCAGGGGTGGGTCGAAGGTCTTCACGGCACTGAAGGACGCGACATCGATGCGCATGACGGTGCGATCCAACGCCCGTTCGCGCAGGAACGCAGCCAACGCCTCTACCTCAGGAAGTTCGGGCACTTGACGAGCCTAAGCGGGAATGGATGGTTTCGGCCACGCCCCGGCGTTCGCCCAGCGCGATCCGGCTAGCCTGAACGCGTGTCGGAGGGCGGAGCTGTTGGGGAGCCGGATCAGGTCGACCACCCGGGTTCGCCGGGACGTCTGCGCCGCCACCGCCGGCTCATCATTGCCCTGAGCATGTTGCTCGCCGGCTGGCTGGTGGCCTGCACGGTGCTGCTCGTCTTTCCGTCCGTCGACGCACCGAAGCAGGCCGACGCGGTGGTGGTGCTCGGGCCGCCCGGGGCCGCCCGCCTGAGTGAGGCGATGACCCTGCTGCACGACGGCGTCTCCAGCAACCTGGTGATCTCGGTGAACAGCGTCAAGCAGCGCGCGGCCAACGCGCTCTGCGAGCACCCGCCGGCGGGAATCACCGTGCACTGCTTTCACCCCGACCCGCCGACCACCCGGGGCGAGGGGCGTGGGCTGCAGAAGCTGATCAGCGCGAACGGCTGGACGTCGGTGGCCGTGGTGACGTCGAAGTACCACATCTCGCGGGCCCGCTTCATCCTGAACAACTGCACCGACGGAGCGCAGATAAGCATGGTCGCGGCGAGCTCGGAGCGGATCTCGGCCGCCGAGTGGGCTTATCAGTTCCTGTATCAGACGGCCGGATTCGCCAAGGCATTGCTGCAGTTCCGATGCTGACACCCGGTGCTGGCTCCGGCTCCGGCTCGGCTGCTCGGCCGCCGCTGGATGTGGTGGCGTGGGTCTGCCTCCAGGACGGGCTGCTGCTGCACGTGCGGACGCGCGGGAATAGCGCCTTCTACGTTCCTGGCGGCAAGCGCGAGCCGGGCGAGAGCGATGCCGAGGCGCTGCTGCGCGAGGTGCGTGAGGAGCTCGGGGTGCTCCTCGACCCGGCCACCCTCCGGCTGGCGGCGACCGTCGAGGCGCCGGCTCATGGTGTGCACGAGGGGCGTCAGGTGCGGATGCTCTGCTTCTTCGCCTCGCCCCTGCCTTCGTCGCCGCCTCCGGCGCCGGCGTCGGAGATCGCCGAGTTGCGCTGGCTGGCCCTCTCCGACGGGCCGATCACGGCACCGGCCGACATCCAGTTGATGGAGCTGCTGGTGGCCCAGGGCCTGCTCGCCGCATCGCGTGCGGTTTGATGGAGGCATGACAAATCTCGAGAAGCCAATCATCGAATTCCCGGCCGGCGATGCTCCCGAGGATCTCGACATCCTCGACATCGTCGTCGGTGAGGGTGCCGAGGCCGTCCGCGGCGCCACCGTCGAGGTCCACTACGTCGGCGTCGAGCACGACAGTGGCGCCGAGTTCGACGCCTCCTGGAACCGCGGCGAGTCGATCGAGTTCCCGCTGCAGGGGCTCATCCAGGGTTGGCAGGAGGGCATCCCCGGCATGAAGGTCGGCGGACGCCGCCAGCTCACCATCCCGCCGGAGAAGGCTTACGGACCGGCCGGCTCCGGGCACCGTCTCTCGGGGAAGACGCTGATCTTCGTCATCGATCTCCTCGGCGTCCGCTAAGCGGTTCGCGCCCATGCGTGAGGTGTCGATCCGGGAGGACTCGATCCGTCTCGGGCAGCTGCTGAAGCTGGCCGATGTGGTTCAGAACGGGTCAGACGTCAAGGAACTGCTGGCCGCCGGCGAGGTTCTGGTGAACTCCGAGGTGGAGCTTCGGCGGGGCCGGCAGCTGGTGCGCGGTGATCGGGTTCTCGTCGGTGGCGAGGAACTGCTCGTCAGCTGAGGCCGCTCGTTTCCTGGGGCGACATGTTGTACGTGATGAAGTTGCTGGCCGTCGCCACCCGGTCGTAGGCGGTACGCGCCCGGACGTTGGTATCCGAGGTGATCCAGCGGATCACGTCCCAGCCCTGCTCCCGGGCCCGCCGGCGGAGCTCGGCCAGTAGCGCCTCGACGGCTCCGCTGCCGCGGGCCTCGGGGGCGACGAAGAGGTCGTCCAGGTAGCAGCCGATCGCCCCGTGCAGTGGACGGGCGAAGGCCCGGAAGTGGGCCAGCCCGGCCGGGGGCGCATCCGCCGACTCGCGGACGACGACACCGTTCACTTCGTTGGCCGGGTCATGGAGCCAGCCCCAGACCCGATCTAGCTTCGCCGGGTAGGCCGGCACTTCGTAGAAGTCGCAGTAGCCGGTGTAGAGCTGCTGCCAGCGATCGCGGTCGCTGGGCCGGAGGTCGGTGACCAGCCATGTCGGGTTGCTCGGGTCAGGCATCTGGCCACCCTCTCATGCGCCCGCTTTTGGCAAGATGGCACGCCATACGATGCCATCCTGCCAAAAGCGGAGTGCTTGTTAGGCGGCGACGGCCTCATCGGTGGTCGCAGCCTCGCTGACGAGCGCCTGAGCCACGATGTCGGCCACGTCGCCGACCAGCCGGACGTCGAGCGCTTCGAGCACCTCGGCCGGCACGTCGTCTAGGTCCGGCTCATTGCGGGCCGGCAGGAAGATCGTCTTCAACCCGGCACGCTGGGCCGCCATCAGTTTCTGCTTGACGCCACCGATCGGCAGGACCCGCCCGTTCAGGGTCACCTCGCCGGTCATCCCGACGTCCGAGCGGACCGGACGCCCGGTGGCGAGCGACGCCAGGGCCGTCACCATCGTGACGCCGGCCGACGGGCCGTCCTTCGGCACTGCCCCGGCCGGCACGTGGATGTGTACCGACCGCTCGAGCGCTGCGGCCTCGATGCCCAGCTGGCTGGCGTGCGAGCGGAGGTAGGAGACCGCGATCTGCGCCGACTCCTTCATCACGTCGCCGAGCTGCCCGGTCAGGGTGAGTCCCGCCTTTGACGCACCATCGGTCTCGGGAGCGGCCGCCTCGATGAAGAGGACGTCACCGCCCAGGCCCGTGACGGCGAGCCCCGTGGCCACTCCGGGCACCGAGGTACGTTCGGCCGTCTCGGGGGTGAAGCGTGGACGTCCGAGGTAGTCGCGTAGCTCGGATTCCCCGACAATCAAAGGCGTATCCGCGCCGCCGGCCAACTTGGTGGCGACCTTGCGCAGCACCTTGCCGATGCCCCGCTCCAGCTGGCGGACGCCGGCCTCACGGGTGTAGTCGGACGCGATCTGGCGTAGCGCCTCGTCGGTGAGCTGCACCTCGTCGTCGCTGAGCGCATTCCGCTCCAACTGCCGCGGCAGCAGGTGCTGACGGGCGATGGCGACCTTGTCGTCCTCGGTGTATCCGTCCAGGGTCACCAGCTCCATCCGGTCCAGCAGCGGGCCGGGGATCTGCTCAACCGTGTTCGCGGTGGCGATGAAAAGCACGTCCGAGAGGTCGAGTTCGATCTCCAGGTAGTGGTCGCGGAAGGTGTGGTTCTGCGCCGGGTCCAGCACTTCCAGCAGCGCCGCCGCCGGGTCACCGCGGAAGTCGGAGCCGAGCTTGTCGACCTCGTCCAGCAGCACCACCGGGTTCATCGAGCCGGCCTCGGCGATGGCCCGCACGATCCGTCCCGGGAGCGAACCGACGTAGGTGCGCCGGTGGCCACGGATCTCCGCCTCGTCGCGGACGCCGCCGAGCGCTACCCGGACGAACTTGCGATCCAGGGCGCGGGCCACGCTCTCGCCGAGCGAGGTCTTGCCGACCCCGGGCGGGCCGGCCAGGGCCAGCACGGCACCGGAACCGCGACCGCCGACGACGGCAAGGCCACGCTCGGCCCGCCGGGCCCGGACGGCCAGGTACTCGGTGATGCGATCCTTCACGTCATCCAGCCCGTGGTGGTCGGCGTCGAGGACGGCCCGGGCCGCAGAGACGTCGGTGTTGTCCTCGGTGCGCACGGACCACGGCAGCTCCAGCACGGTGTCGAGCCAGGTGCGGATCCAGCCGGACTCGGGGCTCTGCTCGCTCGCCCGCTCCAGCTTCCCCACCTCACGCAGGGCGGCTTCCCTTACTTTCTCAGGCAGATCCGCCGCCTCGACCCGTCCGCGGTAGTCATCCGCCCCCTCCGGCTCACCCTCCCCGAGCTCCTTGCGGATCGCGGCGAGCTGCTGGCGGAGCAGGAACTCACGCTGGCTGGACTCCATGCCCTCGCGGACGTCGTCACGGATCTTCTCGGTGACCTCCAGCTCGGCCAGGTGGGTGCGGGTCCACTCGATGAGTGCACTCAGACGCTCGGAGATGTCTGGGGTCTCCAGCACCTGGAGCTTCTGCTCGGCGGTCAGGTAGGAGGCCCAACCCGCGGTGTCGGCCAGCGTCGACGGGTCGGTGATCTGCTTGACCGAGTCGATGATCTGCCAGGCGTTGCGGCGTTCGAGCACGGCGACGACGAGCTTCTTGTACTCCTCGGCCAGCTCACTCGTCCGCTCGTCGGCCGGCGGCGTCTCGACGAGTTCGGCCTCGACCCACAGAGCCGCACCGACCCCCGTCACGCCGTGCCCGATGCGGGCGCGTGCCTCGGCCCGCAGCACCGCACCGGGACGGCCGCCAGGAAGTCGGCCGAGCTGCTCGATCGTCGCGACGGCCCCGAAGGTCGGGTAGCGGTCGGCGAGCCGAGCGGCGATCAGGATGGTGTCGTCGGAGCCGGCGCGGGCGGCGTCGATGGCGGCCTGGGCCTGCTCGTCGAGCTCGATCGGGACGACCATGCCGGGCAGGATCACCTGATCGGTGAGGGAGAGAACGGGAAGTTCGAGCGTCTTCGTCATGTACTTGTCCCCTTCAGGGAGTTGAGTCATAGAGGCTCAAGTCATGACAGGGGCGGGTTGTTCCTGGGATCGACGCTGATCGCTCACGGCGAACTGCCGGAACCCGACGGCGCTGGATACGTCTCATGTGTCAATGTGCCGGGGTGTCCCTTCCGGTTGATGTGCCGGTGGTGGTTCCGTAAAGGGCGGCTTGTTGTTCTGTTCAGGTGCTGTGGTTGGGGGTTGATGTGCCGGGTCGGTTGAATGATCTGCTTGTGGAGTGGGTCGTGCCGTTGTTGCAGGAGGTGGGGTTTCGTCGGTCGGGGCGGAAGTTTGTGCTTGCTACCCAGGACAGCGGTGGTGTGGTTGTGCAGTTCCGCCCGCATGACACGTATACGGAAGGTGGGTTTCTGCTTGACTGGTCGGTGACGTCGGCGGCGGGGTGGCGGTGTCTTCTGGAGACGAAGGTGGCCGGAAATACGCCGGCGGTGGCGTGGGGGATCGTTCGCAAGTCCGTCTTTCCGGTTGACGGTTTCTGGATCGTGCCGAATTCCAATATTTGGAAGTACCCGGACTCGGATTCTGGGGTGGCGGCTTGTGGTGCGTCGCTGGCTCGGATTCTCCAGACCTCGTTGGTTCCGTTGTGGCTGAGTCTGCTGGACCCGGTCGCGTTGGAAGCGGAACTGAACCGTAAACCCGTCAATACGATGGACTTAAACGATGGGGAGTTGTTCTGGTCCCCGATTGGGGTGTGGCGCTACGTGGCGCTCCATATTGACGACGGTGATGTCGGTCGGCTGAGTGCCGACATCCGGCAGTTACAGGAGATGGTGCCCGACGATCAGCGGCTGCCGTGGTTCGAGAACCGGTTGAACAAGCGCGTCCACGCAGTAACCACGGGATAAGCGGCACGAAGGCGACGTCAGCGAACGTGACGATGCCTTTTCGGTTGATTCGTGTCGTAGGTCGAGGTGCCTGACGCCATCCAAGCGCTGAGCAGGCCCGCGTCGCCAGCCGCAGTCACTAGATCGTCGTCGGCCAATTGCTGAGCGGACGCGCAGTGGATCGCGTCGTATCCGCGCAGTCCGTGGGTCAGCGCGATGTCGGCGGCCGCTCGAACCAAGCGGTCGTCCGCTTCGACGATCTCCATCTCGCGCCAGAGGGTGTTGAGGGCCTCCAAGCCGGCGCGGTGGGCAGCCGTGGTGAGTCGCCGCAGCCGCTTCGCATGGGCGAGCTCGGCCGCGGTCTCGACGTAGGTGGGCCGGCTCGTGACGACCGCGTCCGAATCGCTCCAGAACTGCTGGCAGGCCGACGTGCTGGGCTCTTGGATGATCAGTGGGACGAAAGCCGAAGTGTCGAGATAGCCGATCACCGTCGCTGCGCTTCGATGAGGTCGCTCACTGGACCAGTTGCTTTGATCGGTTTGGGGACGGACCGCGTGCGCGTACGAGCCGGGGTTACGCGTCCTTCGGCGATCAATTGCTCCAGTCGGCTCGGCTGATCGATCGGGACAATCCGAGCTATCGCCCGGCCGTGGTCAGTCACCGTGACGGTCTCGCCGGCACGGACCTTTGCCAAGTGGCGGCTCAGCCCATCACGAAGGTCCCTCCCTTATCCCGATCTCCATCGGTTCCTCCACGTGGCCACTTTGATCGTTCCAAATATAGCCAAATTGAAGAAGTGCAACGACTAGAAGGTGCGAGTGTGGGTGTAGCGCTGAGTTGAAGTTGTGTCGCTCTGCGTGCCGGTTCGTGGGTAAAATCGGCACACCTAATAAGGGGTGTGGGATGTCCACAGACGATTCGGGTGCAACCTTCGAGCTGGCGGTCGAGCTGCGCAGCAACGACTACTACCCCGACGACGAGCGCTGGCTCAGCCAGGTAAATGCTTACCGCTCTGAGCTGCACGGCCTCGTCGACACCCACCTGCAGTCGCGCCCGCTCGCCGGGTCGAAGGGTGGCGTCGACGAGCTCATCGTCGCCCTCGGCAGTGCGGGCGCATTCACCGCCGCCGTCGAATCCTTCCGGGCCTGGCTGGGTCGCGACCGCGGACGGCGCATCGAAGTCCGCTGGGACGACGGCGGAGTCGAGCACTACGTGAGCCTCACCGGCGAGGCCATTGACGTCGACTCCGTCCGCAGCATCGCCACCGCGGCGGCCCACCGGGTAGGGGGATCGGGATGGCCGGACGGTACCGCGCGCTACTGATCGGCAACTCGACCTACCCGGCCGACGAGCACAATCTCCAGCCGCTCAAGGGTCCGGTGAAGGACATCGCCGCCCTCAACCGCGCCCTGGTCGACCGTGGGACCGGCCTATTCGCCGACTCCGATGTGACGCTCTTGCCCGAGGCCACATCGGCGCGGGTGATCCGGGCGCTGGGTTCGTTCTTCGACAGTGCGACGCGCGATGACGTGCTGCTGCTGTACTTCAGCGGCCACGGACGGCTCGATCAGAGTGGACGCCTGCACCTCTGTGTGCAGGACACCGAGTCCGGGCAACTCCTCTCCACTGCGGTCAGCAGCGCCCGCATCAACGAGTTCGCCGAGGCCTCGCGGGCCCAGAACACCGTGATAATCCTTGACTGTTGTTATGCGGGCGCCTTCCGCGGGGGCGACCTGGGAGAGTCGGTCGCCGGTCCCGGACGCTACGTGCTCTCCAGCTGCCGGGGCAGCCAGTTGGCCAACGACGCCACCGTCGACAACGGCACCAGCGCCTTCACCCAGCACCTCATCGACGGCCTCCTCGACGCCGACCTCGACCAGGACCGGGACGGCTTCGTCACCTTTACCGACCTCTACAGCTACGTCGACGCGAAACTGCGCCGGGAGGGTAAGCAGATTCCGCAGCGCCGGGTGGACGGTGACGGGGATCTGCGGCTGGCCCGTCGAACGCCGGGCACGACGCCGACCGTGCCACCGCTGCCGCCGTCGTCCGAGCGCCCCTCCGAGCAGCGAGAGGTGCCGCCCTTCGACCCGCCGCCCGACTCCGCGTTTGAGGCGAGCCCCCACCGACCCCGGTCGGCCCGGCTCCTGCTCATCGGCGCCGGTGCGGTTGTCGTCGCAATCGCGACCGGCCTGGGCATCGCGTTCACCGGAGGCGGCTCAGGATCGCACGGCTCCGGCTCGAACACCCCGGTGCCAACCCTGGTGCCGGCCAGCGGGACCTACGTCGCCACCGGTCCGTGGCGGATTCGCATCACCGACGACATCCAGTCCAACGACGTCGGCTGCCGAGTCAAGGTCATCAACTCCACGACGCATGAGTCGTACCAGTTGCCCACCACCTACGCCCGGATCACCAAGCAGGTCAGCGCCGGCGGCCCGTTCCGGTGGGAGGCCAATGACCAGGGCTGTGTCGTCAACCCGCTGAGCGGCACCGGGTCGGCTGCCCTTCCGTTCACCCAGACGGACGACCTGGACACCGACTCATTCGCCGCCCCGGCGATGGTGCTGGTGCAGATCAAGGATTTCCAGGGCAGCTCGGAGTGCACCTTCCGCCTCTACAACCCGGTGGACGGCGAGGAGATCAGCGTCGCCAAGGCGTCCGCCGGGACGAAGTCGGTGACCCTCGACCCGCTCGGCCGCTCCAGCGTCTATCTCAACAAGGACGACTGCGCGGTCCAGATCTCGGCCAGCACCTAGCAGCGTCGCTCACGCCGAGGTGCTCCCGATGGCGTCGAGGGCGGCTATCGCTTCCGGCGGGAGTTGCAGGTCGGCCGCCGCCAGGTTCTCGCGCAGGTGGGCTGTCGACGAGGTGCCGGGGATCAGCGCGATGGCCGGCGAGCGCTGCAGCAGCCAGGCCAGCGCAACCTGCTGCTTCGAGACCGAGAGCGACGCGGCGACCGAGTCGAGTTCGTCGGCCTGCAGCGGGGTGAAGCCGCCCAGCGGGAAGTACGGGACGTACGCGATCCCCTCGCGTTCGCAGCGGTCGATCAGGTCGTCGTCCTGCCGGTTGGCGACGTTGTAGAGGTTCTGCACGGTGACGACGGGGGCGATCGTCTGCGCCTCGGTGAGCTGGGCGCTGGAGGCCTCGCTCAATCCGAGGTGTCGGATCAGGCCCGTCTGCTGTAGTTCGGCCAGGACCTCGAACTCGGCGGCGATCGAGTCCTCCGAGACCGGCAGGTGGGTGTGCAGACGGAGGTTCACCACGTCCATCGCGTCGAGGCCGAGCCGGGCCACGTTCTCGTGGACGGCCAGGATCAGGTCGTCACGGGAGAGGGACGGCAGCCAGGAGCCGTCCGGGCCGCGACGGGCGCCGACCTTGGTGACGATGTGCAGGTCGTCGGGGTACGGGTAGAGCGCCTCCTTGATGATCTCGTTCACGACGTCCGGGCCGTAGAAGTCGCTGGTGTCGATGTGGGTCACCCCGGCGTCGACCGCGGCCCGCAGCACCGCGATCGCCTCGCCCCGATCCCGGGGCGGCCCGAAGACGCCGGGTCCGGCCAGTTGCATCGCGCCGTAGCCCATCCGGGTGATGGTGAGGTCGTCGGCGAGGGTGAGTGTGCCACCAGATAGTGCAGTCGTCATGATCTTCCTTTCCCCCACTTGATGATTCTGCTAACCAGCCTTCTCCTGTGAACAGTGAATTGGATAGGACAGCGCGCGGTCTCAGGGACGGTTGCTGAGGTTCTCCAGCGCCTGAGCCGAGAGAGGCCGATCGGCGTAGATCAGGCGCATCACCGTCGGATCAGGATTTCCGGCGTCGGGCACCCGGGCCGCGAGCCTGAGCCCGGCCCGCTCCGCGGTGCGCCGCGAACCCTCATTCTGCTCGACCAGGTAGGCGATCACGGGCACGTCCGGGTCGCGCTGCGCGGCGGCCGCCTGCGCCGCGCGAGCGATCTCGGTCGCGAAACCGTGCCCCCACGCCTCCGGCCGCAGCCGGTAGCAGAGGTTCCACACCACCCCGCCGCGCAGCATGCAGCCGCCGGCGCCGACGAACTCCCCGGCGACGAGTGCGGGCTCAATCGTCGAAGCGACATCTGCCGTCGAGCCAGACTCGGCCGGCACGTCGACGCGCAACCGGGCCGCCCAGTAGTGCAGACCAGTCTCAGCCCAACCGCGGCTGGCGTTGGCGATCATCTCCCGCGTACGGTCGCGGTCGACGTAGCGGCCGCTCGGAAAGTGCCCCCAGCCGCGGGGATCGGACTGGAGGGCGAACATCGGCTCCAGGTCGTCGGGGGTGATCGCGTCCAGTTGCAGACGTGCGGTCTGGACGTGGGCCAACGGGTTCATCACTACCACTCTGCCACTAACCGCCTTCCGTCACGGCGCGGTCACCGTGGGCAGCGATGGACATAGGCTCCTCGCTGTGTGCACCGTCTTCTGCCGTTGGGACCCGTTGGCCGCCGTCCCGATCCTCATGCTCACGCTGCGGGACGAGCTGGCCAGCCGCTCCTTCGACGGGCCGGGGAACTGGTGGCCGGAGGCGCCGGACGTGGTCGGTGGCCGCGACCGCCGGGCCGGGGGTACCTGGTGCGCCTCGCAGGTGCGCAGTGGCACCACCTCGGTCGTGCTCAACCGCCCCGACCGGCCAGCGGCGGCCCCGGGTGCGCTGAGCCGGGGTGCGCTGCCCCTGCTGGCCCTGCGTCACGGCACCGACTGGCCGCAGGCGATCGATGTTGCGCCGATGGCCTCGTTCAACCTGGTGCTGCTGCAGCCGGAGGCGCTGACCTGGTGGAGCTTCGACGGGGCGACGCTGCAGCGCCAGGAACTCGCGCCCGGGACGTACATGTTCAAGCCCTCCGGTCTGGCCGCGGAACCGAGCGACGCGCGCTTCGCCGCGCCCCCGCCAGCCGGCAGCGAGGCGGTGAGCGGCCTGACCGAAGAGCTCTGGGCTCCGTGGTTGGCTCCCCTGCGGGAGGCCGAGCCCGCTCCGGAGCCGGGCGGGCTGCTGGTCCGGCTCCCAGTCGGCGACGACAGCTATGAGACGGTCTACTCGCAGTTCATCGCCGCCCGTCCGGGGCGTCTCCGACTGGACTACGCGAGCGGGCTGGGACGCAGCCGGGCTGGGGAGGCTGGCCTCTGGAGCAGCGCGACTTGGCAGACGGAGGGCGGCGAGGGGTCGCTGCGCCGTGTGACGGATTGACAACACACCTTGCCGAGACGGCAAGATGGAGGTGTGCCGTCAAGCGAGCCTGACCTCGCCCCCGTCCTCGACGCCGTCGGGCCACAGCTGCGTGCGCTGCGCCAGCGCCGCGGGGCTACCCTGGCCCAACTCTCGGCCTCGACCGGTATCTCGGTCAGCACCCTCTCCCGGCTGGAGTCCGGCCAGCGCCGCCCGACCCTCGAACTTCTCCTGCTGCTGGCCCGCGCTCACCAGGTGCCGCTGGACGAGTTGGTCGACGCGCCGGCCACCGGCGATCCTCGGGTTCATGCCCGTCCGCTGAAGCGCCGGGGAATGACGATCATCCCGCTGACCCGTCGACCCGGCGGCGTGCGCGCCTACAAGATGGTGATCGGTAAGAACTGGCCGGCCGAACCCCAGCAGCAGGTGCATGAGGGGTACGAGTGGCTGTACATCCTCTCGGGGCGGCTACGGCTGCTGCTGGGCGAGCACGACATGATCCTGACGCCGGGGGAGGTGGCCGAGTTCGACACCCACCTGCCGCACTTCTTCGGCAACCCGGGCCCCGAACCAGCCGAAGTTCTCAGCCTATTCGGGCCGCAGGGCGAGCGCCTGCACGTCCGTTCCCGACCGGCGAAGCGCTAGTCGCGGACTCCGGCTTCGGGCCGCTTTTAGACGCCGATGTCGCGACGGTTCAGCGCGAAGGCGGCCAGCGCCGTGGTGACGATCGCCGTCCCGGCCAGCAGCGCGCAGTAGCCCAGGTCGAGGCCGCTGGCCAGGGCGTCGCTACCGATGAACCAGTAGTACGGCGAGAGGTTGCGCACCCAGCCGAGGCCGCCGATGAGCGGGATGAAGCTGTCGGCCAGATAGGCCAGCAGCAGCACCCCGGCGCTGATGCCCAGTGAGTTCGACGGATGCCCGACGGCGGCGCTGATCAGCAGCGCGACTCCGGCCAGGCTGCAGGCGAAGAGTAGCCAGGTGAAGGTCTGGGCGGCCAGCTTGTCGGCGCCGATGCTGAGACCGGTGGGAGAGCGCAGCAGCAGCACGACCACGAAGAGCACCAGGCCCAGGGCGACGAGTACCGCGATCATCGCCGCCATTCGGGCCAGCACCAGATTGGTACGGCTAACCGGGTAAGCCAGGATCAGGTCGAGCGCCCCGGACTCCTCGTCACCGGCGACGGACCGGGTAGCCGCGCTGACCACGTAGATGGAGGTCAGGATGAGCAGCGGGATTCCATAGACGGTCGCGTTCAGGTAGCCGACGGGTGAGGTCAGATCCTGCAGATTCAGCGCCTGCTTCAACGAGGCCGGGTAGCTGCTGATCGCCGCCGACTTGGCCCCGCCGATGCTCTTGAAGCTGGAACCGTAGAGGAGCGTCAGCGCCGCCAAGCCGATGATCCAGCCGAGGGCTCCGCGCCGGTTCTGACGCAGCGTGAGCCGGGTCAGCTCAACGGTGGTCATCGGCGGCCTCCCGGTACAGGGCCACAAAGACGTTCTCGAGATCCGGTTCCTCTACCTGCAGGGTCCGCACCGGGTGGCGAGCCGCGGCCTTGACGAGCCCGTCCGCACCACCGGCCAGCTGGCAGCGCAGCACCCAGATTCCGGACTCCGCCTCGACCGTGACGCCGAGGACGTTCGGAAGGCGGCTGAACTCGTCGGCGTCCACCGGCTCCTCGAACTGGATCTCGACGCTGCGGACCGCTCGTTCGCGCAGCGAGTCGACCGTGTCGGTGGCGACCATACGCCCGCCGCGGATCATGCCGACCCGATCCGCGGTGGCCTGGACCTCGGAGAGGATGTGCGAGGAGAGGAAGACGGTGCGCCCGTCGGCCCGGACCTCATTCACCAGGTCGATGAATCGCTGGCGCAGCAGCGGGTCGAGTCCGTCGGTCGGCTCGTCGAGGATCAGCAACTCCGGGTCGTGCATGAAGGCCTGAAGTAGCCCAACCTTGCGGCGGTTTCCTTTGGAGAGTTCGCGGAAAGTGCGACTCAGGTCCAGTTCGAAGCGCTCCGCCAGTTGCGAGATGCGCGCTTCGGAGACTCCACCGCGGAGGCGGCCGAGCCCGGTGAGCGCATCCCGGACGCTCTGCCGTCCGTAGATGACGAAGTCGCCGGGTAGGTAGCCGATCCGCCGTCGCAGGGCTGAGCCGTCGGCTCGTGGCGACCGGCCGAAGAGCGTCACCTCACCCGATGTCGGGCGGAGCAGGTCGAGGAGTACGCGGATTGTGGTGGACTTACCAGCCCCGTTCGGCCCGAGAAATCCGAAGACTTCTCCCACCTCGACGCGCAGATTCACGTCGGTCAGGGCCGGGCGTCGACCGTAGTTCTTGCAGAGGGCGACCGCCTGGATCGCCTCGTTCGGGTCGGGGACGCTCGCCACCCAGAAAGGATACTTACGGCGGGCTACAGCGGAAGGAGCTGACTCGCCGACTGGGTGAAGGAGTGTGTGCTGTCGCCGATCGCGGCGCCGGCCGACTGCGCGCTGCGCCGCAGTTCACGGGCTGTGCGGCGCGCCCTCCAGCCGATTGACGGCTTCCCCTCGGTGTCGACCGCGGCCAGGAGCAGGCCGCCGAGGACGCTGGCGTTCTTGATGAACTGCAGCCGCTGGGTGGCCCGTCGGGTCGGGTCCTGCTCGGCCCAGAACGCGTGACCGGCCACTGTCGTCGGCACCAGGCTGCAGGCCAGCCCGAGCGAAGCGAGCCGCGGGAAGGTGCCGCTGGCCAGCGCAATCCCGCCGACCACCTTCGCCGCACCGTCGAGGCGCACCAACTGCTCGGTGGTCGTGATGCCGGGAATCTGTCCGACCATGCCCCCGGCTACCCCTTCGGCGGCGGGCGCTTTGGCATCCGGATGGCGGATGGCATCTATCCCCCCGACGATGAAGAGGGAGGCGAGCAGCGGGCGGGCGATCTTTCGAACCAGGGCCATTCGTCCATCTTGGCACTTCCGGTGCGCAGCGCCGCCCCCGGCCGTTAGACCAGCAGACCGGTCTCCCGATCGCCGGCCAGCGCGCGGCGCTGATGCGCCCGTGACGCACCCAGGGCAACCGCCGTTCCGCCGATCGCGTAGGCGGCGATCACCAGCAGATGCCAGCCGATCCCCACCCCGTCGAAGTAGACGATCCGACGTACGGTGTCGGTGCCGGCACCGTTCGGGAGCAGGAAGCTCATGGCTCGCCAGAACGGGGGCAGCAGTGACGGCTGGTACGCCCCGCCGGCGCTCGGGTTGCCGAGGACCACGAAGACGAGCACGGTGATACCGATACCGAGCACGCCGAAGAGCACCTGGAATGCCATCGTGACGGCTGCACTTGCGTAGACGATGAGGGCGCCGAGCCACCAGAGCGCGACGAAGTGTCCGGTGAGCGCGCCGAGGATCTGGTCGACGATGAGGGCGCCGCCGAATCCGGAGGCGATCGCGTACGGCGCGACGGCCAGCAGCCGGATGAGGGCACGACGAGGGGTTGCCGGCCGGGCGCCCTTCGAGACGCCGAGCAGGGCGGCGACCAGGTAGCCGCCGACGATCCAGCCGATGACGAGATAGAAGCCGGTGAGGCCACGTCCGTCCCCTGACTGCAGCGGAACGACGTCCTCTACGGCGACGGTGCGCTGCTGGCTGGCCTCAGCCTGCTGCACGACCTGCTCGACGGCGGAAGCGACCGATGTCCCTCCACCGGAGGCGATGAGGAGGCGATCCTGCTTGCCGGTCGGGTCGACGATGAGCGCGCCGGAGCGGGAGGTGTCCAGGATCTTCTGGCGAGCGACGGCCTCGGTCTCGACCGCGTCCACCTTGATCGGGCTCCCCTCGATCGCGTTGAGCTTCGCGACGAGCTGCGCCGAGGTCGACGCTGGGGCGACGAGTGCGACCGGAATGCTGTGCGGCCGCGGCGCGTGGAAGGCCCCTACGTAGGAGAGGATGAACCCCAACTGCAGCGCCAGCACCCCGACGACCAGGGCCACCGTCCGGGGGGAGACGGCGTCCCACAGTTCGCTGAGGAAGCCCTGCTCGCCGCCGCCATTGCGGTTGTCGCTGCCGCCGTCCTGGTTGTTGGAGTCGTTGTTGTCGTCGCTATCGGAGTCGTGCTCGTGGGACATGCGTCGCCTCTCGTGAGCCCGGCTCGCTCAGGTGTTGTTGGCGACGATCGCGTCGAGGAGGACCCCACCGATCTGCGACGGGTCGTTCACCTGATACGACTGGCCGCCGGTCGCGTCCGAGATCTGCTTCAGGGCGGCGGTGTCGGCGTCATGGCCGAAGCCGATCGTCACGATGCGAACCGGCTTGGCCGGGTTGTACTGCTGCTTCAGCGTAGCCAATACGTCGGCCAGCGTCGTGCTGCTGTTCGGGTCGACGTTCGAGCCGTCGGTTAGCAGCGCGACGACGTTGACCGCCTTCGGGTCGTAGTGCTGGCTGCTGTCGGCGAAGGCGGCCAGGACGGTGGCATAGAGGGCGGTGTTCCCGCCGGTCTGCTGGGGCAGCGAACGGTCTGCGGCGAGCAGCTGCTGGCGATTCTGGCCGACGACTCCGAGGGGGACGAGTTCGGTCCACGGGTTGGCCGGTGGCGCCTTGGTCGAGAAGACCCAGAGGCCGACCGTCCAACTTGGCGGGACGACGTTGGTCGCCTCCTGCGTCGCCTGGGAGGCGATCAGGATCTTCGAACTCCCGCCGGGGACGGCCGGGTCGTTCATCGAACCCGAGACGTCGATCACCGAGAGCATGTGTGACGGTTTGAGGGCGGCCTGCCAGAGGCGTCCGGCCAGACCCTGCAGATCGGTCGACGGGGCCGGCGCCGGGTCGAGGGCCGGGGACGCCTCGCCGAGGATCGATGCCTGGCCCTGCAGCGGATCGCCCTTGGTGTTGCGGAGGCCGAGGGCGGCGAAGCGCGCCTGCGCACCCGTATAGCTGAGCGTCTTCGCGAAGGCGGCGGCGCCGGCGGTTCCGATGGCGGAGGCGTTGCTCGAGCCGACCGTGACGATCGGGTAGTCGAGGAGGGTGGCCAGTCCGGCCGGGTAGATGGGCTTGGCCAGCACCTCCCCGGCCTGCTGGTTGGCGAAGAAGACCTGCTGTTCGCTGGTTACGAAGGCGGCCGCGCTGCTCGGGTGCGCCTTCAGGCTGGCGAAGCCGTCGGTCGGCGAGGTGAGCGGCGCGTTCTGCATCCGCATGAAGAGGCCCACCACCTGGGCCTGCGAACCGGGGACTGCGCCGGCCTGCGTCGCCGCCGTCGTGGTGATGAGCGCTCCGGTGCCGGAGGTGTCAGGGTCGGAGATGGAGATCGGGACGCTGCCGGCCAGGACGCCCTTCCAGCCGGCCTGCGCCTCGGCGGTGATCGCCGCGCTGCTCGACGCCGGGGCGGCGACGACCAGCGGTGATGTGCCGACTGAGCCGACCTGCTTCACCAGTGACGGCCGCAGCGCTGCGAGCTTGCTGCTCCATGTCGTGGAGTCCGGCAGCCAGACCGTGGGAGCGGCCACCGAGGAGAGATCGCGTATCGCTGACGACGGGTCCTGCACCGTCACCGCCGCCTGAGCGCAGGCGCCGTGGATCGACGGCTTGCTGGCCGTCCACTTGTTGGCCAGCGCCTGCACAGCCGGGAGGAGCTCGGCGGTCACCACGACCGGGACGCTGAGGGTGCCGGTGCACGGCTTCTTGACCGGGGCCCGACTTGCGGCTGTGGCCCCGTCGTCGTGCCCGATGGCAAAGTAACCGGCGGTGGCCAAGACCAGCAGGGCCACGACACCGCCGCCGATGAGCGACTGCCGGCGGCGGGATCGAGCGCGTCGGCCGGATCGCCCGGAGCGAGCGTGCCGGTCGCGGCGGGTTGATCGCGGGGGCAGTTCGGGCCCGTTCTCGGCCCCGCGGGAGGGCGTCGAACCTCCTGACCCGACTGGGGCGCTATGCCGGCCTGCCATACTCCGCTGGTCCTCCCCTGGTGCGGTGATCCCGGTCTCGCGGGTGCTCTGGTTTCAGCCATGCTACTGACCAGTTACCTGTTCGCGAGAACTTTGCCTAATGAATCACTGGGAGTGACTAACAGGTTGCGCGGCGCCGACCCCGCTTCACGACGGCCCGTCCACCCTTGGCCGGAGCGAAGGCAACACCGCGTGAGTGCCAACGTTCGTCCGGCTCGCCCGTCGGCACCAGCTCGAACTCCCGGAACAGAGTGCGGAGCACGACGTTCATCTCCATGTTCGCGAAGGCTGCGCCGATGCAGCGCCGCGTCCCGCCGCCGAACGGGACCCACGAGTAGTTGTCCGGATGCACGCCGAGGAATCGGTCCGGGTCGAAGACGGCCGCGTTCGGAAAGACCGCATTGTCATGGTGGATCAGATCGATGCCGACCATCACCGTGCACCCGTGGGGAATCGTCCACTCCCCGAGGGGCATCGTCGGGGCCAGGACGCGGCGGGCGGTCAAGTCGATCACCGAGCGGTTTCGCTGCACCTCGAGGATCGTCGCCTGCCGTAGCTGCGAACCGCCCTCATCGGCCTCCGTCACCAGCCGGGCCAGGATGTCGGGGTGGCGACGCAGGCGCTCGATCGCCCAGGCCAGGGTCGTGGCCGTCGTCTCGTGCCCTGCGGCGAGCATCGTCAGGAGCTGGTCGGCGATCTCGGCGCGACTCATCGACGTGCCGTCGTCGTAGGTACTACGCAGCATGATGGCGAGGACGTCACCTCGTTCGTCGAAGGCGGGATCAGCCGTCGCCTTGCTGATCAGGGCGTCGAGAATGACGTCGAATTCCCGGCGGTACGCGGCGAAACGTCCCCATGGGGTCCACCGCCATCGGCCGGAGCGGGGCAGCGGGATGAACATCAGCCGGGAACCCAATTCGACGAGCTTGGGCAGCAGCACCCGCAGCGACTCGAACTCGGCACCCTCGGCGCCGAAGACCGCACGCAGGATCGCGTTCAGCGTGATGCGCATCATCGGCGCGAGCGTCTGGAACTCCTCGCCGATCGGCCAATTGGCCGCTTCGATCAGGGTCTCCTCCTCAATGATCGCCTCATAAGCCTGCATGCGCTTGCCATGAAACGGCGGCACCAGCAGCTTGCGCTGCCGCAGGTGAGCTTTTCCGTCGAGATTGAAGAAGGAGTTGGGTCCGAGAACCTGGCCGAGGTTCGGCTGCTCGGTGCCGGCGATCTCCGGGCTGGTCATGAAGAGCTGCTTCACCAGAGCCGGATCACTGATGACCACCGAGCGACCGAACATCGGCAGGTCGAGCGTGAAGGCCGGGCCGTAGCGGTTGCGCAGCCACCGCAGCGCGCGTCGCCGGTTGGCGAGGAAGGCGAGGCCCATCGCCGCCCGGGGCAGCGGCGGGCCGGGCGGGAGGGCCGGCGAGTGGTGAACGGCGCCTTCGGTGGGGACGAGCTGGGTCATGATGCCTCCTCGCTGACGATGGTACGCCAGCGTACCGGGCGGGAACAAGCATCGGAGACAAGCCGCGGAAACAGGGGAAGGCTCGCTCGCCGCAACACTGACCGGACAACACCACAGACCGGGCAGATCGGATAGCGTATTCCCTGTGACAGCCCGTGGACGCGTGACCGCCGAGGTTGACACCACGGGCTTCGAGCACTCCGCGCGCCCCTGGTCGACCGGTCACGATCAGCCGGGGTCCTTCCGGCACCGACTCCTGGACGGGCTCGCCGCCTCGATCCGTGAGAAGGGCTTCCGGGAGACGACCGTCGCCGACATCGTCCGGCATGCTCGGACGTCACGACGCACCTTCTACGCCGAGTTCGCCAGCCGCGAGGAGTGCTACATCGCACTGCTACAGACGGTGAACGAACTGATGAAGCGGCAGATCGCCGGCGCGGTCGACACCGCTGCCCCCCGGGAGACCCAGATCCGCCGGGCGATCGAGGCCTACATCGCGGCCGTCGTCTCCGAACCGGAGATCACCCTCAGCTGGATCCGGGAACTCCCCGCGCTGGGCGCGATCGCTCACGAACTGCAGCGGAGTGCCCTCGAGACGACCGTGGATCTCCTGGTGCAACTGGCCGACAACGACCAATTTCGACGTGACGGGGTAGAGCCGATGTCTCGCGAGACGGCGACGCTGCTCCTCGGTGGTATCCGCGAGCTCATCGCGACCGTCGTCGAGGATGGCGGTGATCCGCGCCGCGTCAGCGAGGTTGCGGTTCGCGCCGCGACGCTGCTGCTCGGTCCGGCCCGGGTTGGCCAGGTCTGAGCCTCCGGCCGCCGGTGTGAGCGACGAGCTGGTGGAGCCGCTTCCCAGGCACGCCTCGGCGATCTACCTTCGAAGTGTCGCCTCGGCCGGACTCCGCGTCCCCCTGATCCACCCGCCGCCGCCACTCGAAGGTGCCTATGCGCCGCCCGTCCCGCTGCCTGGCCGCCGCCGTGGTGCTCTGCGCGCTAGCGGGTGGGGCGTCCGGCTGCGCGCCGGCCAGCCGTGCCCTGGCCATTCACGCCATAGCGGCCTGGAAATTGTGGGCCACCTGCGCTCCGGCGCTCGGGTCGGCAGTGCGGACGAACCGGGTGATCTTCGAGGCCGATGAGGCCCAATCCTGGTGCTCGCCCGGCTCCGTGCTGCCACCGGCCCTGCCCGCCGCCGACGCGCTGCTGGTCTTCCGTGAGCCGACCGGATTGAGCGTGCTGGCCCCGCGCGTCACCGGACTCCTCTTCGACCCGAACAGCCGGGTCTTCACGCTGGAGGTAGTGCCGGCGACCCCAGTGGCCCCGGTGACGGCGGCGGCTGGGGCCAACGGCGACGAGCAGTACCTCGTTGCCTTCGTGGAGATTGCTCAGCGCCTGGTTCCGGTCGGCGCCGCGGTCGTCGACAACGGGATGATCGCCATTTCCGCAACGCCCTGAGAATCGGCAGCGGGTATCGGCCGCGAGAATCGGCGCGGAGTCAGACGGGCTGCAGCTCAAGCTGCCACGGATCAACCGACGGCAACGGGGACTGTTCGTTGACCGCTGTCGGCGCAGTGGTCGAGGTGGTCGAGGCGGCGCTTGCGGCAGCGGTATGGGTCGAGTCGCTGGGGGCCCGTCCCTTCCGCGCAGCGCGGCGAACGCTACGCGACTTCGCGGTGGCCACCGACTGCGTCACCGGACAGGTCGCATTGTGGACGTGGCGGCGCGGAGCGACACTCCCCTGCGAGACAAGGAGTTCGTGCTGCTGCCACCCCTGCATCCACTTCCAAGTGGTGCTCAGCACGGCGGTGGTCGCGGTCAGCATGAAGGCGGCGATCTGGCTCGGGTCCAGCGCCACGCCGGGGACGTTCTTTCCGACGAAGCCAGCCAGCCAACCGGCAAAGATCGCGAAGAACGGGGCGAAGACGGTCACGATGCGTCCGAGTTGGGACGCCTCCGTGGTGCATTCGGGGCAGGTGCAGGGCTGCTCGTTCTTCTCCATCATCGTCTCCGGTTGGTTGACGTCGGTCAGTTCCAGTCCGCCGCAGAAGCTGTGCCGAAGGAGAGCTAAGCAGAACCAGAGCTAAGCAGAACTAGAGCTATGCAGAACCAGAGCGCTCCACCTCGATGGTGATACGTCCGAACGGACGAAGCTAGCCGCGAACCTAATGCCGCCGCCGGAGCCATTCGCCGAGAAGGGCTGCGAATAGTGCGGGTTCCTCGAAGGGCAGGTAGTGCCCGGCGCTCGGCAGGCAGTGGTAGTCGCCCTGCGGAAAGCGGGCCAGAGCATCGAACTGATCGCGATAGCCGGCGATCCGGTCTCGCCGACCGGTCAGCAGCGCCACCGGACCGTCGAAGGGCTCGGCCGACTCCTCGTCCGAGAGTGGATACCCCGAGGCGCGCAGACGCATCAGGAAGGCGTCGTCGGTGGGCGCGTTGCGGGCGAAGGCGGCGGCGAGACGATCAGCAACGATCTGCGTCTGATTCCCGACTGCGGTGCGGAAGTGCTCGTGCAGTTCCGGCGGCGTCGTGTCGAGCCAGCCGGGCTCGGGACGCGATGGGAGAACGCCGGTGAGATTGCGGGTCTCAGGCCGGATCCGCACCCCGGAGCAGATCAGCACCATCCCCTGAACCTGCTCTGGGCGCCGGCGGGCGAGACCGCTGGCCAGGTACCCGCCGTAGGAGCAACCAGCGAGCAGGAAGGGCGAATCACCGAGGAGGGTCTCGACGGTCTCCTCCACTGCGTCGAGTACGGCGTCAGACGAGGGAGCCACCGGATCTGAGTCGCCGGTTCCGGGAAGGTCGAGGTAGAGGCGGCGCCACCCGACGTTGAGCGCGACGCCCTCCAACTGCCCGAAGGCCGGCTCGAAGGCGGAGGCCAGCACGGTGCCGTCCAGACCGAACCAGGGCAGGAGGAGCACCGGCGCGCCGAGCCCGCAGCTGAACGTGCCGAGCGGCGGGCGGGTGAGCATCAGACCGGCGAATCGACCGGATGCTGCTCGGCGAGTTGCTGCTCGGCCTGGCTGATCTGAGGTTCTATGACGATCTCGGCGTTGAGGGTGTTGGCGATGTAGCACTCTTCATGGGCCTGCTCGATGAAGGCGGGTATGCGTTCCAGGTCGCTTCCGGCGGCGACGACGATCTGCGGATGCAGCGTGATGGTCGTGATCCGCATCGGGCCCCGGGTCACCGGCATGAGCGCCTCGGCCGTGTCGGTATAGCTGAGAACGTCCACCCCGGCCCGGGCGGCGACTGCGAGGAAGGCCAGCAATTGACACGAGGCGGCGGCCGCGACCAGCAACTGCTCCGGGTTCTGCCGCGCCGGATCTCCCAGGAAGGAAGGGTCGGCGCTCACCTCGAGGTCGTTCGTGGCCGGGGGCGTACGGACGACGTGGGAGCGGCTGTAGTTGCGGTAGCCGGCGCCGGTCGAACCGCTCCAGCTCACCTCGGTGGCATAGCGATGGATGGTGGCCATGCCTCGACCTAACCACCTCCCGTCCGCAACGACCAAGGATTTCTTCGGCCGGCCGCCGCCCGCTGTGGCAGGCTGGACTCATGCGTCCGACGCTCTATGAGTTCGCGGGCGGGGCACCGGCCTTCCTCGCCCTCGCCACCGCGCATCACGCGCGCTGCCTGGCCGATCCGGAACTGAACCATCCCTTCACCCACCCGGATCAGAACCCGCAGCACATCGAGCGCCTGGCCGCTTACTGGGGCGAGGCGCTGGGGGGCCCGGCCACCTACTCGGCGTCGATGGGCGACCAGTCCGAGGTGCAGCAGATGCACTCGGGCAACGGCGACATGACCGACCTCGGTCGCCGGTTCGTGGCCTGCTTCGTGGCCGCCGCCGACGACGCCGGATTGCCACCGGACCCCGAGTTCCGGGCCGCCTTGCGCGCGTACATGGAGTGGGCGGTCGCGGACGTTCTCGTCTACTCCGAACCGGACGTCGAGGTGCCGCGCGGACTGCCGATGCCGCACTGGTCGTGGGACGGTCTGCAGACCGCGGCCGGCTAGCCCGTCACGAACCCGACGAACTCGTCGGCCGCATCGGCATCGCGCCAGCTTTCGTCGACGCTCCGCACCTGCCCTGGCGCGTCGCCGCCGCGCAGAAGCTCCAATAATCTATGACAGTTCTCGGCCGAACCGACGGCCAGGATGGCCACCCGGCCGTCGGCCAGGTTGCGGGCCGAACCACGGAGGTCGAGAGCGAGGGCCTGGCTGCGAGTCCACCAGCGGAACCCGACGCCCTGCACGTCACCGCTGACGAGGACGTCCAGGCGAACCGGTTGCATGACCTCCACCTAAGCACGGCATGCTAGGCGTCATGATCACGGCCTTTCCCTCCCCGACCGACCCCGTCGACTCACCCTCTGAAGTGCTCCTGCGCTACCTCGACTACTTCCGCTCCCGGGTCATCGACAAGCTGCTCTCGCTGCCTGACCACGAACTGCGGGTGAGCCGGCTCCCCACTGGGTGGGCCCCCATCGAGCTGGCGAAACACCTGGCTTTTGTGGAGATGCGCTGGCTGGAGTGGGGTTTCGAGGGGCGCGAGGTGGCCGGGCCGTGGGGTGATCGCGTCGGTGAACGCTTCCACGTTTCGCGCGATGAGGGCGTCAGCGACCTGATCGCCGCCCTGAAGGCGCAGGGGCTGCGCACCCGCGAGATCGTGCAGAGCCATGACCTGGCCGCGGTCGGCCAGCCCGGCCCGCGCTGGGACGGCGCGCCACCGGCCACGCTGGAGCGGATCCTGCTGCACCTGATGCAGGAGTACGCCCGGCACCTCGGGCAGCTCGACATCGTGGCCGAGATCGCCGGCGGCGAGGTCGGCGAGTAGGCCGAGCTATCAGGGACGCCGAGTTGCTAACGGCGTACCGCCTGCAGCGTGTAGGTGTGCGGGAGCCGCTCCGGCCGATCGCGCAGCCGGAACTCGCCGTTGGGGAGCTTCACCATCTGACCCGGCAGCGCCTCCCAGGGGACGCTGTCATGCTCGACGAGCATCGTGAGGTCCAGCCCGGCGTCCATGAGGGCGGTGACGATCTCGCCGAGCCCATGGCTCCAATCGGCCGACGTCGTATGGACGAACTGGTGGTCGGTCTCGACGTAGGTGCCGGGCTCGTCCCAGATCGTCGGTTTGGCCTGCTCGAAATAGGGGAAGTCGATCACGAGCAGGTCGTCGTCGCGATTGTCCTGCAGGGACCAGAGCACGGGATGCCCCTCGCGCAGGTGCAGACGACCCCCGGGGCGTAGAAGCCGCGCCACCACCTCGGCCCAGCGCCGGATATCGGGCAGCCAGCAGAGCGCCCCGATTCCGGTGAAGACGAGGTCGAATGATCCCGCCTCGAGGATGTCGGGTGCGGAGTAGACCTCGGACTCCACGAAGTCGGTCGGGCTGCCGGTGCGGGCGGCCAGGATCCGGGCCTGGGTGAGTGAGGCGGGGGAGAAGTCGAGGCCGGTCATGCGGGCGCCCAGACGGGCCAGCGAGATGGTGTCGGTGCCGATATGGCACTGCAGGTGGACGCCACGCAGGCCGGAGAGATCACCCAGCCGCGGGCGGTCGAAGCGGATCACTTCAGACAGAAATCCCGGATCCTCGATGAAGTGGCTGAATGCGTAGTTCTCCGAGGCGGCGTGCGGCGCCGCCCGCTCGTCCCAGTGCCGGCGGTTCAGCTCAGCCCATTCGTCCATGAGTGCACCTTGGCACGAAGCAGGCGCCGAGTCACGCGACTTACGGCGCCACCGTGGGCGTCTGCGGACGGATCATCAACACCTCGTCGGCCTCCTCGGGTGAGGGCCCGGCCAGCTCGAAGCCGTGCCGGCGGTACAGCGCGATCGCCGGCGTATTCGTCTCCTTCACCGACAACCGCACGGCGGGCGCGTTGACACCCCAATCCAGCACCGCCTGTACCGCGGCGTCGGCGACTCCGCGGCCGCGGGCCGACGGCGCGATCCAGAGCGAGATCAGCTCCACCACGCCGTCAGCGTCGGGAGCGGTGCCGCTGACCATCCCGGCCGGAATGGAGTCGAGGAGCAGCACGACATTGAAGGGCACCGAACTGAGCCGGCGGCGCCACCGTTTCTCGGTGTCACCGCGTCCGGACCACTCGGCGAGGGTTGAGCCGAAGGCGCCGGGCGATTCGGCCAGGGCGTCAAGGCGCAGCGCCCGCCAGAGGCGCCAGTCCTGCGTGGTCAGGATCCGCAATTCGATCACGGCCTCCAGTCTCTCGTGCCTGCCGGCCGTCGTCGCTCACCACGCCAGTGCGAGACTCGAAAGCGACCCCCGAAGCCGCCCTGATCCGGCGGCACGTCTGGAGACGCCATGACTGCGAATGACGAACGCCCGCCACTGGTGCTGGTGATCATGGGCGTCTCCGGCAGCGGGAAGTCGACGGTGGCCGGAATTCTGGCCGGGCGGCTCGGCTGGGAGCTGGCCGAGGGGGACGACATGCACCCGCCGGCCAACGTCGCGAAGATGGCGGCCGGTCACCCGCTGGAGGATGAGGACCGCTGGCCCTGGCTCGACACGATCGCCGACTGGATTCACCAGCACGAGGCGCAGAATCGCCCCGGCATCATCACCTGCTCGGCCCTGAAGAAGCGCTACCGCGACCGGCTGCGTGGCGATCGGGTCATCTTCATCCTGCTCGCCGGCGGGCACGACCAGATCGCGGCCCGGCTCACCGCCCGGCACGGCCACTTCATGCCCTCCTCGCTGCTTCAGTCGCAGTTCGAGACCCTTGAGCCGCCGACCCCGGACGAGCGGTCGTTGACGGTCAGCGTCGGTGAGACACCGCAACGCGAGGCCGCCGAGATCGTGAAGCGGCTGAGCCTCGCACCCCTACCGCAGGACGATTGAACGGAGCCGACATGAGTGCACTGACGTTCGCGGACGCCACCGTCGCCGCCGGGCAGGCGACAGAACCGTGGAACTCCCATGACACCCGGCTGATCATCGTGACGGTCCTCGGCATCGCGATCATCGTGCTGCTCATCACCGTCCTGAAGATGCACCCCTTTCTGGCCCTGATGCTCGGATCGGCCTTCGTCGGGTTCGCCGCCGGGGTGGGGGCGGCGAAGATCGTCACGAACTTCGAGGCCGGCGTCGGGGCCACCCTGCAGGAGGTCGGCCTGCTGATCGCGCTCGGTGCCATGCTCGGGAAACTGCTGGCCGACTCCGGCGGCGCCGATCAGATCATCGATACGCTGCTCTCCCGGACGCCGCCGAAGCTGGTGCCGTGGGCCATGTCGCTGGTGGCCGTCATCATCGGTCTGCCGATGTTCTTCGAGATCGGGCTGGTGCTGCTCCTGCCGGTGATCGTGCTCGTCTCGCAGCGCGCGAAGTTGAAGCTGATGCGCGTGGCGATCCCGGCCCTGGCCGGCCTGTCGGCCCTGCACGGCCTGGTCCCACCGCACCCCGGGCCGTTGATCGCGATCAGCGCGGTGCACGCACAGCTCGGCATCACGCTCGCCCTCGGGCTGCTCATCGCGATCCCGACCGTCGTCATCTGCGGGCCGTTGCTGGCCATCCCGATCACGCGTTGGGTTCCGGTCGACCCACCCGCGCTGGCCGGTGGCGTCGACACCACCAAAGGCAAGACGCAGAGCGAAGACGTGAAGCGGCCGCCATCGTTTCTGGTGACGCTGTTGACGATCCTCTTTCCGGTGATGCTCATGCTCGGCAAGGCGGTGGCCGACGTCGTCTGGGACGCCGATCCGAAGAACCCGCCACCGGTGCGCGTCTTCTTCGACTTCGTCGGTGAGCCGTTGGTCGCCCTCACCCTCGGAGTGCTGCTGGCCATGGTGACCTTCGGGTACGCCGTCGGCTTCACCGGCAACTCCATTTCGAGCCGGATCGGGGCCAGTGTCGGCCCGATCGCTGCGGTGCTGCTCATCGTCGGGGCCGGTGGCGGTTTCAAGCAGACCCTCATCGGCGCCGGGGTGGGTGGCAGCGTGGCCAAGTTCGCCAACGGAGCGAACATCTCAGTGCTGGTCCTCGGCTACCTGATCGCGGTCGCGCTGCGGCTGGCCACCGGTTCGGCGACGGTGGCGACTATCACCGCGGCCGGGATCGTCGCACCACTGGCCACCGACCTGAGCTCGACGCACGCAGCGCTACTGGCGCTGGCCATCGGCTCCGGTTCGCTCTTCTTCTCGCACGTCAATGACGCCGGATTCTGGCTGGTGAAGGAGCTCTTCGGGCTCAGCATTGGCCAGACGTTCAAGAGCTGGTCAGTGATGGAGACCGCAGTCTCCGTGGTCGGTTTCAGTTTTGTCATGGCACTCTCGACGGTGCTCTGACCCAAGCCAGATTCGCCCTCACAGTGGCCGCCGGTGCTGGTGAGGAGATGGAAACCCGTCCGTACCGGCGAGAGTGACCTTCGCGTAACGCCCTCGACATACCTTGCTCTGCAGTGGGCAGCGGA
Organism: Frankineae bacterium MT45; assembly: GCA_900100325.1. Classification (NCBI taxonomy): domain Bacteria; kingdom Bacillati; phylum Actinomycetota; class Actinomycetes; order Frankiales; species Frankineae bacterium MT45. The sequence continues at coordinate 602,199 of LT629697.1, forward strand.
GCGAGGTGCGAATGACGAGGGTAAGCCAGCGTGCGCCGGCCACCAGCGTCAAGACCGTCTGCTCCTACTGTGGCGTCGGCTGCGGCATGGTGCTCGACGTTGCTACCGACGACGACGGGGTCCGGCGCGTCATCAAAGCCACCGGCGACAAGTCGCACCCCGCCAATTTCGGGCGTCTCTGCACCAAGGGCGCCACCACGGCCGACATGCTCGCCGCCCCCGGACGGCTGACCCAGGCGCTGGTGCGGCCGGCTCGTGGCGAGGAGCCCACCGCCGTCGGGATGGATGCGGCGATCAGCCAGGTCGCGAGCCGGCTGCGCCGCCTCCTCGATGAGCACGGCCCGGACGCGGTCTGCCTCTACGTCTCGGGGCAGATGACGACCGAGGCGCAGTATCTGGCCAACAAGCTGGCGAAGGGCTACATCGGCACCAACCAGATCGAGTCGAACTCCCGACTCTGCATGGCCAGTGCCGGCACCGGGTACAAGACCTCGCTCGGCTCGGACGGGCCACCCGGGTCGTACCAGGACTTCGACCGGGCGGACCTCTTCTTCGTCATCGGGGCCAACATGGCCGACTGCCACCCGATCCTCTTCCTGCGCCTGCTCGATCGGGTCAAGGCGGGGGCCAAGCTGATCGTCGTCGACCCGCGGCGCAACGCCACGGCCGAGAAGGCCGACCTCTTCCTGCAGATCCGTCCGGGGACCGACCTGGCCCTCCTCAACGGTCTGCTGCACCTGCTCGTCGCCGCTGGGCACGTCGATCGGGAGTTCATCGACGAGTTCACCGAGGGCTGGGAGGCGATGGAGGAGTTCCTGGCCGACTACCCGCCGGAGGTCGTCGCCGAGGTCACCGGCATCCCGATCGAGCAGCTGCGCCAGGCCGCGCAGTGGATCGGCGAGGCCGGCGAGTGGATGACCTGCTGGACGATGGGCCTAAACCAGAGCACCCACGGCACCTGGAACACCAACGCGATCTGCAACCTCCACCTCGCAACCGGGGCGATCTGCCGTCCGGGGAGCGGCCCCTTCTCCCTCACCGGCCAGCCGAACGCGATGGGCGGACGGGAGATGGGGTACATGGGCGGGGGGCTGCCCGGACAGCGGTCGGTCGCGGTGGCCGAGGAGCGCGCCTTCATCGAAGAACTCTGGGGAGTCCCGGCCGGCACTCTGCGCACCGATGTCGGCACCGGGACCATCGACATGTTCGAGCAGTTGGCGGCCGGCGCCATCAAAGCCTGCTGGATCATCTGCACGAACCCGGTTGCCTCAGTCGCCAATCGCAAGACCGTCATCGACGGGCTGGAGGCGGCCGAGCTCGTCATCACCCAGGATGTCTTCGCCGAGACGGAGACCAACGCCTACGCCGACGTGGTGCTACCGGCCGCGATGTGGGCCGAGTCTGAGGGGGTGATGGTGAACTCGGAGCGGAACGTGACCCTGCTGCGTCCGGCGGCCGACCCACCGGGCGAGGCGCTTCCCGACTGGCAGATCATCGCCCGGATCGCCTGTGAACTCGGCTACCAGGACGGGTTCTCCTACACCTGCGCCGAGGAGATCTTCGACGAGATACGGCGGACCTGGAACCCGAAGACCGGGCATGACCTGCGCGGCATCAGCTACCAGCGCCTGCGTGACACTCCGATGCAGTGGCCCAGTGCCCCGGGTTCACTGAGTGATCGGAGTCCGATCCGCTACCTCAACGACGGCGTCAGCCAGCACCTGCAGGCCCGCGACGACGGCACCGCGCCCCGGCTGGCCTTCGCCACCCCGAGCGGACGGGCCGTCTTTCATGGACGTCCGCACCTGCCGCCGGCCGAACTACCCGATGATTCCTACCCATTCGTGCTGAACACCGGGCGCCTGCAGCATCAGTGGCACACCCTCACCAAGACCGGACGGGTCCCGAAGCTGAACAAGCTCAACCCGGGGCCCTTCATCGAGCTGCACCCGGATGATGCGTCACTCCTCGGCGTCGTCGACGGCGACCAGGTGGAACTCGCGTCGCGACGGGGACGGGCGGTGCTGCCGGCCGCCGTCAGTGATCGGGTGCGTCCGGGGAACTGCTTCACCCCCTTCCATTGGAACGATGTCTTCGGTGAGTACCTGAGCGTCAATGCGGTCACCAACGACGCGGTCGACCCGATCTCCTTCCAGCCCGAGTTCAAGGCCTGCGCGGTGAGCCTGACTCGGGTCGGAGGTGCCGTGGAGCGACCGACGGTGGCGGAGGTGCCGGCATCGGCGCCGGTCGCTACCGCTGACCTGAGCATTAGTGACGCCCTGGAGACGCGCGAGCTGGCGCGGCTGGTCGCGCTGGACTCACTCAACCCGCCGGAATTCTCGGATGATCAGCGCACCTATCTCAGCGGGTTCCTGGCCGCCCTGACGATCAGTGACCCCGATGTGAGCGGCGTTCCGGTGCTCCCGCCGGGCGCCCCGTTCGACCCGGAGCGGGCGCTCTGGGTCAACGGCATGCTCGCCGGCCGCTACTCGCGACTGCCGCAGCGGCCCGAGGAGCCCGTAGGCGAAGCTCACTCGACCAGCCGCGAGGTGCTCATCGTCTGGGCCTCGCAGACCGGGAACGCCGAGGAGCTGGCGGCGAGCGCGGCCGAGCGGATCAGTGCCGGCCTGCAGCGGGCGGCGCGACTGCTGGCGATGGACGACTGCGATCCAGCCACCCTCACCCCGCGAACCGACCTCCTCGTGGTCACCAGTACCTTCGGCGACGGTGAGTCGCCCGACAATGGAGCGGCCTTCTGGAGTGCGCTGACTGCGGCCGATCTCCCGAAATTGCACGGCATTCGGTACGCGGTGCTGGCCCTCGGTGATTCGAGCTACGACGACTTCTGCGGCCACGGCCGCAAGATCGACCAGCGCTTGGACGAGCTCGGTGCGCTACGCCTGATGCCCCGGGTTGACTGCGAACCGGACTTCGACGAGCAGGCCAGCGGCTGGCTCGAGGAGGCGATCCGCTCGCTGCAGCAGGAGAGTCCCGAAACAGCCGGTGGCGCAGCCGCGGCTGATCCTGCAGCGTCCGGGGATGCTGCTGGCCGCCCCACCGTCAGCGGCCGCGGTTCGACCGAGCGTGCTGTGCTCTCGGCGAACCGACTGCTCAGCCTCCCCGGCGCCCAGAAGGAGGTGCGTCAGTTCACCTTCGATCTCAACCGGACCGAACTCAGCTACGAGGCCGGCGACGCGCTAGGGGTCATGCCGCAGAACTGCCCGCGGCTGGTGGCCGAGTGGCTGGACGCCACCGGGATGGCCGGCAGTGAACCGGTGGAGATCCCCGGGGTCGGGGCGCTCTCCTTTGCGCAGGCGCTGCAGACGTCCCTGGAGATCGCCAAGCCGACGCAAGAACTGCTGAGATTCATTGCTGATCGCTCACGTGATCGGACGTTGCAGCAGTTGCTGCGTCCGGCGGCCCGAGACGCGCTCAACCAGTGGCTCTGGGCCCGGCAGGCGGTTGACGTGCTGGCCGAATTTCCGGTGAAGGCCACGGCCAGTGAGTGGTGCGAGGTCTTCAAGCGGCTGCAGCGCCGCCTCTACTCGATCTCCTCGAGCCCGCTGACCGACCCGTTCTCCGCTCAGATCACCGTCTCGGTGGTCCGTTACGAGAACCAGCAGAGCCTGTGGCGTAAGGGTGTCTGCTCAACCTTCCTGGCCGATGCACCCGATGGGCAGGAGGTTCCGGTGATGGTGCAGCGGGCCAAGCACTTCAAGCCACCAGCCGACTCCTCGACGCCGATGATCATGGTCGGGCCGGGCACCGGCGTGGCGCCGTTCATGGGATTCCTGGCTGAACGGCGGGCCCGGGAGCACCGAGGGCAGAACTGGCTCTTCTTCGGCGAGCAGCGAGAAGGGACCGACTTTTACTACCGAAGCGAGCTGTCGGAGCTGCAGCGTGAGGGTCTGCTGACCCGGCTGGACCTGGCCTTCTCCCGTGATCAGCGGGCCAAGATCTACGTCCAGGACCGGATGCGCGAGCATGGCGCCCAGCTCTACGCCTGGCTGGAGGAGGGGGCGCACTTCTACGTCTGCGGCGACGCGTCCCGGATGGCCAAGGACGTCGACCAGGCGTTGCGCGAGATCGTCGCCCGTCACGGCGGTCTGAGTGCTGACGCCGCCGACACGTATGTCAAGCAACTGTCGGCCGAGAAGCGGTACCTGCGCGACGTCTACTGAGCGCCGGCGGTCGGTCGGGTGGTATCAGTCGAGGCGCGTCGCGCCTCTTGCTGACAGCCGTTCGGATCGAGGGGACTGATCGTGACCACAACTGTCTTGCCAGAACTGGATGTTGACGCGGCCGCCGTTGCCCGTCACATCATCGACTTCGACCCGAAGGCGGCGTCGGAGTACCGCTTCGCCGTTGCGCCTGACACGGAGCAGGCGCAGGCCCTGGTCGCCGCGCTGCACCCCGACCCGATCCCATGGCCGGCCGGATTCGCGCCGATGCCGATGACGCTGAATCCGCCGCCGGCCGACACCGACCCGCTGCCGAAGGCCGACGCGCTGATCGTCACCTACACCGTGGCTGAGGGCGAGGCGCTGGCCGACGTGCTCACCCCCGGCCGCCCGACCGCGGCCTGGACCCGCTACCGCAATGGCTGGGACGAGCTTAAGAAGTCGGTACAGAAGGGCGCCCCGTCGCTGATGCCGGGTAAGGATCAGGCCGGAATCTGGACGATGACCCGTATCGGGGGTCTCAGCGTCGTGCTGATGAAGTCAGATCTGCACCCCTCCACCGATGGCCCCGACCTGCCCATCCGGGCGCTCTGGCGGCAGCTGATCGGTCAGGTTCAGCCTCGGTTGGTGATCACCACCGGGACGGCCGGCGGCGTGGGGGCGGAGACGCTGCTCGGGGACGTGATCGTCAGTTCACGGGTCCGGTGGGATGCCACCAAGCGTTTCGCCCATGATTCGTGGGCAACTGCCTCGTACCGCAGCACCGGCAAGCAGCCGTCACATTCGCACTTCCACACCGCGAACACGAAGTTGATCCCGGTGAATGCGGCACATCTGCCGGCCGCCGCGCGCAACCCGAGCATCGTCACCGACACGCCGCATGCTCCGGCGTCGGTCCTCTCGACCGACTTCTTCGCCTTCGACGACGCCAAGGATCACTACGGGCTGAGGACCTTCCAGCCCGACGCCCGGGTGGTCGAGATGGACGACGCGGCGCTGGGGCTGGCCTGCTCCGACCTGGAGAACCCGCCGCCCTGGGTGAGCGTCCGCAATGCGTCCGACCCGCAGATGGACGCGGCCACGCTGGCCGAGGAGACCACGCAGGCCGCCGCGATCTACGAGAAATACGGCTACTGGACCACCGTCGGCTCGGCGATCACCTGCTGGGCACTGGTCGCGGGCCTGGCCACAACCTGACGAAAGGGCGCGCGCCTAGCTGCAGAGGCGATACCCGCGTTTGACGACCGTCTCGACGATACGTGGATCGCTGAGACTAGCCCGCAGACGTCCGATCGCCACCTCCACCGCGTGCGGATCGGTTCCGCCGCCGGGGAGGGCGCAGAGCAGTTCATCGCGGGGAACCACTCGTCCCGGATGGTCGGCCAGCCGTCGCAGCAGCGCAATACCGGTACCGCCGACCGGCACCAGCTTGCCGTCCAGGAGCACCGCCTGCCCACGGATCTCGATGGCCCGCCCGGCCGAGACGATGCTGCGGCCACGGCTGGCCGGCAGTTCGTCGACGATCGTCTTCACCAGTGCTCCCAGGCGAAAGCGCTGCGGCTGCGCCACCCGGATCCCGTGCGCGGTGAGCGGTGCCGCGGTGACCGGGCCTACGCAGGCGGCGAGGACGTCGGTGCTCAATGCGGTGATCGTCTCGGCGAGGCTCACCGTCTCGGCCACCTTCAGCAGGTTGGCCGTCGCCGCCGCGCTGGTGAAGGCGACGGCATCGACGCCGCGGCCGACGATGGTGCCGATGAGACGCACGAGCGGGGCGAGATCCTCGGGCAGCACCGAGCGGTAGACCGGCACCTCGATGACCTCAGCACCGTGGGCCCGAAGCGCGTCCAGGAACCAGGAGAGGGGCTCGCCGTGCAGTTGCACCGCGATCCGCTTGCCGTGCAGGGAGCGCTCGCCGAGATGGGCGAGCACCTCGATCGTCGACTCTGACTCCGGCGCCCAGGCTTCGGTGAGGCCGGCCGCCCGCACCGCGCCACGCACCTTCGGGCCGCGGGCGATGAGTTCGGCGTGGGCGATCGTCTCCAGGAGTTGCTCGCCGATGCCCCAGACCTCCGCCGCCTCGATCCAACCGCGCAGCCCGATGCCGGTGGTGGCGACGACGATATCCACGCCCCGGGCCAGGCAGTGCTGGGTCGCTTCGCGCAGCAGCACATCGTCGGAGAGCGGGATGATCCGTACCGCGGGGGCATAGACGACCGTCGCGCCCTGACGCTCCAGTGCCGCGCCGAACTCCCGCCGTCGCCGGGATGCCGTGATGGCCACCGTGTAGCCCGCGAGCGGCGGCACTGACGCGATCTGGGCCAGCGATGAACTCACGGTTGGCGCAGCTCATCCCCGCGGGCCGGGCGCGTCGACGTCTGGGCCACCATCACCTCGACCATCGTGCCGCGGAGACGGACCGGGTAGCTGGGCACCGACACATCACCGTTGTCCAGGCAGTGGCCGGTGGCCAGATCGAAGACCTGCTTGTGCAGCGGTGACGCCACAGTGGCGAGGTCACCCCGACTGCCGACGATGCCCCGCGAGAGCACAGCGGCACCGGTGAAGGGGTCGATATTCCCTATCGCGTAGAGGGAATCGTCGTGGGTGCGGAAGATTGCCAGCTGTGTCGCCCCGAAGAGCGCGGCAACTCCCCGCTCCCGTTGCAGCTGGGCCAGTTCGCAGACCGGCCGCCAATCCGCCGACGCAGCAGCGGATTCGCCGATCTCAACGACGGTAGACGTGCTCATCGGGAGGCCCCCTCGAGGATCTGAAGCAGTGGCGTCTGCGGGGCGGGCCGGATCTGGCCGCGCTCCTCACGGAAGGAGATGCTCGGGTCGGGGGTGCCGGGCGCATTGACGAAGGAGACGAAGCGACTGAGCCGCTGTGGATCCTCCAGCACGCCCCGCCACTCGTCGGCGTAGTTGCCCACATGGGCCGCCATCGCGGCGTCGAGGTCGGTGCAGATGCCGAGACTGTCGTCGATGATCACTGCGCGAAGATACGCGATCGCATCCGTGCCGCCGTCGCCGAGGGACTCGACCCAGCCGGCGGTGCGCTGCAGCCGGTCCGCCGTGCGGATGTAGAACATCAGGTAGCGGTCGATGGTGCGGATGAGCGTCTCGCGGTCGAGGTCGGTGGCCAGCAGTTCGGCGTGCCGAGGCCGGAAGCCGCCGTTCCCGCCGACATAAAGGTTCCACCCGTGCTCGGTGGCGATGACGCCGATGTCCTTGCTCTGTGCCTCCGCGCATTCACGGGCGCAGCCGGAGACGCCGGCCTTTATTTTGTGGGGCGAACGCAGCCCGCGGTAGCGCAGTTCGAGGTCGATCGCCAGCGTCACCGAATCCTGCACGCCATAGCGGCACCAGTCCGATCCGACGCAGGACTTCACCGTCCGCAGCGACTTTCCGTAGGCGTGGCCGGACTCGAAACCGGCATCGACCAGACGCCGCCAGATGTCGGGCAGCTGCTCCACCCGGGCACCGAGCATGTCGATCCGCTGGCCGCCGGTGATCTTCGTGTAGAGCCCGTAGTCACGGGCGATCTCACCGATGACGATGAGCCCCTCCGGCGTGATCTCGCCGCCAGCCACCCGCGGAATCACCGAGTACGTGCCGTCCTTCTGGAGGTTGGCCAGGAAGTGGTCGTTGGTGTCCTGCAGCGCGGCCTGCTCACCGTCCAGGATGTGGCCGTTGTTCTGGCTGGCCAGGATGGAGGCGACGGCCGGTTTGCAGATGTCGCAGCCGCGCCCGCTGCCGTGCGCGCTGACGATGTCGCTGAAGGTCTTCAGCCCGCGTACCCGGACGATGTCGAAGAGTTCGGCCCGGCTCATCGCGAAGTGCTCGCAGAGCGCCTTGGAGACCTCCACCCCGGTCTCGGCGAGGAGGGTCTTCAGCAGCGGTACGCAGGAGCCGCAGCCGGTGCCGGCCTTGGTGCAGGCCTTGATGCCGGCCACGTCGGTGAGGCCCTGATCGACGATGGAGGAGCAGATGGCGCCCTTCGTGACGTTCTCGCAGGAGCAGACCAGGGCGTCGTCGGAGAGGGTGAAACCGCCGCCGGCACCCTCGATGTCGCAGATGAGAGCCAGCGGATCACCGTTCATCGGCTGCCCGACCATCGTCTTCAACCCGGCGTACTTGGAGGCGTCGCCCACGAGCACGCCGCCCAGGATCGTCTGGGCTGAGTCGTCGACGACCAGCTTGGCGTACGTCCCGTTGACCGGATGGGTGACGGCCACCTCCAGTGCTCCCTCGGCGGTGGCCAGGGCGTCACCGAAGCTCGCCACGTCCACCCCCATCAGCTTGAGCTTGGTGGAGAGGTCCCCACCGGCGAAGGTGGTCGGCTCGGCCGACTCCAGCAGTTGGCTGACGGCCACCTCGGCCATCGTGTAGCCCGGCCCGACCAATCCCCAGATTCGCCCGTCGATCAGGGCACATTCCCCGATGGCGTAGATGCTCTCGTCGCTCGTCCGGCAGCCCAGGTCCACTTCGATGCCACCGCGCGCCCCGACCTCCAGGCCGGACTGGCGAGCCAGTTGATCCCGCGGCCGGATGCCGGCCGAGAAGACCACGACGTCGAGATCCAGTTCGGTTCCGTTGGTGAGGGTGGCCAGCAGCCGCGAGCGGTCTTCCTCGATCTTGGCGATGGACGTCCCGAGGTGCACGGTGACGTCGAGGTCTTCGATCAAGCCCTTGAGCAGTTGGCCTCCCCCCTCGTCGACCTGCAGCGGCATGAGCCGGGGTGCCATCTCGACCACGTGCGGCGAGATTCCCAGCAATCGCAGGGCATGTGCCGCCTCCAACCCGAGGAGGCCACCGCCGACCACCATGCCGGCTGAGCGCCCCCGCCCCCGTTCCCGGGCCGCGGTTGCGGCGTCACGAATCGCCTCGAGATCGGCGATCGTGCGGTACACGTAACAGTTCGCGAGGTCGTGGCCCGGCACCGGCGGGACGAACGGGTAGGAGCCGGTGGCCAGCACCAAGGCGTCGTAGGGGAGGCTCTGCCCCGATCGGGTGCGGACGAGCTTCGCCTCCCGGTCGATCTCGACCGCCTCTTCGTCGACCGTCAGGGTGTAGCCGGAATCCTCATAGAAACCCTCGGTGACCACGTCCAGATCGGCCGCCGTCTTGCCGTCGAAGAAGGAGGAGAGGGCGACCCGGTCGTAGGCGGCGAGCGGCTCCTCGCCGAGCACGGTCACCGACCAGCGGCGGTCGAGGTCGGCCGCGGCGAAGCGCTCCACGAAGCGCTGGCCGACCATGCCGTTTCCGACTACGACGAGTCGCTTCGTACCTGCTGCTGCGGGCTGCTCTGACATTCGGTCCTCCGGTTTCGGCGCTGCGACGAACAAATGTCGCAGCGTCCGATGGCAGACCCGCGACGGGCGGATTTCCCCATTGCTAAGGACTGCTCACCGGATCCGACGGCAGCTGTGAGCACCGGAAATATCCGAATTCACAGGCGATCGGGGCCCCTGTGCGAGAAATGTTCTAGGTCGTAGCGGGCCTGGACACACTCTCGAAACATCCGCTGGCGACGGTCTGCCTACACCCAAACCGAGGAGCAACCGATGACCGTCACAACCCAGGCGCCGCCCGCCGGCAACCTCACCGCACCGGAGCGGAAGGGCCACTGGATCGACCACTGGGATCCGGAGGATCCGAAGTTCTGGAACGAGACCGGCCGGCCGATCGCCCGCCGAAACCTGATCGTCAGTGTCTTCAGCGAGCACGTCGGCTTCTCGATCTGGAGCCTCTGGTCAGTCTTCGTGCTCTTCCTCGGCCCGAAGTACGGCCTCAGCAAGGCGCCGGCCGACGCGGCGGCCCAGAAGTTCATGCTGACGACGCTGCCGACCGCGCTCGGCGCCGGAGTTCGAATTCCGTACACGCTGGCCGTCGCCCGCTTCGGCGGCCGGAACTGGACGATCGTCAGTGCCCTGGCCCTGCTGATCCCGACGGTCGGTGCCGCGATCTTCCTCAAGGAAGGGTCGACCTACGGACAACTTCTCGTGCTGGCCGCACTGGCCGGAGTCGGCGGCGGCAACTTCGCCTCGTCGATGACGAACATCAACGCCTTCTACCCGCAGCGTCTGAAGGGAGCGGCCCTGGGGCTCAACGCCGGCGGAGGCAACCTCGGAGTCGCGGTGGTCCAGCTCGTCGGCCTGCTGGTGCTGGCTACCGCCGGCAAGGAGCATCCCCGGTTGATCCTGGGTATCTACATTCCCCTGGTCGTCGTCGCGGCCACCTGCGCCGCGCTGTACATGGACAACCTGAGCCAGGTTCGCAATGAGAAGCACGCGCTGCGCGATGTCTGCAAGGACTGGAACACCTGGGTGATGTCGCTGCTCTACATCGGTACCTTCGGTTCCTTCATCGGCTTCGGCTTCGCCTTCGGCCAGGTGCTGAGCAACCAGTTCCCGGCCCACTTCCTCTCCTTGAACGCCACTACCCACAAGCTCGCGGTGGACCCGGTGAAGGTCGCCTACCTGACCTTCCTGGGACCGCTGATCGGGTCACTGATCCGGCCGGTGGGCGGGATGCTGGCCGACCGCCTCGGGGGTGCCCGCACCACCATGGTCAACTTCCTGGCGATGGCCGTGGCCGCTCTCATTGTTCTCGCCGCCTCTATCGAGAAGTCACTCCCCGTGTTTCTCGCGGGATTCATCCTGCTCTTCATCCTCAGCGGCATCGGCAACGGCTCCACGTACAAGATGATTCCCGCTATTTTCAAGGCGAAGTCTGAGCTGCTGCAGGCCGATGGGGTCTCCGCCGCCGAGGCTGCCCACGATTCGCGTCGCCTCTCCAACGCCCTCATCGGAATCGCCGGTGCCATCGGCGCCTTCGGTGGCGTCTTCGTCAACATCGCCTTCCGTCAGTCGTTCCTGAACTACCACAACGGCAACGCGGCCTACCTGGCCTTCATCGGCTACTACCTGATCTGCGCCGCCGTCACGGTCGCGGTGTACCTGGCGCCGCGCCGCGGGAAGCTGGCCGGCGTCTGAGGTCACTCCCGCTCTTCATCGACGATCCTGCTGTTCGGGTGCTCTGGCGCTTGAACAGCAGGATCGTTTGGCGTCTAGACGTTGACATGTGACTAAATGGTCACCTATTCTCGAGTGGTGGATGAAGTGTTCCGGGCATTGGCCGATCCGACCCGCCGCGCGCTCCTCGACGAACTCTTCGAGGTCGACGGGCAGAGTCTCAGCGCCCTGGAGGCACGCTTCGACATCACCCGCTTCGGCGTCATGAAGCACTTGAAGGTGCTTGAGGAGGCGGGATTGGTGGTGACCCGGCGGGAGGGGCGGGAGAAGCTGCACTACCTCAACGCTGTGCCGATCCGGCTCATCCACGACCGATGGGTCAGTAAGTTCGCCGAAGGTTGGGCCGCTGGCCTCAGCGACCTCAAGACAAGACTGGAGAATTCGATGGAGAAGGTCTTCGAGATCTACATTCGCACCACCCCCGAGCGCCTCTGGGAGGCGATCACTGATGCTGAGATCCGCCGCAAGTTCCAGTTCGGCAATCGGGTCACCTCGGATTGGAGCGTCGGTTCGCGCATGGAGATGACCAATCCGGGGGCGCCCGACGTCGTCCTGGGTGACGGCGTCAACCTCGAGGTCGATCCGCCGCGGCGCCTCGTCCAGACGATGAACTGTCTCTGGAGCGATGACGTCAAGGCCGAGGGAACCTCCCGGGTTACCTGGGAGATCGAGCCGGTCGGCGACTCCTGCCGGCTGCTGGTGACGCATGACCAGTTGCGCGAAGGGGCCAACTCGCAGGTCTATGGCGGCTGGCCGATGATCCTCTCCGGGCTGAAGACCTGGCTGGAGACCGGCGAGGTGCTGACCACGCCTGGCTCGCTCATGTACTCGAGTTAGATATGCGTCCCGGCCCACTTTGGCTCGTAGATTGCTGGTGATTCGACCAGTGGCTCGGATGCGAACTCACCGGTCTGGGCCAGGTCGCGAGTGCGCCGCCAGCCGGCCGCGGCCCGCGGGTGATACCGGCGCTCCACCGGCACGAAGCGCCAGGCGAGCGCGATCGAACGTCCCATTGCCTTGAAAAGCAGGGCGTCCAGGCGCGTCCAGCGATACCCGAGACGGCGCCGGACCGACTCCGGATAGGCCGCCACGGTGATCCAGATCAGCAGGCGGGTTGTCGGGACGCGGAGCACCCGCCACACCGGGTCGGGGAGTCCGGCCAGCTTGGGGGGCGCCGAGATCCCCTTGAGATCAAGGACGGCCCGGGTGGCCCAGTTGTCCTCCAGCACCTCGCGGCACATGTAGTCGTAGTACTCGCAGAAGCTGGCCCAGTCTGGTGGGACGGGTCGCATGCTCAGACCGTAGAGGCGGTACCACTGCACACCCTCGGCGTAGATCTGCTCCTTCTCGGCCAGCGTCAGTGGGGTGCCGAAGTATTCGCAGACGAGCACGCTGCTGAGCAGGAACGTGGTGTGGGCCCAGAAGTACGTCTCCGGGTTGAGGGCGCTGTACGGCCGCCCGGCCTTGTCGATGCCTTTGATATTCAGGTGATAATCGCGCACCTTGCGCGCGGTCTCAGCCGCCTGCGGGCCGTCGTAGACGACCCCGCCGATCGGGTAGAGCGAACGGTAGAGACGCTCCCAGCGCTCGTCGAAGAAGTGTGAGTGCTCTTCGACACCGGCACCGAGCTGCGGGTGCATGTTCTGCATGGAGCCGGCCCAGAGGGTGAGCAGCATCCCGCGCCAGTCACCGAAGTGCTTCCAGGTGAGTGAATCGGGGCCAAGGTACTCCGGCACAACTGCCTCCATAGGTCGTCGGCGCCAACTGAGGACGTCTGTCCTCAACTTAAAGGATGAGGACAGACGTCGTCAACTTTGCGAGACTGGCGGGAGTCAACTCGGCGATGGGGGATGATCAGCAGCGTGAGCAGCAGCGTCTGGGCCGGAACGACCCTGCAGGAGCGACGCGACGGGCGGCGGAGTGCGTTGCTGGCCGCGGCCCTGCAGCTCTTCGGAACTGAAGGCAGCCAAGCGGTGACGGTGCGCTCGGTCTGCCGGGCCACCAAGCTCACCGACCGCTATTTCTACGAGAGTTTCGCCAATCGCGAGGAGCTCGTCCTGGCCGTCTACGACCAGGTACTCGACGAGGCCTCCGACGCGCTGACCCGCGCGGTCCAGCAACCCAATGATGATCCGGTCGAGGTGGCCCGGGCTGCGGTCGACGCCTTCGTCGCGGTGCTGGCCGATGACCGGCGCAAGGGGCGCATCCTGTTACTGGAACCCCAGGCCGACCTCACCCTGCGGCGCCGCGGCCTGGCTCGGATGCCCACCTTTGAAGGCCTGATTCGGGCTCAGCTCGACACCGCGGCCACCACACCACACGCCGCGGAGCTGGGGGCGAGCGCGCTCGTCGGTGCCCTGTCGAACCTCTTCATCGGCTGGCTGGAGGGGACGCTCACCGTCACCCGGGAGGAGCTCGTCGACTACTGCGTGGCGCTGCTACTGGCCGGGCTGCGGCTGGCCGGTGAGGGCGGGACTAGCTGAGAAACGGCTCCAGCAGCCCGGGCGTGGCCTGCCGGGCGACGCGGAGGGATTCCTCGGGCGAGAGGTCGGGGACGGCGTAGTGCTGACCGCCGGCCGCCGTGGTCGCGATCAGGCTCACCAGACCGGCCCTCCGCTGGAAGAACGTGCGCCGCTCGTTCCAGCCGATGATCCCGTCCGACTCCAGGATCACCCGGCGGCGGACCAGGCTCCCATAGCGGGTGATCAGGAAACCGTCGACGAACTGGTGCCCGAGTGAGTGGTAGCGGTCGATCCCGATCGGGATGAAGAGGAGGGCGGCGCCGCCGCCCGCGACCGCGAACCACTTCGGTAGTCCCAAGGTGCCCCAGAGGATGGCGAAGAGAATCGCGAGTAAAACCCAGGGCGTTATCGCGCGATTGATCCGGCGCCGCCGAGCCCGCGGCGGGTGCGGGATGAGCGCGGCCGTGGCCGAGTCGGTTCGCCTGGCGATGCCTCTGGCCTCGGTGATCTCAGCCAGCACGACACCGGCCAGCGGCGTGATGACGCCCGACGGTGCCGGTGGAGCCAGCACCGTGCCGCCGCGCTGCGATCCGCGTCCCATGCGCAGTCCGGTGGCCACCGCCATCAGGCGTGAACCCCGCGCGGCCCGTAGGAAGAGCGGTTCGCTGATCTCCACGCCCCGCAGCCGGCGTCGCTCGATGCTGGTGGAGCGGGTGGTGAGCAGTCCGCGCGTCACCTGCAGGGTCCCGCCGCTGTGCCGGGTGAGGCGAAAATTCCAGAAGGAGAGGACGTAGCCGATGATCGAGAGCACTGCGACGACGGCCAGCAGGCTCAGCGTCACCTGCACGATGCTGAGCCAGAGCGGCAGGTGCTCCAGATGCCGGGAGGTGCCCTGGACGGCCCGCAGCTTGCTCGCGTTGACGTTGGACTGGCCGAGCGCATTCACCGAGACACCGACGATGGCGAGCCCGGTGACGGCGCCGGAGAAGGTGAGGGGTGCGTAGCGCATCCAGGACGGGTCGAGGCGGAGCAGTTCGTCCTCCCGTTCGAGGGGCAGTTCGACGGGCGCTTCGAGGGACGGTGTGAGCGGCTGGAACGCGGGCCCGGTCGGGTTCATCGCGCGGGCCGGGGCGGTGGTGGCCGGGGTGGTCCGGTGCAGCAGTTCGCCGCGCAGGGCCCGGGCCTCCGCCACGCCGAGCCCGTCCAGGACCATCCCGGACTTCTTCTCGTCGGAGATGCCGGTGCCGATGCTGACCTTGGCCAGCCCGAGGATGCGGTGCAGGGCGTGCTCGGTGACGTCGACGGTGCGCACCCGATCGGCCGGGGTCGTGAGAATCCGCTTACGGAACAGGCCGGTCCGCAGTTGCACCTGGTCCGGGGTGATCTGGAAGCTCGTCGTCGCCCAGCGCATGACGCTGGCCGCGATCACCACCACTACACCGATGAGCCCCCACCAGTGGCCGTTGGGGTTGTGCCCGCCGAAGAGCACGATCCCGATGAGAATCGGGATGAAGCGCCCGACTTCGCGCACCGGATGAACAAGCAGCATTCGTCGACTCAGCCGCCGCCACGGCACCGGGGCCAGCGGCGCCTCGATCAGCGGCTCGTCGATCGGTGGCTCGTCGATCGGTGGCTCGTCGATCGGTACGTCTGCGAGCGGATCCTCGGTCATGTCGCGTCCCCGACGCTGGCCTCGGTCGCGATGGTCAGCCGGGCCACCAGGTCGTCGGCGGTCTGCTTGTCGAGGCCGTGGATCTTGATCGGCCCGGCCGCCGAGGCGGTGGTGACGGTGACGTTGGCCAGCTTGAAGAGCTGCTCCAGCGGGCCGCGCTGGATGTCGACCGTCTGCACCCGAGACAGCGGTGCGATCCGTCGTTCCTGAGTGATCCAGCCGGACTGCGCATAGACGGCCGAGTCGCTGACCTCCCAGAGGTGGACGCGGTAGCGCCAGCGAGGCATCACGATGAGATGCGCGGCGGCCACCAGCAGCGTGATCGCCAGGATCGTCAGCATCACGTGGAACCCGCGCTGGGCCGACTGCTGCCCGCTCGGGCTGCCGTGGTGCGCGACCTTGATCGCCACCGTGATCGCGACCTCGACGGCCAGGATCACCAGCCACGGGATCAGCGCGCGCAGCGTCCAGAAGCGCTTGGCCCGGGGGCTTACACGATGCGCCGGGTCACGGAGGTGGAGCTGGGCCGACGTCGCCGTCGGATCGATAGAACGCGTCATCGCCTGCCAGCTTGCCACAGACTCCTCGCCGGCCGCGGGGCCCGCGACAGGTCAACCGAGGAGTCGCTCCAGCAGGTCGTTGCCGAACTTGTGGCCCGGGTCGTAGCGGTGCCGCAGCTGCTGGAAATCGCCGAAGCGGGGGTACCGCCCAGCCAGCACCTCCGGATCGGTGTTGAAGACCTTCCCCCAGTGCGGCCTCGGCGCGAAGGGCTCCAGCACCGTCTCGATCTCGGCCAGGGCCAGGTCCACCGCCTCGGCGTCCTGCCTCCAGGTGAAGTGCACGGCGCAGCTATCTCGGCCGTAGCTCGTGCTCAGCCAGAGGTCATCAGCCGCCACCGTGCGGATCTCGCAGATCAGTAGTGCGGGCGCGATCCGGGGCGCGATCTCGGCCAGCGCCTCGATGGCCGCGCGGGCCGAGGCCAGCGGCAGCAGGAACTCCGACTGCAGCTCGTCGCCGTTGCTGGGCGTGAACTCGAGCCGGAAATGCGGCAGCCGGTCATGCCACGGGCCGGGTACGCCACCCTGCTGCGAACAGGCCTGCGGGTCGGCGCCCGGTACCGGATGCCGTGGCCCGTCGGCCGCGGTGGCGCCCATCCAGCCAGGATCGGGGGGTGCGTCGCGCGTGAGCTGCTTGAGCCAGACGTTGTTGAAGCGTGGCGCCCGCCAGTCGGTGAAGAGGCTGACGCTGTAGGCGGCGCCGAGGATCTCGTCGGTGTGGTCGTAGAACGCGTCCATCGGCAGGTTGTCGTAGACGTACTGGCGGACGTCGAAGGTGTCGACGATCTCCAGGGTGAGGTTGGTGACGATGCCGAGCGCCCCCAACCCGACGACGCTGCCGTTGAACTCCGCGTCGCTCTGGCTGATCGTGCGGATGCTCCCGTCGGCCAGCACCAGCTCCTGCCCGCGGACCGCCGCGGCCAGGTTCGCGTTGGCCACCCCGGAGCCGTGGGTGGCCGTCGCCACCGCGCCCGCGATCGAGATGTGCGGCAGCGAAGCCAGGTTGCGCAGCGCGTAGCCGCGCTGATGCAGGTGGGCCCCCAATGCCCCGTAGCGAACTCCGGCACCGGTGGTGACCGTCATGGATGACTCGTCGATGGCGATGAACTGGGGCAGCTCGGCCACCGAGATGAGCTCGCCGGTGGTGTCGCCGATTCGGTTGAAGGAGTGGCCGCTGCCGAGGGCGTGTGCGCGATCGGATCGGGCGACGAGTTGCTGCAGCTCGGCCATCGAGGTCGGTCGCTGCACGTCGGAGGGGGTGAAGCGGACGTTTCGGGCCCAGTTGTACGGCACCCGTCTGACGGTACGCGTCACCCACCCCCACCGGTTTTGGCAGTTTCGCACGCGATAGCGTGCGAAACTGCCAAAACCGGAGACGCGGGTTAGGAGCGGAACGCCTCCACGATCGAGAAGATCGCGAAGCCCAGGAAGATGACGGCCCCGACCCGGTGCAGCAACTGCACCGAGATGACCCGCAGCAGCGACTTGCCGGCGGTGATCGCGATCAGTGCCGCCGTCCAGAGCCCAAGCGTTGCCCCGACCGCCACCGAGAGGGCGTCGTGGTACTTCGCGGCCAGGTTGGCCGTGGCGATCTGGGTGATGTCGCCCCACTCGCCGATGAAGATGACCCCGAAGGAGCTGGCGATGGCCGCCCTGGCCGTGCCGTTGCCGGCTGAGGCCGTCGCCGCCTCCTCCTCGCCCTCCTCCTGGCTGCGCGACTCGCGCCACATCAGGAAGGCGCCGATGAGGAAGAGGGCGGCGATGATGAGCTCAAGCAGCCGGTGCGGGAGGAGGCCGAGCAGGCTGCCGGCCGTCACCGCGATGATGACGTGCACCAGGAAGGCGGCGGCCGCACCGATGAAGACCCAGCGGGCGGCGAAGCGGGTGCCGAGCATGAGCGATGCGAACATCGTCTTGTCGGGGAGCTCCGCGATCAGCACGGTGCCGAATACGACTGCTGCTACTGCGAAATCCACGTTGATCACTTTCGGTCTGGGCGAGACCGAGGGGAACTTGGAGAGCCCACTTCGGCCTAGCCTTCTGGATGGTGCCGGCTAGAACCGAAGGTCTCGTCCACCCGCGACGACCGGCGGTCGTGACGGGCCCAGCGGCCGGGCGCGTGAACGCCAGTATGTCGACCTGCCGGATTGGGGACTACTCCCCTTCGCGCCTACAGCCTAGCGGAGTCCTCAGGCCGCCTTGTTGTGATGGTGCTTACGGACCTTCTGGGTCCGGGCGATCATGCCCACCGCGTTCAGCACGCAGGCCGACGCCATCACGAGGATGACCACCCAGAAGATCCACGTCCTCCACCCGTACTTCTCGGTGAGCCCCCAGGTCTCGGCGACGGCGAGCAGCAGGCCGCCCGACCCGACGATGAACCAGCCGCGCGCCTTGTTCATGAAGGTGAGCAGCCCCTCCATCGCCTCGTCCGACAGCTGATTCAGCAGCCGCTGCCGGCTCGCCTCGTTGCGCCGTCGCTGTAACCAGAGGTGCAGTGGCGGCAGGATCCACCACCACGCCGAGACCGGCTCGACCTTGGGGAGGGTGGTCGAGAGTTCGATCATCTCGTCGCGACGCAGGTCCTGCTCCCGCAGTTCGAGGATGGCCTGGAACAACGCTCCGGCCACGAGCAGCCATGCGCCGAGAAAGCTGCACCATTCGATGAAGTCGGCCATCAGCCCTACGTTACCGAGGGTCGGCCGGAAGTCTCGGATTCAACAGGTGAGCGACCAGCGCGGTCCACCCCGTCTGATGGGTCGCCCCGAGACCCTCACCGGTGTCGCCGTCGAAGAACTCGCTGAAGGTCGGGTGCTGGCTCCAGAGCGGGTTCTTGCTCGACTCGATCCGCTCACCGTCGGCCGGCCGCCGCCCGTCGGTCGGACGGAAGAGCGCGGTGAGGCTGGAGTCGATGAGATCTGCCGCGTCTATAAGGGTTTTCCAGTCGCCCGAGCCGGTCGGGATCTCGATCTTGAAGGAGTCGCCGAAGTGCCGGCCGTAGGTGCGCAGCTTGTCGGCCAGCAGCACGTTGACCGGGAACCAGACCGGCCCCCGCCAATTCGAGTTGCCACCGAAGAGCGCGGTCCGCGACTCGCCGGGCTCGTACTCGATCGACTGGCTCTCGCCCTTCACCTCGGCGGTGATCCGCTCCTTGGCCGCAGCCGAGAGCGACCGGATACCGAAGGGTGAGAGGAACTCGTCGGTGTCGAAGAGGCGGCTCAGGATCTGCCGTAGCCGCTCAGGGTTCAACAAAGATAGGAGCATCTGACGTCCACCCGGGCCGGAGCGGGAGAGCAGTGGCCCCACCAACTCCGGCCGGCGTCGCTGCAGCCAGCGCAGCCGGGCCGTCACGTCCGGGCACTCCAGCGCGAGCCAGGACGGCACCTCGGTCGCGCCGAGGATCGGCAGCAGCCCGACCATGGAACGCACCCGCATCGGCTGCGCGTTGCCGTCGGGGTCGACCAGGACGTCGTAGAAGAAGCCATCCTCCTCGTGCCAGAGCGACGATCCCTGCGAGCCGAAGTCGTTCATCGAGCGCGAGATCCACAAGAAGTGCTCGAGGAACTTCGTCGCCGCATCCTCCCAGGCCGGGTCGCTACGGCTCAGCTCGATGGCGATCTTGAACATCTGCTGGCAGTAGAAGGCCATCCAGCTCGTCGCGTCCGACTGCTCCAGCCGGTACCCGGGCGGCAGCGGGGCCGAACGGTCGAAGAGGCCGATGTTGTCCATTCCGAGGAAGCCGCCCTCGAAGAGGTTCGAGCCGGTGGAGTCCTTGCGGTTGACCCACCAGGAGAAGTTGAGGAGGAGCTTGGTGAAGACGCGGATCAGGAAGTCCCGGTCGCGGTATCCGTCGATGCGATAGACGTGCCAGGCCGCCCACGCGTGCACGGGCGGGTTGACGTCACCGAAGGCCCATTCGTAGGCCGGGAGTTGTCCGTTCGGGTGGATCGACCACTCCCGGCACATCAGGACGAGCTGCTCCTTGGCGAACTCCGGGTCGACGTGGGCCAGCGGGATCGCGTGGAAGGCCAGGTCCCAGGCCGCGAACCAGGGGTACTCCCACTCGTCGGGCATGGAGATGACATCGGCCAGCGACATGTGCCGCCAGCCGGTGTTCCGCCCGCCCTTCCCCTGCCGGGCGTCCGGGGCATGCGCACCGACGGGGTCGCCCTCCAGCCACTGTTCGACGTCGTAGCGGTAGAGCTGCTTTCCCCAGAGAAGCCCGGCATACGCCCGGCGGGCCACGTGGTAGTCGTCGTCGCTCATGCCTTGGTGGATGACGGTCGAGTAGAACTCGTCGGCCTCGGCCAGCCGGTCGCGATTCACCGCGTCGAAGCCGGCGCCGAAGGTGAACTCATCGGGTGCGTTCTGCGACATGCGCAGCTCGATGGTCACCGTCTCGCCCGGTTCGATCGCGTCGTAGTGGTACCAGAAGGCGGCCTTGGTGCCCTCGCCGAGCGGATTCACCGCCTTCCGGTCACCGTTGACGACCCGGTTGTTGATGCCGTCCTTGGTGTACTTGGTCCGGTTGGATTTGGCGCCGAAGAGGGCCACCGAGTTCGTCTCGTTCTCGCAGAAGAGCACCTCGGGGCTTCCCTTGGCCGCGACGAAGTAGCGACCGAGGAAGCCGTGCGTGGTCTCTACGGCCTCCACGCCGCCGACGGCCAGGGTCGGTGGCAGCAGCTGATCGATCCGACCGCTGCGGGTGTCCCGTCCCCAGGCCCAGGTGTTGCGGAACCATAGCTGCGGCAGGACGTCCAGCGGCGCCACCTCCGGTCCCTCGTTAGTGACGGAGATGGTGATGCAGACGTCGTCGGGGGCGGCCTTGGCGTAGGTGACCGTCATGTCAAAGAAGCGGTCGTCGTCGAGGATTCCGGTGTCACCGAGTTCGAACTCGCGCTCGTCACGGCCGCGGCGGGCGTTCTCCTCGCGCAGTTGCTGATACGGGTACTCGGCCTGCGGGTAGCGGTAGAGCCACTTCATCCAGCTGTGCGAGGGTGTTCCGTCGAGTGCCCACCAGTACTCCTTGGCGTCCTCGCCGTGGTTCCCCTCGGAGTTGGTCAGCCCGAAGAGGCGCTCCTTGAGGATCGGGTCCTTGCCGTTCCAGAGGGCGACGGAGAAGTTCAGGAAGCCGAAGCGGTCGCAGATGCCGCCCAGCCCGTCCTCGCCCCAGCGGTAACTGCGGGCGACGGCCTGGTCGAAGGTGAAGGACGACCAGGGATCGCCCTCGGCCGAGTAGTCCTCCCGGACGGTTCCCCACTGCCGTCCGGCCAGGTACGGCCCCCAGAGCCGCCACGGCCCGCTGGCCGACGGTGACTCCTCCAGGCGGGCATGCTCGGCGCTCAGGTGCTGGCTGCCGGTGGGGGTCTGGTCGGCCGGGGAGGTGCTCACGGCACTAACTCTGCCGTCCCGCACGTGTCACCCGGGTTTCGGGGTGGCGAAATGTGGCTGACCGGGAGGTCATAACGGCTTCACCCACCGTGACCACTCCGGCTGCCGCTGATACCCGGTGGCCGACCAGGTGGCCTGCCCCAGCTGGTTGCCGTCCAGCACCATCGCGTCGGCCCGCGTGCCGCCGAAGGCGAGGAACCGGGCCTCGGCCGCGGCGAGGAGCGCCCGTCCGAGCCCGGCTCCGCGGCGGTGCGGGGCGACCGCGAGACGGTAGACGTGGCAGCGCCAGCCGTCCCAGCCGGCGATCACCGAGCCGACGATCTCATCGGCCCCACCATCGCCAGCGGCCCCGCCGGCCTCGACCGCGACCAGCAGCGCCCCCGGGTCGCGGGCGACGAGGCGATCCAGCGCCTGGCGACTGTCCGGCGGGCGGTGCGCGTCCTCGGCGGCGACGCTCCAGAACTGCAGGATCTGGTCGAGCTCGCGGGCGCGGATCGGACGGATTACCGGTGGCAGAGCAGTCATACCTGCGACCCTAGGCTGGGTCGGTTAACCGGTGTAGCGATCCTGGTGGATCGCGTCGGCCAGCGGGCGCCGGGAGCGCCAGCCCAGACGCTCCAGATCGGGCACCTCTTCCAGGTGGCTCACCGGCCCGACGCAGAGCCACGCCACCGGGCGCACCCCGGCCGGAATCTCCAGCAACTCCTGCAGGAACGGCTCGCGGTAGAAGGAGACCCACCCGACGCCCAGCCCCTCGGCCGTCGCCGCCAGCCAGAGATTCTGGATGGCCAGGCAGGTGGAGTAGAGACCGGCGTCGGCGATGGCGTGCCGCCCGAGTACCGCCGGTGAACCCCGGTCAGCGTCGTAGGTGATGACGATTCCGAGGCTCGACTCCAGGATGCCCTCGATCTTGATGCGGGCGAACGTCTGCGCCTCGGCGTCACTGAGGCTGGCGTTGAAGACGTCCCGCTCGCCAGCGACGTGCTGCTGAAACTGCTGGCGCAGTCCCTGGTCGCGCACCAGGATGAAGTCCCAGGGCTGGGTCATACCGACACTCGGGGCGGCGTGAGCCGCGGCCAGGATTCGCTGCAGCGCCTCGTCGGCGACCGGCTCGCCGGTGAACTGCGCGCGCACGTCCCGGCGCCGGGTAATGACGTCGTAGAGATCGGCGGAGGGCAGATCGGCGGACGGCAACTCGGCTGGAGCCGAGGCGGCGGGGTGGAACAGGTCGGACGGCATGCAGTGACTCCCACTGTCGGATGGCGGTGCGACCAGACTGTAGTCGCCGACGCTGAGTGATCGCCGACCGTCCGTTCCGCTAGCGCCCGCGGCCCAGCCGCTATGCCCAGAGTGAAAGGGCCTCGACTCAACCGGCTGCGGCTGCTTGAGTCTCAAGAGTGGACGTCCTGATACTCGGCGGCACGGCCTGGCTCGGTCGCGAGATCACCCAGCAGGCGCTGGCCCGTGGGCACTCGGTGACCTGCCTGGCCCGGGGCGAGAGCGGTCCGGTGGCCGGCGGCGCCGAACTCGTCGCCGTCGATCGCAGTGACCACGCCGCCTACGACGCCGTCCGGAACCTCACCTGGGACGCTGTCATCGAGATCTCCTGGCAGCCCGGTTTCGTCAGCGACGCACTCGCGGCCCTGGGCGGCCGGGCCCGGCACTGGACGTACGTCTCCTCCTGCAGCGTCTACGCCGTCCACAACGTACCGGGCGCGGACGAGTCGACCGAGACGCTGCCGCCGACCGAGACGGCGACGGTGACCCGGGCCGACTACGGCGGGGCCAAGGTCGCCTGCGAGCAGGCTTCGCTGGCCGCCGTCGGAGACCGGCTGCTGATCGCCCGGGCGGGGTTGATCGGCGGCCCCGGAGATCACACCGGTCGCAGCGGGTACTGGGTGGCCCGGTCGGCCCGCGACCCGCAGACGCCGATGCTGGTGCCGGACACACCGGAGTTGGCGACCCAGGTCATCGACGTCCGCGACCTCGCCGCCTGGCTCCTGGACAGCGCCACCGCCGGGATCACCGGGACGTTCAACGCCGTCGGTCCGGTGACCCCGTTCGGCGAGTGGGTCGCCGCCTCGCGCCGGATCGGCGGCCACAGCGGCGAGGTGGTGTCGGTGCCCGCCAGCTGGCTCACCGAGCAGAGCGTCGAGGAGTTCATGGGGCCGGAGTCGCTGGCGCTCTGGTTGAGCGACCCCGACTGGTCGGCGTTCTGCGACCGCAGCTCAGCCGCCGCCCGGGCCGCTGGACTCAGCTACCGCCCGACCGCCGAACTGCTTGCCGACGTGCTGGAATGGGAGCGGCAACAGGGCCTGTCCCGCCCCCGAAACGCCGGCCTCAGCGCGAAGCGGGAGGCCGAACTCATCGCCGGCTACCGCGCCCAGACGGGCTGACTAAGCCGCCCAGACAGCCGGGTTAGCCGTTCAGATAGGCCAAAACCGCCAGCACTCGGCGGTTGTCGTCGTCGCAGGGTGGCAGTCCGAGCCGGGCGAAGATGTTGTTGGTGTGCTTGCTGACCGACTTCTCGGTGATGAACATCCGGGCCGCGATCGCTGCGTTGGAGCGACCCTCGGCCATCAGCCCCAGCACCTCCCGCTCGCGTGGCGTGAGGACGGCGAGCGGCTCCTCCCGCGACCGGCGACCCAGCAGTTGCCCGATCACCTCCGGGTCCATCGCGGTGCCCCCGCCGGCCACCTGGCGGACAGCTTCGAGGAACTGGCCGACGTTGGCCACCCGATCCTTGAGCAGGTAACCGACACCGCCGCTGCCGTCGACGAGCAACTCGCGGGCGTATAACTGCTCGACGTATTGCGAGAGCACCAGCACCGGGAACCCGGGCCACTGCTCACGGGCCTCGATCGCAGCGCGGAGCCCTTCGTCGGTGAAGGTCGGCGGCAGGCGCACGTCGACGACGGCGATGTCCGGGCGATGCTCGCGCAGCGCGCGGCGCAGCGACGGCCCGTCGGCGACCGCCTCGACCACCTCGAACTCGTGCGCCTCGAGCAGCCGGATCAGCCCGTCACGCAGCAACGCGAGATCTTCTGCCAGCACAACCCGCACAGGCAGACCCTACCGAGTCGGGGCGTCCGCCTAGTTCGTGCGGGCCGGGAGGTAGGGCAGGGTCATCCGGACCGAGGTCGGGCCGCCGACCGGGCTGGTGAGCGCGAGGGTGCCGTCGAAGGCGGCGAGGCGGCGCTGGATGCCGGCTAGACCAGATCCGCGGGAAATGTCGGCCCCACCGCAGCCGTCGTCGGCCACCACGATCGTCAGCAGATCATCCGCGACCTGCAGGTCGATCCGAGCCGTCGTCGAACCGCTGTGCTTGAGCACGTTGGCCAGCGTCTCGGCCACCGCGAAGTAGGCCGCCGACTCGACGGGAGCGGTGAGGCGTCCCGGGAGTTCGGCGCGGAGGGTGACGTCGACCGGTGTCGCCAGCACCAGCGCCTGGACGGCGCCGACGAGCCCACGGTCGGCCAGCACCGGCGGGTGGATGCCCCGAACCAGATCGCGGAGCTCCACCAGCGCGGCCGTGTTCGTCTCCAGCGCCTCGGCGATGAGCTGACGGGCCTGCTCCGGGTCGGCCTCGATCTGCTCGTGCGCCAGCCCCAGGCTCATCCCGAGCGACACGAGGCGAGCCTGGGCGCCGTCGTGGAGATCCCGTTCGATGCGTCGCAGCTCGGCGGCCTGGGTATCGACCGTCTCGGCCCGTGACTCGGTGAGCTGCTGAACCCGCTGCCCGAGCCGGGCGGTCTCGCTCGGGGTCAGCATCGCCGCGATGAGATGGGCGTCCAGGCGGAGCAGGGTCGAGGGTGGAATCCACCAGAAGATCAGCCCGAAGATCGACTCGACGATGGCCAGGATCGAGAAGAGCAGCCCCACCGTGCTGTTGACGAAGAGCCAGGCCAGGTCCCGCCAGGTGGAGGGGTCTCGGGCCAGCAGCACCGGCTGTCGTAGCCAGCTGGCCTGCCCGATGCGCAGGTAGGCCGAGTCGATCTCGGTCCGCAGCATGCGGGCGGCGAAGCGTCGGTGCAGGCTCGCGAACTGCCGGAGCAGCATGAGGCAGCCGACGGTGAGCGGCAGCCCCACCCAGACGACGATGAGCACCACCGAGACGATCGTCAGGACGAAGAGCACCAGCCCGAGGATGGCCAGCACGGTGAGCAGCACGGCCCAGGCCAGGGCCTCGGCCCGATCGGAGAGATTGCGAAGCATCGCCGCTCACCTCCCTTCTGGGTTTCTGACGTCGGCTCCACGACGAGTCGGCTCGCCGCGTCACTCCATCCTTACCTATCGACGTCGCCAAGATGGTGGAGTTAGCACCACCATCATTTGGGATCTGACACCCGTGTTTCTCGGGCGGTCCGCTGGAAACGTAGTCGGCACGACCTCGAAGGAAGGTGTGCCGTGACTCGGATCAGGCCCGCAGAAGCGCCCGCAGCTAAGCAGATTGACCGTCCCATCACTGTTCGTATTGCCCGAGCGTGTGCGCTGCATCCGTGGCGCGCGATCGCGTTCTGGCTCGTCTTCGTCGCCGCCTGCGTGGCCGCCGGTCAGCTGGCCGGGCTGCGCAGCCTCTCCGATCTGGATAGCGGAGTCGGCCAGTCGGGGCAGGCGGCCCGGATGCTGCACGCCGCCGGGATGGACGAGAAGGCCCAGGAGTCGGTGCTCATCACGCCCCGATCGGGTCGACTCGACGCCGGTGCGGCCAACGCGGCCGCGGCCCAGGTTCCCCAGCGAATGGCACAGCTGCCAGGCGTCGCGTCCATCGCGCCGCCGGTGCGCGCGGCGGATGGGAGTGCCGTCCTGGTCAAGGTGACGATGACCCAGACGCAGGCCGATGCGACTGACGAAGTCACGGCACTGCAGGGGAAGACGGCCGAGATTCAACGGGCCTTCCCGCAGCTTCGGGTGGAGCAGGTCGGGGGCACGTCGCTCAACACCGCCGTCAACGACCAGGTCTCGACCGACCTCGGACTGGCCGCCAAGTACAGCCTCCCGGCGACGCTGCTCATCCTGCTGGTCGCCTTCGGGGCGATCATCGCGGCCGGCGTGCCGGTGCTGCTCGCACTGTCGGCCGTCGTCGCCGCCGGTGGGCTAGCCGCCGTGGCCTCCCACATCCTCCCGGACTCCGGCACGACGTCGAGCATGATCCTGCTGATGGGGATGGCGGTCGGGGTGGACTACTCACTCTTCTACGTCAAACGAGCTCGGGAGGAGCGGGCCCTCGGACGCGACACCCTGGACGCCATCGAGATCGCCGCCGAGACCTCCGGGCACTCCGTGGTGGTCTCCGGGGTCGCCGTCATCGTCGCCATGCTCGGCCTCTTCGTGACCGGGAACCCGGTCTTCGCCTCCCTGGCCATCGGCTCCATCATCGTCGTCGCGATCGCCGTCCTCGGCTCGCTCACCGTGCTTCCGGCGCTGTTGGCGAAGCTCGGACGCCACATCGACCGTCCCCGCGTCCCGATCGTCTGGCGGCTGACCGCGGGCGACGCGAAGCGGGAGTCCCGCCTCTGGTCGCGACTGCTGCGTCCGGCGCTCAACCACCCCGGCCGCACCCTGGCCGTCTCGGTGCTGGCGCTCCTGGTGCTGGCGAGCCCGGCGCTCGGGCTGACGCTGCGGTCGGGTTCGGACCGGACCCTGCCCCGCAGCATTCCTGAGGTGCAGACGCTGGACCGTCTCACCAAGGCCTTCCCAGGCGAGAGTTCGTCGCTGCAGGTCGTCGTGCACGCGCCGGCCAGTCAGGTCGACGCGGTGGCGCAGCGGCTCGACAGCCTCTCGGCCCGGGTCGCCGGTGATCCGCTCTTCGCCGACACTGCTCCGACGACGACCGTCTCGGCTGATCGCACCACACAGTTGCTGGAGATCTCCGTCCCCTTCGACGGTGAGTCGGCGCAGGCCCGTCACGGCCTGGCCGAACTCCGCAGCCACGATGTCCCGACGGCGATGGCCGGCCTCACCGCGGCGAAGTGGGCCGTCGGCGGCGAGGTGGCCTCCAACGTGGATGCCGACAATCAGCTGTCGGGTTCGATCGTCTGGGTGGTGGCCTGCGTGGTCGGGATGACCATGCTGATCATGCTGTTCGTCTTCCGATCCCTGGTGCTGGCGCTGGTGACCGCGGTGGTGAACCTGCTCTCGACGGCCGCCGCCTTCGGTGTTCTTGCCCTCACCTTCCAGAACACCTGGGCCGAGGGCCTGCTCGGTTTCCGTTCGACCGGGGCGGTGGTCACCTGGATACCGCTCTTCACCTTCGCTGTCCTCTTCGGACTATCCATGGATTACCACGTCTTCGTCATCAGCCGGATTCGTGAGGCGGCGGCGTCTGGCGTGCCGACCCGGGTTGCGGTCCGGCAGGGCATCGTCCGCTCGGCCGGGACGGTGACGAGTGCGGCGATCGTGATGGTCTCGGTCTTCGGCATCTTCGCGCTGCTGCACATGGTGGAGATGAAGCAGCTCGGAGTCGGGCTGGCCGCGGCGGTCCTCATCGACGCGCTGGTGGTCCGGGCCGTGGTCCTTCCGTCGCTGCTCTGCCTGCTGGGGGAGCGGACCTGGTGGCCGTCCCGTCCGAGCCCTTGGAACTCAGCCGAGACGTCAACCGACGTTACCGCCGAGATGACCGGCGCCGGGGCGCCGTCGTTCTCCGTCGCCGGAGCGAGCCCGCAGTGACGCTTCGGCCGTCGCCGTCTGCGGCGCCGACCCCGCCGGATGCCGTTACGGCTCCGGCGGGGCTCGCGCTGTGGAACCCGGTACGGCTGCTCTTCTCGCCGGCGCCGTGGGCGTCACTGCTCTACGTCGTTTCCTACTTGATTTACGGGCTCTTCTGCTTCGTCGTCGCCCTCGTCACCGTGGTGGTCGGTGCGGCGCTGGGGCTGACCTGGTTGGGCCTCCCGCTCCTGCTGCTCGCGCTCCTCATTGTCCGGACGCTGGCCGCGGTGGAGCGGCGTCGCGTCGGGATCGTCGGAGCGCGAATCGGGGTGGCCCGTCCCCGCGCAGGAGTCCGCGACCCGCTGCGCCGGCAACTGCGTGACGGCGGCACCTGGCGCGACTTCGCCACCCTGGTGCTGCTCTGGCCCTACCTGTTCGTGGTGGAGCTCTTCGCCTTCGTCTTCTGGAGCTTCTGCGTGATGCTGCTGACCTGCCCGCTCTGGTACCGCTACGTCCCGCAGACGTTCGAGAACGGCACCACCGGGCACGGGCTGGAACTCGGCTGGTACCCGGACGGCCCTCACGGAGACCGTCGCTACGGGTTCTTCATCGGTGACCTGCACTCCGCACTCGGGGCAGCCGTCACCGGTCTGCTGCTGCTCACCCTCGTCGGCAGCTACCTCATCGTCGCTGCGGCGCGACACCATGTGGCGCGGGTGGCCACCCTCAGCGGTTAGCGGCTTGCCGGCAACTGAGAACCCGCAGGCTCTGGCCCCGGAGACGGCTGGCGACCTAGACTCTCGCAATGGAGTTCGATCAGTTCAGCGTCGCACTGCTCGTTCTCCGCGATGACGCACCAAAGCTGGAGGAGCCGGCGGCCGGCGAGTTGCAAGACGCCCACATGGCGCACCTCGCGTCGCTGCATGAGTCGGGCTTCGCGGTGGCCGGAGGGCCACTCCGCCACGACATGTTCCGGGGGCTGACGCTCTTCACTGTGGACGCCGAAGAGGCGCGCCGGCTGGCCGAGGCTGATCCGGCGGTGGTCGCCGGACGGTTCCGGGTCGAGGTTCTGCCGTGGCTGGTGCCCAGCGGTGCGATGTCGTTCCACAGCACGTACTTCCCACGATCACGAGCGGATGTGAGCTAGAGGGTGACGGTCGAAGTCGTTCCACACGAGCCGAATTGGTCAGCGCAGTTCGAGTGGGAGCGACGCCGTTTGGAGGGTGTGCTCGTCTCCCGCCTCACCGGCCCCGTAGAGCACATCGGCTCCACTGCCGTGCCCGGCCTCCCGGCCAAGCCCATCCTCGACATGATCGGCGGCGTGCATCATCTGGACTTGGCCCGCTCGGCGATCGAACCGCTGGCCGAGCTCGGGTACGTCTACACCGAGCACCGTCCGTCCGCGCTCTATTTCTACCGGGCCCGCCCCGGGCAGAACTTCCTTGACGACGCGACCCACACCCACCACCTGCACCTGACCCAGCCCGGCAGTGACATCTGGCAGGAGCGGCTCGCCTTCCGTGACGCGCTGCGGGCCGACCCCGAACTGGCCCGGCGCTACAGCGACCTCAAGCAGGGGCTGGCCCAGATCTACCGCGACGATCCGATCGCGTACACCGAGGGGAAGCGGGAGTTCGTCAGCGAAGTGCTGGCCGGCGCCGGGATCGCCCTGCAGACGAACTTCGACACTCTGCAGCTTTGACCTCAGTAGTCCTGCGGCCGTGGCAGGCCGGGGATCTCTGGATTCTCCGCGCCGCGAACGCCCCCGAGATGACCGATCACCTCGGGGGTCCGGAGACCGACGAGAAGGTGCAGGAGCGGCATCGCCGCTACCTCGACGGCTGGGTCAGCGGCGACTCGCAGATGTACAGCATCCAACTGCGGGCCGAGGCTGGAACTGCGGCCGCGGCTGAGGCGCATAGCGCCGGTGTCATCGGATTCTGGCCGCGCACCTGGCACGGCGAGGAGGTCTACGAGACCGGCTGGGGTGTGCTCCCCGAGTTCCAGGGACGGGGCGTCGCCATCGCGGCTCTACGCGAATTGATCGCCGAGCTGCGAAGCGCGGCGGAGAGTGACCCGCCGATGGGCAGCGTGCACGCGTACCCGTCGGTGGATCACCCGGCCTCGAACGCCATCTGCCGCCGGGGCGGTTTCACGCTCCTCGGCGAATGCGACTTCGAGTACCCGCCGGGCCAGAGGATGCGCTGCAATGACTGGTACTTGCCCCTCTAACCAGCGGGTGGCGCTCCGAAGACCGTCTAGAGTCCCTGCTTCTTCAGCCAGTCCAGGGAGGCGTCGGCCACTTCGAGCCATCCGGAGTCGATGGTCAGCGAGTGCCCGCGGTCCTCGAACTCCAGCAGGTCGGTGACCGCGGTCGAGTGCTTGTACTGCTTCAGCGTCGACTCGGTGATCGCCTCCGGCACCGTGTGGTCCTTGCCGCCCATGATGAGTAGCAGTGGGCCGCGGTCGGAGTTGTCGGTGTCGACCTTCGCCTCGGAGTGCGGGGAGAAGTTCGCTGCCGCCGCCTGGAAGAGCGGCTTGCCGGGGGCGGGGATGGTCCACTGCTCGAAGAGTGCGTTCGACTCCTCCTCGGAGATAGCGTTGCCGAAGGAGTACCGGAACTGCTCGGCGCTGAGTGAGACGGCGCGGTCCTTGTTGGCCGGGTTCTTCAACGCCACTGACGCGGTACGCAGGGCCGAGATCGGCAGCGGCAGCACACCCTTGATCGGGGCGGCGTCGATGGCGATCCCGGCCGCGCCGATGCCCTTGCTCAGGATCTTCTCGACGATGGTTCCGCCGAAGGAATGACCAATGAGAATCGGCGATTCCGGCATGTCGTTGATGATTGCCTCGAGGTGGGCGACGACGTCGTCGATGCCGTGTCCGGCGATCGCCTCGGGGTGTTCGCGGGAGGCGGCCACGGTGTCGCCGTCGCCCGGCCAGTCCGCCGCCACCGGTGCATAGCCGGCCGCAGTGAAGTGGTCGATCCAGTTCTGCCAGGAGCTTGCGTGCAGCCAGAGTCCGTGGACGAGGAGGACGGGGCGGGCGGGAGCAGTCATAAGCACCTCAAGGCTGGGAGTGGCGATGGCGTGGGGCGACTTGCGAACAACGGTTGAACAAACGTAGTGGGAGTGAGCGCAGGAGGGCAATACCCCTGATTTGAAAAGCGTGTCGCGTTCCCGCCTGTTCATCTAGGGTTAATGCGGCTCCCAGACCGCCGCGTCATGCGCGAAGTAGACGCGACGCGGATCGAAGGCGAGCAGACGTTCCATCCAGGCGGGTGCGACGGGCAGCGGCTCCTCGTGCCCGAGCTCGCGGGCGGAGGCGGCCAGGGCGTCCGCACTGAAACCCGAGGCGCGGTCGTGGGACTGTCCGGCCAGCACCAACGAGCCGTCACTGCACTGAATCGCCAATGATTGATGGCCGTTGACGTGCCCGGGGGTCGGAATGACGTGCACCCCGGTCCGGATCTCGGCCTCGCCCTCGAGGAGCTCGTAGCTGGCCCCGGTGAAGTCGACCAGATGCTCGAAGGTGTAGCCGGGCGCCCGGGCCGCGTCCAGCTCGCCCCGTTGGGCCACGATGGGTGTGCTGTGAAACAAAGGGTTTTCGCCGCAGTGATCGAAGTGCAGGTGGCAGTTGATGACCATCGTGATGTCCTGTGGGGTGGCGCCGTGGGCGGCCAGGGCCGACGTCAGCGAGCTGCGGCGAGGGCGATACCACTCCTCGGTCTCCGTGTCGCCGTGACCCATCCCGGTGTCGAGGAGGAGCAGCCCGTCATCGTGGCGAATCAGGTATGCGTAGACGCTCTCGACCTCGGCCCGGCCGCTGAGCGACTCCTCCTCCGGACGGACGAAGGTGGCCAATCGGAGCCGGGCGATGTCCTCGATCCGCATGCTCCGACGATACTGCTGGTATGGCATCCGAACTTGCTGATCGCCCCACCCGGTTCGCCTTTACGATGCGCGAGCGGCTCGCCCAGCCGGCGGAGGTCAAAGATGCTCAGTACGTCTGAGGTCATCGCCTTCGCGGCCGCCACCGACCTCGAGCGGGCGGCCCGCTTCTACCGGGATGTGCTCGGCCTGCGCCTGGTCGAGCAGAACCAGTTCGCCTGCGTCTTCGATGCCAACGGGACGATGCTGCGGGTGACTCAGGTGGCCGAACGGGCCGATGCGCCGTACACCGTCCTGGGCTGGCGGGTCACCGAGATCGCCGCGGTAGTCGCCGGGCTGCAGGCTAAGGGGGTCGTCTTCCAGCTCTACGACGGGATGGCCCAGGACGAGAGCGGAGTCTGGACCACTCCGGGCGGGGATCGCATCGCCTGGTTCAGCGACCCGGACGGCAACACCCTCTCGCTCACCGAATTCGTCCCGGCGCCGTAGTCTCGCGCCGGCGCCAGACGGGTCAGGCCTTGCTGCGACTCTCCAGCACCGGCACCCCGTCGCCATCGAGGTCAACCAGGGCGGCGCTGCGGCCGGTCATGGCAAGGACGAGCGAGAGGAGCGGCCCGGTGACCTGCGGCCCGCTGCCGTGGGTCCAGTCGCCGTCGGTCGCGACGAGTTTGACCCCGTCGACCCGCCGCTTGCTACCCAGTAGTGCATTTGAGCCGACGTAGAACTGCGCGACCCGCAGCACCGCCTCCGGCGGGTAGGAGTGCGCGATCCCCAGCGGCCGGCGGATGTCCTCACCGTGCACGATGATCTCCCCGACCATCGCCTCGATCGGCCCGGGCGGGGAGGTCTCGTCGTCCATGTGGGTCTGGAACTCGGCGAGCGTCGCGGCGGGCCCGTTGGCCGACTCGGCCGCCACGCCCTGCGCGGTGAAGTGATCGAACTTGAACCCGGCCTTGATGTAACCGCGAATGAAGCGGCGCGGGCTCATCTTGGCCGTCGAGGTGATGTGGGCGAAGGTCTGGTAGACGCTCCACTCGTTGCAGAGCGAGCGGACCTCCCATTGCGCAGGCTGCAGGGTGCCTAGATCGGTGGCCAGTCGGCGCCGCTCGGAGTGGATGACATCCCATGGGGCATCGGACATGTGATTCCCTCGCTGTGGTCGCGGGTGGCCAACGGCCGATGCTACCGCCTGGCGAACGGCGCAGACCGGGATCAGCCGGGATCGATATCGAGCTGAGTCAGGGCTGCTCCTTCGTCAGGTGCAGCAGCCACCCGGCGTCCGTGCGAATGAGCGCGTAGCGGCGTGGGGTGGACTGCCCGTGCAGGGTGAAGAGGATGCGCCGTTCGGTGCGGTCGTGCTCCTCCCACCAGCCGATGTCGGCGATCGACTTGTCGGCGTCGGTGTAGGTCAGGTGCTCGAGGTCGTGGTCAGGCACCGCGATGGCCAGGCGATTCTCGCCGCTACTGGTCGGAAGGCCGCGGGGAACCGCCCAGGAGGCCAGCACCCCGCGCTCTTCGAGGCGAAGGTCGTAGTGCGGCCTCGGCTTGCGGTGATCATGGAGCACGAAGGCCGGACGGGCCGGCTCGTCGATGGAGGTCACCCCTCGACGCTAGCCGCGATGCAGCCACCAGAGCGCGAGCAGCGGCAGCACCGCCGGGACGAAGGCGTAGCCGGAGCCGAAGAGCGACCAGACGGTGGCGTCCGGGTAGCTCGCCGGAAAGATCACGCTGCTCAGCCCGACCAGGATGACCCCGCCCAACTCGGCCACGCAGAGCCGGCGGGCCAGCCGTACCCGTCGGGGGGTGGCGTCGGCCTCCACCCGCAGGATGAGGATGGTCGCCGTCAGGTAGATCAGCGCGGCCACCGCCGACAGCAGGTAGGCCAGCGGCGCCTGACCGAACTCGGTGGTGAGCTGGACCGCGCTGCGGGCACCGGCGGCCAGGGTGAAGAAGCCGTAGGCCACGGCCAGGACGCGTCCGGGGCCGACCACGCTGACCTCAGCCACCGTCGCTGCCGAGCGTCTGCAGCAGCCGGGCCGAGACGACGGCGACCAGCAGGAGCCCCACCGCCAGGGCGGCGCTCCCCCAGCGGCCGCGGTCCATCCGTACCGCGGCCGCCGTCACCGGCAGGATCAGCAGGCTGGTGACGAGGTAGCCGACGTTGGTCGCGGCCTCGTCGCCGTGCTGGCCGCGAAGCAGTGCGACGACGTCCAGCACCGCCTGCAGCAGCAGCCCGATCTCGAGCACGATCAACGCCGCGACGAAGGCCGGCGAGCGGGGCCGGTCGCGCACCGCGGAGCCCAGGCACCAGAGCGCGAGGCCGAGCGCGTAGAGAATCGTCGCCAGATTGAGGGACGCGCTCACCGGCCGGCGTCGGCCAGTGACGGCTCTGGCTCTGGCGCCGGTTGCGCTCCGCTGGCCGCCTCCCGTGCCTCCCGCGCCTTTTTGGCCTGGGTGCGCTTCCTCTTCACACCCCGCTTGGCCAGCCAGGTCGATACGCCGGTGATGGCCAGCAGGATGGGCGTGAGGCCGAAGAGGAACCACGGTATCCGCCACCACCCGTTGACGGACTGCCCGAAGTGGAACATCGGTGCGTTCCAGTTGTCCCAGAGCTGGTTGGAGAGGGTATCGGCGTGCCCGTAGTCGCTGGCGTGCACCCGGCTGGCGTCATGCCGGTCGACCGCGACGCCGTACTCGCCGGGGTAGGCGCCGTGCTGGTACTGGTCGAAGCCTTTGGAGAAGTAGAAGTTGTACGTCGAGGTCGCGTCGTCGGCCGTCGGTGACGAGGCGTAGACGAGCTTCGCGTCCCCGGCCAGGGTGCGGGCCGATGTGATGGCTTGGGCGAGGCCAATGTCGGGGGTCTTCGGGTCCTTCACCTCGTTGGAGACGAAGGGATCCTCCTCGGCCGGCTGGTGACCACCGGTGACGGCGTACCAGGCGGTGCCGACCCAGTGGAACTCGAAGCCGGCGCCGGTGAGCCCCCAGATGAGCAGGAACGGCACGGCGGCCATTCCGATCACCTGGTGCAGGTCGTAGTCGCGGGCGTAGCGCCCCTTCTTCCACCGCACCCGGAAGCCGTGCGACCACCGCTTCAGCCCGGGCCACCAGAGCCAGATACCCGACAGCGCGAGGAAGAGCAGGAAGGCGCCCATCGTGCCCAGGATCAGTCCGGACCAGGTGACGTCCTTCATCCAGTGCATCCCGAGCGTCGGGGCCGGCTTCTCCAGGAACGGTAGGTAGCCCGGGTAGTCGTCGCAGGTGAAGAAGCATTCGTGGATCTGGTTCATGAATGCCATGAACCCCTGGTTGGGGTTGGTGTAGCCGGTGATCCGCCCGCTGCCCGGGTCGACCCCGTAGAAGCCCGGGTGGGTGTCGTCGTCGGCCGAGGTGATCTCGTAGAGGCCGGAGTAGACGTTCACGCCGGCCGCCTCGAACTCGGGGTGGGCCCGGTTCACGATGTCGACGGCCTGCGGGACGGAGATTGGGTGGGCGGAGGCGCTCACCTGGAAGATCTCGGAGTTGGTGAGCTTCAGCCATTCGGGCGTGTAGACCACCGCCGCCCCGCTGGTCGTGATCACGAGGAGCAGCAGTCCGAGCAGCAGCGAGGTCCAGCGGTGCAGGAAGATGATGCTCCGCTTCACCGGCTTGCGGCGGCGCAGCGGCACCCGGCGCCGGGCCGCCGGCCGTGTCGTCGACACCCTGCTAGTCGGCTCGGTTGGCGTCTCGCTCCGCTCATCTCCGGTCGGCGTCGGCTCCGCGGTCTCTTGATTCAGCGTCATCGTCCCTACTTAGGTAACCCTTACGTTGGTTAGGCTCACCTAACTTAGGCCACGACTCGGTGGTCACGGAAGCCGGGGGTGGGTGAGCGAGCGGGATCGCAGGGGGTGCCGCATCCCGACTTGTAACGCAGGGTTGCGTTTGTAGCACGTATCGTAGCTATTGCACAGTCGTACAACAGGCATGCTATGTTTCGCCGCGCAATTCACAAACGTGACGAAGCGGCATCGGGCCGCGGGCCTCGCAACGTGCCTGGGGGCATCGGCGAGGGGTCACTCAACGGAAGGCAATACCCGAATGCGAGTTACAACACCACGTAAGTCCGCCACGCTCCGCACCAAGACGCTCGTCGCGGCCGGAACGCTGGCGGTCGCCGGAATCGCAGCCACGGTCTCGGCCGCGCCTGCCTCGGCGGCCTGGGCCTATCTCAGCGGCCAGCACACGGTGTGCGCCGACAGCCTGACCTATCGTGACTCCCCTGGGGGAACCGTCCGCGGCACGCTTTACCGAGGCGCGACCTTCGACATCTACGGATCGAGCAAGGGCGCGACCTGGGTCCAGGGCGACTCGCTGCAGTACGTCCGGGGAGTCAGAGAGACGACGAAGGGCTTCTACGTTCTCAACGGCTACTTCTGCTGATTGACAGACTGGGTTCGCGATAGCGAGTAGCAGCGTGTAGCGGTAGACCCGCCCCTCCCGTTCCTGTCCGGGGTGCCCGTGACGAAGGGAGGGGCGGTCACCGGGAGTAAGAGTGTCATCGCCGGCCGAGACAGCCGCTGTGCATCACCGTCGAAGGTGGCAATTCTGGGCCGCGCGCGCTTGACTAGTGGGGTGTCTCACACTGATCGCGGCCTGGACGGGCTGCGGCGAGCGCACTCGGCGTTTCTCGAGACCGGTGCCGTACCGCGCTGGATGCGCTCGGTCGTCGCCCAATCCTGGCTGAGGTCGGCGGCGGCCGGAGTCGACGCCGAGACGAACCTGGCCCCGGTCGGCCTCGGGCGGGACGATCTGGAGAGTTACCGGTCGACGCACCAGCTCTCGCTGGTCTTTCCACTGCTCTACGACGTCCTCGGGCGGGCCGCCGAAGACTGCGAGGCGGTGATGGCGGTCGGGGACGCCCAGGGGCAGCTGCTCTGGGTCTGTGGCCGTCCGGCGATGCTGCGCGAGGCCGAGCGGATCCACTTCGCCGAGGGGGCCATCTGGGACGAGGTCCATGCCGGCACCAACGCCCCGGGCACCGCGCTGCGCCTCGACGCCGCCGTGCAGATCCACGCCGGCGAGCACTTCAACCGTCTGGTTCAGCCCTGGAGCTGCGCGGCCGCCCCCATCCACGACCCGCAGAGCGGCGCGATCCTGGGCATCGTCGACGTCACCGGCGGCGAACCCATCGCCTCCCCACAGACGCTCGGCATGGTGCGGGCCGCCGCCCGGATGGCCGAGGCCGAGTTGGCTCGGATCGCCGCCGTGGAGTCGGCGCGGGTCCACGACGCCGAGGCGCGGCAGAGCGTCTCCTTCGGATGGAGCCAACCTGCCGCCTCGGCCAGCTCAACCCGCGCGGAGGCGCGGCTGCCGCTGCAGCTGCGGGCCCTCGGACGCCTGGAGGCGGACGCCAGCCCGGACGACGGAGTGAGCATCCAGCTCAGCCCCCGGCACTCCGAGATCCTGGTGCTGCTGGCCGAGCACCCGGAGGGGATGACCGGCGACCAGCTCGCGGTGCAGGTCTACGCCAGCCAGACCCACCCGTCGACGATGCGTGCCGAGATGACGAGGCTGCGGGCGCTCCTCGGCCGCGACGTGCTCGAGTCGCGCCCCTACCGGCTGCTCGCTGAGGCCGGGGCCGACTGGCAGACCGTGCGGGCCCACCTCAGTGCCGGACGGGTGCGTGAGGCGCTGTCCCTGTACGACGGGCCGCTGCTGCCGCAGTCCGACGCCCCCGGAGTCATCGAGTTGCGGGATTCGCTGGAGCGGCAGCTGCGGGCCTCGATCCTCAGCGCCGGCCAGCCCGAGTTGATGGTCGCCTGGACGCGCAGCCGCTGGGGCGCGGACGACCTGCAGATGTGGCAGCGGCAGGCCGAGTCGCTGCCGGCGAGTTCGCCGCTGCGTCCGATTGCGGTGGCCGAGGCCGAGCGGCTGGAGTTCGAGCTAGCCGCCCCGGTCTGACGCCCGGCCAGGCGCCAGTTACCTGGGTCACACCGTTGCAGCGTGGTTGCAGCGTTGCCGGATCTACCTTTCGCTCATAGCCACCCGGACGCACTCGCGCTCCAGGCGGCATCGAGTCCACTCCGCCCCAGCGCGGCAGTCCACGAGAGGTCAGTGAATCCAGCAATGGCAATTTACGCAGCACCCGGCCAGCCTGACAGTGTCGTCACCGTTGAGAGTCGCTACGGCAACTACATCGGCGGCGATTGGGTCCCGCCGGTCAACGGGGAGTACTTCGAGAACATCTCGCCGGTCAACGGCAAACCATTCACCGAGATCGCCCGCGGAACCGCGGCCGACATCGACCTGGCCCTCGACGCCGCTCACGGCGCGGCCGGAGCGTGGGGACGAACCACGCCAGCCGAGCGGGCCCACATCCTGAACCAGATCGCTGACCGCATCGAGGCCAACCTCGAGATGCTGGCCGTCGCCGAGACATGGGACAACGGCAAGCCGATCCGCGAGACGATGGCCGCCGACCTACCGCTGGCCGTCGATCACTTCCGCTACTTCGCCGGCTGCATCCGCGCCCAGGAAGGGAGCCTCTCCCAGCTCGACGAGGAGACGGTGGCCTACCACTTCCACGAGCCGCTAGGTGTCGTCGGGCAGATCATCCCCTGGAACTTCCCGATCCTGATGGCCACCTGGAAGCTCGCCCCGGCCCTGGCCGCCGGCAACTGCGTCGTCCTCAAGCCGGCCGAGCAGACGCCCTGGTCGATCCTGAAGGTGATGGAGCTGATCGCCGATCTCCTTCCGGCCGGCGTCCTCAACATCGTCAACGGATTCGGCGTCGAGGCCGGCAAGCCGCTGGCCTCCTCACCACGCGTCGCCAAGGTCGCGTTCACCGGCGAGACGACCACCGGCCGGCTGATCATGCAGTACGCCAGCCAGAACATCATCCCGGTGACCCTGGAACTCGGCGGCAAGAGCCCGAACGTCTTCTTCGCCGACGTCGCCAGCGAGCAGGATGCCTTCTACGACAAGGCATTGGAGGGCTTCACGCTCTTCGCGTTGAACCAGGGCGAGGTCTGTACCTGCCCGTCGCGGGCGCTGGTCCAGTCTTCGATCTACGACAAGTTCATGGGTGACGCGGTGGCCCGCACCGAGAAGATCATCCAGGGAAATCCACTGGATACCGACACCATGCTCGGTGCCCAGGCCTCCAACGACCAGCTGGAGAAGATCCTCTCCTACCTCGACATCGGCAAGCAGGAGGGGGCGAAGGTACTCACCGGCGGCGCTCGGGCCGAGATGTCCGGCGACCTGGCCGAGGGGTACTACGTCCAGCCGACGATCTTCGAGGGGAACAACTCGATGCGGATCTTCCAGGAGGAGATCTTCGGGCCGGTCGTCTCGGTGACACGCTTCGACGATGAGGCCGACGCCATGAAGACGGCGAACGACACCCTCTACGGTCTGGGTGCTGGGGTCTGGAGCCGTGACGGTGCCCGGGCCTTCCGGATGGGGCGCGGAATTCAGGCCGGTCGAGTCTGGACCAACTGCTACCACGTCTACCCGGCCGGGGCGGCCTTCGGCGGCTACAAGGCATCGGGCATCGGGCGAGAGAACCACAAGATGATGCTCGACCACTACCAGCAGACGAAGAACCTCCTCGTCTCGTATTCGCCGAACGCCCTCGGATTCTTTTAAAACACGGATGATTCCCGTACACCAGGCGATCAGCTCATGAGTGATCTCAGCCGCGTAGCGGTGACGGAGGAGGCGGCGCAGTTGCTGCGCGGCCTCACCCTCCGCCACGGTCCGTTGATGTTCCACCAGTCCGGCGGGTGCTGCGACGGTTCGTCGCCGATGTGCTACCCGAACGGCGAGTTCATCACCGGCGACGCTGACGTGCATCTGGCCGATCTGGAGATCGACGAGATTGCTGAACCCATCCCGTTCTGGATGTCGGCGACGCAGTTCGAATACTGGAAGCACACGCACCTCACCGTCGATGTCGTGAAGGGACGCGGCAGCGGATTCTCGGTTGAGGCGCCGGAGGGAGTGCGTTTCCTGATCCGGTCACGGCTACTCACCGACGACGAGTCGGTCGCCTTCGGGCTGGCCTGATCCTGCACCGCGCTTAGCCGGCGCCGCCTGCACCGGGCGGCGCCGGCGCAGCACGGCTCCCTTGATTTGTGACCCTCGAGCCATATGCTCGTGCAGGACGAGGCTCGGAGGGGGAACTGGTGCAGCAGGTGACCGGGCGCGCGGCCAGCTGCGTCGGTCTCGTGCTGCTGAGCCTGCTACTCGTCGGCTGCACCACCGATCCGAAGGCCAGCCTGTCTACCGCCTCGGCCTCGCAGCCGGGAGCCGGCACCGCCACCATCACGCTCGACGGTGCCGAGCACACCTTCGACGTCAAGTGCGCCCGCAGCGCCTCCTCGACCCAGGCCTCCGGCTCGTCGGGCCCCTACGCGCTCACCATCACCATGATCGGCTCCCCGCAGGCGGCCGTCCTCGTAGAGACGATGAGCGGCGGATCGCGCATCATCAGCCAGGCCATCAACGACCTCCGCGACGAGTCGGGGAAGGCGGTTGGGGCCATCTCGATCAAGGCCGACGGGAATCGCTACACCGGCACCGGCACCTTCGTGCACACCACCATCGACGCCTCCGGCAAGCGGGTGGCCACCACTGGCAGCACGGTCACCAGCGGCACATTTGTCGTCAACTGCGGCACCGGGTTCCAGACCCCGCAGCCGGCCCCCTCCTCGAGCAAGAGTTCCTGAGCGCGCTCGGCCTTGGGTTCAGTTCGGTCGCGGTTCAGTTCAGTCGCGCTGCGAGCAGGTCACGCTGAACTTCGGGTTCTGGCCGACCAGACGGGTCGCCCCGACGTGCTTGCGCAGCAGCGGCCGGTAGTCCAGGTGCGAGTTGTAGACCGTCCAGAGTTCGCCCCCGGGGCGGAGCACCCGCCCGGCCCCGGCGAAGAGGCGCTCG
This sequence comes from Frankineae bacterium MT45, assembly GCA_900100325.1. Lineage (NCBI taxonomy): Bacteria > Bacillati > Actinomycetota > Actinomycetes > Frankiales > Frankineae bacterium MT45. The sequence goes on from LT629697.1 coordinate 642,949, forward strand.
GCCACTCTCGGCTCCACCGATGTGCCGATATGGAAAGGCGGATTGCAGACGATCAGGTCGGCCGACGCCGCCGGTAGTGCCCCCATGGCGTCGTCGCGGATGACGCTGATCCGCTCGCTGAGACCATTCGCCTCCGCCGTCGCCTCCGTCGAACTGACGGCGGCCGCAGACTGGTCGGTCGCCGTCACCTCCAGGTCCGGGCGGGCGAGGGCCAGCATCGCGGCCAGGATCCCGGTCCCGCATCCGAGATCGATCGCGCTGGTGGCCGTGGGCAGCATATTGTCAATGAATTGCAGCAGAAACCGCGTCCCCTGATCCAGCTTCGTCCCGGCGAAGGCGGCCCCGGAGGCACAGACCCAGAGATCGAGCTCGGGCTGAAATACCCGCTCCGGATAGGTGAAGGGAGCGTCGGGGTCACCTCCGATCGCCCCGGAGGCGATCAGCAGGCGTGACTTCTGCCGGGCCAGACTGGCCTGCACCTGCGAGAAGTGCCGACCGAGTACCTCGTTCATCGTGAACGTCAGGTGCTTCACCCGGCCACCGACGACGAGCCTCACCGACGGGTCGGCGTATCGGGCGGTGAGTTCGGCGATCTCGCGCAGTGCAGCCAGATTCTTGGGCGCCTGCAGCAGCACGACCCGCGCCCCGCTCAGCAGCTCCTCGCCGAGCGCGAGGTTGCGGTAGCTTCCTTCAAGGTTGACGGCGGCCGCGTTGCGCTGCAGCGCCTGCTCGGCGATCAGCCCATCCTGATGGACCCGGATCCCGGTCGCACGGGCGAGTGCAGCCGCCCCGAGCGTGAGCGCGCCGTAGCGATCCTCGATGACCACCAGCTCACCCGGCGCGAGCCCGGAGATCGCCTCGAGTTCGGTGTCGAGCAGGAGGCGGTCGGTGGCGTCGACCGCGAAGAGATTCGGTGCCTCGACGTCCGGGGTGCGCCGCAGCGCGTCGAAGGAGAAGGTGGTCACCGGATGCCGTCAGGTGCGGGTTCGGCGGCGGCTTCGACGACGTTTCGCAGCGGCTCGCCGGCCAGGTAGCGACGCAGCTGCTCCCGGGCCAGCCGGTAGGCCCGCTCGCTCCAGCCGGATGTGCCACCACCGACGTGCGGGGTGATGAGGACGTTTGGCATCTCCCAGAGCGGATGGCCAGACGGGAGGGGCTCCGGCTCGACCACATCGAGGGCCGCGCTGATCCGGCCAAGGCGCAACTCGGCGACCAGGTCGTCGGTGTCGACGACCTGGCCCCGCGAGACGTTCACCAGCAGCGCCCCGTCAGCCATCGCCTGTAGGAATCGCCGGTCGACTAACCCGCTCGTGGCCGGGGTGAGCGGAACGGTGACGATGACGAGCTCCGCGGCCGGGAGCAGGTCGAAGAGCGCGTCAATCGGCTGCACCCCGTCGGCGGCGCGGCGCCCGACCGGCGTCACCTCGACCTCGAAGGCGCGTAGCCGCTGGGCCACCGCGCGCCCAATCTCGCCGTAGCCGACGACGAGCGCCCGCATCCCCGCGAGCTCGCGTGACGGGAGTGGCTCCCAGACGCCACGCCCCTGCGCCGCCACGTAGTGCGGCAGACCGCGAACTGATGCCACGGTGAGGGCGACGGCCAGCTCGGCCGTCGAGCTGGTGTGGATACCCCGCCCATTGCAGAGCTTCGCCGTCCGGGGCAGGCGCCCCGACCAGCCGTCGAATCCGGCCGAGAAGAGTTGCAGCACCCGCAGGTTCGGCAAGCCAGCTAGGAAGTGGGCGATGTCGAAGCCCCCGCCGGGGTACGGCGCGATGACGAACTCGGCCTGCGCCGCGCGGGGCGGGGCCTCACCTCGGCCGTCCCAGACCACGGCCTCGACTCCGCTCGGCAGTGGAGCGAGGCGCCCGCGAGCTTCATCGTCGGGCAGGGCGATGACCGTCACGGACGAGTCAGCAGACCGTTCAGCAGTTCCTGGACCGTCTGTGACAGTTCCTGCGGGGCGTCCTCCTGGCCGAAGGAGTACCTCAGCAACGCCTGCTGGAAGATGCCGTCGAAGAGGCCGTACGCCACGGCCGGCGAGACACTGATCGGCGCCTCGGCGAGCTCGCCGAAACGGGAGACGACCCGCCAGATCATCCGCTCCAGGCCAGCGTCGATCGCCACGATGTCCTCGCGCAGACCCGGTTCGAAGAAACTCTGCGTCCGCAGGTCGTACCAGAGGCGGTGGGTCGGGGCGTCACAGCGCAGCGTCTCAGCCATCGTCGCCCCGAAGCCGGCGCGCAGCTCCTCGGGGGTGCGCGACTGCTCCACCACGTCGTCGTAGCGCAGCACGCAGACGGCCTTGTACTGGCGGACGCCTTCGGTGATCAGGTCGAGCTTGTCCCGGAAGTAGTAGTGCAGGACGCCGTGGGAAAACTCGGAATTCTGGGCGATCTCGCGGAGGCTGGTTCGCGTGTACCCCAGTTCGGAGAGGGTGAGGAGTGCCGTTCCGGCCAGCTGGGCTCGACGCTCGGCGAACTTATCGACCTGCCGACGCGATATCCGGTCCGAGGAACGGGGCGCAAGATTCGTCATTTGGCATACCTTCGTGCCGCGCAAACGCGCGCAATTGCGAGTACTCATCGGCAGTGTAGCCCGGCCTACCCGTCCGTATCGAGGTGAAGTCGCCGCCGGCCGTCGAACGAGGCGAGCGCGATCTAGTACGTCCGCTGAACTAAATAGCCGAGCCGAGTCGCCGAAATCCTTGACGCCTGGCCAAATCGGTGTACATGATGGGCGGGCAAGCCCCGTAAACAGCCAGCGGTACCAATGCGTTCGCTGGTGCAAGCGCAGTTCGCAGGTGGATGGCCGGGAGCTGCTTAGAGCCGGCCACCCGCGCAGAGCGTCGAGGGTCCTGTGAGTGTCGCGCCGACTGGAGCGAAACCGTCGGTACGCCGCTTCCCTCGGCGTTTCTGTGTCCCTGCCGAGGGTGACGACCAGAACGATGCGCTGGGTTTGCGCCGGCCGCCGCGCCGCGGGTCGGGTGTCCCCGTCATGAACGTTCCATTACGCCCGAGGCGTATTCCTGAGGAACAGATGGGCAAACCCACCGACACGACGTAGCCTGGATGGCATGACTCAGTGGGGCTTGGATGTGCTCTTCAACCCGTCCAAACGGCACATGGACGAGGAGAAGCAGCGTCTGCAGGCGACCCGTCCGATCATTGGTGACGCATCCGGCGGCAAGCGGATCGACCTCGAATCCGGCAAGGTCCGGATCAAGTCGAAGGCCGCGCCGGCCGAGAACTCCGCTGTGCTCCCCGAAGAAGTGAAGCCTGCCGGATCACGCGAGGATGAGTCCGACCCGGGCGAGGCTGGAAGCTCCGACTCCGAGTAGTCGGTACTCGCAAGCGCAGCCGCTTGCTGAGGTTCGCCGTCTAGCTGGACGCCTGGCGGCGTCCTGTTGCCTTCTGTTCGGCTTAGTCGCCAAATCAACAGCCCTCGACGATCTCTCGAGGACGATGCCGATCTGCTCCCTCGGATCCGTCGCCTGATGGGGATTCGGCAACGAAATCCGTAGTTGGCGAGCGGCGGGATGCGGCCTGAATTCCGTTCTCGACGGCTACCGTTTACGAAATTGGCCTAAAAATAAATGTAGGCCTCACGCGGACGGGGGTTCCGAGTGAGGCCTACTGCAAGTGAGAATTGAGTCTCTGCGGTCGGGGGTCCGCAGCGGCTCTTATACCTCCGACAGTTTCGGCTTATTTAGCCGCAAGGCTGGGGTTCCAGCGGCTACGTAGTCCGGCTTTTCCGGGGGCTTTCTCTCTTACATCTCAAATCATGGAGGGACCAAAGTCCTTCGTCAAGGCAGAATGGCACTCTTTTTCAATCTGTTTGGCATCTACTCGCGGGTAACTCCTATGGGTTAGCAAGGAGAGTTGAAATGTCACTCTCCGTGAGCAAATGGTCGACTCAGGCGGGTTGGTCGCCCCGAGTCGCCGGTATCGGTGTGAGTGTCATGTTCGGGTTTGGGGCTTCTGGGACCTTGGGACCGCGTCCCTCGCTCCGTCTGGGATCGGATCCCGATCGCCTCGCAGGGCCCCAGTCCGCGGGGATTCAGGACGCCGGCAGATGCTTCTTGGGCGCACGGCAGCGCAATTCAGCGGCACAACTGCCGATCCACATTCGATATCCGCTGCGGCGACCTTGTGACGGTGGCCATAGTCGCAAATTGAGCGTCTTACCAGATCGATTGGCTCGGCCAATTCGGCGGCCGAGAAAGTTAGACGCTATTGCGCCAGGTGTCAGGTAGTCGCGGTTCCGAGGGTGACCTTGGCCTTCTGCGGTGCGCCACCGCTACGGGTGTAGGTCAGCACGACGGTGTCACCCGGGGCGTGCGAGCGGATCGCCGCGATGAGACTGTCGGCATCCTGCACACGCTGGGAGTCCACCGCTGTCACCACATCCCCTGACTTCAGGCCGGCTGCGGCCGCCGGGCCGTTGGCGGTGACGTCCTGGATGGTGGCGCCGACGACGGCGGGAGTGCTGGAGCTCTGGCCGGATGAACCGTTGGCCGAGCTCTGCACCGTCACACCGATGACCGCGTGTGTGGCCTTCCCGGACGTGATGAGTTCGCTGGCGATCCGGCTCGCCTCGTCAGAGGGGATGGCGAAGCCGATACCGATGCTTCCGGACTCGGTGGTCTGCCCGGGGATGGAGAGCCCGCCGGAGTTGGCGGTGGCGATCGCCGCGTTGATTCCGATGACGTTGCCGTTGAGGTCGACCAGCGGGCCACCCGAGTTTCCGGGGTTGATCGCCGCGTCGGTCTGGATGGCCTCGAAGACGGCCTGGTCGTTGTCGCCGGAGCGAACCGGCCGCGCCGTGTTGCTAACGATGCCGGAGGTGACGGTGTCGGAGAGGCCGAGCGGCGCCCCGACGGCGACCACGCTCTGGCCGACCTGCACAGCCGCGGACTTGGCGAAGGTGGCCGAGGTGAGGTTCTTCAGCCCGCTCACCTTGACGACGGCCAGGTCGTCGGCGGCGTCGACTCCGACGATGCTGGCCGACCCCGTCTGCCCGTCCGTGGTGACGACTGAGATGGAGCCACCGTTACCGGCGACGGAGACGACGTGGTCGTTGGTCAGGATGTAGCCGTCGCTGCGGAGGATAACGCCCGAGCCGGTGCCCGACTCCTGGCTGCCGGTGACGTTGATGGTGACCACGCTGGGCTGGATCTTGGCCGCAGCCGCCGTCACCGTGCCGTCGATCTTCGCGGTGTTCTGACCGGTGGCCGTACTCACGCGCAGGCCGGCCGAGGAGCTGTTGTTCGAGTTGTGGTCGACCAGCGCGACGGTCGCGGCCCCGACACCACCGCCGACGATCGCGGCCGTCACGGCGGCGACCAGTACGGTGCGACCGGTCCGGCTCGGCTTCGGCTGGGGCTGCTCGACGACGGGCGCGGCAAACGGGGCAGCGCCCGTCGGGTACTCGCCGGGCGTCTGCTGGTAGCTCGGCTGAGGTGCGGAGTATCCGGGGTACGGGGCGTCGGAGTAGGGGGTCTCCGAGTAGGGCGTCTGGGGGTACGGCGTGTCTGAGTAGGAGTGGTGCTGAGCCGTCCACGGAGCGGGGGCGGCATAGGGCGCGTCGGCGGAGTACGGGCCGGTGGAGTACGTGGCCGGGGGGTTGTATGGGTCGCTGTAGCCGGCGGTGGATGAGGTGTCGGCACCATGCTCAGTCTGCGGAGCCGCGCCAGTGGCCGGCGTCTGGTCTTCGCTGGGCATGCCGCTACTCATGTCATCGCTCATGCCCACCAGGATCGTCCGTGAAACTGTGTGCGGTCTGTGTTCAGACTATGCGGTGTATACGACGGGCAGCGACGGCGCTGTTACCTAGCGAGCTAGCCGCCGCTGGCCTGCTCCTCGCCCTCCAGTGACCAGCCGCCCCCATGGGCCCGGCTGACCAGATCGTTCAGCACCGGCGACAGGACCTGCGGGAACCCCGCGAGCTGGATGGCGATGCTGAATCGATCGCTGGTAACCCCGTCCTCCGGTTTCTGAGGGTCGAGCACCATCCGTTCGCTCAGGGTCAGCACCTGGAACGCGATTCCGCGCGCGGTGAGCCACGCGCTGGCCTGCTGTACCTCGATCTCATCGACGGTCTGCAGAAAAACCTGGCCCGTGATCCACCCAGTCATGTCCATACCTTCATTCTTCCCTAACTGAGCGCGGCGTGCGGGCGGCCCGTCAGGTCGTCACCCGGTGAGGTCAGTCGGGTCGGTTAGCCAGGTCGGTCGGCTAGGTCGGCTAGGTCGGTCGGCCAGGACGGTCGGCTACGTCGGTCGGCTAGGTAGGTCGGCCACGGGCCGCGAAGTAAGGTCTGCCTCGTGAACGAATTCGCGACCGATACTGCGGTCAACCTGCTCGAGCCGGGGCGTTACGGTGCCACCATCACCGACCGGTGGTGCCTGCCGATGGGCAATGTCAATGGCGGTTACCTGCTCGGGGTCGCCAACCGGGCCCTGGAAGCGGCGCTCCCCTTCAGCGACCCGGTCGCCACCAGCGCCACCTATCTGCGCCAGGCCCGCCCCGGTCCGGCCGAGGTGCACGTCGAGGTGGTGCGGAGTGGACGCCGCCTCGCGGTCGGCGAAGCACGGGTGATCACCGGCGGCAAGGAGGTGCTGCGCGTGGTCGCGACCTTCGCCGATCTGACGGCCGGCGCCGAGGCCCGGTCGGTGCAGCAGTTGGATGCGCCCCGACTCCCGCCACCGATGGAGTGCGAGCGCCTGCACACCGACAAGGTCCCTACCCTGACCCTCGCGCAGCGCCTGGAGTTCCGGTACCCGGCCCTGCCGGGATGGGTTGGGGGAGCGCCGACCAACGACGCGAGCCACGAGTTCTGGATGCGCTTCGCCGACGGCAGTGACGCCGACACCATCGCGCTACCGACCCTGGTCGACGCGGCCACTCCACCGGCCTTCGAGATCGGTGTCTGGCAGTCCACCACCGTCGAGCTGACGACCTACGTCCGGGCCATTCCGGCCGCGGGCTGGCTCTCGGCGCGGGCCAGCACGAGGTACCTGGCCGGAGGTTTTCACGAGGAAGACTTCGAGATATGGGACAGTGAGGGCATATTGGTAGCGCAGTCCCGTCAATTGATGCTTGACCTGGGCTGACTGGCGGTTGAGCCGGGGCCGTCCAGCGAAGTCTTAGCCCGTACCGGGAGCGCGTCGCTAGGGTGAGGTATGAACGTTCTACTGATCGGTCCGCCCGGATCGGGCAAGGGGACTCAGGGAGAGCGTCTTTCGCAGCGCCTGGGCGTCGAACACCTGGCCGCCGGTGACATTCTGCGGGCTGAGGTGGCCGCCGGCACCGAACTCGGCCAGCGCGCCGCAGAGTATCTGCAGCGCGGTGCCCTGGTCCCCGACTCCATGGTCGTCGACCTGATGCTTCCAGTGACGATCGCCGCCGCCCATCGGGGCGGGTACCTGCTGGACGGCTTCCCCCGCTCGGTCGATCAGGCCATCGAGGCGAGGCGGCTGGCCGAGGAGTCTGACGCGGCGGCGGATGTCGTCGTCTACCTCGACGCGCCCACCGACGTGCTCATCGAGCGACTGCTCCGGCGGGCCGAGATCCAGGGGCGCTCCGATGACACCCTTGAGGTGATCGAAAAGCGACTACACGTCTTCGAGATGCAGACCCTGCCGCTCATCGCCTACTACGAGCAGCGCGGTCTACTGATCCGCTTCGACGCCCAGGCCAGCCCTGAGGTGATCACGGACGAGATAGCTGCGGCGATTGACGGGGTGCTCCGCGCCGCCGCCGAGCGGAGGGCCACTCAGGCGAACAAAAGTCGATAGTGTCCCGACTTTTCGTTAATAGACCGTTGCCGACGCAACAATACGACTTTTGTCCGTTTCGACGGCACGAATTCTGGGACCTTAGTCCCTGCCCAATCGGCAAGATGTGAGGCAAAATTAGCAGCACGGTTGGCGCCGATGGCGTTCAAGTGCGGTCCTCGGACCGTCGCAGTCGGGGGACTGCGTTGAGCAAAGTTGTGCAGCCGACCTGGGATCATGTCGGTGGCTGGGGGCTGGCGCATGGTCAAGGGGTACAGAGGCGAGAAATTGCTTCTCTGGAGCCGGTGCGCCGCGTGCGGCGCACCGGCTAAAACTCGTTCAGTCCAGGATGTATCCGCGGCGCATCGCCATCCGCTGAGCGCGAGTTTTCGCGGCATTCGCTGACATATCGGGCAGCCTGACCAGGTGCCCGCACCGCTCATGCTGCCCGGGGGTGGCTCCCGAAGCGGATCTGACTCATTATGAGCGAACTATGGTTTCGGTCACTGCAGCTACGGAGGTGCCGCTGGCCTGGCGAGAGTTGGATCGGCAACTCACCTCGTTGCGCGCTCTCGGCGAGGACGTCGTCTCCTCCGGCGAACGGCTGCAGGATCTCCTGCGAGTCACCCAGCACGTCATCGGCGATCTGCGCCTGCCGGTAGTGCTGCGCCGAGTCGTCGAAGTGGCCTGCCAACTGACCCACGCCGACGTCGGCGTGCTGACCCTCCTCGGCCCGGGTGACCGGATTCGTGACTTCGTCCTCACCGGGATCTCAGCGGTCGAGGACGCCCAGGAACTCGTCCGCAGCGTTCACGCCGACGGGCTCCTCTGCCCGCCCAGCGAGGAGAGCCTGCGCATGCCGCTCTCGGACTTCGGTCACCGGCCGGCGACCGTGGCCGGTCCCGATGCGGCCGCCGACGGCGTTGGCGCGCTCGGTGTCTCCATCCGGGTCCGGGGCGAGAACTTCGCGAACGTCTACGTGCTGGCCCCTGAAGGCGGGGGCTTCTTCCGTCACGACGAGGAGCTGCTCACCGCACTCGCCGAGACCGCTGGCGTGGCCATCGACAATGCCCGACTCTTCGAGGAGTCTCGCGCCCGCCAGCAGTGGCTGCAGGCCTCGGCCGAGATCACCTCCGAACTACTGCGCGACGACCGCGCCGAACCGCTGGAGCTCATCGTCCAGCGCACCCTGGAGGTGGCCGACGCGGCCGCGGTCATGGTGATGCTCCCCGATGACAAGGGTGTCCGCCTCGAAGGTGCCATCGGCGTCGACCGGGAGGGGCGCCGCCTCACCGACCCTGGTGTGCCGATCATCGGCTCCACCCACGGCCTGGTGATGCTGCACGCCCGCCCCATCCGCATCACCGAACCGAATCAGCTGCTGCATCGGGCCAATGCCGAGTCGGTCCTCGACCGGTACGGCGGCCAGATCATGATGCTGCCGCTGGTCGACGCCCGTGGTGCGCGCGGGGTGCTCACCATCTGTCGGCTGACCGGTGAGAGCCCCTTCACCGACGCCGATCTGCAGATGGCGACGAGCTTCGCCAGCCACGCGGCGCTCTCGTTGGAGTTGAGCGACGCCCGCAAGGACCTGGAGCGCGTGGTGCTCCTCGAGGACCGGGACCGGATCGCCCGTGACCTGCACGACCACGTCATCGCCCGGCTCTTCGCCACTGGGCTGGTGCTGGAGCGGATCGCGGCCGACGTCGGACCGGGCGATGCCGCCAGCCGGCTGCTGGCCCGAGTCGGCGACATCGACGACACCATCCGCGAGATCCGTTCGAGCATCTTCCAGCTCCGGGGCGGGGGGTTCGAGGCGTCCAGCTCGGCCGACGGGACGGTGATCCCCAATCTGCTGGCCATCGCCGCCGAGGCCGAGGAGGCGCTCGGCTTTGCCCCGACCCTGCGCTTCCACAGCAACTCCGGGGTAATCCCGCCCGAACTCGCCGACGACCTGGCCGCGGTGCTGCGAGAGGCGCTGGCCAACGTCGTCCGCCACGCTCACGCGTCCCGGGTGGACGTCGACGTCGAGGTCGAGGCGGAGGCGGTGTCGATCTCGGTGAGCGACGACGGCGTCGGACTCTCCGGACGGGCCCGCAACAGTGGGTTGGAGAACCTCGGCCAGCGTGCCCAGCGCTGGGGCGGCGAGTTCCAGGCGACCTCCGGCGGTGCGACGACGTCACCGGCGACCAGCGGCGACCCCGGCAGCACGTCAGGGGAAGGCGGTGGCCTGCGCGGGACGACACTGCGGTGGCGGGCCCCGCTGCGCGACGGGGTGCGATGAACGCCGAGGCCCTCGAGCAGCTGGTGCAGGCCGACACCGACGAGCTGCCTTACGTTGCCGAGAACATCGCCCGGGTGTGGCGGCGGGATCCGGTGGCCCGGGTGGGCGACCGGTTGCTGCGCGACGTGCGCGCGGTGCTGGCCGACGGGCTGGCCGACAATCAGCGGCTGGCCGAGCTGCTGCGCTCCAACCAGCTCATCATCGGCGATCTGCTCATGCCGATCGTGCTGCGCCGGATCGCCGAGTCGGCCTGTGAGGTCTCCGGTGCCAGCGGCTGCGTGCTGGTCCGGCGCACGCCGTTCGGGGACGTGGCCGAGGCGGTGGGCTTCAACGTCGACAGCGCCGAACTGGCCTCAGTCAAGTCGCTCGCCGCCTCGGGGCGCACGCCTCCCGGCTACCGCGGTACCGCTGTGACCAGCGGTGAGCGTCTCTTCGGGACGATCTATCTCGCGCTGCCACCCTCGCGGCCCCTCGGTGCGCACGAGCACGAGCTCATCGAGGCGCTGGCCCGTACGGCGGCCGTCTCCATCGACAACGCCGAGCTCTTCGACGAGTCGCGTCACCGCCAGCACTGGCTGCAGGCCTCCACCGAGATCTTCCGTCAGCTCCTCTCCGGTTCCACCGACGAACATCTCGCCCTGATCACCAGCCGGGCCCGAGACATCGCCGACGCTGACGCCGGGATGCTCGCCGTCGGCCGGTCAGGCGGTAACAGCCTTGAGGTGCGGGTCAGCGTCGGGCGGGCGGCCGACGGCTTGATCGGCTGGGTCTTCCCGGTGGAGGGATCGCTCAGTGGACGGGTGATGAGTAGCGGTGAGCCGCTGCTGCTCGACGACTTCGACTCCGCCGATCATCTGCGCGTGCCCCTGCAGGATGAGCAGCAGATCACCGTCGGCCCGACGCTTGTCCTGCCGCTGACCGGTTCCCGCCAGGTCCGGGGGATCCTCTCGCTGGTGCGCTCCCACGAGCGCCCGCCCTTCACCCCGGTCGACCTGGAGCTGGCCGCCGCCTTCGCCAGTCAGGCCGCGCTGGCGCTGGATCTGGCCGAGGCTCGCCTGCATCAGCAGCGCATGATGCTGCTGGAGGACCGGGAGCGCATCGCCCGCGACCTGCACGATCACGTCATTCAGCGGCTCTTCGCCACCGGACTGAGTCTGGAGAGCATCGCCCGTTCACTCGACGGCCTGGTGGCCGAGCGCCTGGTCAGCGAGGTCGGCGAGATCGACGCCATCATCCGAGAACTGCGGGCCAGCATCCTGCGGCTGCGGGGTTCGCTGGCGGTGGGCGAGGACGTCCTCACCAGCCGGCTGAAGCAGCTCATCGACGGCGCCACCGACCTCTTCGGCTTCGCACCTTCGCTGAACTTCACGTCGACGACCGGAAAGCGGTTGGGCGATCAGCTGGTGGAGGACATCGCCACGGTGCTGCATGAGGCCTTCGCCGACGTGGCCCGTCGCGGGGGTGTCACCGAGGTGAACGTCGCCGTCACGATCACGCCGGGCCTGGTTACCGTTACCGTCCACGACAACGGCGATATTCAGGCGCGTTCGCCCGTCCGGGAAGGGCTGACGAAGCTCCGGGCGTTGGCGCTGTCGCGCAGCGGGGCGTTCGACTTCGCGCTCGGCACCGGTCTGCCGCCCGGCGTGACTCCCGACCTGCCCCGTCGCGGCGGCTCAGTTGTCGAGGGGCGGACACTGACGTGGACCGTGCCGATAGATCCGGAGTAACTATGGTGACCAGTGGAGGGGGTGGTGCCGGGTGATTCGAGTCTTTCTGCTCGACGACCATGAGATCGTGCGTCGGGGCATAGCCGAGATGCTCAGCTACGAGCCGGGGATCGAGATCGTCGGTGACGCCGGCACCGCGGAGCAGGCGCTGCTGCGGATCAAGGCGCTGCGCCCGGACGTGGCGATTCTGGATGCCCGGCTGCCGGACGGGAGCGGCATCGACGTCTGCCGTGAGATCCGCTCCAGCGTCCCCGAGACCAACTGCCTCATCCTCACCTCCTACGACGATGACGACGCGCTCTTCTCGGCCGTGCTGGCCGGAGCCGCGGCCTACGTGCTGAAGGAGGTACGCGGCTCGAACCTGGTGCACACGGTGCGCGAGGTGGCCACCGGCCGATCGCTCATCGACCCCGAAGTGAGTGAGCGGGTGCTGGCCCGGGTCCGCGACGGCGCCGCCACCGATCCTCGGCTGGCCGGCCTCAGCGAGCGTGAGCGGGAGATCCTGACGCTCATCACCGACGGCCTCACCAACCGGCAGATCGGGGACCGCCTCTTCCTGGCCGAGAAGACGGTGAAGAACTACGTCTCCGGCCTGCTGGCCAAGCTCGGAATGCAGCGGCGCACGCAGGTGGCCGTCTTCGGAGCTGAGGTACTGGGCGACCCGCCCAACAACTAGCCCCGCCGGAACCTAAGGGTGTTAGCGGGCGACGCGCTGCGCGCCGGCGAACTGCCGGATCTGCTGCTCTTCACCGGGGACGGGCCAGGCGTCGAGCATGAGGCGCTTGGCGTGCAGCCAGCGGGCCTCGCGCTGCGGCTCGCTCATGCCCCAACTCCAGATGATGAGGCCGCGGATGGTGTCCCGGGCGCTGTAGATCTGGGCGATGAAGCGCGGGTCCTTGGTGCGCTCGGGCATGATCATGGTCCCGATCTCCAGCGCGGCGGCGGCGACCAGGCCCTCGACCTCGTGCGCGTGCGAGCGCAGGTCGGAGTCGGTACGGGCCGCGACCCAGAGTTCGACGCTGGCCTCGAAGAGGCGACCCTGATTCATCTTCCAGAGCAGGTCGAGGGCGTCGGAGAGCTTGTTCGTCGACGTGACCAGTGTCTTGGCGTCGATGCGGGCGGCTTCGATTCGCTTGGTTGCCAGGTACTGGACTGCGGCGACCACCAGATCGACCTTGGCCGGGTAGTGGTGAACCTGGGCGCCGCGGGTGACGCCGGCGCGCTCGGCGACCCGGTTCACCGTCGTTCCGGCATACCCGTAGTCGACGAGACAGTCAATAGTGGCTTCGAGCAGCCGGGTGCGCATCTCGCTGCTGCGCTGCTCTTGTGTGCGGCGGGGGACCATGAGGTCAGCATATCCAGTGGTTTTGTAAACGGCGCGCTGAGTTGGCAAATTAGTTTCCCGGGCAAGCTTATTCGTGCGTTCTGCGCAGATCGGGCATCGAATCCGGCGCCCTCCACCACCCTTCTGGGAGTTGCAAGTCGGCGGGTCGGCCCGGCGCCGGTCCAGTGGCGTCCCGCTCCGCCCACCCGTCGGCCCACTCGATGAGCAGGCCAACGTCCACTCCGAAGGGGTTACTTACCCGGTACGGGGCGATCGTGACCGCGCCTCGGCGCAGCAGCGTCGCGGCGCTGGCCGGGTGGCCGCGGGCCGCGTGTGTCAACCCCACGGCGAGTTGGGCCATCCCCCGCCAGAACTCGCGCTCCGGCTCGTCGGCGCTCTTCCAGGCGTCCTCGAAGACCTCATGGGCGTGGAAGGGCTTCCCCTCGCTGAGGAGTCGGGCCACCTCGGTCAGGGTCTGCTCCGGTGTGCGGACGACCCCCTCGGGCTGGCGGGGCACACCCTCCGCGCTGTAGGGGAGCGGACGCCCGAGCGCGTCCCGGGGGCGGTCGCTGCGGGCCCGCCCGTCGGCGTCGCGGGGGCGCTGCGGCCAGTCGTCGGGTGACGGCATCGCTCAGCTGACCGTCGCGTCCATGGCGTCGTTGAAGGCGCTGCGCACGCCGGCCCGCTCCAAGGCGGCCAGCCCACGCGCGGTGATGCCGCCGGGCGAGGTGACGGCCCGCCGCGCGCCCAGGGTGTCGTACCCGCCGCGGCGCAGCAGTTCGGCCGTCCCGGCCATCGTGGCGGTGACGAGCTCTCCGGCCACCGCCGGGGTGAGGCCGTGACGCACAGCGGCATCCATCTGGGCCTCGACCAGCAGCGACCAGTAGGCCGGCCCGACCCCGGAGACCGAGGAGGCGGCGGAGAAGTCCTCCTCGGCGACAGTGACCACCGACCCGAGTCGTGCGAAGAGTTCGACGATCTGGCTGATCACAGCTGGGTCGATACCGGGGAGTGGAGCGGCCAGCAGCAGCACGCCGCGGCCCAGTTCGACCAGCGTGTTCGGTTCGATGCGCAGCACCGGCACGGACGGGTACGCCGCCCGCAGTTCCTGCTGGGTGGTGTCAGCCAGCACCGAGACGACGGCCGTGGTCCGGTCAGTCAGACCGGCGCCGACCTCGGCCGCCACCCGTCCGAGGAGGGCGGGCTTGTGGGCCAGCACGATGACGTCGCTCTCCCGGGCCAGGTCGGCGTTGGTCGCCACGCTCCGGCCACCCACTTCCGCGGCCAGCGCCGCGGCCCGGCCGGAGCCGGCGTCAGTGCAGAGGATCGGCTCGCCCCAGCCCAGGGCCATCGCACGAGCCATGTTTCCGGACCCGACGAAGCCGACCGTCATGTGCGCCTCCTGGGGTGCCGTGTGCGCGGGGTGGTTCCTGCGATTCTTCCTGTGATCTTGTCACGGCCGGCCCGTCCTTCAGTTGCGCGGCGCTGGCCGCGTTCAGCTCAGGAAGTCGGCTACCCGCTCCCAGAGCAGCTGGGCAGAGTCGGCGTCGTACTCGGCGGTGAGCGACTTGTCGGTGAAGAGATGCCCGGCGCCGGGGTAGTCGTAGACATCCAGGTCGCCGCCCGCTGCCCGGATCGAGGCGACCACGCTGTCGATGCCGGCCTGCCGGCGGAACGGGTCGTCGAGGGCGTAGTGGATCTGCGCCGGTACGCCGGCCGGCCATTCGGCGACTCCGAGCATCTCCAGCGGGAGGGCGCCGGAGAACATCAGCACACCGGCGACCCGGCGCTGGGTGGCGACGAACTCCGCCATCCCGCCACCGTTGGAGAAGCCAGCCGCGACGAAGCCATCCGGGAGCTCGGCAGTGCCGGCGAGGGCACGCTCCATCAGAGCCGGGTAGCCGATGGATTCGGCAAAGCGCCCGGCCTCCTCGTAGTCGTCGAAGTCGCGGCCGTCGTACTGATCGACGACCACAACGCGATGCCCGAGGCGGGTGAGTCGAAGGGCAGCGTCCAGGACGCCTTGACGTACCCCGAGCACCGAGTGGAAGAGGGCGATGTCTGGCATGCCCCCGACGTTAGCGCGAGGCTGCGACAAGCCCGGCCCGGCGGCGGCTGCCGCGGGCGGCGACACCCCAGATAGCCAGGGCGACCAGCGGCAGGACGGCCCCGGCCAGGGTCACCGTTCGCCAGCCGTGCTCCTCGTAGAGCAGCCCGGCCAGCGCCGACGCGATGGCCCCGCCGACGAAGATCGTCGTCATGTGAACGGTGTTGATGCGGGCCCGGGCGTCACCGCGCAGCGAGTAGATCTCCTGCTGGCTGAAGATCTGATGCCCCTGCACGCCGAGATCCAGCAGCACCGCTGCGGCGGCGAGGACGACTATGTTCGCCGAGCCGAAGCCGGCCATCAGCATCGCCACGAAGGCCAGTGCGATCGCCGATCCGCTGCCCGCGATGCTGTGTCCGTGATCGGCCAGTCGTCCGGCGATCGGCGCAGCGAGTGCGCCGGCGGCGCCGACCAGGGCGAAGAGGCCGATGGCGGTCTGCGAGAAGCCGTGCTCGTCGATGAGCTCGTAGGCGATCGAGGTCCAGAAGCAGGAGAAGGTGCCGAACATCAGCGCCTGGGTGACGGCCCGGCGGCGCAGCGCGGGCTCGGTACGAATCAGCATCCCCAGCGAGCGGAGCAGCTTCGGGTAGCTGGCGGCGTTCTCCGCCCGGTGCGTCGGCAGCACCTTCACCAGCGTGCGTGAGGTGGCGAGCATCAGGACGGCCGAGATGATGTAGACGCTGCGCCAGCCCCACTGGGCGGCGACCAGGCTGGAGACGGTGCGGGCCAGCAGGATCCCGAGCAGCAGGCCGCTCATCACCCGTCCGACGAAGCGGCCCCGCTCAGCCTCCGGTGCCAGGTGCGCGGCGAACGGGATGAGGATCTGGGCGACCACCGAGGTGACGCCGATGAGGACCGACATCGCCGCGAAGAGGGCGAAGTCCTTGGCGAAGGCGGCGATGAGCAGCGCCACCGTCGTCGCCAGCAGGGTGCGCGAGGCGAAGGCGCGGTTCTCGAGCAGGTCACCGAGGGGGAGCAGGAAGAGCATCCCGAGGGCGTAGCCGAGCTGGGTCAGGGTGACGACGGTGGCCGCGGTCCCCTGGCTGACCCCGAAGGTGTCGCTCAGCAGCGGGAGCAGCGGCTGGCAGTAGTAGAGATTGGCGACGGTGGCCCCGCAGGCGACCGCGAGCACGAGGGTGACCAGTCGCATGCTGCGAACCTTCGGAGGGTCGACGAACTGAGGGTGGTCGATCACTGCGTCCTGCACTGCCACGGCTGCTGTCTCTCTCGTCCGGTCGGTTCCTACCCCTCTTTAACTGAACGCTACGTTCATTAATTCCTACCGGCAAGTCGGTTTTCGCCGTGCTCAGACGGGAGTGATCGAGTCCGGCGCGATCCCGTCCAGCAGCTGGCTGACCAGGCGATCAGCCATTCCGGGGTCGAGCGGCTGGTGGCCGAAGATCAGGCGGTGATACACCGGCGCGAAGAGTTGGTCGGCCGCCAGTTGCGGGTCGGTATCGAGGCTCAGTTCGCCGCGCTCGATGGCGTCGGCCAGGATGCCGGCCACCACCAGGCGTCGCGGCGCGATCCAGCGCTCCCGCAGCGCCTGGTCAAGGTCTGGGTCGGCCACCGCCTGGCCGATGAGGGCGCGCATCAGCGGTCCGCCTTCGGTGTCCCGGAAGACCTGGATCAGGGCGTCGACGTGGTAGCTGAGCGCGGCCCGCAGTTCGGTGGTCTCGGGGATCGGTACGGCGTCCCGAACCCGCGCGAAGAAGCCCTCCAGGGCGACGGCGTTGCGGTTGGGCCACCACTTGTAGATCGTGGCCTTGCTGACGCCGGCCCGGGCCGCGATCGCCTCGACGGTGGCGGCCTTCATACCGCCGGAGTACATCAGCTCACCGGCCGCCTGCACGATCGCCGTTCGGGCCCGCTCGCTGCGCGGTCGCCCTCGCCCCGAGGTTTGGGTCGGCGACTCGCTCTCCATGCTCATGCCGAAGATCCTGCGGTCTGGGCGCTATAGGGCGCTAGTTGCAGGAGCCTTCGGGGAGTCGGCGCGCGGCTGCAGGTCGTCGCGACGGGCCACCAGGAAGCCGCCGCCGGGGAGAATCGCGTCGCCCAGCACGATCAACAGGGTGCTCCGGCTCCAGCCCAGCGGGCGCATCAGCGACAGCGCCAGAAGCACGTAGGCGATGAAGAGCATGCCGTGGATGGGGCCGAGGATCTTCACCCCGATCGGGGCGCTGGCCGCGTACTTGACGATGGTGGCGACGATGAGCAGCAGCCAGGAGATGGCCTCGGCGATGGCGACATAGCGAAACGCCTGGACGCTGGACGGCGACGGGGCTGGACCGGCGGGAGCTTGGGGCTGGGCTGCTGGCTGGTCTGACTCTGGGCTCGGCATCGGCCCAGAGTAGCGGTGCGCCCCGTGAGATGGCTGAATGCATCTAGGGCAGGCTGTAGCTGATACGGCAGGCTGTGGTTGATACGGCAGGCTGAGGGGACGTCCGTTCACCATCGGAGGGAGGCGCAGCGGCGTTGCATCACCATCATCACGGGATTCTCGGTCACCACACGACCATCGCGATCATCTTTGCGCTCCTCTCCGCCGTGGCCTTCGCCGTGGCGACGGTGGCCCAGCAGCGCGCCGCCTCCAAGGTCACCGATGACGAGGTCGACAGCGGGCAGCTGATCGGCGTGCTGCTGCGCCGGCCACTCTGGTGGGCCGGGACGATGGGGAACCTCGGCGGCTACCTGCTCCAGGCGGTGGCGCTGGGCTACGGCTCGCTGCTGATCGTGCAGCCGATCCTCATCACCTCCATCCTCTTCGCCCTCCCGCTCGAGGCGCGGGTGGCCAAGGTCAAGCTGGCCCGTCAGGTCTGGATCTGGGGCACGGCCTTGGTGCTCGCGCTGGCCGTCTTCGTGGTGATCAGCAACCCCTCGCGTGGCCTGGAGCAGCCGCACACCCGGTCCTGGGTGCTCCTGCTCCTCATCGGTGGCCCGCTGGTCGCACTCTGCGTAGCGGTCGGGCTGCGCCGCAGCGGCGCGACCCGCTCCAGCCTGTTGGCGATCGCCGTCGGCTTCCTGGCCGGCGTGGCGGCGCTGCTCACGAAGGTCGTCGTCGAGTTGATCCAGCACGGGCCGGGCGAGGTGCTCACCTCGTGGGAGACCTACGCGCTGGTGGTGGTCGGCCTCGGCGGCGTCTACCTGCAGCAGGTGGCCTTCCAGGCCGGGTCGCTGCGCACGTCCATGCCGATCATCCAGGTCATCGAGCCGCTCACCGCATCCGTCCTCGGAGCTTTGATGCTGGAGGAGCACCTGCGGGTCGGGCACCGGGAGGTGCTGCTGCTGGCCGTGGCCACGGTGGTGATGGTGATCGCGACGGTGCAGTTGGCGCTCGGTCAGGCCGAGGTCGAGAGCGAACACCCTGTGTCTCACGCCCACCTGCCGCACTAGCTGTACAGCCGCTGGACCTCCGCCGCGCTGCGGGCCATCTCAACCCGAAGCTCAGGCGGGCTCAGCACCTCGACGTCGGTGGCGAAGCCGAGGAGCATCCCGCGGGCGGCCCAGAGGTGATTGAACTGCAGGGTGACGTCGACATGCCCTTTCTTCTCCGGGACGTCCGTCACCGGTGCCTCGGCCACGAGGTTCTTCTCGGTGATGCGGCGGATGCGTCCGAGGGCCTGGGGCGCCACCCGCACCACCGCGGAGACCTCGGTCGGCACCTGCTCGGCGGCGGCGGAGAGATCGCTCCAGACCTGCTCGAGCGTGACCGTGCTGCGACGTCGCGCCGGCTCGTTCACCGCGGCGGCGGCCAGGATGCGACTCACCCGGAAGAGCCGGGCCGCCCGTCTCGAATCGGCCACCAGGTACCAGACGCCGGCCTTCGCCACCAGCCCGTACGGATCGAGGGTGTAGCGGCTGACCTGCTCACTTCGCCCATGTTTATAGGTGATTCGCAGCCGGAGGTCATTCAGGACAACCCGCTGCACCAGGGCCAGGTGGGGCACCTCGTCGTCGGGCTTCATCCATGGACGGGGGTCGGCCAGGATGCGCAACCCGGCCCGCTCGGCCTCGCCGCGCTGCCCCTGCGGCACCGCGGCCAGCAGCTTCGACATGGCGCTGGCCAGCGCGTCACCGAGGCCAAGGTCGGCGTGGGTGCGCTGCGAGGTGAGGACGAAGAGCGAGAGGGACTCTTCAGGCGTGAGGGCGGGCACCTTGGCCTGGTACCCGTCCAGCAGGCGCACACCGCCTGAACGTCCCTGCTCGCAGTACACCGGCACGCCGGCCGTACTGAGTGCGTCGACGTCGCGGTAGATGGTGCGGGTGGAGACCTCCAGGCTGTCGGCCAGTTCGCGGGCCGAGACCATTCCCCGTCCCTGCAGCGTCAGCAGGATCGCCAGTAGCCGGTCAGCTCTCATACCTCCATATTGGCATCAATATATGACATCAGGTGTCAGATATTGGCGACGAGTATTGCTCCTGTCGCACCGAGACGAACCGCCAATCAATCGAAATCTCAGGAGAATCCGATGACCGCACAGCTCACGAACTTCGATCCCCGCCTCCCCTACGCCCAGGCCGTCGAGCAGACGGAGCTCACGGTGGCCGGCATCCGCCCGGACCAGTTCGGCCTGCCGACCCCGTGCGACGAGTACGACGTCCGCACCCTGGTCGGGCACATGATCGGCGGGATGAACCGCATCGCCTACGTCGGCCAGGGCGGCGACTGCGAGGACGTCGAGGCGCAGATCTACGGCGTTCCGGACGACCAACTGCTGGAGGAGTTCCGGCAGGCCCGACTGCGCACGGTCGACGTCTGGTCGGACGAGGCCGTGTTGGAGAGAATGGCCAAGGTTCCGTGGGGTGTCGTGCCGGGGCGCATCGCCCTCGGTGGCTACGTGATGGAGATTCTGACCCACGGGTGGGATCTGGCGGTGGCCACCGGCCAGCCCAGCGAGGGTGCACCGGAATTGGCCGAACTGGCGCTGGGGATCGGCCACCTGGCTGTGCCGGCCGAGGCCCGTCAGGACCCCGAGATGCCCTTCGACACCGTGGTCGACGTCCCCGAGGACGCCGGCGCCTACGCGCGGCTGGCTGGGTGGCTGGGTCGCAAGGCCTGACGCGGGTGCACGAACGAACGGGAGCCCCGGCAGATCGCCGGGGCTCCCGTGTCGGTTACTTGCGCGGTATCTCCTAGCTGGCCGCCCCCGCCGTCTCCAGGGCCTTCAGCTCCTGCTCGATCTTCGCGTCGTGCTCATCGGCGTCCTTCTTGGCGGCCTTCGGGCTCCAGCGTCCGATCATCAGGAAGACGAACGGGATGAAGAGGATCTGAGCGGCGAAGCAGATCCACCACCAGGTACGCCACTGCTTACCGATGTCCTCCTGGGCCTTCTGCACCTTCGGACCATTCACCTTCAGGTAGGCCAGGTCGGCCGTCGGCACCTTTCCGAGCGCCACTAGTTGGGCACCGGCGTCCTTCACGGCGGGGCCGGCGGTCTTGAGCAGGGCCAGCGACGAGACCGGCACCGCACCCAGCGCCTGCAGCTGAGCCGACGCATCCTTCACGACCGGGCCGGCCGTGGTGAGCAGGGCCAGATCAGCCTTCGGCACCGCGCTGGCCGCGGCGAGTCGAGCCGCCGCCTCGGCCGGCGGGATCTTCAGCGCCACTGCGATCTCGCCGACGGCGGTGGCCGCCGCCGGGCCGGTCGGGTTGGCCTGCAGCGCGGCCAGGGTGGCCGGGCTGACCGCTGCCAGCGTCTCGATCTCCTTGGCGTACTTCACCGAGTCGGTCTTGAGCTGGACGATCTGGGCCGCGGTGACACCCTTGGCCTTGGTGAGGTCGGCCAGGGCCGCCACCTGCGCCGCCGGGTCGTTCGGGGCAACCGTCAATGCGGCCAGGTTCGCCGGGTCGATCGCGGCCGCGGTGGCCAGTTCATCCTTGTATTTCACCGAATCGGTGAGCACCTGGCCGACCTGGGCCTGGGTGATGCCCTTGCTCGCCGTGATGTCGGCGATGGCGGCGGCCTGGGTGGCCGGGTCGGTCGGGTTCAGCGCCAGTGCCGTCTGATGGGCCGGCGTGATCAGGGCGGCGGTGGCCAGTTCGGCCTGGTACTTCGTCGCCAGTTCCTTCACCTTGGTGCCCTGATCGACCAGCGCGTTCGTGCCGCTGACCACGAAGGTGAGGGCGATGAGAACGACGGTGACCACGGTGCGCAGCAGCGCGCCCCAGACAGCGAGGCCGGTAGCCGTCGCTGCCGGGTTGTGCTTCTCGACCGTCTCGGTGAAGGCGGCCATCCAGGCGGTGTAGGCGACGCCGCCACCGGCCGCGATGAAGATGATGATGGTGGCCAGCTCGTAGTAGCTGGTGGTCGGCGGGTTGAGGCCGTGCACGCCCGTCGTCGCCTTGGTGGCCCAGACGGCGACACCGGCAGCACTGACGACGGCGCCGATGACCATGAACGGCTTCCGCACCCGGAAGCGGTCCGAGAGCGCGCCGGCGACCACGAGCGCGATCGCGTTGGTAACCCAGTACCAGTTGCCGAGGGCGTTGGCCTGCGCTTCGGAGTAGCCGAAGACCGTGGCCAGGTAGACGACGAAGAAGCCGACGGCGACGTAGTAGAAGATCAGGAAAATGCTGATCGCGAAGGCCGGGCCGATGATGTCGGCCCTCATCATCTGCCTCCAATGGCCGTGCAGCGCGGTCTCCGGGTCCAGGCCGGCGGCGCGCGCCTCGATGAGGACACGCTCCCGGTGCGTCACCATCAGCTGGTCGCGTAGCTTCGGGCTGAGCTCCCGCAGCAGTATGAACGCGATGACGAAGACGATCAGGCCAACCGTGCCGCAGACGTAGAACTGGAACTGCCAGTCCGGGTGCGAGTCGAGCGTGTTGCTGCTGATCGCGGTGACGGCGAGGCTTCCCAGTACCGGACCGAGGGTCCAGAACCCCATGGCACTGGCTCGTCCGATCTGCGGGCTGAAGTCGCGAACCAGCGCCGGCGTCGCGACGAGGACAATGCCCTCGACGATGCTGAGGATCGCGAAGAGGAACATGTAGACACCCTTGCTGCCGGCGTGCGGCAGCCCGACCAGGATGATCAGACCGGTGATCAACAGGCCGTAGACGACCATGTTGGCCCGGCCCCAGCGATCGGCCAGACCCGCCGCCAGTG
Source organism: Frankineae bacterium MT45 (assembly GCA_900100325.1). Classification (NCBI taxonomy): domain Bacteria; kingdom Bacillati; phylum Actinomycetota; class Actinomycetes; order Frankiales; species Frankineae bacterium MT45. The sequence goes on from LT629697.1 coordinate 665,274, forward strand.
AGCCCAGCGCACCTACCGCATTGCCGACGATCGAGACGGCTACATAGAACCCGAAGGTCATGTGGAAGTAAGTGATGATCTGCGTGGCGACCGCGCCTTGAATGTAAAGCTCGTAGTAGAGCACTACGGTGGCGAGGACGGTAATGGCAAGGTATGTATAGCGACGGGTGTTATTCGGGTAACGACCGAGTTGTCGGTTCCATAAGGTTTCGGTGGCTACCGACTCCGGCGCTTCACCGGATGAATGCGCAAGCGCGGTCATTCGTTTTCCTCCAACTCGGAGAGCGTTGTGCTCTAGGTCTCAGGAATGAGACGATATGGGAAATGTTGCACGATGGAAAGGATTTCGCCAGTGGGGGTGTCGGCCGAGGCTCCGATAGGTCCAGAAGGCCCGATTGGTCAAGCGGGCCCGATCGGTGAGGGAGACCCTTTCGGTGAAGGAGGCCAAGCCGCTTCAATATCTGCCCATACCTCGGCCTTGGCAAGCGCAACACCCACATTTGGACACTCGACTAGGTGGGCGGCGAAACTGCAGGCGGAGTCGGTACGAGCGGCTCAGCGCTGCCCTGACGTCGACCGGGTCCTCCCCGGCGGCGTAGCGCCGCCGTCTGACATTCGCGAGGCCGCGCTCTCGGCTGCGCTGCGGGACTTCGACGAACTGCGCCGCCTCGACATGGGTGCACTGGCCCAGACGCTCGGGGTATCCCGCTCCACGCTGTACCGCCAGGCCGGCGACCGTGACAACCTGCTCGGCCAGGCGATCTGGTGGCGCTCCCGGATGAGCTACGCCCTCGTGCTCGACGAGACCTCGGAGATGCTCGGGCTGGAGCGACTCAACGCGGCGATCGGAGCGGTCGTCCGCCGCTATCAGGGAACCCCGCAGATCCGGCGCTTCATCGATGAGGAGCCGCAGGCCGCGATGCGCATCCTCACCGGCCCGACCGGCCATATCCAACGGGGCTTCATCACGGTGACCCGCAATCTTCTAGAGTTGGAGATCGAGAAGGACGACCTGCACTTCAGCATCCCGCCGGCCACCCTGGCCTACGCGATCGTCCGTCTCATCGAGAGCTTCATGTACTCCGACGTGCTCGCGGTCCGCGAGCCTGACATAGAGGTAGGTATCGAGGTGGTGCGCAGTCTGCTCGCCGGAGCGCTCACCGCCCGGCAGACCTAGGTGGCGGCACCGACCTCGCTCGCCGCGGTGCTGGACGCGGCCCTGGCCCAGGCATCTAGCACCGACCCGGGCGCCCAGCCGCTGGCCGCATCCGATCCGGACGCCGTCTATGACGCCTTCGCCGGCTGGGTCGCCTCCCGCGGCATCGAGCTGTACCCGGCCCAGGCCGAGGCGCTGATCGAGATCGTCACCGGCTCCAACGTCATCCTCTCCACGCCGACCGGCTCGGGAAAGTCGCTGGTCGCCACCGGCGCGCACTTCGCCGCCCTGGTCGAGGGGAAGCGCAGCTTCTACACCGCCCCGATCAAGGCCCTAGTCAGCGAGAAGTTCTTCGATCTCTGCGAGATCTTCGGCCCGTCCCGAGTCGGCATGATGACCGGTGACGCGAGCGTCAACGCCGACGCGCCGATCATCTGCTGCACGGCGGAGGTGCTGGCCAATCTGGCTCTGCGACAGGGACCGTCGGCCGACATTCACCTGATAATCATGGACGAATTCCACTACTACGGTGACAGTGATCGCGGCTGGGCCTGGCAGGTACCGCTGCTGGAACTCACCTCGGCCCAGTTCCTGTTGATGTCGGCCACCCTCGGGGACGTGAAGTTCTTCGCCGACGACCTCACCCGGCGCAACGGCCGCGGCACCGCCGTCGTCACTTCGGTGGACCGCCCGGTACCGCTGCACCACTACTACGCCACCACGCCGCTGCACGAGACGATCACCGATCTCCTGGAGAGTCATCAGGCACCGATCTACATCGTCCACTTCACCCAGGCCTCGGCTCTGGAGCAGGCGCAGGCCCTGATGAGCGTCAACGTCTGCACCCGCGAGGAGAAGGACCGTATAGCGCTGGCCATCGGCGATTTCCGCTTCAGCTCCGGTTTCGGGAAGGTGCTCTCCCGGCTGGTCCGTCACGGCATCGGCGTGCATCACGCCGGCATGCTGCCGAAGTACCGGCGGCTGGTTGAGCAGTTGGCCCAGACCGGACTGCTGAAGCTGATCTGCGGCACCGACACCCTCGGCGTCGGGATCAACGTCCCGATCCGCACCGTTGTCCTCACGTCGCTGTCGAAGTACGACGGGCAGCGCACCCGCCATCTGCAGGCCCGCGAGTTCCACCAGATCGCCGGCCGCGCCGGACGGGCCGGCTTCGACACCGCCGGGACCGTCGTCGTGCAGGCGCCCGAACACGAGGTCGAGAACATCCGGCTGATCGCCAAGGCGGGCGACGATCCCAAGAAGTTGAAGCGGGTGCAGCGCAAGAAGGCGCCCGAGGGGTTCGTCTCCTGGTCGAAGGGCACCCATGACCGCCTGATCGCGGCCGAGCCGGAGCCACTGAAGTCGCATTTCCAGGTCTCCCACTCGATGCTGCTCAACGTGATCGCCCGTCCGGGTGATGCCTTCGTCGCGATGCGGAAGCTGCTGACCGACAATCACGAGACGCCGTCGGCCCAGCGGCTGCATGTGCGCAGTGCGATCCAGGCCTACCGCTCGCTGCTGACGGCCGGGGTGATCGAGCGGTTGGCCGAGCCGGACGAGGAGGGGCGCACGGTCCGGCCGACCGTCGACCTGCCGATGAACTTCGCGCTGAACCAGCCGCTCTCGACGTTTGCCCTAGCCGCTATGGAGATTCTCGACGTCGAGTCGGAGACGTTCGCTCTGGACGTCCTCTCGGTCATCGAGGCCACCCTGGAGAATCCGCGCCAGATCCTCTTCGCGCAGGAGCACAAGGCTCGGGGTGAGGCGATCGGGCGGATGAAGTCGGAGGGGATCGAGTACGACGAGCGGATGGAGCTGCTGGAGGAGGTCACCTACCCGCAGCCGCTGGCCGACTTGCTCAACGCGGCCTTCGAGATCTATGCCCAGGGGCATCCCTGGCTGCATGAGCTGGAACTCTCACCCAAGTCGGTGGTCCGGGACATGTGGGAACGGGCTATGACCTTCGGTGAATACGTTTCTTTCTATGGCCTTACTCGCTCCGAGGGGCTGGTGCTGCGCTACCTCTCCGACGCCTACCGGGCGCTGCGGGCCGGTGTCTCGGCCGCGGCCCGGACGGAGGCGGTCGAGGAGCTCACCGAGTGGCTGGGGGAGTTGGTGCACCAGGTCGACTCGAGCCTGCTCGACGAGTGGGAGCACCTGACCAGCGGCGACCTCGACCCGTCGGCGCGCGAGGTGGCACCGCCGACACGCAGCCTCACCTCGAACGTGCGGGCCTTCACCGTGCTCGTCCGCAACGCTCTCTTCCGCCGGGTGGCGCTGGCTGCCCGACGCAACTACTACGAGCTGGGGCAGTTGGACGGCGCCGACGGCTGGGACTTCGACGCCTGGCAGGAGGCGCTTGAGCAGTATTTCGAGGAGTATTCCTCAATGGGCTGGGGTCCGGTGGCGCGTGGCCCGGCGCTCTTCCAGGTGACGGTCGAGCCGACGCAGTGGGTCGTGCGGCAGATCTTCGACGACCCGGAGGAGGACCACGACTGGGGCATCAGCGCGGTGGTCGACCTGGCCGCGAGTGACGAGGCCGGCGAGGCGGTCCTGCACATCACCGGTGTCGATCGCTGGTAGCTGGTCGGCTTCGGCAAAGTCCTGCGTATTGGGCGTTCTGGCCGCCGATATGCAGGACGTTTGCTCTGTAGTGATGCGCAGCTGCCTGACTAGCGGATGAGGTAGGCGAGAGTTCCAACCAACAGCCAGAGAAAATAAGGGGCAACTCCCAAGCCCAGCCCCGCACTCGCGGCAAACGCTAGGCCATGAAGACGTGACGTTCCTCCGCGGGTCGTGATGCCGGCAATGACAGTCGCCGCGCCCTCGACGAGCAAGAGTAGGAGCCAGAACGGACTGCGCAGGGAAGCCGCTGCGAACACCCAAAGGTTCAGCACGAGACTCACAACGCCCACGATGATCGCGACTGCGAACCGCTGTCCACCGTGCCGCCGAGCGTTCGCCGCTTCTGCTTGGCCTAGCTGCATGAGTGGCAGTCTCGCAGACGTCGACATGCGGCGGTCCGGCAACGCGTACCGCGTGGAACCTCTCGCCCTTCCGTGCGAGCCACAGGTTGGAATGTCCTGCATTTATAAGCTGAAACTGGCTTGAAGACGAGATCGAACGTATGTATGATTAGACGCTGCACGGTGACTCGCTCGACCCTGGGGACGGCCCGCAGGATGGCCCTGCGCCGACGGAAGAGTTGGCCGGGGTGTCTATGGGTGAGCCGTTCTGTGCGGAGAGCGTCGCGGGTCTGCTCGAGGATGAGTCGTTCGCGTTGTCAGTGTCGCATCGGCCTCTGACGGTGTTGGATGTGTTGGCGGCGCCGGGGGTGTTCGCGAAGCATTTCGCGGGGTCGGACCCGGAGCCGGGTGACCTTTCGTTGTTGAGTGTGTTGGATCCGCGTGTCTTGTCGGCGGCGGGCCGGGTGGATCTGCTGACTGCGTTACGCCGGCACACCGCGGCGTTGCACGCGGCGACCACCGGTGTGTTGGGGGTGGTGGTGGAGCGGGTCACCGACGACGGGCTGAGTGTCGAGTTGGGTGGGGAGTGCGCGAACGCGGAGGTGTCGACGGCGTTGATGATCTCCCCGCGGGTGGCGGCGTTCGAACTGTCCCACGCTGAGCAACTGGTCCGGAAACTCCCCACGACGATGGGGCTACTGGCGCGGGGGGTGATCACCGGCGAGCACGCATCGGTCCTGGCCCGCGAAACGGTCGGTGTCAAGGACCCGGGCGTGCTGGCCCGGATCGAGGAGGCGGTGCTGGGCCGGGTGGTGGAGCAGACCCCGCAACTGTTCGCCCGGTCGGTGCGACGCGCGGTCCTCACCCACAACCAGGTCACCGCTGAGCAGCAACACAAAGAGGTGGTGGCGAAGCGGACGGTGGAGCACACCCCGAGACCGGACGGGATGGCCGAGATCTGGGCACTGCTGCCGGCTGAGGACGCCGCCGCGGTGATCACCGCCGTCCGCACCCTCGCCGGCCACCGGAGCGCGGATGATCCCCGGACGGCCGATCAGCGCCGCGCCGACGCGTTCACCCAGATCTTCCTCGACGCCCTGACCACCCCCGGCCAAGTGCCGACCCGCCACGGTCAACGCCCCGGCGTGCAGGTCACCGTCGCCCTGACCACCCTCCTCGGCCTGGACGACCTACCCGGTGAACTAGCCGAGCACGGCCCAGTACCGGCCGCGGTCGCCCGTCGGGTCGCCGCCGACCCGACCGGGACCTGGCGGCGACTGATCACCGACCCAACCACCGGCGGGCTGCTGGACTACGGCCGGACCCGCTACACCCCACCCCAGGACCTCACCGACTTCGTCCTCGCCCGCGACCAGGTCTGCTCCTTCCCGACCTGCGCCGTCCCCGCCCACGACGCTGACCTCGACCACCGCGTCCCCTACCCGAACGGACCGACCAGCCCCGACAACCTGGATCCGAAATGCCGCCGTCACCACCGCCTCAAACACCAAACCCGATGGCACACCACCACCATCCGCGACGACACCGGCACCCACTACCAATGGACATCCCCCACCGGCCACACCTACCGCAACCACACACCCCCACTCACCGACCCCGAAAACGAGGGGCCGGTGAAGACGGACCCCAAGAGCGAGGGAACGACGCTTCTCACAGACACGCCGAGAATCGAGGACGATCCGCCTCCGTTCTGAGCCGTTTTCGTCGGTAGTCTCCGGCGAGTGGGCTCCCGACCGAGTCCCGCAGCTCGCCGTCGAAGGTTGCCGCCATCGTCGTCGCTGTATCAGGCGATCGTGTGCGACCTCTCGATGAGAAGCGGCCAACGGTGGCTGCGAGCTTCCGGCTGTCCGTCAGCGCTGACGACCGCCGACGATCCAGACGGCTCCAATACCGAGCATCACTCACATCGAGAGGCATGTCATGGCCCAGCAGATCGATCGATTCATCCCACGTCGCCGCTTCTTCGCCGGTGCCGGTGCGGCGGCGCTCGGAGCCGCGGCGCTCGGCGCCACTCCGGCCCGCGCTGATGCAGCGCCCGTCGTCCCCGGAACCCCAACGGGAGCCGGTGCCGCCGGTGTACCCGAGGCCCACCCGGACGCGACAACCGCCGGAACCACGATCGCATCGGCGCCGCTGCCGGGATATACCTACCGGCACGCGGAGATGTTCGACTTCACGCCGGAGAGCGGGATCGCGATACGGCAGTGGGGTGGCAACGGCGTCTACACGACCGGGGCAAGCGGCGCCCTCTGGACCAGCATGGAGATCCCGGCTGGGGCGAAGGTCCGCGACGTCGAGTGGTACGCCTACAACAATTCGTCGGCGACGACGATAGCGCTCGCCCGAATCTGGCGCGCCGGTAGCGGCGGTTTCTACGTCCCGGTGGTCGACGTGACGATCCCGATCAGCACCAGCGTTGTCGCCACCCGCGGCGTCGTCGCCGCGGCTGACTACGGTCCATTCCCAACCGGGACCAAGCTCGCCCTCGCCTTCTACACAAATGACACGACCGGCAAGAACCAGGTCAACGGGGTGCGAGTCGGCTTCTCCGAGGGAGCCGGCGCCGTCGGAGTCTTCGCCGTGCCGGTGCGCGCCTACGACACCCGCAGCACTGGCAACAAGTTCGCCGGCGGTGAACTGCGGGCGATCACCCTGCCGGCGTCGTCCGTGCCGGTCGGCACCACATCCGTGCAACTGAAGTTCACCTCGGCCAACTCGACGATTAGCGGCAATCTCAAGGCATACCCGGCCGGTGGATCGCTGCCGCAGATGACGGTCCTGAACTACCAGGCGGGCCAGCAGGCCGGCAACGTGGTCATGATGAACGTCCCGCCGAGCCGTCAGATCGTCATCCTGGCCTCGACCGCGACCGACGTGATCGTGGATATAGTCGGCACGGTCGGCTAGCAGGTCGGCAGGGGCGGCGTTTCGGAATCTCCTGTGACGGGTAGTCAGGCGTTGGCCCCGAAGCCGAATTCAGCCTGACAACCAGCCGGAACGCTCCGGCGCTAGCTCCCCGAACTGGACCACAATGCGCGACTTCCTCTGTCCGAACTGCGGCAACCGCCTGGCGTTCGAGAACTCCGTCTGCCTCAACTGCGGCAACAGCGTCGGCTTCGATCTCGACACCCGGGACTTCGCGATCGTCGGCCCCGACGGGCTCACCACCGCCGAGCCGGCGCGTCGGATCTGCCTGAACCTGAACCTCGCGGTCTGCAACTGGTTGGTGCCGGACGACTCTCCGACCGGACTCTGCCGCTCCTGCTCGCTGACCCGCACTCGCCCCTCCGACGACGATCTCACCGGCCTACCCGAGTTTGCCGAGGCAGAGGCGGCCAAACGCCGGCTGGTGCTGGAGCTCACCGAGCTCGGCCTGCCCATCGTCGGACGCGACCAGGACCCGGAGAACGGGCTCTGCTTCGACCTCCTCTCCAGCGTCCATGAGCCGGTGATCACCGGGCACGACAACGGTGTCATCACCCTCGACCTCGCCGAGAGCGACGACGTGCACCGCGAGCAGCTGCGCATCTCGATGGACGAGCCGTACCGGACGCTCCTCGGGCACTTCCGCCACGAGATCGGCCACTACTACAACGACGTCCTGGCACTGACTGGTGAACCGCGGCAGCGCTACGAGACGCTCTTCGGTGACTACGACCTCGACTACCAGCAGGCGCTCGATCGCCACTACGCCGAGGGAGCGCCAGAAGGCTGGCCGGAGAACTACATCTCGTCCTACGCGACGATGCATCCGGCTGAGGACTGGGCCGAGACCTTCGCTCACTACCTGCATATCCGCGACACCATCGACACCGCGGCCGCCTTCGGACTGGCCCCGGCCGGCGCCACCGTCGACAAGCCGCTGGCCGGCAGCAGCGGCTTCGACCGGATCATCGAGCTCTGGCTACCGCTGGCCTGGGCGCTGAACATGCTGAACCGATCGATGGGTCACCCAGACCTCTACCCGTTCGTGCTTCCACCCCCGGTGCTCGAGAAGATGCGCTTCATCCACGAGCTCATCAGCGCATAATGCGTAACCATGGCGAACTGGAGCGACTACCAGCTGGGGATCTACTACAACGGCGTCCAGGGTGTGCAGCCTGACCTACCGGTCAGCTACGCGGAACTCGAGCGGCGTGCGCACGCCGTACTTCCGCCCGGAATCCTCGGCTACGTCGCCGGAGGCGCCGGGGATGAGACGACGCAGCGGCGCAACGTGGAGGCCTTCGAGCGCTGGGGACTGATGCCCCGGATGCTGGTGGGGGCGGCCGAGCGCGACCTCTCCGTCGACCTCTTCGACCTCCACCTGCCGAGCCCCCTCTACCTCTGCCCGGTCGGCGTCCTCGGCGTCTGCCACCCCGAGGGTGACCTGGAGACGGCGCGGGCGTCGGCGGCGACGGGCGTGCCGATGCTCGCCTCCACTCTCTCGGCCAGCCCGCTGGAGGAGGTGGCCGCCGCGACCGGTGAGACGCCGGGGTTCTTCCAGCTCTACCCGCCGAATGACCGGGAATTGACGGAGAATCTCGTCCATCGGGCCGAGGCGTCCGGGTACGCCGGCATCGTCATCACGGTGGATACGTGGGTCAACGGGTGGCGCCCGCGGGATCTGAGCAACGCCTACCTGCCCATGCTGCGCGGCCACTGCCTAGCCAACTACCGCAGTGACCCGCGCTTCGCCCAGATCGTCGCCCAGATCCCCGAGGCTCAGCCGCACCGCGAGGAGCTGGCCTGGGCCTCCATCTTCGGCAAGCCGACGCTGAGCTGGGACGACCTGCCCTGGTTCCGCTCGCTCACCAATCTCCCCTTACTTCTCAAGGGAATCTGCTCACCGTTGGACGTCACCCGGGCCAAGGACGGCGGCGTCGACGGCATCATCTGCTCCAACCACGGCGGGCGGCAGGCCAACGGTGGGCTGCCCGCCCTAAACTGCCTGGCCGGTGTGGTCGCCGCCGCCGACGGGCTGCCGGTGCTCTTCGACTCCGGGGTGCGCAGCGGGCCGGACATCGTGAAGGCGCTGGCCCTCGGGGCGACGGCGGTCGGGGTCGGACGCCCTTACGTTTACGGGCTGTCCCTGGCCGGCGCCCGCGGGGTGGAGCACGTCCTGCGCAGCCTGCTCGCCGAGGCCGACCTGACGATGGCGGTCGACGGCTACCGGAGCATCGCCGATCTCTCCCCGGAGGCGCTGGTTCCCTGCTGAGGCGCGGCGAGCGGAGCCGCAGGGTTGGCCGCCGAATCAACGGCGGCTCCGCGCGGGGTCATGCCGGCAGCGGTGACTGCGGCGATCCAGGCCGAGATCGCGATGGCCCACCAGACCCGCTGGAAGGCGGTGTGGGCCTGCAGGTAGCCGTTCGGGGTGCCGAGGAGTGCCACCAGGATGCTGACGCCCAGCACCGTCCCGACCTGCCGGCTCATATTCACGACGGCGCTTCCGGTGGCGGCACGGGCCGCCGGCAGGTCGATGGTCGCGGCCGAGAGGATGGTGGGCAGGGCCAGTCCCACGCCGATGCCGCCGACGATCCAGCCGGGCAGGATCTCCCCGGCATAGTTGGGCGTCGGGCCGACCCGGGTCAGCACGAGCACCGCACCGACGCCGAAGAGGAGGCAGCCGGCCGCGGCCAGTCGCCCGACCGAGACGCGCCCGGCCAGGCGCTGCCCGACGGCGGCGAAGATCGGCACCATCAGCGGCCCGGGGGCGACGGCCAGACCGGTTCGCAGCGCTGAGTAGTGCCAGACCTGCTGCATCCACAGGATGTTGCTGAGCAGGCTGGCCGCGAACCCGATGCTGAAGAGAAGCGCCGTCACGTTCGACCAGGCGAAGGCGCGGACCTTCAGCAGAGCCGGCTCGACCACCGGTGCCGGGTGGTGCAGCGAGCGCACCCAGAAGAGCGCGAGCCCGATGGCGGCGACCGCCATGGCGGCGATGAAGCCACCGCTGAGCCAGCCCCAGCTGGGTGCCTTCACCAGGCCGAGAGCGAGCGAGCCGATGGCGACGACGAGCAGCAGCGCGCCGGTGAGATCGGGGATGGGTCCGCGGTTGGCGTCCCGGGAGTCCGGGACGAAGCGCACGGTGGCAATGAGGGCCGCGATGCCGATCGGGATGTTCACCAGGAAGACCCATCGCCAGGAGGCGCTCACCAGCAGGCCTCCGACGACCGGTCCAGCGGCGGCGGCCAGCGCGCCGGCGGCGGCCCAGATGCGGACGGCTCGCGCCCGTCGCTCGGCCGGTGTCGCGCTGAGGAGCAGGCCGAGGCTGGTCGGCGTGAGCAGGGCAGCACCGGCGGCCTGCAGCACCCGGAAGAAGACGAGAAGCCAGAGACCCCCGCTGGCGGCGCAGGCGGCACTGGCCACGGTGAAGAGACCGACGCCGAGGAGGAATCCGGCCTTGCGCCCGTACCGATCGGCCAGCCGTCCGAGCGGGACCAGCAGCGCGGCGTAGGTGATCGCGTAGCCATTCAGGATCCAGCTCAGGTCCGACAGCGAGGCGCTGCTGAAGTCGTGGCCGATGTCGTCGAAGGCGACGTTGACGATGAAAAGATCGAGGCTGGCCATGAAAGCGGCCGTCGAGAGGATGGCCAGCACTAAGCCGGGTCGGATGCCGGGTCGGATGCCAGGTCGGATGCCGGGTCGGACGCTAGGGCGGGCGCTCGCCGGCGCGTTCGGGGTAGCTTCGACCGGCTGAGGCTGACTGGAATTAACCATAGTCAGCACCCTAGAAGGCTGACTTGGGTAAATGCAAGTCAGAGCGGTAATCTGATGCGATGGTTGTGCAACTGCAAGGCGCGCTGGCCCGTCGAGACCGCTGGCTCGCGCCCGAGCGCTGTTCGCTGGACCGGGCCATCGGTGTCGTGGGCACCCGGTCGGCCCTGCTGCTCATGCGCGAGGCGTTCTACGGCACCACCCGCTTCGACGACTTCGCCCGCCGGGTCGGCGTTACCGAGGCGGTCGCGTCGGCGCGGCTGAAGGAGCTGGTCGAGGCCGGTCTCCTGGCTCGGGTCCCGTATCAGGAGCCCGGCCAGCGGACGCGTCACGAGTACGTGCTCACCGACTCCGGCTGTGACCTCTTCCCGGTCGCGCTGGCCCTGATGCAGTGGGGCGACAAGTACGTCGCCGAAGCGGGCGGCCCGCTGGAGTTGACGCACGCCGGCTGTGGCGAGCCGATCGCAGTGGAGGTCCGCTGCGCCGCCGGCCATCAGGTGCCCCTTGACGAGGTCGCCGCCGCCGCTCGGAAGCCGCGCTCCGGCTCAAGTGATTAGCTAAAAGGCGCAGGAGGCGATATTCGGCTTCGAGCGGGGCTGAATTGGTGACTCCGACGGGCGCGCGAATTGCGAGACAAACTGTCAACAGTTTGGAAATCCCGCTTATCAGACGACTTGTTAATAGCGTCGAAATGGGAGTGCGGCGACGTGGGTAAAGCGCTTGCGCTGTCCGTACCGCGAGTGATCAGCCTCCAAATACGGACATAATAAGCCACCAATCCGCAAAAATCACTCAAATCGCACGACTTTTGGTTTACTTGTTGACTCGCCGGTAACTTCCGTAAATACTCCCCAGAACAGCGTGCAGTACGGCATGTATTTCGCGCGCTGTTGTTAATTCCATCCGCGAGCAAATGTGTTCGTGGCCCACTCTCTAAACCAACTGGGATGGTCTATGAGAAAGAAATTTGTTGCGTCTGTGGCGGTTATCGCCTGTGGCATCGGCGGTGCCGTCGCCATCGCGACGACCGGGTCGGCTGCATCGGCGGTCTCCGCCTGTACCGCCTCGGCGAACGACATCTACAACCCGCCGGCCAGCGTCACCGCGCCGAATGGCACGCTGCTGGCCTGCCGCTCGGTGACCCTGAGCCAGATTCCGAACAACGTGCCGATGAAGGCCTGGCAGGTGCAGTACGCCTCGACCGACGCCAACGGAGCCCGGGTCGCCGTCTCCGGAACGATCGCCGTTCCGACGGCCGCCTGGACCGGCAAGGGAACCCGTCCGGTCGTCGCCTTCAACCCCGGCACGCTCGGGATCGGGCCACAGTGCGCCTTCTCGAAGCAGATCGCCGGCGCGTACCAGGACGAGTACGAGGGTGACAACATCAGCGCCCTGCTCAAGGCCGGCATCGCGGTCGCCGCGACCGACGGCGTCGGTTATCTGAACGGCCAGATCCACCCGTACGTCGTCGGCGCTGACGCCGGCCACGCACTGCTGGACATCGCCCGGACGTCCTTCCAGGTCCCGTCCGACGGGCTCGTCTCGAGCACCAAGGTCGGCATCTGGGGTTACTCCGAGGGTGGCCAGGCCTCCCTCTGGGGCGCTCAGCTCGCCGCGAGCTACGCACCGGAACTTCAGGTCGCCGGCGATGCCGCCGGTGGCGTGCCCGGAGACCTCAAGCTCACCGCGTCGCAGCTCAACGGTGGAGCCTTCTTCGGCTTCCTCGGTGACGCCGTGATCGGGACGATCACCGCCCACCCGAGCTTCCCGGTGAACCAGTACATCAACGCCACCGGTGCGAGTGCCATCGCTCAGCTGAAGACCACCTGCCTGCTCGGGACGCTCGCCGCGGTCGCCGGCCAGAAGATCGAGAGCTACACCACGCAGGGCCTCAGCCTGGACCAGCTATACGCGTTGGCTGACCCGTCGGGCTACACCGTCGGCCAGTTCCTCGACTCCTCGAAGCTCGGGGTGAACATCGGCAAGCCGGGCTCGGGTGCTCAGTACACGATCAACTTCCCCGTCTACCAGTACCGCGGAGCGTTGGAAGAGGTCATCAACACCCAGACCGAGGACGCAACCGCCAAGGCGTACTGCAACTCGGGCATCACCACGCAGTACCGCAACAACTACCTCAGTGAGCACCTGACCACCGACAACAGCGCCATCCCGGACGTGGTCAAGTTCCTCACCGATCGTTTCAACGGAGTGGCCGCCTCGAACAGCGGCTGCTGATCACACCCCCGAGCGGTGTTGGCCGATCCCGCGCCCCGCGAGCCGGATCGGCCAACACCGCAAGGAGGTTCAGCGGTGCGGGGTCAGGTGAGGGGCAGAACCGGAACTCCAACCGGGACGAAGCCCATCACCTGACCGTAGAAGGAGAGTTCCGCCTCCTGGGAGTGGATGATCGTCTCCTTCTTGCGGAACCCGTGCGACTCGCCCTCGTAGGCCAGGTACGCGTGCGGCAGGCCCTTGGCCACCAGCGCATCGCGGAACCGCTCGGCCTGCGAGGGCGGCACGACCGGATCGTCCAGTCCCTGCAGTAGCAGCACCGGGCAGGAGAGGCCGTCGACGTTGTTCAGCGGGGCCCGGCTCTCATACAGCGCGCGGGCCTGTGGCAGCGGCCCGATCAACCCGTCCAGGTACCGCGACTCGAAGTCGTGGGTCTCCTCGGCGAACTGAAGTAGCTCGGCCACGCCGAAGTAGGAGGCCCCGCAGGCGAAGGCGTCGGTCTGGGTGAGGGCCGAGAGCACCGTCCAGCCGCCGGCCGACCCGCCCTGGATGGCCAGCCGCTCGCCGTCGGCCAGACCGGCCGCGGCCAGACCCTCAACCGCGGCAACGACATCCTCGACGTCGACGATCCCCCACTCCCCGCGCAGACGCTCGCGGTAGGCCCGTCCGTAGCCGCTGGAACCGCCGTAGTTCACGTCGACCACGCCGATGCCGCGGCTGGTGAAGTAGGCCGCACCCAGGTTCAGCATCCCGGCGACGTGCGCCGTCGGGCCACCGTGAACGAAGGCGACGAAGGGTGGGAGCTCCCCATCCGGCGCGGCGAACTCCGGGTTGCTCGGCGGGTAGACGAAGGCGTGCACCTCGCGCCCGTCCGCGCCCTGAAACGTCATCGGATAGGACGGCGGGAGGTACGCCGCGTCGGGAAGATCGTCCACGCTGAGCCGGACGTCGGTGAGCTGACCCGTGCCGAGTGAGTAGCGACGCAGGCCGTGTGGCGTCCGGGCGCCGCCACTGCGCAGCAGCACGTCACCTCCGCGCAGCTGCCCGAGGCGCAGGGTGGTGAGGTCGCCGAGGTCGAGGTCGGTGAGCTCGCCGGTCCCGGGGTCGAGGATGCCGAGGGTGTCGAGGCCGACCGTGCGGACGGTGAGCAGGCGCCCGTCGGGCAGTGGCTGGTACCAGCGGGCCCCGAACTGCCAGAGCGGGGCGCCGAAGTCGGCCGCCATCTCGCAGAGCCCCTCCAACGTAGGTGCGTCACCCGAGGCTGCATCGGGGAGGGTCAGCCGGTAGAGGTTCCACCAGCCTGTCCGGTCGCTGATGACGTAGAGGCTGGTCTCGTCGATCCACTCCGGCTGCAGCAGCGATTCGGTGGCTGAGCCGAGGATGCTCCGCCACTCACCGCAGCGGCCGTCGGCGTCGAGGGAGCCGACCCGCAGCTCGCAGCCGTCCCACGGCATCTGCGGGTGATCCCAGGCGAGCCAGGCCAGCTGCGTCCCGTCCGGTGAGAAACGAGCTGCGGCGAGGAACTGCGAGCCCGAGACGATCGAGCGGATTCGCTCGGCATCCTCAGCCGCGCTGCCGTCCAGCGGCACGGCGACCAGATCCCGGCTCACCTCGCCGTCGGTGTGCGTCTCGCGGACGCAGCGGATCTCGTCGCCGGCGGCGGCGACCTGCAGTTCGGCGAAGCGCACCCCGGCCTGCTCGGAGGGCGGGGTCAGCGGCTGTGGTTCGCCGCCGTCCGGGTCAAGACGGTAGAGGCGCTGATCGGTGAACTCGGCGAAGACGAGCACCCCGTCGGCGGTCACCGTCCAGGCCGCACCGCCGTACTCGTGGACGCGGGTTCGCGCGTTCCACGGTGGCGGGAGGATATCGACCGGCTGGCCGTCGGGACCGTGACGGCGCACGGCGTAGCGGCCGCCCTCGTCGCTACGCAGCTCCGACCACCACACCACGTCCATGACGAACGCGCTCGCGTCGACCGGATGTTCGCCTGCGGCCAGGTCGGCCGCGGAGATGGGGGAGGACCAGCTGCCAAAGGGGGATGTCGTCGTCATCCCTCCATCGTGACAGGTCCTCCAACCCCTCAGGCGCGGGATTGCCGGGAGAGGCCGGCCGGTGCGACGGTGACGATCGTCGCGCGCAGCGGAAGCAGCCGGGCTCCGATCTCGCCGATCGTCGAGTCCGCGACGCCGAGGCTGGTAAGGGCGTCGACCAGGTGCGCCACCACAGCGTCGAAGTCGGCGTCGGAGATCTCCAACCCGGCATGGGCCGCCCCCAGGTCCCGCCCGGCGTAGAGCTCCGGGCCGCCAACCGCGGCGGCGATGAAGGACCGCTGGTGGGCCTTAAGGCGGGAGAGATCCGAGCCCGCAAAGACCGGTTCGAGCGTAGGATCTGCCAGCACGCGCCGATAGAACTCGTCGACCGTGGCGTGCACCGCGGGTGCACCACCGATGGAGTCGTAGATGCTCAAGTGCATACCCCGTTCATTCGAAGTCGCTTCCGTTGCTGTGGAAGCCGGACGTTACGAACGGCATGTTTCGATGTCGAAGAGTCGTAGTGACGAGCAGGCAACGTTCCGCGCACAGCGCTGCCCTGGCTGTGGTGAAGTGGAGCAATGAGCGAGCTGGATCTCTGGCTGATCGACGTAGCCACGTCGGCTGAGACGGCGGAGTCGCTCGGTGACGTCCTCGACGAGGAGGAGCAGCGGCGGCTAGCCAGCCTCTCGACGCCGGACGTGGCGGCCCGCTATCTCACCGCCCATGTCGCGCTGCGTCTGGTGCTCTCCACTTACCTGGGCACGGCACCGGAGCGCCTCGTCTTCGCCCGGGACAAGTGCCCGGGCTGCGGCGGGGCCCACGGACGGCCGATCCTGGCCGACGCGCCCGGGGCTCCGCAGTTCTCGCTGACGCATTCCGGTGACGCGGTGCTCGTTGCGGTCGCCGACGAGCCGGTGGGGGTCGACGTCGAGCGGGCCCGTCCGGGGCGGGATCGCAGCGGCGTGATCAGCCGGCTGCATCCTATGGAGCGGGAGATGCTCCGTATCGACCCGACCGAGGAGCAGTTCCTCGACTGCTGGACCCGCAAGGAGGCATTTCTGAAGGCGACTGGCATCGGGATGGCCGGTGGGTTGGCCAGCCACTACACGGGGATGGCCGGGGCGCCGGAGGAGGCGCTGCCGCCCGGGTGGAGCTTTGTCCACGTCGAGGTGCCGCAGGGGTACTGGGGCTCGGCCGCGGTCGCCGGTTCGGTCGAGGTCTCGAGCCTCTCGCCCCGGCCATTCGCCCTCGCCTAAACACGACGGCTAGTCAGCTTAGCTTTCGGCTGTCAGTTCAGAGGGCCGACGACGCTCTGAGCCGCCTCCAGCACCTGGCCCGACTCAACCGCCGCCACCGCGGCTTCGATCTCGGGAGTGAGCCAGCGGTCGGCGCCGATTCCAGGCACCGTTTCCCGCAGCGCCTGCAGTACCGCTGCCGATGCCGGCGACGGATCTAGTGGTTGCCGCAGATCCAGGGCCCGGGTCGCCGTCAGAACCTCGATGGCCAGCACTCGCTGCAGCGCGTCGATGCCGCGGCGCAGCTTGCGGGCGGCCGACCACCCCATGGAGACGTGATCCTCCTGCATCGCCGACGAGGGGATCGAGTCGACGCTCGCGGGTGCGGCTAATCGCTTTAGCTCGCTTACCAAGGCGGCCTGCGTGTACTGCGCGATCATGAGTCCGGAGTCGACGCCGGGGTTGCCGGCCAGGAAGGCCGGGAGGCCGTGCGAGCGGGCCGGGTCGAGCATCCGGTCGGTGCGCCGCTCAGAGATGGAGGCCAGATCGGCCACGGCAATGGCGAGGAAGTCCAGTACGTAGCCGACGGGGGCGCCGTGGAAGTTTCCGTTGCTCTCGATGCGCTGATCGCTGAGTACCGCCGGGTTATCGATGGAACTGGCCAGCTCCCGCTCGGCCACCTGCCGCGCGTAGCCCGCGGTGTCCCGGAAGGCACCGGCCACCTGCGGCGCACAGCGCAGGGAATAGGCGTCCTGGACGACGCTGCAGTCGGCGCCGCGGTGGCTCTGCATGATCTGCGAACCGGCGAGGAGGGCCCGCAGATTGGCGGCCGAATCGGCCTGCCCGGGGTGCGGACGGAGGGCCTGGATATCGGCCGCGAAGACGCGGTCGGTGCCGAGTTGAGCCTCGACGCTCATCGCGGCCGCAATGTCAGCCACCTTGGCCAGTCGGGCCAGGTCCACCAGCGCCAGGCAGAGCATCCCCAGCATCCCGTCGGTGCCGTTGATGAGGGCCAGCCCCTCCTTCGCCACCAGCGTGACCGGGATGATCCCGGCCGCGGCCAGCGCCTCGGCCGCCGGCATGAGTGTGCCGGCCCCGTCGCGCACCTCACCCTCGCCGGTGGCGGCCAGGGCGCAGGTGGCTAGCGGGGCCAGATCCCCGGAGCAGCCGAGTGAGCCGTACTCCCGCACCATCGGCGTGATGCCGGCGTTCAGCAGTGCGGCGTACGCGTCGACGGTCGTCTCGGTGACGCCCGTGTGCCCGGTGACGAAGGTGTGCAGCCGCAGCAGCATCAGCGCCCGGACGACCTCCCGCTCCACTTCGGGACCGGAGCCGGCGGCATGCGAGCGGACCAGCGCCCGCTGCAGATCCTCGCGCTGGTCGGCCGATATTCGGGTCGAGGCCAGCGCGCCGAAGCCGGTGGAGACGCCGTAGATCGGGGTCTCGCCCGCACCCAGCGTCTCGACGGCGTGCCGGGCGGCCCGGATGCCGACCCGGGCACCGTCGTCCACCTGCAGCGTCGCACCGTGGCGGGCGACCGCGACCACCTCGTCGAGGGTGAGGGCCTGCTGGCTGAGGACGACGCGGGCTGGGGCACCGGAAGTCATGGATGGGCTCCTATTCGTAGAGGGGATCGATGGCGCGCCGCAGCAACTGCCCGACGTCGCCCAGGATGTGCTGACCGCCGGCCACGATGCGGCGCCCATCCACACAGACGTCGCGGACGTCGGCCGCGGTGGCGGCGAAGATGAGCTGCGTCGGGTCGGCCCCGGCGGTGCGTAGCGAGTTGATGTCGATGGTGACGAGGTCGGCCCGCTGACCGACGGCGAGTTCGCCGGCGTCGCTGAAGCCGAGACTGGCGTGCGCGGTGAGCGCTTGCTGGAGTTGGGCGAGGGTGAAGCGGCCGCGCTGCTGGGTGGCCAGTCGCTCATGAAGTTCCAGGGCGCGGGCCTCTTCGAGGAGGTCGATCACCGCGTGCTGATCGCTCCCGAGGCTGAGCGGCGACCCGGCTTCGGCCAGCGCGCGGGCCGGCCCTATGCCGTCGCCGAGGTCCCGTTCGGTGGTCGGGCAGAGGCAGGCCGTGGTGGAAGTCCGTCCGAGGGTCCGTATGTCTGACTCGGTGAGGTGGGTGGCGTGCACCGCGGTGCTATGCGGTCCCAACGCCCCGGCTCCATCGAGGAGTTCGGTCGGCGTCCGGCCGTAGTGGGCCAGCGCCGCCGCGTTCTCGGCTGGCTGCTCGGAGAGGTGGAAGTGCAGCGGGCGCCCGGCCGAGGCCGCCACGACCGCTGCCAGATCCGGCTGCGGTACCGAGCGGACGGAGTGGATCGCCGCCCCGATCTGCAGTTGCGCCCCGGCCGGCAGCTGCGCGGTTCGCGACGCCCACCTCTCCACCGTGCCGTCGGAGAAGCGCTGCTGGACCTCGTTGAGTTCGGTGTGCCCGTTGCCGTCGAAGCCGCCGGCGAGATAGCAGGTGTCCAATAAAGTAAGGCGAATTCCAACCTGCCGGGCTGCTTCGATGAGCGCGTGCCCCATGGCGTTCGGGTCGTCGTACGGTGTGCCGCCGGCCTGATGGTGCAGGTAGTGGAACTCCCCGACCGCGGTGACCCCGGCCAGCGCCATCTCGGCGTAGGTGGCCCGTGCCAGCGCCAGGTAGGAGTCCGGATCGAGGCGTCCGGCCACGTGGTACATCCGTTCGCGCCAGGTCCAGAACGTCCCGCCGGCGTCGTGCGTCCGTCCACGGAGGGACCGGTGGAAGGCGTGGCTGTGCGCATTGGCGAAGCCCGGCAGGGCGACCCCGGCGAAGATCGACGTCCCGTCCGGCGGGGCGTCGGCGGTGATGGCGGTGTAGCGGCCGTCGCGGACGTCGAGGCGGACGTCACGGGCGAGTCCCGATGGCAGCAGCGCGTATTCGCACCACCAACTGGTCATGAGGCGAGCTCCCGGACCGCGCTGGTCAGGGCCTCGACCCCGGCGTGGCAGTCGGACGTCTCCGCGTGCTCGGCCGGCGAGTGCGACACCCCGGTCGGGTTGCGGACGAAGATCATCGCGGTCGGAATCCCGGCCCCGGCCAGGATCCCGGCGTCATGGCCAGCGCCGGTGGCCAGCACCGGCACTTGGCCGCCCAGGGCGGTGGCGAGCCGATCCCGCAGTGGTGCATCGAAGGGCGTATCAGCCGTAAAAGACTCCTCAATCGCCGCGACCCCGCCGGCCTCGGCGACGAACTGGGCGATCCGTCGGACGTCCGGCTCGTTCGGCCCACGGGCATCAAGCCAGGCCGTCACGGCCGACGCGATCGCGTTCACACCGTTCGGCTCCACCCGCACCTTGCCGACCGTCGCCACCGCGCCGTACGTCTGGGCTGCGCGGCGAGCCTCCTGGATGACGGCGGCCAGGGCCAGCATCGGGTCGCGACGATCGACCAGCCGGGTGGTTCCGGCGTGATTCGCCTCGCCGAGCAGGTCCAGGCGCCACCGCCCGTGCGGCCAGATCGAGGAGGCGAGGCCGACCGGTGCGTCGAGGTCGACCAGTGCCCGTCCCTGCTCCACGTGCAACTCGACGAAGGTGCCGATACGGGCCAGCGTCTCAGGATCGGCGGCGGCGGAATCATCTGAAAAACCCGAGCGTTGCATCGCCTCGGCCATCGTGAAGCCGTCGCCGTCGCGGAGCCCACGGGCCCGGTCGGCGTCCAGTGCTCCGGTGATGATGCGCGACCCGGCGCAGGCCACCCCGAAGCGGGCACCCTCCTCGTCACCGAAGTTCACCACCCCGATCGGGCGCCTTGGCGTGAAGCCCGCCACGCGCAGGGCGTCCACCGCGGCGAAGGCCGAGACGACCCCGAGCGGGCCGTCGAAGGCGCCCCCGTCCGGCACCGAGTCGAGGTGCGAGCCGATCACCACCCCCGGATCACCGGCCGTCACCGCAGCATCCGGGTCGCCCCACCAGGCCCACTGATTGCCGGCCCGATCCAGCGTCAGGTCGAGGCCGCGGGCTTCGGCGGCGGACGCGAACCATTCGCGAAGTACGGCATCTTCGCCCGTCCAGGCGAAGCGGCGATAGCCACCGGTTGCCGCATGCCGGCCGATCGGTTCGAGTTCGCTCCAGAGAGTGTCGAAGGCGGGCAAGCCGGTCAGCTCTCCTGCATCGGAATGCGGACGCCCCGCTCGGCGGCGACCTCAGCGGCGATCTCGTACCCGGCGTCCACATGCCGGATGACGCCCATCCCCGGGTCGTTGGTGAGCACCCGACGCAGCTTCTCCTCGGCCAGCGGGGTGCCATCGGCGACGGTGACCTGACCCGCGTGCAGAGAGCGGCCGATCCCGACTCCGCCGCCGTGGTGGATCGAGACCCAGGTCGCGCCACTTGCCGTGTTTACCAGGGCATTCAGCAGCGGCCAGTCGGCGATCGCGTCTGAACCGTCGGCCATCGCCTCCGTCTCGCGGTACGGGGAGGCGACGGAGCCGGCGTCCAGATGGTCCCGTCCGATCACCACCGGCGCGCTCAGCTCACCACTGGCCACGAGCTGGTTGAAGCGCTCGCCGGCCTTGTCCCGCTCGCCGTAGCCGAGCCAGCAGATCCGCGCCGGGAGCCCCTGGAACGCGACCCGCTCCTGGGCGCCCCGAATCCAGCGATGCAGATGGTCGTTCTCCGGGAAGAGGTCGAGGACTGCCTGGTCGGTGACCTGAATGTCCTTCGGGTCGCCCGAGAGCGCCGCCCAGCGGAACGGCCCCTTTCCCTCGCAGAACAGAGGGCGAATGTAGGCCGGGACAAAACCGGGGAAGTCGAAGGCTCGCTGGTAGCCGCCTTTGCGGGCCTCGTCGCGGATCGAGTTTCCGTAGTCGAAGACCTCGGCCCCCGCGTCCTGAAAGCCGACCATCGCCTCGACGTGCTTGGCCATCGAGGCCTGGGCGCGGTCGGTGAACTCCTCAGGCTTCTTGTCGGCGTAGTCATGCCAGTCGGCGACGTCGATTCCTTCGGGAAGATAAGCCAATGGGTCATGGGCTGAGGTCTGGTCAGTGACGATGTCGACGGCCACTCCCCGCGCCAGCAGTTCCGGGAGGACGACCGCGCAGTTGCCGACCAGCCCGACCGAGAGGGCGCGGCGATCGGCCTTGGCGGCGAGGCAGCGGGTGATCGCGTCGTCGAGGCCGTCGGCCAGCTCGTCCAGGTACCGGTGCTCGACGCGACGCCGCAGCCGGCTCTCGTCGACGTCGATGACCAGGCAGACGCCGTCGTTCATGGTGACGGCCAGCGGCTGCGCACCCCCCATTCCGCCACAGCCTCCGGTGACGGTGAGCGTCCCGGCGAGGGTGCCGTTGAAGCGCTTGGCCGCGACCGCGGCGAAGGTCTCGTAGGTCCCCTGGAGGATCCCCTGGGTGCCGATGTAGATCCAGGAGCCGGCCGTCATCTGCCCGTACATGGTGAGTCCGAGCCGCTCCAGGCGACGGAATTCGGGCCAGGTGGCCCAGTCGCCGACGAGGTTCGAATTGGCGATGAGGACGCGGGGCGCCCACTCGTGGGTCTGCATCACGCCCACTGGTTTGCCGGACTGCACGAGCATCGTCTCGTCGTCCTTCAGTGTGGTCAGGGTGCGCACCATCGCGTCGAAGGCCGGCCAGCTGCGGGCGGCCCGACCGGTGCCGCCGTAGACGACCAGGTCGTCGGGGCGCTCGGCGTTCTCGGGGTCGAGGTTGTTCATCAGCATCCGGAGCGGGGCCTCGGTCTGCCAGGAGCGGGCCGTGAGGTTCGTGCCGTGGGCTGCGCGTACGGGTCGAGCGCCATCCATGCTGCTTTCTCCTTCGGTCGTGTCTCCATCACACTCGCTCCCGACCGGAAACGCCAGGGTGGTGATGGGCCCGACCGGGCTAGAGCAGCGAGATCGACCCAGTCGAGCTGCGGCTGACCGCCGCCACGACGGCCGTCAGTGCTTCGGCCAGCGGGACGTCGCGCAGGGTCGCCCCGTAGCGGGCGGCGACCTCGGTGGCCACCCCGCCGGCGCCGATCCCGTGCAGGTAGACGCGCTTGCCCTCGCTGCGCAGCTGGGCGATGACCCGGGCGGCGTCGTCGAGGACGAAGTCCAGGTTCGGATTCTCGACACGGGCGTCGCTCTCGACGACCCACATCTCGATGTGGTCCTCCGGCGCGATGAGTTCAGGGATGTCCGCCCGCCCGACCCGGCAGAGCGACACGATCGCGTCGACGCCGAAGGGGAGCCGGTGGAGGACGTCGAAGCCGCCGAGAAGCAGGTCGCTGTCGTACGGATGGGCGGTGATCGGATCGGCCGCGGCGGGCTGCGCGTACTCCAGGTGCGGCCGGTTCGGCCAGTTCGTCGGGGAGTCGTCACCGTCGCGCGTGATGAGGACGGCCAGCCGGGTCAGGTCCCGCTCGCGCAGCCCAGGCCACCCATGCAGCAGCCGCCGCCACTCGGCTGGTACCGCCGAGCCGCCATAGGCCGCGCCGACCAGGCCGCCGGTGATGGCCGCGATCGTGTCGGTGTCGTTGCCGCTGCGGGCCGCGAGCTCGATCGCGCGGGCCAGGTGCTGAGCCCGGAAGGTGCCGGCCGGGGCGTCGTTGGCTGTGGCGTCACTGGCTGTGGCGTGAGTAGTCGGCGCGTCCGTTGCCGGGGCGGCACCGCCAGACTGAAGCGTGCTGTGCGCGATGGCCGACCATGCCGCTTGGAACGCCTCGACGACCCAGCCGTTCTCCTCGAAATCGGCCGGCATCGTGCGCTCGGCCGCCTCGATGCGGGCCAGCCACACCTCGCGGCGCGTCGTCGAGAGACGGGAGAGACCGCGGCGGATGTTCAGCGAGCCGCAGAGCACCGCGTGCCGGACGGCCAGGCACCAGAGGGCGCATGCCTCGGCCGCTTCGGTGTCGTAGTGAGTGAGGTGGCTAAGGGATTGAGCCACCTCGAAGAGCGTGTCCTCATCGTGCAGGTAAGCCAGTGCGACGGCGGCGGTGCGCATCAGCGACCCGTTGCCGCCGGAGCGTCCGGAGCGCCGGTGGTGCTCCTCGGCCGCTGCCCGCAGATGGGATGCGCGTAGCGGGAGGAGCTCCTCGCGGGCTGCGTGGTGGGCGCTCGTCAGCACGCTGCGGGTCTGGGCTCCGACGTCGGGTGCCTTCTGGGCCCAGCGGTACCACGCGTTGGCGATCTGGTCCTGAGCCTCGTCGCTGGCGAGATCCGCCCCGGAGGCGGCGACCTGGGCCAGTACCAGGCCCATCGATGTGTCGTCGGTCCACTCGCCGCGCTCCCACCCGAAGGTGCCGCCGCCGATCATGGCGATCGTCTCGGCTGCGCTGCGGGGAGGGTGAAACTCGTAGGGTGCACCGAGTGCGTCGCCGGCAGCGCTACCGAGGAGCACGCCGACGGCGCGATCCAGCTGTGCACTGCTCAAGCGAGTCACGCCTCGACCTCCAACGTCGGTGTCAATTTCTAACAGAAAACCGACCTGAAGTCTCGATGAATCCGGCGCCTACCCCCGTCTACGCGGTGCTCGAGCGGTGGTCGATGGCTGCGCGATAGCGGCAGACACCTGCGTGCAACAAATCCCGACATACTGAAGAGGTGACTTCATCTCTGACGCTCGGTGTCGAGGAAGAGCTTCATGTCGTCGATCTGGAGAGTTCGCTCCTCGTCCCCCGCGCGCCGCAACTGCTTGCCCGGCTCCCTGCGCAGAGCTTCTCGGCCGAACTGCAGCGCAGCACTATCGAGACGAACACCGAGGTGTGCAGCACCCTCGATGAGCTGCACGCCGAGATCGTCCGGCTCCGCTCCGAGCTGATCAGCGTCGTCGCCTCCGAGGGTCTGGGCGTGGCCGCCGTTGGGACGGCGCCGATGTCGTCGGCCGAGGACTTCGAGCTCACCGCGACCGGGCGCTTCGGGCGGATGCAGGAGGAGTACCGGCTGCTGGTCGACGAGCAGCTGATCTGTGGCACGCAGGTGCACGTCGGCTTGGCCGACCGTGACCTGGCCGTGAGCGTCGCCCAGCGGGTGAGCCGTGACCTCCCCACGCTCCTCTCCCTCTCGGCCAGCTCCCCGTTCTGGCACGGCACCGACACCGGCTACGCGAGCATCCGCACCATCATCTGGCAGCGCTGGCCCACCGCCGGGACCTTCGGGGAACTGACGTCGGCCAGCCAGTACGACGACCTCGTCTCCGACCTGATCAGCTCCGGGGTGATCGCCGACGCCAAGATGGCCTACTTCGACGTCCGCCCCTCCTCGCACGTCCCGACCATCGAGCTGCGGGTCTGCGACGGCTGCCCGATCGTTGATGACGCGGTGCTCATCGCCGGGCTCTTCCGAGGCCTGGTCGCCGAGGCCCAGGCCGCGGCGCTGGCCGGCGAGCCGATCGTCCCGCTCCCGGCGCCGCTGCACCGGGCCGCGATGTGGCGGGCGGCCCGCAGCGGTCTGGCCGGCGACCTGCTCGACAACAGCCCCCGGCCGCAGCCCGTCCCGGCGGCCCAGGTGGTGCGGGCCCTGGTCAACCGGCTCCGCCCGCACCTGGAGGAGCTGGGTGATTGGAGCACCGTCCACGAGCTCTCCGAGGCGACGCTGATCCGCGGCAACTCCGCCGACCGCCAGCGGGCGGCCTTCGCCGAGAACGGTCGGATGACCGACGTCGTCGAGCAGGTGGTCGGCGAGACGCACGGCACGATCGAGGATTCGGCCCGGGCTCGCAAAGGGATTCGCCGCTACCCGGCCCGAGCCGGCGACGAGGTCTTCATGGCCTCCGGTGAACCGCGGCCGCCGTACCGCGAGGTGCTGAAGGAGCTGGAGCAGACGACCCTCTCTGAGGCGGCCGAGCAGGCGGCCCAGCGGGACGAGTGGTCGGTCGCGCAGGGGATGACCTTCGGCGTCGACGGCGGCCACCGTCCCTTCCCGGTCGACCTGCTCCCCCGGGTGATTCCGGCTCACGAATGGGCCGGGCTGCGAGCCGGGTTGGCCCAGCGGGCCCGGGCCATCGAGGCCTTCCTGCAGGACATTTACGGCGAAGAGAAGGTGCTGGCCGAGGCGGTGCTGCCCGGCGACGTGGTGCGGGCGGCCATCGGCTGGCGGGAAGAGGCCCGGCGGCTGCCAGCCGGGACGCTTCGCGCGCCGGTGCAGGGTTTCGACCTGGTCCGCAACGAGCTCGGGGCGTGGCGGGTGCTGGAGGACAACGTCCGGGTGCCCTCCGGTGCCGGCTTCGCGGTGGCGATCCGGGAACTGATGGACGTCGTCGTGCCCGGGCTGCCCCGTCCGGAGCACCTGCTCGGGCCGGCCGGTCTGCCCGGGCTGCTGCGTCGCGCGCTGGAGGCGTGTGCGGCCCCGGGGGCGACCGGGACGCTGGCCCTTCTCTCCGACGGCGCCGGGAACTCGGCCTTCTTCGAACACCGGCTCCTCGCCGAGCGGGCCGACCTCCTGCTGGCCACCCCGGAGCAGCTGGAGGTGACCGACGGCCGCGTCGTCTACCGCCCGACCGGCGCCTCGATCTCCGTCCTGTACCTGCGCCTGGACGTGGAACTCCTCGACCTGGTCGACAAGGACGGGCGGGCGATCGGCAGCGAACTGCTGGAGGCGGCGGTGGCCGACTCGGTACGGCTGGCCAACGCGCCGGGGAACGGCGTCGCCGACGACAAGGCGATGTACTGCTACATCAGCGACCTCATCGCCTACTACCTGGGAGAGAAGCCGCTACTGGACTCGGTGCCGACCTACCGCTGCAGTGATCCGGAGGAGTGCCGCTCGGTGCTGGAGCGGGTCGGTGAGCTCGTCACCAAGCCGGTGGACGGCTACGGCGGGGGTGGCGTGATGGTCGGGCCACTGGCCTCGGCCGCCGCGGTCTCGGCCCGTCGCGCCGAGGTGGCGGCTGATCCGGCGCGCTGGGTGGCCCAGGAGGTGGTCGCCCTCTCCTCGCATCCGACGTTCAACGGCGCCAACCTGGAGCCCCGTCACGTCGATCTGCGGGCCTTCGTCTACCTGACCGGCACCGGACCGGATGAGGCGCATGTGGCGGATCTCGCGTTAACCCGGGTGGCCCCCGCGGGGAGCATGGTCGTGAACTCGTCCCGCGGTGGCGGGGCCAAAGACACCTGGATCATTGGAGATGACGATCAACGGCGAACCGAGAGCTGACCGGGTAACCGACGAAGCGGAGCAGACATGTGTGGTCTAGCGGGTGAGATCCGCTTCGACGGACAGAGCGCCGACGCCGCGGCCGTCGAGCGGATCTGCGTCAAGATGGCGCCGCGCGGACCGGACGGCAACGGGATCTGGGCGAATGGACGGGTCGCCTTCGGCCACCGCCGCCTGTCGATCATCGACCTCTCTGACGCCGGGGCCCAGCCGCTGGTCGACTCCGACCTGGGCCTGACCGTCGTCTTCAACGGCTGCATCTACAACTACCGGCAACTCCGCGGTGAGTTGGAGGCGGCCGGCTACCGCTTCTTCTCCACCTCCGACACCGAGGTGATCACCAAGGCCTACCACCACTGGGGCGCCTCCTGCGTGGAACGCTTCCTGGGGATGTTCGCCTTCGTCATCCTGGAGCGGCGCAGCGGCGTGGTGGTGATGGCCCGTGACCGTCTGGGCATCAAGCCGCTGTACCTGGACCAGACGCCCGCGCGCCTGCGGTTCGCCTCGACGCTCCCGGCGTTGCTGGCCGCCGGGGGCACCGACACGTCGATCCACCGCACCGCACTGGCCTACTACATGTCGTTCCACTCGGTCGTGCCGGCGCCGCACACCATTCTCACCGGGGTGCGGAAACTGCCGCCGGCGACGGTGCGGACGATTCAGCCGGACGGTTCCTTCAGCGACTGGGTCTACTGGGACGCGGTCTTTGCCCGGGATGACTCGATGGCCGGCGCTGGCTCGATGGTTGGAGCGTCTGCCCAGGATTGGCAGGAGGCGCTGCTGGCGAGCCTGCGCACCGCGGTCGAGCGGCGCATGGTCGCCGATGTACCCGTCGGGGTGCTGCTGTCGGGCGGGATCGACTCGAGTCTCGTCGTCGCCCTGCTGGCCGAGGCCGGACAGAGCGACCTGATGACCTTCAGCATCGGCTTCGACGCGGCCGGCGGCGAGAGTGGTGACGAGTTCGAGTACTCCGACCTGGTGGCCCGCCACTTCGGGACGAAGCATCACCGCATCCCGATCGACTCATCGCGGCTGCTCCCCGGAATCGACGCCGCGATCGACGCGATGAGCGAGCCGATGGTGAGCCACGACTGCGTCGCCTTCTACCTGCTGAGCCAGGACGTCTCCCAGGAGGTGAAGGTGGTTCAGTCCGGGCAGGGCGCCGACGAGGTGCTCGGCGGCTACGACTGGTACCCACCACTGCTCGGGGTTCCTCGCTCGGAGGCGGTGGAGGCGTACGCGAACGTCTTCTTCGACCGGCGTTTTGTCGCGCTCGGCTCGCTGCTCTCGCCGGAGTGGATGATCGCCGACGACGCGCCGACGGCCTTCGTCGCCGCCCAGTTCGCCCGTCCCGGCGCTGAGACGACGGTCGACGCGGCGCTGCGCAACGACACCACGATCATGCTGGTCGACGACCCGGTGAAGCGCGTGGACAACATGACGATGGCCTGGGGCCTGGAGGCTCGGGTGCCGTTCCTGGACCACGAGTTCGTCGAGCTGGCCGGGAGAATCCCCCCGGAATTAAAGCTGGAACTCGGTGGCAAGGGCGTGCTGAAGCGGGCCAGTCGCGGGGTGGTGCCGGATGAGGTCATCGATCGGACGAAGGGGAGCTTCCCGGTGCCGGCGATTCGCCAGCTGGAGGGGCCGTACCTGGAGCGGGTGCGCGAGGCGCTCTCCGACCCGGCGGCGCGGGCCCGTGGCCTCTTCCAGAGCGAGCCGGTTGAGCGGATGCTGGCTGAGCCGAACAAGACGCGGACGACCCTCGGTTCGAATGCGCTCTGGCAGCTCGCGCTGCTGGAGATGTGGCTGCAGAAGATGGATATTCGCTAGGGATGGTGCTCCACCCTGCGCTGAACGAGCAGTCAGACCTCGCCGGGCTGATGCGTCAACTGGTCGACGCCTGGGGGAGTTGGGCACCGAGCGTCTCGCCGGACTCTGACCACGTCGCCTTCGTCAGTGACCGGAGCGGGCGCCCCGAGGTGTGGGTGCAGGCGATGGCTTCGGGGCCGGCGCCGGACCTGGCCGACGCGGTGCGGGTGCCGGTCTCGCCCGACCCGGTCGTGTCGGTGCATTGGTCCTCCGACGGCGAGTGGCTGGCCTGCGCGGTGGCTGCGCACGGTGGCGTGCGCACCGAGGTGTGGGTGGTCCGGCCGGATGGGTCCCAGCTGCAGCGGATCGCCGGCTCGGCTGAACACCACGCGACGCTCGGCCCCTGGACGCGTCATGGTCGCCAAGTCGTCATCACGAACATCCCGGGAAAGGCGGGTGATTCCAGCGCTGAGCTGGTCGACCCGGCCACCGGTGAGCATGAGCCGCTGGCCGTCGGTGCGCTGGTTGACGTTCTGGACCTCTCGGCCGGTGAGCGGTTCGCCCTGCTGCGGGACGGGAAGCGGGGGGCTCAGTTCTGCGTGGTCCTCGATCGTGAACTCGACTCCGACCACCCGCTCCTCCCATATCCGCAGACCGGTTCGACGAGCGCGGGAATGCTCCGCCCGGCACCCTACGGCGACGAGACGGCGATGGTCGCGTACCTGGTGTCGGATGCCGGTCAGCCGCGGAAGGCCTTACTGGCTATACCCATTCACGCCGACGGTGAGCGGGGTGAGGTCGGGCTGCTGGCTGCGCGTGAGGACGGTGAACTCGACTTCGTCGATGCCGACGATGCCGGCCGGGAGATGGTGCTGGTCTGGAATGTGCAGGGTCGCAGCGAGGTGGAGCTCCTCGACGTCGAGTCGGGGCGGCGCACCCCTTTGCCGGACCTGCCGGGCGCGGTGGTGGATGGGTGTGTGCTGTCACGAGACGGTTCCTGCGTCGTCCTCTGCGTGCAGTCACCGACCCGCCCCCAGGAGATCTGGCGTCTCGATCTCGGCTCGCTGACCTGGCATCAGGTCTCCGACCGGCCGCCGCTGCCGGACGCTTCGTTGGTGACGCCGACGCTGCAGCATTTCCTGGCTCATGACGGCCTCCCGCTGAGTGGCTGGCTGTACCGGGCCGTCGGGCCGCAGCAGGCGGGACCGGCGATGCTGAGCCTGCACGGCGGTCCGGAGTCGCAGGAGCGGCCGACCTTCAGTGCCCAGCACCAGGCGCTTGCCGCGGCTGGGATCAGCGTCTTCGCCCCCAACATTCGCGGATCCTCCGGATACGGAAGGGCATTCGTGCACGCCGACGACCGGCATGGGCGGCATGATGCGATCACCGATGTGGAGACCTCAGCGCTGTACCTGGTCGGGATTGGGGTGGCCAATGGTCGGCGCATCGCGGTGACCGGCCGCTCCTACGGCGGGTACCTGACGCTGGCCGCGCTGGCCCGCTTCTCGGGGCTCTTCGCGGCCGGGGTGGACATCTGCGGCATGTCGGATCTAATGACGTTCTACCGCGACACCGAGCCGTGGATCGCGGCGGCCGCGGTGACGAAGTACGGCGATCCGAAGACCGACGGTGCGCTGCTGCGGCAGATCTCCCCGATCAACCACGTGCGCCGGATCATCGCTCCGGTGCTGGTCGTGCACGGCGAGTTGGACACCAATGTCCCGCTCAACGAGGCGACCCAGATCGTCGCGGCGCTGCGGGCGCTGGGGCGCGACGTCGAGTACCTGGAGCTGGCCGGCGAGGGGCATGAGTACCGGCTCCCCTCGTCGCGGCTGCAGCTCATCGAGACGATGGCGCGGTTTCTGACGCTGCGGTTGGCGGTCGATCGGTAGTCAGTCGGTAGCGTTCTCCCAGTCGTACTCGAACTCCGGGAAGGGGCCGGTGGCCGTCTCGGGAACGCCCCCGGTGCCGGGCTGGTGCGGGGAGAAGATCGGGCCCGTCCACATGTCCTCGCCGATGTCGCAGCAGAAGGAGCGCAGGTCGGGGAGCCAGCCTGACTGTTGCCGGGCGAGATGGTGAGCCCAGTCCTCGGCGTCCGGGGGAAGCGGGGCGAGGAGAGTGGGCCAGCGTGCGGCGATCCCATTGGCCAGCCCGAGGAGCAGGTTCGCGTTCGGCTCGGTCATCGTGGATCCGGCGACCAGTTCGATCTGCACGCATCCATCACCGGTTCGCAGCCGCTCCAACGGAGCCTGCACCAACGCCTCTCGTAGCGCCGGCTCGAGCACTGCCAGGATTCGGGGGGCATCGCTGCCATCTCCCGAGGTGGTGACGCGCAGGGCGTCGTCGAAGCGGTGATCGCCTGTCTCGAGCTGGATGCTTGTCTCAATACTGCGGGCCTTTACCCGACGGTCCACCAGGCTGCGTCTACGAACCTCGAACTCCGGCAGGGGCGCCGGTATCGGGAAGAAGGCCATCAGCTCTGCCTCGTCGGCCAGTGCGAGCGGCCGACTCCGCCCATCGTGCTGGTGCGCTTCGATCCGCAGGGGCACCCCGGCCGTCGCGATGTCCAGGCTCCAGACGCCGCTGTTCGGCTTCAACGGGTTCTCGACCGGCGGTCCGGCCGTGATCGGCACACCGAGCATCGAGGTGGGAAATCGGTCACGGTCAATCAGCTTCAGCATGGCGATTCCCTCCGAATCTCAAGCGGTCGATCCGGACGCTATCAGCCGCTGGCCGGGCTTGATTCAGCTCAGTTCGAGGAGGCGCTGGCGGCAGTCGGCCGCGACGTCGTCGACCTCGCGCAGGGTTCGCCGCAGGTCGCGCTGCCGGGCCCGCAGATCCTCGCCCAGCTCGTCCAGACGGGCCAGCAGCTTGGTGAGCTGACGCCGCTCGCTGGCCTGCGCGCCGTCGTACATATTGACGATGTCGGCGATCTCGCCCAGTGACATCCCAAACCGCTTGCCCCGCAGGATCAGCTTCAACCGGGCATGCTCGCGGGCCCGGTAGATCCGCGCAGTGCCCTGCCGCTCGGGCGCGATCAGCCCTTCGGCCTCGTAGAAGCGCAGCGTCCGCGTGCTCACGCCCAGCTCGTCGGCCAACTCGCGCACGCTCCAGGTGCGCTCGACCGGCGGATCGGCCAGTAGTGGCGCTTTCGTCTTCGGCGGCATGGCGCTATCATCGCTTTACGTTGACGTAAACGTCAAGCAGGACCGAATTGGAGTCGACCGATGCCGTTCGAACTATCCGACGAACACGAGGCGTTCCGCCGTGTGGTGCGCGACTTCGCCGAGCGCGAGGTGGCGCCGCACGTGGCCGGTTGGGATCGCGACCACTACTTTCCGACGCATCTGGTGGCGGCGATGGGCGAACTGGGGCTCTTCGGGCTGGTCGTCGATGAGGAGTACGGCGGCGCCAAGAGCGAGGGTGCCTTCACCAGTCTCTGCGTGGCCATCGAGGAACTGGGCCGGGTCGATCAGTCGATCGGCATCACCCTGTCGGCCGGCGTCGGCCTGGGCATCAACCCCATCCTCACCTTCGGCAACGACGATCAGAAGAACCAGTGGCTTCCTGACCTGGTGGCCGGGCGGAGCATCGCCGCCTTCGGCCTCACCGAACCGGGCGCAGGATCGGACGCCGGAGCCGGCAAGACCCGGGCCGAACTCGTCGACGGTGAGTGGATCGTCAATGGAAGTAAGGCCTTCATCACCAACTCCGGAACTGACGTCACCTCCGTGGTGACGGTGACCGCCCGTACCGGCCCGAACGAGATCTCGGCGATCATGATTCCGGCCGGCACGCCTGGGCTCACCGTCGACCCGCCCTACGAGAAGTTGGGCTGGCGGATCTCCGACACGCACGGCCTCACCTTCGATGACCTGCACGTCCCCGAGTCGAACCTCCTGGGCGTACGCGGCAGCGGCCTGCGGCAGTTCCTGGCCATCCTCGACGACGGCCGGATCGCGATCTCGGCGCTGGCCCTCGGCCTGGCTCGCGCCTGCCTGGAGCAGAGCCTGGCCTACGCCAAGCAGCGGAGCACCTTCGGCAGCCCGATCGGAGCGCGGCAGGCGGTCGCGTTCCAGCTCAGCGACCTTGCCGTCTCGATCGAAGCGGCCCGTCTGTTGACCTATCAGGCGGCGGCGCTGAAGGACGCCGGCCGCCCGGCCAAGGAGGTGAGCCAGGCCGCGGCGATGGCCAAGCTCTACAGCAGCGAGGCCGCGATCGACGCGACCCGGATCGCCACCCAGGTCTTCGGCGGGAACGGCTTCATGGAGGAGTACCCGGTGGCCCGCTTCTACCGCGACGCCAAAATCCTCGAGTTGGGCGAGGGGACGTCGGAGATCCAGCGTCTGGTCATCGCGCGCGGGCTCGGACTCCCGGTCACGACATGAGTGACAAGTACCAGCTCGCCCGGGAGGCGACGCTGCGCCCGTCGCCGAAAGCCGCGGCCAAGCTCGAAGCGCAGCAGAAGCTCTACGTCCGCGACCGGGTCGCGCTGCTCCTGGATGAGGGGAGCTTCGTTGAGGACGGGCAGCTGGCGAACGCGCTCAGCTCGGGACTTCCGGCCGACGGGGTCGTCACCGGGCAGGGCCTCGTCGACGGCCGGCCGGTGCTGGTGGTGGCCAACGATCCCTCGGTAAAGGCGGGGTCCTGGGGTGCATTGACGGTCGAGAAGATCGTCCGGGTCACCGAGCGGGCGCTGGACGCCGAGCTGCCGATCTTCTGGCTCATCGACTCGGCCGGGGCCCGCATCACCGATCAGGTGGCCCTCTTCCCGGGGCGGCGCGGGGCCGGGCGGATCTTCCACAATCAGGTTGCCCTGTCGGGGAAAGTGCCGCAGATCTGCTGCCTCTTCGGACCATCCGCGGCCGGTGGGGCCTATATCCCCTCCTTCTGCGACATCGTGATCATGGTCGAGGGGAACGCCTCGATGTACCTGGGATCGCCGCGAATGGCGCAGATGGTGGTCGGCGAGGAGGTGTCGCTGGAGGAGATGGGCGGCGCCCGTATGCACTGCACGATCTCCGGCTGCGGTGACAATCTGGCCGTCGATGATGTCGACGCCATCGAGCAGGCCCGGCTCTACTTCTCCTACCTGCCGACGTGTTGGCGTGAGCAGCCGCCCGCCCTACAGCCGCTGGAGCCGTCCATCGACTTGGATGACGAGTCGGTTCCGGAGCAGGAGTCGGTGCCCTTCGACATCCACGAGATCATCGACGGCATCGTCGACGAGGACTCGTTCTTCGAGGTGAAGCCGCTCTTCGCGGCCGAGCTCGTGGTGGGCTTCGGACGGGTGGACGGGCACTCGGTCGGCGTCGTCGCGAACAACAGCGCGGTGCGCGGTGGTGTCCTCTTCGTCGACTCGGCCGACAAGGCGGCCCGCTTCATCTCGCTCTGTGACGCCTTCAACGTCCCGCTGCTCTACCTGGCCGACGTCCCCGGCTTCATGATCGGCAGCGCGGTGGAACGTCAGGGAATCATTCGGCATGGAGCGAAGATGATCACCGCCGTCGCCGAGGCCACCGTGCCGCAACTCTCCGTGATCGTGCGCAAGGCCTACGGTGCCGGCCTCTACGCCATGGACGGTCCCGGGTTCATGCCGGACGCCTGCATCGCGCTGGCCACGGCGAAGATCGCCGTGATGGGTCCGCAGGCCGCCGTCAATGCGGTTTATGCCGGAAAAATAGCGGAGATCTCCGACGCGGCGGAGCGGGATGACTTCGTCTCCCGGATGCGCGCGGAGTACGAGCAGGACGTTGATCTGATGCGGCTGGCCTCGGATCTGGTCATTGACGCGGTCATCACGCCGGCCGAGTTACGTTCGCAGGTGCAGGCAAGATTTGCCGTCCTCGTCGGAAAGTCGCGTGCCGTTCCCGCCAAACGCCATGGCGTACCGCCAGTATGACGGTGGGAGAAGGGCATGACGGGGGATAGTGAGTGACGGAAGTGGAAGCTAGTAGTCGTTTTGCAACGGTGGAGGAGATGGCAGCGGTGATTGCGGCACTGGCCCAGTTGCGCAAGCGGCTGGCGGCACCGTTGAACGAATCGCGCTACGAAACCTGGCGATCGCAGCGGATCGAGGCGCTGCGGGCCAGCCACACCCTGGACGACGCGTTGTGGTGACGCGCGAGGAGAATCCGGGCGAACGGCGCATCGAGCAGCGCGGCCTCTGGCTGGAGGAGTTCGAGACGGGCGTCGTCTACCTGCACCGCCCGGGGCGCACCGTCACCGAGGCCGACAACGTCCTCTTCACGACGCTGACGATGAACACGCAGGCCCTGCATCTGGATGAAGCCTGGAGCCGGCAGCAGCAGTTCGGCCAGCGACTGGTCAACAGCATGTTCACCCTGTCGACGATGGTCGGTCTCTCGGTCGCCCAGCTCACCCAGGGGACGATCGTGGCCAACCTGGGGTTCAGCGAGGTCTCCTTCGGGCATCCGGTCTTCGTCGGTGACACCCTCTACGCCGAGACGCGGGTGCTCTCGACCCGCCGCTCCACGACGCGCCCCGGCGAGGGGGTCGTCACGCTGGAGCACGTCGCCCTCAACCAGGACGATGTCGTCGTCGCGACCGCCACCCGGGCCACCCTCATTCGCTGCCGCCCCACGACGGACGCCGAGTAGCGATGAGCAGCGAGCTCGTCTGGCTCTTCTGTCCGGCTGACCGGCCGGAGCGGTTCGTCAAGGCCGCGGCGGCCGCCGACGTCGTCATCCTCGATCTTGAGGACGGTGTGGCGCCGTCGGACAAGGCCGCCGCCCGGGCCGCGCTGGAGGGCTCGGTCGAGCTCGACCCGCAGCGGGTGGTGGTCCGGGTGAACCCGGCCGGGACGGCGGAGCACGCGGCCGATCTGGAGACGCTGGCCGCGACCGACTTCCGCCGGATCATGCTGGCCAAGGCCGAGTCGCCGACCCAACTGCACTCGCTGGCCCCCTTCCGCGTCACCGCGCTCTGCGAGACGCCGGCCGGTGTGCAGCAGGCGGGGGCGCTGGCTGAGCAGCGCTGCGTCGAGGCGCTGATGTGGGGCGCCGAAGACCTGCTGGCCGGCCTCGGTGGCACCTCCAGTCGCTTCCCGGACGGCCGCTACCGCGAGGTCGCCCGCTACGCCCGTTCGCAGGTGCTGGTCGCGGCCGGGGCGGCCGGGAAGGTCGCGATCGACGCGGTCTACCTGGACATTCCCGACCTGGACGGGCTCAAGGCGGAAGCTGACGACGCCCGCGCGTCCGGCTTCGGGGCCAAGGCGGCGATCCACCCGTCGCAGGTTCCGGTGATCCGCCAAAGTTACGCGGCGACGGCGAAGGAGCTGAGCTGGGCGATGCGGGTCGTGCAGGCGGCCGAGAGTGAGCGCGGCGTCTTCGCCTTCGAGGGGAAGATGGTGGACGAGCCGGTCCTTCGGCACGCCCGACGCCTGCTCAGCCAGTCGTAGTACGGGCCTAGTCGCGCCCAAGTTCGCGCCGTTCTCGTGGCGCCGGTCGGAGGTAGATGCTCGGATGGATAAGACCTTTAGCACGGCTCGCGAGGCGGTGGCCGACATCGGCGACGGCGCCTCCTTGGCCGTCGGCGGCTTCGGCCTCTGCGGCGTCCCGATCCGTCTCATCGACGCCATCGTCGAGGGGAGCAGCAGCCACCTGCGGACCGTCTCGAACAACTGCGGAGTCGATGGCGCCGGTCTGGGGATCCTCCTCGGATTGGGGCGGATCGCCCGCACGACGGGCTCCTACGTCGGGGAGAACCGCGAGTTCGCCCGGCAGTACCTCAGCGGCGAGATCGAGGTGGAGCTATGCCCGCAGGGGACATTGGCCGAGCGGCTGCGCGCCGGTGGCTCCGGCATCCCCGCCTTCTACACGCCGGCCGGGGTGGGCACCCTGGTCGCCGACGGCGGGATGCCCTGGCGGTATGGGGCGGACGGCTCGGTCGCGGTGGCCTCGCCGCCCAAGGAGGTCCGCACCTTTGACGGGCGGGAGTACGTGCTGGAGGAGGGGATCGTCACCGACTTCGCGCTGGTGCGGGCGGCCCGGGGCGACCGCCACGGCAACCTCGTCTACGCCGCCTCCGCGCGGAACTTCAATCCGCTCTGCGCGATGGCCGGTCGCATCACGATCGCCGAGGTGGAGGAATTGGTGGAGCCTGGCGAGCTCGACCCGAACGACGTCGACACACCTGGCGTCTTCGTGCAGCGCGTCGTAGAGGTCGGTACAGCTGGAAAAGCCATAGAAAAGCGGACGATCTCTCGGGTTGGGGCTTGAGATGGCACTGACCCGTGATGAGCTGGCGGCCCGGGTGGCGGCCGAACTCGAGGACGGCAGCTACGTGAATCTCGGGATCGGGCTACCGACGCTGATCCCGAACTTCGTCCCGTCCGGGATCGAGGTGGTGCTGCACTCGGAGAACGGCGTGCTCGGGGTCGGGCCGTACCCGGATGAGGAGCACGTCGACGCGGACCTGATCAACGCCGGCAAGGAGACGGTGACGGTGCTGGCCGGGGCGGCTTACTTCGACTCCGCGCTCTCCTTCGGGATGATCCGGGGCGGGCACATCGACATCGCGGTGCTCGGTGCCATGCAGGTGTCGCAGCGCGGAGACCTGGCCAACTGGACAATCCCCGGGAAGATGATCAAGGGGATGGGCGGCGCGATGGATCTCGTCCACGGCGCCAAACGGGTCATCGCGATGACCGAGCACGTGGCCAAGGACGGGACGTCGAAGATCGTCCCCGAATGCACCCTGCCACTCACCGGTAAGGCCTGCGTGCAGCGGATCATCACCGACCTGGCCGTCATCGACGTGACCGTCGACGGGCTGCTGCTCCGCGAGACGGCGCCGGGTGTGAGCGTCGACGAAGTGCGGGCCGCGACGGCCTGTCCACTGCTGACTTGACGGGTACCGCGTCGGCACCCCGCGGTACCGCAGAACTGAGGTATTAGGTACTGCAGAATTGAGGTAATCCAAATTTTCCGATTTTGACCGGGTTTCCTCTTGTGAATCGCGGTTACCCGAGCGTAGCTTTTGCCTCGGATCAAGCGGTGATCCGCGCTCGGCCTGTTGGCTGACGGCGCTGGGACGGGGAGTTCGTCATATGAGCAATCGTTATTTTCCCAAGGTGAAAGTCATCGCAGCACTGGCTGCGCTCGGCCTCTTTGCCGGCACCTGGGCCGTGCTCGCCGACGGGTCGGCCGCGTCGGCGACCGGCGCCACCCAGACCTCGGCGACCCCAACGCCGACACCGGCACCCACGCAGATTCCGGCTCACCCGCCGACTCCGGCGCCGACGCCCAAGGTGATCCGCAAGATCGCGACGTCGGTGACGCTCACCGGCCCGGCGCAGGTCGTCGCCGGTCAACCCGCGACGTACACCGCGGTGCCTAGCGTCTCGGCCCCGGGCCGGATTTCGTTCACCGTCCCCGGTGGCGATTGTCAGTCGCTGCCGATCGCAGCGAGCGTGACCTGCACGGTCACCTTCTCGGACGTGGGCGCTAGCCACACGGTTACGGCCACGACTTCGTACTACCCGCTCAGCTGCTGCGGCCCGGGACAGGACTTCGAC
This sequence comes from Frankineae bacterium MT45, assembly GCA_900100325.1. Taxonomy (NCBI): domain Bacteria; kingdom Bacillati; phylum Actinomycetota; class Actinomycetes; order Frankiales; species Frankineae bacterium MT45. The sequence continues at coordinate 703,071 of LT629697.1, forward strand.
TACGACTACGTCGGATCAACCTCGAACGTGGTCTCGACTGTGGTGGTGGCGACGGCGACTCCGACCCCGACTCCGGTCGTCATTCAGAAGATCCCGACCACACTCACGCTCTCGGGGCCGACCCAGGTCGGCGTGGGGCGTCCGGCGACCTACATCGCCGTCCCCAGTGTCGGAGCGCCTGGCACCATCTCGTTCCAGGTCGACGGGGCGGATTCGGCGGCCTGCCCGCCGGTGCAGATCTCCAGTTCGCCGGCCACCTGCACCATCACTGAGACTCGCGACGCCAAGCACACAGTCGTCGCGTCCAGCACCTTCGCCTCACTCAGCTGCTGTGGCTCCGGACAGGACTTCAACTATGACTACCTAGGGGCGACGTCGAACTCGATCACCACGCTCTGGACGGAGATCCCGACCCCGACGCCAAGTACGCCTCCGACGCCCAGTTCGCCACCGACGCCGGCGCCCACGCCCGCTCCGGCACACATCGTCTTCGCCGCGAACGGAACGATCTCAATTCCCACCATCAACGGCACCGGAAAGGTCGGTCCGGGGAGCGTCTCGTCCGACGTGAACCTGCGCAGCGGAGCGTTCACCGGCACTGCGAAGCTGCCCGCGATGACGATCAACGCCAATCTCTTCGGGTTCATCCCGACGACCGTGGTGTCGACGTTCACCGAACTGGGGCCGCTGACCGGTCAACTCGCGCCGGGTGCGGGAGACCTGACGGCTGATCTGAAGGCCAGCATCGGCGTGACATCGGCGAAGGCGCTGGGGGTTCTCCCGCTGACATCGGGCAATTGCGTTACCGCCTCGCCCGTCTCGATTCACCTGGCCTCCGACGGGACGGGGAAGTTCAGCCCGTTCAGTGGCGGTGTGGTTGCTAGCAAGTTCGCGATCGGCCCGCTGACCCACTGCGGAGTCTTGACCTCGGTGCTGAACGCGATTCTCCCCGGCCCGAACAACACCCTGACGCTGACCCTGGTGGCGCAGAACTAGCAACAATTTCAGGAAGAATTCGCGTCTGACGCCGACTCCCCGCTCACTAGACCGCCTGGTCATGAGCGGGGAGTCGGCGGCTATGTGTCACGTTCCTGGGTTTGCCCCGCCAGACGCCCGTCTGTCTCGCGCGTTGGTGCTCGTCCGCTTGCCTTGTCCTCCGAAGTTCCGCTTGGCGCCCGATCCGCGGGATTTCGGCGGACAAAGCGGGGCGCGTCGGCCGGTCGAGCGTCCGGCTGATCCTGCTTTGTATCCCGAGCTTCCGATTTTGGTCGTCAGATCGGAAGCTCGGAATACAAGGCGGGTCGCCGTACCCCAGCGGCCCTAGGTCGCCAGGCAGACACCGTGCGAATTCCACGACCGGGCCGCGACGGCTATCTAGGAGAAGGGCCAGTACTTTTCGATGCCCGATGAACTTCTTTTCTTAAGGCGAGATTTCGTGGCCGCGTTGATTTCATTGGCTACGACCACATAAACAAAGTTCTGATCGTCGCGGCTGTAGTAGCCCGCGTCATAGACTGGTGCGTGTCCCAACTTATCGGTCACAATTCGATTAAGCAGCATCGACCGGGCTTCGTCAGAGGGAAACGACATTGGGGAACTGACCCACAGAACAACTTGACGATTCAATCGCGTATCAGAGGCCTTCCACGCGCGCGCCGGCACATTATCGAAGTACTTTGCGTGATTCCCGCCGCGTAACATATCAACGAGAACGTACCGATCGTCGACTCGGTGACCGCGATGGTGATCCACCGAAAATTTATAGCCACCAATCTTCGACGGCCGCGTACGTCGGTGCCGGGCCGAGTGCCGTACCCGGCCGTTGCCGGTCGTCACCGTGGGTGCGCTTAGGGTTACGGCTACGCTCATTTTGGTCGTCCTTAGTGAAACGTGTGGACCTCACGCCTGGTCAATACGGAAATCTAGCGCGACACGTAATTGCCGAATCCCAGAGGCAAGATCATTTCGTGTCTGTGTCTTTCCCCAGACAGCGCGAAGAAACTCAGTCCAGTGATGCAAGTCACAGGCAGCATCGACCGTCAATAACACAATTAAACGAATTCAGCACGGTAAGTAGCGTCGCCGTTACTTACGAAAGCATAAGTAGCCCAGCACCGCGCAGGTTCAATCTGTGGGCGTAGGTCATCAACGCGAGAACTCTGCAGACCGTCGCGTACGAGCTCCGCGGCGGGCGGCGGGCGGCGGGCGGCGGGCGGCGGGCGGCGGGCGGCGGGCGGCGGCGTGTCGCCTCGAAGATTCCTCTGGTCAGGCGCCCATCCGCGAAACCGCGAACCCGGCCCGGTCAACCCCGGAAAGCAGAAACTCCGCAGCTTCGCGAACGAAACTGCGGAGTTCCACAAACAACCATCGGTGGGCAAGGGGGGAGTTGAACCCCCACGTCCTTTCGGACACACGGACCTGAACCGTGCGCGTCTGCCATTCCGCCACTTGCCCGCGACGAGCGCACTCCAGCCAGCTGCGATGTGAACCGCCGAGGCGATCCATCGAAGCGAACCGTAGTGCAGTGAAGAAGGTTATCACTATCCGGACACAGCTTGCGCCAGGTTGGTGTCTGGCTCAACCGCTCCCCAGTAAGATCGCTAGAGCGCGTCTTGATCAACGCGTCATCTCGTATGCGTTTCGCCCGATTCTGTGGGCTGGGCATGGTCGTGACGACGCTGGTCTGACGCCAGCTTGTCGCAGTATGAACGCCCTCACAACCCGCAGTCGCAGTGTCGAGACAGACGAAGGAGTACGAGATGAGCCTGGCGCAACGATTCGAGCGACGCCTGGAGAGTCTCGTCGGAACCGCCTTTGCGCGTGTCTTCAAGGGCCAGGTCGAGCCGGTAGAGATCGGCACCGCGCTGCAGCGGGAAGCCTCCGACAAGCGGAACGTGATGGGCAACGGCGAGGTCCTCGCCCCCAACCGCTACCGGGTGACGCTGTCGCCGAGCGACTACGAGCGCCTCGTGCCGTGGCAGGTGCAGCTCTGCAATTCGCTGGCCGAGCTCGTCCAGGAGCACCTCGACGAGAACAACTGGCGCACCATCGGTGACATCGTGGTGTTGCTGGCCCTGGACGACTCGCTGCACACCGGCGTCTTCGGGGTCGCCTCGCGGATGGAGTCCAGCGCCCCGCCTCGTCGCCGCCCGGTCGACTCCCTCTCGCTGCCGGCCACCGCGGTCGATCCGGCCGGTGAGCCGCTCCCCGCCGCCTATGCCCAGCAGGGGGCAGCGCCGCAGGCCGCAGTCCCGCCGCTGGCCGCCGCGCCGATCCCGCCGACGCCCGTGCCACCCATGCCCGCGCCACCGGCCGCCGCTGGTTACCCGCCGCCGGCCGCGTACCCACCACCCGCGGCCGCCTATCCGCCGCCCGCCGCACCGGCCGGCCCGCCCCGCAGCCGGGCCTCGGTGGTCATCGATGGCACGGCGCGTCACTTCGACCTGCAGGGTGGCTCCAACGTGATCGGCCGGGGGAACAACACCGATCTGCAACTCCTCGACCAGGGCGTCTCACGCCGCCACATCGAGATCGCCTTCGACGGCCACGTAGCCACGCTGTCGGACCTCGGCTCAACCAATGGCACCACGGTCAACGGCCATGCGGTGACGAGCCAGCAACTACGCCATGGCGACGTGATCCGGGTCGGCCACACACGTTTGGTCTTTCAGCAGGAGCAGGAGTGAACTCTCCGCTGGCGATCCAGCTGATGCGCTTCGGTTTCCTTGCGCTTCTCTGGCTCTTCGTGCTGGCGGCAGTCCGAGTCATCCGCACCGATCTCAGCGCGAGCGGTCAGCAGCGCGTCGGAGTGCCGCCGCCGGCTCGTCGGCGCAACCGCACCAAGGAACCGGCGCCGGCCGTCCCGGCCCGTCGGGGCGCCACGCAGCTGGTGGTCACCGCCGGTGGCCTGGCCGGCACGCGCATCGGCCTCACCGGCGCGCCGGTGCTGATCGGACGGGCCAATGACTCCACGCTCGTCCTCACCGACGACTATGCGAGCACCCGGCATGCCCGCATTTCCCAGCAGGACGGGGTCTGGTTCGTCGAGGATCTCGGCTCGACCAACGGCACTTATCTCGGTGCCCGCCGCATCGAAGCGCCGAGCCCGATAGAGGTCGGCGTACCGGTACGCATCGGCAAGACAGTTCTCGAGCTGCGATGACCACCCCCGTCCAGAGTGCGGTCTCATGAGTCTGGCCCTGCGCTTCGCGGTGCGCTCCGACCCGGGGCTCGTCCGCGGAAACAACGAGGATTCGGTGTACGCCGGTCCTCGGTTGTTGGCCATCGCCGACGGGATGGGGGGCCACGCCGCCGGGGAGGTGGCGAGCAAGATCGTCATCGGTGCGATGGAGCGCCTGGACGAGGACCGCCCGCTGGGTGACCTGCTGGCCGCGCTGCGCCGCACCGTGAACGACGCCAACGAGCGGATCGCCGACGCGGTAACCCACGACTCCGAGCTGGACGGCATGGGCACCACGCTGACCGCGCTTCGCTTCACCGGAGCCCAGGTCGGCCTTGTGCACGTGGGTGATTCTCGTGCGTACCTGCTCCGCGATGGGCAGCTGTCGCAGATCACCCACGACGACACCTACGTCCAATCGCTCGTCGATTCGGGGCGCCTCACGGCCGAGGAGGCGCAGCATCATCCGAGAAAATCGGTGATTCTGCGGGCGCTGATGGGGGCCGAAGTAGACCCGGACGTCTCGATCCGGGAGGCCCGGGCCGGTGATCGCTACCTGCTCTGCACCGACGGGCTGAGTGACGTCGTCACGTCGGCCACCATCCACGAGACCCTCGGTGAGGGTGATCCCCAGGAATGCGCGGATCATCTGGTCGATCTCGCGCTGCGCGGCGGCGGCCCGGACAACATCACCTGCATCGTCGCCGACGTCATCGACTCCGACTACTCGAGCGACGACATGCCGGTGATTGCCGGGGCATTCATCGACTTCCCGCATAAGCGTGGGCGCGATCAGAGTGCCTCGAGCCCGGCCGAGCGGGCCGCCCAGATGACGCAGGGCGCGGCCGCGCCGGCTCCGGAGGCGAAGACCAAACCCTGGCGGTCGCGGATGCTGCGCAAGGCGGCCGTCCCGATCATCACCGTGCTCGTGCTCGTCGGTGGTCTCTTCGCCTTCTACGGCTGGACGCAGTCGCAGTACTTCGTCGGCCAGGACGGCAGCGAAGTAGCAATCTTTCGTGGGGTGAACGCCGCCTTCGGGCCGGTCCGGTTCTACAACGTCGCGCAGAACACCGACATCAAGATGGCGGATCTCAATCAGGCCAGTCGCAACCAGGTGGCATCCGGAATCACCGCCCACTCGCTGGCTGAGGCCGAGCAGATCAAGTCGAACCTCATGGACAACCTGCTGCCCCTCTGCTCGTCGCTACTCCCCAGCCCGACGCCGCTGCCCACACCGCTTCCGACGACAGCGCCTTCGGCCCGTCCGGGAACCAAAGCGCCAGTAGCGACGCCGGTCCCAACCCCCACTCCGACGCCGCTGCCCACCCCGGCCCTCAACACGGCACCGACCGATTCAGCACCGACTGACTCCGGGGCGAGCTCCGAGCCGGGGAGGACGCCATGTCGTCCGTAGCCGCCGCGCCGGCCCGCCCGGTCGAGAAGCAGCCGAAGCCACCGAACCGGCGCAACGTCGAACTCTTCATGCTGGTCTTCGCGGTCGGTGTAGTCCTGGCCGCGGAGGCCGTCGTCGAGGCGACCAACGAGGGTCACGTCAACTCGCATCTGCTGACCTACGGGCTGGTGCCGCTCGGGTTGGCGCTGCTGGCCCACCTGATCGTGCGCCGCTACGCGCTCTACGCCGACCCGCTCCTGCTGCCGTGCGCGGTGCTGCTCAATGGGCTCGGCCTGGTGATGATCCGCCGGCTGGATCTCGGTCTGGAGCAGCAGGCCCGGGAGCTGGGGCACAGCTTCGACGGCGATGCCGCGCCGAGCCAGGTTCTCTGGAGCGTCATCGCGCTGGGCTGCTTCCTGGCGATCCTGGTGATCGTGCGTGACCACCGCATCCTCCAGCGCTACGCCTACACCCTCGCCCTCATCGGGCTCTTCTTCCTGGCCCTGCCGGCTGTACTGCCGGCCCGCTTCAGCGAGGTGAATGGTGCCCGCATCTGGATCCGGCTGGCCGGCTTCTCGATCCAGCCGGGCGAGTTCTCGAAGATCCTGCTGACGATCTTCGCGGCCGCCTACCTGGTCGCCAAGCGAGACGTTCTCTCCTTGGCCGGGAGGCGCTTCGCCGGGCTCGAACTGCCCCGCGGACGCGACTTCGGCCCGCTGCTGCTCGCCTGGCTCATCTGCATCGCGGTGCTGGTGCGGGGCCATGACCTCGGCACATCCCTCATGTTTTTCGGGCTGTTCGTCGTCCTGCTCTATGTTGCGACGGAGCGGGTCAGCTGGGTCATCATCGGCGCGCTGCTCTTCGCCGCCGGTGCGTACGTCTCCTACCACCTCTTCGCCAACGTCCAGCTGCGGGTGGAGGTGTGGCTGCACGTCTTCGCCGACGCCGAGGACGCCGGTTACCAGGTCTCGCAGTCGCTCTTCGGCCTGGGCACGGGTGGCCTCTTCGGGGCCGGCCTGGGTGGCGGGCATCCCGAGATCGTGCCGCTGCCGGCCACCGACTTCATCATCTCCTCATTCGGTGAGGAACTCGGCCTCTTCGGCCTGGTCGCGCTCCTGCTCGTCTACATGCTCTTCATCGCCCGCGGCTTCGCGGCGGCCCTGGCCGTCCGTGATTCATTCGGGAAACTTCTCGCCACCGGACTCGCCTTCTCGGTTGCGCTGCAGCTCTTCGTGGTCGTCGCCGGTGTCAGCCGGCTGCTCCCAGAGACGGGTCTGACGACCCCGTTCCTCTCCTACGGTGGGTCGTCACTGGTCACGAACTGGGTGCTGCTGGCGCTGTTGCTGCGCATCTCCGACTCCGCACGCCGGCCGGCCGGTTCCCTGCCGCTGCCGCCTCCGCCGAGCAGCCCGGGCGGGCCGCCGACGACGATGATCCCGGTGGTGGTGGACGCATGAACCGCCAGATCCGCCGCGTTGCGATGGCCGTCGGAGTGATGATGGTCGCGCTGCTGCTCAACCTCAACTACGTCCAGGTCGTCAAGAGCGACGCCTACCGCAACGACACCCGCAACCGTCGGGTTCTGCTCACCGAGTACTCGACGCCGCGCGGGCAGATCGTCGTGCAGGGCACCCCGGTCGCCGAGTCGGTGCGCACCACCGACGAACTCGAGTTCCTGCGCCGCTACCCGCTGGCCATGCAGTACGCCTCCGTCACCGGGTACTACTCGCTCTTCTATGGCAAGGGCGGCCTCGAGGAGTCCGAGGATGAAGTCCTCTCCGGCAGCGACCCCCGCCTGCTCGGCCGGCGGATCGCCGACATCATCACCGGCCGTGAACCGCAGGGCGGCAGCGTGATCCTCACCCTGAACAAGGCGGCCCAGGCCGCGGCCTACACCGCGCTGGGCGGGCGGCGGGGGTCCGTGGTCGCGATGGATCCGGTGACCGGCGCGATCCTGGCTGACGTCAGTTCCCCCTCATACGACCCGAACCTGCTGAGCTCCCACAACTCGGCGCAGATTCAGGCCGCCTGGGATCACAACGTCAACAATCCGAGCCAGCCGATGCTCGACCGCAGCCTGGCCGTCAGCTACCCGCCGGGTTCGGTCTTCAAGGTGGTCATCTCGGCGGCCGCATTGAAGGCCGGAAAGGTGCCGACCGATCGCATCCCGGCCCCGACCGTCCTGCACCTTCCCGGCACAGAGTCAGCGACCATGACGAACTTCGCGGGCGAGAAGTGCGGCAACGGGGTGACCGACACTCTCATCAATGCGTTCACGATCTCCTGTAACACCGCGTTCGGTCAGCTCGGAATGGACCTGGGCACGCCGGCGGTGCGTAGCGAGGCTGCCCTCTTCGGCATCGACGACCAGCAGCGGACGGTTCCGCTTCCGGTGGTCCGTTCGACGATCGGGCCGGTGCCCGACCAGGCGGCACTCGCGCAGACCAGCATCGGCCAGCGCGACGTCCAGTTGACCTCGCTGCAGATCGCGATGCTCTCGGCCGCGGTCGCCAACGACGGGCAGCTGATGACGCCCTACCTGGTGGCCCGCGAGCAGGCGCCCAACCTCTCCTCGCTCTCAGTCACTGAGCCGAAGCTGTTGAACACCGTGCTCGACTCGGCTCAGGACGAGATGCTGCAGCAGATGATGGTCAGCGTTGTCACGAGCGGCACCGGCCAGAAGGCCCAGATCAATCTGCCTGGAGTGGTGGTCGGCGGGAAGACCGGGACGGCGGACAACCAGGACGCTCAGGGGAAGCCGCTGGCTCCGCACGCCACCTTCACCGGCTATGCGACCCGCAACGGCACACCGAAGATCGCGATCTCGGTGGTGCTGGAGAACGCGGGCGTCAGTGGCAGCGAGAGCGCCGGTGGCCTGGCTGCGGCACCGGTCGCGAAGGCAGTCATGTCGGCGTATCTCAATGATCCGGCGAGCAGTTGATATGAAGATTTCGAGTGGAACGCGTACGGCAATGAGTGAGGATGTTCGATGACACAGCCCCGTCTAATCGCCAACCGGTACGAGCTCGGTGAGCTCATCGGCTACGGAGGCATGGCCGAGGTACACCGTGGGCGCGACGTACGTCTCGGCCGCGAGGTTGCCATCAAGGTGCTGCGGGCTGACCTGGCTCGGGACCAGACCTTCCTCAATCGCTTCCGGCGCGAGGCACAGGCTGCGGCCGGGCTGAATCACCCGGCTATCGTTGCCGTTTACGACACCGGTGAGGACGTCGGCACTGACGGCCCGATCCCCTACATCGTGATGGAGTACGTCTCCGGACGCACGCTGCGGGACGTACTCAAGGCTGAGGGACGGTTGCCGGCCGAGCGGGCCATGCAGGTGGCGGCTGAGATCTGTGCCGCGCTGGACTTCAGCCACCGCAACGGGATCGTGCACCGCGACATCAAGCCGGCCAACGTCATGATCACCGAAGCCGGCGCGGTAAAGGTGATGGACTTCGGCATCGCGCGCGCGTTGAGTGACAACTCGGCGACGGTGACCCAGACGGCGGCCGTCATCGGCACCGCGCAGTACCTGTCGCCGGAGCAGGCCCGCGGCGAGTCGGTGGATGCTCGTTCGGACGTCTACTCGACCGGATGCCTGCTCTACGAACTGGTGACCGGGCATCCGCCGTTCACCGGCGACTCTCCGGTGGCTGTGGCGTACCAGCACGTCCGCGAGACCGCGCCGTCGCCGTCGTCCATGGATGCGACGATCCCGCGCGCGCTGGACTCGATCGTGATGAAGGCGCTGGCCAAGAACCCGCTGAACCGCTACCAGTCGGCCGCCGAGATGCGGTCGGACCTGCAGCGGGCGCTGGCTGACCTTCCGGTCGAGGCCGAGGCGGTCCTCACCGACGACGAACGGACCCAGCTCATCGCCAAGACGCCGATCCCGGCGGCCGGTGCCGCGATGGCCGCGGGTGCCGCCGACGACGTGGTGCCCGGCGAGGAGCCGAAGAATCGGCGGGCCGCCTTCGTCTGGCTGGCCATCGTCGCGGCACTGCTGATCGTCATCGGCCTCACCGCGTACCTCATCGTCTTCGCCGGCAATGACAAGCCGAAGTTGGTCGCCGTGCCGAACATCATCGCGGCGGCCCCGGCGGCGGCGGACAATTCCCTGCTGCAGCAGGGATTCAAGCTCGCTTCGGGCACGCACGCCACAGCCAGCAAGTGTGGCATCGACCCGGACAACGCACCGCAGACGGTCGCCGTCGGCAACGTCTGCACCCAGTCGCCGCTGCCCAACTCGCAGCAGCGCGAGGGCACCGTGGTGACGTACACCGTCTACGCGGTGCCGACCGTGGCGGTCCTCTCGGTGGTCGGTAAGCAGCTGTCGGACGCCAGCAATGTGCTGGCGGCACAGGGCCTCACCGTCACCTCGACCACCGTTGACAACGCCGCCGCCGCAGGCCTCGTCGTCGACCAGAATCCCAAGGCGAACACGTCGGTGCCGGCTGGCTCGACGGTGCAGCTCTCCGTCTCGTCGGGCAAGGTGTCACTACCGAACGTGGTCGGAATGAAGTTCGCCGACGCTCGCCAGCAGTTGACGCAGCAGGGTTGGATCGCGGTGAACAGCACCCCGCAGATCACCGGGACGAGCGACAAGTCGAAGGACGGTCTGGTCTCCTCGATGAATCCGCAGCCGGGAATCTCCTACACGCAGGCGACTCCGATCACCCTCACCGTCTACAAGTTCACCCCACCGACGCCCACCTGTGCGCCGACGCCGGCTCCGACGCCGACGCCACTGCCGGGGGTCACTCCGGACCCGGCGGCGACACCGACTCCGACGCCCGCGCCGCCGGTCGCCGGCTGCTAGACGTCAGCGGGCGGGGGATGGGGCGGTAGCGGAGGCCGCACGTCGGTCGACGAGGTGCCTCGCAACCGGGGTTGTATGGGTGAAGTGGTCGTCGCCTACGCCTGCGGCGTTCTGCTTAGCCGGTATCAGGTCGAAGCGGCGGCTGTCGTGCTTCTTGTCGCAGCGTTGTGTACGGGTCAGTCTCCGTCGCGGTCGGAGCCTTCTTCCAAATGCGCGGCTTGCCGCTACTTGTCCTGCTGAACTCCCCACTCGTCGCTGCGGTCGACGCCGGATCCACGTGATTGAACAAGGGCGACGCGTGCGGCACACCTGCGACCTACTTCATGGCCGCAGTGCTGATGACGATCCGCGTGCTGGTCGGCTGCGGGGCGGGGTACCAACTAGGCGCGGCAGCGTGCAGCGGAGGGACCGACGCTGGACTCCGGCCGCTCGGATGGCCTGACTGATAGTCCCGGGACTGTCGTGCTCTCGGCTACGGGCTTGCAGGCACGCTCGGGTCGTTCGTGACCCTCGGACTGTTCTTGACCAGCTGGCCGGCTGGCGTGATTTGCTCGTTGCCGAAGTGGGCTTGCCGCTCCTCGCGCTGTGGAGGAACAACAACAAGGAGACGCGCGATTTCTCAAGCCGACAGCGCCTCCTAGACGTGGTCGTTCGAAAGCTAGGTTGCGAGGGCGGGGCTGACACGACGACCGTGCGCCAACAACGAGCCGAACAGTCGACGGCGTGCGTCACACGAGGTCGTCGGTCCGTTCCCAACCAGGCAACCCCGCTGGGCTGACGATAACTGCGATGTTGTCGGCCGATGCGGATAGGGATCCCAACGTATCGCAGTCGCCGAGAAGTACCTCGACGGTCGGTCCGTCGAATGACAGGGATGCACGGGTGCACCAGAACCCACCCGATTCGACGCCCCACGGGTGATACCTGAGCGTGACCTCCGATACCGCTGACTCGCTCAAGGAGCGCCATGGTTCGGCTTGCGTCACATCCCACACTGCGCCCGCGTCGCTGACACGGCCCGGCCTTAGGGCCATGCTCTTGCCATCAGGACCGGCTGAGTCCCAGGTAATTCCCCAGACCTGTCCGAGGTCAGTCGTGAACTCAATGCCGAAGTCCAGGTGATGGAAAGCGCCCGCATCCCAGGTCGGGTTGCGCCACTCTGCAGGCCCTGTGATTTGTCGTCGGACGGATTGGTCTCTGTGCCCGAGGTCCCAGCCAAAGTAGTCGATATTGACGTACTCAACTCGGACGAGCCGTTGTCCGACTAGTTGATCGGCCAAGGTTCTGCGTTCCGCGAGGGCAGTAGCGTCGGACGCGAATCCGAGGGGCGGCCGATGCTGGTTCATCGGGAGATCGTTTCAGTTGGTCTTCTGAAGCGCACGCACATATCGCGATCGAATCAGGTTCGGGCCGCAGCGACCCCGACACCCCTGCGAACTTTGGCGGTCGCGCGCGCCTCGGGCGGCTATCACGTCTGGAAGGCGCTCTCGGCTGGCAATTCGCGACCGCGCACGTGTCGGCTTGGAAAATATGGGAAAGCAAATGCCGGGGCTCGCGTAACCTTGTCAGACTTGACCAATCGGGAGGTTGCAGGTGAAGCCGGAGATACCACCTGGCCAGTTGTGGCTTCAGTTGCGTGAATCCGTCGATCGCCTCGCGATGCCCGCAGAGGAACAGTGCGCTTGGCTTGATTCCAACGCATTCGACGTTGGCGAGCTACTCCTAACGCTTGAAGATCAAGCGTCGATATTCTTTCCTCAACTAGAGTCGGCGGGCCTGATTTCGCTTCGTGGCGAAGCGAGTGTCCGCTCTTTGATCGCCGTCGCTACCGATCTCGTCGACGGCACGGCGTGGAGTCGCGAGGCGCTCCACGCAGATTCGGCTTGGGAAGGTGTGCGCGCCGTCGCGCGCGAGACAGCGCGGATGCTCGCATCAGACCAGGAGCGCGCTCGGGCCGATAGAGACTAGACGTTGCGGGCCGGGAGGGTGACGGTCGCGGTGAGTCCACCGCGGCCGCCCTTCTCGGGCGATTTCCCTGCAGAACGTGGGGTGTCTGAGAGCACGATGTTGCCGCCGTGCGCCCGCACCAGGTCGCGCACGATCGGCAGCCCGAGGCCGGTGCCGCCAGTCCCACGTGATCGGGACGCCGCCACTCGGTAGAAGCGGTCGAAGACGCGCCCCCGCTCGTTCGGCTCGATTCCCGGACCGTCGTCGCTGACGGCCAGAACGACGTTGCGCCGCCCCTCACCCTCGGCCGAGATCTGCACCGTCACCGAACTACTCGCATAACGCAGGGCGTTGTCGACCAGATTCACCACGATCCGGCGCAGCCCGTCTGGGTCGCCGGAGACGGTCAGCGGACCAAAAGTATCGGCCCCGTCAGCCCCTTCGGGCGCTTCAGGCCCTTCAAATGCTTCTGGCGCGCGATCCTGCGGCGCGATCACGACCTCCACCGGCACCCGCGACTCGCTGTACTGCGGCAGCAGCGACTGCGCCAACTCGCCGACGTCCACCGGTTCGCGACGGGTCAGTGCACCCCCGGCCTCGTCGGAGCGGGCCAGCGCGAGCAGGTCGTCGACCAGCCGCTGCAGCCGGTCGACGTCCACCATGACGTCGCCCGCGACCTCGTTCCAGTCGGTCTCCGGCCCGAGGCGCTGCGCGATCTCCAGCTGCAACCGGGCCGACGCGATCGGCGATCGCAGCTCATGCGCAGCATCCCCGACGAAGGTCCGCTGCCGAGACGTCGCCGAGTCCAGGCGGTCGAGCATCGCATTCAGGGTCACGGCCAGACGTTGGATCTCGTCCTGGGCCGCCGGCACCGGCAGTCGCTGATCGGCCAGCCCGGCCGCCGTGATCGCCTCGGCCTTGGCCCGCAGCCCGCGTACCGGACGGATCGTCACACCGACGATCCAGTACGTCACCAGCGCCATCGCCAGCACCGCGATGGGGACGCCGAGCAGCGCAGCGTTTCGAAGAAGGTGCACACTGCGGGTCACCTGGGCCATGCTCGTGGCGACGATGACCGTCTCGTCCGAGGCCGGCACTCCGACGACGCGCAGAGTGTCGTTCACCCCGCGGCTCTCGGCATTGATGGTGAGACGGCCGCCGGTGCGTACCTGCGCCAACTGCTCCGGAGAGAGGAGTGAGACGGCGGCGTCGGTGCCGAGCTGGAACGCCTCGACGCGGTTGTCGGAGTCGACGATCTGGATGTAGTCGCCGGCACCGCCCACTAGCGGGGAGGGCTGCTTGCCGCTGCGCACCAGGGCGGCGATCTCGTTGCCCGTCTTGTAGGCCGACCCGTCGATGGAGCGGGTCAGCGACCAGCGCTGCAGTGCCAAAAGCAGCACCGCACCGGTGACGACGGCGAACGCGAACAGGAGCGTCGTCGCCGCGGTGATCCGCTCCCGCAGTGACCGCTTGCGCCAGAAATTCTTGAGAGCGCCTATCACCGGGGAGGGCTAACTGCCGGTCCCGTCGGCGCCGCTTCCGCCCGCGCTCCCGGTAGCACCGACGCCGGTGACGGCCAGCCGGTAGCCGGCACCGCGGACCGTCTGGACGCTCTGACGGTCGAAGGGGACGTCGATCTTGCGGCGCAGGTACCCGACGTAGACCTCCACCACGTTGGCATCACCCTCGTAGTGGGCGTCCCAGACGTGATGCAGGATGTCGGACTTCGAGACGGCCTCGCCGGCCCGGCGCATCAGGTACTCCAGCAGCGAGAACTCGCGCGGGGTCAGCTCGATCTCGGTGTCACCGCGGTGCACCGAGTGCGCGGACGGGTTCAGCACCAGATCGTCGACGGTGAGCGACGCCGGCCGGGGGATGACGCCCCGGCGCAGCAGCGAGCGGACCCGGGCCACCAGCACCACGAAGGAGAAGGGCTTGGTCAGGTAGTCGTCGGCGCCGATATCCAGCGCGTCGGCCTCGTCGTACTCCCCGTCCTTGGCCGTGAGCATGAGGATCGGAACCCAGTTCTCCTCTTTGCGCAGCGCCTCGATGATCCGGTAGCCGGAGAGGCCCGGCAGCATGATGTCGAGGATGACCAGGTCGTAGGTGGTCTCCTGCGCCGCGTGCAGACCGTCGGGTCCGTTGTGCAGCACATCGACTGTGAAACCCTCGCTGATCAGCCCGCGCTGCAGGGCCGAGGCCAGGCGCACCTCGTCTTCTACGATGAGCAGTCGCACGATGATTCCTCCCTCTGCCAAGCGGAGCGGGCTGGAGACTCACCCGCCCTCCCCACTCTGCCAGGAATTTCTCAGGATGGCTGCGAATCGCTCAGGCTGATCACAGTCATATCGCGTCACACTGGCGCCATGCGCAGCGTCAATGGTGTCTTCACCCGACACCGGTATCTGCGGTGGTTGGCGCCGGCGGCCGTGGTCGGAGTCGTCGTAGTCGTCGCCACCGGAAGTCTCTCAGCCCAGGCCAGCACCAACCTCCCGTACCGCAGCGCGGCCCAGTTGCTGGCGGCGCTGGAGTCCTCGCACGTCGGTGGACTCAGCGGAACCGTCGTCCAGAAGGCCGCGCTCGGCCTTCCGGAACTGCCCAGCGTCGACACTTCTGGCCAGACCGGCGGCACGCTGCTCGGCCTCCTCAGCGGCTCCCACACCGCCCGGGTCTGGTACTCCGGTGAGACGAAGCAGCGGGTGGCCCTCCTCGACTCTGTCGGCGAGACCGACATCTTCCGCAACGGGGCCGACGTCTGGTCGTGGAGCAGCAGCACGCGGGTCGCGTCGCACACCATCCTCCCGGCGGCCAATAGCAAGACGCCGGAGACCACCACACTGACGCCCGACCAGCTCGCCACGCGGGCCCTCGCCGCGATCAGCCCGTCGACGCTGGTCACCACCGACTCCTCCCGCGAGGTCGCCGGCCGCGCCGCCTACGAGCTCGTCCTCACCCCGCGTGACACTTCGTCGCGGATCGGTTCGGTCCGCATCGCCGTCGACGGTGCCAAGAGCGTCCCGCTCGCGGTCCAGGTCTACGCCCGCAATGACCTCTCCAAGCCGGCCATGGACGTCTCCTTCACCGAGATCAACTTCGCCGTCCCGGACAACTCCAACTTCGACTGGAAGCCGCCGTCGGGCGCGATCGTCACCCAGAACTCGGGGACCTCAAAGCAGGCCGGCAAGGCGATTGCCGCCGCCTCCTCGTCGGATGAACCGTCGACGATCGGCAGCGGCTGGACCAGCGTGCTGGCCACCCACGCCAAGCTCCCGGCCGACAGTGGCAACGACTCCAAGTTGATGGCGGCGCTCACCCCGGTGAAGGGCGCCTGGGGCACCGGCCGACTCTTCGACTCGAAGCTGATGACCGTCCTGCTCACCAACGACGGGCGAGTTCTGGCCGGCGCAGTCGACCCGTCGGTGCTCTATGCGGCGGCGGCCACCTACAAGTAAGCGACAATCGTCAGGTGACCGAACTGGCCGTGACCTCCGCTGCCCTGACGAAACGCTTCCGCGGCGGGCAGGTTGCCGTCGATTCGCTCGACCTGGTGGTGCCCACCGGCTCGGTCTACGGCTTCCTCGGCCCGAACGGATCCGGAAAGACGACGACCATCCGGATGCTCCTTGGGCTCATCATTCCCACCGCCGGTACCCACTCGCTGCTTGGTGAAGCCTTCCCGGCCGGTGCCGCGCGGGTGCTCCCTAAGGTCGGTGCGCTGGTCGAAGGGCCGGCGTTTCACCCGTATTTATCGGGACGTTCTAACCTGGCCCGGCTTGATGCCGCCGACGCCTTCGCCGACCCGCGCAACGCCAAGCTGCGGATCGGGGCCGCCCTGGAGCGCGTCGGCCTGGCCGCGGCCGCCGGGAAGCGGTACCGCAACTATTCGCTCGGCATGCGGCAGCGGCTCGGCATCGCCGCCGCGCTACTGCAGCCGCGTGACCTGCTGGTGCTCGACGAGCCGACCAACGGCCTCGACCCGCAGGGCACCCGCGAGGTGCGGCACCTGATCACCGAACTCGCCGCCGACGGGGTCACCGTCATGGTCTCCTCCCATCTGCTCAGTGAGGTGGAGCAGGTCTGCAGCCATGTCGGGGTGATGAGCGTCGGCCGGATGGTCTGGCAGGGCTCCTTCGCCGAGCTGTCGCAGCAGCAGCACGTGCTGGCCCAGGTGATCACGACGGATCGCGATCAGGCGGCGGCGACCTTCACCGCACTCGGGCTGAGCAGCGTCGCGGTCACCGACCACGGGGCCACCGGGGTGCTGGGAACGGTGACCCCGGAGTCGGTCGTCGCGGCTCTGGTCGCCGACGGGGTCGCGGTGCGCGGCTTCACGGTCGCCCGTCCCCAACTGGAAGAGGTCTTCGTCGAGCTCACCGGATCGGGCTTCGATGTCAGCGGCTGAGGCGAGCGACACCGCGCAGCTGGCCGGCCGGGAACTCGGCCGCGCCCGCCCGCTGGCCGTCTTGCGTCTACTGCGCTCCGAGGTCGCGATGACGTTCCGGCGCCGGCGCAACCTCGCCATTCTGGCTGTCCTCGGTGCCCTGCCGATCGTCATTGCCATCGCGGTTCGCAGCACCACCCAGCACCCCTCTCGCGGCGGCGGAGGCGGTGACAACGGTGGTGCCCTCTTCAACAGCATCACCGAGAACGGCGTCTTCGTCGCCTTCGCCGCGCTGGCCGCGGTCCTCACCTTCTTCCTGCCGCTGGCTGTCGCGGTGGTGGCCGGCGACTCGATTGCGGGGGAGGCCAACACCGGAACGCTGCGCTATCTGTTGACGGTTCCGGTTGGGCGGACCCGACTGCTGGTGGTGAAGTACGTCGGCATCCTGATCTGGTGCCTGGTGAGCGTGCTGCTGGTGGCGGTCATCGGCGTGCTGATCGGGGTGGCGCTCTTCGGCGGCGGGCGGGTCACGCTGCTGTCGGGCACCACGGTCACCTTCGCCGCCGGGCTGTACCGGCTGCTGCTGGTCGTCCTCTATCTGAGCTGGATGATGGCCGCCGTCGGTGCCATCGGCCTCTTCGTCTCGACGCTCACCGAGGTGCCGGTCGCCTCGATGGCCGCCACGCTCGCCCTGGTGATCACGAGCGAAGTGCTTGACGCGGTGCCGCAGTTGCGCAGCATCCACGCCTGGCTGCCCAGTCACTACTGGCTCCAGTTCGCGGACCTCCTGCGTGACCCGATGGATACCAGCCGTGTTCAGCACGGTTGCGTGGTCGGGCTCGTCTACGTCGCGCTCTTCCTGACCCTCAGTTGGGCCCGCTTCAGCAACAAGGACGTCACTAGCTGACCTTGGCTGATTGCCGGTCCCAAATGCCGTCCAGCCGGTAGGCAAACAGCGCGAACTGCCCGCATTCACGGGGTTTGCCGATGTTCTTCGCCGGTATTGGTTGCGACACCAACACTAAGTATTGACGCTCTCCCGGCGGGACCATACGGTTACCCACAAGTAACGATTACGGGGGCTGGGCCGACTACCGCGTGGTAGCCGTGGCCGCCGTGACACAACCGTGGGGGATGTGGCGCAGTGGAGATTTCGTCCGACGCAAAGTCAAGTCGTAAGAGCGGTCGGTCGCGTCGGTGGCGCGTTCTCGTTCCCGCTGCGGTAGCGACCGCCCTCGCGCTGGCCGTCATTCCGCAGACCGGTGCCGGTGCGCTCGGCTGCGGATTCCTCGGCCTCTCCAACTGCGCGCCGACGCCGCCCACCGGCGCTCCGGGCACCTCAGTTGGACAGCTCACCCAGGTCAACACCACCACCAATGGCGGAACCAACCCGAAGTTCGGGAACGTCCCGTCGACCAGCAAGATCGGTGTCCCGAACGCCGGTGTCGTGCCGATCGTCGGCCTCAAGAGCGCTCGCGCCGATGACGGTGCCTTCGTCGCGTACGAGAGCCAGCTCGACAGCCGCACGGTCGACCTCATGGTCTATTCGCCGGCGCTCAACGGTGCCGCCCCGGTTCGCCTGATGCTGCCGCCGGACTGGTCCTCGCAGCCCAGCGCCACCTGGCCGTCGGTGTACCTGCTGCACGGCGGCAACGACAAGGCCGACTACCAGTCCTGGTCGCTCTTCACCCACCTTCCGCAGGAGACGGCCGGAGTCGACGCCCTCTTCGTCATGCCGAGCATCGGCAGCTCGGCCTTCGCCACCAACTACTGGAACTACGGCATCTCCGGCCAAGGCAACCAGTACGACACGTTCGTCGCCACCGAACTGCCGCAGCTGCTGCAGCGCGGCTACCGGGCCAACAGCAAGGCCGTCGTGGCCGGCATCTCCAGCGGCGGCTACAGCGCGCTCGCCCTGGCCGCACTGCACCCGTCGACCTTCGCCTCGGCCGCCTCCTACAGCGGCCTGGATGACCTCTCCTCGATCACCACCGGCCTGATCATCGAGGGTGGCAACCTCCTCGATCTGAAGAGCCCGGTCGCCATGTGGGGCGATTACATCCTGCAGAACGGCATCTGGCGGGCCCACGACCCGGTGGCGCTACTGAACAATCTGAAGAACACGCCGGTCTTCGTCTCGGCCGGCAACGGCAAGGTCGGCCCGGCCGACCCGGCCGGTGCCTCCAGCGACTCCATCGAGCCGGTTGTGCAGGGGACGACCCAGTCGTTCGCGCAGAAGGCACAGGCCGCCGGCGTTCCGGTCACCGCTGATCTCTACGGCAATGGCACGCACTCCTGGTACTACTGGGACCGCGAGTTCGTCCGCTCCTGGCCGATGTTCGCCTCCGCCGCCGGAATCAGCGGGTCGCTCACCGGAGTGTCGCCCTGAGTTCGGCCACCACCGAACGAGACAGATGGACCTCTACGGCCATCATCGTCTCGATCTCCCTGGCTACGTTCATTACGGCGCTCGACAACACGGTCGTCAACGTAGCTCTCCCGGTTATGCAGCGGCAGCTGCACCTGAGCACCAACGATCTCGAGTGGATCGCCTCTAGTTACATCCTCTCCTTCGCCAGCCTGATGCTGGCCGGGGGGAAGCTGACCGACCGCTTCGGCCGCCGGCGGATCTTCATGATCGGCCTCGTGGTCTTCGGCACCAGCTCGCTGCTCGCGGGCCTGGCGCCGAACGCCGGCGTCCTGATCGCCACCCGCGCCGTACAGGGTGTGGGTGGCGCGATGATCCTGCCGGCGACGCTGGCGATCCTGGCCTCGGACGCCACCTCGCGCGTCCGCGTGCTCGGGGCCGGTATGGCGACGGCATCGGCCGCCTGCGCACTCGCCCTCGGCCCGCTGGTCGGCGGCGCCATCGCCGAGTACCTGCACTGGAGCTGGATCTTCTTCGTCAACGTCCCGGTCGTCGCCGTCACCCTGCTGATCGCCGTCACCGGCCTACCGAAGGCGCCACCGTCCAATCCGGACGGCCCGATGGACGTCCCGGGGCTGGTGCTTTCGGGCCTGACGTTGAGCGCACTCACCTGGGCGCTGATCGAGGGGAGCGTGCTGGGCTGGGGCTCGCAGCCCATCCTCTTCGCTCTCGGCGCCGCCTGTGTCTGCGGCGCCGCTTTCGTCTACGGCGAGTTTCATACCGCCGACCCGCTCATCGACGTGAGTCTCTTTCGCAACCGCCTCTTCACCGGGGCGACGGTGGCGCAGTTCCTCTGGGGCCTCGGCATCAACGGGGTCTTCTTCTTCACCTCGCTCTTCCTGCAGAACATCATGGGGTATTCGCCGACCGAGGCCGGTGCCGCCTTCATCCCGCTGGCCGTCGTGCTGGCGCTGGTCGTGCCGTTCGTCTCACGGGTCGTCGCGTTCCTGGGTACCGACCTCACCGTCGCCGTCGGCCTGGTGATGGTGGCGATCGGGCTGCTCTGGGTCTCGACGGTGGGTTCGTCCGGGGTTTACCTGGACATGCTGCCGGCGCTGATCCTCATCGGAGTCGGGTCGGCCTTGTCGATTCCCCTCACCGCGGCCGCGCTGGGCGTTGTCCCCGAGGTGAGCGCCGGAATGGCCTCGGCGGTACTCACCGCAGCTAAGGAGATCGCCGGCGTATTCGGCATCGTCCTTACCGGGGCTGTACTGCAGATGAGGCAGACTTCCCTTTTAGAACAAGGGGCTTCGACCTCCGATGCCTTCGTTGGTGGATACGAACGAGGGCTTCAGGTCGGAGCCCTGCTCACGCTTGTCGGGGCGGTCGTCGCACTGGTGACGATGCGTCACGTGCCAAAGCATCTACGCACAGTCAGTGATTCGTCCGGACGTCACCGGCGCCTGCTGGACGACGTCGAACTTCGCACCGGTCAGGCCATGCAGTCACACCCGCTCGTGCTGGTGTCGGCCGCCGGTTCGACGAGTGAGATCTATCAGAGCGAAGAGGGGGATTGATGAGAATAGTTCTTGCCGCGCTCGGTTCGCGCGGAGACACTCAGCCGTGCGTCGCACTGGCTGAAGGCCTGATGCAGCGGGGACATGACGTCACCGTCCTGGCCTCGGCTCGATATGCCCATGTAATTCAGGGGGTTGGGGTAAGGCACGCCCCCATCTCCTTCGACCCGCAGCAGATGGTGGAGTCGGAGGAGGGGCAGGCCATGCTGGCCGGAGGTCCGATGGGCTTCGTACGCGGCATCCGCAATGTGATCGAGCCGCTGGCCGAGGTGACCCTGGGTGAGATGGAGGTGGCCTGCGAGGACGCCGAACTCATCCTGGCCCCGGCCATGGGGGGCTGCGGCCGGCACCTCTCCGACCGCTATGGCATCCCGCACGGCGTCCTGCAGTTTCAGCCGAGTGAGCCGACCGGGGCGTTCGCCAATCCGGTGATCACTTCCCGCAACCTCGGCGGTGTGGCCAACCGGGCCACGTTCGCCCTCATCGAGGGTCTCACCTGGGCCGCGCTGGCCCGGATGACGAACCGGCTGCGCCGCTCGGTGCTCGGGCTGACGCCGCTGCGCCGCAGCCCGTTTCACCACGACCGGGCGGCCGGGGTTCCGACGCTCTGCGGCGTGAGTTCAGTGGTGGTCGCTCGACCCCTCGACTGGCCGGAGAACGTCCATATGACGGGGTTCTGGCTACGTGCGGACGAGCGGCCGCTGCCGCCGGCGCTGCGGGCCTTCCTGGCGGCTGGGCCGCCACCGGTGTACATCGGCTTCGGCAGCATGACGGCCAGTGAACCCGCCCTCCTGGCTGACTACGTCCGGGCCGCACTGCACCGAACTGGTCTCCGCGGCGTCGTGCAGGGGTTGCCACAGTGGTCTTCGGACTCAGACCGCGTGTATTTCGCCGACGAACTCAATCACTCGATGCTCTTCCCGCAGATGGCGGCCGTGGTGCACCACGGTGGCGCCGGTACGACGGCGACGGCCATGCGGGCCGGGGTGCCGAACATCGTCTGCCCGTTCTTCGGTGATCAGCCGTTCTGGGGCAACAAGGTCACCGAACTCGGGGTCGGACCGGCTCCGGCGCCGATGAAGGAACTCGACGCCGACCGACTGGTGCGGCGGCTGCAGGTAGCCGTCTCCGACCACTCCATCCAGGAGAAGGCGCGCTTGATGGGGAGTTGGCTACAAGCGGAGGACGGCGTCGGCAATGCCTGCCGGATCATCGACGACAGCTTCGAGTCGGTGAGCCGCTGGCCGGCCAGAGTCGGCTGAGGCGCAGTCCGCCTAGTCCGAGTCGGCTGAGCCCGCGGGAGTCGGCGGCGTCGGACGGCTAGTTCAGGTAGCTCTCGACTTCATGGACGTCGCGCTGCTGCGCGGTGCTCGGGTCCTCGTTGATCTCGACCTTGGCCCGGCGCTGACGCAGCAGGTCCCAGGCCTGGTCGAGTTGCTCCTCCAGGTGCTGCAGCCGCTGGCGGCCGTCACCACCCAGCCCGTGTCCGGCGTGCGATGAACGAAGATCCTTCTCTTCGGCTACCAGCGCGTGGATGTGGTCGAGAATCGTCTTGTCGTCCATGTTCTTCATCATGCTGCGGCGTCGCCGGAATCCGCAACATCGTCCGGATCGCTCGGCTCGGCGGCGCTGGCCGCTGACCGGGCAGCCAGCGGGGTGCCGCTCACGGTCAAGGCGACCACGGCGGCTGAGATGAGCAGCAGCAGAACGCAGCAGATCGTCACCACCCGGAACCCGTGCAGCATGACCTCAGGGATGCGGTAGTTCTCGCCGTGCAGGCCGCCGAGCCCGGGGAGGATGGCCACCGCCAGCAGCGACGCGGCCCGGGCCACCGCGTTGTTCACGCCAGACGCGATCCCGACTTCGTCCGACGGGGCGGCCGCCATCACTGTCGCGGTGAGTGGCGCGACGAGCAGTGCCATTCCGATGCCGAAGACGGTCACCGCGGGGAGCACGTCCAGCAGGTAGGAGTTGTGCGTCTGATCGATGCGGAGCATCAGGGCCATCCCGACGGCAGCGACCAAGGGGCCGGCGATCAGCTGGGGCCGCGGCCCGATCCGGCTGGCCAGCGCGCCCGAGCGGCGGGAGAGGATCAGCAGCGCCAGCGTGATCGGCAGGGTCGAGACGCCGGCTGCGAAGGCCCCGTACCCGGCGACGATCTGCAGGTGCAGCACCAGCACGGTGAAGAGTGCCCCGAGTGCTCCGTAGGTGAAGAACGTCATGATGTTGGTGCCGGTGAAGGTGCGGCTCTTGAAGAGGTCCAGCGGTACCAGCGGGCCCGGGGTGCGCGCCTCGTGCCGGATGAAGACCGCGAAGATCAACACCCCGCCGAGGACGGTGACAATCGCGGTGCTGTCCCACCCGGAGCCGGCGTGGATCAGCCCGTAGGTGACGGCACCCAGCCCGAGGCAGACCAGCAGCGTCCCGACGATGTCCAGATGCTTGGCCAGGTGCTCGGCCCGGCTCTCCGGTACGTAGCGCAGCCCGAGGAAGACCACGGCGACGGCCAGCGGTGCGTTGATGGCGAAGGCCCAGCGCCACGAGACGTCCTGGACGAGCCAGCCGCCGAGGATCGGGCCGAAGGCGGAGCTGACGCCGGTGAGGCCGGACCAGACCCCGACGGCCGCGGCTCGATCGCCGGGGACGAAGGCGGCCGAGATGATGGCGAGGCTGCCTGGAGTCAGCAATGCCCCGCCGACGCCCTGCAGGGCCCGGGCCGCGATGAGTGACTCGACGTTCCAGCTCAACGCACAGAGGATCGAGGCCGAGGCGAACCAGATCACGCCGATCAGGTAGATGCGTCGCCGGCCCAGCCGATCACCGAGGGAGCCGCCGAGCAGGATGAGGCTGGCCAGGGTGAGCATGTAGCTGTTGAGGACCCACTGCAGTTCGGCGAAGGTGGCGTGGAAGTCGATGCCGATCTGGCGGGTCGCCACATTGACGACTGTGCTGTCCAGGAAGGACATTCCCGCGCCGAGGATGGTGGCCGCGAGTACGCCACGTCCGGCCGCGGTCTTGAGTTCGATCGTCAATTCTGCCCGTCCGACCCATCAGGTATGCGTTGGCTACCAATGCGTAGCCAACACTGCCACATCCAGAAACATTGCTACGGGATCATGTCGCTATGACTGTTCCCGACATCGACCTCACCGTCCGCACCCTCGGGCCGGCGACGATCGACTCCCCACTGTTGGCGATGCTCAGCGACCGCAAGGCCTCTTACCACTGGGTCGACGAGACCGACCGGGTGCTCGTCGACGACACCCTGATCGCCGCGACATCCCGTCAGGTGAGCGCGGCCGAACTCCCGACCTACGAGCCGGGTGGCCCGCGCCGGCGGATCTTCTTCGGCGCCGGCGCGCGGGCGGCGATCGTCACCTGCGGCGGTCTCTGCCCGGGGTTGAACGACGTCATCCGGGGCATCGTGCTGCAGCTCTCCCTGCACTATGGCGTCACCGACATCATCGGTTACCGCAACGGATTCGCCGGCCTCATCGGTCGTGAGCCGATGGTGCTGACGCCGGAGGTGGTGCGGGACATCAACGAGATCGGCGGCACCATCCTCGGCTCCTCGCGCGGGGCGCAGGATCCGGCGGCGATGGTTGACCGGCTGGTGGCCGACGGCATCTCGATGCTCTTCGTCATCGGTGGCGACGGGTCGCTGCGCGGGGCGCTGGCCATCGCCGACGTCATCGCGGCCCGTGGCCTCACCATCTCGGTGGTCGGGGTGCCGAAGACGATCGACAACGACATCCCCTACATCGACCGGAGCTTCGGCTTCCAGACGGCGTTCGGACGGGCCACCGAGTCCATCCGGGCCGCCACCGTCGAGGCCCGGGCCGCTCCGAATGGGGTGGGGTTGGTGAAGCTGATGGGGCGCCACTCCGGCTTCATCGCCTGCTATGCGGCACTGGCCAAGAACGACGCCGACTTCGTCCTCATCCCGGAGATCCCGTTCCGGCTCGAGGGAGAGGAGGGCTTTCTGGCCCAGCTGCGCCGCCGGGTCGAGTCGCGCGGGCATGCCGTGGTGATCCTGGCCGAGGGGGCTGGCCAGGAGTTGCTGGCTGCTCGGGGGTCGGCCACCGACGCCTCCGGCAACGCCCGTCTGCACGACATCGGGCTGCTGATGCAGGAGCGGATCGCGGCGCACTTCCAGGCCTCGGGGCTGGAGCTGAACCTGCGTTACGTGAACCCGTCCTACGCCATTCGCAGCATCCCGCCCAACCCGTTCGACAGCGTCTACTGCCTGCGGTTGGCCCACAATGCAGTGCATGCCGCGATGGCTGGCTACACCGCGATGGTGGTCGGGCGGTGGCATGGGCGCTTCGTCCACCTGCCGATCGAGCTGGTGGTGAGCCAGCGCAACACCGTGGACCCGGACGGGGATCTCTGGCTCTCGGTGCTGGAGGCGACCGGGCAGCCGCGGGCGTTCAGCTAGGCCGCTTCCGCCCGTCCGGTTTTGGCAATACGGCACGGTATCGCGTGCAATTCTGCCAAAACCGGGCCGGTGTTAGGCGGGTTCGCCGAGGGCCTCGAGCCGCTCGGTCAGGAAGGCGCGCTCGACGTCGTTGTCGGTGAGCATGATCGCCTCCGTGTAGGCCGTCCGGGCATCGTCGTCCTGCCCAAGTTGACGGAGGAAATCGGCCCGGGCCGCAGCCAGGTAGGGGTAGCTGGCCAGCTGTGGCTCGACGCTCAGTTCATCGACGGCGGCCAGGCCAGCCACCGGGCCTCGTCCCAGTCCGATCGCCGCGGCCCGGTTGAGCGCGACCACCGGGGTCGGCCAGACCTGCAGCAGGACGTCGTAGAGGCCGATGATCTCCTCCCAGTTGGTCGCGGCCGACGAGGGAGCCTGGGCGTGGACGGCGGTGATCGCCGCCTGCAGCGCGAAGCGCCCTGGGAGGTAGCCGTCGCCGGAGCTCTTATCGCGCAGCGCCGTCGGCACCAGGCTGAGGCCTTCGGCGATCTCGGCCCGATCCCACCGGCTACGGTCCTGATCGGCCAGCAGCACCAGGCGTCCGTCGCGGTCGGTGCGGGTGTTGCGTCGGGAGTCGGAGAGCAAGAGTAGGGCCAGCAGCCCGGTCGCCTCGCCGTTCTCCGGCTGCAGCGCGTGCAGCATGCGGGCCAGGTCGATGGCCCGTTCGGCCAGGTCGCTGCGCTGGAGATTCTCGCCGGCGGCCGCGGTGTGACCAGCCGTGAAGACGAGGTGGATCACCTCGAGGACGGCGCTGATCCGACTCGGCAGTTCGTGGACGTCCGGTATGCGGTACGGGATGCCGGCGCCGCTGATCTTCTTCTTGGCCCGGGTGATTCGGGCGGCCATCGTCGACTCGCTGACCAGGAATGCGCGGGCCACCTCGGGGGTGCTGAGGCCACCGACCAGCCGCAGCGTCAGGGCGACCTGCGCCTCCGGCGAGAGGGCGGGGTGGCAGCAGGTGTAGATGAGACGGAGGCGGTCGTCTGGGATCTCGTCGCGTTCCGAGCCGCCGGTTGACTCGGCCTGGGTCGCCTCCTCGACGAGCAGCGGGACCGCCCGGCGCCACAGCGAGTCCCGGCGCAGCACATCCAGGGCCCGCCGACGGGCGACGGTGGTGAGCCAGGCCGCCGGGTTGGCCGGGACGCCGCGCTCCTGCCACGTCCCCAACGCCTTGGCGTAGGCGTCCTGGACGCACTCCTCAGCCAGGTCAAGGTCGCGGGTGACGCGCACCGTCGCGGCGAGCACGAAGGCCCACTCACGACGGTGCGCGTCAGCGACGGCGACGGCAACGTCGGCCGCGACGGTGTTGGTACCGGTCACGACCAATCGATCACATGGATCGGACGAACCTCGACACCGCCCCACGGGGCCGGAACCTGCTTGGCCACGGCGATCGCCGCGTCGAGGTCGGCCGCCTCGATCAGGTAGTAGCCGCCGAGGGCCTCCTTCACCTCGACGAACGGCCCGTCGGTGACCGAGAACTCGCCGTCGCTGCCGCGACGGATCGAGGTGGCGGTGCCGGTCGGCATCAGAGCGTTGCCACCGACCATGACGTCGCCGACGGTCTCGGCGAACTCGCCGTGGCCATTGCGGATTTCCTTGAGGGTCGTCTCATCGGCCTTGGCGAACTCGGCTTCGTTTCCGTAGATCAGAACCAGGTACTGCGACATGGGGTTGTTCCTTTCGTCGCGGCCCGTCTTTTCGGGCCTCACACAGTATCGACGCGCGAGACGGCGCGAGATCGACAGCGTCGGAAAAATTTCTGGCTGGAATTGGTGGCGACGGCGGTCGGCTAGGCTGGAGCGGCAACTTGGAGGGCTCGCATAGCGGCCGAGTGCGACGGTCTTGAAAACCGTTGTTGGGTGATCCCCAACCGTGGGTTCAAATCCCACGCCCTCCGCAAACTACTCCGGACGTCGCGGAGCCCAGGTGCGAACGACATACACATGCTACTGTATGTGTATGTCGAAGCTTGATCGTCGGGTCCAGCTGTTGCTTGAGCCTTCGCAGTATGAGCAGCTCGAGCGCGAGGCCGCACGCGCCGGCGGCAGTGTGGCGTCAGTGATCCGAGACGCCATCGATGCGCGGTTGGCTGCAGGGCAGGACGTCCGGGCGGCGGCGGCGGATCGGCTGCTTCGCTCGGCCGAGTCAGATGATGTGCCAGGCGAGGATTGGGATGCGGTCAAGGCCGGGCTAGAAGCCGCATTGGCTGGCAAGATCTCGTGACGAGCCGGACCGCGCTGGTCGATACTGCTGTGCTCGCATACGCCATCGGCGGTGCTCATGAACTCAAAGCGCCGTGTGCGGCGATCATCGCGGCCGCCGGGAATGGGGAGATCGAACTCCACGCCAGCGTCGAGATGATGCAGGAACTGCTTTTCCATCGGTTACGCCGCGGAAGCCGGACAGGTGCGGTTGCTCAGGCCCGCGACGCAGGCGGCCTGTGCCGCCTTCATGATTTCGATCAGGCGGTCCTCGCCGCGGCCCTTGGTCTCGTCGAGCGGGTCGAAGGCATCGGCGGTCGCGATGCCGTTCACGCCGCGACTGCGCTCGTCCACGGAATAAGCACAATCATTTCCCCTGATCGGGCATTCGACGTCGTACCCGGGCTTCGACGCGTCAGCCCCGAGGCGGGTGTGAAGGCCATCCCCTAAGCCCGCTCGGTGGCTCGTCGACGGCGAGTCCACACACGTGCCGTCGACGCGCCCAATCCGAGAATCAGCCGTGGGTGGCCGACAACGCGACCGTCGCCCGCAACTGGTTGAGCACCGCCGCCCGGCCCGTTCCGGCCCGCGACGCCGACGCCGCGGTCGCCGCTGCGGTCGGGGTCGGCTGCGGCACCGGCGGGCAGATCTTGTCCGACTGGTTGCCGCTCTTGCGCGGTGGCACCGCGCCGGTGAGCAGGTAGGTGGCGATGGTGTCGTCCGTGCAGGCCACGCCCGACAGCGAACCCGCGTGCGTCGACCCGTCCAGGCCTTCGATCAGGGAGGCGGTCGGGAAGAGCTTGCGCACGACCAGACTGCCGGCGAACGGCGTCGCGGCGTCGTAGGTCTCGCCGATCATCAGGATCGGAGTCTTGACCTTCGCGCCGGTGACGTTCACCGGCTGGTTCGCCTGGAACTTCCAGTACGCGCAGGGGCCGTTGAACCAGGCGTTGCTCCAGGTGAAGTAGTTGTAGCCCTGGCTGACCAGTTCGTAACTGTCCTGGTCCAGCTTCTGCTGGCTCTGCGGCCACGGCGCGTCGGTGCACTGGGTGCCCAGATAAAGCGCGTAGCCATTGTCAGCACCGGTCGTGGTCGGGTTCGCATCGACGTAGCGAGCGATCAGCGCCGTGGCGTCACCCTGGTTGATGTAGTCCGAGAACGCCTGAGCGATGTCCTCCCAGTCATAGACGTAGTAGCCGGCGTCGGTGAAGACGTCGATCAGTTCGTCGCCGCCGAGGATGCCACCGGCTGCCTTCTGGTCGAGCTGACGCAACGCCTTGAAGTAATTCGCCCGGACCGCGGCCTGAGTCGCGCCAACGTGGTAAATGCTGTTGTACTTCGCGAGCCAGGTGAAGTAGATGTCGAAGGTCTTCTGGAACGCGCGGTCCTGATCCAGGTTGCTCTTGTAGAAGACCCGCTGCGGATCGACGGTGCCATCGAAGATGAACTTGCCTACGCGCGTCGGATGCAGGGTGGCGTAGACCGAGCCCAGGTACGTCCCGTACGAGAAGCCGTAGTAGTTGATCTTCTGCTGGCCGAGCGCGATGCGTAGGCTCTCCATGTCGGCCACCGAGTCGGTGGTCTTCACGTGCTTGAATAGCGCGCTGTTCGCCGCGTCCTTGCAGTCAGCCGCGTAGGCCTTCGAGCGGCTGATCCACTGGTTGTAGATCTTGGACGTGGTCGGGTCGTACGGCGGTCGGTCACCGTGGAAGAAGTTCGGGTTGCAGGTCAGCGCGGGGACGCTGGAACCGACGCCGCGGGGGTCGAAACCGATCCAGTCGTAAGGCGCCCCGCCACCGTTCGGCACGAAGGTCTGGAAGATGGAGTAGACGAGCCCCGAGCCGCCCGGGCCACCGGGGTTGACGAGCATGACGCCCTTGTAGTCGGTCGTAGTGTGCAGCACCCGTGACACCGCGAGCTGGATCTTCGTGCCGTTCGGCTTCGCGTAGTCCGTCGGGACGGTCAGCATGCCGCATTGGGCACCGAAGGACTGCAGCGTCGGACTGTCGCACGGGCCCCAGACGATCGGAGCCGGGGTGTACTCGGCCGCGGCAGCAGCGGGCGCGGCAGATCTGACCGGGCTGGCCTGGGCGGTGGCTGCGAAACCCAGCACAACTACGGCCGCGATGAACGCAGCGACTAACTTCCTCACGTCATTCCCCCAGGGGGTCGTCGGACGGGCCGATCAGGCTCATTGCGAATTCTTAGTCGACCTTCACCCATCGGCAGGGGGGCGGTCAAGAGGCGTCGGCGTGTACAGCGGGTTCGGTCGAAAGATATTCGCCGCGCCGTTCGCGTCTAGTCGGTGCGTAATGAGTGGTACCGCAGTACAGGATGTTTTGGTACCGTCGGTTTGTGTCTACCAACCTGCGGTTGAGCGAAGAGACCGCGGCGGCGCTGCGGGGTCTCTCCGAACGCAGTGGCCGTTCGCAGCAGGATTTGCTGCGGGATGCGGTCAACCGGTACTTGGGACTGACGGGCTCTGAGAGCTCCCGCGATCGAGCCGTGTCGGCCGGCGTGGTTCGGCCGCCCACCCCGTTTCAGGACGTTGTTCCCTTCATTGAATTGGGCGACGGGGTTAGGACACTTGAGCTGCTCGATCGAGACGATGAGCGTTGAGCGTTCTCTACGTCGATACCTCGGCGCTGTTGAAACGCGTTGTCAAGGAAGCCGAGTCCTCGGCAGTAGCCGCGCTGCTGTCCCAGCGGCACTCCGCCGGTGATCTGCTGACGGCCTCGTCGCTGGCCTGGGTTGAGGTGTGGCGAGCCTTGCGGCGCGGCGGAGCGCCCGATGTGGAGGCCGCGGCCGGGCTCGCACTGTCCGGCATTGCCGAGCACCCACTCGACGAGTTGCAACTTCATCGCGCTCGCCGAGTAGGACCGGAGAGTCTGCGATCCCTGGATGCGATTCATCTAGCCGCGGCCATAGCAGTCGGCGCGGACTCGGTCGTCACCTACGACCTTCGTCTCGCTGAGGCGGCCTCCTCGGCTGGGCTCGCCGTCTTGGCCCCATGATGGGCCTCGGCTCGTCGAATATTTGACGGGCCAATAGCTTGCCTAACGTGTGACCGAGGGCTGCCGATAGGGAAGGAAATGCCC
Source organism: Frankineae bacterium MT45 (assembly GCA_900100325.1). NCBI lineage: Bacteria > Bacillati > Actinomycetota > Actinomycetes > Frankiales > Frankineae bacterium MT45. Next base: position 733,515 of record LT629697.1, read on the forward strand.
CTCCCAGGCTAGGACTTGCCTTGACACAGCCCACCGTCGCCAGCCCTCACCGCACCGGTCTCCTCGGGCTGCTACCGATCGGTCTCCCGCTCAGCGACACCGCCTGGAAGCAGCGTCACCGCGTCGTCCAGGCCGTCCTGCTGCTGCACCTGCCGCTGCTGGTCGGCCTCGCCGTCTTCGGCTCCTTCGGCACCCGCGGAGCGCTCATCGAAGGCGCCGTGCTGATCCTGCTGCCGGGCACCCTGGCCGCCATCACCCAGAGTCGCACGGTCGCCTCGATCACCACGTCGGTCGCCCTCCTTGGCGCCGCGAGCACGCTGGTCGAGCTGATGGGCGGCTCCGTGTCGGCTCACTTTGAATTCTTCGTGGTTCTCGGCTTCATCGCGCTGTACCAGAGCTGGTCGGTGTACCTGCTGGCCGTTGCCTTCACCGCGGTGCACCACCTGGTGATGGCGATCTGGATGCCGATGCACCTCTTCTCGATGGGGAGCACTGAGGCGCAGAAGCCCGTCCTCTGGGCGTTGATCCACGCCGCCTTCGTCCTCGGCGCCGCCGCCGCTCAGATCACCTTCTGGCGCTTTGCCGAGGCGTCCCAGATCGACGCGACGGTTGCCGAGGCGCAGACCCGGGAGGCCCTGGCCGAGCAGCTCGACGCCGAGCGGCGCAACAACGCCGAACGGCTGGAGAACGACCGTGCCCTGGCTGCGGCCGACGCTCAGGCCCGAGAGAGCCGAGAGAACGTCGACGAGCAGATCCACTCGCTCGGCGGCGCCTCCGGCAACGTCTCCGAGGGGGTCTCGGCCGCCGCTAATGCGGTCGCCTCGATCGACTCGGCGATCCGTGAGATCTCCTCGAACGTCAGCAACGTGTCGGTCGTGACGACCGGCGCCGTGGATCTCGTCAAGGGGACCAGCACCGTCATCTCCGCCCTCGGCGACGAGGTCGAGGACATCACGCGGCTGGTCGCGGTCATCACCGGCATCGCGTCCCAGACGAACCTGCTCGCCCTCAACGCGACCATCGAGGCCGCCCGGGCCGGTGAAGCGGGGAAGGGCTTCGCCGTGGTCGCGGCCGAGGTGAAGGACTTGGCCCGCGACACCGCAACGGCGACCGACACCATCAGCGCCATCGCCGCCCGCATCACCTCCGGCACCGGTAACGCGCTCGACTCGATGGCCCAGGTCTCGGCCGTCATCGACCAGATCGACGGGTACACCACTACGATCGCTGCCGCGGTCGAGGAGCAGTCGGTGATCACCGCGCAGACCCGCGACACCTTCGGCCACGTCGCCGACGGCGCCTCGAAGATCGCCGACGTGATCCGGGAGCTCGCCAGCCTCGGTGAGCAGAGCGCCAAAGCAAGCTGAAAAAGTCGGCCAGAAACTGCGATCTTGGGACTATTTCGACACCATTCGTGAGTTACTTGAATACGTAACTACCTAGATTGGAGTCGAGGGTGCACGGCGAGTTCAAGGTGCCGGCCGGCAAGTTGGTCGTGGTCGATCTCGACGTGGTCGACGGAAGTCTAAGAAATGTAAGGGTATCCGGTGATTTCTTCCTGGAACCCGACGATGCGCTGCTCTTGATCAATGCCGCGCTGGAGGGGCAGCCGAGTCAGTCGAGTAGCGCGGCGCTCGCCTCGGTGGTGGAGAACGCGCTGCCGCCGGAGGCCATCATGTACGGCTTCAGCGCCGCCAGCGTGGCGACGGCCGTGCGACGGGCGCTGTCGGCCGCGACCAGCTGGACCGACCATGATTGGCGGCTGATTCACGAGCCGGCCCGGCCGCCGCTGTACCACATGAGCCTGGACCAGACCCTCCTCGAAGAGGTCGCCTCCGGGAATCGTCCACCCACGCTGCGTGTCTGGGAATGGTCCGAACCCTGCGTCGTTATCGGCTCATTCCAGTCGGTGCGCAACGAGGTCAACGCCGAAGCGGCCGCGCGTTACGGCATCCAGGTGGTCCGCCGGATCAGCGGCGGCGGCGCGATGTTCGTGGAGCCGGGGAACACCATCACCTACTCGCTCTACGTCCCTGGCTCCCTCGTTGAGGGGCTCTCCTTCCAGGATTCCTACGCCTTTCTCGACGATTGGGTGCTCGCCGCGCTCCACGAATTGGGCATCAAGGCCTGGTACCAGCCGCTGAATGACATCGCCTCGCCCGCGGGCAAGATCGCCGGCGCTGCTCAGAAGCGACTGGGCAGCGGTGCCGTGCTCCACCACGTCACCATGTCCTACGACATCGACGCGGAGAAGATGACCGAGGTGCTTCGGATCGGCGGCGAGAAACTCTCGATGAAGGGGACGGCCAGCGCGGCTAAGCGCGTCGATCCGCTGCGCTCCCAGACCGGGCTGCCGCGCGAGACCATCATCGACGTGATGCTGGCCAGCTTCTCCCGTCGCTACGGACTCAAGCCGGATGACGTCACCGACGCCGAACTGACGCGGGCGACTGAACTCATCGAGACCAAGTTCGGCACCGCGGAGTGGACCAATCGCGTTCCGTAACTGGGCGGACCTGCCGTGTGAAGCTGAGCGGCCCGCGGTTTGAATCTCGCTCGAGGTGGGTACTTCCCTGGCTGAGGCAATGCGCCTCAGAGTCACCTAGCGACCCGTGCCTCGGGTCTAGACACGGGGAGTAAAAATGCGAATCGGTGCAAGCTTCTTTCTCATCGCAGTCGGCGCGATCCTCACGTTTGCCGTAACTAAACGGGTGAACGGGATCGACCTCTCGACCGTCGGCGTGGTGCTCATGATCGTCGGCGTGGCCGGGCTGATCCTGACGCTCGTCATGATGACGGCCCGTCGCCGCACGGACGTCGTCCACCGCTCGGATGGCGGCACCACCTACATCGAGCCGGCCTCAACGATTGAGCCGCGAATCTAAATACTTTCACCCTCCCCCCTCCGATCACGCCTGGCCGTCCGTCGACGGTCAGGCGTGATTTATTTGGTGCCGCCGTCAGTCGCGGATGAGCACCGACGCAGTCGCGGATGAGCGTCGACGTCAGTCGCGGATGAGTCGTAGTGAACGATCCTCCAGCGGGTGCGCGCAATCCTGGCAGGTGACGACGGCATGAAGCTCGGCACCACAGGAGTGCCGGTAGCGCACCGGCGGAACCCCTTCGATGAGGAACGTGTCGCCCCATTCCTTGAGGGTCAGCAGCACCGGGGAGAGGGCACGGCCAGCCTCGGTGAGCTGGTACTCGAAGCGGGCTGGACGCTCGTTGTACTGCTCGCGCACCAGCACGCCGGCGTCGACGAGCTTGCGGAGCCGGCTGGTCAGGATGTCGCGCGGGGCCCCGGTGTTACGGGCAATGTCGTTGAAGCGGTGGACACCGTAGAAGAGCTCCCGGATGGCCAGCAGCGACCAGCGGTCACCGATGACGGCCAGCGCGTCGGCGATGGTGCACTCGCGGGCGTAGGCATCGGAGGCGGCGGGTACGGGCGGAAGTTCGTGCAGCTCACTCGTCGCGGACATGCCACAATTCTCGCCCCTGGTGGGTAGTGAAATCAAACTCGCTCTGCTAGCGTTCGGCTCAGTAGGTTGGATTCTCAAACCCGCTCGCGTCATAGGGGTACGTGACCGGGTCGCCTGCCGAACTTCATCAGTCGTTATTTTCGAAGGAAGTCAGCCATGACAGACGCGGTAATCATCGACGCGGTGCGCAGCCCGATCGGCAAGGGGAAGCCGAATGGTGGGCTGGCCGGGGTGCACTCAGTTGACCTTCACGCCCACTCGATCCGACAGCTCGTCGCCCGCACCGGTATTGACCCGAGCCTCATCGATGACGTCATCGGCGGCGCGGTCGGGCAGGTCGGCGAGCAGAGCAACAACACCACGCGGTGGGCCGCGCTGGCCGCCGGGCTCCCGGAGAGCGTCCCCGCCACCACGGTGGACCGGCAGTGCGGCAGCAGCCAGCAGGCCATTCACTTCGCCGCGCAGGGCGTCATCGCCGGCGCCTACGACCTGGTTGTCGCCTCCGGGATGAGTCGATGGGACGCGTACCGATGGGGGCGAACCTGATCGGTCAGAACCCGTTCGGCAGCGGTGTGCAGCAGCGCTACCCGGACGGCCTGATCCCACAGGGCATCAGTGCCGAGTTGATCGCCGCGAAGTGGGGCTTCTCCCGTGACCAGTTGGACGCCTTCGCCGCCGAGAGTCACCGCCGCGCCGCCGCGGCCTGGAGTGACGGACGCTTCGACGGCGAGGTGGCGTCTCTGAAGGTGGAGACCGCGACGGGCGAGGTGATCGACTTCAACCGCGACGAGAACGTCCGCCCGACGACCACTGTCGAGGTGCTGGCCGGTCTGAAGCCCGCCTTCTACAGCGATGCGATGGCCGAGCGCTTCCCGCAGATCAACTGGAGCATCACGGCCGGAAACTCCAGCCCGATCACGGACGGGTCGGCGGCCGTGCTGATCGCCAGCAGTGAGACGGCGGCGCGTCTCGGGCTGCGGCCGCGGGCTCGGCTGCACTCCTTCGCCGTCGTCGGCGACGACCCGGTGATGATGCTGACCGGCGTGATCCCGGCGACCCAGAAGGTCCTGGCCCGAGCCGGACTCTCCATCGACGACATCGACGCGTTTGAGGTGAACGAGGCCTTCTCCAGCGTGGTGCTGGCCTGGCAGGCCGAGACCGGCGCCGACCTGGCGAAGGTGAACGTCAACGGTGGCGCGACCGCGATCGGTCACCCGCTCGGAGCCAGCGGCGCTCGTCTGGCCACCACGCTCCTGTCGGTGCTGGAGCAGACCGGCGGCCGCTTCGGACTGCAGACGATGTGCGAGGCCGGTGGTTTGGCCAACGCCACCATCATCGAGCGTCTCGACTGAGGCTGCTTGTCGCTTTCGCGCTAGCAAGACTTCGGGCATCGGATGATTCGATGCTCGTACTGTACGAACACCCAATGAAACAAGGAGAGTCCGATGACGCACGCACCCTCGATCGACCGCTCAGCGACGCCGGAGGAGGCGGCTGAGCAGGCCAGCGTCGGCGCCTTCCTGGCGGCGCTCGGCCTGCACTTCGATCTGATCACGGCGACCGAGGTGCGTGCTCATCTGGAGATCACCGACGAGCACCACACACCGTGGGGCATCACTCACGGTGGCGTCTACGCGACGGTGATCGAGAGTGTCACCAGCATCGGGGCGTCGTTTGCCGTGCAAAACAAGGGAATGTTCGCCGTCGGGGTGCACAACCAGACCGACTTCCTGCGCCCGCACATCGCCGGGCGGCTGGACGTGGTGAGCACCGCGATCCAGCAAGGACGGACCCTGCAACTCTGGTCGGCTGAGCTCATCAACGCGTCTGGGAAGGCAGTGGCGAGGGGCCAGGTGCGTCTCTTCAATCAGGCGCTGCCGGCAGAGTGAGGTACAACCCTTGCAAATAAGGGAATTCGGTGCCTTGCCGGGTTTGGTGGGTGGCCAGCTCCGGCCGGTTGAGGTCAACCTCTCAACTAATGCCAGCTCCTAGACCGGAGCGCCACCTCCGCCTACAGTGGGAAGCTCCACCATCGAGGTGCGGGGGCATCAGAGATGACATACACATACGGCGGCGCGCAACCGCGTCGAATTGGCTGGCAGCTGGGCCACTTCGCACCACAGATCCTGATCGCGACGATCATCGCCGCCGTCGCCCTGGGCGTGCACCCGATGGCCGACGGCACCTCTCCGCTGGCGATAACACTCCCAGTTTTGCTGATGTTCGTGGTGCTGGCCACCTGGCCGCTCATGCGCCAGCACGATCGTCGCCTCTGCGAGCGCTGCATGTCCTCGATGCCGCTCAATCCGAGCGAGAGCGCCGCCCGCTCCCAGAACCGCTTCCGGGTGGCTCACGCCGGTGGCAACAAGAAGCTCGTCGTCGGCTACCTGCTGGCTCAGATTGCGGCGAACCTGCTGGTCAGCGCTGATCCGACGCCGGCCACCCGCATCCTCTGGGCCGCGATGGTGCTCAGTCTGATCTACGTCGTCGCCTCGTACTCGACCCACCGCCGGCTGCAGCCCTGGTGCCCGCAGTGCCAGGGCGGGGACGGCCGGGATGAAGACGATCCAGTGACGCCCGACCCCGAGCCGAGCGACCATCGTCAGCTGATCTGACGCCCGCTCAAGCCAGGCCGAAGTCGAAGGTCCTGCACTATGTGGGCCATCGCGCGCATTGTGCAGGAGGTTCTGGAGCTAGCGGGAGGTTTCGGGAGCTAGCAGGTTCCGGAGCTAGCGGGTCTACTCCGCCCGGGCGGCGGCGCGGGCCTGCATCCGGTCGCGCTGCTCGACGAACTTGGTGGCCTGGCCGTCGAGCGCGGCCATGAACGCGGAAAGCTCCTCGCGGGCCTGCTCACCCTCGGGGCCGAAGTCGTCCCGCTCGAAGACACGCCAGTACTTGAGAATCGGGGCGACCACCGCGTCATGGTGCAGCCGCAGGTCGTAGATGCCGGCCTTGGCGATCGTCACCGAGTTGCGCAGGTAGTCGGTCATGCCGGCGCCGGGCATCTGGAAGCCGACCACCTCGTCGCGGATCGCCGCCATCGTCGCGTCCGGTTCGATCTCAAACGCGGCGTCGATGATGTTGCGGTAGAAGATCATGTGCAGGTTCTCGTCCATCGCGATGCGGCTGAGCAGCTGCTCGGCCAGCGGGCAGCCGGTCGCCTTGCCGGTGTTGCGGTGCGAGACGCGGGTCGCCAGCTCCTGGAACGACACGTAAGCGGTCGCCTGCAGCATCGTCTTGTCGCCGGAGTCGTAGCCGGCCGTCATGTGCTCCATGCGCAGGGCCTCGAGCTTCACCGGGTCGACGCCACGGGTGACCACCAGGTAGTCGCGCAGGGCGATGCCGTGGCGGGCCTCCTCGGCCGTCCACTGCCCGACCCACTGCCCCCAGGCGCCGTCGCGGCCGAAGCGGGTGGCGATCTCGCGGTGGTAGGACGGGAGGTTGTCCTCGGTGAGCAGGTTGACGATCATCGCCGTCTTCGCCACCGGGTCCAGCGGTGAATCCTCCGGCTGCCAGTCCTCGCCGCCCAGGAACGCGAAGTCGCGGCCCCGGCTCCACGGGATGTAGTCGTGCGGCATCCACGGTTTCGCCACGCTGAGGTGCCGCTCGACATTCGCCTCGACGACCTGCTCCAGCTCATGCAGGAGTCGGGTCTGACGGGCAGCCGGGTCGCTACCCAAGCCGGTGGCGGTGACGGTCATATGAGATCTCCAAGCCGAAGTGGTCGAGCCATCTCTCCCAACCTACGCTTCCGTAAGTAGTACGCGCAGTACGCGTTACCTAACGAATTGCTGGTGATGACCCCTTGATAAGAGGTACCGTGCTACCTCGTCTTCCGCCTCGGAGAAATACGCGGTACCGTCCGTACGGAACAATTCAGGATGGTGGCCGAGCGGCCGCGCGAAAGGACCTCGATGCCAAGCGTTCTGGCGAAAATGACCGACTCCGCACACAACGCCGGCGTTCTGGTTAGACGGGGAATCGTGCCGCTGCGCCTCGACCACGGCATCCAGTCACTGATCGCCATGCGCCGGTTGGGACCGGTCGCCGGAGCCGCCGCCGCCAGCGCCATGCGTCATGGAGATCACCATGCGCTGGCCGACGAGCGGGGCGTACTCACCTACGGAGACCTCGATCGCCGCTCCAACGCGCTGGCCCGGGCCTGGATCGCCGCCGGCGTCAACGAGAAGTCGGTCGTCGCGGTGCTCTGCCGTGACCACCGTGGGCTGATCGACTCGATCATCGCGTCGGCCAAGGTCGGCGCCAAGCTGCTGCTGATGAACACCGGTTTCAGCAAGCCGCAGCTGGCCGACGTCGCCGCTCGCGAGGGCGTCAACGTCATCGTCTACGACGAGGAGTTCACAGATCTGCTCTCGGCGCTGCCGTCGAACGTCACCCGCTACCTGGGCTGGCAGGACGCTCCCGGGACGCAGGGCAACGGGCTGCGGGACATCGAGTCGCTCATCCAGCGGACGGACGACGCCCCGGTCGCCGCGCCGCCGAAGGACTCGGGCGGGCTGGTGCTGCTGACCAGCGGCACGACGGGCACCCCGAAGGGCGCGCCCCGGCAGGTCACCTCGCCGCTGGCCGCGGCCTACTTCCTGGAGCGCATCCCGCTCGGGAAGGGCGAGCCGATCTTCATCGCCGCGCCGCTCTTCCACGCCACCGGATTCTCCCAATTCATCATGGCCTTCTCGCTCGGCGCGAAGCTGGTCGTGCGGCGTCGCTTCGACCCCGAAGCCACCATGGCCGCGATGGCCGAGCACCGCTGTACCGCGCTGGTGGCCGTCCCGACCATGCTGCAGCGGATGGCCGACCTCCCCGACGAGACGATCCGGCGCTACGACCTCTCGCCGCTGCGCATCATCTTCCTGGCCGGCTCCGCTCTCTCGCCCGAGCTCGGCCAGCGCGTCACCTCGCTCTGGGGCGACGTCATCCACAACCTCTACGGTTCGACCGAGGTCGCCGTCATCACGGTGGCCACCCCGCAGGACTGGCGGGAGGCGCCCGGCACCGTCGGGTACCCACCGCACGGCTGCACGGTTCGTCTTTACGACGAGAACAACAATGAAATCAAGGAGGTTGGTGTCGTCGGGCGCATCTTCGCCGGCAGTAGCCTCGCCTTCGGCGGCTACACCGACGGGGGGAACAAGCAGATCATTGACGGCCTGCTGTCGAGCGGCGACGTCGGGCACTTCGACGCGAAGGGGCGTCTCTTCGTCGACGGGCGCGACGACGACATGATCGTCTCCGGCGGTGAGAACGTCTTCCCGCTCGAGGTGGAGAACCTCCTCATCAGCCACCCGGACGTCCTCGATGTCTCCGTCCTCGGTGTCGAGGACGACGCCTTCGGGCAGCGACTGGCGGCGTTCCTGGTGCTGAAGGAGGATGCCAAGCTCGATGACGAGGGCGTCCGGGCCTTCGTCAAGGAGAACCTGGCCCGCTACAAGGTTCCCCGTGATGTCCGATTCCTGGAGAAGCTGCCGCGCAACGCCACCGGCAAGGTGCTGAAGAACGACCTGCGCGCACTCGACGTCTGATCAAGCGGCGCCCGGCTGCGCGAGGCCAGCTGCGCAAGGCCGGCTGCTACGGCGCCGGGCTGCGTGATGGCTGTGCGGGCCCGGGCGTTGGCTTACCGGCGGGGGCGCAGGTGCCCGCTCTGGGCGGCGATGACACCGGCCTGGAATCGGCTGGCCGCCCCGACCTGCTCGAGGTAGTCGGCGATGTGACGACGGCAGGTGCGCACCGAGATCGACAGCCGCCGGGCGATCACCTCGTCCTTCTCGCCCTCGGCCATCAGTCGCAGGATCTTCACCCGGGTCGGGTCCAGGCGTACCCGGCCGGCCGGTGAGGAGCACTCGGCCCACCCCGGCACCTCCTCGATCGGGGTGGCCGTCATCCAGAACTGCTCGAAGCAGGCCAGCGCCCACCCGACCGTCGCGGTCTCGCGCACGATGGCCAGCGAGACCTCCTCCGGTGTCTCGTCCGAGGAGAAGGGGATGAGAGCGGTGCGGCGATCGACGACCAGTCCCTGCCCGGGAACGACACGCGTCAGGCGGACCTGTGCACCATCCTGGGTCATCTCCCGCAGGTACTCCGAGGTGGCCTCGTCGCGTAGCTCCGCGTAGTGAAAGATCGCCCGATTCACCGCGCCGTTGTGCCGGGCCGTCTCGCCCGCGCGCCGCAGCGGCCGGGCCAACCGGCCCTTGCCCCGCCCGGCCGAGAGGGAAGTGAGTTCGGTCTGGCAGCTGGCCACGGCGCGCAGCAGCGCCCGCTCGACGCTGGCCCGGCCGTGGATCACCTCGACGGCATTCTCGCCGGGGAGCGCGGTGAACTGGAGTGGATGAATCGAGGACGTCGGCTCCACCACCAGCGACGCGTAGAGCGCATCGTCGTCATCCCGATGAGCCGTCCGTACAGCGCTCATTTCTGTTCCCCCGACGTCGTGTGACCCGCAAATTCGGTAGGGCGTCCGCCAATCGCGCGCAATCCCTGCTGCAGCGACCCGGTGTCCGTTACTGACACATTGTGCAACAGATCATCGGAGTTGTGTGGTTTCGTGATCAACCAATTATCCGACTTAGGTCGCAAAAGGGATTTACTTAGCAGGTCACCCCAACAATTTGTCCGATACATGACGCCTTGCGCCTAGGCGGTTCGTCTAATTTGTCACCATCTCTCAACGGGCGTTGAGAGCGGTGGAGACGATGCCCCGAGCCTCCTCTTGGATCTCGGCCAGATGCGTCGCCCCACGAAAGGACTCCGCGTAGAGCTTGTAGACGTCCTCGGTGCCGGATGGACGGGCTGCGAACCACCCCGACTCCGTCGTCACCTTCAGCCCGCCGATCCCGGCACCGTTACCGGGCGCAGCCGTGAGCTTGGCCGTGATCGTCTCGCCAGCCAGTTCGGTCGCGCTCACCTGCTCCGGCGAGAGCTTGCCGAGGAGCGCCTTCTGCTCCCGGGACGCCGGCGAGTCGACGCGGGCGTAGGCCGGTGCCCCGAACTTCGCGGTGAGGTCGTCGTAGTGCTGAGACGGCGAGCGGCCGGTGACGGCGGTGATCTCCGACGCCAGCAGGCAGAGGATCATGCCGTCTTTATCGGTGGTCCAGATCGAGCCGTCCCGCTTGAGGAACGACGCGCCGGCGCTCTCCTCACCGCCGAAGGCCACCGAACCGTCGAGGAGTCCGGGGACGAACCACTTGAAGCCGACCGGCACCTCGAGCAGCGTCCGTCCGAGCGACTTGGCGACCCGGTCGATCATCGACGAGCTGACCAGCGTCTTGCCGATGGCCGCACTGGCCGGCCAGTCCGGGCGATGGGCGAAGAGGTACTGGATGGCGACGGCCAGGTAGTGGTTCGGGTTCATCAACCCGGCGTCCGGGGTGACGATGCCGTGCCGGTCGGCGTCGGTGTCGTTGCCGGTGGCCACGTCGAAGTCGTGCTGGCGTCGGATGAGGGAGGCCATCGCCGACGGCGACGAGCAGTCCATCCGGATCTTGCCGTCCCAGTCCAGCGTCATGAAGCCGAAGGTCGGATCGACGCTCGGGTTCACCACCGTGAGGTCCAGGCCGAAGCGCGAACCGATCTCACCCCAGTAGGCGACGCTGGCCCCACCCAACGGGTCGGCGCCGATCCGCACGCCGGCCCGGCGGATGCTCTCCATGTCCACGACTTGCGGGAGCGCGCTGCAGTACGCATCGAGGAAGTCGTAACGCTGGGTGGTGTCGGCGGCGAGTGCCTTGGCCAGCGTGGTGCGCCGCACCTCCTGCAGGCCGCCGGCGATGATCTCGTTGGCCCGGTCCTGGATCCAGCCGGTGATCTCGGTGCCGGCCGGCCCGCCATCCGGCGGGTTGTACTTGAAGCCGCCGTCACGCGGCGGGTTGTGTGAGGGGGTCACCACGACCCCGTCGGCCCGGTGCGCCGGAGCGCCGGCGTTGTGGTCGAGGATGGCCCGCGAGATCGACGGCGTCGGCGTGTAGCCGTCGCGGGAGTCGATGAGGACGGTGACGTCGTTGGCCGCGAAGACCTCGAGCGCCGACGCGGTGGCCGGGGCGCTGAGGGCGTGGGTGTCGGCGCCGAGGAAGAGCGGACCGTCGATGCCCTGGGTCTGGCGGTACTCGCAGATAGCCTGGCTGGTGGCCAGGATGTGGTCCTCGTTGAATGTCGTATTCAGGGCCGATCCGCGATGCCCGGAGGTGCCGAAGGTGACCCGCTGCTCGACGATCCCGGGGTCGGGATGTTCGGAGTAGTAAGCCGTCACCAGACGGGGAACGTCGACAAGGTCCGATGCTTGCGCCGGCTGACCGGCCCGCGGGCTGCTCACCAGTTGATACTTGCATTAGCCGCCCGGATGCGGAACATGCTGGGGCTTGTGAACCCGCCGGTACGGGTCGCCTGAGTGCGTTGTTAGCGGTCTGAGCCGAGCGGGAGGTTCCAGTAGCCCTTGGTGAAGATCTGCTCGGTGGCGAGCTGGAGCGGGGCCAGGTGGGCCCGGAGCGCGACGACGGTGCGGCTCTCGCCGAGGAGGTAGGCGTGCCCGACCCCGGTGGCGGCCGCGCCGTCACTGACGAAGGCGTCGAGTTGGGGGGCGAGTGCGGTCGGTGTTCCGGCGGGGAGCAGGCCACGATGGATCCAGCGCAGGTTCAGCTCGACGTCATCTCGTGCGCGGATCGGGAGTTCGTCGTCGGCGTGGTTTACCTCGATGAAGGCGGTGGCCCGGCGCGGCTGACCGGAGGGCCCCGTCCCGTCGAGTGCCTCGACGAGCGCGGTGATGGCCGGCAGCGAGGACTCGTCACCGACGAAGAGGTTCCAGTCGGCGTCGGTGAGTTTAAGGCGTCCGCGGGGTCCGAAGAAGGTGATCGGGTCGCCCGGTTTCGCGTCGGCCGCCCACTGTGAGCCCGGGCCCTCCTGGTGCAGCAGGACGTCCAGGTCCCACTCGCCGACCTCGGGGCGCGCGTAGCGGATCGTGTAGCGGCGCTTCACCCGACGGCCGCTGGGCTCGGCCAGCACCAGTTCGACGTCCTGGGCCGGGTTGATCGCCACCCCGACCAGCGTCGGGGCGGTCACCGTGACGCGCCGCATCCGGGGCGTCAGGTCGCTGATCGCGGTGACGGTGGCGGTGTGCAGAGGGGTGCGGCGTATCGAGGTCATCGCCGTTCACCCTAATGTGGGAGGTAGGAACACCAATAATCACAATCTGAGGAGTGCGCCAGCATGCCTATTGAGCTGACCAAGGTCGCTTACACCACCACCGCCACCGCCAAGGGTGGGCGAGCCGGGCACGTGACGAGTGGTGACGGGCTGATCGACGTCGACCTCGGCCAGCCGGGATCCGGCGGGGAGCCGAAGGTCAACCCGGAGACGCTCTTCGCCTCGGGCTACGCCGCCTGCTTCCAGGGCGCGCTGGCCAACCGGGCCAAGACGCAGGGGATCGACACCTCCGACTCGACCGTCACCGCCGAGGTCTCCTTCGGCCCGTCCGAGGACGGTGGCTTCGGCCTGGCCGTCACGTTGAAGGTGAACATCCCGGCCGTCGAGGACGAGAAGGCTCAGGAGCTCATCGAACTGGCCCACCAGTTCTGCCCGTATTCGAAGGCGACCCGGGGCAACATCAACGTGACGCTGGAAGTCGTCTAACCTCCCCGTTCTTGCCGCTTTTGGCAGGATGACCGGCGATTCCCGGTCATCCTGCCAAAACCTGATTGACCCGGTCGGCGGTTGACGGGCGCATGATGAGTGCGTGGCGATCAGCGCATTCGACCTCTTCTCAATCGGCATCGGCCCGTCCAGTTCGCATACCGTCGGGCCGATGCGGGCCGCCCGCACCTTCGCCGACGGGCTCGCGGCCGACGGGCTTCTCGACGACGTGACCCGGGTGCGGGTCGAGCTCTTCGGCTCTCTCGGCGCGACTGGGCGGGGCCACGGCACCGACCGGGCCGTGATCCTGGGGCTGGAGGGTGAGACGCCCGAGGGCGTCGACACCGCGGCCATCGCCGATCGGGTGAGTGGGGTGCGCGCCGCTTCCCGCCTCAATCTGCTGGGGCGGCGGATGATCGACTTCGGCCCCGACGATCTGCTCTTTCAGCGTCACGAGACCCTCCTCTTCCATCCGAACGGCATGCGCTTTCACGCCTTCTCGGACGACGAAGAGCCACTGCGGGAACGGACGTACTACTCGGTCGGGGGTGGGTTCGTGGTCGACGAGGCGGCGGCCGGCGCCGACCGGATCGCGGAGGACACCACGCCGGTCCAGTTCCCCTTCGACACTGCGGCCGCGCTGATGCAGCATTGCGCGACCGAGGGTCTCCCGGTGAGCGCGGTGATGCTGGCGAACGAGACGTCCTGGCGCACGCCGGACGAGATTCGTCAAGGATTATTGGGTATCTGGGACGTCATGCAGGAGTGCGTGCGCAACGGGCTGGCGAGTGAAGGGGTGCTGCCGGGCGGCCTGCGGGTGCGTCGACGGGCCCCTGAGCTGTACGCCAATCTCTGCCAGGAGCAGTTCTCCACTGACCCGCTCCGGGTGATGGACTGGGTCAACCTCTTCGCGCTCGCCGTCAATGAGGAGAACGCGGCCGGCGGGCGGATCGTCACCGCGCCGACCAATGGCGCGGCCGGAATCCTGCCCGCGGTCATGCATTACTACATCCGCTTCGTCCCGGGTGCCTCCGACGACGGAGTGGTGCGCTTCCTGCTCACCGCGGCCGCGATCGGCGTGCTGTACGTGCAGAACGCCTCCATATCCGGCGCCGACGTGGGCTGCCAGGGTGAGGTCGGGTCGGCCTGCTCGATGGCCGCCGGTGCGCTCTGCGAGGTGCTGGGTGGGACCCCTCAGCAGGTGGAGAACGCGGCCGAGATCGGGATGGAGCACAACCTCGGACTCACCTGCGACCCGATCGGCGGGCTGGTTCAGGTGCCGTGCATCGAGCGGAATGCCATGGCGGCCGTGAAGGCGATCAACGCCGCGCGGATCGCCCTGCGCGGCGACGGTGAGCACATCGTCAGTCTGGACAAGGTGATCAAGACGATGCGCGACACCGGCGCCGACATGAAGGACAAGTACAAGGAGACGTCACGAGGCGGCCTGGCGGTGAACGTCATCGAGTGCTGACGTCGGCGGCGTGGAGCGGCGGTTCGGCTGTGTGACGGCGGGGTCCGCGTTCGGCTGGGCGACGGCTGGGTCGGAGAGGATCTGGATCACCCCGGTGGCACCGTCGATCCGCAGCCGGCTGCCGGTCTTGATCCGCTCCGTCAGGCCGGGCACCTGGACGATCGTGGGGATGCCGAGTTCCCGCGCGACCACACAGACGTGGGTCAGTGGGCTACCCCGCTCAACCAGAAGTGCCGTCGCGTTGGCCAGAGCGGCGATCCAGCCCGGGTCGGTGCGGTAGGCGATGAGGATCCCACCGGTGGCATCCTGCGGGGTCTCGGCCACCACCGCCACTCCCTCGACGACGCCCGGGCAGGAGGCGACGCCGCGAAGCTCGCTGACCTGCGCGGCATCCGGGTCGATCTCGTCGACCCGTCGCCACGAGTAGCGCGGCGGATTGCCCCGGGTCTCGAAGCGCGGCGGCGCGATCAACATAGCGTCCTCGACCCGTCGAGCCCGCCGCTCGGCGATCAAGCCGGGGAGCGCCTCGGCCGGGAGTTGCCCGTCGAAGTAGTTGCGCAATTCGTTGAATTCCAAGTAGAAGATGTCGTCCCAGGCGTCCAGAATGCCTCGGGCGGCCAGGTCGCGACCGATCGCGCGGCACATGCGCTTGGCCAGCCCGAAGGCCCGCGTCCGGCAGAAGCGCAGGCGCTCCCGATTAGCCAGTAGCCGCGACCCCTTGGCGCGCAATCGGTTGTAGAGGAGGCGCTGGGGGAGGTTCAGGTGCGTGCGGAGGTAGCGGTCCGGGTCGTGGGCGGTGCTGCGCGGGGGCGGTTCGTTGAGCGCGTTGCGCAGCATGGGTAGCAGCACCGTCGGATCCTCGCGGAGATCGGCGACCTCAAGCTTTAGTTCGTCGGTACTGCGGTAGCCGTACTTGCGGACGTAGTCGTTGAAGAGGCTGAAGAATTCAGGGTGATCTCCGGCGACGAGCCGTTCGTAGACCTGCTTCGGCGGTGTCGTCGAGACGAGCTTCGCGAGTTCCTCGTGCGCGCGCAGGTAGGCCGCGAGGTCTCGGATCGCCTCGGCGGGGCCGGCCGACTCGACGTCGGCCCCGGGAGTCACGGCGGCGTAGATGAGCCAGCTCGGAGCGTCGGGAATCCAGCGCCGGGTCAGCAGGTGCAGCAGCCCGACGGTGATGAGCACACTGTCGTCGCCGATCATCGTCGGTCCCCAGCTGTCGACGAGCTCCTCCTCCATCAGGCGGAAGGTGGCGAAGATGTCCTCGCTGGTCATTCGCTCATAGTTGATGCTGTCGAACTTGTCGTAACTGCTATAGAAATGCTGGGCAAACGCGTTGATCTCGTGGCTATTGGTGAGGTAACGCCTGGCGAAGATGGCCGCCGATCTACCCCGTCGCTGACGCTGCTGCCACTTCGATCTGAAGGTGAACGGCTGCAGCTCGTCGAGGATTGCGTCCGGCATCGGCTCGGAGACCCCGAGCGCCACCTCCAGTACCCGTCTGGTCAGCGGGTAGAGCGGGGCCAGTCGCAGCATCCGGTAGCGGTGTAGCAGTTGGTAGTAGATTCGCCCGTGAAATTCGCCCAGCATGTCGGGCATCCAGGCATCGATCTGGCGGAGCTGGGCGTCGTGGACTCCCAGCGATGCGGCGTAGCTGCGGTAGGCGCGGAAGTAGATCTCCTTGGCGACGGTGTAGGTGAGCGGCGAGGTGATGCCGTTGAAACTTTCGATCAGGTTCGAGTTGTCCCAGAGCTGCACATCCTCCTGCAGGTTCCCCTGCGTGCAGTCCTCGGGCGGGTGCGAACCGGTTTCGAAACTTGTGGTGATCGGGCGGCTCTGCAGCAGGTGCAGCGCGTCGGCGGTGAAGGCCCACTCGATGTCCTGCGGAGCGCCGAAGTGATCGGTGACGAGTTTGCCGACCCGGTGCAATTGGCGCACCTGGGTCGGGGTGAGGGCTTGGGCGTCGCGGAGCCCGGGCTCGACGTGCGTCGGCTCGATCCCGCCGCTATCGGCCGATCCGGGCGCCGGGTCGTAGCGTTCCAGCTTCTCGCCGAGCGCGAGGTCAAGCACCTCGCCCGAGGCGGCGTCGAGCGTGAGAGTGTCGGCGTCGACCTGCCCGGAGACGAGCCCCTCGCCGAGGCCGTAGACCGCGGAGAGGAGAAACTTGTCGGGGGAGCCGGTGGTCGGGTGTGCCGTGAAGAGCACGCCAGCGGTCTCGGCCGGGACCATCCGCTGGATCACCACGGCCATGTCGACGTCGTCGTCGGGGATGCCGTGAGCTCGCCGGTACTGCACAGCCCGATCGGAGAAGGCGGACGCCCAGCAGGTCAGTACCGCGGCCCGGACCGCCTCGACTCCGATGACGTTGAGGCAGGTGTCGAACTGGCCCGCGAAGGAGAGGTTCGCCCCGTCCTCCTGGTCGGCCGAGCTCCGGACGGCGACGGCCCCGCCTCCGACGTGGGCATAGGCGGCGTCGATCTGATTGTGCACGGCGGCCGGGAGTTCTGCTTCCAGGATCAGCGATCGGATCATCACCGCGTCAGCGGAGCTGAGACCGTGCTTCCGGAGATCGGCGATCACCGCGATGAAGACGTCGCTGCCGATCGCCGCCCAACTCGGCACTTCGAAGCCGTCGGCGCCGTTCGCCCGGACTCCGCGCCGGCTGAGTTCGTAGAGGTTGCGCCCCTTGCCGCCGGCGTAGCGGTGGACGTGGTCGCGGTTGGAGCTGCTGGTGAGGATTCGAGGCGCCCGGGACGGGCTCTTCGATGGCCCAACCTCACCCACGCCTAACTTACGTTCAGCTTGGTATCTAAGTTGCGCCATTCGGGGACGGTAGCAGGAGTTGACCGGTTTCGTCAGCCCCTGCTACCGAAACGCCGAATCAGACGATGACCGGTGCGCCTTCGTCACTGCCAGTCGGCAGATCTTCCTTCTTGACGTTGATCACCGTGGCCGCCACCACCAGGGCGACGATTGCGAAGATCGCGGCGGTGAGGAAGCCCATCGAAGACGCGTGGGCTTGGACGTGCGCAGTGAACATCGACTGCAGCGCGCCGTCCGGTCCGAAGAAGTGCTGCAGCGTCGCCTGGTCGGTAGCGGGTTGGCTGTGAATGAACGCCTGGATCTGGTCGGGCTGCGGTGCCTTTCCGCCTGAACTGGCGAGGAAGCCCTGCACGGGTTGCTGCATTTCAGTCGGGAGGGTGGCCACGGCCTTGCCTGCGTCCGCGATGTGGTCGTTGGCGTAGTTCTTCCCCGTGGTGGCAGCGACGGTTGCCAGCACCGACAGGCCAATCGCGCCACCCACCTGCTGACCGACGTTGAGCAGCGCCGAGGCGAGGCCGGCGTCGGTGTTACGCACGTTGGAGACCGCGACGCTGGTGATCGGGACGAAGATCAAGCCCATCGCGATGGCCAGAATGATCATTCCGGGCAGCAGTTTCCCGAGGTAGGTGCTCTCGGCGGTGACCGTCGAGAGCAGCAGCATCGCCACCACCAGCAGAGCGGTGCCACCGGTGATGAGTGCCTTGGGGCCGGCCTTGGGGAGTGCCTTGCCGGCGATCTGAGCGGTGATGCCGATCGTGATCGCCACCGGCAGGAAGGCGAAGCCGGCCTTGAGGGCGCTGTAGCCGAGCACCTGCTGGATGAAGTACGTGACGAAGTAGAAGAGGCCGAACATGGCCGCACCCACGACGAGCATCACGATGTAGGCACCGGAGCGACTGCGGTTGGCGAAGATGCGCATCGGCATCATCGGTTCCTTGGCCACCTTCGCCTCGAAGTAGACGAAGCCGATCAACAGAACGGCCGCGGCGCCGAAGAGCAAGTACGTCTCGGTGTTGGCCCAACCGTCATGAGCGACATGGATGAAGCCGTAGACCAGCATGAACATGCCCAGCGCCGAGGCGACGGCTCCGATGAAGTCGAACTTCCCCTTCAGACGCTCGCTCTCGTGCAGGTACAGGAACGCGCCGATCATGAGCAGGATGCCGATCGGGACGTTCACGAAGAGGACCCAGCGCCAGGTCAGGTACTCGGTGAGGATGCCTCCGAGGAGCAGGCCGACGGCTGCACCGGCGCCGGAGACGGCGGCGTAGACCGAGATCGCGCGATTCCGCTCCTCGCCCTCCTCGAAGGAGGTCGTGATCAGCGACAGGGCGGTGGGTGAGGCGATGGCGCCACCGAAGCCCTGGATAACCCGTCCGAAGAGCAGGAAACCAAAGTGGAAGGAGAGGCCGCCGAGGAGGCTGCCCAGCGAGAAGAGGCCGAGGCCGATGATGAACATCTTGCGCCGACCCAGCAGGTCACCGGATCGACCACCGAGCAGAAGCCCGGTGCCGAAGGCCAGGGTGTAGGCGTTGAGCGCCCACGTCATATCGGTCTGGTTCTTACCGAAGTACTCGCCCATCGAGGGGAGTGCGATGTTCACGATGGTGGCGTCGAGCACGACCATCACCTGGGCGCCCGCGATGATCAGCAGTACGAGCCCTGGATGGATGGTGCGCCGCGCAGTTGAGGTAGCAGCTGAGGATTTTTGGTCGGTCCCGGACACGGGATGCTCCGTTTCGAACTCGGATGAAGCTACGGAAAGGTGAGCGATGTCGACGTTTAAGGGACGTCTTCGTCTCTTAACAGAGTAAGATAGTCCTATTGATCTAAGGTACGCAACCGTGCACTATCGTCACCAATGATTATTGACTGGGGGTCTGACAACGATGCGAGGTAAGCCGCTGATCGTCGATGTCGCGACCCCACAGCTGCCGGTCGTTGCCGAGGGCCTGCCGGAGAACTGTCCGGCCGCCATCGCAATGAACGCCATCGCGGGTCTGCGCTCGCGCAAGCGCGGCGCCGCGCTGGAGCAGGCGATCCGAGAGGCGGTCTTCGCGGAGCTCGCGGAGCAGGGGTACACCGGCCTCACCATCGACGCGGTCGCCGCCCGGGCCAAGACTGGGAAGGCGAGCATCTACCGCCGCTGGCCGAATAAGCAGGACCTGGTGCTCGACGCGTTCCTGGCCCGGTTGGACGCCGAGAGCGAGCGGGGCACGTTCGACAACCTGCCCGAGAGCGTCACCACCCGCGCGGCCCTGATCGCGCTGGGGCGGCGCATCGTCGAGTTCGTCGACGCCGCCGGCGAGGCGATGCGGGCGATTAGCTGCGAAGCGAACCGTGACGCCAAGGCCGCCGGCGCGATGAAGGAACGCATGCATGAGCCGACCCATCGTGCCGTCGTCGCTCTGCTCGAACGAGGCGTGCGCCGGTCAGAAGTGAGTGCTGACGTCGACCTTGATCTGGTCGCGCAGGTACTGCCGGCGATGCTGACCCATCAGATGCTGCTGGTCGGACGCCGCGTCACCGGGGCCGACATCACCCGCATCGTCGACGGCGTCCTGATCCCGTCGCTACAGGCGAAACCAGCCGCCGCGAAGACCGCCTCCAAGCCCGCTTTGAAGGCGACGGAGCAGCCTGTGGATAAGGCACTGGCGAAGCGCTGAACCGCCCGCAGTTGTCCACAGGGTAGGCCGACTTCACACGCTCCCCGCGTATTCTTACCTCGACCGAGTAAGTCAGTGTTTCGGCAGTAAACGGGAGCGGATCTACAGTGGCTGCAGTTGCGCAGCAGAAGCGGCACGGCGGCCCGGGCGAGGCGCCCCCGTCCAGTGCCGGACGTTGGGAGCGCTTCCGCGCCAGCTACCTCGCGCACTCGCCGGGCATCATCTCCACCGTCGCCATGCTGCTCGGGATCCTGACCCTCCTGGACGCCTTCTGGCCGGACGAGCGCTTCCGGGTCACGTACCTGGTGCGGATTCTGCCGGTGCCGGGGAGTGCAGCTGCGACGGCCGTCGTCGCCTGTACCGGGCTGGTGCTGCTGCGGGTTGCTGCGGGCCTGCGTAAGCGCAAACGCCTGGCGTGGCGGGTCGCGGTGGTGGCGACGGTGGTGCTCACCATCGGCCACCTCCTCAAGGGGCGGCACGTCGGTGAAGTGCTCTTTGTGCTTGTTCTGCTGGTACTTCTGATCACCGCGCGGTCCCGCTTCACCGCGAAGTCCGATCCGGCGACGCGCTGGGTCGCTGTG
Source organism: Frankineae bacterium MT45 (assembly GCA_900100325.1). Classification (NCBI taxonomy): domain Bacteria; kingdom Bacillati; phylum Actinomycetota; class Actinomycetes; order Frankiales; species Frankineae bacterium MT45. Next base: position 754,171 of record LT629697.1, read on the forward strand.
AAGATCTTCATCCAGTTCTTCGCGGTGGCGATCGTCTACGGCATGGCCCTGCTGTACTTCTACCCGCGCATGGTCGTCGGCGACCCGTCGTTCTGGAAGCGTCTGCAGGAGGTCCTCTACGCGCTCGTCGGCGTCAACGGGCCGGTGAAGTTGAAGAGCGAGCGCTTCGACGACATCTTCCACTACACGCTCTTCGGTTTCGCACTCCTCACTGTCGTGCTTGTGGTGATCCTGGCGCTGCGTCCGTCCGAGCACATCTCCCGTCTCTCCATCGACGACGAAGAGCGGCTGCGAGCACTGCTGGCGAAGCAGGGGTACCGGGACTCGCTGGGTTACTTCGCGCTGCGGCGGGACAAGTCGGTGATCTGGTCGCCGACGGGGAAGGCCGCCATCACCTACCGCGTGGTGCAAGGGGTGGCGCTGGCCAGTGGGGATCCGATCGGTGATCCGGAGGCGTGGCCGGGCGCGATCGCGGCGTACCGCGAGATGGTCGAGTCCTACGCCTGGACGCCGGCAGTGGTTGGCTGCAGTGAACTCGGCGCGATCGTCTTCCGGCGCGAGTACGGCCTCTCGGCTATCGAACTGGGTGACGAGGCGATCGTCGACGTGAGCGAGTTCAGCCTCGAGGGGCGCGCGATGCGTGGCGTTCGACAGGCATGCACTCGGGTGGCCCGCTCCGGCTACGACGTCCAGGTGCGGCGGGCCAAGGACATCGACCCGGACGAGTTTCGCGAGCTGCTCGCGGTGGCTGACGCCTGGCGCGGAGCCAAGACGGAGCGCGGGTTCTCCATGGCGCTGTCGCGGCTGGGTGACCCGTCTGACCCGGAGTGTGTCGTCACGACGGCTCATGCGGACGGGGTTCTGCGGGGCATGCTCAACTTCGCCCCGTGGGGTCAGGACGGGCTCTCGCTGGATCTGATGCGCCGCGACCGGACGGCCGACAACGGGCTGAACGAGTACATGATCACGCACCTGATTCAGGCCGGCCAGGAGTTGGGGGTGCGGCGGGTGTCGCTGAACTTCGCAGTCTTCCGCGACGCGATCGAACGGGGCGAGAAGATCGGCGCCGGCCCGATCATCCGGGCCTGGCGCTCGGTGCTGATGTTCGCGTCTCGCTGGTGGCAGATCGAGTCGCTCTACCGCTTCAACGTGAAGTTCCGCCCCGACTGGGAGCCCCGCTTTCTCTCGTTCCCGGCCACGCGGGATCTGCCCCGGATCGTGATTGCAGCACTGGAGGCCGAAGCGTTCCTCGTGCGTCCGCACTTCCTTGGGCGCCTCTTCGGTCGCTCCTGATCGAGAGGCGTCGCCCCTGCGTTGGGCGCGGGTCGAATCCCTTGGTAAGCTGGCGCGCTGGTAGCCAAAGCAAGGAAAATTCTTGTCTTGGAGGCCACAGGAGGCTTCGCCTAGTCCGGTCTATGGCGCCGCACTGCTAATGCGGTTTGGGTCTCAAGCCCATCCGGGGTTCAAATCCCCGAGCCTCCGCCCAGTTGTTTGGATGCTGTTCTAGACGTAGAAAGTCCCCCAATCTTCGCGATTGCGGGACTTCTTCGTTCTATGGGCTTGTCGCGTGCTCGTCTGCGCTGGCGGCTTCCGCGCGTTTGCGGGTGCGGCGCTTACTGCGGCTCAGCGGAGCCGGACGCGCTGGCCGACGCAGCCTTGTAGGTAGTGATCAACCAGCGTCCGGCCGGGTTCTTGACCAGGGTCAGGTTCGCGGTGACGGTGGCCTTGGGCTCGGTGAGCACGGTGTTGCCGGCCGGGTCGGTGACGGTGTAGCGCGTCCAGGTCGTCAGCGTGCAGGCGACAGTGGCGGTCGGGCCCTTCACGGTTACCGAGCGGAAAGTCAGGTTCTCGATGCCGGCCCCGAGGATGGTCGGCTGCTGCGCGGCCTCCTTGGAGAGCGTCTCCTCCAGGCTGTCGAGCTCCTGGGCGGCGGCGGCGCCGGTGAAGAACGACTGGATAGCCGACGTGCTGCTGGCCCGCTGCATGTTGATCTCGTCGGCCGTCGGTCGCACGCCGGCTGGCAGGTGGAGCGTCTGGTCGACGGTGAGCCCGGTGCGCACGGTGGTGAGAATGGGGTCCTCGGTGGCCTTGTCGACCGCGGACTTCCCGCCGTACTTATGGGTTAGCCACGCACCAAGCAGGACGATCAGGAGCACAACCAGGGTTGCTCGATTCGCTGCTCGGCGTGCGGGCCTACTCGATCGTCCCGAAGTGAGGGTCATGACTCGGAAGATCAGAACTTGGCGGGGGAGTGGGGGCGGCAGCTGTCGCGTTCTCGGCGGCCTCGATCTCAGCCTCCAGCGCGGCGCGATGCGCTGCCCGCTGGGCGTCGGTCCAGGGCTCGCGTCCGTTGCGCCCGCTGCGGCGGTCGGGCAGCGAAGGGTCGCGGGGGGTGGCGACGACCTCGAAGACACTCTCGTCGAGACCGGTGATGAACTCGGTGGCCAGCGAGTCGCTGAGGGCGTTCATCGCCTGGGCCAGGGCATGCACCGTGGCCGGTGACATTGAGGGAAGCAGGTAGTCCGAGAGGCTCTCGCGGAACCGCTGGACCGACTCGATGGCCAGCTGCTCGCCCTGCTCGGTGAGCTGGGCCCGGATCACACGACGGTCGGTGTCGGAGTGCCGGCGGTCGATGAGGCCGTCACGGGCCATCCGGTCGGCGAGCTTGGTGAAGCCTCCGCCGGTCATCGACAGGGATTTGGCCAGCCGGCTCATGGGCAGACGGTGGTCCTCGGCGCGGAGAAGAAGCTGCAGAACCTGGAAGGTTGCCGGCGAGACGCCGCTTCGCTCGATGTCGATGAGCATCCGGCGCTGGGCACGCTCAACACTATCGACGATGCTGAGCCAGTCGTCGATGAGCTTGTCGTCTTGAGTTACAGCGTTGGCTGTCATGGCCAGGAACCAAGTGTCCGATCTGCGAAACGTTGTCGTCGTCAACAGTTGTCAGTGATGGGGGTATCTAAGGTCACTGTAACCGTTTCTGTGCGATCCGCATGCTGAATCGTAACTCTCGGTAGTAACTTGCTCCCGCGTGTCGTGGTGGGGTGGGCTGGTCGACCGCATTCTGAGAGGTGTACGACGGGTTGGCGTGGGGTGTCCGCTGGCTCAACTGGGGGTGGTCAAAAGGGCTGGCATCGCCCTGTAGACTCACTCGTCGGTACAGGAGCGCTTCGGCGAACCGGTACCGAACTAGTACCAGCGCCCGTAGCTCAACGGATAGAGCACTTGACTACGGATCAAGAGGTTACAGGTTCGAATCCTGTCGGGCGCACCAAAGACGTCTGTTTCAAACCTCCGCACTTTTGACCCATGTGCGGGGGTTTTGTCGTTCGTGGGCGGCGCACCAAGTGACGACTGGTGTGGTGTTCGGTCGAATCGACCACGGATCGCGAACGATGGTCGGAACTGGACATTTCGCGCTGGCGCGGTTGAGTGGAGTCGTCGGACGTCTCACAGCCTTCGGCGAGGCCCAGTAGCGTCTTGAACGGCCCTGCGAAGTAGCCTCTTACGCCGTCCTCCTCTATGTACAGCTTTTCGAAGAAGGCCTGGTTGAGGAGCCGCCTGGTGTGGTCGTTGGCGCGGAGGTAGGCCGCGTGGCAGTTGCTGGCGAAGTCGAGAGCTGTCTTGAGGTTCCGTTCGATCTCGTCGAAGCGCGTCTTGCTAGCGTCGAGGCGGTTCCCGATAGTTTCGAGCTGGGCTGTGATTCGGTCTTGCTCTGACTTCAGGAGATCGAGAGGAATCGCGCTGGCATAGTGGGCTTGGAGCAGTTTGGTCTGCTGGTGAGTCAGGCGCTGCTGTTGGCTGTGAAGTTCTCGCTCCTGTGCCTCTGTCTCACTGCGTGCTGCGCTGAGGTCGCGGAGGAGTTCGGCTTCGATCTGTGCACGTAGTTCAGGTGCGAGCTGCACCTGGTCGTAGTAGTCCTCGATCAACGCCTCGACGACTGAGATGAGCATGGCTTTCCGTGTGCAGGGAGTGCGCTTCTGATGCCGCCCAACGCAAACGAAGTACGGATAGACAGCTCCATGCCGATTCTTGGCGTTTGTGATCACCAACCGCGAGCCGCAGTCTCCGCAGTAGACAGACGACTTGAGGTAGTGCAGGTGAACTCGCTGTTTCTCGGCCGCAGCGTGGGCTTCGAGGACTGACTGCACCTGATTCCATGTTGCAGTATCCACAAGCTGTGGATGGCGCCCTGGATATCGCGCTCCTCGCCAGACGACCTCGCCCTTGTAATACGGATGAGTCAGGATGCCGTAGAGGTGGCTGGTTCGGACCGGGCGCGCTGGGAATTTCGGCGACGGGCGATTGGTCAGGCCGCGCAGCTCCAGTTCGTCGGCGAGTCGGACGATTGACCAGTCGCCGGTGGCGTACGCCTCAAATGCCCATCCGATCAGGTCAGCCCGCTCGGGATCGAGGGCTATAGTCCGGGCTTCGCGTCCGTCGGCGTTGGTAGTGCGCACATTCAGATAGCCGAGAGGCGCTCTTCCGGGTGTGCCGCCGCCCATCGCCTTCTGGTTCATGCCTTTGGTGACCTCGGTGGCGAGGTTGCGGGAGTAGAACTCCGCGATGGAGCTCATGATGCCGTGGAGCAGCATGCCGGACGGCGTCTCGTCGATGTTCTCAGTGGCCGACACCAGCGTCACATCAGACTGCTGCAGCGCGAGGTTGATCTCGACGTCGTCCATCCGGTTCCGTGCGAGGCGGTCGACCTTGTGCACGATGACATAGCTGATCTCCGGATGCGCCTTCACGTAGGCCAGCATCTTCTGCAGTTCGGGTCGGGCTGATGATCGTGCCGACTCACCTCGGTCGACGAACTCATCGATGATGACGGAACCCAGCGATTCAGCCTTCCGGCGATTAGCCTCTCGCTGGGCCGGGATGGAGAAGCCCTCGGGGTCACCGTCGCGCTCAGCCTGTTCCTTGGTGGAGACGCGTACATACGAGATTGCGAAGGTTATGGATGTGCTCGACTCGCTTCGCACCGAATTTGATCCGGCGCCGTGTGCCTGGTTCATGCTGGATTCTCCAATGTCTCGTGGTCGAAGCTGGTTCGGCACCCAGCTGTTCCTCAGTCAAAAGTGGTTGGGCTCGCTCCGAACCTGGTGTGTTGAGTCATGGGGACCAGGCAGGCGCAACAGCCCAAGTTTCATTCGGCATCTTCCACTGGACCAAGAAGTTGATCGAGCGATGGCAAGGGCGCCGCCGACCTCAACTTGGTGACGGCGGCGCGTAGCGACCGAACAGAGGCCAAGTCGTCATGAACCAAGGGCAAGAGGAGATCGTCGCCAGCGCCTGCGATGTCGTCGAGTTCAAACAATCCTGCCTGTGTCAATCGCATGTAGTCCTCGCGGCGCAGATCTGCCCCTGCCAGGGCAAGGCGTGCCGAGGCCGGCGTGACTCCTAGCTCGAGTTGAATCGGCAGAAGATTGACTAGATTCTCGATGTCAACGGTCGGATGGATTTCGGCAATCATGGCGAGAACTGTCCCGATGACGTCATGGGTGCGGGAGGTGACGCCACCGATCGGGCCGCTCGCGTTTCGGTCGAAGTAGTGCCGCATGACGTACTGTTCGATTTGGCCGAGCGCAACACCGGAAGTCCAGAGCAGACAAGCGATTGCCTTTTTGGCACGGGCGGCCGCGGCTACCGGCGCAGCGTTTGTCAGTTGATTCATGACAGAATGTGCCGCGCCACGGCTACTAAGGTCGTTGAGGTATGTGTTCAGTTCCTTCTGAACGCCCTTCTTATTGACGTTCAGTCGAGTGGCATCGAGTTCCTCTGTGATCTGTGCTGTGGCAAGAATAGTCACGGCGTTGAGCTCAGCAGGCTGAGTCTGCCGAAGAGTGGCGGCGACGCGAACTGCGGAAGTCACGCTGAGCGTGCCAGTCGCCACAACTTGGCCGAGGCTTGAAAGCTTCGTTCGGTCTTGATCAAGCACCTCAAGCAGGCCAACCTGCTGGAGCTCGGCGATGGCGTCCTGTATCTGCGCCCGAGAGAATGCATCGGCGCCACCGCTTAGCCTCGCCTGATGCGCAGCGAGACTGTCGGCCAAAATGGCCACGACGCTATCTACGGCTACCGAGTGGTCCGATGAACGCTCTGCAGCGATTGTGACGATCCGAAGCACGACCGAGTAGAGATCGACTCCGTCGCCCAGAAGCGTCGAGTGGATGTCCTCTGGAACGCCCGTAATGTAGCGGCTCCAGATGGTGTTTGCCGTGGCACTGTCCCAGGCCAGGACGATGGCTCGGCCCCGGTCCGTCAGCCCGAGCCGTCCGGCGCGTCCGGCGATGTTCTTGTATTCGGCGACGGTGTACCAACCAACGGTCCCGCCCCCGATTCGCCGGTTCAGCTCTGGCATGATGACAGTCTCAGCTGGCATGTTGATGCCCTGAGCCAACGTGGTCGTTGCGACGACAACTCGGATTTGGCTATCCGGCGCTCGGAAATGCTCTTCAATCACTCGACGTTCATCCCTGCCGAGGTCAGAGATGTGAAAGGCAACGCCTCCAGCCAGCGTCTGTCGTAGGAGGTCGGTGGACTGCGTGGGGTCTCCGGTCGGAAGCTCTTCGAGGGCTTTCGTCGCAGGCGCGAGTCCGAGTGACTGGGCTAAGTACGCGGCCGCACCGCGAGCGGCGCCGCGCTCGCCTCGGATGACGATCACTTGCTGACCGTCGCCAACCAACTTCTGAACAAGAGGTACGAGGAGCGTCTGGGCGCGTGGATCCCCCCATGGCGAGTTGATTAGTTGCGTAGTGCTTTCGTTGCCATCTGCGTCAATGAAGTGATAGTTCCCCGACCTGTCCAGCACGCCCTCGTCGAGCGGAACGGGACGCTCGGCGGTCTTCAGTAAGACGGCATCCAGCCAGCTGTCGAGCCCATTCAGTTCGCCCAACACGGCGGAGAGGGCGATGATCTGCGGTTCGACCCCTTCATCCTTGCGGCTCTTGATGAGGGTCAGAAGCAGCTCAAGACCTTGGCCCCTGCTGCGGTCAACGATGGTCTGCACCTCATCGACGACGACGACCGACACGATGCGGAGCAGATGTGGCTGGGCAAGAGCGAGACCGGTGAACTTCTCGTATGTCAAGATCGCGATGTCAAATTGGCCGCGCAGAAGCGCACCCACTTCGTCATTGTGATCTCCTGTAGCTCGCAGCACTCGAATGCCGGATGGGCCATAAGTTCGATTGAAGCGCTCATACTGCTCGTTGACCAATGCTTTAGTCGGGAGCAAGAACACCGATCGGCCGCCTACTTGAGTTGCACGCAATGCGGCTAGTTCACCGATCATGGTCTTGCCTGACGATGTGGGAGCCATGACGAGAACGTTTCGTCCGTCGAGCAGGCCGGCTTGGTTGATGGCGTCTTGCTGCAGCTGGTTGAGGCCGGGCATCGCTGCAGACCAGGTGTCCAGAATGGAAGCCGGGAGGCCATATGGCGCCAGACTCTGGATATTGCGGGTGGCGGGGGCGGCATGAGCCGATGGGAAGAGTGCGCTGTAGATCGGACCTGGCGCAAACACAGGCCAGGTCACCTCGCCGTCCCACTGGCCTCGGAGTGTCGGATCCTGCCGTGCCCCGTAGGTGCCCGAGGCGCCCGAGCGCACGCTTTCGATCACGTACTTGAGAAGATCTAGCAGATTCACGCTCCCACTCGCGGGATCACCGGTCGCGCCGAGCAACGACTGAAGTAGGTAGTACGTGAGATAGCCATGTCCAAGTCGGGGATCCTCCCACGCTTCCTGATCCGCCGTGGATGCGGTCAGAATGACCCGTCCCTTACCTGTCATCTGCTTCATGAACGCTTCGGTTGACAACGGCAGGCCACCCTTCGTTCCGCGGGGCAGGTGCGTTGCGTGGAGTACCTTGGCTCCGGCACCGCCGGAGAAGCAACAATCCAACACGATGAGCAGATGCTTCGCGGGGATGGCCGAGATTAGATCGGTGAACTCGCTGAGCGCCAGAGCAGTCCCGGAGATGTTGTAACGGTCGGTGTCGAAGGTGACAATCTCATGAGAATCGCTGCCGTGACCAGAAAAGCTTATGACGACGAAGTCGTCGTCGGTGCAAATGTGTGCCAGCGCGTCCAGTTCGTCTCGTAAGCGTCGCGTGGTCGCATCACTATCAGTGATAAGCGTGCAGGCGCCGCCCAGGTTGTCGGAGAACAGTGCATGTAAGGCCGTGGCATCACGAGCTGCTGACGCAAGGTTGCCAATCTCGGGCGAATCGTATCGGTCTATTCCTATGAATACGCCCCTAAACCCAGGCGTCGGTCTGGATGAGGTCATTGCATTGTCCATCTCATTCTTAAATGATATCAAAGTCGCGCGACATTGCCGGGAGTTTTCGCATTCAATTGCATCGATAGTGAATTGGCATGCCTATCGATAGTTGGCAGTGCGACCTGACGGCTGCAAATGACGGCAGCTCCACCAAGCAACAGCACGCACATACGTTGTCGAACAAACAACTTAACGTCGGTCAGACTCTGTGGCACGCTGACCCCTGTAAAGCTGAAGAGCCGCGTGTCCCCAGTTCGAGTCTGGGAGGAGCCACCAGATTGAATCATCCTGAAGTCGTTGCCGTTTCTGCCGCTTGACGGCTGGTTTCGACGGCTACGGCGACCGTCACCAACAAGCACATCCTGCAGTTGTTCCAATGCTCTGACCTGCCCACTGATGTCGGCATGTTGGTAGAGCTGCTGAGTCGTGGTGATGTTCGCGTGGCCGAGTACGAGCTGGGCATCCCGTGTCGGCAGTCCCGTGTTCTTGAGTAGCGTCGCCGTGGTGTGTCGTAGCTGGTGCAGGGTGATTGTCGGCAGGCCGTTGTGTTTGCTGATCCGTTTGAAGGCGCGTAGCACGTTGCCGGGCTCGATCGGGTTGCCGAATTTACTCAGGAAGACCAGTGCGTCATCGGACACTTCGTTCGGGCGGTGGGCGAGCAGCGCCTCTCGGGCTAGCCCGAGCAGCGGGAGGTCGCGGCAGCCGGCGTTGGTCTTGAGCGGCCCGACGTGTAGTTCACGGTCATAGCGTTGCAGCTGCTGTCTGACGTGAATGCGTTCCTCTTCGAAGTCGATGTCAAGCCATCGCAGCCCGAGTACTTCGCCTCGCCGAAGTCCGTAGAGCGCGACCAGCAACAGGATCGGATAGAACGGCTCGTCCGAGGCCACCTTAAGAAAGGTGGCGACCTGCTCGGCGGACCAGGGATGGATCTCCTGTCGCCGGTAGGTGGGAAGTTCGACGTGGTGTGCAACATTGCGTACGACGAGTTCTTCTCGTTGAGCACGCGTGAGTGCTGCTGACAGCACCGTGCGCTGCTTCTGCACGGTGCGAATTGACTTGCCAGCGTCGAGTTCTCGCTGAAGGTGGCGCTGCAGTTCTGTGACACTCAGACTGCTGAGCGACTTGCCGCCGATGCCACTCCGAAGGTGGTTCTCGACGACGCCCTTGTAGAGCAAGTACGTCGTGGGCTTCCGTGTCTTCCGCACGATTGGAAGCCAGTAGTCGAAGTAGTCCGCTAGGCGCCAGGAACGTTCGGGGACCGGCACGCCGTGATTGGCGCTATGAAGTTTCTCAATCAGTCGGGAGTGGGCTTCTGTCCGCGTGGACCCGTAGACGCGGATGCGTTTGCGATTGCCAGCGCTGTCGAGCAGCCAGGCGGCACCTTCCCATCGGCCGTCTTTGCGTCGATAGACCGATCCTTCACCGTTAGCGCGCCGGCTCATCGGTCGCCTCCCTCGGTGCTGAGGTGTTCGAGGAGGCTAGCCACGTCCTCTGGCCTTACGAGGCGTCGGCTACCAATCTTCACCGTGCGCAGCTGCCTTGCTTGCACCAGCCGATAGAACATCCATCTGCTGATGCGGAGCTGGGCACAGGCTTCCGGCACTGTCAGCAGCAATGGCTGGTTCGCCCCGACGCTGTCATGGTTAGTCCCCGCGTTCATGCTCGTACCTCGCTACCGGGCAGGTCGAGCGCGATGTCAACGTTCGAAGGCAATGCACCCGGCGCTGGCTGCTGCTGTCCGTCCCACGTGAGCGCCGGCGGTTGGTCGCTCAGGTGCAGCTGGCAGAGGCGCCGAGTCATGGCAAGCTCGGAAACATCGAAGAGCTCGGCCAACTCAGCCGGGTTCTGGCTGAGGCTGAAGAACGCAGCCTTGAGATGTCGCTTTGGCATCAGCACGCAGCCGGCGAAATAGTCGGCGATATATTCAACGGGTTCGAGCCCTTCGTAGCGGCGTCCGCGGTGAGGCACGAACCCGCGGCTGCCATGGTCCACGATGTGCTTGAACTCGTGCAGCAAGGTGAAGCGCTGGCGGGTGTCGGGTTCGGAGGCGTTGAGGCAGATAATCCAGCACTCACGGCCGCTGTCCCAGGTACCGCCGCCGGAGGCGATGTCCTCCGGAAGGTCGGGGTCGTATTCGACGACGATTCGTGGCAGGTCGCTGACGATCTCCACAGGGACCGGAACGTCGTGGATGCCGTGAAGTTTGAGCAAGCGGTTGGCTTGCAGTTCGGCGATGGTGAGAGCCTCGTGCAAGTGCAATGGTTCCCTCGGGATGAGCGCCCGGAGGGCAGCCAGAACGTTTGGGCTTCCGTGGGGTTCTGCGTCGGGGTTGTAGTGCATGGCGGTCCTCCTTTCGGTTAGGTTGTGGCTAGGGTCGTTCGTCCTCGTGATTCTGCGGTCCACTGACGCCGTGCAGTTCGATGAGCTTGTCGGCGAAGCGTTCGAGGGTGGCTATTGATACTTCGTTCAGGTCTTGGTACTTCGCACGCAGGTAGGGGCGCAGCGTGGGCAGTTCATCAGCGGGCAGCCATTCGGCGATGAGGAAAAGGTCGACCATCCGAAGGTTTAGTACCTTCGCTATGTCTTTTAGCGTCTCCGGTAGTGGGCTGAGGTTGGTTCCCGCCTCAAGGACGCAAATCGTTGAGATGCTGACACCGGTCTCGCTGGCTAGCTGACGCATGGACAATCCCATACGTTCGCGGTTCTCGTTCAATAGACGACCGAGCTCGCGTGCCTGATCTTCAGTTAGCGATGTCTTTCTCATTTCACCTTCCATTTTATGCTATTTCGTTCGTCTGAACAAACACGATTTGCAATTCTGCGAGTTGGAATGGAAAAGGCTAGGCATTCCTATTTGTATTCTTTCTTGTGAGTCGCTAAGGGTCCCGAAATACCCAGACGCCCTCCTTCCCGGGCCGGTCATAGACCTGGACGGCGTCGCTGATCTCCAAATCAAGTGCTAGGCCCGCCGTGTTGAGCTGCACGTACGGCCGCAGGCCGACCGGTATCCGCTCGTCGAGGAGTTGGTCGTAGCCAGCTGCTTCCACAAGTTCGAGTACGTAGTCGTGCAGCGAGCCGTAGTGGCCGACGAAGGCAGACGAGAATTGGTCGAGGCGCTCGGCGTCGCCGTCAACGGCATGAGCCCAGGCAGCGAACGCGTCTCCGTGCTCCGCGATGCCCCGGCCGACGCGGGTCACGTAGTGCAGGTCGTCGTGTTCACCGATTCGGAGCGGCCCGAAGTTGTCGTGGTCGAAGATGCCCCAGTCCTCGGCAACGTCCCCGTTCTGGTGTGCGGTCGGCGACGCGGCGAGCATGGCCGTGATGTCGGTCCAGACCGTGTCGAGATCTCGGGCCGCGTCGATCCACTGTCCGTGGAGTACTCCGTTGTTGTAGTCGAGCCAGGAGCCGACCCAGATACGTGGCCGTTCGGACGGCGCGGCGGGCGGGTGTTCCGCTGAGACGTTGGATGGCTCTACCGTATGAGGCGCTGAAATGGGGTACTGAGTGCGCTCGTCGTGATGGTGTTCGTTATGCATGGGTCACCTCCTTTCTCATGATGTTGTTGGGTGAGTAGCAGGGGTGGACGGTGAGGTCTGAGCGGATGCTCGTACTCGAACCGTCCAGCCCCTGCCGGTGTGCACCGAGTCGGTGCGCTGATCGTGCCCGGATCAGCTGTCGCTCGCCTTTCCATCGCTCGGCTTGGCGCCCCGCCCGCGACTGATCGGTATGGCCGACGATGACGGCTTCTCTGGCGTCGCGGGCTGGTTGCCGAACAAGGTGGCGATGGCGGCTCGCCTCGCAACCGCGTCGCGCTCGATTTCCTCGAGTACGGCGTCGGCTTGGCCAACGAGCTCCGGTGCGGTCTTGGCCCGCGCGATGTGCGCTTCGATGGCCGTGCGGATTTCGTCGGTGATGGTGCTGGCCCGCAGCTGCGCGATGAGGCTCAGCTGGGCATGTAGGTCAGGTTCCAATCGGATGGCCAGGGTCTTGACGCCTGCTTTTCCGGTGGAACCGCTGTCCGCGAGGGACATGGCTACCTCCTCGGTGCTGGTGCGGACGAGTGGCTCTGCGCAGAGGGCAGAACTCGGTGGTCTCGGCCGCATGACACCGACGAGGCAGGTGGCACCGCTCATGCCGCTCTCGCCCTTGTTCCGATGTCGCTCTCGCGGGCGTCGTGGATGCGCTGCCCGGCAATCGCCGCGAAGTCGGGACTCAGCTCAATGCCCATCCAGTCCCGGCCAAGTCGCTCGGCGGCTACGGCCGTTGTGCCGGCCCCGAAGAACGGGTCCAGTACGACGCCGCCTTCTGGGCAGCCAGCCAGAATGGCTCGCCGAGCCAGTTCGACCGGAAACGTGGCATGGTGTGCGCCGCGGTAGCCAGGGCTCGCGATCTGCCACAGGTCACCCGGGTTCTTCCCAAGCGGATGCCCGACGATGCCACGGGCGTGGAGGGTGGCCAGCCCGGAAGCGTCGTCGCCGTTCGGGCCACGCCAGACCTCTCGCTGGCGAGATCTCGCTGTTGTCGGCTTCGACGGTGTGCGGCTGCGATGGGGAACGCGGATGGCGTCGAGGTCGAAGTAGTAGTGCGGCTGCTGGCTGAAGACATAGAGGTATTCCCAAGTGCAGCTCAGCCGGTCGCGCACGCTGCTGGGCATCGGGTTGGTCTTGGCCCAGACGATCTTGTTGCGGAGCGCCCAGCCCTGCCCGACCAGACGTTCAGCCACCCGTTCCGGGCCGAGCAGCAGGCTCTTGCGCGGTGCTCCTTCGCGGGCGTGGGTGGCGTAGGAGTCGCCGAGGTTGAGCCACAAGGTGCCCGCCGGTTTGAGGACGCGGCGCACACCTCGAAGCACGAGGTCGAGTTCGTCCACCCAATGCTCGACGTGGGCTTCAAGGCCGAGTTGCCCTTCGATCTGATAGTCGCGCAGGCGGAAGTAGGGCGGGCTGGTCAGCACCATGTCAACGGAGTCGTCGGCTAGCTGGGCCAGTTGGGTTGCCGCGTCGCCGATGACGACCCGGTTGCGCCAGTCACCGCTTGTGGTTCGTGGCGCCCTCATGCGGCCCCTCGGAGAATGACCGCCAAGAACTGCTCTGGCGTGGTGATCCGGTAGAGATCGGTGTCGAGCTTCTTCGACCGCTGTATCGCCGTACGTAGCCCAGTGGCGCGTCGCTCATCCGGCACGACCCACAACACGAGCGGGAAGACGCCGCGCTGGTCCTGTTCGATGCCAGTGCGACGATAGGCCTCGTACTGCTCGCATTGCTTGACGACGGTCGGCAGGCTCTCGGTGGCCCGGTCGACTTCGATGAACCAGCTGTCCTCGAACTCCGCCGGCAGGCCATCCGTTCGTGGTGCGGTGACGGCGAACAAGTCGGGTTTGAGGACTTCACGCTGACCGCCGAGACCAACGTGCGAGCGCCAGCAAAGTGGCTCAATCTCGACGGTGCTCAGCTCGAGCTGGCTGGAGCGTTCGGCCGTGACCAGTGTGAGGTGGGTGTCGGCGATGGCCAAGTAGTGCCGGATGAAGCGCTCGCCTGGTTCACGGACCCGACCAACGGCACCGTTCCCGGCACGCAGATTGAGCAGCCGGTGGCCCGGGCTGGCCAGCATCCAGATTGACGAAGCCGATCCAGCTTGCATGCCGCCAACACGGCGAATCGGGCGCTCCACCAGCTGCCACGATTCCAAGCGCGCGAGGCTGCGTCGACAGCTCCGAGCGCCGGACGTCTGGGTGGCGTGGTCGTGAAACAGGAACTGCTCAATATGTCGAGTGGTGAGGAAGCGGTGAGCAGCAACAAGCTCAAGTAGACGCAAGTCCCGAGCACTGAGCTGACGTTGCAGGTCAAGGAGACGCTCGGCACCGAGCCCCCGCCTTCGGCTGGTCCCGGTCATCCCGCTGCCCTCAGCTGATACGCCTTCGGAACGATTCATGCCGAAGTCCTTCGGCAGTAATCTTTAGGGGCAGCAAATCGGACGCACGGCGCGTACCTCGGTGGGTTCAGGGGTGTGTGACTTGGTAGCGCTGGGCGGCCGACCGGCGCAGCGAGCGGTACACGGCTGACCCCGGTCATGAGGCGCTCCTTCTTCGACGTCCCGTCGGAGTTGCGTTTGGCGTCATGGTGTCCGGCTGGTCCAGCAAGGAGGCGAAGTCGGCCTCGATTGCCTCGATGCTCTGCCCGTACAGCTCGCGGCTACGAGCACGGATATCTGCCGGGCGACTGATGACTTTCGGGGGCGGTAGCGAAGTGCCGGAAGCCCAGGGCAGCACGCTGTTGCCCCGGAGCAGCGAGGCGTAGACGTGGTAGGCAGGGAGTGCCGTGAAGTCCTCGGCGCTCAGCACGCTCTGTCCGGTAGCCATGGCGCGGGCATCAGCCGGCACCAGCTGGAAGGCGATCCGAGAGCGAGCGTTGGCCTCGAATGCCGAGCGCATAGCCGGGCTGAGTTGGTCGCGGTACTGGTGTGCCACGTGCCAGCCGACCCTGAGCGAGCGGCTGGTGGCGAGGGCGTCGGCAAGGTCCGTTGGGGTCCGCAAATAATCTTGAACCTCATCGACGTAGACCATGACTGGCGTGCGCGAGTGCTCGGGGACGCTGCGACGTTCACGGATGGCTAGCCACAGATCGGCGATGACAAGTGCCGCGAGCAACTCGGCCGTCTCGGGCCCCACGACCCCCTTCTGCAACGGCACGAGCAACACCTTGTTCTTGGTGAGGACATCGCGGACGTTGAACCGTGGGCGGCGCTGCGCCAATACGTTGCGCAGGTTCGGGCGGAGCAGCGGGCGGAGTTTGTTCTGCAGCGGCGCCACAATCTGGCTCCGGGCATCGTCGGACAGGTTGTTGAACCAGGCCCAGAACGGTGCGGCAGCGATAGGGTCGGCCTGGATGACATCCGCGGTGACCTTGCGCCGGAAGGCAGCGTTGGTCAGCAGCAACGGCAGCATGACAAGCGACGCGTCATCCCGCCGGGATAAGACGTTCAAGCAGTTGAGCAGGATGTCGGTGCTGCGTGGTCCGAGCCCGTCGCCGTACAGCGCTTGGAAGGTGGCCAGCAACCCGTCGGCCACCACCTCCGGCGAACGTCCATGCCGGGCCAAGGGATTGATGCCGACGGGCGCGCTGTCGGTGCAATCCAGCAGCACCACGTCATCGCGGCGGCTCGCCGGGATGCGTTCCAGCAGATCCGTGACGAGGTCGTTCGGCTCGATGACGACAACGGGGCGGCCGGCGGCGAGGTCTTGGCAGATCAGGTTCTGGAGGAGGGTGGACTTTCCGGTGCCCGTCGGTCCAATCGTCCAGGTGTGGCGCAGGGCGTCGGTGACGGAGTAGCCGAGTCGGCCGGTGATGCCGGGCGCCAGGGCGTCCGCAACCATGCGATCACCTTTGACCGCGAGCTGCGCCGGCGCGATTTGCTTGGGGTGCAGGGCTGGCATGCCAGGCAGATCGTCGTCGCCGATCGGCCAGCCGCTGAGGGCGACGGCCTCGCTGACGTTCAGGCGCAGCGGCCACCGCCACGGAGCGGTTGCATTGTTGAGGTGGTTGGCGACGTCGTGACTCAGGCTGAACTGCAGCCCCGGTGCCTCGCTGGTACGTAGTGCCGAGTACATGCTGAGTATCAGGCTGCTGCGCCGCTCCCGACTGGCGGCCGTGGCGCCTAAGCGAACGGCGGCAGCGAAGCCGTGGTCGGCTACCTTGTCGCGGAGTGCGGCGCGCTTCTCGCCGTCGACAGTGCCGCCTTTACCCTGCCACGCCACCTGATACCAGGGCATGACGATGGAGGACGGTGACTGGTTCGGCACAGCGAGCGGAATCCGACGCGGTCCGAGGACGAGTTGCACGACGGCTGCCTCGCCCTTGCTGAGCTGGCTCAGGACCGCCAGGAGCTGCCGGACGACAATCTCAGGGTTGTCGCTGCGCAGCGCCCGATGACGGGTGGACAGTTTCAGCCGACCCGAAGCGGCGATCTGGGTGCGAGGGTTCTCCGGCTTCGTCAGCTGAATGCCGGGAACTGCTGTCGTGAGTCGCCGTTCGACGTGACGCCAGTGTCGGAGTGAGGTGCCGAGCAAGTAGCTGACGCCGCTGTCATCTGCGCGCGCTTCGAGTACGAGCACTGGGGACGTCTGATCAGCCGCCCAAGCTCGGACCGCTGCGACTGGCCCCGCTATGTCGAGCGGGCGGGGCCAGTGCAGTTGCCGCCACGTCAGCCGGTCAGACATCTTCACCCTCGGTCTGAGCGTTGATGTCGCGCGGCTCGGTGTTGGTGGAGGTATCGGTCTCGGCTTCTGCCTCGGCCAGTGCGAGCTGAATTAGGGCCCGTGACAGCTTTCGCAAATCGACCGGGTCGCGTCGTACCGCTCGGACGGAAATGTTGCGTTGTTGGCCGGCCCCGCGGCGTGTACGACGGGCTTTACCGTCAGGCGCATCTTTGTAGGTTTTTGACATGGCGGTGCCCTCCTTCTCATTTCAAGTGGAATGTCGATTGCCGGCCGTTCGGTCAAGCGAACGCGTGTCAGCCGAGATAGTTAATGATTGTTCGACTGAAGAGTCAATGCAGATTGTTGATAAAACAACAGCGATTGGAACAGGCCGTACCCGAGTGGAATGCATCGGAATTCTGTAGTCAGAACGACCACAGTCGGGTGGGTGGCTACGAGTTGGTGAGCATTCTTTTCGGAGGCGTCAGCTTGGGCTCGGACCGGGCCGTGCCTAGACTCGTGACGATGGCGCGGGCAGTCGCTTCGACCGCTGGTACTGCTACCGAGTTGCCGAGCTGCTTCATCGCTTCGCGTTCAGGTACCGGGAACTTGAAGTCCGCCGGAAAGCCCTGCATCTGCAGGGCCTCATGGACTCCGACGCGGCGGACCGACCCGTCGACCAGATAAGCATCCCAGGCGTGCGGCCGGCCATAGCGTTGTCCCCGACCTGACGCCATGATGGTGCGGCCGATCGCCCGATGGCAGGACCCGCCGAAGACGTCGTCCATGCTCATCTCCAGCGGGACGGGCTCGGGGAACGCGAACGGCGTCATCGGGTCAGCGAAACCGACCATGAACGCCCGAGCTCGAAGCTGCGGCAGCCCGAACTCGTAAGCCTTCACGACCCGGAGGTGAAACGAGTACCCCAGCTGCTTGGTCAGGGACCGTTCGATGACCTTGATCGTCCGGCCCTTGTCGTGGCTCAGCAGCCCCCGCACGTTCTCCAGAAAGAAGGCCCGAGGTCGCTTGGCTTCCAAGAATCGGACAATCTCGAAGAACAGCGTGCCCCGAGGGTCATCGAAGCCGCGCCGCTTGCCTACCAGGCTGAAGGGCTGGCACGGAAAACCTGCGCACAGCACGTCGAAGGCGGGAACCGAGTCGAGGTCGACAGCCCGGACGTCGGTCGCGAACTGGCTGCCGTTGAAGAGCTCCGGCGTCAGTGGCGCAAAGTTCGCCTCGTACGTCTGCCGAGCGGCAGGATCGTTCTCCGCGGCAAACACGACCTGCGCACCGGCTCGGTGAAACGCGAGGTGGAAACCACCCATGCCGGCGAACAGATCCGCCACTTGGAGTCGGGAGCGGCCCCGACTCGTCCGGCGAGTGGGTGGCCGCCGGCCCTTAGCAGGAGCCGCATTGGTCGGGCGCGCAATGCCACGGGTCCTGGCCGGCTGCGTCGGCGCCAGCCCCGCGTGCGCCGAGCGGTGTCTTCGTGATAAGACATGGTGGGACGGGTCAGGCATGTGAGTGTCCTTTCGGAGTGACGGGGCGCGGCAGTCCAGACGCGAAGCGGGCAACCGGCCGCCGCGGGGTGGAATGTCGATACGGATGTAGACGAGGCGCAGCGCTGACTGATTGGCAGCACTGGGGTGGCTCGGAATCTGGAGTACGTGCCGACTACCAATCGCGGTTGTGTCGCCGGACAAGCAGCACTGCGGCGAGTACGAACGTTCCGATGCCGAGGATGACCAGCAGAGCGGCTGCGACGGCCTCAACGAGTCGCACCGCGACGTAGATTGCGGTCGCGCCGACGAGCAAGCTCAGGCAGATGCTCAGCAGCCTATCGACGATCGACCGTGCACCTGGGGCGGTCACTCGTTCACTTTCAGTGCCGCGTTCGCATGCTCTGTCGCGAACCCGGCCAGAACCGCGCTGAGTTCCGGCCGGGCCTCGACTACCCGATGCGGAAGCGAAGACGGTGCCGAAACGTACGCATTGCACCGGGCAAGAAATTCAGCGGTGCCCGGCACCGCTACGTCAGCCATAGCTGTCATTGCCCACCCCGCGCGGCCCGAACATTTCGCTAATCGTGGCCTGCACGACTTTCTGCATCTGCAACTCAGCGTCAGACCGTCGGGCGTAGACCGCTCGCCGGCGAGCTGCCGTGCGGTCGTCGTACAGGTTCGCCAGCCAGACGAAGACGACAAGACCTGCCACGACGATGAGACCACCGAGAATCAGCCAGAGCCACCACATCTCAGAGCCGCCGCAGGTCGGTCGCCGTATCCATGATGATCTGACTCATGCCAAGCGCTCCGATGTCGGCCAAGCCCTGAAGACGCGAGGCAGCCAAAGGCACAGCCTGGGCCAGCTGCTGCTCTACCTGCGTCATGAATGCGACGCCCTGCAGCCCGCGCTGTGTGACTGCGGCCATCGCATCGACCTTGGTAGCGTTGACCTCAGCTTGCGCCTCGATCTTGGCCACCGCCAGGCTTGTGCCGCCCTGGATACGAGCGAGGCCTCGATCGACTTGGCGACTCAAGCCGAAGCTTGCGCCTGCACCTCGATACTGTTCAATGCTGGACATCTCTTCCTCCGTAGTCTCGTGGAATCGCGAACGAGGTCAGGACCGAAAGTCTCGGATGGGCGTGGTACTCGGTCGAAGACTGGTGCTGACCTCACGATCGACGCTAAGTTGCCAGCCGATGGCCGAAGGCTGATCGAGCGATAGTTGGAAGAAAGTTGGAAGGGAAACGTCGTGCCGACACCGAACGCATCGGCTTCACGTCGATCGTCTGCTGATGCTGACATCACCCGCGCCCTTGAGGACGAGCTGCTGCTCATGAGGAAAGGCCCGGGCTTCACGCCGCTGCGCTTCGCGAAGGCCCCAATCTTGACGTACGTGCTCGGCGGGGAGTTGCAGCCGTTCGGGCTCGTGCGGGAGCGACTCGTCTCCGCCATTCGATCTTTGCGCGAACCCGCTGGCGATCTCATGCTCGCAGTCTTCGGGCTCAGCGAGGAGACCGCGGGAGTCCGGTCGCTCGGCGAACGCCGCAGTATCTACGGGGCAACAATCAAACGGAGTGCCGCGACGGTCGCCGATCTTGAAGCGCCGGCGCTTGAGCAGCTTCGGCTCCAGCTGGTCACTGGCTGGTATCCGAAGTCGCCGCTCACCGTCCGTGTGCCGGAATCGCACAATGGCGTTGTTCAGGAGTCGGTCAGCATCCGGACGGTGATCAAGGATGGCACGTGGCAGGAAACGCGGGAGCGCTATCGGCTGTTTGCGGCATTCGATGAGGCCGAGTACCTGACGATTAGCAGCTCGTTTCCAGGTCGACCTGTCCCGGACGGTGACTTCACTGTTCGGACTGAACGAGTCAACGACAGCTACAGCCACCAGTTTTGGCATCGGACGCCAATGCGGCGCGGGAACTTTTACAACCTGAGCTTCCGGCTGGTCCCAGACCCGGAGTACGGGGATCCGGGATTGCTAACAGAGGAGAGCCGCGCCTTTCACGAGCCAACCCGACACGCCAGCTTCGAAGCGGTCTTTCTCGGTCGACTGCCTCGGACTCTGTGGAGCTATGAGCGGCTCACATTTTTTGAGCGTCCCGGTCTCGCGGGGACCGACACGCGGCTGGGTTTGACGAATCGTGGCTCATGTCGGGCGAAATTCTATGATCTGTACGGCGGTCTATTCCACGGTATCGCCTGGAAGTGGTGACTGTGCATTGCCGCACACTATTCGAACGGGCACAGGAGTCTGTCAACGATGCGCTGTACATTAGCGCCGCTGCAAAGGGGGTTACCTGGCGGTAGCCGTTGAATCGCGAGGACTTTATGATCGCGCGCGCCAGCAGATGATTAGATGCGTCACCTCGGCGACGGTAATGGTCCGTCGCACTCCTACTTCGCGAGAACCAGCACCTCTAACCACGGGTGTGGACGTATCCTACCTGCTGACCCAACGACAGGACATCCAATTGCAGTACGCCTGAAATTTAGTCGTGTTCAAACGCTCGCGATGGTTCGGGAGTTGCGACGATAGGGTCGGGGTCCAAATCGCGCGATCTCAAATTGTCAGGAAGGACGTAAGGATCACGAATCTGCTGGCTTCGCGGGGGCCAGAACGGCCAAAACCGCTTTCGATGACCGATCCGGTTGCCAAAGATCATCGCACGCAACTTCTCATCCTCGGTCGACGCGCGAGCCTCCGCGGCAGCCAACAAGAACTCCGCTCCGACCGCACTGCGCTGCGCCTTTCGCCACGTTGCGCGGGACTCCAATCGTGCGCCGACGTGAATAAGCTGACCGTCAAGCATTTCCGTAGTTCGGGCACGCGAAATCTCCTCGATCGCGGCATCCAACTCGTCGTACGGTCGACGCTCACGAAGCGAGAACATCATTTTCATAACGATGGGGAGGACCTCAATTAGAAAAAAAAGCGTCTTAAACGCCGCTACATACGGTCCAGCCGGAGTCGGCTCATAGACGAGTCGTTGTGCCGAACAGGCTAGGCCCGCCCATCCATGGGAACATGGGGCGATCTTAACGATCGGCGTGACATCTGGATTCGTGTCGTCCTCCAATGCGCCAAGCGCCTGATTACGAATCAATATACCTTTAATCTTCCCTAGGGGTGAATTGAGCTGTCCAAGGTCAGTGGCCAGGTTGTCGTCGAGTTTCTTGATTTGTGCCTGGAGTTTCGCAATCGTCGCTTGTGTCGCCTTGTCACCGCTCAGTGCCGCCTTACGAGAACTGAGTCGACTCTGCAGTGACGTCAGATCATTGCTGTCGGTGCTCGCCGCAGTCTCCCATTGATTTTGAATTGCGACGTCAGTCTGATAGCTCTCTCCATTTGTCCCGGGTATACCAGAAGTGCATATCCCATTTGGTGGAGCGTCATCACTAACGAACGTAAAGCACCTCCTGTAGCCGTCACGCTCGGTCGCCACCACAGTGTCCATGGTGTTCACATCCGCCTGCTTCTTAGCGAGCTTTGGCTTCAGCGCGTTGATCTTAGTCGTGAGATCGCCAACCGTGGGATCAAGGCTGCCGTCGTACGAATCTATTGCAGCCTGTAGCGATGCCTTCTTGCTGTCGTGGGTCGTCTTGAGTGCCTTCGTCAACACAGATTGTTGCGACGTTCGTATATCACTGGCCACAGATTGAATCTCATTCGCGAAAATGTAGAACAATGCCGCTTGCGCGAATAAGTAGCTGGTGCATATAGCGATGAGGATACGGACAAATCCGCGGCGAAAGACACGAAATGTTGCAGCAAGCCGTTCACGGTGCGACGGTCGAACGACATCACGCACCATGATATCAAACCAAGAGGCGTCGGCCTTGGGATTCCATAGCGCCGCAAGCACTTTCGGGGGAAACCTGTACGGGTTCAGCGGTGGCTTGATGAGGAGCCTGTCAAGCGTCAGTGTGAAGGCGAAAACAACAAGGCCGCCGACCACCGTCTGGATATCCCGAACTACTGCACCCCTCAGTAGAAAGCCGACTGTCGCGTAGCCAAGGAAGCCGGCAACAATGCTCGTAAACAGCATCGTGGAGCCGAGGACGAGAAAAACCCGTTCCTCACTCGGCGGAACTAGTTTGAGCATGCGGCTGTCACCGCCTGCTAGCCAAACCAGTACGCGTGCCATTGGACCGCGCCGCTTTTTACGTAAGAATGAAAGGAGCTGGGCGTGCGAAAGGGCCGCGAACGGCTCCTCGGTAATTGCATCGCGCGGGTCCTGCGAAGTTGGACTCATATGGATCGACCGCCGACCGCGACATGCCCCTCATGTCGTACACCATCCGCAAATGCGTACCCCTGACCGGGGGCATAGTGGCGCCCTGGTCGAGCAGCAAAGGCCGTGTGAAGTGTTCCGCGGAACAAGCCCAATTCAGCGCTCACGGTGTCGGCATCGGGCGGATCCAGCATGATGAAATTCCCCTCGATTCGCCGAAGCCGATCACTTAAGCGGTTGGTAGGCGAGACTTTACCCTGCAATACTGAGATCGGCCCACTTGCCAGCACCTGGGCATCCAGCACTGTCAGTAGTCGCGATAGCGCATCGATGAAACTCAGGGAGACAAAGCCAAGGCGATCCGCCAGGTACTCCATCTGGTCGATATCGAAAATCGCGATACGTCCGGCTTTAACGCAATGCGACTGGATGAGACGTATAGCCTCACCGTGATCAGCTAGCGAGCCAACCCCATCGGAACGCGATCGATCAGCAGCCTGTCGGATGTGCTCTGTTAAATCGAACCAATGATCACCACCGACAGGCCCAGCTGATGAGCACGAAATATACGGAATAGTGGTGGAAGTCGAAGAATATATGGCCCGTCCCACGACGTCCAGGGCCTCGCGAATGCCGGATCTCTGTGACCCGACGACTGCGAGGCTTCGCTTGAGCTCCATGTCGACAGGCCGATGTATGACATCATCAAAGAACACTCGATACGTACTTGGTCTATTTTTGGACACCGCCGACATCAGATCGTGGACACGTTCCGCGGGCGCGATGCCAAGAACTTCATCAGGATCTGTTCGAGACTCAACGCAACGCGCTCGGGTTGGCAGTTGGAAAACCCTCGATAGAACTTGTTCTTCGTCAACAAAGATGCGGCTTCCGTCGCTCCTCAGTTGGTAGGTGAACCGAAACGCTCGTCTGAGATCGTCATCCAATTCAATGCGATCGTCTGTAGTGGCCACGAAATAGATGCCGGCTCGCGAGGCCGCCGCGACGAGAACGCTTAGCTGCGGGAGAATCTGTCGCGCCGTCGGATCTCCAAAAATGAGATCGATACGATCGATTAGGACGAGTACGGGTCGTGCGTCAGACGGGCGTTCGGACAATTGCGCCACCAGTGTATCAAGATTTGAGGCGAGACTTGCCGATATGTGCCACGCCCACTTTCCCTCCACATATCCATCGAGGAGATCGTAGAGATCGGATGATCCGCTCGCGTCGATCGTGACCAAACTGGGTGCGACTGAGTGTTGGATCGCGCTGAGGGCCGTAACAGCTAGAAGGTGAGTACGCCCAGACTTCGATGATCCACTTACCAGAACTGCTCCGGCTCCAAGGTCCAGTTCGGCGTCCGTCTGCTTCAGCTGCCGAGGCATGTCCCGGACGCCAATATTGAGCCGATCACCCAAGGTCGAAGAACGCCCAATGGGCATCGCGATGCGGTCCTTGGCAAGCTCCGTCAACGCGGGCAACAGGACCGGCTGGCGAAGCCACTCGGGCTGGTCATCTGAGGGCACGATTGGCCCCGTCCCGTAGACGGCTTTCAGCGCCTCAACGGTGGCAGCGTCGTCCGAACGTTCCTGCCCTCCTTCCGCTATCCGGCCGATCTGCGTGCCGTCATACAGTATCCGAGCCGCCGATACTGGTTTGATCTGTGCTCCATAAATGGATTTTGACTGGGTGTAGCCAGATTGGAACTCGATGATCTCACCGGAGTCGAGGCGAGCAAAGGCCCTCCCCTTGAGGTCTCGGGGTATACCTGCCGCCGAGTCCTCGCCTATAACGGCGGCGCTCTCCCGAGCGTCGAGCGTCCTCAGGCATAGTCGAGCGTTGACATTGGCACGTACTTCTTCACTGACGACCGTCTTGGGCGACTGCGTAGCCAGTATGAGGTGAACGCCTTGTGAGCGCCCCCGCGCTGCGATGTCGAGAATCGCTTTTTGACGACTACGGTTCGTGCCAGCTGAAAAACCACCGAACTCATCAATCACGACTAGTAGCCGTGCGAGCGCATTGCCTGTGGTCTTTCGATATTTTTCGTAGTCGCCCTCATAGTCCGCAAGCAATTCCTGACGGCGCTCAAGTTCTGCAGTGAGAAAGTCGATGCAACGATCGACGTCATCTTCGCCGAGGTTGCTTACGAAGCCAATTTGGTGGGCCAGTGGCCGCAAGGTCTTGAGAGAGGCACCCCCCTTGTAGTCGATAAGCAGTACACGAAACTCCGTTGGCTTGTACCTCGCCGCTAAGGACAGAACCATAGTTCGAATCAATTCGCTCTTACCTGACCCGGTCGTTCCGCCGATAAGTAGGTGGGGGCCTGCATCGACTAGGTCCAGCTCGAACAGGCCGGTCGCTGTCTCGCCCAGAACGGAAACAAGAGACGAAACAGCCGACCGAGACTGAGTCTCTGTCACGATTCGAGAGAGCGGCACATAGCTAGGAATACCTGCACTGATCGCATAGCCGCTGTTGTCGATTAGCGGCGCGGCACTACGTGCCAGCTCGAGGCGCGCAGTCGACTGCAAGGTGTCGAATGTTACATCCGTGCGCCGACCACGCGATATGTAGTCACCCACAAGGTCGCTCGCAAACGTCGCCTTCGCGCTGATCATGTTCGGAACTAGCGAACCCGACGAAAGCCATAGCGTTCGAACGCGGTTTGGATGAGCCAGGACTGTGCTGGCCAAAAGTGCCTGGCTAACGTGAGATGCGTCGTGCACTACGAGCAGAAGCAATTCGCTTGCTCGTTCGTCTACGGTCCGCTCAGTGAGCTTCTCTAACAACTCGTCCCCGGCCTGCCTGCCGAATCGAACCCGGTCCGGCGGTGCAAGGAGTGAGTGTGAACTGGCGTGCGGTAGGTAGCGGAGCCACGCATATTCGGAGGATATTGATTCAACATCAGGCAGGCATGCAGCCAACTTGATGATACGTGGACTTGCGGTAACGAGGAGGCGAGCCAGAAATGCCGAAGCGACGGCAGCTAGCGCGGCCGAGTCATCACAACTCATGGCCAGGTGATCATCTTGAACGCTGTGCTCGATGGGAACGTCAGGCACCATGCGCAGCCGGTCAGCGTGGTTCTGCAGCTCGGTGCGTTCGGGTGACGTCAGTTCTCCTGGGAATATTGCCTTCGCGTGCGATTCGTACACGCCATTCCCGATCGCCGCACGGCCGAAGGCCTCGGACGCGGGTCGACGACTCCATAGTCTCCGGTCACGGTTTGCGTAGGCGCTGACCCCAAACTGCGACGCCGGATTCCGGACGCAGATGATGTCCGCGTCGAGACGTGCACGTTCATGAAGCTTGCCGAGTTCTGCGACCGTTTTGTCCTGCCACTGCGCCTGAGCTTGGTCCCACTCGTCAAGCTCATTGCGATGCTGATACAGTCGGTACACGATGCGACCAATGGGCAATACGACGTATAGGAGTCGCCACAGCTGAAATGATCCAAATGCGAACATGAGGCCAATGGCCATCACGAGCATCGATCCGTCTTGCAGTAGAATCTCCACGCGATCAAGTTTCGGTTCATCGCCCGCCGGCCGAGCCTGCATCTGGAGTGTGAACTCTTCTTCGAGCGGACTTTCCTCCTCAACCGACAAGACCGTAACCGATACATACCCGTGACGGTTACGGATTGCTTCGTGGTCGGTTGCTCGCATTATTCGTATGCGTATAGGGTCGGCTGATTCGCCGTCTTCGTCGCGACGAATTGTGATCAGGCTACCGATATCAGCTTTCACGCCTCTACGGGGTATCCGCTCACCATTTAGTGTCGCCGTAACATCATCCGCGACAACATTCACGAGTGCTGCCGGGGAGCCAGCCCGCTCGTCGGCGTGAATCGCCAACACTGGCTTGGCGTTTCCGTAATCCTCGCGCGGGGCAACCGAGATGACTGTCGGTCCCACCGTACAGATCACGCGGGACTGAACATGACCTAGTCCATAGGCGCGACCGAGCAATGATCCAGAGATATGCACAAGGCGGATAACGTCGGTCGAAGCGAGGGCCGGTTCGGCTTCATGTTCTGATTCGACGTGGTCGGTGGCGTACAAGACCTGATGCTGAATGAGCTGCACGTCGCTTACGAGCGCACCTCGTGGCAGCGGGAGGTTCGCATCGTCCATAAGCACGATTGGTTTGCCGGATACGCCGAGAACCCGGGCCAATTCAGCCTGCAGCTCGTCGACTGTAGCGCCAGGCTGAGTATCAACTCTGATCTGGATCGGCTCGGAACCTGAGGAGAGGTCTAGGCTCGATTGGCCAGCTTCATATCGAACCCAGATCGTTAGAGAAAGCCCTATATCCGGTGCGCTGTCTTGAACCTGGACGTCTGCCTGCGTCGACAAAGGAGGATCTATCTTATTTCGGACTGTTGGAGGGCAGCGAGGACGGAGGCCGACAGCTCTTGCAACGACGGCGACTGGAACGACACAACCTTTTGGCTGAGCATCACATCGTCACCATCAACGAAACCGAGAGGCGCTACGTCGAATTCTGCATTTGCGTACTCATAGAGTGCTGCGCGGCGGGTCGAAGCAAGTACATCTCGCCAATCGTTGAAGCCCAACTTGCCTGCTATCGCCGATTCAGCTTCGTCGGACCTCGCTGCTGCTGGGCGATTGTCGACACGTCCACGAGATCGACTTAGAGTACCTTCCACTGCGGATACTAGTGCGACTTCGGTTGCATCTGCTAGCAGTATGACGTCACCGGCATCCTCGCACACCGCACCGTCGGCATCTTCGGACGAGCCCACCACCAATATGTCTGCGTTAGACTGAAAAAATGTAAGTACTGGATAGCTCATCGTGGAAACTCCGTTATAGTTACGATTATACCGTCTTTTTTGCTATTTACAACGAATTCATTTAAAGCCCTAGCTTGGTCAGGAGACATTCCGCTGTCAGGCAGGGCGATCAGCAGTTCCTTTATCTTGTAATCGCGGGGCGCGACCAACTGCCTGTCGATCTTGCGAGGGGCATAGTTTTTGAGAGTTGTTTCGTACGACTGAAGTTTTGCTGTGAAGGCGCTTGTGCTGTTCTTGTAGGTATCGAGCGCGGGGTCAATCGATTTGATGCTTGTGATCTTGCCCAAGCCCTTGTTCCAAAGATCTATAGTCGGATGATTGGAATAGAGGTGGGTAGTGATGAACTCGTTGCCGGCCTCGGATGAGCTTCGTTCCATCGCTACGATGTTCTCTACATTGTATCCGCGCTTGAAATGATTGAGGGCGTCCCACTTACCCACGGCAGCGCTAAGGTCAGTAATGCGAACCGTTGCTTGCTCAAGCACAGGAAAGGATGCAAGAAGTTTGGCTGTAGCGGACAGACGTGCGGTGTCGCCGCCAATTTCTACGGCATCGGCGAGTTTGGTAGCCTTCCCAAGCTTTGAGAACCCGCCGCCGACGAAAAGAGTCGCGATATTGAAGATGTCGGACCCGACCCAGGCGGCAGTATCCTTGTTCTTCAAGTCCTTGTTGTTTATCGCGTCCCAAAGTGCGGCTGTTGTATGCCCGGGCTTGGAATAAAAGTCGTGACCGAGTTCATCGAAGCCATGCCACATGGATGACCAGTGATTTCCAACCGCTTTGGGGTTATAGGTGGCCTCCCCGGTCAGACCCCACAGGTTACCGAATCCAGATAACAATCCTCCGACAGTGCCGTTCCACAGGTCACCCCAAAAACCGCTCTTCTTCTTCGGGGGGTCGAATTGGCGGGCCAGCTTGTCGATAGAGTTCGCCGCGGCTTGTCGCTCAGCTCGGGCCTGTGCATAGGGGTCCTCGATGACGAACAGCGGGTTGGATGTGGGTGTGGCTCCGTATATCCGCTGAATGCTCAGCTTTTGTGCGGATAGCTCGCTTGCAAGCCCGCTAAGAGTTGACGACGCCGGCCTAATTGCATCCTCTATCTGTTGGATGTCTGTTCGGACCGACTCCAGCGCGGTTTTCAACAGATTTGTGTACTGATTATCTCCGGCGGAGGCAAGATTGGAGGAGGTCTCGGACATCGAATCGAGCGCTTGCTGCAGAAGGGACTGGACGTTCGCAATATCGGACGCGCGAGCCTTCAATGCCTCCGGGCTGCCGATTTCGTTGATCATGCTGGTCCCTACTGAGCTGAAGCAGTGTCAACTTCACCGACGGAGTCAGCTACGGCTTGAGCGCCGCTGGCGAGGGTCTTCAGATCTGCGATTCGGTTGTTCAACTCCGTTACGTAGTGCTGAACGAACTTCACCCACTCCGGTGCAGGGGTGAGGTTCGATGGCTCGCCGAGGCCGCCCCCTACTATGCATCCTTGTAATGCTTGGCTAGCCCGCAAGACACTCTGCGCATCGTTCTGGAGCTGCTCGACTGCAGCCGTGAAACCATCCTGGTTGAAGTCCACCGACGGACTACTGCATAGCGCGGCTGTTGAGATCGTCCAACGCGGCGGAGATGTTGTCGATGACCTTGGCCATCGCCTGCATAGCCTCATCGAGCTGGCCCTGGGCGCCTGCCCACTTGTGAAGCTCGTCGTCGTATCGAACCGCCGACGCTCCATCCCAACCGCTCGGGTCGCGTTGAGCGGCGGCGAGTAGGGACTTAACTTGTCCGTCGAGAGCGGCCTGCTGCGACCGGATCGCGCTAGCGAGGTGGTCGAGTGAGTCTTTGTCGAATCGAACTCCCATGGCATTTCCCCCTAGAATGTCTGGAACCGAACCCGTACCTACGGTGTGCGTCGATCGTGACAGCAGTCTATGTCCGAGCCTCGGGTTCTTCAATGTGATATCTGCGTTCCATGTAGATCAGCGAATCGTATCCATCTGCGTATTACGGGTTGTGGTCAGCTGGCTACGATATGCGTGAGTATCGGCATGCCACCTGATGTCGAGACTGGTAGGGCGCAAGCACAGGACCGGCTCCCGGATCTAAGGTGCCGAACCTGCGGTGCCATGATCACTCCGCCCGGTGGTAACGCTCGCAGGAGCGCTTCGCAACCCCCGCTGTCAGCTAGGCGGTGACTATGGCCGATGACGGTATCCATTTCTGTCGGACGCACCGCCTTGATCCGTTCATGACACGTCGGCTCTCTGCATCAACTGACAACCTCACGTGGGCTGAGCGCATCCACGAGGTCGACTCTGCTGGGGCGCACGTTGCGTTTAATCGGCAGCTGAGACTGATGCGCTCGGTCACCGGGACGGGGCGTGGTTCTGTGGTCGAACTTGACGCCGCGGCGGTAGTCACCGGACCAGCGATCATCGACGCCGAGACGAACCGTTCCTGCGTGCGATCGATGCAATCTTGGATAGCGATGGCGATGCTCGGGCTCTGCCCGGCATACTCAGCGATCTCCGATCTCATCTGACGCATGGCTGATGCGCGGATTCGTTGAAAGATCCCGGTTGTGCCAAACTGCGACATGCCGGGATGAGATTAAGCGTCGTATTGATGTATGCCGGGATCTACTTCCACACGAATGCGAGGCCACTACGCGAGAAGACCCAACCGTCGAATTCAACTTGGAGCGCCCGCTCGGGGAGCGTGGAAGGCGCCCGGCTGATTCGAGTCCGTTGGCCACTGGCGATGAAGTCCAGCACCGCGACGTGGGTCAGGTCGGTGTCGGTGTAGTCCAACTCGACCGACAAGCCTTTCATGGGTTGGTCAACTCGGAGCCGCAGTCGGTGCCCTTCAACGGCGCTGACGGTGCGGTAGGTGTAGGCCACCGTGACTGGCTCCGCGCTGGCGATTGC
Organism: Frankineae bacterium MT45; assembly: GCA_900100325.1. Classification (NCBI taxonomy): domain Bacteria; kingdom Bacillati; phylum Actinomycetota; class Actinomycetes; order Frankiales; species Frankineae bacterium MT45. The sequence continues at coordinate 784,139 of LT629697.1, forward strand.
TTCGGTACCAATGTTCACGGTGTATGTCTGGCTGGCGGCCTTGGAAGTACGGCGGATTGTCCTGGCCTTCCCGTCGACAGTGAAGTCAAGGAGCTCATAGGCCTCCTTCTGTTCAGCGGTGATGTCGCCCTTCGGCTGGAAGTACCACACGGACGTGCCGGCATCGTCGGCGTCGAGGTCGTGGAATTCCGCGAGGTCAGAGGTGCAGACGAACCGGCGGGTTGTGTGGACTGGTTTGAGCTTGTATTCCCATCGCATGGTGACGGCGAACAGAGAGGCACGGCCGTTGGCCGTGCCTCTCCCCATGGGGAGAGGAGACAAGCGGATCGAGACGCGGGCGTCTTCGAGCCGTTCCGGCATGTCGATCGCTTGCTTGCGCAGGTCGTCGTAGATGTCTGCGGCGAAGCTGGCATCACCGAGGCGGATGGCCAGGCCGTTGGTGATGATCTGGTCGAGCACTTCGGGCGTGGACACGCGCGCGAGGTCCGAGGGCTCGAACGCGAAGCCGCGAATGACGGCGTCACGCATGGACGGTGCTGACTCGGCGAGGATCCGTCGTAGTCGTTCGGTGTCGCGCTCCTCGCTGTCTTGTCCGTCGACGTACTGCCAGGCAACGCCGAGCAGCCCTGTCGTGAAGAGCGCCGATCCGATGTCAACCACCGGCCAGTTGCTAGTCCACTGCCAACCGACGGTGCGCGGCGCCCAGTGTCCAAAGATGAGGAGGCCAAGCCCCAAGAACATTAAGACGGTCGCCAATAGGACGAGTTTGGTGCGATAGAGGCGATGGAGCGGATCGTGCATAGAGTATGCACAAAGTGTAACAAAAGCTAATAAATATGCCTAGATGCGCTACGGCCGAGTCGGGGTTGGCCAGCGGCCGGCCGGACCTACCGAGACGCAGGCAGCAGTCGTGCCAACAGTGCGTCGATGCGCCGCTGAATCGCGGCCCAACGGCCGCCAGTCGGTCGGGTCGTGAAGTCGCCGCCGCTCATGATTCTCTCCCTTGATCGTGGGCTGCCGGCCAGTCGACCGACGCTCGTCGTCACCGTATCCGATTTTGGGATATCCCGGAAGGGGATTGTCAAGTGATGAGGTGGACAAGTCAATTCACTCGGAGGAGCAGCAGCGCCTCTGTGACTTGCTGCGAACGGTTCGCGAAGAATCTGGACTCCGTCAGGTGGATGTTGCGGAGCGGTTGGGCGTACCGCAGTCCTTCGTGAGTAAGTACGAGACGGGGGAGCGGCGGCTCGACCTGATCGAACTGCGTCAAGTGTGCACGGCCCTGGATATGTCCTTGACCGAATTCGTTCAACGCTTCGACTCCTGAGGACGGTGTGTGATCACCGGGTTTCAAGTAGGCGGTCGGTGAACAGCGCGGGTCGCGTCGCTGGGGTCGTCCTTTAGCGCATACGTCCCTAGCGCACTCAGCGATGAGTTCACGACGTCACTCAGGTGTTCACCACCGAACCGGTCGAGGTCGGACGGCTAGTAAGACCTATGTCAAGGCTTGCCGAACTCAGTCACCTTCCAGATGTGGTTCACAGACGCCCGACGACCAACATCCTTCAGAAGGCCTCGGTTGCCCTTCGGCGCCACGTCGTGGCGCCAGGTTGCAACCGCCCGATGCAGTTGGCGCCTTCGTTGTCACATCTACCGCCGCGATTTGCCTGACCAAACAAATTCTCAAATTGCAGTGCGTCAGCGCTGATGCTCCTTGAGTCAGCATGTGGTGCCGGCGCGAGGAAGCCGCAAACTAGCCGCAAGGGAGTGCCAAAGAGGGTCGCGTCGGCAAATGAACGCAGTCCAAAGACCATGGTTACTCTATGTAGTCGGCGTGTCGACTCTCCAGCCTTGGCACCCCCAGCGAGGCATGTTCAAATGATCTCTGGCACTATGGCGTCTGAGACACGCCGGGACCAGCAATGCAGCGGTTTGGGGTACAGGCTGTCACGCTGGAACCCAACGGATACTCGACCCTGCATCGAGAACGGTAGGCGGCATCATGACCATGCATCAACAGGCCGATTCCGCTAGAGCGCTGACCGAGCGCCACCTTCAACCGGTGCTCGTTTGACTACGCAAATTCAGCCGGACCCTACTCCCGTACCGTCGAACGCACCGACCGACGGCCTGCCAGGTTGGATTGTTTGGGTTGTAACCGTTGTTAGCGGCATTGTCGGCCTCGTTGCCATTGCCACGTCGGCAGCTAGTCACGGACATCTTAGCGGATTCTGGCTTTTTGCAATCTTCTTCGGTCAGCTGGCCACCTTCTCAGCTATCCTGGTATTTGTCATTGTCTGGCTCGTGAGCGGCCAACGGAATGTACAAGCTTCGCTATCTACGGTTACGACTGATCTACGTGCAATTCAGCGCACCAACGATGCTGTGTTTCTGACCTTGCGTGCTGCTCACGACTTGAACGACCGAGTTGCGACTCTCAGCAACGCCGCTACGCAGGCGGATCTAGTTCGGCACCTGGAGGCGACGTGCAGAGACTTTGCAAATACGTTTACTAGTGCGCTCGGCTTTGAATGCCGCGTTTGTATAAAGCAAGTTCGAGAGCCTGAATCTGGACGGCCTTGGGTTGAGGCGGTTTGTCGCAGCAACGGAAACGTCGAACGAGACAGGGGGGTGCATCACTATATCGACGCAAACACGGACTTCCATCAATTGCAGCGGGATAAGAGGAAGGTGTGGTTTTGCAACGACATAGATGCGCTCGGCGACAGCTACGACAACACAAGCAACAACCCCAAGTATAAATCGGTCATCGTTTGGCCCATTATCACACGCTCGTCGAATCACGTTACTGGGAATGTCCCGATCGTCGCCTTTCTCTGCCTTGATAGTGAAACGCCTGGCGCGTTCTCTCAATCCGACCATGTTCCTATTGGATGGGTGCTGGCTGACGCGATGGGGCGCGGATATGAAGCACTTATCCGTTCCGCTAGGACGGTTGACGAAAGCATTATAATTAACGAAGGAGGAATATCAAATGGAACGAAATAATTTCAGCAACATTGCAGATGAACCACAGCGACAGCGGGATGCCGCGGGCGCATTGTACAGTTATCGCGATGGTGGCGACTGGGTCGAATTTACTTTCTATGAGGAAGATGGCTCCAAAATTCAGACCATCTCGTATCCCAAAGAGCCGATGATTAGCGAGGCTACGCTACAGGCTGTTGAAGATGAGCAGAACGATACGTTAGCGACTGCCTAGGGGACCGTTTTGATAACTCTCGGATCTCTCAAACGATTTGAGAAACAAGGAAATGCAGAACATTCAGAAGCTGCCGTAACCGCGACGGCGCCGAAACCCCCTCCACTTCGTGTGTCGACCCAGCCTCAGGCGACTCGGGGCCGCGCAATCGAAGGCAATCGACTACGGCCCGCCCCAGCGAGCGGCCTGCCGCTCAAGACCGACGAACTTGGCGCCGTCGGTGAACGAAAAGTCCCAAATATCAGCACGGCGGACCTCCCGTCTGGAGACCGACTCACAGAGCTCGATGATGCCCTATTCGACGCCCTTGGCCAAGGCCAGGATCTGGTCGGCCTGTTAGTTCCCGTCAACTCACTCATCGAGGTTGCCCCTCGCCGTGGGGCGCTGCTAGTGAAGCGCAAGCTTTCGCTCGACCTAGCCAACTAGATCTTGCTCAGGTCGGCGACAACCCCCGTTGGGTCCGTGCGCTTCTCTGCGGAACTCGCAAGAAAGCGCTGCGTGTCACCCTTGGCGACGACACCGCGAGTCGCGTACCCACTGGCTCACGCCCGGAGAACGCCTAGGTTGATCAGGCGGTAGCTCATCGCTTCGGACGAGACGTCAAACTCAGCCGCGAGCCTACTAATTAGTTCGTCTCGACCGTCGACGCCGGCGTCAAGGGCCCGGGCCATGTGCTTGACAACCAGCTTCAGAGGCATGAGCAGTGAAGCCGCGAAGGCGTTGGCCTCACGCTCATTCGTGTTGGTTCCCAAGCTGCTGAGGTCGTCGCGGAATTGAATGACACTGTCGACCATCAGAGAGTCAGACCGATGCATGACCATGTGGCCGATTTCGTGGGCGATGGTGAATCGCTGACGGCGCTTGCTGGTGGCGCTGTTAACTCCGATGACGACGCCACTTCCGTCGGCGAGCATGAATCCAGATGTGCTGTTCCCATCAAAGCGTTGGTGCACGACGACTGCGCCCTCGAGTTCGGCTAGCTTTTGGACCGGTATGGGTGCGGTCACGAAGTGATGCTTGTCAAGCAGCCGCTGCGCCCGCGCTTCCGCGTCGCTCATGGCCGGCCCGCGGCTGTGCGCATCATCGAGCGAACAAGGGTTTGTACGTCTTCGCTCTGCGCGTCGAATTTGGCTTTCGCTTCATCTGGAAGTGCCATCTCGTGCTCAGGACTTGAGGCCTGACGGACAGGAGGAAGTAGCTGATCCGGCGACACATGGAGCGCGGTCGCCAAGTCCACCAATAGATGCAGTGGAGGCCGTTGTCGGCCTGACTCCAGATTGGCGATTGAAGACCGGGTGAGCGAGACTTTTGAGGCGAGCACGTCCTGGCTCAGTCCGTGAGCTAGGCGAGCACGACGTACAGCCGCGCCGAAGTCAACGTAGAACTGGTCAGCCAGGTCTCGTACTCGAGCAGAACCTGTCATGCAATCAGTGAAGCACAGAATCGTTTGTGACGCTGACATCGGCTGGCGGTCACGTGCAAGTTTGCGCCCTTGGGGGAGCGCGTTGTCGTGGACGCGCGCTCCCCAAGGGCGATCTCGTCGAGGATGAGAGACTACGTGCCGTAGCCGCCTGGGCTTGCAGTTCTCGCGTCAATGAAGGTCAGCGTGGACTGAGTGCAACGGTTCAATGTCACCGTCTGAGGCGCCGCCACAGACGCGCCGGCGGGAGCCACGGTTTGGCTGACCGTGAGGGGCTGGTCGATGGGCAGCATACTGACGGTGACGCAACCAGAAGCTGTGGTAACTGCCGTCTGACTGACTCCAGCTGGATCTGTGATCGTGAATGTCGCCCCTGCGAGTGTTGCTGCAGGGTCTTGTGCGCCTGACGCATCGGTCACCTGTACGACGATTCTCAAGTGACCGCCTTGGTTTGGGTCATCGAAGGCGCCAGCCCCAATGAAGCGAGGATCGTGAGGTACGGCGAAATACAGGCCGCCGTGAGCGATGGTCGCTAGCCCGTGTTGGAAGAGGGCATCGATACCGGTCCCCGCGGCTGGGAAGTTGGCATTGTTCATCCAACGTCCCAGGATGGTGAGGAAATCCGCGATGTTGGCTTGGTAGCTTACGAACTGTAGTCCCTCAACGACCTTGTTGTCGGTGACTTCCACGAACGGAACGCCACGGCGGAAGATCTGGACCGGGTCATTCTCCGCGCCACGTGGACCTGCCTTGCGAATGTGTGCGGTGGCCGGAGGAACGGCTTCCTGAGTGAACTCGCCTTCTTCGGTGGCAGGTGTTCCGTCGGGCAGGTCAGCTCTAGTCCCGTCGGCCTTGCGGCCGATGACGGCCGCCTGTTCCTCTGGGCTCAATGCCTGCCACGCTTCGACGTCCTGGGTGACCTTCAAATAAGCGAGGTAGGAACCTCCGTGGGTCCAAGAAGGCTCGTCAGAGTAGCCGGGGACAAATGCGATGTTGGGTCTACTCGTCGGCGTGCCGTTGCGCAGGCCGTCGCGGTTACCGAAGATCTCGCGCTTGTCCGCACGCTGGTATCCACGCTCAACCAACAGGCCCACGATCTTGGCCGGATCGGTCGCGGCCAAGGTACGAAGAAATGAAGCGACGAGTACATCTGCGCGTGTGAAGACATAGAACACGAGGTCATGTGCCGCCGACGGCACGTTCGGAGGTAGCGCAGCCGCGAGACCCGACGGACGGACCGCAGAGATCCCGGCCTTGTCAAAGACCGTCGAACCGAATCCTACGGTGCAAACCGCGTCCGGATCGATTTCGGTGTCGCCGTCTGTGACAGTGCCTGCGACCAACGCGTCGCGCGCCGGCGTGGCTACGTCTCGAAGCCACGTCTTGATGTCAGTGTCCGGCGCGAGATCAACGAAGATGAGCCAGGCTTGGGAGTGAGGGTCTCTGCTTACAGCGTCGGGGAGAACTCCGTCGGCGTATGTCATCGCGCTATCCCTTCGATGCGCGCGGGTCATTCCCCGGCGCGACCGTGTCCTGCTTGCGGATGGTGCCATTCAACGCACGTACCTCAAGTTCGCCGCCTCCGATGTTCTGGAGAATCTCGCGCGCTCGATCGATGGCGTCGGCCTGTGTAGGTGCTTTTGCGCTAGCTCGGTCGGCATGCGGCGCGCGAACCTCCCAGCCGTCCTCGGTCTTCTGCACGATTCTTCGGTTTGGTCCTGGCATTGCAAACCGCCTCTCCCTGGCTGGCCTGCGCCCAACCAGAACGTGGCCCGAGCGGGGCGCTCGGGAACCTGATTTTGAGTTTGCCACGCTGACGCCATCCTTGGCAACACGTCAGTGTCACTGACGAAGCCGCATGGGGGGATAGCTTCTGCGCGTCAGCCAGACGCGGGTAAGACCGACGGGACGGCTAGCCTGCTGGCCGCAACTACAAACCATCTCGAGCCTCTGCCGTTCAAGTCAGCACAGAGGACCGCCGGACAGCCCCGCGGACCACTGCACATGTCTGGCTTGGTCGTCGGCGAGCGTCTTTCTGAACCTGCTCCGTGCCAGTTTGACGGCATGCGTCCATCGTGAGCTGATCGTTGGTAGCCCAGCGCCGTGCGCGCTTTAGCCGATTGCGCGGGCTCAGGCATGGGCCTACGGAACGCGCAACTCAACGTAAGAAATATGTCGCTGGCGGATCCGAGTGGCCGTTGTGTGGTTAGTATCTGCGCTGTTCTCCGGGAACGGTCCGGACTGATGGGCTCTTAGGCGGTCTACGCATGATGCCCTGTAGGTCGGACTAGCCGGCCAAACTACGAAGCGGGGTCGTGATGTGGACTAGTGAGGTGCTGAGCCTGAGTGTCGGGATCGGTATCGCTATTGGGTTCGTCGGGTTGATCGCCTGGCGTGGTGCGACCCGAGTCGAGGCAGCCACACGCCGACGAATGATGCCGATCGTGTGGCTCGTTTGGCACGCAATACGGGTCGTCACCCTCGGCTGTGCGCCGATGCGGATTTTGAGCTCCTTTGTTGAGCATAGCGGGCTGCTTCAGCAGTGTGCTGATTCGCCGACCGAACTTGCGGTGATTTGTGCCATTCCGTCGCTAGTGGGCGGCGTTATCGGGCTCGCGCTCATCGCTATGACCAGGTGCATATCTGTCCTGTCTCTCGAGATGCGGGACGTCACAGCGGCTCTGAGGTAAACGTGCGATAGGTCGCCGATACCCGGGATACTCGGATGGGCGGGAACAGTTCGGGCGCGATACGCAGGACTCTGGACGCTTAGTGCCGGCCAATACCTGTTAATCACTGACCAAGAGGGTGCGCTTCGCTGGGAATGGGTGCGGCATCACGGCTGGTTTGTCGTTGTGTACCCACCGAAGCGGCCGAGCCACCGTGCCAATCGTTGAAACCGAGGATTCATCGCCCCTACCTTTGTCTCAACGGGTGGTGCGGGCATGCACTCGGAACGAGTGAGTCCGAGAATGAGATCTCAGGCCAGCCTGATCACTCACGGCACACCTCAGTGGACCGATTTGCGTGTGGACGCAGGGTCGACAGCCTCATCGGCAGTTCATTCGAACATAAGATCGAACTGACCTGACGGATCGGGCAAATCTCCATACATTCGGGAGATCCGGACCCGCCTAGCGAGTTCTGTCGGACCAATCTGGCAGTATCGCAAGCATGCAACCGAAGGCCAGTAAACCGGGCGACGCTGGTGTGGCCATCAGTCTGTTCGCGGGGGCAGGCGGTCTGGATCTAGGCGTCGAGCGGGCCGGCTATCACGTGCGTGCAGCGGTTGAACACAACGACGACGCGGCCACGACCATGGAGAAGAACTTCCTAGGTCTCAACTCGCCGGTGCTGCGTGGCGATATCCTCGACGTACCCACCGGAGACATCCTTCGCGCTGCCGGACTGCGCGGGCGGAGTCGCCCCGATTTGCTAATCGGCGGGCCCCCTTGCACACCGTTCAGCAAGAGCGGGTTCTGGTTGGAGTGGAAACGGGAAGGTCTCGATCCTGACGCCAGCCTCCTCCAGGCCTACACGCGTGTGCTCCGCGAGGCGCGTCCACGAAGGTTCATTCTCGAAAACGTCTATGCACTGACCTACAACAATCGTGCGAGCAAAACTGCCTACGAAAGATTGCTCCGAGAGATTGACGAAGCTGGATACGCTTACGAGGCCAAGGTCCTGAACGCTGCCGACTACGGAGTACCTCAGGCGCGGCCACGGCTATTCGTGATTGGCGCCGAGAAGGGCAAGAAACTTCCTTCGCACCCCATTCCCACACATGGAGGACAGTGGGAGCGGCGGCACTCCGGCCTCAAGGGGAGACCGCATATCGGCGCGGGAGCAGCGCTGGCAGGGCTCCTATCAGACCCCGAACCGTCGGAGATACTGGCGGGTCAGTACGCCGCTCTGCTCAACGAGATTCCACCCGGAGACAACTACCTCTTCTACACGGATCGCCGGGGGCATCCGAGTCCTCGCTTTGAGTGGCGATCGCGCTATTGGTCGTTCCTTCTCAAATTAGATCCCAACCGACCGTCGCCCACGATTCAGGCGCAGCCTGGCCCAAATGTCGGCCCTTTTCATTGGGACAACCGTCGACTGCGCGTGCCTGAGATGAAACGGCTGTTCACATTCCCCGATGAGTTCGAGTTTGTCGGATCGCGGGCGAGTGTCCAAGCACAGATCGGAAACAGCGTGCCGCCGTTACTTGCGCAACGTGTTGCAGCCAGTGTCCGCGCGGCATAGGACCGAGTTCGACTGATCCAGAAGCGAGTCTGGCTGGCGTGTCCTCGTTCAATGGCCCTTCCTGTTGATATACAAGGGGCGATGAATGAGCCGCTTGCTGGTCGGAGCTATCCACGCGTGTACCGCGTTAGCGGACGCAGCGATGTCGCAGCTTTCATCGCAGACGCTGTGGCGGCAAGCGGAGGTCGGCTGATCTGGCAGAGCGACCCAACGATGGCTCCCCTGTATATTGCAGCAGAAGCTGGGGACGGCGAGCGCCTTGGCTTGCTCATATACCCGTTCCGTATGACAACAGTTCTTACCAAGAACCGGCCCAGCGACGAGAACCGAATGCAGGTGCGCTACGGCGGCGAAGCGACATGGAGCGGCGATCACAGCCTCGGATGGGATCCGGCCCACGTCGACGTCACAATGACAGTCGGTTGTCATCTCCAGAAACGGCTGTTCATCGGACTAGACCCGATCACGTATGACCCGCTTCCTATGGGCATCTCGCTCGAATTCAAGGATTCGCGTCTCGACACGGCAGGGAGCCAAAGCTGGCACGTATTCACACGCATCAATCGTGCCGGCGTTCGTCGCGGAACTCCTCGGGCGGAGGTCGGTGAGGAGACCGTCGTCGCGTTCACGCCGGAGCGATTCCTGGACTATGCACGCTTCGACCGTCGCGCCGCGGATCTCGGGCTAGACCCACCGCTGAGGTTCTCGGCGGCGACGGTGCTGGCCACACCGACCGGAGCCGACGTCAGGACACTGCACCGTCTAGAGAAACAGTTCGGTCTATCCAGCAGCGAAATCCTAGACATCATTGCTGGCCGAAACCGACTTGCTGTCGCCGTTCGTGGTGGCGTCGCGGAGCATCACCTCGAACGGGTTCTACGCAATGATCCTCACGTTCTGAGTGTTCAGCGCTTGGACGCCGATAGCATGCACGACTTCGACGTCGAGCTGGCCGACGGCAGGACCCTTCGTGTTGAGTGCAAGAACGCAGCGCCGGAACGCTACGCGGACGGAAGCGAGAAGGTTGAGGTTCAGAAGACCCGCGCGAGCAAGGATGACCCTGCGAGCAGATTCTATCGAGCAGATCAGTTTGACGTTGTTGCCGCGTGCCTGTTCGCAACTCGCGGCGAATGGACATTCCGCTTTCAGGCGACGAGCCGGATGAGTCGGCACCCGCAGTTTGAAGATCGTCTAGCCGTGAATCATCGGGTTGACGGAAGCTGGTTGGAATCCGTGGCCAACGCATCTTGATCACTACCGCCATGCTGGATGCTCCCATCAATCAAGAAGTCTCGATTCGATACAGTTCAGCGCGTGACTAGCCATGACGACAACTTGCGCCGCTTGGATGCGAAGTTCAACAACAACAATCGGTACGCGAACTTCGGGCCTGCTCTTCAGTCGCTAGACATCGACGGGTTTCGAGGCGTCAACCAACTCCACCTCAACATCGAGTCACCGGTCACCGCACTATCAGGGCTGAATGGGACCGGTAAGAGCACCATCGCGCAGCTCGCCACCTGCGGGTATCGAGCGCCGCTCACATCGGCCACGAACCGCTACTATGTGAAAGACTTCTTTCCGGTGTCCGCTGCCGACCCCGCCCCTTTTACCCCCGATGCCAGGATCGTCTACGCCTACTGCGTCGAGCGCGGTGCCGATCTGCAGCAAGTGACAGTCACTCGAGCGGTCAAGGAATGGGCGGGATATAAGAGGCAGCCGGAGCGGGCGTGCTACTACATCGGCTTCACTCAGTTCATACCTAAAGTCGAGCGGCGAGACTTCTCGGTGTATCGCGGACGATCCCTGCTGCTCGGAGACTCTCGCCCGCTGAGCGAGGAAGCCTCCGCTGCGGTGGGACGCATCTTGTCTCTGCCGTACGAATCGTTGGAGTTCACAGACGTAAGCCATCGGTCGAACGCGACGACTCTGGCGATGGCTACACGTAACGGCCGAAGGTACTCCGAGAATCACATGGGCTTTGGCGAGGGAAGAGTTGTCTACATGGTAAACACCATGGAAACTGCACCCGCCCAGAGCTTGTTCGTGCTTGAAGAGCCCGAGACGTCGTTGCATGGAGACGCTCAGCGAAGGCTGGCGCACTATTTCGTCGAGGTCTCATCTCGTCGTGGCCATCAAGTCATCCTGACGACACACAGCTCTGCAATTCTTGGCGAGCTCTCGCGCGAATCGAAGATCTATCTGCACCGTGGCGGATCAGGCGTTCTCGGCGCCTCGCACGGTTTGTCGACCTACCAAATTGACTCGTACCTCATTAAACAGCGTCCCCGGGACGGGGCGGTGACCCTGTGTGTCGAGGATGCCTTCGGCAGATATCTTGCAATCGAGATCCTGCGCAAGGTCGATGCGCATATGCTGGCTGGCTGCAACGTTTTGCCTGTCGGCAGCTGCCAAGAAGTTGTGAAGGCCGTTGCTCTCCTCCGCCTCGGCGGATTGCGCACTGCTGGGCTCGTTGACGGTGACGCCGCCAAGGAAGCAACTGCTGATGGCGTGTCGCGCCTGCCCGGAACCAACCCACCTGAGAAAGAGGTTTTTCGCTCACAGGCCGTCAAGGACCTGTTTGCCAACGCACCCTATTCCGTCTCTATCGACGAAATACTCGCCACCCAGGGAGACCACCATGGATATGTCAGAGCCATCGCCGACCATCTGATGCTGGATCAAGCCGTTGTCGCGACACAGGCTTGCCGTGCCTACGTGGACGCCATCGCTGATGAAGCCGTAGCCCCGATCGCAGACTTCTTTAGGACCCAGTTCACGGACAATCGATAGTTACGCCTACTGGCACTGGGCCGCGCCAAGCGTGCAGCCACGCGTGTTGACCTTAACGTGATTAACAGGTTGGGACTGGGAATCTTGTGAAGACATAAAGTCAACTCTTCTTCATGTCCTTGAGATATCTCGACAGGTCAGACGCACGTAGGTGATGGCCTGCCAGGAGTCGGTCAATCGTTGCTTGATCATCCCAACGCCCGTGAGTCGTGAGGGCGGTGGCGAAGGCACGCACCGCAGTTTTCAATTCTGTCAACTCTGCGTCTCGGATAACCCGACCTCCTGGCGTAACGTTGGCGCTTGGGCCAGGCGCGTTGGCCAGATGGATCATGACGGGCGTCGCGGTCACGGTCGCGTCATAACAGCCGCTAAACCACACCATGGAGCCAGTCAGTTGGTTGTAGTCGGCTTTCGAGATGAATTGAGTCGTTGCTCCGGCTTTGGCCTCGATTACCCAGTACTTCAGCCCGCCGAGTGCCCACAGAACGTCCGGTCCCTCGCCTGCCTCCTTTTCTGGGCGCTGCGCAGCCAGACCGATGTGCTCCCCGAGCTCACGGAAAGCCTGCTCAAATTCATTGGATTGTTGCTCTGGGTCAAATCTCACGGCGTCCAGAAGTGCCTCAAATCCGACACGAAGCGCAACCTTATTCGCGTAGGTACGAGACAGGTAGTCTCGGGCCGCAGCGGATTGTGCCGCAGAGGCCGACAATCGCTGATAGGTCACACCCGACATCGGCAGCAGGACCGAGGAGTTTTTGGCGCGCGCCGATGCCAATACAGATTGCGCCTTCACAGGATCGATCTGATCGAGGTAGGTGGCTTGCTGTTCGAGGAGCCAGCCACGCTGCCGTTCATCGGTAGTGGCTTCAATAGCCGAAGTGATGGATTGGGTCGCGCCATCGATGTTTCCTGCGATTGCATGGTCGAAGGCCTGCCTGCGATAGGTAGCTGCCCCGCTCACGTGGCCAGGGGCGGCCGGAACCGCTGCTAGTGCGCTTCGTGCAAATCGAATCCACCCGGGGTCTCGATCGAGCGCCTGCTTAGCGACGTTGATGATCGCTGACAGGGGTTGCCCATCGAGATCGCCCGCAATCTCACGAGACTGTTCGAGTTGCGCACGTGTCGCGGGGCCAAATAGCGCGAAGGTTGCAGGCGCCGCGATCAGTTGAGTCAACCGTGCTCCAAGCAAGAAGACGACGCAGTGATCTTCGTTGCTCCGGACGCCGCGCCCCATGCCTTGCTCGATCCGCTGGACCTGGCGCTCATCTGTTCCGGTAGTTCGGCTGGTGAGCAAGGTCTCCACGCGGTCGTCACCGCTGAACGATTCCGGAAGGCCATCGAGCACTAGGACGCGACACGCGTTGCCCGGCAAGTCGATACCGTCATACTTGTTTACTAGTACGACCAGGCCGACGTGCTCCTGGCGAAGCCGAGCAACCATCGAACTGACATCTCCTGCCAAGACGATCTTGTCACGAGTCGTGTAAGTCTCCCATGTCCCTGCCATCCGTAAGCTGGGCACGATAACAACGACATTGTGATTCTCTGCGAGTGTCTGCATACTCTTGCGAACGGCTTGAACGGGTAGCTCCGGGTTCAACTCCATCGGGGCGAGAATCATGCGCTCACCTATGTCTCCAGCCGTCGTCGGCGTGATCGGCCTGGCGACGCTTGCGGGATCCGCTCCGAAATCAGTGACCAACACCGAGTCGTCGGCCAAGGTAGCGGTGAGGTAGATGCGGTGCTTGGCATCCACGAAGTTTGTGATCTGCTCGACCGGACCGCAGAACGGGGTAACCGTCACTGCCGTTCCAGTGAACACGACACGACAGAATGCGAGCACCGGGCTGACAGCTGGCCACGAGAACTTGAGTGCCTCGGTGTCCTTCGCAGCGTGGAGTAGTTTTCGGGCGTCCTCTAGCTTTGCTCGCCATGCCCAGAAGGGCACTCGGGCGAGGGCTCCGAAACTCCTCTGTTCAATGTCGAGCACATCGTTCGGCGCCTGTGCGCTCAGGTCCGCGCGAAAGAGGTCCAGCATAGACTTGAACAGGTTGGTGCCGCCGTCGATTTGGATCGAAAGACTCTGACGCGCGGTGTCGAGGGCAGCATGAGCATCATCAATGACTACGGCACCAATCGGTGCAGGTGTCCTCGGGGAGCGCGTGCCACGGAAGACCGACCGGCCGTTAAATAGCTTCCAGACGTTGACGACTGCAATCGCTTCGCCTTTCAGATATTTCGGATGGTCAGGATCGTCAACAGTCGCAATGCCAATCCGTCGAGCTTCGTCACGAACCTGCTCGACCAGATAATCCGTCGGGGCGACATACAGTGCCGGCCCGTGGCCCTCATTGAGGTAGCTCTGAAGGATCACGAGACCGTCGATGGTCTTTCCCGCGCCAGTATTGACCTTTATAACTAGATCCCGTTCGTTGCGGCGGCCGTGCCAAGCTTCCAAAATCTGGCCTTGGACGTCCCGTAGGTAGCCGTAGCCCTCTGCCTTGCTCGGCAAGGAGCTGTACAACTCGCGGGGCTCGATGGGTGTCTGCTGGTTCGATGCGCGGAGTAGGCGATTGAAGTCCATAAACGTATTGTGCTTGAGTCAAGTCAAAGAAGCAGCCAACTGCGCATTAAATCCCCACTGAACCCGGGATGCCCCAAGGCCAGCGGTTCGATTGGTGTTCACACGCGGGCTAGAAGAGAAGCATCTGGCCCGATCGGCGGCCAATGGCTGGGGCAGTGCTCGACGAAGACGAACGTGACCGGCTGGTGATGCGGTCAAGGGGCTCGGCCCGGTGTTGTTGTGACTACCCTACGATCTGAGATGGAAGATTTGGCCCTAAGAGTCAATATGAGCCGATGGTCGGCTGCGCTGACCACAACAGCCAGAATGGACCTGCAGGCGCTACGCACATATCGCGCACGCCCATCATCGCCTCGAGTGCTGGGTGTTTCCTCGATCGGGAGTTGCGTTCGTCCAATGGGCCGTGAGGCGCGAATCCCGTGAACCGAGTCAAGGAAGACCTGGCGCAGCTGCACCTACCAACTGACAGCAATGGATTGAGTGGCGTTAATCTTTTGGTGCCGTTGTACTGGGTGCACTTCACTGTGCCGGTGGTTGGAACGGCTTCGCCGGGTTTATCGGTCGCCGCCGCTATGGCGACGGCTCCCTCGGGTTCCGAGCGCCTAGATGGCGACTCGTAGCGGCAGCAAATCATAAGGTCTGACAATTTCTTGGCCATGCCAGGTGCGGACGGTCTGGCCAGGCCGCGGCTTGACGAACGCGGACCACTACACAGGGGAAGGCGCTTCGGCACGCGCTGCACTTGCGGCTGCGTAGTAGACCGTGGCGCCTGCTTCGTAGCGTTCTGCAAGCCTCGCCAGCTGTATGGTGCTGAGACGAATGGCCCGTCTGTCGCTGCTGACTGAAAAATGGACCGGTGCTCCGGAGATGGCTTCTACCGACGGTCGCAACACTCTCTAGGTTGTGGAGCTGTGTTGGCATCGACTCGTCGTGTGGAGAGGGGGCGTGGCGTCGTCCGCAGTCGGCCAAGCGTCGGTTGTTCATGGAGTTGCGGGAGCGGCCGCGGAGTATCCGCGGCGCCGCCCGGGAGGGCTGTGTCCCGCACGGCCGGGCAGCAACTGGGCTCGCGGCTATAGGTCTATCGGCGTGGCGAGATCGTCTGGTTCGTCCCGCCGTTGCATCGGCTCGCTGTTCGTCAGATCAGTTCGAGATTCCTGTCGAAGGATAAACGCATCGAGATCGCCGACCTGCGCCAGACAGGCCTAAGTATCCGGCAGATCGCCGAGGCGCTGGGCCGGGCATCGTCGACGATCTCGCCAGAGTTTCGGCGCAACAGCACCGATCACGGCATCTGCCGACCATTCGAAGCTCATCGGCGTGCGACCCTTCGTCGCGCTCGCCGCGGTGGCTGGCGTATTCAGCGGCGAGTCGAGCGCCGCCGGCCGAGGTTTGAGCAGCCAATGCTGGCCATCCATCAACGCCCGTCTCCGCCCGATACTCGATCCCAGATCGGGCACTGGGCCCTTGACGCTCCGGCTGGCACATAGACGAAACATACAGAAGATCGGCCGGACGCAGCATGACAAGTCAAACTTCGTGCGCGACAATTGCTGAATTGTCAAGGAACAGTCGATATGGACCCGTCGGACTTGATCCGGCCGTCACTGGTTGACCTAGGCGAATCGCCGTATGCTCAGACGACGCTTCGCTGCAACTCACCCTCCCTGTTGTGGCGAAGCGTCTTCTATGTCGGAAGCGTTGTCGCTAAGCGTCGGTGCAATGCACCCGCTGCCTTCAGTCGGGCGGTGGTCTATGTGAACCCGAAACAACCGACCTAGCCAAGCGGACGGACACGCTTGTCATCGGTCCGCAAGAGCCGGTCGATCATGGTGAAAAGCATCGAGGCTGATCCGTCGTTCGCCTCAAGCCATCTAATCGGCTGCTCACCCTCGTCCGCCGGGTACAACCCGACGTACCAGCCTCGATGTCCGCTTCGATCCCAGGCGAGTGCATCCTCCTGGTCCGTGACCAAAAGATGATGCCCTGCTTCGAGAGTCACCATGATTGCAGCGTTCATGCCGCCCGTCTGAATGAACTCGGCGGGGAGCCCATCATGGTTCAGTCGATCCAGGACGTCGCGATACTGATCCGCTCCGTAGGCCATCGTAGATTCGTAGTTTGATTCAGACATCTACCTTCTAGTTTATCGAAAACTGTCGCATTACACAGGGAAACGTCGGCACGACCTTACTTGAATGGTTCACGGGCGCCCTGTGCGGGAGGCGCGCGAGCCCGGCGAGCGGGACCTTCCGTCAGTGGCATTGACGCGGCCTCCTGAGTGCCGGCTCATCGGACGACCTACTAAGTCGTGACCGAGAGGACGTTCGCGGACGTCCATCCTTGAGCGCAGTTAAAGTATGCGAAGTAGACCAAATGAAGCGGGCATCCCGCCCAACGAGTCCGATTTGCGGGCCTGAGCACCATTTACGTCTAGTGGTGAAACTTTAACCTCCGCTCTGCCTCTGCCCGCGCAGTCACGTTAAGTGCATGCTGTCATCAACGCTAAGTGACCCAGCATTGCCTTATTTTCTTGGTACATCTGCGAAGCTGGCCGGCTCGCCACGCCGATCCGACAAAGTCATTGCGCAGGGACTTTGGTCCCTGCTACATTCCGTACACGCTTAACGCCCACCTAATTTGGTCCTAGCTTGTCCTTACCCCCGAAGGACCCCCCGGCGTGTCCGGGAACCCCTCGAGGTTTGTGACTGGCGACTGACTCTGTCGGTGTCCAGCAAGCGCCCATCGAACTTGTGGGTCAGTTGAGATCCATAAGTTCGCTCACTTCTTGTACGAAGCGCCCGCTGTGGCGTGTCTTTGGCTTGCCGGAAATATTGGGAGGACAGGTTTCAATGGGTTCTGCGCGCGTGCTGGTCTGCGGTGTCGTGAGTGCGGTTGTGCTGGGGCTGATGGGCGTTCCGGCTGTGGCTGACACGCCAGTGTCAACGTCGCTGCCGAGCGGGTTTGCGCCGGGTAAGTCGACGGTGGTCGCGAGGACCGCAGACTCGACCGTCTATGCGAACCCGGACGGGACGCAGACATCCAACCTCTCCAATGTGCCGGTGAACTACGCCGCGGCCGATGGTTCGTGGCAGCCGATTGACAGCAGTTTGCAGGCTGATCCAGCGCGGGCAGGTGGCCTGCGGTCGGCGGCGAACTCTTGGCGTGCTCACTTCGGTACGACCGCGCAGGGAGTCTCGGTCGATACCTCGGCTGGGTCTCTCGGAATCGTGCCGGTCAACGCGAAGACGGAAGCTCCCGTGACCAGCGCGACCGGTGACGGCGTTACCTATGCCGACGCCTGGCCGGGCGCGGATCTCACTTATCGGGTGACGTCCAGCGCCGTGAAAGAGTCCGTGCTTATCAAGTCCCCGAGCGCCGGAAACTCGTTCACCTTCAGTGTGCTGTCTGGCTCGGTGGCGTCTGTGCTGAGTGACACCGCCGCGGCCGCTCCCGGCTGGAGCCGTGATGTCGACGGCTCGCTGGTTCCCACCGGCGCGCTAAGTTCGGCGGTGCAGATCGAGGCGCCTCGGGTGCTTCGCGCTGACGGCGAGCCGATGGAGGCTGCTCACGCGAAGTTGAGTGTCGCCGGGGGCAAGTTAACGCTGTCGGTCGATCCGGCTTGGTTGGCCGCTCAGCCGGCGTCCGCGTTCCCGATCAACCTGGACCCATCGATCACCCCGACGCCGAGCGTGAGCCATTCCTACAAAACTGATGGTTTCAACTGCACGAACTGCGGTATTCAGTTCGGCAATGCCCGCGACGGCGGGGACACCCTCTGGCGTTCGGTCGCGCATTTCGGTTACGAAGGTCTATTCGGTGACGAGATTCTCGGCGCCCAGTTCAACACTGGTTGGCAGGGGGGCACGCAGAATGCGTACGGGGTGCGGGTGTTCTGGGCTTCGGCCTACAGTTTCGCTGGCGCGGCCGGTCATCCTGCGGTTCTCGCGACCGGCACGCCCGGAGGTACTACCGGGACGATCTCGGGTACGGCGCTGACCGCGCAAATCCAGTCCTGGGCTGACAGTAGGGTGTCGGGTGGGGCGTTCGGGTTCGTGGGTACGGAGACGGCGGGGCTGTACACGTACCAGACCTACAGCATGAACCTCGCAGTCACCTACAACCTGCCGCCGTCGACTCCGGCGGGTGTCGGCTTCAAGGCAGCGGCACCGTCGACACCTGCCTGCACCGGTGGAACGATTGACGGGACACAGGCGTCGTCGTGGAAGTCGGTTCTCGGCGCTCCGTCTGCGCGCAACTTGTACGGGACTTTCCAGTGGTGGGATACCGCCTCGCCGTCAGCGGTTCACACTGCGAAGTCGGGGACGTTCCCGACCGGTTCAAACAATGCTCTTGCCTGGGTCGTCAGTTGGGGGCCGAATACTTTCGCCAACGGACACAACTACGCCTTTAAGGTCGAGGCCTACGACGGGTGGAAGGCCGGCCCGTGGTCGGGGAACTGTTCCTTCCATGTCACTGACCCGGTCGCGACTTCGCCAACCCAGCCAGGGTTCGGCCCGGCCAACCCTGGCCTTGCCTGCGGCTCGACCGTCCGAGGTGACCAGAACATTGTTCTGGAGGCGACCATCAAGGCCGCAACTGCACAGAGCCAGGTCCGCGCCCAATTCACTGTCAGCTACACCGTCAACGGCACTGCGTACCCCAAGATCTACACCACCCCGTACGTGGCCTACCAAGCCGCTGGATCACTTGCGCAAGTCACGATCGCGGCGAATACCCCAGCAAGCGGCAACTATTCCATACCTAACGGCACCGTGTTCACGTGGAGCGTGGTCGCGCAGACCCAGAGCGACAACACGTCTTCTGCCCCGACAAGCTGCGGGGGCGTCACCAGTAGCGGCCAAGTTCCCGCGCCACAGTTGGCCTCGACCGCTTTGGCTTCCGATGGCTCCGGGAACGGAGTGGTCGGTACGAACGCGAGCGTTACCCTCACCGACACGTCGCCAGATGTCACCGAGTATGTGTGGTCCTACCAGCAGGTGCTCCCTGCGCCGCTGCCGACCGCGTGCCCGACCGTCCCGAGTAACAACTGGGCGGGTGTCGGATTGGCCTGTTCAAGCGACGGGCCAGATGATTCAGGGAACGACTGGAACGTGATCCAAGTTGATCCGCCCCGCACATCCTTCTCCCTAACGGTTTGGGCGATCGACTCGACCGGCACGGTCTCTCCGGCTACCACAGTGAATTACGTCGTCACCGACATCGGAGACGGTGAGGTAACACATCTGTGGCAAACCGACTCGACAAGCCTGACGGCAGCAGCGACGTCTGTGGCTGATGCAGCCGACCCGGACAATGACCTCCCCCTCAGCATCACCGCCAATTCGCCGGCTACGAACTTGAGCTGGGTCGGCGGGGGAGCGCCATGGCAGACCAGTCCCGGCTCCGGGGGCAGCGCGCTGCACTTCGACGGCACCGCCGGCTATGCCGCCACGTCTAGCCCCGGCGTCCCGCAGGACACGAGAGATAACCAGTGGGACTCAAGCGACGACTTCACGGCACAAGTCTGGGTCCGACCGACTACGACATCCACCTCCACGCCGCAGGTGGCGATAGGACAGGATGGCTCGTATTTCAGCGGATTCTGGCTTGGACTTCAGTCAGGGTCGTGGACGTTCTGCATGCCCCACACGCAGAACCAGTCCGGGGCCTACGACGGGGACTGCGCCACTCTGCCGGCCGGGACGAGCTACCAAAACCAGTGGGCGCTGCTGACCGCGGTCTGGGATGCCAGCGGTGGGAAGATGATTCTCTATGTGGCGACTGGCCTGAGCTCAAGCCCGCTCACAACACCATCAGTCGCTACCGCGACCATCACGCACACAATCAGCGCACCCGCGACTGAGTCGTTCACAGTCGGCCGCGGCGAGACCGCTGGTGTGAACAGCGGATTCTGGACCGGCGATCTCGAAGACCCCACCACCTTCACCGGTGTCATGTCCAGCAATTCGGTTCTTACGACCGCGACCACCGGTCCTTACAACCCCAACAACCAGTGACCGTCCCGCCTCGAGAAGGACACCTGATGCCCACAAACGCACGGAACATTCATTCGATGGTTCGAAGCGGTCGTCGCCTGGTAGCAGCATTCGCAGCGGGCTTGGTCGTTGTCTCGATGCTCGACGGTGTCGCGGTCGCCGCCCCAGCAGCGCCGCTAGCCGCGGTGAAACCTACCCAGGTGAAGGCCGTCCCGGTGGTCACCTCGGGTGCGGCCAAGCGTGCGTGGTCCGCTCCCCACTCGGTGGTACCGGCACGGATTCCCGCCCCGGCCGTCGGGAACTACAGCGTGCCCGCGAACTCCGCTTGGTCCGCGATCGGCAACGGCGGGATCAGCGTCAACGCGCCAACAGGGGCAGGATCGAGCACCAATGGTCACATTTCGGTGGCAGTGCTGGATGCGAAAGCCACCGCACGGCTCGGCATCGTCGGAGTTGGTATCCGCATCAGCGGAGTCGCGGCGGGCAGCAAGCGGCTGTCCGTCGCGGTCTCCACGAAGCTACTGGCCGGGCTTTACGGTGCGGATTACGCCGCCCGCGCCCGCTGGGTAGTCGTTCCCGACTGCCCAACCAGTCAGCATTGTGCGGCCACCGTGCCGTTGGCGACCACGACCAATATCATCAAGGCGACGCCATCCGCGTCGGCCCAGGTCGCGGCCCCGTCGGCTGTTGCAGCTCAGACCCGGCTCGCCGCAGTCCCATTGTCTGCGCGAGCGGTGACGCTCGCAACGGCGTCCGGTGTCAACGCGAGCAACGGTTCCGGTAACTTCGCCGCGACCCCACTCGCGCCCTCGTCGCAGTGGACCACGGATCCGCAGACCGGTGACTTCACCTGGAGCTATCCGCTGCGAACCCCACCGTCTGCGGCCGGAACCACCCCCGATCTTGCGCTGAGCTACGACTCGGCCTCGATGGATGGGCAGACCGGCACGACCAACAATCAATCGTCCACCGTCGGTGCTGGTTGGGACGTGACCGGCGCTGGGGGGTTCATCGAACGCACCTACGCCCCCTGCTCGACCAGCGGCGGACCCGCGAACTCGGGTGACCTGTGTTGGGCGACCAACGCGACGGTATCGCTGGCCGGTCATTCGGGCGTGCTCGTCCGAGACGCCACGAGCGGGACATACCACATTCAGGGTGACAACAACACCAAGATCGAGCATCTCTCCGGTGACTCAACCTATTGCAACAACGGCACCTACGACTTCGACTGCTGGCGACTCACCACGGCTGACGGCACGCAGTACTACTTCGGACGAAACAAGCTACCAGGCTGGACTACGGGTTCACCGACCACCAACTCGGCGTGGTACGTCCCCGTATACGGCGCCCTAGCCGGACAACCGTGCAATCAGACTGCGGCCAATGGTGGGTTCGCCGCCTCATCCTGCAAGCAAGCGTGGCGCTGGAATCTTGACTACGTGGTTGACACGCACGGCAACTCCGAAGCGTTCTATTACTCGACCGAGATCAACCGCTATGGGCAGGACGGATCTACCACCACCTCATCCGCATACGTTCGAGGCGGAACACTAACTCGCATCGACTACGGCATGCGCGCGGGCGCCGAGCTCACGAGTCCTGCGCCCGATCAGGTCTTGCTGACCAGCACCGACCGATGTGAAACCGGCATATCCGGAGAACCAACCGGAGCCTGCAGCGAATCAACGCCGTCGGCTACGTATTGGCCCGACGTGCCGTGGGACCAGAACTGCACCACCACGGCCTGCGCCAGCAACGCAAGCCCGACGTTCTGGTCTATCAAGCGCCTCAGTGGCGTTACGACACAATACTGGAACGGCACCGGCTACACCGCGGTCGACCAATGGTCACTCACCCAGTCATGGCCCGACCCGCTCGACGGAACATCACCCTCGATGCAACTGGACACGATCCAGCACACGGGCCTGGTCGGCGGTACTTCGACGCTCCCTGCCGTCCGATTCACCTACCAAATGCTGCAGAACCGGGTCGCGCCGCCGACCGGCATCGTCCCGCTAATGAAGCCGCGGCTGGGCACCATCAACCTCGACTCCGGCGGCACGATCAACGTCCACTACTTGGCTGCGGACTGCAGTGGGACAAACCTTCCAGTTCCCCAGACCAACACCACACGCTGCTTCCCTCAGTACTGGGCACCGCCCGGACAAGCAGTGCAGCTCGACTGGTTTGAAAAATATATGGTGTCCTCGGTCAACGCGTCGACCGTTGTCGGCTCATCCCCGCCGGTTGCCGGATCCTCGACCTCAGACGACATCACCACCTACGACTATTCCGTCGGCATGCCGGCCTGGCGATTCAACACGAGCCCGCTCGTGCCCGACGGTCAGCGCACCTGGTCAGAATTCGCCGGCTACAGCAAGGTCCGCGTCAAGCACGGCGACCCCAGTCTCCTGTCGACGCTTCAGACAACCGACACCACCTATTTCCAGGGTATGGACGGCGACCTCAAAGACTTGACGGGTGCCAAGCGACCCACCCAAACCGTGACGTCCAGCGACGGCAGCACTTCAAAGACCGATTCTCTGTGGTTCGCGGGTAGGCCATTCGAGAGTGTCACGTACAACGGCATGAGTACGTCCACGACACCGGGGCCAGTTGTCAGCGACACTGTGACGGTCCCCTACGCGTCGGCGGCTACGGCGACGGCCGCCGCCGTGACCGAGAAGATCGGAACGACCTCGGCAACGACCTCATACGTTGCGACCTCAAGGTACGTGGGCGACGCCGACTCGGTCACCCACACCGCCCTGTCGGCTGGCGGTAGCCGAACCACTGAAACCAAAACCAACTACGACAGCCTCGGTCGCGTCGTCAGCGTCGACGATCTCGGTGACACATCCACATCCAGTGACGACCAGTGCACCCGCACGACGTACGCTGACAGCACCAGCCCTCTGCGGCTGGCCTACGTCGACGAAACGTCGACTGTCAGTGTCACCTGCACTGCGACGCCGGTCTACCCGACGAACGCCGTCAGCGACACCCGTACTTCTTATGACGGTCAGCCTTTCGGAACTCCTCCGACGGTCGGCGATGTTACGAAGACCGAGACTGTGAAAAGCTACGATGGGTCTGGCAACCCGAGCGGGTTTGTTACGGAAGCGAATAGCTACGACGCCCTCGGCCGCACGGTCACGGCCACGGACGCGATCGGCCGGGTAACCCAGACGAGTTTCACGCCGTCGGCTCCATCGGCCGGATTGCCCTCCAATGCAGATATATACGGCCCGACTCAGTACGTTGTCACTAACCCTATGAACTGGGCCACGACGTACAACGTCAACCCCGCATGGGGATCGGTCACGTCACGGACCGACCAGAACGCCCACACAACCAGCGCGACGTTCGACCCTCTCGGTCGACTCACTGGCGTTTGGCAGCCGGACCGACAGCCACAGGCGAGCTTCACGGTCCCGTCGACGGCGTACGCGTACGTCACCCCAGTTGATGGCAACGGCTTTGTCACCGGGCCGCCGTCAACCGCGACCACCCTCCTCACTGCCAGCGGCGCCACCATGACGGACTACCAGCTATACGACGGCTTAGCGCGTCCACGTCAGACTCAGGTACCAGCGGAGGGCTCTGATGTCACGACAGAACATGCGGCACCGGGCAGTAATGGCACCGACGTCACCGACACCTTGTACAACTCAAGTGGTCAGGTGACGATCACCAACAACAGCTACCTGATTGCCGCCGCACCGTCGACGACGCTGTGGACCCCAGCGCATGGGGAAGCGGACATCACCGGCTCGATCCAGACGCTGTACGACGGTGCCGGGCGAATGACTGCGAGCGTCACCCAGTCTCTTGGTGTTGAGCAATGGCGGACCTCCACCGCGTATGGAGGAGACCACGTCGACGTGACTCCGCCAACTGGCGGAACGCCCACGACTAACTACGTCGATGCTCGTGGACAGACGACGCAGCTGCGCCAGTACCACGGTGCGACGCCGACTGGTGCCTACGATCTGACGAGCTACACCTACACGCCTGCAGGCCAGCAGTCGACGATGACTGACCAGACCGGCAATAAGTGGAGCTGGACCTACGACCTGCTCGGACGACAGATCGCTGCGACCGATCCGGACACTGGAACCACCACCAGCAGCTACGACGACGCGGACCAGCTGAGCACGACGACAGACGGCCGCGGCGTGGTGCTCGCCTTCAGTTACGACGCGCTCGGCCGTAAGACCGCCGAGTATCAGAACTCGATAGTTCCAGCCACTGGAACGTTGCTGGCCAGCTGGGCGTATGACACCTTCGCTGGCGGAACTACCGAATTCGGCCAACTGTCGTCATCGACCAGTTACGTCGGATCAACCCCAGGACACCCGGGCGATGCCTACACCGAGTCAGTGTCTGGATACGACGTGACTGACCGGCCTCTCGGCATGACATATACGCTGCCAGCATCTCAAGGCCAGTTGTCAACGACCCCGTACACGATGAACTACTCCTACTACGCTGACGGCAGCCTTGCTCAACAGACCGACCCCGCGTTTGCGGGTCTTCCGGCAGAAAATCTTGGCACCGGCTACACCACCATCGGCAACATCTACAGCTACGGCGGTCAGAGCAACTACCGCAACCAGACTCTGTATGACGGCATCGGCCGTATCACCTACGCAAGCCACTACAACACGTCGAAGCGGCTGGACGACACTTACACGTACAGCAACGACGGGCAGAACCGACTCGTCAACGACACGACCACGACAACGGGGACAAACAGCAAGGTCTCCGGTATCACCTATGCCTACGACAACGCGGGTAATGTCCTGTCAGCAACGAACACGCCCGCCGGACAGCCGGCCGACACACAATGCTTCAGCTACGACTATCTGCAGCGTCTATCGCAGGCATGGACGCCAAGCACGGGGGGTTGCGCGGGCACGGCGGCGTCGTCGAATTTGGGCGGTCCTGCCCCGTACTGGCAGAGCTACACATACGATCCGACCGGAAATCGGACCAGCGTCGTCAACCACGCCCTAAGCATGTCCGGCGTGGACACACGAGACACCTCGTCGTATCCGCCTTCAGGGGCAGCGTCGGTGCAGCCCCACGCGGTCGCCACGGTAACCCACGCAACTGCGTCAGTAGGGGGCAGCACGTTCACCACTACAGGTACCGACTCGTATTCCTACGACGCGGACGGTGATGCACAGTCAATGCCAGGCAAGACCCTCACTTGGGACCCGCGCGGGCAGTTGGCGAGCGTGAAGAACACCGCGACTGGACAGGTGCAGACACGCATTTATGACGCGGACGGCAACCTGCTGGTGCAGTCGGATCCGGTCAACGGCTCGAAGGCGTTCCTGGGAGATGTGGAGTTGCAACTGTCACCGTCCGGGACGTTGACAGCGCAGCGAACTTACACTCTTGGTGGGGCGACGATAGCGTCGCGGACGGCCACAAGTGGGGTTTCTGGCTCAACCCTGACGTGGCTAACCACCGATCCACGAGGTACCGCGACGATTTCGGAGAACCCAACGGCGGGAACCGTGACGACGAGGCTGATAGATCCCTTCGGCAACCCCCGCGGCAGCGCGGTGGCATGGCCGACGGATCGCGGGTTCTTAAACGCGCCCGTTGACCCATTCAGCGGCTTCACCCACCTCGGCGCGAGGGAATACAGCTCAACGTTGGGCCGATTCCTTTCTGTGGACCCAGTGCTCTCTCCGTTCAACCCGCAACAGAACAACGGATATAGCTACAGCTGGAACAACCCCATCGGCGCGTCTGACCCGACTGGGTTACGAGCGACCTGTGCCGAATCGGGAGCATGCACTACCACCATGACCTCGGCTGGTGCGACACTCAGCCACTCGGTCCATTCATCAAATGGCCTGTCTACGATCCTCGGAATTGGAAGCGGCTGGCAAGGCGGTCCGTCGACGACCCGTTCGAGTCACTCTGGAGTTCCTGGGGCGTCGCCTGCGGGTTCGTCAACGCCTAGCGAAAGCGCTCCGCGTCATCACGCAAATCCAATCGCGAGCTTCCTCGCCGGGGTTGTGCACGGGCTGGCTGCGCCACTTCAAGGCATTCAAGTCGTGACGCCTCCGCAATTTCACCCTTGCGGTGGTGGAATGTGTGAGGATTCAGGGCCGCACCCATCTGTCGGTGGGGTGATCGACGACGGAATTAACTCGTTGCTCAAACCGGATACCGGTTCGCTTTGGTACGACGGCGGCTACATTGCTGGTGTAGTTGGGCCGGTAGCCTTTGGCGGGATGATGGGTGTTCCGGGGGCCGCTGAGGCCGAAGCCGGAGCGGGAGCAGAAGAGGTCAGTGGGATGGCTGCCGTACGGGCGAAGGGTGTCGCCGGTGAGCAGATGGCCGGGATCGTGAAGAACACACGCCGGATTGAGTCGGCGACAGGGACGAAGGCTTATCGGATCCCGGACGAGCTAAACGGCACCACACTTGGCGAGGTTAAGAATGTTGCCAACCAAGGTTTCACCAGTCAGATCCAGGACTTCTTGGCGTACGCAAATAGCAATGGACTGCAGTTCAATCTATACGTTCGACAGTCGACGACGTTCGCTCCGCAGCTGCAGCAGCTAATCGATACTGGGGCAATCACCCGAGTCCCCAACCTCGGCCCATGAGCGGGCCGCTTCTGGCGGAGCTGGCTGCGGTCGGGTTTCCCGCCTCATCGGTTTCGGAGTTGCGTGAGTCTGGGGCCCGCTACCGCGCCGCGGTGCCGGTGTTGGTGAAGTTCCTGGATCAGACCGAGGATCCTCGGCAGCGGCAAGAGATCGTCCGCGCGCTATCCGTGCCGTGGGCAGGTGCTGAGGCTCGGGGGCCGCTTATTCGGGAGTTCAAGACTGTTCCGCTTGAGTGGGGTCCAGCTGGAGACAGTCTGCGTTGGGCCGTCGGCAACGCGCTCGAGGTCTTGTTCGACGATGCCAGCTTCACCGAGCTGGTGGAGCTGGCCGAAGATCCGGTCTACGGCAAGGCTCGCCAGATGGTTGTGCTCGGCTTTGGAAAGTCGAAGCGCCCGGAGGCAGTGGGGCTTCTATTGGGACTTGTCGATGACCCTGACGTTGATGGCCACGCGGTCAAGGCGCTAGGGAAGCTGAAGGCGCCATCCGCGCGAGCAGCGTTGGAGGCGAAACTCGACGACAAGCGAGCTTGGGTTCGCAGCGAGGCGCGCAAGGCGCTCGCAAGGCTACCTGCTACCTGAGTAATTAGCTACAACCACACGTGTCGGGTGCCGGGACCAACTTGCAATTCGCCGTAGCTGATCGCCCGGCCGAATCGCTTCTTCAAATATGGCAGTTGGACGACGAGGGCTGGTCCCTCGGTATGTTCGAGTTCGACCTGGACTGCGTCGCCGGAGGGCAGCCGAACATCGGCCACGATGGCGGCTGCGCGCAGTTGGTCTCGGCGTTCGGCCAGGGTGATGCGGCACGCACCAATCACCTCGTCCGACGCGGGTCGGTCATTGTTGGAGTCGGGTCGTGCGCTATCCATCTCCGTTTGCCCGTCGGTACGCACGACGACAGCATACGGAAAGAATTCACCGTGCTTGGCGAGCTGCTCTTGGGCGAAGCCGAGAGCTGGCCCTAGGAGCTCATCGAGGTCGTTCTGCGCCTGCAGCGAGGCGTGTTCGCGCCAGGAAGGCATGTCGTACTCAGCCGACTTCGACATGACGCGCGATGGCCGACGGCGCTGCACTGAGGTCGTTGGTTTGTATGCCTAGGTCGAGACGCGCACACGCTATGTGACGACCGAAGGCAGCTGCGCCTGTCTGCCCGGTGAGGCTGCGGCACTTGCGCAACCGGATAGCAGCGGCTGTGTCGGTCACGAGCTTCCTCGTCCAGGTCGTTGCAGTGTCATGACGCTGATGACCATACCCTCCCGCAGAAGTTGGGCGGGGAGATCTGTCATCTGCATGTCAGTAAGGGCATGTCGATCCGGCAGGTCGCGAACCGACGTGAGGGTTGCTCGTGTCCCGCCTGATTCGGACATGACGAGTTGTTTCTGGTTTTCAGGTGGGTGGTCGGGATGACATGAAATGGCAGACACCGGAAGGTCGGAATCAGTCAGAGGCTGCGTCGGACGCTGCCTGACGCATAGGTCGACGCGCCGGCCGCATCACTACGCCGGCCTTGAGTAGGTAGTTCCGGATGGTGCCGTTGCTGACACCGAACTCGACACTGAGCTCCCGGAGCGATCTGCCGTCGGCGTAGCGCTGGATGACAGCAGGCACTTGGTCTTGGGTTAGAACCTTCCAGGGGCGCAGTATTACCCCACTCCGTTCAAGGTGCGCGCGGACCGTCTGCTCGTGCAGGCTGAAGTCCCGGCTCAAACGTTGGAGCGACGCACCGTCCTGGTAGGCCGTTACCAGTTCGGCGACCTCATGCGGCCGGAGGAGATGGTTGGACCGGGTCAGTGACAACCGAACCGGTGCCGCATCTGGGCCGTCCAGACCGACCTGGCTGACCGCGGCGTGCGATTTGGGGGAGATTGTGCCAGTTTTGAATGCCGTCAGGGCCCGTTCTACCAGAGGTGGAAGATTTGAAAACAGCTCACCCAGGTGCACGCTGTGTTGAGACAGTCCTGGGCCCCGAATTTGTTCGGGGCCTTTGTCGTATGTCGGCCGAGGCGTATTCGACCTTGTCCGAATTTGAGACATGAATTCAAGTGCAATCACCCCCGGCTCACCGTCGTCGTGCACGCTGCGTGAGCGCGCCCGAGCGAGGGCGGGCTACTTTCGAGTGCCGGTTGAATCGCCGATTCCTGATATGAAGGATGGCGTGTACGGATGCGACGGAATACCGAGTCGGGTCAGCTCGAATGAACCGAAATCGAGCCGCGCTGGACGATGAGCTCGCGCAACTCACGGCAGACTGTCGGGGTTTCATCACCGTTCGTCGCGGCGAGCTCGAGCAGGTCGCTGGTCTCCCATGTCGTGATGCCGCGAAACCTGGCAAAGCGCAGCGCCTCGCGGTCGTCGGAGATCCACCAGGCGCCAGCGAACTCGGGGCGGCTCAGCAGCAAGTGACACGTTTGGGCCTCCCCAAGGTGCTGGAGCGGCGCGTCAGACGTACCACCGAATGCGCTGCGGCGCAGTCGCTCTACGGCGGCGACGTCCGCGTCGGACTCGAACTCGATTGGCTCGCCCAACCAACCGTCGGAAGCCAACGTCCGCAGATCAGGTAGGTACGCGGCCGACCGTGATGCTTCGTACGCTATGGCCTCCGTCCAGCGCCCATTCCCATTCAAGACGCTGCGGAGCAAGTCCAAGCGGTGCACCGACGCGAAGTTGCACAGAACAGTATTGTCTGGGAACAGGTGTGCCGTCATAGCGCATCGGTGCTTGTGTCAGCGGTCTCCAGCGAACGCCGAAGCGGCTCAACGTCCACTCCGAGGACGTTCGCGTAAGGGCGAAGCGTGGCCATCCCGCCCTCGTACGCCGCGTAGGTGTCGCGCAACAACAGCCCAGGAGAGCGCGGCTGATTCGACTCGGCGCAGCGGCGAGCAAGCTCTTCGCCGCGGCCGGCGATCTTGGCTGCGCTTGCGCTGGTTAGTCGCTTGAATCGATCACTCGCTCCAGCGTCGATCAGGCGCAGCCTTAGCAGCCGACTCGCCAGGGCTGACGGACTCACCATCAGGTCGCAGCACAAGGTGGCGAAGGTTGCGTCGTCCAAGCCTGCACGTCCCACTGCGTCGGCCAGTACCGAGTCAGGCATCAGGAACACGGACGCGAATGTGTTCGCCCTAAGTTCAGTCGGATCCTGCTTCTGCGATGCCGCGTACACATCGTTGTCGAGATGGATACCCTGATCGTCGCCGACGAGAAGGTGGCCTAGTTCGTGCGCCAGGGTGAAGCGCTGCCGGGATGGTAGTTGCGATGACGCGAGCACGATCAGTTTGGCCTGCGACGAGTATGCCGAGAGCCCGTCGAAACCCTCGCGGGTGTGGACCACGGCGACATCGGCTCCGAACACCGCCTCGATGAGGGCGGCGAGATCCCATTCGGCAATCGATCGGGCTGCTGTCTCGACCATTCTGAGCGCCGCTCGCGCGAGCGCGTCGCCCTGCGCAACCGCGTTACCAGAAGCGAGCGATCGCGCAGGTATCAGCCACGGCTGCGGGTATCCGATCGCAGCGACGTCTCCTCGCAGCGCCGTGAGTCGCCGTGCCTCAGCGATGGCGATGTCCGCGCTACCCCCCGACGTCCGCGCGGCCGCCGCGAGCGGAGGAGACTCACCCGTGATGAGCCAATCCACGGTCACGCCGCATGTATCGGCAATGCGTGCCAGGTCTAAGGATGAGAACCGCCTAGTGCCGTTCAGCGACTTCGAAAGCTTGGAGTCGTCGAGTCCGATGGCCTTGGCGAACTCCCCACGCGAGCGCCCGGATGACTCGACGAGCCCCAGTATGCGTTCGACGGTTCCTGCCATGAGATAGATTCAAGCACCTACTTGCGAAAATCGCAAAACGTCGGCAGGATGAGCCAAGCATCGTTCGGAAGCGCAACCGAACGTCGACACCGAGGTGAGGGAAGGTTGCAGTGACGACAACATCCGAGCAGGTGCCGGCCGAGGCAGACGTCCTCGGCGAGCCGCAGGCCGCCTCGGTTGGTGCTAACGAGAGCGGCCTCCCGCCGATTCCGGAACCGGGCCAGATCGTTAACGTGCGTGGGGCCACTTGGGCCGTCACCGACGTTCGCGACCAGGGCCTGCCGCGCAGTCCCGCGGACGAGACCACCGCCCAGCTCGCGCATGTAGTCATGCTGCAGTCGCTGGAGGAGGACCGCCTCGGTGAGGAACTCGCCCTGGTCTGGGAACTCGAACTGGGCCACACCGTCGCTCCCGATCAGGGACTGCCGGACCGCGTCCACCCCAACGCCTTCGACAACCCAAACACGCTGGCGGCGTTCGTCGATGCGGTTCGCTGGGGGGCGGTCACCTCGGCCGACAGCAAGTCCTACCAGGCTCCGTTTCGCAGCGGCGCCAACGTCGAGGCCTACCAGTTGGAGCCGCTTCGGCGGGCGTTGGCCGCTCCGCGCACCAACCTGCTGCTCGCCGACGACGTCGGTCTGGGCAAGACTATCGAGGCCGGTCTCGTCGTGCAGGAGCTGCTGCTGCGTCACCGGGCCAGATCGGTGGTGATCGTCTGCCCGCCGAGTCTGGCCATCAAGTGGCGGGACGAAATGCGGGAGAAGTTCGGCCTTGACTTCGTGATCGTCAACAGTGAGCTGATGAGCGAGGTCCGTCGCAGTCATGGCCTGAACGCCAACCCGTTCCGCTTGTTTCCGCGGGTGATCGTCAGCATGACGTGGCTGCCGACGGTGCGGGCGCAGCGGCTGCTGCGAGACGTCTTCGCGGACGTGCGGGATACGGCTACGGCGCGGCGGTATGCCTTCGATATCCTCGTCGTCGACGAAGCCCACCACATCGCACCGGCCAGCCCGAGCACTATCGGCGGCCGGCGCGGGTACGCCGTCGACAGTCAGCGCACCATCGCGGCCCGTACGTTGGCCGAGCGCTGCGAGCACCGCCTGTTCCTCAGCGCGACCCCCCACAACGGTTACGTAGAGTCCTTCACGGCCCTGCTCGAGATGATCGACTCCCGCCGCTTCAGCCGCGGCGCCAACTTGGACGAGAAGGCGCTCAAGGACGTCGCCGTCCGCCGGCTCAAGGCCGAACTCAAGGACAAGGCATTCAAGCTGCGGCAACTCAACGCCATCCCCTTCACCCCGTCGGAGGAGGAGCAGAGCCGCTTCGCTGACCTGGACCGCATCCTGACCAACAGCGCCCGGGCCAACGGACGCGCCCGATCGGGTGACATCGTGTCCATGCTGCTCAAGAAGCGATTCTTGTCCAGCCCGTGGTCGTTTGCGAACACGATGGCCTTGTATGAAACGGCGGCGGCGACTGGTCGGCTACCCAACCTGGACGAGGACGACCAGCACGTGTACGTCCAGGAGGTCATGGGTAGTCGGCAGACCGACGAGGAGGAGGGCGACGTCGAGCACCCGGAGTTCAGTGCCCTTCGTCAGAGCAAGGCATCCGACCCACTCGTGGCCGCCACATCGGCGCAGATCGCAGCACTAGCCGAGTGGGGTCGAAAGTTCGAGAACCAACCCGACTCCCGCCTTGACGCGCTGCTCACCTTCCTGAACGGTATCTGCCGCCCGGACGGCAAGCATTGGACCAACGAGCGGGTGGTGATCTTCACTGAGTACGCGGCCACGCTCGATTGGCTCGTGCGCGTCCTGACCCAGCGCGGTTACAAGGACGTCATCGCCGAGATCCAGGGTTCGACTCCCCCCGAGGAACGCGAGACCATCCGGGCCCGATTCACCGAGCACCCGAGCAGGGACCGGCTACGCGTGCTGGTCGCCACCGACTCGGCCGGTGAAGGGATCGACCTGCAGACCCACTGCCGGCGGCTGGTGAACTTCGACATTCCGTTCAACCCAACCCGGCTCGAACAACGTATCGGCCGCATCGACCGATACGGGCAGACCGAGACACCACTTATCTACAACTTCCAGCCCACCAGCGCGTCCACCACCTACGAGTCTGACCTGGACTTCATGCGACGAATCGCCGAGAAGGTCAACAACATAGCGCTAGAACTCGGGTCGGTGAACCAGGTCATCGACGCCGACCTGCAGGAGCATTTCAGCCCCACCGGCCGGCCAGGCCGCCGTCCTCGGAACACGTCGCCCGACGATGGTGCCGCGATCATCACCCGGGCGCTGGCCGGTGGAATGGAGCTGAACCGCCAGCTCACCGAACTGAGCCGCACCTACGGCGACCGCAAGCTGGAGATGCACCTGACCCCGGCGAACGCTCGGCGCGTCGTAGACACGGCACTCGTGCTGACGGCGCAACCGCCGCTGAACGAGATCGGCGACCAGGACACCGACGCCGACGTCTTCGAGCTGCCGCCGCTGGGGTCGGCGTGGCAACACGCGATCCGCGGACTGGACACCCGTCTGAATCCCGGCGTTCCGCGCCCGATCACCTTCGACGACCAAGCGGCCGCCGGACGCACCGATCTCGTGCATGTTCACCTGGGCCACCCGTTGATGCAGCGGTCCGCCCGACTGCTTCGCGGCACGTTGTTCAGCGTTGATTCGCCGGTGCATCGGGTGACGGCTGTGGTTCTCAACGACTTGCCCGAGTCGTGCGTGGCGGCGGTGTCCCGCTTGGTCCTGGTCGGCCGAGGTGGCGTGCGCCTGCATGAGGAGGTGTTCCTGACCGGCATCCGATTGCGAGGCCAAGAATTGGCCGAGGCGAAGGTCGAACGAGTGCTCGATGGCGCCCTCGACGCCCAGGAGCTGACCCTGGCTCCCGACTCGGTGCGAAGCATCCTTAGCGACGCCTGGAACCAGACCGACGGCCGCCTTCGGTCTCGACTGCTTGCGGCCATGACCCGCAAGGCCGAGGCTCGGCAGCTGGCGGTAACTCAACAATTGGACGAACGGCGGGTGGCCGACGCCACTCGCGTCCACGAGATCTTCGCCGCCTTCCGGCTGAATCTCCGCGACTCCCGCGACCGCTTGGCCGCCGAGATCCGTGCGGAGGACGAGTTGTTGTTCAGCGACGACCAGCAGGCCCAGCGCCGACGCGACTTGCGCGCGATGGAGGAACGGCTGGCCGGACTCGACGACGAGGAGCGCCGCGAGATCGTTGGCATCGAGCAGCGCTACGCCGAGGTACGGCCACACGTCTCGGCGGCGGCGGTCGTGTTCGCCGTGACGCCCGAGGATGCGGCCAGCGGGAGGCTGGCATGACCGGCGGCTACCGGCGCCGCGGTGGCGCGCCCGACCTGCACCGCGCCTGGCTGGAACTGGTCGACACGGACGGACCCTTCCTCTCCGTCCCCGCGTTGCGGGCGGTGTGGCCGCAGGGCCTGCCCCAGCCGTCGCCGGATCGGATCGCCGCGCTCAAGCAAGCCAAACCGGCGTTCGAAAAAGCCTGGGACAACTGGGACCGCAACCGCGACGGCGACGCGGCCGGGGAGCTCTACCGGGAAGAACGTGACCTCTGGGTGTCCACCGTGCTCACCAAATCTCTCGGCTGGGGCCTGGCTTACCGCGCGCTCGACGCCTCAACCGGCGGCATCGAGCCGGTCCGCTCACCGGACTGGCGCCTCACCATCGCCGCGACCGGCGCCCTGATGCACGCGGACACCGCAGTGGCGTTGGTGCTCGTCGTCGACCCGGTCGACTCCGTGCGCGATCCGCTCACCGACGGCTGGGCCAGCAGCCCGATAGACCGCATGGAAATGTTGCTGCGCCACAACAGCGTGCCGATCGGCCTGGTCACTGACGGCCGGTGGTGGGCAATAGTCAGCGCCGCACCCGGGACGATGGCCGCCTCCGGCGTCTTCGACGCCCAGACGTGGATCGACGAACCGCAGACCCGCAACGCGTTCCTGGAGATCCTGGCCCGTGGCCGACTCGTCGGTGGCAAACCAGAGACCAGGCTCCCAGCGATCTTCGCTGACTCGGTCGCGGCGGCCGAACAGATCACCGAGGCACTCGGAGTGCAGGTCCGCCGGGCCGTCGAGCTGCTGGTGCAGGCCATGTCCGAGTCGGCCCTCGATGCGCGCGCCGACGGCGAGAACGACCCGCTGCCGGCCGACCGGTCCCAGATCTACGAAGCCGCTGTCACGGTGATGATGCGCGTCGTCTTCCTGCTGTTCGCCGAGGAGCGCGGGCTGGTCCCGCAGAGCCACCTGTTCGCCGCCGGCTACGGGATCAGCGGCGAGTTCGACGCGCTGGACAGCCGGCGGCGCGACGAGGTAGCCGAGGCGCTCGATGCCACCACAATGACGTGGCACCGTCTCCTGGCAACCTCGCAGGCCCTCTATCGCGGTGCGAGTTTCGAAGACCTCCGCCTGCCGTCCTACGGTGGGTCGCTCTTCAATCCGGCCCGTTTCCCGTTCCTGACCGCCCGGACTGAACGTGGCACGCTGGCGGTGACCGTCAGCGATCGGGTGATGGTCGAGGTGCTGCACGCCGTCCAGTTCGCGCAGTTGCGGGGCGAACCGGCCAGGCGGATTTCGTTCCGCGACATCGACGTGGAGCAGATCGGCTACATCTACGAAGGCCTGCTCGGCTACTCAACGGCCGAGGTCGGCGAGGTCACCCTCGGCCTGATCGGGAAGGACGGCGAAGAACCCGAGATCACCCTGGCCGAGCTGGAGGCACTGGCCGCGGCCAACCCGGAGCCAGCCAAGCTTGCCGCAAGGATCACCGCCACCGTCAAGGCGAGCCAGCCGGCCTGCAAACCGCCGACGCTGTCCGCGCTGACCAAGGCCATCGCGTCCGCCGATACGGTCGAGGACGCAGAGCGCGCGCTGCGGGCGGTGACCGGGGACGCCGACCTGCGTGAACGGCTCAAGCCATTCGTCGCGATCATCCGGCGAGATCTACGGGATCGACCGTTCGTGGTTCGCCCGGGTGGCGTTGTGGTGGTCGAGACGCCGTCACGGGCCAGTTCTGGTGCGCACTACACACCGAAATCGCTGGCCGAGGAGGTCGTGCTGCACGCCCTGGAGCCGCTGGTCTACTCGCCCGGCCCGCACGAACTGGCCGACCGTGAGAAATGGCAGCCGCTGCCTTCTGAGCGGATCCTTCAGCTCAAGGTGGCCGACATCGCCTGCGGCTCCGGCGCGTTCCTTGTCGCCGCAGCCCGATACCTCGCCGACCGACTAGTGGAAGCGTGGCAGCGGGAGCAGGTCGCCACCGCCGACCCGCACGAACTGCGGATCAGTGCCGTCCGCAAGGTGGTCGCGAACTGCCTGTACGGCGCGGACATCAACGGCATGGCCGTTGAGATGTGCAAACTCTCCCTGTGGCTTGTATCGCTCGACCCGAAACTGCCGTTTTCGTTCGTGGACGACAAGGTGCTGCACGGCAACTCGCTGCTCGGGCTGACCGACGCCCGGCAGTTGGAGGCGTTGCACATCGACCCCGACCGGGCCGGCCCGGACAAGCTGTTCGAGACCGGCGACGCCACCAGCGTGGTCAAACACCTGGATGTCGGCGGTGTGCTCGCGCAGGCGGCGGCCCTGCGGCGGAGCCTGGCCAGCGAGGTGGACGATGCGGACCCGCAGCGGTCGGCCACCACCAAGCGCCGCCAATGGCAGGACTACCAGCGTCTCACCGCCACACTGGCCACGGTCGCCGATGGTGTGATCGCCGCCGGGCTGCGACTCGGAGGTAAGCCAGGGAAGGCGCTGGACGAGGCCTACGAGAACCTACGGATCGCCGTGGGCTCGGCCTACCCCGAGCACGGTCAGGTCGCGGACGGATCGATGCTCGACGCGATCATTGCGGCGGGCCTGACACCCACAGTGCCAACGGACTACGCGCGCTGGAAGCCGCTGCACTGGATCCTGGCCGTGCCCGATGTGATGGAGTATGGAGGGTTCGATGCAATCATAGGCAACCCGCCATTTCTCGGCGGCCAGAAGTTGACTGGAACCCAGGGAACTAACCTGCGGGACTGGCTAGTGAACGAGGTCGCATCTGGACAGCGAGGCAGCGCTGATCTGGTCGCGTACTTCTTCCTTCGCTCCTTCGCGCTGCTCAATGCCAGCGGCAACCTCGGGTTGATCGCCACCAACACCATTGCGCAGGGCGACACTCGCGCTGTGGGCCTCGACACCGTCGTCTCGGCCGGCCTAGCAATTACACGGGCGATCCGGAGCCGTTCGTGGCCATCGGCCAGCGCCAACCTTGAGTACGCGGCGGTGTGGGGGGCGAAGTCATACGTCGGCGATGACGTCCCGCGATCATCCGACGAGGTTGCCTGTGGCGCAATATCGACGCTTCTTGAGCCGGCCGGCACGGTCACAGGCAACCCGGTTCGGCTGACCGAGAACGCTGATATCGCCTTCCAGGGATGCATAGTGCTTGGCATGGGTTTTGTTGTCGAGCCGGAGCTAGCGCGGCAGTGGATCGCCGACGATCCGAAGAACGCCGAGGTGCTAGCTCCATATTTAAATGGTGAGGACCTAAACTCACGGCCGGACGCATCCCCGTCGCGCTGGGTCATTGACTTTTACGATCGATCGCAGGACGAAGCTGCCAAATTCGTGCTCCCCTTTCAACGAATCGCCGCCCTAGTTCGCCCAGAGCGGCAGAAGGTAAATCGCAAGGCGCTGCGGGAACGGTGGTGGCAATACGCCGAGAAACGCCCAGGCATGCGGAAGGCGATCGCAGGGATGGACGACGTGCTCGTCATCGCGTTGGTCAGCAAGACTGTCATGCCCGTTCGTGTTCCCATGGGACAGGTCTTCAGCCATAAACTTGCTGTATTCGCAACCAACTCGTTCGCTGATCAAGGGGTGCTCTCTTCCTCCGTCCATCAACTTTGGGCTGTTCGGAACGGATCGACCATGCGGGCTGACGTGAATTATTCGCCTTCGGACGCCTTCGTGACCTTTCCACGCCCAGTTAACGCGCCTGCGCTCCACGCGAGCGGCAAGATACTGGACGTTGAGCGGCAAGAGATCATGCTGCGACGTCAGCTTGGGCTGACGAAGCTGTACAACCTCGTCAACGATCCCGACATCGCCGCCTCGACCGATGCTGATGTTGCTCGGATGCGAGAGATTCATGTTGAGCTCGATCGGGCGGTGATGGCTGCTTTCGGCTGGGACGATGTGCCGCTGGATCATGGGTTTCACACCTATCGGCAGATGACGCGCTGGACCGTGAGCCCGGCCGCGCGGGTGGAGATCTTCGACCGGTTGCTGGCCGAGAACCATCGGCGGGCAGCGCTTCAAGGCGACCTGCCGCCCGCCGCCGAACGCGACCAAACCGAAGACGACTCCGGGGATGACGACGCATGACCACGTCGAACAACGCAACAATCCCGACACCGAACGGGTCCACCCCGCGCTCACCCAAGCCCGCGTATCAACTCAAGCTGGAACCGGATGGTCGCTCGTGGACCCTGCGTGAGGATCTGGCCGACATCCTGGAGCGGGAGATCCTTGGC
Source organism: Frankineae bacterium MT45 (assembly GCA_900100325.1). NCBI lineage: Bacteria > Bacillati > Actinomycetota > Actinomycetes > Frankiales > Frankineae bacterium MT45. The sequence continues at coordinate 822,417 of LT629697.1, forward strand.
CCCGCCGGCGGACCGGACGAGATCCTCGACGGTGTGCCCGATGCCGCTTACCTCATCGGCCGGATCGCGCCCGTCCGGCTCACCGCCGGCAAGGACGACCCGGTCGACGCGGACACTGACGCTCCCGAGACGGATGTCGGCGACGGCGAGGACGCTCACGCGGGCCGCGGTGTGCCGCTCACCGCGGTCGACGACAGCAGCGCCAACACGGACGAAGACACGGTCGACGACGAGCCGCAGAAGCGGGGCCTGATGATCCCGGCATCGATGGGGCTGCGTTTCCAGATCCCGGTCGATCAGCCGCAATTCACGGTGCAGGCGAGCTGGGGTGTCTACACGCGGGTCCATCCCGAGGGCGACTTGACCGACCTCGGATCCGAACCGTCCAGGCTCCTGCCGAAGTACCAGCGCACACCGGTCGAGATCGACACGGAGATCGCCGTGACCGGGCTGACACCCGGTCACACCACCACGATCGAACTCAAGGACCGCGTGGTGCTGCGCGTCGACCGCTACGACGACGCGGTGAATGGGTGTCATCTCATTGAGGTCGCCCTCTGCAACGACCGGGAGACGCCCCGCAAGATCCCCGTCGATGCGTGGATGTACCAGACCAAGCTGTTGGTCACCGCCGGCGGCGCCGAGGTGTTCCTCCCCGTTGTCGACCGGCTGAAGGACACCATCGAGGAGACCGACTCCGAGCTGCGCCGGCTGAATCTGCAATACCGCAACCGTCTCGAGTTCGCGATCGGCCGGACCTGTTCGGTCGACTGGGCCCAACCAGGAGAATCCCGCCGTACCAGCACGGTCTGGACCACCTGGATTCCCACCTACGAAACCCCGCAGACCGAGGCCGAGGAGGTGCCGGCTGCCACGTTGGACATGGTCGCGTTGGCCCACGCGAGTGCCGAGCAACTCGAAGCCGGGTTGCGCCCCATTGCCACCGAATACCATGCATGGCTCGATGAGCAGGACGCTCGCGCAGATCAGCTCCCCGAGCATCTGCGACCGGAGGCGAACGACGCCATCGCCGAGGCCCGCAAGGTGGAGAAGCAACTCCTCGACGGACTCGAGCACCTCGTCGCCGACTCTGACGCTCAGCGCTGCTTCCGCTTCATGAACCAGGTCATGGCCGAGCAGCGTATCCAGTCGCAGGTCGGCGCACTGCGTGGAAACCAAGGAGCACTGACCATCGCCGAAGCGCGCGCAAACCTGCTGTCCGACAAGGGCGCCGCCGCGCACTCGTGGCGCACGTTCCAGCTTGCCTTCATTCTCATGCAATTGCCGCTGCTCACCGACCCATCCGCGGCGAAGCGGTCGGGGAAGCTGGCCAAGGCCCAACTGCTGTTCTTCCCGACCGGCGGTGGCAAGACTGAGGCGTATCTCGGCTTGGCCGCGTACGCCTTCGCCGTTCGCCGGCTGCACCCGAATCTTGCCGCCGACACTGAGTTGAACGGTGGAGCCGGCGTCACCGTCCTGATGCGCTACACCCTGCGTCTGCTCACCTCGCAGCAGTTCCAGCGCGCGTCGACGCTGGTCTGCGCGGCCGAGATGGAGCGCCGAAGGGACCCGGCCACGTGGGGCGACGAGCCGTTCCGCATCGGGCTGTGGGTCGGGACCGACGTCAGTCCCAAACGATATGACGAGGCCGTCGAACAGATCAGCAAGGGAAATAAGCAGAGCACGTACCGCCTGCCGGTGCTGCAGGTCGAGCGGTGCCCGTGGTGCGGCACCCGCATCACCGCCCGCGATGTGCGGGGAAACGACCTCGAGCGGCGAGTCCACGTCTACTGCGGCGACGAACTGGGCGACTGCCCGTTCGCCGAGGGCGGCCTCGTCGAGGAGGGGCTGCCCATTCTCACCGTCGACGAGGAGATCTACCGGCTGGCGCCGTCGTTCGTCATCGCTACCGTCGACAAATTCGCCCGTCTCGCCCGCGAGGGTGAGGCCGCCTCGCTGTTCGGCTATGTATCGCGGCGCTGCGGCCGGCACGGTTACGTCCACACGGACTACGCCGGCTGCACGATCAAAGACGGCAGCAAGCACAACGCCAAAGACGGGCTGCCCGCCGCCGGTGTCCACCCTGTCACCCGGCTGCGCCCGCCCGACCTGATCATCCAGGACGAATTGCACCTGATCTCCGGTGCATTGGGCACCTCGGTCGGGTTGTTCGAGGTCGGCATCGACGTCATGGCCTCCTGGCGCACGGCGGACGGCGACCTGGTGCGACCGCTACTGGTGGCCTCCACGGCAACGGCCCGTAATGCCGGCGACCAGATCCGCGCCCTCTACGCCCGGGACGTCACTATCTTCCCGCCGCAGGTCCTCGACGCCGGACAGACGTTCTTCTCCAAGGAGACCCCGGTCAGCGATGCCAAACCCGGCCGTCGCTATGTGGGGCTGAGCACGACCGGCGTCCGACTTACCACCGCAGAGATTCGCGTCGCCGAGGTGCTGATGGCTGCTGGTCAGTTGCTGCTGGACCGCGGGCAGACGGATGCGGACCCGTATCTGACCCTGGTCGGCTACTTCAGCGCCACCCGCGAACTGGCCGGCATGAACCGGTACCTCGGAGACGACGTGCAGACCTCGCTGTCGCGGGGCCGGCCGTGGTCGCTGCTGCCGCGTCGAACCGGAACGAACTTCGGCAACCTCAACATCGCCGAACTGACCGCCCGAGTCAGCAGCCGGGACATCAACGGGACCCTCGACCAGATGGCGGTCGCCTTCGACCCCGACTTTGATTCCACCGAGTCCAAACGCAATCGGTCGAAGGCCTCTGAGGACGGCAAGCCCCAACCGCAACGGGACGACCTGCCTTTCGACGCCGTGCTGGCGACCTCGATGTTGCAGGTCGGCGTCGACGTCACCCGACTCGGCCTCATGCTGGTGGTCGGGCAGCCGAAGAACACCGCCGAATACATCCAAGCCACCTCCCGCGTCGGCCGTGACCCGAAACGGTGCGGGCTGGTCGTAACGCTGGGCAACTGGGCCCGACCCCGCGACCTCGCCCACTTCGAACAATTCCGCCACTATCACGAGACGTTCTACGCCCAGGTCGAGGCGCTATCGGTCACGCCGTTCTCCCCGACCTCACTGGACCGGGGCCTCCAGGGAGTGCTGGTATCGGCGGCTCGGGTCATGCAGGCATCCACCGCGAACGGGCTCTCACCCGAGCGCAGCGCCGGACGGATCAAGGACGACACCGCGTTCGTGAACGAACTGATCGAAGCCCTGATTGCTCGCGTCCTACGGGCCTCAGGCGAGGACTCGGAGAGGCTGGCGAAGCAGGCACTCCACTTGGCCCGTGATCAGTGGCTCAAGCGCCGCGACTTCCTGGCCGAGAGCAGCAAAGGCTTGGCCTACGAACGCATTCAGGACGAAGCACAATTCGGCCCGTTGCTCATCAGCCCGGAGAATGCTGCGGCGCAGGAACTCGGAAAGGACGTGGCGCCGTTCCGCGTCGCCAACTCGATGCGTGAAGTACAGAACGAGATCAACCTGCTCGTCAGCCCGATGGTCGAGAACCTGGTGTTCCGGGCGCCACCCGGGGCGCCGACCTGGGTTCCGCCGAGAACCGAGGAGAAGTCGTGAGTACCGAACCGTTGGCTACTCCCGGCTTGATCTACGACCCGGCCAATGCCGTTGACCCGCTCGGCGACCTGGACAAACTCGACGACAAGATGGTCAGGCGCAACCGGGCCAAGGTCGGATCCAGCCGCCCATCATCCCTGCTCTACACCTACGGACCCGGCGCGGTGATGGATTTGCCGCAATTCACGGTGATGCCGGCCGGGTTGGACGATTGGGACCGCATCTGGCGTCGCCGCAACGTCGAACCGCCAACGATCCACGCACCGCGACTAAGGGAAGCCGTACGGTTGTTGCTGCGCAGTCGTGACACCCAACTTCGGCCCTTCCCGTGGCAGCCCAAGCGACACAACCCGTCGCACGAGGGCGATGACCTGGGGGTTCCGGCCCGGATCTTCCCCCAGTGGTTTCGCTGCACCGGCTGCGATATGTTGGCCCGGCTCGACAAGTTCGACTACACCAACACCCATCCCTACCGGCCCGATCTCGCCTGCTTCGAACACGCGAAATGCATGGGACGGCGGGGTACGGCGCGCAAGGCCGGACGCCGGGCCACGGTTCCGGCTCGCTACCTCCTCGCGTGCGTGGACGGTCACTTGGACGAATTTCCGTATGATTTGTGGGTGCACGGGTTCACGCCGTGCCCGTCAGCTGAGTTCCCGATGCTCCGCATGCTGGAGCGCACAGCTGGCCGGGGCGCGTCGTCCACCATTGAATGTGCGTCCTGCGGCGCGCGTCGGCCGATGAACGAGGCGCAAGGAGAAATTGGCAAGAGTAAGCTGCCGCGCTGCCGGGGGCGTCACCCACACCTCGATTCGTTCGAACCCGACGGGTGCAAGAACGAAGTCAAGCTAATGCTCATTGGCGCGTCCAACCTATGGTTCCCGGCCACTCAGTCGATCGTCGTCATGCCCGAATCGCAGGCCGAACGGAAGGAGAACGTTGTAGACGCCATGCGGCTCGAAGTCGGCGACAAGCTCACGAAGTACGCGGACGCACCGGACATAGTGCGCGACTTGCTCGACGGCAAGGTCGACCTGTCGTCGTTCACCGACGATGACGTCAAAGGTCTGGTCGCCGCAGCGTTGGCTCCCCCGGCTCCGGCCGAGGAACAGGAGGAACGGGCGCGGAATTGGGATCCGGTGGACCTGCTCGTACCGGAATGGACGTACCTCAAACGGGATCCGCGCGGACCGCATGACACCGACGAACGCAGCGGCCTGACTCTGTCCAAGCAGATGCGCGGCGAACAGTTGCCGCCAGAGATCACCCGCGTGCTGGCGGTGGAGCGACTCCGGAAGGTCAACGCACTCGTCGGCTTCACTCGCATCGACGACATGGACCGCGCCGGTGATCTACCCCGGCGACTTGCGCCGCTGACCCGGGCCGAGCGGCCGGCATGGACCGTCGCCACCGAGGACAGAGGAGAAGGCATCTTCCTTGAGTTCGCCGAGGACCGCATCGCCGCCTGGGAAGCACGCGTCCTCACGTCCGACATCTGGAAACATCATCGGGCCGCCCACACGCTCAACTTTACGCGGCGGTTCTCCGAAACTGCAGCGCAGATCAACCCGGACGACCGTCTCAAGCCCCCTCGCTACTGGCTGCTGCACACCTTCGCGCATGTCCTCATCCGTGAATTCGCGATGACCTGCGGATACTCCGCGGCAAGCCTGAGCGAGAGGATCTATGCCTGGCCCGAGTCCGATGACCGGGCGCCGGCGGCCGGATTCCTGATCTGCACGACCGCCTCCGACAGCGACGGCACCCTCGGTGGATTGGTGCAACTCAGCGAAGCGTCTCGTCTGGAGCGGGTCGCGCTGGCAGCGCTGCGCCGGGCCCGGCGATGCTCCTCCGATCCGATCTGCGCGATGCGAACGCCGCACGATCCAGAGGACTTCCTGCACGGCGCCGCGTGCCACTGCTGCGTCATGGCGTCCGAGACGTCGTGCGAACGGGCCAATCGATTCCTCGACCGGCGCCTACTGGTCGACCTGCCGGGAAGTGACCTTGGCTTCTTCACCACCCGGTGACGCGGCCTTCGAGCTCGGGCGGTTGCTCACCCGTGCCGAGGCTGGCGACATAGCGGACCGACTCGAGGACGGCGACACGTTGAGCGTGGCACTGAAGGCCGTCGACGCTGGTCGACGTGAGGCGGCCGCACGTTTGATCTCCGATGTGCTCGCGCAGGGATTGGCCGGATCGGAATTCTCCGTCGCACTTCGGATGGTCCAGGGGGCGCGGTCGTTGCGTAGCTCGATCGACTCGATCTGGACAATGCCCGGAAACCTGGTCCAGCACGCGGGCGGTTTGACTGGTGCGGCCGCCGAGTGGGTCGCGGGAGCCTCCGAGTCGGTGACGTGCTCCACGTTCAACTTCCAGAAGTCGTCCGCGCTCTGGGAAACATTGAAGGAGGTCGCCAACCGCCCGGGATGCGTGGTGCGGATCTATATTGATGCTCAGGCGGCTGACCGGGACGCGGCACATTGGAAACCGTCGACGACCGAGATAGCGGCCCACCTCCACCCCGCGCGAACGTTCCGGACGCGGATGTTTGATGGCGGACACGTTCGAAATCACGCTAAATTCATCGCTGTCGATCACAGATTCCTGCTCGTTACCAGCGCCAACTTCTCGGCCAGCGCCGAGAAGCACAACGTCGAATTCGGTGTCCGAATCGATGACCGAGCGCTAACCGAACACGTCGAGTCGACCGTCCGCAAGGCTGAAGACGCGATATACGAACGGGTCATTCCAGTGCGATAGCACAGGCCTAGTTCGGATGTTGGACGACACGATATGGCACGGTCGCGATCTAGCCGTCGGACCTAGCCTGGCAATGCGGGCAGATTGGGAGCGACCGCTCCTGGCCGCCCACACTCGCGTATGGCACCGAGCGCAAATGGCGTGCAAGGCCGTGCCGTTTGGCCATGGCCAGGCTCACCGACCGGCTGCCACGCCAAGGATGCACGCCGAGATGCGCTGGTCGAGCGGTTCGATGCTCCTGGCATTCGTCATCACTTCGACTACCTGAGCCAACGGCAGTGGATCGCGCCGAAGGTCAGGGTCTATGTCGACGAGCCTGCTGTATCGACGTCTCGGATTCGCGGCACGAAACGTTTGGCGGCGAGGTTGGACGAGGGTCAGCCACAGTTCAGCAACTTGGTACAGATCGACCGACGCTGCGCCGGTAGGTGGTTCGGCGAGTTTACCCAATGATGCCCAGGTCTGAGCCACGTCGTAGGCAGCGGCGCCGAAGGATGCCTCCGACCATTCATGGCACATGCGACTCATCTGGGCCAGTGCTCGTTGAAATCGACGGGGCAGCAAGGCGATCTCGTACTGAGCGGCCCAATCGAGAAACATGCTGAGTGGTCCTACGCACTCCTCGCTGAAAGGTATCCCAGTCGGATTGTGCTGCAGCTTCACGCGTAGACTGTCGACTACGTCGTCCAGTCCGCTGATGACAGCTTTGGGTTGACTTTCGATGAGCATCCAGCGGGGTGCACCATTCAGCGTTCCTCGTATGGCAAAAAATGCCCAAGCGGTTTCGCTCTGGACGGGACTTAAGCGGGCGAGCACACGGTGGGCATCGCTCCGGCAGTCTCGATACACGCCCTGTGGGATAAGGGCATCCTCTCCTTGAACAAGCCGCCGCACCGGGTCGAGCGCATCGTGGAGACCATCCCAGGGACGGTATTCGTTCACGGCTTCGTCAAGGATTGCCTCCATATCGACGAAGTCGCCCCCCGCTTGCGGAATCGGCAGGTTCGATCCAAGTAGCTCGGCGCTTTCGGCGTTTCGCGCCTGCAGGAGTTCGTCGGCGCGTGTGGCGAACGCTGGTCCGTCGGCCGGCCACATCACCTCGATCGAGTCATACGGCGTATCCATCCGGTCCACCCGACCGACACGCTGCTCAGCCACCCGCAGTGTGGTTGGCATATCGAAATGCACGACCACAGAGGCTCCCTGTAGGTTGAGACCTTCATTCATGGCATCCGAGCAGAGCGCGATCGCGGGCTCTGACGAGGTCGGCGCAAAATAACTGCGGACTCGTTTACGCTCTTGCCCCGCGCCCCCTGTGGCGATGACGACAGGCACATTCGCAACGGCAACTAGGGGGCCAATGACCGCTAGAGTAATCGGATGATGATCGAAGGCTAGTATCCGATCATGCTGACGCGCGAGGTCCGCGATGAGCTTCGCTTTGGCTTGTTCTCTGGCTTGGCTTAGGCCTCCGGCCAGATCTGCGATCTGTCGATACCTGCTGTATTCGGCAAGGCACGCGGCGCGCCACTGTTCGACATCGACCAGCCAACTCGGGAGCTCACAGTCGAGCTCGACGATCGGCGGTCCTTGGTCGGATGCCAGGGTGAGTCTTGCGAGCATGTCCCCGGTGGGTTGTGTCTTGGCAAGCGGATCGAGGGACAGCTGGCCGCATGCTTGATCCGTTCCGAGAACGTGTTCGAGCACTGCGGCTTTCGAGGAGCGCATTGTTGACAGCACGTGGTAGGCGGCCAGGCCAGCCGCAGAACCCCGACGGAATTCGAGCCACTTTTCGTCTGTGAATTCCCTCCGGCGGGCCGGCGGCACGGCGATGTTCCGACCAAGAAACGTCAGTCCAAGCAGAGACGAGGTTATCGCTCGGATGGAGCTTGCGATGTCCTCGTCGCGGGCACTTTCCTGCGTCGGGTATTGCCTGGGCACATTGCTCGGATACCTGCAGATTCGACCCGTAGTGGGATGCCGGTACGCGTCGGGCTCTCGGTCGACCATCTCATTGAGCATCTTCTTAGTCCGGCGAACCGTGAACCGCTGGATCTCGCGTCGCAACAACTCCTTCTGTTCTTCGCCTAGGCTTTGGCCGTGACCTCGGCGGGCTAGCTGGTCGAGGACGGCCAGCGCGGCGTCGTCAAAGTTGTCCGCGCCAAGTAGATCCACCAGGGCAAGCAGGTCGTCACCTCCACGATTGATCGGAGTCGCTGTGAACATGAGCACGTGGTCAGCCGCTGAATCTCTGATCCGCCCGGTTCGATTCGAGCGCCGCGCCAGGAAATTGTGTGCTTCGTCGATGGCGAGGATCTGGGCATGAGCAACCTCGTCTTCCTCAACTCGATGAATCACGGTGCCCGGGCGACTGAGCAATCCGTGAGAAACACTCCGGATCGTCAAGCCGCAGGATGCTGACTCCCTTAGCCACGCTGATTCCACTGCGGGCGGGCAGACAAGTACGGTCAACCCGCTACGCACACGTCCGGTATTCCATAGGCGATCGCGTACTGCCCGGGTCAGGTGGGCGCCCATTCTTGTCTTGCCGGAACCAGTTGCATCCGCGACGAGAACGCTGCCAACATTTTCGACCACCCACAACGCCTCCGCGATACCGGACTGCTGCGATGGCCACAGATCGGTAAGACCGCCGATGGAAGCAAAGTAGTTGGCGGCCCATTGCCCCTCCAAGAGGTCCGCACAGGCCCGAGCGAGCGCCTCTTGCCACGACACCATCTGCAGCATCTGCTCGAGAAGATCCCGCATTTCGGCACTCCAGTCGACACCAACGATCCAGTAGTTCTCGGCGACGTGCTTGAGGTCGGCAAATCGTTTGGGGTCATTTTCGGCGGCGAATCGGGAGTTTGCTTCGAAGTTCCTGCGCAACCCAGCTTCGGTGAAGTTGCTTGATCCGACCGTCGCCGCGTGGTCGCCGATGTATATTTTCGCGTGAAGCCGCTCTGATCCAGGCACGAACCTAACCTCGAACCACTGCTCGTCAAGCGCCTGAAGGGTCTGCACAATTTTTGCTGACAGTCTCAGCGAAATTCCCCGCTCCTCCACCCAGTATCTGCGCACGTCTTTGGTGAACGACTCGGCGGGTGACCCAAACGCGCGTCGCTCGGTGGCGAACGGCTCGGTGCCGAGGAGGACTCGCACGTGGCGTGGCCTAGGCGCGGTTGAGTCCGCGACAAATTCGATGATCTTCGCGATCGACGCAAATCCTGCTACCATCAGAGGCTCCGTACATCGCACCAGATCGCGCCAGACATCATCGATCACTCTGGATTTGGCATGGTTGACCGGAAACTCTGATTTGGGTGGCCACGCCATTCGGCCCAGCTCGATGCTTGGTCGAGGATCGAATCTAAACGAGAAGAGACCGTCTCCTGCGGGGTGGTAAGAGCCGGGATTCGCACCTCTGGGCATCTTTGTCACCCCTCGCTTGGATAGCTGACGTCTGCAGACTATCGGCGGGGTCCGACACAAGGCGGCAGAAGGCGAGCACCGCGTGACTTGTCGCCCGTCGAATCCGGCTACCCTGCGAGCAGCGTGTCGAGTGCCGCGGAGATTGTCGGCAACGCAGCTGGGTCAGCAAATATGGCCGACGCGGGAATCGAGGGCCTCCGGGCCCAATTCACGTTCGGTGCGTCTGCGCCGATAGACGCAACACCCGGAAGGGCCAGCAGTGAATCGCGGAATGCGGCGGTTGAAGCGCCCGGGATACCCTTACCCTTCTTGAAGATCCAGTCGTAGTTAACCGCCCAGGTGTCCTTACCGCCTGCGCTCATGTAGAACGTCCACGGCTGGATGTCGCCGTAGTCGGTGTGAAACCACGGTGTGACACTCGGATGCTCTCCCGTGCCCCAGTACAGATGACTGAAGTTCTCATGAATCGTTGCGTGTTCGAGTAGTGCGCCAATTGCGGCGGCGACATGAGGCGGGCAACGGTTGGCCAAGGTCGCCCGGAAGCTAGCTTCGTCGTGCTCGGCAACTTTCACCGATTTGCGAGCGGCCGCCTCAGCTCCGTAGGTCTGCGGGATGAGGATCTGCACATCGCCGTCCTGGATGTACTCGAACTCCATGGCGACAATTTCAAGGTCGTCAGCTGTACGGCGATTTAGAAATTCTACTATTCGACGCAGCTCAGGTGTGATGTGGTCGACCGCGAGAATCAACCGAAAACGACCTGCAGCTAGGTTTCGGTCGACCGCGTGTCGGAACGTCGCCTCGTCGAAGTCTAGTTGTTGTTCTGCTGCCAATTTGAGCGCGTCGCCGACTAAGTCTCGCCCCGCAGTACCCCGCCACGCCGATTCGAGTTCGCGAGAAGTCCATGCGCTCATACCTGACGCGTAGGCCATGATCTGGCCGACGATCTCCCGGCGGATCTCCGGGTTCGAACGGAGCTTGCACTCGGCAAGTGTTAAGGAGCCGTCAAGACCAACCACTGCGATGTCGAGTCGTCCGGTCCCCGCGATCTCCATCTCCAGCGCGACCAGCGAACCCACGGTCCCGACTCCGTGCAATAGGTCGGGCGATTCGGCGAGGATCGCCTGCAACGCCGATTCATTGGTGTACGTCGTGGTCTGTGGAACGTGCCATCCGCCATCTCCCTGCCGTCGGAGGAGAGCCATGTTGAGTAGTCCTCTCGTGGGGCGTGGCGCGGTCGTATACGCGACGCTGTCATTTCTTAAAGCGGGATAGCTTTCAACACGACATCACATCGCAGGGTAACCCGCGTTCGGCCGTCGTGCACCGGCGGTGTCTCACAAGGCGTTGGCGAACTAGTCGCGCCAGCGCCACCTACTCGATCGACAAGGTCGAACTTCAGACTTCGCGGACCAAGGTACGGCGCCGTCGCAAGCCCGAAGCGAGGGACACAGCCGTATCTGGCCGGGGGTCCACAGTTCAGAACGACTCCGACCCGCTCGTGATCGCGATCGCTCGATCTGAAATTCGGCCTGCTGGCACGTTCAGTTTCACTGCAGAACTCGCCGTGATGACGGTATCGGGTCACTCCAGCACGTCGATATGATCCATGGGCGGCCAGCAACGTCAGTAAGGTCAATCACCCTCATGCAACCCTCCTCCCAGAGCCCCGCAGGTCGGCTCAGCGCGGATATCGTCCTCGTTGGCTGCGCAAGGCAGAAGCAGCAGCGACCTTCTCGCGCGAGCGATCTGTATACGTCCGATGCGTACCGGAAGCGGAGGTTGATCGCTACAGCCGTGGCACCGCGATGGTTCATCCTGTCTGCCGAACACGGCCTGGTCGAGCCCAATGAGTGGCTAGCACCCTATGACCTCTACCTCGGCGACACCTCCATGGAATATCGCTCTGCATGGGGGAATTGGTGCGTCGCACGGCTGCATGCAAAAGTCGGCGACCTTCATGGGATTAGCGTTCTCGTCCTCGCGCCGGCTGCGTACGCCAATGCGATTCGGAGCCCATTGCGGGAGGCAGGCGCGACCAGTAGCGAGCCGCTCGCGGGTCTGCGCCAGGGAGAGCAAGCCTCATGGTTGAGTCGCGAAGTCGCCGCGCTGGCCGGTCGCGGCGCGCCGCTCCAGCCAAGCGAGCCCGCATTGCCACCGAGCGGCGATATCGCGGGACGGGGGCCGTCAGAGCTCAGTCGGGACCAGAGCATCTGCGAAGCGCTGCTCAAGTACCGAGAGCGAAATCAACACCTTCACGACACTAGGCTCGGATACTCCGACAGCGCTGAGGCGGATTCCCTATTGGTCGACGACCCGTTTGCCTATCTGCTTGGAGTTTTGCTCGATGAGGGAATTCCCGCAGAACGGGCGTGGACTGGTCCCTACCTGCTCAAGCAGCGCCTGGGGCATCTTGATCCGTATCGACTTCGACATGAGGCCTCAGCCGTGCGAGCAGCTGTCGACCAGACACCGAAGATCCACCGATACATCGACGTCATGTCGAATGCGATCGTGCTGGCCGCCGATCGGGTCTGCGTAACTTTCGACGGCGATGCGTCTCGCATTTGGGCGCCAGGATCGACAGCTGAGCAAGTCGACGCCCGATTCCAGCAGTTCCACAAGATCGGGCCCAAGAAAGCTGCGATGGCGGTTGAGCTTCTCATCAGCCACTTCGGGATCAAACTTGCCGATCACGCCGGGACGAATGTTGCGTACGACGTGCACGTCCGACGGGTCTTTCTCCGTGCCGGGTTGGTCAATCACGACTCGTTCGCCGAGATCACCGAGGCTGCTCGTCGCCTGAACCCGGACCGTCCGGGGCTACTTGACCTGCCCACTTGGTTGGTTGGACGTCGTTGGTGCAAGGCGCAGCTACCCGACTGCGGAAATTGCCCGATCTCCACGGAGTGCCGCAAGCTCACTGATCGAAACGTCGGCCAGGCTCCGCAGTGACACCGTCGACGACGCGTCGAGCGATTCTCGGATGCTGCTCGAATGTGCGTTCGCGTCTGTGAAGCCGAACTGTCGCACCGCCTGGTTGCGGCCGCTCGACGGCTCGGAGAAATGCATCTGATTCCGATCGATCTGATGAAGCTGAACGGCTAGGCTCTCGCCGTATCGGTGGTGGGCCACTAGGTGATCAAGTGAGCGGCCTTCGAGCGTTGGCAACTCCGGTGCGGCACTTTTCTGACTCATCACCCTGTGGGCAATCCTGTCGTGCTGCAGTGACCGAGGACGGCCAGAGTCGGGCGAACACACATGCACACCCGAGTCTCGTGGTGCCGAGGCGTCCGACCTGAATTGGACCTATTGGCGATAACCTGACGCGCTGCCTTTCGTCCAAATATTCACATTGTTGGCGTTCGCGTTCTCTCTCCACATCGGATATAGGCCAGGCGAAGATTCCGGCACCAGTGAAACCTGCGCGAAGTCGATGACCGTGCAGCATGATCGCCTGTCGTCAAGTCGGTGTTAAGCAAGACATCATCGATGGGTGACTGAATCGGCTTGGATGGCTAATCCGGTTGTCTCACATTCGATACGCGACCTAAACAATTGGCGAACTCGATTAGCCATAGGGAAAAGTAGATAGTTGCAGCCTGTTCGAGTACGTTCTATTCACGGCTTAACCGGTTTGGGGGAACTCGGTGACTGTTTCAATGGCTCGTCGATCTTCAATTGCTTCGATTTGCGCCCTTTTGCTCGTCGTAGCTGGCTTCGCCGCTCCGGTGAATGCGCGTGCTGCTACAGTGCCGGTCGTCTCGGCCGTTGCACCGGCAACGGGCACCTCGCTGGGTGGCACCGTGGTGGCGGTGACCGGGACGGGGTTTACGGGTGCGACCTCCGTGACCTTTGGAGGCGTCGCCGGCACATCGCTTTCAGTTGCATCGGCGACGTCGCTGACGGTTGTCTCGCCAGCGCATGCCGTGGGGGCAGTTGATATCCAAGTCAGCACTCCAGCTGGCATTTCCTCCGTGGTCGCTGCGGACAAGTTCACGTATGGGCTTGCCCCAACAGTCACCGTCACGTCTCCATCGGTTGGCCCGGTGGCCGGCGGCACGACCGTGACACTGACAGGCACCGGATTCGTCGGAATCACCAACGTCACGTTTGGCACAACGGCGGGGACGGCCGTAACGGTTGCGTCGGCGACCAAGCTGACCGTCGTTGCGCCTGCGCATGCGGCCGGCCTGGTCGACGTACGCGTGACAGGTTCGTACGGTACGTCTGCAGTCGCAGCGGTCGATCATTACACCTACGGGCCTGCCGTCTCAGCCGTATCTCCGCGCAGCGGTGCAACCACTGGTGGGGGGACGGTGACCCTGACGGGGGCCGGGTTCGTGGGTGTGACTTCAGTGAACTTCGGAACGACTGCTGGGATCAGCCTTACGGTCGTCTCAGCCACCCAACTGACGGTTGTAGCGCCCGCACATTCGGCCGGGGTGGTGGACATTCGAGTAGTCGGGGCGTATGGAACGTCCGCGATCGCCACTGCTGATCGCTACACCTACGGCCCGGCGGTGACGCTCGTTTCTCCGTCAACAGGACCGGTTACTGGTGGCACCAGGGTGACTCTGACCGGCACCGGATTCACGGGCGTTACTGCGGTCAACTTCGGGACGACGGCGGGCACGGGGATCAACGTGGCTTCTGCGACGTCGTTGACTGTCACCGCGCCCGCGCATGTGGCGGGGCTCGTAGATGTACGCGTCGTCGGAACGCTAGGAACGTCGGCAATTGTCAGCACGGACCACTTCACCTACGTACCTGCGCCGGTCGTCACGGCGATGTCGCCGTCGGTGGGTTCGACCCTCGGTGGAACCACGGTCACGGTGACGGGTACTGGTTTTACTGGTGCGTCTGGGGTGAGTTTCGGTGGTGTGGCTGGTTCGTCGGTGGTGGTGGTGTCGGCGACGTCGTTGACGGTGGTTTCTCCGGTGCATGGGGTGGGGGTGGTGGATGTTCAGGTGACTGGGCCGTATGGGGTGTCTTCGGTTAGTGCGGCTGATCAGTTCACTTTTGTTGCGCCGCCTGTGGTTTCTGGGGTTTCGCCTGCTTCTGGCAGTACGACGGGGGGTAAGACCGTCACCATCACGGGGAGCGGGTTTGCGGGTGCGACTGGCGTTGACTTCGGTGGTGTGGCGGGGACGTCGGTGACGGTGGTGTCGGCGACGTCGTTGACGGTGCTCGCTCCGGCTCATGCGGCGGGTCTGGTGGATGTGGTGGTTTCCGGTCCGTTTGGTTCGTCGGGTGTGGTGGCGGGGGATCGGTTTACGTTTGTGGCGCCGCCGGTGGTGACGGGAGTGGCGCCGTTGACGGGTGTGATCGCTGGTGGGACGAAGGTGACGATCACTGGCACTGGTTTCACTGGTGCCACTGGGGTGAGTTTCGGTGGTGTGGCTGGGACGTCGGTGACGGTGGTGTCGGCGACGTCGTTGACGGTGCTGGCTCCGGCTCATGCGGCGGGTGTGGTGGATGTTCAGGTGACTGGCCCGTATGGGACGTCGGGTGTTGTCGCGGCGGATCGGTACACCTTTGTGAAGGTGGCGGTGGTGTCGGGTTTGTCGCCGGCCAGTGGTCCGGTGAGTGGTGGGACGACGGTGACGGTGACGGGCACTGGTTTCCTCGGGGCGAGCAAGGTGGTGTTCGGTTCGGTTGCGGCGTCGAGTTTCGTGGTGGTGTCGGATACGCAGATCAGTGCGGTGTCGCCGGCGGAGGCGGCGAGTGCGCACACGGTGTATGTGGTCAACGCGGCTGGTTCATCGGGTGGTGGTGCGGCAACGGTGTTCACGTTCGCGGCGGCGCCGGTGGTCAGCGCGGTCGCTCCGGCGACGGGTAGTTCCTTAGGCGGTTCGCTGGTGACGGTGACCGGAACGGGGTTCACCGGTGCGTCGAACGTGAGTTTCGGTGGTGTGGCTGGGACGTCGGTGACGGTGGTGTCGGCGACGTCGTTGACGGTGCTCGCCCCGGCGCACGCGGCGGGGGTGGTCGATGTTCAGGTGACGACACCGGGTGGGGTGTCGGCTGTGGTGGTTGGTGATCTGTTCACCTACGGTGTCGCTTCGGCGGTCACGGGGGTCAGCCCGGCTGCGGGGTCGATCATCGGTGGGACTCTGGTGACCGTCACGGGGACGGGGTTCACTGGTGCCACTGGGGTGAGTTTCGGTGGTGTGGCGGGGGCGTCGGTGACGGTGGTGTCGGCGACGAAGCTGACCGTGGTGGCTCCGGCGGGCGCGGCGGGGGTGGTCGATGTTCAGGTGACTGGCCCGTATGGGACGTCTGTGGCTGTCGCGGCGGACAAGTTCACCTATGTTGCACCCCCGGCCGTGACTGGTGTCGCGCCGGCGACGGGCGTGATCGCTGGTGGGACGAAGGTGACGATCACCGGGACCGGGTTCACCGGTGCCACTGGGGTGAGTTTCGGTGGTGTCGCTGGGTCGTCGGTGACCGTCGTATCGGCCACCTCGATCACCGTCACCGCCCCCGCCCACACCGCCGGAGTGGTCGATCTGCAAGTCACCGGCCCCTACGGAACCTCCACCACAACAACCACAGACAAATACACCTACGTGAAGGTGGCGGTGGTGACCTCGTTGTCACCATCCAGCGGACCGATCACGGGTGGAACCACGGTCACGATCACCGGCACCGGCTTCCTCGGCACGAGCAAGATCCTCTTTGGTTCGGTCACGGCGAGCTTCGTCGTGCTGTCCGATACGCAGATCAATGCGGTAACGCCCGCCGAAGCGGCCAGCTCTCACACCGTCTATGTGGTCAACGCTGCCGGTACATCCGCTGCATCCCCAGGAGCGGTCTTCACGTTTGCTGCGGCGCCGGTCGTCACGGCGATGTCGCCGTCGGTGGGTTCGACCCTCGGTGGAACCACGGTCACGGTGACGGGTACTGGTTTTACTGGTGCGTCTGGGGTGAGTTTCGGTGGTGTGGCTGGTTCGTCGGTGGTGGTGGTGTCGGCGACGTCGTTGACGGTGGTTTCTCCGGTGCATGGGGTGGGGGTGGTGGATGTTCAGGTGACTGGGCCGTATGGGGTGTCTTCGGTTAGTGCGGCTGATCAGTTCACTTTTGTTGCGCCGCCTGTGGTTTCTGGGGTTTCGCCTGCTTCTGGCAGTACGACGGGGGGTAAGACCGTCACCATCACGGGGAGCGGGTTTGCGGGTGCGACTGGCGTTGACTTCGGTGGTGTGGCGGGGACGTCGGTGACGGTGGTGTCGGCGACGTCGTTGACGGTGCTCGCTCCGGCTCATGCGGCGGGTCTGGTGGATGTGGTGGTTTCCGGTCCGTTTGGTTCGTCGGGTGTGGTGGCGGGGGATCGGTTTACGTTTGTGGCGCCGCCGGTGGTGACGGGAGTGGCGCCGTTGACGGGTGTGATCGCTGGTGGGACGAAGGTGACGATCACTGGCACTGGTTTCACTGGTGCCACTGGGGTGAGTTTCGGTGGTGTGGCTGGGACGTCGGTGACGGTGGTGTCGGCGACGTCGTTGACGGTGCTGGCTCCGGCTCATGCGGCGGGTGTGGTGGATGTTCAGGTGACTGGCCCGTATGGGACGTCGGGTGTTGTCGCGGCGGATCGGTACACCTTTGTGAAGGTGGCGGTGGTGTCGGGTTTGTCGCCGGCCAGTGGTCCGGTGAGTGGTGGGACGACGGTGACGGTGACGGGCACTGGTTTCCTCGGGGCGAGCAAGGTGGTGTTCGGTTCGGTTGCGGCGTCGAGTTTCGTGGTGGTGTCGGATACGCAGATCAGTGCGGTGTCGCCGGCGGAGGCGGCGAGTGCGCACACGGTGTATGTGGTCAACGCGGCTGGTTCATCGGGTGGTGGTGCGGCAACGGTGTTCACGTTCGCGGCGGCGCCGGTGGTCAGCGCGGTCGCTCCGGCGACGGGTAGTTCCTTAGGCGGTTCGCTGGTGACGGTGACCGGAACGGGGTTCACCGGTGCGTCGAACGTGAGTTTCGGTGGTGTGGCTGGGACGTCGGTGACGGTGGTGTCGGCGACGTCGTTGACGGTGCTCGCCCCGGCGCACGCGGCGGGGGTGGTCGATGTTCAGGTGACGACACCGGGTGGGGTGTCGGCTGTGGTGGTTGGTGATCTGTTCACCTACGGTGTCGCTTCGGCGGTCACGGGGGTCAGCCCGGCTGCGGGGTCGATCATCGGTGGGACTCTGGTGACCGTCACGGGGACGGGGTTCACTGGTGCCACTGGGGTGAGTTTCGGTGGTGTGGCGGGGGCGTCGGTGACGGTGGTGTCGGCGACGAAGCTGACCGTGGTGGCTCCGGCGGGCGCGGCGGGGGTGGTCGATGTTCAGGTGACTGGCCCGTATGGGACGTCTGTGGCTGTCGCGGCGGACAAGTTCACCTATGTTGCACCCCCGGCCGTGACTGGTGTCGCGCCGGCGACGGGCGTGATCGCTGGTGGGACGAAGGTGACGATCACCGGGACCGGGTTCACCGGTGCCACTGGGGTGAGTTTCGGTGGTGTCGCTGGGTCGTCGGTGACCGTCGTATCGGCCACCTCGATCACCGTCACCGCCCCCGCCCACACCGCCGGAGTGGTCGATCTGCAAGTCACCGGCCCCTACGGAACCTCCACCACAACAACCACAGACAAATACACCTACGTGTCGGGCCCGGCGATTACGGCAATTTCTCCTTCAAGCGGAAGTACGACCGGTGGCTCGACGATCACGATTGCTGGAACAGGGCTCACCGGCGCAACGTCGGTGAATTTCGGTGCGACCGCAGGGTCCTCGCTGACCGTCGTGTCGGCCACGTCGCTAACCGTCGTAGCGCCGGCGCATGTGGCGGGTGTTGTCGACGTTCAGATCGTGGGTCCCTATGGGACTTCACCGGTCGTGGTGGCCGACCAATACACTTACGCCGTATTGCCAGTCATATCGACGATCTCGCCAACCTCCGGCACTACGGCTGGCGGCACTACGGTGACGATCACCGGAACCGGCTTCTCCAGCGCAACGAAGGTGGCATTCGGAACGACGTCTGCCACGAGCTACGCCGTCATCTCAGACACGCAGATCACAGCGACCGCGCCGGCGCAGCCTGCGGGGACCCAAGACATCCTCGTTACTGGTCCTGGCGGTACGAGTGCGCCCGGTCTGCCCGACGTATTCACGTATGTGTCGCCGCCAACGGTGACGACGGTGTCCCCAGCGACGGGAACGGCGGTAGGTGGCACAACGGTCACGGTCACCGGGACCGGATTCACCGGTGCGACCGTCGTGAGTTTCGGCGGCGTCGCAGCCACGTCGATCAGCATCGCGTCGTCGACCTCTTTGACAGCGGTTACGCCGGTTCACGCGACGGGTGCCGTGGATGTTCAAGTCACGGGGCCGTACGGTTCGTCAGCTGCCGTGACCGGCGACAAGTACACCTTCGTCGACGTGACAGCGCCGGCCCCGGTGACTGGTATGACCGCGACACCCGGAAGTACCAGCGTTGTGCTCACATGGACCAACCCCACCGACGCTGACTTCACCGGGGTAATGATTCGGCGGGCTGCCGGGTCGACGCCACCGGCTACTGCGACGGCCGGCACGTTAGTTAAGAACACGAGTGCACCGTTGACCAGTTACACCGACACGGGACTTGCAGGAAGTACTACCTATTCCTACGCATTGTTTGCTCATGATGGCATCCCGAACTACGCAGCCGCAGCGACCGTGAAGGTCACCACAACCTGCGTACCCGGGCCAAAGCACGTGAGCGGAACGTTGACAGCCAATACAACGTGGGCATCTTCGAGCTGCGTGACGGCCTACGTTCTGGACAACACGGTAGTTGTCCCGCTCGGAAGGACGCTGGTGCTTCAGGCGGGGGCGATAGTTAAGGCGACCAACGGTTCGTATTTGTCGGTGCAGGGTTCGTTGGTGGTGTCGGGGACGGTGGCGGCGCCGGTGGTGTTGACGTCGTGGCGGGATGATTCGGTTGGTGGGGACACCAATGGTGATGGTTCTGCGACGGGTCCGGCGGCTGGTGACTGGGGTGGGATCACTGTGTCGCCGGCGGGTAATGGGAACCCGGATCCGACGATCAGTGTGACGGGGTTGAAGTTGGCCTACGGGACGACGGGTTTGTCGGTGTCGCAGTCGACGGTGTCGGTGACGAACAGTGTGTTCACGAAATTGACGGGCGACGGTGTTGATGTGAGCGACGCGGATGATGTCCCGACGATCACGGGTAACACGGTGACGGCGGTGGCGGGCAACGCGGTCTCTGTTTATGGTTCGTCGTTGGATATGGGGAAGTTGTCGGGTAATTCGGGCAGCGGGAACGTGCTGAATGGTGTGGTGTTGAGCAATGACACGGTGACGGTGTCGTCGGCGTTGCCGTGGGGTGGGACGTTGGTGCCGGTGTTGCAGAACGGGTGTGCTTCGGCGTTGACGGTGCCGGTGGGGGTGACGTTGACGTTGGGTGCTGGCACGGTCATCAAGGCTGAGAACAATTGTGGTTCGTATTTGTCGGTGCAGGGTTCGTTGGTGGTGTCGGGGACGGTGGCGGCGCCGGTGGTGTTGACGTCGTGGCGGGATGATTCGGTTGGTGGGGACACCAATGGTGATGGTTCTGCGACGGGTCCGGCGGCTGGTGACTGGGGTGGGATCACTGTGTCGCCGGCGGGTAATGGGAACCCGGATCCGACGATCAGTGTGACGGGGTTGAAGTTGGCCTACGGGACGACGGGTTTGTCGGTGTCGCAGTCGACGGTGTCGGTGACGAACAGTGTGTTCACGAAATTGACGGGCGACGGTGTTGATGTGAGCGACGCGGATGATGTCCCGACGATCACGGGTAACACGGTGACGGCGGTGGCGGGCAACGCGGTCTCTGTTTATGGTTCGTCGTTGGATATGGGGAAGTTGTCGGGTAATTCGGGCAGCGGGAACGTGCTGAATGGTGTGGTGTTGAGCAATGACACGGTGACGGTGTCGTCGGCGTTGCCGTGGGGTGGGACGTTGGTGCCGGTGTTGCAGAACGGGTGTGCTTCGGCGTTGACGGTGCCGGTGGGGGTGACGTTGACGTTGGGTGCTGGCACGGTCATCAAGGCTGAGAACAATTGTGGTTCGTATTTGTCGGTGCAGGGTTCGTTGGTGGTGTCGGGGACGGTGGCGGCGCCGGTGGTGTTGACGTCGTGGCGGGATGATTCGGTTGGTGGGGACACCAATGGTGATGGTTCTGCGACGGGTCCGGCGGCTGGTGACTGGGGTGGGATCACTGTGTCGCCGGCGGGTAATGGGAACCCGGATCCGACGATCAGTGTGACGGGGTTGAAGTTGGCCTACGGGACGACGGGTTTGTCGGTGTCGCAGTCGACGGTGTCGGTGACGAACAGTGTGTTCACGAAATTGACGGGCGACGGTGTTGATGTGAGCGACGCGGATGATGTCCCGACGATCACGGGTAACACGGTGACGGCGGTGGCGGGCAACGCGGTCTCTGTTTATGGTTCGTCGTTGGATATGGGGAAGTTGTCGGGTAATTCGGGCAGCGGGAACGTGCTGAATGGTGTGGTGTTGAGCAATGACACGGTGACGGTGTCGTCGGCGTTGCCGTGGGGTGGGACGTTGGTGCCGGTGTTGCAGAACGGGTGTGCTTCGGCGTTGACGGTGCCGGTGGGGGTGACGTTGACGTTGGGTGCTGGCACGGTCATCAAGGCTGAGAACAATTGTGGTTCGTATTTGTCGGTGCAGGGTTCGTTGGTGGTGTCGGGGACGGTGGCGGCGCCGGTGGTGTTGACGTCGTGGCGGGATGATTCGGTTGGTGGGGACACCAATGGTGATGGTTCTGCGACGGGTCCGGCGGCTGGTGACTGGGGTGGGATCACTGTGTCGCCGGCGGGTAATGGGAACCCGGATCCGACGATCAGTGTGACGGGGTTGAAGTTGGCCTACGGGACGACGGGTTTGTCGGTGTCGCAGTCGACGGTGTCGGTGACGAACAGTGTGTTCACGAAATTGACGGGCGACGGTGTTGATGTGAGCGACGCGGATGATGTCCCGACGATCACGGGTAACACGGTGACGGCGGTGGCGGGCAACGCGGTCTCTGTTTATGGTTCGTCGTTGGATATGGGGAAGTTGTCGGGTAATTCGGGCAGCGGGAACGTGCTGAATGGTGTGGTGTTGAGCAATGACACGGTGACGGTGTCGTCGGCGTTGCCGTGGGGTGGGACGTTGGTGCCGGTGTTGCAGAACGGGTGTGCTTCGGCGTTGACGGTGCCGGTGGGGGTGACGTTGACGTTGGGTGCTGGCACGGTCATCAAGGCTGAGAACAATTGTGGTTCGTATTTGTCGGTGCAGGGTTCGTTGGTGGTGTCGGGGACGGTGGCGGCGCCGGTGGTGTTGACGTCGTGGCGGGATGATTCGGTTGGTGGGGACACCAATGGTGATGGTTCTGCGACGGGTCCGGCGGCTGGTGACTGGGGTGGGATCACTGTGTCGCCGGCGGGTAATGGGAACCCGGATCCGACGATCAGTGTGACGGGGTTGAAGTTGGCCTACGGGACGACGGGTTTGTCGGTGTCGCAGTCGACGGTGTCGGTGACGAACAGTGTGTTCACGAAATTGACGGGCGACGGTGTTGATGTGAGCGACGCGGATGATGTCCCGACGATCACGGGTAACACGGTGACGGCGGTGGCGGGCAACGCGATTGCCGTTGCGTCGTCGAACATCGACTTTGGTGCGCTTGGTGGCAACTCAGGTAGCAGCGACGGTATCAACGGGGTAGTTCTGAACAATGACACAGTTACGGTGTCGAATACAGTCACCTGGACAGGGACACTCTTGCCCTACAACGTGGGTGGTCTAACAATTGCAGCCGGCGTGTCCCTGACGCTCGGCGGCGGGACGATTGTCAAGAGTTTGCAGGCAGGCATCTACGTCGAGGGCGAGCTGGCAGCCAACGCGAGCGCCGCCAATCCAGTGGTCTTCACATCGGCGCTTGACGACAGTTTCGGTGGCGACACCAATGACGATGGCACGGCGACCGTGCCGACAGTCGGGGATTGGCCAGGAATAAGTGTTACCGGGGTAGGCCAGTTGCAGCTTGCTGGCGTGGACATCATGTACGCGTCCACTGCTGCGAGCATTGTCGACCAGTCGCCGGACGGCTCCGTCATCCCCAGCTTCATCACCTCGGCGTACATCGTCAATAACGGCGAGGTGTTGCAAGTTGCAGGATCGTCATCTGTCGCGCTGCGAGGAACGGTGCACAACTTCCAGACGGGTATAGCGGCGTGTGACTGGCAGGGGTCATGCTCCGTTGACGCAACGTACGTAGATTGGGGTACCGCAGGTCCGTTCGGAGCGGGAGGGCAGACGAATGTATGCGGGTCCGTGCAGGTTGCGCCTTGGACAGGCGAGGCTGCAGGGTCGTCTCCATCGGATCCGTTTATCGGGAACTGCGACGGTTCGGAGACCCCAGACAGCCAACTATCGGATGCGGAACAGGCCTACGGCCAGCATCTGTCAGAACTGGAAGAACTGTGTGAGCTCAGTCAGGACGCGTGCCAGGCCGTCCAGACCTATCAGTCGTGCGTCAGCGCCGCGATGGGACTGGCGTCGGCGGGTTCGACGTTCCCGATTGTGCAGTCACCTGGTGACTTGGCTTTGCCTGCGGCGCAGAGCGCAGGTCAACTGCTTGAAAACAGCGCCCGCCAGATTGTGTCTGACATAGGGTATGTGCTCGACTATGGTGCCCAGGTGATCGGTGTCGTACAGATTTTTGGAGCGCTCATCAATGCCTACGAGACCTGCGGGTAGCTTCACTGGTGCCATCTCGGGATCGCTACAGACAAATGCCGATGCATGGCTTAGGAAGAGTCGCCGCTCAGCGAGCGTCACTCATCTGGCCAACCAGCGAAGTGTCGTGTCCGTAAACCGGGCCACGCTCTCGCTGCGATATCCGTGCTCTCGCACTCCCGCGTTGTAAGTCGGCAACCCGGCTTGAAGCCGGCCAAGGCGTGTGACCGCCACGATCTCAGCGGACATGCGTATCGATATAGGCACAGTGCGACTCCTGAAGATTGGATCCTTCGATGCCAGGCGAGGCATTCGATCCAAGTTGTGGGGCTCACATAGGAAATCGAGGTGTCCTTTGTCCAGCTTAGGCCTGCCCGGAGGCGAGCAATTCCAGACCGCATGCACTCGAAGTTCTTCGGCGTACTGGCGCAGTCAATGCGGCTTGCACGGCCACGTCGAAGTCACGGTTCGGACGATCCGAATGGCCCTGATTCGCGAGACAAGTCCAGCAGTGTTCGCAAGAAGGATCCTCATAGATTCGCGCCGTGCGAGCCGCAACATGGCGTGGCTTGAGTCACAGCATTGACGATTAGGAACACGTCGCGTACGTTCCTGATACACAATCTCATTGTCGGGGGACTCCATGGGACTACTAGACCACCGCAGGGGCTGGCGCTATGAAGTATCGGCGACTGCACCTGCGTGCATCGAAGCCTTCGCTGCAGCGTTTAACGGCCGAGGCGGCCTTATGTCTAAGGCCCGCTGGGCAATTCGGACACAGACAAATTCGGCGACTGCTACTTACCAGGGGCGCAAGGGTCTGGGCGCCGTCAGTGGGATTTTGTCGAATACCTCTGCGCAGGAGGCAGATACGGCAATCGGATCAGAGGTGACCTTCCAAATTGACGGCACCGACGGAGCTACGACTTCCTGCTCGATGGCCCTGACTACCTCGGGACGATCTGGAATTGCTGGCTTGTTCGGTTCGACATCGGATGGACGCTTCATACGTCCGTATATGCAGGCCGTTGCAGACGAAATTCGAAAGTTGGATCCCGCTGCACGCATACAATCATTCTAAGTACGTCGAGATGGACTCCGTGCTGGGTGTGGCAAGAGGTATTCGGCAGTTACTGTCAAGGTTCGGTAGCTGCGCTCTCGCTTCGAATAGTCGGATTATCCAGATAAAAGTAGATTGCGATGAACATCAACATGCAGTGCGAGGCCCAGTTGCTGTAGGGCTATTGAAGTTGCGTCTTGGGTCGCAGGCTGTGGCCTTCAATCGGCCAGCGTCAGATTTAGCTCGTCGAATTCATGCGAGTGAGCGAAAACTGAATGTCAGGTGTAGGGGCCGGGATTAGACAGGAGTTCCTCGTGAAGGTTGCACCTCCGGGTAGCGCTTCGATCCACGCGTTAAATGCACATGCGGGGGATCTCTTCACTGACCGAAATAGTGAGGCTCGTGTCTTTGACGCAGCGCTCGCCACCTTTCGCTCTTTGCTCGACGACGAAGGCGATGCCGGCACTGCGCGTCGCAATGCTCTCGTCTTTTATGGCGTTGGAGGCGTTGGAAAAAGCACTCTCTCTGCGCGGTTGCAAAGCTGGGCGGCGGGCGAGTTGGAGGGAAGTGACCACTGGGGCGCCCCCCCGAAAACTCACATAGACGCAGCGGTACGAATAGACCTTCATCGCTCCGCCGGACAGGTCGACATGATGTCCGCCCTCATTGCTTTGCGCGACAATGTATCGAGGATTCGCCGAAAATGGCCTGTTTTTGATCTCGCCTTCGCCGCCTATTGGTCAGCAATTCGCCCCGGCCAGTCGCTCCCTACGTTTGACGGCAGAGACGAACTCAACAGTGCCGTTAGTGACACAATTTCCGATCTTCTCGGGGACATCGGGTCCGTCGTGAGCATTGCTGGTGCAGGGACGGGTGCAGGACTAGGGATACGCGCAGTGAATAAACTCATCGGCGAGATCAGGCGCCGTCGAGATCTGCGTCTTGCCCTTCGTGCATTTGATGGGTTCGAAAGCTTTCTCCTGCGATGCGCTCAACCGGGGCCGGCCGATGACGATTTAATGCTCGCGACGGAAATTGCGGGCACGCTCTCCTGGGAGATTGCCCAAATTCAGCCGAGCCCGCTGGTTGTGGTGTTCCTTGACACGACAGAACGATTGCATATGGACCCTCGTCGGGCCGCAGAAGGCTATGTTAACTCACTCGTCCATCAAATGCCCAACGTCTTATTTGTCATGACCGGGCGCAACAAAATGAAGTGGCACGATGAGACTCGCACAGAACTTCCCTACCGCGGGATTTGGACATGGCCTGGACTTAACCCATCCGCGCAAGAGGAACCAAGACAGCATCGCGTTGGCGACCTCTCACCTTCCGATGCACGGAGTCTCATACTGAGAGCGAGAGCTCAATCAGACTTACCCATCAGCGACGAGGTGGTCGCCCAGCTCGTGACAGCATCGCGGGGGCTGCCGCAATACATTGAACTCGCCAGGCAGGTGGCTATATCAATAAAGGGCGCCGGAAACGGTCGAGTCGTCAAAAAGGCGGACGTGACGGGATCGCTCGGCACGCTCGTCCAGCGCGTCCTCGACGATATCCCGCTGGATGAGCAACGCGCGGTGCGTGCATCGGCTCTGTTCCGGACCTGTGACGTTGCGCTAATCGCCGCAGCGGCTGACGTCGACCGAGGAGCGGCCGAGCGAGCCGTTCTCAGACCGATGATCGAGCGGCATGCTGGTGAACGGTTTCCTTATCGAATGCACGATGCGATTCGCGATGCGATTCGGCACGCTGACTACGCCGTTGAAAATGGCTGGTCCGAAAGCGACTGGGAGAGGGCCGCCACTCGCGCTGCCGCCGAGGCTCAGCACATCCACGATGATGCGAAGAGGCAGGAATCGCACCGCGAGGTGCTCGACGCGATAGCGATCGCCATCAGCCTGGCCTGCGACCAGGACATCATCCTTGGAAAGGCAACGAACACCTCATATGAGGATTGGCTCAGCCAGGCTATCGTTTACGGACCGTCGGTGCAGGGGCTCCTCGCCAGGATTCCTACCTCTAGCAGCACCGAATACGGCCGGAGGGTGCTGGAATTCGTTTCCGGCAAGTCCATCCAGATACCGATGCGGGACAGACTTATTCTTCTCCGCACAGTATTCGATTCGAACCATCCCCTTCGACTGCCGGCCGGACGCCACTTGGGTTACGCGCTCAAGCTCACTCACCGGTGGGAAGAAGCTCTGGCTGTGTTCGACGAACTTGTGGCGATTGATCCGAGTGATGTCAATTCTCGTCAGCGCCCGTTGCTGCTCAGCACGGCGCGGCGCTTTGCCGATGCACAAGTTTCAGCGGGTGGTACCGACGCGATGGAGTCAGTACGACGTACCACCGAATACGCCCACGGCCTCCCCAACCGATACTTCATTGAGGTGGAAGTTAAGTTGGCTAAGTACCGAAAGCTCGGTCGACACCGGGAGTTGCTTGAGGAGCTTGGCGATTTGCTTGTGCGCCAGGCCTTCTTCGACCGCCCATCGCCTGGTCCGCATGATATCGATGCCTTCATGGAACAAGCTGAGCTGAGTGGTCACGTGTATGGAATGCGCTGTGCCATGTTGGCGAAGTGTCTGAGCCGGCAGGGCACCAAGTCCGATCTAATCGAGACTCGAACGCAGCTTGATGTGCTGGACCGGCAAGCCGGCGGAATGGACTCGATCGGCTTTCGTTACGCGTTCGCGGAGATCTGCGACTCGCTCATTTCAGGAGAACGCCAGCGACTCCGGGATGTTCGAACCGAAATTGAGAAGCTGGACTTCCGGACGCGCTCATGGATACCGCTCGAGTGCTTTATGGAGGTTGCAGGCTTTCCTCTCACTCCAACGCCCACCCAATGGTTGCAACCAGAGGTAGCCGTCCGCACTCGCTGGCGCGACTTCTTAAACCGCTACTTGATACGGCATGGTTCGGCACCGCTCGACTAATGTGCCTGCGCTTAGCCTTGGGTTGCCGGTCCGATGCCGCTTCACCTGCAGATGTCACCCCACGAAGACGGCGACGATCGCGCGAGAACGCGTCGGCGTCGCAGGCGCAAAGGCCAGAGACTGCTGCGCTGTGGTGGGTACCCGATACCGAGCGATTGATCGTGGACCAATTTTGGGTATGCAAGCGGCTTGGCGACGCTGGGTCCAGCTTCGCGATATACACGGGAGGCGTGCGATGGTCACTTGATGGACGATTGGTCGACGGACGAGGCCGGCGATGAGTACTTTCTGCCAGCGTGGATGGTTCGGGCGTGAATATCTCGGTTCGGCATCGAGGGTCCGACGGTCATCTATGCAGGAGTTCGTGATCAATCTGGCTCGGATCGGAGTGCTAGCAGCGGGGAGGCTATCCGAGCGCTGATCGACGCGGGCGTCTTTGATGCCCGGCTTGAATTGTCCGGCGGCGCGCCGCTGGAAGATCTCCTCTCTCAGAGCGGGTGGGGCTTGAGGTTGTCGACGACGTCGGATGGAGGGCCCCAGCGACCACGCTTTCGTTAGTTGGTTGGCGGTATGACTTGCCGTGCACCAACAGAGAGCGTCCGTGCGCCCTCACTCCGCCGAGATTCGAACCGGTACGCAATGGGCCAAGGCGCAAGCGCCAGAAGCTCTCGGTCTCCACAACCATGCATTCGTTGCCATAGAGCTGAGCACTCACGACCGTCGGCGACTCATCTGTTCCGCGACAACAGGGCCAGCAGTTTCAGGATCGATATGTAGAGCCACACCAACGTGACTACCAGGCCGAACGCGAGATACCACTCCAGTTCCTTCGGTGCCCCGGCTTGGACCCCACCCTCGATGGTGCCGAAGTCCAGAACGAGGCTCAGCGCCGCCAGCACGATGGCGATCAGCGTGACAACCAAGCCAACGCTGCGGAACTGCTCGCTGTAGAGCCATCTCCAGTTGAAGATCGACAGTACGAAGACGAACAGGTAGAGCAGCACGAGCCCGCCCATGCCGGCGACCACGGCGAATGCGAGTTTCTGGGTTGGCTTGATGATGCGGGTGGCGTACAGGAATAGCGAGAAGAGGAATACGCACCCGGTCGAGAGCACCGCGGCACCGACGATGCCTTCCGTCTGAGCGTCGAACGCGGCTGAGATCGCACCCAGGCAGTAGCCCTCACAAACGGCATAGAGCGCACCGAAGAGGGCGGCCCGGCCGGGCTGGACGGAGATGAAGATGCCCAGGGTCAGCGCGGCGAAGCTTGCCAGCCAGAAACCGCCGGGGATCGTGACGGTGGTGTTCGCGTAGCCACTGCCGATATCAGTTGCCACCGGCTTAGTGGCGGAAGCCCAGCCCCATGCCCCGCCGGCGACCAGAACTATGAGAAAAACAAGGGTCTTTATGCTCACGCCCGCGACGGACATGGAGCGTGTAGCCGAGACATTGAGCCGCGTCTCGATGAACTTCTCACTGAGCGCAGGATTGCCTGAGCCGCGCCACACCGTTCCGCTGGCCTGTGTCATGGTCCCCCAAAGAATGGCGCCGCATCTCAGCTAATTGGATGCTCCCACGATGTCACCCTCGCCGACAACTACCGCGGATTGCGAGTCCCTCATGGAGGCACGGGAACTCCATGGCCGTAGTCCGTCAGCACTCCCGTGCGACTCGGACGTACCTGGACCTGCCGGAAGGCTCAGCTGGCGGCCTCGCCTTCAGCCCAATCGGCCGATTCTGTGTCCCGACGCCCCGCAGACAATTGTCCTTGGCTGGCCAGCGTCACTTCCAGCAGATCGGCGGTGACCTTCACCTCCCCGGTCAATGGGGCGAGGGCTGCCGTCATCTGATTCATCCAGTGCAGATATACGGCGTACCGATACGGCGTCCATGCGAGCGCAGCGTAGCGCGTCGTGACCAGGTGCGGCATGACGCTGAGGGAGTAAACGCGGCTGGCAACGACGTTGTCCAGGATGAGTCCGCCGGGAGCACCGAAGTACAGGAACTTGGTGAAGAACGCTGGGCCGTAACCGGGCAGGCGTCCCCACGGGGGTTGTAGCGCGGCGGCGCGGGGCGTCACGTCATCGAAGTACCCGCCGACGAGATGGGCGTACCCGTCGATGATGTCGGTGCGGGCAGCCGCTAGAGCCTGAGTGAGTGCGGGCTCCAAGCGATTTCCGGCGGCGGAGACGATGGCGTCGTAACGGGAGCGACCGTAGCCTTTCGTTCCCTGCCCCCACAGGTAGCTCGCTGTGAAGAGGTCAACCGGGGACCGCGTGCCCAGCGAGACCTCAGCGGCGATGGTGAATACGTCACTACGGCTGATGCAACCCGAGGTCATGGTTGGTGGTAGCGCGGTCAGCGCGCTGCTCCAGGCGCTCACCGAATATGTGGTGGCGTCTCCACCCACCCCTTCTGGGCCGAGGTGCCGCGCGCTTTCTCGGACGGCGACTGCGAGGTTGGTCAGTTCCCACGTGGGCAGAGATCGTGCTGCCGCTTCGGAGGCGGCTTGCGCATCGAGTTCGTACGTCATGGCGGGAAGCTTCCCACAGGGTCATGACAGTTTTCCCAGGGTCGTCAGACGACGCAGCGCGGAACCTGATCGCCTTAGCGACCCGAATCAGTCAGCGGCACCACCATCGTCGGCGTGGTGATCGTGTGGTCGGCCCGTAGCGGCCGCACCGCAGTCCCGATCGCGAAGAACTCCGTCGTGTGACCACCCACGTGTGCGCCAGGTTCTTCAGCTGCACCCCCACGATCCCTTCGGCCTCCAACTGCAGCGCCTCGGACTGCATCCGCGTCATCGCCAGCTCGCGAGCGTCATAGAGCGCTTGCGTGAACGTGTCCACCTCAGCGTTCACCGCGAACGTCCCGATTGTGCTCAGGGCCGACCGGTGCGCGACGTGATACACGCAGCTGCCCATCACCATTCCCAGCGGTGCATACCCAGCCTGGATCAGCGTCCAGAAGTCCTGCCCGCTCAGATCGGACGTAAATGGTTGGTCTTTGTTGTTGCGCCACACGCCACCATGCGCCGGCGGTTCCTCACCGATCACGGCGGTCCCAACCGCGATGAACTCCGCCAGGTTGTGCCCGAACTCCTTGAACTCGATCTCCAGTCGCACGCCAACGATCCCGTCCGCCCCGAGCGCCTTCGCCTCCGCCTCCATGCGAGTCATCGCCAGCTCGCGCGCGTGGTACATCGCCTGCGAGAGCGTCTGCAACTCCTGGTTGGAGTTCCAGCGCTTCATCTGGATTCCGACGTGATAGATGCTCGACCCGAGGACAAGCCCCACCGGGCGGAAACCCGCCTCGCGAACCAGCAGGAATTCGTTCACCGACAGGTCCGAGGTGAAGAGCGGACGCTCACCCGCCAAACCGTTCGTCCCGGTCCCGCGATTCTCGGCCAGCCGGGTCAACGCAGCAGAAGACAGCACAGCGGCGCTGGGGCCGGCGTTGGTCTCGGTCATTCGGTGGCTCCAGATCGTGGGTCGGTCAGCGGGAGGATCGTGAGAAAACTCGGTGGTGCGTGCGGCGGCAACTTGAAGTGCGCGAGGGCGGTGCCGGTGACGACCACCTCCGCCGTGCAATGGTTAGGTGCCCGTCCTTCGCCATGAATCTGCAGCGTGATGGAGTCGATCACCGCAGAATCGGCGCCGGCCCGGCGAGCCGCGGCGGTGAAGTCGGCGCGGGCCTGACGCCGGCAGACCGACACGACGTCGGTGAGCGCATCGATCTCTCCGTTGTCAGCCGTGAGCCGCTGCTGCCGGGCCGAGACGGAGTCGATGTGCCGGATAGCCATACAGGGCGTCTGCAGAAAGCTCACCGGCACGACGCCGTTTCGCAGACAGGACGCGAACTGAGTCCCCGACATCGAGGTAGTGAACGGTGTCTCCGGGTGCCTGCGCCCGACGCCACGCACCGCGATGCCATGCAGGACCAGGTTGAACGTTCCGAACTCGGCATTCGCCTGCTGGGCATGCCAATGCGACTTCTCTACCTCGATCGCGATCACCCCGTCAGCCCCCAGCGCCTGCGCCTCGGCCTGCAGCCGGCTCATGGCTCGGTTAAATGCGGTGCGCCGGGTCGTCAGCGTTGCCGGCATGCCAACCCGTTGATTCGGCGGGCTGCTGGTGTACGTCCTGTCCGGAATCTTCTCGGACGGGATGTAGCCCGACGAGAGGAATCCGCCGGGTGCATCGGTGATCGAGACCGCGCCCACCACCTCGCTCAGGGCGTCGAAGCCGACCCCGGAGAGCGCGACCAGCTCCTCCAGCGGGAGTGGGCCCCGTCGCATCCCGGCGCGAGCCCGAACGGTCTCCAGTCGCCGCGCGATATGCGGGTCAGTCGGTGGCATGGGTCAGCCAATTCGCAGCGAGATCGTCACCGACTAGCGGTCCAGGCCGAGGGTGAACGTCGGCTTCGGCGCGGTGTCCGGGAGCCGGTGCGATGGATCCAGTTGCCGGATCGCGGTGCCTGTCGCGAAGAATTCGGTGGCGTGCTCACCCCAGACGTGGTTGAGCACGGTCACGTTTACCCCGACAATTCCGGTACTTCCGGCCTGCGCCGCCTCGCCCTGCATCCGGGCCAGCGACAGCTCACGGGCCTGATAGACGCCCTGCGTGAAGGTGACCATCTCCTGATTGACACCGGCCTGCCGCAGCGACTGCATGACGCTCTGGTGAGCAACGTGATAGACGCAGGTGCCGAGGACGAACGCGACCGGAACCGCACCAGCTGCCAGCAACCGGTAGAAGTCCTGGGCCGAGAGGTCGGAGGAGAAGGCCCGCCCGTCCGGGGCGCGGTGCACTCCCTGACGGTCGAGCGCGCGCACGGCCGTCCCAGTCGCAATGAACTCCAGGACATCCTGGCCCCACGCGTAGTTCTGCATACGCAGGTTGACCCCAACGACTCCGTCCGCGCCCAGCTGGTCCGCCTCGGCCTGCATGCGGCTCATCGCGAGCTCCCGCGCGTTGTACATCGCCTGAGTCAACGTGGTGAGTTCCTGGTTCTGTCCCCAGCGAGCGACCTGAATGCCGAGGTGATAAATCGAGGATCCAACAACGAAGCCGAGAGGTTCGAACCCCGCCTCATTGAGCAGCACGTACTCCGACACCGACAGGTCGGACGTGAAGACACCTCCCCCGGCCGAACCGGCAGTAGCGGCCAGTCGATTGCTTGCCGCGTCGGGTTCCCACACGGCGCCAGGCTGCCCCTGTACTCCGCCCCGCCCGAACATCGCCATACCGATCTCCTCCATCTCACCGGTCGTCTCGCCGGCCGTCCAGGGTCGGCGGCACCGGGTGCCGGGCTCAGTATGCCCGCCGAATCGCCGTATTGGTCTCATCCGACGGACGACTCATATGGCGTACATTGCCTCCTGTGTCTGCGCCAACGGATGACGGTTCGGAGCCGGTCCACGCCAACTCGTCCGACGATTCTCGCCCCGCCGACGGATCGACGTCGCTCGAGCTCACCTGGGACACCCCGCCGGCCGCTCCCCGGCCCTCAACCTCGCTCGAGCTTCCGACATCGCATCCGGTAGCGCCGCAACCGGTTGGCGAACCAGAGGCGTCGCAGCGGGACCCGGGACCGCTCGGGAACCTCGCGGTGGCGCATTTCCAACGGGTTGAGGTGGCGATGCTCAGCCGTATTCTGGCCAGCACCCTGGCCGGAGCCCTGCCGCCCAGCATGATCAAGGTCGAGCGGCGTCGGTCGATGGCCGATCGCGTGGCCGGACGTCCAGGGCTGGCCATCGGCGTCAGCGTCACCGCTAAGGACAAGACGCTCAACTTTCGCGCTCCAGACGTCGGCGTCGTCGAAGCCTCGGTCAGCCATACGGTGCGCGGGATCGTCCTCTCCACCAACCAGGTCACCGTCGCCGAGTGGCTCGACGAACTCAGGCTTCTCCTCAATCAGATGACGGCCGACGACGCCGCCACCCGTGAGGCGTTGGAGCGAGCGCTCCTTACCTAGACGCTGAAGCTACTCGCAGGCGACCCCATCGTTGTCGCGGTCGAGCGCTGCCCGATATCCGGGTTGGCCACGGTAGAGCGGCGCCTTGCCGGCGGCCCGGACGGCCGCACAGTTCGCGTAGTAGACCGCCCCGCCCTGCACCGGTGGCGCGGGCGGACGTGGCGTGCTGACTGGGGGCGCCGACGTCGGATGCGCGGCGATGGTTGCCCCCACCACGGGTGCCGTTTGACTTGGGCACGTTGCCAGAACGCGAGCAATGGCGTCCCTCTCCGGCGGCGTGACCCAGAGGCGGTACTTCTTCTTGATCGCCACCTGCCGCGCGACGTAGCTGCAGCGGTAGCTCGTGTTCGGCGGTAGCCAGGTCGCCGCGTCGCCGTCGCCCTTCTGTTCGTTGATCGGCCCGTCGACGGCCAGGAGGACAGCCGGGTCATTCGCGTAGTCGATGCGCTGCTGCGCGGTCAATTGCTGCGCGCCGGTCTGCCACGCGTTGGAGAGCGCCACGACGTGGTCGATCTGGATCGCGGTCGACGTCGCGACACCGCGAACAAATCGGATGGTCTTGCCGGTGTAGGGGTCGTGCAGGACGCCGCTGGCGACGACGCAGTGACCAGATCGGTACGTAACGCTGATGAGGTCGCGCGCGAGGATGTCGTTGCGAGTGTCGCAGCCGTTGTGGCCGCCGGGGCTGTTGGTGGCATCGGTCCACGCCGGTCCGAACTGGGCCCGGCTGTAACCGGTCTTCGGCGCCCGACCCTTGACGGGGAGGCTGGCCAGCTCGGCGAGTGCGGTTCCGCTGACCGGCTTGATCGGGGTAGTGGCGCTGGGATGCGTCGACGCGACGCTGCCACCGGCGTGGCTGCTAGCCCCTGCGCTGGGAGCCGCCGCAGACGGAGCAGGGGACAAGGGAGTGGGCGAAGCGACGGCGGTGGTCGACTGCCCTCCGCCCGTCGATGCGGAGAGCTCTCGGTGCACAGTCTGAGCACCGCAGGCCGAGATGGCCATTGCCAGAGCTGCGGCGACGGCCAGCGCGGGGGGACGCAGGCGGATCATCTGCCAGAAACCGTATCCCGAGGTGCGGCAGGCGTCCAGGAAGTCTCCCTGCATCCCGTTTGCGCGGCAATATCCGAGGGCGGATGACCGCCGCCCATTGATTCCGGAATCTATGGACGTATCGAAGCTCTGCCGCCGAGCGGGATAACGCAGACAATCCAAGTAACTACGCTAGGCGTATTTACAATATGGCAGCCTATCTGATAAGGCGGCCATTGCCGTAGTACATATACCCCGAAGAGACGCGCAAAAGAACGTGTTGTGAAATCGTTAAGAGACCGCTAATCTTCTGTGCGCGCACCTCAAATCGAGTGGCGCTGGCATGGGGGAATTTGTGAATAGACCGTGGGCCTGGTTCCGATCGCTGTCGCTGATCGCGCGTATTGCGGTCATTGCTGGCGGCGTGTTGGTGCTCTTCATCGGAATTGGCATAGCGGCGCCGGCTAAGCACCCGGTCCAGAAAACCGGATTTACGGCAACGCCGTCGAGCACTGCCCCGACTCCGACTGCAGCGCCAACCCCGACAGTTGCACCGCCCCCGACGGTCGCCCCTGCGGCTACCCCAGCCCCCACGCCGGCTCCGACGCTGACCCCGGCGGCCACCCCCCGACCGACGACCGCGCCGACGCCCAAGCCGGTCACGCGCAAGGCGACACCTGTACCGACGCCACGATCGACGCCGAAACCGACCGTTGCTCCTCGCGCTCCGACACCGAAACCGGCCTCTACGTGCACGCCGCTCAGCAACTCGGGTACTTGCTACGAGGCCGGCGAATTCTGCCGAAACTCCGATATTGGTCGCAGAGGCGTCGCGGGAAATGGTGAGGCGATCATCTGCGAAGAGAAGGCGGGAACGAGTCGGGGTCGCTGGTACCCCGCCTAGTCGCCAGTAACGCTATTCGTCGAGCGGGAAATCCTCACGGGAGCACGGTGAATGAGGCCTCGATTTCGGCGATCTCTGAAGTCTCGGCGAGCATTACGTAGAGCCGGTTTGGTGATTCGAAGAAGATGAGGCCGGAGAGCTGGTCGCCGTCCGGATTGGTGTAAGTGGCGACGCGTGCCTGCTTGCCGCGGAAGGTCGAATCATTCTGGCTAACGACGGTAAAGTTCCCAAGGGCAGCAATGCTTCGGAGGCCGGCTTGCATTGCCGTCTCGTAGGCGGCGGCCGGCATTGCCGGGGTGAAATCCTCGCTCTCGACAGCGACGTGTGGGTTTGTCAGCGCCGCCACGTGGAGCATGGCCTTCTCGCCGCCGATCGTCATCGGGAGCGACTGGGACTCGGGCTGGGACGGGAACCGGGCTCGGAAATGGCCAGCAGCGTAGGTGAAGAGGACGCCGCCGGTGCCGGTATCCACCGACTGGTTGGCGCTGGCGTCGCCCGTCTTTGATGAGTCCTTGCTCTTTGCGCCGGCCACCACTCCGGCGATCACGAGCACGATCACCACCGCCAGCGTCACCCATCGCCCAATGTGGCGGCGAGGTTTCGGAAAGGCGGTTGCGGGCTCGGGCGCGCCGACGAGGTACGACGGTGGGTACGACTGCGGACCGTACTGCGCATTCGGATCCTGCGGTCCGTACGCGGGCGGGGCGTACGCCGGCGGTCCGTACGCGGGCGGTCCGTACGCGGGCGGTCCGTACGCGGGCGGTTGGTACGCGGGCGGTTGGTATGCGGGCGGCGGCTCGTAACCCGCAGTTTCGTAAGCCGCAGGTTCGTAGGAGGACGCTTCGTTCGCCGCATGGTCGTAGCCCGCCGGCCCGTAGGTCGGCGGCTGGAAGGCCGGAGGGGCGTAAGCCGGCGGCCCGTATGTCGGCGGGGCGTACGGCGGTACTTCATATGCCTGCGGCTGGTGCGCCGGAGATTCATAGCCTGGCTGCGGGTAACTAGGCGGTTCGTTTCCCGACGCGGCAAACGTCGGCGCCTGGTAAACCGGTGGTTGATACGGCTCGTCGGCGGGCGTCTCTGGCCGAGACAGCTCCGACGACTGCGTCGGACCGGGCGACGACGACTCCGCTGGCACCGCCTCCCGCGCGTAGAGCGAATCGTCGCTGAGCGGTGTCGGATTCTGCTCCGGAGGCGTAGTCACGAGCAGATGCTATGGGCACTTAACGCATTCCGTAAGTCTGTAGTGCTCCTAATCATGCGGAGTCGGGTCTTCGCCCAGGCGCATCCTTCTCGCACATCCAACAGCCGCCAGGCGGACGCCCAAAGTGCCGTCCGATTCACGCTGCGCAGAGCTGGGAAGCAGCAGTTGCGTGCACATCGATCATTCCCGTGGACTCCAGCGCAGAGACGTGAACTCTTAGACAATCCCTCGATGAACGAGGCATTTCCACGCTCAGACGCAGGAATGTGCCGCAATAACAAGGCCAAACTGGGCAAGCACCAGCGGCGCGGAAGCGTCAGCGAGGGTCAATCCGCCGGGGCCGCAGCGCAAGGTCAGACGCCATTTCCATGACGTATAGCCAAGGTTCCACTTTCGAGTTACGTTCAAGTTTGTGCGGTTCCGCGGAACGCATGGGGCCAGTGGTGCTCGCCTCCCTCCGTTTCGGAGGCTCGTGCCAACCTTCGTGCGTCGCACCCCAACAGACTTGCCTGGTCAACCGGCACGTCGACCCGCCCGCGCCGGGAAGTCGGCTTCCCTACGCGATCTCGCCACTACCAGAGGTAGTGGCGCCCGGCGCCGGATCATGGCTGGTCTTTGCACGCTCCTCCTTGTCGCCACCCTGGTCGTTGGCCTCACCGCGGTGGCCGCCGTCGTCACTGCGCCACCGGCCGAAGCGACGCCGGGCACCCCGGGTGTCCCGCAGGCGCCGACCGTCCTCTACACCGAGCGCTTCGAGAACGGGACCACCGCCCGTCCGAGCATCCTCACCTCGTACACCGGCCCGGCGCCACTCTCGGCCAAGTACACCGCCGACCCGGCCTGGCTCACCGAATGCAACGGCCAGATCGTCAAATGGGGTTCGACCCCGTTCTCGGCTAGCAACTGCAGCGCCGCCGGAAACTTCGGCCGAGTGCAGCAGGAGTCCTGGGCGTTAGGCAAGCACGCCGGCCTCGCCGACCCGACCACCAACAACGCGGTCACCGCCTACACCGAAGCCCCACCGCCCGGCGCAGACAAGGTCGAATTCCAGACCCTCAACGACATCAACCTGCCTCGCGCCGACGGCCGCTTCATCGCCTTCACCATCGACACGGCCGCCGTCAACTGCGCCTCCTCGGCCCCGCTCTACAACTTCTACCTGCTCACCAACAACGACGCGACCGAGACGCAGCTCGGGAGCACCATCAACGCCTGCTCGGCCACCCCCGGCGCACAGAACATCCAGGTGCCAGCGACACCAGACGGGAGTGCCAAGGCCGTCACCATCCACACCGGCACCTACACCTCGAACGGTGCCGTACTGGTGAGCGGGACCGGCATCGGCTTACGGTTGCGCAACCACAATGGCATCGCCAACGGCAACGACGCCGCCTTCGACAACATCGGCATCCTGGACGCGACACCCCAGTTGGATAAGAGCTTCAGCCCGTCGACCATCGCCGTCGGAGGGTCGTCCACGCTCACCTTCACCATCACCAACACCTCCGAACTGGGTGCCAAGAACGGCTGGTCCTTCACCGACAACCTGCCGGCCGGCCTAACAATCACCAGCCCCGCCGCGACGACCACCTGCCCGGCCGGCGTCGTCACTGCCCCGCCTGGCGCGACCAAGGCGACGGTTAGCGGGAATCTCAACGTCAACATGACGTCCTGCACGGCGACGGTTCACGTTACGGCTGGGGCAGCGACCGGAACCTTCAACAACGGCCCGACGAACATCGACCCATCGACCGGCCTCAACCCCCCGGGAAACTCGAGCCTGACCGTCGTCACCAACCTCGCGTTCACCTGCTCACCCGACGCGCCGGCCTACATGTTCCGCAACGTCTCGGCCACGAATCACCCGGTCTACTCGATCGATCTGGCCACCGGAGCCTCCACTCAGGTCGGCACGACCACCGACGTCATTCAAGCGACCGGCTACAACACTCTCGACAACTTCATCTATGGCTGGGATCAGACGCTCGGGCAGCTGGTTCGGCTGGACACCAACTTCGCGATCCAGCCGCTCGGTCGACCTGCCGGCACGACCGCGACCTACTCCATGGGCGACTTCGACAACGCCGGCCATCTGTACCTGACTACCAACTCGGCCAGCGCGATCGGCTGGGTAGAGATCGACCTGGTTCCGAACTCGCCCACCTATGCCACGGTCATCGCCTCTGGCACTTCGACCACGCCGTCCGGGAACACCGCGGCCGACTGGTCGTGGATCAACGGGCTCTTCTACAAGCTCGTCTTCAACGGCGCGAACGCGGCGGTGCTCTTCTCCTTCAATCCGTCGACGAATGCCACCACCAATCTCGGTGCCGTTGGCTTCAACTTCAATACCCCTACCGAATCCACCTGGTCGGACGGCAAGTACCTCTACGCTTCGCTGGCTAGTAGCGGCCAAATATTCCGGATCGACCCCACGAATGTCACGTCATTCATGCAGGTTCAGGGACCGGTGGGGACTTCGAGCGATGGTGCGCGCTGCGACACATCGCCCGTCCCGACGCTGATGGTCACCAAGACTGTCGGTGGACGAGTCGCTCCGGCCGATCAGTTCCGGGTCAGCCTCACGGACGCGAACGGGGCCGCGCTGCCGATCACCTCCGGGAGTTCCGTCTCGCCGGTGGCCACAACCACCGGGACGCTGACCACCGTCAGCACGCTCCCTTGGCCGGTCGATCAGGGCTCGACGTACACCATCACCGACGCTCAGACCTCCGGCACCGGGGCGCTAGGTGGATACGACACCACCATCGCCTGTGCCGACACGACGACCGGAGCCAACCTGCCGACCACCGGCACCGGCCCGACCTGGACCGTCGCCGTGACCAGCAGCGATGCCTACACCTGTAACGTCACGAATGCTCCGGCCAAGCCGACCTACAGCGTCACCAAGACCGTCAGCCCGGCCACTCCGCCCCGGCCCGGGGCCACGGTGACGTACAGCATTGCCGTGAAGAACACCGGCAAGGTCGCCTATACAACCGCGTCGCCGGCCTCCTTCACCGACGACCTCACCGGCGTCCTCGATGACGCGGCCTACAACAACAACGCGGCTGCGGTCGCGGTGCCGGCCGCCACTGAACCGGCGCCGACCTATGCCGCGCCGACGCTCACCTGGTCGGGGCCGCTGGCGATCGGGGCCACCGTCACCGTCACTTACAGCGTGACGATCGACAATCCTGACAACGGCGACGAGACGCTGACCAACACCGCGGTCACACCACCCGGCACCGGCGGCAACTGCCCGAGCGGCTCGACGAATCCCTCCTGCACGGTGGGCACTCTCGTGCAGTCCTACAGCGTCGTCAAGACAGCCGACACGACGGTTGCCCACCCGGGCGACACCATCAACTACACGATCACCGTTACAAATACTGGGAAAGCCGCCTTTACC
Source organism: Frankineae bacterium MT45 (assembly GCA_900100325.1). Taxonomy (NCBI): domain Bacteria; kingdom Bacillati; phylum Actinomycetota; class Actinomycetes; order Frankiales; species Frankineae bacterium MT45. The sequence continues at coordinate 862,499 of LT629697.1, forward strand.
GACGACAACCCGGCGACGCTGACCGACGATCTGACCGGTGTCCTCGACGATGCCGTCTTCAACGAGGACACGAATGTCGACGTCAATTACCAGGCACCGACCTTCACCTGGTCCGGTGCCCTCGATGTCGGGCAGGTACTGACCCTGACCTACTCGGTCACCGTCAACAACCCCGACACGGGCGACAACATCATCAGGAATTCGGTCTCGACGCCAGCCGGCTCGGGCGGCAACTGCCCGGTCGGCTCGGCGGATCCGGCCTGTACCGCAAACGTTCCCGTGCAGGCCTACCGCGTGGTGAAGTCGACCACCGCGACCACCGTCACCCCCGGCGACGTCATCTCCTATCTCGTCACCGTCACGAATACGGGAGCCGTCGCCTATACCGCCGCCGCTCCGGCGTCGATCTCCGACGATCTGACCGCAGTTCTGGATGACGCGACCTACAACAACGACGCGACCGCATCGTCCGGGCCGGCACCGACCTTCGCCTCCCCGGTCCTCTCCTGGTCCGGCCCGCTGCCGGTGGGGGCGACGGTCACCATCATCTACACGGTCACCGTCAAGAGCCCAGATCCCGGCGACGGCTCGCTGGACAACTCTGTCGTCACGCCGCCCGGGAGCGGAGGCAGTTGTCCGGCCGGCTCGACGCTGCCGGCCTGCACCGTCCACCTACCGGACCAGGCCTACACCGTCGCCAAGTCGGCCAGCGTGGCCGTGGCCAACCCGGGCACCAAGATCACCTACACGATCACCGTCACCAACACCGGTACCGCGGCCTACACGGCGGCCGCGCCGGCCACCTTCACCGACGACCTCACCGCCGTCCTCGACGACGCGACCTACAACAACGACGCAACCGCATCGGCCGGGGCTGCGAACCCGACGTACGCGGCCCCGACGCTGACCTGGTCCGGCCCACTCGCCGTCGGCCAGGTGGTCACCGTGACCTACTCAGTGACGATCAACGACCCCGATCCAGGCGACGGTTCGCTGGCCAATGCAGTGGTCACACCCCCCGGCCGAGGCGGTGACTGCCCGGCCGGCTCGACCCTGCCCGCCTGCACCAGCACCGTGCCGGTCCGCTCCTACCAGGTCACCAAGTCCGGCGGCGGCGCCGCAGTCGAACCCGGCGCGATCGTCACCTACACCGTGACCGTCGTGAACACCGGCAACGCCGACTACACCGCGGCCAGCCCGGCCTCCTTCACCGACGACCTCACCGCCGTCCTCGACGATGCGGTCTACAACAACGACGCAACCGCATCGGCCGGCGCCGCGAACCCAACCTACACGGCGCCGACACTGAGCTGGTCCGGCCCGCTCGCTGCCGGTGCCTCCGTCGTCATCACCTACACGGTCACCGTCAATGACCCTGACACAGGCAATAAATCATTGACAAACGCCGTCGTCACGCCGCCCGGATCCGGCGGCAACTGCCCGGCCGGATCAACCGACGCCGCCTGCAGCAGCACGGTCGCCGTTCAGTCGTACGCGGTAAGCAAGACCGCCTCCGTTGGCTCGGTCGCGCCCGGCAGCACCGTCACGTACACGGTGACCGTGGTGAACACCGGCGCCTCGGCCTACACGGCGGCGAATCCTGCGTCATTCACTGATGATCTGTCCGCCGTGCTGGACGACGGCATCTACAACAACGACGCGGTCGCCTCCGATGGCTCCCTCGTCAACTACGCCTCGCCGAGTCTCACATGGTCCGGCCCGCTCCCTCTGGGCGCGACGGTGACGGTGACCTACTCGGTGACGGTGAACGATCCCGATACCGGTGATAAGTCGCTGGCCAACGCGGTAGTCACGCCGCCCGGCAGCGGAGGGGACTGCCCGACTGGTGCGCCGCTTGCCGCCTGCACCTCGACCGTTCCGGTGCGAACCTACTCGGTCACCAAGACCGCCTCGTCGACCACTGCCACCCCGGGCGCCACCATCAACTACACGGTCGCCGTCACCAACACCGGCGAGGCGGCGTATACGGCGGCCACTCCAGCCAGCTTCACCGATGATCTCTCTACTGTGGTGGATGACGCGGCCTACAACAACGACGCCGCCGCGACGGCCGGACCCGCGCCGACCTTCACCTCCCCAACGCTGACCTGGTCCGGTCCGCTCGCCGTCGGCGCCACGGTGACGGTGACCTACTCGGTGACGGTGAACGACCCTGACACCGGTGACAAGTCCCTGATCAACGCCGTCGTCACCCCGCCGGGGAGCGGGGGCAACTGCCCGACCGCGGCGGCGGCCTGCACGGTGACGCTCCCGGTGCAGTCCTACACCGTGGCCAAGGCGGCGTCGGTCTCCGCCGCCACCGCCGGGGCGCGAGTCACCTACACAGTCACCGTGACCAACGTCGGTACCGTCGCCTACTCAGCCGCGAAACCAGCGTCTTTCTCGGATGATCTGACCGGGGTCCTGGACGACGCGAGCTACAACGGAGACGCCGCCGCGAGCAGCGGGCCGGCGCCGACCTTCGCCGCTCCGACGCTCACCTGGGCCGGTCCGCTCGCCGTAGGTGCCGCGGTGACCGTGACCTATTCGGTGACGGTGAAGGATCCCGACACCGGCGACCAGTCGCTGGGCAACGCGGTCGTCACTCCACCGGGGTCGGGCGGCGACTGCCCGGCCGGGTCGGCCCTGCTGGACTGTTCGGTCACCGTGCCCGTGCAGTCCTACCGGGTCACCAAGACGGCGTCGGTGGGCAGCAGCCGGCCGGGAGCCACCGTCACGTACAGCGTTTCGGTCGTAAATACCGGCAAGGTTGCCTACACCGCTGGCGCGCCGGCCAGTTTCAGTGATGATCTGACGGCCGTTCTCGACGACGCGGTCTACAACAACGATGCCGCGGCCAGCGCCGGACCCGCTCCGACCTTCGCCACCCCCACGCTCACCTGGTCCGGCCCCCTGGCCGTCGGTGCCACCATCACGATCACCTACTCCGTCACCGTGAACGATCCAGATACGGGGGACCAATCACTGGCCAACGCGGTCGTCACGCCGCCCGGCAGTGGAGGCGACTGCCCAACCGGCTCGACCGACCCCGCCTGCACGACCGCCGTCCCCGTCCAGTCTTACAGGGTCACCAAGACCGCGTCGGCCGCGACCGCGACGCCCAGGGCCAAGATCACCTACACGGTTTCAGTCGTGAATACCGGGAAGGTTGCCTACACCGCCGCTGCCCCGGCTAGCTTCACCGACGACCTCACCCGCGTCCTCGACGACGCCACCTACAACAACGATGCGGCAGCCAGTACGGGACCGCCACCGACCTTCGCCGCGCCAACCTTGAGCTGGTCCGGTCCGCTGGCGGTCGGGGCGACCATCACGATCACCTACTCCGTAACGGTGAATGTGCCAGACGCCGGGGACCAGTCGCTGGCCAACGCAGTCGTCACCCCGCCCGGGTCAGGAGGAGGGTGCCCGACCGGTTCGACGACTCCCGGCTGCACGGTGACGCTCCCGGTGAAGTCCTTCAGCGTGACCAAGCAGGCGTCGTCAATCACGGCCACCCCCGGCGCGACCATCGACTACACGCTGACGGTCACCAACACTGGTGAAGTTGCCTATACGGCGGCCGCCCCGGCTAGTTTCGACGACGACCTCACCGCCGTCCTCGACGACGCCATCTACAACAACGACGCGGCGGCCACTACCGGTCCGGCACCCACCTACCTCGCGCCGACCCTGCACTGGGCCGGACCGCTGGCGATCGGCGCCACCGTCGTCGTCAGCTACTCGGTGACGGTGAAGGATCCGGACGCCGGCGATGGGTCGCTCGCGAATGTGATCGTCACGCCGCCGGGCTCCGGAGGTAGCTGCCCGACCGGTTCGGCTGCCGCCGGATGCAAGGTGACCGTCGGGGTGCAGTCCTACAGCGTCACTAAGACCGCCTCGACCGCGAAGGCCGGGCCGGGCGACATCGTGACTTACACGGTGAAGGTTCTCAACACGGGCCAGGTCGCCTACACCGCAGCGGCGCCGGCCTCGATCACCGATGATCTCTTCGCCGTCCTCGACGACGCTACCTACAACAACGATGCGACGGCGACGGCCGGTGCCGCGCCGGCCTTCGCTGCACCGGTGCTCACCTGGTCCGGGCCGCTTCCCGTCGGCGCGACGGTGACCATCACCTACTCCGTAACGGTGAACAGCCCCGACACCGGAGATGGTGCACTGACCAACACCGTCCTCACCCCACCCGGCGCCGGCGGTGACTGCCCGGCTGGTTCGAACCAGCCCGGCTGCACCATCACCACCCCGGTGCAGTCCTACACGGTGACCAAGCGGGCCTCGACCACCAACGCGACCCCGGGCGCGACCGTGACGTACACGGTGACGGTGACGAACCGGGGCCAGGTCGCCTACACCGCAGCTGCCCCCGCCTCCTTCACCGACAACCTCACGGCAGTGCTGGATGATGCGCGCTACAACCGCGATGCGAAGGCGAGCGCCGGAGCGACACCCACCTACACCGCTCCGACGCTCAGCTGGTCGGGCCCGCTGGCCGTGGGAGCCTCCGTGACCGTCACCTACTCGGTCACGGTCAACGATCCCGACACCGGTGATCAAGTACTGGCCAACGCTGTCGTCACCCCGCCGAACTCCGGGGGAGACTGTCCAGCGGGCTCCACGGCCGCGGGCTGCACTACCACCGTCCCGGTGCGCTCCTTCTCGGTGACCAAGACGACGACGGCAACGACGGTTGCGCCGGGTGCGGTCATCCCGTACACGATCACGGTGACGAACACCGGCCAGTCGCCCTACACGGCCACGAACCCCGCAGGTTTCACGGATGATCTGACGACGGTACTCGACGATGCCACCTACAACGGCGACGCGGCAGCCAGCGCTGGGCCGGCTCCTACCTTCACCACACCGACTCTCGCCTGGTCCGGTCCGCTCGCGGTGGGCCAGACGATCACGGTCACCTATTCGGTCACGGTGAACTCGCCGGACACGGGAGACAAGATCCTCGTCAACACAGTGGTCACCCCGCCCAACTCGGGTGGCGACTGTCCAAGCGGTGGTACCAATGCCGACTGCACAACCGCCATCCCTGGGCGGGCCTACAGCGTGGTCAAGACCGCATCGACGGCTACGGCCGCCGCCGGGGGCAAGGTCACGTACACGATTACCCTGAGAAATACGGGTGCAACGCCGTACACGCTGCTCGCCCCGGCCAGCTTCACCGACGACCTCAGCGGTGTCCTCGACGACGCCGTCTATAACAACGACGTCGCCGCCTCGGCCGGAACGCCGAAGTATGCCGCCCCGACAATCTCCTGGTCAGGGCCGCTGCCGCTCGGTGGCACCGTCACCGTGACGTACTCCGTCACCGTCAACAACCCTGACACCGGTGACCAGTCACTGGCGAACGCCGTCGTCACCCCACCCAACTCCGGCGGCGAATGTCCCGCCGCCACGAACCCGCCGGGCTGCGCGACCAGCGTTCCCGTGCAGTCGTACTCCGTCGTCAAGACGTCGTCCACTCAGATCGTTGACCCCGGTGACAGCGTCACCTACACGATTGCCATCACCAACACCGGTGCAGTCGCCTATACCGCCGCCAATCCCGCTACTTTCACGGACGATCTGAGTGGAGTCGTCGACGATGCGCTCTACAACAACGACGCGACCGCCAGTTCCGGTCCGGCACCCACCTATGCGGCGCCGGTCCTCTCCTGGTCCGGGCCGTTAGCGGTTGGGGCGACGGTGACAGTCACTTACTCCGTCGCTGTCATCGAGCCGGATGCCGGCGATCATGTGCTGCCGAATGCCGCGGTCACCCCGCCGGGCTCGGGCGGAGGCTGCCCGTCTGGTTCGACCAATCCCAGCTGTGTGCCGCCCCCGGTCCGCGTCCAGGACTACAGCGTGGTGAAGACGGCCGACCACACCGTCGCCGACCCGGGCGACACCATCAAGTACACGGTGGTGGTGCGCAACACCGGCCAGGTCGACTTCACCGCGGCCGACCCGGTGCGCTTCCTCGACGCGCTGAACAAGGTGCTGGACGACGCGACCTACAACGATGACGCGACCGCCTCAGCCGGTGCTCCGCCCCCGATCTATGTCGCCCCCCTTCTCTCCTGGTCGGGGCCGCTCGCCGTCGGGGGTGTCGTAACTGTGACGTACAGCGTCACCGTGAACGATCCCGACACCGGCGACAGGAGCCTCGACAACGCGGTCACCACCCCAACGGCACTGGGTGGCTGCCCGGAGCCGTCGACGCCCCAGGTGCAGCGCCTGGTCGTCGCCGCCGTCCTACCGGCCGCTGGCTGTCACCCGTCGGCGATCCCAGTGCGTAGCTACACCGTGGTGAAGACCTCCTCGGCCGCGCCGGCTCGCTCCGGCGACCGGGTGACGTACCAGGTGACGGTGACGAACACCGGAGAGGGCGCCTATACCGCGGCCGATCCCGCTACTTTCACTGATGATCTGTCCGGGGTACTGGATGACGCTACCTACAACAAAGACGCTGATCATGGTGCGATCTACGCTGCGCCGGTGCTGCGATGGTCCGGCACGCTTGGAGTCGGAGAGACGGTAGTCGTCACCTACTCGGTCACCGTCAATGCCCCGGACAAGGGTGATCATCAGTTGACCAACGCAGTGGTCGGGCCGAACTGCCCAGCCGGCTCGATGGCGCCTGAGTGCCGGAACCTGAAGCTCGTGCAGGGATACGACGTGACCAAGACGGCGAGTGCAAAATCGGTGAACGTTGGTGACAGAGTTCGCTACACCATCACCGTCACCAACTCGGGCAGGGTCGCATACAGCAGCGCGGATCCCGCATCTTTCACGGATGATCTGACCCGGGTGCTTGACGATGCGACCTACAACAACGACGCAACGGCCGGAGCGACTTACCGCCGACCGGTCCTCTCCTGGTCGGGTGCGCTCCCCGTCGGCGCGGTCGTCACGGTGACGTATTCGGTGACTGTGCTGGCCCCCGACCCGGGGGATCAGCTACTCACCAACGCCGTAGTCACGTCGCCGGGCTCCGGTGGTGGCTGCCCGACGACTCCGGTGAATCCCCGCTGCGACACCACCACGTCGGTGAATCAGCAGTTCGGCGTCTCGCCGATCGACACTGGTGGCGGTGGCGGACTAGCTCTTACCGGTAGCGATCTGCGGCTGCAGCTCCTGCTGGCCGCCCTCCTCTTCGCTGCCGGAGGGATCATCCAGCTGATGAGACGCCGCCGCCGTCGGTCCTGAGCGTCGCTGGCCAGCGATACGACACACTGCGTGGATGATGGGTCCATGGACGAGAGCGAGGAGTGGTTCGAGGCGACCGTCGACGACTCCGGCGTCTGCACCTGGTCTGGCATTGACGCACCGGTGCAGTGGGCATCGGTGGCCGAGGTTGCGAACCAGTACTGGTCGGACTCGGTCTTTCGACGGGCCAAATCCAGCTACGGGCCGGCCCAAGAGTTCGTGGCAAGCCTGACGAGCACGGGATCGGACTCGGCGATCGATGCCATCCAGGCGCTGGTGGACGCCGCCGTCTCGGATGACGAACTCGACTTCATCGGCGCCGGGCCATTGGAGGACCTCCTCGCTCATGGCGGCCACGGCGCGAAGTTCGTCGACGAGATCGAGCGCCGCGCCCGGCAGCAACCGCGGTTCCGCCAGGCGGTTGCCGGACTGTGGCTCAGCGCCGACGTGCCGGAGAACATCCGCTCGCGCCTCGCGGCCCTGGGCGCCAAGCCGGCAGCCGCGCCCGCGTCGAAGCGGAGCCGAACACGGTAGGCGGGAGAACCTCTAGAATTTGTGGGGTGTCCGGAGAGAGCGACCCGCGAGTCGACGCTTACCTAGACGGGCTGCCGCCGTGGCAGCGAGATCTGTGCAGCGAACTCCGCGGGCTGATTCGGGAGGCCGACCCGGAGATCGAGGAGACGATCAAGCGTTCGGTGCAGCCTTACTTCGTGCTCAACGGCAATGTCTGTGCCCTGCTGGCCACCAAGGATCACGTCAATCTGTTCCTCTACGATCCGACTGTTCCCGATCCGGCGGGAGTCATCAACCAGGGGCAGGCCAACGCTACGGCCCGGAGTATCCAGATTTTTCAAGGCGATTCCATGAATCGAACTGCGATCGTTGACATTGTGCGGGCGATAGCCCAGCGCAACCGCGCCGGCGGCTGGCGTCGGCTCAGCAAGGAAAGCTAGGTCCGTCGTCACGGTACGACTGCGGAGGAGAGTATATCCGAATGGACAGATTCGGATATACTCAACCTAATGATTGGAGTTGACCATGCCTAAGACCCTCGTAGACATCCCCGAAGCGACTCTGGCACTGGCCCAGCGCAACCTCGGCACCACTACCAAACGAGAGACCATCGAGCGGGCGTTGGAGGCGGTCAACGCCACAGCCGCGCAACTCGCGCTGCTCGACAGCATCACCGACGGCGCCGAGTTCGCGACGTTCACGCCAGAGTTCCTGGCGACCGTGCGCCACTGAGCATGACGAGTCTGATCCTCGACAACTCGGCTTTCGCCCGCATCCGAACCGAACCCACCGTCGCCGCCTCCGTCCGCGCCTACGCAACCGCATCGCTCGGAGGCCTGCGATCCGTGTTGGTCCAGCGCGCCGAAATCTGTATCTCCGCCCGAAATCTCGCTAACTACGACGCGATGGTCACGAGCCTCGCCGCGGTGCCGCTGCTGGACTCCGACACCGCCGACGTCCGCGCCGCCGTGGTGTCGTTGCAGCGCTCACTCGTGCAGGCCGGAACTCACCGTGGACCGAAGGTCATCGACCTCCTCATCGCCGCGACCGCACTGGTGCACGACGCCACGGTGCTGCACTACGACTCCGATTTCGACACGCTCGTGGCCGCCGACGCCGCACTCAAAGCGCACTGGGTCGTCCCGCGCGGGTCCATCTGACTGCCGGTCGGGCACGGTTGGGCTGAAGAAGCTAGGTCAGTCGTGGCGGGGGCCGGCCTCGGCCGGACGTGGACGGGCAGGATCGTGAAAGCGCACCGCCAGTACGGCCACGTCGTCCGCCGGCTGCGCGCCCACCATGTCGGAGATCGTGGCATCGAGCATCTCGTCCAGCTCCAACTCGTGGTGCCGCTGCAGTGCCGCGACGAGCTGGGCCTGGCCCGTGTCGAGATCACGGTCCCGCCGCTCGGTTAGCCCGTCGGTGTAGAGCAGCAGTGTCGAGTCCGGAGGGGCCGCGGCCTCGTGATCGTTGCGGGGACGCGTTGGGTCAACGCCGAGGAGCACATCCGGGGGCCCGTCCAGGACGACGACTCGGCCATCATCGTGCACGAGAATCGGCGGCGGATGCCCGGCGTTGCTCCAGCGCAGCGTCCGCATACCCAAAGCCGCGTCCGTGGCATCCTGCTCGACCTGAACCATCGCCATCGTGGCCAGCGTCGCCACCTTCAGATCGCGGATGGCCCGGTCCAATCGCTTGACGATCTGCGACGGCGGCTCATCCCGATCCCAGGCCAGCGCCCGCAGCATGTTGCGCAGCTGCCCCATCACCGCGGCCGCGCCGATGTCGTGGCCGACGACGTCGCCGATCATCAGCACCGTCCGGCCGCTGGGCAGGATCACCGCGTCGTACCAGTCGCCGCCGACCTGGTCGACCTCGCTCGCCGTCAGGTAACGCGCCGTCAAATGCAGGTGATCCGGCTCCGGCAGCCGGGTCAGCATCGCGTCCTGCAGCGAGCGGGCCACCCCGTGCTCGTGACGGGCCAGCTCGAGGAGCCGGCGGTTGGCGTCGTGCAGCCGCTCAGCCAGTTCCCGCTGCTCGTTGTACAGACGGGCGTTGTCCAGCGCCAGCCCAGCCCGGGCGGCGATGCTGGCGGCGATGCTCAGTTCCTGCGCCGAGAGCGGTGGGCGGTCAGCACCCCGGCAGATGCTCAGCACGCCGGCCACCCGCCCACTCGCGGTGAGGGGGAGGGCGGCCGAGGACTCGGGGGCCAACGCGGTGATCGCGGCCCGGGCCTCAGGGGAACGAAGCGCAGCCAGCGCGAGGTCGAGGACCCCGCTGCTGGAGACGACCGGCGCCGTCGACTCCAGGGCCACCCCCATCGGCCCCTGCTCGTCTCGTCCCTCGAATCGAGTCGCCGCATAGAGCTCCACCGCCGGGCGTAGCTGCGGGTCGACGTGCCAGCTGGCCACATCGCGCAGCGAGCCGTCGGGGTCGACGACCGAGACGATCGACCAGTCGCCCAGTGTCGGGACGACGATCCGGGCCAGCTCGGTGACAGCGGCTTCAGTGTCCAGGTGGCTGGCCAGTTCACCGGCATGGGCGGTCAGCTGAACGAGCGACTCGGCGAGGTGTCGCTCAGTGACGTCGCGGATGTAGATGGAGAGACCGGCCGGGGTCGGCCAGGCCCGGATCTCGAACCAGGAACCCTCCGGCCCGGCCGCCTCGAAGGTCGCCGGTTCACCGGACTCCATGACCTGCCGGAGATTCGTCTCGTAGGCCGTCGCCAGCGCGGTGGGGAAGATCTCCCAGAGTGAGCGTCCGAGGATGCCGTCGCGGCGGGCGCCGCCTATCCGCTCGGCCTCGGCATTGAGGAAGGTCAACCGCCACTCGCGGTCGACTGAGACAAAGGACGCCGGCATCGATTCGAGGAGTTCGGCCGCGCGGAGTTGGTCGTCTTCGGTCACACTTCGCACAATGTCACAAAGCGGCGCGACGCGGCAGTCCACAGACGCGCCCGCAACAGAGCAGCACAACAGCGGGGCGGAAGAGCCGCAGGGCGGCAGTGCGAAGAGAGCGACAGCGGACGGGCTAGCGGAGCGTGTGCCCACCCTCGAGGCCACGCCGGTTGTGCGCCGCCTCCTGGTGCTTGCGGTGCAGCTCCTCGGTCGGTGTCTCCTGCAGGGCCCGAGCCGTGGCGGTTACCCGCTCGCTGTACACCTGAAATGCGCGGTCGGCGGTGTGTTCCAGGCGCTCGGCGCGCACTGCCTCGCTCTCGACACCAGCACCCGCGAGGTTCGCGCGGTGGTAGGTCGCCGGAGCGTCTGCAGCGGTCGCTGCGTCGTCGTCCGTCGTTGGGTCTGGGGTCACACGACTGATTCTGCACTCACTCGCGCCAAACATCGGACTGAAATCTCGATTTTCAGGTAATTCATGCCTTCAGGAATGAATTTTCCGGGTGGGGGACGGGCAGAGACGCGAGAATGGGGACGCGGGGCGCGTCAGGCGCCCAGCGAGACTGGGCACACGGAGGGACCGAATTGCCGGGCATGAGCGTCGATCCGCTGGTGCTGGCCGAGGTCGCCACGGGCGGGGCGACTGACGCCGGTGGCGTCCCGGTTGAGCTGCTGGGCAACTTCTTGGAGATCGTCTCGGCCGCAGTTGCTAACGGGACGCGCCTCTCCGAGGCCGAGGTCAACCGCTGCCGCACGGTCGGTGAGAGCGCGGCCCGTCAGGGCGTCGCGCTGCGGGCCCTACTGGATCTCTACCTCTCAGCCGGCTGGCGGCTCTGGCGCCATCTGCCGGCGGTGGTTAACGCGGCCGACGATCCGGGCGCGGTGGTCACCGCTGGCGAGGTGATGCTGCACGCCATGGACGACGCGGTGGCCGAACTTGCCGAGGGGTATCAACTAGCCCGGCGCGGGCTCGTCCGGGAGCAGGAGGCCGCGCGGCGCGAGTTCTTCGACGACCTGCTATCCGGACGGGCCGATGTGGCTGGACTGCTGCAGCAGGCGGTGGGATTCGGGCTGGATCTGGCCGGGCCGCACGCGGTGGCCGTGGTGCGGGCCCAACGCACCTTCACTGATGGATCGCCGCTGCTGGCGTTGCTAGAGCGGGCGGTTCAGGGGTCCAAGGGCGACGCCGATGTGATGGTGGCCAGCAAGCAGGGGCAGCTCGTCATGATCTTTGCCGCGCCGGACGAGGCTGCGGTTGCCGAGGTGACCCAGCGCGTCGACCGGGTGCTACGAGTTGAGCTCGGTGACTGGCAACTCGGCATCGGCCGACCCGGCCGCGGGGCCGTCGGTGTCCTCAACTCCTTCGACGAGGCCCGGGAATCGCTGGATCTGGCCGTCCGGTTGGGACTGCGATCAGAGGTCGTGCGGGCGGCGGATGTCCTTGTCTTTCGGATGCTTCTGCGCGATCGGGCGGCGGTGGCTGACCTGGTGCGCTCGATGCTGGAGCCGCTGCAGAGCGCCCGGGGCGGGGCGCAGCCACTGCTGACGACGCTCGCCGCGTACTTCGAAGAGGGCGGCAACTCCGCGCAGACGGCCCGGCGGCTGCATCTCTCGGTGCGGGCCGTGACGTATCGGCTGGAGCGGGTTCGAGCGCTGACGGGGCAGGATCCAACCCGCTCGACCCAGCGGTTCGCGCTGCAGGCCGCGGTGCTGGGGGCCCAGCTGCTGGATTGGCCGAGCAGCCCGCTGGGCTAGTCATCGCTCCGCACAATCTTGCCGATATCCGGCAAGTTAAGGCCGCCCAAGCGGCCGGAATCGGCCTAGCAGGTACCTGAATCATCCCACAAGAATGGATTCAGAGGTCGGATCAAGACGACCCAGCCGAACAGGAGAAGCTATGAGCGTCCCACTCTGGGCCTGGCTTGTATTTGCCACCGTCGTCGTAGTCATGCTGGCAATCGACCTGCTCGCGCATCGCGGTGCGCACACCATCAAGTTCAAAGAGGCCGCGATCTGGAGTGCCGTCTGGGTCGGCGTATCGATGGTCTTCGCGATCATTGTGGGCCTGACCCTCGGCGCCGGCCCGGCGGTCGACTTCACCACCGCGTACCTGCTGGAGAAGAGCCTCTCCGTCGATAACCTCTTTGTTTTCGCGCTGATCTTCGGATACTTCAAGGTGCCTCGCGAGTTCCAGCACCGGGTTCTCTTCTTCGGCGTCATCGGCGCACTCGTTTTCCGCGGCATCTTCCTCGGGGCCGGCGTCGCGGTCGTCAGCCAGTTCACCGCCATCCTCTTCGTCTTCGGCGCGATCCTGCTCTGGAGCGCCTTCAAGCTCATCCGAGGCGGCGACGACGATGCCGTTGATCCCGGCAAGAGCGTGGCCGTGCGACTGCTGCGCAAGGTCATCCCGATCAGCGACGAGTACCACGGTGCGAAGTTCTTCATCACCGAAGCGGGTAAGCGAATTGGCACGCCGTTGCTCGCGGTTGTCGTGGCCGTCGAGACGGCCGACCTGATCTTCGCCGTGGACAGCGTTCCCGCCGTGCTCGCGGTGAGCGACAGCGCGTTCATCGTCTACACCAGCAACGCCTTCGCGATCCTCGGACTGCGGGCGCTCTACTTCCTGCTGGCCGGGATGCTTGAGAAGTTCCATCTGCTGGACCGGGCGCTCGCCCTAATCCTGGCCTTCATCGGCGTCAAGCTCTTCATGCAGGCGGCGCACAAGACGATCAGCACCTCCGTCCCGGAGATCCCGACGCTCGTAAGCTTGGGCGTCATCGTCGTCGCCCTCGCGGTCGCAATCGTCGGCAGTCTGCGGCATCCGCAGGGCGACGAGTTGCCCGCAGATTTGCCGCCCACTATCCACGACGTGACGCCCCAATTGGCAGGACACACGTCTGCCAATAGTGAGTGATCTGCGGCGTGTCGCGTTCGGGCACCGTAGCGCGGGCCTGATCGCCGGTACCGTGGAACTTACCCAGAGCTCATCTGCATCGCAGAGAATCGCTGCGGCGACGGTCTTGCCAGATCGCCGGCCGCCACCCGACGTCCGGTCGGGTCAGTGCCACACACCGCTGGGGTTCGCACTGACTCGACCGGATCCGGTCGTCTCTGGTGTGTGACCCACTTGGGTGCGAGTATCACCCCATGACCGACATCGGTGTTGGAGCGCTCGGCGCGACAGAACAGCCCATGATTGCCAGGCGAAACAACTGGCCCAACCAGATCGCTCGGCACTCGCACCAGAATCCGGACGGCGTCGCACTGCGCTTCCTCGGCGCCGACATCACCTGGCTGCGGCTGCACGAGCGGGTCGAGCTGGCCGCCGATGTGCTGGCCCGCAATGGCGTCGGACCGGGTTCGCGGGTCGGGATCCTGATGCTGAATCGCCCTGAATTCCTGGAGATCGTCTTCGCCGCGCACACCCTCGGAGCGATGGCGGTGCCGGTGAACTTCCGTCTCACCGCCTCCGAGATCGAGTTCATCCTCGCCGACTGTGAACCAGCCGTGCTGGCCGTCGACTCCTCGCTCGCCTCGGTCGCGATCGCGGCGACGGCTCCTCTCTCGACGCCGCCGGTCACGCTCATCATCGGCGATGTCCCGGCTGGGGTGCACCTGCACAGCCTCGACGAGGAGATCGCCGCGAATCCACCGGCCCATCCGCTGGTGGACGTCCCCGACGACTCGCCGGCGCTGCTGCTCTACACCTCCGGCACCACCGGCCGTCCCAAGGGAGCCGTCCTTACCCACCTCAACATGCAGATGCAGACGATCACGCTGGTGCGCTCGCTCGGGCTCATCAACGACGACGACGTGAACATCTGCGCGGCACCGCTCTTCCACATCGCCGGCATCGGGCTCTTCGGTCCGAGCCTGCTGGCCGGCGCGCCGACCGTGCTGATGCCGAGTGGCAACTTCGACCCAGTGGTGCTCGTCGACGCGCTGGAGAGCGAGGGGGTCACCAGCGTCTTCCTCGTCCCCACCCAGTGGCAGGCCGTCTGCGCTCTCCCCGACATCACCTCCCGCAAGCTCCGCATCCGGACGATGTCCTGGGGTGCCGCACCGGCCACCACGGCGCTGCTGCAGCGGATGGCCGAGGTCTTCCCCGAGGCCGACAACGTCGCGCTCTTCGGGCAGACCGAGATGTCGCCGGTGACCTGCGTGCTGGACGGGGCCGACGCCATCCGCAAGATCGGCTCGGTCGGCAAGCCGATCTCCACGCTCTCGATCCGGGTCGTCGACAACGACATGAACGACGTCGCCCCGGGTGAAGTTGGCGAGATCGTCTATCGCGGCCCGACGCTGATGGCGGGCTACTGGCGCAATCCGGTGGCCACCGCCGAGTCCTTCCACGGCGGCTGGTTCCACTCCGGTGACCTGGTACGTGTGGACGACGAGGGCTTCATCTACGTCGTCGACCGGAAGAAGGACATGCTCATCTCCGGTGGGGAGAACATCTACTGCGCCGAGGTGGAGAACGTCATCGCCAGCCACCCACTCGTGCAGGACGTCGCGATCATCGGCCGCCCGGATCCGCGCTGGGGTGAGGTGCCGATCGCCGTCATCGTGGCTGGCGGGAACCTCACCGCGGCCGACCTGGACCTCTGGTGCGGCGGCAAGTTGGCCCGCTTCAAGCGTCCCCGGGCCGTCGTGCTCGTCGACGTGCTCCCGCGCAACGCCAGCGGGAAAGTCCTGAAGGGCGAACTACGAGCAAGACACTCGGTTCCCAGCTAAGCCGAGCTAGCGGGCCGCGGAGTGCCTAGCGGGCTGGTGAGTGCCGCCACGCCAGCAGGGTGAGGCCGGCACTCAGGCTGATGAGCAGCAGCGACATCTCGACGACGCCCGACCAGCCGTCGGCCGTCCAGCGGGCACCGGCCAGCGAGCCGAAGATCGACGAGCCGAGGTAGTAGGAGAAGAGATAGAACGAGGCGGCCATCCCGACCGGGGCACCGATCCGATGCGCCCGCGCCGTCACCCAGCCGCTGGCCACCCCGTGGGCGGCGAAGAACCCGCCGGTCATCACGCCCAGGCCGAGGACCACCCAGAGCAGCGCCGACCCGAGGGTGAGGAGAACGCCGAGCGCGGTGACGGCGATTCCGATCAGAACGACCTGGGCCCGCCCAACCCGGTCGGCGATCCGACCGGCCAGGGCCGACCCGACGCTCCCCACCGGGTAGACGCAGAAGACCAGCCCGGCCACCCCGGCCGACAGCAGGTACGGGGCGGCCGCGAGCCGGAACGACATCGCGTTGTAGACGGCGACGAAGCTACCCATCATCAGGCCGCCGATGGCGTAGAGCGGGAGCATCGGCGCGCTCAGCAGAATCCCCAGCTGCCCACGACGCCGGCCGGTCTGTGGCACGAAGTTCTGCGACGGGGGGAGCAGCACGATCACCGTCGCCGCGCAGGCCAGCCCGAGCAGGCCGATGCCGGCGGTGGCCACCCGCCAGCCGCCGAGGTCAGCCAGCAGCCCGGAGAGGATCCGGCCGAGCATCCCGCCCAGCGCCGTCCCCCCGATGTAGAGGCCGGTGGCCCGGGCGTGCGCCTCGGGGTGCACCTCATCGCGCAGGTAGGCCATCGCGACTGCGGGGAGGCCGGCCAGCGCAACTCCCTCCAGCAGACGGAGCGCGAGAAGGCTGTTCCAGGACGGGGCCGCGGCGGTGGCCAGACCGATCGCCGACGCGCTCAGCAGCGAGCCGATCATCAGCTTCGTCCGCCCGGTGCGGTCGGAGATGGCCGCGGCGATGATCATCGTGACGCCCAAGGCCAGCGTGCTGAGCGAGATGGTGAGGGTGGCGGCGGCCGGAGAGACGTTGAAGTCGGCGGCCAGCAATGGGAGTAGCGGCTGGGGCGCGTAGAGCAGGGCGAAGGTGGCGACACCGGCGACGAAGAGCGCCACCGCGGCCTGGCGGAACCCCGGGTCCCCGACTCGCAGTCCGCCCGCGCCGGACGATCCCGTACCCGATAGCGCGGGGGCGGCGCTGGGCTGGGTCGGGACTGCGGTCACTAGCCCCATGATCCCCGTCCGACCGCCGGCGCGCTGTGACCTACAGAGCAGAACGGCCCAGGAAATCGGCGGGCCCAGCCGGGTCGTGCCGGTCAGCCTGCCTCGGGGTAGACGTCCAGCTCGGTCGCCTTCACCGACAACCAGATCTGCCGCCCGGGGGCCAGTTGGAGTTCGGCGACGGCGGCCCCGGTGAGGTCGACCAGCGCGTCCGGGGAGCCGAAGGTCTGCAGCCGGACCCGGTCGCCGAGCAGCTCCAAGCCACCGATCCGGGCCGGCCAGACGTTGCGCGGGCTGGTGTTCACCGGCTGGGCCGCGTGCACGGTGATCGCGCTCGGGCGCAGCGCCACCAGCACCCGCCCGCTCAGGGCCCCACTGAAATTCGGGTCGGCCTCGGCGCAGATGAATGTCCCGCCGCCGTCGACGGTAATCTGCCCAAGCGGCGACCGGGTGCCGGCGTAGAGGTTCAGCCCCATCAACTTGGCGACGTAGGGCGTAGCCGGTCGCCGGGCCACCTCCGCCGGCGTCCCCTGCTGCACCATCCGTCCGTTCTCCAGCACGAGGAGCCGGTCGGCCAGCACCGTCGCCTCCAGCGCCTCGTGGGTGACCAGTACCGTCGGCGCGCCCACCTCGTGCAGTTGGGTCTTCAGCATGGCCCGGACCTCACCACGGGTGCGGGCATCGAGCGCGGCCAGCGGCTCGTCGAGGAGCACCAGCGCCGGGTCGGTGGCCAGCGCCCGGGCCAGCGCAACCCGCTGTGCCTGGCCGCCCGACAGCTTGGACGGGCGATGGCCGGCCACCGCGGCGATCCCGAGCCGCTCCAGCCAACCGTCGGCCTCAGCCCGGGCCTGCACCCGAGACCTCCCGCGCGAGCGCGCACCGTAGGCGACGTTCTCCCGGGCGCTCAGATGCGGGAAGAGGCGATAGTCCTGAAAAACATAGGCGATTCTCCGGCTCTCCGGCGCGATATCCACCGCGCCGGCCTCGGCGTAGATGGTGGAGTCGACGACGATCCGCCCCGCCTGCAGCTCGTCCAGGCCGGCCAGGGCGCGCAGTAGCGTCGTCTTGCCGGCTCCGTTCGGCCCCAGCACGGCCAGGATCTCCCCGTCTTCTATGGCGAGATCGACGTCGAGTTCAAACGTCCCGCGGCGCAGCATCACCTCGGCCCGCAGGCTCATGAGGTGAATCCGGGGTGCAGCCAGCGTTCGCGCAGCGCGACGAGCACCGTCACCGCGACCACCAGCAGCACCAGGCTCACCGCGATCGCCGCATCCGGGTCGGACTCGAGTGCGTTGTAGACGGCCAGGGGCATCGTCTGGGTGGTACCCGGGTAGTTGCCGGCGAAGGTGATCGTCGCGCCGAACTCGCCGAGGGCCCGGGCCCAGCAGAGCACCGACCCAGCCAGCAGCGACGGCGCGATGAGCGGCAGCGTCACCGTCCGGAAGATCCGCATCCGGGACGCGCCGAGGGTGGCCGCTGCCTCTTCCAGCCCGACATCAGCCGAGCGGATCGCCCCCTCCACCGCGACCACCAGGAACGGCATCGCGACGAACGTCTCGGCCACGATGACGCCGGCCG
Source organism: Frankineae bacterium MT45 (assembly GCA_900100325.1). Lineage (NCBI taxonomy): Bacteria > Bacillati > Actinomycetota > Actinomycetes > Frankiales > Frankineae bacterium MT45. Next base: position 880,709 of record LT629697.1, read on the forward strand.
TGGTGAACGGGAGGGTGATCCCGAACCACTCGTCCAGGTAGCGGCCGAAGATGCCGTTGCGCCCGAAGCCGTAGAGGAGCGCGACCCCGCCGACCACCGGCGGCAGGATCAGCGGCAGCAGCACCAGAGCCCGGATGAATCGGATCCCTGGCATCCGCACCCGGGCCAGCACCCAGGCCAGCGGCACCCCGAGTAACAGCGAGATACCGGTGGCCGACGTGGCGCAGATCAAAGACAGGCGCAGAGCGGTGACGACGTCGCTGCTGCGCCAAAGCGTGGTCAGCGACGACCAGGGCGCCCGGATGAGCATCGCGACCAGGGGCAGCAGTAGCACCAGCAGCCCGAGGAGGGCCCCGATCCCGATCAGGAGGGGTGGCGCCGATCTTCGTCGACTCGCGCGCCGGCCGGGAGCCTTGAGCGGGAGGGTCTCCACCGTGTCAGGCTACGGCTTGGCGAATCCGTCAGCGGCTAAGACCTGCTGCCCGGCGTCGGAGAGGACGTAGGCCACGAAGGCGTCCGCGCCGGCAGCGTTGCTGGCCTTGGTCAGCGGCGCGATCGGGTACTTGGTCGTGACGTTCACCGACGGGTCGATCGGCACTCCCTTCACCTTCGACCCGGCCGCCTGCACGTCGGTCACGTAGACGACGCCGGCGTCGACCTCGTTGGACTCGACCTTGGCCAGGGTCGCCTTCACGTCGGCCTCCTGGGTGGCTGGCTTGACGGTGATGCCGGCGTTCTCGAAGAGCGAGATCGCGGCGGCCCCGCAGGGCACGGCCGGCAGGCAGACCGCCACCTTGACGCCCGACTTGGCCAGGTCGTTGACGCTGGCGATGTGCTGCGGGTTCGACGGCGGGGTCGCGATCTCGAGGACGTTGGAGGCGAAGTTCTTCACCGCTGACGCCTCCGCCCCACCCTTGGTGACGACCTGCGTCATGTTCTTGGTGGCGGCTGAGGCGAAGACGTCCGCCGGTGCGCCCTGGTTGATCTGCAGGGCCAGGGCCGAGCTGCCGCCGAAGCTGAACTTCACCGTCGTGCCGGGGTGGGCCGCCTCGAACTGCTTCCCCAGCTGGTTGAAGGCGTCGGTGAGTGAGGCGGCGGCGAGGACCGTCACCGTCCCGGTGACCGAGGCCGACGTGGTCGTCGCGCTGGTGGCCGTCGTCGAGCCGCTGCTGCTCGTGGACGACGAACTGCAGCCGGCCAGCGTCAGTGAGGCGGCGCTCAGGAGAACCAGGGTGGTGACGGACGTGCGCATCTATTCGGCCTTTCCGGCTCTTGTGTTGGTGAGTTGGGCTAGTTCTACGACGACGTTCGTCGCCTTGACGCTGGCGTAGGCCAGCACGCCTGGTTCGAGGGCAAGTTCGTCGGCCGCCTCGCGGCTCATCAGCGAGACGATGCGATTGGCGCCGGACTGGATCTCCACCTGGGCCATCACCGTGTCGCGGGTGACCTTGGTGACCAGTCCGAGAAAGCGATTGCGGGACGATTCACGTACTGCAGGCACCGTCGTGATTCCGTCGGAGAGGGCGGAGGTGGCATTCTGCTCGACCGCGAATTCGGCGAGCGCGGCGCCGTCGATGGCTTGACGCCCGTCAACCAGGATCGTGGCTATTCGGCCGGCATCGATCCAGCGCCGGAGCGTGTCATCGCTGACGCCGAGAAGGTCCGCCGCATGGCGAATTCGGTAAGTCGGCATGCGCGAACTATATCCGCAGGTACGGACGGAAATTTCGTCGCGAACCGCAATTACGGATTTTGTAATACTGCTATCACCGCATTGACGTCAGCGGCCCTCCGCTCTAAGCGGCTTGCTTAGCCGCCGCTCTTGCGTCGGAAGTTGCGCTGCGTCGCCGCGGCCGCATGCTCACCATGCACCTTCGACTCGGCGTCGGCGTGTGACTGCCGGTCGGCCTGCTTGCCGCGCTTGCGCTCCAGCGCCTCGCGGAACTTCGCCTTGGCGTCGTCCGCTGCGGATCCGGACTCGGGCGCGTTCGTGTCGGATGCACTCATGGGGTCAGCATATGCCCGACCGGCGACCCGATCCGCAGGCCGAACTGGCGACCCGAAGACGCGCCCTGAAGCCGTGGCCCGAGCCGTGGCCGAACTCGCGACCGAAGGTCAGGAATTGGAGGCGGCCGGGGTGACGACGGTCAGGTTCGGCGTGGCGTCGAAGCGCAGCGCCGCCGGGGCGTGGGCCGGTACGGCCGGATTCTTCGGGAACGTCGGGCTGATCCGGCTGTAGGCCGAGCCGAGCGGCGGGCGCTCGTCTCGCTCGCCGGCGTTGGGCCAGAGGCTCATCGCCCGCTCGGCCTGCGCGGTGATCGACAGTGACGGGTTCACCCCGAGATTGGCCGACAGTGCCGAACCATCAACAACGTGCAGGCCTTCGTAGCCGTAGACGCGGTGGTACGGGTCGATGACACCGTCCGCGGCCGAGGCGCCGATCGTGCAGCCACCGATGAAATGGGCCGTCATCGGAATGTTGAGCAGGTCGCTCCAGAGGCCACCGGGTTCGCCGTCGATGTTCTTGGCCAGCGTCCGGGCGGCGTCGTTGGCCACCGGAATCCAGGTCGGGTTCGGTTCGCCGTCGCCCTGGGTCGAGGTGAGGCCACCGAAGCCGAAGCGGGACTTGCGGCGCATCACCGTGATGGAGTTGTTGAGCGACTGCATCACCAGCAGGATGATCACCTGCTCCGACCACTTCCGCGGATTGAGGGCCCGGATCATCCGCGGACGGGTGGCGAGCTGCGTGAAGAGCGAGAGGAGCCGCTTGGGGCGGCTGCCCCCGTCGGTGAGACCGGTGTTGAGCAGGGCCATCAGGTTGCTGCCCTTGCCGTAGCGCACCGGCTCGATGTGGGTGTTCTCGTCCGGGTGCCACGAGGAGGTGATCGCGACGCCCTGCGTGTAGTCGGCCGCCTTGTCGCTGCTGCGGGCACCGAGGAGGGCCTCGGAGTTGGTGCGGGTGAGGTAACCCAGGCGCCCGGAGATCTTCGGCAGGGTCGTCGCCTTCAGCTTGTGCAGCAGCGTCTGGGTGCCGAAGGAACCGGCGGCGAAGACGACGTGCTCGGCGGTGAAGGTCTGATCGGGGCGCTTCGTGAACCAGCGCCCGGTGTGCACGGTGTCGATCGCGTACCCGCCCTTGGGCAGCGGGCGGACATTGGTGACGGTCGTCAGCGGGTGCACCTTTGCCCCGGCCCGCTCGGCCAGGCCGAGGTAGTTCTCGTTCAACGTGTTCTTGGCGCCGTAGCGGCAGCCGGTCATGCAGGAGCCGCACTCGATGCAGCCGGTGCGTTCCGGTCCGGCACCGCCGAAGAACGGGTCGGGGACGCGCTTGCCCGGCTCTTTCTGCCCGTCCCGGCCGAAGAAGACGCCGACCGGCGTCATGTGGAAGGTGTCGCCCTTGCCGAACTGGTCGGCCAGCTTGCGCATCTGCACGTCCGACCGGGTGGTGGTCGGGTTGATGGTGACGCCGAGCATCTTGCGGGCCTGCGTATAGAAAGGTGCGAGCTCGGAGCGCCAGTCGGTGATGTCGCGCCACTGCGGGTCGTCGTAGAAGGGCTGTGGCGGCTCGTAGAGGGTGTTCGCGTAGTTGAGCGAGCCGCCGCCGACCCCGGCGCCGGCCATCACGACGACGTCCTTCAGCAGGTGCAGCCGCTGAATGCCGCGCAGGCCGAGCTTCGGGGCCCAGAGGAAGTTGCGGAGATCCCACGATGTCTTCGGGAGCGTGTGCGCGGTAAAGCGCTGGCCGGCTTCGATGACGCCAACCCGGTAGCCCTTCTCCGTCAGGCGGAGGGCGGTGACGCTCCCACCGAACCCGGAACCGATGACCAGGACGTCATAGTCGCTCACCGCGGCATCCACCTCGCAAACTCGTAGCGTCCGCGGTACTCGTGCGGAGAATCCGGACTATTGACAAAGAGTCAACACCGGAAGCGTAGGGGCTGCGAGGATTCCGGTCAATGTGACCGCGACCCGGCACACCGGTACCTGGTTGTGTAGCCCCAGATTGTTGATTTGCCGACGGACCATGGTCCTTTGACGATCGCATTGTTTGATAGTTGCGTTAAAACGAAATGCCACACGTTTAACAGTGGTTTCGCGAACGGGTGTTGAGGAAGTGGCGGTGCTCGCCCCGGCAGGGGAGCCGGGGCGAGCCACGCGCAGGGCGGCGCTCGGGGGTTAGCGCCGCACAATCACCCCGGCTTCGGCTAATCGAATACGACACGCCGTGCTCTAGTGGTGATGACGTAAATATGGCATAGCAATAGACGAAGTAACATGTCGGGTATACGACATGACGCCTATGCGTCACCACCTGTATCAGGCCGACTACACAAGAGCATTACGAAGAGAAATGTTCCGTAAACATGCTGACTGCGATTGGTCTTACGACGGAAGAATCCGCGCTCTATCGCGCGCTGGTGGCGACCCCGGTGGCCGAGGTAGCTGTACTGGCGAATGCCCTGGAGACCACTCACGCCGAATGTGAGCAGCTGCTGCAGCAATTGGTGGCCCGGGGGCTGGCCAGCCCATCGCTCACCTACCCGGGGGCCTACGTGGCGGTGGCGCCGGATATAGCGCTCCGTGGCGCCCTGGTCGCGCGCCAGGCGGATCTGCACCGGGCCGAGGCCGAGGTGGCCGCGCTGGCCCGTATCTATCACCTGGGTGGCGCGAGCCGGGTTACCACCGACGTCGTCGATGTGGTCTCGGGATGGGAGGAGGTGCAGCGCCGCGGTTATCAGGTGAACGAGGCGGCCGAGAAGCAGATCAGCACCACTTTCAAGAACCCGATGCTGCGTGGTTCACGCGAACTGGCGGCCAACCACATCGACGCCTCCAAGCGCGGCGTGCTGAACCGGATGATCTTCGAAGGTGACGGTCTGGATCCGGCCGAGCTGAGCTGGGGCATCCGTCAGGTCGCGGAGAGCAACTCCGACATCCGGGTCTTCGGCTCAGTGCCGGCCCGGATGATGATCGCCGATCGCCGGCTGGCTCTGGTCGCCCTGGACGACCGCCACCTGAATCAGGTCGGTGCTGCGCTTATCGTGCACCCCAGCGGTCTGCTGGACGCCATGGTCGGGCTCTTCGAGATGCTCTGGTCGATGGCGCTGCCGGTGAATCACTCGATCCCGCTGAGCAGCGGGATCAGCGCAGTCGAGAACCGGGTGATGAACCTGCTCGTGGCCGGCTTCACCGACCGGGCCATCGCCGGCATCCTGAAGACGTCCGAGCGCAGCATTCAACGCCACGTCCGGCGAATGATGGATGAGGTGGGCGCGCAGTCCCGCGTACAGCTCGGTTGGCAGGCCGCCCGAGCCGGCTGGCTGATCTCGGCCGGCCAACCGAGCCCGCCGATCCAGGCAGCTCAGGCGACCCAGACGACGCAGCCGGCCCAATCAACGCAGCCGGCCCAATCAGCTCAGCCGAAGCGGCCGGAGATGTAGTCCTCAGTCCGCTGGTCGGAGGGGTTGGCGAAGATCTTCTCGGTGTCGTCCATCTCCACCAACTGACCCGGCTTGCCGACCGCCGAGAGGTTGAAGAAGGCCGTCCGCTCGCTGACCCGGGCCGCCTGCTGCATGTTGTGGGTGACGATGACGATCGTGTACTTCTCTTTGAGCGTCTGGATGAGGTCCTCGATCGCCAGCGTCGAGATCGGGTCGAGCGCCGAGCAGGGCTCGTCCATCAGGAGAACCTGCGGCTCGACGGCGATGGCCCGCGCGATGCAGAGACGCTGCTGCTGACCACCGGAGAGGCCGGCGCCGGGCTTGTTCAGCCGGTCCTTCACCTCTTCCCAGAGGTTCGCGCCGCGCAGCGACTTCTCCACCACGTTCTCCAGGTCGGACTTCTTCATCCGCCCGCTCTGCAGCTTCAACCCGGCCACCACGTTGTCGGCGATGGACATCGTCGGGAACGGATTGGGGCGCTGGAAGACCATGCCGATCGTGCGGCGCACGTCCACCGGGTCGACCGAGGAGGCATACATATTGTCTCCGTCGAGCAGGATCTCGCCCTCGACCCGGGCCCCGGAGATCACCTCGTGCATGCGGTTGATGGTCCGCAGCACCGTCGACTTGCCACAGCCGGAGGGGCCGATGAAGGCGGTCACCGAGCGGGGCGCGATGGTGAAGTTGACATCGCTGACGGCCAGGAACTTGCCGTAGTAGATGTTCAGGTTCTTGGCGTCGATGCGCTTGGCCATCAGTGATTGCTCCTGTGCGAGTGGGAGGACGGGGTGAAGTTCAGGTGCCGGGCGGCGGGCATCAGTTGGTGATCTTGCTGAAGCGGGTGATGAAGCGGGCCAGCAGGTTGAGGCTCATCACGATGAGGATCAGCGTCAGGGCCGCGCCCCACATGCGGTCGGCCGGATGGGGCAGCGTGTAGTTCGGGGCCTGGTCGTTGATCATTCCGGGGAGCGATCCCTGCGACCCCGAGAAGAGGTTCCAGTTGGTGGTCTGCGAGTACCCGACGAGCACCAGCAGGGGAGCCGTCTCACCGGCGATGCGGGCGACGCCGAGCATGACGCCGGTGACGATGCCCGACAGCGCCGTCGGGAGCACGATCCGAATGATCGTCTTCCACTTCGGCACACCGAGCGCGTACGAGGCCTCGCGCAGCTCGTTCGGAACCAGCTTGAGCATCTCCTCGGTGGAGCGGACCACCACCGGGATCATCAGCATGACCAAGGCGAGCGAGACGTAGAAGCCCTGCTGCACCCCGCCGAAGCTGGTAACGAAGACCGCGTAGATAAAGAGTGCGGCGACGATCGACGGGATACCAGTAAGGATGTCGATCATGAAGCTGGCCATCGTGGCCAGCCGGCTGTTGCCCCCGTACTCGATCAGGTAGATGGCGACCAGGATCGAGATCGGGATCGCGATGATCGAGGCGACCGCGACCTGCTGCAGCGTCCCGATGATGGCGTGCAGGACACCGCCGCCGGCCCGCCGGTTGGTGATGCCGGTCTGGTCCTCGGTGAACCAGCCCTGCTGGACGATCACCGAGAAGCCCTTGCTGATGACGGTCCAGAGCAGCCAGACCAGCGGGATCAGGGCGAGCAGGAAGGAACCGGTGATCACCGCGGTGGCGATGTTGTTCTTCGCCTTGCGGCGTCCCAACCCGGGGGCCGACTGCAGCGACGAGACGGTTGCCGTGGTCATCAGAGGCTCACAATCTTTATAGGGGTGCTCATCAGACGAAGTCCCGCTTGCGGTTGACGATCGCGCGGGCGGCCGCGTTCACCACGAAGGTGAGCACGAAGAGCACCAGGCCGGCGGCGATGTAGGCCGGTGCCTGCTGCGGGCTCATCTCGCCGGCGTCCAGCGCGATGCGGGAGGCGAAGGTGAGACCACCCTGCATGATCGAGAAGGAGAAGGTCGAGGGCACGTGCAGGATGAGGAGCACGGCGATCGTCTCGCCCAGTGCGCGGCCCAGGCCGAGCATGGCCCCGCTGGTGACGCCGGCCCGGCCGTAGGGGAGCACCGCCATTCGGATCATCTCCCAGCGCGTCGCGCCGAGGGCCAGGGCCGCCTCGACGTTGGCCCGGGGGGTCCGCTCGAAGACGTCCCGGCTGACCGCGGTGATGATCGGCAGGATCATGATCGCCAGCACGATGCCGCCGATGAAGATGGTGAAGGGGTCACCGGAGGCGTACTTGAAGATCGGGATGACGCCGCCGAGGTGATAAAAGGCCCGCTGAACCGGCTCCATCGCCGGTGCGAAGACGGTGAAGCCCCAGAGGCCGTAGATGATCGAGGGGACGGCGGCCAGCAGGTTCACCACGAACGCCACGCTGCTCGCGATCCGCTTCGGTGCGTAGTGCGACACGTAGAGCGCGATGCAGACGGCGATCGGGACGGCGATGATCATCGCTTCGAGCGAGATGATCACCGTGACCCACAGCAGCCAGGCGATGCCGAACTCGAAGTGGCCGGGCGTGCTCAGGTCCCACTTGGTCGAGGTGAGGAAGTTGGCCTTGTCGTCGGCGATGGCCGGGAACGCCTTCACGACGAGGAAGAGGGCGACGAGCCCGATGAGCAGGACCACGAAGAGGCCACTGCCCGCGGCTAGGAGCGAGAAGATCCGGTCGCCGAGGCGCACCTTGGTCTTGCCGTCACCGCTGATGGTGACGCCGGTGGCCTGCAGTGTGTTCGGGGTGCCGCCGGCGCCGATGAGGACGGACTCGAGATGCCCCTCCTCGACGTCCGGGGCCAGGAGCGTCGGGCCGGGGTCGGGGGAGTAGCGGATCGCCGTAGCTTCGTCGCCGTCCGACCCGTCGTCGGCCTGTCCCGTGCTCATGACTGACTCCCCACCGACTCGTGGCGGGAAGACAGGCCCCGGCTCCGGACGAGCCGGCCGGTGGGCGCCGCCGGCTCCGTCTGCGGGCGTGCCACTTCCGCCACCCCTAGACTTGTCGTCCGCGCTCTCGGTCATCGTTTCCCGCTCTGGCATCTGTTCCTCTTGAGGCTCGTGCGAGTCGGTACTGCTGGTGGCTCGCAATGAGCGGTCCCACCGGACAGGCCGGTCTGTCGACCGTTCGCCGGTGGGACCGCTACATCGTTGGTCTTCAACTAGCTGTTTCGCAAGTCTCCGAGGGCCGATATTTTTCGGCCGGACGGAACTAGCTGATAGCCGATACCGAGGACTGCACCTTGGTGAGCAGGTCCGACGGAAGCGGAGCGTAGCCGAGATCGTTCAGCGAACTCTGGCCTGCGCCCGACGTGTAGCTGAAGAATGCCTTCACCATCGCGCCGACGTTCGAGTCGTTGTACTTGGTGCAGACGATCTCGTACGTAACCAAGACGATCGGGTAGACACCGGCGCCGTGCTTCGTGTAGTCCAGCGTCAGCGTCAGGTCCGGAGCGGTACCGGATACCGTCGAGCCGGCTGCCATGAACTTGCTGGCACCGTCGGCGCTGACGTCAACCGGGCCGTCGCCGCTGTCGATGGCGGCCATCTTGACGCCGGCATCCTGAGCGGCGGAGAGCTCGACGTAACCGATCGAGCCATCGCTGGCCTTGACGGCACCGGCGACACCGGCGCTGCCCTTGGCTCCGGCGCCAACCGCGACGGGCCACTTCTTGGCCGGGGCGGCGGTGAAGTCGGTCGGGTCGACCTGGCTGAGGTAGCTGGAGAAGTTGAACGAGGTACCCGAGCTGTCGGAACGGGTGACGACCTTGATCGGGGTGCTCGGCAGCGAGACGCCGGAGTTGGCGGCCTTGATGTCGGCGTTGTCCCAGCTGGTGATCTTGCCGGTGAAGATCTCACCGAGGAGCTTCGGGGTCAGCGTGAGCTTGTCCACGCCCGAGACGTTGTAGGCCATCGAGATCGGTCCGACGACCATCGGGATGTTGATGGCCGTACCGCCGGTGGCGCAGTTCGCGTTGGCCTTGGTGACGTCGTCACCCTTGATCGCGGCATCCGAACCGGCCCAGTCGAGCTGCTTGGTCTGGAACCCGGTGATGCCGGCGCCGGAGCCGGCACCCTGGTAGTTGATGGTCATGCCGGAGCACTTGGACTTGAAGTCAGCCGTCCACTGCTGAACGGCGTTCTTCTGGGCGCTCGAGCCATCGCCCTTGAGCGTGCCGCTTGCGCAAGTGATCGGGAGTCCCGATGCGGCCGCGCCCGTGGGCGAGCTCGTCGAGGTGTCGCTCTTGCTGGAGCTACATGCGGTCAAGGAGACCGCAAGTGCGGTCGAGCCAGCGATCAGGCCGACGATTACGCCAGTCCGGTGCAACTTCACGTGTATGCCTCTCGTAGAGAATTTCGTACGTCACGGACGGTAGGTGTCGCAGGTGACCTACTGGCATGGAGGAGGTGAACGCAGAGTGAACAGCGAGTGCCGCTCTTAGGACTTTCCCCTGAAGAGAGGACGAACATCAGGTGACGACTATTGAGTAACGATCTTGTTACGGGTAGTGGCGATCCTGACGCGACGAGAGTGCCGCCGATTTAGCCGATCTGGAGCTGAATGTCCTGGTTAAAGCGGCTGAATCCGTTCTGTTCGTAGAGGCGGAGTGCGGTCTGATTCGAGTCGTCGACGTAGAGCAGGACCCCGTCGGTGCCCCGCTGGCGGAGATGACCGAGGCCGGCCTGGAGCAGGATGCGCCCGAGCCGCATTCCCTGTGCCTCGGGGGCCACCGCGAGGATGTAGACCTCGCCCAGGTTGCCCGGGTGGACCTTTGTCCAATGAAACCCGAGGAGTTCTCCGGTGCCGGCGCCAGTTCCGGGTTCCGCGCCGGGTTCGGTTCGCTCGGCGACCAGGAGACCAGTTGCGTCGAACCAGTCGGCGGCGAAACGGTCCTCGAGGTCGGCCCGGGTCCAGCCACCTTGGTCGGGGAGGTCTACGAAGGCGGACCGATTGATCCGCAGCAGCTCCTCCTCGTCCTGTCCGACGACGAACGGGCGGATCGTCACGTCAGCCGGCCCATCGGTCGCGCCGCTGGCCACCGGCGCGTCGTTCGTTGAGCGGAGCTGCCAGAGGACCCGACCTGTCCGGTATCCCCGCTCGCCGGCCGCAGCGGCGACCGGGCTCCGCCTCCCGTGCGACCAGACCGTCAACGCCGGCGAGAGCCCCTCCAACTCGGCCAGCAATGCGGCGACGGTGACGCGATCGCCTAGTACCTCGGCCGCCCCGTCGTTCAGCTGCGCGTACCCGGTGAGGCGGGCACTGCCGTCGGTGGCGGTCAGGTGGAGGCGCGCTGGATCGCCGAGGTGCAGCAGAGCGTCGTCAGAGAGCGGCGGCGCCCCGTCCCGGCGTTCGACGGCGGCGGCCAGTCGGTGGACGCACTGGCGAAGCTCCTCATCGAGTTCAGGCCGACGCTCCACGTGGATCACGTCGACCATCATCCCGCAGGTCGCCGACCGGACTACGCGCGGTGCATCGCTCCGAAGGTGACTGAGTCAGACTCCTCGGAGAGATCCAACTCCGCCCCACGCGGCTCGCCGCCACCGGCCGAACTCGGCCGGACGAACTTGTAGCCGACGTTGCGGACGGTGCCGATCATCGCCTCGTGCTCCGGGCCCAGCTTGGCCCGCAGGCGGCGGACGTGGACGTCGACGGTGCGGGTGCCACCGAAGTAGTCGTAGCCCCACACCTCCTGCACCAGGTGTGAGCGCGAGAAGACCCGGCCCGGGTGCTGGGCCAGGAACTTCAGCAGCTCGAACTCCTTGTACGTGAGGTCGAGGGCACGTCCGGCCAGGCGGGCGGTGTACGTCGTCTCGTCGATGGTGAGATCGCCGACGTTGACGTGCTCCGGCGGGGCGTCGACGAGCTGGGCGTTGCGGTCGGCGACGAGGCGCAGCCGGGCATCGAGCTCGGCCGGACCGCAGGTGTCGAGAACGATGTCGTCCACCGCCCACTCGGCGGAGACGGCGATGAGGCCACCCTCGGTGAGGACGGCGACGACCGGGACGTTCATCCCCATCGCGGTGAGAACTCGGGTGAAGGCACGGGCCGCGGCGAGGTCTCGCCGGGCATCGACCAGGATCACGTCCCCAGCGGGCTGATTCAGCAAGGCTCCAGCATCGAGTGACAACACCGTCACTGCGTGCGGGAGGAGTCCGAGGGCGGGGAGCACCTCGGTGGTCGGCTGGGAGGCGGCTGTAAGAAGTACCAGATCCACGCGAATCTCCTGAAGTCGGATGAGTCTGCGAGCGATCCGGATGGGGCGACATTGACCGACCCGGCGGACCCAACCTGGGTGAGTCCGGCTCCGCGCCGGCACTGGGCCCCGCGAAGCTAGTAGCAGAATAGCAATGTGGGTCCAGCCGAAACCGTTAGCCTCGACACAACCGATGGCGTGCGACTCGCCGGCTCCTACCGTCCTGGCGGCCCGGACGGACTGAGCTACGTGCTGGCCCACGGCTTCACCGGCTCCTCCTCGTCCCGCCAGATCCGCGCCGTCGCCGACGAGTTGGCTGCGGCGGGAAACGCGGTCCTGGCCTTCGACGCCCGCGGTCACGGCCGCTCCGGTGGCTACTCGACGCTCGGCGAGCGGGAGATTCACGACGTGGCCGCCGCGGTGGCGTTTCTACGGGGCCGCCGCCCCGGCCGTCCGGTCGTGCTCGTCGGCTGGTCGATGGGCGGCTCTTCGGTGCTGCGCCACGCCGGGCTCGGTGGTGATGCCGACGCCGTGGTCTCCGTCAGCTCGCCCGGGTTCTGGTGGGAGCGCGGTACCCGTTCCATGCGGGTCGTGCACTGGGCGGTGATGACCCGGACCGGCCGCCTGGTCACCCGCATCGCCCGCGGCACCCGGATCGGCTCGGGGTGGGTCGTTGAGCCCGAGCAGCCGGTCGACGTGGTCGCCGCCATCTCGCCCCGACCGGTGCTCCTCGTCCACGGTGAGAATGACCAGTATTTTCCGGTTCGTCACGCCCACGCCCTGGCCGAGGCGGCCGCCTCGGCCGACTTCTGGCTCGAGCCGGAGATGGGGCACGGCGAGCACGCGACGGACGCGAACCTGGTCCGGCGGATCGACGCCTGGGCCCGTCAGATGCTCGTCGATAGTCCGGAGTGAGGCGGCCAAGATCAGGCCAGGATCAGGGGCGTCTCAGGTGCGTCTGCGACGATGTCCGACGTGAGTGAGGAATCCGCGACCGTGTCGACGTCGGAGTCGAAGCCGGCGTCGACCTCGGCGACGGCACCCGTCCCGGTGACCGAGGCGGGGAAGGACCTGCAGCCGGTCGATCCCCCGACGGCGGCCGGACCGGGCGAATTGCCGCTGCTCACCGGTGCCATCGTCGCCGCGATCGTCGGCATCCTGCTGGTCGTCACCGCCGCGATCGGTGCAGTTGCGCTCCTCGTCGGCGTCGCGATCGCGCAGGCTGCCCTCATCATCGCCTGGGTCTTCGGAACCCGGAGCCCCGGACGGATCGGTGCGCTGGTCCTCGGTGCCGCCGCCGCCATCGGTGCCGACGTCGCGGTCTCCGTCTCCCCACACGGCCAACTCGGGGCGCTGCTACCGGTGCTCGGCCTGGCCGTACCGGCGCTCTTCGCTCACCAGCTGATGCGCGGCATCGCCCGTAACCGGGTCGTCGAGTCGCTGGCCAACATCGCAGTCCTCGTCGCCGCAGTGGTCTCGCTCGTCGCGCTGATCCAGCTGCGGCACGAGACGTCCGGTGGCCGGGTGAGCGCCGCCGTGGCCGGTGCCGCCGCGATCGCCCTGGTCGTCGGTTACCTCACCGACATGACCTTCCCGATCGCCCGCTTCGACCCGCAGGTGCCCCGCGGCTTCGTCGCCGTCCTGACGGGCGCGGTCGCCGGGGCGGCCTTCGGCTTCCTGATCCTCCGTTCAGACATCGAATTCCAGGGCATCCGCGCCGCCTTCCTGGGCTTCGCCGTCGGCCTGCTGGTGAGTCTCCTGGCGGTCGGCACCGGCTTCATCCAGCTCGCCAGCGCGCCGGCCTCGGCGCTGGTCGCCCGGCTACGCCCGATCTACGGCGTCCTCATCCCGATCTGCTTCGTCAGCCCGATCGGCTACCTACTCTGCTTGGCGATCAGGAGCTAACACGTGCATCGGGGATTCAAATGGCTCATCGGCGTCGTACTCGTCCTGGGCCTGCTGCTGGTTGCCGCTGACCGGCTGGGGGCCAGGTACTTGCAGAACAGCGCCGCCGACTCGCTGGCCACCTTCTCCCAGTTCCAGGAGAAGCCGGAGGTGACGCTGCACGGCTTTCCGTTCCTCACTCAGGCCATCAGCGGCGACTACAAGGACATCGAGATCACCAGCAAATCGGTGACCGTCGGTGAGATCAGCGGGGCCGCCATGGACGCCCACCTCAGGGGTGCGAAGCTGCCGCTGAGCAAGCTGCGTAGCAACACCGTCACCGAGATCCCGGTGGACGAGGTGGAGGGGTACGTCATCGCCCCGTACTCAGAACTGGAGCGGCTGAGCAAGGTCAACGGCCTGCAACTCTCGGCCCAGGGTGACGAGCTCGTGGTGCAGGCGCCGGTCTCGGTTCCCGTGCTGGGCAGCGTCACCGTCAACGCCACCGGCAATTTCGAGGTCGTCGGCGGCACGCTGAAACTGGACGTGCACTCCCTGAAGGTGGGCGGTCTGGACGTGCCGACGGCCGTGCTGCCGCTGGCCACCGCCGCCCTCAACAGCACCATCGAGATCCCGGCGCTCCCGTACGGCCTGCACCTCACCTCGACGAAGCCGACCCCGAACGGCCTGCAGCTGAACGGTGCCGGTAGCAATGTCGTGCTGAAGCAGCAGTCCTGAGCGGGATCGAATTAGCTAGATGGACCCTGCTACGGCTACCCTGCACGGTATGGGCCCTCTGAGCATCCTGCTCACATCACGCCGCGCGGTCGACCTGTGCCGCACGGGCAGCTGCCTGTGTCGCGTCAACTGACGCGATTGCCCGAGCCTCTCCGCTCGTAGACGATCCACCGCAGCGGTCTGCTCGTCGCCCAGACCGCATCCGGGCAAGCCAGCGCGCAAGCCCATCAGACGCAAACCAACACCAAATCTCAAGCCTGAGAACCACCACGAACTAGGAGAAACGCATGAGCCGCGCAGACGCGCTCGTCTCGGCCGACTGGGCCGAAGAGAACCTGAACACCCCAGGGGTCGTCCTCGTCGAGGTCGACGAAGACACCTCGGCCTACGACGGCGGGCACATCCCCGGCGCCGTGAAGCTCGACTGGAAGACCGATCTGCAGGATCAGGTCCGCCGCGACTTCGTCAGCAAGGAGCAGTTCGAGGCGCTGCTCTCGGCCAAGGGCATCGGCAACGACGACACCGTCGTGCTCTACGGCGGCAACAACAACTGGTTCGCGGCCTACGCCTACTGGTACTTCAAGCTCTACGGCCACAGCGACGTGAAGCTCCTCGACGGCGGCCGCAAGAAGTGGGAGCTCGACGGGCGCGAGCTCAGCAAGGACGAGGTGACCCGCCCGAGCACCGACTACAAGGCTCAGGAGCAGGACCTCTCCATCCGCGCCTTCCGTGACGAGGCCGTCGCCGCGATCGGCGTCAAGAACCTCATCGACGTCCGCTCGCCCGACGAGTTCTCCGGCAAGCTGCTGGCCCCGGCGCACTTGCCGCAGGAGCAGTCGCAGCGTGGCGGTCACATCCCGACCGCGCTGAACGTCCCGTGGAGCAAGACGGCCAACGAGGACGGCACCTTCAAGACCGACGAGCAGATCAAGGCGATCTACGCCGAGGTCGGCCTGGACGACTCGAAGGAGACCATCGCCTACTGCCGCATCGGTGAGCGCTCCAGCCACAGCTGGTTCGCCCTCCACGAGCTGCTCGGCCACGAGAACGTCAAGAACTACGACGGATCCTGGACCGAGTACGGCTCGCTCGTCGGCGTCCCGATCGAGCTGGGGGCCTGACATGTGTGGAGCTCCTCCGCAGACACCGTCGCTGCCGGCGCATGTTGACCTGAGCAAGGAGACGGTCATCTACGGCACCGTCTCCAAGGACGACGCCCCGATCGCCGGGGCCTACGTCCGATTGCTGGACAGCACCGGCGAGTTCACGGCCGAGGTCGTCACCAGCGCCACCGGCGACTTCCGCTTCTTCGCCGCGCCCGGCCAGTGGACCCTCTCGGTGCTGCACCGTGACGGTTCGGTTCGCCAGGACGTCGACGCCACCGAGCCCGGGCTCGTCCCGGCGGTGCTCGTCCTCTCGTAGTCACACACGCGCCACCCGAAGGGGTGCTGTGCTGATCACCTCTTGATCAGCCCAGCACCCCTTTGCTTTAGGGTGACTCACTATGGAAACCACGTACCTCGTCCTGCTCATCGTTGCCTTCTTGGCGATCGGCGCGATGTCGCTCTACATCCTCTTCAAGCTCTTCGCGGGCCAGCGCTAGTCGATGAGCGAGGCGGACTCGCCGGATTCGGTGACGAACCCGACGCCCGACACCACCGACCTGCGCACCGGTGAGCCGCTGAACGACCGGTTGCTGGCCGTGCTGCCGCTGGTCGGACGCTGGCGCGGGGCGGGCCACGGGGTGGTGCCGTCGACCGGGGTCGAGTTCCAGTACGGGCAGGAGGTCACCTTCGCCCACGACGGCCGCCCGTTCCTGGTCTACCAATCCCGCAGTTGGCTGCAGGACATCAACAACGAGGTGATCCGGCAGGCCCAGCGCGAAACCGGCTTCTGGCGCTGTGGCCCGGGCGAGGACGACATCGAGGCGCTCATCACCACCATCGTCGGGGTGAGCCTGCTCCACACCGGCCGGGCCGGCGACCTGCACTGGGAGCTGGAGTCAGTCAGCTCGCAGAGCACACCGACCGCTGAGCGCGTCGGCGGCGAGCGGCGCTTCTACGCCCTCCGCGGCGAGGACCTCTTCTATGCCACCGAACTCGCCCCCATCGACCCGGCCACCGGCCTTCCCGGGGAGTTCTCGCCGCACCTCAACGCGTCACTTCAGCGCATCTGATCGCATGACGATCTTCTCGCCCAACCAGCCGAACGATCCGCCTCGTCGCAAGCCGGCTGGTGCGGGCGGCGATGAGCCGCGCGAGCGGCTGCCGTCGGAGGAGCGGGCCGCCGATCGTCTCATCTTCTTCTCCGACGCCGTAGTCGCCATCGCGATGACGCTGCTGGCCCTCGAACTCCCGGTGCCAACCGGTGACACCGCCCAGCAGCTGTGGAAGTCGATCCACTCCTACGAAGACCATTACCTGGCCTTCCTCATCAGCTTCACCGTCATCGCGGCGACCTGGGGGCGCCACCACTACGTCTTCCGCTACGTCGAGCGCACGGACGAGCGGCTGCGGGCATTGAACATGACGTGGTTGCTGATGATGGTGCTGAACCCGTTTGCCACCAAGTTGCTCACCTTCGAGGGGCACGACAGCCTCGGCGCGCACGCCATCCGCTTCGGCTTCTACGCCGCGCTGCAGGTGGTGGCCAGCTCGATCTTCCTGATCATGGTGCACCACGTGGTCTCCTCCGGGCTCAGTTCCGATGACACCCCGGCCGAGCTCTTCTCGACTCAGTGCTGGGGGTTGGCCGGGGTGCTGATCGCATTCGGCCTCTCCATCCCGCTCTTCCTGGTCTTGCGGGATGCCTGGCTGGTCTGGATCGTCGTCCCGATAGGGCTGGGTCAGATCCGTGGCGTCCGCCGCCGACGGGGTCTGCGCACCGGTCGGGCGTGATCGGGGCCGGTTGGTTTTCCGGTTGATCGGTTGGTTGGTCGGTTGGTTGACACCGAGCGCGAGAATGAGGGCATGACGGATTACAACGCCTCGATCATCTCGGAGTTTCGCGCGAATGGTGGACGGGTCGGCGGCAACTTCGAGGGTGCGCCGCTGCTCATCCTCCACAGCATCGGTGCCCGCTCCGGCGAGACCCGGCTCAACCCGATGATGTACCTCCCCGAGGGCGAGAAGTTCTACGTCTTCGCCTCCAAGGCCGGGGCCGACACCAACCCTGACTGGTACCACAACTTGAAGGCCCATCCGGAGGTCGAGGTCGAGGTCGGCACCGACACGCTGGAGGTCACCGCCGCGGAGGTGACGGGCACCGACCGGGACCAGATCTACGCCCGCCAGGCCAAGCTCTACCCGGGCTTCGCCGAGTACGAGGCGAAGACGAGCCGGGTCATCCCGGTCATGGAACTGACCCGCCGCTGACCCGCACCGATCTGGCGGCTGGGTGGGAGAATTGCCCGGTGACCGCCGATACCCACCCGCACGAGCACGCGCGCCCTGGGGCCGACGACGAGTTGAGCCGTCGGCTGCGGGCCCGTGGGCTGCGGATGACTGAGCAGCGCGCACAGGTGCTGGAGACAGTCCGGCGGCTTGAGCACGCCACCCCCGACCAGCTCAGCGAGACCCTCCCCGACGTCGATCTGGCGACGGTCTACCGCACCCTGGAGTTGCTGGAGGAGATCGGCCTGGTGCGTCACACGCACCTCGGTCACGGCCCGGCCTCCTACCGCCCGGCCGACGACGACCACATCCACGTCGTCTGCCACAGCTGCGGGGCGGTCCTGGACGCTCCGGCCGATCTCGTCGACGCGCTCGCCCAGCGGCTCGAGGTCGAGCAGGGGTTCCAGCTCGACCGCGCCCACTTCACCGTCTTCGGGCGGTGCCGCAGTTGCAGTGAGTCACCGGCGGTTGCCTCGGCTCACACGACTGCGTCCCACGGGAACAAACACAGCCACGACGAGGATTCACACTAGGTGAGCACAATCTCCGATCTCCCGGCCAGCCCTGCCGTCTCTGCCGCGTCGAGCCCAGCCGGTCCTGCCGTCGACAGCCCCGGCGTCGATGCGGGCATTCCCTGGCACTTCGGCGAGCCGCTGAAAGAGCAGCGCGCGCTGGCTGAAGGCGCGGCCGTCATAGACCGCTCGAATCGCGGGGTCCTGGTCGTCCCCGGATCGGATCGCCTCGGCTGGCTGCATTCGATCTGCTCGCAGCACGTCTCCCAGCTCCGCGACGGCGAGTCGACCGAGACGCTCATCCTCTCCCCGAACGGCCACGTCGAACAGCACTGGCAGGTCACCGAACTCGGCGAGCAGCTCTGGCTGGATGTGGAGCCCGGCAGCAACGGCGAGGCGCTGGCCTATCTGGAGAAGATGCGCTTCATGAAGCGCGTCGAGCCGGCCGATCTCTCCGATTCCTACGGTGTTTTGACGCTCATCGGACCCGACGCGGCGACCGTACTCGTCGGCTCCGGCCTGCCGCTCCCGGTCTCGGTGGCAACGTCGCCGGTCGTGCCGGCCGACTCCAAGACCGCGCCCAGCGCGAAGATGAACCCGGTGCCCGAGGCGGTCGCCCCGACCACGGACGCCCGGCCGCTCCCCGACGGTGGATTTATCCGCCAGGTGGCCGACGGACACTACGACCTCATCGTCCCGCTGGCCCAACTCACCGCCACTCTTGACGCGTTGAAGGCAGCGGGGGCGGAGCAGGCGGGTAGCTGGGCCCTCGAGGCCTGGCGGGTGGAGCGGCTGCGTCCACGGCTCGGCTTCGACACCGATCACCGCACGCTGGCCCACGAAGTGGGGTGGATTGGCTCCGCGGTGCACCTGGACAAGGGCTGCTACCGCGGGCAGGAGACGGTGGCTCGCGTGCAGAACCTCGGACGTCCACCGCGCCGTCTGGTGCTGCTGCATCTCTCCGGCGAGTCCGACAACCTCCCGGCGCCCGGAACTCCGGTTGAGTCGGCCGGGCGCAGCGTCGGCTTCCTCGGTACCAGCGTCCAGCACTATGAACTCGGCCCGATCGCGTTGGCCGTCATCAAGCGTTCGATCCCGGACGAGGCAGAGCTGAGCGTCGGCGGGTTCGCCGCCGCCATCGATCACTGACCTAGCTGCGCCGACCGCCCGGCTGCCTGCCCGCTGCTTGCTCGCCGCGAAGGTCCTGCGTATCGGGGGCTAGGGCGCTCAGGATGCAGGATCTTCTCGACGGGGATGGAGTAGATGTCGGTCTCAGCCGACGAGCCAGCCCAGTTGAGCGGCTCCGATGCCCAGTAGCAGGCTGAGGGCGAGATAGGCCAGCATCACGATAGGCCGGCGGTGCCGTTCCAGTTGCACCGACTCCACCGCGAAGGTCGAGAAGGTGGTGAGCCCACCGCAGAGGCCGGTTCCGAGCAGCGCGACGACCCGGCCGCCCCAGTGGGCGTCAAGCGCGCCGGCGGTGATCACTCCCAGAATGAAGCAGCCGATGACATTCACCAGCAGCGTCCCGTATGGGAAGAGGTCCCCCGGACGAGCTCGGTCGCGCCAGCCGGTGACGGAGCGATCGGCCAGGTAGCGCAGCACCGCGCCGCCGGCGCCGCCGAAGAAGACCAGGGCGACGATCACGGCAGGTCTGGGTCGACGTCGTCCTGGATGGAGCCGCCCGCGCCCGCGGCCACCAGGCGCCCGGCGAAGCAGAGCCGCATCGTCCACATGCCGAGGTAAGCGCAGCCGATGCCCCCGATGACACTGAGCGCTGCGTACCCGACGCCGGTGGCCAGCGGCAGGCCCCGGGTCTGCACGGCGAAGGTGGAGAACGTGGTGAATCCGCCGAGTACCCCGGTGCCGAGAGCCGGGCGGAGCAGTGGGTGCACCCGCCAGAGCTCAGTGACGGCGACGACCAGCGCGCCCAGCAGCAGCGAGCCGACGAGATTGGTCAGCAGGGTGGCCAGCGGGATCGCCCCCGGCGCCGAGTGCAGGTTCTCGGCCAGCGCGTAACGCGCCAGGCTCCCCAGCCCCCCGCCGACGGCGACAACGGCGATCGCCCCCGGCACGCTGGGTGCTGGGGGCGATGCCGTCGTTACCTGTGGCGCGCCGATCTGTTGAGCCTAACCGGGCCGAATCAGACCGGTACCGGCTCCTTCTCGGTGTCACTGGGCTCCTCGTCCGGCGGCTCGACCGAGAGCTGCGGTACGACACGATCCAGCCACTTCGGGAAGTACCAGTTCGCCCGTCCGAACATGTGCATCAGCGACGGCACGAGCACCGTGCGGAGCACGAAGGCGTCCAGGAAGACTGCCGACGCCAGACCGAATCCGAAGAGCTTGATGATGCGCCCGTCACCGAGGATGAAGCCGCCGAAGACCGCGATCATGATCAGTGCGGCCGCGGTGATGATGCCACCGGTCTCGGCCTGCCCGACGGTGATGGCGCGGCGGTTGTCCTTGGTGTGCACCCACTCCTCATGCATTCGGCTGACCAGGAACACCTGATAATCCATCGACAATCCGAAGAGGATGGCGAAGAACATCACCGGTAGGAAGGGTTCGATAGGTCCGCCCTTGCCCACGGCCAGAGCGTCGGAGAACCACCCCCACTGGAAGATCGCCACGACGATTCCGAAGGCCGCGGCAGCCGCCAACAGGTTCATCGCGGCCGCCGTCAGCGGCACGACGAGGCTCCGGAACGCCACCATCAGCAGCAGGAAGGACAACCCGATAACCGCCGCGAAGAAGAGTGGCATCTTCGAGGCCAGTACCTTCGCGAAGTCCACGTAGATCGCGGTGATCCCGTAGACGTAGATATGGTTCTGAGTCCCCTCGTACAGCGGCGGGAGTATCTCGCTGCGCAGGTTCTTGACCAGATCGGTCGTCTTCAGGTCCTGCGGCGAGGTGGTCGTCTTGAACGAGATGAGCGCGACGTCCTTGCCCAGCGGGATCGTCTGGACGCTGTCCGGTGCGACCGTGGACTCCACCTTCAGCGTGGTCGTGATCTTGGCCAGGTAGGCCGGATCAGTCGCCTGCGGACCGGTGACCACGAGTTCCAGCACCGAGTTGTAACCCGGGCCGAAGCCCTGCGCGATGAGGTCGTAGCCGACGCGGGTGGTCGAACCGGCCGGGTCGCTGCCCTGGTCGGAGTTGCCGAGCTGCATCGAGAAGAACGGGATGGCCAGCGCACCGATGAGGACGAAGGCGGCCAGCGCGAGCTTGAGCGGATTGCGCTCGACGAAGCCCGACCAGCGGTACCAGAAGCCCTCGTGCGGGCCCTCCTGGAACTGCCCGTCGCGGACTGCCGCCCGCGCCTTGCGGGGTAGCACCTTGAGCCCGAGGAAGCCGAGCAGGGCGGGCAGCAGGGTGAGCGAGGCGATCATCGTCAGCGCGACACCGATGGCGGTGGCCAGTGCGACGCCGTAGAGGAAGCTGACGCCGAGCAGCAGCAGGCCGAGAATCGCGATGCAGACGGTCGTCCCGGCGAAGAGCACGGCCCGCCCCGAGGTGTTGATCGAGGCCGCGATCGAGTCTTCGACCGACATGCCCCGAGTCAGATTCCGTCGATGTCGGGTCACGATGAAGAGCGCGTAGTCGATGCCGACGCCCAGCACCATCAAGGTCTGAAGCTGGGTCGCGAAGTCGGCGACGGCCATCGAATGGGTGAGGAGGCTGGTGATCGCCGTACCGCTACCGAGCGCGGCGACGGCGCTGGCCAGCGGCAGCACGGTGGCCCCGACGGTGCGGAAGACGATCGAGAGAATGATCAACGCGGCCGCGAAGCCAACGAGTTCTGGCAGGAAGCTGCTCTTGGCGAAGGAGAGGGCCTGGAAGGCGTTCCCAGTGAACTCGACCTGTAGCTGCGGGTTGCTGGTCTCCAGCTTGGAGAGTTCGTCGGCGAGGCTCTTGACCTTCTTCGGGTCCGGGTTCTGCGACGTCCAACTGATGTTGACCAGGCCGATCGTGCCGTCCTGGCTGGTCAGCGCTGCCTCTTGGGCCTTGGCGGCGGCGCTGGGCGTCTGGGTGGCACCGGCCGGAGCGGTGCAGTCGATCGTGCCGAAGGGCGAGACGATGGTCGAGACGCCGTAGTCCTCGGTGCAGAGCTTCTGCAGGGCCGGCTGCACCTGGGAGTCGAAGTCGGCCACCTTGCCGCTCTTGGCGTGGAGCACGACGGTGCCGGTGGCGCCGTTCTGGGCACCCAGCTTGGCCTTGGCCAGCAGGTTGGAGACGGTGGCCGTCTCGGTGTGGGGGAGTTTGAAGTCGTTCTTGAAGTCAGAGCCGCCGGCGGCCGAGGCAAGCGCCTGCAGCACCACGATGAGTCCGACCCAGCCGAGAACGATCCACCACCGCTTGCGTACCGCGAAACGGGCGAGCTTATCCATCTGTTTTTCTCCGAGATTCTTTGGGCGTTCGCTGCAACTGGAGGTGTAGCAGGGTGGGACTGGCGGCGCGGATGAAGCCTCTCCCCGGTGTGTTTCGCCGCTTTCATTATTCTCAGCGATCCATCAGGACCGCACCCTATTTTTACGCTGTCCGTAACTGGCTGTGAGCAACGACCCTATCGCACCGCTTGCAAGAGTTAGCACCCTGCAAGCACAATGGGGTCATGAACGTTGATGGGCTGCGCGAGCAGGCGAAGCGAGGAGTCGCCATTGGTGACTTCATTCGCGAGCAGCGCGAGCTGGCTCAGGTCTCGATGCGCCAGCTGGCGCGCCTGACCGGTGTCTCGAACCCGTACCTCTCCCAGATCGAGCGGGGCCTGCGCAAACCGAGCGCGGAGATCCTGCAGCAGATCGCCAAGGGCCTGCGGATTTCGGCCGAGCAGCTCTACGTTCGGGCCGGGATTCTCGAGGCCCGCTTCGGCGACCCGGAGATCATCGCCGCACTGCTCGCCGATGAGGGTCTGACCGAACGTCAGAAGCAGGTGCTCGTCGAGATCTACGAATCATTCCGACGCGAGAACGCCGCCCATCTTTCGGAGGCGGCTGCGTCCGAGGCGCCTGCTGCCTCCGACGAGTCTTCGTTCGAAGAGCCCGATCAGTCCGACAGCGCGACCGAACAGGTCAGCGCATAACCACGCACGTCCAGACCAGCCACACCGAAATTGAGGAGATCACATGTCCATCGCCACCGATCTGAAGGCCTACGCCGACGCCGCCGCACAGACGGCCAAGACCTACGCCGACGCCGCGACGCAGACCGCCAAGACCTACGCGGACTCGGCCACGGCCACCGCGAAGACCTACGCCGGTTCGGCCACCCAGACCGCGCAGAGCACGCAGGCCCGGATCGCCGGCGCCGCCGGCAAGGCGCAGGGTGAGGCCCTCGGTTACGTGGGGAAGGCCAACGGAGCCCTCGCCGACGCCCGCACCAAGGGCGAGTCGCTCATCGCCGCCACCCCGCTGCCCGGCGTCGTCTCGACCGCCTCCACCACCGTCGAGCCCTACGTCGGTCAGGCGAAGGAGCAGGCTAAGGCGCTCGCCGCGACGGCCACCGGCACGGTTGAGCCGTACGTCGGCCAGGCGAAGGAGCAGGCCAAGGCCCTGGCCAGCACCGCCTCCACCACCGCTGAGCCCTACGTCGGGCAGGCCAAGGCGCTCGCCGCCACCGCCTCGGCCACGGTAGAGCCCTACGTCGATCAGGTGAAGGCCTTCGGCAGCGCCTTCACCGGCAAGATCAGCGCCCAGGCCGAGAAGCTCCTCGCCGAGGCCCAGCAGGACCCGCGCGTCGCGAAGCTGCTGGTCACCGGCCAGGCGCTGGCGGCGAATGTCATCGGAACGGTGACGGAGAAGGTCATCACGCCCGTCCTCTCCTTCACCGGTCGCAGTGACGACCTCGTGCCGCCGGTCTCCCCGGTGAAGGCCGTCCCGACGAAGGTGGCGCCGGCCAAGACCGCGACCCCGACGACGGAGGCCAAGGCCAGCACGACGAAGGCCACCCCGGCGAAGAAGAGCGCGCCGGCCAAGACGGCGGCGAAGGCGACGCCGAAGGCCACGGCCAAGGTCGCCCCGGCCAAGAAGGCTCCGGCCAAGAAGGCCGCCGTGAAGGCGGTTCCGTCCACTCCGGAGAGCTGAGCCTGAACCGCTCCACTGCTTCTCTGACTGCCCCGCACGGTGCCTACGCCGTGCGGGGCAGCTCTTTGTCGCTACGCTGGAGCGATGCTGATCGTGTACAACATCCAGCTCTGGCTTGACCGTGTCCTGTGGATCGGTCTTCTCGCGCTGCAGGCGTGGGCCATTGCTGACTGTGCCAGCCGCAAGGCCGCGGCCTTCCCGGCGGTTGATCGGCTCACCAAGCCCAGCTGGCTGGCGATCCTCATCGTGGCGGCGGCGCTCACGGTGCTCGTCGGCTCGGCGGTCAACATCATCGCGATGATCGCGGCGGTGGCCGCGTCGGTATATCTGGCCGATGTCCGTCCGGCGATCAAGGAGATAACCGGCGGGAAGCGCTGGTAGCGGCCCAGCCAACTGTGCTGAGCGGCCGCTCCTGCTGTGTCGCTCTCCGCTAGCTGACACTCCCGAGCACGAGCGGGTAGATCGAGCCGGCTCCGGCCTGGCGCAGCAGCCGGGTGACGACGGTGATCGTCCACCCGGTGTCGGTGAAGTCATCTACGAGTAGCAGCGGAGCTCCGGCCAGTGCCCCGCCGAGTTGCTCCCGTGTCTCTTCGCTCAGCTGGTAGGCACCGTAGACCGCGCGAAGACGCTGGGCGCTGTTCGAGCGTCCGGCCGAGGATTCGCCGACGTGGGCAACCGCCCCCAGCGGGGTCAGCCGTCCGATCGTGGCCAGCTTGCCGGCCAGGTCGGCGATGAGGTCGTGACGGCGGTGCGAGTCGATGTAGACGACGCCCTGCGGCCGCTCGGACCACTCCCAGGCCGAGAGGACGCGCACGCAGGAACTCACCAGGTCAGCCGGAACCTCCGTCGCGACGCCTGATGAGTCGGCTGATTGGTCGCGCAGCAGCGTCCGGACGCGCTGCCCCAGCCCGAGATCGGTGAAGCGCGCGACGGCGCGCCCGGTCTCGCTGACTTCTGTGCTCGGGATCTTGCCCTTCAAATCGACTCCGAGCGTCGGCATCGCTGAGGGCCACATGCGCCGTGGTTCGAGCGGCACCCCGGGTCGCAGCAGCGTCTCGTTGGCCCGCTCTGCGCCCTCCTCGCTCACCTCGGTCGAGAGGGCGAGCCCGCCGCAGTTGTCGCAGCGTCCGCAGCGGGTTGCGGCCTCGTCATCGAGTTGGTGGCGCAGGAACTGCAGGCGGCAGTCGGCCGTCGCGATGTAGTCGAGCATGGCCTGCTGCTCGTTGCGGCGCACCGCGCTCACCTTGGCGTAGCGCTCCTCGTCGTAGCTCCAAGCCTGACCGGTGGCGCTCCAGCCGCCCTTGATCCGCCGCACGGCGCCGTCGACATCGAGGACCTTCAGCATCGTCTCCAGCCGCGAGCGGGCCAGGTCGACCCGGGTCTCCAGCGCGGCGGTACTCATCGCGCCGCCGTGGTCGGCCAGCGTGTCGAGGACCGTGCGCACCTGCTCCTCGCGCGGAAAGCCGACCGACGCGAAGTACTCCCAGATGGCGCGGTCCTCGCTCCCCGGGAGCAGGATCACCTGGGCATTGTCGACGCCGCGCCCGGCTCGGCCGACCTGCTGGTAGTAGGCGATCGGAGAATTGGGCGCGCCGAAGTGGATGACGAAGCCGAGGTCAGGCTTGTCGAAGCCCATGCCGAGCGCCGAGGTTGCGACGAGGGCCTTTACGCGGTTGCCGATCAGGTTCTCCTCGGCCTCCAGGCGCTCGCCCGGCTCGGTCTTGCCGGAGTAGGCGGCGACGGCGAAGCCGCGTTCTCGCAGGTAGTCGGCCACCTCCTCGGTGCCGGCGACGGTGAGCGTGTAGATGATGCCCGACCCCGGGAGCTCGTCCAGGTGCTCGGCGAGCCAGGCCAGCCGGTGCGGGGTCGAGGGGAGCTGGAGAACCCCGAGATGCAGGGACTCTCGGTCGAGGCTGCCCCGCAGGACGAGCACATCCGGGGTCTCTTCGCCCAGGCCGAGGACGTCGGCGATGTCGGCGACGACCCGGGAATTCGCGGTGGCCGTGGTGGCGAGCACCGGGATGGCCGGTGGCAGTTCGGGGAGCAGGGTGCGCAGCCGCCGGAAGTCAGGACGGAAGTCGTGCCCCCAGTCACTGATGCAGTGCGCCTCGTCCACCACCAGCAGGCCGCAGGAGGCGGCCAGTTGTGGCATCACGTTGTCCCGGAAATCCGGGTTGTTGAGACGTTCGGGGGAGAGCAGTAGGACGTCCACCTCGCCCCGGCGGACGGCCTCGTAGGTCGCCTCCCACTCCTCGAGGTTGGTCGAGTTGATGGTGGCGGCCCGGATGCCGGCTCGCTCGGCAGCGGCAATCTGGTTGCGCATCAGGGCGAGCAGCGGCGAGACGATCACCGTCGGCCCGGCGCCTTCGGAGCGGAGCAGTGCGGTGGCGACGAAGTAGACGGCCGACTTACCCCAGCCGGTGCGCTGCACGACGAGGGCCCGCCGGTGGTGCAGCACCAACGCCTCGATGGCCGTCCACTGGTCGTCGCGCAGGACCGCCGACTCCCCGGCGAGCGCGCGCAGCACTTCCTCGGCGCGCTGGCGGAGGGTCGCTTCGGTCGTGCTGATCGTCATGCTCCCTGTCTAGCAGGACCGACTGACAGTTAGCCGATGACGTCGGCGGCGGCGTCGCGAACTCAGACGACGACTACGAGGCTCTCGTGGGTGTGAAGAACAACAGCTCGTAGTCATTGCCGGTCAGGTGCACGAGCTGGGTGTATTGCCCAGCGATTGCGCTGGAGCCGTCGGCCGGATGGGGTCCCTTCTGAAACTGGGTCAGGAGAGCGTCGACCGGGCAGCTCTCACCGTATCCGGGATGATCGCAGCTCGCGATCTTCGTCAGACGCGGCGGGCTCCAAAAAGTCACCAGATAGTCGTAGGTCTGTGGATTGGCATTGAGCAGAGTCCCGTCGGGCGCCCACACGATGCGGTCGATGATGACGTGGTAACCGTCCGATTTCTTCGATACACCGCGCAGGATGCCTTCGTCGAAGGTCCGGTGCGCATCGATGACCGTCGGCAGCACCGCCGTGCGGAGGATCGTCGAAACCTGGGCCGTGGTGCTTCGATCCGTGATGGGGTGCCAGAACATCACCTCCGGATCGGACATCGTCGTCCACATCTCCGAGCTCGTACCCGTGCACTGATTGAGGAAGCGGCGATACTCCGCAGGGCGTCCTTGGACCGGGGCGTTTGAGATCGATGTGGTGGAGATTTTCCTTGCGCAGGCATCCCTCGCGACTGGTCGGGGAAGGTCCGGCACCGCATACGCCGACGCCATGCTGACGGTCAGCAGGCAATTTTCCGGATTGTTGTTGAAGTCATCGGACCCGGCGACCAGGCACCTGCTAGCTGGCTCCTCGCAGCAAGCCTTCGGTTGGGTCTTCGACAGGTGCCAACTGGTCGGGACCATGAGCGTCACTGAACCGGGATTGCCCACCTGAATCGTCATCTCCTTGAGGGCGACGGCCGGGGTTGCCTGTGGCGTAGCCCGCGGGGGCGCGGCGATCGACGCACCAGAACTCGGTGCTGCTCGTGTCGGGGACGCGGAAGCGGTGGGCGTCGGTACGTCCTGGCGAGTGGTGGGTGGCGCAACCGGAAGCGAGTGGTCGCTGTGGTGGATACTCAACGTGGCGGCGAGGATGACCGCGATCAGCACCACGGCCGCGGCCGCCAGGAGCGGGCCGCCCCAGTGGTTCAGCCCGATCCGTCCACCTCGCCGGGTGCGATAGGTCTCCGTCGCCGGCTTGGTGGCCATAGCGGCGGCGACTATCCGGCTGGCCAGCGCGTCGTCGTCGGTTCGCGCGGCTTGGTCTGCCGCTGCGTCCTTAAGTAGTTGGCGCACTTCAGTGTCGAAATCATTCAGTCCGGTCATCAGTGATCCTCCGTTCCGGTGGCGGCCAGGTCGCGTTGACTGACCGCGCGCATCGCTGCCATCCCCCGGCTGATCAGGCTTCTCACGGTCGCGACCCGGCAGTCGAGAGCAGCCGCGATCTGCTCGTCGGTGAGGTCGTTGAAGTTGCGGAGCACGATTGCCGTGCGCTGACGGTCCGGAATGGTGCCCAGCAGTTGGAACACAGCGCTGCGGGCAGCGATCCGATCTCCGGGATCCTCCCCGGCAGGACGATCCGGCACGTCCCACACGCTGAGGTCACGGGCCGACCGGGAGCGTCGAGTGCTCAGAAATCGGTTGGTCATAGCCCGCCGGACGTAGGCGATGGGCTCATCGGCTGAGCGCACCCGATTCCAGTTACCGAAGAGGTTCACGAACGTCTCCTGCAGCAGATCCTCAGCCGCGTAAGCGCTGCCGGTGAGCAGGAGCGCGGTCCGGTTCAGCGGGCCGGCGTGGGCGCGTACGAACGCCTCGAAGTGTTCCTCATCGGTCATGTTGTTCCCTCCATACCAACCTGACGCGGCGGATGCCGGTTTTGTGGCAGCCGCCGGAGTGAATCTTCTGTCATAGGGGGATGGGAGGGTGAACGGGTGATGGATGTGGTGGTGGGCACCGGTGGTTGCCTGACCGACGTCGAGTTCGATCGGCACCTGCGCCCGAGCGAGGATCAGCTGCTGCTGGACCTGACGCGGGCGCACTTCGTCGACCCGTTTGGGCTGGTCTCGCTGGCTGCCCTCACCGAACGCGCCGTGCGCACCGGCCTTGACGTCGAGTTCCGGGCGCCGCTTGACCTGAACTGCGCCAACTACCTGCATCGGATGGGAGTGGCTGATCTCTTCGACGAGTTTGGGATCGCCCACGCACTGCCGGCCGTGCGGCGCAACGATCTCGGTGATCGTCTCTTCGAACTGCGGCGCTTCGGCACCGACGCGGAGGCGGCCGACCGGTTGGCCGAGCAGGTCTTCCGCATCTTCGCCACCGACGAGCCGGCGACGGCCCGCGAGCTCTATAACTCCGTCTCCGAACTGGCCAACAATGTGCTCGAACACAGCGGGGAGTCCGGCGGGTACCTCGCGCTGCAGCAGTTCGAGCGCTCGGCCGAGGTGATCTTCGCCGTCGCCGACTGTGGCTGCGGGCTGCGGGAGGCGCTGCAGCGCGCCACCAGCGTTCGTGACGACGGGCATGCCATCGCGCTCGCCGTTCGCCGGCACGTGACGTCGACCGGTGAATGGGGTCGTGGCGTCGGATTGAACGGGCTGGTGCGCCGCACCCATCGGGGCGGTCGTCTGCAGCTGTGGAGCGGCTGGGCCAGCGGTGCGTTCCGCGGTGGGCGCATCGTGCCACGCCTGCAGCGGCACGTCGCTTCATTTCACGGAACCGCCGTGCAGGCTAGAATAGCCAGAGAGTAGGGGGTTTGATCATGACAGCAGAGCCGATGACCGCAATGCTGGAACTTCCGCAGCTCAGTGGAGGACGTCGCCGCGCGGCTGCGCTGGTCGACGCCGGGCACCTGCCTGAGGATCTCAGCGATGCCTCCGTCACCATCGACGCGCGCCAATTGTTAGCCGGAACCGAGTCCTTCGCCGACGAACTGGTGAAGATCCTGCTGCTGGACCGCAAGGCCGAGACCCTGAACGTCATCAACGTCTCAGACGATTTCGCACTCTTCCTGGAGCAGGCCGCGAAGACGCATTCGGTGTCGCGGCGCCTCGTCGTCGACCGCTTCTAAGCCCGGCCCGTCGGTCTCCGCTAGGTCACGGCGCCCTCTAGAGTTCAGCCCGCATTCCCTCGCCGCAGGCGGTGAGAGCCGCCTGCCAAGCTCGCTGCTCGGCCGCGGCTGAGTCATCGTCGTTCACCCAGCGCACCGCCGTGTTGCGCCAGATCTGCATCTTCGCGCGGACCACGTCCGACTCGACCCGTGGCACACAGGCGTCGAAGACGCCCATGGATTCCCGGAGTGCCTTCTCCAGCAGTTCGTCCGGGGTGTCGACCGCCTGATATTCGATCAGCACGTCATGGAGGCGCAGCGCGGCGCTCTCCAGCTCCTCAAGCGCGTCCAGATGGAAACGGCGCCGGATCCGATCGCGGTTGTCTTCGCGACCCTTCGTGGCCACCCGGGCCCTGACGAGTTCGGCCGACCCCTGGCCGATCACCGTGAGAAGGCTGCCGATGATCACCCCCCACAGCGCGTCCATGCCCCTACCTTAACTGCGGGTACCGACGTTTCTGCGCTGCGTCATCGCCGACTGTGGCGTTCCCCCTTATCTCTGTGATCACGCTGCCGATTGGAGATCTGAGGCTCGCTAAGAGCCGCCGCGCGGCGCGGCCGCGGGAGCAGCTGAGGAGACGTGATGACCAAAGCGATCCGGGTACCCCGGTCCCTCGATTTCTTCACGCGCCGAACTCGCAACCGGCAACTTCTGGAGACGGCCGAGCGGATCGTCGACATCGAGCTGCGGCTGCTGCTCATCGCCCGGCACTGCGTGCAGAACTTCGGTGGGGACGGCCTGCAGATCTCCCGTCACGCGAACGGCTACGACATCACCGCCGAGCTCGTCGGCCCCGAGCGGAACGTCGACCTCTGTGCGCTCGACCCCGAACGCTGGAACGCCTGCGTAAGCCTCGCCCGGTTCGGGGTGGCTCCCGGCCAGACCCGACTGGTCGCCCCGTAGGAGCGGCGCCCACCCAGACTGCGGTGGAGGCCGTACCGCGCGCGACGCTGCGGCCTCCACCGAGCCCAACTTGCTAGTTCTACTGCCTGTCAGGTGACGCTCGTCAGGTGACGCCCGTCAGGTGACGCGGAGAATCCCCAGCAGACCATGTGCCTCGTGGTCCGGTCCGGCACTGAACCAGAGATCCGAGGTGGCTCCGGCGGTGCCCGTCCCGGGGAGCAGCCCCCAGAGTCCGGGAATCACCAGATCCTTGCCGCCCGTGCCGTGCAGTTCACCCACCGGGAAGCCGAACCGCGGGTCGAAGGCATGAATGCGCCCGTCGCCGAAGTTGCCGACCAGCAGGTCGCCGCTGAACTGCCCGAAGCCGGCCGGTGCGATCACCATCGCCCACGGTGAGTTCAACTCGCCGAAGGAGAAGAGCTGCCGCTTGAAGTGCCCGTACCGGTCGAAGACGTTGATGACGCCGTTGCCCGGGCCAGCCACATCGTCATGACGCTCGGCATCCTGCTTTGCATAAGAGACGTAGACGTCGTTGCCGATCGCCGCGATGTTGAAGGGCGCGAAGCCGCGCGGCACCCCGAACGGCAGGAACGCGAAACGGTCCTTGACCGGAGCAAAGCTCGAGTCGAAGACCGCCACCTGGTTGTCGTGGAAGTCGGCGGCCAGGAGCACCGGACCGGACGCCCGGTTCACCATCGCGATGCCCTTGTAGACCGCGCCGTCGGTGTGGACCTCGGTGACCGCGTCAGTAGCCACCCCGGTCGGGTTCCAGGCGGTGATGTCGCCGTCCTCGCTGGCGAAGATGAACTTGGCCGGCCCGGTCTTGCCGCCGGTGGAGAGGACGAAGTCGGACCCGGCGTTGAAGAGCTGGCCGGTCGGCGCGCCCCCGGGAATGTTCACGACGAGTGGGACCGCCTTGACCGGCGTTCCGACCTGTCCGCCGGTGTACAGCGTCGAGACGTCGGTGCCGTTGTCGGATACCCAGAGCGGGCTACCCGGACCGGCGGGCGTCGCCGGCGCGGCCGACAGGCCCCATGGGTTGACCAGATTCGGGTCGACGGTGGCGGCCGCCCCAGGGACGTCTGCGACGAGATTTACCTGCTGATAAAGGGACTTCAGATGGTGGTGTCGATGATGATCCGGCGTGGCGGCCCCCGCGGGCGCCGCCGCGACGACGCTGAGGGCGAGCGCTGCGGCACTGCAGATGGCCAGTGTCGTTGCCGCCCAGCGACGTCGATGTAGCTGCTTCTTGAACCTCTCTGTGCTTTGCATTCCGTTCCCTCCTTCAGAGAACGTGCGCGGGCACCGGGTGGCGCGAGACGCGCACGTCTGCTGATACGCGCTCAGCTACCCGAGGGTTCACTCCGGTTACGGGCCGGCGTGTCGGAATCGGTATTGCCGGTCTTCAGTCGCCGAGGACTGGGAGCGGTGAAAGTCTGCGCCTACTGCTCGCAGGCGATGCCGTCGTGGTCGCTGTCGGACTTCTTGTTGGCGTTGTAGAGAGCGGTGTTGACGACCGGCTTGTACTTCGCCTTCCCGCTCTTGCGCTTGTCCTTCGCCCCGGCCCTGGCGACGCCGCCCTTGTAGACCTTCTGCATCTGGGCGCAGTTGGCGAAGACGCGCGGCTTGGCGGCCGCTTCAGCCGCGGTCGGGGCGAGCAGGCTGGAGAGCAGCACGGCTGCGGCAACGGGAACGAACAGACGGGCGCGGCGCATCAAAAATCCAGCTTTCATCGGTGAAATTCGATGAGAAGCGTAGCGCATCTTCACTGTAACCTCACATTGGTCTTGCTGCGCGCTCAGCTCATCGCCCTGGTGGGCGGCTAAAGATTCGGGCCCGGCGGTCGATCAGGAAGGGCAACGACTGTCGATGCGCAGGATGCGCTGAGCAGTTGGGGAACCACGGGGACAAACGGGTGCATTCCACGGAAGGAAGCGTGACCGCCACCAATGGCTGGCTTGATCTCATCGACCCGAATGACCACCAAGGCAAGGCAGGCTGCCGCCAAGCGCGCCGCGGCCAAGCGCGCCGCGGCCAAGAAGGCCGCCGCCAAGAAAGCCGCGGCCAAGAAGGCCGCCCAGCAGGCCGCAGCGCGAAAGGCGGCCGCCGCTAAGGCCGCGGCGGCCAAGAAAGCCGCCGCCGCCAAGGCCGCGGCAGCAAAGGCGGCCGCCGCCAGAGCCGCCGCCGCAAAGGCAGCAGCTGCGAAGGCGGCTGCGGACAAGGCGGCAGCTGAGAAGGCCGCCAACACTCCGGTTCCGCTCAAGATCTACTCGACCGCCGCCGCTGCCCTCGCGGCTGCGCAGAAGACCGCGGTCGCCCCGCTCGTTTGGGACCCGGCCTCGCACCTGCTCTCCCGTTTCGCCTTCGGCCCCGACCTCGCGTCGCGCAATGCCGTCACGGCCAGCGGGCCGGACGCCTGGTGGAGCAGCCAGGTCGCACTCGCCGCATCCGCGTCTGGCTATGCCGGCAACGCGGCGGTGCAGGCGCAGGGGACGCTGCTGACGCTCACGCCGACCCAGGTACGAGCCTGGCTGAAGAGCAACGGCAACGAGTACGGCTGGAACCTGATGGACCAGCTGAGCAAGGTGACGATGGGTCTGCAGGTGTGGAGCAAGGCCCAGCTGTATGAGACCGCGGTCGACTTCTTCGCCAATCATCTGAATGTTGCGAATCATTCGGACTCGGTCTGGAACAGCCGGCACACCATGGACCGGGATGTCGTCCGCAAGTACGCCCTCGGCTCCTTCACCGACATGCTGCTGGCGTCGGCCAAGAACGGCGCCATGCTCACCTACCTCAACCTTGCCGAGTCGAACAAGAGCGTCGTGAACGAGAACTACGGTCGAGAGCTGCTCGAGCTGCACACGGTCGGCGTCGGCAACTACAGCGAGACGGATGTCCTTAATTCGGCGCGGATTCTCACCGGCCGCACCGTCGACTCCGACAACAACTATGTGTACAAGTCATCGCTTCACTGGACCGGCGGCATCAAGGTCATGGACTTCACGCATGCCAACGCGTCGAGCACCGGTGGCGAAGCGGCCGGCGACGCCTACCTCACTTACCTGGCCCAGCACCCGGCGACGGCGGCTCACCTGGCGCAGAAGCTCTGCGTCCGGTACGTATCCGACACCCCGTCGGCCGCGCTGGTGAGTGCGGTTGCCGCCGCCTACCTGGCGAACAACACACAGATCCTGCCGATGCTGCGGACGATCTTCTGCTCGACCGAATTCTGGTCGAGCCGCGGCGCGAAGGTGCGGCGACCGGCCGAGAATCTCATCGCCACGCTTCGGATTCTCGGTACGACGCCGAGCACGCTGAGCACCGCGCTCAACTCGCTGCACTGGATGTGCAACCTCGTCGGGCAGGTGCCGCTCGACTGGGTGCCGCCGAACGGCTATCCCGACGTCGCCGCCGCCTGGCGGTCATCCGGGTCGCTGCTCGAGCTTTGGGGTTATCACCGTGGCTTCGTCGGCGCCTGGTACGACGGCTTCGCCAAGCTGGACCCGACGTCGCTCTACGGGGGTGCCAAACCGGCCACCAGCGGCGCCGCCATCGACCTGCTCACCAAGCGCTTGACGAACCAGACCTTCTCCGCCGCGCACAAAGCAATCCTTCAGAGTTTCCTGGCTGAACCGGCCAGCACCCCGATCGCCAAGTCGAACCTGCGCTGGTACCTGATCCACCTCATCCCGCTGATCCTGGACGGACCCCACCATGCCCTCCGCTAACGCCGCCGTGCCCGCCTCCGACCTCAACCCGGCTCACGTCACCGCGGATCTCGAGCGCCGCGCCGCCAAGGTGCAGCGCGAGCTGCAGGCCCAGGAAGCCTTATGGAACAAGGGTTTCACCCGGCGCAAGTTCCTGGCCGGGGTCGGCCTCGTCTCGGTGGCGGCGCTGGCTGACCAGCTCGTCACTACTCGGGTCTCCTTTGCCGAGGCGGCCACCAGCAACGGGAACACGGTCATCAACGTCTTCCTGCGGGGAGCGGCCGATGGCCTG
Organism: Frankineae bacterium MT45; assembly: GCA_900100325.1. Taxonomy (NCBI): domain Bacteria; kingdom Bacillati; phylum Actinomycetota; class Actinomycetes; order Frankiales; species Frankineae bacterium MT45. The sequence continues at coordinate 915,481 of LT629697.1, forward strand.
CGGATCCTGGTGCCGGCCAGCTCGTCACTCGGCATCGACTACCTGCGCAGCGTCCGCTCGTCGCTGGTGCCGGCCGACGCGAACCTGCTTCCGCTGAGCGGCACCTCCGGATGGGCGCTGAACAAGGTGATGGCCCCGCTCATGCCGTTCTGGGCGTCCAGTGAGCTGGCCTTCGTCCCGGCGGTCTCGGCCGAGGGCGTGACGCGTAGCCACTTCCAGGCCCAGCAGACGCTGGACCGGGGCGGGTCGGCCAACTCGACCAGCGGATGGATGGACCGCGCCCTGACGCTGCTCGGCCCGGGTACGACGTTTCGGGCTGTGGCTGAGGGGAACTCGATTCCGGCCTCGCTGGCCGGTCCCGAGTCCGTGCTCGGCCTGGGCGCGCTGAAGAACTTCACCTTCCCTGGCTGGGATGGGGTGGCCGCGCAGTCCGAGACGGCGATCGCCGGGCTCTACCGAGGAGTCGCCGGCCCGCTCGCCGAGGACGTGCCGATGGCCTTCTCGGCGCTGGGTACGGCGGCGAAGCTGAAGGCGGCAGCCGGCGCGAAGAACGGTGCCGTTTACCCGTCCGGCAATTTTGGTGCGGCGATGGCCGACCTGGCCACGGTGATCCGCGGGAACGTTGGGTTGCAGGTCGCGACCGTCGACGTCGGTGGCTGGGACACGCACACGAATGAGGCGCATGAACTGGACCTCTCGCTGACCTCGGCTGCGGCCACGCTGGCCGCCTTCATGACCGACCTCGGCCCGACGCTGCGGAAGAAGGTCACCGTCGTGGTGATGACGGAGTTCGGTCGACGGGTCGCGATGAACGCCAGCGGTGGCACCGACCACGGCCACGGCAGTGTCATGTGGCTGATGGGCGGTGGGATCGTCGGTGGGCAGGTGCATGGCAAGTGGAACCCGCTGTCGGCTTCGGTCCTCGACCAGGGTGACGTGCCCGGCCTCAACAACGCGTTCGACGTGCTGGGCGAGGTGTCGCAGAAGCGGTTGGGCGTCGGGAGCTTGAGCACGGTCTTTCCGAGCCACTCGCTGTCGCCGATCGGGCTGGCCCGGACGACCTGACGCCTATTCATGCGACCGCGACACGCCGACGACTGCGTTCAGCTGAACGCGGTCGAAGTAACTGAACGGCGAGCCGGAGCGCTGTGACTAGCGGCGTGCGCTCACCGACTCGATGCGGGCGAGCACCCGGACGCCGCTGGTCGCCTTCTTCGTCTCATACCGCACGACGAGTTGGGCCTGCGCGCCGCAGCTGCAGAGGGCGACCGTCTCGCTGATCGCGTCCATGCGGGCGTGGTGGCAGGTCGGGCAGCGGACGTTCGTCATGGCGTTGGACAGCGCCCTGCGGTGGCTTGCCTTGCGCGGGAGTTCACCCACCGGTTCGTCACTCATGAGTGCTCTCTGCGCCGCGAAGTTGGATGCAAAATTTTGGGAAGGGTGGGCCCCGTCGGGCTCGAACCGACGACCCGCGGATTAAAAGTCCGCTGCTCTACCAACTGAGCTAGGGGCCCGGCGTGTGGGAACAATGGTAGGTACAAACCTCGGAGCAACCGAAGGAGGAACCTTCACCGGAACCCGTGCCGCAGCACGTAGCCTAGCGTGTCCGGCGCCTTGGTTCTGGTCCGGCTCCGTGTAGCCGTCACCGAGTACCCCGCCCGTTGGTAGCGCCGACATGCAACCAGCTCTTCTCCGGCTCGCCCTGTGCTCGATCTGTGGCGCACAGCACCGAGCGGAAGCGACAGATGGCGACGATGACGCCCACGCTGTCTAGCGACTAGAACATCGCCGCGAAACCCTGAACTGCCTGGACCATCCAGCCTTGGTCGATCGAAACTAGGTGCGATCGTGTTTGTGTCGAGTAGACCAGGACCGATCTCGCAGAGAAAGCACCAGCAAATCGAAGCATGTCCCCGGCTGACGTGGCGCGATCGGATTACTGCCCGACAACAACTTCCGCCATGTAGGCAAACGGTCGGTAGCTGCATAGCTTGCTGCTTTTGCCATGTGTGCTGGCGCGAGGTCCCGTAGATCGTTGCTGGTGGCGACCAGCTTGGGGACGGGTGGGCCCTCACGATCTTTCATAGGATCAGCCTAGGCTGAAGAGCCACAATATTTGCGGATACGGCCATCGGAATCTCCTCGGCCGACCACAGTCCAATGCTGTTGTGTACCGGTGTCGGGATTTGGACGACGGCTTGTTCCTGCCAAGTCCCGTGTGCGTCCTGCCGTCAGCCCTAGGATCGGGACCATGCCCACGGCGCCGGAGACTCGACGCACCCCACCGCTGGTCAGAGCGAGCGTCGAGGCTGCGGCCTTCGCCTGCGAGATCGCGATGCTCATCACGCTCGCGGTCGCCGGTTCCGGGCTCGGTCAGGCACTCTAGGTACACGTGCTGCTGGCGATTGCGCTGCCGGTGCTGGCCACCGGCGTCTGGGGCATCTGGATGGCGCCGACCTCGCGCCGACGCCTGGCCGATCCGGCCCGCCTCAGCGCCCAGTGTGCCCTCTTCGTGATCACCGGCGCCCTGGTCGCCGCCGCCGGTCATGGGCTCTGGGGTGCGATCTTCGCTCCCGTCGCCATCGCGGTCTTTGCGACCAGCCGCATCACCGGTGGAGTCACCGGCGGCCCGAAGGCTGAATGACTCTGGCTTGCCGCCCCGAAAAAACGGAGCGGCAAGCCCGGCCGGATGTACTAGCTGCGCCCCAACGCGCGGTACGTCCAGCCCTCCTCGCGCCACAGGTCACGGTCGAGCGCGTTGCGCCCGTCCACGATGTTGCGGTTGCGAGCGGTAGCGGAGAGCACCGACGGGTGCATCTCGGTGAACTCCTTCCACTCGGTCAGCAGCAGCACGACGTCGGCGTCCTCGGTGGCGGCGACGGCCGACGGCGAGTAGGCCAGCGTCGGGAACGCGCGACGCGCATTCTCCATCGCCTGTGGGTCATAGACACGAACCGCGGCCCCGGCGCGCTGAACCGCCAGCGCGACGTCCAGGGCCGGCGAGTCACGGATGTCGTCGCTGTCGGGCTTGAACGCGGCACCGAGAACGGCAACCCGGGTACCGGCCAGCGTCCCGTCGCAGAGCTCACGAGCCAGGTCGACCATGCGGGCGCGACGGCGGACGTTGATGCTGTCCACCTCCTTGAGGAAGGTGAGGGCCTCCGATGCACCGAGTTCACCCGCACGGGCCATGAAAGCCCGGATGTCCTTGGGCAGGCAGCCGCCGCCGAATCCGAGGCCGGCGTTGAGGAAGCGACGACCGATCCGCTCGTCGTGACCGATCGCGTCGGCCAGCTGAGTGACGTCGGCCCCGACGACCTCGCAGATCTCAGCCATCGCGTTGATGAAGGAGATCTTGGTGGCGAGGAAGGAGTTCGCGGCAACCTTCACCAGTTCGGCCGTGGCGAAGCCGGTCACCACAACCGGTGTGCCGGTGTCGAGGATGGTGGCGTAGACATCGCGGATCGTCTTCTCAGCGCGCTCGGACTCGACGCCCAGCACGACGCGGTCCGGACGCAGCGTGTCCTCGACGGCGTACCCCTCGCGCAGGAACTCCGGGTTCCAGACCAGGTCGCAGCCGACGGTGGCCACCTTCTCGGCGATCGTCGCCGCAGTGCCGACGGGCACCGTCGACTTTCCGACCACCAGGCTGCCGGCCCGCAGAACGGGCAGCAGCGACTCCACCGCACCGAAGACGTAGGCCATGTCGGCGGCGTATTCGCCCTTCTTCTGCGGCGTCCCGACACAGATGAAGTGGACGTCGCCGAACTCCCCGATCTCCTCGAAGGAGGTGGTGAAGCGCAGCCGGCCGGTGGCCAGCGTCTTGGTCAGGAGCTCCGGTAGCCCTGGCTCGTAGAAGGGAACCTCGCCCGAGTTGAGGCGGGCGACCTTCGTCTCGTCGATGTCGATGCCGAGGACGTTGTGGCCGAGTTCGGCCATGGCGGCCGCGTGCGTCGCGCCCAGGTAACCGGTTCCAATGACTGTGATGTTCATGCGTATGTCTTTCCTTTTACTGGTGATTCAACTGATGGATTGAGATTGCGAGCTTGACTACAGGCCGTCCGGGGCGACTCCGGTCAGGAAGCGGGAGTCACTGACCGCGGTCTGGAACGCGGTCTGGGCCTGGGTCGAGGATGTGAAGCGCCAGTCGTTCTTCGTCGGCACCCCGTTGATGAGCGACGTTCCGACATTGTTGAACCAGCTGAAGCCGATGATGCGCGGATCGGCCAGGAAACCGGCCAGTGCATTGGCGGTCCACGTGGCCTTCAGCGCCGCGACGTCGAGGCCGGTGGAGAGGTCAGTCTCGATCGCCCCAGTTTCGGCAACAAAGATCGGCTTGGTCGTCAACGCCTCCAGAGCCGTGATCGTCTTGCCAAAGGTGGCGGCGTAGGTCGGGCCGGTGGCGACGACACGCAGGTAGATCGAGGCACCCACCCAGTCGACGTAGCCATCGCCCGGGTAGTCCTCGGCCAGGTCCGTCTGCCCGACGCCGTTACCGGTGGTGGCGTGCGGCTTGAGGGTGTCGATGCGGGTCGGCGCCCAGAGCCAGATCACGTCGGAGTTCGCGCCAACCGACTGGAAGAGGTTCCAGATGTGCTGCCAGGCGGCGACGTAGAGGGCCGGGGTGTTCTTGTACATGCCAGCCGACCACGGGTAGCTGTTGCCGTTCATTTCGTGATCGAAGCGGAGCACCACCGGAAGGTTGGTGCGCACCACATCGCCCGCGAACTTGTACAGATACGGGTCAACCGATCCACTCACGATCTTCGACAGCGTGTACTCGCTCGAGTCATGTCCGCTGCTCGCGTTCATGGCGACCGACATCCACGTGATGATCGGAAGTGCTCCGCGCGACCAGGCCGTCGTCACGGCATCGCTCTGGTAGTCGGAGTCGAAGCCGGAGAACCAGCTCACCGAGCTCGGCGCCTTCACCGCGGCGGTGCTGATCGAGTCGAAGAGCGAGGTATCACGGGGCAGGCCGTTGGCGAACACCCCGTAATACTTGGCGGTTGGTGCAACCAGTGCGGCCTTGGCAGCGGCGGTCGGCTTCACCGGGACGTAGGCGTCGACCGGGGTCGAAGCCGGACGGGACGGGTCGACCGGGAGGTTGTTGCAGGCAATGCCGTCACCGTTGTTCGGCCCGATGGCGCCATCCAGCGCGCCGGGGTCGGAGAGGTTCGCCAGGTAGGCCGCCTGCGCATCCTGCTGCCACTTGAAGTTGTTGCAGTGCTTGATCTGCGTGGTGGCGGTTCGGGAGGCGGAGGGAGTTGCGCTGGCTGAGGCGCCTCCGTCGGTGTGCAGCACAGCGTCGGTGACGGTCGGGGCTGCGGTGGCGAAGGACGTCCCGGGTGAGGTGATGCTGCCAAGCGTCGGGCTCCCGGTCGCCGGCGAGGTGGTCGGGGTGGCCGGGTGGGTGGCGCTCGGCTTCGAGCCGGTTCCCTTCCACTTCGCCATCGCGGCCGCCTTGGCCGCCGCTTCGCGGGCGGCCTTGGCCGCCGGGTCCTCGACGGGTGAGGTGGCCGAAGCGCTCACCGGGGAAGGGCTCTTGTGGGCCGCTGGCGAGAGGTAGATCGCCGTCGCAACGGCGCAGAGCGACAGTGCGATGACGGTCCCGACCATGCGGTGTGACGAGGTGAAGCTCAGTTTCTTAAACGGGGAGGACATCGTAAATAACTCCTGCAAGTAGGGCGGTTGCTGCGATCAGATAGGGGATTAGGGCGCGGGGGTCGCCGTCGATGGATTGATGGGATGGGGGTGGTGTGGGTCGTGGGGCGGTGGCTGGATCCGGACGAGCCGGCGCCAGCAGCGCACCGACCGAGGTCACCTGGGAGGCGTTGATCCGGTTCGGGTTGGCCACCGAAGTCGGGCGGCCGGTGTCGGCCGGACCACCAGGGTGTCCCGTCGCCGAGGGCTCGTGCAGAGCGATCTCGAGCTCCTGAATCGCGGCCAGATCAGCCGGCGTCTCCTCCGAGGATCCGGTGTAGGCGTCGGCCCGGGTGCCCCAGCCGCCGACGTGACCGCAGCGGAAGAAGCCGTAGATCCGGATCGGCATCAGCACCACGGTGCTGAAGAGGATGTACAGCGGCATCCAGAGCAGGTCACTCGGCACCTCGCCGATGTGGCGCAGCTGGCGCAGGCACATCGCCAGCGTGGAGGTGAGCACCGTGAGCAGGATGATGCCGACGATCGGGTGCCCGGCGCCGTGCAGCATGCCGTCGTAGAGGTTGTCGCCCTGGTGATTCACGGTGCGAATCGCCCAGGCGATCGCCGAGCTGAGCCACAGGAACGGCATCGCGATATCGCTGACGAAGAAGAAGGCCAGCAGTGGCGCGTGTCCGAGCATCCAGGGGAGCATCCGCAGCGTGTTGTACTGGCTGCCCCGAGCCCAGCGGTACTGCTGCTTCACCAGCTTCTTGAGTTTCAGCGGCGCATCCGTGTAGACGAGGCTCGTCGACTGGTACACCGTGCGGAAGCCCTGCTTCAGGGTGAGGTTGGTGAGGGTGCGGTCGTCGGAGACCTCCAGGAAAACGCCCAGGAATCTCTGGTGCATGAAGTCGTGCATGACCCGCTCGAGGATTGAGCGCCGGAACGCGATGGTGCGCCCCGGCAGGCAGCCGACCGAACCGATCACGCTCTGCGCCGGCATCGAGTAGAGCGCGCGGCTGTTCTCCAACCAGTCGGCCCAGCGGGTCAGGAAGCTGCGCCGCGGGTCGAGGATGCGCTGACGGGTGGTGACGCCGCCGATGCCTGGGTCGGCGAACGGCTTGATCAACTCGTCGTGAGTTCCCTCGGTCCAAACCGTGTCGCTGTCGACCAGCATCACGATCTCACCGACGCAGCGCTCGACACCGACCATGACGGCGTTGCGCTTGCCGGCGATCGGCGTCCAGGTCCACTCGACGGCGCGCCCGAACTCCTCGCAGACGTTCTGCAGGTTCTCGTTGCGGGGACCGTTGATGACGACCAGGATCTGGTCGGGCTTCTGGGCGACGATCCGCTCCAGGACCTCACGGAAGAGGTCGAGCGGTTCGTCGACAACCGGGATGACGACGCTGGTCGTCGTCTCGTGCGGCTCAACCCACGGGTGGTACCGGCGGGAGAGAACCACCTTGATAACCCAGATGATCCAGGTCAGCATCACGAAGATGGAGAAGAGGTACAGCCTGGAGTGAGTCTCGAGACTGTGCCGTATTTGGAGCAGGCCAATGAACATGGCAGATCAGCGATCCTATCGGGGGTAGGAAGGTTAGTGGTGAAGAGTCTGGGGTTTGAGGAAGCACTCGCTCGTCGGCGAGCCGGCGTTACTTTCGGCTGGCGACCGTCAGCAGGGGGGCGACCATCGGAGTCAGCCACTGGCTGAAACTCGCGCTGAGGTGGGTCGTGTTGCGATAGGTGAGGTAGTTGCCGACGACGGCCGGGCACTTGCCGTCGGAGCAGACCCAGCTCTGGGGATCGACGACGGCGAAGCCCGCCTTCTGAATCGTGGGCTGCATCGCGGCGTGCCGGGACGGGTAGGTGTATGCCGCCTTCACTGCGAAATTGCAGGACTTGACGTTCGACAGGTGCTGGGCCACGCAGCCGGGCATGTCGTAGTTGGGCACCGGAACGTCGTTGAGGAAGTTCACCTTTGCTCCGGGGACCGACGCCTTCAACTGGTCGAGGGTCTTGACGGTGGCGTTGGCGAAGTCGCTGGGGGAGACCTTGCTGCTGACCACGTTCTCCGACTGGCTCATGAAGATCTGATCCGGCTTGAGCGCGGCGATCCGCTTGAGCGTGGCCGCACGCCAGGTGTCGCACTCGGTGTAGGCCCGGTTGAGGGTGGGCGCGTAGACCGACAGCTGGGCCGGTGGGCAGGCCGCCTTCGTCCAGTTGATGATCTTCCAGCCCGAGTGGGCACCGGCGTTGGCGAACGCGGGGAGCCACTGCTCCATGTGCGAATCGCCGAAGAGGACGGCGACGTGGGTTCCGGCCGGGTCGCCGAAGACGCAGGCGCCCTGGGTCACGACGAGGAAGTCCGCGTGGCAGCCGTTGCGTGACGATGGCGGGGTGTCGGCCGCGGCCTGCGCCGGCTGCGGGGTGAGGTTGCTCGGTGCGTTGGTCGTCGCCAACCCAGCGACCACGGCCGCCTTCATCTGCGCCGTCACCTGCGGGCTGGCCGAGTCGGCCTGGACGATGGTTACCGCGGCCCCGGTCCCGGTGAGCTGCGGGAGGAAGTTGAGCACGATGCCACCACAGAGGGCGATCGTCGCAGAGATCGCCAATCCGCTGACGAACCAACGCGCATTGCTCAGCGGCAGCAGGCGGGCCGGGTTCTCGATGAGGAAGAACGAGGCGACGGCCATGGCGAGGGAGGCCAGCACCACGATGAGACGCTGCTCGGCGGTGAGGTTGTGCCCCAGCACCGCAGGCGCGAGCATCAGCATCGGCCAGTGCCAGAGGTACCAGGAGTAGGAGACCTTGCCGAAGCACTGCATCAACGGTTCGGCGAGAATCCGCTCAGCGCGCCGGCGACGCCCGCAGCCGGCGGCGATGAGCACCGCCGTTCCGACGACGGGGAGCGCCGCGGCTGAACCCGGGTAGGGCGTCGCGTCGCTGTAGACGAAGGCCGACGCGATGACCGCGATGAGACCGGACCAGGCCGCCAATTCCCCTATCTTTGCGGGGATTCTGGCCAGCTGGGTAGCGCTGACGGCCACCAGGGCACCGAGCGCGAGCTCCCAGGCCCGGGTGTGTAGCGAGAAGTAGGCCCAGGGTGCGTTGCTGCGGGTCACCGTCACCGAGAAGTGGAAGGAGATGGCGGTGATGGCGAGTAGCGCGACCGTCAACAATGCGCCCTTGAAGCGGCGGCCGATCAGCGTGACCGCCACGATCAGGATCGGCCAGAAGATGTAGAACTGCTCCTCGACCGCGAGCGACCAGAAGTGCTGCAGCGGGGAGGGTGCGTCGGTCTGGTGCAGGTACTGGGTGCCCGAGACGGCGAGACGGTAGTTCATACCGTAAAACGTTGTGTAAATCGCGTCTGTGGCGATGGAGCGAACTTGAAGCGCGGGGGCCCAGAAGCGGGCCACGAGCAGCGTGGCCAGCACGACCGCGGCGCTGGCCGGGAGGAGGCGCTTGATCCGGCGAATGTAGAAGTCCGGCAGCGACCGGAGGCCACGAGCGCCCACGGCCGTCACCAGCTGGCGGGTGATGAGGAAGCCCGAGATCACGAAGAATACGTCGACGCCGACGAAGCCGCCGCGAATGCCGAAGAGGTGCGCGTGGTACAGCACTACCGAGAGGACGGCGAGCGCTCGAATGCCTTCAATATCAGGGCGAAACTTGCGTACTGGGGTCTGCGGCTTCGATGCGATCGGTGGCGCGGGTACGAACGGCGAAGGCCGTTCAAGTATCTGGGTCACTGGGCTGTTCCTTGACGTGCGGGGTGTGCTGGCGTCGATATTCGACCGGCCGCCGACCCGCTACATCGGAAGGCGCCGCCAGGTAATGCAACCCCGATTCGCGCGCCCCACGCGAAGCTCGTTCATGAAGTTCGTTCATGCCCGAGCGGCAAACATACGGGTTCCCGGCTCGATCTGGCTAGTTTTTGTGTTCGTCTGACGACCCCGTGTGAGTGGAATCGCTATGACAATCTGGGTGTTATTCGGACAATATCCCGGATAGTTGCGTGGCAAATTAGCGGTGATTTAACGTCGTCTGGCCGGCCTTACTGCGGAGTAGCCGAGTTTGAGGCTCGTCATGGGCGCGGACGCCCGTACCCTGAGCACTCCCGGCCGCACTCAAGGCCGTCACGAGGAGCAAAGTCTTTTGTTTTCAGAACGAAACTCGGCCGCCAACCGCCGAGGCCGGATCACCCTTATGGCTGGCGTGGTCATGCTGGCCCTCCTCTGCGGGCTCGTCGTCGCCCTCCTCACCACTGGCGGCCAGCCCGAGTCGGCGCCGAAACGGCCGGACGCTCCGGCCAGCCGAAGTGGCGGAGCGTCAGTAGGGACCGGGACGCCGACCGGCTGCGCCAACGGCTGCGGGGTCTGGTGGGGCGAGGCGCTGGACTCGTCAGACACCGGCCTCCAGGCCGCGGTCTCGACGGCCGAGTCGACCACCGGACGGCGTCTGGACATCGTGCACACCTACCACCGCTGGTATGACAACTTCCCGACTACGAGCGAGAAGGAACTGGCGGCCAGTGGTCACGCGCTGATGCTCAACTGGGAGCCGGTGAACCGGACGAACGCCGCGCTCTCGTGGCGGGAGATCGCCGACGGGAAGTACGACGCGCAGGTCGATGCGCTAGCCGGACGGCTGAAGAGCCTGGGGAGTCTCGTCTACCTGTCGTTCTCCCACGAACCCGAGAAGCGTTTCGCCGCGCACGGTACGGCGGCGGACTTTGCCGCCGCTTTCCGGCACATTCACGACCGCATGGAGCAGGACGGCGCGCGGAACATCAAGTGGGTCTGGAACGTCATGGGCCTCTCCGATCCGGTCTGGCTCAATCGCTACCGGCAACTCTGGCCCGGTGAGGCCTACGTCGATTGGATCGCCTGGGATCCCTACAACTGGGGCAGTTGCCGGGGTGAGGAGTGGCAGACTTTCCAGCAGATCGCCGAGCCCTTCTACGACTGGCTGATGTCGCATGGCTTCGCCGGCAAGCCGTTCATGCTGGCGGAGTACGGGTCGGTAGAACAGCCCGGTAATCCAAGGGGAAAGTCCGGCTGGCTCGGTGGCGTGGACGACGCCTTGGCGAAGCTGCCGAACCTTCAGGGCCTGCTGTACTTCGACTACCCGGCCCCCCCGGCGAACTGTGACTGGCAGATCTCGACCTCGCCGCAGTCGGTCGCCGCCTTCAGCCGGCTGGCGCAGAGCTCACCCTTCGCCGTCACCTCGCGACTCTCGGCCGCGGCGGTCCACTGAGCGGCGCCTCAGCTCTGAACCCCAATGAAATTAGCTGGTTCGGCGACGGGACGACCAGACGGCGAGCGTTCCCAGTCCGAGCAGCATGAGCGCCAGCAGCAACTGGGCCAGTACCGGGTCGCCAGTCGCGGCCAGGCTGCCACCCGAGTCGCCGGTCGAGGCCGCGTCCACTGCGGCTCCCGAGACCGGAGCCCGGTCGTCGGCTGATGCATCGGGACTTCCGGGTCCGCTCACCGTGGCCGTGTTCAGCACAGACGGGATCGCCGCATCGCCGATCCTCACCGTCAGCAGGATGGTCGACGTGGCCCCGACGGCCAGCGGGCCAGCGTGCTTGCACGTCACCTTGCTACCCGCCACCGAGCAGACCCAGCCGGCGCCGGTCGCCGACACGTAGGTGAGGCCGGCCGGCAGCGGGTCGGTCAGGACGATCGGACCGGGCTCCGCTGTCGGGCCGTTGTTGGAGACGACGAGCTGGTACGTGCCGGTCGAGCCGGAGACAAAGTCGTTGGTGTGCCGCTTAGTCAGCCCCAGGTCGGCGTCAGGCTCGACGATGAGCGTGTCGTCGTCCCGGGCCGAGCCGGGCACGTCCCGGTCGATGGATGAGACCGTCGCGATGTTGGTCGTCTGCTGGTAGGCCGCGGCACCGACGGTCGTCGTGATGGTCAGCGGCGGGGCGTCCGCACCACTCGGCAGTATCCCGGCCAGCGTGCAGACGACGTTGTTCCGCGGGCCGATGCAGGTCCAGCCGGTACCCACTCCCGAGACGTACGTGAGGCCGGCCGGCAGCGGGTCGGTCACCACGATCTCGTCGGCATCCGACGGGCCGTTGTTGTGCACCTGGATCAGGAAGTCCATCGGTTCGCCGACAACACCCTTTCCGGAGTGGGACTTGTCGATGGTCAGGCCGGCCACTCGGTGCACGTCGATGGTGCCGGTCCCGGTGGCGTGGCTGGGTGCGCCGTTGGCGTCCGGGGTGGGTGACGAGACGTCGGCGACGTTCTGGACCGTGCCGGCCGGTGACGAGGCGTCGAGGCGGACGAGCAAGACCAGTGACGGCGCGGTCGCCCCGACGGCGAGCCCCGACGCGAGGGTGCAGGTGACGTCCTGTCGATCGGTCGGTGTCGCCGGCGCCGGGCCCGGGGTGCAGGTCCAGCCACTGAGGTTGGCCACATAGGACTCGTAGGCCGGCAGGGTGTCGGTGATGGTGAGCGGACCGGCAGCGTCGCTCGGACCGTTGTTCTTGGCGCTAAACGTCCAGCGGAACGTGGTGCCCGCGACCGGCGAGGCCGTGCTCGGTGTCTTGGTCAGGGCGAGGTTGGCCTGGGCCACCACCGGCACCGGCACCGGGGGCGGGTTCACGATAGTGCCCGGTGAAACGGTATTCACCGTGGCCGTGTTCACCAGGACAGTGGTGCTGCCAGGCGGATCGAAGGGTGTGGACGGGTCGACCTGTGCCACGAGCGTGATCGGGGCGACCACCGGCCCCGGCGGGTTGGCCGCCAGCACGGCGCGGGTGCAGATCACGTTCTGTCCGCGAGCCAGGCAGGCCCAGCCGGCCCCGGTGGCGGAGACGTAGCTGAGGTGGTCGGGGAGTACGTCGGTGACGACGACGACCCGGGCATCGCTCGGCCCGGCGTTGCTGGCCTGCAGCGTGAACGTGACGTCCGTCCCGGCCAGCACCGGCGTCGGGGTGTCGAGGGTCTTCGTCAATGAAACATTGGTATCCACGACGATGGTGGTCGGATCGTCGTCGGAGTTGTTGCTCAGGTCGGTGTCGTCGGTGTCGCTGCGAACGCTGGCTGTGTTGACGATCGTCCCCGAGCCGTTGGCATGATCAACGATGACGTTGACGGTGATGTCAGGGGCCGTCGCCCCGGCGGCCAGGCCGGCCGCGAGCGTGCAGGTGACCACTTTGGTCACCGCGCCGTAGCTGCAGACCCATCCGGCGCCGGTGGCCGGATTGGCCGAATCGTACGTCATTCCTGAGGGAATCGGGTCGCTCACGGTCACGGTCCCCGGGATTGTGGAGGGACCGTTGTTGGTGACGGTGAGCAGGTAGCTGAAGGGCGCGCCGGCGGTTGCACTGCCGGTGTGGTGCTTGTCGATCGCCAGGTCGGCCTCGCGGGTGATGTCGGTGTTGTCGTCATCGGCGTTGTTGGTCGGGTTGGAGTCCGGCGTCGTTCCGCTGACGGTGGCCAGGTTGATGATCGGCAGCACGGCCGCGGCGTACACGTGCACGTTGAGGGTCACCGAGCTGGTGGCATGGGCGGCCAGTGGCGCGCTGTGCAGGCAGGTGACGCGCTGCCCGGCGGCCGAGCACGTCCAGTCCGCATTCCCCGAGGGCAGGAAGGTGAGCCCCGCCGGCAGCAGGTCGGTGATGGTCGCATCGGCGGCGTCCGACGGTCCGAAGTTGGCGACGGTGAGTGTGTAGCTCTGGTCGGTCCCGTCGACGAAGGTGCCGTTGTGGCTCTTCTGGATCGTCAGGTCATCGAGCGGGCTCACCGGCGTCGTCACCGTCGCAGTGTCGTTGGCCGGGTTCGGGTCCGTGGTGGTGGTGGAGCTGATGCGTGCGGTGTTGGTGACCGCCGCCGTCTGGTTGGCCGGAATACCGACGGTGACCGAGATGCCCCGCGTCGAGATCCCGACCGGCAGGCTCGTCGGGTGGGTGCAGGTGAGCGTCGCCCCGACCGTGCCCGGGGTGATCGGGTCGCAGTTCCAGCCGATCCCGGTGGCGGATACGAAGGTCGACCCGGCCGGAAGGGTGTCGGTGATGACGAAGGGTCCGGCCGACTGCGAAGGCCCGAGGTTCGTCACCGCGATGTTGTACGTGGCGGGCGTGCCGGGGACTATCCCGCTCCCGCTCAGCGTCTTGCTGATCGCCAGGTCGGCCGACGCGGTGACGGTGGTGGTGGCCACGTCCGTGTTGTTCACCAATTGCGGGTCGTAGGTGCGGTTGGTGACGGTGGCCGAGTTGGTGAACTCGGTGCCGTCAGCGACACTGGCCGCAACGTGGTAGCCGACGGTGATGGGCGGGAAGCTCGCCCCGACGGCCAGTGTCTCTGACGGGTCGGTGCGGACGCAGCCGGCCGGCGGGGTGGCGCTGCAGGTCCAGCCGGTGCCAGTCGCGGTGACGGCACTGACGCCGGCCGGCGGCGGCGAGTCGAAGGGGTCGGTGACCGTGAACGGCCCGACGGCGGTGTCCGGCCCCACGTTCTTCACGACGAGCGTCCAGCTGCCCGACTGGCCGGCCACCGGGTTCGGGCCGGCGGTCTTGGTCATCGTCACATCGGCCGAGGCGATGTGCGCCACCGCGTTCACGGACGGGCCACCGTAGGAGCCGCTCTTGTTTCCAGTGGCCCCGGTCGCGTCCTGGGCCCCGGGCGTTGCCTGGTTGACGTCATTGACGCTGAGTCCGATGCCGGGGTTGGTCACCACGTCGTCACCAGGGATGGCGGCGTAGTTGATGGTGAGCGAGCCTCCCGGGGCCAGCGTCCCGAGGTCGCTCCAGGTGAGCGTCTGCGGGTCGCCGCTGAGCGCCGGCTCGACTGGAGTGGCCGCGCCGCCGTTGACCGAGACCCGGGCGCTGTCGTTGTCGTAGGTCCAGTTCGGCGGCAGGAGGTCGGCGGCGGTCACGTGATAAGCCGTTCCGCCTCCATTGTTGGTGATGGTGACCTGCCAGTTGAAGGGCTCACCGAGGTAGGCCAGCGTGCCGCCGGGGGTCGTCTTCGTCGCCACAACGTGCGGGAAAGTCGGGGTGATGCTTGCGGTCGCCGGGGTCGTCGCCGGGTAGACGCGCCCCCCGGTCGGGAGCGATGCGTAACTGGTGACGGTCGCCGAGTTCACCTGCGCGGCAGTAGTCAGGGTGGCCGACGGGGCGAGGACGGCGCTGTAGGTGAAGGCGGTCGAGGCGCCGGGGGCGAGCGGGCCAGGGACGGTCCAGGTGATGTTCCCACCGGCTCCAGCGGTGGTCCCGCTGAGGACCCCGCCACCGGAGATGGTCGCCGGGGTCACCACCACCCCGGCCGGGATGGTGTCGACAACCTTGACGTTGTAGGCGTCACTGACGAAGGTGCCGGTGGCGTTGCGGGCAGTCACCGAGTAGTCGACGCTCTGGCGCGGCTCGACGGTCGTGTCGCTCACCGTCTTGCTGATCGCCATGCTCGGCTCGATGACGGTGACCGGCGCGCTGGCCACGTGCGGCTGCTGGTCAAAGGTCGCTCCCGCGTCGGTCGGTGGCGCCTTTGCCGTGTTATTCCAGGCGATTCCTGCCGTGTTCTGCAGGGAGGCACCGGCCTTCGCGGCGGCGACGTCGGCCACCTTTGCCGTGTAGGTGAGGGTCACCGCGCGCACCCGCGGGGCACCGATGACGTCGCCCAGGTAGAAGCCGATCTTGGTCGATCCATTGCTCTGAGGCACCGAGGTAAGCGGCGTGGCTGAGCTGATATTGCAGGGTGTCCCGTCGGAGGAGGCGCACTGGAAGGTCTGCAGCTGCACCGACGAGCCGTCGATCCCCGGCGGGAGCGTATCCAGCAGCGTTGCGTTGAAGTAGCTGATATTCGGGCTGGCGACGGCGGTCACGGTATACGTCACGGTCTGACCGATGGTGGCGACGGTAGGCGTCACCGTCTTGACGACATCGGCGCCGAGAACGGTGATCGTGCTCGTGGTCGACTTGCTGTACGGACGGCCGTTCGGGTCACCCGGGTTGGCCGGGGTCGGCCGGGCACCGGCCAGCGAATTGGCCGTGATTGTCGCGGTGTTGGTGAACTTCTGAAGTCCGGTCGCGTCGGCAGTGACGGTGCCGGTGTAGGTGAGCTGCGTCGACGCGCCCGGGGCGAGGTCGCCGACGTTCCACTCGATCTGGGTCGTCCCGCTGGCACAGTTCGTCCCGTCGCCGGTGGTGGCCGGCACGGTGGTGCCCTGCCCGACCGTCCCGTAGGCGACGAAGGTGACCCCCACCGGCAGGCAGTCCACCACCCAGCCGTCGTGGAGCACCGAACCAGAGCCGCCGTTCGACGCGGTGAGCGTGTAGGTCACGGTCTGCCCACCGATGACGTTAGCCGGGTTCGCGCTCTTGGTGATGTTCGGCGTCGGCTCGACGATGACGACGTTCGCGCTGGCTTTGACGTCCGCCGGATCGCTCCCTCCGGGGGGTGCCGCGCTACTGAACGTCGAGGTGTTGGTGCGAGTCACGCCGGCGGTGTTGCCGGGATCGTTGGTGACCCGGGCGACGAGGGTGATGGCGAAGCGCTGCGCGGTGTCGGTAGTGTTTCCATAGGTGGCTGGCAGGGTGAGCGTGGCCGTCGCTGCGTCGAAGGCCACCCCGCCGGGAAGTGCTTGATTTGCCGGCACATTCGCCGCATCAGGGGAGTAGGCGGCGGTGGCCGACACCAGGGCGAGTCCGGCCGGGAGGGCGTCGCTGATGACGCCGTTGTAGACCGTCGAACGGGCCGGCACGTCGGAGTCGATCGTGAAGGTGACGAGTTCGCCGATCGTCGCCTGGGTCGACGCACCGCCCGGTGCCGCCTCAGCGCCGATGTTGCCGGCCTCGTTGACCGCCGAGACAACGCTCTTCGTCTCGACGACCGGGGCCAGGTAGACGTCGGAGGGGTCACTCGCCGGCGGTGCCTCCTGAGCGGGCACCGGGACGCTCGTGTCGATGTTGCTCTGCGGGTAGTAGGTCGAGGTCGATCCGGGGACGTTCGTCACCGCGTCGTAGGAGCGCAGGTAGGCGGTGTTCACCAGATCCTGGTCGGCGCCGATCCCGGTCGGGACCGTCATTGTGTAGTTGTAGGTGGCGCTGGTGCCGGGGGCCAGGATCTCGGTGGCCGGACGTTTCCAGACGATCGCGCTGCGGGTGGCCGAGTCGGCGAAGGTCGGCTGGCCGGCGGCGCCGGGGTTGGTGCAGACGCCGCCATCGGTGATCGCGCTGATCTGGGTGCAGGTGATGCCGGCCGGGAGGACGTCCCAGGCGTTGACACTCTGAATCGCTCCGCCGCCTGGTTCACTGGTGGGCGAATTGTTGGTCACGTCGACCCGGAAGACGACCTGATCCCCTTCTCGGACCAGCACATGGTCGACGTTGGGGCCACCCGCGCCGGCGGCTGCGCCATTGACGGATGCGACCCCCTTGGTGATGCCGACCGCCGCCGCCGGGGCGATGTTGAAGTAGGCCGAGGCCCGCCGGGCGCCGGCGTCCCCGGCGGTGTTGTTGGCCCGCGCCTTGACGTCGTTGTGCGTCGCCAACAACGCCGTGCCGGGCGCGGCCGCGGTGACGATCGCACTGAAGCGGGCGACGAAGACTGAACCCGGCGCCACCACCTTGGAGCCGTCCGGCTGATCGGCGCCGAGTTGCCAGGTGACCTCGTCGGTGCCACTCGTGAAGTTGATCTGACCAGCTGGGAGGGTGTTGCCGGGGCCGACGACGAAGGAACCGGCCTCGTAGGCCAGATCGAGCGGGAGGATGTCACTGACGATCGAGTTTCGGGTGGGATTTGTTGCCGAATAGTCCAGCTCGATCTGGAAGCAGATCCGGTCGCCCTTCATGAACGTGGTCGGGGCGGTCGGGGCGTCGGAGTCGATGTAGCTGTTCGCGGCACAGTCCTGCACGGCAGTCCGGGGCTGGATCTGCTTGATCAGCACGCCGCCGCCGCTGGCCAGGGTCGCGCTGCTGTTGTCGGTGATGGTGGCTTGGCCACTCTCGGGGGTGGCCGGGATCGGCGTCGTGATGGCGGTCTCGGAGACGGTGTTGGTGAAGGCGTCGCCGGCGACCGTCGGCTGCCCGGCGACCGCTCCTCCGGTGAAGACCGACCGCATCCGCGCCTGGTACGTGATGGTGGTGGTGCCGTTGTGGTTCACCGCGATCGGGTCGAAGACGACGGTGAACGTCCCGTCGGCGTTCTGGGTCACCGACTGATACGGCACGGACGGGGCGACGCTGCCGGGGTTGCAGTCGGCCGGCGCACCGGTCACGTAGTTCTTGGTGGTGTCCAGCGGGCAGAGGCCATTCGGCATGGTGTCGGTGACGACGATGCTGCTGTTGGCGTACTCGCTCGCGTCGATCTGCAGGGTGTAGGTCGCCAGGCCGCCTGAGACGAACTGGGTGGGCTGCACCGACTTGATCACCCGTAAATCATTGGCAGTCACGGTGTGGCTGCGGGTGATGTCGATCGCCGGCGTGCCGCCCGGGGCCACGGTGCCGTCGTAGTCGCCGGTGACGTTGACGTAGTTGGTGAGGCCGACGGCGGTGCCGTTCTGACGGGTGCTCGGCCCGTTGTTGTTGTCCAGGTTGGCCGTCTGCCCTAGCGAGGTCGGTGTCGGCGTTGTGCCGGTGAAATCGGTGGTGTTCTGCTGTAGGGGGATGCCGGCTGCGTACCTGATGGTGAGCACCTGGTTGGCGGCGAGAACCCCGACGTTCCAGGTGACCTTCGTGTACACGCCCGGCGGGTAGCCGGCCGGGGCACTCACCGTCTCCACCGAGGCGGGGGTCGGGCAGTCGGTGGGGACGACCGGGGTGGCGGCCAGGCTGCCGGAACCGAGGTACTCCGGCCCGGTGGTGCTGTTGTCCACCCCACCGCAGCCGAGGAACTCCAGCGACGCCGGGAGGTAGTCGGTCACCGCGACGTTGTCACTGGTCGCGCGCTTGCTGTTGGTGACCTGCAGCGTGTACACCGTCGGGTGGTCGTGGACGCCGCGCAGCAGTTTCCCCTCCGGGCTCGGCTCGTTCTTGGTCACTTCGATCGCCGAGACGGTGGTGGCGGCGGTACTCGGGGCTGACGCGGTGACGGCCGGATCTGGCGTCACCGCGCCATTCGTGAAGGACGGGATCACCCGCGGATCGCTGCTGGCATAGGCGGTGCCGGTGTCGGTGAAGGTGCTGTCCACCGGCCAGACGGTGTTGTCGACGTTCACCGAGAAGCTGAAGGAGACCGATCCGGCCGGGGCGAGATCGAAGAGGTTCACCCAGGTCAGCGTCTGGGCCCCGGTTGCCGGGTCAGTACTGATCGTCGGGTCGCCCTCCTGGGCCGGGGTGGTCGACCCACCGACATACGTCGTGCCCGGCACGAGGACGTCGGTGAAGGAGAGGTTGAACTGATTGACCCCGCCGGCGCCGGCCGAGGGGTTCGTCGCGGTGAAGGTGTAGGTGGCGGTGTCGCCCTCGACGACCGTCCCGGGGCCGGACTTGCTGAGGGTGATGGGAGCGGCGGCGGCTGCGGCCGTCTGCGGCATCGCCAGCAGCCCGAGGGCGGCGATCGCCGATACGGTCCCCCCGCTGATCCATCGCTTCAGCCTGCTCCGCCGCGATCTCGTCGTTGGCAAATTGGCCCTACTCTCTGGCGACCGAACACCCGCTCCGCACGGACTCTGCGACTCTCCCTCCACCGTCACGCGCGGACGGGAATGAGGCATCATGCGGCGAGGGTGAGCCGCCGCCAAGGTCGCCGGAACACCCACCCGTCGACTCTGCACGACCCGCGGCCCGACGCTTTTGGGAGATTGACGTCGTCAGGCGACGTCAATCTGCCAAAACCGGAATGGGACGGCACGGCCGCGGTGGTTCGGAGTTCGGAGAATACGACTCTCCAAAGATTGCCTAGACAAATTCTTGGCCCGCGAACTAGGCACCAAAGGCCGGTCAGGGGCCGAGCTCTAATTCAGTCAGTAAACAAAAAAGCCGCCCGATCGGCGGCTGAAAAGCAGAACGCGGCCTGCGATCGGCATTCGACGATCGCAGGCCGCGTCTTGCGCTGCTAGCGCGCACGGATTGGAAACCTGAACCGCTGGTCGAATCCCCCGAAACAACCAACCGCTGCGTCAACCAGTCGAATCCCCCGAAACAACTGGCTGGTGCTACCGCTCCTGCGCTGCTTTGCTGTACCCCCAGGTACCGCCTAAACAATGTTTCCCTGGAAACCTTTGGAAGTCTACGGAAAATCGAAAATGTGTTGGGTATCACAGGCTTGAAGAGAACGCCGGAATGCTTCATTCCGCTCGCTGGCGACCACCGGCTCATTGGCCTGGAAGTAACACCGTATGGGGAGCATAGGGAACGGGCAAAAACCTTCCAACGAAGCCGTGCGGGAGGTATGTTTCTTCGGCGAAGGCACGCAACGGCCTCGTCGGGAGCAATCCGACAGGCCAACGTGACCAGGACGCCGTCCCCCCGTCCTCTTTCTGAGCAAGGTGATGAATCCCCGTGTCCGACGAATCCTTCATCTATGTGATCGACCGACTCACCGCCGAGTTCGACAACTACCTGCCCCGCCTGGCCGTCGTAGACGTGGTCCACGAATGCCGGGCGCAGCTCTGCTGCTCGCCCGCCGCCGCCATGCCGGAACTCGTCGAGCGCCTGGCTCGGCTACGACTGCAGGAGATCACGCCCGGGTTGCCGGCGCCGCTGGTCGGCCAGGGCGTCTGATGCGGCGTCTCCTTGGACGCACCGCAGTGACCAACGCCGGACGGACCCTGATCTCGGGCACCGTTTCGGGAGCGATGAGCCTGCCGCCGGGTCGGCTGGCCCGTTTCCTTATCTCGACCGCCGTCCCCGGTGCCTATGCCCGTGGGGTTCGCGAGACGCACGAGCGCGCGCAGCGGGTGCAGGACGCGAACACCATGCGGGTGCTGGCCGCGATGACCCTCTGGGCCTCGAAGAGCGAGACGCCGGCCTCCGGTGAGCAGGCCCAGAGCCTGCGCAGCCTGCTCAGCGAGTTCAGCGAGCAGTCGGACCTCGAACTCGCGACCGTGCTCGACCCGCACTCGGCATCGGTGACCAAGGCGCTGCTCAGCCGCAACGCGTCCTAGTCGACGCCCGATCCCTAACCCACGTCGTCAGATCGGCACGCTCAGATCGGCGTCCGGGACAGAATGAACGCGGCGGCGTCAGGGACGTCCAAGCCGTAGGAGACGTGCGCCGCCAGATCGAAGCCGAACGGCTGGCAGATCGGATCTCCGATGGCGCAGTACTCCTTCGCCCGCGCGCTGTACTTGCCGCTGATGTGCAGTCCGAAGAGGGCCAGCGGATTGCCGAAGGTCACCACCGCGGAGACGTGAGTCGTGGCCCACGCCGGTAGCCGGCTCGTCGCGGCACCGCCGAAGACGCCCTGGGTGAAGTCCCAGCCGAGGACGTCGTCGACGACCGCGGCGCCCTGCGAATAGCCGACGAGGACGATCCGTTGTGCCGGGCAGGCGGCCAGGGCGGCATCGACCTCGTGCACCAGGGCGGTCGCGCCGACAGAGGTCGAGTAGGCGAAGAAGTAGTTGGCCGGATAGGCGACGCCCCGAAAGGGTAGGCGCCCCGGTGCGTGCGCAGTGAGCACGGCCGCGAGGGGGTCGCCGACGATGGCGCCAAGTGGGCCCGGCTCGAGGGTGCCGCGGGCCACGAATACCTGGCCGGCACTGCAGCGGAGGTTGGATGGTGCGCCGAACGCCGTGTGGGGAGTGGCGGCAAATGCGGGGGATGCGTACGCGGGAGCGAGCCCGATTGACGCGAGCAGGGCAGAGCTCACGATGCTCGCGATAAGGAGCCGGATTGATCTGCGGGGGACAGATGTCTTCACTGTGGAGTTCTCGATTCATGCGGACGGATGGGGGAGTTCCGTCAGTTCGAGGTGTTACCGAAGGTGGGTTGCGCCCGGTCGGCATTTGGCTAAACGCGTTAGCGAACGTCGCCGGGTGGCGGGTTGATCGTCGCGTTCAGCCTCGACCCAGCGTCTGCCGCGCGACCCGGCCTGCGAGGTCTATCCCCGAATTCGTAGGGGGCAAGTCTACGTCGCCTAAACGCTTTTCCCACTCAGTTGGCGCGAACTCAATTGGTACGCGGCGTCTGACTGAACGAACCCGACCAGACCGCCTTCGAACCCGACTCACCGATCCGGTACACCTCGGCCACCGCACCGACCGAGGCGATGACAGCCAGCGCAGCGAAGACGATGGTGACCGCTGTTCCCGCGCTTGCATTGGTACGTGGTGCCGCTTCACCCGCCACCCCGTCCGTCCTCGACTCGGCGGGGTCCTTCACGTACCAGTGGAAGTAGGCCCACTGCGCGGCCGCGACCAGGAAGATGCCGATCGCCCAGGGCAGCAGTTCGTGCCCGAGCGAGGTGTGCCGCAGGATCAACGGGGTCAGGTGGACCCGCTGCTTCAGCCACTCGCCGGCGTGGGTGGCGACGGGCACGGTGATGAGCGCGGCCAGCGCCACCAGCGGGGTCAGCACGCCGAGCCGGCGACGGGCGGCCGGCCACACTGCGCTGAGCACGGTGAGCAACGCGGCCAGCGGGACCATGACGATCACGAAGTGCACGAGCAGGATGTGCGCCGGTAGCCCGTTGACCTGCGTTGGCCCCATGTCAGGCCTTCTCGGCGAAGATCTGACCGTCAGCGACCGTGACCTTGAGGGCGGGAAGCGGGCTCTGGGCCGGGCCGCCGAGCACCTGCCCGGTGGCCGCGTCGAAGCTGGAACCGTGGCAGGGGCAGTCGTACTTGGTGCCGCTCGGGGCAACCGTGCAGCCCTGGTGGGTGCAGATGGCGCTGAACCCGACGACCGTCCCGGCGACCTTCTGGCAGAGGACGATCGGTGCTCCGTCCAGGGTGGCCGAGGCCGTTCCGCCGACTGGCACGGCCGAGAGTGCCGCCACCTTCGTGCCGCTCGGGGCGGCAGCGCCTCCGGTCGCGGCCCCCGTGGCTGCGGCCGACGTCGTCGGGGCCGCCGAGGTGGCGTCGCTGGTCGCCGGCGACGTGGCGGCCGAAGTGGCGCTGGCGTCGGACTTACTGGAGGAGCTGCAGGCGGCGACGACGGCAGTGGCGCCGAGTCCGAGCGCCCCGGCGGCGCCGGAGCGAAGGACGGTGCGGCGGCTGATCTCGGTTGCTGTCATGCAGATTCCTCCAGGGTTGGTTCATCATCGGCGTGTGCGCTCCGTACGGCCGTGTTCGCACTCCGTACGAGGAGTAAACATGAGGTACTCCGTCTATGACTACGAGGTCATCCAGTTCCTGGTTCAGTGCATAGCGCCGTACCGGACGGCTCCTCACCAGCTCACAGGATGAGCCGCCGACCCGGTGTCGGTCGCACCGACGCCGATCCGGCCCGAGAGCAGCGAGTCGTTGAACCAGAGGTCGGCCTATCTCGTATTCGGGGGGGAATGAGGAGCAGAACCATGCGCGAGACGTCGACAGGAGTTGAGGTGGCTGACCGCCAGGCGGAGCAGATGCGCGCGCTGCACGCCGAGTACTCCGACGCCCTCTGGCGCTATGCCCTCCGATTGACCAGCGACCCGATCCGGGCCCAGGACGTCGTCCAGGAGACGCTTCTGCGAGCCTGGCGCCGTCCGGAGGTGCTGGAGCAGAGCGACGGACCGGTCGGTGCCTGGCTCTACACCGTGGCTCGAAATATCGTCATCGACGATCAACGCAGCGCCCGGATGCGCCGCGAGGTGAGCACCGACTCGCCTCCCGAGCGTCCGAGCGCCGACCACGCCGACGCGGCGCTGGATCGCTGGCTGGTGGCCGACGCGCTCGACGGGCTCTCGGCCGAGCATCGTGAGGTGATCGTCGAGTGCTACTACCGCGGCAAATCGGCGGCGGAGGTGGCGGCGGCGACCGGGATCCCCGCCGGAACCGTGAAATCCCGGCTGCACTACGGACTGCGGGCCATGCGGCTCGTCCTACAGGAGATGGGGGTGACCAGCTAGGTGACTGAGATTGCGGACGACGGCTTCGAGCGTTTCGATCGATTCGCCGAGTGGGATGCCGCCTACGTCCTGGGCGCCCTCTCGCCGCAGGAGCGGCGCGACTTCGAGCTGCATCTGCCGGGGTGTGCGCGCTGCACGGCGGCGGTCACCGAGCTTGCCGGCATGCCCAGCCTGCTGGGCAGGCTCCCCGCCGACACCGTGCCGAGTGCGGAGCGTCCGTCCACTCGCGCCGAGCTCCCGCCGCTGCCCGACACCATGCTCGCCTCCCTGCTCGGGCAGGTGCGGCGGACTCGGCGCAATCGGCGACGGGTCATGGTCGCGGTGGCCTCCCTCGCGGTGGCCGCGGCCGCTGTGGTCGCCCTCGTGCTCCAGCCCTGGCAGCCGCGCGCCGCAACCCCGGCGCCGGTCGCGCTGGATCAGGTCGTCACCAGTCCGGTGCACGCCCAGATCCGCCTCGTCGCCGAACACTGGGGCACCCGGGTTGAGGTCATGTGCCAGTACGACCGCCCGGCGCCGACCAACTCGGTGCCGGAGACCTACCCGAAGGCCGGTGAGGTCTATGACTACACACTGCGCATCACCGATCGGACCGGGCACAGCTTCGCGGCGGCGTGGTGGAGCGAGACCGCGGGCCAGTCGACGGCTGACCCGACGGCCAGCGTGAAGCTGCCCGTCGCGGAGATCGCGAAGGTGCAGGTGCTGGGGGAGGACGATCGCGTCCTGCTGCAGTTAGATCGCTAGCGTCTGGCGCCGAATCTCGACTCAGCGTGCTGGCTCGATCACAAGTCTGTTGTCGGTCACCTGCAATTTTCGCTGTGGTAACGCAGAGTTGGGCTGACGATACAAGGCCGTAACGCGACATTGAGAGCGTTTGTTCATGCGCTCAACTTGTCTAGCCAATGCCCCCGTAGCGGCGAATCGATTCGCGCGATCAGCCATGGCCGCCCGCCGGCACGCCGGGCTCGTCGACCTTGTCCCGCACCCGTGGTTGCTTCGGGTCGAGCGGACGACACTGACGATCCGTCCGGTGCACCCGCGGGAGCTCTCCGCCGTGGCCGCCATGCACTCGCGCTGCTCGCCGCGCACCCTCCTCGATCGCTTCCGGACCGGAGGCAAGGGACCGTCGGTGCTGGCGATGGATCAGATGGTTCGCAGCAGCCTCAGCTTCGTCGCGGCCACCTCCCGCGGCGAGATCGTTGCGATGGCCGTCGCCGAGCCTGACCGCCTGCACTCAGGTGACGCCGCCGACGTCGGCGTGCTCGTCGAGGACAAGTGGCAGGGGAAGGGAATCGGCCGTGAATTGCTCAGTCATCTGGCCGGCGCCGCGCTCGTGCACGGGTACTCGGAGCTGATCACCTACACCGCCACCTCGGCCGCCGACGCGCAGCGCCTGCTGCTGGAGATCGGCGCGACCCGCGTGGTGAACGACCGGCAGCGCCCCCATCTGCACACCTACCTCCCCGAGTCGGCCGCGCTCGGGCTGGGCGCAGTCCGGGAGCGTCTGGCCAGCTAACTCGGGCGCCTCTGTTCGCTGTTCTTGCCGCTCTTTGGTCGCCTTGCATACCGACCTTCCGATTTCGGGCTCCGAATCGGAAGGTCGGTATACAAAGCGGGGCCGGTGCGCACGACCGTCGGCGCATATCAGGAGAGACGTGGGCTAGTCGGCACCGCCGCCGGGGGCGACCGCGCTCCAGTCGACGGTGAGTTCACCGTGACGCCAGCGCGACCGTCGATCCAGCAGCGGCCAGCGCTCGCTCAGCGTCTCGGCCATCGCCATCCACCGCTGCCGAGCCCCGAAGACGGCTAGCGGTGCGGCCGCATCCCACGCTGCGTCGGCGTCGAGAAGCAGCGCATGGACGCCCTCACCCGGCACATTGCGGTGGATCAGCGCCTTGGGCAGCCGGGGCGCCAGGTCACTCGGACGTCCGAGATGCGAGAGGCTGGCGGCCAGGGTGAGGCTCACCGGCCCGTCCGCGTCCAGACGGACCCAACTGGCTAGGCGTCCGATCTCGTCGCAGGTGCCCTCGACGATCACGCCGCCCGGAGCCAGCGCCGCCTGCATCGCGCCCCACGCGCCGGCGACCGCCTGCTCGTCGTACTGGCGCAGCACATTCGCCACGCGCACCAGGTCGGGTCGACGGCCAGCGAGTTCGAAACCGCCCCGGGCGAACTCCAGTTCCGGCGGGGACGCGCTGGGCTGAGCCGCGGCCACCCGCTCCGGGTCGATCTCCAGTCCTAGCACCCGCACTCTTGGCAGCCGGGCCGCCAGCTCGATGGTGGTGATCGGGGTCGCCCCGTAGCCGAGGTCGATCACCAGCGCGTCCGGGCGCAGGGAGGGGCCGAGGGTGGCGGCGATCCAGCGATCCATCCGCCGCAGCCGGTTCGGGTTGGTGGTGCCGCGGGTCGCTACGCCGAGCGCGCGAGCCCGTCCGGCCGCCAACCGCGGGGTCTTCGCCACCGGCCGAGCGTATCGGCCACCCGGCACTCCAGGGCAAACGTCCTGCCGTAGGTGGGTCAGGGCACCCGCAGTGCAGGAGGTTTGCGTTATGGGTCAGTTGTTGCGGGCGACCTTGTGCGGCGCGGCCTGCGCGATCGGTTTCACGACGAGCAGATCGACGTTCACGTGAGGAGGCCGGGTCACCGCGAAGCTGATGCAGTCGGCGATGTCATCGGCCGTCAGCGGCGCGTCGACACCGGCGTAGACCCGGGCCGCAGCCGAGGCGTCTCCACGCAGCCGGACGAGTGAGAACTCCTCCGTCGCCACCATCCCGGGGGCGATCTCGGTGACCCGGATTGGGCGTCCGTTCAACTCCAGCCGCAGCGTCTGGACCATGGCCGACGCGGCGTGCTTGGCGGCCGTGTACCCACCGCCACCCTCATAGACGAGGTGGCCGGCGATAGAGCCGGTGAGCACGATGTGGCCGCCCGCACCCCGCTCCAGCGCCGGGATCAGAGCCTGCGTCACCCGCAGTGCCCCGATGACGTTCGTCTCGTACATCTGCTGCCAGTCGGCCGGATCAGCATCGGCCACCGTCTCGACCCCGATCGCGCCGCCGGCGTTGTTCACCAGCACGCTGACGTCCTCCAGCCGGCCGGCCAGTTCGGCGACCGACTCGGGCGAGGTGACGTCCAGGGTCACCGCCTCGATCCCGGGGTTCTCGGCGACGAGTGCGTCCAGACGGTCGCGCCGACGGGCGGCCGCGTAGACGTGGAACCCCTCGGTGGCCAGCCGTCTGGCGGTGGCCGCCCCAATGCCGCTGCTGGCCCCGGTAACCACTGCGATCCTGCTCATGGCCTCATTCTGCGGTATCCGTCAGAGAGATCTCACCCGGTCTCGGGCATGATCAATGGGTCTGGCATCGACGCCGGGCCCGGATGAGAGGTGTCGGTGTGCGGCGAGTTGCCATGCTCAGCGTGCATACCTCACCGCTGGACATCCCCGGAGGCGGCGACGCCGGAGGGATGAACGTCTACATCGTCGAGACGGCCCGCCGCCTGGCCGCCGCCGGTGTCGAGGTTGAGATCTTCACCCGGGCCACCGCCAGTAACCAGCCGCCGATCGTCGAGATGTGCCCGGGTGTGCTCGTCCGGCATGTGGTGGCCGGGCCCTTCGAAGGGCTGGGCAAGGACGACCTGCCGGCCCAGATGTGCGCCTTCGCCGCGGCCGTTCAGCGCGCCGAAGCCTTCCACGAATCCGGCTGGTACGACCTGATCCACTCGCACTACTGGCTCAGCGGCCAGGTCGGCTGGCTGGCCCGAGACCGCTGGGGGGTGCCGCTGGTCCATTCGGCGCACACCCTGGGCAAGGTGAAGAACATGGCGCTGGCCGAGGGCGACCCGCCTGAGCCCCGGGCCCGGATCATCGGTGAGGAGCAGGTCGTCGCCGAGTCAGACCGTCTCATCGCATCGACGGCCGACGAGGCGAAGGCCCTCATCGACCTCTACGACGCCGATCCGACCCGGGTGTCGATCGTGCCGCCCGGGGTCGACCTCGAGGTCTTCACACCGGACGTCGCGGGCGGGGTGGCCGGTGCGCGCAGCCGGCTGGGGATCGATCCGCGGGCTCAGGTGCTCCTCTTCGTCGGTCGGATCCAGCCGTTGAAGGCCCCGGACGTGCTGCTGCGGGCCATCGCCCAACTCGACGCGCGGCACCGGGAGCGCCCGGTGCAGACCCTGATCGTCGGTGCGCCCAGCGGGAGCGGGTTGGCCCACCCGAAGTGGCTCCCCGAACTCGCCGCGCACCTCGGCATCGCCGACATGGTCGAGTTCCGGCCGCCGGCCGCGCGCCAGGAGTTGGCCGACCTTTACCGGGCGGCCGACCTCACCGTCGTGCCGAGCTACAACGAATCCTTCGGCCTGGTTGCGCTGGAGTCGCAGGCCTGCGGGACGCCGGTACTCGCGGCCGAGGTCGGAGGTCTACCGACGGCGGTGCACCACGGCGTCTCGGGCCTGTTGGTCGACGGACACGATCCACGGAAGTGGGGCGACGTCCTCGGGAGCCTCCTCGACGACCCGGCTCGCCTGGCCGCGCTGGCCGCCGGTTCCCGGGCGCACGCCAAGCACTTCTCCTGGGAGCGGACGACGGCGGAGTTGATGGGCGCCTACCACGACGCGATCGACTCCTTCGCCTCCCGCACCCAGCGAATCGGATGAGGAGGGGAGCGGTCAATGAGCGATAGCCCGGCGAGATCCCGAGGTGCGGAGCAGGCGTCGGTGGCGGCGACGATCGAGGCGGCTCTGGTCGATGGTGGCCTACAGTTCGAGCGGATCGGTGACCTTGAGTTCGCGGTCAACCTCCCCGGAGAGCGGCGCCTGAAGACGGCCTGCCTGCTTACGGTGGGCGAGCACGCGCTGGCGATCGAGGCCTTCGTCGTGCGCAAGCCGGACGAGAATCACGAGCAATTCTATGCCTTTCTGCTGCGCCACAATGCGCGCTTGTATGCCGTCTCCTGGTCGATCGACGACACCGGCGACGTCTACCTGACTGGACGAGTGCCGCTTCATTCGGTGACGGCCGACGAGGTCGACCGGATCCTCGGCAGCGTGCTGGAGTACGCCGACCACACCTTCAACACGCTGCTCAAGATCGGCTTCGGCTCCTCCATCCGCCGCGAGTGGGCCTGGCGGGTGAAGAACGGGGAATCACTGGCAAATCTGCAGGCATTCGCCGACTTCGCGCAGCGGGAGCCGGCGGACCCGTCGCGGGCCGAGCCGTCCGCAACTGAGGCCTAGTCACGTGCCGACGACGATCGCGGCCTGTCTGATCGTCCGTGACGAGGCCGAGCGCCTCTCCACCTGCCTGGAGTCGCTGCGCGGCGCCGTAGACGAGCTAGTCCTCCACGACACCGGCTCGACCGACACGACCGTCGAGATAGCTCGAGAATTCCAGGTGAACGTGATCGTTGGCGAGTGGCGCGACGACTTCGCTCAGGCGCGCAACGTCGCCCTCCAGGCCGCCTCGGCGCGCTGGATCCTCTCCGTCGACGCCGACGAGACGGTCGAGGTCGACGCCGGCGTACTGCGGCGGGTGCTCGCCGATGCCGACGAGTCGGTGGATGCCTTCGCCGTCGAGATCAGCAGTGGCAGCGGACCGGACGCCTGGGGATTGCAGGCCCATCAGGAGGTGAAGCTATTTCGACGGGGCATCGCCGCCTACACCGGTCGGGTCCACGAACAGCTCGAACGCCCGGACGGGCAACCGCTGCGTGTCCAGCAGCTTGACCCGGCCGTCCTGCGTCTGCGGCACTCCGGCTACAGCGAGGCGGCGGCCGCGGCCGAAAAGGCGGCCCGCAATGCCCGCCTCGGACGCCTGGAGGTCCACGACCTGCGGGCGGATCCCACCACGAACCCGCAGCGCCTGAGCCGGGCCGAACTCGACCTCGGTCGCGGCCTGATGGGCTCCGGTGATCTGGCCGGGGCGGTGGCCGAGTTGGAGCGGGTGCGGACGCGCCCCGAGCAGCTCGAGGCCTGGGCCTGGGCAACCGACCTGCTGGCCCGGATCGGGCTGCGCGCGAACCGGCCCGAGGAAGTGCTGCGGCTCGCCGACGAGCTGGCCGCGACCGGACTGGCCGACCAGTACCCCGACTGGCTGCGAGCCCAGGCGCTGGGCCTACTGGGCCAGGCCGACGAGTGCCGTCGCGTCTTGCTGACGATCACCTCGCTGCACGACCTGGCCGGACGGGAACTCGATCTGGCGCCGGTGCGCGAGCTGATGGCGCTCGCCATCGCGAATGGCGCGCAACCCGACTAAACCGAGACGCGACTAACCCGAGACGCGACCAACCCGATATGGGCCTTGGCCGGCGGGTGCAATTTAGCCGGTCGCCTGCCGGGCGATCCCGGTGGCCAGTGCCCGGGCGGCCCGGTCCGTCAACGGTGCGTGCTCGATCAGGGTCCGGTACCAGAGCAGGCCGAAGACCTGATCGATCAGAAGCTCCACGTCGAGGTCGGCCGACGTTTCGCCACGGTCTCGGGCGGCGTCGAAGACCGCGCGCAGCGCCGCTCGCCGCCCGGCGGTGAACTCGGCCAGGCTTCGGGCCGCCGGCTCATCGCGCAGCGACTCGGCCATGACGCTTCGCAGCAGCCGTCTTGTCGGGTCCCGGCGGGCCTCGCGGAACGTCGCCAGCACGAAGGTGCTGAGATTGGCCGCCAGCGATCCGGCGTCCGAGCGGGGCACGGCAGCCCTGGCGCGAAGCGTCATCGCTTCTAGCAGCACCGCCCCCTTCGACGGCCACCAGCGGTAGATCGTCTGCCGGCCGACGCCGGCTGCTGCCGCGAGCGAAGCGACGCTGATCGTGGTCGAGTCGCTGGTGGCCAGCAGGTCGGCCGCCGCCTCCAGGATCGCCTCCCGGGCCGCCTCGTTGCGCCGCCGGCCGGTGTGCTCTCGCTGCGCCTGTGTTTCGTAACTCACCCGGCGACCATACATCTTGACAGAACCGGTGGTCTCGACAATGGTTTGTCGAGACCACCGGTCTCGAATGCAGGAGGGGCTCTCAAATGCCGACGAAGAAGCGACTCGCCACCTGGTTTCACCGCTATCTTGCGAATCCGGTCACGCGCCGGATGCCGGGTCAGACGGTCCTGGAGACGATCGGCCGTACCAGCGGGCTACCGCGCCAGACCCCGATCGGTGGGCGGGTGATCGACGGTGCCTTCTGGCTGGTGAGTGACCACGGCGAGAAGTCGAACTACGTGCGGAACATCAAAGCGAACCCGCTGGTACGTATCCGCATCGCCAACGAGTGGCGCCCGGCGACCGCCCGCCTCGTGCCCGACGACGACCCGCGCCTGCGATTGAAGAAACTGCCGAAATTCAACGGCATGCTCGTGCGCGCGCTCGGGACCGACCTGCTCTCAGTTCGGCTCGATCTGGACCCGGTTTGACTGGCTACTGGCTCTGCTAGGCTGGTCAATTGCGATACGCGACCGGAGCGAAACACCCCCTGAATAGCCGATGGCGCAGCGCGTGCTCATGACCGCGACCAAAGGACAACATCGTGAACCCCGACACGATTCAGCGCCGTAGATGGCTCATCCTCTCTGTGCTGGTGATCTGCCTGCTGGTGGTGATCCTCGACAACACCATCCTCAACGTTGCCCTGCGGACCATCCAGGGCGACCTCGATGCGTCCCAGAGTCAGATGCAGTGGGCGGTGGACAGCTACGCGCTGGTCTTCGCCGGACTCCTCATCACAATGGGCGTGGCTGGTGACCGCTTCGGCCGCAAGAAGGTGCTCTTCCTCGGCATGACGGCCTTCGGCCTCACGTCGGCGCTCTGCTCCTTCGCCAACTCGCCGACCACCCTCATCCTCTTCCGGGCGCTGATGGGCGTCGGGGCGGCCGCGGTCCAGCCGCAGACGCTTTCGATCATCCAGAACGTCTTCGAACCGCGTGAGCGGCCGAAGGCGATCGGCATCTGGGCCGGCGCCTCGGGCATGGCGATCGCCCTCGGCCCGATCGCCGGCGGCGCCCTGTTGAAGTACTTCTGGTGGGGTTCGGTCTTCCTGGTGAACGTGCCGATCGTGCTCATCGGTGTCATCGCGATCTTCTTCCTGATCCCTGAATCGCGCGATCCCCACCCGCAGCGGGTCGACCCGTTCGGCGTGCTGCTGTCGATCGTCGCGCTGGTGGTTCTCGTCTACGGCGTCATCGAGGGCGGGAACAGCAACGACTGGCTGAGCTGGAAGTCCACCGGCGCGATCCTGCTCGGACTCGTGCTCCTGGGCCTCTTCGTCTACCTGGAGAAGCGCAGCACGCATCCGACGATCGACGTAACCCTCTTTACGAATAAGCACTTCGCTGCCGGTAGCTTCGCCTTGGCGATGACGTTCTTCGCGTTGATGGGCTCGACGTTCTACCTGGCCTACTTCCTGCAGGCGGTGCGCGGGTACACACCATTGGCGGCGGGCTGCGCCCTGATCGCCGTGGCCGCCGCGGTGATGATCGCCTCGGTCCTGGCGCCGCGCCTATCGTCCCGCTTCGGTCCGAGGCTGGTCACCGGGTTCGGGTTGACGCTCTTCGGATGTGCCATGATTTCCTACGCATTCTCCACCGAGACCATGCCGCAGTGGGCCATCGAGCTCGCCATGTTCGCGATGGGTGCCGGCATGGGACTGACGATGACACCGGCCACCAACGCGATCATGAGCGCCGTCCCCAGAGAGAAGGCCGGGGCGGGGTCAGCCGTGAACAACACCGTGCGCCAGGTCGCCGGCGCCCTCGGTGTGGCGGTCCTCGGGTCGCTGCTGGCCGTCTCCTTCCGAACCCATCTGGGCTCCTCGACGCCAGCGGACCTGGCCACCCAGCTCGATCAGCCGACCGCCATCGTCTCCACCCTTCCGGAGTCGGCCCAGGTGACACCCCTGGTTCGCAAGGACGCCAGCGAATCGATCGGTGGGGCGCTGGAGTTCGCCGGGAGCGCCGGAGAAGCGCTGAAGAACCGGGCCCAGCTGGCCGGCTCCGCCCCGGCCGACGTCGCCGAGTTGAAGCAGCACGACGAGTCGCTGATCGGCACCTTCGTGGCCGAGACCAAGAGCGCCTTCGTCGACGCGATGCACTTCGCTTCGCTCTTCGCCGGGCTGGCCGGACTCGTCGGGGCCGTCGTCGCGTTCCTCTTCTTCCCCAGTCGCTCCGAGTTTGCCGAGCACCGTTCTGTCCCGAGCCGGGACGCCGAACCGGTGGTGGCCCATTGACGGTCGATTCTCTGCCCACCGTCTCGGTGGGGCGTCCTCGTCGAGACGCCACCGACTCGGCCATCCTCGACGCCACCACGGAACTGCTGGCTGAGATCGGCTGGACCGGCCTCACCGTCGAAGGGGTCGCGGCCCGGGCCGGGGTCGCCAAAACGACGATCTACCGTCGCTGGCCCGGCAAGGACGAGCTGGCGCTGGAGGCGATCAACCGCCTCAAGGGGCCGATCGTCCGCGCGCCGGGCGGCAGCGTCCGGGACGATCTCGTCTTCCTGATGGAGCGAATGCGCCGGCACTGGGTCAACAGCCAGCACGGCCGGATCATGCGACGGGTACTGGCCGACGGCAACGATCGGCCGGACGTCTACCGGACGATGCGCGAGCGGCTGATCCGTCCGCGCCAGGAAGTGACCCGCGCGGTGCTGGAGCGCGGGGTCGCCGAGGGGTCGATCGCAACCGGCGTCGACCTCGACTGGGTCGTCTCGGCCCTGGCCGCACCGGTGATCCTGGCCGTGCTCACCCATCAGCCGCGGGTCACCCGGGCGATGATCGAGTTCAACGTCGACATGGTGCTGCGCGGTGTCGCCCCGTAACCGGGCTGTGCGACATCCGTCCGTAAACGGGCTGCTGGCAAGATTGGCTCTATGAGCGCAACTCTTATCCTGCTCCGTCACGGCGAGAGCGACTGGAACCAGAAGAACCTCTTCACCGGCTGGGTCGACGTCGACCTCACCGCCAAGGGTGAGGCCGAGGCGCGGCGTGGCGGCGAACTCCTGCTGGAGCACAGCCTGCGCCCGGAGGTGGTGCACACGTCGCTGCTGCGGCGAGCCATCCGCACCGCGCAGATCTCGCTGGACACCGCCGACCTGCACTGGCTGCCGGTGCGCCGCTCCTGGCGCCTCAACGAGCGTCACTACGGAGCCCTGCAGGGCAAGGACAAGGCCGCCGTGCGCGACGAGTTCGGTGACGAGCAGTTCATGCTCTGGCGCCGCTCCTACGACGTGCCGCCGCCGCTGCTGGCCGCCGACGACGAGTTCAGCCAGGTCTTCGACCCGCGCTACCGCGATCTGCTGGAGACGGTCCCGCGCACCGAGTGCCTCAAGGACGTCGTCACCCGGATGCTGCCCTACTGGTACGACGCGATCGTGCCGGATCTGCGCAACGGAACCGTCCTCATCGCGGCCCACGGCAACTCGCTGCGGGCGCTGATCAAGCACCTGGACGGGCTCAGCGACGAGGCGGTGGTGAGCCTGAACGTGCCCACCGGAATTCCGCTGCGCTACGAGCTGGACGAGACCACCTTCATGCCGACGGCCCCGGGTGAGTACCTGGACCCGGAGGCGGCGTCAGCGGCGATCGAAGCAGTGGCCAACCAGGGCAAGAAGTAGCTCGGCTTACAACAGCCTGGCTAGACCGAGGTGCTGGAGTGAAGTGGCTCCGGCATCGTCCCGGTGACGATGAAGACGACGCGACGGGCCACGGCGACGGCGTGGTCGGCGTACCGCTCGTAGTAGCGACCGAGGAGCGTCATGTCGATCGCGGCCTCCACCCCGTGCGACCAGTTCGGCGAGAGCAGCAGGGTGAAGAGCTTGCGGTGCAGCGCGTCCATCGAGTCGTCCTCGATCTCGATCTCCTTGGCCAGCTCGATGTCACGGCCGTCGATCACGTCGGCCACCTTCTTGACGAGCGAGAGGGCGACCGACCCCATCTGGGAGATGACGTCGCGGAGCTCGATGGGTACGGCGATCTCGGGGTAACGCATCCGAGCCACCTTGGCCACGTGCAGGGCGAGGTCGCCCATCCGCTCCAGGTCGGCCACCAGGTGCAGGCCGGAGACGAGCACGCGTAGGTCGGTGGCGACCGGCTGCTGCTGGGCGACGAGACGGAAGGTGCGCTCCTCGGTCAGTGCGCGGAGCGCATCGATCTCGGGGTCGTCGGAGATGACGCGTTCGGCACCGGCCAGGTCGGCGTCCAGCAGAGCGTTGGTCGCGCGCTCCATGCTGGTTGCGACTAGGAGGGACATCTTCACCAGCGTCTTGCCGATGTCATCCAATTCGTCGTGGTAAATGTCGCGCATTGAAATGCCTCTCGTAATCCCCGGTTGAGTCCAGAATAGGGGTAAGGCATCCCGGACGCTCTGACATTCGGTGAACGAGCGTCGTCTGTTGGATGAACAGGACGTGACCAGGCCTGTTATGTGAGCTGGGCAGGTATCTAGACACGTACCATCGATGTGTGCTGCTTAGTGTGGTCGTCGCTGTGTGCTGCGCTCTTGCAGTCGGTGCGGCCGTCGGATACGTGCTTTCGGGCACCCGGAAGCACGATGAGGACGTGCCTGTCGACGAGGCCGCCGACCCCCGTCCGGCTACCACCACCGACCAGCTCCCGTCACTGGTGATCAACGCGCTCAGCAACGCGGTGATCGTGGTCGACCGCTCCGAACAGGTGATTCTGGCTAACCCGGCGGCTCGCGCGATGGGCCTGCTCAACGCCGACCGCCTCGACTTCGACGAGCTCACCGAACTGGTGCGGGAGTGCACCATCGCCGGCACCAGCAGCACCGGGCTGGTCGACCTGCCGCTGGATCGTCTCGGGCGTGAGCCGATCGCGTTGAGCGCGACCGCCGTGCCGCTGCCGGATGCGCAGGCCCCCGGACGGGTCGCCGCCGTCGCCCTGCTGCTGGATGACGTCTCCGAGACCCGCCGGCTGGAGGACGTCCGCCGCGACTTCGTCGCCAATGTCTCGCACGAGCTGAAGACGCCGGTCGGCGCTCTCACCCTGCTGGCCGAGGCGGTGCAGGAGGCGGCCGACGATCCCGAGGCCGTCCAGCGCTTCGCCGGGCGCATGCAGCACGAGGGGGCCCGGCTCGGGCGCCTGGTGCGCGAACTGATCGAGCTCTCCCGCCTGCAGGGGGCGGAGCCGCTGCCCGGCGGGGACTGCGTGAATATCACCGACGTGCTGGACGAGGCCCAGGATCGGACCCGTCTGGTCGCCGAGCAGGCCGGAATCGAGGTGATCTCGCGCAGCGTCGGGGATCTCAAGGTGCGGGGCAACGAGGGGCAGCTGACCACCGCCGTGGCCAACCTCGTCGACAACGCCATCGCCTACTCGCCGCGCGGCACCCGGGTCGCGCTGAGCGCCCGCCTGGGGCGCGACGCCGAGTCGAAGCCCTGCGTGGAGATCTCGGTGAGTGATCAGGGCATCGGTCTGGCCGAGTCTGACCTGGCCCGGGTATTCGAGCGGTTCTACCGGGTCGACCCGGCCCGATCCCGGGCCACCGGCGGCACCGGGCTCGGCTTGGCGATCGTCAAGCACGTGGCCACCAACCACGGTGGCACCATCTCTGTCTGGAGCGTGGAGGGTGCGGGCTCGACCTTCACCATCCGGCTGCCCACCATGCAAGACAGTGGCGAACCGGCCACTGACAGCCTCAACACCGAGCAAATGACGAAGGGATCTGTGTGACGCGGGTATTGGTCGTGGAGGACGAGGAATCGTTCTCCGACGCGCTCTCCTACATGCTGCGCCGCGAAGGGTATGAAGTTGCGGTCGCCGAGAACGGCCCGGACGCACTAGCGCTCTTCGAGCGGGACGGCACCGACTTGGTGCTACTCGATCTGATGCTCCCCGGTCTCTCCGGCACCGAGGTGTGCCGGGCCATCCGGCAGCGCTCGAACGTGCCGATCATCATCGTCACCGCACGCGACGGCGAGGTCGACAAGGTGGTCGGCCTCGAACTGGGGGCGGACGACTACGTCACCAAGCCCTTCTCGTCCCGCGAGTTGGTGGCTCGCATCCGGGCCGTGCTCCGCCGCGGTGGCGAACCCGACGAGCTGGTGAGCACCGCGCTCGAGGCGGGGCCGGTGCGCATCGACATCGAGCGGCACACGGTGACCGTCGACGGCAATCAGGTCTCGCTGCCGCTGAAGGAGTTCGACCTGCTGGAACTGCTGATCCGCAACTCGGGTCGGGTCCTCACCCGCGGCCAGCTAATCGACCGCGTCTGGGGCGCCGACTACGTCGGTGACACCAAGACCCTCGACGTCCACGTCAAGCGCCTGCGCAGCAAGGTGGAGCCGGATCCGGCCAGCCCGAAGCACCTGGTCACGGTGCGTGGACTCGGTTACAAGTTCGAGGTGTAGGGGCTACTCCCAGGGCGAGGGCTGGGCCTTCAGGCCCAGTTCCCGCGCCTTGCTGGTCGCCGGATGCTCGGCGACCAGTCCGATGGCCAGGCGCCGCTCGCAGATCGCGGCGAGTTCCCGGTAGGCCAGCGCACCGATGAGTGCGGTGAGCTCCGGGCCGTAGGAGATGTAGAGCGGCTCCGAACCGACGTGGGCGTCGGGCGACGAGGTGCAGTACCAGTGCAGATCGTGGCCGCCCTCGCCCCAGCCGCGTCGGTCGAACTCGCTCACCGTCGAGACCAGAACGCGCGTCTCGTCCGGGCGATCGACCCAGTCCTGGGCCCGGCGAACCGGCAGTTGCCAGCAGACCTCGGGCTTGGTGTCGAGCGGATGCAGACCCTCGCGCAGGGCCAGAGCGTGCAGCGAACACCCCTCACCCCCAGCAAAACCTGGACGATTCAGGAATATGCAGGCTCCGTCAACGGTACGGGTGCGGCGCCGGCCCTCGTCGTCCCCGACGTTGTCCTTCTCGCTGATCGCGAGCTTGCCGCTCTTCTTGGTCCCCTCGGCGTAGTACTCCCAGGTGTCCGGCGTCAGCATGGCGGCGAACTGCTTTACCCGCCGCTCGTCATCATCGTCGGAGAAGAACGCGCCGTGGCTGCAGCAGCCATCGTCCGCCCGTCCCTCGATGACGCCCTGGCACCCCCGGCCGAAGATGCAGGTCCAGCGCGAGCAGAGCCAGGTCAGGTCGGCCTTGATCCAGTGCGCGGCGTCGGCCGGATCCTGGAACTCGATCCATTCCCGGGCAAAGTCGAGCGGAACCTCGGGAGTGACGGCCGGAGAGATCACGGGTAGCTGAGTGCGCACATCGACGAGAGTAGTCAATCCTGATCGGCAATCGGTGGCGCCACCCGCGCCAAAGCCGACCGGGATGAGCGGGAGCCGATAGGCTCGGAGCATGCGACTAGGCGTGCTCGATGTCGGCTCCAACACCGTCCACCTGCTCGTCGTGGACGCGCACCGGGGCGCCGAGCCGACCCCGCAGCTGTCGCGCAAGAGCGTGCTACGACTGGCCGAACACATCGACAAGCGTGGTGATCTGGTCCGGGAGGGCGCCGACGCGCTCGTCGGGGCCAGCCTCGGCGCGCTACGTCAGGCCAAGGAACTCGAGTGTGACGAGGTGCTGGCCTTCGCCACCTCGGCCGTCCGCGATGCCCGCAATTCGGCCGAGGTGCTGGACCGGGTCCGCATCGAGGCGGGCATTGACATGGTCGTCCTCTCCGGTGAGGACGAGGCCCGGCTGACCTTCCTGGCGGTGCGACGCTGGGTCGGCTGGAGCGCCGGCAAGCTCATCTGCCTGGACATCGGCGGCGGCTCCTTCGAACTCGGGGCCGGCGTCGGCGAGATCCCGGATATCGCCCTCTCCGTCCCGCTCGGTGCCGGTCGGCTCACCCGGGAGTGGTTCCCCTCCGATCCGCCGAGCAAATCCAAGATCGCCGCCCTGCGCGAGTTCGTCGACGCCGAGTTGGCTGGACCGACCGCCCAGCTGCTGGCCTCGGGGCCGGCCGATCACGTCGTCGCCTCCAGCAAGACGTTCCGCACGCTGGCCCGGTTGGCCGGTGCCGCGCCGTCATCGGCCGGTCCGCGCACGCGCCGGGTGATCACTCGTGACGGCCTGCGTCAGGTCACCTCCTTCATCTCCCGGATGAGTTCGACCGATCTGGCCGAACTCGACGGCGTGAGTGCGAGCCGTTCGCATCAGACACTGGCCGGCGCGGTGGTGGCGGCCGCAGCCATGGACGCACTTGGGGTCGAGCAGCTGACGCTCTCGCCGTGGGCGCTGCGCGAAGGTGTCATCCTGCAGCGCATTGATCAGCTGTGATGTTCTGCGCGTCGGCTGCGCTCGGCTGC
Source organism: Frankineae bacterium MT45 (assembly GCA_900100325.1). NCBI lineage: Bacteria > Bacillati > Actinomycetota > Actinomycetes > Frankiales > Frankineae bacterium MT45. The sequence continues at coordinate 954,295 of LT629697.1, forward strand.
CGCGACTAACGGCGGTGGCGTGACTAATCTTGCAGGCATGACGAGGTCGCGGGCGCTGCGCGTCTCCCACTCCCGCGTGGGGCTCTCGACCGCCTCGGTCTACCCGGAGTCGACCGCCGCCGCCTTCGAATTGGCAGCAAAACTAGGGTATGACGGCGTCGAAGTGATGGTCTGGACGGATCCGGTGAGCCAGGATCCGGCCGCCCTGCTGAAGCTTTCGGAGCACTACGCGATGCCGATCCTGGCCGTCCACGCGCCGTGCCTGATCATCACGCAGCGGGTCTGGTCACCCGACCCGTGGGTGAAGCTGCAGAAGGCGAAGGCGGCGGCTGAGCTCCTCGGCGCCCAGACTGTCGTGGTGCATCCGCCGTTTCGCTGGCAGCGCGACTACTCGCGGCGCTTTCACACCGGCATCGAGCAGATGTCCAACGAGACGGACGTCCGCTTCGCCGTCGAGAACATGTTCCCGCTGCGCGTCCGGGGCCGCACCATGAGCGCGTACGAGCCGTCGTGGGACGTTGCCGCCGAGGTAGACCCCTACCGGGACTACACCCTCGACCTCTCCCACTCCGCCGTCTCGCAGTCTGACGCCATCACCATGCTCGATGCGATGGGCGATCGCCTGGCCCACCTGCACATCGCCGACGGCACCGGCGTGAACAAGGACGAGCACCTGGTGCCCGGACGCGGCACCCAGCCCTGCGCGCAGATTCTCGAGCGGTTGGCCGCCGGCAGTTTCACCGGCCACGTGATCGTCGAGGTGAACACCCGCAAGGCGGTCGATCGGTTCGAGCGTGAGGCTGATCTGGCCGAGGCTCTGGCCTTCTGCCGGCTCCACCTGGTGAAGGCGCCGGCCTAGCTCGCGGGCGAGCCTCTACACCTGCGGCGCGAAGAGGACCGGCCAGCTGAGTTGGCCGCCGGTGGCGTTGGCGATGAACTGGGTCGGCTGGAGGTCGGCCGGCAGGGCTCGCACCGTCGCGATGAGGTTCGACGTCTTCGTGGTCGAGATCGTCACCTGGCGAGCCGGCATGCCGGCCAGCGTCTCCGCCGGCACCGGATCGATGCTCACCAGTGTCACCGGGCTCTCGGCCGCCAGTTGCGCCAAGACGGTCGCCGCCCGGATGTCGAGTACCCCGGCCGCGAGTTGCGACCCCACCGAGGTGGAGGCGACTATCCGCGGATTGGTCACCAGTTCCTGCCCCGCGCTGATGCGCTGGCTCCGGTCGGCCGAGCGGCGGGCGTCGATCGCCGCCGCACTCAGGTTGAGGACGCTCCGCACGTCGGTCGGGTCGGCGCCATCACCGAAGCGGGCCAGCGGCGCCGACCCGGAGAGTGCCGCAGCCAGCGTCGGGTCGTTCGCGCTGGCGGTGCGGCCGGCGTTGCTGACGATGAGGTAGCTGCCGATGCCGCGCTTGCTGTAGTCAGTCGTCGTCCGGACATTGCTGAAGCCCGCGTCGGTGAGGAGTTTCGCCACTGCCGGTTCGGCCGTGATCGCGCTCTCCTTGGCCAGGTTGGCCTCGACCCACTGGGCCGCGTCGCTCTGACCGGAGGTGGGGGCCTGATTCGTCGGGGAACTCGGCGAACCGCTGGCGGTTGCGCTGCTAGAGGCGACGGGACTGCCGGTGCCGCCGTTGGCGCGGAAGGCGATGACGACCAGGAAGACGGCGATGGCGAGGACGATAAGCCCGAGCCCGGCCAGGGCGAGTCGCTGCAGCCACGGGTTGGGTTCACGGGCCGCCCGCCGGCTCGCCCGGGTGACCCGCGGCTGTGGTGCTTCGACCGGTGCTGGCGTTTCTGGCGCTGGTTTTGCTGCGCGTGGTTCTGGCTTCGGCGTCTCTGATGCCACGACGGTGGGGGCCGGCGCTGGTGTCGTCGGCGGTGCCGGTGTCGGTGCCGGTGCTGGTGGTGTCGTCGGAGGTGCCGGCGGTGTTGGCTTCGTCGCCGGTGGGAGGTCGACGAACGGCGCGAAGTGGGCAACCTCGGCCAGCGACTTCGGTTTCGGGTAGTTCGGTGCCGGCATCGGCCTCGAGGGGGTTGGCGCGACGACCGGCTCGGCGACCGCCATGGGCGCGACCTCGACCGGCGGAACCTCGATCGGCGGGGCCACCGGCACGACCTCGACCGGTGGGGCCACCGGAGTTGGCACAACCTCGACCGGTGGGATCTCCAACGGTGGAGCTTCGACGGGACTGACCGCCACCGGCAACACTTCGGCCGGCGCGAGCTCCACCGACGGACCTTCCACCGTCGGAACGTCGACGGATGGCAGAGCCTCCACGGCCGCAGCCGCTGCTGCCGGCGCAGGCCTGCCGACCCGAGCCGTGGCCCGCCGACCGCTCGGGGCTCGATGGTTGGGGCGCCGCCGCCGTCCGCCGGTCCCACTCGCCTCGCGGGCAATCGGTGCCAACGTCTCGGCGGCGTCAGCGCCCTGTGGCGTCAGCACCGGCTCGGCCACCGGCTTCGGGTGCGAACGGTGCAGCGCCGCCGGCAGTCGAACGCCGTCAACCGCCGCCGCCAGTCTCGGTAGCCACACCAGGTCGATCGAGTCGCGGACCTTCGAGACCGGAGTGGGCAGCGCGTGGGCCGGGCGGCGCAGCGCGTGCATCGACTCGGCCGGCGCGTCCTGCTCCACCTCCGAGCGAGGCCGCGAGAAGCGCAGTGACGCCCGGATCGGGGTCTCCACCCGCACGCTCACCGGCGGCTGCGCCCGGCGGGGCGGACGGCGGGTGCGGGCCCGCAGAGGCAGCGGGCGCACACCGGGCCGGACGCCCCGTCGTCGGAAGCGTCCGGCGATCGAGCAGGCCTGCTCATTGGGGGGAAGCTGTCGGCGTCGCGCGGCCTCGGCCTGCAATCGCAGGCGGCGCCGGGGTGAGGGTGCTGAGCGACGGGCGTTGCTGGGCCGGTTCTGGGGAGTGATCGTCGAAGCGGCGCCACCGGCGAAGCGGCGCGGCATCGCCCGCGGCACTCGCGATGGTGAGCCGGCGAGCTGGAGCGCCGACGGGCGGGCGAGATGGCGCTGGTGGGTCGCGTCCTCGAACTCGAAGCGACGGACCGGCCTGCGGGTGCCGGCGGTGCGCCACGCGGCGAGCGAGCAACTCAAGTTGAGCCCTCCACGTGCGCTCGACCTAATCGTGCTCCTCCAGTTCGCCGCCCGCTCTGCCGTACTGCGGAATATATCGCAGCACCGAGCGCCGAAGCGGTTGCCGATGACGCTCAGGCTAACGTCATTTCCGCCGCCGCGCGCTTCGTCGGCGACGAGTCGGAATTGGCACGCAATTCACGTCGAAGGGTCGAGCAATGTCCAGTGACAAACCGGTACTTAGCGGAAACGTCGCAATTCTCGGAGGCGGGAAGATCGGTGAGGCGCTGCTATCCGGGCTACTACGCGAGACGCTTACCCCGGATCGGGTCCAGGTCGTCGAGAAGTATCCCGAGCGTGCCGTCTATCTGGCCCAGACCTACGGCGTCGAGATCACCGAGTACGCGGAGGCCTTCTCCTTCGCCGACACGGTGGTGCTGGCGGTGAAGCCGCAGGACATCGACCGGCTGCTGGCCGATATCCATCCGTACGCCCAGGACCGGCACGTCGTCGTCTCGGTGGCGGCCGGAATCACGACGGCGAAGCTGGAGGCCGGCCTACCGTCTGGGGTCGCGGTCGTGCGCTGCATGCCGAACACGCCGGCCCTGGTCGACGAGGCGATCACCGCGATCTCGCCGGGGGCGCACGCGGACGTCGAGCACCTAGCCGTGGCCGAGGCCCTCCTGCTGGCGGTCGGGGAGGTCGTGCACGTGCCCGAGAGCCAACTCGACGCCGTCACTGCTCTCTCCGGCAGCGGTCCGGCGTACTTCTTCTTCCTGGTCGAGGCGATGATCGACGCCGGAATCCTGCTCGGCCTGCCCCGGGCCCTCTCGGCGCAACTCATCGTGCAGACGGCGATCGGCTCCGCCGTCATGCTGCGGGACTCCGGTGAGCACCCGGTGCAGTTGCGGGAGGCCGTCACCAGCCCCGGCGGCACCACGATCGCGGCGATTCGCGAGCTGGAGAACCACGGAGTACGGGCCGCGTTGCTCTCCGCAATCGAGGCTGCCTGCCTGCGAAGTCGCGAATTGGGTCGCGGCTGAGGCGGTATCGGGGACGAATTGGGCGGTTTTTGGAAACTTGATGCCTCACAGGTATCGCATAGTCACTCCAGTACCGCTAATCTTCTTCCAGCACGTGCGTGTCCCGTTCGCTGGTGGGGAAGCCAGCGCACTGACGCGTGCCGAAGGTCTAGGTGAACTATGAGCACGACCCCGCCAGCCCGCAAGGCTGCCACCGGCGCCGGCGCGCGCAAAGTGGCCGGTTCGGACGCGCCTAAGGCGCGCAAGTCATCCGGATCCGGACAGGAGATCGGCGCCCCCCCGGCCGAGATGCGCAAGGGTGAGTCCGCCCGCGCGATCGGCGACGGCCTGGCGGACGTGCGATTCCTGACCGTGGCCGAGGTCGCGGCCGTCATGCGCGTCTCCAAGATGACCGTCTACCGAATGGTGCATGGTGGCGAACTCCCGGCGGTACGGGTCGGACGCTCCTTCCGCGTCACCGAGGCCGCCGTGCACGACTACCTTCAGGCCGCCTTCATCGAAGCGGGCTGAGCGCTTCAGCTGCCCGTGGTCCGGTGCTCGGCCGTGGGCGGTATCGCGTCTGGTTCGCCCGTCACCGGCTGGCGGGTAAGCTGAGCCGAGCATCAATGCGAGCGGGCACTCCTCTGTGCCGCTATCACCAGCTGTAGCCGATCACGTATCGGTGACGACACTGCTGAAAAATTCAGCGCGGTTAGGGTTTTCCATGGGTTCAGTTATCAAGAAGCGGCGCAAGCGGATGGCCAAGAAGAAGCACCGCAAGCTGCTGAAGAAGACTCGCATTCAGCGTCGCAACAAGAAGTAACCGACCGCAGCGCGCGGCCACGGCAGGTTTCCCGGCCGTGGCGCCGCTCGGTGACGGGTCTTGTTTTGCTGGCAGTTGCCTGTGATCGCCCGTCGATGATGGCTGAGCGTAGCGCGTCTGTAACAGTGTCGTCTTAGTATGAACGAGCCCGCGATCGCTCTGCTCAGTCAGGAGACAGCGCATGCCGAGTGTCGTCCTCGTCACAGGCGTCAGTAGATACCTGGGCAGCCGCTTGGCTGCACAACTCTCGGCTGATCCGTCGGTCGTGCGGGTTATCGGTGTCGACACGACGCCACCCTCGAAGGCCGACTTGGCGCTGCTCGGACGCACTGAGTTCATGCGGGCCGACATCCGCAATCCGCTGATCGCCAAGGTGATCGCGCAGGCCGGCGTCGAGACCGTCGTCCACGCCTCCGTCACGGCGACCCCGCACATGGCCGGTGGGCGCACGTCGATGAAGGAAATGAACGTCATCGGCACCATGCAGCTGCTGGCCGCCTGCCAGAAATCCGAGACGGTGCGCCGCCTGGTGGTGAAGTCGACGACATCGGTCTACGGCTCGAGCCCGCATGACCCGGCCGTCTTCACCGAGGATCTGCCGGCCCGCCGGCTCCCGAGCGCGGGCTACTCCAAGGACGCCGTCGAGGTCGAGGGGTACGTGCGCGGCTTCGGTCGGCGCCGCCCGGACATCGCCGTCACCGTGCTCCGCTTCGCCAACTTCATCGGCCCGGTGATCGAGACCCCGCTGACCCGCTACCTGGCGATGCCGGTGGTGCCGACCGCGCTCGGCTTCGACCCGCGGATCCAACTGCTGCACGAGGACGACGCCATCGAGGTGCTGCGCCTTGCCGCAACGAGTGACCGGCCGGGTGTCTTCAACGTCGCTGGCGAGGGGACGCTGGTGCTCTCCCAGGCGATTCGCCGGGCCGGGCGGATCGGCCTTCCGGTGCCGTCTCCGGCGGTCGAATTCGTCAGCCGGCTCGTGCGTAGCAGCGGCCGGGTGGACTTCTCGCCGGAGCAGCTGCAGTTCCTGGTCTACGGGCGCCAGGTCGACATCACCCGGCTGCGCAACACCTTCGGCTACACGCCGCGCCACACGACGGCCCAGGCTTTCGACGACTACCTCACCGGACGGCCGGTGCCGGCGATCGTGTCGCGGGAGAAGGTCCGGCAGGCTGAATTGGCGATCGACAAGTTTGTCCACGCGGGAATGGGAGTGATCGGGCGTGCCTGAGGCAAGAGTCATCCAACTTCATGCACCGGATCCGGCTACCCAGCCGGACGGAGCGAAGGTGGAGTCGACCGCTCGGCCGGTGCGCCCGCAGACCCAGCGGCCGCCCCGTACCCGTCCCGCGGCCAAGGCCCAGCCGGCGGCGACCCAGCGCGCCGCGGCTCAGCAGCGCGCGATCTCGGAGAAGCGCCCCGGTACCGAAGGGCGCGGCGAGGTCGAACCGGAGGCCGTCACCACACCGAGCCCTTCCCGGTCAGCCGCTGAGGCGACGGCGGCTCGTCCCAAGGCTCGTGCGGCCAAGCGTCCAGCGGCTTCGGCGGCGCCGGAGCCCGTCGCCCCGACGGCCCCGACGCCCCCGGTGGCCCCGACCGAGCCCGTCGAGCAGCTGCTCCCCACGCCGGCCCCGATCGCGGTGGCCCAGGAGGACTCAGCGGCCCGTCACCCCTCCAACGGCGATCAGCCGGCTGCGGAACCCGTGGCCGAGGCGAGCGCACCCGCCGCGCTCGAAGAGCCACTCGGTGAGGGACCCACCTCGCCGCTGGAGCGCAAGATCGCCTCGGGGCTCGCCTTCCTTCGCCGGCGGATCACCGGCGACTACGACGTCGACGAGTTCGGCTTCGATCCGGAGCTCGTCGAGAACGTTCTGGTCCCCGCCTTCCGCCCGATGTACAAGAAATGGTTCCGCACCGAAGTGCTCGGGATCAACAACATCCCGGCCGAGGGTGGTGCGCTGCTCGTGGCCAACCACGCCGGCGGCATCTGGGCCCTCGACGGCGCCATCACCGCCGTCGCGGTTCATGCTGAGACGCCCGGGCATCGCAACCTGCGCATGCTCGGTGCCGACCTGGTCTTCACCACGCCCGGTCTCGCGCCGCTCGCCCGCAAGAGTGGGGCGACGCTGGCCTGCAACGCCGACGCCGAGCGGCTGCTGGCCAAGGGGGAGCTGGTCGGGGTCTGGCCGGAGGGGTTCAAAGGCATCGGCAAGCCGTTCAGCGAGCGGTACAAGCTACAGCGCTTCGGACGGGGCGGATTCGTCACCGCCGCACTACGGGCCGGTGTGCCGATCATCCCGATCTCCATCGTCGGGTCAGAGGAGATTCATCCGGTCCTGGGCAACGCCAAGACGCTGGCCCGCCTGCTGAATGTGCCGTATTTTCCGCTCACTCCGACCTTCCCCTGGCTCGGTCCGCTGGGGCTGGTGCCGTTTCCCAGCAAGTGGTACATCGAGTTCGGGGCGCCGATCGAGACGGCGAACTACGGGCGCGACGGAGCCGACGACCCGATGCTCGTCTTCGAATTGACCGACCGGGTTCGCGAGACGATTCAGAGCACCCTCTACAAGCTGCTGGTCAAGCGCCGTTCGGTGTGGCGCTGATACTTCCGCGCTAGCTCGGCGGTGCCGGTCGCGGCGCGGGTCGTGGTGTGCACCGCGGCCGAGCCCAGCGCCCCGGCCATATCGACAGTGGCCGTCAGGAGCTCCAGGCTGGCCCGTCGGGTTGCCGTGGTACGTCGGGCCAGCGGGCTGTGGGGAGCGGCGTAGGCGCGGCGCACAGCGGCGCCGGCCACCACCGCTCCGGCCACCGCGCCGACGCCGAGTGCCGTCGGGACACCGATGCGGGCGGCCTTCCGGCCGGTGCGGAAATCCCGGATTTGCCAACCGCGCCGCCGGGCCTCGGCCCGTAGCTCGGCGTCGGGATTGACCGCTACCGCCGTGCCGACGAGCGAGAGCATCGGAAGGTCATTGATCGAGTCGGAGTACGCGGTACAGCGGCTGAGGTCGAGACCTTCCTGCACAGCCAGCGCCCGGACCGCGGCCGCCTTCGCCTCGCCGTGCAGCACGTCCCCGATCAGGTGGCCGGTGTACCGGCCGTCCACGGTCTCGGAGACGGTGCCGAGCGCACCGGTGAGCTTCAACCGATTGGCAATGATCCGGGCGAGCTCGACCGGAGTGGCCGTGACCAGCCAGACGCGCTGGCCGGAGTCGAGGTGCATCTGCGCGAGCGCGCTCGTCCCGGACCAGATCTTGTCGGCCATGCTCTCGTCGTAGATCTCCTCGCCGAGGGTCACGATCTCCTCGACGCTCTTGCCGGCGACGAACGCCAGAGCCGACTCGCGGGTGGAGGCCATGTCGTGCTGGGACTCACCGCGCACCCGGAGACGGGCCTGGCGCAGCCCGAATCGGAGCAGGTCGGTCCAGTCGAAGAAGTCGCGAGCCGCGAGGCCCCGCGCGAAGTGGAAGATCGACGCCCCGACCATCATCGTGTTGTCGACGTCGAAGAAGGCTGCTGCGGTCGGGTCGGCTGGCACCGCGAGGGCCGCTTCGATCTCCACCGCCGCCGCGAACACGTCTGGTTCGGTCATGAGACGGTCCGTGATCGCAGCAGCACCGGATCAGACTATCGAGTCGGGGATGGGCGAACCAGAGTGACGCGTGTGACGAACCTGGCTTGTCATCCGCTCTCCTCGGTCGCCCGACCGGATATACGCGCTACTTGAAGATGGCGGTGAGAAGCGAGCACGGGAACGGCAACTCGACCCGCAGGATTCCGCCGGGGAGGGTGATGTCGCACCGACCCTTGGCCGCGGGGGTCGGTGTCGGCGTCACGGCTGGCCTCCCGGTGGGAGTGGGCTTCGGCGTGATCGTCGGCTTGGGAGTCGGGGACGGACCAGGAGCCGGGGTGGTGGCCGGGGTGCTCTGCGGCGACGCCGACGGCTCCGCGGACGGGCTGTGCGCCGGCGAGGCCGGGGTCGGGATCGGCGTCAGCAGGGCCGGACCAGCCGGCACGGCACCGGAGGTCGCGACGATGTTCTGCGAGGCGAAGTGCCCGCCGCCGCAGCCGGCCGGGCAGCTGGCGGCACTCGGAATCAGGTCAGCCGTTGCCTGGACGTCGGCGGCCGCAGCGACGACACCGGTGAGGGTGAACTGCACACTGCCGTGAACCGCGACGACCACGTTGGAGACCGCGAACTTGCCGTCGATGCCGCTCCCGGCGCCGCAGCTGGATCCGGCGCTGGGCAGGCACGGTGGCGCGCTGGTGACCGTCACGCTGGTCGGGACCTCGGCCGAGAAGTTGACCGTCACCGGGGCGTACCCGATGTTGCGCATGGTGAGGGTGTACGTGATTACGTCGCCGACCACGTAGGAGCTCTTATCCGATGTCAGCTGCCCGGTGATGAAGCCGTCGTGGAACGGCGTCGGCGTCGGGGTGTAGACGGGCGTCGGCGTGGCGGTGGGGACCGGCGTCGGTGCCGCGGTCGGCGTGGGCGTCGGAACCGGTTCCGGGGTCGGCGTGAGAACCGGAGTCGGCTCGGGAGTCGGCGTCGGCACCGGGGTCGGGACAGCGGTCGGCTCCGGCGTCGGAACCGGAGTGGGCTCTGGCGTCGGAACTGGCGTATCGGTCGGGACCGGAGTCGGGACGTCGGTCGGGACCGGTGTCGGAACATCCGTCGGCACGGGAGTCGGCGGCGGGGGTGGCACGTCCGTCGGAACCGGAGTCGGCGGCGGGGGTGGCACGTCGGTCGGAACCGGCGTGGGCAGCGGGGTCGGCGTGTCGGTGGGGCCGCCGCCAGTGATCGGCGGGAATCCGGCCGATGGGACGTCGGTCGGGACCGGCGTCGGTGGCGTGGTCAGATTCGGGCCCGCCGGAGGAGTAGGTGTCGGCGAGGCGAGATCCGTCGGCACGCTCGGGCTCGGCGACGGCGACACCGTCGGTCCGGGACTCGGGACCGTGCAGAGAACGGGGGCGGCGCAGGGAATCGGCCCCAGCGCATCCGAGCCGGTCGATTGGGCGCAGCTGCAGTCAGCGGTGGTGCTGATCTGCTCGGTGCGTACCGCTACCTGCTTGGCCAGCGCGACGGACTGGGCCGCGCGTTCGCGCAGGGCACCTTCGGGCAGGCGATTGGAGATCGTGTTGAGCTGGTTCAACTGCGCGTTGAGCCAGGACTTGACCCCGCTCAGCGGCGCGGCCGACTTCTGGTTCAGGGCCGCCCGCGTCAGGAGTGCGATGCCCTGGCGGGTGTCGGTGTCAGCGTCGTTGAGCGTCTTGGCGATGAGGTCGGCGGTGTGCGGGCTGATGCCGCCGGCGGCACTGAGCGTGCTTCCGTCGGCCAGACGCGGGCCGCCGAGCGCGGCGGCATCCTCGCGACTGAGCAGGCCGGAGACCTCGTGCAGGCGGGTCGAAGCGAACTCGAGCTTGAGCTTGCCGCGGGGTTCGTCACCCCGGGTCAGCGCCAGGTGCAGGCTCTCGGTGCTGCGCTTGAGGCCGTACAGCGCGTCACCGGGGAGCGCTCGCTCGCTGAGGAACGCTGTAGTCGCCATCAGTGCCATGAGCACGATCGCGGCGACGGCGAGGGCACTGTAGCGACGGCGGCGGCGCATTCTGCGCGCGGCCAGATCGTCGCTGGTCGGCTCGGCGCCGGCTGCGGTGGCTTCGGCATCGGGCGTGGGGTCGGAGTCGGTCGCCACGGCCAGCAGTCGGGTGTCGGCGGCGAAGCTTGCGGTGGCCAGATCGCTGTCAGTCTCGTCGGCCGACTCGGCCACGATGCGGGGGGTGATCGCGACGAGCTGACTGCGCAGCTCCTGCCGGAACTCCTCACGCGGCGACGGGCCCTGGGGTAGGGCGCGCAGCTGGTCGAGGAGGGCTGAGATCTCCGGATCGTCGGACTGCTCAGGGTCCGGGAAGTGTCCTAGCGGCGGGAACGATCGCACCGAAGGTCACCTCCTAGCTCTGATTTCCGGGCATTCCGGAAGAAGAAATGAAACATTTCCTGCGTTTGATTCAACTGGGCCGTACCGGCCCGACGGCCCAAGCCGTCAAACACCCCACTGTTAACAACGACGTACTCGCCGTTTCGATACGCCGAGTTACAGGCAATGCGGTATGTCACGTCAGATCACCCGCCACGTCGGTGGCCAGCTTCCGAATGGCGCGATGCTGCAGTGCCTTGATCGCGCCCTCCTTCTTTCCCATGATCTCGGCGGTCTCGGCAACCGACAGACCCTGGATAAAACGAAGCACCACGCACTCACGCTGTTCGTCGCCCAGCGCGTTGACCGCCGCCATCAGCCGGTCATTGCTGAGCATGGTCAGCACGGCCGCTTCGGGGCTCGGCTCGGAGCGTTCGTCCTCAACGACCTCACCGGTGGTGAACTCCAGCCGGTTGCGGGCCGACTTGACGTGGTCGAGAACGATGTTGCGGGCGATAGTCATGAACCAGGCGCCGATGTCGCGCCCCTGATAGGTGATGACACTGATGCGCCGCAGCGCCCGCAGGAAGGTCTCGCTAGTGAAATCCTCGGCCAGTTGCTGATCATGTACCCGGTAGAAGATGAACCGAAACACCGCGTCGACGTAGCGGTCATAGAGAGCGCCGAAGGCTTCGCCGTCGCCGTTCTGGGCCCGCTTCACGAGCAGCCAGGTCTCGGCGTGTTCGGCGTCGATCGGCCCGTCGAGATCGCCGCTGTCGTCGCGACGGTCGGGGGAGTCGAGCCCCTCCACCTGGCCTAACCCGTTCAGCGAGGTCTCGTGCCCGGGCGCGACTGGGTCCTCGTCCCGAGCGCCCGTCTCGGCCGGCTGTCGGAAGGGAAGCCGGGGAATCGCCGGCCGGATCTCGCGTGAGGTCATGCCGTAATAACCGGGCGTGGCGTCACCGCCGGCGAGCGCTGGAGTCGGGAAAAGCGACGGATTCAGACGTCGTGACAGCGCGAGGCTGCGAGCGAGCTCCAGGCGGAGGAGATTGAGGGGATTTCCTGAGCGGTTGCGCCCGCGAGTGAACGAAAGAAGCACGTTGGCGTCACGCAAGGAGCGGCTCCCCGGATCTGGGGAGCCTGCCACGGGCGTAGTCGGCAGCGTGTCGTCCCCTCAGGGCTGCCTCCTCGAGTCCGTCGATTACTCTGGGCAACCCTACCTGGCGTTGCGGTAATGGAACAGGTTTCGCGCACGGTGGCTGCGGCCTCGCTGATTGTCTCCCGAATCTCGGTTTCGCGCCTTATTTTTCGCATGAAATTTTGGTTGCTCTTGCGCGTGCTGCGGGAGCCGGGAAGGCTGTGCAGATGCCGCCGACGCGATCCCAGGACACCACCTTCGCTGGGCTCTCGGACCTGGTCCGCCTCGACGGTGTCGATCCGCAGCGGGTTGCCGTCTCCGACGGCCGGTCCCAGGTGACTTGGGGCGAACTCGATACCGAGACCAGCCGCTGCGCCCAGGCGATGCTGGCCGCCGGATTGACGGCGGGGGATCGCGTGGTGCTTCAGCTGGGGGCTCGGGTCGAGTTTCTCTATCTGTACTTCGGTGCGCTGCGGGCCGGGCTCGTCGTCGTACCGGTGAACCCGGGGTACACCGTCGTCGAGCTGAACTACGTCCTCGCCGACTCAGGGGCCCGGTTGCTCGTCACCGAATCGGCCGAGGCCGCGACGGCTGCTCGTTCGGCCGTCGAGTTGGTGGTCGTCACTGGCCGGGCCGCTGAGGCGAGCGACGCAGCGCGCACCCTGCCCGACTTCCTGGCCGCGGCGGCCACCACCGACGACCCCCGAGCCGACCGCACCGGCGAGGCGATCGCCATCGTCCTCTACACCAGCGGGACGAGTGGCTACCCGAAGGGCGCGATGCTCTCGGTGCGCGCGCTGCTGGGCAATCTGACGCAGATCGCCGGCGTCGAGCCGCCGATCATCACCGCCTCGGACGTGGTGCTGGTTCCGCTTCCGCTCTTCCACATCTACGGGCTCAACGCAGCCCTCTGTGCCGCGCTGCACGTCGGGGCCAGCGTGGTGCTGGCCGAGCGCTTCGACGCGGCGGCGACGCTGGCCACGATGCGCTCCGAAGAGGTGAGCGCAGTCGTCGGGGCGCCGGGGATGTTCGTACAGTGGGCCGCCCATCCGGAGTTCGCCGACGGTTTCGCCTCGGTGCGCTTCGCTCTCTCCGGGGCGGCGCCCCTCTCGCCCACCCTGGTCCAGCGCTACGCCGACATAGGTATAGCCCTCTTCGAGGGGTACGGACTCACCGAGACCGCGCCGGTGCTGGCCCTGAACGCGATCGGGGCCGACGGCAGACCACGGGCCGGATCGGTCGGCCGGCCGCTGCCCGGGGTTGAGCTGCAGCTGCGAAACTCCGACGGCTCGGTGATCGACGCCGAGGACGAGGACCCCGGGCAGCTCTTCGTCCGCGGCCCGAATCTCTTCTCCGGCTACTGGCCCGACGGCCGCGGTGGCCCGGACGAGGACGGTTGGTTCTCCACCGGCGACATCGCGATCATCGAATCGAGCGGGGCCCTGCTACTGGTCGGGCGCACCAGCGACCTCATCATCGTCAACGGCTTCAATGTCTATTCGGCCGAGGTGGAGCGGGTGCTCGGTCAGGTCGCCGGGGTGGCCGAGGTCGCCGTCGTCGGCATACCGGACGAGCTCACCGGCGAGGCGGTGGCCGCCTTCGTGGTGCCGGCCCGGGGCGAGACGCTGGAGGTCGAGGAGCTGGTGGCCAAGTCGGCGACGTCGCTGGCCCGCTACAAGCTGCCGACGCGGGTGCGGATCGTCGACGCGCTGCCGCACACCGTCACCGGCAAGGTGCAGAAATGGCGTCTGCTCAAAGACGTCACCCACTGAGCTAGCCTGCTCGAATGGGCGCCGCCGACCACCACGTCACGCTGATCACCCGGGTGGGCTGCCACCTCTGTGAGGAGGCGAGCGCCCAGCTGGCGCCGCTGCGCGCGGAGCTCGGTTTCGGATACCAAGAGCTGGACGTGGATGCCGATCCGGCGCGCGCCGACGAGTACTCCGATCGGGTGCCGGTGATCCTCATCGACGGCCGCGAACACGGCTACTGGCGCCTGGAGGAGAAGCGGTTCCGCAAGGCGCTGAAGAAACCTGTGAAGCGATGAGAGTGATCGTCGTTACTGTCCTCGGGTCGACGTGGCGCAGCGGGCGATGTGGCTGCTGTCCCTCGGCGTGCGTTCGCTAAGGGTTTTCGCCTGTATTTAGGGGAGATTCCCCGTCTGGCCGCGTGATTTGACTGTCGCCGGACTGCTCGGTTCGGCGCCTGGGGGCCGCATATCACAGTGGTCGGCGATTTGGGAAAGCTTTCACAAGCGGCGTACCGTTCGCGGCGTCCAACCTGCTTCTATCACACCGGTTCTGCAACCACCTGCGCCCCCTCGGTGACAGGCGCGGAACCGGCCCGCCAAGAGGGGCCGATGACCATCCGTCGCGAGAATCTGCGCAGCACTCGCATGCACGTCGGCGAGGGTGAGCTGCCGGAAGCGGTTACCGCCGACAGCGAGTCGGCGCCGGAGGATCGCGCGATCCCGGAGGCGACGGTGGCCCGGCTGGCGACCTACCTGCGGGTGCTCGACTCCTTCGAGGAGCGTGGCGTCACGACCCTCTCCTCGGACGAGCTGGCGTCGGCCACCGGTGTGAACTCGGCGATGCTGCGCAAGGACCTCTCCTTCCTCGGCTCCTTCGGCATTCGCGGCGTCGGCTACGACGTGGAGACGCTCACCGAACTCATCTCGCGCACCCTCGGCATCACAGTGCACCGGGCGGTCGCGCTGATCGGCATCGGCAACCTCGGGCAGGCGCTCGCCGGGTACGCCGGCTTCGCCACTCGCGGATTCCGGATCGCCGCCCTGCTCGATGCCGCCCCGACCCGGATCGGGTCGCAGATCGGCGGCCTCACCGTGCAGGATGTGGCCTTCCTGGAGCAGATCGTGCTCACCCACCACATCGACATCGCCGTGCTGGCCATCCCGGCCCCGGCGGCTCAGGAACTCTGCGACCGGCTCGTCGCCTGCGGCGTCAGCAGCATCCTCAACTTCGCCCCCACCGTCCTATCGGTGCCCCCGGACGTCGACGTCCGCAAGGTCGACCTCGCCGCCGAGCTGCAGATCCTCTCCTTCCACGAAAACCAGAAGGAGCACCGCCATCTGGCGATGAGCGCTCGGAAGCAGACTCCGCAGCGGGAGGCCAGCCGATGAGCGTTCTGGTGGTAGGCCTGTCGTACCAGACCGCGCCGGTGCCGGTGCTGGAGAAGACGAGCGTCTCAGCCGACGACGCCCCGAAGATCCTCGGAGAGCTGCAGCTCGCCGAGGCGATCTCGGAGGTGCTGCTGCTGTCGACCTGCAACCGCATCGAGGTCTACGCCGACGTCGATCGCTTTCATCCCGCGGTGGCCGAGATAACCAACGTGCTCGCGCGTCACGCCGGACTGTCGGTGACCGACCTCGTCGATCACCTCTACGTGCACTTCGCCGAAGCGGCGGTCGAGCACGTCTTCTCGGTGGCGGCCGGCCTGGATTCCATGGTCGTCGGTGAGTCGCAGATCCTCGGACAACTGCGCCTGGCCTACGCCAATGGCACCGAGGCGGGCACCGTCCGCACCGTGTTGCACGAGCTGGTGCAGCAGGCGCTTCGGGTCGGGAAGCGGGTGCACACCGACACCGGCATCGACCGTGCCGGCGCCTCGATCGTCTCCGTGGCGCTGGAGAATGCCTCGCGGGTTCTCGGGCCGCTCGCCGGCAAGCGGGCCCTCATCATCGGCGCGGGATCTATGGGCGCGCTGGCCGGAGCGACCCTGAGCCGCGTGGGCGTCAGCGACTTCGTCGTCGCGAACCGTTCCGTCGAAGGCGGGCAGCGGCTGGCTCAGAGCCTCGGCGGCAGTTCGGTGACGCTCGATCACCTCGGTGACGTCATCGCCACCGCCGACCTGATCATCAGCTGCACGGGAGCGACCGGGCTCGTCGTTGAACTCGAGCACTTCTCGACCCGCGACGGACGTCCGCAGGTTGTCCTCGATCTCGCCCTGCCCCACGACGTCGATCCGCAGGTGGCGACGCTGCCCGGCGTGAGCTACGTCGACCTGGACTCGCTCCGCTCCGACGGCGCCCTGGTGAGTGACAGTGAAGTGCGGCTGGCCAACAACATCGTCGCGCAGGAACTCATCGCCTACCTCAAGTTGCAGCAGCAGCTGGCCGTGGCGCCGACGGTGAGTGCGCTACGCGAACGGGCCAATGAGGTGATCAGCGCCGAGCTGCTTCGTCTCGATGGGCGGCTGCCCGCGCTCGACGAGGCGACCCGCCGTGAGGTGAGTGACGCCGTCCGACGCGCTGTCGAGAAGGTGCTGCACGCGCCGACGGTTCGGGTGAAGGAGCTGGCCAGCACGCCGGGCGGGGATCAGTATGCCCAGGCGCTGCGCGACCTCTTCGACCTGGACGCGGCCACCGCGGAGTCGGTCCTGGTTCCGCGCGCCGGCCGGGAGAAGAAGCGATGACGTCGACGAAGACCCTGCGGGTCGGCACCCGGGCGAGTGCGTTGGCGCGGACCCAGACGAACCAGTTCGTCGAGGCACTGGGTGTGCCGGTGGAGATCGTCACCATCGTCACCGAAGGCGACGTCAACGGCGCGGCGCTCTCGCAGATCGGTGGCACCGGCGTCTTCGTGACGGCACTGCGTTCGGCGCTGCTAAAGAACGAGATCGACATCGCCATTCACTCGTACAAGGATCTCCCCACGGCGCCGGTGGACGGCATCGTGGTGGCGGCCGTTCCGACGCGCGAGGATCCGCGCGACGGCCTGGTGGCCCGCGACGGGCTCACCCTGGGTGAACTCCCGCCTGGATCGCGGGTCGGCACCGGATCGCCGCGGCGGGCGGCTCAGCTGCGCGCCCTCGGCCTGGGCCTGGAGATCGTCGGCCTGCGTGGCAACGTCGACACCCGGCTGGGCAAGGTGACGAGCGGTGAGCTGGATGCCGTCGT
The DNA here is from genome assembly GCA_900100325.1 of Frankineae bacterium MT45. Classification (NCBI taxonomy): domain Bacteria; kingdom Bacillati; phylum Actinomycetota; class Actinomycetes; order Frankiales; species Frankineae bacterium MT45. Next base: position 971,190 of record LT629697.1, read on the forward strand.
GCTGGCGATGGCCGGACTGCGTCGGCTCGGACGCCAGGACGAGGTCACCGAGATTCTCGATCCGATCCAGATGCTCCCGGCACCGGCCCAGGGTGCGCTGGCGATCGAAGTACGAGCTGGAGATTTGGCCACGGCCGCCGTGGTGTCGACAATGGATGATACCGATACTCGCGCGGCCGTGGATGCAGAACGGGCGCTGCTGGCAGCGCTCGAAGCCGGATGCTCGTCCCCCGTTGGCGCGTTGGCCGAAGTGGTCGACGGCGATGACGGGCTTGAAATGTTCCTACGCGGCTCGGTCACAGCGATAGACGGCAGCGACGCCGTCCGACTCACTGCGACCGGTCCGGCAACCGATGCCGATGGTGTGGGGCGGCGGCTCGCCGCTGAACTCCTCGCCGAAGGCGCTGACAAATTGATGGGGAGCCCCTCATGACCCGAGAGCGTAAGCCTGCTGGCCGCGTGACCTTCGTAGGTGCCGGACCCGGTGATCCCGGACTGCTCACCGTGAATGCGGTGGACGCCCTGAGCCGGGCCGCCGTCGTCTTCGCCGACGCCGATGTCCCGGCGGCGATTACGGGTCTGGCCACCGGTGAGGTGCGGGTCGCCTCCAACGTCGCCGCCGATGCGGCCAAGGCCGTCGTCACCGAGACCAAGCACGGCAGTGACGTGGTTCGCCTCATCGCCGGGGACGTCTTCGGCAGCGACAGCGGGGTCAAGGAGGTGCTCGCCGTCTCGCGCAGCAGCATCGCGTTCGAGATCGTGCCCGGCCTCTCCGTTGGTGCTGGTACCGCTGCCTATGCGGGAACACCGGGCGGTTCGGTGCGGACCGAAGCCGACCTGGCCGACCTCGAGGCGGTGGACTTCGACTCGCTGGCCCACGCGCCGGGCACCCTGGTGCTCAGCGTTCCGTCGGCCCAGCTGCAGAGCGTCGGTGAGCGTCTCGTCTCCGGCGGCCTGAAGCCGGACACCGCGGTGACGGTCAGCTGCGATTCGACCGGAACGCGCCAGCAGACGGTGACCGGCACTCTCGGCGAGCTGGAGTTGGCGGCCGTCGGTATGGCCGGAACGCTGGTGGTGACGATCGGCAAGGCCACCGCGCAGCGCGAGAAGCTCGGCTGGTGGGAGTCGCGCCCGCTGTACAGCTGGAAGGTGCTGGTCCCGCGCACCAAGGAGCAGGCGGCGACCATGAGCGACCGGCTTCGCCTGCACGGTGCGGTGCCGATCGAGGTGCCAACGATCGCCGTTGAGCCGCCGCGGACGCCGACCCAGATGGAGCGCGCGATCAAGGGTCTGGTGACCGGCCGCTACGAGTGGATCGTCTTCACCTCGACCAATGCGGTGCGGGCCGTCCGCGAGAAGTTCGAGGAGTTCGGCCTCGACGCCCGGGCCTTCGCCGGCGTGAAGATCGCCTGCGTCGGCGAGTCGACGGCCGACGCCGTTCGCGCCTTCGGCATCAACCCGGAGCTGCTGCCCTCGGGTGAGCAGTCGAGCGAGGGTCTGCTGCAGGACTTCCCGCCGTATGACGACGTGCTCGACCCGATCGACCGGGTGCTGCTGCCCCGGGCCGACATCGCCACCGAGACGCTGGCCGCGGGTCTGCGCGAGCGGGGCTGGGAGATCGACGACGTGACGGCTTACCGCACGGTGCGGGCGGCTCCGCCGGCGGCCGAGATCCGGGACGCCATCAAGTCGGGTGGGTTCCAGGCCGTATGTTTTACCTCCTCGTCTACGGTGCGTAACCTCGTCGGTATTGCGGGTAAACCACACTTGAAGACTGTGGTTGCGGCTATCGGTCCGCAGACTGCAGCGACCGCCCGCGAGTTCGGACTTCGTGTGGACGTCCAGCCCGAGGAGGCGACCGTCGGTGCTCTCGTGGAAGCACTTGCCGAGTACGCCGCCGCCCGGGCCATCGAGGAGCGGGAGAAGGCGGCCCTGGTCGCCACCAAGAAGCAGTCCAGCCGGCGTCGCTAGCACTTCCTCGCGGTCTCTCCGGATGGGCATCACGCTGTCCGGAGTGCGGGCTGAGTCCTCCCTGATCAGTCGAGACGGACGGCGAGTGAGGTCGGCGCAGTGACGGTGACGACCAGCAACCCGACCTTTCGGGACGCACTTCGGGTCCGCGAGTTTCGGTGGCTCTGGATCGCCGACACCCAATCGGCCCTGGGCGACCAGCTGACACGGGTCGCCATCGCGGTTCTGGTCTTCTCCAAGACCGGGTCCGCCGCGCTGACGGCTCTCGTCTTCGGCATGTCGTACTTGCCGGCGCTCATCGGCGGGGTCTTTCTGTCAGGGCTGGCCGACCGCTATCCCAGGCGCACCGTGATGGTGACCTGTGATGTCACCCGAGGCGTGCTGGTGGCGTCGATCGCATTCTTCACGCTGCCCACCGCGGCGGTCTGCGTCGTGGTTGCGGTGAACTCGGTGCTGAGTTCGCTGTTCGCCTCGGCGGAGAATGCCTCGCTCCCAGAAATCCTTGCACGGGAGACGTTTCCCGTCGCCAATGCGCTTCGTGCAACTACGAACCAGTTGAGTCAGCTCATCGGCTTTGCTCTTGGAGGAATCGTCGTCGCCGTGCTTGGCGCACGAACCGGACTTGCGGCGGATGCCGTGACATTCGGGGTGTCGGCCGCGCTGCTGCGAGGTGGCTTGAAGTGGAGGCCTGCCACGTTCGTCGAGCTCGATGGCGAGTATTTGAGGTCGATCGCCAACGCGACTCGCGGCCTCTTTGCTGACCGGTATCTACGCTTGCTCGCATACATGATCTGGATGAGCGCCTGCTACACCCTTCAGGAGGGGATGGCGTCGCCCTACGCGCATTCGGTGGGAGCTGGGAGCATCGGGACGGGTTTGCTGCTGGCAGCTACTCCGGCCGGCACCGCGGTAGGCGCCTACGCCCTCTCGCACCTGTTGAACGACCGGCAGCGATCGTTCGCCATGCCTCGGCTAGCTATCGCGGCGGGCGTACCGCTGATGCTGTGTGCGTTTCATCCCGGCCTCGGAGTGAGCGTGCTCCTCTGGAGTCTGACCGGTCTCTTCGGCGCCTACTTCGTGCAAGCCATCACCTTGTTTACATCGCGGATCGGAAACCAATCGCGCGGGCAGACCATCGGACTTGCGGCTGCAGCGCTAGCGACGGCCCAGGGAATCGCCATGCCACTCGGCGGTGTCGTCGCTGACCAGCTTGGGGTGGCTCGTGCGGTGGCGATATCGGGTGCGATCGGTGCCGGTTTAGCTGTCTTGCTGCTCCGGCGGTGGACGAAGCAGAGCCCGTCAACTTCGCATTGAGCCGACGGTCAAATCGCGCTTTTTGGTGATGCCTTTACCAGGAGTTGCTGTTCACGGGGGGCTCCGTTCGGCTCGTGGTGGGTGGTGGTCCGGTGGTGGTTACCAGGAGTTGCTGTTCACGGGGGGCTCCGTTCGGGTCGTGGTGGGTGGTGGTCCGGTGGTGGTTACCAGGAGTTGCTGTTCACGGGGGGCTCCGTTCGGGTCGTGGTGGGTGGTGGTCCGGTGGTGGTTACCAGGAGTTGCTGTTCACGGGGGGCTCCGTTCGGGTCGTGGTGGGTGGTGGTCCGGTGGTGGTTACCAGGAGTTGCTGTTCACGGGGGGCTCCGTTCGGGTCGTGGTGGGTAGTGGTCCGGTGGTGGTTACCAGGAGTTGCTGTTCACGGGGGGCTCCGTTCGGGTCGTGGTGGGTAGTGGCCCGGCGGCGGTTACCAAGAGTTGCTGTTCACGGCTGATGCCTCTCTGCTCTAAAATCGGAAACGCGAACGGGATATTTCAGACTGCGCGGCTCGGGTGGAGCGACATGTGCAGTCGATCCACAGGCGCGGAACAGCACGTGACAGATCGAGATGCAGTCAGCTACTGTGAGACACCACCAACCGGTACAGTGCGGAGTTCAATTATGGAGGCGAGCGAGGCGTCGCGAAAGCGTCTGTCCCGCTTCGATGTGCTGTCTTGGCCCGTGTGGCAAAACTCTGGCAAGCTGCTACTTCTGCTCGGGACCGTCGAATTCTCGGTCCTTATTATCGCACTTCGCTTGGCCTCCGGTTTCCACCTTTCATCTCACCAGGCGCTGGAATTCACGGCATTGCTCGGGTGTGCGCTGCTTTTCGAAGAAATTGAGCGAGGTGTAGCCCACTTTCTCAGCCGCCTGAGAGACACGCGATACACCGACATGACCTCGGTATGGATCATCGCCGGAGTCATCGTTCTGAGGCCATTGCTGGTAGTGGTTTTCATCACAATCTTCCGAATCTATCTGTGGATTCGACAGCAGAGACGTGAAGGCGTGCCCGCCTACCGACGAGTTTTCACGTGGGCTTCACATTCATTGTCTGCCCTCGCAGCGGCGGGCGTCCTCGTGTTCATGCCGTACTACTTGCAGTCATCGCCGCATTTCTTTGCGGTACCTATTCTTTACGCGCTTGTTGCACTTGCGTACATGACGGTAAACGACATCACAGTTGGTCTGGCCGTCTTCTTTTCCACCGGCTCTCGAAAACCGTCGGAGCTTGTCGGAGACTTCGGCGAAAAAATGCTCGAGATCGCGACGCTCTGCTTAGGGGTTTTACTTGGGCTCGCGTGTCTTCGCCAGCCCTCAATGGTGATTTTCGCTATCCCGTCAGCTCTTGTACTCGAACGCGCGTCGCTCGTTCGCAAACTCGAACAAGATGCCTCAACAGATGCCAAGACCGGCCTGCTCAACGCGCCGACCTGGCACCGTATCGGCGTTCGGGAACTCGGACGCGCTGAGCGCGAGCGCTACCCGATCGCTGTGCTGCTGCTCGACCTCGATCACTTCAAAGCGGTCAACGACAGCTACGGACACCTCGTTGGCGATCAGGCAATCCTTGCCATCGCCGATCTGCTGCGGCACGAAATGCGCGACTACGACAGCATCGGTCGGTTTGGTGGCGAAGAGTTCGTCGCCCTCCTGCCGCGGGCAAGCGTGCATGAGGCGTTCTCGGTGGCTGAGCGCGTCCGCGAGCAGGTGCGCGAGCTCCGGCTGGACGCCGCTGTACCTGGCCGAGGGCCAGCGCTCTCCCTGTCCATTGGGCTCGCCTGCTTCCCTGATCATGGGGCGACGATGGATGAGCTACTTCAGGCCGCCGACACCGCGCTGTATCGCGCCAAGAACGGCGGGCGCAACAAGGTCGTCGTCAGCTCGATCGGTGAGTCGGGCGACGAGGTCGTCGGTCGCCACGTCACCGGCCCGATGCCGCCGCTCTTCTAGTCCCGAGTTTTCGAATGCGTCGGACGACCCGAGGATGGGCCGGTCGCCCGCGTTGCCTCGATGACAACCGGTCTCGGCCTCAACTCCCGCGGCGTAGGCTGGTTCGGTGACTGAACTGCCGGTACTTCCTGGGTTTCCTGTCTTCCGACCGCGCCGTCTGCGCTCCACTGCCGCGCTGCGCCGGCTCACTGCGGAGACCGCGGTTCGCCCGGCCGACCTTGTTCTGCCGATGTTCGTCCGCGAAGACATCACCGAGCCGGTGCCGATCAGTTCGATGCCCGGCGTGCTGCAGCACAGCCAGGAGTCACTGCTCAAGGCCGCGCACGATGCGGTCGAGGCCGGCGTCGGTGGGCTGATGCTCTTCGGTGTCCCCACGACCAAGGACGGAGTCGGCTCCGGGGCCGACGACCCAGACGGCGTCCTCAACGTCGCGTTCCGGAACTTGCGGGCCGAGTTCGGCGACGAGACGGTGCTGATGGCTGACCTGTGCCTCGACGAGTTCACCGATCACGGGCACTGTGGCGTTCTCGACGAGGCGGGCGCGGTCGACAACGACGCGACGCTGCTGCGCTACGCGTCGATGGCTCTGGCCCAGGCGCGGGCCGGAGCGCACATGCTCGGCACCAGCGGCATGATGGACGGCCAGGTCGCCGCCGTGCGCACCGCCTTGGACGCCGAAGGTTTCGCCGACACTGCGATCCTGGCCTACGCACCGAAGTACGCCTCCGGCTTCTACGGCCCGTTCCGCGAGGCGGTCGACTCGTCGCTGCAGGGCGATCGGATGAGCTACCAGCAGGACAACCGGCGCTCGACCCGGGAGGCCCTGGCCGAGGTTGCGATGGACGTGGCCGAGGGCGCCGACATGGTGATGGTGAAGCCCGCGCTGCCCTACCTCGACGTTCTGCGGGTCGTCGCCGACGCATCCCCGGTGCCGGTGGCCGCCTACCAAGTGAGCGGCGAGTACTCGATGGTCGAGGCTGCCGTCGAGCGGGGCTGGCTGGAGCGGGACCGGATCATGCTCGAGACGCTCACCTCGATCAAGCGTGCCGGTGCCTCAACCATCCTCACCTACTGGGCGGTGGACGCCGCCCGTCTGCTGCGGTGAGCCCCGACGGGCAACCCGCGCGCGTTCCGGAGATCGCTGATGGGCAATCCGAGGCGCCCGACTCGCAGTCGAAGGAATCTGCACCGGAACCGGCAGCGGAGCGTGCGCCGGAACCCAATGTGGAGGCAGGCGCGCCCACGGAGCCTCCCAACGAGGTCGTCTACGTCGAGCCGCCTCGCGGCTACGCGACGGCCTGGGTGCTGGCCGCCTTCCTCATCGGTGGGCTGGCCTTCGACCTCGTCGTCGGGTCCGGCTGGGCCCACATCCTGCTCTGGGCGGCTGCCTTCGCGATCGTCGTCGGTGCGGACGTACTGGCAACCCGCGCCGCGAAGACCCGCCGGTCGTTGGTGGTGACCACGCAGGAGGTCCGCGTGGGCCTGGACGTTATCGAGCGATCGAGCATCGTCGGGTTGGCTGAAGAGGGCACCACCACCTACCGGGTTCTCGGACGGATGGTCGGCGAGGGTTCGCCGCGCGGGTTCCAGGATGTGATCCTGCACCTGGTCGACGACAGCAGCATCATCGTCGCCACCCGCGATCCGGAGCGTCTCATCGACGCGCTTCGCCTACGAACCGGCGACGAGCAGCCGATCCGGGTCGTGCCGGAGGGGGACTCGGACGAGGTCGACGAGGTCATCGAGCGATCCGGTGCACTCTTCACCGTCGCCGGTCACCCACTTCCCCCTCGCGGTGAGGCGCCCGACGCCGACTTCCCAGAGCTCGTGACCATTGGCGCCGGTGACCCACTGGTCGGCGTTGCCCGGGTACGGGTCGTCGACGGCCGAGCGCACCTCTCGGCCCTGGCCGTGCTCCCGGCCCACATGCGGCAGGGCATCGGCTCAGCGCTGCTGGAGAGCGCCTGCGCATGGGCGGCTGAGCAGGGTTTTCGGGCCATCACGCTCTCCACCTACAGTGACGTCTCCTGGAACGCCCCGTTCTTCGCCACCCGCGGCTTCATCCGGGCCGGCAAGCTGAGCCCCGGTCTGGAGTCCATCCGGGCGGCCGAGGCGGCGGCCGGCTTCGACCGGGCCGGGGAACGGGTGGTCATGGTGCGGACGCTCGCACCGCCGGTGGCAGAGTAGACACCGTGACCGACGCACCCATCTCCGCCCAGCTCTTCGAGCGTGCCCAGCGAGTAATCCCGGGCGGGGTGAACTCGCCGGTCCGTGCCTTCAAGGCCGTCGGCGGGACTCCGCGCTTCATGGTCAGGGGGCAGGGCGCCTACCTCACCGACGCCGACGGGCGCACCTACGTCGACCTGGTCTCCTCCTGGGGACCGATGGTGCTTGGCCATGCGCACCCGGCGGTGGTCGAGGCGGTCCGGGAGGCGGCCGTCACTGGCCTCTCCTTCGGAGCGCCGACGCTGGGTGAGGTAGAACTCGCCGAGGAGATCATCAACCGGGTCAATGCCGTGGGTTCGGGTGGCGCGCTGGAGCAGGTGCGGCTGGTGAACTCCGGCACCGAGGCGACGATGAGTGCGATCCGGCTGGCCCGTGGAGTGACCGGACGGCACAAGGTCGTGAAGTTCGCCGGCTGCTATCACGGACACGTCGACGCACTGCTGGCTGCGGCGGGATCCGGGGTCGTCACGTTCGCTCAGCCGGACACCGACGGCGTCACCGGCGCCCAGACGGCCGAGACGATCGTGCTCCCGTACAACGACCTCGCCGCGGTCGAGGCGGCCTTCGCCGCCGGCGGCGCGGACATCGCCTGTGTTATCACCGAGGCGGCGGCCGGCAACATGGGAGCGGTCGCCCCTGACCCTGGCTTCAACGCCGGGCTGCGGGAGATCACCGCACGCCACGGGGCGCTGCTCATCTCCGACGAGGTGATGACCGGATTCCGTGTATCGGCGGCCGGTTGGTACGGTCTGGACCCGGTCGAGGCCGACCTATTCACGTTCGGCAAGGTGATGAGCGGGGGACTGCCGGCAGCGGCGTTCGGCGGCAAGGCGGCCGTCATGTCGCACCTGGCTCCGAGCGGTTCGGTCTATCAGGCGGGGACGCTCTCGGGCAATCCGGTCGCGGTCGCCTCCGGACTGACTACCCTGCGCAACTGCACTCCGGAGGTCTACGCGAAGCTCGACTCGGCCGCCGAGCAGATCGGGCGCCTCGCCTCGACGGCACTGACCGACGCCGGTGTGGTGCATCGGGTGCAGCACGCCGGAAGCCTCTTCTCGATCTTCTTCACCGACGACCCCGTGCGCGACTTTGCCGGTGCGCAGCGCGCCCAGAACGCCAATCCCCTTATTTACAAGGCGTACTTTCACGCGATGCTGGACGCCGGGGTGTACCTCCCGCCGAGCGCCTTCGAAGCGTGGTTCGTCTCGGCCGCCCACGACCAGAATGTGATCGACCGGATCGCCGAGGCCCTCCCGATCGCCGCGGCCGCTGCCGCCGAAGCCTCGAGAAGCTCAGCGTGACCGAGCCCGCGACCACCGTCGATGCGGTGGTCGTCGTCGAGTCGTTCCTGCGCGCCCTGGAGCGGAGCGACCTCGACACTGCGCTCGGTCTCGTCTCGGGTGACCTCGAATACATCAATGTTTCACTGCCAACCGTGCACGGACGGGCCGGGCTGGCTCGCCTAGCCCGACCGCTGCTCCGTCCAGGGCGCATGAGTTTCGCCGTGTGCATTCACCACATCGCAGCCGGTGGCGACGTCGTCCTCACCGACCGGTATGACGAGATCACCTTCGGCCGACTGCACATCCGGTTCTGGGTCTACGGGCGGTTCACCGTGCGCGACGGACAGATCGCCATCTGGCGTGACTCATTCGACTGGCTCGACTTCACCGTCGGCCTGCTGCGGGGACTTGCCGGTGTGCTCATTCCGGCGGCCGCCCGCCGAATGCCTCAGCTGTAGAGGCTGATGAGCTGTCGCCCGATGTCAGTCATTCGGTAGTAGACATACCAATGATTCCTGTGGCTTTCGATGGCCTTTGCGTTGGCTAGTGCCTTGAGATGGTGTGACACGGTACTTGGGCTATAACCCAAGTTGTTCGCCAGATCGGTGGTGGTTGCCGGGACGAATAGTGCTCGCAGGATCTTCGCCCTGGCCTCGCCAAGGAGGGTCGCAATCGGGTCGGGGATCGGCGTCGCCGGGGTGAGGCCAGTTACGGCAAGTGCGCGAGTGGCGAACCCAATCATCTGCACGCCTTCCATGTCCTCGGTTCCGACTCCGCTGAACGTGAAGCTGTTCAGCGAGCAGACCGTGGGTGTGAGCAGGATGACCGGATACGGACTGCGGAGATCGTCTACGTTCGGCGATGGGAGGCGAACAGCTCCGCCGCGGACGACCCACTTCGGATGGAGGCTCAAGAGGTCTGCCTGGACGTCCCCTCGTCCGACAATGTCGTTGAGGTAGCGCGCCTCGGACCTGATGCGATCTTCGAATCTCGGGTAGACCTGTGCGAGAACGTCCGCAACATAGCGGCGAAGAGTTGCGACATATTTGCGCAGGGTAGCTTCGGGAGAGTCAAGCCAGGGCCGCTCGCGTGGCGTGGGCCGAGCCTCGCAATGCAGCAGTGTCTCGGACACAATCGCGTGGTCCGAGGTGGCAGCCATCTCGTCGATAAGCTCGGTGAGCGAATCCGGCCGTCGATCGGAGATCGTGGGCCAGAAAAAGTCTTCCATACCCCAGGTCCGGTCGGTATGGGAAACAGAGATCAGCGGCGTGAGGTCCAGATGGCGAGCGAGTCGGCTCGCCTCCCGCCGCACGTTCTGAGGCAGGCGCGCCTGAAGCGGACCAAAGAGTTCGGCCACGCTGAGCTGCACCGTTCCGAGTAGATCCGTCGCCACCCGCAGATCCGGTTGATGGTCTATCGCGATGCTTAGCGCCACTCACTGCCTCCCCCAATACCAAGGCAAGTTTAGCGTCAGAGACTGCGTGATCTGCCGCTTGTCTGCTCTTGGGTGTGGCGACCAACTCAGGGCGGCTGACGTGGAACTCGCTCACCCTCGGTGGCAATTGGAATGCCTTAAGTACCATTCAGATCCAGCTGTGACCTTTCGCACGCGGCGCAACGTTTTGGGAAATCCGCCTATTTAGTCGGGGTAATCGCTTTCGGCCGAGATGAGGGTGATTCGAAGATCATCGAATGACGTTTACTCGGTGACGGCGATGCGCTTTCCTTGATTCGGAAGATGGTTCGCAGGTGGTCTGCGGGAGGGACCATCAGTTCCGAGGGCGCCGCCGGACGAGAAATCGACGGCGGCGCCCCGTCAAGATTGGGAGTCTCGACTTGGTGAGCCGAGGACTGGCCAAGCTGACTCTGTCGGTCGCATGCGCTGTGTTGGCCTGTGTACTGGCCGCCTGTGACGGTGGGCGTGCTGAGTCATCGGGTAGTAGCAAGTCTCAAGCAACCGCGTTCCCGGCTCGTTCATCGATGAGCACTTCCGTGAGCCCTTCGCCCACCGCGACGTCAGCAATACCGACGGTTGCGCCTCCTTCACCGTATGCGGCTGACGGACTGATTCTCGCAACGAGAAGCGCCTCAGGCGCCGCGGTCGTGGCGGTAGTTCCGCAGCAGAGCAACGGAGCCCTGTCTCGCGCGTCAAAGTCGTCATCAGTTGCGCACCGAGTAACGCTGCGTTCTCGATCCTCTATGGCGGCGTCGCGAAGTTCTGGGGCGCGTGTAGCGGTCCGACGGGTGAAGTCGCCGGCGAATTCGCCCTACCGTCCGGCTCCCGCCAGATTCAGATCAACACCTCGCCACAGACGCAATGGGGAGTCACCATTCTCCGCCCCGGGTCGCTTCCTTAAAGGCGTGGTTGCGCAGCGACACCCGCGCGTGCGTCGAAGGGTTCTCAGCGGTACAACTGGGTGAGCCGCCAGCCAACATCGGTGATGCGGTAGTACACGAACCGTTGATTGCGATGACTCTCGATGGCACCGGCACTGGTCAATGCCTTGAGATGATGGGAGATCGTGCTTGGGCTGTAGCCGAGATCATTGGCAAGTTCGGTGGTCGTCGAAGGGATGAAGAGCGCCTGCAGAATCGCCGCCCGCGCGTCTCCGAGAAGAGTCCCAAGGGGGCTGTGGCGCATGGTCTCGGGCGTGGCGAGACCATTCACTGCGAGATTCCGGGTTGCGAACCCGATCACCTGGGGTCCGCACTCGCCGTTGAAGTCGCCATTTATCGCGACCGTCTTGGGCATCGAGATCATCGGAGTGAAAACGAGGTCTCCAGTGGACCGATCCCTGTCCTCGCGGTCGGCCAGAGGCGAGAAGGTGAGTGTGCCGTTGTCGAGTTGGACATCAGGGTGGAGCCCGTAGAGCGAGTACGCCCACCGTCCGCGAGCGACAAGGTCGCGCAGATATAGCGTTTCGCGTCGAATTCGCTCCTCGAAGCGCGGGTAGAGCGGCGACAGCACATCGGCGATGTATGAGCGGAGGGCATCAATGTAGACCGCGAGAGCCCGTTGAGGCCTGTCGATCCAGAGAGCCGGCAAGGAGAGCCTGTCGTCTCCGGCGTATGTCGTTATTTCTTGGAGGATCAGATCGTGGGGAGTAGCCGCCAGCTCGTCAACTTGTTCCTCCAGCGTGCGCATCTCAGTGACCGACGTGTCCGGCCACAGGAATTTTTCTAGACCGGGTTTGTCGCCGAACTGAATTGTGGAGGTCAATGTGCCTAGATCCACAGCGCGTGCGAGTCGGTCTGCCTTTTCTCGCACTCGAGGCGGAACCCGATGCTGAAGCGGGCCGAAGAGTTCGACCAGGCTGGTTTGAACGGTCGCGAGAGGATCGAATGCGACGTGGACATCTGGGAGGTGATCAGTAGGAAGATGCACGGTTAGGGTGACCACGGCGACATCACCTGTATAGCTGGATTAGTTGCTGCCCGACATCGGTGAGGCGGTAGTAGACGAACGACCGTATTCGTTGGCCTTCTACTGCCTGCGCACTGCTGAGTGCCTTGAGGTGGTGGGAGATTGTGCTCGGGCTGTAGCCAAGTTCATGAGCCAGGTCCGTTGTGGTGGACGGTAGGAACAGGCAGCGCAGGATCGCGGCGCGGGCGTCTCCAAGTAGCGTCGCCAGCGGGTCAGGGCGAGGCAGCGTCGAAACCCCTGGGCCTGACACGGCCAAGGACGACGTGGCGAGGCCGACCATCTGCTCTGCATGCGTCGTGCCGAAGTTTGGCCCGCTGTACGTCAGGGTCGAAGCGGTGCAGACCATTGGCACGATGAGTAAGGCTGGGCTAGACCATTCGGTGATTGACCAATCCGTAGCTGCGGCCTCACTGCCGACTACTGCAGAGAATCGAAGAGTCCCGGTACCTAGATCGAGGTCAGGGTGCAGCCCAACTACGGAGGGGTCGATTCGACCTCGATCGGTGAGATCCCGTAGGTATCGAGTCTCCGTCGCGATTCGGGCCTCGAAGTTTGGGTACACCGGCCTGAGGACGCTGCCGAGGTATTGACGCAGCGCTCGCACATACCGTTGGAGCGTGGGCTCCGGCGATTCGACCCACTGACGTTGCCGAAGCGAATTGGCTGCCCGCGGGTAGTAGTTGAATTGCTCGACGATCGTCTCTGCGGGCGTGGCGGCCATTTCATCGAGTACATCGTCTAGAGCCGGCTGCTCCGCGTACGAGATGCTTGGCCATAGGAATGGCTCGAGTCCGGACTTCTCCAGTTGGACGGTTGTGCGGATCAAGATCTCCATATCGATGCCGCGAGCGCGCCGCGTGGCCTCGGCGACAACCGATGGATGCGATCGGTGCCGAAGCGGTCCGAACAGCTCCATCAGGCTTGTCTGGACGACCCCCAGGAGGTCGGATTTGATGGCGATTCGCAGGGTTGGCCCAGGCGGAATGTGAACTGTCCACTTGCTCATGGCCACCTCCCCTGCGGTCACGCGAAATCAAAATCGTAGCTGCGCCCTAGCTATTCATTGCACGTCCGCGCGCAACGTCACAGCCGCTGAAGCGCGGATTCGAGGAATTTCGAATCCGGGCCGCCCGCCCCGACGTGGTGTTCGGGGGCTCACTGACTGCGACGTCACAGCGTCACCTCCGCGTTGTGGGAACACGAAGTAGTCCGGTCCAAAGAGCTTCATGAGACTCGTCTGGACTGTGCCGATCGGGTTGTTGATGACCGCTAGGCGAAGCGCCTGATCGGGTGGCGTCTGAATCGTTAGTCTGCTCATCCGTCAGCGGTAGAGGGCTATTAGTTGGCGGCCGATGTCAGTGAGCCTGTAGTTCATGAACCACTGGGTGCGGTGGCTGTCAATGGCCTGCGCATTGCTCAGGGCCTTGAGATGGTGGGAGATGGTGCTGGGGCTGTAGCCGAGTTCGTTGGCGAGCGCAGTGGTCGTCGATGGGACGAAGAGGGCTCGTAGGATCGCCGCGCGGGTGTCGCCGAGAAGAGTTGCGAGCGGATCGGGCGAGCTTGGCGTGCGTGGTGCCAGCCCAGTGACGGCCAGCGCCGAGTTGGCGAATCCAATCATCTGCATATCCCCGCCAGGGTTGTGTAGCCCATTGTGCGAAACGGTCTGTGGACTGCAGATCATCGGTGTGATCAATACGCTCTGGGCCGATCGTACGACGGCCCGATCAGTGAAGGTGGCGAATTGCATCATGCCGTTGTCGAGACGTACATCCGAATGCATTTCAATGAGGCCCGCAGCGACGCCGCCCCGATGCAGCACGTCCTTCATATACCGGCACTCGCCGTAGAGGCGGCGCTCGAACTTCGGGTACAGCTTCTCAAGCACTTCCCGGGCGTAGCAGCGAAGTGCTGCAACGTAGCGGCGGAGCGTCACCTCAGGCGCGTCGAGCCATACACGTTGCTGTTTTATGAGAACGGGGCGGTCGGTCGCCGTCATCTCGTCAATCATGAGGTTGGAGGGTGTGTCGCTTATCCGCTCAAGCTGATCCGCCAAGGAAGTAGCCGACGGATCGGGAAATTCAGGCCAGAGAAACTCTTCAACCCATGGGGTCGATGAGAATTGGCTTGTACACATGAGCGCGGACATATCGACGTTGCTTGCCAACCGCCGTGCCTCAGCGACGACTGACCTGGGAACACGAGGGCGAAGGGCGCCGAAGAGTTCGACGAGGCTGGTATGGACCGTTCCCAGCGGATCGAACGCTACGTCGAACGTTGGAGTGCAGTCGAATGGAATGTGGATCGTGACCGTGCCGCCCATGCATTCCCCCAACTCTATGGCTCGTCGAATCGTAGCTACGCGTCCGCCGTTTTAGCCCGCGTCGCGCCCAAACTCACACGTTGCCACGTCCGATTCGAGGAACTCGAATCCGCTCCGCCCGCGCCGACGTGACGCGCGAGTCTCTCGGCCTCCGTGACCAAAGCAGCTGGAACCGCTCGGTCGGAGCGGCCCAAAGAGCTTCACGAGACGCGCCTGGACTGTGCCGATCGGGTTGTTGGTGACCGCTAGGCGAAGGTCCTGATCGGGTGGTGCCTGAATCGCCAGACTGCTCATCCGTCAGCGGTAGAGCTCTATGAGTTGCTGGCCGACGTCGGTAAGGCGGTAGTAGACGAAAGCCTGAATCCGTTGACCTTCTACTGCTGCGGCGCTGCTCAGCGCCTTGAGATGGTGCGAGATCGTGCTGGGGCTGTATCCGAGGCAGTTTGCGAGTTCTGTGGTGGTGGCGGGTGCGTCGAGCGACCTCAGAATCGCTGCGCGCGGGTTACCAAGGAGGGTCGATAGTGGATCGCGCCCTTCAATTGCAGGTTGGGCGAGGCCGGTGACCGCGAGCGACTTGGTCGCGAATCATTTGGACTTCTGGCGGATCGTTCGTATAACTGGGCCCGCTCACGCTTGTAGTGCGTGGGCTGCAAATCATCGGCGCAAGCAATAGGGTCGCGCTGGACCATTCGTAGGTGCCAGTATCCACCCTCGTCGAGGGTGTGAAGCGGAATGCTCCTCCGTCGAAACTCAGTTGAGGGTGCACGCCGATGATCGAGGGGGAGACGCAGCCACGATCGGTCAAGTCGCGAAGATACCGAGCCTCAGCTGAGATCCGAGCTTCAAATCGAGGATAGAGATTCCTCAATACGACGTGAACGTAGTGGCGGAGGGCAGCAACGTAGCGAGCGAGTGTCAGTTCGGGCAGGTCTACCCACCTGCGCTGGCGCTCCGTGAGTGAGGTTCCTACGTGTGCCGTCACCTGCGCACGGATAGTTGACGCGGGCGTGGCGGCCATCTCATCGAGTAGATGCTCCAGCGACGGCTGTGCGGCCTGCGTCAAGGTTGGCCAGAGAAAGGCTTCAAGCCCTGGTCTGTCATACGCGATCGTGACCGCCCTGAGGATCTCCATGTCGATCTCGGTGGCGAGACGTCTAGCTCTCTGGCGCACGGATGGCACTGCACGGTGTTGAAGCGGGCCGAAAAGCTCCATCAGGCTCGTCTGTACTACGCCGAGCAGGTCCGTGTTTACAGCGAGCTGTAGCGGCTTCTCGGGCTCTATATGAACTGTCCACTGGCTCACTGCTCACCTCCGTGCCGATCACGGGAATCGTAGCTATACGCATACTTTTCGGCCCCGCTTCGCGCCCAAACTCACACCTTTGCGACGTCCGATTCGAGGAACTTCGAAACCTGTGGACAACGCCTCGATGTGGTGTTCGGAGGTTCACTGGCTGCAACGTCACAGCGCGGAAACGTCTGGGGTAGCCCGTCGTCCCTATGCTTGACGTATGAGCACTGCGCAGCCAGTCGTTGGACAGCGTCACCACGTCGTCATCATCGGGTCTGGGTTCGGCGGGCTCTTCGCCGCCAAGAAGCTGGCGAAGTCGAACGTGGACGTCACGCTGATCAGCCGGACCAGCCACCATCTCTTCCAGCCGCTGCTCTACCAAGTAGCCACCGGAATCCTCTCCGAGGGTGAGATCGCACCAGCGACCCGGGAGATCCTGTCGAAGCAGAAGAACATCCGTGTGCTGCTCGGGTACGTCACCGACATCGACATCACCAAGAAGACGGTGACCTCAACCGCCTTCGGTGAGGACCGCGTCACCAGCTACGACAGCCTGATCGTCGCCGCCGGTGCCTTCACCTCCTACTTCGGCAAGGACGAGTTCAGTCACGACGCCCCGGGGCTGAAGAGCATCGACGACGCCCTCGAAGTACGGGGCCGCATCTTCAACGCCTTCGAGATGGCCGAACTGGAAGAGGATCCGGAGATCCGCAAAGAGTGGCTCACCTTCGTCGTCGTCGGCGCCGGGCCGACCGGGGTCGAGATGGCCGGCCAGATCGCGGAACTGGCCCACCGCACCCTCAAACACAACTTCCGCAGCATCGATCCCAAGGCGGCCCGGGTGATCCTGGTCGACGCGATGGGCTCGGTGCTCGGCACCTTCGGCAGCAAGCTCTCGGCCACCGCCGCCTCCCAGCTCGGCAAGATGGGGATCGACGTCTGGCTCAACGCCCGAGTCGTCGACGTCGACCACCTTGGCCTGGAGATCGCCGACGACCACGGCGACCACCACCGCATCCAGAGTCGCTGCATGGTCTGGGCGGCCGGTGTCCGCGCCTCGTCGCTTGGTAAGACGCTGGCCGAGCAGTCGGGCGCAACCATCGACCGCTCCGGCCGTATCGAGGTCGAGCCGGACCTGACACTCCCCGGCCACCCGGACGTCTACGTCATCGGCGACATGATGTCGCTGAAGGGGTACCCCGGGGTGGCCCAGGTGGCGATGCAGGGCGGCAAGTACGCGGCCCAGCAGATCGACCGGAAGGTCACCGGCCACGCACCGAAGGATGCGTTCCACTACTTCGACAAGGGCAGCATGGCCACCATCTCGCGCTTCCGGGCGGTGGCTGACGTCGGCAAGTTCCGCTTCTCCGGCTTCATCGCCTGGGTGCTCTGGCTGGTGATCCACCTGATGTACCTGGTCGGATTCAAGAACCGCATCACGACGCTGCTGCACTGGGGCGTGAGTTTCATCGGCCGCGGACGCTCCGAACGCACCGTGACGCATCAGCAGGTGATCGCGCGCCGGGCGCTGAAGTCGCTGGAACTGCCCCACCTGAGCGCGCCGCCGATCCGCAACCAGGACGCATCGGCCGGCGGCCAGCCCGCCGGTACCGCCCTGGAGGCGCCGACCGAACTCGATCCCGGGCGTCCGGATCCGGCTGAACTCGACCCGGCGCTCGACCCTGAGGTGGTTCCGGCCCGGAGGAGCAGCAATGGCTAAGGCGGTTGTGCACCTGCTGCGTCACGGCGAGGTCTACAACCCCGAGAAGGTGCTCTACGGGCGCCTCCCCGGATTCCGCCTCTCCGACCTTGGGCAGGCGCAGGCCGAGATGGCCGCTAAGTACCTCGCCGAGCGTGACATCGGGTACCTCGTCTCCTCGCCGCTGGAGCGGGCCCGGCAGACGGCGGCACCCCTGGCTGCCGCGCTCGAACTGCCGGTCGCCCTCGACGAGCGCCTCATCGAGGCCGACAACGCCCTGCAGGGTCGCCGGGTCGCCGGTGGCAGCAACCTGCGCGGCCTCTTCGGCGACCCCCGCAACTGGCCCCTCTTCGTGAATCCGCTCCGCCCGTCCTGGGGCGAGCCGTACCAGCAGGTGGCGCTGCGCGTGCTGGCGGCGGCCCGCAGTGCCCGCGAGCGCGCTGATGGCAGGGAGGCCGTCTGCGTGACCCACCAACTGCCGGTGGTCGCCGCCCGGCGGTACGCGGAGGGGCTCCGGCTGGCTCACGATCCACGCTCCCGGCAATGCTCGCTCGCCTCGGTGACGACGCTCACCTTCATGGACGAGCTCATCGTGCGGGTGGACTACGCCGAACCGGCGGCCGCCCTACCGGCCGGCGTCGGCACCGGCGCGTAACCGGCTGGAGAAGCCCCCGATTTGCCGGGCTGCTGGCGACCCAGCGCACCCCGGCACTACACACCGTCCGAACAGGCTTCGTTCAGGCTTCTCACACGCCTAAAGCAACCTGGAGCACAGTATTTCGGGGCGGTTTCGCAATCCGTGGACCCTTCTTGCACACTGGTCAGGTGCGTCCCCGCCGTCTGCTCACCCGTGCGTTCGCGCTGACGGCTGTCTCGGTGACGGCGCTCACACTCGCGGGCTGTACCGGCAAGGACGCGGTGAGCGATTCGTCGACCAAGGGCTACCAGTTCGTCGGGGCCACCAGCAAGGGGCAGGTGATCGCTGAGAAGGATCGCAAGCCGGTCGGCGCCGTCACTGCGAAGCTGCTGGATGGCACCACCTTCAACCTGGCCAGCACCGACGGCAAGGTCACCCTGGTCAACTTCTACGCCTCCTGGTGTGTGCCCTGCCAGAGCGAGACGCCGCAGCTGGCCAACCTCTACAAGGAGCTCGCGCCGAGCGGGATCGACTTCGTCGGGGTGGCCACCAAGGAGGCCTCCACCTCCACCGCCACCGAGTTCGCCAAGGACGAGGGCGTCACCTACCCCGTCATCTACGACCAGTCGGCCAAGGTGCCCCTGCAGATGGGGCACATCCCGGTGGTCGCCCTCCCCATGACCGTGCTGCTGGACAAGGAGCACCGGGTCGCCGCCGTCTATGCCATTCGCGTGCTGCCGGCTGACCTGAAGCCCACGCTGAGCGCATTGCAAGCAGAGTCGTGACCATCCTGGCCAGCGGTACCTTCGTCGACACGATCAACACCGGGCCGCTGCTGGTGGCGGCCGCCGTCGCCGCGCTCGTCGGTCTCGTCGGCTTCCTCTCGCCCTGCGTTCTGCCGCTGGTCCCGGGCTATCTGGCCTACGTTGCCGGCATCACCGGTGCCGACGAGGCCCACGTCCGCCGCCGGACCATCCTCGGGACGTCGCTCTTCATCATCGGTTTCAGCGCCGTCTTTGTCACCAGTGGGCTCCTCTTCGGCACTCTCGGCGAGTCGATTCAGGAGCACAAGCAGACGCTGGAGCGGATCTTCGGGTCGATCACCATCGTGCTCGGAATCGTCTTCCTCGGCGGGATCCCCTTTCTGCAGCGGGAAGTCAAGATCCACGCCCGACCCCGAGCCGGCTTGATCGGGGCGCCGCTTCTCGGGATCACCTTCGGCCTGGCCTGGACGCCCTGTCTCACGCCAACCCTGAGCGCAGTCACCTCGATGGCGCTGAGCCAGGCGTCGGCCGCTCGCGGCGCCTTCCTCACCGCGGCCTACTGCCTGGGTCTCGGTATTCCGTTTCTCCTCGTCGCCTTCGGCTTCGGCTGGGCCACCTCGGCGCTCGGGTTCCTCCGCCGGCACGCCGGAATCGTCAGCCGGATCGGTGGAATCGCCTTGATTCTTATGGGGATTCTGCTGGTAACGGGCCTCTGGGATCACTGGATGAGCGTGCTGGCGACCTACGGCAACTCCGGGCTCGGAGCTGATCTGTGAACCTGATCCGGGTGCTCCGCCGAGCCTGGCGACGCCTCATCAGCATGCGCACCGCGCTGATCCTCCTATTTTTGCTGGCCGTCGCCGCCGTCCCGGGCTCCTTGCTGCCGCAGCGCCCGCTGAACCCGATCAAGGTGCAGGCGTACCTGGCCAGCCACGGGGCCTGGGGAACGTTCCTCGACCGCATCGGCATGTTCGACGTCTTCGGCACGCCCTGGTTCGCCGCCATCTATCTGCTGCTCTTCATCTCGCTCGTCGGCTGCCTAATTCCTCGCGTGCGACTGCACCTGCGCAACGTCATGAGCCGGCCGCTGAAGGCGCCCCGAAATCTGGATCGCCTCCCCGAATCGGCCCGGCTGCAGGCCTCACTGCCCGTCGACGAGTACGCGAAGGCCGCCCGCCGCACCCTCGGGCGCCGCTGGCGGGTTGAGCGTCGCGAGGAGCCGGGGGGCGTCGTCACCCTCTCGGCCGAGAAGGGCTACACCCGCGAGACCGGGAACCTCATCTTCCACATCGCGCTGCTCTGCGCGCTGGTGCTCATCGCGATCGGCCGCCTCTTCAGTTACGAGAGCTCATACCTGGTCGAGCAGGGCGCCGGGTTCTGCAATGGCGCCTTCGCCGACTCCTCGCATCCCGGCCGCCTCGCCGCGGAGGGGAAGGTCAAGCCCCCGCCGTTCTGCGTGAACGTCACCAAGTTCGATGCCCAGTACCTGACGGACGGGCAGCCGTCGAAGTTCCTCGCCTCGGTGACCTACCAGCCCAACGTCGACTCCAGTCAGGTGCGGGCCACCTCGATCTCGGTGAATCACCCGCTGCGGCTGGAGGGAGACCGGGTCTACCTGGTCGGGCACGGCTTCTCGCCTTCGATCACGGTGACCATGCCGAACGGCACCGTCTACCACCGCACCGCCGATTTCGTCCCGACCGATGCCGGCACGCTGCTCTCCGAGGGGGCCTTCGAGGTCACCCAGGCGTCGGGGACAAACGAGGTGGGCGTCGAGGGGTTCTTCGCCCCGACGCCGATCGAGACGGCGAAGGGCAGGTACAGCTCCTCGTCGCCGATCGTGAACAATCCGATGCTGGGCATCTTCGTCTACACCGGAACCCTGCACGCGGACGGGCTCCCGCACTCGACGAGTTCACTGGACAAGACTGATCTCAAGCAGACCGGCCAGGCGAACCTGCGTATCGGTGAATCGGTGACGGCGAAGGGCGTGAAGGTCACCTTCGATGGCTGGGTGCCCTGGGTGACCCTGCAGGTCTCACATGACCCGTCCCAGACGTACCTACTCTTCGCCGCCGGGGCGATGGTGATCGGCCTGATCGGCTCGCTGTCGGTGCGCCGGCGCCGGATCTGGCTGCGGATCACCCCCGCGGCGGCCGCCTCCACGGGCTCGCCTACCGTTATCTCCATCGGTGGACTCGCCCGCAGTGATGCCGGCAACTTCTCTACCGAGTTCGCCAGCCTGCTGGCCAAGCTGGCCCAGAACACCGGGGCGACTCCGGGACCCGCCGGCGAGCGGATCCCCGCGCCGGACGGCAGCGACGCCCTAGTGAACGCAGTGAATGCAGTGAATGCAACACAGAGCAACGAGAGGACGTGACCGTGGCGGTCAACGAACACTACGCAAGCCTGTCGAACGTGCTCTTCACGACGGCGATTGCCACGTATTCGGTGGCGATGATCCTCTACGCCGCCGAGTACGCCTTCGGCCGTCGCGGACGGGTCGCGTCGACTACACCGGCTGCGAGCCGCAGCCTCGTCGGCGCCGCCGGCAGTGGCGCCGACGCCAACGGTGCCGGGTCGGGCGGCCGGGGGATCTCAGTGGTCGTGCCGCCGGAGAACTCGATCACCGCCTCAGGGGTGCGCCACGGGTCCGCCGGTGACCGCTTCGGCCAGCTCGCGGTGCTGGTCACCGTGCTCGGCGCGCTGCTACACGGCGCGTCGGTGACCCTGCGTGGGGTCGCGGCCGACCGCATCCCGTGGGGCAACATGTACGAGTTCGCCACACTGGTCGGGCTGATCGCCGTCCTCGCCTTCCTGGTCGTACTGGCCCGGGCCCCGCAGATCCGCTACCTCGGGCTCTTCGTGATGCTCCCGGTCATCCTGGTGATGTTCCTGGCCGGCACGGTCTGGTACGCCAAGGACGCGCCGCTGGTGCCGGCCCTGCAGTCGTACTGGCTCGCCATTCACGTCACCCTGGCTGCGACGTCCGAGGGAATCCTGCTCACCAGCGCGGTACTCACCGGCCTCTTCCTGATCCGCAACCGCTACGACAAGCTGGCCGCGGCACACGCCCTGACGGATTCGACCGAGCCGATGAAGGTCCGCTTCCCGGTGTCGCTCGGCGCGCGGATGCCGGCCCCCGAGACGCTGGATCGGGTCGCCTACCGCACCGTCGCCTTCGCCTTCCCCCTGTACACCTGCGGGGTGATCGCCGGTGCGATCTGGGCCGAGGCGGCCTGGGGTCGCTACTGGGGCTGGGACCCGAAGGAGACCTGGGCCTTCATCGCGTGGGTCATCTATGCCTGCTACCTGCACGCCCGGGCCACCGCCGGCTGGAAGGGTTCACGGGCCGCGTGGATCAACCTGCTCGGCTTCGGTGCGATGACGTTCAACTTCTTCGTCGTCAACGTGGTCATCTCCGGCCTGCACTCCTACGCCGGCCTGAACTAGCCCACCGTCGATCAGGCGATGAGCCGGTCGCCGGTCAGGACCAGTTGACGATGACCTGGCCGTTGATCAGGCCCTTGACGCCGTCGTAGGTCCGGCTCAGGGTCGGAGCGCCGGCCGGTGCGGTCTTGGTGCTGGAGATCCAGGTGCCGCCGACGCCGCCACCGCCGTAGCTGTAGGCCAGTGACGCCCCGCCACCGCCGACCCAGCCGGCGCCGCCGCCGGCCGTTCCGTCACCGGAGCCAGCACCTCCGGGATCGCCCGCCGCGACGCCGTTGGTCGCGGTGACCGTACCGGCCGAACCGCCGCCGGTGCCACCGCCTGCGTTGCCGCTGCAGCCATAGCCGGCGAGCGGGCTGGTGGTGGTAACCGAGCAGGCCGCGCCGCCGTCACCGCCGGCCGATCCGCTTCCACCACCACCAGTGCCACCGCCACCGCCGATAACCATCAGCAGAGTCGGCGAGCTGCACGCCGTCGTGGCGCACAGAGCGACGGCGGTGGCACCGCCGCCACCCCCGCCCGCTGAGCTGGCGCTCCCGGCGGCGGCTCCTCCGTTGGCGTAGCCGACACCGCCTGCGCCACCGTTCGTCCCGGAGCCGTTCCCTCCGGCGCAGCCGACCCAGATCTCGAGGCGCTGACCGGGGCTCACCGCGAAGGAGATGTTCGTCGTGTTGGCGTTCGCCACGCCGGCACCGAAGGTCCCTACCGTTCGGCCGGAGTTGTACTGACTGCTGTTGCCGGAGCCGAACCCACCTGATCCGGCGGCGGCCGCGATCGAGACGGTGGCGGCTGGATAGGCGACGTCGATCGTCTGCACACCGGCCTGGCAGGTGAAGGTGGTGGGGCCGGCCAGTGAGAACGACGCGGTGGTCGAGAAGGAGTTTCCATTGCTCTTGTTCGCCGCGGTCCAGGCGCCGTACGTGGCCCCGGACATGGTGGAGAGCCCGACGAACAGAATCACGCCGAGAATTGACGACGGCATCAGCAGCCACTGTCGCCTCATTGGCCGGCCGCCCCGTCGCCGGGACGGCTTAACGCCGAGCGCCGACCCTCGGGGCACCCCCGCAACGACCCGGCGTGCTACGACGAAGAACGCCCACCCGAGAAGCACCGCCGCCACGCCGACCGCCAAGGCGGCCATGGGCCACCGGGCTGTCCAGAGGCTCGCGACCTTCGGGATGTTCAAGATGTTTCGTGCGACCCGATCGTCAGCCCGCACCGACCAGACCTCGCCGACCGCGTTCCGGTCGCCCTTCGTGGTGATCTGCAGCGTCGCACCCTGATCGGTGATGGCGGCGATGCGATGGGTCAGCTGGGCGCCGTGGAGGTCATTGTCGTGAAAGGTGACGACGTCGCCGACCCGCAGCGTGCGTACCGGAACCTCACGGCTCAGCACCAGATCGTCGATGTTCACGGCCGGACTCATCGAGCCGGATCGCATGTACGTGACCTGCAGCCCCTCGGCCCTGGCCGCGATCATCGCGCAGGTGGCGACGAAGACGAGGACCGCCACGAGTGTCAGCACCGACCGGCGCGTCGACCAGGCGCGAAGCAACCCGGTCGACGGCTCGGCAATCGTGCCGGGGGTCGCCGAAGACAGGTCGCCGCTCGTCGCCGAGGCGTCGATCCGGTCGACGGGCATCCACAACCTCCTCCGGCAGATCAACCCGTTGGCTGGCCCCACGGTGACCACCGTGTCCCAGGATCTGAATCGTCACGTCCCGCCGCGAGGGTCGCAGCTGGCAACGACTCCTATCGGTCGAGTCGGTCAAAACCTGAGCCTTTCGTCGCGATTGCTGGCCGTGCACGTCGAAATCCGCACTGGTGGCTCAGCTCGCGGACAGGTCGTAGACGGTGCTTCCACCGACAGTGGTCGCCTGGTAGGTCGAGGTCACCCACTGCTGGATTGCGTAGGCCGTCGACGTGGTGGCGTTCGTCGAGCCGATGAAGCCCGAACTGTCGGCGATGTAGTAGTGCACCTTCCCCTCAGCGACCAGTTGCTTGAACGCACTCAGCGTGATCGCCGGGTCGGTGCCGTTGTAACCACCCAACGCCATCACCGCGGTCCCGCTGGCCAGCTCGAGCGACGCCGCTTCGTTGTCACCGGTGGTGGCGGCGGCCCAGGTGTAGTTGGCGGCGTCGGACTTCAGGGCGCTGCTGAGCACGGAGCTCACCGTGGTCGCGCCGCCCAGGCCGCCCCCCATGCCGCTACCCCGGGTGCCGAAGCCACCACCGTTACCGGTCGTCTGTGGCGTCTGGGTGCCGGTCTGGCCGGTCTGGCCGGTCGTGCCGCCGGCTCCGCCGCCGGGCGGGCCTCCGAACCCGCCGCCGTTCTGCCCGCCGAAGCCGCCACCGGGACGCCCCCCGCCGAAGCCGCCGCCGAAGCCGCCGGTCGCCGCCGGGCCGGCCGACGGGATCGCCCCGGTGTGTGACGTCGATGCCGTCTGTAGCGAGTAGGCCAGCGGGCCGGCCAGCAGGGCCAGCGCCACCGCTGGGGCGACGACGAGGGCCGGCCGCCGCAGCACGGTGCGGGGCAGGAAGATGCCGGTGATCGCCACGACCCCGGCCAGCAGGACGACCCAGCGCAGCCACGGGCTCCAGCTCGCCCGTCCGAGGAGTTCGAAGGTCCAGAGCGAACCGGCTGCGACGACGGCGGTGAGCGCCCAGCGGGAGAACTCCAGGCGCCGGGTGCGCCAGAGGGTGGCCACCCCGATGCCGACGAGCGCCGCGATCGAGGGTGCCAGCGCGACCGTGTAGTACGGGTGAATGATGCCGCTGGCGAAGCTGAGCACCAGGCCGGTGACGAGCAGCCAGCCGCCCCAGACGATCAGGCTGCCGCGGAGTACATCCGTGCGAGGCCGTCGCGCGGTGAGGTAGGCGACCGCAGCCAGGCTGAGCAGCGCCGCCGGGATGAGCCAGCTGATCTGGGTCCCCATCTCGCTTCCGAAGAGACGGGTCAGCCCGGTCTCGCTCGAGGAGAAGCCGCCGGCGCCACCATTCACGCTGCCGTTGTTGCTGGCCCCGGTGAGGCGTCCGATGCCGTTGTAGCCGAAGGTCAGTTCAAGGATGGAGTTTCTGTTCGTGCCGCCGATGTACGGACGGGCACCGGAGGGCCAGAGCTCGACCAGCACGATCCACCAACCGGCGGAGACGACCAAGGCGCCCGCCGCCGCCAACAGGTGCCCGACGCGCCGCCGCAGTGAGGTGGGCGCGACCACCAGGTAGGCGGCGGCGAAGCCGGGAACCACCAGTAATCCCTGGAGCATCTTGGTGAGGAACGCGAACCCGACGAGCGAGCCGACCAGCAGCAGCCAGCGCAGACTCGCCTTCTCGATGGCCCGGACCGTCGCATAGGCGGCCGCGGTCATGAGCAGCACGAGCAGGGCGTCCGGGTTGTTGAAGCGGAACATCAGGGTGGCGACCGGGGTGCAGGCCAGCACGGCGGCGGCCAGCAGGCCAGCGGTTCGCCCGCTGACCCGACAGACGGCGGCGTAGAGAAGGGCCACCGCGGCAACCCCCTCCAGCGCCTGGGGGACGAGGATCGCCCAGGAGTTGACGCCGAAGAGCCGCACTGAGATGTCCATGACCCAGAGGGCGGCCGGGGGCTTGTCGACGGTGATGAAGTTGGACTGATCCAGGGAGCCGAAGAGGAACGCGGTGATGCTCTTGCTACCGGACTGGGCCGCGGCGGCGTAGAACTCGTTGGCCCACCCCGACCTCGACAGCCCCCAGAGGTAGAGCAGGGCCGTGCTGAGGAGCAACCCGATAAGGGCGGCGTGCCGGCGCGGGTTGAAGCGAGTCAGGCGGCGGCTTCGGCGGTGTTGCCGGGGCGGCCGCCCCTCCGACGGCGCTGACGCCATCGGAGGGACGATCACGGCCGGAGCATCGGATCCCCTGTGATACTCGGCTGGTTGGTGGTCGATGAGGCCGGTCACGACGTGGCCGCCTTGGTCAGGTCGTAGACCGTAGTGCCGCCGACCGTGGTCGAGCTGAAGTTCGACTCAACCCAGCTGGTGATGCTGCTGCTGCCACTGCTGCCTCCCCGGCCGCCACCGCCGCCGAATCCGCCGCCGGCGATGAAGTAGCGGATCTCGCCCTTGGCCACCAGTTCCTTGAACTGCGCGAGGGTGGGTGAGTTGTCGCTTCCGGTGAAGCCGCCGATCGGCATGACGTCGGTGTCACTGTTGAGTTGCAGGGAGGCCGCGGTCTGCGACCCGATGGTCGCCGCTGACCACTTGGTGCCGGCCGCCTTCAGCAGCGCGATGAGTGCCGCGTCGGTGCTGCTGGAGTCTGAGCCGCCGCCGGTCGGTGCGGCGGCGGTACCGCCGGTCGTCGGGGCGCTCCCAGCGCTTCCGATTCCGCCGGTGGTCGGTGCGGTTCCAGTGCCGCCCGTGGTGCCGCCAGCGGTGCCTCCGGCCCCCGGGAAACCGCCCGAAGGCGGGGTACCGCCGTCGCCACCGTTGCCACTGTTTCCGCCAGGCCCGCCGGAGAAGCCGCCGGCCGGCGCGCCGCCCCGTCCGCCGAACCCGCCACCGAAACCTCCGGTCGCGGCCGGTCCGGCGCTCGGCGTCGAACCGGTGTGCGGGGTGCTGGCCGTCGAGAGGGCGTAAGCCGCTGATCCGCCACCGAGGACGATGAGCCCGCCGGCCAGACCGACGATGACGGCCTGGCGCCAGCGCTGCACGGTGATGGCCAGTGCCGCCACCGCGATGAGCGTCGCCGCCACCAGCAGGTAGGAGATCCACGGGTGCCAGCTGGCGTCCCGCTGCAGCAGTTCGTAGCCCCAGATGCCGGTGACCAGGACGCCGAGGGCCATGGTCAGTCGGGCGTTCAGGTCGGTCCGCAGCCGCCAGAGCGTTACGGCCGAGATAGCGACGAGCGCTGCGATGGCCGGGGCGAGTTCGATCGTGTAATACGAGTGAATCGTGCCGCTGGCGAAGCTGAGCACGGCGCCGGTGACCAGCAGCCAGCCGCCCCAGAGGATCATCGCCGCCCTCGAACGGTCGGTGCGCGGTGCCCGTCGGGAGAGCGCCGACACGGCGACCAGGCCGATGAGCGCGGCCGGGAGCAGCCAGGAGATCTGCGTCCCCATCTCGCTGTTGAATAGGCGGAAGAGGCCGGTGCTGCCACTGAAGTTGGCGCCGCCGCCGTTGCCGGCGGTGTCGCCGGTGATCCGGCCGAGCCCGTTGTAGCCGAAGGCAAGTTCCAGTGCGCTGTTGGTCGTCGACCCACCGATGTACGGACGGCTACCGGCCGGCCAGAGCGCGACGATGGCGACCCACCAACCGGCGCTGACGAGCAGGGCCGCACCGGCGGCGAGCAGGTGCAGTAGGCGTCGACCCAGGGAGGTCGGCGCCGCCACCAGATACATCGCGACGAAGCCGGGAATGACCGTAAAACCCTGCAGGCTCTTGGTCAGAAAGGCGAAGCCGAGCGTAGCTCCGCAGAGCAGCAGCCAGCGGGCGCGGGCCGACTCGACGGCCCGGGTGATGCAGTACGCGGCCACCACGACGAGCAGCGTGAGCAGCGCATCCGGGTTGTTGAAGCGGAACATCAGCACAGCCACCGGGGTCAGGGCCAGCAGCCCACCGGCGAGAAAGCCGGCCGAGGTGCCGAACCAGCGCTTCACCGTGAGGTAGAGCAGCCCGACCGCGGCCACGCCCATCAGCGCCTCCGGGATCAGCATGCTCCAGGAATTGAAGCCAAAGATCCGTCCGGAGAGCTCCATCGGCCAGAGCGAGGCCGGCGGCTTGTCGACGGTGATCGAGTTGCCCCAGTCGGAGGAGCCGAAGAGGAATGCCTTCCAGCTCTTGGTCCCGGCCTGCACGGCGGCGGCGTAGAACTCGTTGGCGTAGCCGGAGGCGCCGAGGTTCCAGATGTAGAGGATGGCGGTGGCGATCAGCATCCCGGCCACGCCCAGGCGTCGGCGAACGGGCGAATCAGCCTTGATTGCCGAGGGATTCCAGGCCGGCGGTGGCGGGTTCACCACATCAGAGGGGGAATCGGAAGAGGAGCCGGAAGAGGAGTTGAGGAGCGTGGTCACGCGATTTCCTTTCGGGTGAAGACCCACATGCGAAACAGGACGAATCGCAGGACGGTCGCGGCCAAGTTGGCCGTCAACAGGACGAATAGTTCGGTCGCGCGCCCGGCGTTGGGCGCGACGACGGAGAGAAGGTGAAGGCAGCCGCTGGTGAGGCCGAGGCCGAGTGCGAAGACCAGCAGGCCCTGAAGTTGGTGCCGCGCCGCGCCCGCGCCCCGCACGCCGAAGGTGAAGCGCCGGTTCACCGACGTGTTCGCGATCGCCGTCACCAGCAGCGCCACCAGGTTCGCCGGCTGCGCGCCCAGGGGCCCTCGAAGCAGCAAGAAGAGCAGCAGATAGGCCAGTGTCGAGAGGACACCAACCGCGGCGAAGCGCACCGTCTGGGTGGCCAGCGACGCCGGAACACCAGCAACGGGAAGGGGATTGCGTCCGAGCTGCTGACGCAGGTCCTTCAGGGGCAGCGTGCCGCGCGCGATGCTCCGCAGCATCCGGGCCACGCCCTTGAGGTCAGCCGCCGCAGTGGCGACGATGTCGACCCGGCTATCAGGATCGTCTACCCAGTCGACCGGAACCTCGGCGATCCGCAGCCCACTCCGCTCGGCCAGCACCAGCAGTTCGGTGTCGAAGAACCAGGCAGTGTCCTTGACGTGCGGGAGGAGGGCCAGGGCCGCTTCGGTGCGCAGCGCCTTGAATCCGCACTGGGCGTCGCTGAACTGGGCCTGCAGGGTGGTGCGCAGGATGAGGTTGTAACTGCGCGAGATGAACTCCCGCTTCGGACCACGGACGACCCGGGCCGAGCGGGCCAGCCGGCTACCGATCGCCACGTCGCTGTGCCCGGAGAGCAGGGGTGCGACCAGGGGTAGCAGCCCGTCGAGGTCGGTGGAGAGGTCGACGTCCATGTAGGCCACGACCCGGGCGGTGCTGGCCGACCAGGTCTGCTTCAGCGCCCGTCCGCGACCCTTCTGCTCGAGGTGAACCGCCTGTACCTGATCGAGCTCGTAGGTGAGGTCGACGGCCCGCTGCCAGGTCGAGTCGCTGCTGGCGTTGTCGGCGATGGTGATCTGCCAGCTGAACGGGAAGGCGTCGGTGGAGAGGTAGGCCGCGAGGCGTCGCACACTGGCCGGCAGCGCGACCTCCTCGTTGTATACCGGGACGACGATCTCGACATCGACGACATCACTGCCGCCGGCAACCGGGTAGGCCGGGATCGTCTCGGCGACGCTCGGGTAACTCTGCAGCGCGGTCATCGCCGCCGCCCGACGTGGGCATGGCTCGCTGACTTCATGGGTGTCTCCTTCATCTTTGCGTCGGTCTCCAGACGCAGCGCCAGCGACGGGCAGAGCGAAACGATTCTGCGCAGCGTTCTAGCATCCGGCTGGGGTGTGGCGCCGGCCTTGGTGCCGGCTGGGTTCGGGCTGTGAGTCGGCAGGATCGGGAATCCCCATTCGTCGATGGCGATGGCGCCGCCGGAGAGCGCGGCGCAGAGCCCGTGGCCGTCGCAGCGCGTCCAGTCGATGACGAGCTTCGGTGTCGAGCGGTCGCTGGCGGTCATAGCGGCAGCACCCCGGTCACCGGTCGTCCGCAGCCCTCGCTGTGCAGGTGCAGATCGCTCTCGTCATGCAGCGCATGCAGGGCGGAGACGACGAAGCGGGCGGCCCCGTCCGGGTGCGAGCAGGCCCCGCGGCCGGTGACGCTCCGCGCGTGGCGCAGGGCGGCCTCGACGCCGCGCTGGTCGCCGCGACGGATGGCGGCGACGTCCGCAGCGAGTGTCGGGAGGCCGAAGCGGCACGGGCCACACTGGTTCGCTGACTGCTCGGCCAGCCACTCGGAGACCCGCTGCAGTTCACCGAGGGCACATGTCGTGTCGTCGATGGCGAGGACGACGCCGGCACCCAGCGAGCCGCCGGCGGCGTGCACGCCCGAGCGGGAGAGCCGGATGGAGCCGATGGGCTGGTGCCAGCTGCCGTGGTAGCCGCCCAGCACGACGCCCTGCAGGTTGGGGTTGGCGCCGCTCGCGGCCAGCACGATGGAGAGCGGCGTGCCGGTCGGAACCTCCAGCACCGCCGGTCGGGCCACCGCGCCACCGACACTCAGTAGCGTTGTCCCCGGCTCGTTCGGTGCGCCCGTCTCGCAGAAGCGGTGGGCACCGGCCCGGGCCAGCACAGCGAGTTGGGCGAAGGTCTCGACGTTGCTGACCAGCGTCGGCGCGGTGGCCACCCCGGAGCGCGTCGGCAGCACCTTGCGGCCCGGTGGCAGCCCAGGGCCGCCGTTCAACGTCTGCATGAGCGCGCCGGCCTCACCACCGACGAAGCGGCTGGCGGTGGTCTCGACGCGGATCGACGGCTCCCGGCCGATGCTCGCCCGCTCGCCAACCGCAGTGCGCAGTCGCTCGGCGCTGAGACGGTCATGGCAGGCGACGATGATCTCCCGGGCACCGATCGCCCGGGCCGTCAGTACAGCACCGTCGAGGAGAAGGTGGGGTGCCCGGCGCATCAGGGCCCGATCCTTCCAACTGGCCGGTTCGCTCTCGCTGCCGTTGACGACCACGATCGGCGTCGCCCCGGAGCGCAGCGAATTGACCTTGTCGGCAAAGGGGAATCCCGCCCCGCCGCGACCGGTGAGGTTCACCTGGCGGCAGATCGAGAGGAGCTGGATGCGGTCCAGCACCGGTAGCGGGCCGTGCAGGGCGAGGTGCTCCGGCAGCGGCAGGGTCTCGTAGCGGTCGAGGCCCAGCAGCAGTCGCGGAGCACCGATAGCACTCACGGGGATCGTCGAAGTGGTGATGGTCGGGCGGTCGGCGAGCAGCGTCATGAGACGAGCTCCTTTACTTTTGTGGGGGGACTGACGACAGATGAGGCCGCCTCCGGACGGCGGGGCCGGGTCCGGTAGGCGAGTCGGAGGGCCAGCGAGCCGGCGACGGCGACGACACAACCGAGGTAGAGCCAGCGGGCCCAGGCGAGGTCGGAGTCGCTGCCGATGGTGAAGCCGTGCAGCGCGCTCACCGCCCAGGCCAGGTAGGCGCTCAGATGCAGCCCGCGCCAGAGCCGGACCGCCTCGGGGGAGCGGGTGAGGCGCCCGCGGGCGGCCCCGGTGGCCGCGACCAGCACGAAGAGGTACGCGGCGATGGAGCCGAGCGCGACGAGGCCGGGACGGTAGCCCGAGGCGAACGGGACCATCGCTCCGAGCCAGCCGACGCCGGCGTAGGAGTCGGCGAGAATCGCCGTGACGTGCAGCAGGATCAGGGCCAGCCCGGCGACGGCGGCCGAGCGGTGCAGGTACTGCAGTAGCACCCGGGTCGGGGCCGACCGGATCGGCGACGGCTGCAACCGGGCCGACGCCAGTGCGCCGGCTGGCAATCGGGCCGACGCTAGCGCGCCGGCTGCTGTGGCGAGGGTCAGCATCACCAGGGCGGCCAGTCCCGCGCCCCGCGCCGTGTACCAGATCGTCATCTCGTCACCTATCGATCCGGCGGGCCGCACCCGAGGAGGCGAGCGGCCACCCGGGCGTGGTCTGCACGCCACCGATGCGATCCACCAGGCGCGCCGCGTAGCCGTGGGCGGTCAGCCAACTGAGAGCGTCCGTGCCCTTGACGATGGCGGCCGTACTCGCGGTGTTGGCCTCGAGTGCTGAGTCGGCCACGACGGTCGCGGTCCGCCAGGGTCCGTCGGCCGGTGCGCCGGTGGCCGGATCGATGATGTGGTGGACGGGTACGCCGTCGTGAAGCCAGCGGCGGCGCATCGTCGTCGAGGTGGCGACGCCGCCCCGGTGCAGGGCGATCGCCTGGGCGTCGGCTGGGTCGTACAGGTCGTCGTCCGGTCCGGTCTCGCTGACCTCGACCACCCAGCCGCCGTCCCGTTCGCCGGCGACGGCGATGTCGCCGCCGATCTCGACCAGAACGCCGGTCTGGTAGCGGACCGACGCGTCGTGGGCGGCCAGGTCGGCGGTGCGGGCCTTGGCTGTGGCGCCGAGGTCGAGGGCGACGTCGGCCGGCATTCGCAGCAGCCCCAGTTCCCGGTTCAGGCTGACGTCGCGCCAGTCGCGGGTCCGGCCGCGGGCCGGGAGTTGGGCGACCGGTGCACGCGGGGTGGCCACCTGCTCGATCAGGCCACTGAGCGCGTCGCGAGCGGTCGGGAGCTCGCTGATGTCGCGGTCGTAGCCGATATTGAGCAGCCCCGCGTGCACGGTCGGGTCTACGGCGCCGTCACTGGTGAGTGCGGCGTGCAAAGCGATTCCGATGAGATCCGTGAGGAGCCACGGGATGAACGTCGGCCGACCAGCCTGGGCGTTGGCCGCGCTGAGCGCGGAGTCGCGGCGGAAGCGGCTGGCCGCGAGATCCACCCGGTTCACCAGCGCGTCCACGTCGGCGGCGACCCGGTGCAGCGCCGAGCGGTCCTCGACGACGACCCGGACGTCGCAGCTCCAGGCGCGGGTGCGGTAGCTGTTGCCCTGAAAAGTTCGGATGATTCGTGGCCCGGCGGAGGTCAACGTGGTCATGGCGGTCACGATCCGTTCGACTGGGCGACCGGCGCCGCCGTGGTGGGGGCGGCGGTCGCGACCGGGGTCGGAGTCGGGGTGGCAGTGGCCGTGGCGCTCGAGCTACTCGCTGACGTCGGGGCGGCGGCGGTCGTGCCGGCTGAGGTCGTCGCGGCCGACGTGGTGGAGGAGCTGGTCGGGGTAGTCAGCGAGGTCACCGTGGTCGAGCTGGGGCTGGCCCCGGCCGCAACCCCGCTGATGAGGGCCACGGTGAGCGACACACCGGCGACGGTCACCCCGCCGACCGCGAGAGCAGAGCGTCGCAGCAGGCTCGACGTCTGCGTGGTGGCAGTGCTGGAGCTGGTTGAGTTGCTGGCTGGCTGGTTCATGGCATTGACAATGCCGGGGCAAGGCTCACGCCAGCCTCAGCCCAACATCAAGCCTCTCCTAAGCCTGCAGAGGTGAGCGCTGGGTGCCACCGTTTGCGACTCAGGCGTTGAGGCGCCTGTGCTTACGGCGTAGTGGAGCGGACGCGCACAAAATGCAGGGTGATCGAGGCGCCACCGTTGGCTGAGCGACCGATCTCCATCGACCCGCCGCCGGCCTCGGCCGACCGCCGGGCGATATCCAAGCCGAGACCGGTCGAGCCACGGTCGCTACG
The DNA here is from genome assembly GCA_900100325.1 of Frankineae bacterium MT45. Lineage (NCBI taxonomy): Bacteria > Bacillati > Actinomycetota > Actinomycetes > Frankiales > Frankineae bacterium MT45. Next base: position 1,004,693 of record LT629697.1, read on the forward strand.
GCCGCGCACTGCGGCGTCGGCGGGTAGCCCCGGCCCGTCGTCGGCGATGACCAGCGCGGCCTCCTCGGTGCTGAGGATCAGCCGCACCGAGAAGGAGGTGCCCTCCGGGGTATGCGCGATGACGTTCTCCAGCAGTGCGTCCACCGCCGCGGCTAGATCCTCGGCGGATGCCCTTACAAAGACGGGCTCTTCGGGGATCTCGACGGTGTGGGTGCGCCCCTGGTCCTCGGCCAGCGCCGACCAGAACTCGACCCGCTCGGTCACCACCGGCGTCAGGTCGGCCGAGGCGATCCGCCCCTCCCGCTGCGGTCGCCGGGCGGCCCGGATGACGGCGGTGAGGGTGCGCTCGAAGGCACTGACGTCCTCCCCGATCCGCTCGGCCTCGGCCGGGTTCTGCAGGGACTCCGCGTCCAGGCGCAGCGCGGTCAGCGGGGTCCGGAGCCGATGCGAGAGGTCGGCCACCGTCTCGCGCTCCTCGGCGATGAGGGCGTCGATCCGGTCGGCCAGTGCGTTCAGCGCCTCCCCGACGGCGGCGATCTCCCGCGGCCCGTCGGTGGGTGCGCGAGCGGTGAGGTCACCCGCTTCGATGCGGTTCGCCGTCCGCGCGGTGTCGGTGAGTGGACGGACGATGCGCCGGGTGAAGAGCTCGGCCACTCCGGCCCCGATCAGCAGCAGCAGGACGCCCACACCGGCCAGCAGCGCCCACCAGCGGTAGACGCCGGAGTAACGATCGGCGTCGGAGATGTAGACCTGCACCAGGTACCGGCCGTCGGTGGTGGGCACGACCGTCGTCGCCACCTGCCCTGAGGCGGCCGGTCGTAGTTGCGCCTGCCCGTCTCCACCGCCGCCGCCGGGTACGCGATCCACCAGCGGTCCGCCGGGGAAGTTGCCCCCGCCGGACGGGGTCGCAGCAGGCGTCGCGGGTGCACTGCCGGCGGCGGAGATTGGTGTCGGGAAGGCGCCCTCCGGCGGAACGATCCGGGCATCGGCCGGTGGTGGCTCGCCGAGCACCGTGCCGTCGGAGAGTGTGACCGACGTGTTCAACGACGGGTTCTGGGCGTTGAGATTGTCCAGATAACTCTTCAGTGTTGCCGTGCTCGGGGAGCTGAAGCGGATGGTGCGGGCCACGTCGTTGGCCTGGGAGACGGCCGCCTGGCCAGCTCGATCACCGACCGACGAGCGGACCAGGATGGCCAGCGGCACCGCCGCGCAGACCAGCACCAGCGCGATGACGCCGATCACGAGCAGCAGGATGCGCCGGCGCATCGTGGAGCCGGTCACGACGAGCTGCTCGGACGCTCCACGACGTCGCCGCCGCCCGGCGCCGGCAACTCAGCAGCGACCAGCCGAACCCCTACCCCCCGCACGCTGTGGATGAATCGGGGCTGGGCCGCGGTCTCGCCGAGCTTGCGGCGCAGCCACGACAGGTGCACGTCCACGGTGCGGTCCGAGCCGCCCCAGGCCAGCTGCCACACCTCGGAGAGGAGTTCCCGCTTGGTGACGACCTCGCCCGGACGCCGGGCCAGCACCAGCAGCAGGTCGTACTCCTTGCGGGCCAGGTCGACCACCTTGTCATCGACGTAGACCTCGCGGCTGCGGGTGTCGATGGTGAGATCCCCCAGGTTGAGAACTGCGTCCTCCTCGGTCTTGCCGCTGCGACGCAGCACCGCGCGCACCCGGGCCGTGATCTGGCTTGCGGTGAAGGGCTTGATCACGTAGTCGTCGGCGCCCAGATCCAGCAGCCGGATGATCTCGCTCTCGTCGTCGCGGGCAGTGGCGATGATGACCGGGACATCGCTGACCGCGCGGAGCATCGACAGCACGTCAGCGCCGTCCACATCCGGCAGGCCCAGATCGAGGAGCACCACCTCTGGACGCTGCTCCACGGTCGCGGAGAGCGCAGCGATTCCCGTGTCGACCGCGGTCACCGCGTGCCCTAGTTCGCGCAGCGCCCGAACCAGGGCGGTACGAATGGCAAAGTCGTCCTCGACGAGCAGGATCTGCGACACCGGCGCTACTCGCCGCTCGCCGAACCGCCCGCAGCCCCCGGGTTGCCGTCCCCACGACGCAGGTCTTCGTCGATCTTGCGGAGGAAATCGGCGTCGTCGTCCGGGGCGATGCCGCGGGGTGTGTCCATCGGCGAGGTGCGCTTGCGCAGCGTCGGCGGAACGAACGAGCCGCCGGCCGGAGCACCCCCGGCGGTCGCGCCACCGGCGCGGCGAGCGGGGCCCGGGCCGACCCCGGCCGCCGAGTAGGGGCGTCCGAAGAGGAACCAGAGCAGCGAACCCAGCACCGTGAAGAGCAGCACGACGAGTACCCAGACGGCCTTCGGGAGTAGGCGGATCCGCTCAGACGGGGCCATGATCGAGTCGATCACCGCATAGATCCAGATGAAGAGACCGATGAGGCCGAAGATGCCACCGAGGCGTACGAGCATGCGTCAAGGGTAGGACTTTTTGCCGGTGAGGATAATCAACCCGGTGAGCTTCGCTGATCTGCAGGACTTCCTGACCGCCCTGGAACGTGACGGGGACCTCGCCCGGGTGAGCGCGCCGGTCGATCCGCACCTGGAGGTGACGGCCGTGGTGCAGCGGGTGGTCCGCGAGCAGGGGCCGGCGCTGCTCTTCGAGAATCCGTCGCGGGGGAGCATGCCGCTGGCGATCAACCTCTTCGGCACTCACCGCCGGATGGCGAAGGCGCTGGGCGTCGACACCCTCGACGAACTGGGGCAGCGAATCGCCGAACTGCTCAAGCCCGAGCTGCCCCAAGGCATCAGTGGGCTGCGCGACGCGCTGGGCAAGGTAGGTCAGCTGCGAGCCGCTCCACCCCGACGGGTGAAGACCGCCCCGGCGCAGGAGGTGGTGCTGCGCGGACGTGACGTCGACCTGAACCTCCTCCCCGGCATCCTCGCCTGGCCCGACGACGGCGGCGTCTTCCTCAACCTCGGCCTCACCCACACCAAGCACCCGGAGACCGGGGCCCGCAACCTCGGGATGTACCGGCTACAGCAGCACGATGCTCAGACGGTCGGGCTGCACTGGCAGATCCACAAGGACTCCACCTCGCACGCCGCGGTCGCCGAGCGCCGGGGTGAGCGGTTACCGGTGGCGATCGCCTTCGGCTGCCCACCGGCGGTCACCTACGCAGCCTCAGCGCCCCTGCCGGCCGACATCGACGAGTACCTCTTCGCCGGCTTCATCGGCCAGCAGCGAGTGGAGCTTGTGGACTGTCTCGACGTCCCGCTGCAGGTTCCGGCCGCCTCCCAGGTCGTCCTGGAGGGTTGGGTCGAGCCGGGGAAGCGGCTGCCAGAGGGGCCCTTCGGGGATCACACCGGTTTCTACACGCCGGTGGAGCCGTTCCCATTCATGCACGTCGAGACGATGACCATGCGCAGCAAGCCGATCTACCAGTCGATCGTCGTCGGACGTCCACCGCAGGAGGACGGGCCGATGGGGAAGGCCACCGAGCGGATCTTCCTGCCCCTGATCAAGATGACCGTCCCCGAGATCGTCGATTACGACCTTCCGGTGGCGGGCGTATTCCACAACTGCTGCATCGTCTCGATCGACAAGCGCTTCCCGAAACACGCCCAGAAGGTGATGAATGCGATCTGGGGCGCCGGCCTGCTGTCGCTGTCGAAGTTGATCGTGGTGGTGGACGCCGACTGCGACGTCCACGACTACAACGAGGTGGCTTGGCGCGCCTTCGGCAACGTCGACTACGCCCACGACGTGCTGCACAGCGTCGGCCCGGTGGATCACCTCGACCACGCCGCCTACGAGCAGTTCTTCGGCGGAAAGCTGGGGATCGACGCCACCCGGAAACTCCCGACCGAGGGGTACCGCCGGGACGGGGGCTGGCCGCAGGAGTGCGTGCTGGATGCCGCCACTCTCACCAAGGTCGAGGCCCGCTGGGCATCGCTGCGGATCGGTCGCGGCCTCGGGGAGGGCCTGCGATGAGCGGTGCGCCGGTACAGCTCACCGAGAACCCGGAGCCGGAGAACCGCAGTAAAATAAAGGACTTTCTCCGGCTGGTGATGATCGAGCACTCGGTCTTCGCGCTCCCGTTCGCCTACATTGCGGCGCTGACCGCGATGTGGCATGAGACCGGCACCGTCCACTGGGGCGAGTTGCTGCTGATCACGATCGCGATGGTCTCGGCCCGCACGGTCGCGATGAGTGCCAACCGCATCCTGGACCGGCACTACGACGCGCTGAATCCCCGCACCGCGCAGCGTGAACTCGTCACCGGTGTGGTGAGCGTGCGCACCGCCTGGACCGGCAGCGTCATCGCGCTGGTGATCTTCCTCGGCAGTGCGGCTGCCCTCTCCTGGCTCTGCCTACTGCTGGCGCCGGTGGCCATCTTCCTGCTGGTGCTCTACTCCTTCGGTAAGCGCTTCACCGACTACCCGCAGGCCCTCCTCGCGCTGGCCCAGTTCGTGGCCCCGGTCGGCGCCTGGATCGCCGTCACCGGTTCGGCCTCCTGGGCCGCCTGCGCGCTGGGCATCGCCGTCGGCACCTGGATCGGGGGTTTCGACCTCATCTACGCCTGCCAGGACGTCGAATCCGACCTGCGCAGCGGGGTCCGTTCGGTGCCGGCTCGGTTCGGGGTCGGCAAGGCGCTGGCCGCCTCCTCTGTGGTGCATCTCTTCACGGTGGCCGGGTTCGTCTGGTTCGGCGTCGCGGCCGGGATGGGGGTCCTCTGGTACGTCGGGGTCGCCATCACCGCGGGCATCCTGGTCTACGAGCACGCGATCGTGAAGGCCAACGACCTCTCGCGGGTGAATCGGGCCTTCTTCACGGCCAACGGCGTCATCGGGATCGGGCTCTTCGTCTTCGCCCTGGCCGACCTCATCGTCAATGGCTTAGGCATTTAGCCGTGGCGAGCGAGGAGGGACGCCGGCCCTGGGTCGTCGGCGTCTCCGGCGCGTCTGGGACCGCGTATGCCAAGGCCGTCCTGACGGGGCTGCTGGACGCGGGGGAGGAGGTCGACCTGATCGTCTCCCGGGCGGCCCGCCTGACCCTCATCGACGAGGTCGGGTTGAGCTTCCGGGACGCCTATTGGCAGGACGATCTGGGGAGTTGGCTCGGACGTGACACGCAGGGTGTGCGCTACTGGTCAGCCGCTGATCTGGGGGCCGGTCCGGCCAGCGGCTCGTACCTGACGCGAGGAATGCTGGTCGTGCCGGCCAGTACCGCTGCGGTGGCCGGGATCGCCATCGGGCTGTCGAAGGACCTGCTGCAGCGGGCGGCCGATGTGACGGTGAAGGAGCGGCGCCCGCTGGTGATCGTGCCACGGGAGACGCCGTACACCCGCTCGACGCTGCAGCACCTGATCACCCTCTACGACGCCGGGGCCGTCCTGCTGCCGGCGAGTCCCGGCTTCTACGGTGCACCGCAGAGCGTCCAGCAACTGGTCGACTTCATCGCGGCGAAGGTCCTGGACGCGATCGGCGTGGAGCACGATCTGATCACCCGCTGGTCGGGGGAACTGGGCGCGGCGCGCCGGGACCGCGAGGATGTTCCGCCTGACCGGACGAGCAAATAGGCTCTACCGTTGTGGACACGACCGATCGGCAACTCCTGGACGCGCTGCGCAGCAATGCCCGCGCGACCTACGCCGAACTGGCCCGGGTGGTTGGCCTCTCGGCACCGGCCGTCCACGAGCGAGTCTCGAAGCTAGAGAGCAACGGGGTCATCACCGGCTACCACGCAGCCGTGGCCCCGGAGTCGCTGGGCTACTCGATGAGCGCCCTCATCGGCGTGAACATGTCCGACAACGCCGACGTGGATGCGGTGGCCAGTGCGCTGGCCAGCGTGGTGCAGGTCGAGGACCTCTGGCTGGTGGCCGGGGATGAGTCCTACATCGCCAAGGTGCGGGTCGCTGACATCGGCGGCCTGGGCGTCGCGATGCGGGCGGTGAATGACGTCCCCGGGGTGCGCAGCACCAAGACCACGGTCGTCATCGAGACGAAGTTCGAGGGACGGGTCCAGTCCGCCGACACCACCAAGGCCGAGGACTTCGAACGTGCCGATTGACGTCCCCGCCCGGACGTCCCCGTCCCCGTCCCAGAATGACGAAGCCCCCGAATGACAAGCGATAGTGAGCTGAACATGCACCCCAAGCGCCGAACCGGAGTCCGGGTGGCGATCCTGGTCGTGACCCTCGCTGGCGTCACCGCCTGCCACCACCAGAGCTCGGCGGCCGGGACGACCACGCCGGTCACCCCGACATCGAGTGCGGTGACCTCGTCACCGGAGGAGTCGCCATCAGAGTCGCCATCGGAGTCCCCAACGGCACCAGCGACCACCCCGGCCGCGGCGACGACCTCAAGCGCGGCCACGACGTCCAACCCGGCAACGCCCAGCGGCCCGGCCTGCACGGGCGTGGATGTGAGGTTGGCCGCAATTCCGCTCGGCAGCGCATCGCAGCAGACCTTCGTTCGGATCAGTCTCACCAACAAGGGTTCTGTGACCTGCACCATCACCGGCTACCCGGCCGTGCGGCTGCGCTTGAACGGCTCGCCTGTCGGTTCGGCGGCAACCAACTCGCCCACTCCGCCCGCTACGGTCACCCTGGCGCCGGGGGCAACGGCGTCCGCGCGGCTGGTCGCGAGCACGGCCTGCAACGCCCCGCTCTCCGACAGTCTCACGGTGATCCTGCCCGGTGATACGGCCGCGCAGAGTGCGGCCGCGCAGTTGCGGGCCTGCAGTATGACGCTTGAACCGCTAGTTCGAAGCTGAGCGGAGCCCCACGGTCGGCGGGGTCACCGCCTGAACGTCTCTATAGTGGGGGGGTGAAATTGGCGAGATTCGCGTCGTGTGCGGTCAACGGCGAAGACGTTGTGGTCGCACGTGCTTTCGAGGCAGTCGCGGCACCGACCTACCTGCAGGTCCGCGACGGTGATGGTGGACGGTCGGAGCTCTGTGGCCTCGACGCGATCGGCTGGAAAGGTCAGAGCGTCCGAGTCGAAGCCCCCGAACTAGCCGCCAAGACCATCGCCGGACTCGAACTCGGGCCAGAAGTGCAAGTGGTGAGCCTTGACTCGGCTCGACTGGTCGGGCCAACGCTGGAGGCACTGCACGCCCGCGGTTCGCTTCCGTGGGTTGTGCTGGTCACGGTCAGCGCCGCGGAGCGGCCTCCGGGCGCCGGAAAGCCTGAACTGGCCGGTTACACCCACACCCTCTTCGACGGAGTCTCCGACTACTTCCTCCGGCTCGACCATCCCGAGTTGGCTGCTGGCCTGGGTTACCCGGCCTGCTCCCGCGATGACTTCACCACGCCAGCACAGCGGGAGCTGACGGTCGAACTCGACGATGCCACCGCCGCCGCCGGCAAGTGGCAGGCCAAGGCACTCGCCGGGTGGAACGAGCACGCAGCATTCAACGCGAGCAGTGCCGCGCAGGAGCTGATCGCCATTCGCAAGACCGTCTCATGGCGCGTGACCAAGCCGCTGCGCGCGGTACGGGTACGGGCCGGCATCTGGCGGCGAAAGTGACGGTGGCGGTAACGAAGGACGCCGCGCCAGCGAAGGTGGTGTTGGCTCAGCGGATCCTCGCCGTCGCCGCTGTCCTGCTCCCCGAACGAGTAGGCACGACTGGATCGGTTGCCCTGAACGCGTTCCGCCACGCGGCGGAGGTTGACGAGACGGCTGAGGAGATCTGGGCCGAGGCGGCCGCGTGCCTCGACGGTATCGTCGCTCGTCTCGTTGATGAGAGTGACCCGGCGGTGGTCTGGCTCGTGATCGCGGCGATCTCCACAGTCACGCCGGACTCCGATGAGGTTCTCGCCGCGCAGCGCGAGCTGGCGTTGCTCGACCGGGACGAGGCCGCGCAGTGGCTACTCGGAACGTGCATGGCCCTCGCGGTCGACCGGGGCAATCCGCGAATGCCGGTCAGGATCGTCGATTCCGGGGTGCTCGTCGAGGTGGACTTCAGTGCCCGCTTCAACCTGCACACCGGCATCCAACGGGTGGTGCGATCGCTGGTTCCGCGGTGGGATCGCGATCATGACATCGTCCTGGTGGCCTGGACGCCCGGCGGCGGGGCGATGCGCACGCTCGATCAGGACGAATCGACTCGGGTCCTGAAATGGGCCTCCGGTGGGGTGCGGACGCGTCAGCTGCGGGCCGCCGCCACCGACGAGCAGCCCTGGTCCCTGGTCATCCCGTGGCGCAGTGTGGTCGTGCTCTCCGAGGTTCCCGATCAGGGAGTGGCCGCAAAACTAAGCGCATTGGCCGAGTACTCCGGCAATACGGTGGCGGCGATCGGATATGACTGCATTCCCATCATCAGCTCCGACATGCTGCCGCCGGGCGAGCCGAACAAGTTCGTCAAGTACCTCAGCATGCTCAAGCACATCGACCGGGTAGCCGGTATCAGCGAGTCGGCTAGCAACGAGTTTCGCGGCTTCGTCGACATGCTGCCGGCGCAGGGGCTTAGCGGTCCTACCGTGACCACCTGCGTGCTTCCGGTGCAGACCCTGCATGAGTCGACCGCCATTCCCAAGCCCCCGGTCGAGCGGAACCTGGTGCTCTGCGTCGGCAGCTTTGAACCGCGCAAAAACCAGATGGCGGTGCTCTTCGCCGCCGAGCGGCTCTGGCGCGAGGGTGTCGAGTTCCGGCTGCAGTTCGTGGGCGGCGGCGGGGTCGGCACCGCCTTCCCCTCGTCCGTGAAGCGATTGGCTCGAAAGGGACGGGACGTCGGCATCGCGGAGGCGGTCAGCGACTCGGCCCTGGACGAGCTCTACGCTCACGCGCGGTTCAGCGTCTTTGCATCTCTCCACGAGGGGTACGGATTGCCAGTCGCCGAGTCGTTTGCCCACGGAGTCCCTGTGATTACCTCGGACTATGGCAGTACCCGGGAGATCGCGGGCGACGGTGGGGCGCTGTTGATCGATCCTCGTGACGACGACGAGCTCTACGCGGCGATGCGCGAGCTGCTGACGAGCGACTCCACCCTGGTTCGCCTCAAGCAGGAGTTGGCGGATCGGCCGATGCGCAGCTGGGATGACTACGCAGCCGACCTCTGGCGTGACCTAGTGGAGGGTGCGCGGTGATACGTCGCCCCGCGCTGGGTCTCCGCTCCCTGCCCGCTCCGACGCTGCCGGCCGAGTTGGCCTCGGCCAAGGCGCTCGCCCTGCACATCGATCATCGTGGCCCGCGCCGTCGCCAGGCCCTGAGGGAGCGACTCGGCACGATCATCACCACGCTGGGCGGCGACACGCGTCCCGACCACTCCAGCGTCGAACTCCTCGAGCAGGTCGAAGCGGTCCTGGCCAAGTCCGATCAGGACGGGATGTGGTTGGCGCTGGCGGTCATCGCCGGACGCCTGCCGGACGACGCGACGGTGATCAGCGCTTTCCGCCGATCCCGCCTCGACGGGCCACTGGCCGCGCTCGCGCACACCATTATCGTGCCGCGGATTCCGCGGTCGCGTGAGGCGCTGGCGGCGAGGTCGTCAGCCGAGTCCCGCTGGCCAGAGGTGCGCGTCGAGACCGACGCCGTGCTGGTCGACCTCCATCACACGTCGCTCACGGAACTCGCCACCGGCATTCAGCGGGTGGCCCGGCAGACGGCGCAGCGTTGGGCCCGCGATCATGAGATCGTCCCGGTCGGTTGGAGTTCGGATATGGCCGCACTGCGGCGGCTGACTCCGGACGAGACCGCCCAGGCGCTCGGAACCGGTACCGGACCGGACGAGAATGCAGTCCGCATCGAGGACGAGCTCGTGATTCCCTGGCGAGCCACCTATCTGCTCCCTGAACTCATCACCGAACCGGATCGCCTGCGCGCGCTCCAGGGAATCCTGCACTTCTCGGGGAGTCGCAGCGGTGTCATCGGCTTCGACTGCGTCCCGATCACCTCAGCCGAGACGGTGGGTGATGGCATGGGCGGGGCCTTCTCCCGGATGCTGGCCACTGTGGCCTACAGCGATCGAATCGCGACCATCTCCGACGCTGCCGCCCGGGAGTACTCCGGGTGGCGGCAGATGCTGTCGGGCGCGGGCCTGGCCGGCCCGCAGATCCAGGCCGTCGCACTGGCGGCGGAGGCACCGACGGCCACCGACGCATCGCTGGCCGCCTGCGCGAAGCTGCTGGACGCCGGCGACTCGCCGATCGTGCTCTGCGTAGGCAGCCACGAGCCGCGCAAGAATCATCTGGCCGTGCTCCAAGCGGCCGAAATCGTTTGGCGACGGGGCGTTGACTTCACCCTCGTCTTCGTCGGTGGCAACGCCTGGCGCAGCGAACGCTTCAGCGAGCGAGTTGAGGAACTGCAGGAGGCCGGTCGACCGGTCAAACTTCTCCGTGCCCTCTCCGACGAGGTACTCGGCGCGGCCTACACCCTGGCCGCCTGCGTCATCTTCCCTTCGCTGAACGAGGGATTCGGGTTGCCCGTCGCTGAGGCGCTGGCGGCCGGAACACCGGTCATCACGTCGAACTTCGGCTCGATGCGCGAAATTGCCGGTGGTGGGGGAGCGCTCCTTGTCGATCCGCGCGCCGATGATGAGATCGCCGTTGCCCTGAATGACCTGCTGACCGACCAGGCGCTGAAGGCACGTCTCATCACCGAGGCCCAGGCCTTCAACGTGCGTAGCTGGGATGGCTACGCGGCCGCCTGCTGGCAGTACTTCGTTGCCGATTCGTCAGTACCCGAGAGAACGAAGGCGTCTGTGGAGCCGACATGTCAATGATGTCCTCGGCCGCGAGTTCCGCGGCCAGTGCGGCCCGCGCTGAGGCGCTCGCCGATGAGCCGATGCTCCCGGCGAGCCCGTCCAGTGGCGGACTCTTCAAGGGCACGGTCACGTCGATCAAGGCCATCTGGCGGTATCGCGACCTGCTCGGACTGCTCTTCCGGCGTGAGCTCAAGGTTCGCTACAAGGACAGTTTCTTCGGCTTCTTCTGGACGTTTGTGCGCCCGCTCGCCCAGCTGCTGGTCTACACGATCGTCATTGGCCACTTCCTGGCCCGCGGAACTCCGGGTTACGCCGTCTTCGTCTTCTCAGGGCTCACGATCTGGCAACTCTTCTCCGAGATCGTCACCGGCGGTACGGGCGCGATGCTGGCCAACGGCGGCCTGATCAAGAAGGTCTACCTTCCTCGCGAGGTCTTCACACTCGGAGTCGTCGGTTCGGCGCTCTTTAACTTCGTGATGCAGACGATCATCCTCGTCTTCGGGACTTTCCTGGCCGGCAAGGTGCCTACGGGTACCCGTCTGCTCTACGCGCCGTTGTCGATCGTGATCGTGGTTCTCTTCGGGACCGGCCTGGCCTTCGTGCTGGGAGCGGTGAACGTCTATCTCCGCGACGTGCAGTACCTGGTTGAGGTCGCGCTCATGTGGGGGCTGTGGAGCGCTCCCATCGTGTACAGCATCAGCCTGGTAAGGAAGAGCATCGGCGGGACGTGGCTCTACGACCTCTACGTCTGGAGCCCGATCACGCAGGCCGCACTTGGTTTTCAAAGGGCATTCTGGGTCGCCGGGACACCGAAGGACACCGTCGCCCATCTCGGTCGGAGCATGATCATCACGATCGGCGTGCTCTTCGTCTTCGTCTGGATCTGCCAGCGCATCTTCGCCCGGCTGCAGAGCAACTTCGCGCAGGAGCTGTAGATGACCACATCCACGACCGTCGTCCGGATCGACGATGTCTCCAAGCGCTTCGTCATCCGCAAAGACAAGTCGCTCAAGGAACGCATCGTCAATCTCGGGCGATCGAACCAGCACAAGGACGAGTTCTGGGCGCTGCGCAATGTCAACCTGGAGATCGAGTCCGGCTCGACAGTCGGGCTGGTCGGCGCGAACGGGTCGGGCAAGAGCACGCTGCTGAAGATGATCAGCGGCATCCTGCAGCCGACCGAAGGCACCATCACCAGGCGCGGTCGGCTCGCGGCTCTGATCGAACTCGGTGCCGGCTTCCACCCCGATCTCACCGGTCGCGAGAACGTCTTCCTCAACTGCGCCATCCTTGGCCTGGACAACGCGCAGACGCTGCGCCAGTACGACTCGATCGTCGACTTCTCCGGCATCGAGAAGTTCATGGACACCCAGGTGAAGTTCTACTCGTCCGGTATGTACATGCGGCTGGCCTTCGCCGTCGCCGTGCACGTCGACCCCGACGTCCTGCTGGTCGACGAGGTGCTGGCCGTCGGCGACGAGCCCTTCCAGCGCAAGTGCATGGACCGCATCCACAGCTTCCAGAACGACGGGCGCACGATCATCATCGTGTCGCACGGCCTGGACCAGATCGTCGAGCTCTGCGATCGGGCGGTCGTGCTCGACCACGGCGTCGTGCAGGTCGACGGCGAGCCGGTGATGGCCCTGCGGCACCTGCGAGCCGACTTCGAAGTGACGCGCCAGGAGGAGCGGGAGCGGGAGCGTGGCCGCGAGCGGGACGTCATCGAGGTCGCACAGCGCCCAACCGCAGCGCGCGTGAAGTCGGTCGCGATCAACGATCTCCCCACCGGGGAGGTGGCGACGATCAAGCCCGGCGACGGCGTTGAAGTCCACATCACGGTTGAGGCAGCCGAGCCGCTCAGCGATTGGCTTGTCGGTGTCGCGTTCTACCTCCCGGGTGGGCTGCTCGTCTTCGGAACCAACACAAAGCTGATGGATATCAGAATGCCGGATTTGGTCGGCGAGCATACGTTCACGTATCGCTTCCCTGAGCTGTGGCTCAACGAGGGGTACTACGAGCTGCATGCCGCGATCGGGGAGTACAGCGGTGTTGAGATCGACCGGCTGATCGAGGCGGCCACGATCGCCGTTGAATCAACGACCGAGAGCATCGGCCCGCTGCACGCGCGGCCATCCATCAGCTTTGAGTGAGCTGAGCTGACACACCGGGACCGAGTACGTGCCGGGAATTCCTAAGTTTCGCTCGTAGCCTTCCGATAGGAACTACAAGCATAGGATTCGCGGCCCTGCGATCCGATGAACACTCGAAGCCAGGGGGATCGGGGCCCCCTGACCTTGGGTGAGCTCTGCCCGCACAACTCAGGAGAACCCGATACATGTCTGCACGCCTGGCACCTGTTCGAATCGCAGTTGTACTCGCTCTGCTCGTAGGCTTGCTGGTCGCAGCTGTCTCCTCGCCTGGGTCCGCGAGCGCCGTCACGCCGACCGGACTGCTGCCCGCCGGTAGCACCTTGCTCGCCGGGCAGTCGCTTAGCTCGCCCAACAGCAGATTCGTCCTGAGCATGCAGGGTGACGGCAACCTCGTTATCTATGACTTCTTCCATCGTCCAATGTGGGCATCGAACACGTCCGGTAAGGGCGTGTCCCACCTCGTGGTGCAGACTGACGGCAACCTGGTTATCTACAACGCCAAGGGAGCGACGTGGAACACGCGCACGAAGAGTGCCCCTGGTGAGTTGGCCATGCAGAGCGATGGGAATCTGATCCTTCTCAACGCTGCAGGCGCTCCGACCTGGGCATCGCACACAGCTCTGCCTCTTGGGTCGACGAGCAACCCGAACCCCACGGCCGTGCCGGCCACGCCCGCCAATCGATCCGTACTTCAGGTTGGCGACACGCTCACCAGCGGGCAGGGAATCAGTTCGCCGGACGGTCGGTACTCGGCGATCATGCAGCCAGACGGCAATTTCGTCGTCTACGGCCCGTTCAGCAACGTCATGTGGATGTCGAACGCCGGCGGTCGGCCGGGCGCAAGACTGGTTCTGCAGGGTGACGGAAACCTGGTCGAGTACAGCCCTGCCAACATCCCACTCTTCTTCACGGCCACGTCGGCCGGCGCAGTCCTGGTCATGCAGAGCGACGGCCACCTCGTCCTTTACTCCAGCACCTACGTGCCGCTCTGGTACGTAGGCGCTGGATCGCCTTCACCGGCCCCAAAGCTCAACCGTGGTGAGACGCTCGCGGTCAACCAGACGCTCTCGTCCCCGAGCGGCGCCTACCGGCTGGTGCAGCAGTCAGACGGCAACCTCGTGACCTACAACCGGAGCAACGTGGCCGTCTGGAGCTCGCGGACGAGTGGGTCGCCGGGTGCTACGGCGACGCTCGACTCCAGCGGAGACTTCGTCGTCAAGGACACCACCGGCGCGAATCTCTTCATGAGCTACACCAGTAGCGCCGCCTACCTCACTCTGTTGGACACCGGCAATCTCGTCGTGGCGCTCGGAAGTGGCGCACTCGTCTGGGCTTCGCAGGGACAGGTCCGTCCGATGCCTGCCTTCCTCTCCAATGCAGCGGTGCAGACGACCGTCCCACCGACGTCGGTGAGCCGCTACGTCCGCAATGTCACCGGCGCCTCAAGCGACGTCACGTACTGGTATGCCCGCGGTGCCACCGACGCTGCGGCGAACGCCAGCGGTCATCAGTACGTGTCACTGCTGGACATCGGAGCGCAGACCACCACCGGTGTGCTGCTTTCGGCGATCGCGGCCTACGTCTCCTATCCCAAGCTTGTCCTGGCGATGAACGCCTACGTCGACGGCTACGCCAGCAAGCGCAAGGCGAACGCACCGGTCGTCATCGCTCTCGGGACGAACAACGACAGCACCTCGCTGAGCGCGACCATCGGGCGACTCTGGTCGCGGCAGGTGGTGAATCCTGTGGCGGTCCACGCTGCCGGGATCTCCGGCATCACCATCGCCGGCGCCAACGACATCGAGCCCGGGTTCCGGGGCAGCCCCTCATCGACCAAGGCGTGGCTGAGCGGATACCTGGCCTCCACCGGCCAGCCGTTCGTCTTCAACGGATCAGCCGATGGCTGCAGCTGGACGGTCGCCGTCTCCCACTGCAACAACGGGTGGACGAGCATGGACCTGTACCAGCTGAGCACGGGCATGGCGCCCGGGCAGATGCTGAGCCTCCCGCAGATCTACAACTCCACGATGCCCAAGCAGTGGAAGTACATCTCGCTGACCGGTATTGCCTACGGTCAGCCGAAGGTGAACTTCGGCGGCGCCCTCACGGAGCGGTCGGCCTGTGACATCGCCGGACCGTGCGCGAGCCCGGCGACGGCGACGGCCTGGAGCAACCTCTGGGCTCAGCTGATCTCCGACCCGCGGACCAAACCGACCACGCTGCCCTGGGCTACGGATCTGACGATCAACTAGCTAGAGGCACTGACCTCTCGCACGTCAGTTGATGTGAACGCCGTCGGTTGTCGGGATGCCTGACGGCACCTGAGCCACGGAGATGCCGGCCACGCGGAACCAGAGCGTCCGGATGTCCGGCGCCAACACGCACCGCAAGCCGCTGGCAGCGAACGAGATGTTCTCGGTGCCGCTCGCGGGCACGACGACGTCGGAGGTGACTTCGTGGGTCGTACGCAGGTCCGTGGTCGCCGACTGCTTCGTATCCGAGCGGGTAACCGTCAGTTCAGAGGTCAGATTGCAGGGTGTGTTCGACACCTGGAACGTGACCGTGACACTGCTCGGATGATTCGCGGTATTCACCAGGTACAAGCGTGCATGTGACTCAATAGCCCAGACGTGGCTGCCGGACTCGCTACTCTCGACCGACGAGAACCCCTCTCCAGGACTTGACGTTGTCGGGTGCAGAACCGAGTAGGTGTCAAAGGGCGCTGGATCGACGTTGGCGAGACTGAACATCATCCAGCGGCCGGTCGAGGATCTCGCCACAGGTGCTCCGAGCAGGGACCGGTAGGTCGTCTGTACGGTCCGCGTCGTGTACGCGGCCTGATCGACGTGTACCGCGCAGAAACCCGCCGCCCGTGCTTGCTTCACCTGGGTGGCCAGGTTGGGTGACAGCGATTGGTACCAGTCTCCCTCGGCGGTATCCTTCAGCCCGCCATAGCTGAAGCGGAGGCTAGTGCTGAAGATGTAGGGCCACATGTGCGTGTAATCGTCCATGTGGTTGATCGGGCCGGCCTCCGGATACGGCACGAGGGGCATCTCCAAGACCGGGCAGTCCTTGGGTAGCACGGCCTCAGCTGCGCGCACATAGTTGCGCATCTCGACCTGAAATTGCACGGCGGACTTGTAATTGATTGTCAATGGCGACAACGCGGCGTCCACGAACGCCACGAGCAGCATCAGCGCGCAGACAGCTGGACCAATCCAGCGCCGACGACCTTCGCGTCGATCACTGTGACGATCCATAAGCGCCGTAACGAGCAAACCTAAGCAGAGGAAGGCTACGCAGAATACGAATACGCAGATGCGCTCCCACGCTCGGATGTTCGGGCTGACGAGGGAGGCAAAGATCGAGCCGAGCCCGCTTGTGACGTAGAAGCCGACGCATATTACGAATACAGCCGGCCAGAAGCCGAGGCTCGCTACGTACGGTGCGAGGCGCCGGGTGCGGGGACCATTAATCCACCGGAAGAACAGGAACAGGGTTGTGACAACTATGGCGATGGCGCCGAGCGTACTGTTCGGCGAGTCCTGTCCAGCGACGGCCGGCAGCTGACCGAATGTCGTGTTGGCGAGTCCGGTGTGCAGCGCAATACCAGCGGCGCCGCTCGGACGCACCAAAGTGAAGAGAGACCCGCCGAAGAGCTGACTCTCCGTGGGCAATCGCTGGACCGCCCCATTGCCGATACTCGCTGTCACCGCGGAGAGCTTGATCGCGAGCAGAGTGAAGGCGAACACGACAGGAATGATGGCAGCGAGGATGTAGGACTTGAATGAGCCGCGGAAGCGGCGCCCCATCGCGATCTGCACCACCACCGCCGTGAAGATGAGCACCGCACTAAAGACCGCGTAGTACACGCCGCTGAGAGCAACGATGATGGCCGCGATTGCTGTCAGACTGAATCGGAGTTTCTGCCCTGGCGCCGACCACGGCTTGTCACACCAACCGCGGACGACGATCAGCATCACCATCAGTCCGAGCGGCACCGGAAAGTAGTCACCCAGAAACGGCTGGGCAAGATGCAGGCCGTGCCACGGTACCGCGGTGAAGGCGAAGGAGAGAATCGAAGCCGGAGCCGGTCGCATTCCGGCGACGCGGAAAAAGATGCAGGTCGCAATGGGAATCATTGCGTAACTCATCAGGAAGTATGCGTTCACCGTAACGATGGGATTTCCGGTCAGCATCGTCAGGAATTTGTACGCGATCAGATGGGTGATATCTGGTTGCGGAAAGTGAGCACTATCCTGCAGGAACGGGTAGCCGAGGGACGTGTTCGGGGTCCACCAGCCATGGTCGATCATGCCCTTGGCTTCCGAGTAGTACACCGTCATGTCGCCCGCCGACCAGATCGTGCGAATGTTCCACGGTCTGATTCGGTACGTCTGGATCGCAATTACGAGCGAGACAATTGCCGCTGCGGCGCACCAAGCGGTGTCACGGGCGAGAGTTGCCCACGTGTAGCGAGACTCCTGTGGCCCATCGGCCTGCTCGGCCGGCTGAGGGGTCTCCTCCTCTGCCGAGGGCGCTGCCTCGTCGCTCACGCTCAGATCGCTCATCGGGTGCTGTGCCGGCGAGAATTAGCCAGAATTATTGATCGGTCCACGCACCGGATCCTACCCGCCGCCCCCGGAGTCCCTCGGCGACGGCACAGCAATTCGCCACCTCCGCGCGCATGCGTAGCTCGGATGTGCGAGGACGTCTCGCGCGCGGCGGTAGGATGATGTTGATTGCGCTGGGCGACTCTGTGAGCCCAGCTTGTTCGCTTTCGCTCCGGGCCGGGAGCCGACCACTCTGGGGAGTTTCATTCTGTGAGCCGACTTTGCGTGCTGCGACACTCTTAAGTAGCGATAAGGTCCGCTTCGTCCTGGCCGGCGGCTGGAACACACTGCTTTACCTGGTCACCTTCACGGCTGTCCAGTTGCTCTGGGGGGAGTCGCTCGGTTACGTATTGTCACTTACCGTCGCGGCCTCTATCGTCACGCTGCAAGCCTACTTCGTCGCTCGACGTTGGGTATGGCGAAGTACGAGCGAAGCTCATCGAGAATTTCCGCGCTTCATCTTTGTCTACGTCGTTCAGTACACGGCAAACTTGCTATTGCTGTATTGCTTCGTGAATCTGCTGGGGGCGCCCGTGATACCGGCCCAGTTGATGATCAACGGGCTTCTGTTGATGATGAGCTATTTCGCCCATCGCGGCTGGACGTTCCGCACGACCTGAGTTCGTCACGCGACGGTGATCGCAGATCGCCCATCAAGCATCGGCTACTTCGTCACGACGATCGTGTATCCAAGCGGGTCGTCTTCACTGCCGAGGTGAAGCAGCAGCGATACATGCGCCGCGACTACGCTCACCGCAACGACCGGCAGGGTCACGAGCCACAATGGAATGAGGGGCAGCTTCCAGCGCGACTTTGGGATGATGTTCCGACCCCACAGGACTATCAACTTGTTGGCGATGATCGCAATATCGGAGCCGCGTTCTGAGATGGTGACCCCATTGAACTTGGCGAAGATTATCTCCAGGCTGCTCGGCGTATAGCGGAAGAAGTCGTTTGGAATGTAGTGGTATCTCGCGCTCCACGGAATCGTAAAGACGCCCTGTGCGCCAGGGCGCATGACTCGCCAGATTTCGTCGACGAGCAGTTGATACGTCTGGACGTGCTCAAGTACCTCGGTGCAGATGATCCCGTTGAAGGTGGAATCCGGAAACGGAATGTCGACGCCGTTGAAGTAGGTGACATCGGGATTGTCGTACCCGAACTTGTCATCGGCGTCCGCAATGTCGATTCCGGCGTACTGGACCTTTGACTTGCTCAGCAGAAAGCGATAGGGAGATTGGCCGCACCCAACGTCAAGAACGGCACCACGATAGGTCCGTAACTCGCGCTTGAGATCGCGATAGATCGTGAGCATCTGCAGGTCCAACAGCATGCGCCCGTAAAATGCGATCTTGCGCGTAAAGGTATCGGGTGGCGCGTGGTTTGGTGGCTTCGAGACTTCCTGGCTCATGCTGGCTGCGGCCGCGCGGCTCGATAGATCGACGTCAGGCGCACGTCATCCTCGGCCAACCACGCCGAAAATTTTGCAAATCCGTCGGTCAGGTTCCACTCAGGCGACCAGCCGAGATCGGCGGTGATCGACGTGGAATCGCAGACCCAAACGTCGGTATCCCAATCGCGATCAGCCATCGAGCCCCAGATGGGCTCACTCGTGATGTTCAGGGTCTTCCTGGCGATCTCGACCAGATCCGCGAGGGATGTCTGGACTCCGGTACCCACGTTGTAGACACCGCCGAGCACGGTCCGGTCAGCGTCACTCGCGAGTAGGCAGGCCTGTACGACGTCGTCGACGTGGACGTAGTCACGCGCAATACTCGGCGAAACCAGCGGAGGTAGCTTCCCCTCCAAGCCGAGTGCCGCCAACCGGGGCATGAGGCGAGTCGGCTCCTCCCAGGGTCCATAGACGCTGTAGAGCCGAAGCGTAGTAATAGGTATCTCGGACGCGATCGAGGTGTACCGGCAGTACATAGTCGCCGCGGCTTTCGTCACGGCGTAGTGGCTGTTGGGATCGACCCATTCGCGCTCACTGGGAGCGTGGTCCTTGTACCCGTATTCGCTCGAAGAACCCGTGTTGACGATCGTGGCGACGTCATGCCTCAGGCACGCCTCAACGAGGTTGACGGTGCCGACGATGTTCGTCTCCACCATGCGCTCGACGGAACGTTGCGAGGAGTACGCGCCGTGGGCGGCGAGATGGAACACCCGTTCTGGACGCGAGCGCGAGATCAGGTCGACGACCGCGTCACGGTCCTGCAGTGACGCATTCCAGACGGTGATGTCATCCATGATGTCGTCGAGGCGCCAGTTGTCGCTCGACGGTCCGACCAGGACGTGCACGTCATGGCCGTCGCTCAGGAGGCGCCGCGCCACGTTTGCGCCGACGAACCCTGCCGCGCCGGTTACCAGCACTCGTCGGGCGTGTGCAAGTCCGCTCATGCGGCTCCCGTCCGGTGCTTGCGCCCGACAGCGGCCAAATTGCCCAGCGGCACGACGAACGTGCGCTTGCGAAGGCGGGCGCCGAACCGATCCAGAATCTTGATCTTGATCTTGTTCGGTATCGGCACCAACGCGGTCAGGTACGCGGCCGAGTAGCGGTTTCGGATCGTGTCCGCGCTGACGTCCTCGAACCCGGCCACCTCGAGGAGTTTGGGCGCAGTCTTCAAGTCGTAGAGGTAGGTGTGCTCCACATCGACAATCGGGCTGCGGCTTCCCATGAGGCGGGCGGACCATGCCTTTGCGTCGTGAACCACGAACACGACGACCCCACCCGGCTTGAGGACGCTGTAGCACAGCCGGAGTATTGCGACCGGGTCCGGGAGGTGGTCCATCACATGGAAGAGGCATACGACGTCGAAGGTCTCATCGGGGAAGAGACCGGGGCGCATCATGTCGCAGACCATCTTCGATCGGACGCTGGGTGCTGCCGCGGCGATGGCCGCGCGGCTCGGCTCTACGCCGGCGACCTCGGAGAACCCCATGGCGAGCGCCTCTTCGAGAACGAAGCCGTTGCCGCCACCGATCTCAAGGATGGAACCGGACTTGAGATCGTCGGGTACGAAGTCTTCGAGGACCTTGCGGTAGGACCAGCGGAGGTTGTCCAGTTCGTCGCCGTAGTCAAAGGTGCTGTCTGCATAGAGTTGATCAAGCAGTTCGCCCGAAGCCATCGGGTCAGACCGCAGAAGTGAACAGGCGTCGCACCGGACCCAGCGGTAGTAACGACGGTCCGGAAGCCGCCGGGCGCTAAAGACCTCGGCCGTGAGCACGTTGGGGTCGAAGTTTGCCGGGTACACCTCGGTCGCGGAGGGACCCGGCCCGCAGATGGCGCAGGTGGTCGCGTGAAGTCGGACCTCGGTCACGGCCGATCACTCCCATTCGTAGTTGTCGGGGAGACTGGCGCGTTTGCGATGTCCCTCACGATGTATCCAGGTCGCCTCTTTACCTCGGTGTAGATGTCGGCGATGTAGAAGCCGATGAAGCTGAGGCAGAGTAGTTGGACGCCGCCAAGAAACAGCACGATGATGATCAGCGAGGTCAGACCGGATGGTGTCGCTGAAGGTCGCACGATCCTCAACACGACCTCGGCAACCGCACCGATCACCGACAGCACCACAACACTCATCGCGAGGACGGTGATGGCGTCCAGCGGCGCGTAGGACATCGAAACCAAACCTCGCCTGGCCCAGCCTACGTTCCGTAGCAGCGAGTTCGTCGTCGTCCCGAACATCCGCTCAGGTCTGACGTACGGGACGCCGATCTGGCGGAATCCGACGTACGCGCGTAGGCCGCGAACGAATCGATACGTCTCCGGCATCTGGTTGATCTCGTCGACCACTCGCCGGTCTAGGAGGGAGAAGTCTCCGGCGTCCAGGGGGACCGAGACGTAGGCGGCCTTGCGGAGCGTGCGGTAGAAGGCCTTGTAGGCGAACCGCATGAAGAAGGACGCTTCCCGGCTGACCCGCTCGCCGTAGATGACCTCGTATCCGTCCCGCCACTTGTGGTAGAAGTCCGCGAGCAACTCCGGCGGATCCTGAAGGTCACCGTCTAGGAGAGCGACGGCGTCGCCGGTGGCGATGCGCATGCCCGAGCTGAAAGCATTCTGGGAACCAAAGGCGCGTGAATGCGTTATGACGACCGTCTTCGGGTCCCGAGCCGCCAACTCCGACAGAACGTCGTGGGCGTTGTCCGGACTGCCGTCATTGACGAAGATGATTTCGTAGTCGACGTCGATCGACTTGAAGGTGTCGGTCAGCCGCTGGTGCATGATCGGCACCGCTTCTGCGTCGCGATAGCAGGCAACTACCGCGGTGAGTTTCGGTCGGCGGCCTGTGTCGCCGAATGATGCGGACTTCGCATCGCTCACGACGGCTGGACCTTCAACTCCGTCAGCACGCTTTCGACTATCGCTTGGCGGTCTATGCCGTGAACGCTGTGGTAGTAGGCCTCGCTGCCGGTGCGCCCAGTCGAGTGGCCGGTAACGCCGCGACGAACGACTCGACACGATGTTTCAGCCTCGGCGGCAATTTCAGATACCAGGGATCCGACCCCGCCGACAATGGAGTGTGCCTCAACTGTCATGGCTAACCGATGCTGTCCCAAGATTCTCTGGAGGTCGCCGATCGGCGCCGGGGTGAGACTCGCGACCACGACAACCGTGCAGTGAACTCCGCGTTCAGCAAGCAGAATTGCGGCCGCTTCCACCTCGCTCGCGATGCTGCCCATCGTGATCAGGGCAACGTCGTGGCCCTCCCGGACGACTTGGGCTCGGCCGAGTTCGAACGCTCCGTCGAGTCCTTCGACTCGTCGCTTGTCGTCCTTCCCGATGCGCAGATACGCAGGACCCGGAATCGTGTGGATGGCGCGCACGACGCTTGCCGTCTGGGCGGCGTCAGCCGGCGCCACGAGCGTCAGGTCATTCATGACGCGCAGCGTCCCGATGTCATCGATACCGTGATGGGTCGGACCCGCCGCGCCGTATTCAAACCCGCCGCCAACACCGACGATCCGCACCGGCAAGTGGTGCAGAACGGCGCCATTTCGAATGAATTCGAGTGGCCGCAGTGAGGCAAATGGGGCGATGGAGTAGCAGTACGGACGGTAGCCCGCCTCCGCCAGACCAGTGGCGAGGCCGATCATATTTTGTTCGGAGACCCCGACGTTGAAGAAGCGGTCAGGGAAGCGGTCGCTGAACGGCTCGAGCGCCATGAACCCCAGGTCGGCGGTGAGCAGCACGGTTCGCTCGTCTGCTGCCGCGATCTCGGCGAGGGTCTGTACGAAAGAGGTCCTCATCGCCCAGCCTCAACTTCATTCATGGCGTCAGCAAACTGCTCATCGTTCATCGGTAGGTAATGCCACTTGATCTGCCGTTCCATGAACGAAACACCGCAGCCGAACGTGGTTCTAGCGACCAGCACACGCGGGGCGGCATCCGGTCGAGCCGGAGCCGAAAGGTGTTGGATGAGGGAATCGTGATCATGCCCGTCGACCTCGATGGTGTCCCACCCGAAGGCCCGCCAACGAGCGGCCATATCGTCGACGGAGGAAACATCCCGCGTGAAGCCGAGCGCCTGCTGCTCGTTCAGATCGATGATCGCCGTCAATCCGGAGAGTCTGTGGTGGCCGGCGAACATGGCGGCCTCCCAGATGGATCCTTCGTTGCACTCGGCGTCGCTGACGAGGGCGATCACCCGGCGTGATGACCCCTGCATCTTGGCGGCCAATGCCGCACCGACGGCCATGGGCAACCCCTGGCCGAGAGAGCCGGTGCTGAAATCGATCCCGCGCAGCGCGTTCTCCGGATGTACTCCGAGCAGCGAGTCGTCGGCGCAGTACGTGTCCAGATCCGATTCGCTCAGCTGGCCGATGTGGTTGAGCATCGCGAAGAGGGCGAGCGCGGCGTGCCCCTTGGATAAAACGAAGCGATCCCGGTCGGCATCGTCGGGGTTGATGTTGTCCATCACCTCGTACGCGGCCGCGATCAGGTCAGCGACTGAGAGTGCCGACCCGATATGTCCGACTCCAGCGCGTTTGGACTGTTTGAGAACGGTCCTTCGAATGTGCAGCGCCGCCTCTCTCGATGAGACTGCGGACGCGCTCGTTGCGGTTACGTCGATACCCATATTGAGGTCAGACGTTAGCAGATTCGAGTCGGACAATTCGGTCGCCGTGACGGGTGTTGCACGGATTCCACGTGAACCGCCACGCGCTCGTCGCGGCCTGAAAAGTTCGTTGGATAACCTGTCGCGATGAAGCTGAACCTTGGGTCGGGCTGGGACAACCGCGACGGTTACATCAACGTGGATTTTCTTGCCGTCCACCAGCCTGACGTGGTGGCCGACGTCTTCAAGTTGCCCTTTGCGTCGCACTCGGTATCAGAGGTCTTTGGGCAGGATGTGTTGGAGCATCTCCCGCGCACTGCGACGGGCGACGCATTGGCCGAGTGGCGTCGCGTGACAAGGGACGGCGGTGTCGCGCGAATTCGGGTACCAAGCCTGTTCCATGCGGCTGACCTGATGCAGCGCACGGACACGCTCGAGATGCACGAACTGTTGCTGCAGAACCTTTATGGCACGCAGGCGTACACCGGCGACATACACCTGACCAGCTTTACCGATCGGACCATCGCCGCCGCGTTCCACGCGGCCGGGTTTCGTATGGTCACCGCAGAGCTCGTCGATCAGTGGATGTGGGACATCACGGCCGTCGGTGCTGACGGCCCGCCGCTGGCATTGTTCTGGGATTCGGGCTTCTACGTTGAGGAGTCTTCGTCGCCGGTCGGATCGACGCCGTCGGGCGAGCCCACGCGTTGGCGCTGGTGCGATCGAGACGGCTCGATCTCGCTCGTCAACACCGGTGACACCCGTCTGCGTGCGTCGCTCACCTTCGAGCTTGTCGCCCCGCACGCGCCCGGGGCGGCGGTGACGGTTCGAATCGGCGTCGAAGGGCGATCTGCCCCGGTCGGAGAACCCATCACGATAGATTTCGACGTCGAGGCAGGCCAGCGTCTGGTGATCGACCTCCACGCTCCATTCGATCAACTCGATGCACCCGCCGACGCGCGAAAGCTCTACTTCCAGACCCAGCATGTCGCGCTTACGGCGCAGCCGGCGAGCGGAGGCAGCCCACCCACGCTGAACGGAATGGAGTTCATCTCTGACGTGGCGGAGTCGAGCACCGACCCGGCGCAGCCTCCCGCTGAGCTGCCGACTCCGCAGGCGTCCGGCCCCGAGAAGCGCAGCCGGCGTGCGCTCAAGCGGATCGCCGCGCGGCTGCCCTAACCCGCATGCGAGTGGCGCGAAAGCTCAGCCAGTGAGCTCGTCCAGGTCGGACTGGACCATTCGCTGTACCAACTCCGCGAAGCCAACCGACGGACGCCAGCCGAGCTGCTCACGGGCCTTGCCGGCATCACCGAGCAGCTCGAACGGGTCGGCCGGCCGCATGAACGCCGGATCGGAGCCGACGAGCGGCTGCCAGTCCGTGATCCCCACATGGTTGAAGGCCGCCTCGACGAAGTCGCGCACTGAGTGGGCCTCGCCGGTGGCCACGATGTAGTCGTCGGCCACCGCATGCTCGTTCGCCAGCACCATCGCGGCCACGTAGTCCGGCGCCCAACCCCAGTCTCGCCGGGCGTCCAGGTTCCCCAGCACCAGCTTGTCGGCCTGTCCGAGGCTGATCTCGGCCACCGTGCGGGTGATCTTGCGGGTGACGAAGTTGAGCGGACGTCGGGGCGACTCGTGGTTGTAGAGGATGCAGGTCGAGACGCCGAGATCGCGGTGACGGTAAACCCCGGCCAGGTGATGGGCGAACGCCTTCGCCGCGCCGTAGGGCGACGTCGGCCGAATCGGCGTCAATTCGTTCTGTGGCGCCTTCTCCGGTGAACCGAAGATCTCGGCGCTGGAGGCCTGGACCACGCGGACCGGAGAACCGATGCGCTGCTGCAGTTCAGCTGCGGCGTCGAAGATCGACAGCGCGCCCAGGCCGGTGATCTGCGCCGTCAGCTCCGGTTCCGACCAGGACTGGGCGACCGAGCTGATACCAGCCAGGTTGTAGATCTCGGTGGGCGCGACGTCCAGCACGACCGAGCGCACCTGCTGGCCATCCCGGAGGTCGCCGCTGTGCCAGGTGATCTGATGATGCAGGCCGTCCAGCGCGCGCCCGGCTGATCCGAGTCCGTGGGAGAGCCCGTGAACCTCGTGGCCGGCCGCGAGTAGCTGTTCGCAGAGGTAACTGCCGTCCTGACCGGAGGTGCCGGTGACGAAGACAGTCGCCACCCCTAAGCGCCTTGTTCGGCTAGATCGTTGTCGACCATCATCTCGACGAGTTCGGTGAAACCGACCTTCGGGGCCCAGCCCAGCTTCTCGCGGGCCTTGGCCGGGTCGCCGATCAGCAGGTCGACCTCGGCCGGGCGGAAGAAGCGCGGGTCCTGGTACACGAGGTGATCCCAGTCGGTTATCCCGACGCGGGCAAAGGCCACCTCGAGCAGTTCGCGGATCGAGTGGGTCTCACCGGTGGCCACCACGTAGTCGTCGCCCTCCGGCTGCTGCAGCATCAGCCACATCGCCTCCACATAGTCACCGGCGAAGCCCCAGTCGCGCTTGGCGTCCAGGTTGCCCAGCGAGATCTGGTCCTGCAGGCCGAGCTTGATGCGGGCCACGGCCCGGGTCACCTTGCGCGTCACGAACTCGGGACCACGACGCGGTGATTCGTGGTTGAAGAGGATCCCGGACGAGGCGTGCATTCCATACGACTCGCGGTAGTTGATCGTCATGTAGTGCCCGAAGACCTTCGCGACGCCGTAGGGCGAGCGCGGCCAGAGTAGCGTCTCCTCCGTCTGCGGCACCTGCTGAACCTTGCCGAACATCTCCGAACTCGACGCCTGGTAGAAGCGGACCTTTGACGCGTCGGAGCCGGCGTACAGGCGGGCCGCCTCGAGGATGTTCAACACGCCCTGGCCGGTGACGTCGCTGGTGACGTGGGCGTTCTCCCAGGAGTAGGCGACGAAGGAGATGGCGCCGAGGTTGTAGATCTCGTCCGGCTGGGAGGCGTTCAGCGCGCGCATCAGGCTGGAGAGGTCGGTGAGGTCGCCGGTCAGCAGCTGCACGCCGGGCACCGTCTGCTGCACCAGTTCGTACTTCGGGTTGTTCTGGCCGCGAATCAGGCCGAACACCTCGTACCCCTTCGACAACAGAAGCTCGGACAGGTACAAGCCATCCTGTCCGGTGATGCCGGTGATGAGTGCGCGGGGCATTTTGTGACCTATCTATTCGGTGGTAAAAGTCCGGTGCCACCTTACGTCATGGGACCTCCGTGGCCGGAATTCCGCTGATCACCGAGATCCGTGGCCGCTGCTCCGCCTGCCGCTACGATCAGGGCGGCATTCCCTACAGCGAAGTTGGACATCATGTCTTCGGATCTAGTCAGAGAGCTCGACTCGCTCGCTGCGGCGGCGCTCGGCAGCAATCCCTACGTCGGCCCCATGAGCGTCGAGGCAGCTGAGCGTGACTTCGGCATCAACGTGAAGGCCGCCCAGGAAATGGCTGATGTCGACCTCCTTCAGCCGGGTGCGTCCCGTTTGGTCTTCTCAAAGCGGGTTGTCTATCGCTTCGCGCGGATCTTCCTTACCCGGCAGCGCAACTACAACCGGTCGATCGTCGGAGCGGTGCTGAACCTCGAGCAGCAGATCGCCGCGCTGCGTGCCCGCGAATACAACGACGCGGCCAGATTGGCGGCCTCGCTCACCAACCTGAACCTGCTCGTCGACCGACTCGACACCCGCATCGACGGCTTGGTCAACGAACTAGGCCCGAACGCCGGCGCAGCAGCTCGCATCACGACCTCGGTCAACGAGCTGCAACAGAGCCAGCGCAGTGTCCAGGCAGCGGTAGCCATGTTGCGGGCCGACCTCGATGTCGTGCTGCACGACCTGCGCCCGACCGGGGCCGTACCAGCGCAGCCCGCCACGCTCGCGGATGAGACTTTCGATCAGCTGGCCCAGAGCAAGCGGGCAGAGGAGGAGGCGTTCTACGAGCGCTTCGAGGACTCGATGCGCGGCTCGACGAGTCACGTCCGTGAGACGCTGGCCCCTTATCTTGCCGATCTGGAGAGCGTGCGCGAACTGGGCGGGCCCGTCATCGATGTCGGCACTGGGCGCGGTGAATGGCTGGCCATGATGGCCGAGGCCAACCTGGATGCGATCGGCATCGACACCAACGCCGAAGCTGTTCAGGTCTCCCAGGCCAGCGGACTGAACGCCATCTGCGGTGACGGCATTGACTACCTGCGAACGCAGCCCGCGCAGTCGGTCGCCGCGGTCACCTGTTTTCACGTGGTCGAACACCTGCCGAATCAGCTGCAAGTTGACTTCGTCAAGGCTGCGATGCACGCCCTCAAGCCGGGGGGCCTGCTAATCGTGGAGACGCCCAACCCGACCAACCTCAACGTGGGTGCCGCCGCCTTCTACCTCGACCCGACTCATCTGCGCCCGGTCAACCCGGACTACCTTGCTTTCGTCCTGCGAGATATGGGATTCGCCGACGTAGAGACCCGCTTCCTGCACCCGAACGAGAACTACGTGCCCCGCACTGACCCGGCCGGTCGGGTAACCCTGGACGACGAACTCATGTGGGCACTGCGCGGTCCGCAGGACTACGCCGTGATCGCCCGCGCCCCGATGCAGCCGCAGCCGAGCACCGCCGGGTGGGAGCAGGAGTGACCCTGCGCATCGCCATCGTCAAGCCTGACTGGGGAATCACCGGGGGGTTCGAGCTGCTCGCCGACGAGCTTGCGCGTCGGCTGCAGGCCTCGGGACACGAGATCCGCTGGATGAGCCCGTCGGTGGCTGACCTGGATCCACGCCCCTACGAGCTGAATGTCGATGGCATCGCCGCTCAGGCCCCGGACTATCTGCGTTTCGTCCAGCTGGTCGAGGCCTTCGGCTCACTCGATCTGCACAGAGCCGACCTGGTGATCTCCACTCAGCCACCCTCCTACGCGATTGACCATCCGCGTCATATCGCCGTGTTCTCCCACCACTACCGTTCCTTCTACGACCTCAGCGACACGATGATCGAGGCCGGGATGATTAAGGATGTGGCCGCTCATCGGCACGCCGAACTGCTGGTGCGGCAGATCGATGCCCGCTACCTGACTCCCATTCCACGCATCCTCGCCACCTCTGCGGAGGTGAAGCGGCGGATCGGTGACTTCAACGGCCTACATGAGAACGTCGGGGTCTTCCATGCTGGTCTGGGATTTCAAGGCACCTTCCCGCAGCCGCGCAGCTCAGACACCTTCGACTACGCGCTCTGTGTCAGTCGGCACGAGTTCCCAAAACGCACCGAACTCTTCGTATCCGCCATGTCTCAGGCGCCGGAGGTCGATGCGATCGCCGTCGGTCGGGGCGGACGCTCGGGCTACACGATCGAACTGGCCGAACAGCTGCGGGCCGGAGAGCGCGACACCGGTGACGACCGTTCTCTCTGGTGCAACGAGGTGCCCTTCATCGACCCAGGTGAGCTACCCCGGACGGTCGGGCGGCTGCGCTTCTCCGGGTTCGTCACGGCCGATGAGCTGGATGAGCTCTACCGCGGGGCGCTCTGCGTAGTTGCACCTGCGTTCCTCGAGGATTACGGCCTCACTGCGATCGAGGCGATGGCCTACGGCAAGCCGCTGATCGTCTGCTCGGACGGCGGCAATCTCGTCAACTTCGTCACCGACGAGGTCAACGGGCTGATCGTCGAGCCGACCGGTGCGGCCATCGCCGCCGCCGTTCGCCGACTCGCTGACGACCGCGACCTGGCCCGCCGACTCGGAGCTGCGGCCCGCGAATTGGCTCAGGAGTTCACCTGGGAGAACGCGATGAAGACCTTCGAAGCGGCCATGGAAGAGGTCCTGGCCGGATGAGAGTGGCCATCGTCGCGCCCGAGGCCGTGCCCTTCGCCGTCGGCGGCGCCGAACGACTCTGCGACGGGCTGCGGGAGCAGATCGCCCAGCGCCCCGGCGTGCAGTGCGAACTCATCAAGATTCCGACGCCCGAGTATTCGTTCCGGCAGTTGCTCGACTCCTACCAGGCCTTCGCCGAGCTGGATCTGAGTCGTTTCGACCACATCATCTCGACCAAGTACCCGAGCTGGATGGTGCGTCACCCCAGCCACTACGTCTACATGCTGCACACGCTGCGCGGCCTCTACGACGCCTACGAACCTTTCGGCCAGCCCATCGAGGTGCCGCCGTCCGGGGCGCTCGTCGAGCGGGTAATGACGGCGCTGGCTCAGCCGTACGGAACCGCCGACGGCTGGCGTGAAGTCCTGGGCACGGCACGGACGGCGATCGACGAGATGGGGGACGACGACCCGGCCTTCGTCTTTCCGGGTGCACTCATTCGCCGGGTGATCCACTGGCTGGATCGGGACGCGATCGATCCGACCAATGTGGGGCGGTACGCCGCTATCTCGCGGACCGTCGCCGCCCGTCAGGACTACTTCCCGGAGTCAGTCGACATTGAGGTGCTGCTGCCGCCCACCAACCTGGCCGACCGCCTGCACGCGGGCCCCTTCTCCGCCTTCTTCACCGCCAGCCGCCTCGACGGTGCCAAGCGCATCGAGCTGATCATCCGAGCGATGGAGTTCGTGGAGGGCTCAGTGCCGCTGCGGATCGCCGGCACCGGCCCCGAGGAGGAGCGGCTGAAGGCGCTGCGGCCGGACGACGCGCGGATCCAGTTCCTCGGCCGGGTCAGCGAGGAGCAACTGGTCGATGAGTATGCGACGGCGCTGGCCGTGCCGTTCGTCCCCTTCGACGAGGACTACGGGTTGGTGACGCTGGAGGCCCAGTTGGCCCATAAGCCGGTGATCACGTGCCGGGACAGCGGTGGCGTCACTGAACTCGTCCTGGACAAGGTGAACGGACGGATCGTCGAACCTGATCCGCAGGCGCTGGCGCAGGCGATGTCCGAACTGGCGGCCTCACCTGGGATTGCGGCGATGATGGGCAGCAACGCCGGCGTACGGGCAGCCGAGGTCACCTGGAGCCGGGTCGTGGAGACGCTCCTGCCGGCGCCGTCGGCTGGACTGGGAGCGCCGTCGATGCAGGGCGACGGGGAGGCCGGCGATGCCCAGCCAACGACCCAGCCAACGACCCAGTCGCAGCGCCGTCGCATCGTCGTCGGTGCGCGTCCGAAGATCTTGCTCCTATCCAACTATCCGGCGTCACCCGTGCAGCACGGTGGTCAGATTCGGCTCAATCGCCTTGTGCGCGGCTTGCTTGAGCGCTTCGACGTCGAATTGGTCGCCCTTGGCCATGTCGGAAGTGCGTCGCGCTCCGAACCAGAGCCAGGTCTACGGCAAGCAGTGATTCCGATCTCGCTCCACCACAACCACCTTGAAAGCATGCTCACTGAGCGATCGAGCATCCCGGTCAGCGACATTTCGGCGGCGCTCTTCATCCAGCACACGCCCGATTACCTCGACGCGGTGCGCAGCGCCGCGCGCGGTGCAGTGGGCGCGATCGTGGAGCAGCCCTTTCTGCTTCCGGCGCTGCTCGCGGTGGATCCGTTCCTGCCGTTCGCATACGAATCGCAGAACGCCGAGGCAGATATGAAGGCCGAGCTTATGGCTGGCTCTGAGCATGCCGCCAATCTGGTTGCCGCAGTTCGGGCGGTCGAACGTACCGCTGTTCGCCGCGCCGAACTGGTGAGCGTCTGTTCGACGCAGGACCGTGCGGCCTTGGAGCGGCTCGGCCCTACCCTCGCTGACTGGGCACTCGTCCCCAACGGCACCGACGTCTACGAGACGCCGTTCGTGACCGCGCAGCAGCGCCGTCGCAACAGTCGGGCCTGGTTGCAGCGACACCGCGGCTTGCGCCCGAATTCTCGCGAGGAGCACTTGGCCCTCTTCGTCGGGAGCTACCATCCGCCCAACCTGGAGGCGGCCTCGGCGATCGCCAGGATCGCGCCGTTGCTGCCGGAGGTCTGCTTCGTCCTCGCCGGAAGGTTGGGTGCCCATTTCGAGGATTGGGCATTGCCGCCGAACGTCTTGTTCACCGGCCAGGTGAGCGACGCCGGGCTGCGGTTGCTGCTCTCCAGCGCCGATGTTGCACTGAACCCGATGACGTCCGGGGGTGGCACCAACCTGAAGATCGTCGAGTACTTCGCGGCCGGTGTGCCTGTTGTGAGCACGCCCCAGGGCACCCGCGGGATCGGACTCCAGCACGAGACGGAGTTGCTGGTGGCCGAAGTGGACCAGTTCCCTGAGGCGATCCGCAGCGTCTTCACTGACACGGAGAACGCCAATCGTCGGGCCCGGCGAGCTCGGGAACTCGCCGAGCGTGAATATGACTGGCACCCGATCGGGCGTGACTACTCGGACGCGGTGGCAGCCGCGTTCCTACCGTAGGTCTCGCTCCACGTACCCTTGCCGGTATGGGAATGACTGGCGCGCGCAAGGAAGAGCTCACCGACAAGGTGAACAACGGTGAACGACTCACCCGACAGGACGGAGAAGACCTCTACGAGAGCGACGACCTGGCCTGGCTAGGCGGGTTAGCCCATCAGGTCCGGACCCAGAAGAACGGCGACGTCACCTTCTTCAACGTCAACCGCCACCTAAACCTCACCAACGTCTGCACCGCCTCCTGCGCCTACTGCAGCTTTGAGCGCAAGCCCGGCCAGAAGGATGCGTACACGATGCGCGTCGAGGAGGCGGTCGAGAAGGCCGTCGCCATGCGCGGTGACGGCCTCACCGAACTGCACATCGTCAACGGCCTGCACCCGACGCTGCCCTGGAAGTACTACCCGCGGGTGCTGCGGGAACTCAAGGCCGCGCTCCCCGACGTCGCGCTCAAGGCCTTCACGGCCACCGAGGTGCACTACTTCGAGTCGATCTCAGGCCTCACCGCCGACGAGATCCTCGACGAGCTCATCGACGCCGGCCTGGAGTCGCTCACCGGCGGCGGCGCCGAGATCTTCGACTGGGAGGTCCGCAAGCAGGTCGTCGACCACAACACGCACTGGGAAGACTGGTCACGCATCCACCGGCTGGCCCACTCGAAGGGTCTGAAGACGCCCGCCACCATGCTCTACGGTCACATCGAGGAGCCGCGGCACCGGGTCGACCACGTGCTGCGCCTGCGGGAGTTGCAGGATGAGACCGGCGGTTTCCAGGTCTTCATCCCACTGCGCTTCCACAACGACAACAACCGGCTCAGCCACCTGTCGATGGCGCAGCCGGCCGACGTGCTGAAGACCTTCGCCGTCTCCCGGCTGATGCTCGACAACTTCCCGCACGTCAAGGTTTTCTGGGTGATGCACGGCCTCTCCACGTCGCAGCTCGCGCTCAACTACGGGGCCGACGACATGGACGGCTCAGTGGTTGAGTACAAGATCACCCACGACGCCGACAACTTCGGCACGCCCGACAAGCTCACCCGCGACGACCTCCTCGATCTGATCCGCGACGCCGGCTTCACGCCGAAGGAGCGCAACACGCGGTATGAGGTCATCCGCGAATACGACGGACCGGTGTCGCTGGCCGAGCGTCGCGCCGAGCCGCAGGCCATCTGGGCGTGACGCACCGGTGAAACGCCTGGGAGCGATGTGGCTGTACACCCTGCTTCGGGTGCTCATCTTCGCCGTCCTCTTCGGGCTGCTGTGGCTTGTCGGGGTGAAGGGGCTCCTCGGTGCCCTCATCGCCGCGGTGCTCTCCATCCCGGTCTCGTTCGTGCTGCTGGCCCGGCCGCGGGCGATGTTCGCAGCGACGATCGAGGAGAACATTCAGACCCGTCTGGAGAAGAAGCAGGCCCGCGCCGTCGAACTCGACCCCGACGCCGAAGAGGACGCCGACGGTTATGTCGCGGCCGATAGGGCTGACGAAGCGGCCGACGAAGATGCTGACCACGCGGCCGGCGCCGAGGCTGACCCCGGTCGAAGCGACTAGCTAGGTGGCAACGATCCGGGCGGCGATCTCCTCGACCACCTGGTCAGATCCGGCGATATGCCAGCGGTGGCCGTTGTGTTCCACGGTGTCGGCCCGGCCGCCCGCCGCCCGCACGAGCGCGGCCCCGGGGAGCCAGTCCCAGTCGAGGGAGTCGTGCTGAACCCACCCGCCGAGACGGCCAGCCGCGACCGCGGCCAGTTCAACCGAGCCTGAGCCGAGCATCCGCACCGTCGCCGCGCCGGCGATGGCGTTCAGCAGGGGGACCCGGGTGCCGTCGTCGGGGAGGGTGGCCGGGTGCAGGTAGCTGGCGACGGAGACTTCGGCCAATGGCCGGCTACGCAACTGGGGCAATCGGGTGCCATTGCAGGTGGTCGCCGCGTCCACACCGCCCAGCCAGAGCTCGTCCCGACCCGGATCGAAGACGGCCCCGAGCAGCGGGGTAGTCGTATCGCTGCCGGTGAGCGCGAGCGCGGAGCACCAAGACGGAAGGTCCCAGAGAAAGTTGTAGGTCCCGTCGACCGGATCGATGAACCAGGTGCGCTCACCCGGCCGATTGGCCCCCTCCTCGCCGACGATCCCGTCCTGCGGGCGAGCTATCCGCAGCCGCTCCGCGACGAGTTGCTCGGCGGCCAGATCGGCTGCGGTGACTACGTCAGAGATCGATGTCTTGCGATGCGTCGCGACACCTTCGCGACGCATCCGGGCCGCCAGCTCGCCCGCCTCGCGAACGAGTGACGCCGCAAGTTCCAGATCTCCGATTGCAGGCACTCTGCGGACTGTAGTTGGCAGTCGCTGAGCGGCCCTCCCCGGGACGGTGATCAGCCGGGTGCGCCGAGCTACCGGTCACATCTTTGCCGTCTACCCTGAACGTATGAGCACCGTTTCGGGGAACAGTGTGAAATCCGCTTCTTTGCGAATTGCTAGCAAATCAAAGCGATCGGCGGTCCTTGCGGCCAGACGTACGAATGAGTGGCTGGGCTCAGCACACGAGCGTGCTGCAGCAAAGCTGAACACCTATCCGGACTACGTCCCGCCCTGGTGGGAGGGCGAGATGACCGATGAGGAGTTCATCGACCGCGCCTACAGCGTGTTTTTGAACCGTCCCGGTGACGAGGACGGGAGGGCACACAATCTCGGGCTGCTGCGCGCCGGCCAGGCGTCGCGGCACGATCTCGTGATCGGGTTTACCAGCACGAATGAGTACATCGATCGTGAGATCAACGGGCAGGTGCTGCACGCCTTCCACGGTGGACGAGTTACCTGGACTCGGAGTCTGCCACCGGCCCGGCGAATCCTTGACCTCGGCGGTACCGCGCTGGGCGATGATCGGGGCGCGCTGGTCGGTATGGGTTATCCGTACAGCTTTGACGAGGTGGTGATCATCGAGCTGCCGCCCGAGGACAGGCATGGCCTCTACCGGACGCCCCCGAACCGATCTGTGCAGCTCGACCAAGGACAGGTCACGTACATGTACCGGTCGATGGTCGACCTGGCCGACCTCCCGGACGCGTCGTTCGACATGATCTGCTCCGCGCAGACGTTTGAGCACGTGTACCCGGATGCGGGTGTGCACATCCTCAAGGAGGTCACCCGGCTGCTCACGCCAGATGGGGTGCTCGCTCTCGATACTCCCAACAAGCCGGTCTCCTACCTCCAGGCGCGGGACATGGGTGAAGAAGTGATCAACCCGGATCACAAGAAGGAGTACACGCACGCGGAGATGCTCGAGCTATTTGTCAACGCGGGGCTACGTGTTGTGCGCCAGCACGGAATTGGATACATGCCCCAATCGGTGGCCGAAGACCGGTACATCAAGGAGGAGCATGTGCGCTATCCGGGGCTCTATGACGACATCGAGAAGTGCTACACATTGGCCTATCTGGCTACTCGCGAGTAGCGCGCATTGAGCGTTCTTGAGGCTTAGGCAGCGGTCGGTGACCCGCGTCGGCGGCGGTAGCCTCGACCTGTGATCGGCACATCAACTTCTGACCCGGGGCCAAGCGCCGAGCGGCCCCGGGTAGGCCACATCCAGTTCCTCAACTGCCTACCCATCTATTGGGGGCTGGTGCAGTCGGGGGCGCTGCTGGACGTGGAGCTCACCAAGGACACCCCCGATCACCTCAACGAACTGCTGGTCGCCGGGCAGCTGGACATCGGGCCGATCTCGCTGGTCGAGTACCTGCGCCACGCTGACGAGCTGCTGCTGCTGCCGGACCTCGCCGTCGGTTCGGACGGCCCGGTGCTGTCGGTGAATCTGGTCTCACAGGTGCCGTTGAGCGAGCTGAACGGACGCCGAGTCGCCCTGGGCTCGACTTCCCGCACCTCGGTGCTGCTGGCCCAGATGTGGCTGCGAGAGGTGCACGGGGTGGAGCCGGAGTATTTCGTCTGCCCGCCCGACCTGACGACGATGCTGCTGGAGGCCGATGCGGCGGTGCTCATCGGAGACGCGGCGCTCCGAGCGACCTACGACGCACCCCGGCGCGGGCTGGCCGTGCATGACCTCGGCAACGCCTGGCGGGAGTGGAGCGGGCTGCCGATGGTCTTCGCGGTGTGGGCGGCCCGACGTGATTTTGCTGACTCCAACCCCGGCCTGGTGAAGGACGTACACGCCAGTTTTATTGCCAGTCGGGACGAAGCGCTGCGCCATGTGTCGGAGATCGCGGCGCAAGCGGCTCGCTGGGAGGTATTCGATGCGGATACGCTCGCTCATTACTTCCGAACCTTGGACTTCTCGCTGGGTGATCGTCAGATCGAGGGAGTGATCGAGTTCTCCCGGCGTGCCGCGCTGGCGGGCGCGATCGACGCTCCAGTCACTCCGACTTTCGCTGAAATCTAGATTGACCGAAGATTGGGGCTTGCCCCAAAGGACGTTTGGGGTTCGCCCCAAAGCGCGACGGAGACCCCGCTACGCGCGGATTGCATGACATCGACTGCCGCTCCAGTAACCACACTGACGGCACTATGAAAGGCCGCACCGTGACCGAACACCGTGACCCCGCCCTCGCCGTCGACCCGGATATCGCCGGATGGCTGCTGCGCACCGAGTCCGAGGCCGAACCGACCACGGTGGCCGAGGTGCGTGAGCGCAGCCGTCGCAACAACGCCCTGGCCCTCAGTGAGATGGGCTCGGCCCTACTGACGGCGTCCGAGACCGACCAGGAGATCGACGGCCCCGGCGGACCGCTCCCGATCCGGGTGCTGCGTCCGGTCGAGACCGCGGCCCACCCCGGTGCGCGTCCGACCATCGTCTACTTCCACGGCGGCGGCTGGGTGCTCGGCGACATCGACACCCACCTGGGCCACGCCCGGCGGATCTGCGCGCAGACGGACGCGGTCGTCGTCTCGGTCGGCTACCGCCTCGCGCCGGAGAACCGCTTCCCGGCCGCCTTCGACGATGCCGTCGCCGCCACCCAGTGGGTGGCCGCGCACCAGGGTGAGCTCGGCGGCCTCGGCGCCCCGCTCATCGCTGCCGGGGACAGCGCCGGTGGGCAGTTGGCCGCCTCGGTGGCGATCGCCCGTCGGGACGCCGGTGAGCGTCTGGACGCCCAGTTGCTCCTCTACCCGGTCACCGACGCGGCCGGTCGCTACGGCGACCCCGAGGTCAACGAGCGGTACATGTCCCGCCGCACCGTGCGGGGCGCCTCCGGCCTCACCCTGCAGGGGATGGCCAACTTCGCGACCCACTACGTCGACGAGGCGCAGTCGGCAGACTGGCGCATATCGCCGATCCGCTGCGCCGACCTAACCGGTGTAGCACCTGCAGTTATTCACACGGCCACCCTCGACGTGCTGCGCACCGAAGGGAACTTCTACGCCGACGCGCTGCGTCGCGACGGCGTCGAGGTGATCAGCCGCGAGTTCCCGACGCTGAACCACTCCTACTTCGGTCTGGGTGGGGTCTCGGCGGTCGCGAACAGCGCGGCGGCCCAGGCAGCTGAGGACTTGAATTCGGTGCTGCACGTCAGTGTCTGAACTGCAGGTTCAGCCACTGGATGATGGCGCGCTGTAGCTGATCTCGTCGCGCCTTCCAGCTGTGTTCTAACTGTTGGGTACCTGAGGCAGAACTGTCCCTGGCCGGTGTTAACGTTCTGCGAGAAATCGTTGAGCCGGGAGGGCACATGCCGTACACACCCATGTCATTCAGAGCCGTATTCGCTTCGGCTTCGGCGGGAGTTCTGCTCGCGGCAACGCTGCTGTTCGCTGCGCCCGCCAACGCGATCGCGCCGGACACCAGCGTGACCGTGCCGGGTCACGCACCGGCCTCGGCGAGCCGCGGCAACACCGTCGTGCCCGCGTTCCTCGAGTTTGCCTTCACCGTCTCGGACCCGTCCGTCCCGTCCAGCCTTGCCATCACCGTTCCGACCGGGGTGACGCTGTCGTCCTTCACATCCGGCACCAGTACGATCACCTGCCCGGCTGTGGCCAACGTCTACACCTGCAACATGGGCGCGGTGGGTAGCGGACAGCTGTTCTTCAATGCGAGCGTCTCCGCCACGGTGGCGATTGGCACTGTCGAGTCGGTTCAGGCTCACATCACGACCACCGCCGGTCCGGACTCCACGCCGTCCGACAACACGGCCACCACCTCGTTCACCGTCGTCGGCAACGCCGTGCTGCACGACCTGATCACCCCCAACCCGGCCAAGGTGTCGGTCGGCGCGACGACGAAGTTGCACGCGGTGATCCGCAATGACGGCCCCGACCCCGCGACCGGCGTCTCGATGAAGATCGTCCCGCCGGGTGGGTCGGGCGTCGTCAGCTTCGTGGCGTTCAGCGCGTCGACGGTCGTGCGCAACGGCAGCAGCAATGTCACCTGGCCGGTCGGCACGATTCCGGCCGGTGCCACCGCGTCGCTCGACATCACCGTCAAGGGCCTCAAGGCCGCCAATCGCTTCGCCATCGGGTACGGCACCACCGCCACCACCGGCGACGCGGTCTGCCACAACCGCGCCTGCGAGAGCGCGATCCTGATCAACGTGACGGCACCGGTCGCCGCCACGGCAGTCAAGGCGACGCCGGCGCCGGTCGTCGCCGACCCCGCACCGGCCGCCGAGCTGTCCAACACCGGTGCTCCGACCGGAAAGCTGACCGGCGTCGCTGCACTGCTGCTACTGGCCGGCATCTGGCTGACCGTCGCTGGCCGGCGCCGACGGGCCTAAGCAGTAGCGGCTTCCGAACAGCGGGTGACGGTTGGTGGCCGTCTGATGACGGCCTCGCCACAGACGGCACGCCGTGGCCTGTTTCGCTTAGGTAATGTGTAAGAACGGTGTTAACGTTCGCCGAGCCATTGTCACAATGCTGGGGAGCATCGCTTGATCAAGCCGGTTATTGCCGCGTGCTTTTTAGGTCTTTCACTCGCGGGCGGGCTGGCTATGGCCGCCCCGGCCACCGCCATCACTGCGGCCACCGCGGATCTGACGCTCAGCGTCGACCCCGCCGCTGGCTCGGACCCGGTGCTGGTGCAGCGGGGCGGGAGCATCGCCGACGTCGCGCTTCAGTTGGCCGGACCGGGTAGCTACGCCTCGACTCTGACCCTCACCGTGCCGGCCACCGCCTCGATCGCCGAGGTCGACACCGACGGCGACGCCGTCACCTGCACCCAGGCCGGGAGCATCTATACCTGCGATCTGGGCAGCCACACCGGAACCGTCAGCATCGACGTCGGCCTGCAGGTCGACGCCTCGGCCGCCATCGGAGCGACCGGCTCCGTCCAGGCCGTCGTCGCACCGGTCGGGGGAGCGGACCCTAAGCCCGCCGACAACAGTGTCTCGGTGCCCTTCGCCGTGGTCGGCAACGCCACGCTGCACCAGAGCGTGACCCCGACGACGGCGACGCTTGCGGTGAACGCGACCACGACGCTGACGGCGACCATCACCAACGACGGTCCCGACCCGGCGACCAACGTGTCGACGGAGTTCTACTTCCCCGACGCCGACACGTTCGGCATGACCGACTTCAGCCCGTCGGCCGACGTCGACGCTCAGGACCCCAGCTACGCGATCTGGAACCCGGCCACGATTCCAGCCGGTGGCAGCGTGACCCTGCAGATCACGGTGCAGGCTCTGAAGGCGGCGCAGGACTACCAGCTCAGCTACGACACGATCGCCGATGGAATCGACGCGGTCTGTGAGGGCGAGGACGACTCCTGCGTCGGGACGGTCTTGCTGACCGCGACCGGCTCCGACACCGAAGGGCCGTCCCCGTCCGTGCCGCCGGTGTCGGAGCCGGTCGGCCCGGGTCCGATCAGTTCGAGTGACCCCACCGACGCCGAGCCGACCCAGGACGTCGACGCGCTGTCGATCACCGACACCAGCGCCGCCGGTACCGATACCGAGCTGGCCAACACCGGTGCTCCGACCGGCAAGCTGTCGCTGGTGGCCGGTGCACTGCTGATCGGTGGAGCGGCGCTGACGGTGGCCGGACGTCGCCGTGGCGCCGGACGGGGACACCACCCGCGGCACGCCGGTCTCTGATCAAACGCGTCCGGCCGCCCGCCGTCTGTGCGCGGCGGGACAAGTAAGCTGGCGCCCATGACGCGTGAGATCTCTGAGCTGCTGCAGCGTGGGGCCGACGGCGGGCGCATCAGCCCCGAGGAAGCCCTCTACCTCTACACCGACGCGCCGCTGCACGCGCTGGGCGAGGCGGCCGACACGGTGCGCCGCCGGCGCTACCCGGAGAACATCGCGACGTACATCATCGACCGCAACATCAACTACACCAACGTCTGCCTCACCGCGTGCAAGTTCTGCGCCTTCTACCGCGCACCGAAGCACGCCGAGGGCTGGACCCATCCGCTCGAGGAGATCCTGCGCCGCTGCGGCGAGGCCGTCGACCTCGGCGCCACCCAGATCATGCTGCAGGGCGGTCACTCGCCCGACCTGGGCATGGAGTGGTACGAGGAGACCTTCGCAGCGATCAGCCGGGAGTACCCGACGCTCACCCTGCACTCGCTCGGAGCGTCGGAGGTCATGCACATCTCGCGGACCTCGAACCTGCCCATCGACGAGGTGATCACCCGCCTGCACCGGGCCGGTCTCGCCTCCTTCGCCGGTGCCGGAGCCGAGATCCTGGTCGCTCGTCCACGCACGGCGATCGCCCCGCTGAAGGAGTCGGGCGAGAAGTGGCTGGAGGTGATGGAGACCGCGCACGGCCTGGGCGTCGAATCCACCGCGACCTTCATGATGGGCACCGGCGAGACAAACGCCGAGCGCATCGAGCACCTGCGGATGATCCGGGACGTGCAGGACCGCACCGGCGGCTTCCGCTCCTTCATCCCGTGGACGTACCAGGCCGAGAACAACCACCTCAAGGGGCGCACTCAGGCCACCTCGCTGGAGTACCTGCGGATGATCGCGGTAGCCCGCCTCTTCTTCGACAACGTCAACCACCTGCAGGGGTCCTGGCTGACCACGGGCAAGGACATCGGCCAGCTGACGCTCCACTACGGCGCCGACGACCTGGGGTCCGTCATGCTGGAGGAGAACGTCGTCTCCTCGGCCGGTGCCCGTCACCGCTCCAACCTCAACGAGCTCATCGACCTGATCCGCAGCGCCGGACGCATCCCGGCTCAGCGTGACACCCTTTACCGTCACCTCGTCGTGCACACCAACCCCGACGACGACCCGGTCGACAGCCGGGTCCACTCGCACTTCTCCTCGACCGCGCTCGACCCGGCCGAGCGCACGCTGCTGCCGGTCAGCGCGGCCAGCTAGCGATAGCGTGGCCGGGTGTCCCTGGCCGTAGCTGTTCCCTGCGCTATCGGCGCCGCACTGGCCTACGGGGCATCCAATGCGGTGCAGCACTCGGCCGTCAACACCGGTGCCGGTCAGATCGATGCCCGCCGCCTGGTCGGGCTGCTGCGCAACCCCCGCTGGCTCGCCTCCGTCGGCGGCGACACCTGCGGCCTGCTGCTGCAGATCATCGCGCTGGCCACCGGGCCGGTCGTGCTGATCTCGCCCCTGCTGGTGCTCGCCGTCCCCGTCTCCCTCCCGGTGGGGTGGCTGCTCGGCGGTCCGCGCCCCACGTCGGCGGACTACCGCTCCTGCCTGGCCATCCTCATCGGTCTCGGCGTCTTCACCGCGCTGGTTGGTGACCCGGGAATCGGACGGGCGCTGCCGACCGGGCTCGCCCTCGTCACCGTCCTCATCGCGCTCGGACTGGGGGCGACCGCGTTCCTGCTGGTTCGGGGCCGGAGTTCGGCGGTTCGGGCCGGGGTCTACGGCGGCGTCTCCGGCGCCGGCTACGGGCTGGTCGGGGTGCTCCTCAACGCGACTACCAGCGTCTACGACGACGGCGGCACCCACGAGTTGTTCGCGCCGCGTGGGTTGGTGCCGCTGATCGGGGTGGCGCTCGTCGGGCTGGGGTCGATGATCGTCCTCCAGATCGCGTTCCAGGTCGGGTCGCTGGCCGCGAGCTTCCCGGCCAACGAGTCGACCGCGCCGGTGGTGGCAGTTCTGCTGGGCGTGCTGCTGCTGCACCAGAAGATCCCGAACGACGTGGTGCACATCGTCACCTACCTGCTCTGCTTCGCGCTGCTCGTCTTCGGGACCGTCCGGCTGGGGCGGGCTCATGAGCGTCGGGCAGAATGAGGTCACGATGACGCGCGCAA
Source organism: Frankineae bacterium MT45 (assembly GCA_900100325.1). Classification (NCBI taxonomy): domain Bacteria; kingdom Bacillati; phylum Actinomycetota; class Actinomycetes; order Frankiales; species Frankineae bacterium MT45. The sequence continues at coordinate 1,046,621 of LT629697.1, forward strand.
CCCTGGATAAGCAGCCCCGCGAAGTGGCGACGATGTTCGACGGCGTCGCCCGTCGCTACGACGTCACCAACACCGTGCTCTCCGGCGGTATGGACCGCTACTGGCGCCGGCGCACCCGGCAGGCGCTGGAGCTCCGGCCGGAGAATCGGGTCCTCGACCTCGCCGCCGGAACCGGCGTCTCGACGGCGGAGTTGGCTCGCTCCGGGGCCACCGCGATCGCCTGCGATTTCTCGATCGGGATGCTGCGGGCCGGACGTTCGCGACGCGCCTCCCTGCCGTTCGTCGCCGGCGACGCCCTGCACCTTCCCTTCGCCGACGAGGTCTTCGACTCGGCGACGATCTCCTTCGGGCTGCGCAATGTCGCAGACGTCGACCAGGCGCTGCGCGAGCTGGCCCGGGTGGTGCGCCCGGGCGGGCGACTGGTGATCTGCGAATTCAGCCGCCCGGTCTTCTCGCCGTTTCGCCACGTTTATATGAACTATCTGATGCGGGCGCTGCCGGCGATCGCCCGGCGGGTGTCGTCGAATCCGGACGCCTACATCTACCTCGCCGAGTCGATCCGCAGCTGGCCCGACCAGACCGCGCTCGCGCAGAAGGTCGCGGCGGCCGGCTGGGGTGAGGTGCAGTGGCGCAATCTCACCGGTGGGATCGTCGCACTGCATCGGGCTCAGCGTCCGGCGGCGTAGACCGCGAAATCTCCTCCCTCCCCACAATCGCTGTCGCCCGCGCAAACCTCCTGCAACTTGTGTGCCACGACCCCCGGAATGCAGGAGATTTGGGCGATGAATTCGCGGGTCCCCTGCACGAAGCGTCGACGGCGCACTAGGTTGGATGGGGAGGCCGGATCTCGCCGGCCCGGATCCTCTTCCTGGAGCGCAAAATGAGCATCAACGACGACGACATCACCACGGCCGACGGCGACGCAGCCGGTGACGGTGGCGCTGACGGTGCGGCCGACGCCGGTGGCGACGGTGGCGCTGGCTTCCACGACGGTGGTGCCGATGGTGGCGCGGCCGGTGGCGACGGTGGCGCTGATGGCGGCGCCGACTCCGGTGACGGCGGCGCTGACGGTGCGGCCGACGCCGGTGGCGACGGTGGCGCTGGCTTCCACGACGGTGGTGCCGATGGTGGCGCGGCCGGTGGCGACGGTGGCGCTGACGGTGGCGCCGACTCCTGACCTGAGCTAGTCGCTGCAAGTGACTGAGAATGCCAACACCGACGGGTCGGCCGCGCTCACGCCGGCCGACCCGATCGTTGACCTGACGGCGCCGACCCTCGCGCGCTGCATATCGATCTCCAAGGGTGAATTCTCCGATAAAAACTGGGGAAACCGTCCGTTGCTGACTCGTGGCGTCGAGCTACCGGCGAGCTTCGCCGATCTCTTCGACGCCGCCGCGGCCGATGAGCTCGTCTCGCGACGTGGGCTGCGCACGCCGTTCCTGCGGATGGCCAAGGACGGGTCGGTGCTGGACTCCAAGCGCTTCACTCGGAGTGGGGGAGCCGGGGCCACCGCGCCGGATCAGGTCGCCGACGACCGGGTGCTGGAGCAGCTGGCCGGCGGCTCCACGCTGGTGCTGCAGGCGCTACACCGCACCTGGCCGCCGCTGGTCGAGTTCGGCTCGTCGCTGGCGGCCGAGCTCGGGCACCCGGTGCAGATCAACGCCTACATCACCCCGCCGCAGAATCAGGGGTTCGCCGCTCACTACGACGTCCATGACGTCTTCGTGCTGCAGATCAGCGGACGCAAGCAGTGGCGCATCCACGAGCCGGTGCTCGTCGATCCGCTCCCCGATCAGCCCTGGGAGCAGCGCCGGGAGGCCGTCGTCGAGCGTTCTCGCGAAGAGGCGATCATCGACACCGTGCTGGAGCCCGGAGATTCGCTATATCTTCCCAGGGGATTCCTGCATTCGGCGAGTGCGCTGGGAGAGACCTCCATCCACCTGACGGTGGGCGTGCACCCGATCACCCGAGCCTCGCTCATCACCCACCTCCTCACCGCGGCCCGGCGTGACGATGCCCTGCGCGCCTCGCTTCCACTCGGCGCCGACCTCGGTGATCCGGACGCACTCGGCCCGCACCTGGCGACGACGGTTGAGGCGCTGCAGCAGTGGCTTGACCAGGTCGGGGCCGTCGACGTGGCTCGGCAGTTGGACGGGGAGCTCACCCGGGCAATGCGCCCGGCGCCGCTCTCCCCGCTGGCCCAGCTGGCCGCCGCTGATGCGCTCACGCACTCCGACTCCCTGCGCCTGCGCCCAGCGCTGCGGGCGCGCTCGACCATTGAGGACGAGAAGCTCCGCCTCCGGCTGGTCGACCGGACGATCTCGCTGCCGGTCGCCGCCGAGGCCGCCGTCAAGTGCATCCTCACCGGCGCCCCCTTCACCCCGGCCGAGCTGCCTGGCCTCGACGCCGAGGAGCAGTTGGTGGTGGCCCGACGGCTGCTGCGCGACGGTGTCGTGGTGCCGGTGTCGGGCTCGGCCGTGCCGCCGTTGGGCTCGGCCCTGCCGCCGACGGTATGACGGCGAGCCACGGTGCACCGCGGCCCCGGGAGACCCTGGATCGCTGCGCGCTGCGGGCCCAGCTGCGGGGCGACCCGATGCTCGGCACCGCGTTCCCGGCCTACCGGCTGCTGCTGGTCGAGCAGCCCGGCCCCTGGGGGCATGCCGGGCTGACCGAGTCGCACTTTGACCGGGAGGTGGCTCAGCAGCTGTACCGGCGCACCGAAGCAGCCGGAATGCGAATGCTGGCGATCCGCCGTCCGGGGCGTACCCCCGCCGGCCAGCCGCGGATCTGGGCCTACGTCGACACCCGTCCCGGTCGGGAGGCGCTGCGCGTCGGCGAGTACACCGAGGAGCGGGAGCTCCTCGACGTTCCGCTGGACGGGAGTGCCGGAGTCGCCGACCCGAACCCGCTCTACCTCGTCTGCGCCCACAGCAAGCACGATGCCTGCTGCGCGCTGCGTGGGCGTCCCGTTGCGGCGGCGCTGGCCGAGGCCCGTCCGGGACGCGTCTGGGAGTGCAGCCACGTCGGCGGGGAGCGCTTCGCGGCGAACGTGCTGGTGCTCCCGTCGGGGATGCTCTACGGACGGGTGCTGCCGTTCGCGGCGGCGGAGTTCGCGGACGCGGCCGACAGTGGCGAGGTGATCGGCGCCCTGCTGCGCGGTCGGGTCGGCTTCACGCCGCAGGCCCAGGCCGCGATGGCCTTCGCCTACGAGCACCTGGCGCTGCGGGAGATTGATCAGCTCAGGCTGGTCAGTGCGTCGCCGGTACGGAGTGGAGACGCGCTGGTGCGAGTGGCCGGACCGCATGGCCTCATCGACATCACGGTGCGGGTCGAACGGCGCTCCGGTGAGGGCCTCACCTGCGCCAAGAGCGGCCTCGGCTCCTACTTCTCCTACCGGGCGATCAGCGCGACCGCCGTCGACTAACCCGGACCTACCCTCCCGCTTTTGGCAATCTGGCACGGAATCGCGTGCCATATTGCCAAAACCGGAGAGGGAGCGGGTCAGTGCGCGATGGCGTCCGGGTTGTCCTTCAGGCGCTTGATCGAGAGCGCGATCTCGGCCTCGGCCTCCTTGCGCCCCACCCAGGACGCGCCTTCAACGCTCTTACCCGGCTCGAGGTCCTTGTAGACCTCGAAGAAGTGCTGGATCTCCAGCCGATCGAACTCCGGCACGTGGTGGATGTCGCGCAGGTGCTCCAGCCGCGGGTCGCTCGACGGCACGGCGAGCACCTTGTCGTCCGGCCCCTTCTCGTCGGTCATCCGGAACATGCCGATGGCCCGGCACTTGACGAGCGTGCCCGGGAAGAGCGGGTCACCCTGCAGGATCACCAGCGCATCCAACGGGTCACCGTCCTGGCCGAGGGTGTCTTCGATGTAGCCGTAATCGGCCGGGTACTGCGTCGAGGTGAAGAGGGTGCGATCCAGGCGAATGCGGCCGGTCTCGTGGTCCACCTCGTACTTGTTCCGGCTTCCCTTGGGGATCTCGATAAGGACGTCGAACTCCACGTGTGTACTCCCTGAGACGGGCCTCGGCGGATCGAGGCGGGCCGCGGCGTTGCGGCATCGACGGTTAGTCTGGCGCATTATGCGTGGTGGAAGAACCCGGACCGGGCTCGGTGTGCTTCTCATCATGCTCTCTGCGTGTGCACTGGGCGTAATCGGCTACTTGGTGGCGGCTCGGGTGAGCGCCACGACGGTGGTCGCCACCCCGGGGCCGCCGGCGCCCCAGCTCGTCGCTGCCGGAACGGTGCCCACCCCCACCGCGACGCCGCTCCCCGGAACGCCGGCCTCGCCCCAGGGTGTCGCCGCCGCGCTGGCCGCCCCGCTGGCCGACCCGCGACTGGGCGGGCAGGTGCTGGTCGAGGTGCTGGACACCGCGACCGGTGCGCACCTGCTCGACAAGGGCGCGGCGACAGCGACCTCGCCGGCCTCGACGGCGAAGCTGGCCACGACAACGGCGCTGCTCTCGATCAAGGACCCCGACGACCGGATAACCACCCGGGTCGTGGCCGGGCAGCAGCCCGGCAGCGTCGTGCTCGTGGGAGCGGGCGACCCGACGCTCACCGGGGCGAAGGCCGGTGCCCCCGGCGCCTACCCGGACGCGGCCCGCATCAGCGACCTGGCCGCCCAGCTCATGGCCCGGCCGGAGTTGGACGTCACCTCCATCGTCGACGACACCTCGCTCTTCACCGGGCCGGCCATCTCCCCGGACTGGGACGCCACCGACGTCCCGACCAGCTACGGCGCCCCGATCACGGCGCTGATGGTGGACGGTGGCCGCGATACTCCGACCTCAGTGATTCGCAGCGCCGACCCAGCGACAGCGGCCGGGCGGGCGCTGGCCGTCGCGCTCGGCCTGCCGGCGACGGCGGTGAGCAGTGGCGTCGCACCGGCCGGGGCGGCGACGCTGGCCAGCGTGGAGTCCCCGCCGCTGAGCGAGCTGGTCGAGCAGGCCCTCATCGACTCCGACAACGTTATCGCCGAGCAGTTGGCCCGTCAGGTCGCGCTGGCCGCGGGGCAGCCGGCCTCCTTCACCGGTGCGGCGACCGCGGTCTCCGGTGCCCTGCACGGGCTGGGCGTGAACATCGCCGGCGCGCTGCGCGACGGGAGCGGCCTGGCCCGCAGCGATCGCCTCTCGCCGGCCCAGCTCGCCGCGATCCTGCAACTCGCAGCCTCCGATGACCCGTCCCACGACCCGCTGCATGACGTCCTCTCCGGGTTGCCGGTAGCCGGTTGGGACGGCACCCTGGCCTACCGCTTCCTCACCTCATCCCACAGCGCGGCCGGGCTGGTGCGGGCCAAGACCGGCACGCTGACCTCGGTCTCGGCGCTGGCCGGAGTCGTGCACGACGCCAGCGGCCGGCAGCTCACGTTCGCGCTGATGGCCGACAAGGTCGGCCCGACCGTGGCCGACACGACGGCGGCCGAGGCGGCGCTCGATTCGGTCGCCGCGGCGCTGGCCGGCTGCGGCTGCAGCTAGCCGGCCGGGCGTCAAACGCGCCTATCCAGCCGGGACGTCAGCGCACCTAACCAGCCGGGAAACTCAGTGGGATCGTCAGCGGCTTGGCGAGGGTCATCGTCCCGCCGCCGGGTGCGGGCCCGCTGCCTGAGATCGTCAGCGTCGCTGCGGTTACCTCGGCCGGCACCTGGAACGCCCCGACCGCGACGTCGAAGGGCGTGCGAATCTGCGTCGGGGCGTGCTGGGTCTTGCCGCCGGGGAGGGTGAGGCTGAGCAGCTCCGGAGGGAGCGTCGTCGTGCCGGTCGGATCGGGGAGCCCAGGCACGCTGTACTGCACGTAGACGTCCAGTTCGGCCATCCCGGGCGCCGCGTGGTGACCACCGACGCCGGTGTAGGCGAGTTCGGTCTGAAGTTCGAGAATCCGCAATGGAACGTGGGTGGTCCGGCCGTTCTGCAGAATCGAAGCGGTAACCGTGCTGTCGATGCCGGCCGCCTGCACCCGGTTCCGGCGGCCGAGGACGGCGACGTTCTTCGCGCCGATTCTCCCGCCGGGTAAGGAGATTGTCTGGGTGAGGCCATCCCCGGTGAGGACGAGTTCCACGTCGCGCGCCGCGCTGGGCACTGACACCACTCCGAAGGTCGTCTGCTGATCGCTGGAGATGACCATGACCGGGCCGTGATCGACGGAGATACCGATCCGATCCGGGGTGAGGGCATCCTCCGCGTAGCCGTCGAGGAGGCCGAGGCTGTCAATCTCGAAACCGATGAGACGCTGCCCCGGCGCCGCACGCCGGGCGAAGTCGCCGCTGCCGTAGCCGGCGAGGTAGCCCGCCCGGGCCAGGGTGTAGGCGCCGGAGCGTCCGCCCATCGTGGGCTGGCCGGCGACCTCGGGGAGCGGGAGCTGATCGAGACCGACCTCCAATGTCCCCGTCTGGGCGTATGGGGTCGGTGGCGGCGTCAGGCCGCCGTCGCCGCTCGGGGGGCGCTGGCCGTCCGGACGCAGCAGGTGCGGCGGCAGTGGCTGCGGCTGCGGGTTGGTCAGATCAGACGCGTTGACGGTGAGCGACACCCCGTGGTCGGACGGAATCGACTCGGCCCGGTAGACGACGTACTCCGACGTCGGCGTCCCCTGGATGAAGAGCACCGGGCCGCAGTAGATGTATGGGGTGATGTCGCCGCTGCTCTGCCCGCCCGGCGCCGCTGGGCTGAAGTAGCAGCGGGTATCGGCGGAGGAGACGCCATGGCGGCTACTCACCTGCTCGGCCGTGAGCGCCTCGGCCTGCCCCAGCACGGCGGGCGCGTTGACGATCGCCTCGTGCTGCAGCGTCAGCGGCGTGGCCGGTCGGTGCAGGATCGCGTAGAGACTTCCGGTTAGGAGAAAGGCGACGGCGACGACCCCGGCGAGGATGAAGGCTCGGCGCCTCGGCACCGGCGACGAACCCACGTCCAGTTGCTCATCGGTAGGCCCCGGGTCGACCGGACGCTCGTCGGTCAGGAGCGGGGCCGCTTCGGGTTCGATCTCGTTCGGGTCGTAAGGGGCGATCTCGAAGATCTCGACCTCGGAGCCAGCGCGGACGGGTCCGGTCGCGGGAAGGCCGGGTGGTTCGGCGTCGCTGCGTCTAGGCAACGGTCACCTCCCGCCCGGGTCACTCAGCGGACGCTACGCACGTCCCCAATCACAGTGTGCCCGGAAACCACGACGCACGCCGCACCGTGCCAGCCCGCGGTCCACTGCAGCGCGTCGGGGGATACGGCGGCTACCGTCAGCGGGGCCTTGCTCCTACCGACGTACGCCGCCTTCTTCGGCGCGCACGCCTTCACCGCGCGCTGGTTCTCCACCGCCGACCCGGCGAACGTCGTGGTGGCCGGCAGGGTCGTCAGGGCGAAGACCTGGGCGTTGTGCCCCTTACTGCACGGGACGACCGGGACGCTCTTCGCGGCCGGGGTCTCGAGGGTGAGATTCAGGCAGTCGCCGACCCGGAGGTCCTTCGGGTCCATCGCCCCCGAGCGGATGATCTGGCCGCTCGGGCTGCGCAGGCCGTGGGCGTAGTTCTGCTGGTAGTAGCTGTAGCCGGCGTACCCGGCGACGGCGATCCAGAGCAGCGAGAGGAGTGTGGCCGTCCGGGCCAGTGCCTCACCGCGACGGGCGCCGCGCCGGATCTCCTTGCCGGCGGAACGGGCAAAGGGCAATGAAAGTAGGAAGATTCCCGGAATGGCCAGGACGAGAGCCGCGATCGCCTTCCCTGAGACAGGGCGCACCGGAGCTGGGTAGGGGGTGGTGCGGCGCTGACGAGCGTCGTAGTCGTCCCAGGATTCGGCCGGATCGCCGACCGGGTGCGGCTCGACGGCGGGGCGGCTCGGCTGGCTGGCCGTCCCGTATCCGGGTGGCCCGTAGCTGGGCGGCGCCGGTCGGGGCTGGCTGAAGAACGTGGAGGCGACCGGCTCTGCGCCGGTGGGCGGCGGCGGATTGACCGGCGGGCCGTAGGCGACCGAAGTCGAGGTCGAAGTGGTCGGCGCACCGGCGAGGGCAACCGGAGTCAGCTCGCCGTTGGCCGCTTGGGTGGCCTCGACCGGAGCCACCTCCGCCTCGGCGCGGCGGGCGGCGATCGTCGTGGTCACGGTCGGAATCGGCTGGCCACCGGCCGCCGCCAGCTTGGACTGAGCGAACTTGGTGGCGATCGACTCCTCGCGCGGTGCCGTGGCGTAGGCGGTGTTCGCCTCGGCCCGGGCCTGCACCGATTCGCGCCAGGTCGGCTCGTCGAACGCCTCGCTGCCGTAGGCGCGGTGAGCCGGCTCGTGGCGGACGCCGCCCTTCAGGGCCGCTTCGGCTTCACGCTCGGCCAGTTGGCGGGCGCGAATCTCCAGCTCGGCCGAGCGACGGGCCCAGACGGCCTCCTGCTCGGCCGCTTCACGCGCGCGGCGCTCGGTGGACATCTGATCGCGGAGCGCCTCGGCGCTCAACTCGGCACCACGCCGTCCCTCGGACTCGCGCAGGGCGGCCTCGCGAGCACCCCAGACCCGAGCGGCTGCCTCGGCTAGGGCGGCTTCGATGCCGGCGGCTTCCCGCTCGGCGGCTTCGGCCCGGGCCGCCTCGACGGCCGCCGCGGCCCGTGCTTCGGCATCCTTGAGCGCGGCCTGCAGGGCTACGGTCTCGGCGGTCCCGGCCTCGGCGGTTATGGCGGGCTCGACCAGGGTGGCGGTCGCGGCGGTGATGACGGTCTCCGCGGCGCGGGCATCGGCCTCGGCCTTCGCCGCGGCTTCTGCTTCTGCTTCTGCGCGGGCTTGGGCTTCTGCGCGGGCTTGGGCTTCTGCGCGGGCCTGGGCCTCTGCCCGTGCCTGCGCCTCGCGTTCAGCTGCTTCGGCTAGCTCCGCCAGTCGCTGGGCTTCCAGTCGTTGTGCTTCGAGACGTTCTGCTTCGAGACGTTGTGCTTCGAGACGTTGTGCCTCCGCCCGCGCGGCAGCTTCCCGCTCAGCCTGCTCCCGCCGTAGCGCCTCCTGTCGCAGAGCTTCTTGCCGCTGCGCTTCGGCCCGTCGCTGCGCTTCGGCCTCAGCTTCGGCCGCGCGCCGGGCCGCTTCGCGAGCCTCTGCTTCGCGGGCCTCTGCTTCGCGAGCTTCTGCTTCGCGGGCCTCCGCCGCGCGAGCGGCCGCCTCCGCCAGCTCACGGGCCTGGGCGGCGCGCTGCTCCTCGAGCAGGGCGGCCGCTGCCCGTTCAGCCTCGGCCTGGGCGGCGCGGACCCGCTCCACTTCGGCCTTCTCCTGCGCGGCCTTCTCCTGAGCGGCCTTCTCTTGCGCCGCCTTCTCCTGCGCCGCCTCGGCGAGACGCTCAGCCTCCCGCGCTGAACGGTCGACGGTGGCGGCATTGCTTAGCTGATCGGCGGGCGAACCGGCCCGGGGTGCAGCTGCGGAGCGTCGGGCCGCGTCCTGGGCCAGCGCCTCCTGCAGAAGCGCGTCGTGCCCCATGGCCTGCGGCGCCGGGGTTGGAGGGTCGATCTTCGCCGGTTCAACGACAGGCGGTGCAACCACGGCTGCCTCAGCGACGGCAGGCCGAAGAACGGCCGCCTCAACAACCGGCTCAACGGCGGCCGGTTCGGCCACTGGCGACAGGGTCGGAGGCGACGAGACCGTCAGCGAAGGTAGCGACACCTGCGGCGCATCCGCCGCCGGCCCGCCACCTGCGGGCACGTCACTCGCTGGCGCAGCTGCCGGGCGTCCGGCGGCCAGCGCGTCCAACTCGGCGAGACGGCGGGCTCGTGCTGCCGCCTTCTCGAGGTCGGCCGCCGATTTCTGCGGCCGCACAGCGACCGGCTCGGCCTCCGGCTCCGGCGCACGGTGCTGGGCCATCGGGCGGGGGGTGCCAGCGGCGAGCGCGGCCTGACGCTCCGCGGTCTCGGCCTCCACCATCTCCCGGACCCGGGCCTCGCGGTCCCAGGCCTCCTGCAGGGCACGCTGCCGATCGGCGGCCGCCTTGCGCGCCTGCCGAGCGCCACCCAGGCCGAGGCGAGAGCCGCCCGATTCGTTCGCCGAGTCACCGTCAGCCGCGTCATCGGACTGGGCACGACCGCGCCGCAGCCCCTTCAGTCGGGAACGCGGCGAACCTGACTCGGGCGCCGTCACCGCCGTCGATGGGGTGCTCAGTGAGGCGGAGCCAGTGATTTCCGGGAGCGCAACCGAGACAGCTGGCTTGAGCGAAGGCTCAGGCGTCGGCGGTTCGAGCACGGCTTCTCCTGGCAGGGGCGGCGTAGGGGGGTTGTGCAGCCCTGAGAGAAAGATTCTCTCGTTGAATCGGCACCTCAGCAACTGGAGTTTTACTTCGCCCAGAGCGGACTTAAACCCCCAGCTAGCCACGTCGGCGGCCGAAGCTCCGGCAGGTCGCTGGGGCGCGACGGCCGGTGAGTACCGTGGCCGCATGGGATCGCTCATCGACTGGGACCTCGCCGCCGCGACGGCCAAGCGCCTCAGCCCCGCGCCACCGAGCGTCGACCGGGCCACCGCGGAGGCGGCGGTAGCCGAGTTGTACCGCGCAACCCACACCGCGGCGGCCCACGTCGCCGAGTTGACCCAGCTCGAAGAGCCGCCGGTGAGCGCCCGCACCACCGTCGTCGACCGGGCTGGCTGGATCGACGTCAACGTGCGCGGGATGCAGAAGGTGATGACCCCACTCGTCGAGAAGCTCACCGACGCCAATCCGGTCGGACGGTTCGGGCAGGCCATCGGTGGCCGGATCACCGGCACCCAGGCCGGGGCCATCGTCGCCTTCCTCTCCAGCAAAGTCCTGGGGCAGTTCGAGTTCTTCGCCGACCCCGGCGGGCAGCTGATGCTGGTCGCGCCGAACCTGGTCGCGACCGAACGTCAGCTCAAGGTCGATCCGGCTGACTTCCGGCTCTGGGTCTGCCTGCACGAAGTGACGCACCGCGTGCAGTTCACGGCGGTGCCCTGGATGCGGCAGCACATGCTGGCCGAGGTGAGCGCGTTGTCGGAGACGATCGACGCCGATCCGAACGCGCTCTGGGAGCGGATCAACGGGGCGCTGAGCGAACTCTCCAAGGTGGCCCGCGGGCAGGGGGACGGGGCCGGGGTGATGGCCCTGCTGGCCACCCCCGAGCAGCGTGCAGTGCTGGATCGGGTCACCGGTTTCATGTCACTGGTCGAGGGTCACGCCGAGTACGTCATGAACGCCGTCTCGCCCGACGTCATCCCCAGCCAGCGGCTCATCGAGCAGCGTTTCGGTCAGCGCCGCAAGGGCGGGAACCCGCTCGACAAGCTGCTGCGCAAGCTGCTCGGCCTGGACGCGAAGACCCGCCAGTACGTCAACGGCTCCGCCTTCGTCCGGACGGTCGTCGATCGCGTCGGCATCGAGGACTTCAACGCCATCTGGTCCTCCCCACAGACGCTCCCGACGAAGGCCGAGATCGCGGTTCCGGCCGACTGGATCGCGCGCGTTCACGGCTGATGGGTCCCGCGGTGGCTGTGGCCAAGGTGCGGCACGCCGTGCGCGCGGCGCTGCGGCAGCTCGACTCATCGGGTGAGAATCAGCTTGTTTTTGTTGCCTGTTCGGGCGGCGCTGATTCCCTCAGTCTGGCCGCGGCGCTCGCCTTCGAGACGCGTGCGCGGGGGAACGCCGGCTTGGTGACCGTCGATCATGGGCTGCAGCCGGGTTCGGCTGAGCAGGCGGCGCGGGTTGCCCAGTTCGGCTACGACCTCGGGCTGGATCCGGTGCTCCTCCTCCCGGTCGACGTCGGCCGTAGCCAGGGCCCGGAGGCCGATGCCCGCAGCGCCCGCTACCGCGCGCTGGATGGCGTCGCCGATGCCCACGACGCGAAGATCCTCCTCGGCCACACCCTGGACGACCAGGCTGAGACGGTGCTGCTGGGTCTGGGACGCGGCTCCGGACCCCGTTCGATCGCCGGCATGCGGGCGGCCCGCGGCGAGTACCTGCGTCCCCTGCTCGGACTCCGTCGCGAGGTGACTGAGGCGGCCTGCGCGGCACTCGGGCTCTCGCCCTGGCAGGACCCGCAGAATGACGACCCGACGTTTCAGCGGGTGCGGCTGCGCCGCCTTCTGCCGGAGCTGGAGGGGGCGCTGCAGGGCGGCGTCGCCGAGGCGCTGGCCCGGACGGCCTCCCTGCTGCAGGACGATCTGGACGCCCTGGACGAACTGGGTCGGGCCGCCTTCGTCGATGCCGCCCGAGGCGCCCGTAGCAACGAGTCCGGCCCGACACTGGAGGTGGCCGACTTGATCGGGCGGCCGCGGGCGATCCGGACCCGGGTGATCCGGCTCTGGGTGGCGGCCGGCTGCGTCCCCGCGCTGACCGCGAGCCAGATCGGCGACATCGAGGCTCTCATGACCGGCTGGCGCGGTCAGGGCGCTGTCGACCTACCGGGCGGATTCGCAGCGATTCGATCGTCTGGCAGGCTGGTGCTGATTCCCCCGCAAGGTGACGTCCCGGCCCCGACCGGCTCCGACCGAACCTGACGGCTCCTGCCGAGCGACTGACGGCTCCTGCCGAGAGAAGAGTGAACCCGTGTCCGTTCTGGATGACGACGTCGAGGCCGAACTGTTCAGTGCCGAGGCCATCTCGGCCAAGATCGGCGAACTGGCGGCCCAGATCGACGCCGACTACAGCGACCGGGAGCCGCTGCTGGTCGGCGTGCTCAAGGGCGCCGTGATGTTCATGTCGGACCTGGCCCGGGCCCTGCAGCGCCCGTCGACGATGGAGTTCATGGCGGTGAGCTCCTACGGCTCGTCGACGACCTCCTCCGGGGTCGTGCGCATCCTCAAGGACCTCGACCGGGACATCTCCGGCCAGCACGTCCTCATCGTGGAGGACATCATCGACTCCGGCCTGACCCTCTCCTGGCTGCTGAAGAACCTGCACAGCCGCAACCCGGCGTCGGTGGAGATCGTCACACTGCTCCGCAAACCGGACGCGATCAAGGTCGAGGTCCCCGTCCGCTACGTCGGCTTCGACATCCCCAACGACTTCGTGGTCGGCTACGGGCTGGACTTCAACGAGCGCTACCGCGACCTGCCCTACATCGGGCGTCTGGCCCCATCCGTCTACGGCGGCTGACCCGTTCGCTCAGCGCGTAACTCCGGTGCGGGGCACAATTGCAGGAACTGTGCGACGCAGCGAAGCGTTCGGACGACAGATGGTAAGGCATCGGTGAGCGCCGATCACGGTCGCGGAGCCTTGCCGTGTACCGTCGACAGTTGAATTCGCGGGAAATCCAGGCTGAGCAGGAGGAGCGCGGGAGGCCAGACTCCCGTCTAGGTATATGGGTGTTTGCAAATGAACCGTAAGCGACTGGTCAGGTCGTTCTGGCTATGGATTCCCCTAGCCGTCATCGCTTACTTCGTGTTGTCCTCCGCACTCTCCAGCGGAGACGACTACAAGTCCGTCACCACCGCGCAGGCGTTGAACGCGATCAACACCGACCAGGTCGTCAAGGCCACTCAGCACGACAAAGAGCAGTACGTCGACCTCGATCTGAAGTCGCCGATCGACGGCCACACCAAGGTTCAGGCGTACTACCCCTCTGACGCCTCCGCCTCGGTCTACGACGCCCTGCTCAAGCACGTCCCGGCCAGCGGCCCGAGCGGCGGCTACACGACCAAGGTGAGCCAGAGCAACATCTGGCTGAGCCTGCTCGGCAGCTTCCTGCCGATCCTGCTGATCGGCGGCATCCTCTTCTGGGTGATGAGCCAGGTCCAGGGCGGCGGAAACCGCGTCATGAGCTTCGGCAAGAGCAAGGCCAAGCTGGTCAGCAAGGACACCCCCAAGACCACCTTCGCCGACGTCGCCGGTGCCGACGAGGCGATCGAAGAGCTCGACGAGATCAAGGACTTCCTGCAGAACCCGGCCCGCTACCAGGCACTCGGTGCGAAGATCCCGAAGGGCGTGCTGCTCTACGGCCCGCCCGGCACCGGCAAGACGCTGCTGGCCCGTGCGGTCGCCGGTGAGGCCGGTGTGCCGTTCTTCTCGATCTCCGGCTCCGACTTTGTCGAGATGTTCGTCGGTGTCGGTGCCTCGCGCGTCCGTGACCTCTTCGAGCAGGCCAAGACGAACGCCCCGGCCATCATCTTCGTCGACGAGATCGACGCCGTCGGACGCCACCGTGGTGCCGGCATGGGTGGCGGCCACGACGAGCGCGAGCAGACCCTCAACCAGATGCTGGTCGAGATGGACGGCTTCGATGTCAAGGGTGGCGTCATCATGATCGCCGCCACCAACCGCCCCGACATCCTCGACCCGGCGCTGCTGCGGCCCGGTCGCTTCGACCGCCAGATCGCCGTCGGCGCCCCGGACATCGAGGGGCGCAAGGCCGTGCTGGCCGTCCACGCCAAGGGCAAGCCCTTCGCCCCGGACGTCGACCTGTCGGTCATCGCCCGGCGGACGCCCGGCTTCACCGGTGCCGACCTGGCCAACGTCATCAACGAGTCGGCCCTGCTCACGGCCCGTACCAACGACCGGCTGATCACCAACGCGTCGCTGGAGGAGGCGATCGACCGCGTCATCGCCGGACCGGAGCGCAAGACCCGCGCCATGAGCGACAAGGAGAAGCGGGTCACCGCGTACCACGAGGCCGGCCACGCGCTCACCGCCTGGGCGATGCCGAACCTCGATCCGGTGCACAAGCTCACCATCCTGCCGCGCGGACGCTCCCTCGGGCACACGCTGGTGCTGCCGCTGGAGGACCGCTTCACCCAGACGCGCTCGGAGATGCTCGACCAGCTCGTCTATGGCCTCGGTGGCCGCGCCGCGGAGGAGCTCGTCTTCCACGAGCCGACCACTGGCGCCTCGAACGACATCGAGAAGGCCACCGCACTGGCCCGGGCCATGGTCACCGAGTACGGCATGAGCTCGAAGTTGGGGGCCGTGAAGTACGGCACCGGCGACGCCGAACCGTTCATGGGCCGCGACTACGGTCACCAGCGCGACTACTCCGAGGAGATCGCCTCGGAGATCGACGTCGAGGTGCGGGACATCATCGAGGCCGCCCACGACGAGGCCTGGGAGATCCTGGTCCAGTACCGCGACCTGCTCGACCAGATGGTCCTCGAGCTGGTTGAGCGGGAGACGCTGGACAAGGAGGACCTGGACCGCATTCTGGCCCCGGTCCGCAAGCGCCCGCCGCACAACTCCTTCACCGCCTTCGGCAAGCGCACCCCGAGCGACAAGCCGCCGGTCGAGATCCCGACCCGTGAGGTGCTGCTGGCCAAGGCCACCGCCAACGGGACGCGGGCCCACGG
Source organism: Frankineae bacterium MT45 (assembly GCA_900100325.1). Lineage (NCBI taxonomy): Bacteria > Bacillati > Actinomycetota > Actinomycetes > Frankiales > Frankineae bacterium MT45. Next base: position 1,061,829 of record LT629697.1, read on the forward strand.
AGCCAACGGTTCCCGGACCCCGGGCGCGCATCAGGCCCCCGAGACGGTGCCGTCGACCTCTGAGTACCCGGCCCCCAGCTACCCGGCGACGAGCTACCCACCGCCGGGTTCGGCCCCGCTGCCGCCGCCCAATCCGTACGAATGGCACCCGCCGACGAGCTTCCCGGACCCGCCGGCGCCGAACTCCGATGGCGGCTCCGCCGAACCGAGATGACGGCGCAGCAGGGGAACGCCGGCGGTAGTCCCGACGGCGCCAGCAAGCCCAGTACCGGCGCTAGCAAGCCGAGTCCCGGCGGCGGTATCGACGTCCCCCGGGCCGAGGCGGCCGTTCGGGAGATTCTGATCGCGATCGGCGAGGACCCGGATCGCCCCGGCCTGGAGCGCACGCCGGAGCGGGTGGCCCGGTCCTTCTCGGAGCTCTTCGGCGGGCTGCACCTCAACCCCGACGACGTGCTTGAGACCCAGTTCGACGAGCACCACGACGAGCTGGTGCTGGTGAAGGACATCCCCCTCTACTCCACCTGCGAGCACCACCTGGTGCCCTGGCACGGCACCGCCGCCGTCGGCTACATCCCGGGCTCCTCAGGCCGGATCACCGGGCTCTCCAAGCTGGCCCGCGTCGTCGACCTCTACGCCAAACGCCCGCAGGTGCAGGAGCGTCTCACCTCGCAGGTGGCCGATGCGGTGATGTCCCGCCTCCAGCCGCGCGGGGTGATCGTCGTGATCGAAGCCGAGCACCTCTGCATGGCGATGCGGGGCGTGCGTAAGCCCGGCGCCAAGACGCTCACCTCGGCCGTGCGAGGCGGCTTCCAGAGTGACCCGCGTACCCGCGCCGAGGCGATGAGCCTGATCCTCGGTCGCTAACCTACTGCGGTGGCTCGTACCGGCAAGTATTCTCCTCGAATGCGGTTTGCTCGCGGGCTACGACGGTTAGCGCTGTGCAGCGCAGTCGGGCTCGCGCTGCCGGGCCTCTTCGCCGGCGCCGCGTCCGCCGACGACAACCCGCTGCTCAACGAGACGTTCGAGTCGGGCGCGCCGCTGGTCAACGGCCTACCCGCCGGCTGGGTCTTCTCGCAGGACACGCCGACCTCGACGGCCAGGGTCGTCACCGGTGCCGGCTCCAGCGGAACCCACTACCTTCAGATCACCTCGCCGAGACCGAACCACGGGCGCGTGATCGTCACTCTCACCGTCGTCCCGAATACGACCTACCGATTCCACGCCATGGTCAAGTGCCGGGGCGCCAACTCGGCCAACGCGGCCGCGGTGCTCGGCATCGACGGTCAGTACCCGGTGACCCCGTCGGTGCTCACCGACACCTCGTGGCAGCCGCTCGACCTGTACATCAACGTCGGGAATCGGACCAGCATCGGCTTCGTCTTCGGCCTCGGAAACTTCGGCCAGACGAACACCGGCGAGGCCGACTTCGACGACGCGACGGTCACCAGCGTGCCGGGTATTCCCGCCGGTGCGGTCACCAGCCTCGACCTCGGGGCGCAGGACCGCCAGGCCGCACTGGCCCGGCAGACCGCGGCCCAGTACGCCCATGGAGCAGGACCGAACCACGCGATCTGGGTGCTGGTGGGGATGCTGGTCGTCGGTGGCCTCGGGTCGGCGGCGTACCTGGTGGCGCACCCGGACCGGCGCCCGGACGAGGCGGCCAATCAGGGCGAGGTCGACCAGACTGCGGTGGATCCGGATCGACCGGGCGGCGAGCGGGACACCCGTCCGGATCCGGGTAGCGACCAGGCGGAGGTGACTCATGGCGTTTGAGGCCACGCTGGAGAGCCCGGCCGCTGAGATCGAGGAGGTCGCGCCGTCGTCCGGGCGGCGCTCCCGCCTCCCCACCTGGCGCCGGGGGCGACGCACCCCGGGCGGCAGCGCGCACGTGCAGGTCGTCGACGGGCTGCGCGGCATCGCGATCCTGCTGGTGATGGCCTATCACTACTGGCAGCTCTCCTTCTGGGTCATCCCGATCCCCGGCGTCTCGCCGAAGTACAACCTGGAGTTCCTGCAGTTCGCCGGCCAGCTCGGCGTCGACCTCTTCTTCTTCATCAGCGCGTTCTGCCTCTTCTACCCGCACGCCAAGGCGATGTTCGGGGAGGGGAAGGTACCGGGGCTCAAGCACTTCTACTACCGGCGCTTCATCAAGATCGTCCCGTCGTATGCGCTCGCGCTGCTCGTCATCGGCTACGGCTTCTCGAGCCTGTACCCGTCGACGTGGGTGCACGGGAAGTGGGCCGACCTCGCGATCCACGCGGTATTCCTGCATAACTTCCTGCCGCAGACCCTCTCCAGCTTCAACGGCGTCTTCTGGTCGCTGGCGGTCGAAGTGCAGTTCTACGTCATCTTCCCGCTGCTGGCCCGCTTCTGTCGGCGCAATCCCTGGTTGACCACGGCCGGGATGGTGGCCGTCGCCGTGCTCTACCGGGCCTGGTCACGGGACAAGGTCGTGGGGAGTTTCGAGCAGTGGGACAACCAGCTGCCCGGCTACCTGGACCTCTTCGCCGGGGGGATGCTCACCGCCTACCTGGTGTTCTGGGTGCGCGGCCGAAGCGAGGCGGCGCACCGGCTGCGGTACGTCTTCACCCTGCTGGCCCTGGTCGCGTTCGCGATCCTGCTGATGCTCTTCCGCTGGGACTACAACATCCGCATCGACCTGAACATCACCAACATCTGGAAGTCGGACAACCGGCAGTGGCTGGCGCTGGTCTTTCTCTGCATCACGCTCTTCTCCACGTTCAGCATCAACCTGTGGCGCCGGATCCTGGCCAACCGGGTGCTCCTCTTCCTCTCGACGATCTCCTACAACCTCTACCTCTGGCATCAGGCCGTGGGGCGGGTCATCCGGGAGCGCGGCTGGTACAAGGCCTCCACGGTGCCACCGACGAGCGATCCGCACTGGCGCTGGAGCTACATGTTCGTCGCCGTCGGCGCCTCGATCGCCGTCGCCACGGTGATCACCTACGGCTTCGAGCGGCCGCTGCTACGCCGGGGGATCCGGGGCGCCTGCCGGGCGCTGGTCGGGTGGTTCGTCTCGGGCCAACCCGCGCCCGAACCGTCTCCCGCGCCTGCGTATCAGCCTGTGCCAGCGGTGGAGCATGCTGGGGTTGTCATGAATGAACCACAGCCAGGCGGTACCCCGGTCGCGACGCAGCGGCAGCCGGTGAGCACGGCCATGCCGGCCGCCGGTGAACGCATGCGGGTCGTCGGCGTCCTCAACGTCACCCCCGACTCCTTCAGCGACGGCGGCCGGTACCGCAGCGTCGACGACGCGATCTCCTGGGCCGAGCGGATGTGGAGCGATGGCGCCGAGTTGATCGACGTCGGCGGCGAGTCCACCCGACCCGGGGCGGAGCGGGTCGCGGTCGAGGTGGAGACGGCCCGGGTGGTGCCGGTGATCCGGGCTCTGGCTGAGCGGGGAATCGCGGTCTCGATCGACACCATGCGGGCCTCGGTTGCCCAGGCGGCGCTGGAGGCAGGGGCGCAGGTGGTCAACGATGTCTCCGGCGGCCTGGGCGATCCGGAGATGGCCCGGGTGGTGCGGGAGGCCGGGTGCCCGTGGATCCTCATGCACTGGCGCGGGCACAGCACGGTGATGCGCTCGCTGGCCAGTTACGACGACGTCGTGGCCGATGTGGTCGCGGAGCTGAGCCAGCGGGTGGACGCGGCGCTGACGGTCGGCGTTGACGGCAGCCAACTGATCCTCGATCCCGGGCTCGGCTTCGCCAAGAAGCCCGAGCATGACTGGCGGCTGCTGGCCGGGCTGGATCGCCTGCAGACCCTTGGATTCCCGGTGTTGGTCGGCGCCTCCCGCAAGTCCTTCCTGGGAACGCTGCTCGCCGCTCCTGCTGGCGATTCGCGCCCGGTCGATCAGCGGGAGGACGCCACGACGGCGATCACCACCTATGCCGCACTCCGCGGTGCGTGGGGCGTTCGGGTCCATCAGGTCCGGGCCGCCGTAGATGCGGCCACCGTGGTGGCGGCCATCGAACGGGCCGGGAAGTGACGAGATGTCCGACCTGATAACGCTGACCGGGCTACGAGTACGTGGAAATCACGGGGTGTTCGACTTCGAGCGGCGCGACGGGCAGGATTTCGTGGTCGACGTCGTCCTGGAGCTCGATACGGCACCGGCGGCAACGAGCGACGACGTGCAGGACACGGTGCACTACGGCGAGCTGGCACAGGGCCTGGCTGAGGTGATCGCCGGTGAGCCGGTGAATCTGCTGGAGCGCCTGGCCCAGCGGCTGGCCGACGTCTGCCTGGCCGACGCCCGAGTGCGGGCCGCGACGGTCACCGTCCACAAGCCTCAGGCACCGATACCCCTTACTTTCGCTGATGTTTCGGTGACGATTCGACGGGCTCGATGAGCACGCGGCGGAGCGGATTGGAGGCGTCGACTTGAGCCGCGCCGTGCTCTCGGTCGGATCAAACCTCGGTGACAGCCTCGGACACTTGCAGGGCGTGGTCGCCACCTTCAACGAGTGGGTCGTCGCCGTCTCCAGCGTCTACGAGACGCCGGCCTGGGGCGGCGTAGAGCAGCAGAACTTCCTCAATGCCGTGATAATTGTTGATGATTCTCACGCCGACGCGTGGGAGTGGTTGCGCCGCGCCCAGGCCTGCGAAGAGGCTGCGGAGCGCACCCGGGAGGTGCATTGGGGGCCGCGCACGCTCGACGTCGACATCGTCGCGGTGGACGAGGTGCGCAGTGATGACCCCCGGTTGCGGCTGCCGCACCCCTACGCCGCTCAGCGTGCGTTCGTCCTCGTGCCATGGCTGGAGGCCGATGCCGACGCCCGGCTGCCGGAGGGTCCGGTCTCGCAGCTGCTGGTCTCCCTAGCGAGCGACGAGGTCCGCGGCGTGCGGCGCCGGCCCGAGTTGAGCCTGCTGGTCGGTTCACCATGATCCGGCGCACGTCGATCCTGGACCTGGCGATCCCGTTCCTGCTGGTGCTTGCCGTGGTCCGGCTCGCCCTCCGCGGCACCTACGGATCGCTGGCCCCGTTGAGCTATTTCGTCCCGATCCCGCTGCTCGCCCTCGCGATCGTCGAATTCGCCCTCGCCAAGCGGGTGCGGGACGTGATCAACCACGAGGCGGACGCGAAGGTGATGACCGCAATCGCCATCGCGCGCTGCGCCGCCCTCGGGAAGGCCTCGGCCATCGGTGCCGCCGCCGTCGGGGGCGCCTTCGCGGCGATGCTCCTGCGGGTCCTGCCGATCTTCTCGACCGTCAACGCGGCTCGCCATGACGCGACTGTGAGTGCCTTCGGGCTGGCCGCATCGGCCCTGCTGCTGGCCGCCGGATTGCTGCTGGAGCGGGCCGCGATTATCCCGAACGACCCGAAAAGCTGAGTTGCCGCTGATTTCGCGCCTTCTGGTGGGGTCGCCGCTGCCGGTAGGATCGGTTCATGCCAGCCGTCGCACCGCTCTCGCGCTCGCGCCGGACACTGCGCACGGTGGGCATGGCCGTTGCGCTGCTGCTCGGCGCGGCAGGCCTGGCGATGGTAGTGCTCGGCAAGACCCAGAAGATCGAGTCGATCGGCATCGTCATCGGGCTCTGGGGCATCGCCACTGGCTATATCGCGACGATGGATCCGCGCCATCACGGCGATGAGCGTGAAGACGCCGACGGACGCGACCCTGGCGCGCAGCTGGCCATGATCGACGATTTCCGCGAGCGGTACGAGATGCAGCTGGAAGTGATGCTGCGCCGCGAGATCGAGCGGGTGCTCCGTTCGGAACTGGCGGATCTGCGCGGCGAGGTCTCGGGCCTGCGCGGTGAGATGAACGAGAAGTTCGACGGGCAGCTTCGGCTGGAGCGCATCGAGACGACCCGAGTGATCGGCTCGGATATCCAGTCGCTTCATGAAGAGGTCCGCCGGTTGGCCGTTGCCCGCGACGATCCGTTCGAGGCGCGGGGCGCGAACTGGGACGCCCCGGCGCCCCTGACGCCGGCTCCGCCGGTCGCCTCCGGCCCACCAGCGGCGACGCCGCTGGCCGCTGAGTCGGAGCCCCGCCCCACGTCCGGGGAGACGCTGGCCGAGACGTCGAACCCGACGACCTGGCTCCCGGCCTACGATGCGCCGCGCCGCCCGCCGGTGACCTCCGAGGCCGCCGCAGCCGCGTCGGCCGCACCCGGTCAGCCGGCAGCGCCCGTCCCGCCCGCTGCGCCCGCTGTGCCTCTCCAGCCCGCCGCCGCCGCGGCGTCGCCGGCCGCCGCAGCGTCGCCGGCCAGCCCGGTTCAGCCGGCGGCCGTCAATCCGCTCACGGCGCCCAAGCCCGCAGATGTGAGTCCGCTCGCGGCGCCCAAGCCGGCTACGCCGCCAGCCTGGCAGCCGACTCCCTGGCAGCCGACCTCGCCGCCGGCCGCCCCAGCGCCGCCCGCTCCGGCCGCTGCTTCGTCCCCATTCAGTGGCGTCACCTGGCCGAACGGCGCCGCCGTCTCGCCGAATGCCGGCGCGAAGTCGGTGAACAACGGCGCCGACTCCTCCAAGGCGGACGGCACCTCGGCATTTGGGTCTACTTCGGAGCCGGCTCGCTCGGAACCGGCTAAGTCCGAGAAGCCGAGCGCGAACTGGGACCCGTTCGCTGACATGCCTCGGATCGGCGTCTTCTCAAGCCCCGACCTGCTGCCGGATGAGCCACCGGCCAGCAACTACGTAGGGCGCCGCCGTCCGAATGCCGATGAGACCGCACCACCGTCCAAGCCGGCCGGTGGGCGTCGCCGCCGGGCCGACGGTGAGGACAGTGAGGTCCTGAACCGGGTCCTCGGGCACGACAGCTAGCCGGTTCTCGGCTTATCGGTACTTGGCCTACCGTGGCCTACCGGTTCTTGGCCTATGGGTTCTCGGCTAACCCGGTCCTTGGCCTACTGTGGCCTACCCGGTTCTCGGGTAACCCGGTTCTTGGCCTACGACCGCTCAGAATGCCCGCCCGGGTGGGCGTGGGGCGTCCGCGACTTCTGCGACTAGTCGAGGAAGCCGTTGCGTCGCCAGGCCCGCTGAGCGACCGGGGCGAGCATGCCGTTCTCCATCAGGAACTTGCCGAGGCTGGCGAAGCCGCGCTTCTTGTTGGCGATGTGCAGCGGGTTGGCCAGGGCCTGGGCACGGGCAACCTTGGGGTCGAGCCCGACGCGGCGGTAGATCTCGGGGTTGGTAAAGGCGTAGGCCATCAGCGGTCCGCCGATACCACTCATCCGGGAGACGGTGGCCCGATCGAAGCGGCTCGCCTCGTTGACCCGGCGCAGCACCCCCTCACGGGCGTAACGGATGTGCCGTGCCTCTTCGGTGACGTGAATGCGCATCAACTGGGAGACGATCGGCTGCAGTTCGGGGTCGGCGATCATCTCGCGCTGCAAGGTATCGAAGATCTCCTCGCCCACCAGGGCCGCGACCCAGAGCATGGTTCCGCGCAGGCCGGCCGGAACCCGGCTGATGACGGCGAGCTGGGTCTTGGAGAGCATGAACGGCTGCGCCCCGATGGTCTCGATGACCCGTCCGAACATCACCATGTGACGGGTCTCGTCGCCCATCTCGGTAAGCGAGTAGTGCACGTGCGGGGCGGTGGGATCGTTGTGCAGGATCATCCGGGCCAGCCCTTGAATCAGCAGGTTCTCGAACCAGATGCCGACGCTGAGGATGTTGGCCAGCTCCTGACGGCTCAGCTCGATCCGCTGCTGCTGGCTCATGCCCTCCCACAGCGGCGTGCCGTAGAGGGTGGACATCGTCTGCGGCAGGTAGAACCGCTCCGGGTCCAGCGGTGCCTTCCAATCGATGTCGATCGCCGGGTCGTAGGAGCGTTTTACCGATCCGCCGAGCAGGCGGGTAGCGACCACCTGCTTGTCGGTGACCCTCGTCCGGGCGTTGGTGTCGGTTTTGGCGGCCGTGGACTGGCTCTTCGCTGGCGCACTCATGGTGAAGTCGTCCTCCGTTGGCCACGACGGGCCGAGTCATTCGGCGCTGCCAGCGAGGTCGGGGTGACCGCTACCGGAGCAAGGGGGTTTTCGTTTGCCTTCGAACCGTAAACCTATCTGAGACGGGGCGTCAAGGGTAAATTCGATGTGGCGAACAACGTTATCGACTCTGAACGTACGTGTCGCGCTGAACGGTAGAGTCAGGCAACCGGGGGAAGTAATTGAGCTACAGGGGTGCACGCAGTGGTCGTTAGACGTGGTTCAGCCACGCCCAGCGGATTGCCAACGAGTGGGCGGGCGGCCGAGACGGCGAGCGCCGACGACCAGATCCGGGCCCGCATCCTGGACGCCGCTTACCAGTGCCTAATGGAGAGTGGCTACAGCACGCGGCTGCATGCCGCGATCGCCGAGCGCTCGGGATATTCGCGCCCCACGGTCTACAAGTACGTCGGTGATCAGCAGGCCATCATCGGGGCGCTGGTGCACCGTGAATTGAGCCGCTACTTCGCCATCGCCCAGTCGGTGCTCACCACGCCGGGTAGCCCGCGGGAGCGCTTCGTCGACGCGGTCGTCTTCAGCGTGCAGTTCGGCCGGCAGCACCCGCTGCTGCAGAAGGGTCTGCGGGAGAGCCCGGAGGTCGTCCTGCCGTGGTTCACCGTGAACTCCGGGCCGATGATCAACCTCTGCCTGAATGCGCTGACCCCTCACATCGAGCTACTGGTGAGCGTCGGCGAATTGCCGGCCCGCACCGACGCCCGCGTCATCACCGAATGGACGTTCCGGCTGGCCACGTCGATGGTGATCTCACCCTCAACCCTGGATCTGCCGGATGCTGACAGCCTGCGCGCCTACTTGGGGGCGCTGCTGGACATCGGCGGGGCGACCCGGGTGCCGGTGCCGAAGTCGGCCGGCGCGGTCTCGTCGACGGGCGCGGTCTCGTCGACGGGTGCGGCCTCGGCGGCTGGGCCTGCGGCAACGGGGGTTCTCGCGGCAGGTGTCCAGCCGGGCGGCGCAACCACGTAGCCGACGCGCTCGCGCCAGGTCCGGGCCGTCCGTACGTCCCGGAAGATCGCTCCGTACTCGTAGTACTGCAGGCGGAACGGGTTGTAGCTGTCGATGTTCTTCGTGAGTCCGTAGGTCGGTCGTCGCTGCTCTTCGGCGAAGGTGCCGAACATCCGGTCCCAGATGATCAGGATTCCGGCGTAGTTCCGGTCGAGGTACTCAGGGTCGCTGGCGTGATGCACCCGATGATGCGACGGCGTGTTGAAGATCAGTTCGATGGGCTTCGGCAGGCGGCCGACCCGCTCGGTGTGCACGAAGAATTGGAAGATCAGGTTGATCGAGAAGCTGAAGAAGATCATCCAGGGCGGCACGCCGAGCAGCGGTAGCGGTACCCAGCAGAGCAGCTCGAACCACGGGTTCCACTTCTGACGCACCGCCGTCGAGAGGTTGAAGCGCTGGCTGTTGTGATGGACCTGGTGGCCGGCCCAGAGCAGCCGCACCCGGTGCGAGGCGCGGTGGTAGCTGTACCAGATGAGGTCGACACCGACCAGGACGATCACCCAGCTCCACCACTTGTGGGTGTCGATGCGCAGCGGCGTGATCGCGTAGAGCACGGAGTAGAGCAGTAGCGCGGCGAAGCGGGCGGCTCCGTTGATGACCAGCGAGCCGAGGCCGATGGCGATGTTGGTGCGGCTGTCGCGACCCTCGTACCCGATGAAACGGTCGTCCTCGTCATCCAGGAAGCGCATCGAGACGACCTCGATGACCATAAAAAGTATGAAGAACGGGATGGCAAAGACGAGCGGGTCGCGCAGCTGCTCAGGCATGCAGCCTGCCTTCCGTTCCGGGCACGTCTGGGTGCGACTACGAACTGACTCTACGGTCAGTTAATTTACGGTACGCTTTCGTCCGTGTCCACGGTCAGCGGAACCAACATGATCGGGACGAAAGGTGTGCCCCGCCCCGAGCGGGAGGCGCAGATTCTGCTGGCTGCTATCGACGTCTTCGCTGCGAACGGCTATGCGGCGGCGGCGATCGTCGACATCGCCGACCGGGCCGGCATCTCGAAACCGCTGATTTATCAGTACTTCGGATCGAAGGACCAGCTCTATCTGCGGTGCCTGGCCCAGGTCTCAGACGATCTGATCGAGCGCATCGAAGAGACCATGAAGCGCGAGGATCCGTGGATAAGTTCGCTGCTGGGGACGATGCGGGCCATCTTCGAGGCGCTGGAGCCGTATCCGAGTGCCTGGCGGCTCGTCTTCGATCCATCCCTGCCGACCGACGGACTGCTCTACAGCCGGGCGCGCGCATATCAAGCACGGACGGCGGCGCTGGCCGCGATCGGAACCGAGCGGTTCCTCCGAGCCCGGGGCAATCGAAGTTCGCTGGACGCCTCTGCCCTGACGAGTGCCTGGATCAACATCATCCATGCGCTGATCACCTGGTGGATCGATCACCCGCGAGAGTCGGCTGATGCGATGATTCAGCGCTGCTCGCGGCTGCTCAACGCCATTGTTTCGCCGGAGATCGCGTAACTCTCGGCTTGTGTTGGTCTTTCATGCTGATCCAGCCGGGGCAGCTCGATTCTTGAACCCTGAGCCGTAAGGCCCGCGCGACTGAGCACGCGACGCCCCGATCGCCCGAGGCATTGCTCGCGCGTTGTCGGCGGCGCCTGGCGTCGTGCCTGATCGGCTCGGACTGGTGCTTGCTCGCCTCGCCCGTGGGTGGCGCGCAAGAGCTGTCTCAGGCGGAGTTGAACGGCCAGCCCGTCTCGGGGCCGTTGCGCTGGGCGCGCCGCACAAGTGCGTCGGCGGTCACCCGAATCTCAGCCTCGACGTCGACGCCGGTCTGATCGGCCAGCAGATAAAGGCCGTAGGCCAATTCACCGAGGCGCGGAGCCCAGTCGGCCGGCGGCCGGAAGGGGCGGCGGCCGCGCTCGGTGGCCGCGGTGGCCGTCGCCGCGAGAGCGCCGAGCTGTGTCTGAAGTTCCAGCAACAGCGCAGTGGCGGTTGCGTGGAGGTCGGCGGCGTCCGAACTGGCCGCCACCACCTGAGCCGGCGACGTCATCTGGGGGCCTGCCCGCTCACCGGGCTCAGGTCTGTAGTCACGCCTCGAACTTAGCCGACCGTCACTGCTGCTGACCAATTGGCGAGTCTGCGAGTGAGTATCCGAGTTTCGCTGTGGATACTCGCACGAAAGTGTCAGAGGCTTCAGGTACGTTCTGGCGGGGTCGTCTATGCCGTCTGTGGCGCTAGAATCCCCTGTGTTTTATTGATGATTCGGGTAGTCAGCTCACACTTCTTCGGGTAAACTGACGGCATGGTTGAGGGGCCAGATCAGATCTCAGGAGTGGGCGCGTCGGCAAAAGTCGCTGCCCTCCTCGGGCCGCTCAGCGAAGCGATCAATGCCGTCTTCGGGGCTCAGCTCGAGTCGTTCACCTCGGCCGAACTGCTCGAACTTCTGCAGGGCTGGGAATCCTGTACTCGCCGCGAAGTCGCGGTCGATCATCTTCTTGTGGCCGCGCTCATGGCTCGTGGCCTGGCCGATGAGTACGGGTTCTCTGCTCCGGCCGCGCTCCTCGCCGATCTGCTTCGGTTGGATCCGCGGGAGGCCAAGGCCCGCGTCCGCGCGGCGGAGGACCTCGGTCCGCGCACCGGATTCACCGGCGAGCCACTCGAATCGGTCTTCCCTCTGGTCGCCGCGGAGCAGAAGGCTGGGGCCATCTCGGCCCGGCACGCCCAAGTCATCGTTGCAACACTGGGCGGGTTGAGCGCGGAGTTGGACTTTGAACACGGCGCCGCCATCCAGGCCACACTCGTTGAGCAGTCCCGGTGGTTCGCCCCCAACGAACTGGCGAAAGTCGCGGCCCGGATCGTCGCCCATCTCGACCCCGATGGCGCTGCCCCGACGGACGCCAAGCAGCAGCGCGACCGGTGCTTCACGCTGGGAAAGCGGGACGACGGGATGGTGATCCCAACCGGTGCGCTGACTCCAGCCTGTGGCGCGGCGTCGGAGGCCGTTCTCGACTCGCTCTCCGCGCCTCTGCCGGTCACTGATTCAGATGGCGGCGTGCTGGAGCCTGATCGCCGGACCCCGGCCCAGCGTCGCCACGACGCGCTCCTCGACGCCTCGCGCCGGCTGTTGGCCGACGGCGGGTTGCCGAACAGCGGTGGGGTGGCGACGACACTGCTGATCACCATGACCGAAGAACAGTTCCGCACCCAACGGGGCTTCGCCTCGACCAGCCACGGCGACCTCATCTCAATTCCCGAGACAATGAGCCTGGCTGAGGAGGCGGATGTCGTGTCGGTGGTTCTCAACGCGGAGGGTGGAGTGCTCAGCCACGGTCGGACTCGCCGGCTTGCCTCACCCGCGCAGCGCCTGGCCCTCTTTGCCCGAGACCGCGGCTGCACTTTCCCGAGTTGCTCAATCCCTGCTCAATGGACGCAAGTCCACCATCAGACGCCCTGGCAGTACGGCGGTGAGACCTCCGTTCAGACGACGGCGTTGCTCTGCGGACATCACCATCGGAACTTCGAGAAGATGGGGTGGAGCCTGACCATGCCCGACGGCGTGCCGTGGTGGGTTCCGCCCAGACACATCGATCCAGCGCAGACCCCGAGGAGGAACCACCGACATCACCCACCGAACGCTGCCACCGGCATGGCACCGGTCTGAGTTGGCTCCCGCCTGCCTTGGCACAAGTCCGATTCGGGACCGCCTGAGCTGGTGTCGCCCTGTGCTGGTACAGCTCTGAGTCCCACCCTCCGTGTTGGTGCTAGTCAGGTTCGCGCTGGCCCGACCTGGCACCGGTCACCGTTGTCGCGCCAGTCCGAGATAGCACCGTCGCGAGTAAGGTGCGCCACACGGTCGGGCGAGGGGATCGGCGCTCTGGGAGCATCGGCGCGGGCAGCGAACCGACCGACAGGCTCAGTCGCCGACCTCCGCGTAGGCTCGATCACTGCATTGAGGCGCGCGGGCAACCGCGTCAGGAAGCGCCACCCAAAGAACCACGACCACTGAGGACGTTCGAACCGTGACTTCTGCTCCACCGCGTCTGCGGGTTGGCGTCGTCGGCACCGGTCGGGTCGGATCGGTGCTCGGAGCGGCGCTGCTGCGGGCCGGTCATCACGTGGTCGCGGCCAGCGGCGTATCCGACCGCTCCCAGTCCTACGCCCAACGGCTGCTACCCGGCGTGCCGATCCTGCCGCCGGACGAGGTCGTCGCTGATGCCGACCTGGTCCTGCTCGCCGTCCCGGACGACGCGCTGCGGTCGCTCGTCACCGGACTGGCCGCAACCGACGTCTGGCGTCCGGGGACGCTCGTCGCGCACACCTCTGGCGCCTACGGCATCAGCATCCTCGACGCCGCGGCCGCCCGGGGCGTCGTGCCCCTCGCTCTGCATCCGGTGATGACCTTCGCCGGGCGTCCGGAGGATCTCGACCGACTCGACGGAGCTGCGTTCGGTGTCACCTCGACCGACGAGATGCGCCCGGTCGCCGAGGCGCTCGTCGTGCAGATCGGCGGCGAGCCGGTCTGGGTGCCGGAACTTGCCCGTCCGATGTACCACGCTGCGCTCAGCATCGGCGCCAACTACCTGGTCACGATCGTCAATGATTCGCTGGACCTTCTCGATGCGGCCGGCGTCGAACAGTCGGCCCGTCTGATCGCACCGCTACTGAGTGCGGCCCTGGACAACGTGCTCCGGCTCCGTGACGGTGCCCTCACCGGCCCGGTCTCACGGGGTGACGTCGCCACCGTCGCCACTCACCTGACCACGCTGCGCGCCCAGGCGCCGCAGACCGTCGCCGCGTACATCGCCATGGCCAGGCGCACCGCCGAACGGGCCAACGCCGCCGGACAGCTGCGGGCCGATGCCCTCGAAGCGGTAACCGCGATACTGGACCAGTCATGAACGAACCCGTCAACGTCGTACATAGCCGCAGCGAATTCCTCGCGGCCCGGGCCAAACTCCCCGGAGCCCAGCGGTCGGGCGCTCAGCAGTTCGGTGAGAGCGGCACGCTCGGCGTCGTCCTCACCATGGGCGCACTTCACGACGGGCACGCCGCGCTGATGGACGCCGCCCGGGCCGAGTGCGATTCGTTGGTCGCCACCGTCTTCGTCAATCCGCTGCAGTTCGGTGACCCGGCCGACCTCAGCCGCTACCCGCGCACCCTCGAGGCCGATGTGGCGATCGCCCGCGACCATGGCGTCGATCTCCTCTGGGCCCCCGGAGTCAGCGACGTCTACACGGCCGGCGAGGTAGAGGTGACGCTCAACTCCGGACGCCTCGGCCAGGAACTGGAGGGGTCGGCGCGCCCCGGGCACTTCGACGGCATGCTCACCGTCGTCGCCAAATTCCTCAACATCATCCGCCCCGACCGTGCCTACTTCGGCGAGAAGGACTACCAGCAACTCACGCTCATCAAGCGGATGGTGGCCGACCTCGACCTCGGGCCGCAGATCGTCGGAGTCCCCACCGTCCGGGAGTCCGACGGCCTTGCCCTATCGAGTCGGAACGTGTTCCTGTCGGCCGAGGAGCGCGCCCGGTCACTCGCCCTCAGCGGGGCGTTGACCGCCGGTCGCGATGCTGCCGGCGCTGGTGCGGATGCCGCCCTAGTAGCCGCCCAGCGCGTCCTTGACGAGGCGGGTATCACCGCCGATTACTTGGCGCTGCGGGGAAACGACCTGGGCTCCCCGCGCCCCGGCGAGGCGGCCCGCCTGTTGGTTGCGGCCAAGTTCGGCGCGACCCGCCTCATCGACAACATCGGTATCGACGTCCTCGCCGGCCGGCCGACGGCTGCCGACGGGGCGTCGGCTGCGAACGAGCAGGCGCTCCGGAGCGATCAGGCATGAGAAGCGCGACGTCATCCGTCGGCGTACCCCGCCGCCTCGCATCGGCCGAAGAGGGCTGGAGCGCCGAGACCGACGTCGTCATCGTCGGGTCAGGTATCGCCGGGCTCACCACAGCACTGCAGATCGCCCGTCACTCGAGCCTGCGAATCATGCTTGTGACAAAGGACGTTCTCTCCGCCGGATCGACCCGGTGGGCCCAGGGCGGCATCGCCGCCGCACTCGGAATCGGTGACACTCCGGAGCAGCACCTGGCCGACACGCTGGTCGCCGGGGCCGGAATCTGCGATGAGGATGCGGTGCGTCTGCTGGTGCGCGAGGGTCCGGCCGCGGTCCGCGATCTGGCCGCCTTGGGTGCGCGCTTCGACCTCGCCCAGGACGGGGCGATCTCACTGACCCGCGAAGGCGGGCACCACCGCGACCGGATCGCGCACGCCGGCGGAGACGCGACCGGCGCCGAGATCGAACGAGCCCTGGTCGCCCGGGTCCTCGGGGCCTCCGGGGTCGAGGCGATCGAACACGCGCTGGTACTGGATCTACTGAAAACATCGGATGGTTCGGTGGCCGGCGTCACCCTGCACGTGATGGGCGAGGGGCAGCGCGACGGGGTCGGTTCGCTGCGAGCCCGGGCGGTTGTGCTGGCCACCGGCGGGTTCGGGCAGGTCTTCGCCTCGACCACCAACCCGAATGTCGCCACCGGCGACGGGGTCGCCGCCGCCATTCGTGCCGGCGCCGTGGTCCGCGACCTGGAGTTCGTCCAGTTCCACCCCACGGTCGCCTGGCTCGGCAGCCGCTCCCGCGGTCAGCAGCCGCTGGTGAGCGAGGCCGTCCGCGGCGAGGGCGCCTTCCTGGTCGACGACGCGGGAGTGCGCTTCATGCAGGGGCAGCACGAACTGGCCGATCTCGCCCCGCGCGACGTCGTGGCCAAGGCGATCCTGCGCCGCATGCAAGAGACCGGCGCCGAGCACATGTGGCTCGATGCGCGCCACTTCGGCACCGAGAAGTGGCGGGTCCGGTTCCCGACCATCTACGCCACCCTTGGGTCGCTGGGCATCGACCCGGCTCAGGACCTTATCCCGGTGGTGCCGGCCGCGCACTACGCCTCCGGGGGCGTCCACACCGACCTGCTCGGACAGACGAACCTGCCCGGCCTCTACGCCTGCGGGGAGACGGCCTGCACCGGTGTCCACGGCGCGAACCGGCTGGCCTCGAACTCCCTCCTCGAGGGGCTCGTCTTCGGACGGCGGATCGCGGCCACCCTGGTCGAGACGCTGGTCGAGCCGGCGCCGGCCCCGGCGACGGTCCCCTCAGCTGAACCCGCGGCCGTCCTGGCCGCCGAGGTACGCCCCGCGCTGCAGCAGATCATGAGCGAGCATGCCGGCGTGCTGCGTGACGCCAAGGGACTAGACGCCGCTGCCCGGGCGCTGGCCGAACTCGGCGCACACAGCTGCGACGAGCCGGGCACCGAGCACTGGGAGGCGACCAACCTCTTCACCGTCGCCACCGCGCTGGTCGAGGCGGCCCAGTTACGCGAGGAGACGCGCGGGTCGCACTGGCGTGAGGACTTCGCCGAGCGCGACGACGAGCACTGGCGTGGCCACCTCGACACCCGACTCGTCGACCGGACCGAACCGACCGCGACGGTCGCTGGTGGCCTCGCGCCCGAGATGCTCGTCAATCCGTTGCCCATCCCAACCCTCACCACGGAGTTCACCCGATGACATTCGTCGATCCCAGTGTCCGTGCCGTCGTCGAGTCGGCCGGCCTCGAGCCGTGGCGGGTCGACGAGGTGATCACTCGGGCGCTGGAGGAGGACATCGGCGCCGATGGTGACGTGACCACCAATTCGGTCATCCCGCCGACCCAGGTCGCTTCGGCTGACCTGGTGCCGCGCAGTTCCGGCGTGGTCGCTGGTCTTCCCGTAGCCGCGTGGGCCTTCGACGTGGTCGGGGAGGGGCGGCTGCGAGTCGAGTTCGGCACGGTGGACGGCAGTAGCGTCACTCCGGGCGAGGTGCTGGCGACGGTGACTGGACCCGTGCGTGACATCTTGACCGCCGAGCGCACCGCGCTGAACCTGCTCTGCCACCTGTCGGGGGTGGCGTCGCTGACCCGGGATTGGGTCGACGCAGTGGCCGGCACTGGCGCCCAGATTCGCGACACCCGCAAGACCATGCCCGGGCTGCGGGCGCTGGAGAAGTACGCCGTGCGCTGCGGCGGCGGTGTGAACCACCGGATGTCGCTCTCGGATGCGGCGCTGGTGAAGGACAATCACGTCGCGGCGGCCGGCGGGGTGGCGCAGGCGTTCGAGCTCGTCCGGGAGGCCTACCCCGAACTCTCCATCGAGGTGGAGGCCGACACCGTCGAGCAGGCCCGAGAGGCGATCGAGGCCGGTGCCCAACTGGTCCTGCTGGACAACATGTCTTCCGCCTCGCTGCGTGAGGTGGTTCGCATCGCGGCTGGCTTCGAAGGCGTGAAGCTCGAGGCCTCCGGTGGGCTCACCCTCGCCAGGGCCCGCGAAGTGGCCGAGACCGGCGTCGACTATCTTTCCGTCGGGGCCCTGACGCACTCCGCGCCGGTCCTCGACATCGGCCTGGACCTGAGCTAACCCCTTCCGGTTTTGGCAAGATGACCGGCGATTCCGGGTCACCTTGCCAAAAGCGCAGAGAGAGAACGGTGCGGCACATGCTGCTTGCGATTGACATCGGCAACACGAATACGGTGCTGGGCATCTTCGACGGGGAGAAGCTCGACCACTCGTGGCGCATCAAGACCGATGCCCGCAGTACGGCCGACGAACTCGCGCTCACGTTCCGCGGGCTGCTGGCCGAGCACGCCGTCGACGGTGTCGCCGCCTGCTCAACCGTCCCGGCCGCCATGCGCGAACTGCGCGTCATGCTCGAGCGCTACTACCCGGGGCTGCCGACGGTGCTGGTCGAGCCGGGCGTGCGGACCGGGGTCAGCCTGCAGTACGAGAACCCGAAGGAGGTCGGCGCCGACCGGATCGTCAACACGCTGGCCGCTTTCCATCTCGTGCACGGCCCGGCGATCGTCGTCGACTTCGGCACCACCACCAACTTCGACGTCGTCAGCGCCAAGGGCGAGTTCATGGGCGGCGCGCTCGCCCCCGGCATCGAGATCTCCCTGGACGCACTGGCGGCCCGGGCCGCGCAGCTGCGCAAGGTGGAGCTGGTGATTCCCCGTTCGCCGATCGGCAAGAGCACCGTTGAGGCACTTCAGTCCGGAATTCTCTACGGGTTCGCCGGGCAGGTCGACGGGTTGGTGCGGCGGCTAAGCCGCGAGCTGATGCCCGACGCCCCGGAGTCGGTTGAGGTGATCGCCACCGGCGGCCTCGCGCCGCTGATGACCGACAACTCCGAGACGATCACCCGCTTCGAGCCCGATCTCACCCTGCTCGGGCTGCGGCTGATCTACGAACGCAACGCCTGACCGCTGTTCGGCCCACTGGGCTTCTGCGCAGGCCCGGGCCTCAGGCCCGAGCGGCCCGCAGCGCGATGGTGGTGTAGCCGACGTCGATCAGCTCCCCGGACGGCACCTCTGCCTCGAGGCGGGCGCGGATGGTGGCCAGCAGTTGGCTCCGCTCGTCGGCGTCCATCGCGATCACGTACGAGCGTGAACTGATCAGCTCGAGAACGCCGTCGACGCTCAGGGCCTGGCTGTGGTCGAAGTCGCGGCGTTCCGTCGTCGCGAAGAAGTGACGATCGAGCTCGATCGGGGTGTTCTGCTCCGGCCGCAGCTGCTTCGCCGTCCGCCCCATGCTCCGGCTGGCCGCCACGCTCGCCGCGTCGAAGGCGTTGAAGGTTGAGGATGCCGGATCGCGGCGGTTCCAGAGCAGGCCGGCCACGCCGCCTGGGCGCAGCACCCGTGCCATCTCCGCATCGGCCGCCGGTCGATCGAACCAATGGAAGGCCGAGCCGACGACGACCGCATCCACGCTGGCGTCCGGGAGGTCGATCGCCTCGGCCGATCCCAACCGCGAGTCGATTGTCGGGAAGTGCTCACGCAGCCGCGCCAGCATGTTGGGAGACGGGTCGATGGCGGTCACCGTGAGCCCGCGGGCCACCAGCGAGCGGGTCAGCTTGCCGGTTCCGGCCCCCAGGTCGAGTACTTCGCGGGCGTCACCGGGCAGGATCCAGTCGAGCGCCGCGTCTGGGAATCCGGGACGGGCGCGGTCATAGACGTCCGCAGCCCCGTCGAAAGTGGCGGCTAAGCGTCGACGATCAGCCGCCCCAAGACGGCGATGCGGGACACCGGGAAACGTCACGCCTCAAACGTAGCGTTAGCGTCCCGACTCCGCCTGCACGCCCACTGCATCCGCAGTCCCAGCCACCGGGTCAGTCCCCGCCACCGGGTCAGTCGCCGCAACCGGACCAGTCCCAGCCACCGGGCCAGCCGCCAGGGTCTCTGCACCGGAGTGCTCGGCACCGGAGCGTGCTGCGCCGGGTTGTTCCGCACCCGAGCGCCCGGCGCGACCGGAGAACCGGCGATCGCCGAGGCGAGCCAGTCGCAGTGCGGGACGCTCCACTACGAACCAGCTGGCCGCAGCCACCGGCAGCGTCACCAGCACCGCCAGCAAGCTGGAGAGCGCGTAGCCGAGGCGCTGTACGTTCAGCAGCACCAGGAGCTGCTGTAGCGGGAAGGCATAGATGTAGATGCCGTAGGAGATGTCGTTGCGCGCCCCGATCCGCTCCAGCCGCAGCCGCGCGCCGAGCCAGAGCAGCAGGTAGGCGAGCGGGATCGCGCCGAAGGTGGCTAGCCGATCTACGTCCCCGGCGGCCACGCAGGCGGCCGCCGACACAGAGGCGATCGGCCAGAGCAGCGGCAGCCGATCACTGAAGAGCGCGGCGAGCGCACCGGCGAAGAAGGCCGTACCGAGGGTGGCCAGCTCCGTGTAGTTGATGAAGCGCCCACCCGGAACCTGCTCGGTGGCCACCACCAGCAGGACGACGAACCCGGCCAGCACCAGCCAGCGGTGAGCCCGCACCGGGGCGAAGAGGAGCAGGCCGATCATCAGGTAGCAGGCGAACTCGAAGTAGAGCGTCCAGAGCGACCCGTCCCAGGCCTGGGGGAACGGGACGCTATCCAGCGTGTGCCGGATGTCGTACTGGTTGATGTTCAGGGTGAGGTTGTCCACCACGTAGTGCGTCGCTGAGCTCCACTCGACCCGCCCCGGCCCGATCAGTTCGGCCAGCGGCGCGAAGGCGACCGCAGTGACCACGAGGCAGATCAGGAACGCCGGGTAGATCCGCAGGAACCGGTGCCGCAGGTACGAGCCGAAGGAGCGCTGCCGCCGGCTATTGGTGATGAGGAAGCCAGAGATCGCAAAGAAGCCGGCGACGGCCCAGTGGCCGGCCCTGATCTGGGGCGACGACTGATCCGAACCGAAGCCGCCGAGCTCCACCTGATGGGAGAGGAGCACGGTGATCGCCAGCAGAAGGCGCAGGAAATTAAGGCTGTTCTGCCGACCCTGGTAGGCCGTGGTGACGTTCGGCAACCGGCAGCTCAGGCGCTCTTGAAGACGATGGTGGCCATCAGCCAGATCGTCTTCGCCTGCGTGCCTGCGCTAGCCCCCGGCGTCGCCCCGGCCGTCACGGGCGCATCCTCGGTCAGGAGGTCCATATTCCCGTTCTTGGGCAGGTTCACCCGCGCCGTGTAGCCGGGGTCAGCCGTCGGCGTGGTCCCGAAGCCGGAGTCGGCGTAGAACCCGATGGCCAGCCCGTTCTGCGTGGTCGCCGGCGTCGCCCCGGAACTCACGGCCTGGTTCGCCGTCGTCGTGCCGGTCGCTTGTGCGGTCACGTCCACCGGGTTCGTCGCCGCCAGACCGGAGTACTCGGAGAACCCGATGCCGATGTCGGCCTTCTTGGTGGTGGTCGCCGTGATCACCGGCTTCGTCCCGCTCCCGGCGGTCACCGGGGCGCTCCAGATGCTCATCTCGGTGCCGTCAGAGGCGGTGAAATGCAGGAGTTCGCTATAAGTGTTGCCGGCGGAATCCGTGACGGCCGAGGTGGTGGCACCGTCCGAACTCCACGCCCCGACCTGCACGACCAGCCGGTTGCCCGAGGAGATGCTGCTAGTCGGGGTGAGCGTCAGCGACGTCTTACCGGCCGACTGAGTGCTCGCCTGCTGCACGAATGCCGGTGCCGCGACCGCCGTCGGTACCACCGAATTCGAGGCCGACGACGCGAGTGAGGTGCCGATGGCGTTGGTCGCGGTGATCCGGAACGTATACGACGTGCCGTTGGTGAGCGAATTGATCGTCGTCGACGTGACGCCGGCCGGAACCTGCGTCGACGGCTGGGCCGCCGAGGCGATGTAGGGCGTCACCGTATAGCCAGTTATCGGGCTCCCGCCATTGTTCCCCGGCGTCCAGCTGACCGTGGCGCGGGTGTTGCCGGCCACCGCGGTGACCGCCGACGGAGGTGACGGGGCCGTGGGTGGCGTCGACACCGCGGATTTGAAGACGAGCGTCGCCGCGAGCCAGACCGTGTTCGCGCCCGTGGTCGAGGTTGAGTTGGCGCTCGCCCCGGAGGCGACGTACTGATCCTGGGCCAGCAACTGCATGGTGTTGCTCGGCGAGACGTTCGAGCGCTGGGTCCAGCCCGATCCGGAGACGAGGGTGGAGTTGAAGCCGGAGTCGGCGTAGAAGCCGACCGCGAGCTCGCCGCTGGAGGAGGCCGCGGCTGTCGCCCCGGAGCTGACCGATCCGGCGGCCGAGGTCTTCCCGGTCGCCTGGGCGCTCGTATCGAGCGACCCGCTACCGGCCGCCGTCGAGAGCCCCGAGTACTCCAAGGCGTTGATCCCGATGTCGGCCACCGCTCCGACGGTCGCGGTGATCGTGGGTCTCACGCCACCGTTGGTCACGGGGGCGCTCCAGACGCTCATCTCGGTGCCGTCGGAGGCCACGTTGTGACTCAGCTCGGTATAGACGTTGCCGGCGGAGTCGGTGACGCCCGAGGCCGTGCTGTGGGCCGCGTTCCAGACCGACACCTGTACCAGCATCCGGTCATTCACCGCGATGTTGGCCGCCGGGACCGTGGCCACGCTGGTGGCGGCCGCGGTGCTGCTCGTCGCCTTCTGGACGAAGGCCGCCGCCGGCGCGCTGGCCGGGGTCACCGCGTTGGAGGCGACTGAGCTGGGACCGGTGCCGACGGCGTTGGTCGCCGTGACCTTGAACGTGTACGTGGTGCCGTTCGTCAGCCCGCTGACGGTGGTGGAGGTGGCGACCGGGTTGCCGCCGCTCACCGTCACCGGCGTCTGCGGGTTCGAACCGATGTAGGGCGTCACCTGGTAGGAGGTGATCGGCGCCCCGCCGTCGGTCGGTGCGTTCCACTGCACGCTGGCCGACTGGTTGCCGGCGACGGCGACCGTGCCGGTGACGGTACCGGGGACGGTCTGGGTCGTGGAGGCGCCAATGTGCACGAACTTGGCCACCGACGGGACGCCGTTCTTCAGGATGAAGAGCATGTAGTAGCCGGGCGGGGCGATGGTGCCTGAAGCCGGGGCCGTGACGTTGAGGCTGCCGCTACCGGCGGTGAAGTTGAGCGGCACGAAGTGCTGATTCATGTCGATCTGGTGCGTGTCGGCGCCCAGCGACACCAGGTTCACCGCGGTGATCGCGGAGGCGTCGGGCGTGTTCACCGTGATCGAGTCACCGTAGGTGGCCGACGCCGAGGCCGACGTGATGGTCGGGCGCGGACCCTGCGAGAGGTAGGCCGGTGAGTAGATCTGCGACGAGTACTGCCCGGGGTTCTGCAGGCCTTCGGAGTGGCCGCCACCGCTCACCAGCACCGTGCCGTCCGGCAGCAGCACCGACGTCGAGTGGTAGTTGCGGGCCGCGGCCATCGGGGCGCCGGTGCTCCAGGTCTCCGTCGTCGGGTTCCAGATCTCGGTCGGCAGCACGCCGGTCGTGATCACCGTCTGGTCGCTGGTGGCCGAGCCGCCGACCGCGAGGACCGTGCCATCGGCCAGCATCGTCAGGTTGTGATAGATCCGGTTGTAGGCCATCGGGGCGGTCTGGCGCCAGGCCGGGTTCGCCGCGTTCAGGTCGATGACCGCCGTGCCGTTCGTCGAGGCGACCTGCGCGTCGATCTGCGGGGCGCCGCCGCTGTAGAGGATCTTGCCGGGGCGGTACATCACCGACGAGCCGTTGAAGAGCCCGGTGGAACCGACGTTGGTCCAGGTCTGGTTGTTGACGTTGAGCAGGTGCGAGTTGTCCTCCTCCGGCCCCATCACGAAGACGTCACCGCTGGGCACCTCGTAGCTGAACGGGTACTCCACCTCGTGCACCGACGAGGTGTTGATCCCCGACAGCAGGGTCCAGGTGTTGGTCGACGGGTCGTAGACCTCCGGGGTGTCCGCCCAGGTCGACGCGTTCGTGCTGTTGCCGCTGACGGCCAGGTAGCGGCCGTCGGAGAGTTCGGTGACGGTCGGGTACCAGCGCGGGTAGTGCATGTCGGCCACCCGGGACCAGGTGCTCGTCGCCGGGTTGAAGATGTTCGTGTCGACGATGCCGATCTGGCCGGTGGAGAGGCCGCCGTAGCCGCCGATCACCAGTAGCCGCCCGTCCGGGAGGCTGGCCGCGCCGTCGCAGAAGATGCTGTCCGGCGGGTTGATCGTCGTGAAGACCGTTGGGTTGGACGGGTCCCAGACGACGCTGGGCTGCGGCTGCTGCCAGCCGTCCCAGGAGATCGTCTTGCCGTTGTAGAGCAGGTGGGTGGCCAACGGCATGATCGGCCAGGTCTGCAGCGGGGCCCAGCTGCCGCCGGGGGATGAGACCGGGGTGACGGCGTTCGACGTCGCGACCGGGCCCGTTCCGGCGCTGTTGGTCGCTGTGATGTCGAAGGTGTACGAGAGGTTGTTGGTCAGCCCGGGGATGGTCGCGGTGGTCGGCACCGGGTTTCCGGTGATGCTGATCGGGGTCAGCGCGGTGCTGCCCTGCTTCGGGGTGATCGTGTACGAGGTGATCGGGCTGCCGCCGTTGCTCGGAGCGGTCCAGCTCAGGTTGGCCGACGTGTCACCCGCCGTCGCGACTGGGCTGATCGGAGCGCCGGGTGCGGTGGCCGGCCCCGACTGGGCCGGGTTGAAGACGATCGTCGCCATCTGCCAGTAGGTGTTCTTGCCGGTGGTCGCCGACGCAGCCGGAGTGCTGGCGATCGCGACCGCCGCGTCCTCAACCAGCAGCTGCATGTCGCCGGCGGGGGAGACGTTGGCCCGCTGGGTGAAGCCGGCGCCCGCGCCGAGAGCCGATCCGAAGCCGGAATCGGCATAGAAACCCAGGGCGAGTTCATTGTTGCCGGTGACGGCCGGGGTGGGGCCCGAGCTGACCGTGGCCGCCGCGGTGGTGACGCCGCTCTGGGTGGCCGTCTGGTCGACGGTGGTCGACCCGGCGGCGGCGAGACCGGAGTACTCCAGGGCGACCGCGCCGATGTCGGCCAAGCCGGTCGCCTTCACCGTGATGACCGGCTTGGTGCCGGAGCCGGCGGTGATCGGAGCCGTCCAGACGCTCATCTCGGTGTGGTCGGCGGCGGTGTTGTGAACCAGTTCGCGGTAGACGTTGCCGGCGCTGTCGGTGATGGCGCTGGCCGTGGCGCTCGCCGAGCTCCAGACCCCAACCTCGACGATGAGGCGGTTGCCGGCGCCGAGGTTGGCCGTCGGTGTCAGCGTCGCGCTGCTCTTGTTGGCCAGATGGGTGCTCACCTGCTGCACGAAGGCGGGCGAAGTGACGGTCGCCGCCGTGGCCGGGGCCGCGTAGGCGGCCGCCAGACCCGCGATCGTCGCCGAGGTGGCGATGAGCGCGATCGATCGTTTGGTTACGGAGCGTGACCCACCGCCGCGCACTCGGCGTCGTGGGCTCTCAGCCCCAGGCAGGATTTTGGCAGCAGAAAAGTACTTCATCAGATCGATCCCCCAACCGGTCCGGCACTTCGAGCCTCAATGGTGGCATTTCCTACTCAAGAGGCTGGTGCTTTACGCAACGTACACGTTGGCCGGAGAAATTGGCAGCCGAAAATGGCGGCATTTAGCCGGTTATCTCACAGCCAGCCGCGCTGCTCGGCCCGTCTGACCGCTTCCACCCGGTTTCGGGTGTCCGTCTTGGCGATTGCGGCAGACAGGTAGTTACGCACGGTGCCCGGCGAGAGGAAGAGTTTGGCCGCGATGTCGGCCACCGTCGCCCCGTCCCGGGCCGCCACCAGCACGTCGCGCTCCCGTCCGGTCAGCGGCGAGGCCCCGCCGGCCAGGGTGGCCGCGGCCAGGGCCGGGTCGACGACCCGCTCGCCGCGGGAGACCCGGCGAACCGCGTCGGCCAGCTGCTCGGCCGGGGCGTCCTTGACGACGAACCCGAGGGCGCCGGCCTCCATGGCCCGACGCAGGTACCCCGGTCGCCCGAACGTGGTGAGGATGAGTACCCGGCAGGCCGGCAGTTCATGATTCAGTGCGGCGGCCGCGGCCAGGCCGTCGAGACCGGGCATCTCTATGTCGAGGAGGGCAACTTCGGCCGCGCTGTTTCGCGCCGCCGTGACGACCTCATCGCCGCGCCCGACCTGGGCCACGACAGTGAAGTCCTCCTCCAACTCCAGCAGGGCCACCAGCGCGGCCCGGATCATTCCCTGATCATCGGCGACGAGAAGTCGGATCAACTCGGGACCAACTCGGAGTCCAGCGGGACGTCGACGCGCAGCCGGAAGCCGATCAGCCCGGTCGCGCCGCCGATTGTCACCGATCCGCCGGCCGCCTCGACCCGTTCACGGAGCCCACTGAGACCGTTGCCGGCGCCCGAGAGGCCGCCCTTGCCGTTGTCGCAGATGTCGATCCAGTTCGCCCCGAGCAGGATCTCGCAGCGCTCGGCCCGGGAGTGGCGCACGATGTTGGTGACCCCCTCCCGCGTCACCCAGCCGAAGAGTTCCTGCAATGACGGGTCGACCACGTCCACCGCGCCCGGCAGGGTGGCGTCGACGCCGGCGGCCCGGAGCACTTCGCGGGCGCTGGCGATCTCGCCGATCAGGGTGACGTCGTGATAGCCGGAGACCGCGGTCCGGACGTCGGTCAGGGCCCGGCGGGAGAGTTCTTCCACCTCGCTGATCTCCTGGGTGGCCCGGGCCGGGTCGATACCCGACAGCCTCCGGGCCAGGCTGGCCTTCACCGTGATCGTGGTGAGCGAGTGGCCGAGAAGATCGTGCAGATCACGGGCAATTCTCGAGCGTTCGTTCTCGGCGGCGAGACGGGCCACCTCGGCCCGGGCTTCGCTGAGCGCGATGTTGGAGCGAACCAGGTTGAAGAATCCGTACATCGCGCCGGATACGAGGGCGACGATCAGGCCGGTGGAGAACTGCAGGCCGGTGTGCCAGGACGGAACCAGCGCCGGTACGACGATGGTGGAGACGACGAGAGCGGCGACTATCCCGGTCGAAAAACGATGATCGCTGGCGACGGCCAGCACGGCCAGGTATACCGCGCAGACGAAGGCATCCTCCTGGGCCAGCGGCAGTTCGATGACAAAGATGGCGATGGCCAGCCCGTAGAACATCCAGAATCGTCGGGTCTGGCCGCTCCAACCCGACGTCATGGCCAGCAGGTAGCAGGCGGCGAAGGCGAAGATCAGCGCATAGCCGACGACGGCGGCGGTGCCCGTCGAGTGCTTGCTTACCCCGCTGGCCACCTGGGCCAGATAGATGAGCCAGAAGGACGGAAAGACGTAGCGCTGCCAGCCGGATCGCCACATCTTATTGGTGATCGTGGCCTCATCTTCGGCCAGGCCGGGGCGGGTGGCCGCCGTCTCTGTGTCGGGCTTCATCACTCTCGTCATCGTCGTCTCACCGTCTTCGAGCCTATGCCACTATCGCTCAGACGCGCCGAGTGTCACGGCGGTACACCTGCACGGCGACGACGGTCATCGCGACCGCCCAGATGCCGACCACCAGCCAGCCCTTGGCCGGCCACCCGGCGCCGCCGATGCCGACGTGACTGGCCTGGGTCATCCAGTACGACGGGATGCACTCGGCGATGAAGTGCAGGGCGCCGGTTGCCGGTAACGGGGTCCACTGCCCGCCCAGGAAGCCGAAGAGGGCCGAGCTGCCACCCAGTGCGGGCCCGATCGAGTCGACGGTGAGCAGATGACCGAAGACGATCCCCATAGCCAGAAAGGGGATCAGTGCGACCAGCATCAAACCGGTCATCTGAAACCAGTCGCCGATCGGGTGGATACGCACGCCGAGGGCGACCCCGGCGGCGTAGACCAGCGCGATGCTCAGCATGGCCATGAAGTAGCCGGTGAGGACCTTCACCTGGAAGTAGTTTCTCGGGGTCAGCGGGGTGAGGCGCAGCTGTCGGTTCCAGCCGACGCTCCGTTCGGCGGCGATCCGGGCACCACCGGCGAGGGCGGCGATGGTGGCGCCGTAGCCGGCCATCCCGACCATGTAATACAGCAGGAAGCTGATGTTGAAGGCTCCCTGGTCAAGCGTCTGGTCCTTGTTGGCGCCGCCGATGGTCAGGAAGAGGGCGAGCGGGATTCCGATCGAGAAGATGAAGAACCGTTTGTTCCGGAAAAGTCGGAGGAATTCGTACTTCGCGTAGGTCGCGTTCATCGTGATGCTCCACTCGGGTTGATGCTCGTCGTTGCGTCGGACTCTTCGTCGCCGGTGAGCTGCAGGAAGGCCTGCTCCAGGCCGGCGCCGGTGACCTCGATGTCGCGGGCCGCGGGGTAGGCGCTGAGTAGCGCTCGCAGCGCAGCATCCGAGTCGGCGCAGAGCAGTTGCACCGCGTCGCCGTGCACTTCGGCGCTACTCACTCCGGGGAGTTCGCCCAAGGCCGCTAGGTCGGCGTCGGGGAGGGTGACCCGGATCGTCCGCGTGCCGACCTTCGCCTTCAGTTCGGTGGCGGCGCCGTCGGCGACGATCTGGCCGCGGGCCATGAGCACGATCCGGTCGGCGTAGGCGTCGGCCTCCTCCAAGTAATGCGTGGCGAAGACGACGGTCTTGCCGCGGTCGGTGAAGCTGCGCATGGTGGCCCAGAAATCACGCCGGGCCTCGACGTCCATCGCCACCGTCGGCTCGTCGAGGACGAGGAGGTCCGGGTTGCTGACCAGGGCGACGCCGAAGCGGACGCGCTGGGTCTGCCCACCGGAGAGCTTGTTCGTCTTCCGATCGGCGATGTCGGCGATGTTGGCCAGGGCCAGGGTCTCGTCGATGGGGAGCGGATGCGGGTAGAGGGAGCCCATCATGTCGATCAGTTCCCGCACCGTCAGGTCGTTGAGCACCGCGCCGGACTGCAGCATCGCCCCGATCGCCCCGCGCTTGATGGCCGCGGCCGGCGTCATCCCGAAGAGGGAGACGCTGCCGGCGTCCGGTGGCAGCAGCCCGAGCAGCATGTCGATCGTCGTCGACTTCCCGGCGCCGTTGGGGCCGAGGAGGGCCACCGTCTCGCCGGGCGCGATCTGCAGATCCACCCCCCGCACCGCGTGCACCGGCCCTTGGGGGGACTTGAAGGACTTCACCAGGCCGGTGAGTTCGATACCTGCGTACGGCCGCTCGGCCGCTGGGGTGCTCATGCGTCAAGACTGTCTGGTCGGGGCGGCGGGAGCCAGTACATCGGCGGCAGGTTTCCGACGTGACATTCGTCAGCCGACCGCTTGCCGGGCATATTCGTCTCCCGCGCCTCGATAGGCTAAGGCCCGTGACCGCCGCGACTCCGCCCGCCGATAGCTCTGTCCCGACCGACTCCGCCGCCCTCTCCGATGGGTCAGACGGGGTCACCGGGCTCCTCGACGAAGGGATGGACGACGCTCCCGAGCAGGTCCGGGTCCGTCGGGAGAAGTACGACCGGCTGATCGCCGATCCGCAGCATGCCCCGTACCCGGTCAACGTCCCCCGGACGACCTCGCTGGCCGACGTCCGGGCCAAATTCCCGGAGTTGCCGCCGGATACCGCCACCGATGAGCAGGTGGGCGTCACCGGCCGGGTGATCTTCGTGCGCACCGGTGGGAAGCTCTGCTTCGCCACCCTGCGTGAGGGCGGCGTCGAACTGCAGGTGATGTTCTCGCTGGCCAACGTCGGCGAGCAGCGGCTGGCCGACTTCAAGGCCGACGTCGACCTCGGTGATCTCCTCTTCGTGCAGGGTGAGGTGATCACCTCCCGCAGCGGTGAACTGTCGGTGCTGGCCGACGCGTGGCGGATCACCGCCAAGGCGCTGCGGCCGCTGCCGGTGGCCCACAAGCCGCTCTCGGAGGAGACCCGGGTCCGGCAGCGCTACGTCGACCTCATCGTGCGTCCCGAGGCCCGTCAGATCGTCTCGACCCGGGCCGCCGTGATCCGCTCGATCCGCGAGACCCTGCACGAGCGGCAGTATCTGGAGGTGGAGACGCCGATCCTGCAGAGCGTGCACGGCGGGGCCGCGGCCCGTCCCTTCCACACCCACCTGAACGCCTTCGATCTGGATATGTCGCTGCGAATCGCGACCGAGCTTTTCTTGAAGCGTTGCGTGGTCGGGGGCATCGATCGCGTCTATGAGATCGGCCGGACTTTCCGAAATGAGGGAGTCGACTCCACACATTCTCCCGAGTTCACAATGTTAGAAGCGTATGAAGCGTACGGCGACTACGACACCATGGCCGAGTTGACGCGGACGCTCATTCAAAATGCCGCCGCTGCAGCCGATGTTGCCGTACCGGTCACTGCTGACGGCGTCGAGATCGATCTCGGCGGCACGTGGCGCACGGTAACGATTCACGAATTGGTGTCGGAGGCGGTCGGAGACCCGGTTGACGTCGACACGGAGGCCTCCGTTCTGCGCTCCCATGCTGACAGGCTGTCAGTTGCATTGAAGCCGGAGTGGGACGCCGGGGAAATAGTTCTGGAACTGTACGAGAAATTAGTTGAGCACACACTCATCCAGCCCACATTTGTTCGAGACTACCCGGCTTCGGTGCGCCCGCTCGCCCGGCCGCATCGCAACGATCCGCGGCTGGCTGAGGCTTGGGACCTGATTATCGGCGGCATGGAGGTGGCTCCGGCCTACTCCGAACTCGCCGACCCGGTTGAGCAGCGACGCCGCCTGGTGGAGCAATCGCTGGCCGCGGCCAAGGGTGATCCCGAGGCGATGGAACTGGATGAGGATTTCCTGCGAGCCCTCGAATACGGCATGCCGCCGACGGGAGGAATGGGAATGGGCGTGGATAGGCTGGTAATGCTGCTCACGGGGCGCGGGATCCGCGAGACGATTCTCTTTCCATTGCTCAAACCGTTGGCCAATTAACTTCGTTTGCCCGCTACCTGAATATTCCGCTATGGTGAATTCAGGCACGCAGGAGAGGAACCGAAATGGCGCGAAGGGTGAACGTCACGCTCGTCGATGACATCGATGGAAGTGATGCGGTCGAGACGGTATCTTTTGGTCTCGATGGCGCGGCGTATGAGATTGATTTGTCGGCCGAGAATTCGGCTCAGCTTCGCGATGCGCTCGCAAATTTCGTCGGTCACGCGCGCCGTGCCGGTCGGAGCACCCGCCCGCCCGCTGCACCGAGCCGAAATGGCCGCGGTCCGGCGCAGGTCGATCGGGAGCAGACGCAGGCGGTTCGGGTCTGGGCGCGGGCCAATGGGCACACGGTGAGCGACCGCGGCCGAATTCCGGCCAGCGTCTTCGAGGCGTACAACGCCGCCCACTGAGCGGCGGCCACTGGCCGGCTAGAGCGGCCGGTGCATCGGGCTAGGCCTGCTGGTTCACGGCTGCCCCCAGCTATGTCGGCTGCTCCGCTGACGTCGTCCGTGATCAATCTCTTATAGGACGCTGCCCGGTGGCCGCCTACGGTGATCGTCGGAGGTTGACCATGTTTCGGACAATGTTGAAGAGCAAGATCCACCGCGCGACGGTGACCCAGGCCGATCTGCACTACGTCGGCTCGGTCACGGTGGACGCTGATCTGCTAGACGCCGCCGATCTGCTCCCTGGCGAGCAGGTCACGATCGTCGACATCACCAACGGCGCCCGGCTGGAGACGTACACCATCGAGGGCGAGCGCGGCTCGGGCATCATCGGGATCAACGGGGCGGCCGCGCATCTCGTGCACCCGGGCGACCTGGTCATCCTGATCAGCTACGCCGTGCTGGAGGACGTAGAGGCGAAGGCCTACGTGCCCAAGGTCGTCCACGTGGACGAGAGCAACCGCATCAAGCACCTCGGCGACGATCTGGCCTACCCGGGCACGCTGCCGGCCTGAGTCGCCGTTCGCTCACTCGCCGCGACCCCGCTGTCTGGCCACCGGAGGGCGGGCTTGGCTGCCAGCCACGTCTAATTTCGCGCCCCGTCCTGCCGATACGTTCGCTGGCAGCGGACTGAGGATCGGAAACAATCCGATCGTGGGATCGTTGTCCACTACGAAGCCGACCTTTCGTGCAGTCGGCTTCACGGATGCGTCAACCAGCTCAACGGCTCGACAGCGGGACACACGGGCATTGATAACGACTTGCCGCCTGGACGCCAAACCGTCCGACGACGGCGCTAGAGTCAATGCAAGTGGTTCTCCACTGCCGGGCTGCCGGGGTGTTTGGCGGTCCGTACCTCACAGCGCGGAAGGAGCTGTACATGTTCGAGAGGTTCACTGACCGCGCGCGGCGGGTTGTTGTCCTGGCTCAAGAAGAGGCCCGGATGCTCAATCACAACTACATCGGCACCGAGCACATCCTGCTCGGTCTGATCCACGAGGGCGAGGGCGTCGCCGCCAAGGCTCTCGAGTCCCTCGGCATCTCGCTCGAAGCCGTCCGCCAGCAGGTTGAAGAGATCATTGGCCAGGGCCAGCAGGCGCCCAGCGGGCACATCCCGTTCACGCCTCGCGCCAAGAAGGTCCTTGAGCTGTCCCTGCGCGAGGCGCTGCAGCTCGGCCACAACTACATCGGCACCGAGCACATCCTGCTCGGCCTGATCCGCGAGGGCGAGGGCGTCGCCGCCCAGGTCCTGGTGAAGCTGGGTGCTGACCTCAACCGGGTCCGCCAGCAGGTCATCCAGCTCCTCAACGGCTACCAGAGCAAGGAGCCGGCCGGCACCGCCGCCGAGGCCACTCCGTCCACCTCGCTGGTCCTCGATCAGTTCGGCCGCAACCTCACCCAGGCTGCCCGCGAAGGCAAGCTTGACCCGGTGATCGGTCGCGGCAAGGAGATCGAGCGCGTCATGCAGGTGCTCAGTCGCCGCACCAAGAACAACCCGGTGCTCATCGGCGAGCCCGGCGTCGGCAAGACCGCGGTCGTCGAGGGCCTGGCCCAGGCGATCGTCAAGGGCGAGGTGCCGGAGACGCTGAAGGACAAGCAGCTCTACACCCTCGACCTCGGTTCGCTGGTCGCCGGTTCCCGCTACCGCGGTGACTTCGAAGAGCGTCTGAAGAAGGTGCTCAAGGAGATCCGCACCCGCGGTGACATCGTCATGTTCATCGACGAGATCCATACGCTGGTCGGGGCCGGTGCTGCCGAAGGCGCCATCGACGCCGCCTCCATCCTCAAGCCGATGCTGGCCCGCGGTGAGCTGCAGACCATTGGCGCCACCACCCTGGACGAGTACCGCAAGCACTTCGAGAAGGACGCTGCTCTGGAGCGGCGCTTCCAGCCGGTGCAGGTCGGCGAGCCCACCGTGGCCCACACGATCGAGATCCTCAAGGGTCTGCGGGACCGCTACGAGGCCCACCACCGGGTCTCCATCACCGACGCGGCCCTGGTTGCCGCGGCCGGCCTGGCCGACCGCTACATCAGCGACCGCTTCCTCCCCGACAAGGCGATCGACCTCATCGACGAGGCGGGTTCCCGGATGCGCATCCGCCGGATGACCGCACCGCCGGACCTGCGCGAGTTCGACGAGCGGATCGCCGACGTGCGCCGCGAGAAGGAGTCGGCGATCGATTCGCAGGACTTCGAGAAGGCGGCGTCGCTGCGCGACAACGAGAAGACGCTCATCGGCGAGAAGGCTCAGCGCGAAGCTGAGTGGAAGGCCGGTGACCTCGATGTCGTCTCCGAGGTCGACGACGAGCAGATCGCCGAGGTGCTGGCGCTCTGGACCGGTATCCCCGTCTTCAAGCTCACCGAAGAGGAGACCGCCCGGCTGCTGCGCATGGAGGATGAGCTGCACAAGCGGGTCATCGGCCAGGAGCAGGCCATCAAGGCCGTCTCGCAGGCCATCCGGCGCACCCGGGCCGGCCTCAAGGACCCGAAGCGCCCCGGTGGCTCGTTCATCTTCGCCGGCCCCTCGGGTGTCGGTAAGACCGAGCTCTCCAAGACGTTGGCCGAGTTCCTCTTCGGCGACGCGGACGCGCTCATCCAGCTCGACATGTCCGAGTTCCACGACCGGTACACGGTGTCCCGCCTCGTCGGTGCGCCCCCCGGCTACGTCGGCTACGACGAGGGTGGCCAGCTGACCGAGAAGGTGCGCCGCAAGCCGTTCTCCGTGGTCCTCTTCGACGAGGTCGAGAAGGCTCACCCGGACGTCTTCAACACGCTGCTGCAGGTGCTGGAGGACGGCCGCCTCACTGATGGCCAGGGCCGGATCGTGGACTTCAAGAACACGGTGCTGATCCTGACCACCAACCTCGGGACGCGCGACGTCTCGAAGGCGGTGTCGCTCGGCTTCGCCGGTGACCACGGTGACGCATCCAGCTACGAGCGGATGAAGTTGAAGGTGAACGACGAGCTCAAGCAGCACTTCCGGCCTGAGTTCCTCAACCGCATCGATGACATCATCGTCTTCCACCAGCTCAGCAAGGACGAGATCATCAAGATCGTCGACCTGATGCTGAACCGGCTCGACGCGCAGCTGAAGAACAAGGACATGGGCCTCGAGCTCACGCCGGCGGCCAAGGAGCTGCTGGCTGAGAAGGGCTATGACCCGGTTCTGGGTGCGCGGCCGCTGCGTCGCACGATCCAGCGCGAGATCGAGGACGCGCTCAGCGAGCGGATCCTCTTCGGAGAGCTGACCGCTGGGCAGATCGTGGTCGTCGACGCCGAGGGCGAGGGCAAGGAGGCGAAGTTCACCTTCCGAGGCGAGCTGAAGCCGTCGATCCTGCCCGACATCCCGCCCATGGGTGAGGTCATCGCGGAGCCGTAAAGCTACAAAGCCGAAGGGGCGGGTGCCCCACACCACGGGCGGTCAGGCTTGATCCCTAGGTGTGGAACACCCGCCCCTTCGGCTTGCTCTGCGGACGTTCGCGGGCGGCCTGACCGAACGGTCCTGCCGTTTGGTCGTCCTGGCGTCGATTTGGCAGGACCGTTGACCGCGGGCAGGCTTGATCCCCTGGCGTGGGACACCCGCCCTTCGGCTTGGTCTGCGTAACCTCCTGCGCTTTGGGTGCCTGGGTGCGCATAGTGCAGGACCTTCGCGGCCGTGCGGGCGCCAACGGTCCTGCACATTTGGCGCCGGGGTACCCAACGTGCAGGACCTTCGCGAGCGCCGCGACCGAACGATCCTGCCGTTTGGTCGTCCTGGCGTCGATTTGGCAGGACCGTTGACCGCGGGCGGGCTTGATCCCCAGGCGTCGGAGACCCGCCCCTTCGGCTTGCTCCGCGGAACTTCCTGCACTTTGGGTGCCTGGGTGCGCAGGCTGCAGGACCTTCGCGGCCGGGCGGGCGCCAACGGTCCTGCACTTTGGGTGCCTGGGTGCGCATAGTGCAGGACGTTCGCGAGCGGCCGGACCGAACGATCCTGCCGTTTGGTCGTCCTGGCGTCGATTTGGCAGGACCGTTGATCGTGAATCGGGTTGCTCCTCGGTCGGCTCGGTCGGGGCGGCGACGGTGACAGCTGCTCAGCGGTGGCCGGGGAGGGCGAAGCGACCGTCCGGCAGCGGATCGATCAGCCCATCGACGACGAGCGTGTCCAGTGCCCGGGCCAGTTGCGCGCGATCGGACCAGTTGATGTCGAGGTCACCGGCCACGACCGGCCCGTCGGCGGCACGAAGTACGTCCATCAGCAGACCCCGCACCTGACGGTCCGTGCCGGCGAAGCGCTGAGGTCGCCGTGACGGCCCGGTGTAGCTGGGATAGCCGGCCAGCCGCCACCGGCACTGCGCAGCGACCGGGCAGGCGGCGCAGCGCGGTGTGCGGGCCGTACAGACCAGCGCCCCGAGTTCCATCGCGGCAGCGCTGAAACGGGCCGCCTCCGGTCGGGATGCTGGTAGCAGCACCTCGACTGCGGCGAGGTCCCGCCGGGTCGAAGGTGGCCCGGCCTCACCCTCACCGGTGATGGCCCGCGCCACCACCCGCCGCACATTGGTGTCGACGACGGGATGGCGCTGCCCGAAGGCGAAGGTGGCTACCGCCCGCGCGGTGTACTCACCGATCCCCGGCAGGCTCAGGAGCGCGTCGACGTCCTCTGGCACCTGCCCGTTGAAGCGATGGACCAGTTCGACCGCGCACGCGTGCAGCCGCAGGGCTCGGCGGGGGTATCCGAGCTTGCCCCACATCCGCACCGCCTCACCCGGCGAGTCGGCGGCGAGGGCGGCCGGGTCGGGCCAGCGGTGCATCCAGGCGGCATAGGCCGGGAGCACACGCTGCACCGGTGTCTGCTGAAGCATGATCTCGCTCACCAGCACGCCCCAAGGTGAAGCGTCCGCCGCACGCCACGGAAGGTCGCGTGCCTCTTCGGCGAACCAGGCGCTGACGGCGGTTGCGAAATCCATGACATGTCGATGCTCGCATGCCCAGAAAGGTGCGATAGCGTGACCGGCAAATGTTTCATCCTGTCGGCTCCCGTCCACCAACCACGTACTGGCGCCGTCGTCTGATTCTGCTGTCGATCGTCGTCCTCGCCGTGGTGACGGTTTACGTCCTCTTCTCCCTCGGTAGCTCCGACTCCTCCTCAAACGCCTCGAAGTCCTCGAGCCCGGGCGCCGCCACGACGTCCACCGTCAACTCGACCACGGCGAGCGAACCGAGCGGGACGCCCAACACATCACCCTCGCCGAAGGCAGTCGCGTCAGTCGGCCCTTGCCCGCAGTCCGCGCTCACCATCCGGGCCGGAACCAGCGCGCCCTCGTACCCCGTCTCGGCGCAGCCGGTGCTGTACATGCAGGTGACGAACATCGGCGCGGTGCCCTGCGCCAAGGACCTCTCCGACACCCAGATCGAGCTCGTCGTGTACAACGGCGCATCCCGGGTCTGGGGTAGCCATGACTGCCAGATCATCCCGGGGACCAGCATTCAGACGCTGGCCGTCAACATGCCGATCGCGCGGTCGATCACCTGGACTGGTCTCTCGTCGCAGCCGGGCTGTGTCGGGGTGCGCCAGCACGTCGCGGCCGGCACCTACACGCTGCGAGCCTCATTGGGTGGCGTCCAAGGGACTCCGGCGACGTTCAAACTCGTCTGAGCTCGAGCCGCGGATCTTGCGCACGAGCTCGGCTGCCTAGGCGCGCGGCCCAGGGCGGCGTGATGGGCGGTGCGACGGGCAAGTCGGACCGGGACGCTACTGGTAGCGGTCGATGATCGAGGCGTCAGCGAGGCGGGAGATCGCTTCGCGGACGCTGCGGGCCCGGGCATCGCCGACCCCGTCAACGGTCTGCAGGTCCTCGACGGTGGCCGCCAGTAGCTTCTGCAGATCACCGAACTTCTCGACAACCCGATCGACGACCGCCGAAGGGAGGCGGGGCACGCGGGCCAGCAGCCGGTAGCCGCGAGGCGTGGCCGGTGAGTCGAGGACCTCCGGGCTCGACCCGTAGCCGAGGGCGCGCGCGACGAGGCCGAGGTCGAGGAGATCGATGCTGGAGAGGCTGTCGAGCTCGCTGGTGACCGCCTCGCCGACCCGGCTGAGCCGCACGGCGGGGACGTAGTCACGGGCGATCAGCTCACGGTCGGACTCGACCCCGGCCATCAGCTCCTCCAACTGCAGGGTCAGCAGCCGGCCGTCGGTGCCCAGTTCGACGGCGTAGCCGGTGATCTCGTCGGCGATGCGGCGGACCATCTCGATGCGCTGCGAGACGACGGTGGCGTCCCGGACAGTGACAAGATCTTCGATCTCCAGGGCCGAGAGCGTGTTAGAGACCTCATCCAGCCTGGACTTGTAGCGTTCGAGCGTCGCGATGGCCTGGTTGGCCCGGGTCAGCAGCTCGCCGGAGCTTTCGAGCACGTACCGGCGGTAGCCGAGGTAGAGGCTGATGATCCGCATTGACTGGGAGACCGAGATGACCGGATACCCGGTCTGGACGGCGACTCGCTGCGCGGTGCGGTGCCGGGTACCCGACTCCTCGGTATGCACTGCCGGGTCAGGCATGAGGTGGGTGGCGGCCTGGGTGATCCGCTGGCCGTCGCCGGTCAGCACAACCGCCCCGTCCATCTTGCAGAGCTCGCGGAGCCGGGTGGCCGAGAAGTCGACGTCCAGGGGAAAGCCGCCGGTGCAGAGCGACTCGACGGTGCGATCCCAGCCGAGCACGATGAGCGCGCCGGTGTTGCCGCGGAGGATGCGTTCCAGGCCGTCACGCAGCGATGTCCCCGGTGCCACGGTGGAGAGGACGGCGCGCAGCGCGACGTCCTGCTCAGTCGTTGTCAATGACTCCCCGTTCGATTCCTGCCCCGAGTGCATCGCTTCCATCGGTGCGAGCAGGTTTCGGGGGTTGGTACAGAGTGTAGCGAGGCGCGCACCTGAAAATCGGCCCGGCCACACCGATTGCGTGCGATTCGTCGCTACGCACCACCGCGAATCGGGCGGAGTACGGGGGTGCGGGCGGTGTGCTGACGGCCGCCGTAGCGCTCTAGGGCGCTGAGTGCGTCGGCGATCGTCGCGACCGGCAGGGTGCGGATCCCCTTCACCGATGACGGGGCGACGACGTCCGAATTGTGCCCGAGCGGTACCAGCGCGGTGGTGAATCCGAGTCGCGAAGCCTCGCCCAGTCGCTGCTCGATGCCGGTTACCCGCCGCACGTCGCCGGAGAGGGAGACCTCACCCACGGCGCAGAAGGTGGCCGGCAGCGGCACCATGCGAGCCGCCGATGCGATCGCCATGGCGACGGCCAGGTCAGCCGCCGGTTCGGTGGCGCTCATGCCGCCCACGGTGGAGGCGTAGACGTCATGGTCGTGGATCGGAACGTTGCCGTGCTTGCCGAGCACCGCGACCAGCATGCCGACGCGGCTGGAGTCGAGGTTGGTGACGGCTCGCTTCGGGTTCTGCAGGGCCCTGGTCACCAGCGCCTGCACTTCGGTCACCATCGGCCGGCGACCCTCGATGCTGACGGTCACGCAGGTTCCCGCAACTGAATGCGATCGGTCGGAGAGGAAGAGGCCTGACGGGTCGGCCAGCCCGACGATGCCGCCCTCTTGCATCTCGAAGCAGCCCACCTCGTCGGCCGCCCCGAAGCGGTTCTTGGTGGCCCGGATCAGTCGCAGGGCTGAATGCCGGTCGCCTTCGAAATGAAGCACGACGTCAACCAGATGCTCGAGCACCCGCGGGCCGGCGATCGACCCGTCCTTCGTCACGTGGCCGACGATGATGGTGGCGATGCCGCGGGACTTGGCGACCGCGATGAGTCCGGCGGTGACGGCCCGGATCTGGGGAACCCCGCCGGCCGCGCTGTCGACGGTGTCGGTTGAGATCGTCTGGACCGAGTCGACGACGAGCAGCCCGGGATCGACCTGATCGACGTGGGTGAGCAGGGCCCCGAGGTCGTTCTCCGCCGCCAGATACAGCCCGGGGTGGACGGCTCGGGTGCGCTCGGCGCGCAGCCGAACCTGGGCGGGCGACTCCTCCCCGGTCACGATGAGGGCGGGGCGGCTGCCGGCCGCCGCGTACTGATGGGCCACCTCGAGTAGCAGCGTCGACTTCCCGACCCCCGGCTCACCGGCCAGGAGCACGACCGAACCGGGTACCAGACCGCCGCCGAGGACCCGGTCGAGCTCGTCGACGCCGGTGGGGCGAGCCTTGGCCTGTTCGGGGTCGAGGTTGCCGATCGGCTGGGCCGGGTGCTGCACAGCGCTGCGTTGGGTTGCCGGCGCCTTGGCGGAGACGCCTGCCTCGGTGACGGTGCCCCAGGCCTGGCACTCGCCGCAGCGCCCCAACCAGCGCAGCGAAGTGGCACCGCACTCGGTGCAGTGGAAACCGGGGGTTGAGCGGCGCTGGCTTGCTGGCTTGGTCACGCGATCAACCTACGGCGCGGGTCTGACAATTCTGACCAGCACCGAGCGGGGTGTCGTTACTCCGCGGTCGGCGCGACGTCGACGCTCGGCGGCGTGGACGGGAGCGGGATGAGGTGGACCGGGACCGAGAGGGTGATCGTTCCGGCGCTGGCAAAGGTGAAGGTGACCTTGATCGCCTGGGCCGGGAAGAGCTGCTCGGTAAGACCGCCGGCGACCAGCACCTTGGAGCTGTCTCCGCCGTAGCCGATGCTGACCCGGCTGCCGGCTGCGATGTCCAGCGAGCTCAGCGGCGTCGCGGCCGCCGCAGCGGATTGCTTGGCGGCGTCGGCCGACTTCGACGCGTCGGACGCAGCACTCCCGGAGTCGGTGGCCGAACCCGAAGCACCTGACGTCGGCGCGCTGCTCGAGCTGTCACTCGGCACGGAGCTGGTTGGGGTAGCGGAGTCCGTGGCGGAGGCGGATGCATCGGACGGGAGCGCGGCGATGCTTGCCGCGGCCGCGTTCTTGTACAGGTAGACGGTGGCCGCTGAGTCGGAGCTGACGCTGGTAAGGGTGTCGTCCTGGTGGCCTGAGTTGGCCAGGATCAGCTGGATCTCAGCCGAGGACCCCTTGGCGTAGCTGTTGCCCTCCGGCGCAACGATCGAGACGGCGCTGAGCGTCATGCAACTCTTGATGAGGGCGGTGCAGTCGCCGACGCTGGAGCTCGTCCCGTCAACGACCGGACTCTCCTGGGCGGTGCCGCTGCGCTGGCCGGCCGCGCACCCGCTGAGCAGCACAACCGTGCTGAGTGCGGCCGCGAAGCCTAGTCGGCGCCGACCACTCGGCAGAGCACTCATCTTGCGGCCTCCTGAAACCTGCGAACCGTTCGCCACAGCCGGGCATCCGGCCTGACCTGGCATCCAGTTGCGCTCAATCTTCAACGTTGCGACGTTGACAGAGTAGCGACCCGCTGTGAGCCGCTATCGTCCGGCTCGGACCCACGTTGCATTTGCCTCACCAGCGGGAGCGCATAAGCGTGGCCGGGCGAGCGGAGAAGTGCCGGTGTGACTGGCCTGTAAGTCGTTCAGCCCCAGCAGTTATGTGGCGCGTGTTACCCTTGAAGTCTTGAAAGGGGCACGCGCACATGACGTATAAAGTCGGCGAGACCGTTGTCTACCCGCACCACGGGGCAGCGAAAATCGAGGCAATCGAAGAGCGAACCATCAAGGGCGAGGTGAAGATTTACCTGGTACTCAAAGTGGCCCAGGGCGATCTGACGGTACTCGTCCCTGCAGACAATGCCGAGATCGTCGGTGTGCGTGACGTAGTGGGTCAAGAGGGTCTGGACCGGGTCTTCGAGGTGCTCCGCGCGCCGCACACCGAGGAGCCGACCAACTGGTCCCGCCGGTACAAGGCCAATGGCGAGAAGCTTGCCTCAGGTGACGTCAACAAGGTCGCCGAGGTCGTTCGCGACCTGTGGCGCCGTGACAAGGACCGTGGTCTCTCGGCCGGCGAGAAGCGCATGCTGGCCAAGGCCCGCCAGATTCTCGTGAGCGAGCTGGCTCTGGCCGAAGGCACCAACGAGGACAAGGCTGAGCTGGTACTCGACGAGGTTCTCGCCGAGGCCGTCGCCGAAGCGGTCTAGTCCGGCGAAGCACTTTTAAGAATGGCGGTGGCGATCTGATGATCGTCGCCGCCATTTTTGTTGCCGCCGGGGCCGGACGGCGTCTTGGTGCGGCGCAGCCGAAGGCGTTTGCTCGGCTCGGCGGCCTCACCCTGATCGAGCACGCACTGCTGCCCTTTGCGGGACACCCGTCCGTCCGCGACCTCATCGTTGTGGCCCCGTCGGATCGACTCGACGAGGTCGCCCGGCTGAGCCCGGCGGCGACGGTGGTGGCCGGTGGCGAGGCCCGGCAGGACTCGGTGCTGGCCGGCCTCGCCGCGCTGCGCCCAGAGGTGGACGTGGTGCTGGTTCACGACGTGGCCCGTCCGTTCGTGCCGAGCGAGGTGATCGACCGGGTGCTCGCCGCCGTCGAGGGCGGCGCCCAGGCGGTTATTCCGGTGCGGCCGGTCTCCGACACGATCAAGCGGGTGCATGGGGTCGAGGTCGTGGCCACTGTGGATCGCGCCGACCTGCGCGCAGTGCAGACCCCGCAGGGTTTCCGCCGGGACGCGCTCCTCGCTGCGCACCGGCACTCCGTCGCAGTCACCGACGACGCCGCCCTGGTCGAGGCCGACGGCGGGCGGGTGGTGGTGGTCGACGGCTCGGACGAAGCCTTCAAGATCACCCACCCGTGGGACCTCTTCGTGGCCGAGGCGCTCCTGGCCCGACGATCCGGCGCTTCGGAGGTGGCCCGATGAGCGCTCCAAGCTCTGCTGCGTCGGCGGTTCCGTTCCGGATCGGCGTCGGTGTCGACGTCCACCCGATCGAGGCTGGGCGCCCGTGCTGGGTCGCCGGGCTGCTCTGGCCCGGCGTCGATGGCTGCAGTGGCCACTCTGACGGTGACGTCGCCGCCCATGCAATCTGCGACGCGCTGCTCTCGGCGGCTGGGCTCGGCGATCTCGGCTCCGTCTTCGGGGTGGATCGCCCGGAGTTCGCGGGCGCCTCCGGGGCAGTGCTGCTCGGTGAGGTACTGCGCCTGTTGAGCGCGGACGGTTGGAGCATCGGCAACGTAGCGGTCCAGGTCATCGGCGACCGCCCCAAGATCGGCCCGCGACGCGACGAGGCGCAGCTCGCTCTTAGCGCGGCTCTGGGTGGGGCTGCGGTGTCGGTCAGCGCCACCACGACCGACGGGCTCGGACTCACCGGCCGGGGCGAGGGGATCGCCGCGATCGCTAACGCGCTCGTCCACCGCTCGGCCTGAGGCTTCGGCCTGACGCTTCGGCGCGAGCGCGTACCCCTGAGTGGCTCGACATTCTCGTGGACGGTTCATAGGGTCACCACCTGGGCGCTCAGGAGCTCGGCCAGCCGGTTGACGAACTCCGAAAGGACGGCCTCGTGCTGAGGACCTGGGCCGCCGCGGAGCTCGGTCCACCAGGCCGAGCGTGCCGGCGTCGCGTCCAGCAGGCGGGTGGCCTCCTGAGGGAAAGGGACGAAGCGCGCCGGGTCGAGCGTCACGGCGGTCCGACCGTCCGGCGTGACGAGATGCAGCAGGCCCGGCAGCGGCTCGACGGCTGCCCGCAGCTCTGGGAAGGCGCGTGCCACCGCTCGTAGGGCCAGGGCCACCTGCTCCGCACCGGGCGGCGCCTCACTGAGGAGCACGACGGCGCTCACCCCACACCGCCAGGCACGCCGAGGTCGTTGACCGACCCAGGGACTCGGGGTCGCAGCTTCGGTTCGTCCCGAGCCGGTGGATGGAGAACCGGTGGATGGAGCGGCGTCTGGATCAGCTCTGGCACCCGGCCGCGACGCACCAGCAGTCCCCGCCCAGGCGGCTGCCGCCACGCGTAGAGACCGGGGAGAAGCTGCCCCTCGGAGCGGTCACCGTCCATCAGCAGCCCGATCGCACCCGCCTCCCGCAGGCCCTGCACGAAGCCGTCCCAGATACCGCGGGCGGCCCCGGCCACCGGCCGGGTCAGCACGACGTGCAGCCCGAGATCTCGCGCAGCCGGTAGAAACGGCAGCAGCGGCACCAACGGCTGCCCGCCGCCGGCTGTGAGCAGTTCGTAGTCGTCGACGAGGAGAAGGATCTGCGGAGCGTCCGCAGCGGCCTCCGTTTCGGCCAGCGAGAGCTCCGCCTGCGAGGCACGGCAGGAAAGCTCGACGGCGATCGAATTTGCCAACGCCTCGGCCTGCGATGCGGATGTGGCATAGCCGCCGAGATAGGCCTCGGCAACCGCGCCGCGCAGACCGAGACGGGGGTCGACGACGGCGACGACGAGCTCCTGCGCCGCCCGGCGTTCGGTGACCCCAGCGGCAATCCCGCGTAGCAGCGTCGTCTTCCCCGACCCGGTATCGCCGAGGACCAGCAGATGCTGGTCAACACCGAGGAGGTCCAGCTTGGCCGGTTCCAGGGTCGTCTCGCCGACCCCGATCGGGATCAGATCAGGCTCGTCGATGAAGTCCGGAAGTTCCTCGGGTCGGACGGTCCTGGGCAGGACTCGGATCTCCGCGGCCCGCCGACCAGGCCAGGCTGAGGCGCTCCGCTGGCTCACTGCCTCCAGCGCCTGGAGGAGGCCGACCGAGGTTGCCGCACCGTCGGTTCGGGGCAGCGCGGCCTGCGCGAAGAGCTGCCGCGCC
The DNA here is from genome assembly GCA_900100325.1 of Frankineae bacterium MT45. Classification (NCBI taxonomy): domain Bacteria; kingdom Bacillati; phylum Actinomycetota; class Actinomycetes; order Frankiales; species Frankineae bacterium MT45. Next base: position 1,104,921 of record LT629697.1, read on the forward strand.
GCAGTGATCTGCCCGGATGTGTCTTGCAGCTCGATCAGCGCGCGTCCGCGCTGCTCGGGGCGGATTCTCTCCGCGAGGCGCCGGTTCACCACCGAGTCGGCTGGATCGTTCAGTCGGAGTTCGATGCGGGTGCCGAAGGCGGCCTGGACGCTCATCCGCAGCTCGTTCCACCGCGTGACCGATGCGATGACGTGTACGCCGAAGCCGGACCCGCGGGTGATGAGCTCGGTGACGGCTGTGTCCAGATCGTCGAGGTCATTTCGCAGGGCACCGGCGTCATCGACGAGGAACACGATGTCGGCCGCCGGTAGATCGGGCAGCCGGCCGGCGACGTGGGCGAAGCGCAGCTGCTCCATGGAGTCCAGGGCGTGGGTTCGGAACACCTTCTCGCGCTCGTCGATCATTCGCCGCAACTCGGTCACTGTGCGGTTGAGCCGTTCGGGATCGTTGCGCGTCGCGACACCGCCGACGTGCGGAAACGGCCGAAGCCGGCTCATGCCGCCACCGCCGAGTTCCATGCCGTAGATCGCCACCTCGGACGGCGTGTACGTCAGCGCCAGTGAGACGGCGATACTTCTGAGCAGGTTGGACTTGCCCGACTGGGGCCCGCCGACGATCGCGACGTGCCCGCCGGATGCGGTCAGGTCGAGACTCCACGGGTACTGCCGCTGACGGCGCGGGTCGTCGACCGTGCCGATGATCGCGTGCAGGCCGGAGACTCCGCGACGGTGATCGCCGAGGCATTGCAGACCCCGCCCGGGCACGAGTGTGGGTTGCGCGATCACCTGATCAAGGGTCAGGTTACTGGGGAGCGGTTCCAGCCAGATCGGCGCCGCGGGGGAGCCGCTCCGCACGCTGACCCGCTCGACCAGCGCGTCCAGCACGGTTCGCTCCACGGTTCGCTGGGTGACCAGGGTGGACGGGTCGTTCGGGTCGCTGCGGTTCGCCGCTTCGTCGGCGGCGTAGAAGCGTAGGTGTCGCACGCGGGCGGTCGGTACCCCGGCGCCACCTCCGGGGGTGAGCGCCGGGGTAGGCGGCAGTGCGGGATCGAACCGGGGATTGGGGTCGGGCGTGGGAGTTGATGCAGCGGCCGGCCCGGATACGTACGCCGTTCGGAAGCGGGTGTACACGCTGGTGTCCACCTTCAACCAGCCGAAGCCCGGCAGGGCTGGCAGCCGGTAGGCATCCGGTGCCTCGAGGACCATCGTGGACTCCGCCTCAGAGAAGGTCCGCAGCGCGAGCCGGTAAGACAGGTAGGTCTCCAGGCCACGAAGGCGTCCGGTCTCGATCCGCTGACTGGCCAACAGCAAGTGAATTCCGATCGATCGCCCGATCCGTCCGATCGTCAGAAACAGATCGACGAACTCGTCCTCGGCGCCGATCAGCTCCGCGAACTCGTCGATCACGACAAGTAGGTGCGGCAGCGCGGGCAGGTCCGGACGTGATGCCGCCCGCAGTTGCCGGTACTGACCGATGTCGGCGAGATCGCCGGAATCCTTCAGCATTCGCTGGCGTCGCAGTACCTCTCCGGCCAGGCTGGCGTGTGCCCGCTCGACCAATCCCGGATCGTCGGCCAGATTTGTGATGAGTCCGCAGACGTGTGGCAGGCGCGCGAGTGGCGCGAACGCGGCGCCACCCTTGTAGTCCATTAGCAGGAGGGCGAGATCGTCGGGTGAATGGGTCGTGGTGAGGGCCGCGACCAGCGTGCGGAGTAGTTCGCTCTTACCCGAGCCGGTCGCGCCGACGCAGAGCCCGTGCGGGCCCATCCCCAGTTGCGCCGACTCCTTCAGATCCAGCATGACGGTGCCGCCGTTGTCGTCGACCCCGATCGGAACTCTGAGGAAATCACGGGGACTTCTCGGCGGCCACGCCCCGTTCGAGGCGAGGGTGCCGATACCGAGTACGTCGATGGCATCTCTGGCACCGATTGCGGGTTCATCGCGTGGACCGGTGGTATCCGGCCGAAATCGGGCCAGTCGTCGGGACAGCCCCTCGGCCCGGGCCGTCGCAACGTCGTCGAGTTGGCCCGTTGTACGCGACGGGTCGCGTAGATCCTCGACGACCATCGTCGCGTCGTCCGCGATCGTCACCCGGAGCCGCACGCTCCCCGGTTCAACCAGTCGGTCGGGCAGTAGGTGGATCAGCGTGACACCGGCGTCGGCGAGCTCGAGCGTCGAGTCGGGGAGCGCGAAGCGCCCGAAGCCCTCGACTCGGTTGCTAGCGTCGCCGTCGTTCTGGCGAGGATGATCGGCGAAGATCACCAGGCGGCGCCCTGGCGATGATCCGCTCGGTGGAAGAAATCCGCGGCGAGCCTCCTCGGCGAGGTTGGCCCGGTTCTTGAGGTCGTCGTCGAGAAGGCGTGTCAGTTCATAGAGAGTTCTGGCCGTGCGCGGCGCACTCGCCGGCCCCACCGCGTCGTCGCCCACCGCATGAGGTGACCAGAGCAGCCAACCCCAGTCATTCGCGTACTCCGCTGGCGTGGCGATCGCGACGGAGACATCCTGCGGCGAGTGGAGGCAGATGAGCTGGCTGCCGATTGCCCGAGCTGCGCCCAGCGTTGCCGATCGGCTGCCGATGAGCGCTACGTCGCCAGCCTGATCCAAGTCGATGCAGACCGGCAGACCGGGCAGGTGGGCCAGTTGCTCGGAGAGTGCCCGCGCCGCGTTCGCCATGAACGGATCGGCCGGTTGCAGCGGCGAGGAGTCGTCGCGCACCTCGATCCGACGCCACGTGACGTCCCCGACGCCGATTCGAAGACGCAGGAAGTCAGGGTCACCGCAGCGCCGCTCCCAGCGCCGGGACGGCGCACCGATCAGCTCGGTCAGATCCGATGGACTCGGATCAGCAGTGAGAGCGGCAGCACGATGACGTGCCTCCTCGACGCGTAACTGTCGGCGGACGTCATCCAGATAGTCGAGATATTGGTCGCGCTGACGGCGCCGGGTGCGCGTCGCCTGCCCGCGTTGGCTGGCCACCATGGCGACCGCGCCGAGTACCGCGGTGACCATCATGAGCACTCCGGCCGCGAGCATGAGCGGGCTGCGCCTCAGAGTGATCATCATCGTCATCGACGAGACGGCGCCGACGAGCGGCAGCAGGAGTTGGAGCAGCGGGGTTCCGCTGCGCCGTTCGGGGAGCGTGGGCGGCGCCACGATCTGCGTCGGCGCGGGTGCGACAGTGGGATGCACCGTGCGCGCCGGACGATTCACCAGTTGGGTCGTCATGAGCCACCTCTATTGATGAACCATCCGGAATCGTGGTCAGATCTCGCCGGATCAGGGGGTGACCAACCTTCGGCCGGCTCGGCAACTCTCCTCGATGCGCGGCGGGGCATCGATGCGCGACTGATCAGGGCCGCCGTGATTCCGGCGGTTGCCTCACGCGTGCCGGCTTGCAGGCCGGAGAATGAAATTGGTGGCGCCTGCAGGCCCGGATCGTGCCGCAGCCAGAAGCAGTCGAGCCCGGATCTGCGAAGTTGCGAACCCTCCCGGCAGCGGTTGGGTATCAGCGTCGTGCGGGCCGCCCACGATTCGGGATCAGCGGCGGCCTGTGTCGCCAGGCTGGATTGGATCCGAATGACATCGGCAGTCCCACCCGCGGTCACCAGGCCGACCGCGTCCGCACGATCGAGTATTGCGGCGGCGGCGGGTTGGGTCATCGAGCCAAGATCGATGACGGAGAGTTCGAAGAACTCCTCGATCGCGGTAAGCGCACTGTGAATCGTCGCGCTGTCCAGCGCGGTCTGCGGGGCGGCCGTCGACTGGGGTAGCAGACGTGCTCGGCCGGCAAGCGGTATGAGTCGCCGACGGATGTCGCCCTTATCGTCGGGTGGTGTCACCGCGGCCACGTCATGGATTGTGGTCGCGGGCCACGGGTCACTGGTGAGGAGAACGTCCAGTCGAACGTGGGTGGTTCGGCCGCTTGCATCGACCGTGACCAGAGGTTCGAGTCTCACACTGTCCAGAAGCGAGGTAACCAGTGCCGTCACTGTCGAGACGCCACACCCTGGCTCGGCGCCAGCCAGCACAATGCGACGTCCGCCCGAGAGACTGGCCGATGCACACTCCTGAAGGCTGGCCAGCATGCCCGCGCCGGTTGTTAGTCGGGGTCGATCGCGGAAGGCGATGGGGCGTGCGTTGCCTGGGGCGCTGCGATGAGCCGGCATTAGAACACCGTCAGCAGACGCGCATAGCCGCCGAAGACGCCAACTGCGGCCGGTAGCAGTGCGAGCCAGGCCAGGCGCTCAACCCGATGCGCCATCAACCGCAGCCGGAGCGTTGCCTGCCGACCGGGGGACCAGAACGTCGCGCCGAGCGCCGTGAGTAGAGCCGCACCTGCTGCGAGGCTCGGCAATATCGGCAGGTGGGGACCGCGCAATGCCCAGGCCAGCAGCAGCCCCGATGCCGCTGACGCCGCCACTCCGATCAGCGCGAACACCTCGATGGCCAGAGGGAATGTGCGTGCTCGAAGTGCTGCGATAGTCGCTGTCGCTCCGGCGAGACCCAGCGCCCACGGGCGTCCCCAGAGGATCAGGCCTACGCAGCCGGCGAGAACGGCGGCCGACCAGACGAGAACGAACGTCGCCAACAGGGCATGCGCGTTGGAGAGCGAGGTGACGAGTTGGGGATCGCCCATCGTGACCGAACCCGATCCGCTCTCTGCGCGATTGTGTACGGCAGATATGTGCAGAGCCCACCCCGGCAGGAGAGTCAGTAGGACGACGGATGCGGCGACGACGAGCGCGGACGTCTGCCCATAGTTCAGACCGGCCAGCGACGCAGCCAACCACGCGCCACTGAAGGCGGCCAGCAGCAGGGACGCGTGGCGCGCGACAAGCGGGCGGGTGGCGACTGAAGAAGCGGCGACACCGCTGACGGCCGCGGCGAGCGCGACCGCGCCGAGCTGAGCCGCGACGCCGAGCCGGTGCCACGATGTCACCTCGACGGTCGCCGAGACCGTTAGGGTCGCCGCCACCAGCACGAGCGCGGATGCACTCGCTTCGCGTCCGACTCGGGATGCTGCGGCGGCCAGACCCCAGGAGAGGAGCGCCGCGCCGCCGAGCGCGGCAGCGCAGAGGGCCGCGGCGACGAAGGTCATTGAGATCGCTAGACATATCGCCGCACACCCCGACGTAGCGAGGGCCGCGCGGGCCGAATGCCTCGCGCTCCAGATGTCAGTCCGCTGACGCAGCTCGGCGCCGATGGCCTCACACACTTCGCCCACGATCGGGGGAGCCGGGGCCGCCGCCTCACTCGTCAAATACAGGACATCACCGTCCATCACGCTGGCCGTAGTCAGCGACTGCCCCGAGTCCAGCCGCCGGCCGAGTGGGGTCGTGAGAATGCGCGGGCCGGGATCATTCGGTGATCCGTCGAAGAGTTCAACGAGCTCGGAGAGGAAGACCTCAATCGGTTCGTCAGCCGGAACCGCCACGTTGATACGCCGCGCTTCGGCACGGATAGTGACCCGTGACCACGTCGGCGTCACGGGCGTACCAACCGGTGCGTGTAGCCAGCGGTCGCAAGCGCCGTCAGGTCATACCCGTGGCGGCGAGCGTAGGAGGCGGCCGCACAGCCGAGGCAGATCACCACCGCGAGCGCGAGGGATATCAGGAGCTGACGCCACGGTCGCCGAATGCCGCCATGAGAGCCGGGGCTGCCGCGTAGGAAGGAATCCTCGACCCGACGGCGGCGTGTGTGAATCGCCTCCAGAAGCTCGCTGTCGCCGTCAGCTGGCATGTGCGGCTCTCCCCTTCGCGTGCGCCGTCAACGTCAGGTCGGGAGCGGCCGCTTTGATTCGCTCCACGCCGAGGCCCTCAACCAGCACGCGCAGTGCGTCCCATCCGTTCTGCACCTTGTCGCCAAGGCCCACAACGAGACCGGGTATGCGAGCACGCCCTACCCGCACTGGCACGGCAGTGGCCGCAGTCTCGATCACGTCCGCGCCAAGCATGTGGACAGCCCGCGGTCCGAAGGCGACGCAGATCGGTTCCGGCGCCGGTTGGGCCTGGCAAGGCGTGAGCAGATCGCGTCGTCCGCGGCGTCGGTAAGCGATCGCGAATGCGATCGGATGCGCATTCAGCAGATGAACAAGATTGTTGTGCACCCCCTGGTGAACACCCGAGTCACCACCTGGCATCGCGAGCACAAGCGAAAGATTTTCGGTGAGTTCTGGCCCGTTGCCGGTGATCGCGATCGTTGCCGATGCGGCCTCTCCCACTGATGTCAGCTCGATTGAGTGCGGTGATTGAGTGCGGGTGTAGGAGGTCATTGCCGACGTATCCCACGGTTCCGTCACTGGTTCGCAGACGCCCCAGCCGTAGAGTCCCGACCCGGTCAGGGCACTTACGGCTGAGTCGGCGACGACGCCGAACTCGACGTGAGAGCGGTGTCGATGCTGCAGCGAGATTGAGAGAAGTACCTGCGTTGCCAACGGGATTCGCGAATCGAATGGCTGCAACCAATCACGTGCGACTTCGCTGGTTCCCACGTGGTAGGTGCCGTCCCATCGCAGGGATTCGCCGGATGCGCCGTCGAACACCCCGTCAGCGCCACGTACCACCCAACGGCCGGCGTCGCTGACGGTTCGGAAGGCCGCGGCGGTGAGCAGTGATTCGGGGCCGGTGATCAGATGCAGGGTTGCGTCCGACCCCGCGCTTCGTACGGCAGCCGCCAAGAGGTGGGCCGAGAGCGGTTGGACGCGTCGCTGCGACTCGATGGTGTGAATCGCCGGACCTGAACCAGGCATGGAATCCTCCTCCAATCACGGGTAATTCTCGCGCTGCTGGATCGCGAGGTGCTGCGTTGGAGACCATTCTGTGCCTTCTGAAGGCGTGGTCGCTGCCGCCTGTGGATAACTTCCGGGAGCATTCGGTTTCGGTGCAATACTCGTCCACACACCGCGGCTCCGATGCCCGGATCGGCGGGAACTTTGCCGTGAATCACCTTTATTTGGAGGGGTAAATGAAGTTCGACATGGGTGCCCGGAGGCTTGACGGGCTACGTCAGCAGACGGCTGAGTCGAGTCAGGACTTGAGCACGTTGATCCGCTCGCTGGTTGTCGCCGGCGAGCCTCTGGAGGGACGCTTCAACGGTGCCGGGCGGGCTGGATTCGACTCCTTCAAGGTGCATGCCGATCAGATCGCCCGAGACCTGAACCGGTCTCTCGAGGCGATTCTGCATGGTCAATCTGGTGCGGCGAGAAGCTTCAACCAGGGTGACCAGCAGATGGCCGAAGAAGCCCGGACCGTTCAAGCTACGGCCGGATTCGACGCCGCACGTTTCGGGAATCGCTGACGTCCGAGAGACTTCAGCCCAACTTTTAGGGGTATTCATGAGCATCACAGATCGTCATAGCTACGACACGGGCGCATCGGCTCAGACTCAGGCCAACCTGACGGCCGTGATTTCGAGACTTGAATCGGTTCTCGATGCGCGCGACCGGCAAGTGCAGGCTGCGATGGCCGACTTCCAGGCCGACGGTGTCTCCGATCTGTACCAGGCGAAGGAACTGCAGTGGCGGCGGGCGGCGACCCAGACCCGCCAGATTGTGACGCTGCTGCGAACGACGATGCAGCGAAACGATGCGACTGCGGCCCAGACGATCGCGCGGGCGAAGACCGCCGTCGAATCGATCTGAGGGTGAGCACGTGGAGCGTCGATCCGGCCGGGGTTCAGTCGGTGCTGAATGTTGTCTGTCAGCGGGCGGGCGCCCTCGCCACGGCCTCCGATTCGATGTTCGGCAACGTCGAGAGGGCCGCATCGTCTAGTGGTAGTCAGATCGTGGCGCAGGCGCTGTCGGACTTCCTGACTGCGCGCGCGCCCGAGTTGGCCAATGCGGCGAAGACCATCGACGCTGCCGTGAGCGGGGCCGCCAAGGCGACCCGGGCCTATGAGGCGGGGGATCAACAGATGGCCGTGAACGCCCGCTCTCTGTCGCTTTCGGAGACGCACGGCTAAGTCGAGCGCGCGGTGGTGATTCGCAAGGTTGCGTAGCGCTTGGCCGATGGAATCAAACTAGCTTTTTTTGGGGGGGAAAGTGAGTGCGTCGCAGATCGCTGCGCGGGTAATTCCGGAGTATGCAGGCGACTTGGCGGCTTTCGAGGACGCTGTGGCGGGGATCGGGGTGGATGGCGCCCGTCTGCGTGACGCCGGCGTGGACCTCGTCGCCGGCTGGCGCGGCCTTGCGGAGTTCTACCAGACCCCTGACAGCGCTCACCTCCTGTCGGTGATCACCCCGGTCCGTACGTCCAGCCAGGCGGTCGCCGATGATCTCGCCGCCGTCGGTAGAGCGCTACGGGACTACGCGGAGGAGGTACGCCCCGTCGCGGCGTCACTCGCATCCCTGAGATCGCAGGCCGAGGAGTTCGACGCCAGGACCGCCGGAGATGGGAACTGGAATCACGACCAGGCGAACGTCGATGAGAACAACCGTCTCCTCCGCGGGGTAAATTCCGCCGTCGTCCTGCTCGAGGCCGCCGAGCGTCGCTGTGCCAACGCCATCGAAGCGCTCTTCAGCTGCCGGCGCTGGCACGCATCGGTTGGAGTCGCCGCCGACCAGGATGCCTACGGATACGCGTCGATTCCCGATGGCGCACCGACACCGTGGGGATCGGTGGTAGCCCGCAAGGATTCCTGTCCCAAGGCGGCAGTCACCGATCTCGGAAGGTTCGCGAAAGGGTTCGCGATTGACGGCTTCGTGGGAACTCTGAGCAGCGTCGCCAGCCTGCTGAACCCGTTCGACTGGAAGAAGTTCAAGGAATCGTGGGAAGGTCTCGCCCAATTGTCGGTGGCCCTCTCACCGATTCTCGGGGCGTCGATGTACGGAGGCGTGGGTGAACGAGAGCGCCTCGTCTCGCTGGGCAAGGGCCTCATCTCCTATGACATGTGGCGCAGTGATCCGTCGCGGGCGTCGGGGGAGGCCGTCTTCAATGTGGCGAGTCTTCTTGTCCCCGGCGGTGGTGAGGTTGGCGCGGCCGCAGATGGAGCCAAGGTCGCCCGCATTGCCGGCGAAGCCGCAGACGCGGCGAAAGGGGCTGACAACGTGGCGAAGGCGTCCGAGATCGCAACCTCAGTAGAAGCCACGGGCCGGCTGGCGTCGGGGTCCGTATCGGGTATCGAGTTCGTCTCGCTCCCCACCGTCGACCAGTTGTCCGACCTAATCATGGCCCGCCGGGCCGCTCAGCTTGGCATGAAAGCGCCGACCACCGCCGAGCTGAGTGCGCTCATGGAGAAGCTTGCCCACGCCAAGCCAGGTGAGCTGACCGTTGATCACACTCATGTTCCGGTGATGGGAGGCCATGAACCGCACTTCTCTCATCTGTCCGGTGACCACGTGGTGTCAGAGCCGGTGCAGGATACGGCCTCCGCAACCCACGACACGCCTCACTTCCCAGAGGCGCCGCCGAGTCAATTTCCGGAGCCGGTCGAACGACTGCCCGATGCCGAATTCGCTGAGCTGCCTGACCAGGCGAAGTCCGAACTGGCACTGCGGGAGATCTCGCCCGGCGCCGTGCACTTCGTGACCAATGAGGCTGGTGCCACCTACGGCAAGGCGCACTGGGGAGAGTTCGTCCGGGCCCTGCCGCAGGAGGAGAGAAATGCTCTGACCTTCTATACGCACCAACCGCCGCATCGGCTGACGTCGGTGGATATCAACAGCTATCTGCGCGGCCTCGAGGAGCCGAAGGTGGGGGTGCCGACTGCCATTGAGCGGATTGACAGCGCGCTGGCCCGCAGCGAAGTAACCGAGCCGATCATCGTGTCTCGTGGCATGAGGCTCGAGCATCTCGAAGCTGAACCAGGCGAACTTGAGGGCGACGTTCTCACTGAAGAGGGGTTCACTTCTGCATCATTGGGGATGCCCGCGTTCTCCTTTTCTCAGGCGGTCCTGCATCTGCGGCTCCCGGTCGGTACCCATGCGGTCTACATCGATGGGATATCCGCATTCGGGGGAGAGCGTGAGATTCTGATTCGGAGGGGAATCTCCTACAGGGTCACGCGAGCCTTCATGGACCGCAATCAGCAATGGCAGATCTACGGTGAGGTGGTACCGAATGGTTGAGCAACCCAGGCCAGTATCGCGGCAGTTGTCGGATCCCATGCAGTTCAAGGTGGTTTGGGAACCCAATCGGTACAACCGGCAGACGACGCTTCCGATCACCTTTGTACCCATTGTTGCCGACGTCCCGCTCGGCTTCCTCTGGTACTGCGACGAGGACGACGCCGCCAGGTACCTGCCGCGGGCCAGCGGTGGGGTTCCAGCGATGCAGGCCGGGCCGGGGTGGGCGGCGATTCTGCTGGAGGCCCGGGAGGCTGGACTGAGTCCGTCCGAGGCGGTGCTCGTGTGGGCTGCGCGGATCGACGGGGTACGGCTCGGGAAGGTCGACACTTCCGACCCCAAGACGTCGACGCTCACCGAGCTTGAAGCACTCGCCGCCAACTCGTAGCGGCCGGAGAGCGAGCCTGCCCTCCCTCAGGCCCGACTGAGCGCCTGGGTGAGGTCATCCCAGAGGTCTTCGACGTGCTCGATCCCGACCGAGAAGCGCAGCAGCGACGCCGGCACATCGCGGGCGGCGTCCATCGCGTGCATCGCCCGGCGTTCGATCAACGACTCCACCCCGCCGAGGCTGGTGGCGTGCGAGATGAGCCGCACCGATTCGCAGACGCGGTTCGCGGCCGCCTCGCCGCCGTGCACGTCGAAGGAGATCATCGCCCCGAAGCCGTGGTGCAGTTCCAGCGCGCGCGCATGGAACGGATCACTCGCAAGCCCCGGGTAGCGCACCTTCGCCACCGCCGGGTGACCGCTCAACCGGGTCGCCAACTCCAGCGCGTTGGCCTGCGCCCGCTCCATCCGCAGCGGGAGGGTGCGCAGGCCACGCAGCGCAAGAAAGGTCTCCAACCCCCCGGGAATCGCGCCGGTCAGGTCTCGTCGTGTCCGCAACGCGCCCCCCAACTCGGCACCGCGGGTGATCAATGCACCCATCAGCAGATCCGAGTGTCCGGCCAGGTACTTCGTCGCCGAATGCATCACGATGTCCACGCCGTACTCCAGCGGCCTTAGGATCAGCGGGGTGTTCAGCGTCGAGTCGACCACGACGATCACGCCGGCCGCATGGGCCGCCTCGACGAGCGCAGGCAGATCGACGACCGCCAGCATCGGGTTGCTCGGAGTCTCGAGCCAGAGCAGCGTCGCGCCGGGCAGTGCAGCCAGCACAGCTTCGGTGTCATCGGTGGCCACGGCCCGGACGCTGAGGCGCCCCAACCGCTCCTGCTCGGCCAGCAGCATCGTCGACCCGGTGTACTGCGTCCAACCGGTAACGACGACCGAACCGACTGGCAGCAATCCCTCGATCACCGCGGTCGTCGCGGCCATTCCGGAGCTGAACACCAGCGCATCGCCGCCCTCCAACTGGCCCAGAGCCTCCTCCAACGCCCGGATCCCGGCGTGCGTGTCCTGGCGGGCGTAGTAGTTGTCGTCGGGTCCGTGATGGAAGGTGGCCGAGAGTTCGATGCCGACGTTCATCGGCGCCTTGGCGGTGGGTGCCGGTCGCCCGGCGTGGACGGCTATGGACTCGGGGCGGAGTGTGGTCACGGGTCGACGTTAGCGCCTCGCCCGGGCACCATGGGCGGATGCGCCGACGACTGCTGAGCGCCATCCTGGGTTCGCTCGTCTGCGCATTCGTGACGGCGTGCGGTGTTGGGGGTCCGGATTCGGTGACGCTCAACCGGCGCGACCTCTCCACCACTGACGCCACCGCGGTCACCTCAGCCATCGGCGCTACCTCAGCGACCGGCACCACCTCAGCCACCGGCGCCACCCCGGCCGAGGCCACCACCGGCGGTGCCTCTGGGGCCGCATCGCCGTACGAGGACGACTCCGCGGTCGTCTCGTGGCGGAACTGGGCGCTGGCCGCGGCGCAAGCCGTGAACGCTGGCAAGGTGCACACGACGGCGCTCGACGAGCTCATGACGCCGGATTTCGCGAAGCAGACGACCACACTCCTCGCGCCACAAATGGGCCTGACCTACCCCGGCCCGATGCCCTTCACCCCGATCTCGGTCACCGATCTCAGCCCGACCGCCCGCTCCTTGCGGATCTGCCTCGTAACCGCCGGCTTCGCCCACAACCGGAACGCAAAGGCGTCGACGCCAACTCACCCGAACGCAACCAAGCCGATGACGGTACGCCCGATGGTGGCGAGCGCGATCTACCAGAACGGCACCTGGCTCACCTCCGGCCTCGCCAGTGAGAACTTCTCCTGCAGCGGCGTCAACCCGCAGACGCCGACGTTCTGAGCCGACCAGATCGTCATCCGGGGCCGAAACCGGGACTTCGGGGCCTCGGGAGCACCTAAACTGGCACGGTGACGCTGCATATCTACGACTCCGCCACCAGGAGTCTGCGACGGTTCGAACCCATCGAAGCTGGCAAGGCGTCCATCTATCTCTGTGGTCTCACTGTCCAGGCGCCCCCGCATATCGGACATATGCGCTCGTCGGTGAACTTCGACATCCTGCGCCGCTGGCTCGCGCACACCGGTCACGAGGTGACGTTCATCCGCAACGTCACCGATATCGACGACAAGATCTTGGCCAAGTCCGGCGACGCCGGCGTCGAGTGGTGGGCCTGGGCGTACGAGAACGAGCGCGCCGTCATCGCGGCCTATGACGCTCTGGGATGCCTGCCAGCCACCTACGAGCCGCGAGCCACCGGCCACATCACCGAGATGATCGAGCTCATGCAGCGCCTGATCGAGCGGGGCCACGCCTACGCGGTCGGCGGCGACGTGTACTTCGACGTCCGCTCCTTCCCCGACTACGGTGCCCTCTCCGGCCAGAAGATCGACGAGATGCACCCGGCCGCCGACAGCGCCGAGACGCATAAGCGCGATCCTCGCGACTTCGCGCTCTGGAAGGCGGCCAAGGCCGACGAACCGGCCACCGCCTCCTGGCCGACGCCGTGGGGACGAGGGCGCCCGGGATGGCATCTGGAGTGCTCGGCGATGGTCGGCCGCTACCTCGGCCCCGCCTTCGACATCCACGGCGGGGGACTGGACCTCATCTTCCCGCACCACGAGAACGAGATCGCCCAGTCCGTCGCTGCAGGCGATCGGTTTGCCGGCTACTGGATGCACAACGCCTGGGTCACCATGTCGGGCGAGAAGATGAGCAAGTCGCTGGGCAACTCGCTGCTCGTCACCGAACTGCTCAAGACGTGGCGCCCGGTTGAGCTGCGCTATTACCTCGGGGCTGCTCACTACCGTTCTAACGTCGAATACTCCGACGACTCGCTGGCCGAGGCCGCGGCTGCCTACCGGCGCATCGAGGGCTTCATCCAGCGCGCCGGCGAGCGACTCGACGCGCTGCGCAGCGGTGACCCGAACGTCGGCGCACTGCGTGGCACCGAACCGGTGCCGGCCTTCGTCGCCGCGATGGACGACGACCTTGGCGTCCCACTGGCGCTGGCCGCGATCCACAACGCGATCCGTGACGCCAACCCGAAGTTGGGTGAGGCCGACTCTGAAGAGGCGGTCCTCGACCTCGCCGGCCCGGTGCTCAGCATGCTCGACATTCTCGGGTTGAACCCGTTGGAGTTTCAGGCCGAATCGGCTGAGGATCTCACCAAGGCGGTCGACGGACTGGCCCAGATTCTGCTCAGCCAGCGAGCGGATGCCCGCAAGAACAAGGACTTTGCTACCAGTGATGCAATTCGGGACGCCTTCGCCGCGGCCGGCCTGCTCATCGAAGACACCCCGACCGGCGCTCGCTGGTTACCGAAGGAGCAGTAAATGGCAGGCAATTCTTCCCGCAAGGGCGCGATCCGCAAAGGCAAGAAGGGCGCGACCGCCGGCACCGGCGGGCACGGCAAGCAGCGGCTAGCAGGCAAGGGACCGACCCCGCGGGCCGAGGAGCGCACCAAGCACCCCGCGGCACGGCGGGCGGCGGCGGCGGCGAAGCGGGACCAGCGACAGGGCGCGGCCCGGCATCGCGGCGCCGAGGCGCCTGAGTTGCTGGTCGGTCGCAACCCCGTGGCCGAGGCGCTGCGGGCGAAGGTTCCGGCCATGGCCCTCTATGTGGCCAGCGGTGTCGAGGCCGACGAGCGCGTGGCCGACGCGCTGCGCATCGCCGGGAACCGGGGTCTGTCGATCCTGGAGATCAGCCGCGGCGAGATGGACCGGATGACCGGTGCGATCCTGCACCAGGGCATCGCGCTGCAGGTGCCGCCCTTCAAGTACACCGACTTCAACGACCTGCTCACCAATGCGCGTGAATCGTCCGCGGCCCCGCTATTGGTGGCCCTCGATGGTGTCACCGACCCGCGCAACCTCGGTGCCGTGATCCGCTCGGCGGTGGCCTTCGGGGCCGACGGCGTCATCCTCCCCGAGCGTCGCGCGGCGAGCGTCACGGCGGTGGCCTGGCGGACGTCCGCCGGCACTGCGGCTCGCATTCCGGTGGCGAAGGTGACCAACCTGGTGCGGGCCTTGAAGGACGCGCAGGAGGCCGGAATGTTCGTCATCGGCCTCGACGCGGACGGCGATCAGACGCTGGATGAGCTCACGCTGGCCGACTCGCCGATCGTCATCGTCGTCGGGTCCGAGGGGCGCGGCGTCTCGCGCCTGGTCACCGAGACCTGTGACATCACCCTCTCCATCCCGATGTCGGAGGCCGCGGAGTCGCTCAATGCGTCGGTCGCGGCTGCCGTCACGCTGGCTGAGGTGGCTCGTCGCCGCCGGCTCGCTTAGGTTCGCTAGTTTCGTCTAGGTCGTCTGTGTCGTCGCTCTGGTTTAAGTCGACGTCGCTCTGGTCAGGGCTGGCGTCGCGCCGGTCAATCGCGGCGTCACTCTGGTCGAAGGTCACGTCCACTTCCTGGAATCCCTTGCTGCGCTGGGCCGTCGCCTGTCCGGTGTAGACGTCGCGGTCGCCGGCGGTGAGCATCACCTCGTCGGTGAAGGGTGTGAGCAGCGAGCGTGGATACAGGCGATCGACGCGCACGACGTTGATCTCGACGCAGAGGACGGTGATCGTCGCGCCGATGTAGAGAAACGCCAGTAAACCTAGGACGATTGCGAAGACGCCGTTGGTCGCGCTGGCGTGGTTGACGACCCGCTTCACGTAGATGACGCTGAAGTACTGAAGCACTGGCCAGCAGATCGCGAAGATGATCGCACCCGGTGCGACATTCCCTGTGGAGAGCTTTCGCGCGCAGGCAATCCGGAAGACCAGCACGAAGACGATCGAGGTCAACAGGACGGAGCCGACGAAGGCCAGCCACTTGGTCTCGGTCGCGAATGATCCGGCGCCACCGCCGATCGTCGACAGGCCGGTGGTCACCAGAATCGATACGCCCGCGATGGCGAGGAGCACCAGGCTGCGTCCGCGGGAACGGAACGGATTGGGCCGCGTATTGCGGGGCACACGCCACGCGGTGTTCATCGCGTACTGGCCCGCCTGCGCCGCCCCGAGGCCACCGTAGAGCGAGACGAGGATGCCGATGATGATGCCGCCGGCACCGCCGCTCAGCTGCTGCGGATTGCCCAGCTGGTCACCGACGACCGGGAACTGGCTCAGCGCCGAGTGGAGGATGCTCTGCTGCGCCGCCGGATGGCCGACGAGGACGATGCTCAGCACCGTGGAGAGCAACAGGAGTAGCGGGAAGAGCGAGATGAATCCGTAGTACGTGAGGAGCGCCGACAGATAGGGCCCGAAATCATCGAAGTACTTGTAGATGACGGCCAACGGGAAGCTGGCCGCTGGATGCCGTCGCTGGAAGGCATCCAGCCCGTTGGAGAGACCCATGGTGCTACCCCATCACACCGCCGGCTGTTGTGGTGCGCACCGACGATGGCGTGCGCGTCATGGCGTCGTCACGGTGTTGTCATGGTGTCGATTCGCCGACGAGCCGGACGCGAAAATCCCCTGACCAACCCTCGCTGGTCAGGGGATCCGCGAAGCGAACTAACTAGCCGAGACGCTCGCCGGTCTCCGGGTGGAACGCGTGCTCCTCCGCCGGCCGGACGTCGATGTGCACCGTCTCGCCGACCCGCGGCGGGATACGTCCGTCGAAGCGGGCGACGAACTTCTTCGCATCCGGAGCGTCACCGGACAGCAGCCCGTAGACGAACGCGTCCGCGCCGAGCTCCTCGACGAGGGCGACATCGATCTTCAGGCCACTCTCCGGGTCGCTGCCGACGGTGAAGGACTCCGGGCGCAGTCCGAGGGTGATCCTGCTCAGCCCGGCGGCCGATGCGGCCTGGGCGACCGACGGCTGCAGCGGCAGCACGATGTTGCCCAGCTTCGCACCACCCGGCACCAGCTCGGCCTCGCGCAGGTTCATCGCGGGCGATCCGATGAAGCCGGCGACGAAGGCGTTCTGCGGCTTGTCGTAGAGGTTGCGCGGGGTGTCGGCCTGCTGCAGGAAGCCACCCTCCTTGAGCACGGCGACCCGGTGGCCCATCGTCATGGCCTCAACCTGGTCGTGCGTCACGTAGAGGGTGGTGGTGCCGAGGCGAGCCTGCAGCGCCGCGATGTTGGCGCGGGTCTCGACGCGCAGCTTGGCGTCCAGGTTGGAGAGGGGCTCGTCCATCAGGAAGACGCTGGGGTCACGGACGATGGCCCGGCCCATGGCGACACGCTGCCGCTGGCCACCGGAGAGGGCCTTTGGCTTGCGGTCCAGGTACTGGTCGAGGTCGAGCAGTGCCGCGGCCTCGCGGACCTTCTTGCTGCGCTCCTCCTTGGATACGCCGGCCAGCTTCAGCGCGAAGCCCATGTTCTCGGCGACCGACATGTGCGGGTAGAGAGCGTAGTTCTGGAAGACCATGGCGATGTCGCGGTCTTTGGGGGCGAGGTTCGAGACGTCCTTGCCGCCGATGTGGATCTGCCCCTCGTCCACGTCTTCGAGGCCGGCCAGCATGCGCAGCGCGGTGGATTTGCCTGATCCCGACGGTCCGACGAGGACCATGAATTCGCCGTCTTTGATGTCCAGGTTCAGCTTGTTCACTGCGGGAACGGTGCTGCCCGGATAGATACGGGACGCGCTGATGTAGTCGACTGATGCCATAACTGCACTCCTCTGCCGGTGTGTTTGACCGCGCCGGGTACGAAGAGCCTGAGGTGGCTGCTTCACGGATTTCCGGCTGGCCGACGGGTACCCGCCCCACCGAACTCAAGGCGGCGTCAGCTAACCGGCATAGCGGTCGGACGTGACCATTCGACAGGAGTGAGCCGGATCCGTCAAGGGTGCGGGGCTAGGAACTGAAATCGTTATCGGTCAGGCGTTGCGGGGAATCGATCGTCGATTTGGATACCGGACGGAACGGTAGCGCGGGTGGTGTCTCGTTCCGCAGTCGTCCCACACCGGCTCGGACGACCCCCATCACCTCGGCGCCGATGCGCTCCAGCGTCTCGGCATTGGGCGCCATCCCCTGCCAGTGGGCCATGTCCAGCGGCGTGCCGATGTCGGCGACGACGGTCCGTCGGCGTCGGGGCTCACCCGGCTTGCGTGGCTGGGCGCCCCACTGTGAAATCGGCACCACCGGCACGTCCGGTTCGAGGAGGCTCAATCGGGCGAGCCCGGTCTTGGGATACATCGGCCACTGCTGCGGATCCTTGGTGGTCGTCCCCTCCGGGTAGATGACGACGACCTCGCCTCGGTGCAGCGCGTCGACGGCGGCGTTCAGTGAGTTCGCCGCGTCCGTCGAGTACCGGGTGACCGGAATCTGCTGTGTTTTACGCATGATGAACCCCAGTACCGGGACGTCCCAGAGACTGCGCTTGGCCATGAAGCGGGGGAGTCGTCCGCTGTCCCAGATGAGCCGGGCCACCAGCAGCGTGTCGATATGCGACACGTGATTCACTGCGACGATGACGGGGCCGCGGGCGGGCATGTTCTGAAGATTCTGCCAACGATGCCGAAAAACAACGGCATTGATCACCCGCAGGATGGCTATGGCTATCCGTCCAACAAATCCGGCGCGAGGTTCGTCGTGGTGGTCGTCGTGATGGTTCAATCTGCTCCTTCGGTGACGTCACAAACGCACCGACAAGCCTACGACGCGCAGCGCCTGACGTCATGCCTCCAGGCCGGTTCGGCACGGAAGCGAGCGGAGGAGCCAGTAAAACGCCGCTCATTCTGGCGCAGCGCGAGCAGTAGGCCGGGGTGCCGGGCCGCGAGTTCGCGTCGCGCATCCGCCAGCTCTGCGTCGTCCAGGAACTGGTCATCGAGCTGAGCCTGGCTGGCCACATTCCACTGCAAATTCAGGGCGAGTAGCAGGCCCCTACGGTCGCCGAAGACGGTCGCGTACTCCGGGCGCCACGGCAGTTCACCGTCCAGTCGACGGTCGAGCTCGGCCTCGATCTCCCGCAACGCCGCGTACCGCTGGTGGGTCTGCTTCCAGTTCATGGCTCTTCCGCCTTGCCTGCGATGTCGTTCGGATGCAGACCACGCTAGGTAGTCGAGGGGTGTGAATCGTCGTGCCGAAGGACCCAATCGCGGTTACTACCGGGGTACTACTCCGACTGCGACCGTGGGATGGTGACGCGCGCCGTCGGGCTGCCTAGGCTGAACCCGTGTCCAGCCGAATCGCGTCGATGCCGGAGGCTCTGCGCTCGCGCTACGAAGCCAAACGGGAGCGTCACGGCCTCGACTTTCCGCTGTGGATCCCGCTCTGCACCTACGGTTGCGGCATCGTCTTTGCCGTCGTTGCGGTGGCCCAGCGCGGGGCGCTCTGGCCGCCGACGTCCATCGCGCTGGCCGGCCTGATCGCGATCCTTCCCGGCATCGCCAATATGACGCTGCGGTGGTGGGTGCCGTGGTGGGTGAACCTGCCGGTGGTGCTGATCGGTATTGGATGGCTGCTCTCGGAACCGCTGAAGAACTACGGCCCGGCCGACGCGGCGCCGCTGGTGTTGATGGTCGTGGCGGCGGAGTTGACGGCCACCGAGGGGGCAATCGTCGGTCTGATCGCCACGTCGGCCAGCATCGCGCTGCTGGTCACCGCATCGACGATCGGTACGCTTCCCGGCGTCATCACCTACTGCTGCGGCGTGCTGCTGGGCTTGGACGTCGGGTACATGATGCGCTGGCAGATGAGGGCGCTCACCGCCGAACGGGCCAAGCGTGACGTCGAGGGTGCGCAGGCCGCGCTGGCTGAGCGGCAGCGAATTGCTCGGGAAGTGCACGATGTCGTGGCGCATTCGCTCAGCGTCACGCTGCTGCACATCACCGGAGCACGCCACGTGCTGGAGGAGGGGGCCGACGTCGCCGAGGCGCTGGAGGCGTTGGCTGATGCCGAACAGGTCGGCCGGCAGGCGATGTCTGACATCCGGCGCACCGTGAGCGTGCTGGCCACCGAGCCGTCCCAACTGCAACCCCTACCCGGCACGGCCGAGATCGCTGAACTGGTGGCCGGATTCCAGTCCGCCGGCCTGAAAGTCGAGTACGAATTGAAGGGTGACCCGGGTACGGTCGCGCCGGCGCTGGGTCTAGGCATCTACCGGATCATCCAGGAATCATTGACGAATGTGGCGAAGCATGCGCCGGGCGAATCGGTTGAGCTAAAGCTGGACTTGACGGGAGGCGAGGCGCGGCTGAGTGTCCGCAACCGGGTGGCCGAGCCACGGCAGCGCATGAACGCCGGTGGGTCGGGTCTGACCGGCATGGCCGATCGGGCGCGTCAGCTCGGCGGCACGATCCGCGCCGGTGCCGAGGGTGACAGCTGGCAGGTGACGCTCCGGGTGCCCTCAAGTGAGAGTTCGTCCGCCTCGCGTCCGCCGGCCCGGACGGGCGACGACTGCCCCTGGCTCACCCTCACACCCCGGCGTCTGCGTTGATGGCCGGCGAAGCCGGGTCGGAGATGGACGAAGCTGCGACGAACGTGCTGCTGGTCGACGATCAGGAACTCGTCCGGTCTGGGCTGCGCCGCATCCTGCGCCGTCGAGACGGGTTCAACATCGTCGCCGAGTGCTCGGACGGCGATCAGGTACCGGCCGCGGTGGCCGAACACCACATCGACGTCATCATCATGGACCTGCGGATGAAGCACGTCGACGGCATCACGGCCACCCAGCGACTCGGCGACGCGGGCAGCCACCCGCCAGTCCTGACGCTCACGACCTTCGACGACGACGAGATGCTCTCCGGTGCGCTGCGGGCCGGTGCCGCCGGCTTCATCCTCAAGGATTCGCCGGCCGAGGATCTGATCCGCGCGGTGCGCACCGTCGCTGCCGGGGATGCCTGGCTGGACCCGGCGGTGACGGCCCGAGTGCTCGCCGCCTACCGGCGAGCCGCGCCGCCGCGTCCGTCGGCCGGGAGTGCGGAACTCACGGCGCGCGAGAACGACGTGCTGCAGGCGATCGGCCAGGGGCTGAGCAATGGTGAGATCGCGGCGGCGCTGCACATCTCGGAGCTGACTGTGAAGAGCCATATCGGACGGATCTTCACCAAGCTCGATCTGCGGGACCGGGCGGCGGCCATCGTCTACGCCTACGACCACGCGATCGTCGGCTCGCCGGACGCTTACCGCGGCTAGCGCGGCTGGTGGTTCGTCGCGGTCTGCGGCCAGACTACGATGGTCTACTGGCGCGGGCGACACCGAACGGTGCTGCCTGCCCGGCTTGCCGACGTGGCGCAATTGGTAGCGCACCCGACTTGTAATCGGGCGGTTAGGGGTTCAAGTCCCCTCGTCGGCCCCAAATTCTTGTATTGGCATCGGTTGATGCTTCCCATTTGGCCTTCGGGTGATTGGTGACAGTGTTTCGGCTGATGGGTTACACCTACTTCGGGTGATTGGTGACTCTCCCGGTTTCAGGGAGATGTCTGGGTCCGCGCAGCTACGCTCTTCGGATGGCGACGGCAATGCGCAGACCTGCGAGACGTATCAACCGGATGGCTGCAGCAGTGTTGGTCGCAATCGTGGCGATAGTCCTATTCTTCGCGCTCCGTCAAATTTCGGAGAATCGGCGAATCAATCACGCGCGATCGTTGGCTCACGGTAAGGCTCAGCAAGTCGCTGAGTCGTATATCCACGACCTGACGACGAGGTTGGCGCATGGTCCAACCTCGGTAAAGCCGCCTCCGGAATCGGGCCTGCTGGGGACGAGCGTCGTTCCAGCCGGGTCGACATCAACTCTGTACTTCAGTAGCGGCCAGCTCTACCTAGCCAGTGGTATCGATCCGATGGAAACAGAAACTATCTGCTACGCAGCCAAATTCGATCTGGGGCACCATCCTCCGGTCAGTTCGCTCAACGAACTCGCCTGCGCCAAGATGCCCGACGGGTCCGGATCTTTTGACGACGTAATACTTCGCCCCAACTGAGTCAGTAGTCGCCATCATCGGCCCAACCCGCCGACACTAAGACGTGTTATGCCGACGCTCGGACGAGCGAGGAGCACTAGCTGGTACGCGTTGCTTGCCAAGGTTCTAAAGGCTCGACGGGTGCGATGTTCGACCTCGCCCGGATCGCTGCGAATACACCGCCGGCGCCGATAAGGATGTATCCAACCAGCGCCAGCCAGAACCCGGCATGGACTGCAACTCTCACCCCGTCCGGTCCGGAAGGGGAATCGTGCACGTCGAGCGTGGCGAACCCAACCCGGGCGACAGCTGAGACGACGAGCACTCCGGCCAAGATCCCACCTGTCGCGGCGGCCACCCAACGGGCACGAGACCCGGAGGAAGCAGCGACGACGCTCGCACCGACGCAGGCAGCGAACAGTATCCAAGTGACCAACGAGTGCTGCCGCCCAATGTTCGGCGACACCACCATCATCACTCCAGCGCTGTCGCTGTTGCCCAGCGCGGACAGATCGGGAATCACGTTCGGCCCGACAAATGTGTACCACCGCAGTCCGGCGAGCGAAACTAGCGCAAGCACAGCGCCGACGAAGATACTTACCGAGCCGGCCAGGCGGAGACGAGGCGCGTCAGGGCTGGGGATCGCATCCGGGTTCGGCACGCCCGAGAGTATGCAACACCGACGATCAGACGGCGCGCTAGGACGAACGGCGGACAGGGCCGCCGGAGTTCCGTGTTCACCGGCGCAACAGCCTCGCGCACCGACCGCGGCGCCACCTCACGACGCCGTCCCACTCAGCTCTCGCTCATGTGCGTGCGTCTCGGGCCGATAGTCCGGTTTGAACCCTCCACCGTGGCGGGCCCGTACGTTTCCTCGAGAGGCAGTACCCAGAAGTGTTGCGAACCATCAAGTTGACGGTCGGGCGCAAGCTCGTGCTCCTCGTGCTGCTCGGTCTGGGGACGGCCACCATCGTTGGTTGGGTCGGCTACTCCGGCCAGCGCACGCTCCACGAACTCGCCACCCAGAGCCGCACCCAGAACCTGCTTCCCGCCCGCACCCTGGGCGACCTGCGCGCCGGCGTCGTCGAGGCTGAACTGGTGAAGAGCGGCTACACGCCCAACGTGGAGCACGCCGCCGCGGCCAAGGTACTGGCCGCCGTCGCAAGCCTCAAAGCGGCCCAGATGAACGGCGGGGAAGGCCCCGAACTCGACTACGTCACGTCGGCCTGGAACACCTACGCCAAGGATCAGAGCGAGCTCAACTTCGAGATCGTCCAGAGCCGCATCGACGACCTCTCCGGCACGATGCTGGCCGACGCCGCAGCCGATCAGGCCACGGCCGACAGCACCTACCACTCGTCGACGACGCTGACGATCGTGG
Source organism: Frankineae bacterium MT45 (assembly GCA_900100325.1). NCBI lineage: Bacteria > Bacillati > Actinomycetota > Actinomycetes > Frankiales > Frankineae bacterium MT45. Next base: position 1,127,596 of record LT629697.1, read on the forward strand.
CCATCGTGCTGGGCGCGCTGCTGCTCGCCGCAGCCGGTGTCTTCATCTCACGCTCGATCCTCATCCCGCTGCGTCGCGCGGTCACTGTGCTGCGCCAGATGGCCGAGCGTGACTACACGGCTCAGGTCGAGGTGACGAGCAACGATGAGCTGGGTGAACTCAGCGAGGCGGTGAACACCGCAGTCGCCGACGTCCGCAACGTCCTCACCACGGTCTCCGGCCACTCGCAGCAGCTCGCCGGTTCGGCCCAGTCGCTCACCGAGATCGCCGACCAGCTGACCGGCAGCTCCGAGCAGACCTCCGGTCAGGCCGGTCAGGTCGCCGAGGCGATCAACCAGGTCGATGACAACGTCCAGATGATGGCCGGCGCCGCCACCGAGATGGACGCCTCCGTCCAGGAGATCTCCCGCAGCGCGGCCGAGGCATCGGGCGTGGCTCAGGACGCCGTCCGCACCGCGCAGTCCACCACCACGACGATCGCTCAGCTCGGCACGTCGTCGGAGGAGGTCGGCACCGTCCTCAAGCTCATCCAGACGATCGCCGGGCAAACGAACCTGCTGGCTCTCAACGCCACGATTGAGGCGGCCCGCGCCGGCGAGGCCGGTAAGGGCTTCGCCGTCGTCGCCACCGAGGTGAAGCAGCTCGCCGAGGAGACGGCCCGGGCCACCAGCGACATCTCGACCCTCGTCGACACCATTCAGAACGGCACCACGGCCGCCGTCGCCGCCATCGGCGAGGTGAGCCAGACGATCAACCAGATCAGCGACTACCAGTCGACGATCGCCGCCGCGGTCGCCGAGCAGAGTGCCACCACCGCCGAGATGAGCCGATCGATCTCGCAGATCGCCGAGGGCACCGGCACGGTGAGCGTCAACATGAGTGAGCTCTCGGAGGGGACGACGACCACCGCCACCGCCGCCCGGGCCACCGGCAAGTCGGCCGACGAACTGGCTGGCCTCGCGGTCGAGCTCGACACCCTCACCCGGCAGTTCCGCATCTGAGATCACCCGGATCCATTGCCAATTCATGGGGAGTGCGCTGGCACCCACTCCGAGCGGTGTGCACACTTGAAGTAGGCGCCTCGTCACGCTTGAGTGCCGTTGCGCCGTGCCGGCTGCACGGTGCTGGAATCGCCCAGAGGTGGGTCGAATATCCTGTGTCTGCGCTCGTCCATCGGCGTCACGGACGCTTGGTAAATTCGACACGAACGCGGCGCCTGCAATGTCGGAGGTGTCGCCACGAGCATGAGACGGCTACCGCACGCTGCAGGCCAGGGCATTGACGAATGAGCCGGAAGTTCAGGTCCAGGCCCGACCACGGTAAGGAGCGCGCACATGTCGACAACGCGTGACTTCGTGCCCGCGCAGCCCGAGCCGCACGGCCAGCCGACGCAGCAGACCCAGCCGACGCAACAGGGCCAGCCGGCGCAGCAGACCCAGGGGCGCCTCCGGGTACCACCACCGGCCATCCGCAATCCCGGCACCACCGCTCACCCGGGCGCGACGGCCTACCCGCGGGCACCTCTGCCGCCTGAAGTGTCGAGTGAGCTACGCACCTCGCCGCCGCGCCGCACGCTCTGGCTGGTCGCCGTTCTCGCGCTACTGCTCGCGGCGCTTGTCGTCTCCCGCCAGGTGAAGTCCGACCACGACACCGTGCCAGCGACTAGTGACGCCATGCCGGTCGGCAATCTGCCGGGGTGGACGCAGGTCTTCGCCGAGGATTTCACCAAACCGGCCCCGCTCGGCACGTTCTCCCGTACCTACGCGAGCAAATGGACGGGTTACAACGGCGCCAATGACACGTCCAAGCAGGGCACCTACCGTCCGGACAAGGTGCTCTCCGTGCACGACGGAATGCTCGACATGTACCTGCACACCGAGGGCGGGGAGCACCTGGTCGCGGCACCCGCTCCGCTCGTCGGCGGCCGTTCCTCCAGCAAGCGATTCGGCTCCGGCCCGGGCTCCGACGGAGGCCAGACCTACGGCCGGTACAGCGTGCGGATGAGGGTCGACCCGGTCTACGGCTACAAGATCGCCTTCCTGCTCTGGCCGGACAGCACACGCTGGCCCGACGACGGCGAGATCGATTTCCCGGAGATGAATCTCGACGGCACGATCAATGCGGGATCCCTCTACGCCCAGCCGGCCACCGCATCCAACCCCAAGGGTGTGGTCGCCTACCAGCACACCGGCGTCTCGTTGGCCGACTGGCACACCGTCACCATCGACTGGACTCCGGGGAAGGTCGTCTTCTACATCGACGGAACGGTCGTCTTCACGAACACGACGCAGGTACCGCACAAGCCGATGCACTGGATTCTTCAAGCTGAGACGAACCTCGACGGAACCGAACCGACGAACGACACGGCGGCCGGCCATATCGACGTCGACTGGGCAACCGTCTATAAATACACGCCGAAATAGCAGAACGCGGCTTCGAACGCCTGGTCAGGCCCGAAGCCGCGTTGCCGCTGCGTGGCGCACCGCTCTGGTGACCGGCGATGATCGAAACCCCCGAATCGATCTCTGCCTGACGGCCGCGCGGATCCCCCGATCCCCGTCGACCGTCACATCCGCCGGTTCCCCCGAGCCGATCGGATTCTCTGTCACTCACTGTGATGCGCTCTTTGCCGTACCCCCCGGTACCGCGTAAGGACAATGTTTCCTCGGAAACTATTCGACGTCAAATTGAAACTGTGATTCGTCGAAAAAAGATTTCCAGCCCCGGACGAGCGGGATTCAGGCCGCGCGCGAGCAGAACGCGAGTTGGATCATCTCGTCGCGCATCGTCTCGGCCGACTGGGCCGGATCGCCGAAGGTCTCCCGGTCGGTGAGCAGCAGGGCGTGGGCGGCGGTGTCGGCGAAACGGGCCGTCATCAGGTCGATCTCGGTGACGCCCGAGAGCAGCGGCCGCAGGTCGATCTCGGCGTCGACCCGGGGTACCAGCGCGGCCTGGACCAGTTGGGTTGCGAAGATCCGGTACCCGGCCTCGAAGGGACGCTCGCGGGCGTCGTCGTCGACATAGGCGAGCATCAGCGCGGTGGCGGCGTCCAGAAGTTCGCGCCGGGCGTGCAGGTCCTGATGGGCCCACCAGACCAGGCTGATCGCGTAGACGGTCGCGGACTCGGCCAGCTCGTCCGGCTTCGGGATCTGGCGCGCGAACTCGAGATCGGTCTGGTCGGTCGGATTGGCCCGGCTGTGGGCTCGCGCCGAGAACGCGTGCACGGCCGCGCCGATGAGCGAGCGTTCGGCCAATTCAGGGGTGACGACGGGAACGATCATGAGCACCTCGCGCGCGTGGACATGCCGACTGGATAGAGCCGTGACGGCAGTCCGGACCGCGCTGTCGAGAGAACTCGCCACGTTCGAACAATCTGATGCTAACGCTCATATCGGCAGGTTTCCGGGGAGCTTGAACGCCACGCGGGTCAGCGCGGCCCGGGAAGCTCCACCCGCTGGCCGAGCGCGAGCAGGTGGGCCCGCGTCTGCGGCTGGCTCGCGGCCAGGGCGGCGACGAAACGCGACCCCGGCTCCTGGCAGAGGCGCCGGAAACTCGTTGGATGGGCCCGGCGCAGCCCGGTGGGCCAGTAGGTACCGAAGTGGATCGGGACCGCGTCGCGGGCACCGACCCGCTGCACCGCCTCGCAGGCCTGCTCCGGGTCGAGGTGCTCATCGCCCAGCGTCGGCCCCCATCCGCCGACGGGCACGACGGCGACCTCCACCGGGCCAATCTCACGCATGCCGTCGAAGAGCCCGGTGTCACCGGCGAACCAGACACGGGGCGCGTCGGCGTCCACCGACCCGAGTCGGTATCCGAGTGCGGTGGCCCGGAAGCGCGACCGCGGAGCCCGTCGCCCATCGTGCGCGGCCGGCACCGCCTCGATTCGTACTCCGCCGACGGTGATGCTCTCGCCGACGTCGATCTCCTCGAAGCGTTCGGCCAGCTTCGGCTGCGCTCGGGCCACCGCTGCCGAAGCGCCGCGCGGGGCGATGACCCGGGTGCTCGGTGGCAGCTCGGCCAGCGACGCGGTGTGCAGGTGGTCGCGATGCAGATGCGAGATCACCACGACGTCGGCCCGGCGCGCGTCGGGGACCGGAACCGGACCACCGACCCGACGCAGATGCGCCAGCCGCGTCGAGAAGAGCGGGTCGGTGAGCACCCGGCAGCCGGCGAGTTCGATCGTGGTGCTCGCATGCCCCCACCAGGTGACCGACAGGTCGTCACCACGTGAGCGTGGGCTCGGGCCGCTCATCGCGTGGCGGCTTCGCTGCGCCGGGCGAAGGTGTTGGCCGCATCATCGCCACTGCGGGGGAGACGGGCGACCAGGACGTCGTGCACCTGACGCCCGCTCAACGGTGCGGCGGCCGGGACGTCCCAATCACTCGGGTGGATGAAGACGGCGTCGGTCTGCCCCCCACCGAGACCGCCGTGCGATCCGACCAGTTCCTCGAAGGCGACCACCTCGGCCGTCGACGGGTCGAAGCGTCCGAGCAGCACCAGATCCCCGACGTGCTCGCGGGCGAAGAGGGCAATGACATCGGCCGCCGCCGACGCGCCGAAGACCTCCAGCGGGTCGTCGCCCTCGCCGCCGCTCGTCGTGGCGTCGCTCTGCACGCGCCGCCAGCCCTCGGCTCCGACGGCCAGCAGGTCGCCCTCGGCTGAGGTCGAGCGCAGCAGCACCACCCCGATCTGCGGGCACTGCGCCAACCCGTCGATGAGGCGCGGATGGCGGCGACTGATCTCCTCGGCGGTGGCCACACCGGGATGATCGGCCAGGTACAGGTGGGCCAGGCTTCCACTCGCGGCCACCACGACACCGGTGGGTGGACCCGTCTCCGGCTCGGGTGCCGCCGACTTCCCTGACTTGCCTTCGCCGAGGGTCACCTGCTTGCCGGCCCGGCGAGCCGCCCGCGACTCTTTCGCTCCAGCGGTTGTGCTCTCCGCGGGTGGCGGTTCGGCCACCGGGGCGCCGGCGCCCTTCGACCCGAAATCAGAGGTCGATCGGGTGACGGCCCGGGCGGCCACGTTCGTGGAGCGGGCCACCCCGGTGAGCAGCAGGTTGGCCGGTCCCCAACGCTCCGCCGGGGCGGAGTCGGCGCCGGCCGCGTCGGCGTGGTCGGTCGCCGCCTCCGGTGCGTCGCAGAGCGAGTCGACGAGCGCGTGCAGCGGCCCGCCGGTCAGCTGGTCGAAGGTGGCGCCCTGCGCCTGCCCGTGGTCGGAGACCACGACCAGGGTGTACTCGTGACCCGTCGCCGTGACGACGTCGGCGAAGAAGCGCAGCAGACGGTCGAGGCCGTCCAGGATGCGCATCGACTCGGGACGGCTCGGCCCAGCGTGATGCGCCACCTCGTCGTAGTCCAGGAAATCGACGTAGATCACCGGCGCGCCGCGGGCGATCTGCTCGGTGACGAGTGCGACGTTCAGGTCCCGCAGCAGTGCGGTCGTGACCGCTCGCAGCAGGGCGAAGAGCCAGCCCCGTCGCACCCGGGGCTCGACCCGGCGGCGGCGCTGCCGGCGCCCTTGGTAGATCTCGGTGATGATGACGCCGACGAAGACGACCAGCGAGTGGAGCAGGCCGCCGGCGGTGGTGGCGAAGGAGGCGAAGCCGCGGGTGGTGCGCGGTGGCAGGCGGGCGTCGCTCATGGTCAGCAGGTTCGTCGCCGCGCCGCCGGAGAAGAGGTTGGAGATGCTCACCCCGCCGTCGGTGAGCAGGGCCCCGCTGTGGTTAAGGCGCTGGTCGAGTTCGGCCGCGTCCCGCGGGTGGTTGGCCACCATCAGGCGAGCCGACTCCTTCTCGTACCAGCGGAAGGAGGGGATCTGGGTGGTGTCTCCGTAGAGGAGGACGGCCTGCCCGGCCGGCGTGGTGGCCGGCAGCCCGGTGTGCCAGCCGCGCAGGGTGTGCGTCCCGCTGCGCAGCCAGGTCGAGAGCGTCGGCATGGCTCCGGCGGTGATGGCCTGCCGCAGCACGGTCTCACCGACGCCGTCGAGCTGGATGATGAGGCTTCCCGGACCGCCCAACTCGGCCAAGCCGCGCTGCCGACGGGCCACCCGCACCGCCCGGCCGAGGAGCTGGGCCAGGAAGGAGTCCTCACTGCCCGCGTCGAAGAGCCAGTTCACCAGCGCGGCGACGATGGCCGCGCTCCACGAGACCAGGATGACCTGGGCCGTGCTGGCCAGCTGGATGTCGGGGGAGATGGCGATGGCGACGCCAAGAATGATCGCCTGGCTGAGGATGCCGACGAGCAGCAATCCGAAGGAGCCGAGGAGGACGGCCAGGGTGAGCAGCAGCGGTCGCAGTAGGACGCCGATGCCGGCGACGAGAATGGCCAGCGTGAGTACGGGAATCGGGCCGGTCGCCTGCTCGCCGGGGAGGACGTAGAGGGCGATCCCGAGGGCGATGTAGGAGGTGATGATCGAGCGCAGCAACGCCCGCAGTTGGCGGCCGGTGGGGCGCCACGTGCGGGCGAGTTGACCGCCGACTCTGATCCGGTGACGCATCGAACCGGCGGAGGTCATCTGCAGATCCTAGTTGCCGGCAGGCCGGGTGGGAACGCAGTTGAGCCGGGATGGTTCAGCTCGATCGAGCGTGAACGACCCCGGCTCTACGGTGACGCGATAGGGCGGTGGTTCTACCGATAAACGGTGGAGCTACTGCAGGATTGTGGCGGCTCAGCAGGCCGGGCGCAGCTGCTCGTCGAGCTGGGCGAGCTGGCGGCGGGCGGCGTTGTGAGCCAGGATCGCCTCGTGGAGGCGGTCGCAAGCTGCGGTGATCCACGCGTCGACGCCACTCTGGCGTGCTTCGTGCAGGGCGACTTCGGCCTGGTACATGCGCTTCTCGGCGTCACTCAGTCGGACCGCTGCGGGTAGGTAGTCGGCCTCGGCGATGACGTGGGGTCTGGTCATCATGGCTCCTCATTCAGATCGTCTGCGTACTTGCTCTTATCGGCTCCGATGGTTTGCACCTGAGTCCTGTCTGAGCCTGCGCGTCGGTGGAGTGAAGGCCCGGACACTCTGTTCAACGACCGTGGCACGTGTGAGGTACGCGCTAATTTTGTCGTCGTCTAAGCAGACCCTCAGGCGGCCGAATTGATACATCCTGACCCGATCGAAATTTGCCTGAGAACGTTGGTGCCCGCCGCTGGACGATCCGACGGAGCTAGGCCGCCTAGGCCGCCTGTGCGATACGGAACACTGGGAATCCCGGGGCGACCTCACTCAGCTTCTCCTCCGGGGAGTCGGCGTCGAGACCTTCGAAGAACATTCCGACCTCCCACTTCCAGGCGCGCAGGTACTCGCGCAGCACCGGCGCCTTGACGTCGTCACTCAGCTCGTCGGCGACGAACGCCTCGACCCGGCGCCCGATCTTCAACTCGCCGCCGCCGGCCGCCCGCAGATTGCGCACCCACTGGGTCACACCGCGGGGCGCGACCAGGTACCGCTCGCCGTCGATGGTGAGCAGGTTGACCGGCGTGGAGCGCCACTCGCCGCTCTTGCGGCCGCGGACTCGCAGTTCGCGTGAGCCCTTCAGGCTGACGCCGAAGCGGGCCATCCGGCGCACGCCCCGATTGAAGACGTTGCGAGTGAACCAGCCGGGTTCGAGGTATCGCTGCTCGTTGGTCATCGGGTCCTCCTGAAGTAGTTTGCGAGAGCACTGCTCTCTCGCTGTCAGACGCAATGATGCCCTCGCCGCCAGTGCTCTGTCAAGAGCACTGCTCTCGTTTGTGTCAATTGCTCTCCAACTTGGGAATCAATGGTGTTTCTCGCCGACGGCAAGGATCGCCGTCATGGGGAGCTCCAACATCCCGTCCCTGGTCAGGGGGCGAACGAGCCGGTCGTATTCGCGCTTCATGCGGCGCCGGGTTTCGTCGCTCTGGCTGAGATAAGCAGCACCGATGGTGGCCACCCCTCCGGCTGGGCCAAGCCAGAGCACCTCGGGCGGAATCCTGAACGTCCAGTCGTGCCGCACGACGCGTTCAGGGACGAGCCCGGCGCCGATGAGGAGGTCGCCGAGGCCGGCCACACTGCGTGGGAAGTCAAGCTCCTGAGGGAGAGGCGTATTCGGAGGGGCGTCGGCACCGCTCGCGGCCAGGACGTCGCCCCAGAGTTGATTCATGGCCGACAACCCCGACGGCCAGATGGTGAGTGCGACCTCGCCGCCGAGCGTCGTGACTCGCACCAGATCGGCCAATGCCCGGCGCGGATCGCCCACGTGGTTCAGCACAAAATTTGCGGTCACCACATCAAATGACCCAGATCGGAAAGGCAGTCCGGGCGCTGCGGCGCGGACGAGAGTCGCTCCTGGAACCTGCCCGGCCGCGAAGGCGAGCATGGCGGCGTCCGGGTCCGCCGCGATGACACGGGCGCCGCGTGTGATGGCGTCGGCGGCCAGTGTTCCTGGCCCCGTCCCGACATCGAGCAGCCGAAGATCTCGGAGGTGGCCGACCCGCGTCTCGTCGAGAAGTGCCTCGACCGCTCCGGCGCAGAGCCGGGCGAAGCTCGCGGCGTAGGCCGAGGCGGAACCGCCCCAACGTGAGAGTGACGTCGGAGGCCGGGCGCTGCTCATCGCCTCAGGCTAGTGACCTGCGAGCCGGCGGCGTTGGGGACGCGCGGCCAGACGGAATCCGTGATGTACCTCGGAGGTGCCCGACGCCTTACCCGGTACCGCTCTGAGCGGAATTGCCACGCATCCGAGCCGAAATGGCACTAACTTGGTGTGTATGACCAGTGCCGAGCTGCTCTCTGACGCCTTCGACCGGATCCATCACATCGTCAACGGCCTGCTCGATGGACTGACCCCGGACGAACTCACCTACCGGGTCGACGATCAGGCCAACTCGATCGCCTGGCTGGTCTGGCATCTGACCCGCGTCCAGGACGATCACGTCGCCGACGTCGCCCGCTGCGAGCAGCGCTGGTTCTCCGGCGGCTGGGCCCAGCGTTTCGACCTGCCCTTCGACCAGGCGGCCACCGGGTACGGGCAGCGGGCCGAGGAGGTGCCCCAGGTCCAGGTCTCGGCCGAGCTGCTCCGCGGCTATCTGGACGAGGTGCACCAGCAGGCCGTCGACTTCGTCAAGACCCTGAGCGACGCCGACCTCGAGCGCGTCGTCGACACCTCGTGGGACCCGCCGGTGACCCTGGGCGTGCGGATGGTCAGCGTCATCTCCGACTCCCTCCAGCACGCCGGACAGGCCGCGTACGTCCGCGGCATTGCGCAGCGCCGCCCCACCGCCTGAGATTTGCCGCGCCTGCGCTAAGTACCCGCGAAATCCTGCCGATCAGGTAATCATGACGGTATTGGCACAGACGGACCCCGACGACTCGGCCGGCCCCGCGCTGCCAGCGGCGAAGGAGACTGCGCGTCTCTCCGCACTGCATCGTCTCGACGCGCTCGACCAGCCCCGCAGCCGCGAGCTGAACGCGCTGGCCCGGCTGGCCGCCTACGTCTGCGGGACGCCGACGGCCGCCGTCAACCTCATCGACGCCGATCGCCAGTGGTCGGCCGCCGCCTACGGGTACGACCCGTCGGATGTGGCCCGATCCGACTCGATGTGTGCAACCAGCATCCTCACCCTGGACGTCAGCTACACCAAGGACGCCACGCGCGACGCCCGCTGGTCGACCAACCCGCACGTCACCGGCGAGTTCGACCGGATCCGCCTCTACGCCGCCGCCCCGCTGATCCTCACCGGCGGCGAGGTGGCCGGGACGATCTGCGCCTTCAGCGACGAGGAGCACGAGCTCAGCCGGGTCCAGCTCGAGCGCCTGCGTGACATCGCCGAGCACGTCGCGCTGCTGCTGGAACTGCGCAACGAGACGAAGCGACTGGGCCACGCCGCGACCCGCGACATCATGACCGGCCTGCCGAACCGGGTGCTCTTCGAGGAGTCGCTGCGGCTGGCCATGGCCAAGCATCAGCGCGGCGAGGCGGCGCCCGCCGTCATCTTTCTGGACCTCGACGGGTTCAAGTCGATCAACGACACCTACGGTCACGCCGTCGGCGACGAACTGCTGCGGGCCTTCTGTGACCGCACCCTGGAGATGCTGCGCGCCTCCGACCTACTGGCCCGGCTGGCCGGCGACGAACTCGTCATCCTCTGCGGCGAACCGACCGGCGAGGAGGGGACCGGCGTCGACGGGCTGGTCAGCCGCCTCCGCGAGGCCTTCAAGGTTCCCTACGACCTCTCCTGCGGCCCGCTGAAGATCGGCGCCTCCATCGGCGTCGCCATCGCCGAAGTGGGCTCGGATGCTCCGGAGTTCCTGGTGGCCCGCGCCGACAACGCGATGTACCTCGACAAGCGCTCCCGCAAAGAACGCGCCGCCGCCGACGCGCAGGAGTAGGCCGCCCGGGCTGAGGAGCTAACTCGGTCCCGCCAGCTCCAGCAGCCGCTGGGCGATCGGAGCCGGGTTGCTCAGTGCGGCCAGGTGCCCGCCCGGCACCACCTCCGCCGTTACCCCGAGTCGCTGCTGAGCCAGCTCGCACTGGAACTCTGCTGGGAAGAACCGATCGTCACGACCGACCAGCACGTAGGTCGGGACCGGTGGCCAGGCCGTCAGGGTGAGCGCCGAGGCGAAGACCGCGTCCGCCTCCTCCGAGGTGTGCTCGCCCGACTCGGCCAGCACGTCGGGCGGCAGATCATGCAGGAAGTACGTCTCCACGTCGAAGCCGGCGTCGGGGTCGCGCCCGTCGGCGATGTCCAGGGCCCGCCGGGCTGCGGCCTGGTCGGTGGCGCCCCACCACTGACCGGGAGTCTCGCCGGGGAGCGGGATCATCGCGTTCAGCAGCACGATGATCCGCGCGCCGAGGCGGTCGGCCACCAGCGGTGCGGTGAAGCCGCCCAGCGACTGCGCGACCACGATCAGCGGCGTCCCGTCGCCCTGCGTCTCGACCGCATGCACCACGACGTCGGTGTATTCGCCGAGGCCGGCTGTCTCGTCGTTGGCGGGGAGTTCGACCGCGACCGCGCACTGGCCACCCTCCCGCAGGCGCTGAACCACGGCGTGCCAGAACCAGGCGCTGCCACCGGCGCCGGGGATCAGAACGAACATGGGTTGACCGTAGTACCGGCCACCGACAGGCCTTACTGGTCGAGGACCGTGCTCCCCGTCCGGCCGATCGGGCCGAGGCGTTTCGGGTCGATCCTGCGGGCGGGAATGGCGGTGACCTTCGCCCGCTCGGCGGCCGAGGTGGTGATGAACTCGCGGGTGGCCTCGCGGGACATGGGCCGGGAGAGGAGATACCCCTGAATGCTCTGGCACTCCAGGCGTGACAGCGTCTCGCGCTGCGACAGCACCTCGACCCCCTCGGCGATGGTGCTGAGGTTCAGGTCGTGGGCGAGCCGCACGATCGTCTGCACGAAGGCCCGACCCTCGCTCTCGGGGTCTTCGAGCGGGTCGATGAAGGACTTGTCGATCTTGAGGATGTCCACCGGGAAGAGCTGCAGGTAGCTCAGCGACGAGTAACCGGTGCCGAAGTCGTCGATGGCGATCCGGATTCCCATCTGCTTCAACTCGACGAGCGTCTGGGCCGCCTGCTTGGGATTGAGCATCAGCACGCTCTCGGTGATCTCAAGGACGAGACGATCCGACGACAGCCCGCTCTCGGCGAGGGCGCTCCCGACGTGGGCCACCAGTTCGGGGTCCTGCAGTTGGCGTCCGGAGAGGTTCACCGAGATCGTCAGCTCGGTCTCCGACTCCCAGTTCGCCGCCTCGGCGCAGGCCTGCTGCAGGATCCAGGCGCCGAGCGGGCGGATGAATCCGGTCTGCTCGGCCAGCGGGATGAAGCGCAGCGGGGGGAGCAGGCCGAGTGTGGGGTGATCCCACCGCACGAGGGCCTCGAACCCCTCCAGGCGCCCGTCGGTCAGCGAGACCTGCGGCTCGTACTGCAGGAAGAAGTGGCCGCCGTCCAGGGAACTCTGGAAGGAGTTCGTGACGTTGAGTTCGTCGACCAGTCGCAGCCGCATGGACGTCTCGAAGACGGCCCAGCGGTCCTTACCGGCGGACTTCGCCTCGTACATGGCGGTGTCGGCCTCGCTGATCAGCAGTTCGCTCGTCGTATCCGGTCGCGCGTACGCGACGCCGACACTCACGGAGAGGGCGATCTCCCGCCCGTCGATGGTCGCCGGTTCACGCAGCGCGTCGACGATCCGCGCCGCTAGCTCGGTGGCCGCCGACGTCTGGGTGACGTCGTTGAGGAGCACCGCGAACTCGTCACCGCCGAGACGGACCACCGTGTGCGCGCCGCCGGTCACCTCGGTGAGGCGCCGGCTGGCGACCACCAGGAAGGCGTCACCGATCTGATGACCGAGGCTGTCGTTCACCCCCTTGAACTGGTCGAGATCGCAGATGCACAGCGCGAGTGACTCGTAGCCATCAGGCGCGGCGAGCGCGGTCTCGACCTGCTGCTTCAGGAACGCCCGATTGGAGAGTCCGGTGAGGCTGTCGTGGAAGGCCAGGTAGCGCAGGTCGGTCTCCAGCGCCTGCTGGGTGGCGAGCGCCTCCTGCAGCGAGTCGGTGTGACTGCGCAGCAGCCGGTTCTGGCTGCGGATGCGGATGAAGAGCCAGCAGACGCGCAGCACGACCAGGCCGAAGAGCACCATCTCGGCCGACGAGAGGACGGCGACGTCCACGTGAAAGTCGAAGATCGTGCCCAGCAGCAGGATGGCCGGAGACATGAATCCAGCCAAGGCGACGATCGGAACCCAGCGCCGGACCCGTAGCCCGGAGTCGGTCGCCTGGACGAGGGTCTTCGACGAAGTCGGGTGCAGGGCTGAGGTGGCGAACATGACGTAGGAGAAGAGCATGACGACGCCGGCGAGGCTGCCGGCGTGGTTGTTGTGGCGCATCGTCATGACCCGCCCGATCGCGGTGGCGAGGAAGAGGCCGAGGATCGCGGCGAGCAGGAAGCGCTCCGAGGCGCGCCGGGTGACGCCGGCCAGGATCGCGCCGGACGCCGTGAAGAGGACGCCCAGATTCAGCAGGGGGTACGTCATGGCGACGACCCGGGCCGTGGTGGTCAGTGAAGCGTCGTGGGCATACCCGCTCAGGACGAGTTGCCAGGAGAGGCAGAATGCCCCGACGTAGACGATCGCCGAGTCGGCGTGCCGCTCCCGGGAGACGGCTAGTCCGCGGGACCGGCTCATCCGCATGATGCCCAGGAAGTAGATGAGGTAGCCGCTAATGCGAATCACGTCGAGGAAGCTGAAGGCACCCGGATCCCGATGACGGATGAGGTCGTCGATGCTGAAGAGCAGGGTGGCACAGATGAAGCAGGCGCAGGCGGTGGCCAGCAGCCGCCACCCCAACCGCATCGACGGCGGCTGTTTCTGTACGGCCAGCACCACACCGGCGTTGCAGGCGACGGCGGCGGTCAGCAGCAGCGCCACTCGGACCAGACCGGCGGGCAGCGCGAGGTAGGCCGCGCAGGCGAGTAACCCCAACGCGAGGGCCCACCTCCAGGTCGCCTGCCGCATACCTGCTCCCATCGGCCGCAGAGGGCCGATCTTGAGGTTTTGCTGAGGCAGGCGGCCTGCAGGTGGCCGCGGCTGGGTTCCGCCCGTTAGCTCCGTCCGGCCCCGGCCGGCTCGGCCGGCTCGGCTGGCTCGGTTGTTGAGGCGAGCGCGGCCAGCTGAGCGTCCGAGGGGATCGACGTCTCGGCCAGCCCGATCCGGTTGTGCAGTCGGCGCAGCGGTGCCGGAGCCCACCAGTTCGCGTCGCCCGCCACCTTCATGATGGCCGGCACCAGGATGCCCCGGATGACCGTGGCGTCAAGGATGATGGCGATCGCCGTGCCGATGCCGAAGAGCTGCAGGAAGCTGACGTGGCTGGTGCCGAAGGCGAAGAAGGTCACTGAGAGCAGCAGCGCCGCGGTGCTGACGATGCGCCCGGTGCGGGCCAATCCGGCCGCCACTGCCTCGGTGTTGGACGCACCCCTGTCGTGCTCCTCCTTGATCCGGGAGAGGAGAAAGACCTCGTAGTCCATCGAGAGGCCGAAGGCGATGCAGAAGAGCAGCACCGGCATCGACGTGTTGATCGGGGTCGGTGTGAAGCCGAGCAGTGATGAGAAGTGCCCCTCCTGGAAGATCCAGACCATCGCCCCGAAGACCGCCGAGAGGCTCAATGCGTTGAGCAAAAGGGCCTTGATCGGCAGCACCACGCTGCCGGTGAAGAGGAAGAGGAGCACAAACGTCGTCACTGCGATCCAGAGCAGCGCCCAGGGCAGCCGCGAGCCGATCGCGTTCTTGGAGTCCACGAGTTGAGCCGGCGCGCCACCGACGTGCACCTGCGTGCTGGCCGGTGCGGCGATGCCGCGAATCGAGGTGACGAGCTTCTGGGCCGCCGAGGACGCCGGGTCGGTCGGACCGGTCACCACCAGGTATCGGGCGTCGGCCGCCGAGAGCTGCGGCGATGCGGTCCCGCTGCGCTGCCCCGACTGCCAGAGACCGTCTGGGGACTGCACCGAGGTGACCCCGGGCAGGGTCGAGACGTGGGCGGTGTACTCGTCGATCGCGGTGGAGGTGGCGCCCCCATCGATGACGACGTAGAGGTTCGCCGTGGCGTTGCCCGGGAAGTCGTTGCGCAGCGCGTCGCCGACCTGGCGGCTGGCCAGGGTCGTCGGGAGCGCCCGGTCGTCCGGGGTGGAGAAGACGATCTTCAGGAATGGGCTGCCCATCACCAGCAGCACCGCGATGACCGGCAGTGCGATGGCCACCGGGTGGCGCATGACCCTCGTCGCGGTGCGACGCCAGAAGGGGCTCTCCTCGGACGCCGGGCGCACCGGGCGCCGCCGCCGCACCCGTCCGGAGTTCACCCGCTCGCCGAGCCAGCTCAGCAGGGCGGGGAGCGTGATCAGTGCGGCGAGCATCGCGATGAGGACCACGCCGATACCGGCGTAGGCGAAGGAACGCAGGAAATATAAGGGGAAAATCACCATCGCGGCCAGGGCGACGGCGACCGTGGCCGAGCTGAAGATGACGGTGCGTCCGGCCGTATGCAGGGTGCGGGCGACTGCGGCTTCGGTGTCGGCCCCGGCGGCCACCTCCTCGCGGAACCGGTTCACGATGAGGAGCGAGTAGTCGATGGCCAGCCCCAGCCCGAGGGCGGTGGTGAGGTTGATGGCGTAGGTCGACACGTCGGTGACGTGCCCGAGGAGGCTCAGTTCGGCGAAGGTGCCGGCGATGGCGACGAGGCCGATCCCCAGCGGCAGGAGTGCGGCGACCAGGCTGCCGAAGGCCAGCACCAGGAGTAGCAGCGTGATCGGCACCGCGATCCCCTCGGCGAGGCCGAGGTCCTTACCGACCTGGGCGGTGACGTCGTGGTTCACGCCCAGTTGGCCGCCGGCCCGTACCTGGATCGTCCCGTCGGTGCGGGCGTAGTCGTCGATGATCGTCTGGGCGGATTTGAAGGAGGCGTCGTCGTCGCCGAGCACGTGCATGGTGACCAGGGCGGAGCGCCCGTCGCGGGTGCGCAGCGAGTCGGAATGGGTCGACCAGTACGAGGTGATCGCGCCGACGTCCCCGGTGTTGCGAAGGTTCTGGGTGAGTCTCTGGACGGCCGTGGTGACGGCCGGGTCGTCGAGGTGCCCGGTCACCGGCGTCACCAGCATGACCAGGTTCGTCTGCCCCCCGAACTTGGTGTCGAGCAGGTGCTGGGCCTGCGTCGAGCCGGACTTCGGGTCGTCGAAGCCGCCGACCTTCAACACCGAGAAGGCCCCGGCGGCCAGCACCGCGAACGCGACGAGGACGGCGGCGGAGAGGGCGAGCACGAGGCGCCGCCGATGGAAAACGAGGTGAGCCAAACGATCGATCATGATGTCCTCCGGGCCTGCCGCGAATGCGGAACAGCGTTTGTCTTGTGAACAGTGTTCTCACTTTGCGAAGCGCCTGTCAAGAGCAATGTTCTAAAAGTGTTCACTGTTCACTTCGTGTTAGGCTCCAAGAATGATTGGCCCCTCAACTACTTCGACCGTGGGCCGGCGTGACCGGCTACGGGCGGAGACGACGGCTGAGATCAAGGAGTTGGCCTGGGAGGTGATGGCCGAGTCCGGTCCGGCGGGGCTGTCACTGCGCGCCGTCGCCCGGCAGATGGGGATGGCGCCGTCGGCGCTGTACCGCTACTTTCCCAGCCGCGACGACCTGCTCACCGCGCTGATCATCGACGGCTTCGACTCGCTCGGCTCGGCCCTGCACGCGGCCTACGCCGAGGCCAAGAGGGAGACGCCCAAACTCCCGGCGGGCGAGGCCTTCGTCCGGGTGGCGCTGGCCTATCGGCAGTGGGCGCTCGCCAGCCCGACGGCGTACGGCCTGATCTTCGGCTCGGCGGTGCCGGGCTACACCGGCACTGAGGCCACCACTGAGGCGTCGATGCGCTCGACGGCGGCGCTGATGCAGACGATGCTCGACCTAGTGGCGGAGGGCGGTCTGGCGGTGGAGCGCATAACCCCCCGGCTGACCCCGAAGCTGATCGAGGAGCTCAATGGCTGGGTTGACTGCGGTGACGGGACGCTCCCGGTCGAGGCTCTGGCCGCCGCGATGGAGTGCTACGCCACGCTGCACGGCGTGCTCAGCCTGGAGGTGAACCGGCACCTGCCGGATTCGCTCAGCAGCAGTGCCTCACTCTTCGAGTTCGCGATCCGGGACGTCCACTCCCGAATCTCCCGCTGAGAATCTCCCGCCTTTTCCTGGTCAATCGCCGCGAGTGGCGCTGCAGCGAGAGTTACGAGTTTCGCAGTGCGTCGATGAGCTGCCCTTTGCGCATCGACGAGCGACCGTCGATGCCTATCTCGGCGGCCCGCTTGCGCAGGCGCTCGACCGTCCAGTCGTCATAGCTCGGTGACTCGCCGCCCTTGCGCCCCACGGCGCGACGGCTGGTGTTGGCGGCGGCGTTAGCGATCCGGGCCGACTTCGCCTTGGAGTTCCCCTCGTCGCGCAACTTCTCGTACAGCGGCTTGTCCTTGACGCTGGGGCCGGGTGAACGTGTAGGCATGGCCCATCCTCTCTGTCGTTCGGGCTGACTGCTTCATACCCAGATTCACCTGATCGCTACAGTCGATCCCATGACGGACCTGCACCCCTTCACCCTCACTACCCTCGCCGGCGAAAGCACCACCTTCGGTGAGTTGACCGGCGACCAGGTCACCCTGGTCGTCAACGTGGCCAGCAAGTGCGGCCTGACTCCCCAGTACAGCAAGCTGGAGGCGCTGCAGGAGGAGTACGCCGGACGGGGATTCACCGTCCTCGGCTTCCCCTGCAATCAGTTCGGCGGCCAGGAGCCCGGAACCTCCGAAGAGATCGCCGAATTCTGCTCGGCGACCTACGGCGTCACCTTCCCGCTCACGGCGAAGGTGGACGTGAATGGCGCGGGACGCGACGAGGTGTATCGCGTCCTCACCGAGACCTCGGACGCTGACGGCGAGGCCGGTGACATCCAGTGGAACTTCGAGAAGTTCCTGGTCGGTCGCGACGGCGCGGTGCTCGCCCGGTTCCGTCCGCGCACCGAGCCGGACGCGCCGGAGGTCCTCGAGGCGATCAACTCAGCCCTGGGCTAGTCACAACTTTCCGCGCAACGGCCGGCGCACTAGCGGCGTAGGGCCAGATCATGGGAGAGGCGGCGGCCAGCGTGCCGTCGGGGGTTCTCGCCGGCGATCGGTGAGAATCGGGGCGTGCCCGGATGGATTGCGATCGTCATTGCGTCGCTCGCGCTCGTCATCTCGATCGTTGCCGCAATCAGCACCAGCGGGAGTGCCCGCCGGGCCGACGAGTCCTCGGCGCAGGCGCTGGATGCCGCTGAGCAGGCCCTGATCGCGGCCGAGGAGGCGGCGACCTCGGTGGTCCGATCAGCCGAGGCGGCTGAGCTGATGGTCGCCATCGAGCAGCGCCGCGACGCCGCCTACGTCACGCCGTGGACGATCGCCTTCGAGCACGGCGCGGGCTTCGTCCTTATCAACGAGGGCGCCGAGACGGCCTACGACGTCATCATCAGCGGGCCGATGCTGGAGCGCCTCTCCCAGGAGTTGGGACCGTGGGAGATCGGTCCGCGCGCGTCGCGGCGTTTCTACGCGGCGGGCGACCTGGGTCCGGGATCGAAGTGGGCCGAGGTGAGTTGGCGCCGGCCGACCGAGACTGAACTACGCAGCTGGCGCACCGATCTCCCCTGACGCGTCGCTTTTGGCAAGATGGCACCGAATGGCGTGCCGTATCGCCAAAAGCGTTCAGGAGGCGACCCGTCCGACCCAGAGGCTGTCCCGGGCCCGGGTCATCGCGACGAAGAGCTCACGCCGCTTCTGCTCGCCGCGCTCCCGCCGGATCTCCTCCGGTTCGGGGCGGGTACGAGATCGCGGACGTTCATGCACCGGCAGGATGACGTTCCTGAACTCCAGACCCTTGGCCCGCGCGACGGTGCCCACCTTCACCGCATCGACCGGGCTGCCCTGGTACTCCGACAGTCGCAGTGAAGCGAAGCCCGCCTTGCGCAGCAGGTTCTGGTAGACCGTCACCTCGAAGTTGGTCGAGCAGAGGACGGCGATGTCGGCCGGCCGCTGACCAGCGGTGATCAGTTCCCGCACCCGCTCGATGACGTGACGGCGCAGCGCGTCGATGCTCTCGGCCGCCACCTGATTCACGTCTCCGCCCTCGCGCACCGACAGCACCTCGCGCAGGCCGCTCTCGCTACTCCCCTCTAGGTCATCGAACTCGTCGGCAGCCACCACCCGGGCTGCTTCATCAATGATCTTCGAGGCATTCCGGTAGTTGACCCGCAGCACCGTCGACCGTCCCACCACCGAGATGCCGGCCTCGGCCAGCGTGTAGCCACCGGGGTACATCTGCTGCTGCCCGTCACCGATGACCAGCAGCCGGCTCCCCTCGCTGGAGATCTCCCGCAGCAGCCGGACGCCCTGGCAGTTCAGGTCTTGGACCTCGTCGGCGATGACGGCGGCATACGGCGTGCTGAGCGGCCGTTCGCGGAACTCGTCGAGGGCGAGCGTGAGGAGGTCGTTGTAGTCCAGACGCCCCGCCTGTCGGAGCTGATCGTCGTAGTCGCAGTAGAGCGTCCAGACGGCCTCTCGCTGCTTCTCGCCGAGCCGGGTCCGCCGCCCGACCCGGGCCAATCGGCGGTAGTCGGAGTAGTCGACGATGCCTCGTCCCTTGATTACGTGGTCGATCTCCTCCTTCCAGTAGTTGGCGTTGACGCCGATCTCGCCGAGGCAGGAGCGCTTGCCAGTGCGCCCCCAGGCCCGGTTGAAGGCGAGCTGGGCGAACTTCGGATCGACCTGCAGGCGCAGGCCGCGCTCGGTGAGACGCCGGGACGCCCAGGCGTGCAGGTTGAGGAACTCCACCCGTCCGCTAGTTGCGGGGGAGAGACGCTGATAGAGCCCGCGCAGCACCGGCGGCAGGGTGTTGATGAACGACGTGACCAGGATCGGGCCGGGCAGCGACTCGGCCAGATAGGCCGCGCGATGCAGGGCGACGACAGTCTTGCCCGTCCCGGCGGCCCCTCGGATGCGGGACGGCCCGGTGCCGACGCTGCGCACCAGACGGACCTGCTCGGGATGCAGGAATGTCATCCACTCCTCCATCGGCGTGCGGCCGGCGTCTCGCAGCAGCGCCGCCTCCAGTGCTGCCGCGTCGAAGAGCGAGGGCTGCTCCGGGCGCCGCTGATGCAGGGTTGGTGACGGCCGATGCGGTGTTGCCGGCGACACCGGGCGCGGGACGACGGTGGCGACAACCGTCTCCTCCGTCGCCGCGGGCTTCGCTGCGGGTGAGTCCGGGTGCGGTGGGAAGCTGGTCTCGACCAACTTGGCTAGCGCGCCGACCTGGTTCGGGGTGAGGCGGGAACCGCGTCGCACCATCCACGGGATGACCGATTGCTGATCCAGGATCTTCACCCGTCCCAGCCGGGTGTCGGCCCCGGGGCGCCCGGCGAAGAGGATCACTGGAACAACCTCCAGCGGGGCGAGACCGATCTCGGCCGTGACGTCGGCGACGAGTTCCGCGACCCGGACGATCCGCTCGAGGTGATCCTGGGCGTCGACCAGCTGCCCGGCCTGCCGACGCAGCAGACGCCCGTCCTGCACTGTCGGTTCGCGCCAGCTCTTCACGTCGATGACGAGAATGCCACCCGGGCCGATGTGGATCAGGTCGATGTTGGCCTGGGTGCCGGGCCAACTGCGGTCGGCGAGCAGGTGCCAGCCGAGCGGGCGCATGGCCTCCAGCTGCAGCGCAACCTCGGACTCGGTTCGTGCGGCGACGGCGAAGCGATGCTGCCGGCTGCGCGCCTCGGCCAGGGCACGCTCGTAGGCGGCCACGAGCTGCTGTGCGCGTAGTGACTCACGCTCAGCCGAATTACGGACAGTAGTCGACTGAGTGCGGAAGGGCTGGGCGGGGGGTGCTAGTGGATCCATCTCGACTCCCGACTCCCCAGCCGGAACTTAGAGGAGAGCACAGATCAGAGGCCGCTGCCACTTGGGATCCACATTCGCGGAAGCCATCCATCGGCCGAACCTTCGAGTTCGCGGAATGTTCGATCGGTGTTAGCGTTAATGGGTCGCGAGATTGTCGTGACTGGTCTGCTGGGGACCATAGCTGCACTTGAAGGGTTCCCCACGATGACCGCCGTCTGGGCCAACCGGGCCGACTCCGCCGACGCGCTGCCGCACGATTCGGCCTCCCACACTCGCACCTTCGCCGCCCGCGTACTGCGGGTACGCGACGACCGCGCCTGGTGCGTAGGCCCCGCCGGCGAGGACACCGTTGACGCCCAGCTCGAACTTCTCGGGCCGCTGTGGCGCAGTGTGCCGGTGCGGGCCCAGGTGGTCGGGGAAACCCGCGAACGCGCCGCAGCGGACCAAGCCGCGATAGACCAGGCTTCGGTTGATCTAGCCGCGATGGAGCAGCGTTCGGTGCGGGTCCGCGGTGCCGATGACGTCGATCGCATGGTGGTCGGCCCGGGCGGGGTCTTCACGATCAGCGCCAAGGACCATCCGTACTCCGACGTCTGGGTCAGCGGCCGGACCTTCGTGGTGGACGGCCGCCGGCTGTCTTATGTCCGCAACAACCGCAACGCCGCCCGGCGGGCCGCCAACTGGCTGAGCGCCTCGACCGGGATGTTCGTCGACGTCCGCTCGGTGATCTCCGTCGGCGGCGCCCAGCTCGGCTTCATGGTGGCCGAGCAGCCCGAGCACGGGCTCGTGCATGTGGTGGCCCGGATGCAACTGGCTGACTTCCTGGCCGCCCGCACCGAGGTCCTCGGCTACGCCGCCATCGAGCGGATCGTCGACGCGGCGACCCGGCGGATGGATCCGGTCGGCTGGTGAACTGACCCGCGTTGCTGCTGGCTGGCGCTGACCCGGCTACTGCGGGAGCTTCGCGGTGATCGTGTGGAAACCCGCCTTGTTCGGCGGCACCGGCGTGATCGTCATGCTCGTGTAGATCTCCGCGCCGGTTGCGGCGCCAGAGCTAGAGGCCGCGCCGCTAGTGGCCGCGCTCGATGCGGCAGCGGAGTCAGCGGCCGGGCCGGGCGCGGTGAGGGTCACCGTCGCGGACTCGGTGACGATGGTGCCGGTGGCACAGTTCGGGACGCAGTTGTCCTCCCCGAGCATGCCGGTACCGATGGCCGCGGCTCCACTCCAGGAGGACCAGACGATCCGGTTGAAGATGATGCTGCCGTCGCCGCAGGTGAGGTTCAGCGCGGTCGGTTCAGTCGCCGCCGGTGCGCCGGCGCAGTCGATCACCAGGATGTGCGCGACCTGCGGGTCGGTGGCGCCGGTCTGGCGGACCACCACCGCTGCTGGGCCATGACTGGCGGGGGAGCGCTGGAGCTGCCAGATGACCAGACCTGCCGCAATTGTCAGCAGAACAACGCCGCATGCGGTGACCAACGCCCAGCGCCGCCCGCGCTGCGATCCGTGGACCGGAGTGTCGGTCGACGGTGCCATGCGTTCTCCCGGGGCCACAGCGCATCACCTGCGCAAGCAGATCGTCGCACAATTACACCGGGATCCGCGCCCTTGAATGGTCGCAGCGCGGTAACACTTTGCTACATCTCAGGCGGCGTCGCTTCGACCGGCTTCGCTTCGACCGGCTTCGCTGACGGCTCGGCGGTCGCGGTGGCGGTGGTGGTATCCGCGGCCGGCGAGCTGGACTTCGCCGCCTCGGCTGCGGCCTTGGCGGCCACCTCCTCGGCGCGGGCCCGGTACTTCGCGGCCGTCTTCTTCCGTCCGGGAATGGCGTAAGGAGTTCCGACGCGGATCTCGGCCACCGTCCGGCGCATCAACGCGATCGCACTCTCGTCCGGCTGCGGCTGCCCACCGGACGGCTCGAAGTACTCGATCTTGACGTGCGGGCGCTTCGGGAACCGAACCAGATCGACTGACCCGACCACCCGGCAGCAGAGGACGTAGACGTCCGGCACGGCCTGGGCCAACCGGCCGGCGCCACTGTGAGCCCGAGTCACCAGACCGCGTGAGACCGTGCCCTCGGGGAAGACGCCGATGCAGGCGCCGTCCCGCAGCACGTCGGCCGCGGCCTCCATCGCCTTCGCATCGCCGCGGCCGCGCTCGATCGGGATCTGACCCATGCCGTCCAGCACCTTGGCCAGGGCATTGTTCTTCCAGAGCTCCGACTTGGCCAGCGCCCGGATCTGCCGGTGCTTCACCGCTGAGACGCCGATGACCACCGGATCCCACTGGCTGTCGTGGTTTGCGACGAGCAGGAGCGGTCCGGGACGATCGAGCAGGTGCGCACCGGTGACCTCCAAGCGTCCCCAGCGGCGGACAATCGGTCCGGCAATGCCCATCGCAACGCGGTAGGTGCGGGTCATAGCAACTCCAGTCATGGCTGCAATGATCGCAGTGCGCCAAATCGTGGGCAACATCGCCCGGAGGCTTGAAGCTTGAAGCAGGAGACGTACCGAACGCCATGCCGGAGAAGTCGAGCAGTACATCGGACGCGCCGATGACGGACGTGACCGCCCAGCAGCTAGCGATTGAGCAGGAGCACCTCACCCTGCTCTACTCCCACCTCGACGCGCTGCGCGAACAGGCTGCGACGTCATTGGACGTGGCGACGCGCAACCCGACCACCGGTACCCCGGCTGCCCGTTCGGAGCGGGAGGCGTTCATCCGGCTCTACGCCGGACGGGTCTCGCAGCTGCAGGCCGTCGAGCAGCGGCTCTGCTTCGGGCGGCTGGACATGGTCGACGGGCTCCGCCGCTACATCGGACGGATCGGCATCGCCGACGACGAGCGCAACGAACTGCTGGTCGACTGGCGGGCGCCGGCCGCCGAGCCGTTCTACCAGGCGACCGCAGCCCATCCGCGCGAGATCGTGCGGCGCCGCCAGCTCAGCACCGCCGCCCGGCGGGTCACCGGCGTGCAGGACGAGATCCTCGACCTCGCCGCCTTCGAGGCCAACGGGGTTGACGGTGGCCAGATCGTCATCGGTGAGGGCGCGCTCTTCGCCAGCCTGGACGCCTCGCGCAGCGGCCGGATGCGTGACATCGTCGCCACCATCCAGGCCGATCAGGACCGGGCCATCCGGGCCCCGCTAGCCGGTGTCTTCGTCGTGCAGGGTGGCCCCGGCACCGGCAAGACGGCCGTCGCCCTGCACCGGACGGCATTCCTGCTGTACGCGAACCGGGATCGGATCTCACGCAGCGGAGTGCTGCTGGTCGGCCCGAACCGGGTCTTCCTGCGCTACATCGAGCAGGTGCTCCCAGCGCTCGGCGAGTCCGAGGCGGTCCTGATGGCCACCCCCGGCGAGCTCTTCCCCGGGGTCAGCACCGACGTCCAGGACGCACCGGAGGTGGCGGCCCTGAAGGCTGACCCGCGGATGGTTCGAGTGATCGCCGAGGCGGTGCGGCGGCGTCAGCGCCTGCTCGAGCGGCCTCGTCCGCTGGATATCGACGGCACCGCCATCAACCTGGAACCCGACGACGTTCGGCATGCCCGCGACAAGGCGCGCCGCTCCTCGCAGCGGCACAACCAGGCCCGCACCACCTTCGTCAAGGAGGTGCTCCGTTCGCTGGTGCGGCAACTGGCCGATGCGCGCGGTGTGGAACTGGACGCCGACGCCCGCGCAACGCTCACCGCCGAACTCTACGAGTCGCGCGATGTCCGCCGCGAGATCAACCTGCTCTGGCTGCCGCTGAGCGCTGAACGGCTGCTGCGTGACCTCTACGCCGACGACGCGTACCGCATTCCGGCGACCCGCTCGCTGCGCGGTTCGGAGCGAGACCTGCTGCGCCGTCCGCGGAGTGCACCCTGGACGATCTCCGACGTCCCGCTCCTCGACGAGGCGGCCGAACTGCTCGGCCCGGACGAGTCGAAGCTCTACGCCGACAACAGTGAGGCCGTCGCCGCCGCTGAACGAAAGGCCGAGGTCGAGTACGCCGACGCAGTACAGGACACCTTTGGCGGTAAGGAGTTCATCAGCGCCGAGGAGTTGGCGCAGCGGTACCAGGAGACGGTCACCCTGGGGAGCGTGGCCGATCGGGCCGCCGGCGATCGGGAGTGGACCTTCGGCCATATCGTCGTCGACGAGGCGCAGGAACTCTCGGCGATGATGTGGCGGCTGCTGATGCGCCGTACCGCGTCGCGCTCAATGACGCTGGTCGGCGACACCGCGCAGACCGGTGCGCTGGCCGGCGCCGACTCGTGGGGCGACGTGCTGCGCCCGCACGTCGGGGATCGATGGCAGTTGGCCAAGCTCAACGTCAACTACCGGACCCCCGGTCAGATCATGGACGTCGCCGCAGCGGTGGTGCGGGCGGCCGGTCTCTCGGTGGACGTGCCGACCTCGGCCCGTCCGGGCGACTCGGCGCCGGAGTACACGAAGATTACTGGCGATTCGGCCAGCTCTGCCGTGCTGGCCGAGGTGGTGGCCGACGTCTGGAAGCAGGTGGGTGACGGCACGGTCGCGGTCATCACCTCCCGCCGGGCCCATTCGGCGGCGACCGCCACGGTGACGGCACTGCTGGGCCCCGAGGTGGTGACGGCCGATACCTCGGCCCTGGGCTCGCCGGTCTCCGTGCTGACCGTCAACGATGCGAAGGGGTTGGAGTTCGACGCGGTCGTGCTTGTCGAACCGGCCGAGATCGTCGGCGAGTCACCGCGTGGGGTGAACGACCTCTACGTCGCGCTGACCCGTCCGACCAAGCGGCTGAGCGTCGTGCACTCGACCGCGCTGCCGGCCGGGATGGGCTGATCTTCGCCCTTCAGCCTTGCAGGCACCGAAATGGCCCGAAATCAGTGCCCGCAAGGGTGGAAGGCGAAGATCGCGGCCCAGCCAGATCGCGGCCCAGCACCTCGGCGCCGGCCGCGAAGTGAGCCGCTGCTACCGATCCGCGGGCGGCAGGTGCTTGGCCAGCTGACGGACCAGTTGGCTGCGGGCCGGGGCGTCGTACTCGCCGGCGGCCTGCACGATGCGCAGCGTGGCATTGAGATTGCGGACCTGGACATCGTCGATGTCGATCGTGCCGATCCACGGGAAGACACCGTCGACGATGCAGAGCAGCGCCTGCACAGGTACGTCGGCGAAGGCGTCGTTCTGATCGAGCGCGGTACGGACCGCGTACACCTGGCGGTTCATCGCGCTGATGAGAGCGGTCTTGTCCCGCGTGCCGACGACGAGGCGACTGCGGACCGGCACGAATAGGCCGCCGGCGCGACGCACGTCGACCTTGGCGTTGGCATAGGACTTGGCGATCACCACGAAGACGCCGCTGGCGCCGACGACGATGTGGTCGATGGTGGAGCGCGAGCCGAGAATGCGCCGGTCGTTGAGGACCTGCAGGGTGTCCGAGTGCTGGGCCAGCCGGTTGGCCAGCCGCTGCTCGTGCTCGGCGACCCACTGCTGCATGCCCGGCGCGTCCGTCGGGTCACTGAACAGGGCGTCGAGGGCGGCCTCTTCGGCGTCGGCCACGCAGACCAGGCAGCGGACGACGAAAGCGGAGCGATCCCAGCCGGCTTCCTCGCCGGTCAGCATGCGGGTACCGCAGCCACAGGTGGTGTCGCGGCGAAGCACCAGTGTCTTGATGTTTGGTGGTCGCGTGATGCGGCGAACGGATGCCAGTGACATGTTTCGAACTCCCTGTTGTGGACACCGAGGTGACGCCCCAGCGTCCGCTATTACTAGCAAAGTATTGAACAACCGAAGGACCTGCACAAGTTGAAACCGGGTATTTCCAAAGGGTGGACTCGTACGTGTGGTACCTAGTACCGAACAGAATGCATTGGTAGCAGGCATGTCCGTTGAGTGGTGTTTTACCCACCGTGATCGCCGGTAAACGACTGCCTCAGCCAGCCCTCATCTGGCGCGACTGCGCACCGCAACTAAGGGCGTCGTCTCACTCGGTAGGCTTGGCGGCGTGATCGAGACACTGGAACCGGGCTGGGAGAACGAGGTGCGCCGGTTGGCCACCGAGCGCGACGCGGTCATCCTGGCGCATAACTACATGCTCCCCGAGATCCAGGACGTCGCCGATCACGTCGGTGACTCCCTTGCCCTGTCCCGTATCGCGGCCCGCGCCCCGCAGCGGGAGATCATCTTCTGCGGCGTGCACTTCATGGCGGAGACTGCGAAGCTGCTCGCGCCGCAGAAGCGGGTCATCATTCCCGACGCCGCCGCCGGCTGCTCGCTGGCCGACACCATCGACGCTGATCAACTGCGCGCCTGGAAGGCCGAGCACCCCGGGGCGGTGGTTGTCGCCTACGTCAACACGACGGCGGCGGTGAAGGCCGAGACCGACATCTGCTGCACCTCGTCGAACGCTGTCGATGTGGTCGCCTCGATTCCGGCCGATCGGGAGGTGCTCTTCCTGCCCGACCAGTTCCTCGGTGCGCACGTGAAGCGCGAGACCGGCCGGGAAAACATGCACATCTGGATGGGTGAGTGCCACGTGCACGCCGGCATCAACGGTGGTCACCTGAAGGAGACGATCGAGGCCGACCCGGATGCCGACGTCTTCGTCCACCCCGAGTGCGGCTGTGCAACCTCTGCGCTCTACCTCGTCGGGGCCGGTGTGGTTCCGAAGGAGCGGGTCAAGATTCTCTCGACCGGCGGGATGCTCGAGGCGGCCCGGGAGACGAAGGCCAGCCGGGTGCTGGTGGCGACCGAGATCGGCATGCTGCACCAGCTCACGCTGGCCAACCCGGCGGCGGAGTTCGCCCCGGTGAACCCGCGGGCCGCCTGCAAGTACATGAAGATGATCACGCCGGCCAAGCTGCTGAACGCGCTGCGTTTCGGGCAGGTCGAGGTCGACATCGAACCGCAGATGGCGGCCCGGGCCCGCTCGGCCGTGGAGCGGATGATCGAGATCGGAAACCCCTCGATCGGCGGCGAGTAGCGGCCGGGCGATCAGCCGAAATCTGGCCTGTTAGATATCCCCGGAGGCTGGGAAGAGTGGCTGCATGACTTCACCCAGCAGCGCTTTCGCGCCCGAAACGCACATCTCGCACTCCGAGCAACTGCGCGCCGAGGCCGAGGCCGCGCACCACGCCGAGAACCGCGTGCGCGCGGTGCGGGTCGTGGCCGGCCTCAGCACTGACGTCGTCGAATGCCGGGAGTTGCTCTCGATACTCGGCCTCGACGCCTCCGATGTCACCAAGGCGCTGACGGAACTGCGGGACGCGCCGGAGGCGCTGAGCGACTCGACGGCTGAACCCAGGCCCCGCTCCAAGTCCTCAGCGGCGTAGCGCCTGCCGCCAATCAGTCGGCGGGTATCTCGTCGGCGGGTATCTCGTCGGCTGCTATTCGTCGGCTGCTATTCGTTGGCTGTTAGGCCGGCGGCTGATTCTCCGCCGACTGTTACTCCGGTAGTACCCGCAGCGTGGCGAGCGCCGTTCGGATGCTCTGCGGCACCGGCACCGGCCGTCGACTCGTCGCGCCCACGTAGACGTGGACGAAGCGGCCGACGGCGACCGGCTCGTCGTCTTCGGTGAAGAGCGCGAGGCGGTAGACAACGCTGGAGTTGCCGAGCTTGCTGAGGCCGACGCCCGCGGTCACCACGGACGGGAAGTTCAGCTCGGCGAAGTACTGGCAGGACGTCTCGACGACCAACCCGATCTCGTCCAGGCGGCGGATGTCGGTGCCGGTCGCGTCGATGAGCCACCCATTCACTGCGGTATCGAAGAGCGAGTAGTGCACGACGTTGTTGACGTGGCCATAGATGTCGACGTCGGCCCAGCGGGTGGGTAGCTCCCTCAGCACCGCAAAATCATCGCGGCGCAGCTCGCGGCCCGTCCGTGCGCCCGGGTCTGCGCCGGTCACGAATCCGAGCTCGTCTTCCAGAGGTTGATGCCACCCTCAACCGCGTGCCGGTCGATCGCCGCCAACTCCTCGGCGCTGAACTCCAGGTTCTGCAGGGCGGCCAGGTTGTCCTCGAGCTGGGCCACGCTGCTGGCCCCGACCAGGACCGAGGTGACCCGCTGATCACGTAGGCACCAGGCCAGCGCGAGCTGGGCCAGCGACTGCCCGCGGGTGGCGGCGAGGTCGTTCAGCGCCCGGATGTGGGTGAGGTTCTGCTCGCTTAGCAGGTCCGGGTCCAGCGACTTGTCCTGCGCCATCCGTGACTCGGGCGGGATGCCGTCGAGGTACTTGGAGGTGAGCATGCCCTGGGCCAGGGGCGAGAAGGCGATCAGGCCGATGCCCTCCTGGCCGACGGTGTCGAGCAGGTCCTCCTCGATCCAGCGGTTGAGGAGGGAGTAGGAGGGCTGATGGATGAGGACCGGGGTGCCGAGATCGCGCAGGATGCGGACGGCCTGCGCGGTCCGCTCGCCGGAGTATGAGGAGATCCCGGCGTAGAGCGCCTTCCCCTGACGCACGGCCGTGTCGAGCGCGCCGAGCGTCTCCTCCAACGGGGTGTCCGGGTCGAAGCGGTGGGAGTAGAAGACGTCGACGTAGTCGACCCCCATCCGGGTCAGCGACTGGTCCAGGCTCGAGAGCAGGTATTTGCGCGAGCCGTGGTCGCCGTACGGTCCCGGCCACATGTCGTACCCGGCCTTGGTTGAGAGGAAGAGCTCATCGCGGTAGGGGCGGAAGTCGTCGCGGTAGTGCCGGCCGAAGTTGGTCTCGGCGCTGCCGTAGGGCGGCCCGTAGTTGTTGGCCAGATCGAAGTGGGTGACGCCGGCGTCGAAGGCCCGCCGCAGGATCGCGCGCTGCACGTCGAAGGGCTTGTCATCGCCGAAGTTGTGCCAGAGCCCGAGCGAGATGGCGGGCAGCAGCACCCCGCTGCGGCCACAGCGGCGGTAGGTCATCGTGTCGTAGCGGTCAGGGGCGGCTAGGTAGGTCACCGTCTCACCATATGACGCCGGATATGACGGTGCCCCACCAGGCAATTGCCGGGCGGGGCACCGTCGCGACGTGCGTCGCTGCTCAGGCGGTGGGCAGCACGTGGTCCTTGAACTGCTCGCGCAGCGTCTTCTTGCTGAACTTGCCGACGCTGGTCTTGGGGATCTCGTCGACGAAGACGACCTCGTCCGGCAGTTGCCACTTGTCGACCGTCTTGGCCAGGAAATCGATGATGTCCTGCGGCTGCAGTTGCTCACCCGGCTTGAGCACGACACAGGCGAAGGGGCGTTCCATCCACTTCGGGTGGGGCAGTGCGATGACGGCCGCCTCGGCCACCGACGGGTGAGCCATGATCTGGTTCTCCAGGTCGACCGAACTGATCCATTCGCCGCCGGACTTGACCAGATCCTTCGTGCGGTCGACGAGTCGCATGTAGCCGTACTCGGAGATCGCGGCGACGTCGCCGGTGCGCAGCCAGCCATCCGGGGAGAACTGCTCGCCGGGCTCGTCAGTGCGGTAATACTGACTGGCGACCCAGGCCCCGCGCACTTCGAGTTCGCCGGTGGCCTCGTCGTTCCACGGCTGTGGCTCGCGAGTCTCCTCGTCGACGATGCGCATCTCGAAGCCGGGGAGCGCGATGCCGGCGGTGGCCCGGATGTCGGCCTTCTGGTCGTCGGTGTAGTCGTCGAAGATGGAGCGCAGGCTCGAGACCGAGCCGACTGGTGACGTCTCGGTCATGCCCCAGCCCTGGGTGATCGGCAGGCCGATCGCCTCGCGCCACTGCTCAGAAAGAAACTTCGGGACGGCCGAGCCGCCGCAGAGCACCTCACGCAGGCTCGAAAGGTCGAAGTCCTTGAGCAGCGGGACCATGCCCATCCAGATGGTCGGGACGCCGGCCGACAGGGTGACCTTCTCCGACTCGATGAGGCTCAGGATTCCCTTCGGCGTCAGATCCGGCCCGGGCATGACGATGGAGGCGCCGGCCAGGACGGTGGAGTAGGCGTAGCCCCACGCGTTGGCGTGGAACATCGGCACGACAGGAAGCATGGTGTCGCGCTCGGTGAGTGCCAGCGTGGCGGCGTTCAGCGTCGCGTTGGCGTGCAGCCAGTTGGAGCGGTGGCTGTAGAGAACACCCTTTGGATTGCCGGTGGTCCCGGTCGTGTAGCAGAGGGCGGCCGCCTGACGCTCGTTCTGCACGCGGTCGGTGAGGTCGATCTCGTCAGCCCGGCTCACCGCGTCGGCGTAGCTGATGACCCGCGAGTCGTCCGGCAGTTCGTTGCCGCCGCCGTCGTCGAGAACGATGACGTGCTTCACCGTCTCGAAGCTGGCGAGGTACTTGCTGAAGAGCGGGAGCAGCGAGTTCTCGACGAAGATCGCCTCGTCCTCGGCGTGGTTTACCGAGTACGTGACGTGCTCCGGGAAGTACCGGATGTTGATGGTGTGCAGGATTCGCCCGGTGCAGGGAACCGCGTAATAGGCCTGAAGGTGCGACGCGCTGTTCCAGGCGAAGGTGCCGACTCGGGCATCGCTACTCAAGCCGAGCGACTCGAGAACGCCAGCCATCTTGCGAGTCGCCACAGCCCACTCGGCGAAGGTCGTGTGGTCGATTCCGGTCACGGTGCGGGTCGCGATGGTCTTCGCTCCGTAGTACTGCTCGCCGCGCTGGAAAATCGAGTTAATCGTCAGAGGTGCGTCTTGCATCAGTCCGTCCATCAGGGCAACCTACTCGGTGCCACGCGCAATATGGAAGGTCTGAGTGACGATGCTTTCAGAACTCACGAAGCCGTGGATGCCCTGCAGAAATTCCGCGACCGATGGATACCTCCGGCCATCGGCGTCGATGTCGTTGGCGCCCGGGACGTAGGCGGTCTCGAGGGCATGGCTGGCGTCGATGTCGTCATAGCGATGGGTGACGGTAACCGTGGTGACGTTGGGTCGATCCGGGTTCACCGCGCCGTCGAGCATCGGGACGATATCGCTGTCGTTCTCGATCGCCAGAACCCGGACATTTGCTGGTAGTTCGCCGACCGTTCCCGCGATCGGGGAGCCGGCCGTCACCACATGGCTTACCTGGAACTCGCCGCTGCGGCTGAGGTCGTGCGCTGTGTTGACCGCGACCATCCCGCCCTGGCTGTGCCCGACCAGCATGACGTCGTCGTCGGCCCGGATGCCGGCCTGCCGCATTGCTTCGATGACCCCTCGCTCATAGCTCGTGTCGGCGCCCTCGATGGCGAGCACGTTGGTGCCGAGATTGGCGACGTCGGGGTTCCCACTTGAGGGCGCCCAGTTGTCCGTCCCGGGGATGTCCACGATGACCCGCCGCGGCCCGGGTTCGTCGCTGGAGCGCCCGGCGTCGCTCGGCATGATGTGCACGTCTACGTCCCCGCCTGGGATCGGGCGCTCCAGTCCGCTGATGATCTGGGCCAGATTGCGAGGCGGCAGGTAGGGGGCGTCGGGCTCTGGTGCGCGCCGGGTGACCACGGGTTCGCCGTCGCTCAACAACTGGCTGGCGGTGAACTCGGCGCGCAGTGCGGCGATGAGCGGCATGCCGCCAAGGTTCTTGGCGACTGCGGCGACGAGGGAAGGGTCGGCCGTCAGGGTGCCCTGCAGATCAGCCAGCGCCCCGGGTACCGCGTCCAGCCGCCCGGAACGCAGGTCGCCCACCAGTTGATCAAGCGCGGCCGCGGCCGCCCCAACGCCCCTCGGCAGCGATCCCAGGGCATCCAGGTACGGCTCGCCCGTCTCGACCAGGTGATCGGCGGCCTGGTACGCCGCGGCGGCCGAGCGGATCTCGAGTTCGAGGGCGGCGAGTCGGGCGGCGCAGCTCAGCAGCCCGGCGGGCCCGTCCAGTGCGGCGGCGAGTTCGAATTCGAAGCGGGCGCCGCCAGCCGGGTCGAGGATGCTCGGGACGACCAATTCGGGTGCGAAGAGCACGTGGTGCAGCGACAAGGCGAGCCGGGCCGCCTCGACGCCGATCGCCGCCAGCGAGTCGGCTGCGGACCTGAGCGAGTCACAGTCGGCGGTGATGCCTCCACTGCCACCACGTACTGAGATCGACGGAGCGGCCGGCGTGGTCACGGCATTGCCCCGTCGATATCGCGGAGCACCGAGCGGGCCACCGGCGCGACGCTGCCCCTGATGGCGTCCCCGGCCGCGGCAGCGAGTCCCCCAGCCGCAGCGGCCGTGGCCTTGGCTGCAGCGGCGAGTTCGGCCTCACGGTGAGTCGCCGTATCGATGTGCCGGCGCAGGATCTCGGCGGCATCCAGGAGGCGCTCGGCGACCGCGGCCAGCAGCCGGGCCTCCCGATGGACCACGTCTTCATAGAGGCGGGCCGCCGTGGACTCCCACCGGGGCAACTGCGCCAGGCGTCGGAGGTCACCGGCCCGGGTCCGCAACACCGACGAGCTTTGTTGCAACTGCTGGCGGTAGCGCTGGAGTGCCGCGGCGTCGATGGGTTGCAGTGGTGTTCGCATGCCGTCCAGCCTCGTCGCCGGGGAGCGGCGCCATGGCCGCTCGGCGAGATCTGTGGATGGCCGATCAGCCTGTGGATAACTGCCGGCTCTGAGCTTGGGCTGGCGTCCGCGTGTTGAAGCGCCTATAAAGTGAATAACAATGGTGCAATTCGTTATGGTGTCCCTCGTCTGAGGGGCATCGGGCAGCCGCTAAGCTGTCTTGCAGTTGCATCAGCGGTGGCGTGAAGTTGACGCGCTCGGCAGCGCCGCAGTGAAGTCCGGAACGGTTCGAACGACAGTCAGGGGAGCAGGGACGCATGGAGTTCGCACAGGCTTCCTCCGCAGCGGGCGGCTCATCGAGCGCCACGGACGCTGCTGGCTGCAGTGAGCCGACGGCCGCTCCTGAAGGCATCTCGGCCTACCTGCCGGCCGGTGCCGCCGACGAGGTTGTTGGCGGACTGACTCGCCGTGATCGTGAGGTACTGGCCTTCGAACGGCAGTGGTGGCGCTACGCAGGCGCCAAGGAGCAGGCGATCCGCGAGCTCTTCGACATGTCGAGCACGCGGTACTACCAGGTTTTGAACACGCTCATCGACACGCCCGCCGCGCTCGCCGCTGACCCGCTGCTGGTCAAGCGACTGCGCCGGCTCCGGGCCAGTCGTCAGCGCCAGCGTTCGGCTCGTCGACTGGGTATTGACGTATAAACTGGAGCTATATGTCGCACATAGCTCCTGAACGTCCGGCCAAGCGTCGGTTCGACCGCATCGCAGGCTCTCTCCTGGCTCTCATCGGTGTCGCTGCCGCCGCAGTGGCGATCGTTGCCCTGCACCACCCCAACGGACGGTCGGTCGCCGTCGCCAAAGAGAGCATCGTCACCGATTCCGCCGGCAATGAGGTCGCAACCGACACGGTTTCGGCGACGACGACCTCGCGAGCCGCGCCCACATCCGCCGCTCAGAGCTCCTCGAGTCCGGCCACGTCGGACAGCGCCTCAGCCTCGAGCGGAACGACGACTCTCACCAATTCGAAGTCGATCCCGCTCATCGTGCTCAATAACACGACGCAGACCGACCTGGCCCAGACGGCCCGCAGCCAGTTCGTCGCCGGCGGCTGGACGGTGAGCTCCGTGGGGAACCTCACCAACAACATCGCCTCCACCGTCGTGTACTACGACCCCAGCGATCCGGCCAACGAAGCCGCGGCGAAGGCGCTGCAGGCCCAATTCCCCGTGATCAAAAGGGTGAAGGAGAAGTTCGACGGGCTCCCCAGCGGGCCATTGATCGTCGTTCTCACGCCCGACTACACCTCCTGAGCCACGCCGTTCGGCCCAAGGCGGGTCGGCAACGGCGGCTTCGCAGCACTTCGGCCGGAAACTCGGGTAGCTGAATGTGTCAGAATGGGTGCAGAACGAACCACAACTTCATACCGCTCATCCAGAGGGGCAGAGGGAAACGGCCCGATGAAGCCCCGGCAACCACTGTGATGGACATGTCTCGTCAAACCTGATTTTCCGCGCTCGTCAGCAGCGCATGGTCGAGCCCGCCATCGCAGAGAGGTGCCACTTCCGTCCTCGGCGCACAGTGACCGGGGGAAGATGAGGAGAAAGGGCTCCCAAGCAATGACCGCACTACTCTCTCGCGCCGCCTCGCCGGCCTCCGGCCTGATCTGTCGCAACTGCGGCGCAAGTTACCCGCTCGGTGCGCAGCACGCCTGCTTCGAGTGTTTCGGCCCCCTCGAGATCGGCTACGACGCCGAGGCGCTGGCCCGGGTTACCCGGGAAGAGATCGAGGCCGGACCACACTCCATCTGGCGCTACGCCGGCCTGCTGCCGGTCGGGCAGAACGAAGAGACCCGCGTCGAGTCCAACACCGGCATGACCCCGCTCATCCGGGCCGACAACCTCGGCGCCGCCCTCGGCTTCACCGCCCCGCTCTGGGTCAAGGACGATTCGGCCAACCCCACCCACTCCTTCAAGGACCGTGTCGTCTCGGTGGCCATGACGGCGGCCCGCGAGCTCGGATTCACCCGCATCGCCTGCGCCTCCACCGGCAATCTGGCCAACTCGGTCGCCGCCCACGCGGCCCGGATCGGCATGGACTCCATCGTCTTCATCCCCTCGGACCTCGAGCCGGCCAAGATCGTCCAGTCCTCCATCTACGGCACCACCCTGGTCGGTATCCAGGGCTCCTACGACGACGTGAATCGGCTCTGCTCGGAGCTGTCGGAGACCGACGAGTTCGAGGCCACCGGATTCGTGAACGTCAACGTCCGCCCGTACTACGCCGAAGGCTCCAAGACCCTTGGCTTCGAGGTCGCCGAGCAACTCGGCTGGCGTATCCCGCCGCAGATCGTGGCGCCGATGGCCTCCGGCTCGCTGCTGACCAAGGTCAACAAGGCGTTCAAGGAGCTGGTCGCGGCCGGGCTCGTCGACGCCAGCACCTGGAAGGTCTTCGGCGCCCAGTCGGCCGGCTGCTCGCCGATCGCCACGGCCTTCGCCGAAGGCAAGGACGTCATCACCCCGGTGAAGCCGACCGGGATCGCCAAGTCGCTGAACATCGGCAACCCGGCCGACGGGCCGTACGCGCTCGACGTGGTGCGCACCACCGGTGGCGCGATGGCCTCGGTCGACGACGATGAGATCCGGGCCGGGATCCGGCTGCTGGCCTCGACCACCGGCGTCTTCGCCGAGACCGCCGGCGGCGTCACCGTCGCTGTGCTGAAGAAGCTCGTCGAGTCCGGGCAGCTCGACCCGTCCGTCGAGACGGTCATCTACAACACCGGTGACGGGCTCAAGACGATCGACGCCGTCGCCGACGGCGCCGGCCCGACCGCTGTCATCCCACCGACGCTGAAGGGCATGCGCGAAGCCGGCCTGATGTAGCGGCAGAACGCGACTGCCCGGCCCGGATCGCCACCTCACCATTCGAGACGTCTCCGTCAGTCAGGCGGAGACTTCTGCGTCATTCAGGCGGAGGGGGCGGACCCGAGCCAGGCAGCGCCGTTACATCGCCGCTTGTCCGGCGGCGACGTCCGCGTCGCGGACCGGAAGCAGTGCCGCGCTGTGGGGCACGTGGACCAGAACGATCTTGTTGTGCAACTGCCGCACCGCGAAGTAGATCCCGCCGACCGCCAGCGTGATACCGACGAAGAGCAGGCCACTCCACTTCAGCCACCAGGTGTCGCCGGAGAGGTCGTAGATGACCGCGCGCGGCCAGAGCAGGTTCACGATCATGATGGCCTGGAAGATGACGGCGGCCACGTTGACCGGGATGCCCCACTTCCCCAGCGAGAACAACGGCTTGCCGTCCTCATCGACCCCGGCCGGGAATCGGTCGGTGTTGGCGCGGCGGATCCGCACGATGAGAAGCGGGATCGTCACCCCGAAGTACGCGACGTACAGCATGCCGATGCAGAGGCTGGCGAGCGCCGTGAAGATCGTCGTGGAGTCGATGTTGACCAGCAGCGCGATGGCGGCACCGAGGCCGACGACGATGGAGGTGATGATCGGGGTTCCCGTGCGGGGCGAGACCTTGGCCAGGGCGCGGTGGCCCGGGAAGGCCTTCTCGCGTGACATCGAGTACATCATCCGGGCGCCCGACGTCTGGCAGGCGAGCGTGCAGGCGAAGACGGCCACGGCGACGCAGCAGAGCAGCAGGCGGCCGACCACGTTGCCGAGCCGGTCGGAGACGACCCAGGCCAGCCCGCCGCTGGCGAGGTTTCCGTCGGTGAGGCTGGAGGCGGCCATCAAGCCCCCGAGGATCAGCAACAATCCGCCGGCACCGGAGGTGGTGAGTGCGCGGATGATCGTCTTCGGTGTGGTCTTGCGCGGGGTGTACGTCTCCTCAGAGAGCTCTCCGGCGGAGTCGAACCCGACCATGACGTAGGCGGCCATCAGTGACGAGGCGAGCCAGGCAAAGAAATAGTTGCTGATGCCGGTCGCCTTCGGATCCCAGCCGGTGTTGTGCATGACGACGGACGGGCCGCGCTTGGAGAGGCAGAAGAGCAGCACGATCAGAGTGATGACGGCGACGATCTCGACCGCGACGCCGACACTGGTCGCCGCCGCCATCTGCCGGATCCCGAGCACGTTCACGATCGTGGTGATGACGAGCAGGGCGACGCCGAGCACGACGGCGTTCTGGGCGCCGGTGCGGGAGAGGATCGAGGGGTCGGCATCATGGCCGCCGACGATCTGGAACCCGGACCAGATCGACGGGAGAACGGCCTGGATGGCGATCGCCGCGACGGCGGTGGTGAGGATCTGGCCGATGATCATGATCCATCCGGTGAACCAGCCCCAGATCGTGCCGGCGAGGCGACTCGACCACTGAAAGATCGCGCCCGAGACGGGCCACCGTCCGGCCAGTTCTGAGAAGAGCAGCGCCACACAGAGTTGGCCGGCGAAGACGACGGGCCACGTCCAGAAGAACGAAGCCCCGCCGAGGAAGAAACCAAGGCCGAACAACTGGAACACGGTCGTGAGGATCGACACGAACGAGAACCCGGCGGCGAACGAGGCGAACACCCCGACGCCGCGATGTAACTCCTGCTCGTAGCCGAGCTCGGTCTTGGCGTCGGTCGTTACTGCAGTCACGGAGACCTCCAAATACTTGGACGAATCTCCCGGGCTTTTCTCCCGCCGTGGAACGACCGACCGGCGGGCGCCGACGATCGCCTGTGTCTCTCGGACCAGACCCCGCGTCGCTGTCGCCAGTCGCCATGCCACGCGTACGGAACCCTAGACACGCCTCGCTGTGCGAGTCGTGATTTAGCGAACACTCTGACTGTTTCGGCGAACACCAGCGCAGGTGAACAGCATGTTTCATCGCGCGTCCATGCTGGACAGGGGACGGGCCGACCAGAAGAATCCACCGCAGGAGCCGGTCAACAGCTCCCCGGACGAGGCGCGTCGTACCCGGCTTGCGACAAGACGATGCGGACAGGAGCAAGCCGTGACTGAACGCGCACCCAACTCATTCGAGGGAGTCAACGACGAGGGGTACTGGGCCCAACAAGCCGAGGGACGCCTGCCCGACCGTCGGCACCTGGAGGAGATCGAGCGCGGTCTGACCTTCGGGCTCGAGGCCGCCCCGACCATCGTCGACCGGCGCATCTCCACCTTCGTCCGTGGAGAACTGCCGCATTTTGCTGGGGAAACCGGCACGTTCCTCAAGTCGCCGTTCATGGAGGACGTACACGATGTCGGTGATGCCGAGGTCGCCTTCTTCGGCGTGCCGCTGGACTCAGGGGCCACCTATCGGCCGGGTACCCGATTCGGCCCGCAGGGGATCCGGCGGGCCACCAACCTCTTCGGCACCTACTCCTACGAGCAGGGGGTGGATCTGCGCGAGCAGGTGAACATGGTCGACCTCGGCGATGTCTTCACGATCCCGGGGAACCTGGAGAAGTCTTTCGACCAGATCAGCCAGGCCATGGCCCATGTCGCGCAGTCGGGCGCGATGCCGGTGGTACTCGGCGGCGACCACTCGATCGGCTTCCCGACCATCCGCGGTCTGGCCCCGCACCTGGACGGAAACATCGGAATCATCCACTTCGATCGGCACGTCGACACCCAGGAGACGGATCTCGACGAGCGCATGCACACCACTCCGTGGTTCCACGCGACGAATATCAAGAACGCGCCGGCAACGAACCTGGTCCAGGTCGGCATCGGAGGATGGCAGGCGCCGCGTCCGGGCGTGCAGGTAGGTCGCGAGCGCGGCACGACCGTCATCACCGTCGGCGACGTCGAGCGGACCGGCTGGGAGAAGGTCGTCGAGACGGCCCTCGAGGTCGCGTGGAAGGGCGCGAAGGCCGTGTACCTCTCGTTCGACATCGACGTCTTCGACGCCGGTTTCGTCCCCGGGACCGGATGGCCGGAGCCGGGTGGCCTGCTGCCGCGGGAGGGCCTGAACATGGTCCGCGCCATCGCGCGGGAGGGCCTGGCCGGCATCGAGGTGGTCGAATGCTCGCCGCCGTACGACACGTCCGAGCAGACGGCCCTGCTCTCGGCCCGGGTCATCATGGACTCGCTGGCCAGCATGGTGCAGGCCGGCAAGATCGGGACCAAGGCGGCACAGTTGGATCGGCGAGCCTGGGGACCGTGACGACTCACTAGCCTGCGGTAGCGGTGCGGCTGGTCGTCGGGTCACGACCCGGCGACCAGTTCCCGCCCCACCTCAGCACGAAACACGTGGCGAGCATGATGGTTTGGTGCACATCGCCGTCGGTTTGGTCGCCCTCGTGGTCGTCGTCGCCAGCGTCGCCGGCCTGGCCGAGCGGTTCGGTGCCTCGCCACCGCTCGCCCTGGTCGTGGTCGGCGTCATCGGATCCTTCGTACCCGGCGTCCCGGACCTGAAGATCAACCCCGAGGTCATCCTCACCGGGCTGCTACCCCCGCTGCTCTACGCCTCGGCCATCCGGATGTCCTTCGTCGACATCAAACGCAATCGCCGCCCGATCCTGCTGCTGTCGGTCGGGTTGGTGGCCGTGAGCACGGTCGTGGTCGGGGTCGTCACCTGGTGGCTGATCCCGGCGATCTCGGTCGCCGCCGCGTTCGCCCTCGGCGCTGTGGTTGCGCCCCCGGACGCGGTGGCCGCCAGCGCCGTGGGGCGGCGCGTCGGCATGCCGCGTCGCACCGTCTCGATCCTGGAGGGCGAGAGCCTCTTCAACGACGCCACCTCCCTGGTCGCCCTCGACACCGCGATCGCCGCAATCACCAGGAACATCACCGTCGGCGAGGTGGCTGCCCGCTTCCTGCTCGCGGCCGTGGGTGGCATCGTCATCGGCATCGCGGTGGCGATGCTGCTCAGCTTCATCCGCAAGCACATCGATCAGCCCGTGCTCGACACGACGCTCTCCTTCGTCGCCCCCTACGTCGCCTTCCTGCCGGCCCAAGCGGTGCACTCTTCGGGCGTGGTCGCCGTCGTGATCACCGGCCTGCTGCTCAGCCATACCGCGCCCCGCATCCAATCGGCGACCTCGCGCATCTCCGAGAGCCTGAACTGGCGCACCATCCAGTTCCTGCTGGAGAACCTGGTCTTCCTGCTCATCGGACTGCAGTTGCAGGACATGCTTCGCGGGGTCCACGACTCCGGTGACTCCTTCGCGCAGGTGGCGACGACCTGCATCACGGTGCTGCTGACCTGCATGCTGGTGCGAGCCGTCTGGGTCTATGCCGCCTGCGGCGCCTACAAGATCGGGACGCCGAAGATGCGGGCCGCCGCCTGGAGTTGGTCGACGGCGGCCGTCATCTCCTGGTGCGGGATGCGAGGCGTGGTGACCCTGGCCGCGGTCTTCCTGCTCCCCGACAGCATCCCGCAGCTGCCGTTGCTGAAACTCGCCGCCTTCACCGTCGTCGCCGGCACGCTGCTGATCCAGGGCCTGACTCTCCCGATGCTGGTCCGCCGTCTCGGTCTGCGGGGGCCCGATGCCGCCGAGGACGCGCTGCAGGCCGCCTCGCTGGTCTCCGAAGCGACCCGGGCCGGCCTGGAGCGCCTGGAGGAGGTGCGGGAGCCGTCCGACCCGGAGGAGGTCATCGAACAGCTCCGGGCCCGGGCCACCAGCCGCAGCAACCAGGCCTGGGAGCGGCTCGGGCGTAGCGAGTCCGAACTCGAGCCACCGTCGGTGACGTATCGGCGGTTGCGGGTGCAGATGCTGGACGCCGAGCGGGAGACGATTCTCGACGCCCGCGACGCCGGCACGCTCGACTATCCGGTGCTGCAGGCGGCCATGTCGGCCGTCGACGTCGAGGAGTCGCTGCTGGACCGGCTGGAGAGCGCGGATTCGCGGCTGGAGAACGACCTGGTTCCCCGCCCATCCGTCGACGGCGAGTGTGAGCACCTACGCGACGTGCCGCGTACGGCCGTGCCGAAGACGCCGGGCGCCTGCGCCGAGTGCCTGGAGGAGGGCACCGCCTGGGTGCATCTGCGAATGTGCCTGAGCTGCGGCCACGTCGGCTGCTGCGACTCCTCGGTGGGGCTGCACGCCGAGGGGCACTTCCGCCAGACCGGGCATCCGGTGATGCGCAGCGTCGAGCCGGGGGAGGCCTGGCGCTGGTGCTACGTCGACGAGCGGCTGGGCTGAGTTGGTGCCGATAGCAGTCGACAGCCGACTCGCGGCAGCCAGCGTCGGACACGCCGCGCCAGCAGCGACGAAGGCCAATTCCCCTTCGATATCGTGAAGGCATGGAGCAGCCTGCGGTCGACGACAAGGACTGGACCTGGGTCCTCGACGAGCCCTGTCCGGAGTGCGGCTTCGACGCCGCGCAGGTCAGCGGCCGGGACGTCCCGGCGATCGTCGACGACGCCCGACACCGCTTCACCGTCGCCCTGACCCGGCCGGACGCCAAGCAGCGCCCGGAGCCGCGCACCTGGTCGACCCTGGAGTACGCCTGCCACGTACGGGACGTGAACCGCATCATGACCGAACGCGTTGAGCTGATGCTCAACAATGACGACCCCCAGTTCCCGAACTGGGATCAGGATGAGACGGCGCTGACCGACCGCTACGCCGAACAGATCCCATCGCAGGTCGCGGCTGAGCTGCAGGTGCAGTTCAGTGACGCCTCCCGGGTCTTCGGTGCGGTGCAGCAGGATCAATGGGAGCGTCCGGGACGCCGCTCGAACGGCTCCGCCTTCACAGTGGATTCACTCGGCCGTTATTTCGCGCATGACCTCGTGCATCACCTGCACGACATCAGCGCCTGATCTGCCCCGATTGGCGGCAATTTCCTCACACCGGCGCGGCTGCTGGTGACCTAAGCGCTACCCCCGGTTAAACAGGCTGAATGGGATCTTATTTAGACGAAGTTCCCTAATGGCGTTTTCGCTACTCGCCAGTAGACTTCCCCGATACTCGGAAGATTTCGGTCTCGGTAGCCATAGGGGGTGCGCACCGTTCGATGATCACTGCCCTGATTCGGCGAACGGTGTCACATGGGCGCGTAATTGTGTTCGGCGCGATCCTCTTCGGGTTGCTCGCCGCGGCGGTCGGTTCGACGACGCTGGGCAAGATGACCAACGACAGCGATTCGCCGACCGCCGAGAGCGTCCTCACCGCCGAGCGTCTCACCAAAGCCGCCGGTATGAGCGCCGATCTGGACATCGTCGCCATCGTCAGTCCGACCGGCGGCATCAAGAGCACGCAGGGGCGATACCGGGTCAGCGAGGTGGCGCTGAAGTTCTTCAGCGACGAGGGCGTGGCCAACGTCCAGAGTTTCCTCAACAGCGACAGCCCGGCACTGATCTCCAAAGACGGCAAGTCGGCGATCGTCAGCGTGCAGTTCAAGAGCGGCGTCGACCGCAACGCCCTGGCCAAGAGCATCTCCGAGCAGTTCAAAGACCAGCCCGACGTCGCCCTCGGCGGGGTCAGCGTCACCGGTGTGGAGATCGGTGATCGGGTCGCCGGTGACCTGAGCAAGGCAGAACTCTTCGCGCTCCCCATCCTCTTCCTGCTCGCGCTCTGGATCTTCCGGGGCGTGGTCGCGGCCACAGTGACCATCGGGATCGGCATCCTGGCGATCGTCACCACCCTGATGGTGCTCCGCGGCGTCGTTGAGATCACCAGCATCTCCAGCTACGTGCTGAACCTGGTCACCGGCCTGGGGCTGGGGTTGGCGATCGATTACTGCCTCTTCATCATGTCCCGGTATCGGGAGGAGACTGTCCTCTACGGCTACACCCCGCGGGCGGCGCTGGCGGCCGGGGTGGCGGCCGGGCGCACGGTCTTCTTCAGCGCGCTCACCGTCGCCGTCTCGATGTCGTCGCTGATGCTCTTCCCGCAGAAGTTCCTCTTCTCGATGGGGGTCGGCGGGGCCGCGGTAACCCTCGTCTCGGCCACCGTGTCGATCGTCGTGCTGCCGGCCATCCTCGCGCTGCTGGGGCGCCGGATCGACTCGCTGACGCTCCCCGGGTCGGATCGGGCGCGGCGCAAGGACACCGGCCTGGTCCACAAGATCGTCTGGTACCGCCTGGCGAAGTGGACGATGCGCCATGCCAAGCCGGTGCTGGTGGCCAGCCTCATCCTGGTCGCGACGCTGGCCTGGCCCGCGCTCAGCACCAAGTTCAGCAACATCAATGTCGACTCGCTGCCGACGACCTCGGCTGTGCGCACGGTGGCCGAGCGGGTGGCCACCGAGTTCCCCAACTCCGGTGGCACCACCATCAATGTCGCGGTGGAGGCGCCGGCTGATGCTCAGGCCCAGGTCACCGCACTGGCCCAGCGGGTGGCGAAGCTGCCGCACGTGGTGCTCCCGGCGCCACCGGTCTACCTCGGTAGTGACACCTGGAGCCTGAGCGCGGTCGTCTTCGCCGGACCCTTCAGCCAGGCCGCCGAGACCGCGCTGCACGGCATCCGCTCCCTGCCCAGCCCCAACAAGATGCTGGTCGGCGGTGAGACGGCGGCCTTCGTCGACAACGAAGAGAGCATGCTCTCGCACCTGCCCATGGCCGCCCTGGTGGTGGGGCTGGCCGTCATGCTGGTGATCTTCCTGCTCACCGGTTCAGTGGTGCTGCCGGTGAAGACGCTGCTCGTCAATATCCTGAACGTGAGCATGACCATCGGTGTGCTGGTCTGGATCTTCCAGTACGGCCACCTCGAGGGGCCGCTGCACTACGAGAGCACCGGCGCGATCGATCTGAGTCAACCGATCCTGGTGATGGTCATCGGTTTCGGGCTATCCACCGACTACGGCGTCTTCCTACTGGCCCGGATCAAGGAGTCCTACGACCACGACGGCGACAACGTCGAGGCGGTGGCCACCGGCGTCGGGCGCAGTGGGCGCATCATCTCCAGTGCCGCCCTGCTTCTCTGCGTCGCCGTCGGCGCGTTCTCGAGTTCGTCGGTGCTCTTCATCAAGCAATTGGGCGTCGGCACCGCGGTGGCCGTGCTGCTGGACGCGACGATCATCCGGGCCTTCCTGGTGCCGTCGGCGATGCGTCTCATGTCCACCGCCAACTGGTGGGCGCCGGGTCCGCTGCGTCGTTTCCACAACCGCTACGGCGTCTCCGAGTCGGGGCCGGCGATCGTGCCCGACGGCGGGCCGCCGAAGCTCGTGCTCATCCCGTCGCCTCCGCCACCACCGGTGCCGCAGCTGACCCTGGTCCGCTCGCCGGCGCCGGAGCCGACCGGGGAGCGGACGATCCTGCTGCCACCACCACCCCCGATCGTGCGGCAACCCGCGCCACCGGAGATCACCGGCGAGCAGCCAGCGGTCAGCGAACCGCGTCGTCACCGGCGTATCGAGCGCGGCGGCAGTACCGGCAAACACCGCCAGCGTCCCTAGCCGACGCGGCTCGCGCGGTCACTTGGCCGCCGAATGTCCTGCGCTGCGAATGTCCTGTACTGCAAGGGTCCTGCGCGGTGAATGTCCTGCACTATATGTGCCCTGATACGCGATCTGCAGGACCTTCGCGCCCGCCGAGGG
The DNA here is from genome assembly GCA_900100325.1 of Frankineae bacterium MT45. Taxonomy (NCBI): domain Bacteria; kingdom Bacillati; phylum Actinomycetota; class Actinomycetes; order Frankiales; species Frankineae bacterium MT45. The sequence continues at coordinate 1,171,752 of LT629697.1, forward strand.
GTCCTGCGCGGCGAATGTCCTGCACTATGTGCGCCCTGCTACGCGATCTGCAGGACATTCGCGCCCGCCGAGCGCACCGCACTCGCACACAGCACTCGCGAACCAGTACCCACCCGGACACGAAAGAAGGGGCGGACCCTTTCGGATCCGCCCCTACTTCGAGGTTGTTGCTAGGCGCCGTTCAAGCGGCGCCCACTGGAGTCAGGACTTAGAAGTCCATGTCTCCGCCCGGCATGCCGCCGCCCGCGGGGGCACCGGCCTTCTCGGGCTTGTCGGCCACGACGGCCTCGGTGGTGAGGAAGAGCGCCGCGATCGAGGCAGCGTTCTGCAGCGCCGAGCGCGTCACCTTCGCCGGGTCGATGATGCCCGCGGCGATGAGGTCGACGTACTCACCGGACGCGGCGTTGAGGCCCCATCCTGCCTGCAGTCCGCGAACCTTCTCGGCCACGACTCCGCCTTCGAGACCGGCGTTGACGGCGATCTGCTTGAGCGGGGCCTCGAGGGCAACCTTGACGATGTTGGCGCCAGTGGCCTCGTCGCCGGTGAGCTCGAGCTTGTCGAACGCGGTGACCGAAGCCTGCGCCAGGGCGACGCCGCCACCGGCGACGATGCCCTCTTCGACGGCAGCCTTCGCGTTGCGGACGGCGTCCTCGATGCGGTGCTTGCGCTCCTTCAGCTCGACCTCGGTGGCCGCGCCGACCTTGATGACCGCAACGCCGCCGGCCAGCTTGGCCAGGCGCTCCTGCAGCTTCTCGCGGTCGTAGTCGGAGTCGCTCTTCTCGATCTCGCTACGGATCTGGTTGACGCGACCCTGGATCTGGTCGGCGTCACCCGCACCCTCGACGATCGTGGTCTCGTCCTTGGTGACGACGACCTTGCGCGCGCGGCCGAGCAGCTCCAGGCCGGCGTTCTCCAGCTTGAGACCGACGGTCTCGCTGATGACCTCGCCACCGGTGAGGATGGCGATGTCGGCCAGCATGGCCTTGCGGCGGTCACCGAAGCCCGGGGCCTTGACGGCGACGGACTTGAAGGTGCCACGGATCTTGTTGACGACCAGGGTGGCCAGGGCCTCGCCCTCGACGTCCTCGGAGATGATGGCGAGCGACTTGCCGCTCTGCATGACCTTCTCGAGCAGCGGCAGCAGGTCCTTGACCGACGAGATCTTCGACTCGACGATGAGGATGTACGGGTCGTCCAGGACGGCTTCCATACGGTCGGTGTCGGTGACGAAGTACGGGCTGATGTGACCCTTGTCGAAGCGCATACCCTCGGTGAGCTCGAGCTCGAGGCCGAAGGTGTTGCTCTCCTCGACGGTGATGACGCCTTCCTTGCCGACCTTGTCCATCGCCTCGGCGATGAGCTCGCCGACGCTGGTGTCAGCGGCGGAGATCGAAGCGGTGGCCGCGATCTGCTCCTTGGTCTCGACGTCCTTGGCCTGGCGGCCCAGCTCCTCGGAGACGGCGATGACGGCCTGCTCGATGCCACGCTTGAGGGCCATCGGGTTGGCGCCGGCGGCGACGTTGCGCAGGCCTTCCTTGACCAGGGCCTGGGCGAGGACGGTCGCGGTGGTGGTTCCGTCACCGGCGACGTCGTCGGTCTTCTTCGCTACCTCTTTGACGAGTTCCGCGCCGATCTTCTCGTACGGGTCCTCGAGCTCGATCTCCTTGGCGATGGAGACACCATCGTTGGTGATCGTGGGGGCGCCCCACTTCTTCTCCAGAACGACGTTGCGACCCTTCGGGCCCAGCGTCACCTTTACGGCATCGGCAAGAATGTTCATGCCGCGCTCGAGGCCGCGACGGGCCTCCTCGTCGAACGCGATCAATTTAGCCATGCGGTGTTGTCCTCACGTGATAGGTGGACATGCTTAGTTGTCTTGGATCACCTCGGCCGCAGCTGCAGCCGGCCGTAGCGGTAGACGGCAGCGAGAGACGAGGTGTTGATCGGCGGCTCGAGTGCCCGCGACGGACGGCCGCTCGGGTGTGCGCCGGATGACGCGATGCCCGTGCAACCTCACCGAAGACGCCGGTGGTTAGCACTCGCCGGTGGCGAGTGCCAGTGCAATTCTGGCACTCGGGCATGGAGAGTGCAAGCTGCTGCCCCGGCTGCTGTGGATCCTCCTCGCCACCGCTCATCGCGTGCTCAATCAAGAAACGAGCGGAATTTCTCGGTAAACACTTGATCGCGCGTAGTACCCGTGCGTACATTCGGCGTTAGGTTGGTGACAGGGGGTCGCCACACTTGGGGGGGAACACATGAAGATCCGCCGTCTTTCTCTGCTTGCCACCGCTGCGATCGTCACCTTCGCCCTGGCTCAGCCCGCCTTCGCCGACACCGGAAACGGCCGCCACCAGTCGTTCCTCGGCAACGTCACCGGCAGTGCCCGCCCTGACCGGATCACGCTCGGCTCCGATGCCAATGGCTGCACCGTCAGCGTCGAGAAGGGCCGCGCGAACGGCACCTTCGCCCCGCCGGTGGTGCACGAGTACAGCATCCCGGGCCTGGCCGCCCTCTCGATCGACTACTCCTTCGGCTGCCCCGACATGGGCGTCGCCGTCGCCCGGAAGGTCAGCTCCACCGACGACATCGTGGTGACCTGGTTCGACGGGTCGCCCTCGTCGACGATCAACAACTCCTATGTGCTGCGCGGGTTCCACGTCCTCTCCGCCGCCGGACCGACCGAGTCGACGCCGAGCCTCATCGGATCCCAGGACTTCAACGGTGACGGTCACGGCGACCTGTGGGAGTCCACGGACGAGGGCGAGGGGTTCCAGACCTTCCTCCGCTCCGGCACCACCTTCGTCCCCGGACCGATCCACTTCGCCAATGATGACCCGTCGGCCGTCGTGAACTTCGGCAACCTGGATGGCAAACGCGGCACTGACATCGCGACGAGCTACTCCTACTTCCACGGCTTCCAGCCGGGCCAGAGCGGTTCGGGGGCCATCGTCGCCTTCGGAGCCAGCGGCACCATCGTCACCCTGGAGTCGGACCCGACTGACAGCCTCCACTACACAACCGCGCTCCTGGACGCCAACGGTGACCACAAGACGGACGTCCAGGTGAGCGATGACAGCGGCGCCGCTCCGCGCGTCTACCTCAACGACGGACACGGTCACTTCAGCCTCTCCCTCGCGGTCGCGATCGGGGCAGCACCCCGCGCGATCCACGGCGCCTGAGTCACCGCCAGACTGGTCGAGGCCCAGCTGGAGCGTCGCGCAGCCTGATCGGCGCCCGTCTGGATCGTCTCGCCAAGCTCATCGCCGCCGGGGCGTAGCGTTCGACGGGTCAGCACTGGAGACGATCAAGGGGACCCGATGAGCGAGGCGGAGACGGCCCGGGATCTAGCCACCTTGGGCGGCAGCTATGTCGCCCCGGGGCAGGAGTTCAACCGGGACACCAACTACATCCAGACGCGGATCACCGAAGACGGGCGGGACGGGTACCCGGTCGAGGCCGGGCGGTATCGCCTGGTCGTCGCCCGAGCCTGCCCCTGGGCCAACCGCTCGATCATCGTGCGGCGCCTCCTCGGCCTGGAGGACGCGATCTCGATGGGGATCTGTGGGCCGACCCATGACGAGCGCAGTTGGACCTTCGACCTGGATCCGGATGGCCTGGACCCGGTGCTGAAGATCCCGCGGCTGGCCGACGCCTACTTCGCCCGCTTCCCGGACTACCCGCGGGGCATCACCGTGCCGGCGATGGTCGAGATCAGCACCGGGCAGGTGGTCACCAACGACTACCCACAGATCACTCTCGACCTCTCCACCGAGTGGACCCGGTTCCACCGCGAAGGGGCGCCGCAGCTCTACCCGCCCGAGCTGCGCGACGAGATCGACGAGGTGGCGGCACTGGTCTTCCGGGACGTCAACAACGGCGTCTACCGGGCCGGGTTCGCCGGGTCGCAGCGCGCGTATGAGCGGGCCTACGAGCACCTCTTCGCGCGTCTGGACTGGCTTAGTGAACGGTTGCAGGGTCAGCGCTACCTGGTCGGTGACACCATCACCGAGGCCGACGTCCGCCTCTTCACCACCCTGGCCCGCTTCGATGCCGTCTATCACGGCCACTTCAAGTGCAACCGCAGCAAGCTGGCCGAGATGCCGGTGCTCTGGGCCTACGCGCGAGACCTCTTCCAGACACCCGGATTCGGCGACACCACCGACTTTGTGCAGATAAAGCAGCACTATTACATCGTTCACAAGGACGTCAACCCGACCCAGATTGTGCCCAAGGGGCCGGATCTCAACGGCTGGTTGAGCGCCCACCACCGCGAGGAACTCGGTGGTCGCCCGTTCGGAGACGGCACGCCGCCACCCCCACCGAAGCCGGCAGAGGTCGTCGATCCGGCCCACACTCCGCCGGGGTATCAGGCGTAGTCCGGCCTGGCGTCAGCTGAAGAGGATCGAGACCGAGCCGTTGCCGGTGTTGGACGCGGTCTGCGAATTCAGCGTGGCGCTGCTGTTGCGGTACCAGGACGAGCCGGCCCCGCCGCCACCACCACCGAAGGTCGCACACCCGCCGGCGCCGCCGCCCCCGCCGCCGTTGTAACCGCCGCCGCCCCCGCCGCCGGCGCCGTCCGGGCCGAAGCAGCCGGCGCCGTTCGTCCCGGCCGAGCCGACGGTCGGTGGCGAGGAGCCGAAGGCGCCTGCGCTGCCACCGCTTCCGCCGCCGCTCGCGCCGGCCCCGGCCAGGCCGTTGTACGCGATCCCCACGGCGCCGACGCTGGTCGTACCGGAGGCCGTGGTGCCGGCGGCACCACCGTTCGCGCCGCCTCCAGCCGAGCCGTCGGCACCGCTACCGCCGCCGCCACCGGCGACCACCATCAGAGTTGAGGTCGAGCAGGCCGCAGTGCAGACCGCGCTGGAACCGCCGCCCCCACCGCCGGTTCGCCCGTACGAGGAGGTGCCGCCGCCCCCACCCTTGCTGTATCCGACGCCGCCGGTCGTGCCGCTCCCGGCACAGCCGACGAAGACGTTGACCGTGGACCCGGGTGTGACGGGGAAGGTGACGACGGTGGTTGCACCGGCACCGGCGCTGGCCCCGGCCGCCGCACCACCGGCGCCGATCACTGTGGCGACGGCCTGCGTGATCCCGGAGCCCACCACGGTTGTCTGGGCCGAGGCCGAACAGGTCGTAAATGTCACCGGAAAGTTGAGCAGGGTGCTGAACGAGTTCGACGGGGAGGTGTTCTGCGCCGTCCAGCTGGACCGGGTGACGTTCACCAGGACGCCGAGCAGGAGCACAAGTACGCCGAGGCAGGCGAAGGACATCAGCCGCCAGTCGCGGCGCGGGAGGAGGTGTCGCGCGCGGAGCAGGAGCGGGCGCAGGCCCGTATCGCTTCTCCCCGGAACCCCGGCTCGCATGGTATCCCTCCGTACTGCAGCGCTCTCCTATACCGTCTGATCGGCCCTCGGTCGGTGCACCTGAGTCAAAACGCTCGTCTGGTGGCAATTCGCCCGAGTGGGGCACGAAGCGTGCGCGACGGAATACTGTATTTAGATTCAGTGAGGCACGCATGTACTGTCGACCCATGGCTCCAGACGAGGCACTTCGGGGCCGGCGCGTCCTGATTACGGGGGCTGCGCGCGGGATCGGCGCGGCACTGGCCCGGCGGCTGCACGCCCGGGGGGCGCGAGTCGCCCTCATCGGCCTCGAAGCCGAGTGTCTCAACAAGGTCGCCGCCGAGTGTTCGCAGGCGCCGCGGCAGGAGTGCGACGTCACCGACGCCGGCCAGGTCGAGTCGGCGGTGCGGGCGATGGCCTCCGAACTGGGTGGTCTCGACGTAGTCGTGGCCAACGCCGGTGTGGCCAGTGCCCTGCCGCTGATCGGCGGCGATCGTGAGACGTTCGAGCGGACGATCGCGGTGAATCTCCTCGGGACGTACTACACCCTCGACGCGGCCGGGGAGTATCTGGCCCATCGCGACGGCTACGCACTGCTGACCGCCTCGGTCGCGGCGGCGGTCCAACTTCCCCTGATGGGTGCCTACAGCGCCTCAAAGGCGGCGGTGGAGGCACTGGGCACCACCCTGCGCATGGAGCTGCGCCCGTCAGGCGCCCGGGTGGGGATCGCCTACTTCGGTGAACTCGACACCGAGATGACCAGTCGTGGCTTCGCCTCGGCGTCGGCTGTGTCTCTGTTGGCGACGAATCCGCTCCATCGGGTTACCCCGCTTCCGGTGGCCATCGACGCCCTTGAGCGGGGCATCGCCCGGCGCTCCCGCTCGATCGTCGCGCCCCGGCGATTCCGGGCCGTGCTGCCGGCGCGGGCAGTGGCCCAGCGGGTCGTGGAGCTGGGGATGCGACGCGGGGTCGGACCGGCGCTGGAGATCGCCCGGGCCGAACACGCGCCGCTAACCACCAAGCAGCCGGGACCGAAAGTAACGTCACCGGAGGCGACCGAAGAATCAGCGGGCGTCGTCGCGGCGGAACGGGATGACCTATGACTAGTGAAGTGGCTCGAATTGCCCCGGGTGATCGGCATGACCTGGGGCTGCTCAACTCGGTGATCACCAAGGTGGGCGCTCGCTATATGAAGGCCCGCTCGGCCAACCTATTCACGACAATGGGGCGCAATCGCAAACTGTTCCGAGTCTGGCTGCGCTTCGGGTCGGCAATGATGCCGCGGGGAACGCTTCCCCGGCGCGACACCGAGTTGATGATTCTGCGCGTGGCTTATCTGCGCTCGTGCACCTACGAATTCACCCATCATGAACGTATTGGTCGCTCGATCGGATTGACTGATGACGACATCGCCGATATAACGCATGGCCCGACCGCCACCCGATGGACTGACCGCGAACGCACTATTCTGCGCGCGGTCGACTCGATTCACCAGACGCGCGATATCAGCGACGAGCTCTGGTCCGAACTCGCCGGGTATCTCTCCGAATCGGATCTGATCGAGGTCTGCCTGCTGATCACGCACTACGAGATGCTGGCGACGTTCATCTCGACGCTTCGCATACAGGACGACACGTTCATGACAACCGGCCGCAAGTAGGCGCAGCAGCGGTGCTGGCTCGGCGGCAGGTCGCTGCGCCTAACCGCCCGTGAATAGCAGAACGGCCCCGGACATCGCAGCGATGTCGGGGCCGTTCTACCTCTTGGCGTGGATTAGACGACGCGAACTGATTCCGCCTGCGGGCCCTTTGGCCCCTGGGCAACCTCGAACTCGACGCGCTGATTCTCGTCGAGCGAGCGGTAGCCGTCGGACTCAATTGCCGAGTAGTGGACGAATACGTCCTGTCCGTCGTCTACGGCGATGAAGCCGTATCCCTTTTCGTTGTTGAACCATTTAACGGTGCCCTGTGCCACGTGCACTCCTTGCTAGGGGCCTAGCCGGAGCGCACACTTCGTGAGCCCCGGGGTCTTCGTTCTTCGGTCCCGCTTTCACTTCGTGCACGTCTACACCGGGGGGCGAGTAAGCGCTTTCGCGGTGCGTCCGTCGTACTTGGTTTCGCTGAAACTTTGTAACAATGACCGGCCCGGACGCTACACGGACGCCGACTAAAGGTCCAGACTTTCGCCGATTCCCCGAATGGCGTATTTACATCGACCCGTGTCATTCCTACGCGGCTGGATGACGACCGGGGCCGATGTGTTCATGCCGGCTTCCGGATTGCTGACCGCGGAAGTCCTTGTCGCAGCGGCATTTTCGTCGCCCAGTGTGGCGCCGTCCGGGCACCATTGCCCGCCATTGGAGCGCGCACGCCGACCCGGCCGCGCAGCGTGCGAATACGAAGCGGTTCGTGTCGTAAAGGCCCCGCACGGTGACCGGAAGGCCCCGCGGAAGCTGATCGGACCGACTACAGCGGGCGGAGCAGGTCGTCGGCGTCGACGATGGTGTAGGCGTACCCCTGCTCAGCCAGGAAGCGCTGCCGGTGGGCGGCGTACTCGGCGTCCAGGGTGTCGCGGGCGATCACCGTGTAGAAGTGCGCCTGCCGTCCGTCGGACTTCGGCCGGAGTACCCGTCCGAGGCGCTGCGCCTCCTCCTGCCGGGAACCGAAGGTGCCTGAGATCTGCACCGCCACCGACGCTTCGGGAAGGTCGATCGAGAAGTTGGCGACCTTGCTCACCACCAGAACCCGCAGCTCGCCCCGGCGGAACTCGTCGAAGAGCCGCTCCCGCTCCTTGTTGGGCGTCGACCCCTGAATGATCGGCACGTCGCCGAGGGCCTCGGCGACGTCGTCGAGCTGATCCAGATAGGCACCGATGACGAGAACCTGGTCGTCGGGGTGCTGGTCGACGATCGTGGCGATCACCGGGAGCTTGGTGCGGGCCGTAGCGGCCAGCTTGTAGCGCTCCTCGGGCTCGGCGGTGGCGTAGGCCATCCGCTCGGCGTCGGTGAGGGTCACCCGGACCTCGGTGCAGTCGGCCGGGGCGATCCACCCCGAGTTCTCCAGGTCCTTCCACGGCGCGTCGTAGCGTTTCGGGCCGATGAGAGAGAAGACGTCGGACTCGCGGCCATCCTCGCGGATCAGGGTGGCCGTCAGCCCGAGACGGCGGCGCGACTGCAGATCGGCGGTGAGGCGGAAGATCGGCGCCGGGAGGAGGTGCACCTCGTCGTAGATGATGAGGCCCCAGTCGCGGCTGTCGAAGAGCTCCAGGTGGCGGTACTCGCCCTTACGCCGCGTCGTCATCACCTGATATGTGGCGATGGTGACCGGGCGGATCTCCTTACGCTCGCCGGAGTACTCGCCGATCTCCTCCTCGGTGAGCGAGGTGCGGGCGATGAGCTCACGCTTCCACTGCCGGCCGGAGACGGTGTTGGTGACCAGGATCAGCGTGGTCGCCCCGGCCTGGGCCATCGCCGCCGCCCCGACGAGCGTCTTGCCGGCGCCACACGGGAGGACGACGACACCCGACCCGCCGGCCCAGAACGACTCCACCGCCATCTGCTGGTAGTCACGGAGCACCCACCCGTCGGGCTCCAGCGCGATCGCGTGGGCCTCGCCGTCGACGTAGCCGGCCAGGTCCTCCGCCGGCCAACCGGCCTTGAGCAGGCCCTGCTTCAGCCGGCCGCGCTCGGACGGGTGCACCGCGACGGTGTCATCGTCGATGCGGGCGCCGAGCATCGGGGCGATCTTCTTCTGGCGCAGGATCTCTTCGAGTACGGCGCGGTCCTTGGCGATCAGCACGAGGCCGTTCACCGGGTCCTTCACCAGCTGCAGACGGCCGTAGCGGTCCATCGTGTCGGCGACGTCGACCAGCAGCGCGTGCGGCACCGCGTAGCGGGAGTAGCGGACCAGGGCGTCGACGACCTGCTCGGCGTCGTGCCCGGCGGCGCGCGCGTTCCAGAGGCCGAGCGGCGTGAGGCGGTAGGTGTGGACGTGCTCCGGCGAGCGCTCCAGCTCAGCGAACGGGGCGATCGCCGCGCGGGCCTCCTGGGCCTGCGGGTGATCGATCTCCAGGAGCAGGGTCTTGTCCGACTGAACGATGAGCGGGCCGTCTGTCACTCGGACCATTATCCATTGCCCTACTGACAAGCGGTCGCGCGATCGCTGCGCTCTCGGCGAACCGCCGCCAGCGCGTCGGCGTCATCAGCCGGTCGGCTCGACCACGCTCACGCCGGTGATGTGGTGCAGGGCGAAGGCGTCCAGCAGGCCGGTGTCGGTGTCGTGGCCGCGTAGTGTCCCGCCGGCCATCGAGATGGGGACGATGGTGTGCTGCGATGCGGTGCCGTGGGTGTCGACGTAGCCGACCCAGACGGTGTCGCCGGCGCGGATCGCGTTGCGGAGAAGTTCCAGAGTCGCTGCGGTGGTGACGCCGGGGATGCGCTGACCGGTCGGCTGCACCCGTCGGGTCACCTCGGCCAGCGTGTCACCCGAGCGCAGCCGCCGCACCAGTTCCTGCCGGTGCACGTCGGTGGTCGTCGACGTCCGGGCCCGGGCCCCACGCACCGGGCGAGCCGGAGCACGGGGCTGCTCGCGGGTGAGGTTGAGGACGGCGCCGTCGGCCGCCTCGCCTGACGGCGCGTAGCCGGCGCCGCGGAGGAGTTCGAGGACCTTCGCGACTGGGGCCGAGGAGATGACCACGGTGGGGGCGAGGCGGCGCAGCTCCAGCGACTCCAGGTTCGAGTCGAGGAGCACCCGGGCCAGCAGGGATTCGTCGTCGCAGCGCAGGTAGGACGTGGCCGTGCCGGTGCGGAGCACGCCGTGGCGACGGGTGACGTCGTCGATGAGGTAGGAGAGCCCCTGCGGGACCGGGGTGCGCGAGTGGCTCCGGAAGAACTCGGCCAACTCGGCGCTGGTGCGGCCGGCGTCCAGCGCGCGGCGCAGGGTCGCCTCGGTGATGCGGTAGACGCTGGCCCCGCCGGAGGACTCCAGGTCGGCCGCCTCGCTGAGGGCCTGGGCGAGCTCCGGCGTCGGCGGCCCGGGGACGACGGCGGTGAGATCAGGTTGGAGCAGGAACTCGCCGATCGGCTTGGGGAGGGCGATCACCAGCGCCGCATTCGCATCCGCCGGAGCGCCGTCGAGGAGCGCCCGGCCGAAGTGGGTGAGGCCGCCGGCCCCGGTGAATCCGAGGAGTTCGGCCTCGGCCAGCACCGCCTCGGCGATGCTGCGCTGGCCGGCGGCGCGCCGGGGCGCGAGCCAGCTAAGCCGGGTGAGTACCTCGGTCGGGGAGTTCGGGGCCGATCGGTCGGGCAGCTCGGCCAGTACGGCCAGCGTCGAGCGGCGTACCGAGATGACGGTGCCCCGCTCGACGTCCGGGCCGAGGGCTGAGATCAACCGCTCCCGCTCATCGCGCTGATTGATGAGACTGGGCTGCCGGCTCATCCCGAGCCAGGCCGAGGCCAGCGCCACCCAGCGCTGCGAGGTCTCCCGGTTCAACCAGTGATCGAACTCGGTGGTCGGGAGGTAGGACGGGCTGATGGCGCTGGTGCTTCCGACGAGCCCGGCGGCCGCCGCCACCTCGATGATCAGCGCCGCCACCTCCTCCGAGACGTCCAGATCGCGGGCCGTCCGCCGGAGCTCGCGGGTCCCGACGCCTCCCGCGCGGAGCATCGACGGGGCATGACGACTCCAGCTGGCGGCCAGCCGCTCGACCAGACGCAGGGTCTCCAGCACCGCGGTGCCGGCCAGGCGATCCAGCTCGCCGGGCGCCCGCTCGGTCACCTCGAGCGGCGGCGGAGTCGTCGCCAGCTCCTGCTCCAGGATGCCGCCGCGCAGGGCCAGCCCGACCTCACGGGGCAGCTCCACCGTCTGGATATCGATCGGCACCAGCAGCCCCCGAGCGATGAGGCGATGCGGTGGGCTCGCCGCGTCCGAGATCTCGGCCGGCGTGAAGGCGTTGCGGACCACCCCGACCGGCGGCCCGCCGGCCAGCCGGGCGAGTACCTCACGCTCGGCCGGGCCGCAGTCGGCCAGCACGGCGGCCACCCGCTCGGGGTCGCTGAGCGCGTCGCGGATGGCCAGGCCCGACACCGGCTGGGTGGCCGGTGGCAGGTCGAGGCTGCGCAGGACCGGGGCCAGAAGCACGTCGGAGACGGTCCGCAGCAGCACTCCTAACGGTCGCCCCAGGCCGGCCGGGTAGGGACCGACGGCGTCGGTGACGCTAGCGACCAGGCGCAGCCGGTCGTCCTCGCCCCAGATCAGGGACAGGTCACGGAGTGTCTGCAGGGCCGGCGTCGGGTCGGTTCCGTTGAGCAGTTTCGCGGTGGCCGTCGCGCTGGCGTGGTCCTCGGGGGACGCGCTCAGCACCGCTGCTTCGAGCACCCGCAGCGTGAAGGCGTCGAGTTGGTCGACGGCGCGCTGGACGGAGGAGCGGACGCTCAGCCGGCTGGCCAGCGTGGCCAGGTCACCCGGTGCGGGCAGGGCAAGGTCGGGGCGTCGGCGCAGCAACTCGGTGAGCTGCTCGTCGGTGCGCCGGCGCAGCCACTCGGTGAGAGTGGCGGGCGGCTTGGCGGCGGCGTCAGCGTCAGGGGTATGCGCTGCGCTAGGTGCCATGCGGAGCTGCGGTCGGTCGCTCAGTTAGCCGGGTCGTCGACGGGCAGGTGCGGCCGGTTGGCGCGGGTCGGATGGGTGTAGTGGATCTTGTCCAGCGGCAGCGGGAAGACCACGTCGTCACCGAACGGGGACATCGCCCCCGCCGAGTTGGAGGCGAACTCATCGACGTGGAATTCGGCGTCCTGATCGATGAGGAACGGCTGGACTGTCTTCTTGCTGCTTCCGGCCATCGCGGCTGCTCCTTAGCGTTATGAAGGCAAGCGTTCAGTCTGCCATGTCACGGTGTCAGAGTGGTAAGCGGCGCGAACTCAGGCGCAGTGCCGAGTAATTCAGTGCCGGGCAATGCGCAACGAGGTCGGCGACCCGACGCTGAGGCTGGCCTGGCCGCCAATCGGCAGCGTCAGCTGCGGAGAGGTATGGCCGAAGTCGGCGTTGGCCAACACCGGCTTGCCGCGCAGCGCCGGCTGCCTGGCGATGATCTCGCTCAGCTGCGACCGGGTAACCGCGCTTGACTGCTGGAATCGCCCGATCACCAGGCCGCGGACCCCGGCGGCGTCCGGCAGCTGCAGCAGCGAGGTCAGATCGCGGGCGAACGTCGGCCCGTTGCTCTCCAGGTCATCCTCGAGCATCAACAGCGCACCCTCGAGGGACGGCATCGACGCGCCGCCCTGCAGCAGGTTCAGGGTGCAGAGATTCCCGCCGACGATCCGCCCCGACGCCTGCCCGGGCTGCAGCTCCCACCAGCCGTCGCCGCCCAGCACGTCACGGTGATCCTGATCCAGGAACCACAGGTCGTCGGTCCAGGCCTCGGCCGGGAACACCTCGATCGGTTCGTCGTCGAAGAGGGCCGCACGAAACCAGCGCAGGGTCTGGTCGAAGTGTTCCGTCATGCCGAAGCTCGACCAATGCGGGCCGCTGTAGGTGACCAGCCCGGTGCGGGCCAGGATCGCGTTGTTCAGCGCCGTGATGTCGGAGTAACCGCAGAAGATCTTCGGGTTGGCGGCGATGAGGGGCCAGTCAACGTACGGCAGCAATTCGTTGCAGTTGAAGCCGCCGATGACGGTGAGGATGGCGTGTACGTCCGGGTCGGCGAAGGCCGCGTGCAGGTCCTGGATGCGCGACTCGATCGACGATGATTCGAATCCGTCCCGTTCGTCGACGTGTTCGCCGTAGGAGAGACGCAGCCCGAGGTCGGCGAAGCGGGCATCGATGACCGCACTGTGATCGTGCTCGTTGACCAGCGCCCGGGACCGGGACGGGGCGATGACCCGGACGTGGTCGCCCGGGCGCAGCTTCGGCGGGAAGACGAGCTCCATACCGGTGACGATAGTTCGGCCGGAGCCCGACCGGCCGCCTCAGAGCAGGCGGTCGGTCCGGCCGGGGACGAGCTGGGCATTGCGGGCGCCCTGCGCGGCGCTGAGGCGGGAGACGACCGCCATCATCAGCAGCCCGGCGATCAGCCAGAGGACCGCGCTGGCCAAGGCGATCTGGGCATGTGTCGTCAAGGAGTCGAGGTCGTGGCTGTCAGCACCACGCGCGGCGAAGCTGGCGACGTTGCCGAGGACCCAGGCGGCCCACCAGGCTCGGATGACGCTCACCGACCGCAAGCCGCGCGGGCCTTGTTCACTGGCCAATTGAGCGTCCACCACGATCGTGTACGGGATCCAGAGGCAGGCCACCGGTATGAACCAGCCGCCGATGCTCCAGGCGGGGGAGCGACCCTGTGGATGGCCGCCGTAGCTGCCGGCGTTGATCCGGGCTCGATAGAGCCAGATGATCGTCACGACGCCGGTGGCGATGAGAAGCAGGATCCGGAAGCCGGTCACCATCGCCACGAACGAGTCCGCGGTCTTGGCGGTATCTATGTTCACCGACGCGGGATCGGTGCGGATGGCGGAGAGCAGGCGTAGTTCGTTCAACCACGCCGCCACAAGCGCCGCCGAGACGACGCTCGTGATGACCAGCAAGGCGCGAAGTGCCGTCGCCAGCCCGGCTAACGACTGGCGCTGGGTGACGGCGGCGTACTCCACGGGATAGCCAGACGTATAGGCCGGCGGATAGGCGGCCGGATAGGCCGACGCGTACTGCGGCGGGTAGGGCTGGCCCGGGTACGGCTGGCCCGCGTAGGGCTGGGCCGGGTAGGGCTGGGCCGGGTAGGCCTGCGTGGCGTGCTGCACTGGCTCGTACGGAGGCGGCGGGTACTGAGGTGCGCCGTACTGCGGCGGCGGGTACTGCGCGGGCTGGTACTGCCGCGCGGCGGAATCCGGCAGATTCGGGTCGGAGAACGTCATGGTGCCTTCCTTGGCCTGTACCGCGCTGATGTGCAGCGAGTATCTCTAGCCGCAGCCGCGTTGGCTATTCGGCGAGGTCGCGGGCGGCCTGCCGGGCCGCGGCGCGTCCGCTGCGCCAGGTGCTGACCACCGCCGTGACCAGTCCGGCCGGGGCGAGGAGGCAGGCCAGGTTCAGCCAGAGCGGGCGGTCGGTGACGCCGAAGAAGAACGGGATCACGTTGATGACGATGAAGAGGACGCCGACCGCGAAGAGCGCCAGGCCGACTCGCATGCCCCGCGAGAGCGGCCGGACCGGCTGCGGTTCGCCGGAGGGTCCCGCCGGCGAAGAAGTCGGCACGGAGCCAGGAACGGCGGAAGATGAGGAGGCCACGACGTCCATTATCGGGCTTACGCTTAGAGCCGACTAACTGTGGTGTCTTTTCCGGTATGGACCAGTAGCCTGTACCTAGTCGAAGGTACCGCGACGCGGTGCCTTCGATCTGTGCGTGAGGGATCGGCGCAGATCGCGTGATCCGTGAGTTCGACGAAGTTCGATGTAGAGGAGTCCGGCGTGCCTACCGGCAAGGTGAAGTGGTTCAACGCTGAAAAGGGATTCGGCTTTCTGGCCGACGACGAAGGCGAAGACGTCTTCGTGCACAGCGATGCCCTGCCGACTGGTCTGGATGCTCTGAAGCCCGGCCAGCGGGTCGAGTTCGGGATCGTGCAGGGGCGCAAGGGCAGCCAGGCGCTCTCCGTCCGACTGCTGGACCCGATGCCCTCGGTGGTGCGCGCCCAGCGGCGTCCCCCGGAGGAGATGACCCCGATCGTCGAGGATCTCATCAAGCTGCTCGACGACGTCTCGAATTCGCTGCGGCGCGGGCGGTACCCCGAGAAGGCCGAGGCCAAGAAGGTCGGCGCGGTGCTTCGCGCGGTGGCCGACAACCTCGACGCCTGAGGGCGGGGCACAGACTTCGATCGCTTTTGGCAGGATCGCACGCGATTCCGTGCAATCCTGCCAAAAGCGTGGCCTACCAGGCGTAGTCCTCCGGCGCAGTGCGATGGCCGGGGAAGATCTCGTCCAGACGCATGAGCGTCTTCTCCTCAAGCTTGACGTCCAGCGCGCGTACCGCCGCGTCGAGCTGTTCCTGGGTCCGTGGCCCGACGATCGGTGCGGTGACGGCCGGCTGATGCAGTAGCCAGGCCAGCGCAATGTCGCCCGGCTCCAGTCCGAGCTCGTCGGCGAACGCCTCGTACTGCTCGATCTGATCGCGATGAGCGTCCAATGCCTCGGCGGCGCGGGTCTTGTTCCGCCGGCTGCCCTCCCGCTCCTTGCGGAGCACGCCCCCGAGTAGGCCGCCGTGCAGCGGCGACCAGGGGATGACCCCGAGACCGTAGTGCTGGGCCGCCGGGAGCACCTCGAGCTCGACGCTGCGGGTGAGCAGGTTGTAGATCGACTGCTCGCTGACCAGGCCGGTGAAGTTGCGCTGGGCCGCGGCGGCCTGGGCCTGCGCGATGTGCCACCCGGCGAAGTTGCTGCTGCCGGCGTAGAGGATCTTGCCCTGGGCCACGGCGACCTCGACCGCCTGCCAGATCTCCTCCCACGGCGTCTCCCGATCGACGTGGTGGAACTGGTACAGGTCGATGTAGTCGGTCTGCAGGCGTCGGAGGCTGGCGTCCAGCGCCCGTCGGATGTTCAGCGCGGAGAGGCGGCCGTCGTTGGGCCAGTCGCTCATATCGCCGTAGAGCTTGGTGGCGAGGACTGTCTTCTCCCGGCGCCCACCGCCGGTGGCGAACCAGTTGCCGATGATCTGCTCGGTGCGTCCCCGGTTCTCACCCCAGCCGTAGACGTTGGCGGTGTCGAAGAAGTTGATGCCGTAACCGTGCGCCGCGTCCATGATCGAGTGGGCGGTCGGCTCGTCGGTCTCGGGGCCGAAGTTCATGGTGCCCAGTACGAGACGGCTTACCTTCAGGCCGGTGCGGCCGAGGTGGGTGTACTCCATCAGGCGGTCACATTTCTCTAGCGGGTCTATATAGAAATGGCCTTACTTCTTCGAAGGTACTCGTCAGCGCTGTGCGTGGGGGAGGAGATTCCCGAGATTCTGCAGACCCTGTTCAGCGAAGCGGAGGGCAGGCCGGGGTGAGGCCCTCCCGGTGGGCCCGGTCCAGCAGCGTCTGCGCGGCGGCGAAGCCCTCGTCGCCGAGGTCGCGGGTGAAGGAGTTGACGTAGAGGGCGATGTGCTGGGCCGTCACCTCGGGCGACATCTCGTCGGAGTACTTGGCCACGTAGTCCGCGCTGGCCGCCGGATTGGCCCACGCATAATCCACCGACGCCCGGATGACAGCGCTCAGCCCGTCTGGGTCCAAGTCGGGGCGCGACCCGTCCCGCCGGGCCAGGATCGCCCCGAGCGGGATCGGCAGGCCGGTGTCGCTCTCCCACCAGGCGCCGAGGTCGACCAGCGACTGCAGACCATAGTTCTGAAAAGTGAAGCGGGCCTCGTGGATCACCAACCCGGCGTCGTAGCGGCCGTCACGCACGGCCGGCATGATCGAGGCGAATGGGACGACCTCGATGCTGGCCGGCCGCTGACCGGCGGCCCAGAGGCGGAAGAGCAGGTACGCGGTCGAGCGTTCGCTAGGGACGGCGACACTGCGCCCGTCCAGGTTCGGCAGTGGCTCGCGGGCCAGCACAAGCGGGCCGCAGCCCCGGCCGAGCGCACCTCCACAGGGCAGCAGCCGGTACTGGTCGAGCAGCCAGGGGAGCGCCGCGTAGCTCACCTTGACGACGTCGAAGCGTCCGTCCAGGGCGGCCGTGTTCGTCACGTCGATGTCGGCGTAGGTGACCTCGACCGGCGGGGCCTGGGGGATCAACCCGTGCGTCCAGGCGTGGAAGGTGAAGGTGTCATTCGGGCAGGGGGAGTAGGCCAGCTGCAGCGGAGCGGTCATCCGATCTCCAACGGGGTCGAGGTGAGGTCGCGGACGGCCGCGGCCAGCGCGTCCAGGGCCTGCGGGATCTTCCAGGACGAGCGGTCCCGGGGGCCGACGGGGTTGCTGATCGCCCGCAGTTCACCGAAAGGGGTTCCCGCTGCCAGGGCGGCCGCAGCGACCCCGGCCCCCTCCATCGCCTCGGCCACCGCATCGGGGTGGCGGGCGTGGCGCGTGGTCGCCGTGGCGAGCGTGCCGGTCACGGTCGCCACGGTGAGGATGCTCCCCAGTCGGGCGCCGGTGCGCCGCGCCAGTTCGCCGGCTAGGTCTGGAGTGACCGGGTACGTCTCCTGCCCGAAGCCGAGGGCCGATGCCGATTGAAACTCCGGTGTCTCGGCACCGAGGTCGGCGAAGACGATCTGGGACGCACTGACTACGCGGCCGGGAGCGACGTCGAAGCCGCCGGCGATGCCGACCGACAGCACCAGGTCGAAGGGCTCGCGCTGCGCGCTGCCGAGGGCGGCTGCCGTCGAGGCTGCGGCCGCCGCCGGCCCGACTCCGCCGGCTAGGACGGTGACCTCACCGAGGGGTGTCTCGGCGACCGAGATCGCCTGCCAACCGAGCAGATCGCCCCGCACCTGAAGATGGCGGCAGGCGGCGTCGCGCTCCGGTTCGACCGCGGTGACGATCAGCAGCCGGGTCAACTCAGCCTTCGGAGCCGGTGATCTGCACTGCGGCCTGCCAGATGCCGGCGGCCGTCTTGCCGTTCGTCTGCTGGATGGCGATGTAGTAACTGGTGCCGGTGAACGGCACCGTGATGCGGGCGTTGTTCTGGTTGTGCAGCAGCGTCGTGCCGGCCCCGTCGATCGCGGTCGCCTTGTTGCTGCTGTCCAGCGAGTACGCGCTCACCAGCCAGTACTTGTCGGCCACGGCCTTCGGCACGTCGATGCTGATCGTCGAGCCGGCCCGGGCCTTGATCGGCTGCGGGTCGTCGCCGGACTTGCGGCAGGGGTGCGTCGCGTCGAAGCAGTACTCCTGCGGGTGGAGCTGGGTGACCGTCTCGTTGGCCAGCACGGTGACGAGCGGCACCGGCTTCTGGCAGGCGCTGAGCAATCCGGCGCCGGCGAGGGTGACGGTGGCGATGACGCCGGCGCGTCGGTATGACTTCATCTGGTTCTCTGCTCCTGCGTCTGCTGGCCGACTACTGCGGGTACTGCGGGTACGGCGGATTCTGTGGGTAGTGCGATTCCTGCGGGTACTGCCCGGGATATCCACCGGAGACGTTACCGGGTCGGGGTTGAGCGTGATCGGGCTCGGTCGCCCTTCGCCGCCGTCGTCCCACGGCGCGGGTGCGGAGCGCGACCACGACGCCGACGACCGCGAGCGTCACCCCGGCCACCCAGAACCCGACCTGGCCGTCCTTGGACGGCAGCACCACACCGATGGCCGCCCCGACGACCCAGGCCAGTTGCAGGAAGGTCTCGGATCGCCCGAAGGCGCTGGAGCGGAACTTCTCCTCGACGTCGCGCTGGATCACCGCGTCCAGGGCGATCTTGCTCAGCGAGTTGGCGACCGAACTGACGAACATGCCGGCCACCGCCATCCACATGCTGAAGAAGAGCGCGACCACGACGCAGACGGCCGCCGACGCGAGTACACCGACGGTGATCACGATCTCCGGACGTTTCAGCTTCAGCCGGGTCCCGATGCCGGTGCCGAGGAAGTTGCCGGCGCCGGTGCCGATCGCGATGCCGCTGAGCGCGACGACGGCATCAAAGCCGGTGGAGGTCGACTCGATGTAGAAGGCCAGGTAGATGGTGAGGAGGCCGGAGAGGAAGCGGAGGGCTGACTCGCCCTGCAGCGACGTCACCACCTGCGGCGCCATACCCCGGCTGGCCCAGCGCATCAGCCGCTGCCAGCTCGGCACCGGCTCCTCGACCGGGGCTCGCCGCGGCTCCTCCGGATGCCGCGGTGCGGGGGCGGCCGAGTCGACCTGGGGCGGCAGTTTGAAGGCGAAGTAGCCGCAGACGCCGAAGGCCACTGCGGTGACCAGCAGCCCTGCGGTGTACGAGCCGGAGAGCTTGATGACCGCGCCGACGAACGCCCCGCCGATGATCGCGGCCCCCAGCCCGAAGAGGGAGAGACGGGCGTTCGCCTCGACCAGCGTCATCCGGGGCGGCACCAATCGCGGCGCGGCCGACGAGCGGATCACGCTGTAGGCCTTGGAGAGGACCAGCGACCCGAGCGCGCAGGGGTAGAGGACCAGCAGGCTGTCGGAGTGCTCGGCCATCATGACCGCGAGGACGGCCCGGCCGATCGCGGTGCCGGCCATCGCCCAGCGCCGTCCGTGCTGGAGACGGTCCAGGGCCGGCCCGATCACCGGGGCGACCACGGCGAACGGGGCCATCGTCACCAGCAGATACAGCAGGACGTTCCCGCGTTGCGCGTGCGAGGAGGCGCCGAAGAAGACGGTGCCGGCCAGGGCGACGGTGATCATGGCGTCCGTGCCGTAGGAGAGCACCTGATTCCAGATCAGCGCGGTGAGCCCTGACTCGTGGGCGCCATCGGCCTTGCTCGCCTCGACCACCCGGCGCACCAGCCCGCGGGCGGCGCGATTGGAGGTGGCGGCGACGCTGCGCGGCAGCGAGGTCTTCGCGGCCGGCCCATTGCTTGTTGGCCCGTTGCTCGTCGGCCCGTAACCGGTCGGTCCGGTGCCGGCCGGCCCGTAACCGGCTGGCTCGTTGCCGGGCGGGAGGCCGCCTGGCGGTGGTGCCGCCACGGGTCGTGGCTGCGGTGAGGCAGGCGGGGCCGATGGTGGCGGTGGTGGGGGCGCGGCGGATGGCGGAACGGCGCCCGGGTGGTGGGTGTGACCGGAGCGGGAGAAGCGCGAGCGCGGAGGGTCGTTCGGCCGCCGCTGCTCGTCCCTGGACACGTCTCCATCCTGCCCCATCGACCGAACGTGAGGGCACCGATTGGGCCGAACGCCTCCGAATCAAGCACAATGATCGGGTGACCACCCCCGACGCGACCATCGACCTGCAGACGCGCCCGACGACCGCCGTCGCGAAGCTCGATTCAGCCTGCGCCGCCGCAGTCGAACTGGCCCGCGAAGCGGCCGTCGAGGCGAGCGAGCTGGAGATCGGCGAGTACCTTGGGGCCGACGCGGTCGCTGATCGGATCGTCACCCACCGCTTCGCCGCGACCGTCCCCGGCTACACCGGCTGGCACTGGTCAGTGACGGTCGCCCGCGCGTCCCGCTCGAAGTCGATCACCGTGGACGAGGTGCTGCTCCTGCCCGGTGCCGACGCGCTGCTTGCCCCGGCTTGGGTGCCGTGGAACGAGCGGGTCCGTCCGGGTGACCTGAGCCCCGGCGACCTGATCCCGGCCGATCCCGACGACTCCCGCCTGGTGCCGGCATACACGCTCTCGGACGATCCCGCGGTCGAGTCGGTGGCCACTGAACTGGGCATCGGGCGCGTCCACGTGATGTCGCGGGAAGGGCGTCTGGACACGGCTGAGCGCTGGCAGCTCGGCGAGACGGGCCCGGACACCGCGATGGCCCGGCACGCTCCCGCGCACTGTGGCACCTGCGGCTTCTACCTACCGTTGGCCGGCTCGCTGGCCGCCGCCTTCGGGGCCTGTGGCAATGCGATCGCCAACTCCGACGGACGGATCGTCAGTGTCGAGCACGGCTGCGGTGCCCACTCCGAGGTCGTCATCGAGGTCGCCTCACTCTCCGAGCCGATCGGCGAGGTCTACGAGGACGAGCAGTTCGTCTGAGCCCGAGTGCGGGTCGCTCAGCGGGTGCGACCCTCGCTGCGGTGACGCCCGGCCAGCACGATCCCGGCCAGCCCGAGGAGCGTCCCGGCCAGTGCCGTCCAGAACCAGTCGCGGTGGCCATGCTCGCCGAGCCAGCTCCACATCGCCGTGAGCACCAGCAGCGCGATCAGCCAGAGACCGGTCAGCACGCTGAGGATGCGACGGGAGTCGACGGTCACCGGCTCGACGACGATCAACTCGCCGGATTTGCCCGCGTGCGCCGGAGCCGTCTCGGAGGCGGGTCGCTGATCAGTCATGATGAGCCGCAGAATACGCCGTCACCCGGACGGAAGGAGACGGCCGTGCTCACAGGACTGCACTGCACTCCGCGCTCGGAGACGCTCTCGTCCGACATCTCGCCCCAGCGGTTGCTGGCTCGAGTCGCTGATCGCGACGGGCTGGTCTGCCTCAGCGGTGAATGGGCCGGCGGCAGCGTCCTGATCGCCTGGGATCCTCTTCTGCGGCTGGCCGCCGGCGACGACCCCTGGCCGGCCCTGGCCGATCAGCCGCAGCTGGCCACGAGCGACCCGGCCATCGTGGGTGGCGGTTGGATCGGTCAGCTCGGCTACCAGTCGACGGCGAATCACCTTGCTTTCTATGATCATCTGCTGCGCTGGGACGCCGGAGGGGGGTGGCGGCTGGAGATGCTCGCCTCCGCGGAGCGGGAGACGGCGCTGGCGCAGGCCCGTCTGGAGGCGATCGCCCTGCTCGATTCCGAGACGCCACCCGACCCGGACGGCGCCGAGACGCCGCCCGACCCGGACGACGCCGAGACGCCACCTGACCCGGACGACGCCGAGACCGGGCTTGGAGATTTCCAGCTCTCACCGGAGCAGCGGCTACAGCACCTGGTGGCGGTCGAGGAGGCGATCGGCCTGATCCGCGCCGGGGAGGTCTATCAGGTCAACGTCTGCACTCGTCTGCATGGCGAGGCGGATCCCGGCGCGCCCCGGTCGGCCGCACTCCGCTCCTTCATCGCCGCCAGCACAAGCCTCAAACCGGCGCGGGGTGCCTTCATCGCCGCGCCGGCGGGACGCGCGGTGCTGAGCCTCAGCCCGGAACTCTTCCTGCGCCGCCGGGGCCGGAGGGTGAGCACCGACCCGATCAAAGGCACTTCGGCCCGCCTGGACGACTTGGCCATGGACCCCGGGCCGAGTCGGCTGCGGAGTTCGGCCAAGGAAGTGGCCGAGAACGTGATGATCGTCGACCTCATGCGCAACGATCTGGCCCGGGTCTGCGAGCCGGGAAGTGTGCGAACACCCAACCTTCTACGGGTAGAGCCGCACGCCGGAGTCTGGCACCTGGTCTCGACGGTTGAGGGGCGAGTGCGGGCCGGGGTGGGTGACGCCGAGGTTGCCGCGAGTTGCTTCCCGCCGGGATCGGTGACCGGCGCACCGAAGATCCGGGCGCAGCGGGCGATCAGCGAACTCGAGTCGGAACCCCGCGGCGGCTACACCGGTGCCATCGGATTCTTCAGCCCGTCGTGGGGGATGGAACTGAGTGTGGCGATCCGGACCTTCGAAGTCAGCGGGTCGAGCGTGGACCTCGGGGTTGGTGGCGGGGTCACCACCGACAGCGTTCCGATGCTCGAGTGGGCTGAATGCCTGCAGAAGGCAGAGCCGGTCATCACGGCGGCCGGTGGGCGCCTCACGTCGGCCGTCCCGGCACCGCTGCAGCCAACCCAGCGACAACTGGACGGGGGGCTGCTGGAGACCATGCTCGCCGTGCACGGGCAGGTGCAGTACCTGGCTGATCATCTTGCCCGATTGGGACGTTCCTGCCGGGAGCTCTTCGCCATCGAGCTCCCTGACGACCTCGCTGCCCGAGTTGCCGACACCGCCCGAGACGGCTGGCTCGACGAACCGGTGCCGGCACGGGCCGTCGTGCGCGTGGTGGCACGGGTCGCGGGCGACGCCCTGAAGATCGACCTGAGCACCGGCGCCGCCCGACCGGTGAGCCCGCGCTGTGATGCAAGAATTGCCTTACGGAGTAAGGGCAACTGGCGACACAAGTGGGCCGATCGTGACGAGCTTGCCGCGATCGAGTCCGAGCACGCCGACACCGCGATCTTCGTCGACGAGCAGGATCAGGTTCTGGAGACCAGCCGAGGGAATCTCTTTGTCGTCGGTGCCGACGGCGTGCTGCGGACGCCGCCGCTGACCGACGAACTCCTCCCCGGCGTTGCTCGCCGCTGCGTGCTCGACGCGGCCGTCGACCTCGGCCTGCCAGTGCAGATAGGCATGATTTCATTGGATGAACTGCTCGCATCGGCGGCGTTCTGGACGAGCTCGCTGAGCGGTCTGGTGGAGATAGATCGGGTCGCTGACGTGACGCTGCCGCCCTGCGGCGAGTGGATCGACGCTCTGCGCGCACGTGTCCACTCTCAGTAGGTACTGACGCCGCCGGTGCCGTCGCTGCCGTGGCGACAAATCGAGCACGGAGGGTGAGGCGCCCCGTGCGGGCAGTGGCCAATCGTGGAGAAATTGCCGGGATTCATAGGTGATTCGACCACAATTCTTAACTGATCCTTGGCAACAAGTGCGCCCGATGTTAGCGTGCGGCAACCGCGAAACGGTGAGTGCGGAGGGTCGGGGGACTTCAAATGCACCTGTCGAAGAGTTATGTCCGCACGTCCAGACTCGTGCTCACGCTGAGTACCGTGCTGGTCATAGTGGTGGCGATGTTCACCAGCCAACTGGCGCACGCGCCCCGAGCCTTCGCTGGACTCTACGGGCCGATCCCGTCCAATGAGAGTGGCGACCCCACCGAGGATTTCCTCGACACCGACGCGCTATTCCTCTACGTCCGCTCCGATACCGCGGGCGGCCGCGCCTGCGTGATCGCGGCTACCGGCGACGACTGGAGCTGCGATTCACCGGCCAAGGGGTGGAACCGGGCGACGCACCTGCTCGGGGTCGGCACCCAGTGGGATCTGCTGCAGAAGCCGCACCTGCCGATCGGACAGTTCCGCATTGGCGTCGAGAACAGTCAGGACGTGCCGCTGGAGGCGAGCGAGGTCTTCTCCGTCGAGCCTTGTCTGGAGGGGTGTTCCACCGCGCTGGCGGAGGGTGTCGTCACCGAAGCGAAGGACGCGGCCGGGCGGTTGACCTACGACATGGGCCAGATGTGCACGATCACGGGCGTGCTGGAGAAGGTGGCGGGCAAGGCCATCGGCATGCGTGGGTACTCGAAGGACATCAAGGTCCCGAAGCTCAGCTACACCGATCTTCCCTTCGTCGGCACCGTCGTCACCGGTATCGACTTCGTGTCGTTCACGATCGAGGATCCGGCGTCGGCCGGCATCACGAAGGCCCTCGACATTCTGAAGGATCTCTCCTGCCAGACCGCCCAGATGTATTCGGACATCGCCCATGACCCGCCGGACAGCGGCTACGCCCAGGTTGCCCCGCCGGTCTTCGCAACCATCCCGGCCAGCAGCCCCGGACCGCTGGATGACCTGCTCCAGACGGTCGATCGGCAGCGCGCATTCGGCATCGCCATGCTCCACGCCTACGAGCGGTACCAGGGCGCCACAGTGGCCGCCGACCTCGCCGGCCAGCGCCGGCAACTGAACGCCACCGGCGAGTTCGGGAGCGACCTGGCGCGCGAGATGGCCACCAGCGCGCAGCGGCTGCGCACGTATGCCGATACCGCGGCCGCCGACAGCGAGCTCTCCAAGCCGGCCGTCGAGCCCGGTGAACTCGAGACCCTGACGACGCTCTACCAACGAATCACGGCTAGTGGGTTCACCGCGGCCGAGATGGCCCAGTTTCATGCCCGTGGATACACCGACACCCAGATCGCGGCGATCCGTACCCACTTCGGCCAGAACATCGGCAGTCTCTCCACCACCGATACCTTTCCGGACGACCTGCGGACGCTCGCCGACCAGGTCGAGGCCGAGATCGACCCGATCCAGGCGTTCGCGACCAGCGCGCTGGTCGACGCCGGCCGCCTCGATGTCGCACCGACCGCTGGCTTCGTCGCCACCTTGGTCAGCGGACGCACGTACAACTTCCAGTCAACCGGTGTCTCCACCGACGGCGATGCGATCGTCTCGCGCAGCTGGGATTTCGGCGACGGTCAGTCGGCCTCGGGCGCGTCGGTGATGCATACCTTCGCCAATGATGGCTACTACTCCGTCACCCATACCGTCTCGGAGGCGGCGCTAGCGGGTGCCACCAGCCAGCAGTTGATGGTTGGCCCCAAGCCCAACCGGGCGCCGATCGCGGTGCGGGACAAGGCGTTTGCCACGAGCGGAGAACCAGTCACGATCGACGTGCTGACCAATGACTCAGACCCGGACGGCGACACCCTGCAGATCGTCTCGTCGACCGACGGCTCAGGTGGACCGGTCAACTGCAGCGCGTCGAGTTGCGTGTACAGCCCGGGATCGGTGACGGGGACCGATGTCTTCACCTACACGATTGCTGACCCGGCCGGCGCCACCGCTACGGCGCAGGTCGTGGTCAGCGTCGGGCCGCCCGCGGTGGTGATCCCTAATGCCGAGATGGCCGCCTCGACGCAGAGCGGCGACGGGCCCCTGCTGGTGCAGTTCGACGCGTCGTCGAGCCACGAATCAGGGGGCACGATCGTCTCCTACGACTGGACGTTCGGCGATGGCGCAACCGGCAGTGGCGTGACGGCAAGCCACACCTATATCAAAGCCGGCCAGTACACGGCGTCCCTCACAGTGACCGACGATCACGGTCAGACCGCCTCGACGAGCCTCTCGATCTCCGTTACGTCAAAGGGTGATCTGCCTCCGGTGGTCAGCTTGGCCGGCATCACCACGTCGGGTTTCGCACCGCTTGAGCTGCCGCTCTCGGCCTATGCCTACGATCCCGACTCGACTGTCGTGACCCTCACCTGGAGCTTCGGCGATGGTGACTCGGCGACCGGCGATTCGGTGACTCATACCTACCAGACGGCTGGGGCGTATCGGCTGACGGTGACCGCGACCGACGGCGATGGTGCGACCGCGTCGGACAGCCGCATGATCACGGTCTATTCGCCGGCCAACCAGCCGCCCATCCCCGCCGCTGACAACGCCACCACCGACAAGGACACACCGGTCACGATCGGGGTATTGGATAACGACGTCGATCCCGACGGCGACCCGCTGACCGTCACCGGTAGCGACGGCGGCAGCGGGGAGTCTGGCTCCGTCAGCTGCGCCACGAGCGGCAGTTGTGTCTTCACACCCGCCGCCGGCTTCGAGGGGAGCGCGACCTTCACCTACGACGTCAGTGATGGCCGCAGTGCGCCCGTATCCGAGCTCGTCACCGTCACGGTCCAGCACCACGACGGGTATCCGACCGCGGTGGCCCACGTCAATCCGGTGCAGGGTTTCGTGCCGATGGGATCCTCGCTCGACGCGAGTGCGTCGGTGGCCGGAAGTAGCCCGATCGCCAGCTATAAGTGGAGATTCAGTGACGGCTTCACCAGTTCCGAGGCGACCACCTCGCACCTGATGGCGACGCCGGGCACGCTCACTGGCACCCTCACGGTGACTGACACCGACGGCCGCTCCGACACCGTCGCCCTCACCCTCGGTGCAACCGACGCCGCGGACCTTCAGCTCCCGTTCTGCGGCGATCAGGACGACCCGAATGATCCGCTCGTCCCGCAGTGCCGCTCGTACACTCGCCTCCCTGATGTGCAGACGTGGCAGGTCACCGGCAGCGGAACCGTCGACGTCACCTTCGACTGGATCGATCGTGACGCCGCGAATAGCAACGAACTCGTCGCCTTCAACGTTGACGACGCGCTCGGCACGATCAACGGCGCGCGTCCGGGCACACAGGCCTGGTACGACGGGGTGTTGAGCCGGGCGCAGACCGTCTTCCCGGGCGGTTCGAACGCCTTCAGTCCTGACGTCACCTTCGCCTATCCCGCCGGGACGTACCTCGCCTTCTTCATCAGCGGCGAAAGTCTGACCGATCTGCCGAAGGCCCCGGTCTGGCAGGACCAGGTGTTCTTCTCGATAACATCGGCAAATTCAGACGGAGCTGACCACATGGAGGGGTACAGCAACGCCACTGCGCACAAGACGGAGTTTGGATTCGAGGATCTCTACGGCGGTGGCGATCGCGACTTCAACGATGTCGTCTACACAATGAGCGGCGCAGTGCGACCGGTCGGGAGCCTCTCCGCCGGGCTCACCGCCTCGACCCCGACGGTCGTCGCCGGATCAGCGGTGCAGTACACCGCGAGCGTCGCCAATCAGTCGACGGCGGCGACGAGCATCAACAGCGTTTCGGTGACGCTCCCGGTCGGATTCACCTACCAGAGCGGCACATCGTCCGGGCTCACCAGCCACGAACCCGAGATCGCCGGCCGCACGCTCACCTGGAGCGGGCCCTTCGTGGTGGGCGCGCTAAACAACGGAACCGAGACGTTCACGGCGACGGCCGGGGAGGTTCCGGGGACGTACCCGAGCTCGGCCGACGCCAGTGCGGGCCCGCTCACGGTGACCCCGTCCGGGCCGACAGCGGCGGTAACGGTCACGACGGCATCGACGCCCACGCCCACGCCGACGCCCACTCCGACTCCGACACCGACGCCGACGCCGACGCCCACGCCGACACCAACACCCACGCCGACGCCGACACCCACGCCGACGCCAACACCGACACCGACGCCGACGCCGACGCCGACGCCGACGCCCACGCCGACGCCGACGCCGACGCCCACGCCGACACCAACACCCACGCCGACGCCGACACCGACGCCGACGCCCACGCCGACACCCACGCCGACACCAACACCCACGCCGACGCCGACGCCGACACCGACACCGACACCCACGCCGGTGAACCACGTCCCGACCGCCGTCGCGCAGTCCGTGACGACGATCGTCAATACCGCAGTTCCGGTGACGCTCAGTGGCACCGACCCCGATGGTGATCGGTTGACGTACACGGTTGCCAGTGGCCCGTCGCACGGCAGCCTCACCGGCACCGGACCAAACCTGCGGTACACGCCCGCGGTTGGGTACTCCGGCGTAGATACCTTTACTTTCACGGTGAATGACGGTCAGTCAACCAGTGCTCCGGCGACCGTCACGGTGACGGTTGAGCCGCCGCCTTTCAGCTGTCCCACCACCGCGCCCACCCTCGACACCACGGCATCGACCGACCAGAAGACGGCCGACACGAAGCTGCGCTCGGACCCATTCAGCACGACAGCGCCCAACGAACTGATTTTGGCATTCGTCGCCGCCGACGGCCCGCGCTCGCCCGATCAGTCGATCACCGGCGTGACCGGGGGCGGACTCAGCTGGACCCTGGCCGCCCGCTCCAACTCGGCCTGGGGGACGACTGAGGTCTGGCAGGCCTTCGCGCCGGCCAAGCTGAGCAACGTTCGCGTAGTCGCCACATTGGCCAAGTCCCGCTTCGACGGCATGATCACCCTGGCCGCCTTCGCTCACGCCTCGGCGAACGTCGGCACGACGGTAGCGGCCGCCGGCACCTCCGGCACGCCGACGGCCACCTTGAGCTCGACGTCCTGCGGCTCACTCGTCTGGGGCGTCGGTCATGACTGGACGCTGTCGAAGGTGCCGACGGCTCCCACCGGGCAGACGTTGGTACACACCTTCGTCGACGGGCGGGTTCTCGACTCCTTCTGGACCCAGCGGATGGACGGCGCCTCCTCGGGTGGCGCCGTTACCCTGACAACCAACGGAATTCACGATGACCGGTGGACGATGGTCGCGGTCGAGATCCGCCCGGAGGACTGGCTGGCGCCTCCGGCGGATCAGGCTCCGACGCCGGAGTAAAACGGATCGGACCAGCAATACGACGTGTTAGACGTAGAAGTACGGGTCCAGGACGCGTACCTCGGTGATCCGGTCGATCGGCAGCTGCGTCTCCTCGGCGGCGGCCCGGATCGCCTCCGGAGACGGTGCGTCGTAGATGCAGAATGTGCTCGTCTTGTCGGTGGTGACGTAGGAGTGCACCCACGTCACGTCCTGCTTGGTGTTGGCGTTGACGACCGCGCTGCAGGTGGCGACGCCGTCGGCGTTCATCGGGATGTCGAGTCCATCGGTGAAGGTTCGCTCGACCAGGTAGCGGGGCATTGGTTTCTCCTCAGGTTGACGTGGATTGCTTGCCTGAGACGAAACTAGGTCGCAGCAAACAACAGCACATGGGGAGTGGCTCCCTATCTTGGGAGCCCGGGCGATCCCTCAGGCGTCACCGATTCGCCGCTCGTCGGCAGTTGGAGCTCACGACGCGAGCGTGACCCTGTCTTTCGCAGTACCGCCGACACGTGATGTCCGACCGTCTTCACCGACAGCTGCAGTCGGGCGGCGATCTCGGCGTCGGTGTACCCCTGGCGCACCCAACTCAGCACTTCTTGCTCGCGACTGGTGAGCCCGTCGGCCTGCTGGGCGGTACTGGCCCGCGGTCCGCGCGGGATCGAGCGGACCCCGAGCTCCCGCAGCCGGCGGGCGGCGCGCTGACGTCCCGGTCGTGCCGCCAGCTCGGTGAAGATCCGCAGCGATTCCCGGACGTATCTCTCCTGCGCCGAGTCCGACCACGCGTCGGCCGCTTCGTAGGGGCACCCGATCTCCCGCCAGAGCTCCCCGGCCGCCTCCGGCTCGCCGTTGACGTGGCGGCGGTAGGGCTCGGCGGCGATCGGCGGGAGAGTGGCCAGGCGGCCGCTGCGCCACATCCAGAGGCCGAGCTCGCCGACGGCCCAGGCGTTGGCCCGCTGCAGCGCGAGCTCGTAGTTGCGCTCCAGCGCCGTTGCGTCGGAACTGAGCTCGGGCACCGCGGCGCCGAGCCAGGCCGCCTCCTGCACCGCGGCGGCGACTGGGGCCGTCCGTTGTAGTGATCCGGTGCGGGCGGCCAGCGCCCCGGCCTCGCGTAGCGATCCGGCCACGTCCGGGTCGCCCCGGCGGGCCCGGATCCTCCCCTGAATGGTGAATGCGGTGACCCCGGCGATGGTCTTCAGCGCGCCGTCGGCGGCGATGATCTCATCTACCCGGGCGGTGGCCTGGGACCAGCGCCCCTGCTCGAAGAGGCAGCGGGCATGCCAGGCTCGGGTGTAGTTCGCGTGACCGTCCAGGTCGCGAGCGAGGAACTCGGCCAGCGCCTCGGTGGTGGCCCGTCCGCTGACGTCGTAGAGACGCGCCTCCCCAGCGGCCGAGACCAGATTCGAGTAGGCCCGCCCCAACTCGGCATCGAGGCCGCCCTCGCGGGCCAGCCCGACCGCCCGGTGCAGGTGATGGCAGTCCGGCTCCTGGCCGCTGAGCGTCCGGGCCGCGCCGAGCGCCTGCAGTGCGACGACCTGGGTCTCGATGTCGCCGAGTTCCTCGGCCATCGTCAGTGCTCGTTGGGCCAGCCCCTCGGCCACGACGAGATCGCGGGCCAGCATCCGATTGGTCGCCAGGTAGGCGTAGGCCTCGGCCAGTTCGGAGCCGGGGCCCAGCGGCTCCAGCATCTCCACGGCGGAGCGGGCCAGGCGGTGCGACTCCGCTTCCGAGGCGGTGACGCGGCTCAGCCAGCAGACGGCCACCGCACGCTGACGAGGGTCTGTTCCGGTGGGGTGCAGCTCTACCGCCCGTTGGGCCGCGGCGACGGCCGCCGCGTCCCGTCCGATCAGGTACTCCTCGTGCGAGAGGGCGAGCCAGAGCGCGCCGTCCGTCGCCGGTTCCGTCGCTGAGTCAGGGCCTTCGAGCACTCGGCGCAGATGCTCCGCCGCCTGGCGGTGCGAACCGGCGGCGACGGCCTGCCGAGCCGCCGCGATCTCGCTGCTGCGGGCCAGCGCATCATCGCGGGCCAGGCGAGCATGAAAGGCGATTGCCGCAGGCTCCGCCGTTACTGAGGCCAGCATTCGCTTCGCCACCTCGGCATGCAGTTCGCGCCGCCGGCCGGGCGGCAACCCCGCCTCGACGGCGAGTCGCACCAGCTCATGGCGGAACTCCACCGCGGTCGCATCGACGTTGAGCAGGCCGGCGGTCACCGCATCGTCGATGAACGCCCAATCGGCGCCGAGGAGCGATCCGGTTACTCGCCCCGGAATCACCGAGAGAAACTCGACCAGCGTGCGAGACGCCACGGGCAGCCGCATCAGCCGGGCGCTCACCGAGTCCAGCACCGACGATCCGGCCGCCTGCGGCGAGCGCACGAGTTCGCTGACCAGGAACGCATTGCCCTTCGTCAGCCGGTAAGCCTCGTCAGCATGGACGGTCGTGGCCTGGACGAGCTGGGTGACGGCATCGGCGGAGAGCGGCGCCACATTGATGCGGTCGATCGCACCCGTGCCGGTGAGATCTCCCAGGAGTGCCCGCAGTGGATGGTCGCTGCCGAGCTCGTCTCGGAAGGTGACGACGAGCAGGCCCCGCGTCTTCGCGACGCGACGCCCAAGGAATCGCAGCACATCCGCGCTGGCATCGTCGATCCAGTGCGCGTCCTCGATGATCAGTGGAGGCCGCCGGGGCGTGACTGCACCCTCATTCGCGGTCAGCCAATCCAGCAGACGATCCCGCATTGAGGTGACGTCAGCCGAGGGGAGCGGAGGTTCCAGCTGCTTCTCGATGTCGCGGAATGGTCCCAGAGGGCGCGGCGTCGAGAGGGGTTCGCAGAATCCCCATATCGCTGAGGGGAGTGCGGCCCGCAGCAACGCCGACTTGCCACTGCCGGCCTCCCCGCTGACCCAGATCAGCGAACCGGCGCCGCGCTCGGCGGCGTCGGCGGCCGCACCGAGCGTCGCCACCTCAGCCTCGCGCTCCAAGAGCACCATGCTGCAGAGGCTAGTCGAGTCGTGACTATCCGGCTGCACGCGCGTAGCGTCTCCAGTTCATGGCGTCGGGGGTTTCGCCGCAGGACCGTGTTCTCACGGCCACGCGCGTCCTCGCCGGGATCATCGCCCCCGTCCTCGTGCTGGCATTCTTCGTGCTCGTCCCGTGGCCGTCCGACACAAAGCGCTTATTCGCATGGGACATCAAGCCCAGCATGTCGGCGATGGTGCTGGGGTCGGTGTATCTGGGTGGGGCGTACTTCTTCGTGCGCGTTCTCGACGCACGGCGGTGGCACACGGTCGCCGGTGGGTTCCTGCCAGTAGCCACCTTCGCCGGGTTGATGGGCATCACGACGATCCTGCACTGGCAGCGATTCATCCATGGAAACCTGGCCTTCTGGCTCTGGGTCGCTCTGTATTTCACGACGCCGTTCCTGGTCCTCGCCGTCTTTCTCCTCAATCAGCGCCAGTATTTGCGACCCGACGCGAGCGAGCTGCAGCTGACGCCACTCGCCGCGACGATCATCGTTGCCGCTGGCGGTCTATCGGTAGCGATGAGCGCATTTCTCTACCTCTTTCCCTATCGCGCGATCTCTATCTGGCCTTGGCACCTCACCCCCCTCACCGCTCGCATGATGGGCGCCATCTTCGCGTTGGGTTTGGCCGGGCTCGCCGCCGCGCGCGATCGGAGATGGAGTTCCGCCCGTATTCTGCTGCAGGTCGCCGGATTCATGCTGCTGCTGATCCTGGTCGCGGCCGCTCGGGCGCGCACGCAGTTCGATACTTCGAAGCCGCTCACCTGGATCTTTCTGGTGGGATTCGTGGCGACGCTGCTGGCCGGCGCAGCCCTGTACCTGAGGATGGCGCGCCTGGCCGCGCCCACCCGGGGGAGCGAACCGGGGTCCAGGCCGCGGGTCGAGCCGGGTGGTGCTCTGTCGTGACCGCCTCTGGGGCGGTTGCTGAAGTGGTCGCCCAGATGCAGCGGCGCCTCGACGAACTACCGGGCACGCTGTCGGCGCGGCGCCATTTCTTGGCGACGTATCTACGCACCACTGAAGCGGTGGGAGTCGCGGTGGATGAGGGGCGCTTCGAGGATCCGTCCTGGGTGGAGCGGTGGGACGTCGTCTTTGCGCAGCTGTACCTGCAGGCCCACGACGCGTACATCACCGCAGATCGGGACGGCCTTCCCCGGCCCTGGCGGCTGGCCTTCGACGCCGACTCGGACCTGCCACCGCTACGGCACGTGCTGCTCGGCATCAACGCGCACGTCAACTATGACCTGCCGCAGGCGATGCTCGCCGTGATATCCGCCGAGGACTTCGACGACCCGCCGCTGCTGGCCAGCCGGCGCCGCGATCACGAGCGAATCGATCAGGTACTTGCCGATAGGGTCAAAGCGGAGGACGCGGAGCTCGCGGGTTCCAGGCGGCTGCAGGATCGGGTGCTGGCGCCGTTGAACCGGCTCGGCTCCAAGAGATTCCTCCGTGAAGCACGGCAGAAAGTGTGGCTGAACGTGGACTCCCTGCACGCGGCGCGCCTACTTGGCGCGGGGGCGTACCAGAGCCGACTCGGTGAGCTGGAGGTGCTCAGCGCCGCCCGGATCGCCGACCTGCTGGCGCCAGGTCAAGTGCTGCTCCGTCTCGCGGTGAGCGGCTTCGGCGTCGTGCTGCCGCCGCCATGACCGGCCGTCGCTGTGATCGGGCGCCGCAATGAAGGTGCCGTCATGATCGTGCTGCCGGAGCCGCCGCGGCTGGTTGAACCGACCACCGCCGTCGAGGTCTCCTTCCTGGTCGGCTCGGCCGCCGACTGTCTGCAGCGCGGAATGTCGGGTGATTGGGTCACCGAGGCCAGCGAGGATTTCGCGGCCTACGTCGCTGCCCGCCGTGGTGTCCAGACGCGCTGGGAGGTGCCCTCCACGATCCTCTGGTACGTGTCCGGGCCGTACTACCTGGGTTCGCTGGTGATTCGTCACGAGCTGACGCCGGTGCTGGCCGAGGCGGGCGGGCATATCGGCTACCACGTGGTGGCGCCGTGGCAGCGTCAGGGGCATGCGACCCGGATGCTGGCCGCCGGCCTGATCGAGGCCCGCCGGCTGGGTCTGCGCCGCGTGCTGCTGACCTGCGCCGTCGAGAACGAGCCTTCCCGGCGGGTGATCCTGGCCAACGGCGGCCGGCCGGACGGGCAGGCGCACGGCGAGGACCGTTTCTGGATCGAAGTGTGATCCGGCCCGCCGCCGGCATATCTAGTTGGCTATCCGGGTAATCGTTAGGTAAGCTAACGATTGTGACTACGGCGACGAACACGGCGGCAGAACTGGCAGCGCTGCTGCGTCCCTCGATTCTGCGGCTGACCCGGGTCATCCGCAATCAGCGGGTCGACCTGTCGGTCACGCTCACCCAGCTCTCGGCGCTGAACACGCTGAACACCCGCGGCCCGATGGGGGCCGGCGAGTTGGCCGGTCACGAGCGGGTGCAGCCACCGTCGATGACGAAGATCCTCGGCGCGCTCGAGGAGCACGGGCTGGTATCGCGAGTGGCGAACCCGAACGACAAGCGGCAGGCCATCATCGCCATCACCGACGACGGCATTGCGCTGCTGCAGGCCGAGCGGCAGTCGCGAAACGAATGGCTCTCGCAGCGGCTAGCCGCACTCACCCCCGACGAGCGAGCCGCTCTGCAGGCGATCATCCCGGTCTTCGACAAACTGGCGCAGCTATGACGGGTCGTTTGTGACCTCTACCCTCAACCCCTCGCTCCGCAGCCCCGACCCCGAACCTTCATCCCCCGGCACCAAACCGAACCGCACCGAATCAACCGACCCGACACCGTCGGCCTCCGATGGCATGTTCCGCAGCCTGCGGGTCCGCAACTACCGGCTGTACGCCTCGGGCCAGCTCATCTCCCTCACCGGCACCTGGATGGCCCGCGTTGCCCAGGACTGGCTCGTCCTCGAGCTGACCAACTCCGGCCTTGCCCTCGGGATCGTCACCGCGCTGCAGTTCGGTCCGGCCCTGCTCCTCAGCCTCTGGGGTGGCGTCCTGGCCGATCGCGGCGACAAGCGCCGCCTGCTGCTCCTCACCCAGACCCTGCTGGCCCTGACGACCCTGCTGCTCGGCGTGCTCGTCCTGGCCGGCGTTGTCACCTACCCGCAGGTGCTGGCTTTGGCGCTGGCGATGGGGATCATCGCCGCGATCGACACCCCGATCCGGCAGTCCTTCGTGGTCGAGATGGTCGGCAAGGAGGATCTCACCAATGCGGTCGGGATCAACTCCACCATCTTCAACACCGGCCGCATCCTCGGACCGGCCATCGCCGGTGTGATGATCGCTGTCGTCGGGCTGGGCTGGGCCTTCGTGGCCAACGCCCTCTCCAGCGTGGCCGTCATCGCCGGTCTCTGGATGATGCGCCCGTCCGAGCTGCATCCGTCACCGCAACTGGTGCGGGCCAAGGGTCAGCTGCGGGCCGGCGTGCGTTACGTGCGGCACCGTCAGGACCTGCTGCTGACCATGCTCCTGGTCTTCATCATCGGCACCTTCGGCCTGAACTTCCAGATCACCACCGCGATTCTGGCCAAGCATGTCTTCCACAAGTCGGCCTCCGGCTACGGCCTGCTCTCCACCGCGCTGGCGATCGGCGCCTGCATCGGCGCCGTGCTGGCCACGCGACGCCGCAAGCGTCCGGGCAGCCTCTTCCTCATCGGGGCCGCGCTGATCTTCGGACTCCTGGAGATAGCCTCTGGACTTATGCCAGGGTTTCTCAGCACCGCGCTGCTGCTCATCCCGACTGGTCTGGCCATGCTCACCTTCACGACGGCGGCCAACGCCTCGGTGCAGTTGGGTGTCGAACCGACCATGCGCGGACGGGTGATGGCGCTCTACTTGATGTGCTTCATGGGTGGAACCCCGCTCGGGGCACCGATCGTCGGCTGGATGGCCTCGGCGATCGGACCACGCTGGGGGATCATCGGCGGCGGCCTCATCTCGGCGGGCTCCGCGCTCGCCCTGGGCTTCGGGCTGATGCGTCAGCGGCAGCTCAGTGTGGGTGAGGCGGCGGCCGAAGTCGCCAGTCGGATCGGACGGCGGCCGCTCGCCGAGCGGCTCTGATGGAGCCGGTCACTGTCACCGACGCCACCGATCCGCGTCTGGACGACTTCCGGGATCTGAAGAGTGTCGACGGCGATGCCGCGGCCCGGGGCGTGGTGATCGCTGAGGGCGTCAACGTGGTCGAGCGGATGCTCAACTCGCCGTACCGGGTGAAGGCGGTCTTCGGCGTGCCGGCCCGGCTGGAGGTGCTGGCCCCGGTGCTGGCCGAGCACGACGTCGAGGTCTACGCCGGTGACAAGTGGATGCTCTCCGACGTCGCCGGCTTCCGGGTGACCCGCGGCGTGCTCGCCTCAGCCCACCGTCACTCCGGCTGGGACGCCGCGCAGTTGCTGGCCACCTCGCGCCGGTTGGTGCTGCTGGAGGGTCTCAACGATTTCGAGAACCTGGGTGCCCTATTCCGCAACGTCGCCGCGTTCGGGGCCGACGGCGTCCTCCTCGACGCCCAGTGCGCCGACCCGCTGTATCGCCGCAGTGTCCGGGTCTCGATGGGGCATGTGCTTCGGGTGCCGTTCGCAGTGCTCCCCACCTCCCTACCCGACGTGCTGCCGGACGTGCATGCGGCGGGATTCTCGACGTTCGCCCTCACTCCCCGGGCCGAGGCGGAGCCGCTGGCCACGACGCCGGTGCCGCAGCGGTGGGCGCTGGCCTTCGGCGCCGAGGGCCCCGGGCTCACCGATGCGGCACTGGCCCGAATGCAGCACCTCACCCGCATCCCGATGGCCAGTGGCGTCGACTCGCTGAACGTCGCCACCGCGGTCGCCGTAGCCCTGGCCCACTTCACCGCCTAGACGCCACGGCCGTCCTGACGTCGGCGCCGTATGCTCAGATAAACGCCAGACACCCGTTCTTGGGCCGATCCTGCGGTTCGGGGCTGGGCCCAGGAAACGCTTGGGTGTCCTGCAGACGCGAAGCCGGTGCGCCAAGAGTTCTAAAAAATAGGGTAGTCGGCACGGGTCGCGTGGTGTGACCTTCATTGGCGGAGACTTGACTTCAACTCATTGCCATCAGCTAAGATAAATGCGCCCGTCGAGGACGGGATGCGCTGGTCGACCGCCTGCTGTGCGGCGACAAGGCCTGGAGGGCTCCGAACACCCAAGACTTATTCGGCGATGACCCAACCCCTTTTTAGATATTTCCTGTAGGGGTAGGGCACGCCTGGAGCAGGGCCAGACCGAGTGCACTGTGCAAGTTGGAGAGGACCAAGAAAATGTTGACTATCAGACGCAGGTCGAAGCCGACCTGGGTGCCCTTGTTGGCCTGCTCGGCGTTGGTCTGTGGCGGCCTACTGGCCGCTGCGGCACCGGCGACGGCGGCCGAGGGCCCCGGCGCCACCGACACCACCACGGCCACCGTGCCGCCGCTGCCCGGCACCAATCGCAGCGTCGACTCCTGGATGCTGGCCGGCATCCCCGGTGTCGCCGGTGCTTCGGCGGTGCAGATCGCGCCGCAGTGGATCGCGACCGCGCACCACAACGCACCGGCCGTCGGTACGCCGTTCCGCGACTGGATGGGTACCTCCACGATCGACGACACCATCACCCCGGCCGGGCAGGCCAACAGCGGTGGTGGGTACTCCTGCGAGTCGACCGGAGGCCCGGACATCTCCTTCTCCCACCTGGCCACCCCGATCGCCGCCCCGCCGGGCGGGTTCCCGTCGCTGCTCTCCGACCCGATCGCCTCCGGGCTCTTCGACAGCTCACCTAGCACGCTTCCGGGGTATGTCCTGGCGGCCGGTGAGGGCGGCTTCATCGGCCACATCAAGACGGTCTGGGGCACCACCGACAACCGGAGCGTCACCGACCCCACGCAGGGCACCCAGGCCATCGGGGGCGACAGCGGCGGCCCGGCGTTCTGGTACCCGTCCGCCACGTCGACCCCGGTGCTGGCGAACCTGATGGTGTATCAAGGTGGCCCCTTCGGTCAGTCGACCGCACAGTTCTCGGGATCCTGTGGGCAGGTCGCGGATATCGCTGCCTTCGCCCGGGCCGCCTTCGCCACCCACCCGACCTCGACGGCACCCAGCTACGTATCGCTCAACACCGTGGCACCGCCCTCGACACGGCTGCCGGCGTCCCCCATCGTGAGCCTCAGCGGCCCCGGTACCGGAACCGCCACCTCGCTGGCCTTCGACGTCGCGGCACTGGCCACCAGCCCCGGTTGGGTCTCGCCGGCGATCGCCAGCTACAAGGTGACGCTGACGCCGCCGGCCGGTTCGGGATTGCCGACCGCGTCCGGAACCATCTCCGCCGCGGACTCGCTCGCCGGCAATGAGCTCGTCGTGAACGGACTCACCACCTCGACCTCTTACTCGGTGTCGGCCGTCTCGCTGACATCGACCGGCGTTGCCAGCCGGACCAGCTTCGCCGCACCGGTTACACCCCTGCCGGCGCCGCAGTCGCTGGTGAGCGTGAAGACCGAGCCGTACGGCGTGCCGACCGACACCGGCGTCGACTCCTGTGTCCGCCTGACCCTGACGGCATCCGCAGCGGGACCGACCCCGACCAACGTCATCGTCTTCGGCCCGAACAAGAACACCACGCACTCGTGGAACGGTGGATCCCCGCAGGATGAGTGTGGCCTTGCGCCGAACAAGACCTACCGCTGGTTCGTCGTTCCCAGCAATGGGACGACCCTGGCCGCGGCGGCGACTCCGATCAGCTTCACCACTGCGGCCGGCACGACCGGCACCCCGCAGAACCTGGTGGTCTCGACCGGCACGGATAACTGCACGACGCTCACCTGGAGTGCACCCAACACACCGACCGGCGGCGGCGTGCTGCAGTCCTACTCGGCGATCGTCTACAACTCGGCTCGCGGCGGTGCTGGCACTCAGGAGGTCGATGGCCTGTCGACCTCCACCACCAGCTGGCGCACCTGCACCATCCCGGGCGGTACGAAGCTCCAGTTCTCCGTCTTCGCCAACTGGGACCGCACAAACCTTCCCGGCAGGAACTCGGTCTACACCTACGCCACGACGCCCACCGCCCCGCAGGCCCTCACCTCGGTGAAGGTGCAGCCCTACGGGTACCTGAACAGCGCCGGCGCCCTGCAGACCTGCGTCCAGATCAGCTACAGCGCTCCGGTCGGGGGATCCACGCCGACCTCTGTCCTCGCCTACCGCGGCGGGGTCAGCTACACCCAGGCCTGGAACGGGCAGCCGCTGACCTTCTGCGGCTTGTCGCCCAACCTCAAGCAGAACTGGCTGCTAGTTCCCTACAACGGGGACGAGGCCGGTGTCGGTAGCTTCCAGACCTTCACCACGCCGGCCGGTGTCACGGCGGCACCAACGCCGTAACCCATGCAGTAGCCAGCGCTAGGCAGTAGCGACAGGGCGACCCCGGACCGATCATGGTCCGGGGTCGCTTTCGTCATCCGGGGTCGCTCGGTCGGGCTACACCAACGAGTCCAGCCACGATTCATGCAGTGACGCGAACCGGCCGCCGGAACGCCCGATCAACTCGGCCGGCGGCCCGTCTTCGATCACCCGCCCGTCGCTGAGCACAACCACCCGGTCCGCGATCTCCACCGTGGAGAGCCGGTGGGCGATGATCAACGCGGTACGCGAGTGCAGCACCGTCCGCAGCGCTCGCTGCACCGCCCGTTCGGTCGGAACGTCGAGCGATGAGGTCGCCTCATCGAGGATCAGCACGGCTGGATCAGCGAGGAATGCCCTGGAGAACGCGATGAGTTGCCGCTGGCCGGCCGAGAGCCGCCCACCCCGTTTGCGGACGTCCGTGTCGTACCCGTCGGGGAGTCGGCGGATGAAGTCGTGGGCGCCGACCGCCTCCGCGGCCCGGATGACGTCGTCGCGGGTAGCGCCAGGGGAGCCGAAGGCGATGTTGTCGGCGACGGAGCCCGAGAAGAGGAAGCCGTCCTGCGTGATCATCACGACCGCGCTGCGGAACTGATGATCGTCGATGTGGCGCAGGTCGGTGCCATCCAGGCGGACGCTGCCCGAACTCGGGTCGTAGAAGCGGGAGATGAGCTTGGCGATGGTCGACTTTCCGGCCCCGGTGGCACCGACCAGCGCGAGGGTTTCCCCCGCACGAATATGCAGATCCAACGCGGGGAGCACGGGCGTGGTATCGACGTACTGGAACTGGACGCCCTCGAACTGCACCTCTCCTCGCACCGGCTCGGGGAGGGTGACCGGGATCGGAGGCGGGGCGACCGACGGCTCCTCGGCCAGCACATGCGCGATCTTCTCCAGCGCGGCGGAGGCCGATTGGAGGGAGTTGTAGAAGACGGCCACGTCGTCCATCGGGTCGTAGAACTGCCGTAAATACAGGATGAACGAGGTGAGCACACCCAACTCCAGGCCGCCCGACGCGACCCGGTGCGCACCCACCACGAGCACCATCACGGTGGCGACGTTGCCGATCATCGAAGTGCCGGGAATGAGCAGCGCCTGCAGCCGGAAGGCGGTCGCGTTGGCGGCGCGGTAGTCGGTGTTCAGCTTGTCGAAGGTCGCCTCATTGCGGCGCTGCGCGCGAAACGCCTGGACGGCCCGAATTCCGTTGAAGGTCTCGACGAAGTTGACGATGACCAGCGCGACAGCTTCCCGGGTCTTGGCAAAGGCAGGGGTGGCCCGGCGGGCGAACCAGCGGAAGAGCAGCAGCAGCGGCAGCAGCGAGGCGAGCGCGAGCAGGGCCAGCGGCACGTCCAGGACGAGCATCACGATCGTGATGATCACCATGTTCATCAAGGCGGTTATCAGCCCGTCGAGGCCGGCGTCCAGCAGATCGTTGAGGGTGTCGACGTCGGAGGTGAGGCGGGAGATCACCCGGCCGGAGGTGAAGCGCTCGTGGAAGGAGACCGAGAGCGACTGCACGTGGACGAAGATGCGCCGCCGCAGCTCGAAGAGAATCGCCTGCCCGACCACCCCGGCCCGCTTGACGAAGACGTAGCGCAGCCAGCCGGCCAGCAGCGCGCTCACGATGAGCCCGGCCGTTACCAGCAGCAGCGGGCGGTAGTCGCCGTGGCGGGCGGCCGGCAGCGCCGTGTCGATCGCGATGCCGATGAGCAGCGGCGCCGTCATCGCTGAGATGACCTGCACCAGCCCGGCCAGCATCACGAGCCCGATGCCGCGGTGATGTGGACGGACCAGGTCGCGGAGCAGGAGCCGCGAGAGGCGACGCTCCTTGAACCGGCCGAGCAAGGCCGGCGTCTGGGGTGTCGGCGTCTGGGGTGCCGGGGTTTCGGGCGGCGGCGTTTCGATTGCCGGGTCAGCCATCGTGACCAACCTCCAACCCTGCCTCCTGCGCGAGCAGGTTTCGGTACGTCGGGTTCTCGGCCAGCAACTGCGAGTGGGCTCCGACGGCGGCGATCCGGCCATCGACCAGCAGCGCCACCCGGTCGGCCAGCAGAACCGTCGACGGGCGGTGCGCCACGATGATCGCCGTCGAGGCGTGCAGTACCCGCCGCAGGGCCTGCTCGACGAGACCCTCAGTGTGGATGTCGAGGGCCGAGAGCGGGTCGTCGAGCACCATGATTCGTGGCTGTCCGAGCACGGCCCGGGCCAGGGCGAGACGCTGGCGCTGACCGCCGGAGAGCGATAGGCCCTGCTCGCCTATGCGGGTCTGCAGGCCCTCGGGGAGGTCGTAGGCGAAGTGGGCCTGGGCGATGTCGATGGCCTCGGCCACCTCGGCCTCGCTCGCCCCGGGACGCCCGAGCAGCAGGTTCTCCTCGACGGTGGCCGAGAAGAGCGTCGCGTCCTCGAAGGCCATGCTGATGCACGAGCGGAGATCGTCCAGTGCGACGTGGCGAACATCCTCGCCACAGACTCGGACACTGCCACCGGTCACGTCGTAGAGGCGGGCCACCAGTGCGGTGAGGGTCGTCTTCCCGGAGCCGGTTGCCCCAACAATTGCTAGGGTTTCGCCGTCGCGCACCTCCAGATCCACCCCGCGCAGCACCTCGACGTCGCTGTCGGGGTAGTGGAAGTGCACACCGTCGAATCGGATGGTGGCCGCCCCGGCGAGCGGCCGCGGCTGCGTCGGGTCGACGATCGCCGGCTCCGTGTCGAGGACTTCGAAGATTCGCTGCGTGGCGGTGATCGCCTCTTCGGTGACGGCGAGGTTCCAGCCCAGGAAGATCAGCGGCCAGATCAGGCGCAGGCACAGGGTCAGGAAGGCGACCAGCTGCCCCGAACTCATCGAGCCGTGCGCGACGGCCAGCACGCCGAGGCAGGTCACCGCCGCCACGACGAGCTGCGGCTGCCCCTCCAGCACTGACCAGAACCGGGCCTGGGTGCTGATCTTGGTGATCTCCGCGGCGCGCAGCACCTCGGCGTCGCGCTTGAAGGAGGCGATCATCTCCGGGCCACGTCCGTAGGACTTGATGACGCGGATGCCGAGCGCGGACTCCTCGACGGACGTGGCCAGGTCGCCGGTGAGATCCTGGGCCCGGCGGGCGTCGCGTCCGTAGTGCTTCTCGAAATTGCGGGTGGCCCAGACGACCGGCAGGATCGCCAGCGTGACCAGCAGGCCGAGCCAGACCTGCAGGTGAATCAAGAGGATAAGCACAACGAGGATCGTCACCACGTTCGCGAAGAGGAAGACGAATCCGTAGCCGATGAAGCGCTGAATCGTCCCGAGATCGGTGCTGATCCGGGACAACAGCTGCCCGGACGACCAGCCGTCGTGGAAGGCCACCGGGAGGCGCTGCAGCTGCGCGAAGAGGTCACGGCGGATCTCGGTCTCGATCCCGAGGCTAGCCCGGGTCATCGCGAAGCGGCGCACCCCGAAGAGGAGCGCCTCGGCCACCCCGAAGAGGAGGGCCAGTGCGGCCAGCGGCCAGATGCCGCTCGGGTTGTGATCGGCGATCGGCCCATCAACCATTCGGCCGATGATCAGCGGGATCATCGTCTGGGCCGACATGGCGAGGGTGGCGGCCAGAATCATGGTGAGGATCGACCAGCGGAAGTGGCTGCCCCAGCGCCGCAGGCGCCAGAGCGTGGCGAAGGCGCCCGGTCTGATCTGCTGCTCGTCGGCCGACCCGGGGAGAACCTGACGCGACGCTACCGAGCCCGACTCAGCCAGGCTAGGTGGAAGCGGCTTGTTCTGCGCCGGATCCGCTTCCACACTCACGTCGATCCACGCTACTTCGCAGCACCGACAACGCGCGACTCAATTCTGTCGAGCCCGATGGTCGAACCGAAGCCGGGCCGCCGGAGCGGACCTGGTTCCTCCTAGGATGGGTGCGTGTCGCACGAAGTCGGGGGAGCCCGTGCCGCTCGTCAGAGCCGCGAATCCCGACGGAGACAAAACACACTCCGATCCGGCATTCTGGTCGCCCTCCTCACTGTTTCTCTTGCGCTGAGGGCTGGACCAGTTCTGTCACTAGTAATTGTCGGCGCAACGTTCGTAGTCTGTTTCGGCGGAATGTGGCTGATTTTCGCCCGTGATCGTGCGGCGGAATCGAGGCGACGCCGAGGCGGGCAGTCACCCTCGTGGTCCGCCGCAATGTCGACGGCAACCTTCCGGCTACTCGGAGGGACGGCGAATTCGGGGCGCGTTCGAGACGCCGGGGAGGTCGGTGGTCGCCTGATCCGAACCGCTGAAAGCTGGAGTTGGCTGCCGTCAAGACGAGTCACACGAAGCTTCGGGTTTCTGCCGCTCCATTGGGACGACAGTTGGCAAATCGAAGTTGAGGCCATTTGGGGGCCGGGTCGATCCGGATGTGCGACGTTTCGCAACCCTGACAACCGCGTGG
Source organism: Frankineae bacterium MT45 (assembly GCA_900100325.1). Classification (NCBI taxonomy): domain Bacteria; kingdom Bacillati; phylum Actinomycetota; class Actinomycetes; order Frankiales; species Frankineae bacterium MT45. The sequence goes on from LT629697.1 coordinate 1,215,271, forward strand.
CGGTTCTCTGGGTTCGCAATGAGCCGGACCTAGTCCACTATCTGCACCGCCAAGCTGCTCTGGGTGAAGGATGAAGGTCGTGCCGGCCACTGGGCGCCGGCTGGCCAGCAGCTTCGCCGTCGCAGCGTGCATGGTTCTCGTTCAATTTCGATGCGTGCACGTCATGCTTCATTCGAGCTCGTCGGATGGCAATTGGTTCAGTTCGGCCCAAGTAGTGGCTACTTTCGTGCTATGCCTTGCCTCCGGCATCGGGGCTGTGCTGATCTTCCGCGTCCTACAGGTGACGCATTGGCTGGCGTGGGGCGTCCTGCTGCTCCTCGCTCAAGCGATCACAATCTTCGGCATTCTGGGTCACGTTCCGAGTCATCACGGAGACATCCGATTCGTCTCGTGCATTGCCCCGGTAGTCATCTGTGTCTGCCTCGCCGAAAGGATCGTCACGCGACGTTCGGCGTAGGTCGTGAGATTCGCGAAAAGTGCTAGTCGCGCTTGCGGCGAACGCCGAGGAGGATGTCGTCCCAGGACGGGATCCGGGCCCGGGCCGCCTTCTGCTCCTCGGACTCGTCGATCGCCTCGGAGGGCACCTCGTCAGAGGCCACCACACCAGACGACGTCGCGCCGGAGACTGGCCCAAGCGTGGACGGAAGCGGGTCGGCCAGGCGCAGCGGTTCGGCGAAGAGCTCCGTCTGCTGCTCGTGGATGGCTACTGCGTCACGAGCCGGGGCCGACTCCCGGATAGGCACGCCCTCGCGCGAGGGAGCAGCCTCGCGCGAGGCCGTGGGTTCACGTACCGCGACGGAGTTCATCGCGAGCTTCGGGGCCGCGTTGGTCTGACGGGCCGCCGAGCGGGACTGGGTGCGGTGCTCGAACGTCTTCGGGGACGCGCCACGGGCCGGTTTGCCCGAGGCCACCGCGGTCGGGGTGGCGGTACGAGGTGCGGCGGCACGGGTGGTGGCCTCGTCGGCGATGGAGCGCTCAACCGCGTCCTGGTCGTACACCTCGTCGCGCGGAGCCGCCGGCGGGTCGAGGAGGCTGTCATCGATGGGAATCGGGCCGGTGTCGCCGTCGGCGGTGGGCAGATCGGGGACGGCCTGCACGACGGGACGGATCGGCCGGTCGGAGAGGAGGTCGGCCGCCGTCTCGTCCAGGGGCGTGACAGTGCGTCCGGCCAGCGTGAAGGCCCATTGGGCCGAGCGGTCGGAGTCGCCGCCGCGCCAGTTGGCGGTGACCAGCCACTGGCCATCCTCGCGGCGGTGGGAGTCCCAGCTGACGTTCAGCGGATCGAGGCCGTGGGCGGCGAAGCGTTCGTCGACGGACTCCCCGAAGACGACCAGCTGACCGTCCGGGGTCGAGCGGCGGGCGCGAGCCCGGCGGGCCTCGTCGGTGATCCGCGAGCGTTCGGCGATGACCGGGCGGGCGAAGAGGAGCACCCGGGCCACGTCGATGCCGGCCTCGTCGGCGATGTCGTTGGGGTCCTCGCCGGCGCGGACGCGGACCTGGATCTCGCGGGGGCTAACCCCGTCGGTCTCGGAGGCGGCGTTCGGTCTTAGCGGCGCGGGCTTGATCGCCTCGCGCAGGGTGTCGTCCACCAGCAGGCTGAACTGGTCCAACCCGTCGGTCGACTCCACACGCACGTGGTCGCTGTCGTCACCTGGCCCGACAAACCGCAACTCATGCATTCCAGCACCATACGAGCAGATCAAGGTAGCGCGTGGTATCCACGCCGATGCGCAACCGATGGGTTAGAGATGCTCGACGACGTACTCGATGCAGCCGATCAGGGCACTGACGTCCGCCGGCTCCACCGCCGGGTAGACCCCGATGCGCAACTGGTTACGTCCGAGGCCGCGGTAGGGCTCGGTGTCGACGATCCCGTTGGCCCGCAGCGCCGCGTTTACGGCCGTCGCCTCCACCCCGTCGAGGTCGATCGTGGCCACCACCGGGCTCCGCAACTGCGGGTCCTTCACGAACGGCGTCGCGTAGTCGACCGACTCGGCCCACCGGTACAGCCGCCCGGATGAGTCCGCGGTCCGAGCCGCAGCCGCCGGCAGACCGCCCAGCTCCAGCAGCCAGTTCAGCTGATGGCGCAGCAGCAGCAGGGTGGCCACGGCCGGCGTGTTGTAGGTCTGGTCCTTTCGGCTGTTCTCGACGGCGATCTGCAGGTCGAGCGACGGGGGGACCCAGCGATCGGAGGCCGCGATCGCCTCGACCCGGGCCAGCGCAGCCGGGGAGAACGCGGCCAGCCAGAGGCCGCCGTCGGAGGCGAAGGATTTCTGGGGCGCGAAGTAATAGACATCGGTCTGGCTGATGTCGACGGTCATCCCGCCGGCGGCCGAAGTCGCGTCGATGAGCATGAGCGCATCGCTGCCGGCCACCCGCTCGACGCCCAGCGCCACCCCGGTCGAGGTCTCGTTCTGCGGCCAGGCGTAGCTGTCGATGCCGGCCTCGAACTCGGGCGCGGCGGCCGTCCCCGGCTCGGCCTCGATGATGCTCGGGGCCCCCAGAAACGGTGCCGCACCGCTCACTGCGGCGAACTTCTTGGAGAATTCGCCGCAGACGACGTGCTGCGAGCGTTCCTGGATGACGCCGAAGGCTAGGGCGTCCCAGAACGCGGTGGAGCCGCCGTTGCCGAGGACGATCTCGTACCCGTCCGGCAGGCCGAGCAGTTCGCTCAGCCCATGCTTCACGTCGGCGACCAGCGACTTCACCGGCGCCTGCCGGTGACTTGTCCCCATGATCGAGGCGCCCGCCCGTGAGAAATCAGCCAGTTCGGCCAGGGCGGAGGCCGGAATCTTCGACGGACCAGAACCGAAGCGTCCGTCAGCCGGCTTCAGCGAGTCAGGGATCTGCAGTGCGCTCACTGCCCAATGATCCCATCCGGGCGCATCCGGTTAAACCGTGGCGATGTCCGTCCAACCCTCGACCTCGGAGGGCTTGCGCGGGGCCGGACCGATGTAGCGGGCCGACGGGCGGACCAGACGTCCGGTGCGCTTCTGCTCCAGGATGTGGGCCGACCAGCCGGCGGTGCGGGCACAGGTGAACATGGCCGGCATCATGTGCGGCGGGACCTCGGCGAAGTCGAGGATGACGGCGGCCCAGAACTCGACGTTGGTCTCGATGGCCCGGTCCGGACGGCGCTCCTTCAGCTCGGCCAGGGCGGCCTGCTCCAGTGCGACGGCGGCCTCGTAGCGCGGGGCGTTGAGCTCCTGGCAGGTGCGGCGCAGCACGCGGGCCCGCGGGTCCTCGGCCCGGTAGACCCGGTGACCGAAGCCCATCAGCCGGTCGTGGCGGTCCAGGATGTCGATGACGACCTTGCGGGCGTCACCCTTCTCCTCGACCTCCTTCACCATCGGAAGCACGCGAGCCGGGGCCCCACCGTGCAGCGGGCCGCTCATCGCCCCGACGGCGCCGGAGATCGCGGCAGCCACGTCAGCCCCGGTGGAGGCGATGACGCGCGCGGTGAATGTGGAGGCGTTCATGCCGTGCTCAGCGGCGGAGACGAAGTAGGCGTCGACGGCCTTGACGTGCGCCGGGTCTGGCTCGCCGCGCCAGCGGGTCATGAACCGCTCGACGATGGTGCGGGACTTGTCGATGCGCGACTGCGGGACCGCTGGGGCGCTGAGGCCACGCGCCGACTGGGCCATGTAGCTCAGCGCCATGATCGATGCGCGGGCGGCCTGCTCGCGGGCCTCTTCATCGGTGATGTCCAGCAGTGGGCGGTAGCCCCAGATCGGCGAGAGCATCGCCAGCGCGGCCTGCACGTCAACCCGGACGTCACCGGTGTGGACCGGGATCGGGAAGGGCTCGGCCGGCGGGAGTCCGGGGCCGAACTTTCCGTCCACCAGGAGGGCCCAGACGTTGCCGAAAGTGACTGAGCCGACCAGATCCTCGATGTCGACGCCGCGGTATCGCAGCGCGCCGCCGTCGCGGTCAGGCTCGGCAATCTCGGTCTCGAAGGCGATGATTCCTTCAAGACCCGGGCTGTAATCGCTACTCATCGACTCTGTCTCCGATCGGGAAAGGTGCCGTCTACTGCTGGTGGGTTACACCCGCGCTCCGCCCATTCTGCCCACAGTGGGATTTTCGAGTTGCAGCGAGGTGGAAAGATTGGTGCAGTGACTGATCCAGCCGGCATGCGCCGGGCGTATTTGCGGGGCGAACTCAGCGAATCGGCGGTCGCAGAGAGCTGGCTCGGGCAGTTCCGGGAGTGGTTCGACGCGGCCGTGGCCAGTGAAGCGGTCGCCGAGCCGAACGCGATGCAGTTGGCCACCGTGGACGCCGACGGGCACCCGTCCGTCCGTACCGTGCTGTTGAAGGGTTACGACGAGTCCGGGCTGGTCTTCTACAGCAACTACGACTCGGCCAAGGGGCTTGATCTACAGGCCGTGCCCTACGCCGCCGTCGTCTTCCTCTGGCTGCCCCAGGAGCGACAGGTGCGTTTCAGCGGCCCGGTGACGCTGGTCAGCCGCGAGGAGACCGAGGCGTACTTCGCATCGCGCCCCCGCGGTTCGCAGGTTGGCGCGTGGGCTTCGCCGCAGTCGTCGGTGGTCTCATCACGTTCGGAGTTGGAGGAGTCGGTGCAGGTCCTGCAGGAGCGCTTCGGTGACGAGTCGGTGCCGCCGCCGCCGAACTGGGGTGGCTACCGGATCGCCCCGGCATCGATCGAGTTCTGGCAGGGCCGGGACGACCGCCTGCACGACCGCATCCGCTACCGCCGGGACGGGTCGGGCTGGGTCATTGAGCGGCTCGCCCCGTGAGCAAGCCACAGAACGAGCCGGAGAGCACGACATCCAGTGAGACCGACGGTGGCCTCAAGGCGCGGTTCCTCAAGCACGCCGTTGATACCCGGCCGCTGAAGAATCCGTATTACAAGCGCCTGCTCGTCGGCCAGGGGACGGCCTTCATCGGTTCCATGCTGACCCAGGTGGCCGTGCCGGTGCAGGTCTACGCGATCTCGAAGTCCTCCCTGATGGTCGGCATGGTGGGGCTCGTCGGCCTGCTGCCGATCGTGATCTTCGGCCTCTACGGCGGGGCGATCGCCGACTCGATGGATCGGGCCAAGCTCTACCTCTGGTCGTCGATCGGCACCTGGCTGGTGACGATCCTGCTGCTTCTGCAGACTCTGGCTAATCTCCGTAGCGTCCCGGTGATTCTGGTGCTGGTCGCCGTGCAGTCCGGCGTCTTCGCGATCGCCTCATCGGCCCGCGGCGCCATCATCCCGCGCATCGTCGAGCCGGAACTCGTCCCTGCGGCTAATACCCTTAACTTCACCGTCGGGAACTTCGGGATGGTGGCCGGCCCGCTGATCGCCGGGCTCCTGGTCTCGCTCAATCACGGTTTCGAGTACGCCTACGGCATCGACGCTCTGCTCTTCCTGGCCGCGCTCTACTCGGCGCTTCGGCTGCCGTCGCTGCCGCCGGACGGGCAGACCCAGAAGGCTGGCCTCCGCTCGGTCGTCGACGGTCTGCGCTTCATCGCCTCGAATCCGGTGCTGGTGATGTCCTTCGGCGTCGACATCGTGGCCATGGTGCTGGCGATGCCGCGATCCCTCTACCCGGAGGTGGCGGCCGAGCGCTTCGGCGGGTCGGTCGGGCCGCTGTACGCGGCCATCGCGATCGGCGCGGTGGTGGCCGGACTCTCCAGCGGCTGGATCGGCCGAGTCCGTCGCCAGGGTCGGGCCCTCACCTTCGCGATCGTCGCCTGGGGCGCCGCCGTTGCGCTCTCCGGGCTCGCGCATCAGCTCTGGCTGGTCGTGATCCTGCTGGCGCTGGCCGGTGCGGCCGATCTGGTGAGCGCCGTCTACCGGCAGACGATCCTGCAGACATATGCCCCGGACGAGATGCGCGGCCGGATGCAGGGCGTCTTCATCGCGGTGGTAGCGGGCGGTCCGCGCCTGGGTGACCTGCGGGCCGGGGCGACCGCGTCCTTTACCTCGGCGACGTTCTCGTGGGTGGCCGGTGGCCTGGCCTGCATCGTGGTCGTTCTCATCGCCGGGGTGATGGTGCGACCGTTCTGGAACTACCGCACGGACGCCGTCGGAGAGGGCATCGATCGGGAGAGCGCCGTCGAGGAGGTTGTCCACGTTTCGACGTGACGTATCACTCGTAGGTATCAGATGTGAACGGAATGTGTCTTCCCTGGTGGAGCTGCGGATAGCCCGCAGTCATCAACTCTGGGGATCTCATGAAGCGAATAGCCACACGGCGAATAGCCATAAGCAGTGCAGTGACGCTCTTGGTAGCGGCGCTGCTGGCGGCCCTACTCAGTGGCACGGCTGCCACTGCGGCCGCTGCGACCACTCCGACGCCCACACCCGGTCCGGTGAAACTCAGCCCTCCGATCACTGGCAAGCAGCTCGGTGACACGACGGCGAACGCCCCGGTCGCGCCGCTGCCCGACCTGCACCCAGGGCTGGATAAGCCGCTGGCCAACTTCACCACCAAAGACTCCTGCGCGACCGCCGCCGCCGGGTATGCCAAGTGTTTCAGCAAGATCGTCACCCCGGCCCAGGGCACAGCCACCCCGGCCATCCCGCTCGGTTGGGGGCCGGCTGACCTCGCATCGGCGTACCGGCTGGCCACGGCCAACGGCAAGGGCCTCACCGTCGCGATCGTCGACGCCTATAGTCACCCGACGATCGCCGCCAACCTGAACACCTATCGGGCCGCCTATGGCCTGCCGGCCTGCACGGTGAGCAGCGGCTGCTTCAAGATCCTGAACCAGAGCGGCGCGACCTCCCCGCTCCCGGCGGCGAATGTCGGCTGGGCGACGGAGATCGCCTTGGACGTCGACATGGTCTCCGCCGTCTGCCCGCTCTGCAACATCGTGCTCGTCGAGGCGAACAGCAACTCGACGGCCAACCTGGCCGCCGCGGCGAACATGGCGGCCGGACTCCCGGGCGTGGTCGCGGTGAGCAACAGCTACGGTGCCGCGCAGAGCAGCGGTGAGACCGCGTACAACAGCTACTACACCCACCCCGGCATCGTCACCACGGCCTCGACCGGTGATCACGGCTACGGCGTCTCCTACCCTTCGGCCGCGCCGTCGGTCGTCGCGGTCGGCGGGACGAGGCTCGTCCAGGACTCCTCGACCCGCGGCTGGAGTGAGACGGCCTGGAGCGGCGCCGGTAGCGGATGCTCGCTCTACGAGGCGAAGCCCGCCTGGCAGACCGACTCCGGCTGCTCGAAGCGGACCGTCGCCGACGTCTCCGCGGTGGCCGACCCGGCGACCCCGGTCGCGATGTACAGCAACTACGGGCACAGCGGCTGGATCACCAGCGGCGGCACCAGCGTCTCGGCGCCGATCATCGCCGCCGTCGCCGCCGAGGCGAACGCCGACTTCCGCACCGCCAAGGGCGCGCAGGGCTTCTACCGGATGCAGAACGGCTACGGAATCAACGACGTCCTGTCGGGCAGCAACGGTTCCTGCGGTGGTTCCTACCTCTGCACCGCCGGCTACGGCTACGACGGCCCGACCGGCGTCGGCACGCCCTACACCGCACCGCGGGACAGCTACGGCTACGTCTGGGCCGACCAGCCCAGCACGGCCAGCTACACGCCGAGCACCACGTACTCCTACAACTCCTACGGTGGCGCCAACTCGATCGTCCGCAATGGCGTCGGCAGCTACACGGTGACCTTCGGACGGCTGGCCAGTGGCGGGACGGTGGACGTCACTGCGTACTCCACCAATGCCCGTTGCAAGGTGGGGAACTGGTACCACTCGGGCGGCAACGAAGTAGTGAACGTCTACTGCTTCAGCAACGCCGGCGTGGCCGTGGACTCCTACTACGACGTGGTCTTCGCCAACCCGGCCGGCATCGTCGGCTCGGCCAACCTCTCCAACAACTCGCTGGGCTACGTCTGGGCCAACCAGCCGACCACCACGAGCTACACGCCGAGCACTTTCTACCAGTACAACAACCAGAATCTCAGCAACACGATCACCCGCAACGGGGTCGGTGACTACACGATCACCTTCACCCGCCTCTCCCCGGTCGTCTCCACGAACCAGGGAACGGTGAAGGTGACCGCTTACGGCTCGAGCAACTACTCCTGCATCTCCGGGGGCTGGTACGGCCCGGCCTCGAGCCCGTACAACGAGAGCGTGACGGTGCGCTGCTACACCGCGACCGGTGCTCCGGTGGATACCTACTTCACCGCCAGCTACGCCGCCCACCTCTCGCTGACCGGCAAGACCACCGCCTACGGCTACGTCTGGGGCAACTCGCCCTCGTCGGCTTCCTACACGCCGGCGGCGGCCTGGTCCTACAACTCGACCGGACAGACCAACACCATCACCCGCAGCAGCGCGGGTAACTACATGGTGACGATCCCCGGTCAGTTGGCCAGCGGCGGTGACATCCAGGTCACCAGCTACGGCGCGGACGGCTCGTCCTGCCGTTCGACCGGTTGGGCCCACGGGAGTACGGCAACGTACGCCTACCTGCAGTGTGTGAACTCGGCCGGAGTGGCCGTCGACCACTACTTCAACCTGCAGTACGTGCACTAGCCGATAGTTCTGTGCAGGTGGGCGGTCCTGATGGACCGCCCACCTGCCATTTCACTTCACACGCCGGTCACGTAACGTCGCAACCATGGCGCTGACCGGTACCCAATTCACCATCTCCGCAGGCGACTACGAGGCCACCGTCGTCGAGGTTGGTGCCGGTCTGCGGCGCTTCGTCAAGGGCGGCGTCGACGTCACCGCCCCCTACGCCGACGATGAGTTGCCGCCTCGCTGCGACGGCGCGGTGTTGATGCCCTGGCCGAATCGCCTGAGCAACGGCGAGTACGTCTTCGAGGGTCAGAAGTACCAGGTCCCGGTCACCGAACGCCCGCAGAACAATGCCAATCACGGCCTGGCCCGCTGGTCGCGCTGGGCGCCGATCGCCCAGGAGCAGGACTCGATCACGCTGGCCTGCAAGATCGTTCCGCAGACGGGGTGGCCCTTCGAGATCTCGGCTGCGGTGACCTATTCGGTGGATGCCGAGACCGGCTTGACCGTCACCTCGTCGGTCTTCAACGAAGGTTCGGGACGGGCTCCGTTCGGGGCCGGTTTCCACCCGTACCTCTCCCTGCACGGCCATGCCCTCGACGAGGTCGTGCTGCAGATTCCGGCTAATAGTCGGATCATCACCGACGAGGCGCAGGTTCCGGTCGGGCAGGCCGAGGTTGATGGCAGCGAGTACGACTTCCGCGGTGCCCGGGCTTTGAAGAGCCAGCGCCTGGACGACGCCTTCGGCGAACTGAACTACGTCGACGGCCGGGGTGCGGTGCTGCTGAGCACCCCCAGCGGCTCAACCCAGCTCTGGTACGACGAGTCCTTCCGCTTCCTGCAGATCTTCACCGCTGAAGTGCTGGCCCATTTCGAACCGGCGGTGGCCGTCGAACCGATGACCTGTCCGGCCGATGCCTTCAACTCCGGGACCGGGCTGATCGTGCTGGAGCCCGGCGGGGACTGGACGGGCACCTGGGGCGTAACCCCGATCGGCTAGCGTCCAGCACCGTGCTCGATATCGCAGATCTGACCAAGTCCTACGGCAGCGTAGATGCTCTGCGGGGAGTCTCACTGCAGGTCCATCCGGGAGAGATGGTCGGTTTCGTCGGCGCCAACGGAGCCGGTAAGTCGACGACCATGCGCATCGCGATGGGGCTGCTCGCCGCCGACAGCGGCAGCGTGCGCTGGCGGGACGCGCCCCTGAGTTTCCTCACCCGGCAGCGGTTCGGCTACATGCCCGAGCAGCGCGGCCTCTACCCGAAGATGCGCATCGCCGATCAGGTGAGCTACTTCGGACAGCTCCGCGGCATGGCCCGACGTGATGCCGACGCGCGAGCCGCCGCCCTCATCGAACAGCTCAGCGTGGTAGCCGAACCCAACGCCGTGCTGCAGTCGCTCTCGCTGGGCAACCAGCAGCGGATCCAGCTGGCGGCGGCGCTGGTGCACGACCCGGAGCTGCTGATCCTCGACGAGCCCTTCTCCGGACTGGACCCGATCGGCGTCGACACGATGGAGCAGGTACTGGCCCAGCGCCGGGCCGCCGGCACCGGGGTGCTCTTCAGTAGCCATCAGCTGGAGCTGGTGGAGCGGCTCTGCGACCGCGTCGTGATCATCACCGCCGGGCGCATCGTCGCCACCGGAAGCCTGGATGAGCTGCGCCGGGCGGCCGGACGGGCCGAACTCGAGGTGGAGGTACCCGGGGCCGACCCGGGGTGGGTCGCCGCGCTGCCCGGGGTCGAGGTCGCCGCGATGCAGGGCGATCGCTGGCGGCTGCGGCTGGCTGACCCCGGTGACGATCAGCGTGTACTCGCCGCCGCCACCACGGCCGGGCCGGTCCGCCACTTCGGATGGCGTCAACCACCGCTGGCTGAGCTCTACCGGGAAGCGGTGGCCCAGTGAGGAGTGTCCTGCTCGTGGCCCGCCGCGAGATCGTCGTCCGGTTGCAGCAGCGGGGCTTCCGCATCGGGCTGGCAGTGGCGGTGGTGATCATCGCCCTCGCGGCGGCCGCACCGAAGATCATTGGCAATCATGCCGCCTCGACGTCCAAGATCGGGATCGTCGGGGGGAGCGACGAGCTGCGGACCTACCTGACGGCCACCGCCGCGCAGGCCGGTCAGAAGATCGAGCTGCATCAGGCCGACACCGCCGAGGCGACGGCCAAGGTGCACAGCGGGGAGTGGGATGCCGCGGTGATCGACGGTGATCGAATCCTCGCCAAGTCGAGCGACTCGGAGGCGGTTGCCCTTATCCAGTCGGCCCATCGAGCGCAGCGCCTGCAGGAGAATCTCGCCGCGGCCGGGCTCTCCACCATCCAGATCCGCCATGCCTTCGACGTGCCGCAGCTCGCCGTCACCGCGACCAAATCAGCCGAGACCACGCAGCGGCAGGCGGTGGCCACCATCGCTGTCGTCTTCCTCTTCACCCAGCTCGTCACCTTCTGTACCTGGGTGGCCATCGGAGTGGTCGAGGAGAAGTCGAGCCGGGTTGTCGAGTTGATCCTCTCGGCCGTGCGCCCGGTACAACTTCTGGCCGGAAAACTCATCGGAATCGGCGGCCTGGCCCTGGCGCAGGTGGCGCTGCTGGCCTTGGTCGCCCTCGGCGTCTCGACCGGAACCGGCGGCCTGACGCTGCCCGGGTCGGCCTACGTGCCGCTGCTTATCGCCTTCGCTTGGTTCGCGCTGGGGTTCGCCTTCTTCGCCGCCCTCGCCGCCGGGCTGGCCTCGCTCGTCTCGCGTCAGGAGGAGGTGTCGGGCGTTCTCACCCCGGTCACCGGGCTGCTCTTCGTCGCCTACGCGGCGAGTTTCGCGGTGTCGGCGAACCCGGACGCCGGCTGGGCTCGACTGCTGTCGATCGTGCCGCCGATCTCGGCCATCGCTATGCCCGCGCGGCTGGCTCGGGGTGGCGTCCCGATCGTCGATGTGCTCGTCGCGGCTCTGCTGATGCTCACCCTCACCGGCGTCGCGCTCGTCGTCGCCGGACGCCTCTACCGGGCCTCCATCCTGCACACCGGCGACAAGCTGACGCTGCGCAATGCGTGGCGCGGTGAGGCGGTCGGGGAGCTGGCCTGATGCCCATGAAGCAGGAGTAGGTTCGTCAGAGGACCGAGAAACAAAGGGGATTGCTGTGAAATTCACTAAGTACACCCACGCCTGTGTCCGCCTCGACGACGGCGATCGGACGCTGGTCATCGATCCGGGTGCCTTCTCCGAACTCGATGAGGCCCTCGCCGGGGTCGATGCCGTACTGATCACGCATGAGCACGTCGACCACCTCGACCTCAACCGGGTGCTGAGCGCCGCCGCCGAGAACCCGCAGCTGGAGGTCTGGGCGCCGCAGTCACTGGCCGAGAGTTTCGCGCCGCTGGAGGATCGCTTCGTCGTGGCCGCGCCGGGTGAGACCTTCGAGGCGGCCGGGTTTGCCGTGGAGACGTTCGGCGGTCAGCACGCCCTGATTCACTCCAGCATCCCGGTGATCGCGAACGTCGGATACCTGATCGACGATCACCTCTATCACCCGGGTGACTCCTTTGCCGTCCCGACCAAACCGGTCGAGACGCTGCTGGTGCCGATCCACGCCCCGTGGTCGAAGATCAGTGAGGTCATCGACTTCGTGGTGTCGGTCCGGGCCCCGCAGGCCTTCCAGGTTCACGACGGGCTGCTGAACCAACTGGGCCTCGGCGTGGTCGAGGGGCATGTGACGCGAATCGGGGCCGAGCACGGCTCCACCTACCGGCATCTGGCCGCCGGTGAGTCGCTGACGCTGTAGCCCGTCAGCCAGCGGCGGGTCAGCGCCGGTTCTAGGCCTGGCGCTGTTTCTCCTGATCGAGCAGGGCAAGCGCGGCGATGCTGTGCGAATCGACGAACTCGCCGCGGGCGATCATCGCGCGCACCTCGACGTCAGAGAACCAGCCGTGCACCATGTCCTGCTCGCTGGCCTCACGCTTCGGCTCACCCATCGTCAGATTCGTGGCGTGGAAGATGTCGAAGCCCTGGTTGCTGTAGCCGTAGGCGGCGTACAGGTGACCGAGGTGGGACCAGCTACCGGCGACGATTCCGGTCTCCTCCTCCAGTTCGCTGGCCGCAAGCTCCTCCTTGCTGCCGTCCTTCCCGGCCGCCCAGCCGCCCTGCGGGAACTCCCAGACGCGCCGCCCGATCGGGTACCGGAACTGCTCGACGAGCCAGTAGCCCTCCTGGGACTCGGCGATGACCAGCGCGAAGTCGCGCTTATCCAGCACGGAGTACGTGCCGAGCGAGCCGTCAGGAAACCGAACCTCGTCGCTGCGCACCGTCATCCAGGGCGTCTGATGGGCGATCTGGCTGCTGACCTGCTCAATCTTTCGCATCCGCTCATTGTGTCGTGCCCGGTGTCGCCCAGACTGTAGGCATGAGAATTCTGCATCTCGCGTCCCGTGCCGCCTGGGAGTCCGCCGTCGCCAAGGGTGAGTACAGCGAATCGACCCGTGACGCATCGCTGGCCGAGGTCGGCTTCATCCACGCCAGCACCGCCTCGCAGGTCGAGGGGGTGCTTGCTCGCCACTACGCCGACGCCGACCTGGCCGACTTCCTGCTGCTGGTCGTCGACGTCGCCAGCTGCGAGGCGGCCGGTAGCGCGATGCGCTGGGACCCAGTCGGCGACACATCCTTCCCGCACTTCTACGGACCCATCCCGGTGGCGGCGGTGGTGGCCCAGGTGCCGCTGAGCCGTGACGCCGCTGGGGTGCTACGCCCCGTCGACCTCACTGGCCTGGACGTGGTCGCCACCCCGCCGACGGGGTAATTGGTGCCGGCCGGCGTGCCAGAATTGCCCGGTGGGTTATATAGACGTCTCCGGACTCCAGCACGCGCTCCCGGACGGCCGGCTGCTGCTGGAGAACGTCTCGTTCCGCATCGGAGATGGTGCCCGGGCCGCGTTGGTCGGGGCCAACGGTGCCGGGAAGACCACGCTGCTGCGTCTCATCTGTGGCGACCTCGACGCGCAGGCCGGGGCGATCGTGCGCTCTGGCGGCCTTGGCGTGATGCGCCAGTTCATCGGTTCGGTCCGCGACGAGACCACCGTCCAGGACTTCCTGGTCCGTCTCTCGCCGCCACCGGTCGGTGCCGCCTGGGATGAGCTGCAGGCCGCCGAACTGGCCCTGATGGAGACCGACGACGAGGCGACCCAGCTGAAGTACGCGCACGCACTCGCCTCCTGGGGTGACGCCGGCGGTTACGACGCGGAGGTCCTCTGGGACACCGTGACGGTCGCGGCGATGGGGATCGGCTACGACGGCTGCAAGTACCGGCAGCTGAACACGCTCTCCGGCGGCGAGCAGAAGCGGCTGGCGCTGGAGGCGCTGCTTCGCGGCCCGGACGAGGTGCTGCTGCTGGACGAGCCGGACAACTATCTCGACGTGCCCGGGAAGATGTGGCTGGAGGAGCGGCTGCTGGAGACCCGCAAGACGATTCTCTTCATCAGTCACGACCGCGAGTTGCTCAATCGGGTGGCCGACCGGATCGTCACCGTCGAGGGCGGAACGGTCTGGGTTCACGGCGGCGGCTTCAATTCCTATCACGAGGCCCGCAGTGCCAAACACGAGCGAATGGCCGAGGTTCGCCGGCGCTGGGAGGAGGAGCACGCCCGCCTCAAGGCCTTGGTGCTCACGCTGCAGATTCAAGCCCGTAGCTCTGAAGTGATGGCGCAGAAGTACCGCGTGCAGGCGGCCCGGCTGGCTCGCTACGAGGCCGAGGGCCCGCCGCCGGAGAAGCCCGAGGACGAGCAGGTGAACATGCGGCTGCGCGGAGGGCGTACCGCGGTGCGTGCCGTCACCTGCGAGAAGTTGGAGCTCACCGGCCTGATGAAGCCCTTCGACGTCGAGATCTACTACGGCGAACGGCTGGCCGTGCTGGGGGCGAACGGCGCGGGAAAGTCGCACTTTCTGCGGATGCTCGGCGGCGCGGAGATCGCTCACACCGGTCAGTTCCGCCTGGGATCGCGGGTGGTCGCCGGCCTCTTCGCCCAGACGCACGCGCACCCGGAGTGGATGAAGCGCACCCTGGTCGATCTGCTCTGGCACGGCGAGGAGGGTCGCAGCGGCGTCGATCGCGGACGGGCGATGGCGGCGTTACGTCGGTATGCCCTGCAACAGCAAGGGGATCAGAACTTCGGGTCGCTCTCGGGTGGGCAGCAGGCCCGCTTCCAGATCCTGCTGCTCGAACTCTCCGGGGCCACGCTGCTGCTCCTCGACGAGCCGACCGACAACCTCGATGTGCTCAGTTCCGAGGCACTCGAGGAGGCGCTCGATGCCTTCGATGGGACCGTCGTCACCGTGACTCACGATCGCTGGTTCGCCCGATCCTTCGACCGCTTCCTGGTCTTCGGCGCCGATGGTGTCGTCTACGAATCGGATGAGCCGATATTCGACGAGGGTCGGGTCGCCCGCGCCCGCTAGTTCGGCCCCCCAAGATTGCTCAGACGGTGGAGTGTTCGGCCGCCTGCTTCAGCTTGGCCAGGGTCACCTGAATGCCGCGCGTGTTGAGCGTCTCGCGAGGGGCGCCGAAGATCCGGTTCATCGGCTTGATCATCCAGTTGGGGCGCCGATCAGTCCATGACTCGGTGACCGTGCAGCCGTCGGGTGTGGGCGCGATGCGGTACTCCCAAAACGCCACCGGGACTGGCCCGGCCACCACCTCGAAGCTGAACGCCCGCCCGGGGTCGGCCTCGGTGACCCGGCCGTTCGTCGGCCAGACGAGCCACTTGAAGCGGTTGACCCCCACGAACTTGGCTCCGACGGCCGGGCCGGCCGGACGCCCGAACCAGCGCGCTCCCCGGTTCTCCGGGCTCCATTCGCCCATTCGGGGCAGGTCAGAGACCATTCCGTAGACCTGGGTGGGGCTGCAGGTGATGTCGATGCTTTCGCTGAGATCGGCCATGGGCGACATCATCCCAGCCGGGAACCGGCCCGCGAATCCTCCTGCGGTAGGAGTTCGGCCCCGATCTCGGACCGTTCGGGATTCGGCGATTTGGCCGCAGGCCCAACCCCCAGGTAAAGTCATCGGCTGGTGTGCGTCCATTGGACAGCACGCGCACGGCCATGTCCTGGGGTCTGAATCGCCACTCGGCGTGCAAGACCGTGGGGGCGGCGCAACCAGCGTCGTGAAGACCGACTAGAGAGAATGAGCAGAGTGGCAACTTACAGCCCGAAGCCCGGCGAGATTACCCGCCGCTGGCACGTCATCGACGCCAATGACATCGTCCTCGGACGTCTTGCGGCCCAGGCAGCGACGCTGCTGCGGGGCAAGCACAAGCCGACGTTCGCGCCGCACGTCGACACCGGCGACTTCGTCGTCATCATCAACGCGGAGAAGGTTGCCGTCACCGGCTCCAAGCTCGGCGAGTTCCGTTACCGCCACTCCGGCTTCCCGGGCGGTCTCTCCAAGCGCACCGTCGGTGAGCTGTTGGAGACCAAGCCTGAGCGCGTCGTCGAACTGGCCGTCAAGGGCATGCTCCCGAAGAACACGCTGGGCCGCGCCCAGCTGAAGAAGCTCAAGGTCTACGCAGGCCCGGAGCACCCGCACGCCGCCCAGATGCCCGAGCCGTTCGAGATCAAGCAGGTCGCGCAGTAAGCGCGATAGGAGACTTTCAGTGACTAAAGCAGCTTATGCACCCACCGTTGGCCGTCGTAAAGAGGCCATCGTCCGCGTCCGCCTCGTAGCCGGAACCGGCGAGTTCAAGCTCAACGGCCGCACGCTGGCCGAGTACTTCCCGAACAAGGTTCACCAGCAGCTCATCCGTGAGCCGTTCGTGACCCTCGAGCGCGACGGTCAGTACGACGTCATCGCGATCCTCTCCGGTGGTGGCATCACCGGCCAGGCCGGTGCGCTTCGCCTCGGCATCGCCCGCGCGCTCATCAACATCGAGCCCGACGACCGTCCGGCCCTGAAGAAGGCCGGCTTCCTCACTCGTGACCCGCGGGTCAAGGAGCGTAAGAAGTACGGTCTGAAGAAGGCCCGTAAGGCTCCTCAGTACTCCAAGCGTTAATCCCTCATCGATGGGCCGGTTATTCGGCACAGATGGGGTTCGCGGTCGCGCCAACGCCGACCTGACACCCGAGCTCGCGCTCGCGGTGTCAGGTGCGGCGGCGCGGGTGCTTATCGGACACGACCCGACGCACCGGCCCGTTGCGGTCATCGGTCGTGATCCACGCGCGAGTGGCGAGATGCTCGAAGCCGCCGTGGTGGCCGGCCTGGCCAGTGCCGGGGCCGACGTGCTGCGAGTCGGCGTGCTGCCGACGCCTGCGGTGGCCTACCTGACCGGTCTCTTCGACGCCGACCTCGGCGTCGTCCTCTCGGCCAGTCACAACCCGATGCCCGACAACGGGATAAAGCTCTTCGCCCGCGGCGGCCATAAGCTCCCCGACGATCTCGAAGCCGAGATCGAAGAGCTGGCTCTGGCCGGTGAGCCCAGCGGTCGCCCCACCGGCGGCGGCGTTGGTCGCGTCCGCGACGTCCCGGACGCCGGCGAGCTGTACATCACCCATCTTCTGAAGGCCGTCCCGTCGTCGCTGGCCGGACTGCACGTGCTCGTCGACTGCGCGCACGGTGCCGCCTCCACCGTCGCGCCCGAGGTCTATCGGCGGGCCGGGGCCACCGTCACCGTGCTCGCCGCCGAACCCGACGGCCTGAACATCAACGACGGGGTCGGCTCGACGCACATCGACGCGCTGGCCAAGCAGGTCCTGGCGGTCGGCGCTGATCTCGGCATCGCCCATGACGGCGACGCCGATCGCTGCCTCGCGGTGGACGCCGACGGTGAGGTCGTCGACGGCGACCAGATCCTGGCCCTCTGCGCGATGGCCATGCGGGACGCCGGCACCCTGATCGACGACACCGTCGTCGCGACCGTGATGAGCAACCTCGGCTTCTATCACGCGATGCGCGATGCCGGCATCGAAGTTGTCACCACGGCCGTGGGTGATCGGTATGTCCTCGAGGCACTGCGCGAACGTGGCCTGAACCTCGGTGGCGAGCAGAGCGGGCACGTCGTCTTCACCGACGCCGCCACCACCGGCGATGGTCTGCTGACGGCGCTGCACGTGATGGCCGCCATGTCGAGCAGCGGATCATCGCTGGCCGAGCTCGCCGCAGTGGTGCAGCGATTGCCCCAGGTGTTGTTGAACGTTGCGGTGGCCGACAAGGCGGCCGTCGCCTCGGCCGATGCGGTCTCGGCCGCCGTCGCCGACGCCGAGGCCGAGTTGGGCGACGACGGCCGCATCCTGCTGCGCCCCTCCGGTACCGAGAACCTGGTGCGGGTGATGGTCGAGGCGCCGACACCGGTGCAGGCCGAGGAGATCGCCCGCCACATTGCCGATGTCGTTGCCGAGGCAACGTAGTCGACCGGTAAGTTACCACTCAACGAAAGGAATTCCACCTCGATGAGTGTCTCTACGAACCATGCGCCGGTCGCGGGCCATCGACGCGCAGCTAGGGACGAGACGACACCTGGTGTGGATTGGCCCGACCTCTGCCGTCGGTTCGTCACGGCGATTCCTGACCGGTTGGCCCTGATCTTCTTTTCGGCTTCCCTCGTCGTCTCAGTGCTGCTGGTCGCCCATGCCTTCAACGTCTACGCCGCCGTTCTCGGCACTCTGCTACTGACGGCACTCACCTGGCGATTCGGACCATCCAGGCTGCCCTCCGATCAGCGTCACGCGGTCGGGTCGCTGGTCGCGATCCAGATCGTCGTCGGATGGATCTGGGTCAACCTCCCCAATTATCAACAAGAACTCAGCGTGGCCCGGGACCCGGCGATCTACGCGATCCGCGGGTGGTGGCTCTCCACCCACTCCTCGCCCGTGATCGATGCGACTCAGCTACTGCAGGGCATTCAAGGCGTCAACGGCGCGACCGCATCGGCGGCCGGCTTCCCGGTTCAGGGCGACACGATCTACCCGCAGGCGGCCAGCACAGTCCCCGGACTCTTCGCAGTCGTCGCACATTTCGCGGGGCTGAGGGCAATGCTCGCCTCGAATCTCGTCATCGGTGGCGTCGGCCTGCTGCTGCTGTACGCGTTGGCCCGGCGAATTGTCGGCCCCATGTGGGCGCTGGTACCTATGGTCTCGCTCGCCGTGTCGATGCCGATGATCTTCTTCTCCCGAGCGACCTATACCGAGCCGGCGGCGCTCGCGGCGGTATTCGGTGGGCTCTTGCTGCTCTGGAGCGCCCATGCGACGCGCCGTCCCGTCGTATTCGCCTTTGCCGGGGCGACGCTCTCGGTATCTTCGCTCGCTCGCATCGACGGGTTGATCGCCTTCTGCGGAGCGCTCTTCGCGGTCGCCCTCGTGACGGCCCTGGTCAGTGATGAGGTTGATCGCCGGCGGCTACGTTGGAGCACGCTGCTCTTCGCCGCCGGCGGGCTACCCGTGGCCGTCCTCGGACTGGTCGACGTCAAATACAACAGCGCCGCCTATTACTTGTCGCAGGTCGGCGAGCTCCACCAGCTCTTCGCGCTGGTCGGCCTGACGATCGTCGCCTCGGCTCTCCTCGTTTTCCTGCCACTCGGGGCGGTGCGCCGGGTAGTCGCCGACCATCGCTCCGGCCTGGCGCAGAGTGCCGCTGTCATAGTCGTGCTCATCGGAGTGATCCTGGCGACCCGCCCGCTGTGGTGGACGGCCCATCTCAATACCACGGCGATCGGCATCACCGCGGTTGCGGGCCGGCAGAAGGCCGAAGGCCTCGTCGTCGACGGAACCAGATCCTTTGATGAGCAGACCGTGACCTGGCTCGCCTGGTACCTCACCTGGCCGGTGGTGATCCTGGGGATTCTCGGTCTTGCGCTGATGGTCCGACACATCGTGCGTGCTAGAGACCGTGGGCTGCTCGCCGTCGTGCTGACTGTCGGTGTCGTGGCGATGCTGTATCTGAACAAGGTCTCGATTACTCCGGACCAGATCTGGGCGAGCCGCCGGTTCCTACCGGTCGTCTTCCCAGGGGTCGTACTGGCTGCCAGCTATGTCGTCTACGTCGTTGCGGCCCGGGCCAGCTGGCGCTGGCTCGCCGCCCCACTGGCCGTCCTGATTGCCATAGCGCCGGCACTGCAGTGGCGTCGCCTCTTCCAACAGACCGAATTCGAAGGCGGCCTCGCCGCGGCGAACGCCACCTGCTCAGCGATCGATCGAGGGGATGCCGGCAGCGGAGCGCGGTTCTCCGTCTACGCCGGAGGTCCGCCGGCGATCCTGGGCAGCTGGGCACCCCAGATGCTCTCGATCTGTAGCTCTTCGGTGGTGACCGTCCCGGCGGCGACCCCGGCCGCTCTCAGCCAGGTTCGTTCGAACTGGGGCGGTAAGGCGGTCACGGTGATCGCCTTCGACCCGACGTCCGTCCACTGGTCCTCGGGTGTTGCTCCGGCGCCTCTCTACGCCAGCGTCGTCCGGGTCTGGGCCCAGAACCTGAGCAGCCGCCCGATGGGATGGATGACGGTTCCCTGCGTCTTCTACGCCGGCGTGATTCAGGCGGACGGCACCGTAGCCCCGTTGCCGTAACCGGTCGAGTCGACCTGTGAGGGGTGTGAGCGTCGCTGGAGACGCACATCGAGCCTCAGGACAATGGACTCGTCATGCCGAATACCGAAACGTCGCGTCCTGTCCAGCCGCCCGTCCATGAATCACCCGCAAAAACCGGCGAGAAATCCCGTCTAGGTCTCTCCGCCACCCAGATCGTCGCCAGTGCGATCACCGCGGTGCTGGCCACCGTCGCCGCCTCCTACCTCGGCATCTCCGGCACCGTCGTCGGGGCCGCGGTCGCCAGCGTGCTCACCGTCACCGGCAACGCCGTCTTCGGGCACTCGCTGCGCCGCACCACCGAGGTGGTCCGAGAGGTCGTCCCGATCACCGTCACCCGGGACCGCCAGGCCCGCGCCAATGACTACACGCTCACCGACGTCCCACCGGTTCACCCGCTCCCGGCGAATGACGAGTCGATCCCAGCCCTGAGCCACTCCATCCCTGATGAAACGGCCCAGGCGACGACCAGTACCTGGTCGGGCGTCACCACCACCGAGAAGGCGAAGCCCCGCTGGTGGTCGACCCTCGAGTGGCGGCACGCTGCCATCGCGACCCTCGCGATCTTCTCCGCGCTCATGATCGGGGTCACCGGCTTCGAGATCGCCGCCCACCGGCCGCTGGCCGCGGTGGTCCAGGGTGAGCGCGGCAGCGGCACGTCGCTTTCGGGTGGTTCCACCTCGACCAAGAGCACCCCAGCCCCGACGGTGACGCCCTCAACTGCGACGCCGACCGCTACCACCGCCGCGCCGACCTCGACGGAGGCGACGCCGTCGCCCGCCCTGACACCCAGCGCGACCCCGGCGGCCACGCCCAGCCCGACGCCGGTGAGCGCCACTCCGACGCCAGCCCCGGCGGCGTCACCGACGACCGCCCCCGTCGCGGCCGCCCCCAGCGACGCTGCCGCCACCGCCGCCCCCTGACCCGCTGAAGGGCCGGGGCGGCGCCCTTGCCCAGGTATCCTCAGCTACGTGTGCGGAATCGTGGGGTACGTCGGTCCAAGGCAGGCACTCGACGTCATCGTCGAAGGATTGCGGCGCATGGAGTACCGCGGTTACGACTCGGCCGGCGTGGCCATCGTCTCGCCCGCGGGTGTCGGCGGCGAATCCGGAGGCGCCGAACTGCAGGTGGCCAAGAAGGCCGGCCGCATCGAGAATCTCGACAAAGAGCTGGCCGGACGCGAGATCACCGGCACCACCGGCATCGGCCACACCCGCTGGGCCACCCACGGCGCCCCGAACGACCGCAACGCCCACCCGCACGTCGGTGGCTCGGGGCGCATAGCGGTCGTACACAACGGCATCATCGAGAACTTCAGCGTGCTCCGGGCCCACCTTGAAGCGTCGGGCGTCGAGTTCGTCAGCGACACCGACACCGAGGTGGTGGCCCACCTGGTCGCTCGCGAACTGGACAACGGACGTGGCCCGGGCGACGCCCTGCGAGCCACCTGCCGCCAGCTCGAGGGCGCCTTCACCCTCGTCGTGGTCGACCGTGAGCACCCCGGCGAGGTCGTCGCCGCCCGGCGCAACTCCCCGCTCGTGGTCGGCGTCGGTCAGGGCGAGATGTTCCTCGGCAGCGATGTCGCCGCCTTCATCGAATTCACCCGCCAGGCCGTCGAGCTCGGTCAGGACCAGATCATCGAGATCACCGCCGACTCGTACCGCATCACCGACTTCGACGGCCTCGAAGTCGATGGCACCCCGTTCGAGATCAACTGGGACCTGGCCGCCGCCGAGAAGGGCGGCTACGACTACTTCATGCTCAAGGAGATCGAGGAACAGCCGGCTGCGGTGGCCGACACACTCCGTGGCCATCTGGTGGGCAGCGAGATCATCCTCGACGAGCAGCGCTTGGACAAGCAGGAACTCCGCGACGTGGACAAGGTCTTCGTCGTCGCCTGCGGCACTGCCTACCACTCCGGGCTGCTCGCGAAGTACGCCATCGAGCACTGGACGCGGATCCCGGTCGAGGTCGAGATGGCCTCGGAGTTCCGCTACCGCGACCCGGTGCTGGACCGGCAGACGCTGGTCGTCGCGATCAGCCAGTCCGGGGAGACGGCCGACACGCTGGAGGCCGTCCGCCATGCCCGCGACCAGAAGGCCAAGGTACTGGCCATCTGCAACACCAACGGGGCCCAGATTCCCCGTGAGTCCGACGCCGTGCTGTACACCCACGCCGGCCCCGAGATCGGCGTGGCGGCCACCAAGACCTTCACCGCCCAGTTGGCGGCGGTGCAGCTGGTCGGCCTGGCCCTGGCCCAGGCCCGCGGCACGAAGTACGGAGACGAGATCGTCGCCGAGTACAACTCGCTGGCCGCGATGCCTGACGCGATCAGCCGCACGCTGAAACTGATGGGGCCGGTGCGCGAGATCGGGCGTGAGATCGCCACCAGCAAGGCCGTACTCTTCCTCGGCCGCCATGTCGGCTTCCCGGTGGCGCTGGAGGGGGCACTGAAGCTCAAGGAGCTCGCCTACATGCACGCCGAGGGCTTCCCGGCCGGCGAGTTGAAGCACGGCCCGATCGCCCTCATCGAGGACGGGCTGCCGGTCGTCGTCGTCATGCCGTCACCGCTCGGACGGCCGCTGCTGCACCAGAAGATGCTCAGCAACATCGCCGAGATCACCGCCCGCGGAGCCCGCACCATCGTCATCGCCGAAGCCGGGGACGTGCAGGCCCGCCGGCACGCGGCCCACCTCATCGAGGTCCCGGCCACCCCGACCCTGCTGGCCCCCTTCGTCACCAGCATCCCGATGCAGATCCTCTCGGCCGAGATCGCGCTGGCCCGCGGCTGCGACATCGACAAGCCACGCAACCTGGCCAAGTCCGTCACCGTCGAATAGGACACCGCGAAGGACGTCGCCAATAGGCCCCGCCAAATAGGACGTCGCCTAGGAGTTCGCTGCGCCATCTGCCCAACCCGGCGATTGTCTGCGAGGATCGCGAAATGACCTCAGACGCCCCCGCGGTATCCGAACCGTTCAGCACCTCCGCCGACATTCTCATCGTCGGTGCCGGCCCGGTTGGGCTCTTCGGGGCGTACTACGCGGGCGTTCGGACACTCTCGGTCGTCGTGATGGACTCGCTGGAGGAGCCCGGCGGGCAGATCACCGCCATGTACCCGGAGAAGGCCATCTTCGACGTCGCGGGCTTCCCCGCGGTCAAGGGGCGCACGCTGGTCGAGCAGCTGGTGGAGCAGGCCGGCGCCTTCAACCCGACCTATCTCCTCGGTGAGCAGGCCGCCGGCCTCACCCGGCACGGTGACCACTTCACCGTCACCACGACCACCGGCATGCAGGTTCACGCTCGGGCCATCGTCATCACCGGCGGGATCGGAACCTTCACCCCGCGGCCGCTCCCGGTCGGGGAGGAGCACCTCGGTCACGGCGTGGTGCACTTCGTGCCCGACCCGACGATCTGCGAGGGGGAGGACGTCGTCGTGGTCGGTGGTGGCGATAGTGCCCTTGACTGGGCGTTGATGCTCGAACCGATCGCCAAGTCCGTCACCGTCGTCCACCGCCGCGCCCAATTCCGCGCCCACCCGCACTCGGTCGAGCTGCTGCGGGAGTCGAGCGTCCGCCTCCTCACCGACGCCCAGGTCACCGCCGTTCTGGCCGACCCTGAGGTCTTCGAGGTGAAGGTGGACGTCGCCGGCAGCGAGGTCGCCCTGCCCTGCACCAAACTGGTCGCCGCCCTCGGCTTCACCGCTAATCTCGGGCCGCTGCTCGAGTGGGGTCTGGAGATCGCCGGCAAGCGTCATATCGCCACCGACACCCTCGGTGCCACCTCGGTGCCGGGCATCTACGCCGCCGGCGATATCGTCGATTACCCAGGAAAAGTAAGACTGATCGCCACCGGATTCGGCGAGGTGGCCACCGCGGTGAACAACGCCGCCGCGTACCTGAATCCCGACGTCTCCGCCTTCCCGGGGCACCTGTCGGACTATGCCCCGGCCACCGGCGCCAGCTCGCCGTCGTCCTCGCACTGAGCCCGTGGCCAGCCGCAAGCTCCGCCTCTATGCACTGCTGGCGGTCGTCGACACCGCGCTGGCGGCCACCGCGGTCGACTCGCCGGCCCGTCGCTGGCGACGGATCACCAAACCGCTGCTGATGCCGACGCTGGCGCTGCAGGCATCGCAATCGCGGGAGCCCGTCCCGGTCACCACGGCACTCGCCTTCTCCACCGCCGGCGACACCGCGCTTCTCGGGACCTCCGAGGCCGCCTTCACCACCGGCCTGGGCTCCTTCGTCGTCGCCCATTGCGCCTACATAGCCGCGCTGGCCCGGCTGGAGCGCGCCGACGGCAGCAGCGGCTTGGACGGGCTGAGACGCCGCCCGATTCTCGCCCTGCCGGCGGCCGGGATGGCGGCCGGTGTGGCGCTCACCCTGGCCCGGCGAGCCGGTCCGCTGCGCTGGCCGGTCACCGGCTACGGGACGATCATCGCCACCATGCTCGCCGTGGCTCTCGGCACCGGGGAGCGGCGCGTCATCGCCGGTGCTGGGCTCTTCTGCCTCTCCGACCTCATCATCGCCATCGACCGCTTCGCCACCCCGATCCCGCGCTCGGATGCGCTGGTGATGGCGACCTACACCGCCGGGCAGGCCCTGCTGGTCCGCGGGACGGGGCGCGAGCCGATGGGAGCCACCTGATGGAGGGCGTCTACAGCGTCGCGCAGATCCGGGGCGCCGAGGAGCAGCTGATGGCGCAGCTCCCCGACGGCGCCCTGATGGCCCGGGCCTCGACCGCGCTGGCCACCGTCTGCGCCCGGCAATTGCGGGCGCGCGCCGGCGGCCTCTACGGCAGCTCGGCGGTGCTGCTGGTCGGCAGCGGGAACAACGGCGCGGATGCGCTCTACGCCGGCGCCATCCTGGCCCGGCGTGGCGTCTGCGTGTCGGCGGCCCTCCTCGATCAGCCGAGAACGCACGAGGCCGCCCTGGCCGCCTTCCGGGCCGCGGGCGGCCGGGTTGCGGCCGAGCCCGCCGCGATACTGGCCCGCGCCGACCTCGTGCTGGACGGCATTCTCGGCATCGGCGGCCGGGGCGCCTTGCGCCCGGAGGCGGCCGAACTGGTGGCCGCGATTGGGGATGGGGTCGTCGTCGCCGTGGACATCCCGTCCGGCGTCGACGCCGACAGCGGGGTGGTCGAGGGCGCCTGCGTCACCGCTGACGTCACCGTCACCTTCGGCGGCCTGAAGGCCGGACTGATCAGCGGCGCCGGTGCGGCTCGCAGCGGGCAGGTGCAGCTGGTCGACATCGGCCTCGACCTGCCAGAGCCACAGCTGCGAGTGCTGGAGGCGGCGGACGTCGCGGCCCTGCTGCGGCAGCCGACGGAGACCGACGACAAATACACCCGCGGCGTGGTCGGGGTCATCGCCGGCTCCGCGCAGTACTCCGGGGCCGGGCTGCTGGCCACCGGTTCGGCCCGTCACGGCGGGGCCGGGATGGTGCGCTATCTGGGCACCGCGCCGGAGCAGATCCGGGCCCACTACCCGGACGTCGTGGTCCACGAGGCGACCGAACCAGGGCAGGTGCGCGTGCAGGCTTGGGTGATCGGGCCGGGTATCGGCACGGACGCCGACGCGCGCAGCCTGCTGGCGCAGACTCTGGCCACCGACGTCCCGGTGCTGGTGGATGCGGACGGGATTACCCTGCTGGCCCAGGAGAAGCAGCTGCTGGCTGGCCGCCGCGCAGCCACCCTGCTCACCCCGCACGACCGGGAGTTCGAGCGGCTGGCCGGCCGGGTAAGCGGTGACCGGATCGCCTCGGCGCGCCGGGCGGCCCGGGAGCTGGACGTGACGCTGCTCCTCAAGGGTGACGCCACTGTGATCGCCAGCCCCGACGGCACCGCGTTCGTCAACCCGACCGGCACCCCGTGGCTGGGCAGCGCCGGCACCGGCGACGTGCTCAGCGGGCTCGTCGGCGCGCTGCTGGCCACCGGTCTCCCGACCCAGCTGGCGGCGGCCGTCGGGGCCTACCTGCACGGTGTCGCCGGGCAGATCGCGGGGGCCGGAGGCAATCCGAACGCCGCCGACGTGCTGGCGAAGCTGCCGGCTGCGGTCGCGTCCGTCCGCGGATAGGTCAGACTTAGAGGATGCCCCGCACCGAAGCCGTCGTCGATCTGGCGGCGATCCGAAGCAATGTGGCGACCCTGCGCGCCGCGACCACCGCCGAGGTGATGGCCGTGGTCAAAGCCGACGGCTACGGCCACGGTCTGCTCCAGTCGGCCCGGGCCGCGCAGGCCGGTGGCGCCAGCTGGCTCGGCGTCGCCATCATCGACGAGGCCCTGGAGCTGCGGGCGGCCGGTGTCCAGGGACCGATCCTGACCTGGCTCTGGACCCCGTCGGAGGCCGAGAAGGTTGGCGCGGCGATCCTCGCCGGGATCGATCTCAGCGTGAACGGAATCGCGGCGCTGCGCCTGGTCATCGACCAGGCCCGGCGGGCCGGGGTGCGGGCGCGCGTCCACCTCAAGATCGACACCGGGCTCTCCCGCAACGGCGCCTACGTCACCGATTGGCCGGAGGTGGTCCGAGCCACCGCGGCCGCAGTCTCCGACGGGTACCTCGAGGCGGTCGGGATCTGGAGCCACTTCGCCTACGCCGACGAGCCCGGCCACCCCACGATCGCCCGGCAGCTCGATAACTTCCAGCAGGCGGTCGACCTGGCGGCCCGCTCCGGCGTCGTGGTGCAGGTGCGCCACCTGGCCAACTCCGCGGCCACCCTCACGCTGCCGCAGACGCACTTCGACCTGGTGCGCCCGGGCATCGCGATCTACGGCCTCTCCCCCGTGCCCGGCGAGCTGGGCGACTTCGGGCTGACTCCGGCGATGACGCTGCGGGCCGAGCTGGCGTCGGTGAAGCGCGTCTCGGCCGGCGAGGGCGTCTCCTACGGTCACGTCTACACGACGAAGTCGGAGACGACGCTGGCGCTGGTGCCTCTGGGCTACGCCGACGGCGTCCCGAGAAACGCAACGAATGTCGGGCCACTGCAGATCAACGGGCAGCGCTACCAGATCAGTGGACGGGTCTGCATGGACCAGTTCGTCGTCGACATCGGCGCCGGACGGGCCGAAGTGGGCGACCATGCCGTGCTCTTCGGCGCGGGTACCGCCGGTGAGCCGACCGCCCAGGACTGGGCCGACGCACTCGGCACCATCCACTACGAGATCGTGACCCGCATCGGCGCCCGGGTGACGCGGACCTATGTCGGCCTAGACGCGCTGGAGTCGGCGGTCGAGCCCCGCGAGCAGGTCGTCAATGGCCAGTAAACGTAAGGGTGTCATCGGCGGGACGGTCGGCTTCGCCGCCGCCGTCACCACCGCTGGAGTGGCCTACGCCTTCGACCGGAACGTCGCCCATCGCCGCCAGCAGATCGTCCGGACGAATTTTCGTGAGCTCGGGAACCTGCCATTCGATCGCTCGGGCATGGTGACGACCTCGGACGGCGTCGGCCTGTACTACGAGGAGGTCGGGCCCAGCGATGCTCCGGTGACCGCGATCTTCGTGCACGGGTACACGCTGAACCTGGGCTCCTTTCACTTCCAGCGCAAGGCCCTGATTGAAGAGTTCGGCGATCAGATTCGCTTTGTCTTCTATGACCAGCGCAGCCACGGGCGCTCGGAACGCAGTCAGCCCGACCACTGTGAGATCGACCAGCTCGGCGACGACCTGCGGGATGTCATCGAAGCGCTCGCCCCGACCGGGCGTCTCATCCTCGTCGGGCACTCGATGGGTGGCATGACGCTGATGGCCCTGGCCGATCGGCATCGCGAGTACTTCACCGGCTCCCGCGCCCGGGTCAGCGCCGTCGCGCTCATCTCCACCTCGACCGGCAGCCTCGCCTCGGTGACGCTCGGCCTGCCGGCCCTGCTGGCCCGGATGCGCGGGCCGCTGCTTCCGGTGCTGCTGAACGGCGCGCGTAACCGGGCCAAGCTGATCGAGCGGGGTCGGGGGATGGGCACCGACCTGGCCTGGGTGGTGATTCGCAAGTTCGCCTTCGCCGACAAGTCGGTCGACCCGGCGGTCGTCGAGTATCTGACGCAGATGATCGCCGGCACTCGTATCGAGGTGATCGCCGAGTTCTACGGACCCCTGATGAACCACGAGAAGCTCGAGGCGCTCGGCGTCCTGGCCGACATCCCGACCGTGGTGATCTGCGGAGACTCCGACTCGCTGACGCCGCCGGAGCACAGCCAGGCGATGGCCGACGAGCTACCCAAGGCCACTCTGGTGCTGGTCGAGAACGCCGGACACCTGGCCACGATGGAGCGCCCGGCCGAGGTGAACGACGCCCTGATTCAGCTCTTCACCCCGGCGCTGGCCGACGCGACCCGGCGCCGGCGCTGGCTGCGGGTGCGGCGATGAGCCCGCTGCACGGCCCGGGGCGCCCGGTGCACGCGCCCAACCCGGGTGCTCCCGGTGCGCCGCCGCGCCGCTATCGCGTTACCCTCCCCGAGCCCAGCGACACCTTCGCCTTCGGACGAAACCTGTCGCTGGTCCTGCGTCCGGGGGACTTGATCGTGCTGGCCGGACCGCTCGGCGCCGGGAAGACGGCGCTGACGCAGGGGATCGGGGCCGGGCTTGAGGTCAGCGGCGCCGTGGTCTCGCCGACGTTCGTCATCGCCCGGGTGCACGTCGGCGGGCGCATCCCGCTGGTGCACGTCGACGCCTACCGGTTGGGGTCGCTGGCTGAGGTCGACGACCTCGATCTCGACGTCGACGTCGCCGATTCGGTCAGCGTCATCGAATGGGGCCACGGTCTGGTCGAGCAGCTCAGCGATTCGTCGCTGCTCATCGAGTTGTCCCGGGCCGACGACAGCGAGGTTCGGTCGGCCGAGCTCATCCCGCAGGGTGGCGATTGGGCGCAGCGCATCGCCAGCCTTGGCTGGTAGTAGGGTTTCGAGACCGACAGCAAGATCGTGCAGTAAAAGCGGGGGGATTTCGCATGTTCAAGGTGCTCATTCAGAGGGTCGCCAACCAGGCACGCGCCGTGGTCGTCGCCCTCACGCTCGTGGCACTCTCCCTGGTCGGCGTCAGCAGCGCACCCGGCGCGGCGGCATCAGCTGGCAGCAGCCAGCTGGCCGATGGCGAGACGCTGCAGGGCGGCCAGGGGCTGCTGGACGACATGGGCAACTACACACTGAACATGCAGGGCGACGGCAATCTCGTCGAGTACTTCGGATCGCAGGTCATCTGGTCGTCGCGAACCACGGGGTATCCGGGGGCGCGCCTGACGGTGCAGGACGACGGCAACGTAGTCATCTACACCGCTGCGCAGCGCGCCATCTGGTCCACCCGCACGGCGGGGGCCGGTGCCGGGGTCCGCCTCGTCATGCAGACAGACGGAAACGTGGTTCTCTACGGCGCGAAAGGTGTTGTCTGGGACTCCGGTGTGCCGCCGGCGCAGAGCTCCCCGCCGCCGCAGAACTTCGCCCCCAGTACGTTGTCCGCCGGGCAATCTGTACCGGGTTCGAGCACCATGCTGGCCGCGCCGTCCGGCGAGTTCACGCTCCTCTTCAACGGCGGTGTGCTGGAGGTCGACGAGCACGTCTTCGTCGCTGATCCGAATCCGCAATATCGTGAGCACGAGATGAGCGTCTGGGTGCCCGCGGTCCCCGCGTACACACCTGGCGCTGGCGCGCTAAAGATGCAGACGGACGGCAATCTCGTCGTGTACAACGGCGCCGGACGTGCGGTCTGGTCAACGAGAACGTCAGGGACCGGCTCCGGAAACCACGTTGCCCTGCAGAACGACGGAAACCTGGTGGTCTACAACGCCGCCGGCCGGGCGGTCTGGGCGTCGCGATCGCAGCGAGCCATGATGGTGCCCGGTGGCGTGCTGAAGAGCGGGGCGTCGCTCGTCAGTCTCGACGCTTTCGATCACCAGACGACCACCCTGACGATGCAGAGCGACGGCAATCTCGTCCTGTCTCACGCCGGCAAGGTTCAGTGGAACAGTCGCACCTTTGTCGCCGGATCTCATCTGGCATTGCAGGCCGATGGCAACCTCGTTGTCTACGCCCCGAACGGCTCACCCAGGTGGAGTTCGCACACCAACACCGCGGGGCCGGGCGTTGTGTTTTCGGTCTCCGATAGCGCGATGACCATAGGCAAGGGGATGAGCACCATCTTCTGGGTCACGATCCACGGAATCCTAGGAAAATGATCATGCGCACCAGGATGAGATTCGGTAGTTCGCGGACCGCTGTCGGATCCGGCTTGATCGCAGTTCTGATGGCGGCGGCGTCACTTGTCGGCATATCTGCGTTGACTAGTTCGGCCGACGCGGCAACCGTGGATCAGTTGGTCGCCGGACAAGCGCTCTTCGCCGGGCAGACACTTACCAGCGCCTCCGGCTGGTACTGGGTCACGATGCAGGCCGACGGCAACCTCGTCGTCTACGAAAACGAGCTTGTTGGTACCGGCAGCGCGGTGGTCGCGATTTGGTCGTCAAGGACCAACGGGAACCCCGGCGCGCATTTTCAGCTGCAATCGGATGGCAACGCTGTCGTGTACAGCGCTGGGAACAAGGCGCTCTGGTCGACCCGCACGTTCGGCGCAGGTCCAGACGTCCGATTCATCATGCAGTCAGACGGCAACCTAGTGCTTTATCGCGGCAGCACACCGATCTGGAACATCGGTGTGTTGCCGTACGGTCCACCTTCTCCACCGCCTACACCCATGAATCAGCTTCTTGCCGGGGCTTCGCAGAGCATCTATCTACAGCTCACATCTGCCTCGAAGGAGTTCGAGCTCGCCAACTTCGGCTCGTCCATCTCGTTGTCCCAGCGTGTGAGTGTGAAGGGTCTGGTGTTCGAAACCCCCGTCTGGAGTGCTGGCCCGGATTACAACTGGCCATCAACAGCGGGTCAGCTGACAATGCAGACAGACGGCAATCTGGTGCTCTATTCGAGCCCAGGCCATGTTGCGTGGAGCACTCACACCGCCGGTACCGGAACGGAAAATCGGTTCGTCGTGCAAGACGACGGCAACCTCGTGGTCTACACGAAGGCCAATCGCGCTGTCTGGTCATCTGGCAGCCGCAGGGCAGCGTTGGGAGCAGGGATGACGCTCTCCAGCGGTGGATCGCTGCGCAGCCAGGAACCGGGGCCAAATCCCGCGGCTTCGCTGGTCATGCAACGCGACGGCAATCTCGTCATGTACTACGGCACAGCAGTGCGATGGAGTAGTGGCACGCACGTCCTGGGATCGCGCCTGGTGCTGCAGCGTGACGGCAACCTGGTCATCTATACGCCGGGCAACGTCGCCGCTTGGTCATCCGGGACGGCGGGCTCCGGCCCGGGTACATACCTCCTCCTCGGCGGCGTCGCTGATCTGCAGCTAAGCACGGGAGGGCGCGTGGTATGGCTGGTCGGCTGAGGCAGATCAGCGCCATCCGCGGGTGAGCGGAAACAGCGACTAGGCTTCAGAGTCGTGTTCGTCCTCGCCATCGATACCTCCTCCGCCGCGGTGAGCGCGGCCGTCGTCGAGGTCGATGACGGCGGTGAGGCCCGCACCATGGCCCAGAGCATCACCCTGGACGCCCGGGCCCACGGTGAGCGCCTCGCCCCCAACATCGAGAGTTGCCTGCAGCGCTCCGGGGTCCGGGTCGCTGATGTGTCGGCCGTCGTCGCCGGCCTCGGCCCGGGGCCCTTCACCGGCCTGCGCGTCGGCCTGGTCACCGCCGCCGTCTTCGCCGAGCTACGTGGCATCCCGACTTACGGTGTCTGCTCCCTGGACGGCATCGCCGGAGTCCTCGACGAGCCGGACCTGCTGGTCGCCGCCGACGCCCGCCGCCGCGAGGTCTACTGGGCTCGCTACCACGACGGGGTCCGGGTCGAGGGGCCGCAGGTCGGCACTCCGGCCGACCTCAGCGAGCATCTGAAGGCCGCTGACCTGGCGGGCGGGGTCACCGCGATGACCGGCTCCGGTGCCCGTCTCTACGCCGACGTCCTGGGATACCGGCTTCTCGACGTCGACCATCCCGAGCCAAGAGCGCTGGTGCAGGTGGCGGCGGAATGGGTCCTGGCCCGTGCGGAGTCGCAGGCCCTGACTCCGCTCTACCTGCGCCGTCCGGACGCAGTCGAGCCCGGCGCCACGAAGACGGTGACGGCATGAGCGCGCCGCAGCCCACCGAGCAACCGCCCGAGCAGCCCACCCAGCAGCCCTCTGAGTTGCAGGTCGTGCCGATGACGCAGGCCCATCTCGACGCCGTTATGCCCTATGAAGTAAGCATGTTCGGCACCGAAGCCTGGAGCCGGGAGGCCTACCGCGACGAGCTGCGGGACAACCGCTACCGCCGCTACTTCGCGGTCCTGCGCGGATCCGCGTCCGACGGGGAACTGCTCGGCTGGGGTGGCGTGCGGGTCATCGGCAAGGAGGCCGAGATCCTCACCATCGGAGTCGTGCCGCAGGCCCGCCGGGCCGGCGTCGCCACGCTGCTGCTGCGTCACCTGCTGGCCGACGCCACCCGGCGCAGCGCCGACGAGGTCTTCCTGGAGGTGCGCATCGACAACGAGGCGGCCATCAGCCTCTACCGGCGCGAAGGGTTCGCCGATCTCGGACTGCGCCGTGGCTACTACGACGGCGGGCGGATCGATGCGCTCACCATGCACCGCCGGCTCACCCAGGAGGCCACGGTATGACCGAACCGCTGGTGCTGGGCTTCGAAACCTCCTGTGACGAGACCGGAGTCGGGATCGTGCGGGGCACGACCCTGCTGGCCGACGCCATCGCCACCAGCGTCGAGGAGCATGCCCGCTTCGGAGGCGTGGTGCCGGAGGTGGCCAGCCGGGCTCACCTGGAGGCGATGGTGCCGACGCTACGGCGCGCCTTCGACACCGCCGGGGTCCGCCCGGACGACATCGACGCGGTCGCCGTCACCGCCGGACCCGGCCTGGCCGGAGCACTCCTGGTCGGGGTGGCGGCGGCCAAGGCCTACGCGCTCGCCCTCGACAAGCCGCTCTACGGCGTCAACCACCTCAGCGCCCACGTCGCGGTGGACCTGCTCGAGCACGAGCCCCTGGACGAGCCGGCGATCGCGTTGCTCGTCTCCGGCGGCCACTCCTCGCTGCTGCTGGCGCCTCGCATCGGTGGCCAGGAGCTCACCGAACTCGGCGCGACCGTGGACGATGCCGCCGGCGAGGCGTACGACAAGATCGCCCGTCTGCTCGGCCTCCCCTTCCCCGGCGGCCCGCACATCGACCGGATCGCCGTCGACGGCGACCCGGCGGCCATCAGCTTTCCGCGGGCGATGACCGGCGCTCACGATCCGGCCTATGCCTTCTCCTTCTCCGGCCTGAAGACGGCGGTGGCCCGCTGGGTCGAGGCCAGGCAGCGGGCCGGCGAGCCGGTGCCGATCGCCGACGTGGCGGCCAGCTTCCAGGAGGCGGTGGTCGACGTCCTCACCGCCAAGGCGGTCCGGGCTGCCCGTGATCACGGCGTCGGGCACCTGGTGATCGGCGGTGGAGTGGCCGCCAACTCGCGGCTGCGGGCGCTCGCCGCGCAGCGCTGCGAGAAGGCCGGACTGGTGCTGCGGATTCCCCGTCCGGGTCTCTGCACCGACAACGGGGCGATGGTGGCGGCCCTCGGCGCTCAGTTGGTGGCCCACGGCGCCACCCCATCCAATCTCGACATTCCGGCCACTTCGGCCCTGCCGATCACGACGGTGCTGCTGTGACCACGCTGATGTGGGAGGTCCGGGCGGCCGAGGGGCGGCTCGGTGAGCTCGTGGAGTTCGTCGCGGCCAACGCGGACCCGTCGGCCCAGGTCTACCGCAGCGCACAGGGCGAGGGGCGCGTCGTCGTCATCGATCCGACCGGCCGCGGTGTCAGCGACGTCCCGCCCGAGTTGGTGGCCCGGCCGCCGCACGCCTGGCCGTTCGAGCCTGTGCAGCGGGGCTGAAGGTCGCCGATCAGCCGCACCCCTCGTTGAGAACTGGCACTCGGCGGGTTAGAGTGCTAGCTGAGGGCCTGGCTGGCTCCCGCGACGACAGCCTGCGCTCCGAACAGCAACAGCAGCATCAGCACCAACTTCAATACGCACCACTTGTATGCACTTTGCCAGGTAATCCCTTCAGGATGGAGATTCACCGTGACCGCCACCAAGGTCAACATCAAGCCGCTCGAAGACCGCATCGTCGTCCAGGCCAACGAGGCCGAGACCACCACCGCTTCGGGCATCGTCATTCCGGACACCGCCAAGGAGAAGCCGCAGGAAGGCACCGTCGTCGCGGTTGGCCCCGGCCGCTTCGATGACAACAGCGCCCGCGTGCCGCTCGATGTCGCCGTCGGCGACGTCGTCCTGTACAGCAAGTACGGCGGCACCGAGGTTCGCTACGCCGGCGAGGACTACCTCGTCCTCTCGGCCCGCGACGTCCTCGCGGTCATCGTCAAGTAAAGCGACTGGAACCAAATAGTGCCCCGGCCCTTCACGGGGTCGGGGCACTGTCGTTCTCCGGGCTGCTCGCTAGCCTTCTCCGCTAGCCGCCCCACCAGCTTCCTTATCTTCTGAGCAACACGATAGAGATTGGACAAACATGGCGAAGATCCTCAGTTTCGACGAGGACGCCCGCCGCGCGATGGAGCGCGGCGTTGACAAACTGGCCAACGCGGTCAAGGTCACGCTCGGCCCGAAGGGCCGCAACGTGGTCCTGGACAAGTCGTTCGGCCCGCCGATCATCACCAACGACGGCGTCACGATCGCTCGCGAGATCGAGCTGACCGACCCGTATGAGAACCTCGGCGCCCAGCTTGCGAAGTCGGTCGCCACCAAGACCAACGACGTGGCCGGCGACGGAACCACCACCGCCACCGTGCTCGCCCAGGCCCTGGTCAACGTCGGCCTGCGCAACGTCGCCGCCGGCGCGAACCCGACCTCGCTCAAGCGGGGCATCGACGCCGCCGTAGACGCGGTATCGGTTGCCCTGGACAAGGTCGCCACGCCGGTCGAGGGCGAGACCGAGGTCGCTCACGTGGCCACCATCTCCGCCCAGGATGCGACCATCGGCGCCCTCATCGGCGAGGCCTTCACCAAGGTCGGCAAGGACGGCGTCATCACCGTCGAGGAGTCGAACACGCTCGACACCAACCTCGAGTTCACCGAGGGTATGCAGTTCGACAAGGGCTACATCTCGCCCTACTTCGTCACCGACGCCGAGGCGGCTGAGACCGTCCTCGACGACCCGTACCTCCTCATCACCACGCAGAAGATCTCCAGCATCGCCGATCTGCTGCCGCTGCTGGAGAAGGTCGTCGCCGAGAACAAGTCGCTCGTCATCATCGCTGAGGACGTCGACGGAGAGGCTCTCTCCACGCTGGTGGTCAACTCGATCCGCAAGACGTTCGTCGCCGTCGCCGTCAAGGCGCCGTTCTTCGGCGATCGTCGCAAGGCGTTCCTGCAGGACCTGGCTATCGTCACCGGGGCCGAGGTCGTCGCCCCCGAGATCGGGCTCAAGCTCGACTCGATCGGCCTCGACTCGCTCGGTCGCGCCGGCCGCGTCGTCGTCACCAAGGACACCACGACGGTGACGCACGGCTCCGGTGCCGCTGAGGCGATCTCGGACCGGGTCAGCCAGATCCGTGGCGAGATCGAGAACACCGACTCCGATTGGGACCGGGAGAAGCTCCAGGAGCGTCTCGCGAAGCTCGCCGGTGGCGTGGGCGTCATCAAGGTCGGTGGAGCCACCGAGGTTGAGGTCAAGGAGCGCAAGCACCGCGTCGAGGACGCCATCGCCGCCACCCGGGCCGCCATCGAAGAGGGCATCGTCGCCGGTGGTGGGGTTGCCCTGGTTCACGCCGGAGCCGCCCTCGACGGCGACCTCGGCCTGACCGGTGACGACGCGACCGGTGTCGCCATCGTCCGCGAGTCGCTGGCGCAGCCGCTGCGTTGGATCGCCTCCAACGCCGGCGAAGAGGGCTTCGTCGTCGTGGCCAAGGTTCGTGAGCTGCCGGCCAACAACGGCTTCAACGCCGCGACCGGCGAGTACGAGGACCTGCTCCAGGCCGGCGTCGTCGACCCGGTGAAGGTCACCAAGGCGGCTCTGGCCAACGCGGCCTCGGTCGCCGGCCTGATCCTCTCGACCCAGAGCGCGATCGTCGAGAAGCCCGCCGAGCCGGATGCGGCCGACGACGGCCACGGCCACAGCCACGGCGGACACGGCCACAGCCACGGGCACAGCCACTAAGGCCCTACCGCGAAGGCCCTACCGAGAAGGCCCTGCCATCAGGGCCCTGCCGCTAAGGCTCTAAACAGCAGTTGAGTTGTAGTTTCACCATTGAGGGGCGTTCCGTCCTCCCCCTCGGACGGGACGTCCCTCTCTGCATGCCGGCCCGGCACGAGATGCGCCGCGTCGCTGCCAATAGCGCCCTCCGGACACGGCGAAGCCCCGCTCATCTGGGGTTTGAGCGGGGCTTCAACGCGTTTCGACTGACGATCGGGGGAGTCCCGTGAGGGACAACGTCAGGCTTCTTGCGGTGGTGCTGTCTTGCGGTGGTGCTGTCTTGCGGTTCTGCGGCCGGTGCCTCGCCTGTGAGGCGCGGAGCCGGCGTCGTGCTCTTCAGTTGTACTTACTCGCAGGCGGTGGCGCTCTGGGGTTTCGCCACCGACGTCTTCAGTTCGCTACAGCGTCTTGTGCAGGTGTTACGCGGTGCGGGTGTTACGCGGTGCGGGAGGCGAGCATCTGCTCACGCTCGTCGACCGAGAGGCCGCCCCACACGCCGTACGGCTCGCGGGTCTCAAGGGCCCAGCGCAGGCAGTTCGCAACCACCGGGCAGCCGGAGCAGACGCGCTTGGCGGCCTGCTCGCGACGGACGCGCGACGGGCCGCGCTCGTTCTCCGGGTGGTAGAACGTCGAAGTGTCGGTACCGCGGCATGCCGCGTTGGTCTGCCACTCCCAGCTGGGGTGGTGTGGCGAGATGAGCTGACGCACGTTTGACATGAAGGGCCCTCCGGGGGGAGATGGGCCGTGCTGTTGCGGCCTTCAGATAAGACAACGGCCTAACTAACCAAAAGGTAACGCGATTGACGAAAAAAGTTTTGGGAAATTATTTCCGGTGTCAATCCGTACGACTTGACTGAGGCGTGTCCCACCGACACAAACGGGCATAAGCCTACATAAGGGGCCGTGAGAGCGCTTTCTTCGGTACTCCCGGTGCTGACAAAATGCCGGTCAATGTGTTACTAACGGGTATTGTTCGTTATTCGCATAAAACGGGCGTAGGGACTGCTCGTAGTTTCCGATCGACGGTAAGTAATGACGACGATCGAATGATTTCGTCGGCAACAAATATTCGCATGCCCTGAGCGCGTCTTGATACAGCCCTGAGTGGATCTTGATACCCAGCCAGGAACCGGCTGTGGGCTTGCAAAGGGCCACGCCAAGCCGCGACGGATCCGTCGCGGATAGAAAGGGGTGGGTCAGCGGCGGTGCGCTGCAGCCTGCACGGCGTCGGTGTAGCCGCGGGCGTAGTCCCAGCTGACGTAGCACTCGGGCTTCGGCTCGAAGGCCGGCTCGTGAACCTGCGTGCGTCCCTCGCCCAGTAGTGAACGGAGGTTCGCCGCCATCAGGTCCCAGCTGAAGTAGTGCTGCTCGCCGCAGTCGGTGCACTCGACGCA
This sequence comes from Frankineae bacterium MT45, assembly GCA_900100325.1. Classification (NCBI taxonomy): domain Bacteria; kingdom Bacillati; phylum Actinomycetota; class Actinomycetes; order Frankiales; species Frankineae bacterium MT45. The sequence continues at coordinate 1,252,908 of LT629697.1, forward strand.
GATGCCACGGACGCCGCGGGGCGCGAGGGCGGTGCGGAACTCGGTGAGCTCGTAAAGGTCGGCCAGGACGTCGGCGTGCTCGGATTCGCTGAGCGGCTCAACCGGCTCCTGGTCCGCGAGCAGCGCGGCGGGGTCCGCGGGGTCGCCAAGGAACGGGTCGAGGGGGCCTTCATCCAGCGTCACGTCAACCACGGTAAGTCCCATCTGGGTGCTAGTCCAACTTGGTTGGCCCCTTCGCTCCGAAACGTGTCGGAGCGAAGCGGCCAAACCACTCCTATTCGGACGTAACGTAACGCCCGTCTCGCCGGGCCTTTACTCGGCGATCGCATCCAGCGGCCGCGTCCGGGCGGCCCGGAACGCCGGCCAGAGGGCGGCCAGCACGCCGACCACCGCCGCGACCACCAGGAAGACGACGGCCTGCCCCCACGGAACCGCGAGGGTGCCGAGGCCAGAGTCACGCAGCACGTGCGTGAACCCGGAGCCGAAGGCCAGCCCGAGAGACACCCCGAGCACCGCGCCGAAGACCGATATCAGAGCCGACTCCAAGTAGATCGTGCGGCGCAATTGGGCCCGGATCATGCCGACCGCCCGCAGCATGCCGATCTCCCGGCGACGCTCGACGACCGACAGCGCCAGCGTGTTGATGATGCCGAGGATCGCGATCACGATCGCCAACCCGAGCAGGCCATAGAGGAGCCCGAGGAGGCCGTTGATCTGCGAGGCCTGTTCGCCCTTGAACTCGTCCTTCGTCTGCACCTTGATGACGTAGTACGGATCAGTGACCTTGAGGATGTCGGCCCGCAGCGTCTCGAGATCGGTGCCCGGCGCCGCCTTGACGAAGTCGGCGTCGTTGGCTCGGTTGGTCACCGGAGTCAGGGCACGGTAGGTGTCGCCCGAGGCGATCACCCCGGAGAGGAGCACGTTGTCGGCGTAGATACCGCTGATCGTGACCGTGGCGTGCTCCCCGGTGCGCTGGGTCATCGTCACCGTCGACCCGACCTTCCAGTTGTGTGCGGTGGCGGTTGTCTTGTCGGCGATCATGGTCGTCGGCGAGACGGACTCGGTGCCGGAGATCATCTTGAGCGTGAAGACGTCGGCCGGGTTGCCGTCGACGGCCGAACCGTTGAACTTGGAGTCGCCTAGATTCACGTTCAGCGAGTACAGCTGGACGTACTTCTCGACGCCCGGCACCTTGGCGATCGCCGCCGCCGCCTCAGCCGGCACCGCGATGGTGTTGCCGGTCGAGATGATGTAGTCGGCACTGACCCCGTTGTCGACCAGCGTGTCGATGCTCTGCTTCGTCGACGCCCCGATCACCGCGATCGCGCTCACCAGCATCAGCCCGAGGGTCAGGGCGAAGGCGGTGGCGGCGGTGCGCCGGGGATTGCGGATCGCGTTCGAACTGGCCAGGCGTCCGATCGTCCCGAAAGGACGTACCAGCACGGCCAGAGCGCCGATGATCCACTTCGAGAGCACGGGCGAGAGAAGCAGCACCCCGATCGCCACCAGCAGCAGGGCCAGCCCCAGCAGGGACGACCCGGAGCCGGCGGACGACGCGGAGACGCCGGCCACCGCTGCCGCGGCCCCGAGAACCGTGAGCACGGCCCCGATGATGGTGCGCTTGCGCAGACTGGTGCCGATCGAGGCGAACTCGGCCCGCATGGCGGCAACCGGGGGCGTCCGCGCGGCACGACGGGCCGGTGCGTAGGCCGAGAGCATGGTGACGCCGACGCCCACGATCACCCCGACGATGACGGTGCGGGGTTCCAGGGCGAGCGGCCCGCTCGGCAGCCCGACCTTCAGGGCATCCAGCAGCGCCTTAAGTGCGTAGGCGAGGCCGATGCCGCCGGCGATCCCCAGCACGCTGCCGATGAGCCCGACCAGGAACGCCTCGAGGAGCACTGAGCGCGTCACCTGCTTCTTGTCGGCCCCAATGGCCCGTAGAAGCGCCAGTTCCCGCAGTCGCTGGGCGACGAGCATGGAGAAGGTGTTGTAGATGATGAAGGTGCCGACCACGAGGGCGACCAGACCGAAGGCCAGCAGGATGTAGTTGATGAATTTCAGGGCGGTCTGGATGTCGTTCTGGATGTCGGCCCGCGCCTTGGTACCGGTGATCGCCTCGATCCCCTGCGGCAACTCGGCCGAGATACGGTCGCGGAGCTGGGTCTCGCTGACTCCGGGTGTGGCCGCCAGGTCGATCGCCGCCACGTGCGAGCCGTCGGTGAAGAGGGAGAAGGCCTGCTGCTCCGGGAAGAGGATCCCGACGTAGCCACCGGTGGCCGTCCGGGTGTGGTAGATGCCGCTGATGGTGACCGGGATGACGCCGCCGGAGGCGCTGACGACCTTCGTATGGTCACCGACCACGAGCTTCGCCGTCTTGGCCGCGCCTTCGTTGATCGCGACCTGACCGTCGGTGGTCGGGGCGGAGCCGGAGACGAGGGTGGGTACCGCCTCAATCGACTTCTCGGCCGGAAGCCAGGCCGTACCGACGGTCGGGGCGCCCCCGCTCTGCACCGGCTTCCCGTCGGCGGCGATGAGCACCAGTGGTCCATTCACCTCGGGCTCGACCTTGCTGACCCCCTCCACGCTGCCGAGGGAAGTGAGGAGATCGGCCGGGACGCCGGCGCTGCGGCCGTTCACCGGCTGGACGTGCACGGAGACGCCCTTGTAGGCGTCGGAGAAGATGTTGTTGAACGTCTTCTGCAGGGTGTCGGTGAAGACGAATGATCCGGCGACGAAGGCCGTGCCGAGCACCACCGAGATGACGGTGAGGGCCAGGCGAACCTTGTGCGCGGCGAGATTGCGCAATGAAACTCGGCGCATTGCCGCGGTTGCGCCAGCCATTACAGTTGCTCCAGGTTCTTCATGTGATCGAGCACGGAGTCGGCCGTCGGGTTGGCCATCTCGTCCACGATGCGCCCGTCGGCCAGGAAGATGACCCGGTCGGCGTAGCTGGCCGCGCGCGGGTCGTGGGTGACGATCACCACGGTCTGGCGCAGCTCATCCACCGAGTTGCGCAGGATCCCCAGCACCTCGCCGCTGGAGTGGGAGTCGAGGTTGCCGGTCGGCTCGTCGCCGAAGACGATCGCCGGCCGGCTGAGCAGCGCCCGGGCACAGGCCACCCGCTGCTGCTGCCCGCCGCTGAGCTCGCTCGGACGGTGCCCGAGCCGGTCGCCGAGGCCGAGGGTGGAGATGACCTGCTCGAACCACTGGGGATCAGGCTTGCGGCCGGCGATATCCAGCGGCAGCGTGATGTTCTCCTTCGCCGTCAGCGTCGGGACGAGGTTGAAGGACTGGAAGACGAAGCCGATCCGCTCGCGGCGCAGCTGTGTCATCTTCTTGTCCGAGAGGCCGGAGAGCGATGTGTCGCCGATCCAGACCGATCCGGAGGTGACGGTGTCCAGGCCGGCCAGGCAGTGCATCAGCGTGGATTTGCCCGACCCGGATGGGCCCATGATGGCGGTGAACTGTCCGCTGTGGAAGTCGACGCTGACGTCGTCCAGGGCACGCACCGAGGTCTCGGCACTGCCATAAGATTTGGTGACATTCATCGCTCGCGCCGCCGGGTACAGAGTCGCCGAGTCCGACGAGGTCGTTGACGGCGCAACCGTCTGGTTTTCCTGGGCATTCTCAACGTCAGAGGTTTCAGATGGAGTGCTTGCATGAGTCATGGCCCAATCCTCGCCTCTACCTCTGACAAGCGGTACCGGGGGAGTACCTGAGTTGACCCTGACATTTGTCCTGGGTGCTCTGCTGAGGGGCATAGAATCAGCGCAACAAAACCCTCAGGAGTCCGGAGAGCAGCCTTGTCCACAAATCCCGGTTTCGACGGCCTTCCAGCCAAGTTCGCCCAGCTCGGGCTGACCTACGACGACGTGCTGCTGCTGCCCGGGGCCTCCGATGTCATCCCCAGCGAGGTAGACACCACCACGCGCATCACCCGCAATATCAGTGCGCGCCTGCCGCTGCTCTCCTCGGCCATGGACACGGTCACCGAGTCGCGGATGGCGATCGCGATGGCCCGTCAGGGTGGCGTCGGGGTACTGCACCGCAACCTCTCCATCGAGGATCAGGCGGCCCAGGTCGATCTGGTGAAGCGCTCCGAAGCTGGGATGGTCTCCAACCCCGTCACCTGCCCCCCGACGGCGACCATCGGTGACGTCGAGGAGCTCTGTGCCCGGTACCGCATCTCCGGCACACCCGTCGTCGACGAGAACGGCATCCTGCTCGGCATCGTCACCAACCGCGACACCCGCTTCGAGACCGACCCGTCCCGTCCGGTCCTGGACGTGATGACCCGCATGCCGCTCATCACCGCGCCGGTCGGAGTCACCAAGGACGAGGCGCTGCGACTGCTCTCCACGAACAAGATCGAGAAGCTGCCGATCATCGAGGCCGACGGTCGCCTCACCGGGCTGATCACCGTCAAGGACTTCACCAAGATCATGGAGTTCCCGTTCGCGACGAAGGACCCGCATGGCCGCCTGGTCGTCGGCGCCGCCGTCGGCGTGGGCGAGGAGTCGTACAAGCGCGCCATGACGCTGGTCGAGGCCGGCGTCGACTTCGTCGTGGTCGACACCGCTCACGGCCACTCCGGCGGCGTGCTGGAGATGGTCGCCCGGATCAAGCGTGACTCCTCCGTCGACGTGGTCGGCGGCAACATCGCCACCCGCGCTGGGGCTCAGGCACTCGTCGATGCCGGCGCTGACGGTGTCAAGGTCGGCGTCGGGCCGGGGTCGATCTGCACCACCCGCGTCGTCGCCGGCGTCGGGGCTCCGCAGGTCACTGCGATCTACGAGGCCTCGCTGGCCTGCCGTCCGGCCGGGGTGCCGGTGATCGGTGACGGTGGACTGCAGTACTCCGGCGACATCCCGAAGGCGATCGTGGCCGGGGCCGACAGCGTGATGCTCGGTTCGCTGCTGGCCGGCTGCGAGGAGTCACCCGGCGAACTGATGTTCATCAACGGCAAGCAGTTCAAGTCCTACCGGGGAATGGGTTCGCTGGCCGCCATGCAGACTCGCGGCGACAAGAAGTCATACTCCAAGGACCGCTACGGCCTGCAGGACGTCGGCAGTGACGACGACCTGGTGCCGCAGGGCGTCGAGGGTCAGGTCCCCTACCGCGGTCCGCTTTCGTCGGTGGCCCACCAGCTCGTCGGTGGTCTGCAGGCCGGCATGGGGTATGCCGGGGCCAGCAGCATCGCCGAGCTTCAGGAGAACGGGCAGCTCATTCGCATCACCGCCGCCGGGCTCAAGGAGTCGCACCCGCACGACATCCAGATGACGGTCGAGGCCCCGAACTACTCGCGGCGCTAGGCTCTGCCTCATGCCTGACACAGTTGAGATCGGTCTCGGACGCAGCGTTCGCCGGGGGTACCACCTCGATGAGCTAGCCCTGGTCCCGACCCGGCGCACGCGAGGTTCTGCGGTCGTCAGTACCAGTTGGCAGATCGACGCGCACACCTTCGAGCTGCCGTTCCTCGCCGCCCCCTCGGACGCCGTCGTCTCTCCCTCCACCGCGGTGGAGATCGAGCGTCTGGGCGGGCTGGCCGTGCTCGATGGTGAGGGCCTCTGGAGCCGGCACGAAGATCCGAAGGCGCAGTTCGACGCGATAGCCGAGGCCGAGCAGCACAGCGACCTCGGTGACGCCTACCGCGCCCCGGTCTCACCGGAGCTGCTCCGCCGTCGCATCGCCGAGCTGCGGGCCTCCGGGGTGCGCGTCGCGGTTCGCCTATCGCCTCAGCACACCGTCGAGCTGGCCCCGCACGTGCTGGCCGAGGGCGTCGACCTGCTGGTGATCCAGGGAACGGTCATCTCGGCCGAGCACGTCGCCGGCCCGAACACCGACTCGACGGCGCTGAACCTCAAGACGTTCATCGCCGAGCTGGACATCCCGGTGATCGTCGGCGGCGTCACGAACTACCAGACCGCGCTGCACCTCATGCGCACCGGAGCGGCTGGCGTCATCATCGGCTACGGCGCCCACACCGGCTCCACCACCCACGATGTGCTGGGTATCGATGTGCCGATGGCGACGGCGATCGTCGACGCCGCGGCCGCCCGCCGCGACTACCTGGACGAGACCGGCGGCCGATACGTCCACCTGATCGCCTACGGCGACATCGAGAACGGTGCCGACATCGCGAAGGCGTTGGCCTGCGGTGCCGACGCGGTCATGCTCGGTGAGGCGCTGGCCGGTGCCCAGGAGGCGCCGGGCGCGGGTCAGTACTGGGACTCCACGGCGGCCCACCCACGCCTGCCCCGCTCGGCCGTCGTCGGGGTCAGCGTCCCTACCGCCGCGCCCAGCATGCAGGAACTGGTGGATGGTCCGACCTCTGACCCATTCGGCGAGCGGAATCTCTTCGGCGCGCTGCGACGGGTCATCGGCAAGTGCGGCTACTCCTCGGTGAAGGAGTTCCAGAAGGTCGAGCTCATCGTCTCGACCCCCCGCTAGCCCGCACCTCGCCGCCCCTCCTTGCTAATCGTTATAGCCAGTCCTTGCGGCGGAAGGTCACCCAGAGCGCGAAGCCGATCAGCAGGATCGACAGGGTGCTGAACCAGAAGCCCAGTTCCTTGCCGAACCACGGGTACGGAACGTTCTGCCCGTAGAACCCGGTGATCGCCGTCGGGACCGCGATGATCGCCGCCCATGCGGTCAGCTTCTTCATGATGGTGTTCATGCGGGCATCGGCCAGCGAGAGGTTCGTCTCGAAGATGCTGGTGATCATGTCTCGCAGCGACTCCGTCCATTCGCTGGCCCGCAGCACGTGGTCGTAGAGGTCGTTGAAGTAAGGCTCGAGGATGTCCACGTCGCCCAGCGGATGCTCCTCGTTGAAACGGCGAACCGCGCCGACGAGCTCGCGCATCGGCAGGATCGCCCGTCGGGCCTGCACCAGTCCCTTGCGGAGCGCGAAACTGCGTCGCTGGATGGTGGCATCGGCGTGCCGGTCGTTGTCGAAGAGGGTGTCCTCGATCGCCTCGACCTCGTCGTCGAGGGATTCGACGCACTCGAAGTGACTGTCGACGATCACATCCAGCAGGCCGTGCACCAGCGCGCGGGAGCCGAGCCGGATGAGGTCGCTGTTCTCGTCCCAGACCTTGACGACCGTCTCGATGTCGAAGGATTGGTCGCGACGGACGGTGACCAGCGCGCGCGGCATCGCAAAGGCCGAGACCTGAAACTTCTCGACGGCGCTGGTCTCCTTCTCCACGCGGAGCGCGTAGGCGGTGAGGAAGACGTGGGTGCGGTAGTGCGTCGCCTTCGGCCGCTCGTGCTCGTCAACGGCGTCCTCGACGGCGTGCGGATCGAGGTTGAGCTCTTCGGCCAGCCGGGCGATCCGGTCGGTGTCCGGAGCGCAGACATCCACCCAGACGAGACAGTCCGGCTCCGCTAAGTAGTCGGAAATCATCTCAAAGGGGAAGTCTTCCGCCTCGAGCGAACCGCTCCGCCAGACTCGGGTCCGGACTCCGTGTTGACGCTGATCTGACTTGCTTTCATTCATACTGGCGAGTCTGTCACTCCCGACACGAATTTCATGTGACACCGCGTAACGTCCCTACTTATGGGATGGACAGCCGTGCAACTACCCGATCTCACGGGTAAGGCGGCCGTCGTCACCGGGGCCAATTCGGGTATTGGATTCGTCACAGCACGTGAGCTTGCTCGTCATGGCGCGCGTGTCGTGCTGGCCTGTCGAGACGTCGAACGGGGCAAGCAGGCCGCCGACCGGATCACCTCCGATCACCACGCCGCCGACCTCGAGGTGCGGGCGCTGGACCTGTCGAAGATCGCCTCGGTGCGTGATTTCGCAGCGTCCCAGACTCATCCGATCGATCTGCTGATCAACAACGCCGGCGTCATGGCACCCCCCAAGCTGCGCAGTACCGCTGACGGCTTTGAGCTGCAGTTCGGCACCAACCATCTGGGCCACTTCGTCCTCACCGGACTGCTGCTGCCGCATCTCCTCGAAGCCCCCGCGGCGCGAGTGGTGACGGTCTCCTCGCTGGCCCACTTCGGTGGTGGCCCTGACGTCATCGACGGCAACGCGGGACCGGGTTACTCACCGCAGAAGGCCTACTCGAACTCCAAGCTGGCCAATCTGCTTTTCGCGCTGGAGTTGCAGCGCCGAGCCGAGGCGCGTTCGCTCTCGCTGACCTCGACCGCTGCCCATCCGGGTGTGGCGGCTACGGGCCTGGTCACCGATCCTCAGGGGTTGGGGGCGAACTCGATGATTCGGGCCGTCGGGCCAGTGGTGCTCCGACTCTTCACGCAGTCCGCGGCCGCCGGGGCCAACGCGAGCCTCTACGCGGCAACCGAGGCGGCGCCCGGCAGCTACACCGGCCCGCAGTGGATGCGCGAGTGGCGCGGTCCCATCGGGCCGGCGCGTCTGAGCAGCCGGGATCGTGACCCCGAACTCGGCCGGAAGCTCTGGGAAGTCAGCGAAGACCTCACCGGCCTGCGCTACCCCTGGCCCACCTAGCCGCTGGGCCTTCCCGCCTTTTCTGGCCTATCTGACCTCCCCGCTTTCCCTGCCTTGCCGACCCACCAGTTTGCGAGCTGGTGCGTTCAGGTGAACGCGCATCCCGGGCGTGTCGCAGCCACCGAGTGCGCTGCCAGAAAAGTGTCAGACCCCCTGGTTAGCCTCCAGGCATGCAATCCGACACCGTTTCCCCTTATATGGCAGGGGATCCCTCCGCCAGCCGCGAGATCATCGAAGACCTGAGCTCGCAGATCATCGGCCTGGCCGGTCGTCTGGCGGCCGCCACGTGTCGATGGCTGCTGTTGATCGCCGACTTCGACGAGAAGGGTGGTGCCGGGCATTACGGCCTCGGTTCGACCGCTCGTTGGGTGTCGCACTACTGCGGGCTGTCACGGCGCACCGCGGTCGAGCACGTGCGAGTGGCGCGTGCCCTCGCGCGATTTCCCGAGCTTGCGGCCGGCATGGCGGCCGGCCGGTTGTCGTACTCCCACGTCCGCGCCATCTCGCGGCTAGCCCGCGACGATGAGCCGGCGCTGGTCTCCGAACTGATCACCGTGGCCGAGTACGGCACTGTCGGGCAACTGGAGACCATGGTCCGTGGGCTGCGCACGGTCGACCTCAACGAATTGCCCCGCCGCGAGACGCCCGAAGCGTCGTTGTCCCGACGCTACGACGACCATTCCCAGTGGCGGCTGGCGGCTCATTTGCCACCCGAGGACGGCGCCATAATCCAGTCAGCGCTCGAGCGGCTGGCCCGGGAAGACGGGATCTCCGAAGCCCAGGCCCTCGTGCGGATGGCCGAGATCGTCGTCGCTGCCCTCAATGACGGTCAGCCGGCACCACGCACCCTCCGTGGTGAGGAACGCGCGGCTGTCGTCATCCATCTCGACGCGGCCGCGATACCCCCAGAGGCAGCAAAACCGGACGCGACGACGTCCGATGCGACGACCTCCAATGCGAGGACGTCCGATGCGACGACACGTGCCCCGGTGCCGTATGCCCGAATTCAGGGTGGACCTGGCCTGCCGGATCGGGTCGTTCGACGCCTCGTGTGTGCCGGTCGGGTGCGTCTCGCGGTGCACGGACCCGACGGAAATGTCCAGGATCTCGGACGGTCGCATCGCATGGTCTCCGACCGCCAGTTCCGGATGCTGCTACTGCGGGACGGCGGTTGCGCGCACCCCGGCTGTGGCTCGAAGTCGGGTCTCGAAGCCCATCACGTCCGGCACTGGGTCGATGGCGGGGCGACCGATCTGGCGAACCTGGTGCTGCTGTGCCGGGCCCACCACCACGCGCACCACGATCAGGAGTTCGCTATCCAAGCGCTCGGCGGCGGCCATTTCGCCTTCATCCGTGACGGCGATCGAGCGCTACCGGCCAGCGTCGATCCGTCCGCCTTCATCGACACGGTGACAGCGGTAGAAGCTGAGCACGCGGACGTCGCGGCAACCGCGGCCCAGACCCGCTGGGGTGGCGAGCGCTTGGATAGGCACTGGGCAATCGCGGTGTTGGCCGATCGGCGCCGCCGGGAGAGCGAGCGTGTTCGCCTCGCACCTACGCGCCGAAGCCATGAAATGGCCCCCGTCCCGTCAGCCGGCGGTACTCCTGGCAGTCGCCACGATCGCAGCGCCAACCGGCGGGAAGTCCGGCGTGGCCGTCCGCACCGGTGGCATCAGGCACCACCCACCAACAACTAGAATCGCCAGGTGCATCCTGATCTGGTTCTCGTCGTCGACTACGGCGCGCAGTACGCCCAGCTGATCGCCCGACGGGTTCGGGAGGCGAACATCTACTCCGAGATCGTGCCGAGCACGATGCCGGTGCAGGAGATGCTGGCCAAGGGGCCGAAGGCGATCATCCTCTCGGGTGGCCCGTCAAGTGTCTACGCAGACGGTGCGCCCCAGGCCGACCCGGCGATGTTTGGGGCCGGAGTTCCGGTCTTCGGCATCTGCTACGGATTCCAGGCGATGACCCAGGCGCTCGGCGGCGAGGTGGCGCACACCGGCGGCAGCGAGTTCGGCCGGACGACGCTGCAGCAGGCTGACCCGGGCGTGTTGCTGGCCGGGCTCCCGGAGTCGCAGCAGGTGTGGATGAGCCACGGAGACGCCGTCGTCGCCGCGCCCCCCGGCTTCACGGTCGTCGCCCGCACAGCCGACACGCCAGTGGCTGCCTTCGAGGACGCGGCCCGCGGACTGGCCGGCGTCCAGTTCCATCCCGAGGTGCTGCACAGCGACAACGGGCAGCGCATCCTGGAGCGGTTCCTCTACGAGATCGCCGGTCTCAAGCCGACCTGGACCGAGACGAACATCATCGACGACCAGATCGCCTCGATCCGGGCCCAGGTCGGTGACAAGCGAGTCATCTGCGGGCTCTCGGGCGGGGTCGACTCGGCGGTCGCCGCCGCGCTGGTGCAGCGGGCCATCGGCGACCAGCTCACCTGCGTCTTCGTCGACCACGGGCTGCTGCGGGCCGGCGAGGCTGAGCAGGTCGAACGCGACTTCGTGGCCGCCACCGGGGTCCGCCTCAAGGTCGTCGATGCCGTCGATCGCTTCCTCGACGCGCTGGCCAGCGTGAGTGACCCCGAGCAGAAGCGCAAGATCATCGGACGAGAGTTCATCCGGGTCTTCGAGGCCGCGGCCCGCGAGGTCGTCGCCGACGCCGGGGCCCATGGCGAGAGCGTCGACTTCCTGGTGCAGGGCACGCTCTACCCGGACGTCGTCGAGTCCGGCGGTGGCACCGGTGCCGCGAATATCAAGTCACACCACAACGTCGGCGGGCTGCCGGATGACCTGCAGTTCTCGCTCATCGAGCCACTGCGCGAACTCTTCAAGGACGAGGTTCGGCGCGTCGGTTCCGAACTCGGTCTCCCCAGCGAGATCGTGATGCGCCAGCCCTTCCCGGGGCCGGGGCTGGGTATTCGCATCGTCGGTGAGGTGACGGCTGAACGCCTCGACCTGCTGCGGCGAGCGGACGCGATCGCCCGAAGCGAACTCACCGCGGCCGGCCTGGATGGGGTTATCTGGCAGTGCCCAGTCGTGCTGCTGGCCGACGTCCGCTCGGTCGGCGTGCAGGGTGACGGGCGCACCTACGGCCACCCGATCGTGCTGCGGCCGGTCTCCAGCGAGGACGCCATGACCGCGGACTGGACCCGCGTCCCCTACGACGTGCTCGAGAAGATCTCGACGAGAATCACCAATGAAGTGCGGGAGGTCAACCGAGTTGTCCTCGACCTGACCAGCAAGCCGCCAGGCACCATCGAGTGGGAGTAAGCCGCCGGGTCACGTCCGGACGGTGACGTTCCCCTCCTCGAGTTCTACGTTGACGGTGATGAGGCCGCCGGTCGCGCCAGCCGGGGGGTGGATCGTCCGGTTCACATTGACCCCGCCGTGCTGGACTGCGTCCTGGACGCTTCTGCCGTAGGGGTTGGTCTCGAATCCGGAGCCGGAGCGCGCGGTGAATGCGCCCGGCCCGGTGACCGTGACGTTGCCGAAGTGGACGTCAGTCTTCACCTGGATGTTCGCCGTGCTCCCGACGATGATCTCGGACTCCCCGGCGGCCATGATCACCTCGACTTGCCGGTCTACGGTGGACGGCGGAAGTTCGGTGAGGTCCAGCGTCGACTTGCCGAAGGCCAGCCGGTATTCGCCGGAGAGTTCGGAGTAGCTCGTCGGCGCCCACGCGTACTCCCCGACGCCGTCGTGCAGGCTGGCCCGAGTCCCGCCGAACGCGATGAGTCCGAGCAGCACCAGTGGCATCAGCAACAGCAGCGACCACGGGGTCCGGCGCAGGATGAGCCCGACGATCAGCCCGACCAGCAGAATGGCGCCGGCCACCCAGAAGTATGCCGGGATCACGATGCCGTTGAGGCGGTCGCTGATGTACAGGATGAGCATCGCCGCGGCGAGCACGCCGAGAGTGGCCCAGCGCACCGGCGCGGCCCGGCGGCGACGGCGACGAGAGGCGGCCCGCGATTCGGCGAACCAGGCCCGGGTCTCGACGGTGAGATCGGAGCCGCTTGGCGCCTTCTCCGCCGATGCCCCGGCTGCGGGTGTTTGCGTCGCGTCAAGCGGCTTGGTGAGGTTCACGGTCGTGGTGGATGCCGGGGCAGCCGATGCGCCGGCACTCACGGCGGCCGCCTGCTCATCGGCGCCCCGGCGGCGGAAGGCAACGAAGAGGATGAAACCAGCCACCAGCACCGGAGCGAAGCCCCACGGTGACCACCAGCTGAAGACCCCGATCCAGGCGGCCAGCACGACTGCGATGGCGACGGCCCAGACTGGGATGCGCCGGTTGCGCAGTTCGGCCACGATCCGGTCCATTCCGGTCTTGGTCGAGCCCTGCTCGGGGATGGCCAGCCAGGCCACCACGTAGGCGACGATGCCTCCTCCGCCGAAGAAGGCGGTGGTGGCGAAGAGGATCCGGAAGAGGACGGGATCGATTCCGAAGTACTCGCCCAGGCCGCCACTGACGCCGGCGACGACCCGGTTGCCGGCGCTGCGGCGCAACAGTCGGGCGCCCGGCGAACCCGGCGGCGGTGAACCAGGTGAGCCCGGCGATCCAGGCGAGCCCGGTGAGCCAGGTGAGCCGGGCGATCCAGGTGAGCCGGGCGGGGGCGGGGGTGGCGGTGGGGCGGTGTCGCTACTCATGGCGGTCATACCTAAGAGCATCGGCCCGAGGGCACCGGCGGCACATCCGGCGACCCCCTGACCTGCCCCTGAGATTTCGGCGCCGAGGAATCGGGGCGGATCCCCGATGCGCTGCACCCTTCACACGCGCGATCATGACATGGTGACGACAACGCTGCCCGACACTGCGGGCGCCACACAGGCCGAGCCGCAGCGCAAGCTCTACCGGCGCGCCGACCATCGTTACCTGAGCGGAGTGGCCGGCGGTATCGCCGATCATCTGGGCATCTCGGCGCTGGCCGTCCGCCTCGTCTTCGTCGTCCTCACCGCCAGTGGCGGCCTCGGCCCCGTCCTGTACGCCGTCTTCTGGATCGTCCTTCCGGCACCGCCTGGGTCGAAGCAGCGAGTGCGCTGGTGGGTCTACGTGGTGGCTGGCGTGACCTGCGCGATCGGGATCGGGCTGGCGATCTGGACGCTGCCCGTCGGCAGGCTCTTCATACCGTCGGTGCTGGCGCTGGTCGGAGGTTCGCTCATCTGGCGGCAGGCCAGCGAGACGCAGCGAGCGCAGTGGTGGAGCATGTCCCGCCGGTCGCTGACCGCAACCGATGACACCGGACGCCTCCGCCTCGTGGCCGGGGTCGTGCTGGTCATCGTCGGCTGCATCGTCGTTATCGCCCGGGCCGACTTCTCGGCCATGCGCGACGGCCTGGTCGCCGTGATGGTGACGGCGGTGGGCATCGGGCTCATCACCGGGCCATGGTGGGTCGGCATGGTCACCGAACTCAGCGCGGAGCGGACCGAGCGCATTCGTTCGCAGGAGCGGGCCGAGATCGCGGCCAAGTTGCATGACTCGGTGCTGCAGACGCTGGCCCTCATCCAGCGCAACGCCTCCTCGCCGCGGGAGGTCACCCGGCTGGCGCGGGGGCAGGAACGCGAGCTGCGGAACCTGCTCTACGGCCCGTCCGAGCGACACGGCCACCTGGCCCAGGCCCTCACCGACGCTGCGGCCGAGATCGAAGACGCCTACGCCATCACGGTGGACGCCGTGGTCGTCGGTGACATCGGGCTGGACGAGAACCTGCGGGCCCTGGTCGCGTCGGCTCGGGAGGCGCTGCAGAATGCAGCCAAGCATGCGAAAGTGACCGACGTTTCGCTCTATGCCGAGGTTGAAGGGGACAGCGTGGTCGTCTACGTGAGGGATCGGGGTGTCGGGTTCGCTCTGGACCAGGTCGCCGATGATCGCCAGGGGGTTCGCGGGTCGATCATCGCTCGCGTCGAGCGGCACGGTGGCACGGCGACGATCCGCAGCGCCGCCGGCGACGGCACCGAGGTAGCGATCAGAATGCCGGTGGCCCGATGAGCCCGACGGTGTTCCTGGTCGACGATCACGCGATGTTCCGCTCCGGCGTGCGGGCCGAGCTGGGTTCGCTGGTCGACTCCGGCGTGGAGGTGGTCGGTGAGGCCGGCACGGTGGGCGAAGCCGTCGCCGGTATCGTCGCCGCCCGCCCGGATGTGGTGCTCCTCGACGTGCATATACCGGATGGCGGCGGGCTGGCCGTGATCGCCGGCGTCGCGAACCAGGTGCCCGATATCCGCTTCCTGGCCCTCTCGGTCTCCGACGCCGCCGAGGACGTCATCGCCATCATCCGGGCCGGAGCTCGGGGCTACGTGACCAAGACGATCGACGCCCACGAACTGGCCGATGCCGTCAAGCGGGTCGCCGACTCCGACGTCGTCTTCAGCCCTCGGCTGGCCGGATTCGTGCTGGACGCCTTCCGGGACGCCCCGTCAATGCCGTCGGTGAACAGTGACATCGACCAGCTGACTCCTCGTGAGCTCGAGGTACTCCGCCTCCTCGCCCGCGGGTACGCCTATAAAGAGGTGGCGGCGGAGCTGTTCATCTCGGTGAAGACGGTCGAGACCCATGCGTCGAGCGTGCTGCGAAAGTTGCAGCTCTCAAACCGTCACCAGCTGACGAGATGGGCCGTCGACCGCCGAATGCTCTGACCGATCGGCGACCGACCGACCGGCCGAGGACTGAAGGCCGAACAGGCTCAGCGAGCGCCGCGGCAGACGCGGAGCACGGCCTCGGCCAGCACGCCACCGTCGCTGCCGAGCACATTGCGGTATCCGTCGATGACCACGCGCTCGCGTCCGAGTTCGACGCGCGTGCCGCCGGCGCTCATGCGGGCCGCCTGGATACGGCGGGAGAGGCCAGAACGCTCGTTGACGAGTCGGGCGATCTCCGCGTCGAGGCGGTCGATGCCTGCGCGCAGTTCGTCGATGTCGTCGACCGAGGGGACACTGTTCGACTCGACGGCCGGGGTGGTCGTGCTGCTCATTGGTGTTGCCTTCCAGTTATGCATGGGGACCCATGCGCGGTGCTCCGTGCGGTTGCGCCCCAGACATGAAAAAAGCCCCGGGGCGTGTGGCCCGGGGCGTTGTCGGTGAGTGTTCAGCCGGAAACGACGGGGACCGCGATGCGGTACCCGTAAAAAAACATCCGTGAGTCCTGAAGCACGGGTCAATAGTGCCACGCGGTTGCGCCGATAGGCAACAGCAGGTGGGCGGTCTAACAGCGTGCTGTCAGCAGGCCGGAACCCACCGGTCTAAACCGGGCGGCGCGGCAACCACGGTCACGGCAACCACGGTCACGGCAATTGCGTGGCAGCGCTTCACTAGGCTGTGTACGTGAGCAACCATGTATTGACCGCAGTCGCCTGGCCGTACGCCAACGGCCCCCGCCACATCGGACACGTCGCCGGATTCGGCGTCCCCTCCGACGTCTTCAGCCGCTACCAGCGGATGGCCGGCAACCGGGTACTGATGGTCTCCGGCACCGACGAGCACGGCACCCCGATCCAGGTGCAGGCCGACCGTGAGGGTGTCACTGCTCGTGAGCTGGCCGACCGCTACAACCGGATCATCGCCGGCGACCTGCAGAAGCTCGGGCTCTCCTACGACCTCTTCACCCGGACGACCACCAAGAACCACTACGCGGTCGTGCAGGAACTGTTCCTCGGTCTGCTGAAGAACGGCTATGTCTTCCCGCAGGTCCAGATGGGCGCGATCAGCCCCTCGACCGGTCGCACCCTGCCCGACCGTTACATCGAGGGCACCTGCCCGATCTGTGGCTACGACCCGGCGCGGGGCGATCAGTGCGACAACTGTGGCAATCAGCTCGATCCGATCGAGCTCATCAATCCGCGCTCCAAGATCAATGGCGAGACGCCGAAGTTCGTCGAGACCGAGCAGTACTTCCTCGACCTGCCGGCCTTCACCGCCACCCTCAGCGACTGGCTGGGTAAGCAGAAGCACTGGCGGCCGAATGTCCTTAAATTCTCGATGAATCTCCTGGACGATCTGAAGCCGCGGGCCATTACCCGCGACCTCGACTGGGGCGTCCCGGTGCCGCTCCCAGGCTGGTCGGATCGCCCGGACAAGAAACTCTACGTCTGGTTCGATGCGGTCATCGGCTACCTATCGGCCTCCATCGAGTGGGCCCAGCGCAGTGGCGACCCCGACGCCTGGCGCCCGTTCTGGCAGGACGAGAACGCGAAGGCCTATTACTTCATGGGCAAAGACAACATCGTCTTCCACTCCGAGATCTGGCCGGCGATGCTCTTCGGCTACTCCGGCGTCGGCGCCAAGGGCGGAACCCCCGGAGAACTAGGGGCATTGGATCGCCCGTACGAGGTCGTCTCCAGTGAATTCCTGACGATGGAGGGGCGCAAGTTCTCCTCGAGTCAGAACGTCGTGATCTACGTGGGGGACATGCTGGCCCGCTACGACGCCGATGCGCTGCGCTACTACCTGGCGGTGGCCGGCCCGGAGAATCAGGACACCGACTTCACCTGGTCGGAGTTCGTGCGCCGCAACAACGACGAGTTGCTGGCCAGCTGGGGCAACCTGGTCAACCGGACGCTATCGATGACCGCCAAGAACATCGGGCAGATCCCGAGCCCGGGGAACCTCAACGACAGCGACCAGGCGCTGCTGGCCAGCTCGCGCAACGCCTTCACGTCGGTGGGGGACCTGCTGTCGCGGTCCCGGCAGAAGCAGGCGATCGGCGAGGCGATGCGGGTGGTCGGCGAGGCCAACAAGTACCTGTCGGACAACGAGCCGTGGAAGTTGAAGAACGCCGACCCGGCCCGCATGGAGAGC
Source organism: Frankineae bacterium MT45 (assembly GCA_900100325.1). Taxonomy (NCBI): domain Bacteria; kingdom Bacillati; phylum Actinomycetota; class Actinomycetes; order Frankiales; species Frankineae bacterium MT45. The sequence continues at coordinate 1,270,176 of LT629697.1, forward strand.
GTCCTGCACGTCGCGCTGCAGGTGGTCGACGACGCCAAGACGCTGTTGACCCCGTTCCTGCCCTCCTCGTCGTCCAAGGTGCATGAGGCGATGGGGGGGACCGGCAAGTGGGCCGGCATGCCGGAGCTCGTCGAGGTCGAGGAGGAGACGGCCGTCGGGTCGCCCTCCTACGCGACGCTGACCGGTGACTACGAGGCCGTCGCCACCTGGGAGTCGAAGTCGATCGAGGTCGGCCGCCCGATCGCGCCCCCGACGCCGATCTTCACCAAGCTCGACAGCTCAGTGGTTCAGGAGGAACTCGACAGGCTGGAAGCAGAGGCCAAGTGAGCAAATCGGCAGTAAAAGACGGCAAGAACTCGCCGCCGCCACTGCCGGCCGCGCTGCCGTTGCCGGTCTTCGATTCCCACTGTCACCTCGATGCGATGGCGCAGCGCTCCGGTGTCGACGCGACGTCGGAGTTCGTCGCTGAGGCCATGCGTCAGGCGAGAAGTGTCAATGTAACCAAGGTGATTACGGTCGGGGACACGATCGCGTCGAGTCGCTGGTGCGTCCAGGCCGCCCGCGAGCATCCGGACGTCTTCGCTGCGGTGGCGGTACATCCCACCGAGATTTCCGGCATGACCGACGCCGACTATGCGGAACTGGAGTCGCTGGCCGCCGATGAGAACGTGGTCGCCATCGGCGAGACCGGCCTCGACTACTACTGGGATCGCACGACGCCCGCCGATCAGCAGGAGCACTTCCGGCGCCACATCGATCTGGCCAAACGGGTCGGGAAGGCGTTGATGATCCACGATCGCGAGGCCCATGAGGATGTGCTGGCGATTCTGGAGTCCGAGGGGGCACCGGATCAGGTCGTGTTCCACGCGTTCAGCGGGGACGAAGTTATGGCCAGGACCTGTGTTGAGCGTGGATTTGTGCTGTCTTTTCCGGGAGTGGTGACCTTCACAAACGCCCCGGCACTGCGTGCGGCGGCGGTGGCCACTTCACTTGACCACATACTGGTCGAAACGGACGCTCCGTTCTTGAGCCCTCAACCATTTCGCGGTCGCCCCAACGCCCCGTATTTGGTGCCCTACACGCTGACGAGCCTGGCCGGGACGGTCGGCGTCGCCGTCGAAGAGCTCTGCGAGGCGATAGTGCGCACCGGCCAGCGGGTATTCAGGACGAACTTAACACCGATTTAACATCATGCAGACCTGAGAGTTTGCCCTTGTTGAATAAGCGAAGTTATGGTTTCGTGACCTTGCTCGACCGCGCCGGACCCCTGTGGCGCGTGAGACGCGGGCGAAATCTAGGAGAGTTTTTTCTTGCATCGCAGCATCAAGATTGGCCTATACGGAACACTGGTCGCCGGCATCATCGGCGGCACACTTGCCTTCACCGGGACGTCTGACAAGACGGTCACCATCAAGGTCGACGGCGAGTCCAAGCAGATCAAGACCAGCGCCGACGATGTGGCCGGCGCGTTGAGCTCCGCGAAGTACACCGTAGGAGCGCACGATGTTGTGGCCCCAGCCCCCAACACCGCAATCAAGAACGGCTCGACCGTCGTACTGAAGCGTGGACGCCTGCTGCACCTTGTTGTAGATGGCAAGGCCCGCGACGTCTGGGTCACCGCTCCGACCGTGGCCGACGCGCTCAGCCAGCTCGGATACTCCACCGACAACGCGGTCTCCGTCTCGCGTGACAAGCGCCTTCCGCTCACCGAGAGCACGCTCGACGTGACCTCGCCGAAGGCACTGACGATCACGCACGACCGCAAGGTCCAGCACATCACCACCACCGACGCCACGGTCTCGGCCCTGCTGACATCGCAGAACATCGAGGTCGCGCCGACCGACATCGTCTCGGTTCCGGTCACCAGCGCATTGGTCGCCGGCGAGAACATCGTCATCCAGCGGGTCGCCGTCAGGACCGTCGTCGAGGCCCGGCCGGTGCCGTTCCAGGTCACCTCGGTTCGCGACTCGCAGTTGACCGTCGGTGAGAAGCAGGTCATCAAGGCCGGTCGCGCCGGAACCGCGCACATCACCTATCACGTCGCGCTCGTCGACGGGGTCGCCAAGAAGAAGACCCAGGTCAGCAGCGTCGTCGTCGCCCCTCCGGTAACCCAGGTCCAGCACATCGGCAGCAAGCCGAAGCCCGCCGCTCCGGCGGCGCCCGCGGCCACCAGCAACGCCGCGCCGAAGGACACCAGCGGCCTGAACTGGGACGCCGTCGCCGCCTGTGAGTCCGGTGGCAACTGGGCGATCAACACCGGCAACGGTTTCTACGGCGGCCTGCAGTTCGACGCGGGCACCTGGCTCTCCAACGGCGGCGGCGCGTACGCCCCGCGGGCTGACCTGGCGAGCCGCTCGGCTCAGATCGCCATCGCGACCAAGCTCTACAACGCCCGCGGCAGCTCGCCGTGGCCGGTCTGCGGGCAGCGCCTCTGACGTACCCCAGGCTCTGCACGCTGACGTGTTGAGCGGCAGGTTCGGGGCTTCCCCGTACATCCCCCGCCCGAGCCTGTGACATCAAGCCGTGGAACTACAGAAATGTAGTTCCACGGCTTGATTTGTTTTGGTCACAGAACCGCCGATACGGTTCTGTGACCTTGCTTGACGGCGCGTACCCCCGAACGTGGCCGGATGCAAGACGGCTCTGGAGTCTTTCTCTTGCGACGTGCAATGGCCCCCCGAATACGCGTCCACCGAACGTGGATCCTGCGTGCCCGGCTCCGCCGGCTACGCAACCTCCGCGCTCTTCGTGCCCAGCGGGCCCTCGCCGAGCGCCGATGGCGCCCACGAAAGGTCTGGTCACCACTGCGCCGGGGCGTCACCTTCGCCCTCGCGCTGCTGCTCACCGCCGGAGTACTCGGCAGTGTCGCCGTCGTCGCCTCAGCCGATCGAACCGTCACCCTCACCGTGGACGGCGTGCAGCACCGGGTGCACACCGACGCCGCCCGGGTCCGTGACGTCCTCGCCGACTCGCACATCACGCTCGGGGCGCATGACGCGGTGACGCCGGGGCTGGATCAGCCGGTCGGCGGGAGCGACGCCATCACCATCACCCGGGGTCGTCTGCTTCACCTCGACGTCGACGGGGTCCAGAGCGACGCCTGGGTCACGGCCCTGACGGTGGCCGATGCGGCCCGCCAACTCGGCTACGGGGCCGACGACTTCTTCTCACCGGCCGCCGACTCACCGCTGGGGACCGATCCGACGAGCCTGGTCATCCGGCTTCCGAAACCGGTGACGATCGTGCACGACGGGTTGACGCAGCGGATCGCGACCACGGCGGCCACCGTCGGGGATCTGCTGAAGAGCCTCAACATCGTGGTGCGCACCACCGACTTCCTCTCCGCCGGCGCCGGCGACCCGCTGCGCATGTGGGAGCAGATCGTCATCCAGCGGGTGAAGAACGGCACCGTCACCGAGGTCGTGGCCGTCCCGTTCCCGACGAGCACGCTGCCCGATCCGACGATGCCGTCCGGGCAGCAGCGGATTGTGACCGTCGGGCGTCCGGGGCAGGCCCGGGTGGTCTACGGCGTCTCGCTCTCCGACGGCGTGCAGACGGTGAAGACGATGCTCTCCAGCACCCTGCTGGTCCCCCCGCTTGCTCAGGTCACCGCCGTCGGGACGGCGGTCGTGGCCGCGACCCCGCTGGCCACCGTCCCAGGCTCCGGTTCGGCGACCTCGGCTCCGGCTGCGGCCGGGAGCGCACTTCAGGCCGCCGACCACCCGTCGCAGGCGCCGACTCCATCGACGTCGCGTCCGCCGTCGACGACCCCGCGCCCGAGCGCCGGACCGCGTCCGACGCCGACCACGAAGCCCGCGACCCCGACTCCGGCCACACCGAAGCCGGCTACCCCCAAGCCGGCCACCCCGAAACCGGTGACCCCGACACCCAAGGCGGTCACCCCGACCCCGAGGCCCGCGACCCCGACACCGAAGCCCCCGACCCCGACCCCGAAACCGGCCGGCGCGCTCAACTGGGACGCCCTCGCCATGTGTGAGTCCAGCGGCAACTGGTCGATCAACACGGGGAACGGCTACTACGGGGGGCTGCAGTTCAACCTCAGCACCTGGCTCTCCTACGGCGGCGGGGCCTACGCCGCGCGTCCGGATCTGGCGACGAAGGCCCAGCAGATCGCCGTGGCCACGGTCCTCTACAACGCCCGCGGGCGGGCGCCGTGGCCCTACTGCGGGCAGTTTCTCTAGGCCCCTTCCAGGCCTGGTTGCCTGATGAACTCCGGGGAGGTGGCTGCGGCGGCCGGGCTGGGGTGCGACACACCCCGACTGACCCCTGCTGTGCGTGTCGCCTGTGCGTACGTTATGGTTTCGTGATCAATCGATGCGACCAGGCCCGTGGCGAGCCAGAACACCCTGCCGACGAGCCGCTTCGATAAGCGCTTCCGGGTAGCCCCGGTACGGCAGTTCTGACGATCTGGAGTCACTTAGTGCGTCGCGGTATGAAACTCGGCATCTACGGAGCCGTGCTGGTAGGTCTGGTCGGCGGTTGCGTCGCCTGGACGGCAGTCGACAAGACGGTCACTCTCAAAGTGGACGGTCAGACCCGCAAGATTCACACGGTCGCAGACACTGTCGATGGAGCGCTCGCCAGCGCCGGCTACAAGATCGCCAGTCACGACGTGGTCGCCCCCGACGCGAACGATTCGATCTCCAACGGCCAGACGGTGATCCTCAAGCGTGGCCGCCTGCTGCACCTCACCATCGACGGCACCTCCCGCGACATCTGGGTCACTGCCCCGACGGTCGCCGATGCCCTGGCCGAACTCGGCTACTCCTCCAGCAGTTTCGCCTCGGTCTCCCGCGACAAGCGCCTGCCGCTCGACCCCACCACGATCACCATGCGGACGCCCAAGGACGTCACCATCACGGTGGCTGGTCAGCCGATGCAGGTGAAGACGACTCAGGCCACCGTCGCCGGCCTGCTCAGCCAGTACGACATCGCCCTCGGGCCGCAGGATCAGGTCTCGGTGCCGCTGACCAGCGCGCCGGTCGAGGGCGAGCAGATCCTGGTCCAGCGGGTCACCACCGGCGTCATCAAGTCCACCGTGCCGGTGCCCTTCGGCGTCACCTCCACCAAGGACTCCACGCTGGCTCAGGGCAATCTGAAGATCACCCAGGCCGGCAAGCCGGGTACCGCGACCGTCACCTACTCCGTCGTCTACCTCGACGGCGTGATCGTCGGCCGCTCGGCCCAGTCGAAGACCGTTACCTCGGCCCCGGTGGACCAGGTCCAGGTCGTCGGAACCAGGAACCCGGCCGCTGATGCGGCGGCGGCGGCAGCAGCGGCCGAGGCGGCGGCGGCCGACGCGGCGGTGGCGGCGACCGTCACCCCGGGTTCAGCCAAGGCGATCGCCCAGAAGCTGCTGGCGGCTCGCGGGATGGGCGACGACCAGTTCGCCTGCCTGGTGAAGCTCTGGAGCCGGGAGAGTGGCTGGCGGGTCAACGCCTCCAACTCCAGCGGCGCCTACGGCATCCCGCAGGCCCTGCCCGGCAGCAAGATGGCGGCCTTCGGAAGCGACTGGCGCACCAACCCGGCGACCCAGATCCAGTGGGGCCTCTCCTACATCACCGGCCGCTACGACACCCCGTGCGGCGCGTGGGGCCACTCGCAGTCCACCGGCTGGTACTGACCCGACGCCGCAGGGCCACCCGGTGAGTCAAGCGCAACTGCTGGGGCCGGCGGAGATCCGTGCTCTGGCCGCGCATCTGCAACTGCGCCCGACCAAGACGCTGGGGCAGAACTTCCTGCACGACCCGAACACGATCCGGCGCATCGTCCGGGCGGCCGCGCTGCCGGACGACGCGGTGGTGGTGGAGGTCGGCCCCGGTCTCGGATCGCTGACCCTCGGCCTGCTGGATGAGGCTGAGCGTGTGGTGGCGATCGAGATCGACCCCACCCTGGCCCGCCAACTACCCCTGACGGTCGCTGAGCGGGCACCTGAGCGGGCTTCGCGGCTCAGTGTGATCACGGCCGACGCGCTACAGGTCACTGAGATCGCCGGATCGCAGCCCACGGCGCTGGTGGCCAACCTCCCCTACAACGTCGGTGTGCCCGTCCTGCTCTCGCTGCTGGCGCGCCTGCCGAGCCTGCGCAGCGCGCTGGTGATGGTCCAGGCCGAGGTGGCCGACCGCCTCTCGGCGGCGCCGGGCTCCAAGGTCTACGGGGTCCCGAGCGTGAAGACGGCCTGGTACGGACGGGCCGAGCGGGCGGGCGCGATCCCGCGGGCGGTCTTCTGGCCGGTGCCGAACGTCGACTCCGGGCTGGTGCGGATCACCGCCCACGAACCACCGGTGCTGCCTGACGGGGTAGCCCGGTCCGACGTCTTCACCGTCATCGACCTGGCCTTCTCGCAGCGCCGCAAGATGCTGCGCTCGGTGCTGGCCGACTGGGCCGGGTCGGCAGCCCGGGCCGAGGAGATCCTGGTTGCCGCCGGGGTGGCGCCGACGGCGCGTGGGGAGACCGTCGACGTCGCCGGCTTCGCCCGGATCGCGTCGGCCCAGCGGGCCTGATTCGCCCCTCAGCTCAGGTCAGCTCGGGGTCAGGTCAGCTCGGGTCAGGTCAGCTCGGGTCAGCTCAGCTCTGGCCGTCGAAGAGGCTGGTGACTGAGCCGTCCTCGAAGACCGCGCGGATCGCGCGGGCGATGATCGGGGCGATCGAGAGAACCGAGAGCTTGTCGAACTCCTGCTCCGGACGGATCGGCAGGGTGTTGGTGACGATGACGTCGGAGATGCGGCTCTCGCTCAGCAGCTTCGCGGCCGGGCCCGCCAGTTCGCCGTGCGTGGCCGCGACGATGACCTCGGCCGCGCCGGCGCCGAAGAGCACCTCGGAGGCCTTCACGATGGTGCCGCCGGTGCCGATCATGTCGTCGATCAGCAGGCAGCGCCGGCCGCTCACGTCACCGACGACCCGGTTCGCGACGACCTTGTTGGCGACCATCGGGTCGCGCGTCTTGTGTACGAAGGCGATCGGGGCGCCGCCCAATCGGTCGGCCCACTGCTCGGCCACCCGGACCCGGCCGGTGTCCGGCGAGACGACGGTGAAGTCGACGCCGGCATACTTGCGCTTGATGTGCTGCGAGAGCACCGGCAGCGCGAAGATGTGGTCGACGGGTCCGTCGAAGAAGCCCTGGATCTGAGCGGTGTGCAGGTCGATCGACATCAGCCGGTTGGCGCCCGCGGTCTTGAAGAGATCAGCCATCAGCCGGGCCGAGATCGGCTCGCGGCCCCGGTGCTTCTTGTCCTGCCGGGCGTACGGGTAGAACGGCGCGACCACGGTGATGCGCTTGGCCGAGGCCCGCTTCAGCGCGTCGATGAGGATCAGCGTCTCCATCACCCAGTGGTTGATCGGACTGGTGAAGGACTGGATGACGAAGGCGTCGCTGCCGCGCACCGACTCGTCCGGCTTGATGAACGTCTCGGAGTTGGCGAAGTCCCGGGCGGTGGTTGGGGTGACCGTCACGCCGAGCTCGGCGGCGATCTCGTGGGCCAGCTCCGGATACGCGCGACCGGAGAGCAGCATCATGCTTTTGCGGCCGGCAAGTTCCAGGGTGCTCATGCTCTAGATCGTCCTCAAGTCGGGTCGTGCTCTTCGCTGTTTGTCGAGTCTTGCTGATCTTGCTGTGCCTGTGCGAGTTCGGCGGCGCGGGCCGCGTCTGTTCCGGCCCGGCTGCGGGCTACCCAGCCCTCGACGTTGCGTTGCCGGGCCCGTCCCACCGCCATCGCGCCGGGCGGCACGTCGTTGGTGATCACCGATCCGGCGGCCGTGTACGCGCCGTCGCCGACGTTTACCGGCGCAACGAACATGTTGTCAGCCCCAGTGCGTGCATGGCTACCTATCACCGACCGGCGTTTGGTCACACCGTCATAGTTGACGAAGACCGAGGCCGCGCCGATGTTGGTGTGTTCGCCGATGCTGGCGTCGCCGACGTAGCTCAGGTGCGGCACCTTGCTGCCGGTGCCGATGTCACTGCCCTTGACCTCGACGTAGGTGCCGATCTTCACCTCGTCGGCCAGGTCGGTGCCCGGACGCAGGTAGGCGAAGGGCCCGATCTCGCAGCGGGCACCGATGCGGGCGCTCACCGCCACCGTCCGCGAGACCCGTGAATCCTCGCCGACTTCGCAGTCGGTGAGCGACACGTCCGGGCCGATGCTGGCCCCGGCGGCAATGCTGGTGGCGCCGAAGAGCTCCACCGACGGTCGCAGCGTGACGTCGGCCTCGAGCGTCACGTCGGCATCGACCCAGGTGGTGGCCGGGTCGACGACGGTGACGCCGGCCTCCATGTGCCGGCGCAGCAGCCGGTCGTTGTAGTGGCGGTGAGCCTGGGCCAATTGGGCCCGGGTGTTCACTCCAGCTGTCTCCTCGGCCACCGTGATCAGCGCCTGCACCGGCCGCTGATCGCCGACGAAGATGCCGATCACATCCGGGAGGTAGAGCTCGCCCTGCGCGTTGTCGCTGCTTAGCCGGGCCAGTGCGTCCCGCAGCAGCGCGGCGTCGAAGGCGTAGACGCTGGCCGCCACTTCCCGGATCTCGCGCTGGGCCGGGGTGGCGTCGGCCTCCTCGACTACCCGGGCCACCGACCCGAGGGTGTCCAGGTCGGCGCTGCGGAGCACCCGTCCGTAGCCCGTCGGATCGTCGACCAGCGCGGTGAGCATAGTGGCGGCGGCCTCGGAACCAGCCTGCTCGCTGACGAGTTGGTGCAGCGTCTCGCTGCGCAGCAGTGGCGCATCGGCCGGGATGACGAGGACGATCTCGCGGCCAGCGGCGGGGGGCGGAGCTGAGGAGGTGGTGGCTGAGGACGTCGCAGCTGTCGAAGCTAGCGCGACCTGAACCGCGTGCCCGGTGCCCAGCTGTTCGGACTGGACGACGGCGTCGGCACCAGGGGCGATCTCGGCCAGATGCGCGGTGACCTCGTCACGACGATGGCCGACCACGACCAGGGTGGTGGCCGGGGCGACGGCGTCGAGCGCGGCGAGCGCGTGGCCCAGCAGCGACCGCCCAGCGAATCCGTGAAGCACCTTCGGGCGTCGCGGCGACTTCATCCGCGTCCCCTCGCCGGCGGCGAGGACGACCGCCGTCACGACAGGCGACGGCGTATCGGGGCTCACGAGTTGATCCTAATTTGTCCGGACGGGCTCAGTGCGCCGGGAGGCAGCTGCTCAACAGAAGACATTGCTGGGGGGCTCGGACTCGAACCGAGACTGCAAGGCACCAAAGGCCTGCGGGCTGCCGATTACCCCACCCCCCACCGGATGGAACCCGTACACCCTATCGCCGCTCGCAAATCGCCCCGGACACCCTGCGCCAGCCGTCGCCCGGCGGCGGGCGACGAGCTGATGCGACCGGCAGAAACGGTGACGAAGCGACTGCAGAGATGAGACCTACCCGCCAGTAGTGATTTCCGTTACGCTTCGCCGATGACCCGCATGCGGCACCGTCGGTACCTGGTTCTCCTGCTCTGCGCCGTGATGGCCGTCACCGGTACAGCGCTCCTCTCAGGTACCGGGGCCGGCGCCGCCGCGGCCCTCGACCCGCTCGGCCCGCAGGGGATGAACCTGACCCAGGCCTTCACCGTCACCAAGGGCTCGGCCTCGACGGTCATCGCCTACGTCGAGGGCGGCATCAACTGGCAACTCCCGGAGGCGTCCGGGCTGGCCGACCACATCTACATCAACGCGATGGAGACGCCGGTCCCCTGCGCCGCACTGCCCTGCCGGCGCATCTACCCGACCACTCCACTCGACGACGACGCCAACCACGACGGCATCATCAACATCCACGACTGGGACAGCGACCCGCGGGTGCACGACAGCAACGGCAACGGCTACCTCGACCCCGAGGACCTGATCGCGGCCTTCGACACCGGCGTCCAGGCGACCATGGACCACGACGGCGACGGCTACCCGGGCGACATCTCCGGCTACGACTTCTACGACAACCAGCCCGACCCGGCCACCGTCGACGCCACCTACAGCCACTCCGACGATCAGATGCTCAACACCCTCAGCATGTGCCCGGCCTGCATGATCATGCCGGTGAAGGCTGGCGCCGAAGCGCTGGATGCCACTGACACCCTGGCCAAGGCCTGGCTCTACGCGGCCCAGGCCGGGGCCAGCGTGGTCACCTCGGTCACCGCCGATCTCGGCTACTCCACCTTCATGCGCCAGACCATCGCCGCGCTGACCAAGCGGGGGGTGGCGATGGTCGAGTCGAGCAATGACTTCGACTCCACCGACCACCAGGGCGGCATGTACTGGCCGGGCGTAGTGCCCGGCAACGGCGTCGTCGCCGACTCGTCGAATACGAAGTGGATCCGGGCCGACGAGACGAGCTGGGGCACCCACAACATGTTCTCGGTGGCCGGCCAGGGGAGCACTTCGGCCTCCACTTCGGCGCTCGGCGGCCTCTTCGGCCTCGTCATGTCCTGGGGGCAGCAGCAGTACGCGGCGGGTCACCTGAGCCAGCCCTTCACCGGCGAGCAGGCGATCCAGGTGCTGCGGGCCACCGCCAAACCGGTCACCGACACCTCGCTGGCCTGGCCCGGCGCCCCGGGGGACTGGAGCCTGCAGTACGGCTACGGCATCCCGGACATGTACGCCGCGCTGCAGAGCATCACCGCCGCCGGTTCAACTGCCCCCGGTTCCGCCGCGGGAACGCTGGCGCCGACGGCCACCATCACCTCGCCGGACTGGTACGCCCTCTTCGACCCGCAGACGCAGGCCGGCGTGCCGGTGGCCGGACGCATCCACGCCGCCGCCGGGCAGGGCTGGCAGTACACGCTGGAGATGGGGCTCGGCGCGCAGCCGGCCAGCTTCACCGCGATCGCCACCGGCACCGGCAGCGGCGACTGGCAAGGAAATCTGGGGAGTCTGAGCACGGCGTCCGTGCCGAAGTCGTTCTGGAACGCCACCTTCGCCGTCTCTCAGACCAAGGACCTGCCGACGTCTGAGCAGTACGCGGTGACGCTGCGGCTGCGGGTCACCGATACCTCGGGTCGGGTCGGGATGGACCGCCGGGCGATCAACCTGCACCATGACGCCACCCTGCTCCCCGGCTTCCCGCTGCGCACCTCCTCCAGCGGTGAGAGCCAGCCGGCACTGGTCGACCTGGCCGGCACCGGCCGCCAGGACCTGATCTTCGGCACCACCGACGGGCAGGTGCAGGCCATCGACCCGGCCACCGGCGCCGAGTTGCCGGGGTGGCCGGTGAGCACCAAGCCGGTGAGCCTGCTGAGTCCAGAACCGGGGGTCAACCCCGGCGACGAACCGATCCTGGCCGACGTGGCGGTCGGCGACCTCTTCAACACCGGGCATCAGGACGTCGTCGCCACCACCATTGACGGCTCGGTCTACGCCTGGGACGACCACGGGCAGCTGCTCCCCGGATGGCCGAAGACCCTCGACACCGGTGTCAGCGCGCCGCCGATTCCCCGCCCGAAGCTCTCCTACTCCCGGCTGCCGGCGAAGGGTGCGGTGGCGGCACCGGTGCTGGTCGACCTCAACGGTGACGGGCACCTCGACATCGTTCAGGCCGCCTGGGACGGGCGGCTGCACGCCTGGAACGCCGCCGGTCAGGACCTGCCCGGCTGGCCGGTGAAGGTCGACTTCCCGACCCCGCCCAGCGTGCCGTCCGGGTACAGCCTGGTGAATGACCAGAAGCTGGACGCAACGCCGGCGGTGGCTTATCTCGACGGACGCGACAAGCCGCCGTCGCTGGTGATCCGTTCGCAGTACACGATGATCCAGGGCGCTGGTATCCAGCCGCTTGGCTACAGTTTCACCTTTGCTTATAACGCCGATGGCTCGCTGCGGCCCGGCTGGCCGGTACGGCTGCAGAGCATCATCGAGTTCTACGGATCGGCTCAGGAGTTCATCACCGAGGGCACCTCATCGGTCGCGGCGGCGGACGTGAACAACTCGGGCCGGGACTCGGTGGCGGTCAGCCCGGACTTCGGCGTCCCGTTCCTGCTCAACGGCGCCGGTCAGACGACGACGACCTACGCCGCCGCCGGCCCCGGCCTCGCCCAGTTCTTGGAACCGGGTGGGTTGCAGAACCTGCTCAGCGGTCCCCGCTTCCCGGACGTCCCGGCCGCATTCACCACCTCCGGCGCCTTCGGCAAACTCCTCGGAGGCCTCAAGTACGCGCAGGCCGAGTCCGGGGCGATATCGCTCGCGCTGTCGGAGTTGGGGAACAACACCGGCAACGGCATCGACGAGTACGAGAGCGTCTACAACGCCAACGGGGGTGGGACGTCCTTCGGCTACCCGGCGACGCGTCAGGGTCTCGGCTTCCTCAGCTCGCCGATCTTCGTCGACACCGATGGCCTCGGACTGGGTGGCGTGATCGAAGGGGGTGACTCGTCGGCGGTGATGGGCTACAACGCGGTCGGCACGCCGGCCGCCGGCTTCCCGAAGTTCACCACCGGCTGGAACGTCTTCGCCCCGGCCGCTGGTGACCTCCTCGGCGACGGGCACACCGACATCGTCACCACCACCCGTGAGGGGTACATCTTCGCGTGGAGCACCTCGGGTAAGGCGTCGGGCAACGATCAGTGGTGGCGCTGGCAGCACGACGAGCGCAACACCGGCAACTACGGGACCGTCACCCGTCCGCCGGGCGCGGTCCGGTCGCTGAGCTGGTCGCCCGGCGCGACCACCGCCTCCTTCCTGGCGCCCGGTTCGACCTGGTACGCGGGCACCCCGGCGGCCTACCTGGTCACCGCGCAACCGTCGGGGGTGACGACCCGGGTCAGCGCGACGGTGGCCGCCGGTTCGACCCAGCGGGTTGCAGTGCCGAAGGGCTCCACGGCGGTGAGCATCCAGGCGGTGAATGCGGCCGGTCTCCTCGGGTTGCCGGCCGCTGGGTGACGGCGGGGTGACCGGTAGACGAGCGACGGAAGAACGGCGGCTGGCGACCCGCTGAGACTACGTCGCGGTAACTTACGGTCGCGTAGGTAATTGCGCTAATGTTCGTGGCACCTCCACCCGATCAGGTAGGGAACACGGGCGTACGAAGGGCATTGCAGTGACGATCATCGACGACATCTCAGTCGATCCGCCTGAGGGCGGTACCCCTGGAACCGCCGGAACGCCTGGAGCCCCGACCGCGGCCGCCGTCGAAACGTCGAAGAGGCCGGCCCCCAAGCCGGTCTTCGAGGGGGAGAAGCGCAGCTACGAGCAGGCGATTCTCTACGCGCTGGTCATCATCCCGTTCATCGCACTGGTCGCAGCGGTACCGGTGGCCTGGGGGTGGGGCCTCGGCTGGAGTGACATCACGCTGGCCCTGATCTTCTACGTCATCTCCGGTCTCGGCATCACCGTCGGTTACCACCGTTACTTCACGCACGCCTCCTTCAAGGCCAACCGCCCGCTGCGGATCGCGCTGGCGATCGCCGGGAGCCTGGCCATCGAGGGACCGGTCATCCGCTGGGTCGCCGACCACCGCCGCCATCACGCGTTCAGCGACAAGGAGGGTGACCCGCACTCGCCGTGGCGCTACGGGGAGACTGTCCCGGCGCTGCTCAAGGGCAACTTCTTCGCCCACATCGGCTGGCTCTTCGATGTCGAGCACACCAACCGCGACAAGTACACGCCCGACCTGATGCGCGACAAGGACATCCGCCGCATCGACACGCTCTTCCCGCTCTGGGTCGCTGTCTCGCTGCTGCTGCCGGCACTCCTCGGCGGCCTCCTCACCTGGTCGCTGGCCGGAGCGGTGAGTGCCTTCTTCTGGGCCTCGCTGGTGCGCATCTGCGTGCTGCACCACGTCACCTGGTCGATCAACTCGGTCTGCCACACCATCGGTGAGCGCCCCTTCAGCTCCCGCGACAAGAGTGCGAACTTCTGGCCGCTGGCCATCCTGAGCTTCGGCGAGAGCTGGCACAACCTGCACCACGCCGATCCGACTGCGGCCCGCCACGGCGTGCTCCGCGGTCAGATCGACGAATCGGCCCGGGTTATCTGGCTATTCGAGAAACTGGGTTGGGCCACCGACGTCCGGTGGAGTTCATCGGAACGGGTCGAGAAGCTCCGCGCGTCGGCCTAGCTCAACCGGGTTGTGAAGTCGACGGTCGGTCAGGTCGCCGGTTCACGATCGAAGAGGCGCTTGGACCAGAGGTAGCCGACTAGCGCGATCAGTGCCGACCAGGCCAGCGCGATCCACCCGTGATCTCCGAGGGGCTTGGCCATCACGAGGTCCCGCAGGGTCTCGATGATCGGCGTGAAGGGCTGGTACTCGGCGAACCAGCGCAGGCCGGCCGGCATCGAGTCGGTCGGCACGAAGCCGCTGCTCAGGAAGGGCAGCAGCACCAGGGGCATCGGCAGGTTGCTAGCCGTCTCGACGCTCTTGCTCACCTGGCCGAGGGCGACGGCCAGCCAGATAAGGGCGAACGTGACGAGCAGTAGGAAGCCGGCGGCGCCCAGCCATCCGACTACTCCAGCGGCGGGACGGAACCCGACCAGCAGCGCCACGCCGATCACGACCACGAGACTGATGGCCGTCTGAATGAGGCTCCCCAGTACGTGTCCGGAGAGCACCGAGACCCGGGCGATGTGCATCGTGCGAAAGCGCGCGACGATGCCCTCAGTCATATCCATCGCCACCGAGATCGCCGTTCCCTGCACGGTGGCCGCCACCGTCATCAGGATGATCGCGGGCGTGACGTAGTTGGCGTACTGGGCCCGTGGGCTGCCGCCGACTCCGGCGCTGGCGCCGAGGCCGGCCCCTAGAGTCCCGCCGAAGACGTAGACGAAGAGCAGCAGGAAGACGATCGGCATCCCGACCAGCAGCACGGTCATCGACGGGTAGCGCAGCATCCGCTTCACATTGCGGCGCAGCATCGTCGTCGAGTCCCGAAACGGGTAGATGCGCAGGTCGGGCCGGGCTGCCCGGGCGGGCTGCGCGATGGTGCTCAGGCTCATGGCGAGGTCACTTTCTGGTTGGAATTGCCGGTAAGGGCAAGAAAGACGTCGTCGAGATCGGGCGTATGCACTGATAGTTCGGCCACCGGGATGGCCCGTTCGTCGAGTCGGCCGATTAGCTCCTTCAGCGATGAGAGGCTCCCGTCGCTGGGTACCCGCAGCGCCAGGGCATCGCCCTCCCGCGTCACCACCGGCAGCGCGCCGACGGCCCGGTCGAGCTCACTCTGATCCGTGAATTGCAGGCGAATGTGCCCGCCCGGGATATGGCGCTTGAGCTCCGCGGCGGTGCCGCTGGCCACGATCCGGCCCTGCTCCAGGACGGCGATCTGATCGGCCAGCTCGTCGGCCTCCTCCAGATACTGGGTGGTGAGGAAGATGCTGACGCCGGTGGCGACCAGGTCGCGGACGATCCGCCACATATCGCGGCGCCCGCGCGGATCCAGCCCGGTGGTCGGTTCGTCGAGGAAGATCACCCGCGGGTCGCCGACCAGCGTCATCGCCAGGTCGAGTCGGCGCCGCATCCCGCCGGAGTACGTCGCGGCCGGCTTCTTCGCCGCCTCGCCGAGATCGAACTGCTCGAGGAGCCGGGCCGTGCGCAGGCCCCGCTCCGACTTGTCGAGGTGGTGCAGGTCAGCCATCAGCAGCAGGTTCTCCGCACCCGTCAGCAGGTTGTCCACCGCCGAGAACTGGCCGGTGACGCCGATGGCCGCGCGTACCGCCTCCGGTTCGTCACGCACGTCGTACCCGGCGACCCGGGCCGACCCGGAGCTCGCCGGAATCAACGTCGTGAGGATCTTCACCGTGGTCGTCTTCCCGGCGCCGTTCGCGCCGAGGAGTGCGAAGACCGACCCGCTCGGCACCTGCAGGTCTACCCCGTCGAGCACAACCTGCTCGCCGAAGCACTTGCGCAGTCCGGTCGCGGTGATCGCCGGCGGTGAGGCGTCGGAGTTCATTGGGTCACCTCGCCACCGACGCCGCCGCCAACCGAGGAGGCCGGACGCGGGATGGCCCGGCGAATGATGATGTCTCCGTAGGACGTGCGCCCGCGCACCTCCACCGTCTCGTCATTCTCACCAGGCTGGCCAGCCGATTCGAGCAGGTTCTGCATGCGCCCGAAGGAGGTATTCAGCTGCAGCCAGGCGGCGGTTCCCTCAGCGATACCGACCTCCAGGTCGCCCTTCGCGGTGGCCAGCGAGACCGACCCACGGACGAGTTCACCGACCCGGATGCCGCCGTTCGCCGTCTTCGCCTCGATTCCCGCGCCGGCGTGGTCAACACTGATGCGCCCGTTGGCCGAACGCACCCGCAGTTCGCCGGATACCTCATTCACTTCGGTATCGCCGTTGGAGTTCTTCACCGTTGCGGTGCCGCTGATCGTGCCGAGTTCCACCTTTCCCGTGCCGGTTGAGATCTCCGCGTCACCGGCGACCTCAGCGGCGGTGATGTTGCCGATCGAGGTCTCCAGTCGCAGCGAACCGGTGCGTTCGACGCGGAGGTTGCCGAGGGACGTCTTGAGGGTGCAGTCGCCGAGACGGCCGGTGCTGTGCAGATCACCGATCTGCATGGTGGCGGCGACCTGAGAACCGGCCGGGAGCTCGATCGTGACGTCGACCGACTTGCTTTTGTGCGAGAAATCGAAGACCCGCGACTTCGGACCGGCGATCCGCAGGGCGCCGTCGCTGTAGTCGACGCGGACCTGCTGAGCCGCCCGGACATCGGAGTCATCGGCGCGGTTGCTCGGGCTGACCTCGACGGCGGTGTCGCCGCGGTCGCCGGCGGCGATACGTAGGTTGGCGACGCTGAGGTCGATCGTCACCGAGATGGGTGCTGGTGTCTGGTAGGTAGGCATTGCTCTCTCCCTGATCGTCTGATGTGAGGTGGGGTCTGGTGGGCGGGGTTAGCGAACCCAGCCGGTGAAGCCCTGCTTGCTGCGCCGGCCGCTGACCGGCCCCTCGGCGCGCTGATCGCCGCGCTGCAGGGCGTTGGCGGCGGCGCGGACGAGCCAGGCGTTCACCGACCGCCCTTCCTTGGTCGCCGCCTCCTCGACCGCGCTCTTCAGCTGCTCGGGGAGGCGGACGTTGATGCGAGCCGCCGGGCCGTCCTCGCTGATCAGCAGGTCGCTGTCGGCATCGCCGCTGGCCGTGGCCTGGGTGGAGGGTTCGGCGCTCTCGCTCGGTGGCAGGGCGACGACGAAGTTCGGATCGCGGCCCCTCAGCCGCAGCTCGACCGAGCCCGGTGCGAGCTCCCGGGAGATCTCGTCGGCCGCCGCTGAGAGCGCGTCCAGCAGGGTCATCCGGATCGCCGATTCGAGCGGCCCGGTGAGGCGTTCGACGAGCGCGCGGGCGTCGTCGCCGCCGGCTTCGGCGAGGGTCGCGAACTCGCGCCCAAGGTTGTTCACATAGCTTGTCAGGTTCATGGTGCCAGTTTGGCACCATGATGGCACATCGTCAAGCCATTTTGGCTCAGACGGGTGAGTCGCCCTCTTTCTGGAGCAATTGACGCAGGATCGCCATGGCATCCCAGACGTCGGTGTAGCTCAGGGTCAGCGGTGTGAAACCGAGGCGGAGCAGATCCGGCGCCCGGAAATCGCCCATCACCCCTCGATCGATGAGCTCCTGCATCACCCGAAGCGCGTCCGGGATGCGCAGGGCGACCTGGGATCCGCGCCGGTGATGCTCTCGCGGCGTCATCACCTCGACGCCGAAGCCGGCCAGCTCGCGGTCGGCATAGTCGATCACCAGATCCGTCATGGCCAGCGACTTGCGCCGCACCTCAGTCAGCGAGACGCCCTCCCAGACGTCGAGAGCACTGGCTAGCGCCTGCATGGAGAGCACCGGCGGGGTGCCGATCCGCAGCCGCTCGATCCCTGGGGCGGGAGCGAACGACGGCGCCAGCGAGAAGGGGTCGCGGTGGCCGTGCCAACCGGTGATCGGCAGGTCGATGTCGCTCTGGTGACGTTCGGCGACGTAGGCCCAGGCCGGTGCCCCCGGGCCACCGTTGAGGTACTTGTACGAGCAGCCGACGGCCAGATCCGCGCCGAGTTCGTCGAGTCCGATCTCCAGTGCGCCGGCCGCATGGCAGAGGTCCCAGAGCACCACCGCGCCGGCCTGATGGGCGGCGGCGGTGATCGCTGCGGTGTCGAAGAGTTCGCCGCTGCGGTAGTCGACGACGCTGTAGGCCACCACGGCGGTGTCACCGTCGGGGACGAAGTCGCCTGGGGCCACGCGCAGCAGCCGCAGTCCGAGGAGGCGGGCCACAGATTCGGCGATGTACGTGTCGGTCGGGAAGTTGGCATCGTCGATGACGAGCGTGCCGCGCTGCGGGCGCAGCCGGGCAGCGGCAACCATCAGCTGGAAGAGTTGGACGCTCGTCGAGTCACCGCACATCACCTGACCGGCCGCGGCGCCGATGAGGGCGCCGATCCGGTCGCCGACCAACGCCGGTAGCGCCCACCAGCCCTGCGATCCGACCTGCTCCTGCTCGGACTGCCCCTCCCGCGAGCCGCCGGTCGGCCCCCAGGAGGTGATGAGGTCCGCCCCCCACTGCCGGGTGACGGCGTCGGCGACGGCGCCCGGGGTGGCGGCTGGAAGTGCCCCCAGGGAGTTGCCGTCCAGGTAGATGAGGCCGGCCGGCAGGGCAAACTTCGCGCGTACCGCGGCGAGCGGATCCGCCGCGTCGGCGGCCGCCGCCTCGTCGCGGGTCTGGATGCTCATCGGGAGCCGGATCGGGGTGGGGTCAGCGGCGTCATGGCCCCCATCATCGCGCAGACCGATCCGCAGGCCATGATGGAGCGTGACATGAGTGGAAAATATCGGAAACCGATGACGTGTTCCGGCGCGAAGGATTCAGCGATGACTGCTCGCGCGAAGAGGCAATTGTGAAACCTGACGTCGACGGGACGCCCCGGGTGCGGATGACCGGGCAGCAGCGCCGGGAGCAGTTGCTCGAAGTGGGGCGTTCACTCTTTGCCGAGAAAGGCTTCCAGGCCACCTCCATCGAGGAGATCGCCCAGCGTGCGTCGGTGAGCAAGCCCGTCGTCTACGAGCACTTCGGCGGCAAAGAGGGTCTCTACGCGGTCGTCGTCGATCGGGAGATGCAGTCGCTGATGGACCGGATCAGCTCCTCGCTCACCGGTGGCGGGGCCCGCGAGCTCGTCGAGGCGGCGGCGCTCGCCTTCCTCTCCTACATCGAGGAGGAGACCGACGGATTCCGGGTGCTGACCCGTGACTCGCCCGTGGTCAGCGGGGCCGGCACCTTCTCCACGCTGCTGAACGACATCGCCGGGCAGGTCGAGCACATCCTGGCCGAGGAGTTCGCCCGCCAGCGGTTCCAGGTCGAACTCGCCGGAATGTACGCACAGATGCTGGTCGGCATGGTGGCCCTCACCGGGCAGTGGTGGCTGGAGGCCCGGCAGCCGGCCCGGGAGGTCGTCGCCGCCCACCTGGTGAACCTCGGCTGGAACGGGCTGCACGGGCTGCAGGCCGACCCGCAGCTGCGGACGCCGATAGAACGACGCGGTTAGACCGGCTAGACCTCGTCGGCCAGTTCCAGCCAGCTGAGTTCGGCGGCCTCCTTGGCCTCGATCGTCTCGCGGAGTTGACGGTCGAGTTCCGCCGTCTTCGTGTAGTCGGTCGCGTGGGCGGCCAGCTCGTCGTGCAGCGCCTTCTCGCGCTTGTCGAGGGTGGCGATCTGGCGCTCCAGCCGGGTCAGCTCCTTCCGAGCCGCCCGCGAATCACCTGATTTTTCCTTGGGTTTCTGCCCGACGGTGGCGGCCGAGGCGTCCTGGTTGACCTGGGCCCGCAGGGCGAGGTACTCGTCGATCCCGCCGGGGAGGGCGGCCAGCGAGCCGTCACCGATAAGGGCGACGGTGGAGTCGCAGATGCGCTCGACCAGGTACCGGTCGTGACTCACCACCACCAGCGTGCCGGCCCAGGTGTCGAGGAGATCCTCCAGCGCGGCCAGGGTGTCGGTATCGAGGTCGTTGGTCGGCTCGTCCAGGAGCAGCACGTTCGGCTGGGTGAGGAGCAGTCGCAGCAGTTGCAGGCGGCGCCGCTCGCCTCCGGAGAGGTCGCTCACCGGGGTCCACTGCCGGTCGTTGGCGAAGCCGAAGCGCTCGGCCAGTTGTGTGGCCGACAGCTCGACACCGCCGATCTCGGCCGTCGTCCGCACCTCCTGGACGGCCTCGATCACCCTTAAGTTATCGGGTAGTTCGTGGATCTCCTGGGAGAGGTAGCCGGCGTGGACCGTCGAACCGATGGCGACCGTGCCGCGCTGCGGCTGAAGGGTTCCGGCCAGCAGGCGCAGGAGGTGCGTCTTCCCCGAGCCGTTGACCCCGATGATGCCGATCCGGTCACCGGGGCCGACATGCCAGGTGACGTCGTCCAGCAGCACCCGGGCCTGGTCGCCGACCGTGACCGTCACGTCTTCGAGGTCATAGACGCTGCGTCCGAGTCGCTTCTGCGACAGCGAGCGGAGTTCGGTCGTCGAACGCACCGGCGGCACATCGGCGATCAGGGCCTCGGCCGCGTCGATCCGGAACTTCGGCTTCGAGGTGCGGGCTGGGGCGCCGCGGCGCAGCCAGGCGAGTTCCTTGCGGAGCAGGTTGAGGCGCTTCGCCTCGGTCGCCTCGGCCTGCCGGGCCCGTTCGGAGCGGGCGAGCACGTAGGCGGCGTAGCCCCCGTCGAACTGCCGGACAGCGCCGTCGATGACCTCCCAGGTCCGGGTGCAGACGGCGTCCAGGAACCAGCGATCGTGGGTCACCACCAGCAGCGCGCCGCGCCGGGAGTTGAGGTAGTCGGCCAGCCAGGTGATCCCCTCGACGTCGAGGTGGTTGGTCGGCTCGTCGAGGACGAGCAGATCCGCCTGCTGCACGAGTGCGGCGGCCAGCGACACCCGGCGCCGCTCGCCGCCGGAGAGGCGGTCGACGACGGAGTCCAACCCGAGGGCGGCCAGGCCCAGGCCGCTCAGGATGCTGCGGATGGCCGAGTCGCCGGCCCACTCGTGCGTAGCGGTGCTGCCGACCACCAAGTCGCGCACGGTCGCCCCGGCCCGCAGTGTGCCGCGCTGGGTGACGGTGGCGACCTCGACGCCTCCGGTGCGGGTGACCCGTCCGGAGTCCGGCGTCTCCAGACCGGTGATGAGCCGCAGCAGGGTCGACTTCCCACCGCCGTTGCGCCCGACGACGCCGATTCGCTCGCCGGCCGCCACCCCGAGGGAGACGTCGGAGAGGACGGTCGTGGTGCCGAAGGACTTTCCGACCCGTTCGATGTTGATGAGGTTGGCGGCGGCCATCAGCGCATCACCCGGGCCCCGACGACCGGTCCGGTGGTGATCTTCGTGCTGTGGCACGTGCCGGAGGCGGCGAGGGCGGCGGCGATCTCCGCCGCGGCCGGGCCGGTGGGGGCGAGGAAGGCGCAGGTCGGGCCAGAGCCCGAGACGATCCCGGTCAGTGCTCCGGCCGCCCATCCGGCGTCCAGGGTGGCTTGCAGTTCAGGCATGAGAGAAATCGCCGCCGGTTCCAGATCGTTGTGCATGTGCTCGGCCAGTAGGGTCGCGTCGCCGGAGCGCAGCGCCTCCAGCATGAGTTCGGGGACGGCCGGCTCGTTCACCGATGCGACGAGCTGCTCGTCGCGGAGACGGTCGAGTTCGCGGTAGGCGGCCGCGGCCGAGATCTCGGCGTCGGCCAGCGCCAGCGCCCAGTGGAAGGTGCCCACCGTCATGACCGGGCTGAGTACCTCGCCCCGTCCGGTGCCCAGCGCCGTCCCGCCGGTGAGGCCGAAGGCCACGTCGCTGCCGAGTTCGCCGGCCAGTTCACCGAGTTCGGCCCGGCTGCTTCCGGTGTCCCAGAGTTGGGCGCAGGCGATGAGGGCGGCGGCGGCGTCGGCCGAGCCACCGGCCATCCCGCCACCGACCGGGATGCTCTTGGTGATCTCGATCGCAGCCTGGGGCGGCAGTTCGCAGCGCTGGGCCAGCATGGCCGCCGCCTTCCAGGCCAGGTTGCGGGAATCCTCGGGAACGCGGTGAGCCTCATCGCCCTGCACGCTGACGCTGAGCCCGCCGGCCACTCTGGCCAGCACCTCGTCGGCCAGATCGACAGCATGAAAAATCGTGACAATTTCGTGGAAACCGTCCTCGCGAACGTCGCCTACGCCGAGGTAGAGGTTGATCTTCGCGGGCACCCGGACTCGTACGGAGAGCAGGGCGGCGTCAGACACTGCTGCAATGCTAGTACGCTGTACAGGTTGCCCCGGCGAGGGACCGTGTCTGCAGAGACTCGAGTCCGTGATCGACGCGGTGTCGTTGACTTCGGCGCTCGTCATCCTGCGCGCTCTCGCCGATGCGACACCGCACCGCCACTCGTGCGCGTCTTCGGTACGCGCGCTTATCCATTCGTGAATCGCACCATCGATGTGTCTGAACCTGATTGAGGAGCTCCACCGTGTCTGAAGTTCGCCTAGAAGCCGACGCCCGCACCGAGTTCGGCAAGGGCGGCGCCCGCCGCACCCGCCGCGACGGCAAGATCCCGGCTGTGATCTACGGCCACGGTGCCGACCCGCGCCACGTCTCGCTGCCGGCCCGCGAGTTCGGCCAGGCCATCAAGAAGGGTGGCGCCAACGTGCTCCTCACCCTGGTCATCGAGGGCAAGGACGAGCTGACCATTCCGAAGGCCATTCAGCGTCACCCGATCAAGGGCATCTTCGAGCACGTCGACCTGCTGGTCGTCCGTCGCGGTGAGAAGGTCACCATCGACGTCCCGCTGAACGTCGTCGGCGAGCTGGCCCGCGGCGCCCTGCTGTCGCAGGAGCACACCACGGTCAGCATCGAGGCCGAGGCGACCCACCTCCCGACCGAGATCGAGGTCAGCCTGGACGGCGTCGCGATCGGCACCGTCCTCACCGCCGCCGACCTGAAGCTGCCGACCGGCTCGGCGCTGGCCGGCGACCCGGAGCAGGTTCTGCTGCACGTCGCCGAGGCGCCGACGGCCGAGCAGGTCGAAGCCGACATCGCCGGTGACACCGCGCCGGCCGCCGAGCCCGAGGCCGAGTCGGCTGAGTAGTTCGCCGAACTCTGGCGAGACATCTGAAACAGACACCTGACGCTGCCCATGACCGACGACCGATTTCTCGTCGTCGGTCTGGGCAACCCAGGGCCGAAGTACGCGGGAACCCGGCACAATGCCGGGTTCTTTGTCGTTGACCTGCTGGCTGAGCGAATCGGCGGCAAGTTCAAGGCCCACAAGGGGCGCTGTGATGTCGTCGAGGGGCAGCTGGCCGGGGTTCCGGTGGTGCTGGCCAAACCGAAGTCGTACATGAACGAGTCCGGTGGCCCGGTGGTGGCCGTCTCCCGCTTCTACAAGGTTCCGGTCGAGCGGATCGCTGTCGTCCACGACGAGCTGGATCTGCCCTTCGGCTCGCTACGCCTCAAGCGCGGCGGCGGCGAGGGGGGCCACAACGGGCTGAAGTCGATGACGTCGGCGCTGGGTAGCAAGGAGTACGCCCGCATCCGGTTCGGTATAGGACGCCCACCTGGGCGGCAGGACCCGGCCGACTATGTACTGCGCGAATTCGCCGGGGCCGAACGCAAGGAACTTCCCTTCCTGGTCGATCGGGCCGCCGACAGCGTGGAGATGCTGCTTACCGCAGGACTGGAACGGGCCCAAGCCCAGTTCAACGATTAGCCGCCTCTGCCGATTTCGTCGCCTTGTAGCCTGACCTTCCGAATTTCTTCGCTCAACCGGAAGTTCCAGCTACAAGGCGGCACACGACAGAGACGCTGTCTAGAAGAGTGATTGCGTCGATGTCTCGTGGTCGAGCAGCCACCGCTTCGCCTCCAGGCCGCCTCCGAAACCGGTGAGTGACCCGTTGGCGCCGATCACCCGATGGCACGGGACGATGATCGAGATCGGATTGCGCCCGTTGGCCAACCCCACCGCACGGACGGCCTTGGGCGAGCCGATAACCTCCGCCTGCTCCCCGTAGGTCTTCGTCTCCCCATAGGGAATCTCTCGCAGCGCCATCCAGACGCGGCGCTGGAACTCGGTCCCGGCCGGATTCAACTCAAGCTCGAAGCGGGTCCGGGTGCCGGCGAAGTACTCGGCCAGCTGCTCGCGGACGTCGTCGAAGGCGTCCTCGTCCAGCGTCGCTTCGCTCCCGCTGATCCACTCCGGGTGGCGGCCGGTCGAGAAGTAGAGGCCGGTGATCCCGTCGCGATCCCGCCGGACCTGCAGTGGCCCGATGGGTGACGGGATGAGCGTGTACAGCACGCGATTCTCCGATCCGTTGTCGTTTCCCCAATGATTGTCGGGATGAATGTGATTGCTCTTGCTCAGCTCAGTGATCATGCGAACCTGCCCATAGGTGGTGAGATGCGTAGCTGCCCCAGGGCGACCACGCCTTGACTGCCTTCGTGAGGTCGATGTCGCGGGCCTCGGACTGCCGGCGCACGACCAGGTCGGATGCCAGTAGCACGTCCGGGTCGCCGAGGACCCGCATCAGCAGGTAGTCGGCCGTCCACGGCCCGATGCCGCCGATCTCCAACAGCGCGGCCCGGGTGGCGTCGCGATCGGCCCCGGGGTCGAGGAGGAGGGACCCATCGGCGATGGCTACCGCGACGCGGCGGATCGTCTCGGCCCGGGCCTTTGGCATCGGCAGCGCGGCCGGGTCACAGTCGGCGAGCGTAGCGGCGCTCGGAAAGAGGCGCCAGGCCGAGTTGTCTTCGGTGCCGCCCGCGGCCGGGAGCGGCTCGCCCAGGGTGGCGACGATGCGTCCGAGCAGGGTGCGGGCGCCGCTCACCGAGATCTGCTGGCCGACTATCGCGCGGACGGCCATCTCCATCGGGTCGACCGAACCGGGGGAGCGCAGCCCAGGGCGCGCTGCGATCAGGGGGGCCAACTGTGGATCCGACCCGAGCACCAGGTCCACCGCCTCGGGGTCGGCATCCAGATCCAGCAGCCCGCGCAGCCGGGAGACGGCGGCCACCAGGTCGCGCTGATCGCTCAGTGCGAGGCGGCAGCGCACGAAGCCGTCCCCCGCCTCCAGACGGGCCAGCGCCACCCCGATCGGTAGGCGCAGCGTTCGCGCGAACTCCTGCCCGTTGTAGCTCTCGACGCCGGGAATGGCCCGCGCGCCCAGGTAGTCCAGCGTCGCGGCCAGATTCATCGGCTGCCGGTAGGCCAGGCGAAGTTCCAGCACCGCATCGGCGGTGCGCTGCGCCGGAGCGCGGCGCCGCACGTTCTCCCGCAACGAAGTCGGTGTGGTTGCGAAGATCTGCAGCATCGTCTCGTTGAACTGGCGCACGCTGGCGAAGCCGGCCGAGAAGGCCACCTCACTCATCCCGAGTGGGCTGGTCTCCAGCAAAATACGGGCCGTCTGGGCGCGCTGGGCCCGGGCTAGGGCCAGCGGGCCGGCCCCGACCTCGCTCACCAGCGTGCGGTGAAGTTGACGCTCCGAGTAGCCCAACCGTCGAGCCAGGCCCGGCACACCCTCGCGATCGATGATCCCGTCACTGATGAGGCGCATGGCCCGCCCGGCGAGGTCCCCCCGGACGTCCCACTCGGGAGATCCGGGGGCCGCATCCGGGCGGCATCGCTTGCAGGCCCGGAAGCCGTCGCGCTGGGCGGCCGCCGCGCTGGGGTAGAACGAGACATTCCGGCGCAGCGGGGTGCGGGCCGGGCAGGAGGGTCGGCAGTAGATGCCGGTGGAGTGGACCGCGGTGAAGAACCATCCGTCGAAACGGGCATCTCGTCCACTCACCGCGCGGTAGCAGGAGTCGTCGTCGGGGATGTTCACGACTCCAGTGTGCCTGCCCGAAGGCGATGTCGCTGGCGGTTTTCGGACAGCACGGTTCGTCGCGCCGACGCGCAGCGTCAAGGTGCGTTGGACGCCGCTCAGCCGGTGTTGCGCAGGCCGGCGGCGACTCCGTTGACGGTGAGGAGCAGCGCCCGGTGCAGTTCCGGGGTCACCTCGGTCTCGGGGTCCCGGACGCGCGCCAGCAGCTCCACCTGCAGATACGAGATCGGGTCGAGGTAGGCGTCGCGGATGCTCAGCGTTCGCTGCAGCACCGGCGAGTTGTCCAGCAGCGCGCTCTCCCCGGTTACCTTCAGCACCTCGGACATGGTGAGTTCGTGTTCGGCCCGGATGATCTCGAAGAGTCGCTGCAGTTCGGTCGGCACCAGCGTCGAGACGTAGTGAGCGGCGATGTCGAGGTCGGTCTTGGCCAGCGTCATCTCGACGTTGCTCATAAATGTCCCGAAGAAGTGCCACTCCTTGTACATCTCGGCGATGACGTCACCGAGGCCGGCTTCACGGGCCGCCTTGAGGCCGGAGCCGACGCCGAACCAGCCCGGGACGATCTGGCGCGACTGCGTCCAGCCGAAGACCCACGGGATCGCGCGGAGGCCGAGGATGCCACCACCGCTGTCGGGCCGGCGGGACGGGCGTGAGCCGATGTTCAGTTCGCCGAGCTGCTCGACCGGCGTGGAGGCGAAGAAGTAGGCCGGCAGCTGCGGGTCGTCGATGAGCCCGCGGTAGGTGGCGAACGCGGCGTCGCTGACCCGGGTCATCGTCTCGTCCCACTGCGCCAGCTGCTGCGCGCTCTGCCGTGACGCCCGGTGCAGCGTGGAGGCCTGCAGTACCGCGGCCAGGGTGAGCTCCAGGTTCTCGCGGGCGAGCTCGGGGAGCATGTACTTGTCGCTGATCACCTCACCCTGCTCGGTCGCCTTCATCTCGCCGTCGAGGACACCCCAGGGCTGGGCCAGGATCGACTCGAAGGTCGGGCCGCCGCCACGTCCAACCGTCCCGCCGCGGCCGTGGAAGAGGCGAATGCGCACGCCGTGGCGGGCGCCGACGTCGCGCAGGGTGCGCTGGGCGCGATGAATCTCCCACTGTGACGTGGTGATGCCGGCCTCCTTGTTGGAGTCCGAGTAGCCCAGCATCACCTCCTGCACGTCCCCCCGGAGCCGGACGATGAGGCGGTAGGTGGGGTCAGAGAGCATGTCGTCGAGCACCTCGCCGGCCCGGCGCAGCTCCTCGACGGTCTCCAGCAGCGGGACGAAGCCGATGCGGGCGAAGGGTTGGTTCGCACCGCCCGCCCCCGAGCCATGGATGTCGACGAGCCGGGCCTCCCGGGCCAGCACCACGGCGGCCAGCACGTCGTCGGCGCCGCGGGTCATCGAGACGATGTAGCTCTCGATCACCTCCGGGCCGAAGGTGTCCAGCGCTTTGCGGACCGCGGTGAAGACCGAGAAGGTCTTTGCCCCGGCCTCGTCCAGCGGCGGCGGCGTCTGGGCCAGCGGCCGGCGGGAGGCCAGTTCCCGGGAGAGCAGGCGGAGCCGGTAGTCCCGCGGCAGGTCGGCGTAGAGCCAGGTCTCCTCGACGAGACGGTCGATGAGCTGCCCAACGGCGTGGTGATGGGCGTCGGCGTGCTCGCGGATGTCCATGGTGGCCAGGTGCAGGCCGAAGACGGCGATGGTGCGCTCGGCCCGGGCCAGCAGCCCGTCGGCGATCAGCCCGCCGGCATTCTCGCGCAGGGAGTCGCCGATTATCGCGAGCTCGGCCAGCAGGTCCGTCTTGCCGAGGTAGTCACGCCCGGGGACGTGCGGAGAACCGGCGACGACCCGCTTGCGGGTGTTGGCGATCTTGTGGTTGATGCAGGAGAGCTTGAGGCGGTACGGCTCGGTGGCGTTCAGCGTGGGCAGCCGTGGGTCGAGGTCGGGGAGGTTCTCCAGGTCGGCCGCGATCGAGGCCTGCAGGGCATCGGAGACCCCGACCACCGACGAGGAGGAGGAGATCTCGGCGATGAGGCCGTTGACCGCGGCGGTGGCGACGCGGGTGGCCACGTGATGCTGCAGGCGCAGCACGTCGCGGGTCACGTCCGCCGTGACGAACGGATTGCCGTCCCGGTCGCCGCCGATCCAGGTGCCGAAGGTGAGCGGATGGGCGTCTACCGGCAGCTCGACGCCGTAGCGGCGCAGCTCGACCGCGAGATCGGCGGCCATCGCCGGCAGGGCGTCCCCGGCCAGCTCCTCCAGGTAGTACACAGCGTTGCGGGCCTCATCGACCGGAGTCGGCTTGTGCTGGCGCAACTCGTCGGTCTGCCAGATCAGATCGACGATCTCCGCCAGCCCACGGTCCTGACGCGCCCGCGCGCCGCTGCCCGGTTCGGTGCTCACCTCGAGGATGTCGGCGACGCGCCGCAGTTTGGTGAGGATGGAGCGGCGGCTGGCTTCGGTGGGGTGTGCGGTGAAGACGGGGCGGACGGCCAGCGTCGCGATCGCCTCTTCCAGGCCGGCGGCGCCGGTGGATTCAGCCACCGCGGCGACCGAGCCGGCCAGCCACCCCTCGTCAGCCGGTCGGGTGTGCATGAGGCGGACGCGATGGACCTGCTCGGCGACGTTGGCCAGGTGGAAGTAGGCGGAGAAGGCACGGACGAGCGCGGCCGCGGTGTCGATCGGCTGGCCGGCCAGCAGTTCGCGGACGGCGTCGTAGGCGGTCTTGGCCGACAGCTGCGCGGACTCTCCATTCAGGGCGTCCGGCTCCGCGGCGCTCTCCTCGAGGTGGAAGTCGGTCGGCTCGCTGGCCGAGTCCGTCGACTTGCTCTGCTTGGTCAGCGTGCGCACCTGCTCGACGAGGTCCAGCAGATCACCGCCCTGCTGGCGGACCAGCGATTCGCCGAGGAGGGTCACGACCCGGCGCACGTCGGCGCGCAGTTCGGCGTCATCGGTCGGCTGGGCGTGGTGGGGGATGCTTTCCTGCGTCGAGGTCACCGGTTCATTCTCCCTCACAGCCCCTCCCGCTGCCTGTGAGTGATCTGCATCACAGTAACTATTCGGCTTTCGAATCGTTGTCACGGTTGGTGAGATTTTGACTCCGGAGTGCTGACATTCGATGGACAGAATGCCTATACCGTTGGCTACTTTGCCGTCAAGGGCGATTTCGACTTTCGCATTCACCTCACGCGTTATAGGTTTGCTCCGGTATCAGAGGGCCGGTGGGGCCGGCGTGAAGAAACTGCGGATATCCTTCGGTGCAGGGGCACTGATGGCTCATCCGGTGTCGAGGGTCACACTCTCGGCGTAGCGAACACATGAAGTATCAGGGGGGCGCGCACTCCACTCTTGGGTGGCAGTGAGCAAATCGGGGGGCCTTCGCAGCTAGCCTGCGAAGGGCCAAAATGGGGGAAAATGAACACCGGGGGCCATTCGGCTGCCGATGTGACGATGGACGACGCTGGCATGCCGCCGGCAAACTCCACCATCACAGCGCTGGCAGCCGCACATCAGACCATTTCGGTCAATCAGTCAGATTCGTCGGAGTCCGAGCGCGCAATTTCGCCGGTTCCGTCGTCCGCTTCGATGGCGACACAGCCGGCGCACCGCGTCTTCGCGCCGCACCGCGTTCGCCGCGGACATCGCCGTCACGAGCCCAGCGTCGCCGCCACTGGCGCCTTTGACGCCTCGCTCGTTGACCAGTTCGACGCGCAGCGTCGTCCATCCACTCCTGAGCCGCAGCGCAGCACAGTCGCCGAGAGCATCTCCTCGCGCGACCGCTGGGTCGGTCGCTACCAGAACATGCTGAAGACGGTCGACGTCGTCAGTGCGCTGGTCGCCTCCGTCGTTGCCTTCCTGCTCCGCTTCGGCGGCAACAGCGACTCGATCGCGCGGATGCACTACCCGCTGATCATCGCGGTCATGCCGCTGGCCTGGTTCGCGGCGATGTCGTTCAATCACGCTTACGAGGCTCGCGTCGTCGGTGCCGGTCAGGATGAATTCCGCCGTGTTTTCCGGGGCTTTCTGCACCTGACCGCGGCGATCGCTGTCGTCTCGTACGCCGCTCACGCTGACATCGCCCGGGGCTTCGTCCTCGTCGCGCTGCCGCTCGCGTTCGTGCTGGACGTCGCCGGCCGTTACGCCGCCCGCAAGTGGCTGCACCGGCAGCGCACCGTCGGTCGCGCCATGACGTCGGTGCTGGCCGTCGGTGAGCCGCACGCCATCCTCGAGTTCGGCGAGATGCTCGGCCGCGACCGGTACGCCGGGATGCGGGTCGTCGGAGCCTCGCTCCCGACGTCGGTCATGCGTGACCGGGACGCCATCGCCGAACTCGCCGCCGCCGGCATCCCGGTGCTCGGCGACGTCGACGCGATCGTCGACTCGGTGCGTGACAGTGGCGCCCACACCGTCGCTGTCCTCTCCTCCGGAGAGCTCGGTGCCCAGAAGCTGCGCTGGATCTCCTGGCAGCTCGAGGGCACGGACGCCGACCTCGTCGTCTCGCCCGGCCTCACCGAGGTGGCCGGCACCCGCCTGCACATCCGCCCGGTGGCCGGCCTCCCGCTGCTGCACGTCGAGGAGCCGGAGTTCAGCGGAACCCGCCGCATTTTCAAGGGCGCCTTCGACCGCACGCTGGCGGCCGTCGCGCTGATCGTGCTGTCGCCGCTGATGCTGGGCGTGGCGCTGGCCGTGAAGTTCACCAGTGCTGGTCCGGCGCTCTTCCGCCAGACCCGAGTCGGCCTGGACGGAACCACCTTCAGCATCCTGAAGTTCCGTTCGATGACGACCGACGCCGAGGACCGCAAGGCCGACCTGATGGACCAGAACGAGAACGACGGTCCGACCTTCAAGATGGCGCACGACCCACGGGTGACCCGGGTCGGTCGTGTCATCCGCAAGCTCTCCCTCGACGAGCTCCCGCAGTTCGTCAACGTGCTCAAGGGGGAGATGTCACTCGTCGGGCCGCGGCCGCCGCTGCCCAACGAGGTTGCCGAGTATGCGGCCGACGTGCACCGCCGCCTGCTGGTCAAGCCCGGTCTCACCGGTCTCGGTCAGATCAGCGGTCGCAGCAACCTGAAGTGGGACGAGGCCGTGCGCCTCGACCTGCGCTACGTCGAGAACTGGTCCTTCACGCTGGATCTGATGATCCTGTGGAAGACCTTCGGCGCGGTTCTTCGCAGTGATGGGGCGTTCTGAGAGGAGCTGAATTGAGGCGTTCTCCCTTGTCTTTAAGGGGAACTGCTCTGTCAGTCATGCTCACAGACGTCGCAGTCGAGGTCGGCGGGTCGCTCTGCGGCCCGCGACACGATCTCCCCACAGCGGCAGACCCAGCCGGCCGGACGGGCCGGATTCCCCAGCACCAGCTGGTGGGGCAGCACCGAACGTGTCACCACAGCACCAGCGGCAACGAGGCAGTGTTCGCCCAGTTCGTTGCCACAGACGATCGTGGCGTTGGCCCCGACCGAGGCGCCCTTGCGCACCCAGGTCTCGGTCAGCCGCCACTCTCCGGTGGCTCGCGGGTTCAGGTCGTTGGTAAAGACCGCGGCCGGGCCGACAAAGGAGTCGTCTTCGAGCAGTACGCCCGCGTAGACGGAGACGTTGTTCTGGATCTTGACCCGATCGCCGATCTGGACACCGTGATCTACAAAGACGTTCGCACTGATCTGCGCCCCGGTGCCGATCCGCGCGCCGCGGCGGATGTGCACGTTTCGCCAGACCCGGGTCTCGGCACCGATCTCGACGTCGGCTTCGATCTCAACGCTCGGATGCACGAACGCGGTCGGGTGCACGGAGGCGGTCGGGTCGATATTCACGTCGGGGTGCATGTAAGTCCATTCCATCAGGTAGGTCGCTCGATCCTAGAACCACGAGCACAGGCTCGGCGGGTCGTATCGAGCATCGCAGCGTCGTCGCGTGATTACTCCGTGAATTCTTCTAGGGTAAAGATGCCCGAAATCGGGGTCGAGTCGCTGGTGAAATCAACAACACACTCTCAACAGTTTCCTAGTGTGGTTTTCAAGTGTCGCAGGCGTGATTTCCGCGTTAGGCTCGTCCTGCGTTGGGTAGCGCGGAGTACACGTAATTCGGGGGAGTACAGCGATGGCTATCGCTAAATGGGCAGTATCCACTAAGGCTCGACGACTGGTGACCTTGGCCGTCACGAGCCTGTTGGTGCTCGGGCTGATCGACGCGATGCCTATCGCTCCGGCCGCCGCCGCGACGGGCTCGTCCTGTGGCGCCAGCATCAACCCCATCGTCTGCGAGAACTCGCTCCCCGGCACGCCGGAGTCGGTGTGGGACGTGAACGGCTCCGGTGACCCGACGATCCAGGGCTTCTCCACCAGCATCAGCGTGAACGCCGGCTCCGCGATCGGCTTCAAGATCCAGACGCCCGCGACTTCCTACACGATCGACATCTACCGCCTCGGGTACTACCAGGGCAACGGCGCTCGCAAGATCACCTCGATCAGCCCGTCGGCCACCCTCCCGCAGACGCAGCCCACCTGCCTGACGGATCCGTCGGTCAGCCTGGTCGACTGTGGTGACTGGGGGCTGTCGGCCTCGTGGGTCGTCCCGTCGACCGCGGTCTCGGGCGTATACATCGCCAAGCTGACGCGCACCGACATTCCCAACGGTGGCGCCAGCCAGATCTCGTTTGTGGTGCGTAACGACTCCAGCCACTCCGACGTCATCTTCCAGACCTCCGACGAGTCGTGGGAGGCCTACAACCGCTACGGCGACGCCGACTTCTACACCGGCTCGACCACCAACCCGTGGGACTCCGCGTCCCGGGCCCGCAAGGTCAGCTACAACCGGCCGTTCGCGACCCGCGACGACTTCTCCGGACGCGACTTCCTCTTCAGCAACGAGTACCCGACCATCCAGTTCATGGAGCGCAACGGCTACGACGTGAGCTACATGGCCGGCGTCGACACTGACCGCCTCGGCTCGACCCTGCTGAAGAACCACAAGGTCTTCATGTCCGTCGGCCACGACGAATACTGGTCACAGGCCCAGCGCACCAACGTCGAGAGTGCTCGCGACGCGGGCGTCAACCTGATGTTCCTCTCCGGCAACGAGGTCTTCTGGCACACCCGGTTCGAGCCGAGCATCGACGGCACCAACACGCCGTACCGCACGCTGGTCGATTACAAGGAAACGTGGGACAACGCGCCATCCGATCCAAGCGGCGAGGCGACCGCCACCTGGCGAGATCCGCGCTTCTCCGCGGCCCCTGGTGGCACGAACCCGGAGAACGCGCTCACCGGCACGATGTACAAGGCCAACAACATCTCGATGCCGATCACGGTGACCGCGGCGCAGGGCAAGACGCGCATGTGGGCCAACACCGGTCTCTCGTCGATGGCCGGCGCCAGCACCGCGCTCGCCCCGAACACCGTCGGCTACGAGTCTGATGAGGACGTCGACAACGGCTTCCGCCCGGCCGGTCTCATCGACCTCTCGACCACCACTGGCCCGTCGGCGGAGGAGTCCTATGACTTCGGCACGCTCACCCAGGCCGGCACCACGACCCACCACGTCACCGAGTACCGGGCCGCGAGCGGAGCTCTCGTCTTCGGCGCCGGCACCATCCAGTGGGGCTGGGGCCTGAGCGCCGACCACGACGGCACCGACAGCCCGGCCGACCCGCGGATGCAGCAGGCCACGATCAACCTGCTGGCCGATATGCAGACCCAGCCGACGACGCTCATGTCCGGCATGGTCGCGGCGACCGCCAGCACCGACAAGACCGCGCCGGTCTCCACCATCACCAGCCCGGCCAAGTCGTCGGTCATCGCCAACGGCGCCCAGATCACCGTCACCGGCACCGCGACCGACGTCGGTGGCGTCGTCGCCGGCGTTGAGGTGTCGATCGACGGCGGAACCACCTGGCACCCGGCCACCGGAACCTCGTCGTGGAGCTACACCGGCATCGTCCACGCCAGCGGACCGCTGCAGATTCTCTCCCGCGCCACCGATGACAGCGTGAACGTCGAGACGCCCTCGGCCGGGGTCACCGTCACCGTGAACTGCCCGTGCACGCTCTTCGGCCAGGCCAACCCGGCCGTCCCCGACTCCGGTGACGCCACCGCGGTCGAGGTCGGCACCCGCTTCACCGCGAGCGCCAACGGCTACGTCTCGGGCATGCGCTTCTACAAGTCGGCCGCGAACACCGGCACCCACACCGGCACGCTCTGGAACAGCGCCGGCAAGGCGCTGGCCACCGGCACCTTCACCGGTGAGACCGGGAGTGGCTGGCAGACGCTCAACTTCACCACGCCGGTCTCCATCATCGCCGGCACCCGCTACGTGGTGAGCTACTACGCGCCGACGGGGCACTATGCCGCCGACCCGCTCTTCTTCTACTACCGCGACTTCCAGGCCGGTCCGCTCTCGGCCGAGTCCAACTCGGCTACCGACCCGACGAAGTACAACGGCGTCTACAGCTCGACCCACTCGTTCCCGACCAAGACGTACCAGGGATCGAACTACTACGTAGACCCGCTCTTCACGCCGTCGGCCACCGGCACGCCCGCGGTCATCTCGACCAACCCCGCCTCGAGCGGGACGGCCGTTCCGGTGACGACCGCGGCTTCGGCCACCTTCACCACCTCTATCGTCCCGTCGTCTCTCACCTTCACGCTGACCAGCTCGTCGGGCACCGTCGCCGGCGCCACCAGCTACGACGACAGCACGCACACGGCAACCTTCACGCCGTCGGCCGCACTGAGCCCGTCGACCACCTACACCGCGTCGATCAACGGAACCAGCAGCTACGGCATCGCGATGAGTTCGCCGTACACCTGGCTCTTCACCACCGCGTCTGGACCGGTGACCTGCCCGTGCACGCTCTTCGCCCCGAAGGCGACGCCGACGACGGTGGACAGCCGTGACACCGCGTCGGTGACGGTCGGCACGCAGTTCTCGGCCTCGGTGAACGGCTACATCTTCGGTCTGCGCTTCTACAAGAGCGCGGCCAACACCGGCACCCACGTCGGCACGCTCTGGTCGATGGACGGCACCGCGCTGGCCACCGCAACCTTCACGTCGGAGTCGAACTCCGGCTGGCAGACCGTCATGTTCTCCTCGCCGGTGGCGGTCACCGCGGGCACCCCGTACGTCGTCAGCTACACGGCGCCGAACGGGCACTACTCGGAGGATGACCACTTCTTCGACTCGCCGCTGAGCAACGGGCCGCTGCTGGCCCCGATCGGCGCCGGCGTCTACTACCCGACCGGATCAGGATTCCCGTCCTCGACCTACTTCAACGCCAACTACTGGGTCGACCCGATCTTCAACCTGACGCCGACCATCCCGCCGACGCCGCCGTCGATCACCGCCGTGTCGCCGCCGGACGGTTCGACCGCGGTCACGCAGGCGGCGACGCCGACCGCTACGTTCTCCACCGCGGTGACCCCGGCCTCGATCTCGATGGTCGTCACCGGTTCTGACGGGTCCACCGCGGCCGGATCGGTGAGCTACAACGCGACCACCACGACCGCGACCTTCACCCCGTCCAGCCCGCTGGCGCTCGGAGTGACGTACACCGTCGCCGTGAGCGCGAGTAGCACCGCGGGTCTGGCCATGCCTGCGCCGACCACCTGGAGCTTCACCGTCGCCAGCAGCACCGTCACCTGCCCGTGCAGCCTGCTCTCGGCCTCCGGATCGCCGTCGCAGGCCGACTCCAACGACGCCGGCGCCATCAACCTCGGCGTGCAGTTCACGCCGTCGACCTCGGGTTACATCTCCGGTGTCCGCTTTTACAAGAGCGCGGCCAACACCGGCACGCACGTCGGTAGCCTCTGGAGCTCCAGCGGGGCGCTGCTGGCCTCCGCCACCTTCACCGGCGAGAGCGCCACCGGGTGGCAGACGGTCGTCTTCTCCTCGGCGGTTCCGGTGACTGCGGGCCTGAGCTACACGGCCAGCTACTACACGCCGACCGGCCACTACGCCGACACCGACGGCTTCTACAACAGCGGCCTCTCCAACGGTCCGCTCTGGGCTGCGGCCAGCGCCGGGGTCTACGGCTACGGCAGCAACACGCTGCCCAGCAGCGTCTACGCCAACGCCAACTACTGGGTCGACCCGATCTTCTCCTCGACCGCGGCGGGTCCGGCGCCGACGGTCACCTCCTTCACCCCGCTCGCCTCGGCGAACGGCGTGCCCTCGGGCGTCACCCCGACCGCGAGCTTCTCGCTGGCCGTGACGCCGTCGTCGATCAACTTCACGGTCACCGGGCCGTCGGGTGCCGTCGCCGGTGCGACCAGCTACGACCCGAACTCGCAGATCGCCACCTTTACCCCGTCCTCGCCGCTCGCCGGCGGCGTCTCGTACGCGGTCTCGGTGACGGCGGCCGGTGTGAACGGCACCCCGCTGGCCAACCCGGCGACCTGGTCCTTCACCACCGCGGGCGTGGACTCACCTTGCCCGTGCACGCTCTTCGGCTCGGCCACGCCGGGGACCGTTGACTCCGGCGACGGTGCCAGCCTGACCGTCGGGACCCAGTTCACCCCGTCCATCACCGGGTCGATCACCGGCGTTCGCTTCTACAAGAGCGACGCCAACGTGGGCACCCACATCGGTCAGCTCTGGGACTCGACCGGCAACCTGCTGGCCACCGTGACCTTCACCAACGAGACGGCCAACGGCTGGCAGAGCGCCAACTTCGCTACTCCGGTCGGAGTGCAGGCCGGTGCCACCTACCTCGTCTCCTACACCGCTCCCAGCGGGCACTACTCCGAGGACGATCACTACTTCGACACGCCGCTCTCGGCCGGTCCGCTGAGCGCGCCCGTTGGGGCCGGGGTGTACACCTACGGGTCGGGCATGCCGTCCTCGACGTACGCCAACGGCAACTACTGGGTCGACCCGATCTACAGCTCGACCACGGTGGCGGCACCCTCGCCGACCCCGGTTCCCACGCCCACGCCGACCCCGACGCCCACGCCGACTCCGGTGCCGACGCCAACTCCGGTGCCGACGCCCACGCCGGACGTCACGCCGCCGACGATCATGGCGGCCAACTCGACCGGCTCGGGCACCACGGCCGTGGTCACCTGGACGACGAACGAGGCCGCCACCAGCACCGTCAACTACGGCACGTCGTCGACGAACCTCAACCTCGTCGTCACCTCGCCGTCGCTGGTGACCGCGCACAGCATCTCGCTGACCGGCCTGACGCTGAACACCCGCTACTACTACCGGATCACCTCGGCGGATGCGGCGAACAACAGCGCCGCCTCACCGAGTGCGGCCGGGACCAGCTGGACCTACACGCCGGCGGTGTCGCCGATCCTCGACACGACGACGGCTGACTTCACCCTCGGCACCAAGACCTCGACCTCGGTCTCGGCCAACGGCGGGGGTGAGGTGACCCTGACCCCGGCGGCAAGCGCCGAGTTCACCGGCACGACTCTGCCCACCGGCTGGACGTCGACGGCCGCCGTCACCGGTGGCAAGACGACTCTCGCCAGCGGCGTCGCGACGGTCCAGGGCGCCACCCTGGCCAGCACCGCCACCTACTCGGCGACCCGCACGCTGGAGACCGTCGCCACTCTCGGCGCGAACCAGTATCTCGGCTGGGTCGCATCGTCGAACTCGTCGGTGAAGGCCACCTTCAGCGTCAACTCCTCGGGCCAGCTCGTCGCGACGGAGAATGATGGCTTCCTGAACAACGCGAGCTCCGTTGTCGCCACCGGTTGGGTGGTCGCCTCGCACAAGTTCCGGATCGAGTGGACGAGCTCGACCGTGACGTTCTACGTCGACGACGTGCAGAAGTACACGCACAACTTCATGTCCCTCTTCGGTGCGATGCGTCCGCAGTTCTACGACGGTGTCACCACCGACGGCGGCCTCGTCGTCACCTACGCGCGGGTCGGCCCGTACGCCACCAGCGGCACGTACCTCTCCAGGGTCATCGACGCCTCGGCGCCGGTCACCTGGGATGCGGCCACCTGGGATGCCACCGTCCCGACCGGCACGACCCTGGTCGTGAAGGTCCGGACCGGAAACACGGCCACCCCGGACGCCACCTGGAGCGCCTACGCCACCCTCGCCTCCTCCGGGGCGCTGGTGAGTAAGACGTCCCGCTATATCCAGTACCAGGTCACCCTGACCACCACTGGAACCGCGCTCGTCACGCCCACACTGCGCTCGATGCAGTTCGGTCTGCACATCTGAGTCTCGTTTGAGCCGGGCGGTCTGCCGACTTTGTGAAACACTCAGTGAACCGATGTATCTGCTCGGTAAGGCACGTCTCTATGAGCTCTGGCGTCGGCATGCGCGGACGCTGACATTGCTGGTCGACGGCGCTTCGGCGGCCACGGTTCTTCGCAGATTGGATGGGCAGGAATGACACTCGGGATCGGCGTAGTCGGAGCCGGCTACTGGGGACCGAATCTGGTTCGCAACTTTAGGGCGAGCCAGCACTGGGACCTGGTGGCGGTGTGTGACCTCGACGAGGCGCGGGCCCGCAAGGTGATCGGCCCGCGGAGCACCATCGAGGTCGAGACGTCGCTGGAGCGCCTGCTGGCCCGCGACGACATCGACGCGGTGGCGATCGCCACCCCGGCCCGTACTCATAGTGCGATCGCCCGCCAGGCCCTCGAAGCCGGCAAGCACGTCCTGGTCGAGAAGCCGCTGGCCGACAGTCACGCCGAGGCCGCGACCATGGTGGCGGCGGCGGCCGAGCGTGGACTGGTCCTGATGACCGACCACACCTACTGCTACACGCCGGTGGTGCAGCGCATCCGCGAACTCATCCACGAAGGTGTGCTGGGTGACATCCTCTTCATCGACTCGGTGCGCATCAACCTCGGCCTGATCCAGCCCGACGTCGACGTGCTCTGGGACCTCGCGCCGCACGACCTGTCGATCCTCGACTACATCCTCGGCGAGAAGCTGCGCCCGACCGCGGTCGCCGCGCACGGGGCCGACCCGCTGGGAACCGGTAAGGCGTGCGTAGGCTACCTGACGATGCCGATGCCAGGCGGGGCAATCGTTCACGTACACGTCAACTGGCTCAGCCCGACCAAGATCCGCCAGTTCATCATCGGCGGTTCGAAGCGCACGCTGGTCTGGGACGACCAGAACCCGCAGCAGCGGCTGGCGCTCTACGACCGCGGCGTCGACTTCGTCTCGGCCCAGGCCGACGAGGGCCTGCGGGAGGCGGCCGCGATCAGCTACCGGTTGGGTGACATGCATGCTCCGGCGCTCTCGGAGCAGGAGGCACTCGGGAACGTAGCGACCGAGTTCGCCGCCGCGATCAACGAGAAGCGCCCGCCGCGGACCGACGGCGAAGCGGGGCTGCGCGTCCTTGAGATACTTGAAGCGGCGAGCCACAGCCTGGCCGATAGCGGGGAACTGATCCCGCTGGGCACCGATAAGCAGAACACCGAATCGACCTTGGGAAGCGCTGTATGACGAACTTGAACGGGGCACAGGTACTGGTCACCGGTGGTGCCGGCACCATCGGGTCGACCCTGGTCGACCAGTTGCTGGCCGCCGGTGCGGCCAAGGTGGACGTGCTGGACAACCTGGTCCGCGGGCGTCGGGCCAACCTCGCGCAGGCCTTCGAGACCGGGCGGGTCAACCTCATCGAGGGCGACCTGCGCGACCGGGACCTCGTCCATGATGTGACGGTCGGAAAGGACGTCGTCTGTCACCAGGCGGCGATCCGGATCACCCAGTGCGCGGAGGAGCCGCGACTGGCCCTCGAGGTACTCGTTGACGGCACCTTCAACGTCCTCGAGGCGGCCGTTGAGAAGAAGGTGCAGAAGGTCGTGGCGGCCTCCAGCGCGTCGGCCTACGGCTTGGCCGAGGAGTTCCCGACCACCGAACGCCACCACCATCACAACAACGACACCTTCTACGGTGCGGCCAAGTCGTTCAACCAGGGCATGATGACCAGCTTCCGGGCCATGTACGGCCTGAACTACGTCGGGCTGCTCCCCTTCAACGTCTACGGCCCCCGCATGGACATCTACGGCGTCTATACCGAGGTGCTGGTGCGCTGGATGGAGCGCATCGTTGACGGGAAGCCGCCGCTCATCTTCGGTAACGGGCTGCAGACGATGGACTTCGTCTACACCGAGGACATCGCCCGCGCTAACATCCTGGCCATTGAGAGCGACGTCAACGAGGGCTTCTACAACGTAGCCAGTGGCGTCGAGACGAGCCTGCTGGACCTGGCCCGGGCGCTGCTGCGGGCCATGGACTCCGATCTGGACGTCGAGTTCGGCCCCGAGCGGGCCGTCAACGGCGTGACCCGCCGCCTGGCCGACACCTCGGCCGCGACCCGCGATCTGGGCTTCACGGCCGAGGTTGGACTGGAAGACGGACTGCGCAGGCTGGTCGCCTGGTGGAAGGCGGACAAGCTCGCCACCAGCGATCCCAGCGCATGATTGACCGCACAAACCCGGTTGGAGTTGGCGAATGACCCGCATCAACGTAGCTAAGCCGTGGCTCGGCGCTGAAGAGGTGGCCGCGGTGACCGAGGCGATCGAATCGGGCTGGGTGGCTCAGGGCCCGCGCGTCGCCGCCTTCGAGGAGAAGTTCGCCGCGCTGGTCGGGGCCCGGCACGCGGTCGCCGTCTCCAACTGCACGACGGCGCTGCACCTCGCCCTCGTGGTGGCCGGTGTCGGTGCCGGAGACGAGGTCATCGTGCCGTCGTTCTCATTCATCGCCACCACGAATGCCCCGATGTACGTGGGGGCGACGCCGGTCTTCGCCGACGTCGACCCGCAGACCGGCAACCTGACGCCAGCCAGCATCGAGGCGGTGCTCTCCCCGGCCACCCGCGCCGTCATCCTGGTTCATCAGGGCGGCGTCCCGGCGGACGTGGCTGCGGTGAAGGCGCTCTGTGAGCCGCGCGGCATCGTCGTCGTCGAGGATGCGGCCTGCGCCGCTGGATCGACCTACCGAGGCGCTCCGGTCGGCGCTGGTGCCACCATCGCCGCCTGGTCCTTCCACCCCCGCAAGCTCATCACCACCGGTGAGGGCGGGATGCTCACCACCGACGACGCCGGGTGGGCCGACCGGGCCCGCCGGCTGCGCGAGCACGCCATGAGCGTGAGCGCAGCTGAGCGCCACCAGAGCACGCTGCCGCCGGAGGAGCAGTACCTGGAGGTCGGCTACAACTACCGGATGACCGACCTGCAGGCTGCGGTCGGTCTGGTGCAGCTCGACCGGCTCGCTCCCATCGTGGCCCGGCGCCGCGAGATCGTGGCCGAGTATCAGCAGGCCCTGGAGGGCATCGCCGGGCTGCGGGTGCTGCAGGATCCCGAGTGGGGAACCTCCAACTTCCAGTCCTTCTGGGTCGAGATTCTGCCGGAATTTCCGATGGATCGCGAGAAACTGCTGGCCCACCTCGCCGAACATGAGATCTCGGCCCGGCGCGGGATCATGGCCGCGCATCGGCAGCCGGCCTACGCCGGCGTCGAGCACGCCCCGCTGCCGGTCACCGAGAGGCTGAACGAGAACACCCTTATTCTGCCGGTCTTTCACCAGATGACGGCCGACGAGATCACTCGCGTGATCGATGCTCTCCGGGCCGCCGCTGCCCAAGTCGCGGCCTAGGTTGTGAGCT
The DNA here is from genome assembly GCA_900100325.1 of Frankineae bacterium MT45. Classification (NCBI taxonomy): domain Bacteria; kingdom Bacillati; phylum Actinomycetota; class Actinomycetes; order Frankiales; species Frankineae bacterium MT45. Next base: position 1,311,454 of record LT629697.1, read on the forward strand.
CTGCCAACGGCGTGAGCCCGCCGGCCACGGATCCACGCCCCGGTCTGGCGCTGCCCCGCTTGAGCCGTCTCGTCGTCGAGGCTGTACAGCGAAACAGCCTTGATCTTTCTCAGGTTTCGGTGCTCACCGAAGCTGCGACCGGCCCGTACGTGGTGACGCCGGTGCTGGCCGCGCTGGCCGGGGCCGAGGTCATTGCGGTGACCCGCGCCTCCCGTTACGGCTCGGTGGAGCAGGTGCGGGCCCAGACGCTCGCGCTGGCCGAGTCGGTGGGCGTCGCCTCCCGGATCACCATCACCGATCAGCGCGATGTGGCAATCTTCGCCGCCGCCGACGTCGTCACCAACAGCGGTCACCTGCGCCCCATCACGGCAGAACATGCCGAGGCGATAAGGGCTTCGGCCGTGATGCCGTTGATGTTCGAGGCCTGGGAGATCCAGGCCGGTCGGGTGGACATCGACCTGGCCGGGCTGCATCGTCGCGGTGTTCAGCTGGCCGGCACGAATGAGCGTCACCCCCATGTGGACGTCTTCTCCTTCCTCGGGCCGATGGCGGTGGCCCAACTGGCCGACGCCGGCGTCTCGGCTTACCTCGGCCGCATCGCGGTGCTCTGCGACAACCCGTTCCTGCCGTATCTGGAGGCCGGTCTGCGGGCCGCCGGCGCGACCGTCTGGAGTGCGGCCAGCCTGACCGAACTGCTCGACGGCGACGAGCCGGACGCGGTGATTGTGTCGCTCACCCCGACCGGTCAGGCCGTCGTCACCGAGGCCGAGGTGCGCCAGTTGGCCGCGCGCTGGCCGACCACCGTGCTGCTGCAGTACTGGGGTGACATCGACCGCAGTGCCTGCACCGAGGCTGGGCTGCCGTTCTGGCCGCTGGATGACCCCGGCTCGGGGCATATGGGCGTGCTGCCGTCCCGGGTCGGACCGGAGCCGATCGTCCGCCTGCAGGCGGGCGGTCTGAAGGTCGCTCAGGTGCTGCTGAAGCCGGCTGCGGATCGCACCGCGGCCGACCTGGAGTACCTCGATCCCCTTGATTTTGCTGCTATAACCAATGACGGCGCACCGTTGACGGATGCGTCGAGAGAACAGGGAGAGCGTTGATGAGCGAGACTACGACCACTCGTCCAGTGCCGTTGGTGGATCTCTCCATCCAGCACGCCGCCGTGGCGGCCGAGGTGGCTGAGGGCTTCGAGCGGGTGCTCTCGACCGGGGCCTATGTGCTCGGCCCCGACGTGAAGAAGTTCGAGAACGAGTTCGCCGAGTACAGCGGCACCGCGCACTGCGTCGGAGTGGCCAACGGCACGGACGCGATCGAGCTGGCCCTGCGCGCGATCGGCGTGGGAGCGGGCGACGAGGTGATCATCCCGGCCAACACCTTCGTCGCGACCGCCGGCGGCGTGATGCGTACCGGCGCCACGCCGGTGCTCGTCGACTGCGACCCGGACTGCCTGCTCATCGACCCGTCGCTGATCGAGGCACGAATCACCCCTAAGACAAAGGCGATCATCCCGGTTCACCTCTACGGGCAGCTCGCTCCGATGCCCGAGGTGCTGGCTATCGCCGAGGCGCACGGCATTCCGGTCGTCGAGGATGCGGCTCAGTCGCAGGGAGCTGAGCGCGACGGGCGCCGGGCCGGCACCTGGGGGGCTGCGGCCGGGACGAGCTTCTACCCGGGCAAGAACCTGGGCGCCTACGGCGATGCCGGTGCGGTGCTGACCAACTCCGACGAGGTGGCCGAGGAACTCGCTGTGCTGCGCAACCACGGCGGCACGGTGAAGTATCAGCACCCCAAGCTGGGCTTCAACTCCCGCATCGACACCATCCAGGCCACAGTGCTGAGCGCCAAGCTGAAGCGACTCGATGAGTGGAACGAGCAGCGCCGGGCGGCGGCCGACTACTACTCAGCCGCCTTGGCCGATGTCGCGGGCGTGAAGACCCCGACCGTCTACCCCGGCAACGTACCGGTCTGGCACCTCTACGTCGTCGAGGTCACCGAGCGGGATCGGGTGCTATCTGAGCTCAACGCCGGGGGTATCGGCGCCGGCATCCACTACCCGGTGCCTGTGCACCTGCACGGCGCGTACACCCACCTGGGCTACGTCCGCGGCGACTTCCCGATCGCGGAGGCGGCGGCGGATCGCATCCTCTCCCTGCCGATCTACCCCGGCATCACCACTGAGCAGCAGGACCGCGTGGTCGCCGGCCTGATCGCCGCTATCGGCTAAAGGCCGGCCTTCGGCTGGTACCCGGCCTTCGGCTCAAAATGTTCGGCCCGCTAGGAGTTTGGGCTGCGGAGCGACCGCAGCCGCTGCTTCACTCCGGTCGGGGCCAGCCCTCGTAGCCGCGCCCGCAGGATGGCTCGGTTGATGTGCGCCTCGGACTGCGGCTCGGGGATCCCCGGCATCAGATCCTCGCGAATAACGTACGTTCCGTCTAGGGCGTCGAAGTCGAGGGCGGTCGCCGGCGCGATCCGCTGGTGCCAGTCCGTCGGCGCATGGTCGACGAGGTCGCCCTTGAGGTCGCCGCCGGTCTCGCGCAGCCGAGCCACCGCGCCGCTCCAGTCGGCGACCCGCTCCTGTGGGAAGAGGTGGGTGCTGGTGGCCTGGCGGGCCTCCAGGCGGCGCTGAATCTGAGCCGGCGAGCGGTACCGGTAGTTCTTCACGACGACGCGCCGCGACCAGGCCGGGCGGGCCCAGAGGGTCAGCGGGAAGCCACTGTGCTCCTCCGTCCAGCGCAGCCCCGGTTCGTGTCGGAAGAAGCGGGGCTCGGAGGTGTGGTTCAGGTAGTAGCGGCACCGCTCGGAGATCGGCACATCGTCGTCGAAGTCGGCTGGGTTCTTCTCATAGCGCGCGGCGTCGGCGTCGGTGAAGTAGTAGACGAGACCGGCCGACCAGACGGAAAAGGCCTCGGCCGGTGCCTGCGCCAGTGCGGCCCGCGGATCCTCGCCGTAGAACTCGTCGGCATCCAGGCGGCACCACCAGTCACCCGCGGCGGCGTCCCCGGCGAAGGCGTTGAAACAGTTGGCCCGCATCCCGTCGCGGAAGGGGCGCAGATCCTGGCCGAAGGCGACGATTCGCGGGTCGTCGGCGGCCATCCGCTGTACCAGTTCCCAGCTGCCGTCCGTGCTGCCGTTGTCGAGCACGATGATCTGGTTGGACCAGCCGAGGCCGGCTTGCAGAGTCTGGCCGATGACGTCGACCTCGTCCTTCATCAGGCAGATCGAGCGGATCTTCACGCACTGCCCCCCAGCCGGCTCATCCGCGAACTATATCGCTGGCCGCCCGGCGGCCCTGGCTCGGATCGCCTACTCGGCCACCTGAAACTCGATGAGGTAGATGGGGGTGTCATCGGTGATCGGCCCGGCGTGGGCGGCCCGGCCGCGCAGCGCCTCGCGATCGGGCTCGCCGCAGCGGCGCACATCATCGGCCGTGACCATGCGGAACGGGATCAGCTCGATCGAGGTCACCTCGATGATCGCGCCGGCCACCGGGTAACGGCCGCCGACGCGCACCTTGGGACGCCGCCAGAGCCGCACGGAGGCGGTCACCGCGCCCGAGGCGACCTCGTCGCGGAGGTCCGGACTGAACTGCACCCTTCGACGGTAACGAAGATCAGTCACCCTGCCAGTACCAGCGCTGCCAGGCGTACTTGCCGGCCAGCGTTCGACGACCTTTGATGAGCCCGGCGCGAGCGCGGGCGGCGGCGTGCTTGCCGCGGTGATCGCGCAGCCAGAGGTAGTCGCGCCACTCGTGGGTCTGGGCCAGGTCGGAGTACGTCTGCTGTGCGAACTGGACGTACTCGTCGAGGGTCGCCGCGTCGGCCTGCTCGGGCTGGTTCTGCAGCGCCTCCGAGACGAAGGCCAGTGCCTCGGTCGCGGTGGTGCGCCGGGCCAGTTCATGGAGGCGGTGCCGATCACGCAGTGGCCCGGCGTCGCGGCTGAAGAAACTCTCGTAGGCGTCCAGCCGGCCCCGCAGGTCGGCCAGCACCGATCCGTAGCCGCTCTGCATCATGCTGGCCGAGTGCACCCGCCGCAGCGCCTGGTCCGGGCCGTTGACCCGTCCGATGTCCGACACGGCGGCGATGCGCAGCCAGCAGTCGAGGTCGGCCGCATGGGGGAGTTCCGGGCGGAAGCCACCGACCCGGCTCTGCACGCTGCGCCGCATGACGACCTCGGGGGAGTAGACGATGCTCAGCCCGCGGCGGCACTGGGCGTAGACCCACTGGTGCCCCGACCAGACCGTCCAGCTGCGTAGTGGCTTCTCCTCAAGGGTGGGCAGAACGTCAGTAAAAGAAAGCGGATAACCGTAGGTCAGCCCGACCGACGGGTTGGCCCGCATCAGGGCGGTGGCCCGCGCGAAGGCGCCTGGGGTGATCACGTCGTCGGCGTCCAGCAGCACCACGAACTCGCCCTCGGCGGCGGCCAGCCCCTCGTTGTAGGTCGCGATGTGTCCGCGGTTCACCTCGTGTCGCAGCGAGCGCACCACGCCGGGGTGGCGCCGGGCCAGTTCGTCGGCCACCTCGCCACTGCCGTCGGGGGACTTGTCATCGATGATGATGACGTCCACGTCGACGTGCTCCTGGGTGACCAGGCTGCTCACGCATTCGTCCAGGAAGTGGCCGTAGTTGTAGCAGGGCACCACCACGGAGACGGTGGGCCGGGGACCGGCCGGGACGGCGCTCGGATGGTGGGTGACGTGCCGCCCCTTGCCGGGCAGGTCGAAGATGACCCCGCGTGGATCAGGGAGTGCCATGCGGACCTGCCTGGCCTGCGGGGTGCGAGTGGGCGGCATGCGAGCGGGTGGCGGGCGTCGTGCACTTCACTGGTCGAACATAGCGGCCCGGAGCGGCTCGTGGTGGGTAGGGCGGCCGGATGTCGGCGGTTGTCGGCTGGCGGCGGCGTCCGACTCGCGTCGGCTCCAGAGGATGGCAAGATTCTTCTGTGGCCAATGGTGATGGTGTCTTGGGGTGGGCGCGTTCGGCCGCCCGCTCCGCTCTGCTCCGCATCGAGCGGCTCCGCCCGGCGATCGAGGTGCAGGGGTGGGAGCGGCCCCTCATCGGTCCGCCCGGCCCGGTACCCCCGATGCAGAGCGTGGTCCGGCCGCAGAGTGACGACGGGCCGAAGGCGCTGCCCCCGGCGGTCAGAGAGGCGATGCAGGCGGCCGCGCAGCGTCCGGCGATCCGCTGTCTGCTGGTGACCAGTGGCATCGACGCCGGCGGCATGGACGAGGTGGTCGCCTTTCTCGCGCGACGGCTGCGGGACTTCAACTTCGAGACCGCGGTGCTGCGGACCACCGACACCCCGGCCCCGGACGGCGTCAGCACCGGGCGGCTGGCCCGCATGCTGCAGTCCGAGGGAATTACGGTGCTTGACCACTCGGCGGCCACCGCGGTCGCCTGGATGCGCGACTGGGATCCGGCGGTGATCAGCGGTCACGGCCAGCCGGATTGGGCGGTCGCCGCGGCGGCCGAACTCGGCGTCCCGTGCGTGGACACCCTGCACGGCATGCACACCCTCTTCGGCGTCGACTGGGCCGCGGAGCGCGTGCGGGCGAGCTCGCTGGCCCGCATCGTCTCGGTGAGCGAACTGGTCCGTCAGCAGTATCTGGCCGGAAATCCGGCCTATCCCAGCGATCACATCGTCACCATCCCGAATGCCGTCGACGACCAGCGCCGACCGCGTTACGAGCGAGCGGTGGCCCGCCAGGCCTTGGGGCTCACCGACGAATACGTGCTCGTGTCGCTGGCCCGGCATTGCCTGCAGAAGAACACCTACGGCCTGGTCGGCGCGTTCGGCGACTTCGCCCGGACGCGTCCGCAGGCCCACCTCGTCATCGCCGGAAGGGTGGAGGACGACCGCTACTTCCGCCGGGTGACCAGGCTGCGTGACTCGCTGCCGTGCCGGGATCGAGTGCACCTGCGCGACCACGCTCCTGACCCGGCCCTGCTGCTCGCGGCGGCCGACGGCTTCGTCCTGGACGCCTTCTTCGAAGGGTGGGCGCTGGCCCCGATGGAGGCGCTTTTCATGGGCCTTCCGGTGGTGACGAGTGACGTCGGCGGCGCGCGCGAGCAGATCGCCGACGATCCGGCCCGGGGTGTGGTGGTGGCCAACCCGCTGGGTGACCCGCTGGCCGCTGACTGGCCGAGTATCGCCCGCGCCCGCTATGCCGACCAGCCCAACCGCGCCGAGTTCGTGGCGGCGATGGAGTTGCTCTATGCCGGGCGCGAGACGTACCGCGCCAACCGGGCGAGCCTGGCCGCCGAGTCGGGGCTGAGGTTCGACGCCGGCACCTGCATTGCCGAACACGCGGCGCTGCTGAGCGAGCTCGCCGGGATCGCGCAGCACGAGGAACTAAGCTAGTTTCGCAGCGTGGCCGCGTACCGTTCTGGGCGCTCTGACGGCGGGATGGGTGTTGGTGGATACCAAGCGAGTCGCCTCGCGTAGTCCGCGCGTCGGGCGAGCACTCGAGATCGCCTCCCAGCAGGGGGTCCGGGGTCTCGCCGAGCGCCTGCTGCGCGAGCTCTACCGGCGCGGAAACCTCGCCGAGAGCGGCTATCCGCTGGCCATCTCCGACATCGCCGATCCGTCGACGGTTCGGCTGCGCCGCCCGGATACCCGCCCAGAGCGAGGCACCCCGCTGACCATCGGGTGGGTCACCACTCCACCCGGCCTTGGCTCCGGCGGGCACACCACGATGCTGCGAATGGTCGAGGCCCTCGAAGCGGCGGGGCACACCTGCGTGATCGTGCTCTATGACCGCCACGCCGGCGACCCGGCTCGTCATCGTGCGGTGATCCGTCAGGGCTGGCCCGGTGTGAAGGCCGAAGTCCGTGACATTTCCGAAGGGTTCGACGGCCTCGACGCCTGCGTGGCGACGGCCTGGCAGACCGCCCACGTGCTCGCGAGCCGCTGTGACCGGCCGATGGAGTTTCTCTATCTCGCGCAGGACTACGAGCCGTTCTTCTACCCCCGGGGCTCGGACTACGCGCTGGCCGAGGACAGCTACCGGCTGGGGCTGCGTTGCATCACGATCGGCCACATGGTGGCGAATGTGCTGCGAGCCGAGCTGGGGGTCGAGGCGGCGGTGGCCGAGTTCGGCTGCGACACCGACGTCTATTCGCTCACCAACACCGGGGCGCGCGAGGGCGTTGTCTTCTATGCCAAGCCCGGGGTGCCCCGCCGTGGTTACGCACTCGTCGTCGCCGCGCTGGCCGAGTTCCATCAGCGTCACCCCGAGCAGACGATCCACGTCTTCGGCCTCCCGGCGGGTGAGCTGCCGTTCCCCGCGGTTCGCCATGACCGCCTCACGCCGGCCGAGTTGAACGAGCTCTACAACCGGACGCTGGCCGGCTTCGCGATCTCTTTCACCAACATTTCCCTGGTGGCCGAGGAGATGCTGGCCGCCGGGACGATTCCCGTGATCAATGATCACCCCTACGCACGCGCCGACCTGTCGAACCCCTACGCACGCTGGGCCCCCCCTACTCCGAGTGCGATGGCCCGAGCCCTCTGCGAGATCGTGGAGAGCCCGGATGCCATCGCCCGAGCGGCGAAGGCGGCTCAGGAGGTGCGCAAGACGCTCTGGCGGCCGGCTCAGGAGACAGTGGTGCGAGTCGTCGAGGAGGAGGTCTACGGAGCCATCGCGGAGTGAGCCCGCAGTCGAGCGCCGCGAATCAGACGCGGTGCCGTCCGGCCGTCCGGTACCGGTGCGGCTGCACCGAAGCGGTCATCGAGTTCACGAAGGCACCGTAGCGCTCGAGCGGCTGCATGATCGACGGCGGCAGCTTGGAGAGGTTGGCCATCAGCGGCAGCATGGTCGGCAGCGCGAGCGCAGCGTAGGCCAGGCCACCGAGGATTCCGCCGACCAGCAGCCGGGGGAGGTCACCCTCCACGAACCGGATAGCCACCGCGGCGACCACGGCCGACACGACTGAGGCGATCACGGCCGGCATGACGGCCGGAATGAGCGGCGTCAGCCGAACATTGCTGGAGCGTTTGAGCATGGCCAGGTAGGCCGGCATGGCGACCAGGAGCACGATGACGATGTGAGCCCAGGCCACCCCTTCCACGCCCCCGATGTGCACACCGACCGTCATGGCCGGCACTAGCGCGGCCAGCCACACCACTTGGACGACGAAGAGGGCGCGGGTGTAGCCCAGCCCGGAGAGAACGTTGGCCAGCAGCAGGCAGAAGAGCGAGATGGCCCCGTAGAGCGAGAGGATCGTGAGGATCGGTGCGGTGGCGCTCCACTTGTCGCCATAGACGGTTCGCACCAGGTCGGGGGCCAGCACGAACGTCATGCTGCATACCGGGAGCGCGATCAGGGCGATGGCCGCGGTCGCCTTCCCGAGCACCCGCTGCAGGCGCACCGGATCGTCTTTCACGCGCGAGAACGCGGCCAGACCGGTGCCGTTGATCATCGCGGCCAGCAGACTGGTGGACCACGAGGCGATGTTGAAGGCCAGCATGTAGGTAGCCAGCTTCACCTCGCCCAGCAGCCGTCCGACCAATGCGTAGTCGGCGTTGAGGAGCACGAAATTGAGCAGGTTCGCGCCGGCCAGCGGGAGTCCGAAGGCAAGCACGAACTTCGCCTGCTTCGGCGAGAAGCCGAAGCGGTACGGCTCCTTCGCGAAGTAGATCAGCGCCATTCCGACGCAGACCTGGCCGACGACCCGCGACCACGCGAAGGACATCGCGCCGCCGCCGTTGGCCGCCATCACCAGCAGTAGCGCATTCGACGGCACGAACCCGATCACCGACGCGACGAACTGCTGATCCTGTCGGAAGTTGCGGGTCACTTCGGCCGAGGGCACCGCGAAGAACCCGACCATCAGCACGGCCAGGGCCAGCACCCGCAGCGGACCGTCGGCATCGGAGGAGCCGAGCGCGCGGGATATCGGCTCGGCGAAGACGAACATGATGGCCGCGAGCGTGCCGCTGCTCACCATTGCGATGGTGGCCACCGTGGGCGCAACCTTCGCCAAGTCGACGTCGCCGCGGATCAGACAGGCCGAGACACCCAGTTCGGCGAAGCTGGAGATGATGGTGAAGGCAGTGATGGCAACCGCGAAGACGCCGAAGTCCTTCTGGTCGAGCTCGCGGACGACGATCGCCATGATCGTGATGTTGGCGAATTTGAAGATCAGCGTGCTCAGTGCGCTCCAGATCGCACCTTTGCGTACCTTACTGCCGAGTGGGTCGACGTCGGGCGTCGAGTTGGATCGCTCCTCGGCCAGCTCTATGGCCGCGATCGGGCTCACTTCGTTCGGACGGAATCCCTCCGGCGAGGCAGGAACGGCCGCGAACTGGGCAGTCTCTGTCTCGTCGATGCGGGTCACGTCCCCCAAATCTCCTCCGGTGAACCTCACTAAAATCTTAAGCCTTCATCGCCTCGGCGTCGTTGCGAAATGTGTGACGGCCCGATGACGCAGTTATGGAGCCCGCTCGGCACTGATGTGATACGAATCACGCACCTCATCTGAAACCAGTTTGGGAGGGGGCTTGCTTAACCGAGACTAAAGACTTTGGGAGTGAACGGTAAGTGAACGGCGGCGCTCTGCAACATGCAGATCACGCTCTGTATCATTCCGGTGCTCCCTTCCCTTTGGAGACTCTCTGGTAGGTCCGAGTTTGCCGCCATCTCAATAGACGTCCGGCGGGTCTGATGAACTTCGCCCTAGTTGAAAAATGCGTCATCCGGGGCGCCAGCGTCACAGGTACGGAACGTTTCCCATTGGTCGATTTCCGTAACTGGTGGCTACTCAAAATAGGGGTCGCCTTACCTAAAACATATATCCGGCGGTGCGGGTGTTGGCTCACCGGTATCTCTCCGCTAATTTCATTGAGTCCGTTGACGTGATCTGTTCTGTAACGGCGCTGCGATCTTCCGGCGTGGGTATGCGGAATGGACCACTGAGGCTGATGGCACCGTCGCCATTTCTGCTCGATTCGTATTCAACGATTTCGTAGCAAACGAACGGCGCATGATCAGGAGGAGAGTCTTGCCGAAGCACAGCGCTGCACGATCGGAGGGCAGTAGCCCGACGGGATCGGTCGCCGGTGGTAACAGTGGGCGTCGAAGCTCCCACCGTCAGCCCAGCCGCGGTGGTCGTCGTCGCTCCTGGATCGGTTTCGCGGTCACGGCCCTGCTGCTGAGCATTGTGGCCTTCACCGGCCAGGGCAGCGGTGCGCTGGCCTCCAACTCGACCGTCTTCAGCCTCTACGCCGCCAACGCCGAACCCAACCAGGTCATCGAATACGACCCGCACGCGGTGGAACTCGGCGTCAAATTCACCGTGGCTGTCTCTGGCTCCGTGCTCGGGATGCGCTTCTTCAAGAGCACCCGCAACGGCGGTGTGCACACGGCCACCATCTGGGGCCCCGACGGCCGCAAGCTGGCCTCGGCCCAGTTCGACAGTGAGAGCGGCTACGGCTGGCAGAGCCTCACCTTCGACCAGCCGGTCGCGGTCCGGGCCGGCCAGACCTACACCGCCTCGTACCACACGAACGACGGCTACTACTCCCAGAAGATCTCCACCTTTGCCCGAGGTGCGCGCATCGGCTCCTCGGTGCTGAGTGGTGTCGAGGGTGTCTACAGCTACGGTCGTACCGCCTTCCCGACGAGCACGTGGCGAGACAGCGCCTACTACGTCGACGTCCGCTTCCGCCCGACGGGGACAGCCACCGCGACCCCCGATCCCACTCCGGCGCCAACCCCGGCCCCGACGGCCACGCCGACGCCGCGCCCGACCGTCAAGCCCGCGGCTACCCCCGCCCCCACCGCCGCACCGACTCCGAAGCCGATCGCCACGGCGACGCCGAAGCCAGCGGCCACCGTGGCCCCGACGCCGGCGCCCCCGTCCGGGGCGCCGAATCTGAGCGGCTTCCCGACCGTCGCCACGACCGGCCCCTCCGGCGCGCTCACGGTGCGTAAGGGCAACGTCGTCGTCGCGTCTGGAACGACTCTGAGCAACGTCGACATCTCCGGCCGGGTCACGATGGGGGCCAACGCAAAGCTCCTCAACTCGCGGGTGCGCTGCATCGGAGAGCCGAACTGGTGCCTGGTCCTGGACGCCAATGACACGGTCAGTGACGTCGAGGTGGGTGGGGGCGCGGACGGTGTCACCTACAACCCGGCGATCGGGGTCTACTCCGGCGGCCCGAACGATGTGCTGACCCGAATGAATATCCACCACACCTCGGACGGCATGCGGGTCGACGGTGGCACGACGCTGCAGGACAGCATCATCCACGACCTCATCATCAACCAGTTTCCGGGCGTTCACTCGGACGGATCGCAGAGCGAACAGGCCCACGAGCCGATCGTGTTTCGGCACAACTCAATCACTGGCGGGACGTACACCAGTATCTATCTGGAGCATGTCGGGACGCAGCCGGTGACCGTGGATGACAACCTGCTGTTGGCCAACTACACGCCCGGCGTCAGCCGTACGGCCTTTGGCGTCGTTGTACCGCACGAGTCCGGACACATCACGCTTACGGACAATGTGTTCGATCCAACCTGGCTAGTGGCGCCGTACAGCGTCCCGGACGGATCGACCGTCAGTGGCAACATCACCCTAACGGGCAAGGGTGTCTGAGCGCCGGGAGCGGTCTGCCATCGGTCGTGCGGGGCGCGTACAGTGCCGCCCGATCGAACACCGTGTTGCTTCGACGTTAAGTAGGGTTCGTACCGGTCGCGGCCGTCTGGGATTCATGTATTCTGTACAAGTCGTTAGGCTTTGGGAGCCTACGAGTTGCGGATCTACCGAAAGACTAGGGTCCCGCAACATGCACGAAAGGTCTCGGGGACCTCGCTCAGACTTGGGTGAGGCCAGACCAATCTAAGGGGACGTACCACCATCACCGGGGACTCTATCTCCGGGTAGACGTATGTCTGCGCGGAGCCAAGATCCAGCTTTTTATGGGGGCCGTCGAATCGGCAGGTATTCAGCGCCTATCGCTGAATTCTGTTGCTGCGCCGGTCGGGGATTTCTGTCCACATGATGATGTCCAACCCTTTACTAAACGGTCTGGATCACCTGCAGTTCGGGTTTGGCATCAGCAACGCTAGCGCGTAATTGGCGCGCCAGTCAGGAGCGAAACCCGTGCTTAAGCACACTCAAATTAACGTCCAGAAGTTAGAAATTTCCCCCAACAAGCGTCGTCGTGCCGCCAAGGTCGCTGCAGGTGCGGTCGCCGTTACTCTCGCTGGCGCGCTGTCTTTCGCCGCCACCGCCAACAGCGCTTCGGCCGCCGAGCCGACCACGGGCATCTACGCGACGGACGCCGTTCCGTCCGTTCCGGCCGACCGTGACCGAAGCGCAGTCGAGCTAGGCGTCGACTTCACCGCCCTGAAGTCTGGATCGATCCTCGGCATCCGCTACTTCAAGAGCAGCACCAACACCGGCGCCCACGTCGGAACGCTGTGGACCGCCGGTGGGACGAAGCTCGCCACCGCGACCTTCACCAACGAGTCGAACTCTGGCTGGCAGGAAGTTGACTTCGCCCAGCCGGTGGCAATCGCCGCTGGTGCCTCCTATGTCGCCTCGTACCACACCAACACTGGCCACTACGCCGATGTTGAGAAGGCGTTTGCCAACGGCCCGATCACGAACGGCTCGCTGAAGGCGACCGCCGGCGTCTACGTCTACGGCAGCGGCACTGCCTTCCCGGTCAGCACCTGGAACGCCTCGTCGTACTACGTCGATGTCGTCTTCCAGGGCTCGTCGTCGGCTCCGGCCCCGACCCCGACGCCGACCCCGGTCGCCACCCCGGCCCCGACGCCGGTTCCGACTCCGGTCCCGACCCCGGTCGCCACTCCGGTTCCGACCCCGAAGCCGACCGCCGTCCCGACGCCGGCCCCGACTCCGGTTCCGACGCCGGTTCCGACTCCGGTTCCGACTCCGACCCCCGCCCCGGCCACGGGCGCCTTCCCGACGGCCGCCAGCACCGGCGTCCTGCCTGGTAGCACCCTCAAGGTGATGTCGGGAAACACGAGGATCTCCACCAGCGGTTACGTTCTCCAGAACGTCGATCTCACTGGTTGCATTTCCATCGCCGATGGGACGACCAACGTAACCATCAAGAATGTGCTCATCCACGGCGCGGGTTGCATGTGGGCGATCCAGGGTGACAACGTGCAGATCAGCCACGTCGAGATCGACGGCCAGAACGACGCCAGAAACGACGCCGGGATCGCCTGTTCTGCCTGCACCGTCTCGAATGTCAACATCCACAACACCATCGACGGCATTAAGGCCAACGACAACACCACCATTACTGACTCGTACATCCATGATCTGAATGTCACGAGCACCAGCCACAACGACGGAATCCAGAGCCTGGGGACGACCTCGTTGACGATCGATCACAACACGATCCTCAGCGAACCGGGTACCACCTCAGCCATCATCCTGTCCACCGGATCCTCGACCAACATGCGCAACGTCACCATCAGCAACAACCTGCTCGCTGGCGGCGGCTGGACCGTCTACGGCGGATACCGGGCAGGAACCGATGACCTCAGCAAAATCAGCAACATCAAGATCATCAACAACTCCTTCTCCACCACCTTCTACGGCAAGAGCGGCTACTACGGGCCGCTAACCTCGACCGACACCCCGGACGTGGTATCGGGCAACGTATGGGCCGACGGCCCCAACGCCGGAAAGTCGGTGGGCTAGCCGTAACCCTCGAGGCCGCTCCTCGCTTACTCGATGCCTGCACCAGGCAGAGAGTGGGCGAGGGGCGGTCTTCGCCGTTTTCGGGTCAGGTCTGCGTCAGATTCCAATCTGCCGCGGAGGCAGCCGCTCACCGATGTCCTTCAGCCGCAACCCCCGCTCAAGGCCGACAAGCCGGTAGTCAAAGCGAGCGGCTGTGGCTCGTGCCTCTGCTCCGAGCCTGCGGCGCAGCGCACTGTTGGTACCGAGTTCGCGTAGCGCGGCCGCGAGTTGCTCCACGTCCCCCGACGGAATCACGAAGCCGGTGCGGCCGTTCTCCACGAGTCGGGCCGCTCCCATCGGCGTCGTGATTACCGGGAGTCCGCAGCCGGCCGCCTCGTAGGTCACCTGCGGGCCGCCCTCTTCGACTGTGGGAAATACGAATACGTCCGCGCTCTTGTACAGGGCTGCGATGTCCTCGACATAGCCAACGAGCCGGACGCGGCCACGACTGACGTGCCGATTGACAAGGTCCGCCACCGGCCGCTCAACTCGTCCAGCCAGCACCAACTCGCCGTCGACGCCAGCCTGTTCCCAGGCGCTGAGCAGTTGCGGAATGCCCTTGCGAACACCGACGGTTCCGACGAACAGAACCCGCACTCCTCGCTCGACTCGTGGACCAGATGCAGCCGTGGCGAACCGTTCGGGATCCCACCCGAAAGCGGTCGGCAGGATTTTGGCTGGTTCGATGCGCTGGGCAGTGAGCGACGTCTCCACCTCGGGGTTGGAGGCGAACAGGTAGTCGTACTCCTGTAGCTCGGCGACTTCGCGCGCAACCATCGCGTCGGTGATGCCGTGGGATTCTTCGAACCCCAGTGAACGGTAGGCAGAATCGAGCAGGGGGGCTGCCGTTGACAGGGCTGAATTGATCATCTCCCGGACGATCGGTACTCCGCGCGCACGGACCGCGCGAAGCAGGTCGAGCGGCGGCTCAGGCCACATATAGGCCACAGTCGTCGAGGGATCGGCCCGCTCGACGGCTCGAGCGAATGCGCGGTTCACTGCAGCACCCGAATGTGCACGCAAATACTTCCATGGAAGTCGACGGACGACCGGCGGAAGGGCCTCGTGCACCCGCACGTTGTCAGGGAGCCGGATCCTAGTCCGGGCGATGAACAGCTCCACCGAAATCTCGGGCGGGAAGTTCGCAAGTATCGAAGCGCAGCTACGAGCGGGACCCTGCCCATTGAACGAATACGGAGCGTAGACGAGGCAACGTACCGACATTATTCGTAGATCTCCCGCTCAATCATGGACGACTCAGCCTTAGCATCCTGCGACGGTGACGCACGCGAGGACGGTACCACCACCATTCCGACTCGCTGGCGCTTCGAACTGAGTACGCGGCCGAGCCTCAGACCGCAGTGGCTGAGCCAAGGCGTTGAATGGGGTAACTTCGTACCAGGACTGCCAAGGGCATGCGAAAACTGCAGAGCAGTCGCGGAGCAGCTACTGGCCCTGAGCCTCCCGCATGCTGGTGCGTCTCAAGGCGGCGGCGCAGCCGAGTAGGAAGAATAGCAATGTGGTGGCCATCGGGAACCCGAAGGCGTCGTACAGCGCAGTGCTCAGAGCGGCAGAGGCAAATGAGGCGGCAAACGCCTGGGCGAGGTCTCGGGTCGATTCGTCCCGCGAGACTCGGCGCAGTCTGACGTTGGTGATGATGGCAGTGAGGTACAGGGTGAGGATGGCGGCGACTCCCGCTAACCCGGTCTCGACAGAAGCTCCCAGATAGAAATTGTCGAAAATGTGGTAACCCGTCAAGAAGGTGCCCTGACCACGCCCGAATATCGGGTTCTCCTTGATGAAGTTCGCGGCCACCGCGTAGCTGTTTGTTCGCGAACTCGCGCTGCTGTCCTCGCCGAGGCCGGTGAAGAGGCCGGTGAGCGTGCCAAGCAAGCCCGGGATGAACATGTAGGCGATGCCGAGTAGGCCGATGATCGACGCGTAGGCCTTGCGCCGGCGCTCTTTTGGCCACGATGGAAGGAGGATGATGAGGGCCACCGCAGCGCTGACGATCGCGGAGCGGGAGATCGAGATTGGGATGGCCATCGCGATGGCAACCACCGGAAACCATCGCTTGAACTTGCTGCGATGGGTGTCGTAGATGGCGTAGTGCAGCGCGATCGGGAGCACCATCGTCAGCACTGCACCGAACTCGATGGGGTGGGTGGCCGTGCCGGCCGGCCGGTTGCGTCCCTGCCGCTCCAGCACCGGTGACAACGCGCTGTTGAGGGTGAGGCCGGGGATGACGATGTAGTTCGTGAACGGCATTCCAGTGACGAACTGCATGATTCCGAGCGTGGAGAGACAGCCGACTCCGAAGCTGGTTCGTCGCAGCAGGATGTCGAGTTCGGCGCGGCTGACCAGCTCGGAGGCGAAGAAGAGCACCCCGAGCCAACTGCAGGCGGTGAGGAGTGCACGGTCGGCCCCGGTGAGCTCACCAGAGGCGATGGGGCGCGTGGTGGCCGCGACGTAGCTGGCCAGAATCGCCAGCATGTACAGCAGCATCGCCCGCTGGATCGGCTCCAGCGGAGCATGCCGGGCTGGCGTAGAGACCCGCTGGAAGACCCAGTAGGCGAGGAGCAGCACGCAGGTCATCTCGGCCGGGGTGCCGGCCGCGCCGATCGGCTTGAAGATCAAGCGGGCCGGAATGGCCAGCAGGAATACCAGTACCAGCGTCAGCAGCCGGAGATTCAGGCTGTGCTTCTCGATCGCGGTTGACTTGGCCTCGGGGTCAGCCGTCAGTTCGGGTTCGGGTCCTATGTTGGTTTCGGCTGCTGCGTCGCGACCGTCGCCGTCGCCGGGCAGCGTGGAGTGCCCGCCTTTGGTGAGAGAAGGCTCGTCAGTCACGTTCGTAGGAGTAGCTGCCACGACGCCGCACCGGCACGTAACCGATCTCCGGCAGCGAGATCGGCTGGGCGGGCCAGGTCTGCGCAGTGCTGCTGGACGCCTGCGACTCAGCTGACGCGTCCGCGACCTCGGCTTCGTCCGTCGACTGAGAGTCGGCGTCGGTTCGGACGGCGACGTGAGCTGCGTGGCGACGGCGGCGGCGGAAGAGCGACCATTTCGCCGGTGCGGCGGTCGGCGCTTCGGCGGCTTCGGTGGCCGCCCCCGTCGCATCGCCCGAGTCAGACGCCGAAAGCGCGGTGACGAGGGTTCCATTGGTGTGAGTGCCGTTGGTGTGCCCGTTCAGGGCCGAACCGTTGGCGTGCCCATTGACGCTCGATCCGTTCACCGCCGAACCGTTCAGGGCTCCGTTGAGCGCGGTTCCGTTCACCAGTACCGCGGCCTCGTCAGTGGCCGGGGCGTCGGCGGAGTCGTCGATGCCGTCAGCGGCGAGCGCCTCCAAGGCTTCCCGCTCTGCCTGCTGGCGCGCGGCCAGTGCAGCCCGCTTGCGAGCCCGTCGCTGTGAGATGTTCTCGATGCCGGCCAGCATGCCGAAACCGATGAGCAGGCCGAAGCCGACGGCGGCGATCACCGCCCGCTGCTGGCTCTTGCGGATCGGTTTGGCCGTGACATCGGCGTTGATCGGCTGCAGCGTCAGCAGCTGGCTGGACGGCACGTTGAGGTTCTTCTGGATCTTCAGCAGGCGCGGCGACAGCAGCGACTCGACCGCATGCATGGTGGCGAGCGCGCCGGCGGCCGTCTTGTCGGTGGCCGTCACTGTGATGAGCGGAGCGCTGGAGGAGGAGTCGGTGGCCACCGTGTAGGAGCCGGTGACGTTCTCCTCGGCCAGGATCTTCGCCACGTCGGTGCCGGAGAGGTTGAGCGAGAGCACGTCGCCGACGCCACCCAGGCCGCCGAGGGCCAGGTATGGGTTAGCCCCGGACGCCGCCGGCGGGATGAGGAGCACGTTGGCCGACGAGGTGTAGGTGGCCGGAACTTTTGCGATCGCGGCCGACGCCAGGCCGACGGTGATCACCAGCGTCAGGAGGACGACATACCAGCGCCGCAGCAGCAAGGCAACACGCTTGTGCGGCACGGGTTAGGACCTCCACTGGCTGCTGGCTATATCGGGTCGCTCGGGACGGGCGTAGATGAGTACCGATCGGGGAGAGGTCCGAGTCGCCCGACCGACATGATCGCCGTGAAACCTAGCTGTGCGATCGCTGGCGACGAGGTGCTCAACCGTGCCTGCTGCCCGTATTGTATGCGGAGTGAGGACCGTAACGCCCGTTGAAGCGGTCGCGCCTCAGCGGATCCTTGGGTTACCGCCCGAGGCCCCCGGCGATGAGCCAGCTGAGAAAGTCTCTAGAAAGCGCTGGATTCAGCGCGGCCGCCATCTGAGACTGGTGTTGGTACTCACAGCCGTCGTCGGGCTCATGGCGACGCTGTACGGCGTCAAGATGGCCCGAAACGCTCCCGGTGTCTTCTTCGCGCAGACGCAGGTCCGGTTCGTGGCGCCGCTGAGCACGGCCAATCCGAACGGCCTGAACGTCTCCACCGACAGCTTGGTGAGCGCCGCCGGCGTGGTCGCCAAGATAG
Source organism: Frankineae bacterium MT45 (assembly GCA_900100325.1). NCBI lineage: Bacteria > Bacillati > Actinomycetota > Actinomycetes > Frankiales > Frankineae bacterium MT45. The sequence continues at coordinate 1,329,657 of LT629697.1, forward strand.
TCGAGCCGAACCCGCTGCCGCCGCCGAACGACGAGAGCATCACGATTGTCGGGATGGGGGTGCGCGATGGCTGGTCGGTGACCCTTCCCCGGTCTGGGAATCAGTTCGCGTTCGACTATCACGAACCGTGGCTCGATGTGCAGGTTGTCGGCCCCGACCCGGACGGGGTGTCGGCCCAGATGAGCGTGCTGCTGACCCGCATCACCACGGTTCTGACCAGCATCGAGCACGAGCAGCACGTGAGTCCCGTCAACATGATCCGGACGAAGCTCGTCCCGGAGGGGACACCCACCGTCTACTACCTGCATGGCAGCCGGTCACGCTCGTCGCTGGCCGTCATCGTGATCGGCATCGGGCTGACCTGTGCCGCCATGGCCCTGATCCGGAGATTCGCTCGCTAGGCTGCTACCGGAGATCACATCCACCGCACAGAACAGTCGGCAAGGGGAGCAGCGCAGATGGGTGCACGGCGGCGACGAGTACTGATAATCGTTCAGAATCTGCCGGTGCCCTTGGACCGGCGGGTGTGGCTGGAGTGCCAGGCGCTGCGGGATGTCGGGGTCGGCGTCTCGGTGATCTGCCCCAAGGGCCCGGGCGACCCGTTCATGCAGGAGATCGACGGCGTCCGCATCTACAAGTACCCGCCGCCGCCGGCCGCCTCCGGCGTGCTCGGCTACCTCTACGAGTTCACCTACTGCTGGCTGGTGACGGCCCTTCTGTCGATTCTGGTGGCAGTCCGCGACGGGTTTGGTGCGGTTCAGGCCTGCAACCCGCCGGACACCTACTGGGCGCTCGCCCTGCTCTACCGCCCGTTCGGGAAGCGCTTCGTCTACGACCAGCACGATCTCAACCCTGAGGTCTTCCTCTCCCGGTTCGGGGCGCCCAAGTCGACGGGGGCGCGCGTGCAGTTCGGGCTGCTGCGCTGGTTGGAGTCGATGACCTACCGCACCGCGCACGAGGTCATCTCGACCAATGAGTCCTACCGCAGCATCGCGCTGACCCGCGGGAAGCGTGATCCGCGCACGGTGACGGTCGTGCGCAGCGGACCCGACACCAGCGTGATGCGCCCGGTCGAGCCCGTCCCCGCACTGCGGGCCGGCAAGGAGCGACTGGCCGTCTACCTGGGCATCATGGGCCCCCAGGACGGCGTCGACCAGGCACTGCGGGCCTTTGTTGAACTCGTCCACCGACGGGGTCGCAAGGACTGCCACTTCGCGCTGCTCGGCTTCGGTGACTGCCTGGACGAGCTGAAAGAACTGGCCGCAGAACTCGACGTCGACGAGTACGTGACCTTCACCGGACGGGTCGGCGCGTCCGAGATCGCCGACTACCTGTCGACGGCCGACATCGGGATCTGCCCGGACCCGAAGAGTCCGCTCAACGACGTGTCCACCATGAACAAGACCATGGAGTACATGGCGTACTGCTTGCCGGTGATCAGCTTCGACCTGGTCGAGACGCGGGTCTCCGCGGCGGAGTCGGCGATCTACCTTCCTTCCGGTGACCTGGCCGCCTTCGCCGCGGCCTGGGAACTGCTGTTGGATGACCCGGCCGAACGGGCCCGGCGTGGGGCGCTGGCCCGCACCCGGGTCGCCGCCGAACTCGACTGGGCTCCGCAGCGCGACCAGTATGTGCGCGTCTGGCAGCGGGTTCTCGGTCTGCCCCAGGTTGGGTATCCGGTCGACGAGCAGGCACTGGCTGCCCAGAACGCTCGCACCGAAGACGCCCGCGGACGGCGTTACATTCCGCTGGACGATCCGGCCCGGCTCGCCGACTTCATCCAGCATCGGGCCTGACCGCAGAGGAAGTCGGCGCGCCGTTAGCGCGGCTTTGTAGCCCGAAGTTGCGTTTACCGCGTCGAAATCGGTAGTTCAGGCTACAAAGCGAGACTCCGCCGGCGGCTGACTTCATCGGATTGTGGTGCTGCTTCGCGCCCGTGCCTGAATCTGAGCGGCGGCCCGGTGTTTGCCATTCTTCCGGATTGGGAACCACACTGCTGGCGTCGCGCGACCCACTGGGGGATCGTCCAAGCGCCGGATGTCGAGGATTAGTCGTGAAAACCTTGTTGATCGTTATCGTCGCAGTGGTCATCGTCGCTCTGCTCGTCGCAGCGTTTGTGATGCCCAGCATGAAGCGGAAGACGGCCGAACGTAACCGTCTGGAGACTGAACGCAAGCAAGCCGAGGCTCGCGAGCACCTGTCGAAGGCCGAGGAGAGTGGCAAGCGCGCCGACTTGGAACGCGCTACGGCGCAGGAGCAGGTTGCCCGGGCTGAGCGGGAGCGGGCCGAGGTCGAGTTGCAGGCGCGTGAGCGCGAACGTGAGGCTCGCGAGCGTCTCGCCACGGCCGACGAGCACACCGCGGAGTCAGAGCGCCTTCGGGAGCGGGCCGTTGAACTCGATCCGAGCATTGCCGAGAATGCGGCAACCCCTGTGGCCAGCGAGGCAAGTTTTGATGGTCGTGACGCGAGTGTCGATGGTCGTGACGCGAGTGCCGATGGTCGCGAAGCAAGTGTCGATGGACATGAAGCGACGCTGGATGAGCGCAATCCCACCTACGCCGGCGCCGAGCCTCCTCAGGGATCTCATCGCGCCTGACCCGGCGGTTAGTTGATGATCTCCCCGCGTTCCTCGTGGAGGATCGCCGAAAGTCTGTCGCGCCAGGCCTGCAGATCGCCCGGGCTTAACCGCTTCCAATCGGTCACTTCGTCGATGATCCGGAGCGGATCTCGGCTCCGATAGGACCGGGTGGGGTTGCCGGGGAACTTCTTGTCGGTCACATTCGGGTCGTTCTCGAACTCCCCGGTTGGCTCGACGAGGTAAACGCGGGGAGCACCGTCACCGGCCGCGAGTTCGGCGGCGAGCCCGGCACCATCAGGCAGCGCGGTGAAGTAGATGTGGTTCATGACGATCTCCGGGCGGTAGTTCGACCGGAAGCCAGCGGTGAGCAACTCGCCCGTCTTCAAGTCGGCTTTCGTGCCGTGGAAGAAAGGGCCTTCGTCGAGTTTCGCGTTCACGACAGCAAGCTTACGAGCTGGGGCAGGGCCGCCAATGCCACTTGCGCGAGGAGCGCGCTAGCCGATCCGCTCGGCGAGGGATACGACGATTCCCTCGGGCCCACGGACGTAGGCCATCAGCCAGCTGTTCTCGTGTTGCCCGATACCGCCGACCAGCTCGTAGCCATCTGCGGCCAAGCCCTCGATCGTCGCCCGCAGGTCAGTGATCTCGAAGCAGACGTTCCGAAGACCGAGTTCGTTCGCCATGGCGTTGGGTGAGCCGAGCACGTAGTCGGGCCTGATGAAGCGGGCCAACTCCAGCGCAGTTCCTCCGCCCGGCGGCCGCAGCATGACTATCTCGGTTCGTGAGTTCGGGATCCCGCAGACGGTATCCAGGAACTCGCCCTCGACGAAGGTGCGCCCCTCGACCTCCAAACCCAGCCGGACGAAGAACGCCGTCGCCTGGTCGAGGTCGTCCACGGTGATCCCGACATGATCAAAGGACTTGATGGTTGCCACGCCTCTATCCTGCCTCTTCGTCCGTATTCATCGGGTGATCGCGCTCAGTCGACGACGTCGATGAGCCGGCGCAGTGCCGTGACGTGTTCGCGCAGTGCTTTCCGCCCGGCGTTGGTGAGACCGATCCACGTCGTGCGCCGCCCCGCCTCCACGCCCTTGCGCGTCCGCACGTAGCCCGCGTCGGCCAGGGCCGAGATGTGCTTGGAGAGGACCGAGTCGCTCACGTCGAGAATCTCCCGGAGCGTGGCGAACTCGGCCTCCGTCACCGCGGATAGCGTGGTGACGACCTGCAGTCGGGCCGGGGGGTGGATCACCGGGTCGAGGCCGGCCATCAGCCTGCAATCAGCAGCACGGCGAGCCCGGCAACCGCGACGACGGCGAGCGCGACGAGCACCCGTGACGACGCACCGCCGGCACGGGGTGCAGGGTCGAGTTGATAGGCATGCCACCACCGCACGACGCCGTATGCGTAGCCGACTCCTCCAACCCCCGACGCCACCGCGACCAGCCACCAGCGGGAAGCGAAGGCGGCCCAGGTCGCGACCCCGATCGCGGCCACGTAGATCAGAGTCGAGGTGATGGCACTTCCAAGGACGATCTGGCTGGCCAGACCGTCGACCTTAACGCCATTGGTGCGCCGGAACTGCCGGAGCAGGAGCGCGGCCACGGCGAGGAAGAATGCCACCCCGGCCAGCGCGACGACGAGACCGGCGGGCGTCTGGCTGGCGATGCCGAAGGCGGCGGTTCCCACTTGGACCGCGATGGCTGCGGCCAGCTTCGGGTAGAAGCCGGTAGGCAGACGCAGGCTCGCGGCCAGTCGCTGACGCGTCTGGTTGGCAACCGCGAGAGCCGAGCCAGGGTCGTCCGGGTTCTCTGGTGCTTGATTACTTTCCATATTGGAAAGTTACATCGATACTTTCCAATTTGGCAAGTACTCTGCGGCGTCGGGTTCAGGCAGCGAGTTCGGAGAGGAACTCCTTCGCCGACAGCGGTCGCGAAAACATCGGGAAGTCGTACTTGATCGCGTTGTCGTGCTCCTCGACCGACGTGCCGGCGACGCAGTCGGTCAGCGTGAGAACCTGGTATCCGTTCTCATAGCCGCTGCGCATCGTCGACTCGACGCAGCAGTTGGTCAGGAATCCACCGAGCACCAGGGTGGTGATTCCCTTACTGCGCAGCATGAAATCCAGGTTCGTGCTCGCGAACGTGTCCAAGCCGCGCTTGCCCTCGACGAGAATATCGCCGGGCTGTGGCGCCAGACTGTCCACGATCGCCGCGCCCCAGGTGCCCTTCACGAAGGCGTTGCCGTCCACGACACCTTTGAGAATGCCGTACGGATGCTGGGTGATCTCGTTGTACCCGGATGCGAAGGTGATCGGTGCGTGCATGATCGTCACGCCGGCGTCGCGGGCCGCCTGGACCACCTCGCGGGTGTTGGCCAGCATGCCGGTCCGGTCCATCACATCGGCCACGGCGCCGTGGAGCACGCCGCCCTCGCTGACGAACTCGTTCTGATACTCGATGAGAACCAGCGCAGTGGTCTTCGGATCGATCGTCATCGGCTTGCCTCTCTCGCAGTGTGACCCGGACGCTCCGGACGATTCGACGCTAGTCCGGCACCCGGGCGCGAACAAGGCGCTGCAGGGTTGGCCGGCCGGATTCCAAACACCTGGAAACCGCGAGCCGAAGTCGACCTAGTCACCCGTGCAGGATGACCCGGCGGTCCGATGCATCCCTGAGGATCGTTGACGTGACTGCTATCAAGGTGAACGTCGACAACTTCGCCCGCGCCGAGACAGATCGGATGTTTGCCGGTATTCAAGGCAATGCCGGGGGTGTGAATCGGTTTGAGCACAACCGGGTACCGGCGCCGATCGACCAGCAGACAGTGATCCGGATGAATCGGGACACGCTCTACAGCTTCGCGATCGTCAACATCGCCACCGGCGCCTCGATCACCATCCCCGACGCCGGAGAGCGCTACCTGTCGGTCATGGTCGTCAACGAGGACCACTACATCAACCGGGTCTTTCACGACCCTGGTACCTACGAGATCTCGGTCGACGAGTTCGGCACGCCATTCGTGGCGATCGTGGCCCGCACCCTCGTCGATCCTCGTGACCTTGACGACCTGGCGGCGGTCGCGGCGATCCAGGACCAGCTCACCGTCACCGCGACCTCCGACGAGCCGTTCCAGTCGCCGGAGTACGACACGGTGAGTCTCGATCGCACCCGCTCCGCGCTGCTGAGTCTGGCGACCGACATGGCCTCCTTCGAGCGCAGCTTCGGACCGCGAGACCTCGTCGATCCGGTGCATCACCTGGTCAGCACTGCCGCCGGCTGGGGTGGCCTGCCGGACGCCGAGGCGACCTACGTCGGGGTGTCGCCGGGGTTGCCCGTCGGCGACTACACGCTCACCGTGGGCGACGACGTTCCGGTCGATGGGTTCTGGTCCATCTCGGTGTACAACGCCGACGGCTTCTTCGAGCCCAACGACGCCGGTGCGTATAGCGTCAACAGCATCACCGCGGTGCGAAACAGCGACCGGACGGTCACCGTTCGCTTTGGCGGCAGCGGAGACGCGGCGCAGAATTCGCTGCCGATCACCGAGGGCTGGAACTACCTCGTACGTCTGTACCGGCCCCGCCCGGAGATCAGTTCCGGCGCCTGGACCTTCCCCGCCATCACGGGCTAGAAGGCGCCCGATCCGCCCAGGGTTGCAGGAGTTCAGAGCGTCCGTCATCCTCTAGGCGTGACTCAGCCGCCCTCGATCCGCCCGCGCGACCGTGTGGAACTCGCCGGTGCGTTGATTCTGATTGCGGCCGGTGGCGGCGCGCTGAGCTATTGGCTGATCGGTGACCAGTCTTTCCCAGGCGGGGAGGACCATTTCTTCGGTCCGTATCAGGTCAATGTGACCCTTCTTCGCGTCCTCGGTGTCGTCGCCACACTTGGTTTTGTCTACGGCCTGGTGACGGTGGTCCGGCGGCAGCGGCAGCGGGCCTACTCAGTCGCTTGGATCGTGGCGGCGCTTGCGCTGATCGCCGCGGGTGCCGCCACCGGATTCTTCTGGCGTGTAGCCACGGCCACCGTCGTGGGCGCGAACATCGGCGCCGGCCTACTGTTCACTTTCGCGGCCTTCATGTGGTTCATAGCCGCGGTGGCACTCATGGTGGCTATCGGCCTTCAATATCAACTGAGTCACTCGCAGCCTCCCGCCCAGCACTGAGCCGATCCGCGCGGTCAGCGGATGACGGCTGGTGACCAGGCCTGCGGGATGAGCAGCTTCGGGGTGCCGGTACCGTCCGCGTTCACCGACCAGACATCGTCGATCGCGGCCTGACCACCGGTACGGGGCAGGCCGTAGAGCACATGTGTGTTGTCCAGCCACTCGGCCTGATCGTCGACACTGCGGGTCTCGGCCAGCGGGGTGACCACGCCGGTCGCGATGTCGTAGCTGACTAGCCGCCACTTGCCGGTAGAGAGATTCCCCCGCTGCTTGAAGACCAACTTGGTGCCGTCGGGCGAGAGCGACGGGCACTCGGCGTCCTGATGCAGCGTCGTCACCGTGCGGGAAGCCAGATTCCCCCGCACCAGCCAGGTCTTCCCCGACCACTGCACAGTGGCGTAGAAGGTGTTGTCATCGGAGGCGAAGGTGACGCCCCAGTAGTTGCGGTCGACCGGTTTGATCGCCGCTCCGTCATGGATCAGCGTGAAGTCCTCCAGGCTGCCCAGGCTCGCGCCGCCGACCCTGGTCACCACCGTGCGCGTCGAGAAAGACGTGCCGGCGTAGGAGTCGCCCGAGATGAAGCTCGTGGTGGCGACGAGAGTGCCGTCCGGGGAGAGCCGGGTGCGGCTCGGGATGCCGGTGAGCTGAAGCGTCTGCGTGCTCTGCAGGTTGGCGTCGAGGACGTGCGCCGAATACGTCGTCACCACCCCGATCTGCGAGGAGAGGCACGAGTAGTTCTTCTCCGTCGCGTACACCCGGTCGCACGAGGTGTCGGTGATGGCCCGCGGCCCAGCCGGGTCGTTGAGCGCAACCATCGAGACGAAGCCGTATTTGCTGCCCAGCGCGGTGTTGCGGAAGACGATCCGCGGGGACGCACTGATCGTCGCGACGCTGACCTGACTTACTTTCGGGGCGCTGGCCACCAACGCCTTCTGATGATGGCGCGACGTCAGCAGGTATGTCCCGGCTCCGACGAGCGCGACGAAGCAGACGACGGCCAGGATGCTCAGGCGGAGTCGCAGGTTCGGTGTCTGCGCGGTCGGTGGGGCCGGCCGCGCCGGACGGGGCTTAGGCGGCATCGGCTAGGGCGTCGGCGTCAGCTGCGACCGGGGTGTTCAGGCCGCGCATCAGCATGGCGGCGATCGGAATCGCGCCGAGCAGCAGCACCGACACGGTGACCAGGGCCTGCTCCCGGCCGTACGCAGTCCACATCACGCCGAAGAGAATAGAGGAGGCGAAGCGCCCGATCGCCACGACGGTCTGGGCGGTGGCGATGGCGCTCGTCCGCAGCCCGGTCGGGCTCAGACGTCCGGCGATGGCCGGCAGCACCCCGTCCGTGGCCGCGTAGTACGCGCCGAGGAGCAGCAGGCAGGCCAGGCTTGTCACGGCACCGGCGAGCGGTCCACCGGCGCAGATGTAGGCCAGGAGCAGCAGCACGTGCCCACCGATGTAGACGCGGGCCCGTCCCACCCGGTCGGCCAGCCGCCCGAACGGGACGGCCAGCGCCAGATAGGCGAAGTTCGTGCCCACATAGAGCAGCGGGAAGTACTTCGTCGCCACCGAATCGCGGTACGTGAGTTCGAGGTAGAGGAAGCCGTCGCCGATGGTCAGCACTCCGAGTAGCCCGGCCGCGAGCAGCAGACGCCCCATCAGGGGCGTCCGCAGATGACGCAGTGAAACACGGGGGATCGTCGCCTTGGCCGGCTCCGCCGCCGGTGCCGGGGCGAGCTCGGAATCATCGGCGTCCGCCGCCTCGGTGGCGACCGAGGACTGCGCTGCTGCTCGCTGACGACGTCGGGGACGGATGTCCGGCACCACTAGCAGCAGGATCGCTACCCCGATCGCGGCGAAGGCGAGCGAGGCGATGAAGACCGACCGGTAGTCGCCCGGAACGACGAGCAGGATCCAGAACGCGAGCAGCGGTCCGAGGAGCGCGCCGACCGTGTCCATCGTGCGGTGCACGCCGAAGGCGCGCCCGAGTGACTCCGGCGGTGAAGATTCGGCGATCATCGCGTCGCGCGGAGCCGTCCGCACACCCTTGCCGAGACGGTCGACCGTGATCACGGCGGTGATCGCGCCGAAGGTATGGGCCGGAATGAGGGCGATCCGGCTCAGCGCCGAGACGAAGTACCCGACGAAGGCGACCCACTTGGGGTGATCGGAGCGATCAGCGATCCAGCCACCGAGGATCCGCACGACGGCGCTGACGCCCTGGTAGATCCCGTCGATGAAGCCATAGGCCAGCGTCGACATGCCGAGGATCGAGGTCAGGTACAGCGGCAGGATCGCGTTGACCGACTCCGAAGAGATGTCGGTGAATAGGCTGACCAGGCCAAGCAGGAAGACCGTCCCCGCCACCCGCTGCCGGACCGGACGTCCGGCACCCTTCTCAGCCGCCGGGCGGTCGCGCAGGGTCAGGTACACGGCCGCCTCCTTCTCCGGTCAGTGGGGTGAGGCTGGCTGGGCGCTACCTCAGGGTGAAACCGGCACCGATGCGAATTCTAGGTGTGATCGGCCTTTAGCGCTGATCCGGAAAGCCGTCCCACCAGAGCTCACGACGGCTCCAGGCGACCCGCCACTTCTTGCCGCGCCCGGTCGCTCGGGCCCCCAACGCCCGCAGGGCGACGCCGAGTCGCAGCAGATTCACAGCGAGGAAGGCCGGCAGATGGGCCCGCGCGTAGGTGATCTTGCCGGCCAGCAGCAGCGTCGTCTTGGAGCCGCCGTCGGCCGAGGAGATCCCGATCTCGTGGATCACGGCGGCATCCGGGGTGATGATCGGACGATAACCGCGGCGCCGGGCGCGGGCCGCGAAGTCGGCGTCCTCGCCGTAGACGAAGAAGCGCTCGTCCAGGCCGTTGAGTTCCTCCCACACCGGCCGGGGGGTCAGCAGCAGGCAGCCGGTGACCATGCCGACCTCCCGCACCGAGTCGCGGGCCCAGTCACCCATCGACTCCGGATCGAAGAATCGGCTGCGGGGGAAGGCGGTGGAGAGGCCGAATGCGAAGGTGGCGGTACTCCAGAGTGTCGGCAGCGCCCAGCAGCTCGACGGTTCCGCGGTCAGATCCGACCGGAGCGTCCGCCCTCCGTAGATCCCGTGCCCCGGCACCGACTCGGCGAAGCGCAGCAGCCGGTCCAGCGCCTGCGGCTGGGCCTCGGTGTCCGGATTCAGCAGCAGCACCCAGGGTGCGCCCGACGCCGCCACGCCCTGATTCACCGCGGCCGCGAACCCGACGTTTCGGGTGTTGCGCAGCAGGGTCAGCTGCGGGTACTGGGCCTGCACGATCTCGGCGCTGGCGTCGGTCGAGGCATTGTCGACCAGGATGATCTCGGCGCTGCGCTCACCGAGGGCGGCCGGTAGCGAGTCCAGGCAGCGGCTGATCCACTCCTGGCAGTTGTAAAGGACGATGACGATGGAGACGTCGGCGTCACTCATTGGCACTCTTCTCGCTGACGCCGCTGCCTGACGCTTCGGCCGCTCCGCGCTGCCGGATGACCCGCGCCGGAACGCCGCCCACCACGGCGCCGGGCGGCACATCGCGCGTCACCACCGACCCGGCGGCGACGATCGCGCCGTCGCCGATGCTCACTCCGGCCACCACCACCACGTTGGCCCCGAGCCAGGTGTTGGCCCCGATGTAGATGTCGGCCTCGCGCTTTGGAAGATCCATCACCGGCCCGTCACCGGCGTCGAAGTCGTAGTCCGACGCGGTGATGAAGACGTGCGGGGCCAGCAGCGCGTGGTCGCCGATGACGATGCGGCCGTGCGAGTCGCCGGCCCAGATCGAGGTCCACTGCCCCAGATGGCAGCCATCGCCGATCTGCACCCGCTCGCCGTTGCGGATCGAGACGGTGGGGGAGAGGGCGACTCCGCGACCGAGCTGGGCGACCTGGATGCCGGCGCCGTCATAGCCGAAGAAGTTGGCGATCTTGCCGTAGCGCAGCCACGAACTGGGAGTGAAGAGGCTTCTCAGGGCCTGCTTGGCCCGGGCCAGCTTGCTCGTCGACTTCTTGGCCATCAGTTCGACTCCCGGGTGCTGAGATCGCGGCTCCATGGGCCGGCGGTACCGGACTTGGCGCGCCGCCGGGCGGCGAGGGAGGCGTAGGTGTTGACGCCGACGAAGAATGGGGCGGCGAAGGCGAGACGGGGGTTGTGCCTGACCACCGACAACCACCCCGGACCGTCGTGCTGGGGGTGCAGACCCGTCTTGCGCTCGAGTTCGATGTTGCCGGCGACTATGCGCACCCGGCGCTTCACCAGGCTCGGCACCGTCCGCGGAGCGCGGATGGTGAAGGTGGCCCCCGGCGGGTTGCAGCGCTCGTCCGGGGTGAACTGGCAGTAGACGAAACCGTCGTCGGCGATGAGTTCCGGGAAGGTGTCGAAGCGTCCCCGGCCCTCCTCGGAGAGGGCGTAGATGCCGGAGCCGAGTACGTGGCTGGTGGTGTACCCCAGCCGGGACCAGATGGCGAAGTAACCCCGCACCAGCAGGCTCCCTCCCCGCGAGTCGACGACCGGACGCGGGGCTGCGGACGGGAAGGATTCCAGGGCGTCGCGGACGAGCCGCAATGACTGCGTGCTCAGTTCGATGTCGGCGTCGAGGTAGACCCGGGGAAACCCCTGCGCCTGCTGATCGCCGACATTCAATGCGGCAACCTTGGAGGCGGCGTCGATCTCCAGCACCCGCACCCCGGGGCGGCTGCGGGCCAGCTCAGCGGTGTCATCGGTGCAGCCGTTGCAGACAACCAGGACGTCGAACTCGCCCGGTGCGGCATCAGCCAGCAGGCCGTCCAGCAACCGCAGGATCACCCCTGACTCGTTGTGCGCAGGGATAACCACGCTCGTCACATGGCAAGTATGCTGCATTGTCGCGTGATCGCGCAGCCGGTCAGTGGTGTCGCGATCAGTCGGGAGCCCGCGACTCGCGGCTATCCAGGCCAGAGCTGACCGACCACTGACCATAACCCGCAGATGAGGATGAAGAGATTGCGTGACCTGCAGCGGCCCACCGGCGCGATGAGGCGACGACTGCTGCCGTGCTTCGTGATCGGCGTGGTCCTGCTAGGCGGCGGAGCACTGAGTGGCTGCAGCAAGAGCAAGCACCAGGAGGCCAGTGCCACGATCAGCGGGTCGCCGATCTCCTCCGCCGGCACCGCGTCCGCGGCCACAGCGACCGCAGCCACCCCGGCCACCGGGGCATCGGGTACCGCAGCCGCTCCAGGTTCGGGGGCCACGAAGCTGCCGAGTGCGCCCGCCGGTGGCGCTTCGTCCAAGGCGACCCCGGTGAATCCGACCGCGGGCGGAGCCGAGGGAGTGACGGCCGGCTCAGGGCCCACCTGCCCGATCATCTCGGCGGCCGCACTGGGTACCGCCTTCTCCGGACGGGTGAGCGCCACCGTCACCAAGACCAGTGGAGTCGGGCGGCCGCTCTGCATCTTCACGCTGGCCACCTCGAACGTCGGCGCCCGAGGCCAGTCGAGCGGGTCGGTGAACATGTCGCTGAGCACGGGGACTACTCCGGCTGCCTTTGCCAAGGCGAAGGCGACCACCCCCGGCGCGATCTCGATCCCGCACCTCGGCGACGACGCGTACTACGTGCCCAGCACCTCGACGCTGCAGGTGCGCAGCGGCACCAAATCAGTGGGCATCCAGGCGTCTATGAACACGCCGGCCGGCACTCAGTTCGTGAAGCGCATTCAAGCTGACCTGGTGGCGGCGGCGAAGGTCATCATCGCCCAGCTGTAACCGCCCTGCTGCCGCGCGCGGCAATCTGTGGCCTGCGGCCGGCTACCTGTGGCCTGCGGCCGGCTACCTCAGGCCTGCGGCCGGCTACCTCAGGCCTGCGGCCGGCTACCTGAGGCCTGCGGCCGGCTACCTGAGGCCTGCGGCCGGCTACCTGAGGCCTGCGGCCGGCGTTGTCAGACCCTGTGCCTACCCTGGTGCTACCCCCTCCGCCGCACCGGCTGGGGCTTTTTGTGTTGCCGTCGAAGTACCTGATGAAGGATCTGCACTGACATGAGTTTGTCCGCACTTCGTGAACTCGCCGTCACCGAACCCGCCCTGGCAACGCTCATCGACAGCGTCGACCAGCCTTCGCTCACCCTCACCGGTCCCCCGTCGATCCAGGCCGTTGCCATCGCTGGATTCGCCGCCCGCACCTCCAGAACCGTGCTGGCCGTCACCAGCACCGCGCGGGAGGCCGAGGACCTGGTCACCGCGCTCGGCAGCCTCCTCAACCCGGACACCGTCGCCCTCTACCCGGGTTGGGAGACGCTTCCGCACGAGCGACTCTCGCCCCGGGCCGACACGGTCGGGCAGCGGCTGGCCGTGCTGCGCCGGCTGGCCCACCCCTCCACCGACGACCCGGCCTCCGGGCCGATCGCGGTGGCGGTGGCGCCGGTGCGTTCGGTGCTGCAGCCCCAGGTGCCCGGACTCGGCGAGCTCACGCCGGTATCGCTGCGAGCCGGTGACACCGACCGTGAACTCGGCGCGATCGTCGCCAGCCTCGTCGCCGCCGGGTACTCCCGGGTCGATCTGGTCGAGAATCGCGGGCAGTTCGCCGTCCGGGGCGGCATCCTCGACGTCTTCCCGCCCACCGAGCAGCACCCGCTGCGGGTGGAGTTCTGGGGCGATGACGTCGAGGAGGTCCGCTACTTCAAGGTCGCCGACCAGCGCTCGCTGGAGATCGCCGAACACGGCGTCTGGGCCCCACCCTGTCGGGAACTGCTCCTCACCGACGCGGTCCGGGAACGGGCCGCCGTGCTGCTGGCCGAGCATCCTGAGCTCGGTGAGCTGCTGGAGCCGATCAGTCTCGGCACCGCGGTCGAGGGGATGGAGGCATTGGCGCCGGCGCTCGTCGACGAGCTGACGCTGGTTCTGCACGAACTGCCGGCCGGCACGCACATCGTGGTCTGCGACCCCGAGCGGGTCCGCTCCCGCTCGGCCGATCTGGTGAGCACCTCCCAGGAGTTTCTGGCCGCCTCGTGGGCCGCGGCCGCCGGCGGCGGGAAGGCCCCGGTTGACCTGGGGGCGGCCTCGCTGCGCTCCTTTGACGAGGTCCGCGACGAGGCAGCCGAGATGGGGCTCCCCTGGTGGGGAATCACCCCGTTCGGTAGCGACGCCGAGGAGACGATCACCTCGACCTTCGAACCGGCGCCGACGTATCGGGGTGACCTGGAGGCCGCCGTCGCCGACCTGCGGGGCTGGACCCGCGACGGCTGGCAGATCGCGCTGGTGCTGGACGGGCACGGCACCGCGAAGCGCACCGTAGAGCGTCTCAGCGATGCCGAGGTGCCGGCCCGGTTGGAGGCCGCCCCGGTGCCCGAGCCCGGGGTGGCGCTGGTGACGACCGGCTCGCTGCTCGGCGGCCTCTACTCGCCGTCGATGAAGATCGTCGTGCTCACCGAGACCGACCTCACCGGTCAGCGCGGGTCGCTGACCAAGGACTCCAGCCGCATGCCGACCCGGCGGCGCAACGCGATCGACCCGATCCACCTGGCCGCCGGTGACTTCGTGGTGCACGAACAGCACGGCGTCGGGCGCTACGTCGAGATGGTGCGGCGCACCATTAACGGCGGCGAGCGTGAGTACCTGATCATCGAGTACGCCGCATCGAAGAAGGGGCAGCCGGCCGACCGGCTCTTCGTCCCGACCGACTCCCTGGATCAGGTCACCAAGTACGTCGGTGGCGAGGCGCCGTCGGTGAACCGTCTCGGTGGGGCGGACTGGGCCAAGACCAAGGGGCGGGCGCGGAAGGCGGTCAAGGAGATCGCGGCGGAGCTGATCCGGCTCTACTCGGCCCGAATGGCAACAAAAGGTTATGCATTCGGCCCCGACACGCCCTGGCAGCGGGAGCTCGAGGATGCGTTCGCCTATGTCGAAACCCCGGATCAGCTCGCGGCCATCGACGAGGTGAAGGCCGACATGCAGAAGCCGCTGCCGATGGACCGGGTGATCTGCGGCGACGTCGGCTACGGCAAGACCGAGGTCGCGGTGCGGGCCGCCTTCAAGGCCGTCCAGGACGGCAAGCAGGTCGCGGTGCTGGTGCCGACGACGCTGCTGGCCCATCAGCACCACACCACCTTCTCCGAACGGATGTCGCAGTTCCCGGTGCAGTTGCGGGAGCTGTCACGCTTCACCGCTTCGTCCGAGGCCGACAAGGTGCTGACCGGGCTGCACGACGGCAGCGTCGACATCGTCATCGGAACGCACCGCATCCTGCAGCAGACTGTGCGCTTCAAGGACCTCGGCCTGGTGATCGTTGATGAGGAGCAGCGCTTCGGGGTCGAGCACAAGGAGTACCTCACCTCGCTGCGCACCTCGGTCGACGTGCTGACGATGTCGGCTACCCCGATCCCGCGGACCCTGGAGATGTCGCTCACCGGTATCCGCGAGATGACCACGATCCTCACCCCGCCGGAGGAGCGGCACCCGATCCTCACCTTCGTCGGGGCGCACGACAACCGGCAGATCGCGGCCGCGGTTCGCCGGGAATTGCTGCGTGACGGGCAGGTCTTCTACATCCACAACCGGGTCGAGTCGATCAACCGGGCGGCGGCGAAGCTGTCCGAGCTCGTACCCGAGGCGCGGATCGCGGTGGCGCACGGGCAGATGGGGGAGGACGCCCTCGAGGAGATCATGGTTGGTTTCTGGGAGAACCGCTTCGACGTGCTCGTCTCCACCACCATCGTCGAGTCCGGCCTGGACATCCCCAACGCCAACACGCTCATCGTCGAACGGGCCGACATGTTCGGCCTCTCCCAGCTGCACCAGCTGCGCGGGCGGGTCGGACGCTCGCGCGAACGGGGCTACGCCTACTTCCTCTACCCGCCGGAGAAGCCGCTCACCGAACTGGCCCTCGACCGCCTGGCCACCATCGCCCAGCACACCGAACTCGGCGCCGGTATGGCGGTGGCCATGAAGGACCTGGAGATCCGTGGTGCCGGAAACCTGCTCGGCGGCGAGCAGTCCGGGCACATCGCCGGAGTCGGCTTCGATCTGTACGTACGCCTCGTCGGTGAGGCGGTGGCCGAGTTCCGCGGCGAGACGGAGCAGGAGTTCATCGACGTCAAGGTTGATCTGCCGGTGGATGCCAACCTCCCCTACGACTACCTGCCGGGCGAGCGGCTGCGGCTGGAGGCTTACCGGGCGCTCGCCTCGGCGTCGTCGGATGAGGCGGTGGAGGCGGTGCGGCTGGAGCTGATCGACCGCTTCGGTCCGATACCCGAGCCGGTCTCCAACCTGCTGGCGGTGGCCCGCTTCAAGGTCATGGCCCGCAGCTACGGCCTCACCGAGGTCTCCATGCAGGGAAACACGATTCGCTTCGGCCCGCTGGAGCTGGCCGAGTCGGCCCAGATCCGGCTCAAGCGTCTCTTCGACAAGTCGCTCTACAAGCAGGCGGTGGCCACCGTCAGCGTGCCGCGCCCCAAGGGCGTCGTCGCCCCGGACGGCAAGTTCACCGAGGCGAAGTTCGGTGGCGAGCCACTGCGCGACGTCCCGCTGCTGACGTGGTGCGCAAAGGTGCTGAAAGACGTGGTGGGGGCTAACTGACGGCGGCTGCCCTCGGCGGTGAGAGCGGAAGGGCGTGGGAGTTCAGGTGAAGGAACCGACGGCGCGGGCGACGATGAGGAGCGAGACGAGCAGCGCGGCGGTCGCTTCGAGGGCCATCAGCATCTTGGCCCGGCTCGACAGCGGCATCGTGTCGGTCGGGCTGAAGGCGCTGGAGTTGGTGGTCGACACGTACAGGTAGTCCAGGAAGGTGGGTGCCCAGTCGGCGTTGCGGCTCGAGCCGGCCGCCACCTCGACCACCGCGTCGTGGTCCTCGTCGTGGCTGAAGCGGAAGTCGGCCAGCGGGAGCTCCTCACGGGGCAGTTTGCTGCGCGCCACCGGCCCGCCCCGGTCGATGTTCCAGAAGAGCAGGCCGAAGGCGATCACGTTGGTGGCCCAGACCTGCAGGCCGGCCACTAGCAGCCCGCCGCCCTTCGCGTTCTGTTCGGCCAGGTGGTCGACCAGCAGGCCGAGCGTGGTCAGGTTCGTCACGATGATGATCGCGGTGAGCACGAGCGACAGGATGCGCGAGAGCCGGGACTCCTCGTCCAGGCGCCGCGGATGGGTGACCACCAGCGTCACCAGCAGCACCACCTCCAACGCCGGCAGCAGCAGTCGCGGCCCGAGCAGCAGCGACTGCGGCAGCAGCGCGTAGAGGGCGATCGCCACCGTCACCGCAAGCGCCGGCGGTAGACGGTTCTCGCCGCGCCCTTGCCGGCGATGCCCGTGGCCGCGATGGGCCGGCAGATCGGGCTCGGACGATGAGTCGGCGGAGCCGGACGATGAGTCGGCGGCGCCGGGCGATGGGTCGGCGGAGCCGGACGAGGATTGCGTGGCCATAAGTCGAGCCTGCACCAACTACCTCGATCTGCCCACGAGGCTGGGCCGGTTCGGCCTCGGCGCCGGGCGGCTGCGGCGGCGCTCAGGAACGGGTCGCTAACCTACCTGCATGACTTGGCTCGTGACCGGCGGCGCCGGCTATATCGGATCGCACGTGCTCATCGCCTTCGCCGAGGCCGGCACCCCGACGGTCGTCCTGGACGACCTCTCCTCGGGGTTTCGCGACTACGTCCCGGATGACGTCCCCTTCGTGGAGGGTTCGATCACCGACGCCGACGCGGTGGCCCACGTCCTGGACGAGTACGGGGTGACCGGGGTCGTGCACCTGGCCGGGGTGAAGTACGCCGGCCAGTCGGTGAGCCAGCCACTGCACTTCTACCGCCAGAACGTCACCGGCATGCAGGTGCTCATGGAGGCCGTCATGGCCCGGCAGATCCGCCGCTTCGTCCTCTCCTCCAGCGCCTCCTACTACGGGACGCCGGACCTGGAACTCGTCGACGAACAGGAGCCGCCGCGGCCGCAGAGCCCGTACGGCGAGTCGAAGGTGATCAGCGAGTGGCTGCTGCGCGACTGCGCAGTCGTCGATCCGCTGCTGCGCCACACCTCGCTGCGGTACTTCAACGTCGTCGGATCCGGGCCGGAGTTCCGGGCCGACCACAGCCCGTACAACCTCTTCCCGATGGTCTTCCGGGCGCTCGCGGCCGGCGAGACCCCGCGGATCAACGGAGGCGACTACGCCACCCCGGACGGCACCTGCGTCCGCGACTACATCCACGTGGTCGACCTGGCTCAGGCCCACGTGACCGCGGCCCGCAACCTGGAGAGCGACGGCGTCTGCGCGCCGGCCTACAACGTCGGGCGCGGCGCGGGCTCGTCAGTGCGCGAGGTGATGGACACCATCGCCCGGGTAACCGGGCTCGACTTCACCCCGATCGTGCAGCCGCGCCGCCCCGGCGACCCGGCCCGCATCGTCGGTTCGGTGGCCGCCATCCAGCGCGATCTCGGCTGGCAGGCCAGCCACGACCTGGACGACATGGTCTCCAGTGCCTGGGCCGCCTGGCAGCAGTACCTCGCCGAGGCCCCCATCAGCTAGTCGCGGGCGGGCCGCGCCACCTCGCCCAGGATCTCCCGGTAGCGCTCCACAGTCTGCTGGGCCGCCCGCCGCTGATCGAAGTACGTCCGGGCCCGTAGCAGTGCCGCCGCGCCCATCCGTCGGCGGAGGCCCTCGTCGTCGATGAGCGGTGCCAGCGCGCCGACGACCTGACCCGGCACGTCGTGATCGACCAGCACACCGCTGACGCCGACTTCGGGCACCTCGCGGAGGCCACCCCGATCCGAGGTGACCAGCGGTAGGCCACAGGCCATCGCCTCGATGGCGCTGCCGCCCAGCCCCTCGCGGTCGGTGAGCAGCGCCCCGATGTCCGAGGCGGCATAGAGCGCCGCGACGTCGTTGTCCCCGCTGAGCAGGCTCACCCGGTCAGCCACGCCGAGTTCGGTGATGAGGCCGCGCAGAGCCTCCTCCCGATCGCCGCCGCCGGCCAGCACGAGGTGCGCCGGGCGTCCCGCGGCCAGCAGCTCCGGCATCGCCCGGATGAGCAGGTCCTGCCGTTTGCGGGCGTCGAGGAAGGCCGCCTGGGTGATCACCACCCGGTCGTCGCTGATGCCGAGCAGCCGCTGGCGCAGTTCACGTCGCTCCGCCTCCGGGCGCGGCCGGAAGTGATCCAGATCGGCCCCGTTGTGGATGCGCCGGACCCGATCGGCCGACACCAGATAGTCGCGCCGGGTCTGGGCGGCCAGGTAGTCGGAGACGGCGATGAAGGAGTGCAGCGGCCGCTGCCGGTGGTGGCGCACCAGTCGGCGCAGCGGTTCGCCGGGCTGCCGCTTCCGCTCCGAATGCTCGGTGCGGATCACCACCGCTCCGCCCCGCACCAGTTCGGCCGCCGTGTCATGCCAGCCGAAATGGAAGTGGGCCAGCGCCGGGCGCTCGCCGGCCCCGGCCACCGCCCGGTTCCAACTCGCCTGATCAGTGACACCTTCGAGGAGCCCGATCTCGGCGCCCGCCTCCTCCAACGTCGTGCGGTACCAGGCCGGTGGAGTGGCGATGAAGTAGCAGACGAACTCCCCGCCGTCGGCGGTCCAGAGCCGGGCCATCTCGGCCAGTTGAAGCTCCACCGGACCGCGCTTGTTGGGGTCCATCATGACGAAGTTGACCACCCGCGGACGTCCGGGAGTGGGCGCGGATGGCGTTCGGGGCACCTGACGAAGTTAGCGCACCGCCGTCAACAGGACGGCTGCCCCGCATCCACGTACGATTCTTCTCATACCGGTCGGTAGCAAATCGAGTTTTCGTGATTCGGGAGAGGCAACAAGCGCGTGACTGTGGAGAATCTCCCGCTGTGCCGGCTCTGCCAGACCCCACTCAGCGAGACGTTCGTCGACCTCGGAATGTCACCGCCGTGCGAGAACTTCCTGGTCGCCGACGAGCTGGACGCCATGGAGCGCACCTACCCGCTGCACGTGCGGCTCTGCCCGTCCTGCCTGCTCGTCCAGCTCCCCGACTACATCGACCCGGATGAGATCTTCTCCGAGTACGCCTACTTCTCCTCCTTCTCCGACAGCTGGGTGGCTCACGCCAAGCGCTACGCCGACGCGATGATCGAGCGTCTGGGGCTCGACTCCGACAGCCTCGTCGTCGAGGTGGCGAGCAACGACGGCTACCTGTTGCAGCACTTCGTGGCCCGCGACATCCCGGTCCTCGGCATCGAGCCGGCGGCCAACATCGCCGCCGTCGCCGTCGAGAAGGGGATCCGGACCCGGGTCTGCTTCCTCGGTGAGAAGAGCGGCTTCGAGGTAGGGCAGGAGTTCGGCCAGGCCAATCTCGTCGCGGCCAACAACGTCTACGCGCACATTCCCGACCTGATCGGTTTCACCCGCGGGCTGCGGGCCCTGGTCGCCGACGACGGTTGGGTCACCATCGAGGTGCAGCACCTGCTCCGCCTGATCGAGCGGCGGCAGTACGACACGATCTACCACGAGCACTTCCAGTACTACACGCTGCTGACGCTCATCCAGGCGCTCCGTTCCGGGGGGCTGGAGGTCGTGGACGTCGAGGAGCTCAGCACCCACGGCGGCTCCATCCGGGCCTTCGCCCGTCCGATCGAGGTGGCCGGCGAGCCCTCTGATGCGGTGCGTCAGCTCCTTGCGGAGGAACGGGCCGCGGGGCTGGACACGGTGGCCGGGCACGCCGGATTCGCCCAGGCGGTGCTGCAGATCAAGCGTGATCTGCTGGGCTTTCTCATCGACGCATCGCGGGCCGGGAAGACGGTTGCCGGCTACGGGGCCCCGGGCAAGGGGAACACGCTGCTGAACCACTGCGGTGTCCGGGGTGACCTGCTGCAGTACACGGTTGATCGAAACCCCTACAAACACGGACGGTTCCTGCCGGGCACGCACATCCCGGTGCACCCGCCGGAGCAGCTGGAGATCACCAAGCCGGACTATGTGCTTATTCTTCCGTGGAATCTGCGCACTGAGCTCGTCGAGCAGCTGGCCTACGTCCGGGACTGGGGCGCTCAGCTGGTGCTCCCGATTCCGCAACTAGAGATCGTCTAGAGGGGACCGTCAGCTGATGAAGGTTGTACTTTTCTGCGGCGGCTACGGCATGCGCATGCGTGACGGCACGAGCAGTGCCCCCAAGCCGATGGTGATGGTCGGATCACGGCCGCTGATCTGGCACGTAATGCGGTACTACGCGCACTTTGGGCACACCGAGTTCATCCTCTGCCTCGGCTACGGTGCGCACCACATCAAGGAGTACTTCCTGAATTACCAGGAGACCTACTCCAATGACTTCGTGATGACCGACGGCGGGCGCAGCGTCGAGCTCCTCTCCACCGACATCAGCGACTGGACGATCACCTTCGTCGACACCGGCCTCAAGTCGCCGATCGGGGAGCGGCTGCGCCGGGTGCGTCACCTCCTCGGCGACGACGAGGTCTTCATGGCCAACTACGCCGATGTCCTCACCGACGCCCCGTTGAACGAGATGGTGGCCAACCTCGAGCGCAGTGACGCCGTTGCCAGCATGATCGCCGTCCCACCGCAGTCGGCCTTCCACTGCCTGCAGATCGATGAGAGCTCGCACGTCACCGACGTCCGCTCCGTATCCACCCTGGATCTATGGGAGAACGGTGGCTACTTCGTGCTGCGCACCGGGATCTTCGACTACCTCTTCGAGGGGGCCGACCTTGTCCAGGACGGCTGCGGATCAGCAGCAAAAGACGGGCGTTTGCTGGCCTACCCCTACCGTGGCTTCTGGCACCCGGCCGACACCGTGAAGGAGCGGGCGGCGCTGGAGGAGGCCTACGAGAACGGCTACCGTCCCTGGATGCTCTGGCTGGATGATGAGGCCTCCTCCGACATCCTGGCCCGGGCCTCTCGCGACCTCGACGCCCGCTAGGCCGACCCAAAGCATGCTGGACCTCTCCCTCGTCGCTGCGCTGCGTTCTGTCGACCGCCCGGTGCTGGTCGCCCTGGGCGCGCACTGCGACGACATCGAGATCGGGGCCGGAGCGACGATCACCCGGCTGGCTCAGGAGGTTCCCGGTCTTCAGGTCGTGGCCACCGTCCTCGCCTCCACCCCACCGCGGGCCGCTGAGGCCTTCGCCGCGCTGCCGGCCTTCGCGGCCGGCGCCGAGGTCGACCTGCAGGTGCTGGAACTGCCGGACGGGCGCCTGCCCGAGCACTGGCTGGCCGTGAAGGAGGCGGTGCACCAGACCCGTGGCCGGGCCGACGCCGCCGGCTCAGCCACGGTCGTGCTGGCCCCGTCGCCGCAGGACGCCCATCAGGATCACCGTCTGCTCGGCGAGATCGCCCCGACGGTCTTCCGTGATCAGCTGCTGCTGAGCTACGAGATCCTCAAGTACGACGGGGATCTGGGGCGTCCGAACGTCTACCTCGGGGTCAGCGAGGAGGCGGCCCGGCGGAAGTCGCAGTTGCTCCACGAGCACTTCCGATCCCAGACCGAGCACAGCTGGTTCGACGAAGAGACATTCCTGGCCCTCATGCGGATCCGCGGCGTCGAGTGCAATCAGCGCTACGCCGAGGCCTTCACCGCTACGAAGATTCTGCTGTAAAGATCGGCTGCTCGATGCAGCTGGAGAGGAAGAGAAGTGCGGGTACTGGTCACTGGCAGCGAGGGCTACCTCGGCACCATCATGACGCAAGTGCTGTCGGCGGCCGGCCACGACGTGGTGGGCTTCGATAGCGGACTCTTCGCGCCCTGCGTGCTCGGGCCGCAGCCCCTTGACCCGCCCACCCTGCACGGCGATCTGCGGGACGTGAACGCCGGTCACCTGCAGGACTTCGAGGCCGTGGTGCACCTGGGGGCGCTCTCCAACGATCCGCTGGGAAACCTCGCCCCGGAACTCACCTACGACATCAACCACCACGCCAGCGTGCGCCTGGCCCGGGCCGCCCGCGAGGCCGGCGTCCGACGCTTTCTCTACGCCTCCACGTGCAGCGTCTACGGCACCTCCGGAGGTGACGCGCTGGTGGGCGAGGAGGCGCCGCTCTCGCCGGTCACCCCGTACGCGGTGAGCAAGGTCCGGGTCGAGGACGACCTCCACGAGCTCGCCGACGACTCCTTCGAGCCCGTCTACCTGCGCAATGCCACCGCCTTCGGCTTCTCGCCGCGGCTCCGCGGGGACATCGTGCTCAACGACCTCGTCGCATCGGCCTACCTCACCGGGACCGTGCTGGTCCTCTCCGACGGCACCCCGTGGCGCCCGCTCGTGCATGCCCGCGACATCGCGGCCGCCTTCGTGGCCTGCCTCACCGCACCGCGGGAGGACGTCCATGACACCGCCTTCAACGTCGGCAGCGACGCGGCCAACCTGCGGGTGAGCGACATCGCCGAGATCGTCGCCGCCACGGTCCCCGGGTCGACGGTGCGCATCACCGGCGAGGCCGGCAACGATCCCCGCTCGTACCGGGTCGATTTCTCCCGCATAAACAAGCTGGTTCCGCAGTTCGAGGCCCAGTGGACGGTGGCCGCCGGGGCGCAGGAGCTCTACGACGCGTACAGCCGCTACCAGCTCACCGAGCACGTGTACCGGGCGAGCTTCAAACGCCTGCCGTGGCTGGCGAAACTCCAGGCGGATCAGAAGCTCGATGACCAGATGCGCTGGATTCGGCACTAGCCAGCAGCTCCAGATCTGGGAACGGCGGCCGGATATCGGCGACGTTGCGCATCGCGGCCACCACCGCGAAGAGCGTCCACATCAGCGTCGAGATCTGAATGAATCCATAGGTGTCCAGCACCAGGTTGGTCGTGATGACCACCATCATCGCGCCGCCCACTCCAGAGGCCAGCTCGGCCAGCACTGGGTCGACGTTCGGCACCCGCCACCGGTCGATCTGGCTGGCCACCCGGGTCGCCACCAGCAGCGCCGTCACCAGCAGCCCGGCAAAGGCGGTGAGCCCGATGACGCCGGTCTCCATCAACTGGTCGAGGTACTGGTTGTCCAGCACCGGTTGGATCGGGACGTTGTAGGTACCCAGCCCCTGCCCGATCCAGATGTGGTTGCCGACGGCGTAGTAGACGTAGAAGCGGCCGTAGCCGCGGGACTCCAGTGAGCCGTCCTGGGAACCGGTGACGAAGAGCGTCACGATGGCCGAGGCGATCTTGGACCCGAGCAGGTAAGCCCCGAGCGAGGCGATGCCGAGGCCGGCCAGCAGCGTCAAGGCACGGCGCAGCGGCCACCGGGGCACCATGACCAGCAGGGCGGCGGCGGTGCCGATGACCGCGCTGCGCGAGAGGGACGCGGCGGCTGCGGCGGCGACGATGGCGGTGGCCAGGCTCCACGGCCAGACGCGCGTGCCCCGGCGCTGGGCGGCGAAGCAGACCCCGAGGCCGATCGGGATCACCACCGTCATCAGCGCCCCGAGCTCCAGCGGGTGCCCGGCGGCGCCGCGCGGACGGGCGAGGCCGGCCCGGCGGGCGTTCTCGTAGGCGGTCGCCGCCTCGTTCACCTTCAGCCCGGGTAGGCGGATCAGCGCGCCGAGGTCGGTGCCGGTGGCGACGTAACCGAGCGCGTAGATGCCGCTGACCGCGGCCGCGACCAGCACGCACCGCAGCAGGATCTCGATCTGCCGGGTGGTGCGCAGGCTCATCACGACGAAGAGCAGGAACGCGGTGAGGCTGCAGGTCGTGATGAGCGCCCGCTGACTGGCCGCCACCTGGTCCGGGGTGAGGAAGGCGTACGCGCCGCCGGTGTAGGCGATGAGGGCCGCCATGAATTGCGCAAAGACGGCGATCCCGATCGCACCGGTTCGAACCCCGCTGCGCTGGCCGGCGAGGCGGGTCAGTACCCAGAGCGCTCCGGTGACGAGGATCAGCAGCTGGGCCGGGCTCTGCCCGAGGCCGGTGTAGGGGACGGTGAACGACTGCCGCATCACCAGTAGCAGCACCAGACAGACGCAGACGGTGAAGGGTGCCCAGCCGAACTCGCGGATGCGGTCGCGCTGCGCCAAAGCGAAGGCCCGCGCCCGGTCGATCAGTGGACGCTCCTGCAGCTCGTCCAGCTCACTCATGGCGTGCTACCGCAACGGGTCGTTGACCGGCGTCTCGTCGCCGGTCTCCGTGGCCGCCTTCTCGCTGGGCTGCTTCGGGTGGCCGTTGGCCGAGCCGTCGCCGGTGGTGGCCAGCGCCGGGCCGCTGAAGGTGGCCGTGGGCGGGCGCTGGGAGGTGCGGTGCCGCAGCCGGGTGGCCCGGGCGACCAGGCGCGCGTCGACGATGATGATGATGACGAAGCCGACGATGATGATGATCGCGGCCAGGCCACCCGAGGCCCGCAGCCGGGTGCTCTTCACCAGCGTCGGGGTGCCCGGGGCCGACAGCATCGACAGGGTGGCGTGGGACTTCGCCGGGGCGTTGCTATCGGACTGCAGCTTCGCCAGTTGCTTCTTGGCCTCGGCGACGATGAGGTTGGCCGACTTTAACGTGCTGTCGGCGTCGTCACCGGTGACGACGAAGTGGATCTGGGCCGTGATCGTCGCTGTGTTCGGGTTGTCCGAGGAGACGTTGCTGACGGTGAACCCGCCAGAGGCGCCGGCCTGCACCAGGTCCGAGGCGACCGCCTCCGACTGCATCGTGGTGGCCAGCGCGGAGGCCAATTGGGCGACATTGCTGTTGATATTCAGCATCGGGTTCTGATCAACGACATCACCGGGGCCACTGGAGAAGGCCGGCGGGGTGATGAGCAGATCGGTGGACGTCTGACGCAGCGCGCTGGCGTTGGACCAGCTGTAGGCGGCAGCCAGGATCGCCACGATGACTACTGCGATCGCGTAGCCGCGGCGGCGTACCAGCGCAGTGCCCAGGTCGGTGACGTTCATTGCGAAGTGATGCTACCGGCAGAATCGCTAGGTAGCATCGCGGATCATGCTTTCTCCAGCCACGGTCGGACGAGTCACACAGGTGGCGCTGCGCCGCTCCACGGCCGCCGCCCGGGGCGCGCTCCGTCCGCAGAGCTGGTGGAACGAGACGCTCGGTCCGGTCGCGGTGCGCTCCGGGGTGGTGACGCTGAGCCCACCGCGGTTGCGTGACGCCGAGCAGTGGTGCGCGGCCCGGTTGGCCAACCAGCAGCGGCTGGAGATGGCCTTTCCGGCCGAGACGTCCGACTGGGCGGCCGGACAGACTCCCCTCGTCTGGACGCAGCGGTGCATCGAATTGCGAGCCGCTGCCCGGCGCGGGCTGGCCTATCCGTACGTGATCCGGCTCGACGGGGTGGTCGCCGGCGAGTACGGCATCGACGCGGTCGATCCCGAGACCGGCACCGGTGAGCAGTCGGGCTGGGTCGCCGCCGCGGCCCGCGGCTCGGCGGTGGCCAAGGCGGCCACTCTGCTCGGCGTGCTCCGCGCCTTCACCGGACCCGACCCGCTGCGCCGGATCGTCGGCCCGAATGCCGTCGACTCGCCGGCGCCGGGGATTCTGCTGAAAAACATTGGCTATCAGCGTGAGATCGTCCTTACCGGACTGCGTGACACCAGCGCCGGGCGCAAGGATCACGAGGTCTGGGTCGTGCACAACAACGCGGCCGTCCGCCAGCAGTTGCGCGACCAGCTGAAGGCGCTCAACCTGCCGTCTTAGGCGGATTTGAGCAGTTCGGCCAGATGCTGGGCCATGATCTCGCTGGTGAAATTGGCCCGCACCCGGGCGGCGCCGGCGGCCCCCAACTCCGCGGCCCGCTGCGGGTCGGCCAGCAGTTGTGAGATGGCGCGGCTCATCGCCGCCTGATCTCCGGGTGGCACCAGTAGGCCGGTCTCGCCATCGGTCACGTAGTCGTCGATCCCGGGGTTTCCGGTGACGACGACCGGCCGCCCGCTGGCCATCGCCTCAAGCACCACCGAGAGGCCGGAGCCGGTGACCGTCGGTTTCAACGCGATCGCCACCACGCTGCCGCGCTGGTAGACCGCACGCATGGCGCCGTCGAGGCGCGCCGTGTGCTGGGTGAGGAGCCCCTCGGGCGCGTTGAGCGGGGTGGCGGTGGCCAGTTCGAGGTGAATCTCCGGGTGTTCTTCACGCAGCGCGGCCACCGCGTCGACCAGGAGTTGGTGGTCGCGGTAGCGGTCCTCGCCGGCGCTCACCACGATGCCCGGCCGCTCGGGCGGCGGTTGCCGGCGGTAGAAGTCCGTGTCGATGCCGAAGGGGATGAACCGGACTCGCGACGGCGCCACCCCCCACTCGCTGCTCAGTAGCGGCAACACCGGAGTGCACTGCGTCCAGACGAGGGCGGCCCGGGGGAGGGCGCGCAGGGCCAGCCGGGCCATCGCCGGGTTGGCGTCGGCGACCCGACTCAGCCAGCCGACTCCGGTGACGGTCGGCGGTGCCAGGCGGGACGGGGTGAGCGCGGCCGGGACGCCGGTGCGCTCGTCGTAGCAGAGCACCACATCGGCCGCCCGCCGCTGGCCGGCCGGCAGGTTCAGCGTGGCCTCCAGCAACTGCGCGCCGCCGCTGCGGTGGCGGAGCGTGCGGGCAACCCGGCCGAGGACGGAACTGGAACGCCAGCCGCCGTGGTTGGAGGCCAGCGGGGTGAAGGCCGGTTCACGCAGGGTGACGTCTATCCCGTAGTGGGCCAGGCGATCGAGCCCGTAGGGAGTGGCGTCGGGCACCTCGTCGTGGTCGTGGCGCCGGCGCCAGTGCTCGCTGTCCAGTTCCGCGGCCAGGTCGACGTAGACCTTGGTCGGCGCGGACGTTGGCATGAGCCGACCTTAGTGTCCTATTAAACTCTGGTCATGTTCGACGAGCCGGCGGAGCTGCATTGAGCCGCGCCAACCGCATCGTCGGTGCTGTCGGCGTGCAGCTGCTCGGACGACTTCTCGGCACCGTCGCGTCGATCTTCACGGTCGCGGTCACCACTCGTTACCTCAGTGTTGACGACTACGGCCTCCTCACCGCGGCCACCGTGTACATCGCACTCTGGGCCAGCTTCACCGAACTCGGGATCGGTGGCGTCATCGTGCGGAAGGTGACGGGCGAGGAGGGTGATCTGGCCACCCTGGTCCGGGTGAATCTCGGCCTCAGCCTGATCTACTGCCTGCCGCTGCTGGGGGTCTGCGCCACCGTCGGCTGGGCGATCTACCACGGGCAGGACCCGCTGCCGCTGCTCATCCTCATCGTGGGCGGCGGCCTGGTTCTCTCCACCATCTCCTCCTGCCTGCACCCGGTCTTCCTGGCCTCCGTCCGGTTCCGGGCCGTCGCCTCGGCCGACGCGATCTGCCGGGTCGCATCACTGCTGGCGACGCTGCTGGTGGTGCACCTGCATGGCGGCCTGCTCTGGATCGGGGTCGTGCAGGTGGTGCCGCCGCTGGTGCAGCTGCTCATCTTCGTGGGGGCCGCGGCACGGCAGATCACGCTCACCCCGATCTTCGCCCGGCGGGCCAGCATCGACCTGCTGCGGGAGAGCCTGCCGATCACCGCGGTGGGCATCATCGGCGTACTTTACTGGCGAATCGACGGCCTGATCCTCTCGCTGCTGAGCACACACGCCGAGATAGCGGCCTATGGTCTGGCCTACACGATCGCCTTCAACCTGTCGGTTCTGTCGGCGTTCTTCCTCGCCTCGTCGCTCTCGACGATGACCGAGCAGTACGCCCATGATGTGGGCGCGTTCGCCGCCTTCGTCTCGCGCAGCGCCGAACTCCTGCTCTTCCTGGCGACGCCGATCGTCGTCTTCGGTGGCCTGGTTGCGGGGCGGGTGGTCGCGCTGCTGGCCGCTCCGGAGTTCGTCTCCATCTCAACCCAGCCGCTGCGGATCCTGCTCGTCGCGGTGGCGTTGACGTTCTTCACCGGCCTGCTCGGGCAGGCGCTCTTTGCCGCGCACGACCAGCGCTTCCTGCTGCGTCTGAACGTCGTGAATCTCGGCGTGAACATCCTGCTGAACCTGGTTCTCATCCCGTCTCACGGTGCGGTCGGGGCCGGGGTTGCCCTGGTGGCGAGCGAGCTCTCCGGGGTGCTGATCGCGTCCTGGCGGCTGCGCGGGCTCACCGGGTACCGTTTCGGCTGGCTCTTCCTGACCCGCCTCACCCCGGCCGTCGGCTGCGGTGTGGTGGTTTGGTGGCTCACCACGGAGCTGAACGTGCTGATCGCGATCCTCCTTATC
Source organism: Frankineae bacterium MT45 (assembly GCA_900100325.1). Lineage (NCBI taxonomy): Bacteria > Bacillati > Actinomycetota > Actinomycetes > Frankiales > Frankineae bacterium MT45. The sequence continues at coordinate 1,358,440 of LT629697.1, forward strand.
TCTGCGGCCTATTTCGGGGCGAACCTCCTCTTCGGCCCGGTCCGGCTGGCCACGGTCCGCTCGCTGCTGGGGCGGAGCCCGGCCCCGGCGATCGAGCCGACCGTCCCCAGTCAGCCGGCGACGTGAACCCGCAACTGAGCACAGCCGGCCGCTACGCGCGGGTCCGACTGCGCCGTGCGCGGGGGCGGCTACGCCGACTCAAGCGCCAGATTCTGCCGTCAAACACTGGTCATTCGCAGTTGAGTCCGACCTCGGTCGGCGGCTCGACGCTGCTCCTGCGACCGCCGCTGCTCGGCGACGTCGACCGCTTTGCCGCCCGCCTGCTGGCCCACACGGACGAGCTGGCCGAGCAGCATCCGCAGCCGGCGGGCCGCCCCGACCGGTGGAGCCAGGAGGAGGCGCTGCTGACCTGGACCGATCGGATGCTGGCCGAGCGAGCCGAGGCGCGCCGGGGTGAGCGGGTGGTGGAACTTCTGCTGCTGACGGCTGGCGAAGCGCTGGGCGAGCTGGTCGGTGAGGTAAGTGCCCGGATCGACGGGGGAACCTCCAGTGCCGATCTGACCCTCTGGGTCGACAGCCGCGGGGTGGGTGGCGCCTCGTCCCAGGTCGTCGCCGAGCGGGGAATGGCCTTGTTCTTACTGCATATCGCGGCGTCAGATCGTCCCCCGAGCCGGTACTTCGGTGAGGTGCCGGTGTTGGCTGAGCCCGCAGCGGCGGGGGAGCTCGACCGGGGCGCCCTGCTGGCTGTGCTCGGCTTCCACTGCGAGGGGCGCCTTATCGATTCGCGGCTGCATCGCGGACGACCGGCCTCCCACGACGTCTGGGTGGCGCACGACTCGGCCGAATTCCGCCGTAATTTGCAGGCTAATCTCGACCGATCCTAGCGCCCGTCGGACTCACTCTGTCCCCCGAAACACCGATCTGAGCGCCGAAACCGCTCCTTCGAAGGACAATCCTTCGACGGGAGAAGGCGACGCAGGCTCGGCTGGACTCAGAGCAGATGCAGGATCTCGGCCAAGCGGGGCGCGCTCCGGTCTCGTTCGCTCGTGACTCCGGCCGGCAGCGGCCAGGGAATCGCCAGCTCCGGATCGTCATACGCGATCGTGAGGTCTTCGCGCGGATCATGCTCCCGGTCGATCCGGTAGCAGACGTCGGCGGGCTCGCTGAGCGCCTGCCAGCCGTGCGCCACGCCGGCCGGGATGTAGAGGCTGCGATGCGAGACGTCGTCGAGCTCGTACGTCGCCAGGGTCCGAAAGGTCGGCGAGTCGGGGCGGAGGTCGACGAGGACGTCGAGGATGGCGCCGTAGGAGCAGCGCACCAGTTTCGCCTCACCAGCCCCGGTACGCAGGTGCATGCCCCGGATGACGCCCCGGTGCGATCGGGACTGGCTGTCCTGCCGGAACGACTGGGCGTCCACTCCGGCTTGGGTCGCGACGTCACTGTCGAAGGTACGGGTGAAGAAGCCGCGGTCGTCGGTGAAGGGCGTGGGCGTGAAGAGGAGGACGCCAGCGATCGCGCCGGATTCGACGTTCATGCCCGGCTGCGGAAGGTCGGCTTCACCGAGCGGCTCTTCAGGTAGCGGTCGATGCCACCGTTGAGGGCTCGGGCGTAGACACCGAGGGCCCCGTCCACCGCCTCCGCCGTCTCGTCGAGGGCGTCGTCGGTGTGGGCCGCGCTGATCACGAAGCTCGGGGCGAGCACCCCGCGCAGCAGCATCTCCTGCAGAAAAAGCGTGCGAAACGGCTGGGAGGGAGCGCCGTCGGCGTCCCGGGTGCCGTAGACGAAGTTGCAGCCCCGCCCGGTGAGCGTGAAGTGATCGGTGAGCCCGTGGGTTGAGATCACCCCGGTGAGCGCGGCGATGAGCTTCTCGCCCTGGGTCTGCATCGTCTCGACCACGCCGTCCTGCTGGTAGGCGGCGATGACGGCGCGGGCGGCGGCCAGCGCGTGCCCTTCGGCGCCATGGGTCGTGGAGAGCAGAAAGACGCGGTCACGGTCGGGCGGCGGGAAGCCGCCCAGCTCCATGAGTTCCCGCTTGCCGGCCAGTGCCGAGACGGCGAAGCCGTTGCCCAGCGCCTTGCCGAAGGTGGAGAGATCGGGCGTCACGCCGACCAGCTGCTGGGCACCGCCGTTGTGGTAACGGAATCCGGTGATCATCTCGTCGAAGATGAGCACGACCCCGTGTTCGCTGCAGAGCGCCCGCAGTCCCTCGAGAAACCCGTCCTGCGGTTCGCAGGCCACCGACATCGCCTCCAGGATCACGCAGGCGAGCTGGCCCGGGTGCGCCTGCAGCAGCTGGCGGAGCGACTCCAGGTCGTTGTAGCGGAAGGAGACGGTGAGGTCGGTGACGCTCTTCGGGACCCCAGCGTGCATCGCGGTGGTGCCGATGAACCAGTCATCGGTGGAGAAGAAGGGCTGATCGCTGCAGATCGCCACCAGGTCCCGTCCGGTGGCGGCCCGGGCCAGGCGGATGGCCGCACTCGTCGCGTCCGAGCCGTTCTTGGTGAACTTCACCATCTCGGCCGTGCTGATCAGGGCCAGGAAGTCCTGCGCCGTGCGCAGTTCCAGTTCGGTCGGGCGGGTGAAGTTGGAGCCGTCCGGGAGTTGCGCACGGACGGCGTCGAGGACGCGGGCGTCAGCGTGGCCGAGGGTGACCGAGCGCAGCCCCATCCCGTACTCGATGTACTGGTTGCCGTCGACGTCGGTGACCCGGCAGCCCTGGCCGCGCACCAGCAGGGGAGCGAGGTGCTCGGGGTACTGGTCGTCGCCTTTGGCGTAGGTGTGGGCGCCACCGGGAACCAGCCGGCTCAGCTCCTGGCGTAGCTGCAGCGAACGGGCGGTCTTCGGTTCGGTCACGCGAGTCCTTTCGTCATCCGCTGGTAACGGTGTCGTTACTTTCGGTCCCGTATCGTCTCGTACGTGGTACTTGACGTACGAGACACAACCTGGTGCTTCTCCAGGCCATAACGTAGCGGGCCCGGGGGGATTCCGCAGATCGAGTTTCGCTGGGCCGAACTGACTCGCCGAACCTGCTCGCCCGGCATTTGCGGGGGTGGGCCTACCGTAACGGGGCGTGACATTGCCATGATCGATGTCCGTAAATGCCGCATTTGTGACCTCGAGATTTTTGCTGTAACTGTGAGTTTCGGGTTCAAGCTGCGAAAGTTGAAGTATGTGGCAAAGTGGGCAGCGTGATTGGGATCGATGCTCACTGCCGCTGGTGCTCCGAGCGCCTTGACCAGGTAGTCCTCGATCTGGGGCAGCAGCCGGCGGCGGATGACTTTCCGCTGCTCAGTGAAGCTGCACATACCAAGATATTTCCACTTCAGATGGCCGTCTGTGGGAACTGCGGGCTGGCGCAGCTGGTGGACGACCCGACCGTGCCCGACGAGCCGCGGGGAGTCGAGCCGCAGGCACTGATCGCGCAGGCGGATCAGGCCATCGTCATGGTCGCGTCGGCCGGACTCTTGAGTAGCGGCACCCGTCTGGTCGAGTTCGACAGCCCCCACGGCGGCAGCTGGCGCGGACGGCTGGCCGAGCGTGGCGTGGTCGATCTCACCGACGCACCGGCTGAGGCCGGGCAGTCCCCGGAGCGCGCCGACATCGTTCTCGATGTCTTCTCGCTCATGCACGAGGCCGACCAGCGTGCGGCCCTGGCCGCGCGAGTGGACCGGCTCGCCCCTGGCGGGACCCTGCTGCTGCAGTTCCACCCGCTCACCACGATCGTCGATCTCGGGCAGTGGAACGCTTTGCGCCACGGGCACATGGCGTACTACAGCGTCACCGCGCTCGTCGGCATGCTCGCCGAGTTGGGGCTGGCGCCGGCGACGGCCTGGGCCTTCCCGCTCTACGGCACCACGCTGCTGCTGGCCTTCCAGCGGGACGCGGAGCCGGACGCCTCGGTGCGTCGCCTCCTCGAGGCCGACCGCCGCTGCGGCGTGACCGACCCGGCGTATGCCTCGTCGCTGCAGGACGATCTGACCCGCACCACCAGCGAACTGCATACCTGGCTCGTGGCCGCCGCGGCGGCCGGGCTGAAGGTCGCGGGCTACGCGGCCGCGTCGCGGGCCGTGCCGCTGCTCAACGCCGCCCAGATAAGCCCGGAGCTGATCTCCTTCGTCGCCGACCGCTCGCCGGCCAAGGCCGGACGGGCCATACCCGGCGTCGGGATCGAGGTGGTCGGCGTGCCGCAACTCATCGAGTTCGGCGCCGATCGAGTGCTTCTCTTCGTCCCCGACCTCCTCGACGAGGTTCGGCGTGACCTCCCCGAGATCGAGGCCGGTGGCGGCCGCTGGGTGCTGGCCGAGCCCTCGCTGCGCGAGGTTGCCCACGATGCCGCCAGTACCGGGTCGACCACGGCGGTGGCCTAGTGCAGAGTCGAGTGCGGGCCCAGCTGCGCGGCCAGAGGCGTGGTCTGAGGCGTGGTCTGATTCGTGGTCGAGGTGCCGCCGGCGCATCGGCTGTGCGCGTGCTGGTCGTCGGCTCCGGCCCGAACGAGCGCGGCGGGATCGCCACCGTCATCCGGCTGATGTCCGGTGCGGCCGGCGAGCACGCTGACATCGCCCTCACCAGCGTCGTCACCCATCGCGACGGTTCGCTGCGGACTCGCCTCTCGGTCGCCGCCCGCGGACTCGCACGATCGTTCCTGCTCCTCGGCGCGGGACGGTCGGACGTCGTGCACGTGCACATCTCCTACGGCGGCAGTGTCGTGCGCAAGGGTCTGGTGCTGCGTTGGGCCGAACTCTGCGGGGTGCCGACGATCGTGCATGCCCACGGATCGCGGTTCACCAAATGGTTCGACTCCCGGCCGCCGCGGCAGCGGAGGTTGATCCGTTGGTTGCTGCGAGCTGATCGTTACCTCGTGCTCGGCAAGCCGATCGCCCTCGAGTACGAGGAGCGCCTCCGGCTGCGGCCGGAGCAGATCCTGGTGCTCCCGAACCCGGTGAGCTGGCCCGAGCAGCTCTCGCAGCTCGAAGCGGGCGAAGGCGCGCCGGCGAAGGTAACCGCCGTATTTCTCGGACGGTTCGGCCGGCGCAAGGGCATCTATGACCTGCTGACCGCGGCCGCGTCACTACCCCCGCACGTGCAGCAGCGCCTGGAGATCGTGGCCGCTGGTGACGGCGAGGTTGACCAGGTGCGGGCTCAGGTTGCCGCACTGGGATTGGGCGACGTCGTGCGCATTCACACCTGGCTGAGCCCGGAGCGGCGCGATCTGCTGCTGGACGAGGCAGACATCCTGCTGCTGCCGAGTTACCACGAGGGCCTGCCGATGGCGCTGCTGGAGGGGATGGCCTTCCGGCTGGCCCCGGTGGTGACCCCGGTGGGCGGCATCGGCGAGGTCATCAGCGACGGTGTCAACGGCCTGCTGGTGGCTCCGGGTGACCATCTCGGCATCGCTGAGGCGATCGAGCGGCTGGTCGAAGACGAGTACCTGCGCGGCCAGTTGGCCGACGCCGCCCGCAGCACCGCCCACGGGTATGCGCTGGACGGTTGGATGCAGCGCCTGGTGGCGCTCTGGCGGGACGTCACCGGCTCCGCTGCGGTGCCGGCGCCGGTGCGGCCTTCGCCGGCGGAGATTCCCGTCCCGGTGACTTCTGTTGGCGTCGCGACGACCTGGGGAAATTGGCCGGATGAGATCGTGAATCCCCTTGATTCAGCGCAGGATCTCGTCGAAGAGGGATCGCAGCGCGCGAGCTGACTCGTCGGCTCGGTAGTGATGCTGGTAGTGCTGGCTGGCGGCTGCCCCTCGGCGCGCCGCCTGCTGCGGATCGGCCAGCGCGTCGAAGGCGGCGGCCAGTGCTGGGATGTCGTCGATGCCGAGGGCCCCCTCGCCGCTCGGTTGGTACGCCGGGAGTGCTCCGACCGTCGAGACGATGGGCACCACTCCGAGTTGCATGGCCAGTACCTGTGCGCCGCTCTGGGACGCCGAGCGGTAGTGAACCAGCGCGCCCTTCGCCGCCGCCAGCTCCTCCACCACCTCGCGATAGCGAAACGCGCCGGTCCGCAATTGCACTGACTCAGCCGTGGCCGTCGCCGGCGGCGGTGCACCGTCGCCGATGATCACCAGTTCGTCGCCGCGCCACGTCGCTCCCTCGCGGTGTCGCCGCCACGCCTCCAGTACTACGTCGACGTTCTTGTAGGGGCCGATCCGCCCGACCATGACGAAGTTGCGCCGACCGTCGGCGTCGACAAACGGCGGCACCTGATCGTCGGCGAGGTCGCTGGTGAGCGGGATCGGGTAGGCCTCGATTCCCCTTGTTTTCTTTAGCTGTTCGGCCACGAAGTCGCTGAAGACGACGACCCGGGCCGCGTGGGCGTCGAGGCGGGACCGCAGTTGTCGCACCCGCTTCGGCGGCACTTCGGTGGCGTCGTGCGGTGCGTCATCGTGGACCAGCGTGACGTAGGGGGCCAGCCGGGTGAAGGGGAGCCAGCGCGGATCGCGGACCAGTTCGACCACGACGATATCCGGGGCGAAGCGGCGGGCGCGCCGGTACGCGGTGAGGAAGTCGAGCCAGCTCGCGGGGTGCTTCAGGCTCTGATCGACGATCACCTCGCCGCCGCGCACACCGTCTGACTCGGGGTGGCGCTGCGTGGTGATGAGCAGTGTTTCTATGCCGGTTCGGGCCAGCGCGTCTACCTGCACCCGGGCCAGTGAACGGAGCCACGGGGAGATCCAGAGCACCCTCATCGGCCCACCTCGTCGATGATGCGCTGGTAGTGATCGGCCATCGCCGCGACTGAGTAGAGGCGGCGGGCGCGCTGCTCTCCGGCGCGAGCCAGCCCCACAAGTTGCTGGGGATTCTGCAGCAGGTCGCGCAGCGCGTCGCGCCAGGCGGCGACGCTCACCGGCTCGACCAGGCGTCCGGCCCGTCCCTCGTCGAGGATCTCCGGCACCGCGCAGACGGCTGACGCGGCGACCGCGACCCCGCGCACCATCGCCTCCAGGATCACGATCGGGAAGGCCTCGGCCCCGCTGGGAACGCAGAGCAGGTCGACACCCTCCAGACCCTCGGCGGCACCGGCCGTCCAGCCGCCCCAGACGACTCGCCCGGACGCCAGGAGGTCGGGCGGAGTGCGCTGCCGGAGTTGCTCGGTATCCGGCCCGTCGCCGTAGATGGTGAGCTGCCAGGGGAGGTCCCGTAGTTGGTCCAGAGCGGCGACCAGTAGGTCGGCCCGCTTCTGGACCACCATCCGTCCGATGAAGCGAAGTTGAGGAACTCGTTCAGGACCGCCGACCGCTGCCGCCGTTGTCGGCGCGGGCGATGTCGGCAGGTCGACCCCGTTCGGCGCCACGAAGTAACGCCGGTTGAGCTGCTGATGGGCCGTCAACTCCAGCCAGTGCCGCTGCGAGAGAGCGATTACACCGTCGCTGAAGCGGATAGCCCGGGCCAGCGGTGCGGAGTAGGTAGCCGCCCCGCTCCGGGGCGGGTTGTGGGCGGCGACGAGCCAGCGGCGCCGCCGTCCGGCCAGCGACCGCAGCACTGCGAAGCCGACCTCGGTGTTCGTGGTTCCGCTGATGACCAGCTGTCCCGACGAGCCGCCCGCCGCGCCACCGATGGCCCATGGTGCCCACCACGGCCGACGGATCAGGCGCACCGCGGGGGCGACCTCGCGGGCCAGCGGCCCCAGGCGCTGCAGGCAGAGCAGGGTCACCCGGTGCCCGCGGGCCGCCAGTTCGTTGGCCAGCAGGACCCGCTGCCGCTCGGCGCCACCGAAACCCAGCGTGTTCGTCGTGATGAGAACGTCCGGGGTGGCGGGTGCCTTAACCGCGGCCGGTTCGCGCTTGGAGCGTTGCCAGCGCTCCAGGAGCCCGGCGGTCACCAGGTAGGCCTGCCCGCGGCGCCCCCGCCCGGACTTCTCGAACTGCAGCGCGATGTTGCTGGTGAGCAGGTCCCGGGAGCGGCGGGCGGCGTCGTTGTCGTCGGCGACCGTGCCGTGGCCGCGGTGCCGGATGCCGGTCTCGGCCACGAGTTCGAGTCGCCATCCGGCGGCCACGGCTCGCCGCTGCCAGTCGGCCTCCTCGCCGTAGAGGAAGAACTCCTCATCGAAGGGACCGATCTGACTCCAGGCGTCGCGGGTGATCAGCAGGCAGGCGCCGGTGAGGTAGCCGGTGACGCCGCTCGGCGGCTCCGGATAGAGGTCGGAGAAGGGTGTGGTCCGGAGTCGCTCGGCGTAGCCGGCGTGGGCGACGATGGCCCGGATCAGCCCGCTGCGGCGATGGGCGACGTCGAAGCCGGTACGACCCCGCGGTGAATCACCGGCGGCCTCGGCCGCGACCAGCGGTGCCACGGCGGCGACCCCGGAACGGGCAGCGGCGCGGTGCAACAGCGGTAGCGAGGTGAGGAGTTCGGCATCTGGATTCAGTAGCAGCAGGTCGCCCTCGCAGAGCCTCGCCGCAGCATTCACCGCGGCGGCGAACCCCAGGTTCTGCGGGCTGAAGTGCCACTGCACCTCGCTGAACTCCCCGGCCAGCCGGGCGATCTCGTCGCTGGCCTCAGAGCGGTTGTCCCAGACGATCACCGGGTGATCGGGTAAGTGCTCACGGACGCCGATCAGGCACTGGCGCAGCAGATCCGCACGCCGGTAGCTGACGATCACTACGGTGGGCAGTGGTCGAGACGGGTTCACGGGGTGACCGCCGCCGCAGAGGTTCCGACGCGATACCAGCCGAAGTCGACGATTCGCGGACCGGGCGCGGTGCCACCGCCGTAGACGCCGAACTTCCAGTAGACCGGTTCAGGGGCGCCGCTGGAGTAGGAGTAGAGCGTCTGGACGTGGGTTGGGGCGAGCACCTGGCTGCCCTGGTAGGCCAGGCTCACCTGGCCGCTAGCGGCGGAGTTGCCCCAGGTCACGCCGAGGACGAATCGCAGCCAGACCCCACGGACGGCGGGCGCGTGCCAGAGCAGGCGGTAGCGCACCGTCTGCTTGCTGTCGTCAATCTGCCCTGATGGCGTGGAGTAGTTCCAGAACTGCAGGTTCCCCTGCTGCAGCGTCATCTGCAGCGGGGGCGCGAAGGTGCCGCCTCCATCTGTGTTGACGAACTGGAAGAGCACGGTGTCGGTGCTTAGCGGGAACGTCGGATCGAGCCGCAGCGCGACGCCGTAGTAGCGCGTCTGGCCGTCGAGTTGGCTGGGTGAGCCGTGGAATTCAAGGCGCTCATCGCCAGGATTGAGCTGGATTCGCGCCGCGCAGCCGACGCCGTCGAGGCCAGCGTCGTTCACCGCGCCGAGGCTCGAGCCGTTCGTGGCGATGTAGTCGATGGCGAAGCTGGCCCGCCACGAGGAGGTGCTGCAGCGGCCGGCGTCGAAACTCTGCAGCACCACGCCCGGCCCTGGGCGACTGGTGAGCACCGGCGGCACCGTCGGAGACGACGCCTGCGGCGGTGGGACCGGCTGTGACCCGGTGGGGCTCGGTCGCCGCCCAAGGCTCTGGCCGGTCGGTACCGGGGTGGGCGTCGGGGTGGCGGCCGACGTCGGCGGCGATGAGACGGCGAGTGTCGGGGTACTGGGGGCGTCACTGCCGGGCGCGGCGGTGGTCGCTGTCGCGGCCGATCCTGGGTGGGGCTCGGAGTTCGCTACCGGCCGCGGGGAGGGCTGCAGCGCCACGAGCAGGGCAGCGATGAGGAGGACGGCCGCAACCGGCACGAGCCAGAGCAGCCGACGCACCAGCGGAGTCTATCGACCCGGAGGCATTCTGTCGGATTCTCGCGGGGCTGCAGCCGTGCGGTACCGGTGAGCGCAGGGCCTCTGGGCCCGTGTGAGAACCTAGGCGGGTGACGATTCGTGCCTCAGCTGCGACCGCAGAGAGCAATGCACCGGTTCGACCCCGCCGGCGCGCGGTGAGCGCCCACGGACGCCGGCGCGCGGCCATCGCCGTCGGTGCTGCCCTGCTGGCCCTCACCACGATGACCGCCTGCCAGACCAAGGTCGGTGCGGCGGCGACCGTCAGTGGTGACCGCATCGAATCCACCGACGTCAGCCGCTACGTCGGATCAGCGAGCCCCTCTCCGGCGGCGGCTGGTGCGGCCGCGCCGCCGTCGGTCTCCGATCGGCGCGTGCTGGTGCTGAACACGCTCGTCGGCCAGAAGCTCTACGACGACGCGCTCAAGGCCAACGGTGGTCCGGCCACCGCGGCGGAGCTATCCGCGGCCCGACAGCAGGCGCTCAGCGGTGAGACCGAGTCGGACGTCACCGCCAAGGTGGTAGCCGCCGGCTACGACGCCTCCTTCGAGCCGGTCTACCTCGACATGCTCTCCACCGAGGTCGCCTTCGTGACCCGCCAGAAGATCACGACCCAGTCCGAGCTGGATGCAGCACTGAACAAGCTGAAGATTCCGGTCGAGGTGAGCGGGCGCTACGGAAGTTGGTCGGAGGCGACGCACACTGTCGTCAGCTACGTGCAGCCGGACTTCCTCCGTCCGACGCCGTCGCCGACACCGGCCCCTCAGGCCGCGGGCTAGCAGCCCCGGTTACGGCAAGCCGGATGAGCCGTTCGCTGGACGAGGTCGTCGCCGTCGTCGACCGGCTGCGCTCGCCGGGCGGCTGCCCGTGGGATCGTGCCCAGACCCACGAATCGCTGGCCAAGTACCTGCTCGAAGAGAGTTACGAGACGGTCGAGGCGATCGAGGCGGGCGACTACGTCCTTCTGCGCGAGGAGCTCGGCGACCTGCTGCTGCAGGTCCTGCTGCACGCTCGCATCGCCGAGGAGGCGTCGGCGGCGCAGCGCTTCAGCATCGACGAGGTGGCCGATGACCTTGCGGCCAAGATGATCCGTCGGCACCCGCACGTCTTCGCCGACGCGGTCGCGACCGACGCCGACGAGGTGAACGCGAACTGGGAGCGGCTGAAGTCGGCCGAGAAGCAGCGGACCTCGGTCACCGACGGCGTCCCGTTGGCGCAGCCGGCTCTCTCGCTGGCCGGCAAGTTGATCTCCCGGGTGGGGCGGACCGAGCTGGTCGTCGATTTCGACGCCGCCACTGCAACACCGGCCGAGTCGCTGGGCCGCCGCATGTTCGCGCTGGTCGGCGAAGCAGTCTCCGCTGGGGTGGATCCCGAGTCGGCGCTACGGGAGACGACCCGGGCCTATCGCGAGGCGATCCTCGCCGCTGAGCGGGTCGGCTCCGCTGAGGCCCCGAGTGGTGCGGTGCACAGCGGCACGACCGACGAGTAGCCGACCGCTGACCGATTGTGGAGCCGTCAACCGATAGGCTCAACCCGACGAATGCTGGTAGCTGTGAAAGGACACCCCGGTGGCAACGATTGAAGCCGTAGGCGCGCGCGAGATCCTCGATTCCCGTGGCAATCCGACCGTCGAGGTCGAGGTGGCCCTGGATGACGGCACGCTGAGCCGCGCCGCCGTGCCCAGCGGCGCCTCCACCGGAGCCTTCGAAGCGGTCGAGCTGCGCGACGGCGGCGAGCGCTACGGCGGTAAGGGCGTGCGCAAGGCCGTCGACGCGGTGCTCGAGACGATCGCCGACGAGCTCCTCGGGTTCGAAGCCAGCGAGCAGCGCCTCATCGACGCCGCCCTCATCGAGCTCGATGGCACCCCGGACAAGAGCAACCTCGGCGCGAACGCGATCCTCGGTGTCTCGCTGGCCGTCGCCAAGGCCGCCGCCGAGTCGGCGAAGCTCCCGCTCTTCCGCTACTTGGGTGGGCCGAACGCCTACCTGCTGCCGGTGCCGATGATGAACATCGTCAACGGTGGTGCCCACGCCGACTCCAACGTCGACGTCCAGGAGTTCATGATCGCGCCGATCGGGGCCCCGATCTTCGCCGAAGCGCTGCGCTGGGGCGCTGAGGTGTACCACTCGCTCAAATCAGTATTGAAATCAAAGGGATTGTCCACCGGCCTCGGTGACGAGGGTGGCTTCGCGCCGAACCTGCAGGACAGCCGCGCCGCGCTGGATCTCATCAGCGAGGCGATCACCAAGACGGGTCTGGTCGTCGGTCGCGACGTCGCGCTGGCCCTCGACGTCGCCGCCACCGAGTTCTACCGCGACGGTGCGTACCAGTTCGAGGGTGGCGCCAAGACGGCCGAAGAGATGATCAGCTTCTACGAGAGCCTGGTCAGCGACTACCCGATCGTCTCGATCGAGGACCCGCTGTCGGAGGACGACTGGCCCTCCTGGGTGCAGCTGACCGAGGCGCTGGACGACGTCGTTCAGCTCGTCGGCGACGACCTCTTCGTCACCAATCCGCAGCGACTGGCCCGCGGCATCGCCGACGGCGCCGCGAATGCGCTGCTGGTAAAGGTGAATCAGATCGGTTCGCTCACCGAGACCTTTGACGCGGTCGACCTGGCCCACCGTCACGGCTACCGCTGCATGATGAGCCACCGCTCCGGCGAGACCGAGGACACCACCATCGCCGACCTGGCCGTCGCCACCAACTGCGGCCAGATCAAGACCGGGGCCCCGGCCCGCAGTGAGCGCGTCGCCAAGTACAACCAGCTGCTGCGCATCGAAGAGGAGCTGGACGACGCGGCCCGCTACGCTGGCGCTTCGGCCTTCCCGCGCTTCACCCGCTCCGAGGGCTGAGGGTCTGGGCGCCGGACCGGATGAGCACGCTAAGAGGGAATTGATCAGTGGCCGTTACTCGACTGGCCCAACGTGGTCTCACCGGGCGCGCGGTTGCGCTCGGTGCTGTGGTGGTCTTTCTGGCGATCATCCTCGCCTCTCCGGTGCACCGGTACGTCTCGGCCCGGGCCGCCGTGTCGCAGGCCGCGCAGCAGCGTGCAGCCAGCGAGGAGCAGTTGGCGCAGTTGCGCCAGGAGGCGGCCAACCTGAATGACCCGAATTACATTGAGAAACTGGCCCGCACCCGGCTGCAGTTCGCGATGCCCGGAGACACCGTCTACGTCGTCACCACCCCCGGGCAGCAGTCGCCGATCGACGAGGTGACGGCGCCGGCCGCACCGCTTAAGGCACCGGGTGCGACCTGGAGCCAGCGGCTCTGGGGCAGCGTCCAGGCGGCCGACGGCTCGACGCCGTGAAGTCGCCCCTGGGGCGTGGGCTCTCGTGACCGTCAGCGACGCTGATCGGGCCGCCGTCGCCGCGGAGTTGGGGCGGGCTCCGCGAGCGATCCGCGCGGTCGCGCACCGCTGCCCCTGCGGCAACCCCGACGTCGTCGAGACCTCGCCCCGGCTGCCCGACGGCACACCGTTCCCCACCCTCTACTACCTGACCTGCCCGCGGGCGGCCGGCGCGATCGGGACGCTCGAGTCCTCGGGGCTGATGCGGGAGATGTCCGAGCGTCTCCTCGAAGACGAGGAACTTGCGGCCAACTACCAGGCCGCGCACGAGTCCTACCTGGCCCGCCGTGACGAGGTGGCGAGCCTTGACGGGATCCCACCCGTGCATGAGATTGCCGGAACATCGGCCGGCGGGATGCCGCGTCGGGTGAAGTGCCTGCACGTGCTGGTCGGACACTCACTGGCCGCCGGCCCCGGGGTGAACCTCCTCGGCGACGAGGCATTGGCGCTGCTGCCGGAGTGGTGGGCCGCCGGGCCGTGCGTCGCCGTCGCGCAAGAGCCCTCCAGCCAGCAGTGAGCTTCACCGAACGCCGGGTGGCGGCGATCGACTGCGGCACCAACTCGGTGCGCCTGCTCATCAACTCGATCTTCAACGACTCCGAGTACGGCACAGCGACCCGGCAGCTGGCGCGCGAGATGCGAATCGTGCGCCTCGGACAGGATGTTGACCGCTCCGGGCGCTTGGCTCCGGAGGCGATCGAGCGCACCCGGCTGGCTCTCGTGGAGTACCGGCAGCTCATCGAATACCACGAAGTGGACACCGTCCGCATGGTCGCCACCAGCGCCACCCGGGACGCCGAGAACCGCGAGGATTTCGTCGCGATGGTTCAGGCGACGCTGGGCATCTCTCCCGAGGTGGTCAGCGGAGTCGAGGAGGCACGGCTCTCCTTCAGCGGGGCGGTCGCGGGCTTCGACTCGCTGACCGGCCCGGTCATCGTCACCGACATCGGTGGCGGTTCGACCGAGTTGGTCCGCGGTGAGGCGACTCAGCCGGCGCTCGCGGCCTTCAGCATGGACGTGGGAGCGGTGCGGCTCACCGAGCGGCACCTGCATGACGACCCACCGACGCCGCAGCAGGTGGTCGCGGCCCAGGCGGACGTGGCCGCGGCGCTGCTCGTGGCGGCGGGTTCGGTGGATCTCTCGGCCGGCGCGACGCTCGTCGGCGTCGCCGGCACGGTGACGACCCTGGCCGCGATGGCCCTGAACCTCACCGCCTACGATTCAGCAGCAATTCATGGGTCAAAGTTGACGCGCGCTCAGGTCGCGGAGCTGACCGACTGGCTGAGCCGGGCCACTCACGACGAGCGGGCCGCGGTGCCGGTGATCCATCCCGGACGGGTGGACGTGATCACCGCCGGTGCGCTCATCCTCTGCGCCGTGATGGATGCCGTCAACGCTGGGGAGATCGTCGTCAGCGAGCATGACATCCTCGACGGCATCGCAGCGTCGCTCTGAGGGGCGCGTCGTTTCTCGCCGGATGTAGCCCGCATCGGGCGCTCTCAGCGCGGGAGGAAGGTCTTGCAAGTGCACTAGCCGATTGGTACTACCTGTAGTACCGTCAGATGGTGCCAGCGGTCGAGAAGATTGTGTCCGCGATGAGGAGCAACCCTCAGAACATCAAATACACCGATCTTCATAAGGTTTGCGAGCACTACATTGGGATACCCCGGCAAAGTGGGACATCTCATGCGGTGTTTCGGATGCCCTGGCCGGGCGACCGCGCGTGAATATTCAGAACGATAGGGGCAAGGCGAAGGCGTACCAGGTCCGTCAGGTCCTAGCTGCAATCGACAAGAAGGGGGCGACGCAACGAACACGGTGCACGGACCCAAAGTTGACGCGAGCCATTACACCTACCGGGTGACCTGGTCTGCTGAGGACGACGAGTACGTGGCCACCTGCCTTGAATTTCCGTCGATATCCTGGCTCGCTGAATCGCGTAGCGACGCCATCGATGGCCTGGAGCGGCTTGTCGCCGAGACCGTGGAAGACATGGTCAGCAGCGGGGAAGCCGTCCCGCAGCCGCTCGCCGAACGAAAGTTCTCGGGCACCTTCAACGTCCGCATCGGTGAACATCTGCATCGCGACCTGGCTATGCACGCAGCCGAGGAGCACATGAGCCTCAACCAGTATGTCGTCAAGAAGCTCGCCTCCACCTAAGCGCATTGAGTGGGATCAGGGTCCGCACGCTAGCGTGACGACTGTGACCAAGACTCCCTATTGCGCCGACACCCGATGAGCCGCCTCGACGAGGTCGGCGAGAGGGACGGCTGGCGCTGCTGGCTCTGCGACGAGGCGGTCGATCCGCACATGTCGGTAAATGATGACCGGGGACCGAGCGTCGACGGGCTGGCGACGGCCAAAGCGGCTAAAGGCAAGGGCGGCGTGGTCGAGCGGCTGGCGCACCGCGGCTGCAACACGCGCAAGGGCGCGATCAAGGCAGTGATTCCGTGGCCGACGCGGCTCTTCGTCGCCGACCCGGCCCCGCTCATCGGTGTCGCCGAGCGGCTCGGGCGTAAGGGCGGCCGCGAAGTCGTGGCTCGCTGTCCGAGCCGTGCCGACGCCGATGAGACGGCAGAGTGGCTCATCGACCGGTTCAGCCGGCTGGCGCCGGAACTCGCCGTGACCACCAGCGTCGAACCGGGCGGTGGCCAGTTCATGGTGGCGCTCACGGCTGGGCGCCGATAGCCCATGCACACGCGACATGGCCAACGCTGACCCCGCGTCCGAATCGCTGTGCGTTACGGGCGGCGCCCAAACATGTCCAGCAGGCGAATCTGAACGGACGCGTCGGGCGGCAGCTCGCCGCTCGGGCCCGGTCCGTACGCGCCGTAGGCGAGCATCTCGTCCAGGTGCGGCTGCACAATCGCCATCAGGCCAGCAACGATTCGCGGGTCGAGAGTCTCGTCCAGGCGTGCGGCGCGCAGCAGGTCCCATGCGTGGACGACAAGGTCGACGAGGCGGAATAGTAGGAATTCCTCGGCCGGTACAAGTCCCTTGGGACCATCCACCAGCTGAGCCGGTGGCGCCGCCGCGAAAGCTGCTGATTGGCGCTCGGCCGACTCGACCACGGCGGCAACTGGGTCGGTACCGAGCTGATCGCCGACGAGCTGGGCGCGCGCCTCGTCCCGGTCGGTGCCGGCCAGCAGCATCACCGTGAAGCGGTTACCGACGACGACGTGCTCGACCAATTCGCGAACCGACATCTCCGATGGCGTCGGCTAGTCCCAGCAGTTGGCCGGCAGGCTCCGCACCACCCGTTCGAACTCAGCCGATGCCTCATCAATCAACTCCACATCGGCAGGCTAGCGCCTCGCTCTGCTGCCTGTCGCTGCGCTGTCAGCCGACGCGGCGATAGCGGATATGAGTGGTCAGCGGCGAGTGAAGCACCTCGACCGGCTCGAAGCCGAAGGACTCGGAACCGTCGAAGATGCGCTCGCCGGACCCGAGCAGGACGGGCGCGATATCCAGGGTGAGTTCGTCGATCACGCCAGCCGCAAGTGCCTGCCGGACGGTGGACGCCCCGCCGGCGATGTCGACCCCGTTCTCCCCGGCGGCCTCCAGTGCCGCCGCGTAGGCAGCGTCGAAGCCGTCCGTGACGAAGTGGAAGGTGGTCCCGCCTTCCATCTCGATCGGATCGTGGCCGTGGTGGGTCAGTACGAAGACCGGGGCGTGGTACGGCGGTTCCGGGCCCCACCAGCCCGACCACTCCTCGGCCCAATCCCCACGGATGGGGCCGAACATGTTCCGGCCCATCACGTACGCGCCGCGCGGACGCATCAGCCAGTCGGTCGCGATCTTGTCCGCGTCGTTAGCCCGCGGGTCGCCGATATGCCAACCGTGCAGCTCTTGCCCCCGCTTGCCGAGGGGATTGTCCATGCTCTGATCGGGTCCGGCGACGAAGCCGTCCAACGAGATCGACATGTGGCAAGTGGTGTCCGACACTGCGAACCTCCTGAAATAGTCGGGACATTGCCAGCGGGCGCGCGGCGCTGAGCGTGCGGCCGTCGCTGGCGAACAGCGGGCGAGGTTAGAGGAGGCTCTGTTCCAGCGACCGGTCGGCCCGGGTCGAGATCCGGCGGGTGAGTCGCGACTGCCGCCGTGCCGAGGTCTGGATCTTCTCCCGCAGCGGCGGCGGCTCCTCGCCGGTGAGACCACGCCAGACGGTGGTGGCGCCCTTGGTCGTGATGAGCTGCCCGACGGCCACACCAACCGCCGAGAGCGCCGCCCAGCCGGCCGCGTCCCCCCAGCTGACGTTCGGGTCGGTGGGGCGTCGCGGCGGGTTGTCCGGGCGGGCGGTGAGCCAGACCTGCGCGATGCTCTTGCTGACGGCGATGCCGACCGGGATGGCGATGACGCCGGTTATCGCTCTCCAGGTGGCTTTCTCCACGATGCCGGCCATGGCGCCCGTCCCTTCACATGCCGATGGTGCCTGTCGATTCGAGCCCGACGGGTAGTGAGTCCGCCGTGCCGCTCAGGGTCGACTCTACGTTCCGTGCCAGGCTGGGGGCATGACCGCCCGTCCCGGATCCGGCTGGCCCGCAGATCCGGCCACCTCCGACACGCCCGTCGCTCGTAACGCCGGTCAGGTGCACCGACTGGCCGCTGCCGATGACCTGCGCGAACTCGACGCCCGCATCTCGGTCTGCCGCGCCTGCCCGCGTCTGGTGCAGTGGCGCGAGCAGGTCGCGGAGGAGAAGCGCCGGGCCTACGCCGACCAGCCGTACTGGGGGCGGCCGGTTCCCGGGTTCGGGGTCGAGAACCCTTCGATTTTTGTGCTGGGTCTGGCGCCAGGAGCCCACGGGGCGAACCGCACCGGACGGAACTTCACCGGCGACCGGTCAGGGGATTGGCTCTACGCCGCGCTCTATCGGGCCGGCCTGGCCAACCAGCCGACCTCGGTCAGCTCCTACGACGGTCTGGAGCTGATCGGTACCCGCATCGCCGCCGCCGTTCGCTGCGCGCCCCCGGCCAACAAGCCCACTCCCGGAGAGCGGGACACCTGCCGCGACTGGCTGGTCCGGGAGCTCGAACTGAGCTGGCCGAGCGTGCGCAGCGCAGTGGTCCTCGGCGGGTTCGGCTGGTCGGCCCTCTGGCCGGCGCTGCGTCAGGCCGGAATCGCACTGCCCGACCGGGTACCGCCGTTCGGCCACGGCGTCGAAGTGGAGCTACCGGACGGTCGCCGGGTGATCGGCTGCTATCACGTCAGCCAGCAGAACACCTTTACCGGGCGCCTCACCGAGCGGATGCTCGACGACGTTTTCCGCCGGGCCGCCGAGCATCAGAACTGACTAGGCCCGCCACGCCCGTCAACTCAGGGCGATGTGTTATTCGAATATGTTCATGCTAGTTTACGTACGGCAAACGCGGGAGCATCAACTGAGATGGAGGGAGTGTGGATGGTCGCTGTCATGGGCTGACGCGCACGCGCTAGTATCGGCCGCGGACGTCGGTGACGTTCAGGCAATGAATGCGTCGTGAAAGGGGGTGCGCAGGTGGCACTGGCCGACCGAATCGGGCACCTCTTCGAGGTCATTCACCCCGCTCAGCGTGGCCCGTTCAGTTACAAGGAAGTCAGCGATGCGATCGAGGCGGCGGGAGGGCCGACGATCAGCGCGACCTACCTCTGGCAGCTGCGAAAAGGCATCCGGGACAACCCGACGAAGAGCCACCTCGAGGCGCTGGCCCGCTTCTTCGGAGTCCCGGTGGTGTACTTCTTCGACGACGAAGCGGCGGCGGGGATCGAGGAGCAGCTCAACCTGCTGGCGGCCCTGCGCGACGCCGGCGTGCAGCAGGTGGCGCTGCGCGCGGTCGGACTTTCGGACCGCAGTCTGGCCGCGATCCAGACGATGATCGAGCAGGCGCGGCAACTCGAGGGACTCGGCGATCCGGCCAACGAGGCACCGACGAAGTCCCGTAAATCATGAGGATTCGCCGCGCTACCCAGCATCGCGACTCCGATGCGCCCTCGCGTGAACGACCCGAGGGGTCACCGGGTGACACCGACTCCAGAGATCTGCGCCGCGCCTGCGAGGCCCGCATCCAAGGTCTGGGGCTGGACGGCCCCTTCGACCCGATCGAACTCTGCGCCATAGTTCAGAAGCGCCGGGGCCGGGCCTTGAGAATTCTCCCCAAGCCCGCGAACCTCACCGGCGCCCCCTGTGGGCTCTGGCTCTGCACGGAGCATGAAGACGTTGTTTTCGTGGACGAATCGACGAGCGAGCTGCACCAGCTGCATATCCTGCTCCACGAGATCGGCCACCTACTCTGCGACCACTCGATGCTGACCGAGACCGGCGATGGCTTCGCCGCCGAGTACCTACCTGACCTTGATCCGGCGATGGTGCGCTGGACGCTGTCCCGCCACGAGTACGTGGAGCAGCAGGAGCAGGAGGCCGAGATGCTCGCCACCCTGCTGCTGGCCGACGCGCAGTGGACGCACCAGCGCCAGGCTTCCTGCGATTCGGTGCCGGCCGGAACGTCCGCGACGAACGTCGTCCTCCGCTCGCTGCGGGGTATCCCGCGATGAGCCGTGGCCATCGCGTGAATCATCTGGTGACTCCGGCCCGCGCATGACCGCAGTTCTGCTGCTTATCGCCGCAGTGCTCGGTTCGGTTGCGGCCACCCGGATCTGGCGTCGTGGCCGGTTCGCCACCACCGGCGGACGGGCGGTGACGCTGCTGATCAGCTGCCTCTGCCTTACCACTATGGTCAGCCCGAACGTCGTATCCGCAGCGCTCGATCGCGGGAGCGGAATCCCCAGCCTCTCACTGCTCGTTCAGTGCCTCCTCTCGCTCAGCACGACCGCTGCGGTGGTGCTGGCGCTCCCCGATCTGGCCAAGGATGCCCGACGGCTGCGTCGACACCTCCTCCTCACCGGGGTCGCCGCCGCGTCGATGGCCATCGCCTTCGTCCTGGTGCCTGAGCGTCAAGAGGACCCGTGGAACTACTGGGCCGATCTGGTGACGCCGCTGCGGAGCGGCCCCACCGCGCTGCCGGCGATCTGCTTCTGGTTGCTCTATGTGACGGCGATGGCCCACGGGCTTCTGCTGGCCGTTCCGGTTCTTCACCGCCATCAGCGGTCGGTCTCGACTCGCCGGGTTCGGGTGGCGCTGCAGTCGCTCACCGGCGCCCTCGTCTCGACGCTGCTCTACCTGCTCTTCGGGTCGGTGGTTGTGCTGCTGCGGGCGATGGGGTGGCACAACGCGACGTTGAACGCCGCCGACTCAGCGATGCGGGTCGTCACCTTCGCGATCGGGCCGCTGCTCATCGGCGGCCTGATCTGCATCAGCGTGCCGATCAACCGAAGCGTCGAAGTGCTCCGCAGCTACTACTACCTGCGGCAACTGCGGCCGATGTGGCGGGACATGACGCGGGCCGCGCCGGTCTTCGACATATCGGGGCGCCGGACGGTGCGGCAGCCGTTCGGCGACGTGCGACTGCGGCTGTACCGCACCGTCATCGAGATCCGGGACGGCTTTGTGGCGATCTCGCCCTGGTACAGCGAGGAGTTGGCAGCGCGGGTGGCCAGCTGCGCCGGCGCGCCGGAGAAGGATGCGGTGGTAGTCGCTACCTGCTGGGAATTGGCTCGCCGTGCCGCCCTACGGGGCGAGCCGCAGGCGGTCTCGACCGGTGCCCCACCCAGTGGTGCGGCGACGCTGACCGAGGAGATTGCCCTGCTGCGCGAGATCGCCCGGCACCGCCGGCAGGCGCACCGGTTGGCCGATCGCTGCGCCGGCGAAGCTGCAGTCGGAGCTCAGAGCGGCCGATAGGGTAGATCGGCACCACGGCCCCCGTAGCCCAATGGCAGAGGCAGACCCCTTAAAAGGGTCCCAGTGTCGGTTCGAGTCCGACCGGGGGTACAAAAAAAGTAATGGCAGGAAGTGGTCGCAGATGACCACTTCCTGCCATTACCGGTAGAGCAGCGAGGCTTACTTCAGTTCGGTCGAGGACTTGCCGAGCAGTCGACGGGCCACGATCAGCTGCTGGATCTGCTGCGTTCCCTCGAAGATGTCGAGGATCTTCGAATCGCGAGCCCACTTCTCCAGCAGGTCGTTCTCGCTGTAGCCGATCGAACCGATCAGCTCGACGCAGCGCAGCGTGATGTCGGTGGCGACCCGGCCGGCCTTGGCCTTGGCCATCGACGCCT
Organism: Frankineae bacterium MT45; assembly: GCA_900100325.1. Taxonomy (NCBI): domain Bacteria; kingdom Bacillati; phylum Actinomycetota; class Actinomycetes; order Frankiales; species Frankineae bacterium MT45. The sequence continues at coordinate 1,379,615 of LT629697.1, forward strand.
GCAGCGAGTTGGCCTTGTTGTTGTCGGCCATCCATGCCGCCTCAAGCGTCATCAGGTAGGCCGCCTCCCAATCGGACTCCATCTGCAGGAAGGTCGCGGCGGCCGCCGACTGGCTCTGGGCCGGGCGGTCGTAGTCGATCTCGATGTGCGCGTCCTCGGTGAGGATGCGGCGGGTCTCGTCGAGCGAGGCCCGGGAGACGCCGAGGGCCATGCCGGCGACCAGCGGACGGGTGTTGTCGAAGGTCTGCATGACCCCGCCGAAGCCAGCCTCGACGTCGACCTCCGGGCTACCGAGCAGGTTCTCCTTGGGCACACGGCAGTCGGTGAAGCGGATCGTGGCGGTGTCCGAGGCGCGGATTCCGAGCTTGTGCTCCAGTCGCTCCACGACCATGCCCGGGGTGCCCTTCTGCACCACGAAGGACTTGATGGCGGCGCGTCCCTTGGACTTGTCGACGGTGGCCCAGACGACGACGGCGTCGCACCGGTCGCCGGCGGTGACGAAGATCTTCTCGCCGTTGATGATGTACTCGTCGCCGTCGAGGACGGCCGTGGTGGAGACGGCGGCCGAGTCCGACCCGAAGGACGGCTCGGTGATCGCCATCGACGCCCAGACGCCGGCGAAGCGCTCCGACTGCTCGTCGTTGGCCACCGATGCGATGGCGGCGTTACCGAGGCCCTGTCGCGGCATCGACAGCACCAGGCCGACGTCACCCCAGCAGGCCTCGATGATCGAGAGGACGGCCGACATGTTGCCGCCGTTGCGCACCTCGCCCTTCTTGGGCTTGGAGCTGTCGCGGCGGACACCGGTGGCGCCGGCACCCTCGGACTCACCCGAGGAGTTCATGCCGTCCATCAGGGCGGCCAGCATGTCGAGTTCCTTCGGGTACTCGTGCTCGGCCAGGTCGTACTTGCGCGAGTTCTTGCGGAAGATCTCGATGGCGACCTGGTGGGCCTGGTCGAGAAGGGTCGTGAACTTTGAGGGGACGTCGAGGTTCAGCATCAGACGAGCACCGCGCCTTCCATGATCGATACGGCGCGCAGATTGCGGTACCAGCGCTCCACCGGGTGTTCCTTGACAAAGCCGTGACCGCCCAGCAACTGGACGCCGTTACTGCCGATCTGCATGCCGTATTCGCTGCACAGGCGCCGGGCGATCGCCGACTCGCGGGCGAAGGACTTGCCCTGCTCGGCGCGGGAGGCCGCCCGGTAGGTGGCCAGCCGCATCCCTTCGAGCTCGATACCGATGTTGGCCACCATGAAGGCGACCGACTGGCGGTGGCTCACCGGCTCGCCGAAGGCGACCCGGTCGTTGACGTAGGGAATGACGTAGTCGAGCACGGCCTGCGCGGTTCCGACGGCCAGCGCGCTCCAGCCGACGCGGCCGAGGCGGATGCAGTCGGCGTAGTGCTCGGCCTTGCCTTCGCCGAGCAGCGCGGTGGCCGGCACGGTGACGTTGTTGAGCAGGATGCGTCCGAGGGAGGCGGCCCGGATACCCATGGCGGGCTCGGCCTCGATGACCAGGCCTGCGGTGTCGGACTCGACGATGAAGAGCGCCGGCCCGCTGCCTTCGAGGTCGGCCGCGATGACGAAGAGCTCAGCCGAGGCGGCCAGCGGCACCAGCGACTTGACCCCGTCCAGTACGAAGCCACCACCGGATCGGCGAGCCCGGGTGCGCAGATCGAAGGGGTCGAAGAGCGGCCGCGGCTCAAGGACGGCGAGCGCAGCCGCCGGGCTGTTGTCGGCCACGAAGGAGGGGAGGTAGGTGGACTGCTGGCTGTCGTCACCCCAGAGCACGATGGCCGTGCTGACGGCCGACGGGGCGATGGCGGCCAGGGCCAGGCCCATGTCGCCGTGGGAGAGCGCCTCCGCGACGAGCACACTGGTCGTCGTTGAACGCTCGCTGCCGAGGCCACCGAGGCTCTCGGGGATTCCGACGACATTGATGCCGAGTTCGCTGGAGACGCGCTTGAGCATCGCGACCGGCGGAGCGCACTCGGTATCGGCCGCGGCGGCCGCGGGGCGGACCTGCTCGGCGGCGAACTCCGTGGTGATCTCGCGGATCATCTGCTGGTCCTCGGTGGGCGTGAGGTCGAAGACCGCCCGCTGCGAGGCCGAACGCGGCCGGGTCGGAGTCCCGGAGGACTTGATCGCCGTGAACCGGCGGTTGGCCGCACCCAGCGTGCGGAAGCCCGACTTGGTGCCTTGGAACACGGCACGCTCCAGCGGCTTGCGCAGGTTGAACCGGTCGAGTGCCTTGGATCCGGCCGCTGCATTCAGCGCCGAAAGGGCAGCACCCATCACGACGTCGGCCGGTTTGGCCTTCGCGCGCTTCTCCGCCATCTAATTTCTCCTTATATGTACCCGTGGGTTACAGATATCTCGAAATGAAAGTTACTATCCAGTAGCCTTTTGCGCCAGTCGTCCGCAAAACATTTTTTCCGGAACTGGCACGGGCCGCCATTCGTTGCCTGAACAGCCGGTGGGAAACCGGATATCGTGCTGGAACTACGCCTCCGACAGGAGGTCGACGTCACAGTAGTAATACATGCATAGCAGGAGGTATCTGGTGGCAAGCAATCCGGTATTGACGAAACTCGAGGCGCCGACGGCGGCTTCGGGGGCATCGGGGGCTTCGTCGCAGCCCATCTCCACCACCTCCGGCCTGCCACCGGCAGGAACGTCTGGCTCGCGCCCGGTCTCCTTCGAGCCGGCGCCGGGCAGTGGCAATCGTTACATGACGCTGGACGATGTGGTGGTTCGCACCGCCGCAATGCTCGCCGTCATCATCCTCAGCGGATCGCTCTCCTGGGCCCTGGCCACCTCGGCGGCCGCCGGTGCGCTGATTCTGGTCGGCGTTATCGGCGGCCTCGCCCTCGGCCTCTACATCGCGTTCACGACGAAGGCGAATGCCCTCACGGCGCTGACGTACGCGGCGTTCGAGGGGCTCTTCCTCGGTGCCATCAGTCGCATCTTTGAGTCGGCCCACCCCGGGATCGTCGGGCAGGCCATCGTCGGCACCGTGATGGTGGCGGCCGGCATGCTCTTCGTCTACCGGATCGGCGCCATCCGGGTCACTCCGCGGTTCTGGCGGGTGGTGGCCGGCGCCACCATCGGAGTGGTCGGGTTGATGTTCGTCGACCTGCTCGCCTCGTTCTTCCACGACGGCGGCCTCGGGCTGCGCCAGGGTGGCCTGCTCGGGATCGGCTTCAGCCTCATCTGCATCGTCGTCGCGTCGCTCAACCTGGTGCTCGACTTCGACCTGGTGGAGCGCTCCATCCGTCGCGGCACCGACGAGAAGTTCGCCTGGTACTGCGCGTTCGGCATCATGGTGACCCTGATCTGGCTCTACCTGGAGATCCTGCGGCTCCTCGGCAACTTACGGAACTAGCCGCCCGAGCCTCAAACCGCGGCAGGCCCTAGACGTAGAACGCCCCGGCGGCGAGCTGAGCGCTCGCCCCGGGGCCTGTTCCGCAAGCGCAGGCACCCTCCCCCCTCGAAGGGCGTCCGCTACTTAGTTTGTTCAACGACTCGAAATCCGAACGGTTACGCGCGGTTTTCAAATTCTTCCGAGTGTGTACGCAGCGTGATCGACGCATTACTTCGGTGCCCAGAGGGTTTCAGAGGGCGTTACTCCACCGGTGGGTAGGCCACCGTGCGGCGACGGATCGATTTCGTGGGCTTCGCGCCGTTGAGTGCGGCCGGCTCCGTCTGGCTGCCGGGAGTCGCCGCTGCAGCCTCATCACCCAGTTCGGTGGCGTGGGCGGTCTCGATCGTGCCGAGTTCGACGGTGGTGGTGCGGCGCCGGCGCAGTTGGGCCCATGGACGCCCCTTGCTGCTGGTGGTCGCGGAGACCTCGGCGCCCGGTAGTGCCACCGCCTGGGCCGCGGCCCGGGCGATCGGCTTCGGGCGCTGGGTGGTGAAGGTCGAGGCCGAGCGGGCCCGGGTACGAAGGCCCAGCGCGTCCAGGGTGGAGGGGAGGATGGCGTTCGCCGCCTCGCGGTAGCCCCGCTCAGAGGGGTGGAACCGGTCGGCGCCGAACATCGCGATGTCGGCCGCGAAGAGCGGTCCCAGCAGGTCGCCGAGCGAGACGGTGCGTCCGCCGGCCGCCACCGTGGCGATCGTCTGGGCCGCGGCCAGATTGCGGGAGAGCCGGCGGGCGAAGTAGCGCAGCGGCTGGGCCAGCGGGCGGATGGTGCCGAGGTCGGGGCAGGTCCCGACCACGACCTCGGTTCCCCGCGAGACCAGTTCGGCGACCGTCTCGCTCAGGAAACGCACCGAGTCGGGGGCGCTGATGCGATGGGTTACGTCGTTGGCGCCGATCATCACGATGGCCAGGTCGAGGTGACGCGGCAACTGGGCCAGCTGATGGGGGAGTGCACTCGACTCGGCACCGACCACAGCGACGTTGGTCAGGTGCACCGGCCGCCGGGCCACCGTCGAGATGCCGATCGCCAGCAGCACGCCGGGGGTGTCGCGCTCACGGGCCACCCCGTAGCCGGCGGCGGTCGAGTCGCCCATCATGGCGACGGTGATCGGCGGGCGCCGGATGCTGACGCCCTCGGCCGCCCAGAGGTGCGTGCTGTAGGCCTCCTCGTCCACCTGAGCCTCGGGGATGCGCCGCCGGGCGAGTTCGGTCTCGCCCTTGATAACGCCGTAGAAGGCGGCGGCGCCGGCCAGGGTGACCGCGCCGAGACCGGTGCCTCCGTAGGCCGCGGTGGTGGCGATGCGGCGGGCTCGGGAAGCTCTGCTCATGGCGGCGCAGCTCCTCTCGGCGAGGCGAGGCCCTCGCGTACTCGTCCCCACGATTGTCGTCCCGGGGGTGCAGGTCGTCGATTCGAGATTAGCCTTCGGTACATGAGCTACTACGAATCGCTGCTCGACCTCATCGGCAACACACCGCTGGTCAAACTGCAGAAGGTCGTCGACGGGGCCAACCCGCTGGTGCTGGCCAAGATCGAGTACCTGAACCCGGGTGGCTCGGTGAAGGATCGGATCGCCGTCCGGATGGTTGACGCGGCCGAGGCCTCCGGCGCCCTGAAGCCGGGTGGCACGATCGTCGAGCCAACCTCCGGCAATACCGGCATTGGTCTGGCCCTGGTCGCCCAGCAGCGGGGCTACCACTGCATCTTCGTCTGCCCCGACAAGGTCAGCGGGGACAAGATCAACACCCTGCGCGCCTACGGGGCCGAGGTCGTCGTCTGCCCCACCGCGGTCGCCCCGGAGGACCCGCGCTCCTACTACGAGGTCTCCGACCGGCTGGCCCGTGAGACACCCGGCGGCTGGAAGCCGGACCAGTACGCGAACCCGGCCAATCCGCAGTCGCACTACGAGACGACCGGACCCGAGATCTGGGAGCAGACCGGCGGGCGGATCACCCACTTCATCGCCGGCGTCGGTACCGGCGGCACGATCAGCGGCGTCGGGCGCTACTTGAAGGAGCGCTCAGACGGCCGGGTGCAGATCATCGGGGCCGACCCGGAGGGCTCGGTCTACTCCGGGGGCACCGGACGGCCGTACCTCGTCGAGGGCGTGGGCGAGGACTTCTGGCCGGCTACCTTCGACCGGAACATCTGCGACGAGGTGATCGCAGTCTCCGACGCCGAATCCTTCGCCATGACCCGACGGCTGGCCCGCGAAGAGGGGCTGCTGGTCGGTGGCTCCTGCGGCATGGCGGCGGTGGCCGCCGTTCGCGTCGCTTCCCGGCTGGGCCCGGACGACGTGGTGGTGGTGCTGCTGCCGGACGGCGGGCGCGGGTATCTGTCGAAGATCTTCTCCGACAAGTGGATGTCCGACTACGGCTTCATGCACGCCGCGGGCGAGACCACGGTCGGCGATGTGCTGCTCGCGAAGTCCGGCCAGACGCCCTCACTGGTGCACGCGCACCCGAACGAGTCGGTGCGCGAGGCGATCGACATCCTGCGTGAGTACGGCGTCTCGCAGATGCCGGTGGTGCGGGCCGAACCCCCGGTCACCGCCGGCGAGGTCGTCGGATCAGTGGCCGAGAAGGCGCTGCTGGACGCGCTCTTCGCCGGCACCGCGTCGCTGGCCGACCCGCTGGAGCCGCACATGTCCCCGCCACTGCCCATCATCGGCTCGGGGGAACCGGTCTCGGTCGCGATATCCGAGCTGGAGGTGGCCGATGCCCTGCTGGTGCATTTCGACGGGAAGCCGGCGGGGGTGCTGACCCGCCAAGACCTTCTCGGTCACCTGGCGACGTCCCGCTGAAAAAGTGAGTGTCGGTTGCGCTCAGGAGTCGGTGATGACGCCGGGTGCCGCCGCCTTGGCGAGCGCCTCGACGAGGCTCACGCCAGCCGCGAAGTTGCTGTTGTGCTGCGTCAAGACGCTCAGCAGCACCTTCTGACCGTTGACGGTGATGATGCCGTCGCTGTTGGTCAGCCAGAGGCCGTCATCGTCGTCTAGATTCAGCCAACCGTTCTTGTTGACGAAGGTCGTCCCCTTGTCGGCTGCCGCCCCGACGCCCCACCGCTGGTCGGCCTCGACGTCGCCCATCAGGCCGAGAGCGTAGGACTTCTCCTGGCTGCTCAGCACCGACGATGCGTTCGTCAGCTGCTTGAGAAGCAGGATCTGGTCAGACGCCGACGTGGTCGACAGCCCCCACTGCCCGGAGGGGTCGAGGTTCGTGCTGGTCAGTCCGAAGCGCTGGTTGGCCGTGTTGAGCGTGCTGTTGCCACCAATCGACACGAAGAGCGAATCGGCGGCGCCGTTGTCGCTGTTCTCCATCATGGCCGCCGCATTGCTGCCCTGCGTCGAGCTGAGGCCGTCATCGTCCTCGGCCAGGCCGGAGAGCAGGATGTCGAGCTTGACGACGCTCCCCTCGACCATTCCCTGGGTCGACCCGTACCGGAAGCTCGCGCCCGTGGTGAGGTTGAGGGCCGCTACCGACACATCGATCCCGGGATGACTGGCCATCAACGCCTTCAGCGTCTGGCTGGCGTCGAGTTGAGCCGCCGCCGTGAGCGCCTGGAGCGACGGAGTTGCCGTCACCTTGGGGGTGGGCTTCGGGGTCGGCTTCGGGCTGGGGGTGGCCGCCGCCGGCGAGCTTGTGGTTACCGGATTCGGCGCCGCCGCATCCGGGTGCGCCTTGGCATTCTCAAAGCTCCGCAGCCGGGTCCCGACGAGCGCCACCAGGGCGACCAGGACGACGACGGTGAGGACGAGCGGCAGCGACGAAAACCGGCCCGAGGAGCGCTGACGGCGCTCACTACGGGTCGGTGTCAGGCGGCTGTCCGGCCTTCCGCGACGCGGTGCGGCGTGCCGGGCACCCGCCTTACGCGGCTGCGGAGATTCGGTCATATCCTCTAAACGTTGCTCGAAGTTGCTGTGAATACTCCATTGACCCCATCACATTCAGCTATGGAGCTCAACTTCCTGGGCACTCTGAGTAACGTGAACCACATGTCTGAGACCGCCGGATTCAATACCCGAGCCATCCACGCGGGGCAGGAACCGGATGCTCTCACCGGCGCCGTAGCTGTCCCGATCTATCAGACCTCGACCTACAAGCAGGACGGTGTAGGGGGGCTGCGAAGTGGCTATGAGTACAGCCGCAGCGGCAATCCGACCCGAACGGCGCTGGAGACCGCGCTGGCCGCGGCCGAGGACGGCGCTCGTGGGCTGGCATTCGCCTCGGGGCTCGCGGCCGAGGACACGCTGCTGCGGACGGTCTGCCGACCGGGCGACCACGTGCTGCTCCCGGATGATGCCTACGGGGGCACTTTCCGGTTGATCGCCTCCGTCTTCAGCGCCTGGGGAGTGGAGTACACGCCGGTGTCGCTCGGGGATCTCGACGCGGTCCGGGGTGCTATCCGGCCCACGACCCGCCTCATCTGGTGCGAGACCCCGACCAACCCGCTGCTGGGCATCGCCGACATCGCCGCTCTGGCTGAGATCGCCCGTGGTCGCGAGCTGCTGCTGGTGGTCGACAACACGTTCGCCTCGCCCTATCTGCAGCAGCCGCTGGCGCTCGGTGCGGACGTGGCGGTGCATTCGACGACGAAGTACCTCGGCGGGCACAGCGATGTGGTCGGCGGGGCGCTGGTTGCCGCCGACGCCGAACTGGGGGAGCGCCTGGCCTTCCACCAGAACGCGATGGGGTCCGTCGCCGGGCCCTTCGACTCCTGGTTGGTGCTGCGGGGCTTGAAGACGCTCGGGGTGCGGATGGATCGTCACTGCGCCAACGCAGCCGCCATCGTCGAGTTTCTGGCCGAGCAGGAGGGCGTCTCGACTGTGCACTACCCAGGGCTGGCTACCCACCCCGGTCACGGCGTTGCGGCGAAGCAGATGCGCGACTTCGGCGGCATGATCTCGTTCCGGGTGAACGCGAGCTCGTCGCGCTCGGCGGAGCAGGTGGCGCTGGACGTCTGTGCCGGAGTCGAGATCTTCACGCTCGGTGAGTCATTGGGCGGCGTCGAGTCGCTCATCGAGCACCCGGCCCGGATGACCCACGCGTCAGTGGCCAACTCGCCGCTGGCTGTTCCCTCCGACCTGGTGCGCCTCTCGGTCGGGATCGAAGATGTCGCTGATCTGATCGCTGATCTGCAACAGTCGTTGGCTAAGGCGTTTAACTAGTCGGACCGGCGGGACGCGGCGCTGAAGTGGATGCCAGGTCGGTGGTCCATTCGTGGGCCAGCAGCGCGTAGACGAGCTCGTCCGTCCACTCGCCCTTGAACCAGTCGTTCTGGACGAAGTGGGCCTCGCGTCGCATGCCCAGACGCTCGGCCAGCGCCGCCGACGCGGTGTTGCGCGCGTCGATGTGCGCGGTGATCCGGTGCAGGCTGGCTTCGCCGAACCCCCAACCGAGGACCGCGCGGCAGGCCTCGGTGGCGTAGCCGCGGCCCTGGACTTCGGGAGCGAAGACATACCCGATCTCGCCGTGGCGCTGTTCGGCGTGGGGCAGCATGAGCACGACCTGGCCGATCAGTTCGCCGCCAAGCCCATCGCTGTCGCTGTCGCCGTCGCTGTCGCCGTCGCTGTCGCGCTGGAGTGACGCCGACTCCACGACCGCGAAGTTGAGGAAATCGCCGTCCTGTTCCAGCGTCTGCGCTGCTATGTACTTGCCGATCGCCTCCCTCACCTCCTCGCGGCTGCGCGCCGTCCAGGGGATGTAGCGGACGACGTCCTCGCGGGAGTGGAAGTGCATGGCCGCGTCCTCGTCGGTCTCCCGAAAGGGCCGCAGCACGAGCCGTTGGGTGCGCAGGGTGGGCATCGCGGTCACATTCCGAACGTACCGTCGGTGCGAAGGTGATGCGCTGCGCGCGCCGGGGCACCCAGGATGCAGGACCGTCTAGTTGGCCGGCCCCGGGCCGTGGCTGGCCTTCCCGGAGTCGCCACCGCCGGCGAGGACGACCTGATTGAGCAGTGATGTGGCCAGCTCGGAGCTGACCCGCAGCCCGCTGCCGTCGGTGAAGGTCCCACAGACGCTGTCGACCAGGACGTGCTGGACGGTTCCGGAGCCGTGGGCGTTGCCGAGAAGCAGCAGCTTGGGGCCAGCCATGGCCGGGCAGGCGAGCTGCTCGGTGGGCACCGGCGCGCTGTTGACCCGGGACGCCAGTTGGGTCGCCGCCGCTCCGGTGAGCGCGACCGAGCCGATCGGGGCCGAACCCGTCGTCGGGTTGTAGGCGCAGAGCAGCAGGGACGTGGTCCGCGGGTCGAGAAGCTGACCACTCCAGGTCGCGGGTGTAGCGGGGAGCGTGATCGACGGGAGGGCCTCCTGGGTCGCCGGGCAGGCGGCGGCCACCGGGGCAGAACCCGAGCTCGGGCCAGCCGGCGCAGAGCCGCCAACCGTCGTCACCGCGGGAGCCGTGACGACGGCTTCCGGCCCGGCGTAGCGCTTTGTCGAAGGAGATTGCTCAAGGGCAACCCCCACCCCGGCGATGGCCAGCACCATCACCACCGCGCCGGTAACGCCGGCCAGATTGCGTCGCCGGTTCCGGCGTACCGATTCGGCCTTGGTGATGATCGGGTCGGCATCCGGCGCACCGGGCTCGCCGGCGCGCAGCGCCGCTCGAAGTTGCTCCTCGCTCGGACTCATCAGCCCGTCACCTTCCTTCCCCGATGGCTGCCGTCACGCGCAGCTGAGCCAGGGCCCGCGCGCAGGTGCTCTTCACCGTTCCGGCGGGCATCTTCAATGTCTCTGCCGTCTCGCGTTCGGAGAGGTCGCAGTAGTAACGCAGCACCACGACGGCCCGTTCGCGAGGGGTAAGTCCCAGTAAAAGCTGACGAATCTCGTCCTTCTCGGCCATGCTCTGCTGCGCGTCGTCGGTGCTGTGCAGGTCGGGCAGGTCGTCAGTGGGTCGCTCGCCCCACCAGCGTCGACGGGTCGAGTCGATGTGTGTGCTCACCAGCGTCTTGCGGGCGTAGGCCAGCGGCTCGCTCACGCGGTCCCATTTGAGATACAGCTTGATCAGGACGTTCTGGGCCAGATCCTCGCCGGCATGATGGCTTCCGGCCAGCAGCCGGGCCGTCTGGGTCAGTTGCGCGCCGTGCAGCTGGACGAAGGCGCGAAAGGCCTCCTCATCTCGCATCCGTCCATCCTCCGCTGCTCGTCTCTCCTAACACTCTCTTAGACGAGGTGGTGACGCCATTCGGTTCTCGCCGCCGCCGTGACGGCGGCCCACGACGGGCGTCAACCCGCGCGGCGACGCCCGCGGTCCCGGGAGCGGAGGTAGTCGGTGACGACGTACTCGCCGAGTGCGCCTCGGGCTGGCAGCAGTACCCGCCCGCCGTTGCGGCGACCCAGTTCCTGCATGAAATCGATGAGCCGGGGCTCGTCGTCGAGCATGAAGACGTTGATGGTGGCTCCGCGGCGGGTGCAGCGCTCGACCTCGGCGAAGGTGGCGGCCAGGGTCTGCGGCGAGGGTGGCCAGTCGAAGTCGGCGAACCCATCCGCCGCAAGATGCGCCGTCGGCTCGCCGTCGGTGATCACCAGGATGATCGGGTCAGACGTCTTGTGCTTGTCGAGGTGGCGCCGGGCCAGCATCAGCGCGTGCTGCAGGTTGGTGCCCTGCACCCGCTGGAAGTCGTGGTCGACGAGCTGGCGGGGCGTCATCACCCGGGCGTAGTCACTGAAGCCGATGATCTCGATCGCGTCCTGCGGGTACTTGGTGGTGACCAGCGAATGAAGAGCCAGAGCCGTCGTCTTCGCCTCGCCCCAGGTGCCGCGCAGCTCCATCGACCAGGACATGTCGACGAGCAGGGCGATGGCCGAGGATGAGCGGCGTTCGGTCTCGACCACCTCGAAGTCCTCGGGCGCGAGCTCGATGCGCTGACCGGCCGCCCGATCGATCGGCCCAGCCCGCAGCACAGAATTGCGCACTGTGCGCACCACGTCCAGCGGCTGTTCGTCGCCGAAGTGCCACTGCCGGCTGGCCCCGGTCACCTCCCCGGCGGCTCCGGCATTGCGGACGTCGTGGCCGCCGCGCCCGACCGACTCCAGGTTCGCGAAGACCCGGCGCAGGGCGGTGGCCCCGAGGCGGCGCAGCGCGCGGGGGCTCAACTGCAGACCCTCGCCACCTCGCTCGAGGTAGCCCTGCTTCTGCAGTTCACGTTCGATCCGGCGCAGGTTCTCGAGATCCTCGACGGCCGGTCGTCCGAGGGCGCGTTCGATGAGTTCGTCGTCGATGTCGTCCAGGCTCGCTCCGGGGTAGTCCTGACCGGCCAGCGCCGCCAGCTCATCGAGGTCGGCCAGCTCGGCCAGCGCCTGGGTGGCGTCGGAGAAGCCCATCCCGTTCCCCTCGCCGCTGTTCGGCTCCCGCCCGCCCCACTGCAGGTCCGGACGGGCTGCGCGCAGCGAGTCCTGCAGGCGCCCCATCTGCTCGGCCAGGCCGGCGTCCGACATCGCCTGCTGCATGAGTCCGGCCAGCTCCGCCTGCTGTTCGGGGCTGAGCGAGTTCATCAGTCGCTGAGCCGCCGCCGAGCGCCGGGCCAGCGAGTCGATGAGCTCGGAGAGGTTCGCCGGATTGTCCGGGAAATACTGGCCGTACTGGTTCATGAACTCGTCGAACTGATCCTGCGTGTGCTCGCCGCGGGCGTCGGCGTCAAGCATGTCGTTGAGGGCCTTCATCATCTCGGCGATGGCGGCCAGGTCTTGGGAGTCAGCACTGGCCAATGCATCTCGCATGCCGGCGAACTGAGCGTCCAGCACTTCGCTGCGCAGCAGTTCCTGGATCTCGTCGTACTTCGCCCGGGCCTGCGAGTCGCGCCACTGGTATTCGCTCAGTTGCCGCACGGCCCGGGACGTGTCCTTCGGTAGCGCGTCGAGCTCAGCCTCGGCCAGGCGCGCCGAGTCCGACGGGTCGGGGAAGAGCGCCTGCCGTTCGGCCTCGAGGGCCTCGTCCAGGAGATCGCGGACCTGCTGCAGTGTGCCGTCCAGCCGGTTCTCCCGGCGCATGGCGCGGGCTCGTTCCCGAGCCTTGCGCCGCAGCGCGTCCAGCCCGGAGCGACCGTCCAGGCCACGGCGGAGCAGGCTGCGCAGCGCATCGCGGGGCGAGCCGCCGGCCAGCACGTCCTCGCCGAGCTCGTCGAGGGCTCGGCGCACGTCGAAGGGGGAGTCCAGCGGATCCGGACCCCCGTGCCAGGCGCCGAAGCGGGCCGTCATGCTCCGTAGACCGTCCGTCCGCCGGAGCTGTCCTTGGCCAGACGCTTGTTGAGGTACAGCCCTTCGAGGGCGAACTCGACGGCCGCTGCGGCGACGCCAACTGCGGCCGGACCCTCGCCCAGGCCGTCGGGCTCCAGGCGCTCCAGCAGGTCGCTGAGCCCGGGAACCGCGCCGATCTGCCCGAGCAGGTCATCGGCCGAGACGGTGTCGCCGGTCTCGATGACCAGCCCGTCATCGAACTTCTGCTGTAGTGGCCGCAGATCCAGCCCGGCCAGCCGGGAGCGGTAGGTGGCTGCGGTGGCGACCCGCAGCAGGTGCTCCAGCACCTCGAACTCGCGCCCCTCGTCGGCGTCGTCGAACTCGACCTTGCCGCGGGATGCGGGGACGACCGCGGGGAGGTCGGCCACCCGGGCGACCGCGACCGCCTCGCCGTTGATCGCGGCGCGGCGTACGGCGCTCGCCGCGACCGTCTCGACCGCGGCGATCGCGAACCGCGCCGAGACTCCAGAGCGCTGGTCGACCTGGGGCGCATCGCGCACCGTGCGCGCGAATCGTCCGACAATCTCGAGGAGATGTCCGGGGACGACCGGCGCTGAGAGGGCATCCTCGCTCGTCGGGTCGCCCCAGAGGACGGCCGCCTCCTGGGCCATCAGCCGCAGCTCGTCGTTGAGTTCAAGCGGGTAGTGCGTGCGCACCTCGGCCCCGAAGCGGTCCTTCAGCGGGGTGATGATGCGGCCACGGTTGGTGTAATCCTCTGGGTTGGCGCTCGCCACCATGAGCAGGTCCAGCGGCAGGCGGAGCTGGTAGCCACGGATCTGAATGTCCCGTTCTTCAAGGACATTCAGTAGTGCGACCTGAATCCGCTCGGCCAGGTCGGGGAGCTCGTTGACCGCGAAGATGCCGCGATTTGTTCGGGGAACGAGGCCGTAGTGGACCGTCTCCGGGTCGCCGAGGGTGCGCCCCTCGGCAACCTTGATCGGGTCGATATCACCGATGAGATCGCCGACTGACGTGTCGGGTGTGGCCAACTTTTCCCCGATTCGTTCACTGCGGTGACGCCAGCTGATCGGCAGCGAGTCGCCGAACTCATCAGCGCGAATCAGCGAGCTGGCGGTGATCGGGTGGTACGGGTGTTCGTTGAGTTCGGATCCGGCGATCACCGGCGTCCACTCGTCGAGCAGCCCGACCAGTGTGCGGATCAGCCGAGTCTTGCCTTGCCCGCGTTCGCCGAGAAGCACGATGTCGTGGCCGGCGAGCAGCGCCCGCTCGATCTCGGGGAGGACGGTGTCGTCGAAGCCGACGATGCCGGGAGCCGATGACTCTCCGGAGGCGAGGCGATTGATGAGGTTCTGCCGAATCTCCGCCTTGACGCTGCGGTGCACGTGGCCGCTGGCCCGTAGGTCACCGAGGGTTGAGATGTTCGGGGCGCCGTTGCCCTCGACTGGAATTTCACTGCCGAAGTCAGGTGAGGTCACCCCATCGACGCTACGGCGCAATTTCCCCGCGTGCCAGCACCCTCTGTTCGCCCCGAGATGAATCGCCGATCTCGGACGCGCCCAGCGGCGCGTGGGTCATTTGGCGACGGTGCCTAAGGCAGAATCATTCAAGCGGGCCGCCGCCTCGCGCCGAGGCGCGGTGGACAGGCGACGACCCACTCGAACGAACTCATGATCGGCCCCCCGGCCGAGCTTGCGGTTGGCGACCGAGCCCCCGGGGCCGGTCGCCTCGTGCACATCGACTTGTGCACATCGAGCTGGGCAGCCCCGCTGCTCAACTCGACGAAACGAGTTCCAAAGTGGATCGTTTCTCAAGTAGATTAATAATCAAGTAAAGCGCCTGTCAAGTTGAACGTTGAACGAGCCAATTAGGAATGCAACGATGGAATCCCCCCAGACCACTGAGATCGATCCCGCACTGGTCAGTGCTGCCGCAGCCCTGCGCGAGTTGATCCTCGCGAGCGAGAACTACCGGCAGGTGGTCGCCACGAAGCTTGCGCTCACCGTCAGCGAGACCCAAGCCGTCTCCTACCTCTATGCCCGCGGACGGATGGGGCAGGGTGATCTAGGTGCGGCGATGGGCTTCAACACCAGCTCCACCACCGCCCTGGTTGACCGCCTGGAGCGCAATTCCCTCGCCGAACGCGTCGCCGACCCCTCCGATCGCCGGCGCAGCATCATCCAGCTGACCGCCGGTGGCCAGCAGGTGGTCAATGCGTCCCGAGAGTGGTTCATCCATGCCTTCGACGAGATCCCGGCCGGCGAGCTGGGTGACGTCGCCGAGGTGCTGCTGGTGCTGGCCGAGGGCCTGCGCGCCCGGACCTCAACCATCCCGGCCGAGCCGGAGATGGTCGAGAGAACCGCCCCCAGACGCCGGCGCTGAACGACGGCGCGCGGTGTGCATCCACCGCCCGCCGAATTTTGTCAGTGCCGGGCGATAGGTTCGTGGCATGTCTGATGCCGTCATCGCCGAAGGTCTCGTTAAACGGTTCGGTACCACGGTCGCCCTCGACGGGCTCGACCTCTCGGTTCCCGAAGGAAGCGTGCTCGGGCTGCTCGGGCCCAACGGTGCGGGTAAAACCACCGCCGTCCGCGTGCTGGCCACGCTGCTGCGCCCTGACGCCGGACGCGCGGTGGTGCGAGGCATCGATGTCACGGCTCATCCCGAACAGGTTCGGCGCATCATCGGCGTCACCGGCCAGTTCGCCGCAATCGATGACTACCTCACCGGCCGCGAGAACCTGATCCTCTTCGGCCGCCTCTTCCATCTCGGTCGGGCAAAGGCGGCGGCCCGGGCCGATGAGCTGCTGGAGCGCTTCGATCTCACCGACGCCGCTTCGCGGATCGCCAAGACCTACTCCGGCGGCATGCGGCGGCGCCTGGACATCGCGGCGTCGCTCATTTCGCAGCCACAGGTCCTCTTCCTGGACGAGCCCACCACCGGCCTCGACCCGCGCAGCCGCCTCGGCATGTGGGGCGTCATCGAAGATCTGGTGAAGGGGGGAACGACCATGCTCCTCACCACTCAGTATCTGGAGGAGGCGGACGCGCTCGCCTCCTCCATCGCCGTGATCGACGCCGGCAAGGTGATCGCGCGGGGCACGTCGGACGAGTTGAAGGCGCAGGTCGGCGGTGCCCGCCTCGAACTGGCCATCGCCGCCGCGACCGACCACACAGATTCGTCGGCGCTCGACACGGCCGCTGCCATCATGCGGGGGGTCGGCGACGGGGCTGAGCCGTCAGTCGACACCGAGAGCCGGCGCGTCTCGGTCCCGGTCAACGCGGGTGCCAGTGTGCTCGCGGAGGTGGTGCGTCAGCTGGACGCGGTCGGCATCGGTATCGACGATCTCGCGCTGCGCCGGCCGACGCTCGACGACGTATTCCTTACCCTCACCGGCCACGGCGCCACCGACGAAGTCGTCAACGATGATGCGGCCGAGCGAGCTCAATCGAAGAAGCCAGCGAAGGGACGCCACTGATGAGCGCCGTCACTGCTCCGCCACCCGCCGCCTTTACCCGTCGGCGAGGGGCGTTGATCACCGATTCCCTGACCATGACGTGGCGTCTGCTGCGTACCGCCCTACGGATCCCGGACCTGCTGGTCTTCTCGACGATTCAGCCGGTCATGTTCGTGCTGCTTTTTCGCTACGTCTTCGGCGGCGCGATCGAGACCGGCGGGATCCCGTACGTCCAGTTCCTGATGCCGGGCATCTTCGTCCAGACCCTGGCCTTCAACGGCGCGGCGACCGGTATCGGCGTCGCCGATGACATGGCGAAGGGGATCGTCGACCGGTTCCGGACGCTGCCCATCTCGCCGGCCGCGATGTTCATCGGACGGGCCATCGCCGACACGATTCGCTCGGCCTTCGTGCTCTTCATCATGGTGGTGGTCGGCGTCGCCACCGGGTATCGCTTCCACACCACTTTCGTCGACCTGGTTGCCGGCGTCGCGCTCATGCTCTTCTTCAGCTTCTGCTTCAGCTGGATCGGCATCTTCATCGGTCTGATCGTGAAGTCGGTCGAGGCAGCCTCCTCCGGCGGTTTTCTCTGGCTCTTCCCGCTCACCTTTGCCAGCTCCGCGTTCGTGCCGGTGAGTTCGATGCCCAGCTGGCTGCAGACGTTCGCCAAATACAACCCGATCACGCTGGTGGTTGACGCCGTACGGGGATGGTTCGACCATGACCTGCAGGCGGCGCTGCACATCAACGTCGCCACCAGCGCGCTGCAGTCTCTCTGCTGGTTGCTGGGAATCCTGCTGGTCTTCGTCCCGCTCTGCGTGCGGCGCTTCCGCAAGCTCTCCGGATGAGCCGGTGCGCCCCGATCAGCCGGAGAAGGGCTCGACCTTCAGCAGCTTGAGCTTCAGCGTCTTGCCGTTGGGGGTCTCGTAGCTGACCGTGGCGCCGGCCGCGGCGCCGGTGAGCGCCTGACCCAGTGGGGAGGCGGCCGAATAGACCTGCAGATCGGTCGTCTCGGCCTCTTCACGGGAACCGATCAGGAACTTCTCAGTCTCGTCGTCGCCATCGAACTGCACCGTCACCACGGTGCCGGGGCCGGCCTTGCCGTTCGTGGTCGGTGCCTCACCGACCTTCGCGTTACGCAGCAACTGCTGGAGCTGCATGATGCGCCCCTCCTGCTTGCCCTGCTCCTCGCGGGCGGCGTGGTAACCGCCGTTCTCCTTCAGGTCGCCCTCTTCGCGGCGGTCGTTGATCTCCTGTGCCATCGCCGGACGGTTCGCAATCAGCTCGTCGAGCTCACGCGAGAGCCGGTCGAAGGCGTCTTGCGTGAGCCAGGTGACTTGCGTATCGGGCGTGCTGGACATGAACTCTCCTAAAGCAAATGAAACTCTGAACCTAACACCGCGAGCGCAGGATGCGCCAAATCGACGGCCGAATTACGGACTGTAGCCCCCGATTTGGGGTGTGTCGCGTGGCAGGCCGCTGGGTCGGTCACAATAGAAGGCGTGTCTGCAACCGGAATGTCTGAATCTGGCCCTCTCTCATCAGGCCCTGCCCGATCGGGGTCCGCGCGCGCCGCGACCGGCCCCGCCCCGCTCTCCAGCGCCGGAGAGCCGCTGCGGCTGATGGCCGTCCACGCTCACCCGGACGACGAGTCGAGCAAGGGCGCGGCGACGATGGCCCGCTACGTCGACGAGGGCGTCGAGGTGCTCGTCGTCACCTGCACCGGTGGCGAGCGTGGAAGCATCCTCAACCCGGCGCTGCAGGGGCGGGCGGATATCGAGGCGAACATCGCCGAGATTCGCAAGGGTGAGATGGACCGGGCCCGCGCGATCCTGGGCGTCGCGCAGGCGTGGCTGGGTTTCGTCGATTCGGGACTGCCCGAGGGCGACCCGCTGCCGCCGCTGCCGGAGGGGTGCTTCGGGCTGATGGACGTGAACACCGCCGCCGAGGCCCTGGTGGCCCAGATTCGCTCGTTCCGGCCGCAGGTCATCACGACCTACGACGAGAACGGCGGCTACCCGCACCCCGACCACATCATGTGCCACAACATCACCATGCGCGCATTCGCGACCGCCGGTGACCCGGACGCCTACCCCGACGCCGGGGCGCCCTGGCAGCCGTCGAAGCTCTACTACGACGTCGGCTTCAGCATGGAGCGGATGCAGGCGCTGCACGACGCGATGACCTCCAAGGGTCTGGAGTCGCCCTTCGAGGAGATCCGTTCCCGCTGGAGCGAGCGCTCGGAGAAGCGCCGGGTCCCGAACATCACCACCCGGATCCCCTGCGGCGACTGGTTCGAGCGGCGCGATGCGGCATTGCTGGCCCACGCCACCCAGGTCGACCCGAACGGCTGGTTCTTCAAGGCGCCGTTGGACATCCAGCGCAACGCCTGGGGCACCGAGGACTTCGAGCTGGCCCAGGCCCTCGTTCCGACGTCGCTGCCTGAGGATGATCTCTTCGCCGGGGTCCGGGCCGAGAGCGCGTCCGGTGATGGGCTGGCCAACGGTGCGAGCCGCACCGCGGACGAGCTGTCGAGCCGATGATCAGCGCGCCCGCCGCCACCGCACTGCTCCAGCAGGCGACCGCCCATATCTTCGCCCACCACCCGGTGCTGGCCGATGCAGTCGTCTCCGCGGCCACTGCGGCCCCCACCGGCTCAACTGACAACAGCGGTGACGGGGAGGACCACAAGGCGGGCCCCTGGGGGCTGGGGATCATCCTGATCCTCTGCATCGCCTGCTACTTCCTCTTCCGCTCGATGTCACGCCACCTGCGCACCGTCCGGGACGGGTTCCCCGGCGACGCGGACGAGCCTGCCGAGCCGACGAAGCAGGGCGACTCGGTCGAACCGGTCGGGCCGGACGGTGGCCCGCGTTCAAGCGAGGCAGCGTCGTCAAGCGGTGCTTCGCCCGCGGGCAGCAGCTCCTCGTCGCAGCAGCCCGCGCCGCCAACCGGGACGGGCTGACCGCAGTCTGCTCAGGAGAGGAGTAAGCCGGTGCGCCCGCTCGAACTGAGCCGGGGTGACGTCCTCGCTCTCCGCTACGACGCCCAAGGGCTGCACCGTGCCGCGGCCGAGATCACCGATCTCGCCGTCCTCGACATCGGCGTCCAGGACTCCGGCCCGGATGCGGCGAAGCTGGCCTTCGACGCCCGCCTGACCACCGCACCGCCGGCCCACAACGTCGGCCCGCAGCAACCGCTGGCGCTCGTCTGGGGTCTGCGCGGCGCCCCCTACCTGCACCGGCGTTCGGAGCTGGACGACATCGCGGCTGCCTCCTGGCCACTCTCGGATGCCGACGCCGCGACCCGGCTGGGCGAGACCGGGGCGCGCCTGAAGAAGGCCGGTCGCCCCGCCCTGGAGGGTTTCGCCGAAGGCGTCGAACTGCTGCGCACCGTCATCACCGAACCGACGGCCAAGGGCGCGGCCAGCACGGCGATCAGCGGGCGGATGTCCGAAGAACTAGGCAGATTCTGCCGGGTCTGCCAGGTGGTGCACGTATCGGAACTCATCATGCGGTTGGCCTCCACGCCGGCCGGGATCGAGCTCGAGCCCGACACCTCCCCGCCGGTGCTGCTGCCGAACGCAGGCTTCGGCGCCGCAGCGGGTGACGTGTTGGCAACGCAGCGACTGGCCCGCCGCTACCTGGCGCTCCTCGGGCCGGCGACCGCCGCCGACGTGGCGGGCTACCTGGGCGCGCGTCGGGCCGACATCGAAGGCTGCTGGCCGGACGACCTGCGTCCGACCCTCACCGACGGAAAGGCGGGCTGGCTGCCGGCCGAGACCGCCGCACGCCTCGAATCGGGGAAGAAGTCAGCTCCCCCGCCACCGCGTGGCCTACGCCTGATCGGGGCCTTCGACCCCTGGCTGCAGGCCCGCGACCGCGAACTCATCGTCCCCGACCAGCGGCTGCACAAGGCGCTCTGGCCGGTGCTGGGACGCCCCGGGGTCATCCTCGGCGACGGGGAGGTCATAGGGACGTGGCGGCCGCAGAGCAAGAAACTCGCCCTCCAGTTGCGGATCGAGGAGTTCGTGCCGTTCAGCCCGTCGCTGCGCCGCGACCTCGACGTCGAGGCCAACCGAGTCGCCACCGTCCGCGGGCAGCAGTTGACGGGGCTGCAGCTGTCGTCCTGACCTCGACTGGGGCCGCGGCGGCCCGTTGCGCCGCTCGCTCTGCCCGCAGCCGCCGCCAATCGGCGACGAACTCGTCGATGTCCAGGGTCATCACCAGCAACGGCGGTCCCTCCTGCGGGCGTCGATGTGCCTGCAGAATACGGAGATTCAGGTCTTCCAGGTGCGCGCGTACGGCCTGCTCCGCGTGCTGGCGCTGCATGAGCTCCGGCAGGTCCTCGACCTCCTTCGCCAGCGCCAGCGACGGTGGCAGCACCGCGGCGATCGGCAGATTCTCGCGCCTCAGCTTCGCCGCGATCCACGACATGTCGTCGCCGCCGAGGTCGATCGGCGGCAGTGGCTTCCCCGCGCCGGGGAGATCGTCGAACTCCCCGCGTCGCTGGGCGCCGACGATCTGACCCTCGACCCAGTCACCGAAGGAGACGTTCTTCGGCTTCCGCTCCGTCATCGGATGGCCAGGTTTCTATGCCTGAACCGGGGTGCTCTGCACTTCGCGCATCCAGGCAGAGATCTCATCCGGGTCGCGGGGCAGCGCCGCCGAGAGGTTGACAGGTGCACCGTCGGTGGCCACGATGTCGTCCTCGATGCGGACGCCGATGCCACGCAGCTCAGCCGGTGCGGTGCGGTCGTTCGGCTGGAAGTAGAGGCCGGGCTCGACGGTGAGGACGTGGCCGGCGGCCAGTGTGCCCTTGTGGTACGTCTCGGTACGCGCTTTGGCGCAGTCGTGGACGTCGATGCCGAGCATGTGCGAAGTGCCGTGCAGGGTGTAGCGACGATGCAGCCCAGCCCCCGGCGCCTCGATGTCCTCGTTGCAGGAGACATCGGCGGTGACGGGGAGAATGCCCCAGGAATGCAGGTGATCGGCCAGGATCCACATCGCGGCGCGGTGGGCGGCCGAGAAGTCGGCGCCGGCCTTCACCTCAGCGATCCCGGCGGCCTGCGCCTCGGCGACGGCCCGGTACACCTTCAGCTGCTCCGGCCGCCATTCACCGTTCACCGGCATGGTGCGGGTGACGTCAGCGGTGTACAGGGCGTCCGTCTCCACCCCCATATCGGCCAGCAGCAGTTGCCCCGACTCGATGCGGCCGTGGTTTCGCCACCAGTGCAGCGTCGTCGCATGTGCTCCGGCGCCGACGATGGACGTGTACCCCACCTCGTTCCCCTCCAAGCGGGCCCGCCGCCAGAAGGTCCCCTCCAGCCACCGTTCGCCCCGCTCGCCGCCGCGGGCCAGGAGCATCGGCAATTCCCTTACTACATCGGCGAATCCCCGGGTGGTGGCGTCACAGGCCTCCTGCAGCCGGGCCACTTCCCAGTCGTCCTTCACCAGCCGCAGCTCGTCGAGTACCTGCTCGAGTTTGGTGGCCGTGCCACGGGGTAGCAGGGCGTCGACGGTCGGGTCGACACCGGTGAGCAGCGCGACCTCCTTCTCCTTCCAGGGCGCCAGATCGCGGGAGAGGTCCTCCAGTCCGCGGGTTGCGAGGCCGAGAACAGCCTGCGTTTCACTGGGACTCGGCACATTGCCGACCCAGAGCGCGCCGTCGCGGCTGGCGAAGTAGCCGAGCTCGCCGGCCGGTGCGCACTCGCGGAGATAGAGCGTGGCCTCGTGGCCGGTGGGCGTCGGGGCCAGCACCAGTACCGCGCCCTCGGCGGTCTCGGCGGTGAGCCACGTGAAGACGCTCGACGCGCGGAAGACGTAGTCGGTGTCGTTGGCGCGCACCTTCAACACTCCCGCCGGAACCACGACCAGTTCGTCGGCGAAGGCGGCCGAAGTGCGGGCCCGGCGGGCGGCGGTCCAGGCGGCGCTGTCGCTGCGGGCCGGGTGGGGCATGGGTGGGGCCGGGTCCCAGTCCTGCGCGATGAAGTCCTTGAGATGGGCCGAGACCGGGATGTCGTAGGAGGTGGTCTTCGGCTCTTCGTTCCGCTCGTCGCTCATACAGCCCAGCTTAGAACGGATTCCGCTTCCGACGCCGGTTCACGTTCGGCTGAGCATGCTTCAAGCGGCGACGCGTAGGTTGCAGGAAGAAACCCACTCAGTCAGGAGCTCGCCATGCCCGAAGTGAATGTCGTCGCCGTGATCAAGGCTCGGGAAGGGAAGGGCGACGAGCTCGCGACGGCGCTGACCGGGCTCGCCAACGCCACGCACGGCGAAGGCGGGTGCATCCACTACAGCCTGCACCGCGGGCTGCAGGACGCCGACACCTTCGTCACAGTGGAGAAATGGGGCTCGCAGCAGGACCTGGAGGGACACATGGCAGCGCCGCACATGCAGGCCGCGATCAGCCAGTTCCAATCGCTGCTCGCCGGCGCTCCGACGATCATCCCGCTCGGCGCGATCAGCCTGGACGACGCTGAGAAGGGAATCTTCTAGGCCCCACCCGGACGGCCCCAGCCGGGAACTCAGCCGGGAACGACCTCGAAGCTGATCCCGGCCGCGACGAGCCGCTCGAGCAGCGACTGCCCCATCGCGGTCGCCGTGGTGATCTGGCCCGAGGTCTTCGGGAGGTCGTCGAAGGCCAGGCAGAGGGCCGACTCGGCCAGCATCTTCGAGGTCTCGTCGTAGCCGGGGTCGCCACCCTTGACGAGCGTCGTGACGGTCTTGCCGCCTCCCTCACCGGTAAAGCGGACCGTGAAGTGGCTGCGGTCGCGCCGCTCGAGCGACGGGCCCTCACCCGGCGTGGCCCGACTGAGGAGCAGCCGGCGCACCGGTGGGATCTGGGCCAGCCCGATGAGCGCGCCGAGACCCAGCCCGGCCCCAATCGCCACCGGCAGATGCTTCACCTTGACGTAGTGCGAGTACTCGAATTGAGGTCCGTACTGCGGGAGTGCCCGGGCCGATCGGGCAATCACCTGCGGGTCGATCGTCGGCAGCGGCACCGCCCAGCCACCCTCGACGCGGTGCACCCGGCCCGTCGTTGAGCGGGCCCGGCGGGTCGGGCCGGAGTGCTTGGCGAGCGACTGCTCCACGCTGCGCCGTTGCCGGGCGGCCCGGATCGTCTGACGGGCGTGGGAGAAGCCGGTGAGGGCCGAGTGGTACGTGCCGGCGGAGAAGGTCGCGTTGGTGCTCACCACGCCGCTGACCGTCAGGGCGACGTCCTCGGGCAGCTGTGCGACCGTGAAGAATGTGCCTAAATCATGGGGGATCGAGTCGAAGCCGCAGCAGTGCACGAGCCGCGCCCCACTGGCCACCGCGCGCTCGTGGTAACGCAGGAACATGAGGTCGACGAACTCGGGCTCGCCGGTGAGATCGACGTAGTCGGTGCCGGCCGCCGCGCAGGCCGCGACCAGCGGTTCCCCGTAGTTGATATACGGGCCGACCGTGCTGATGACGACGCGGGTACTGGCGGCCAGGGCGGCCAGTGATTCAGGATCGGTCGAGTCGGCCGACACCAGCGTGAGATCGGCGAGTTCGGGCCGGATGGTGCTCAGCAGGGTCCGAACCGATTCGAGTTTGGCTGGGCTGCGACCGGCGAGCGCCCAGCGACAGCCGGCGGGCGCATGGCGAGCCAGGTACTGCGCGGTCAGCGAGCCGGTGAATCCGGTGGCGCCGTAAAGCACGATGTCGTAGCTGCGATCCTCGGTCATATCGACACCCTAGGTGTTGCCGGACTCGGCGAACAGGGCGCGTCTCACGCCCGATTGGTGCGGCAATCCGCGGCTGCCACCCTGAGGTCAGCCGCGCCGCTGCGCTTCGTCGGGAGCAGACCTGTGCCACACTCTCCCTCGTGGCGAGCGGCGGCGAACACACGGCACCCACCCTGGAGGTGGTGGCGAAGCGGGCGGGTGTCTCGCGAGCCACGGCCAGTCGGGTGCTGCGGGGCGCCACCAACGTCAGTGAGGAGGCGCGGGAGGCGGTCAACCGAGCCGCCGCCGAGGTCTCCTATCGGCCGAACCTGGCGGCCCGGGCCCTGGTCACGAAGCGCAGCGACTCAATAGCCTTCCTCGTCACCGAGACCGGTGACCGTCTCTTCAATGACCCGTACTTTCTGGGGATGCTCCGTGGAGCCCAGACGACCGTGGCCGCCGCCGGCATGCAGCTGATCTTCGTCATCGCCTCCACCGCAGCCGAGGCCGAGAACTTCGAGCACTACGCCCGGGGTGGGCACGTCGACGGAGTGCTGCTGGTCTCGCTGCACGGTGACGATCAGCTGCCGCAGCGACTCGAGGCTCTGGGCGTCCCGACTGTCCTCAACGGTCGCCCGATCTCAGACGATGAAGCCATCTACTACGTCGACTCCGACAATATCGGCGGCGGAAGGTTGGCCACCCGGCGCCTCATCGACCGGGGGGCGCGCCGCATCGCCACCATCACGGGGCCGCTGGACATGACGGCCGGCCTCGACCGGCTGGCCGGCTACCGCGAGGCGATGAGTGAGGCCGGGCTGCGCCCGTTGTCGAAGCACATCGTGGCCGGCGACTTCTCCGTCGAGGGCGGCGCGGCGGCGATGACGAGGCTGCTGAAGGCGGATCCGACGATCGACGGGGTCTTCGCAGCGTCGGACCTCACTGCCCTCGGCGCGCTGAGCGTCCTGTCGGCCCAGGGGTACCGCGTCCCCGACGACATCTCGGTGGTCGGTTTCGATGACATCCGCGAGGCCGAGCTCGTCAATCCCGGTCTCACCACGGTCCGCCAGCCGCTGGACGCAATGGGGCAGTCGATGGCCCGCAAGCTACTGGAGCGCATCACCGGCGACGCATCCGAGCGCATCACCGTGCTCCCGGTCTCGCTGATTCCTCGCCTCAGCGCCTGATTCGCGCGTCGCCTCGCCGGCCCTGCGACGCGCCTGACAACCCTTCCGCATTCGCGCGGATTTGCTGTGGATCTGTAGTCGGCGCCGGCCAATTTGCGATCAGGGGTTGACAGCGACCCCGGGTGTAAATCACCCTTACTGCAGTCGTGAGAGCGCTCTCACAGAGTGACGGCTTCGCCCAGCAAGGAGCAGTGCAGCAATGACAGCAACCCAGATCCGGCCGTTGAACCCGACCCCGCCATCGACCCCGCAGTCGAACCCGCAGCAGCTGCGAGCCACGTTTCCGCCGGGATTCGTCTGGGGCGCGGCGACGGCGGCGTACCAGATCGAGGGCGCGGTAGCCGAGGATGGACGCGGCCCGTCAATCTGGGACATCTTCAGTCACACGCCGGGACGGATCAGCGGCGACGAGACCGGTGACATCGCGGCCGATCACTACCACCGTGTCCCCGAGGACGTCACCCTCATGGCGTCCCTCGGGCTGCAGGCCTATCGCTTCTCGGTGTCTTGGTCGCGGATCGTCCCGACCGGATCGGGGCGGGTCAATCGCCGCGGCCTGGACTTCTACTCCCGCCTGGTCGACGAGCTGCTGAGCCACCACATCGACCCGGTGGTCACGCTGTATCACTGGGATCTGCCGCAGCCCCTGGAGGAAATCGGAGGCTGGGGCAATCGGGATACGGCCTCGCGCTTCGCCGAGTACGCCCAGATCGTCGGGCAGGAATTGGGCGATCGGGTGCGCGTCTTCGGCACCCTCAACGAGCCGTGGTGTTCAGCCTTTCTCGGCTATGCCAGCGGCGAGCATGCCCCCGGACGTACCGAGTTGGTGACCTCGCTGATGGCGGCGCATCACCTCAATCTGGCCCACGGTCTGGGAACGTCGGCGCTGCGCGCAGTCCTTCCGAGCGATGCGCAGATCTCGCTCGCCCTGAATCTGCACCAGGTACGGGCCGCGACCTCTGACCCGGCCGATCTCGATGCGGCGCGGTCGGTGGACACGATCGCCAACCGGATCTTCCTGGAGCCGATCCTCAATGGCGCCTACCCGCAGGAGCTCTACGCGGACACCGCGGAGCTCACCGACTGGTCCTTCGTGCAGGCAACCGATCTGTACAACATCAACAAACGCCCTGATCTTCTCGGGGTGAACTACTACACCCCGGCCATCATCAGCGCTGAGGGCAGCGGCCCGGAGGCGTCCGAGTCGACACTCTGGCCGGGGAGCCACCGGGCGTACGTCGTTCCGCCGCAGGGACCGCAGACCGGCATGGGCTGGCTCATCGACCCGCCGGCCTTCACCGAACTGCTGCTGCGGGTACATCGTGAGTACCCCGGGGTGCCGCTGATGATCACCGAGAACGGGGCGGCCTTCGACGACGTCGTCGGCCCCGACGGCGAGGTTGAGGACCGGGAACGCACCGCGTACCTCGAGTCGCATCTCCTCGCAGTGAGCGACGCGATCGATGCCGGCGCCGACGTCCGGGCTTATTTCGTCTGGTCGTTGATGGACAACTTCGAATGGGCCTGGGGCTATGGCAAGCGCTTCGGCATCGTGCATGTCGACTACGACACCCAGGTCCGCACGCCGAAGTCGTCGGCGCGGTGGTACCGCGAGGTGAGCCGCCGCAACGGGGTCCTCTGATGGTCGGCGCACTGCTGCCGTGGAGCATGATTGGTGGCATGACGAACCGGCTCGCGCTCGCCACCAGCCCGTACCTGCAGCAGCACCGCGACAATCCGGTCGACTGGCAGGAGTGGGGCGAGACGGCCTTCCGCGAGGCACGGGATCGGGACGTCCCCGTCCTCCTCTCGGTCGGGTATGCGGCCTGCCACTGGTGTCACGTGATGGCCCATGATTCGTTCGAGGACGAGGACATCGCGACGTTGATGAACAAGAACTTCGTCAACGTGAAGGTGGATCGTGAAGAGCGTCCGGACATCGACGCCGTCTACATGCAGGCGACGACCGCGCTCACCGGGCACGGTGGCTGGCCGATGACCTGCCTCCTAACGCCCGACGGATCCCCCTTCTTTGCCGGCACATTCTTCCCTCGAGCGCAGTTCCAGTCGCTGCTCATCTCGGCCACCCGAGCCTGGGACGAGCAGCGCGACGAGGTGCTCGCCGCCGGTCAGCGGATTGTGACCGCGCTGGCTGACCTCACGCCGACGGCGCCGCCGGCCGCGTCCGGCGCCGGCGTCCCGGGTATCGCGGAGCTCGATGCCGCCGCGACCCGGTTGGCCGCCGCGTACGACGAGAAGAACGGCGGCTTCGGCGCGGCACCCAAGTTCCCGCCGTCGATGGTGCTGGAGTCCCTGCTGCGTCGTTACGAACGCACCGGCGACACCGACGCGCTGCGCATGGTCGAGGGAACCTGTGAAGCGATGGCCCGCGGCGGGATGTATGACCAGCTGGCCGGCGGTTTCGCGCGCTACAGCGTCGATGCGTCGTGGGTGGTGCCCCACTTCGAGAAGATGCTCTACGACAATGCCCTGCTGCTGCGGGTATATCTGCACTGGTGGCGCCTCACCGGCTCGCCGCTGGCCGAACGGATCGCCCGCGAGACGGCGGACTTCCTGATTCGTGATCTGGGGACGGTCGATGGGGGTTTTGCCTCAGCGCTGGACGCCGACACCGATGGGGTGGAGGGCCTCACCTATGCCTGGACGCCGGCGCAGTTGGCGCAGGTTCTCGACCCGGCAGACGCCGAACGTGCCGCGGACCTGCTGAACGTGACGGCGACCGGGACGTTCGAGGAGGGGGCGTCGACCCTGCAACTGCGGGCCGATGCCACGGACGCCCTGTGGTGGGAGTCGGTTCGGGGTCGCCTGCTGGCGGCCCGGGCGCAGCGTCCCCAGCCGACCCGCGACGACAAGGTGGTTACCGCCTGGAACGGCCTGGCCATCGCGGCGCTGGCCGAGGCCGGAATGCTCCTGGAATCTAGGTATCTTCTCGCGGCCCGGCAGGCCGGCGAGTTGATGCTGCGCACGCACCTGGTCGACGGGCGACTGCGCCGCACTTCTCGGGACGGGGTGGCTGGTGAGGCGGCCGGCGTGGCCGAGGACTACGGCGACCTGGCCGAAGGCCTGCTGATGCTGCATCAGGCAACGGCCGAACCGCGCTGGCTGGAGGCGGCGGGGAACCTGCTCGGCGTCGCGCTGCGCCACTTCGCCGACGGGGACGGGGGATTCTTCGACACCGCCGATGACGCCGAGCAGTTGGTGCAGCGCCCGAAGGATCCGAGTGACAATGCCGCGCCGAGCGGGCAGAGCGCGCTAGCCAGTGCGCTGCTGACCTACTCGGCCCTCACCGGTTCACTGAGTCATCGCACGGCGGCCGAGCGAGCCCTGCAGGTCGTCTCCTGGCTGGGGACGAGTCAGCCCCGGTTCCTTGGTTGGGCCCTGGCCGCGGCCGAGGGCCTGGTCGCCGGGCCGGTTCAGCTGGCGATCGTGGGGGAGCGCGGCTCGGGAACGGCTCGCGCCGTCGCAGGCAGCGGCACAAGCACTGAGCTCACCGCGGCGGCCACCGGTCCGCTCACCGCACTCGCCTGGCGGCAGCGACCGCCGGGTGCGGTGGTCGTCACGGGGGAGCCAGACGCCCCGCGGGTGCCGCTGCTCCAGTTCCGCCCGCTGGTGGCGGGGTCGGCGGCGGCCTACGTCTGCTACGGGATGGTCTGTGACGCCCCGACGACGAGTGTGAGCGCCCTCGCCACCGCGCTGGCCCGCCGACCGTAGCCAGAACGCAGTCTGGGGAGCCTGCGGACTCGCAGACTCCCCAGATCATGGTGTGGCTACTTACAGGGTTGGACCCTCGGTGCGCAGCTTGTCGACCTCGGCCATCGCGTTGCGCAGCCCGGCCAGCCACTCCTCGGTGTGCTCACCGACGAGCTTGACGCTCCAGGCCAGGGCCTCGGAGCGGGATCGGGCCACGCCGGCGTCGACGAGGGTGTCGAGCACCTGACGCTCGCTCTGGCGCAGCCGGGTCATCACCGGAACCGAGAGGTGGGTGAAGACGACGGCGGTCTCGCCGATCGACGCGCCCCAGGCGACCTTCCGCCCGTAGCGGGCCTCGGCCTCGTCGGCGATCTTGACCCGGGCGTCACGCGTCTCCTCGCGGAAGCGGGTGATCCGCCCGATCGCGGCCGACTCCGAACCAGCGGCGTCACCCTCCAGCGGCGGTAGTTCGCCGATGACGGTGATCTCCTCACGGTCGATCGCGACCTGCGGGGCACTGACGAACCAGCCCTCGGGCAGGCGCCCGGTCAGCCACTCGACGGCGTCATCAGCCGGTGGGAGATCGGCCTGCTGCCAGCCTCCCGGACGTCCGAATCCCCGTCCGCCGCGGCCACCAGGGCCGCCGGGTCCACCCCGGCCCCCGAATCCGCCGGGTCCACCGCGACGTCCGCCGCCGGGTCCACCGTGGCCTCGATGGCCGCCGTGTCGTCCGTGGACGCCCTCTTGGCCGCCGTTCTCCGGGCCGCCGCCGGTAGGTACTTCGCCGCCCGCGTCGCTGCGGAAGCGTCTTTCACCAGGTATGTGGTTGCTTCTCATGTTTGCCTCCTTGGCTTCGTTACATGATTACATGATTACACGATTGCAAACGGCGGGCAACCGCGATTCATTCCCGACTTCTCAGGATCGGGTTGGCGGAGGGGTTGGCAGTAGAGAATTCGGGCGCTCCGAGCCGTCGGAGCACCCGAATGGGATGAAGGGAGCGCCGCTGTCAGCCAGCGGCAATGCGGGCGGACGGTGCCGCGCGAGCGACGGGGTAGTTCTCCGAGCGGCAGTTGGCTACGCCGGCGGCAGGTGGTTACGCGAAGACGGCGAACCAGATCGCGATGTAGTGGCAGATCGCGGCGAAGAGCGTGAAGAGGTGGAAGAGCTCGTGGAAGCCGAAGGTCTTCGGGGCCGGGTTGGGGCGCTTCGTGGCGTAGATGACCGCGCCGAGGGAGTAGAAGAGGCCGCCGACGAGGACGAGGACGAGGGTGGCCGCGCCGCCCTTATGGAGCAGGTCGGGGACCACGAAGATCGCTACCCAGCCGAGGGCGATGTAGGTCGGGGCCGAGAGCCAGCGTGGATGCCCCGGCCAGAACCACTGCAGGCCGACGCCGACCAGCGCGCCGCTCCACACCACGACCAGCATCATGATGGCCGTGTCGCGCGGCATGGTGAGCAGCGAGATCGGCGTGTACGTGCCGGCGATGAAGATGAAGATCATCGAGTGGTCGAGGCGCTTCCAGGTGCGCAGCGCAGCCGGTGACCAGCGGCCCCGGTGGTAGAAGGCCGAGATCCCGAAGAGGCCGGTGACGGTCAGCGCGTAGAGCGAGGTCGACCAGCCGGCCAGTGGACCGCGGAGGGCGGCGGCTACCGCAACCAGCACCACGCCGGTGGCGATCGAAGTGCCGGCGGCGTACGCGTGAAACCAGCCGCGCAGTCGAGGCTTGACGAGCGGCGCGACGATAGCCGGCGCGGGAGCAGCTGAGCCCATCGCTGTCATACCGCAGACGCTACCGGTCAGCACCTCGTCACGAAATGTGATGCTCAGCGCGATCGCAGATTCTCCGCGCATTCCTAACAGCGATATGCTCGGCAGCTGTGGGGTTACGCGACGCCGTCTACTCGGTCTACGAGCGCCGGCTGCGCGCCCATCTGCAGGGTCGCCCGATTCCCAAGCACGTCGCCGTCATGCTCGACGGCAACCGTCGCTGGGCCCGGGCCGCCGGCTTCACCGACGTCAATCACGGGCATCTCGAGGGTGCCCGGCGCATCAACGACCTCCTCGAATGGTGCACCGAAGCCGGCGTCGAGCACGTCACTCTCTGGCTGCTCTCAACCGACAACCTCACCCGTCCGGACGACGAGCTCCAGCCGCTGCTCTCGATCATCGAGGGGGTAGCCACCGAGCTGGCCGGCGACGGTCAGCACTGGCGCCTGACGGTGGTTGGCGCGCTCGACCTCCTCCCAGAGCGGACCTCGGCGGCGCTGAAGTCGGCCGAGGAGCGCACCGCCCACCGCGACGGGCTCCGGGTAAACATCGCCGTCGGCTACGGAGGTCGCCGCGAGATCGCCGACGCGGTCCGTTCGCTGCTGCAGGAGCAGGCGGCGGCCGGTACCTCGATCGAGGAGCTGGCCGAGGTGATCGACGTCGAGCACATCGCCGACCACCTCTACACGGCCGGCCAGCCGGACCCCGATCTGGTGATCCGTACCTCCGGTGAGCAGCGCCTCTCAGGCTTCCTGCTCTGGCAGTCGGCGCACTCCGAGTTCTACTTCTGTGACGCGCTCTGGCCCGATTTTCGGCGGGTCGACTTCCTGCGAGCGCTGCGTGATTACGGTCTGCGTCAGCGCCGTTACGGCAGCTAAACCGCTTTGCCAGGCTTGACGCTCGTCCAGCAAATCAAAGCCCGTTCAACGTTAGTTTCGTCACCTGCGTGTTAACGCGCACAGACTGCAGAACCGACGTAACGTTCTCGTTGGTGGCACCGGCCCATCCGGTCCACTCCGGGAGGTCCCGCAACGGTGGTTATGACCAGCGAAGGGGCCGGACGTGCCCCCGCGGTCTGGGTGACCACGGGGAAGAGTCGCTACTTGCAGCGCGGCGACCGGGACGTCCGGATTCCAACACCTGAGGTCACACCCATCCCTGGAGTGCGTCATGAGTGCTGTCCACGAACCCAATGGCGGAGCCGAGCAAGGACCCGCCAGCCCGTCCGCCACTGAAGAATTCCCGGTCAAGACGTTCGTTCTTGACACGTCGGTTCTCCTCTCCGACCCGGGTGCTCTTGGACGGTTCGCCGAACACCAAGTGGTGCTCCCGCTCGTCGTCATCAGCGAGTTGGAAGGCAAGCGAGATCACCCCGAACTCGGCTGGTTCGCCCGTCAGACCCTGCGCGCACTCGACGAACTCCGCATCAAGCACGGACGCCTCGACGCCCCCATCCCGATCGGCGCCGACGGTGGGACGCTGCGGGTCGAGCTGAACCACTCCGACCTCTCCACGCTCCCGGCCGGCTTCCGGATCGACTCCAACGACTCGCGGATCCTGGCTGTCTGCATGAACCTCGCCGTGGACGGCCACGACGTGACCCTGGTCAGCAAGGACATGCCGCTGCGGGTGAAGGCGGCGTCCGTGGGCCTGGCCTCGGACGAGTACCGCACGAGCCTGGCCGTCGACTCCGGCTACACCGGCATGAGCGAGCTCGAAGTCGGGGTGGACGTCGTGGACGCCCTCTACGACGGCGAGCGACTGCCGATGGCCGAGCGCGAAGACCTCCTCGCGGCCGCTGACCTGCCCGTCCACTCCGGCATCGTGCTGCACTCGGCGCGGGGCTCGGCACTGGCCCGGGTCACCCCGGAGAAGTCCCTGCGACTGGTCCGCGGTGACCGTGAGGCCTTCGGGCTGCACGGACGCTCGGCCGAGCAGCGAGTCGCGCTGGACCTGCTGCTGGACCCCGAGGTCGGCATCGTCTCCCTGGGCGGACGGGCCGGTACCGGCAAGTCCGCGCTGGCCCTCTGCGCCGGGCTCGAGGCCGTCATGGAGCGCCGCGCCCACAAGCGGGTCGTCGTCTTCCGCCCCCTCTACGCGGTCGGCGGCCAGGATCTGGGGTACCTGCCGGGGAACGAGAACGAGAAGATGGGGCCGTGGGCGCAGGCCGTCTTCGACACCCTCGGCGCGCTGGTGAGCGGCGAGGTGATGGAGGAGATCCTCGACCGCGGGATGATCGAGGTGCTGCCACTGACCCACATCCGCGGCCGCTCCCTGCACGACGCGTTCGTGATCGTGGATGAGGCACAGTCCCTGGAGCGCAACGTTCTGCTGACGGTGCTCTCCCGCATCGGCCAGGGTTCCCGGGTCGTGCTCACCCACGACGTCGCTCAGCGCGACAACCTGCGCGTCGGTCGCCACGACGGCATCGCGGCGGTGATCGAGGCGCTGCGCGGGCACCCGCTCTTCGCGCACGTCACGCTCACCCGCTCCGAGCGCTCGCCGATCGCCGCCCTGGTCACCGAGATGCTGGAGGACCTGCCGCTGTAGACGCCGATCGACGATCGGGTGCTGAACTGAGGCGAATACCGCAGAGTTCAGCACCCGATCCGGCCGCTCCGGCCGCGTCTGCAAAACTCGCGGGATGGCCGTCGACCCGCTCGCCCGACTGCGTGAGGCACTTGCCGAGCGCGATGCGGCCGGGTTGCGCCGCCGGCTGCGCCCCCGCCAAATCGACGACGACCTCCTGGACCTGGCCAGCAATGACTACCTCGGCCTGGCCCGGGACAAGCGGGTCATCGACGCCGCGGTGGCGGCAACGCTGCGCTGGGGCGCCGGCAGTACCGGGTCGCGCCTGGTCACCGGGACGACCCAGCTGCATCAGGACTTCGAGGCCGAGCTGGCCGACTTCACGGCGGCGCAGGCGGCGCTCTGCTTCTCCTCGGGTTATCTGGCCAACCTCGGCGTGCTCACCGCCCTCGGCGGCGCGGACGTCACCATCGTCTCCGACGCGACCAACCACGCCTCCCTCATCGACGCCTGCCGGCTCAGCGGCTCCGCGGTCTCGGTCGTCGCGCACGCCGACCCGCTCGCGGTGGCCGCCGCGTTGGAGCGGGCCGAGACCGAACACGTCCTGGTCGTCACCGACGCGGTCTTCTCGGTCGACGGCGATCTGGCTCCACTGCGCGAACTGCACGCGCTGACTCGGGCTCGGGGCGGGCTGCTCGTCGTCGACGAGGCGCACTCGCTCGGCGTGGTCGGCGACGGTGGAACCGGCGCGGTGGTGGCGGCCGGGCTTGCCGCCGAGCCCGACATCGTCCGGACGGTCACCCTCTCAAAGTCGCTCGGGTCTCAGGGCGGTGCCGTGCTCGGCTCGGTCGAGGTGATCGACGCGCTGATCAACACGGCCCGTTCGTTCATCTTCGACACCGGGCTGGCTCCGTCCTCCGTCGGGGCGTCGCAGGCCGCGCTGCAGGTGCTGCGCGAGGAGCCGTCGCTGGCCGCCGCTGCCCGGGGCAACGCGTCGACACTGGCCGCCCTAGCCGCCCCGTACAGCGTGAAGGCGGCGACGCCGGCGGCCGCGGTTGTGCCGGTTTTTCTTGGGGATTCCCTCCGTGCGCTCGACGCGGCGCAGCAGTGCCTGGCGGCCGGTCTGCGGGTCGGCTGCTTCCGTCCACCGTCGGTACCGAGCGGCCGGGCCTGCCTGCGCCTCACCGCCCGGGCCGACCTCACCGACGAGCAGTTGCAGCGGGTGGGCGCGGTGCTTCAGGACGTCCTCGGGTGAGCATCCTCATCGTCACCGGCACCGGTACCGACGTCGGTAAGACGGTCGCGACGGCCGCGCTGACCAGCCTGGCCTCTGCGCAGGGCAAGTCGGTGGCCGTGGTGAAGCCGGTGCAGACGGGGTTGGCGGCCGGCGAGCCGGGCGACCTGGCCGAGATCAGCCGCGTCTCCGGCTGCGGTGACACCTTCGAGTTCAGCCGCTTCCCGGACCCGCTCTCACCGCAGGCGGCGGCGCGCTGCAGCAACCGCCCCGCACTCTCCCTGGACGAGGCGGCGACCCGGGTCCGGGCGCTCGAAGCTCGTTTCGATCAGGTGATCGTCGAGGGGGCCGGTGGCCTGCTCGTCTCCTTCGCCCAGCCGCAGTGGACACTCCTCGACCTGGCCCGTGAACTTCAGGCGCCGGTGGTCGTCGTCGCGCTGGGCGGTCTCGGCACCATGAACCACACCGCGCTGACGCTGCGGGCCCTCGACGGCCACCCCTGTGCCGGTGTGCTCATCGGGCGCTGGCCGGCCGACCCGGATCTGGCCAGTCGCTGCAACGTCACCGATCTGACGGAGCTCGCGAATGCGCAGAGCGAACACGGGCTCATCGGTGCGCTCCCGGACGGACTCATCGCCACGGTGGAGTCGCTGGGGCGACGCGGTGTGCCGGGCGAGGACGGCGTGGTGGAAGAATTCGTTTCGGTAGCGCGGACGTCCCTCTCGCCGGCCTTCGGTGGAGAGTTCGACATCCGCGACTTTGTCGTGAAATGGGGACGGTAGATCAATGACGGATATCCTGGCCGACATTCTCGGGTTGGCTCGTGAGCAGGTGCTGGAACAGGGCATCGGCCTGAGCCAGGAGCAGGCGCTCGAGTGCCTGCAACTCCCCGATGACCGAGTGGACGCGCTGCTGGACCTGGCCCATGAGGTGCGGGTCAAGTGGTGCGGTGATGAGGTCGAGGTCGAGGGCATCGTCTCGCTGAAGACCGGCGGCTGCCCGGAGGACTGCCACTTCTGCTCCCAGTCGGGCGTCTTCGACTCACCGGTCCGGTCGGCCTGGCTGGACATCCCGTCTCTAGTCCGGGCCGCTCGCGAGACCGCGGCCACCGGCGCCAGTGAGTTCTGCATCGTGGCCGCCGTCCGTGGACCGGATGAGCGACTGATGAAGCAGGTCCGAGACGGCGTCGCCGCGATCCAGGCCGAGGTCGACATCAACGTGGCCTGCTCGCTGGGCATGCTCACCCAGGAGCAGGTCGACGAGCTGGCCTCGATCGGGGTGCACCGCTACAACCACAATCTTGAGACGGCCCGCTCGTACTTCCCGTCCGTGGTCACCACCCACTCCTTCGACGAGCGCATCAACACGTGCGAGATGGTGCGGGCGGCCGGAATGGAACTCTGCTGCGGCGGGATCGTCGGTATGGGCGAGACCCTGGAGCAGCGGGCCGAGTTCGGGGCCCAGTTGGCTGCCCTGGCGCCGGATGAGGTGCCGCTGAACTTCCTGAACCCGCGCCCGGGCACCCCGTTCGGCGAGCAGGAGCCGATGTCGGCCACCGACGCGCTGCGGGCCGTCGCCACCTTCCGGCTGATGATGCCGCGCACCATCCTGCGCTTCGCCGGCGGCCGCGAGATCACCCTCGGGGACCTCGCCGAGCGTGGTGTGCGCGGCGGCGTGAACGCCGTGATCGTCGGGAACTACCTGACCACGCTGGGGCGGCCGGCCGGGGAAGACCTGGCCATGCTCTCGGACCTCAAGATGCCGATCAAGGCGCTGGCCAAGAATCTGTGATCCGGTGAGCATCCGCTACTGCGACCGGTGCGGTGAGGAACTCGCAGCCGGGCCGCATGCGACCTGCGCGCAGGCCCGCGAGCTGGAACCGCCGCGTTTCTGCGGACACTGCCGGCGACGGATGGTAGTGCAGGTGACGCCCACCGGCTGGAGTGCCCGCTGCGTCGAGCACGGCGAAGTCACCTCCGCCTGAGGCCTACGTTCGCCACCCGCATCGCCTCGTAGGCCCTGTCCTGGGCGGCATCGAGCTGCACCGTGTAGTCGGGGAGATCGTTTCGAATGCGACCCATGATCCGCCGTTCGAGAATCTCGCCGGATTTTTCGGCGACTCGCACGATCCCGAACTCGGTCTGCATCCCGTTCGCCACCGCGCGGGTATCCACGCACCAGACCGACGGTTGCAGGCTGACGTCCTTCTCGCTCGGGTCGTTGCGGGCCGCGACCCACCGGTAGACGATCACCAGGAAGAGTACGAAGAGTCCAAGCCCGATGATGAGGTCGGCGAGCAGACGTACGGCCATCGCTACTCCTACTTGGTCGGGATCGCTAGGTTGCTGTTGCCGGGCGCGTAGACCGTGATCCCGCTAGGGAGGGCCTTGGTGACGTCGATCTGCGCGCAGACCGGGCAGGCCGCATACCCACGCTGTTTGGCCGCGTTGGCCTGCGCCTCGATCTGAGCGTTCTTCAGGTCGGCCTGGCTCTTGGAGACGGAGGCAAATGAAGCTTGGGCCTCGGAGATCGCAGCCTGCACCTTCGGGTCCAAGTCAACCTTGGCCAGATTGAAGTCCACGTTGCCGAGGTACTGGCCGCCGAGCGTCCGGTTCAGGTCGGCCTGCAGTGAGCTGGAGATCTCCGCCTCGATCTTTCCGAGGTTTACGTTGCCGGCACCGATGGTCGAAGGATCGATCGCGGTGGCGTTCTGGACCAGTGAGCAGGAGCTCACCAGATCCTGGCAGCGCACATCTCCGATGCTGGTACGCAGATCGTTGTTGATGACCGGTTCAACGATCTGGTCGAGAAAGCAGGAGAATCCAGCGTCGCCGTCCCAGATCGCCTTGGCGCCGCCGCCCGGGCAGTTGAAGGTACGGGTGCCGTAGGCGTTGTCGAAGGCCTTCAGCACGTCGTAGTTGCCATCGGCTCCGGGAGCGGTGTTGATCGTGAAGTACGCGGTGCCTTCGATCCCCACGCTGACGCCATCGGCGGTGGGCACGCTCACCGACTCGTTGCTGTCGGCGTTGGACGACGAGCTGATCGTGAAGAAGCGCTGGGAGGTCGGGTACTTGTGCAGCGTCGAGGCGTAGCCGATGTTGCTGCGACCGGAGGAGGCCGGCAGGACCTGTCGAATCTTGGTGTTGTCGAACGGGCCGCCATTGCGCACGATCGCAACATGGCCGCCATCGGTACTCGCGAACGTCTCGTTCTGCCACACCAGGAAGGAGATCAATCCGATCACCAGCAACACCACGGCCCCAGCGATTGCGGTGGTGCGGCCGGGACTGCGACGGTGGCCGGGCTCGTCCGGCTGCGCGTCCTTGCGACGGCCGAAGATACTGATGTTCGACATGAGGTGAAGCCTTTCCAGAGATCGTGCGCGCTGGGCGGATGCGTCCTGCGGCAACGACAATCTCACATGAGAAAGGCTGTATAGCGGGAAAGGTGATGTACGAGATTCCCGGTGGCTTGCAGTGACTACTGCGGGTTGGCTAACGCTGGCAGCCCGTCGATGCTGGTCGCGTTCCGCTCGCCGGCGTAGACGTCTTCGTAGTATTCGGCCGGCTTCTTCAGCTGGTGCAGATCGAGGATGTCCCGGTCGGCGACGTACTCCATCTTTGGCACCGAGTAGCCGCAGGAGTCGGAGATGCGGTCGGTGTCGATGACGATGATCGAGCGCACCCCGAGGTCGCGCTCCTTGCCGAAGTGAGCGCGAAGTTCCGCGAACTCGGCCTCACCGGGCCGGATCACCCGTCCCCGTCCGTGCAGGCGGACGATCTTGGGCGGCCCGGAGAAGGCACAGAACATCACCACGATGCGACCGTTCTCCCGCAGATGCGCGATCGTCTCGGCGCCCGAGCCGAAGTAGTCGAGGTAGGCGACCCGGTTCGGGGCGAGGACGGCGAAGGTCCCGTCCATGCCCTTCGGCGAGACGTTGACGTGACCGTCGGCGGCCAGCGGCGCCGTCGAGACGAAGTAGACCGGCTGGGCGAGCATCCACTCACCCAGCCGCTGGTCGATCTCGCTGAAGGTCTTTCCCATGCCTCCATGATCGCATCGAGCCGCCTTGCGATCGAGGCAATTGATCTCGGATAGCGGAGCGTCAGCTGGTAGCAGGAACCGTCATCGAGAGCACATCCAGCACCTCATCGAGCTTCGCCTCGGTGATGGTTCCCGACGCCACGTGCCCGCGCTCGATGACCACCTGGCGAATCGTCTTCCGCTCGGCCAGTGCCTGCTTGGCGATCTTGGAGGCCTCGTCGTAGCCGACGTAGTGGTTCAGAGGGGTGACGATCGACGGGGAAGACTGGGCGTACTCCAGGCAGCGCTCGACGTTGGCCTCGAGGCCGGCCACGCAGCGGTCGGCGAAGACCCGGGAGACGTTGGCCAGCAGGCGGATCGACTCAAGCACGTTGCGGGCGATCACCGGCAGCATCACGTTGAGCTCGAAGTTTCCGGCGGCCCCACCCCAGGCAACGGCGGCGTCGTTGCCGACCACCTGGGCGACGACCTGGCAGACCGCCTCGCAGAGCACCGGGTTGACCTTGCCCGGCATGATCGAGCTCCCGGGCTGCAGGTCGGGGAGGTAGAGCTCAGTGAGGCCGGTGCGCGGGCCCGAGCCCATCCAGCGGATGTCGTTGGAGATCTTGTTCAGGCCGACCGCGATGGTGCGCAGCGCCCCGGAGAGCTCGACCAGGCCGTCCCGTGCGCTCTGGGCCTCGAAGTGGTTGCGGGCCTCGGTGAGCGGCAGCCCGGTGTCGGTGGCGATCATGCGGATGACGTCGGCTGCGAACCCGGCCGGTGCGTTGATCCCGGTGCCGACCGCGGTCCCACCCAGCGGGAGCTCGGCGACCCGCGGCAGGGTCGCCTCAAGACGCTCGATGCCGTAGCGGACCTGAGCTGCGTAGCCGGCGAACTCCTGGCCGAGAGTGACCGGGGTGGCGTCCATCAGATGGGTGCGACCGGACTTGACGACGGTGGCGAAGGTGCTGGCGCGACCCTCCAGCGTCTGGGCCAGGTGGGCCAGGGCCGGGACGA
Organism: Frankineae bacterium MT45; assembly: GCA_900100325.1. Lineage (NCBI taxonomy): Bacteria > Bacillati > Actinomycetota > Actinomycetes > Frankiales > Frankineae bacterium MT45. Next base: position 1,418,847 of record LT629697.1, read on the forward strand.
GGTCGACGACGACACCCTTGGTGGCCGCGACGTGAATCGCCGACGGGAACTGGTCGTTGCTCGACAGCGGGTCGTTGACGTCGTCGTTGGGGTGTACGGAGGCCCCGAGCATCTCGGCGGCCAGCGAGGCGAGCACCTCGTTGGTGTTCATGTTCGACGAGGTGCCCGAGCCGGTCTGGAAGACGTCGATCGGGAACTCGCCATCCCAATCACCGCGCGCGACCTCGATGGCGGCTGCGGCGATGGCGTCGGCCTTCGTCTGGTCGAGCAGGCCGCGCTGAGCGCGGACCCGGGCGCCGGCGCCCTTGATGAGGGCCAGTCCGGCGATGAGCTCGCGCTCGATGGGCAGGCCGGAGATCGGGAAGTTCTCGACGGCGCGCTGGGTCTGGGCTCGCCACTTGGCGTCGCGGGGTACCCGCACCTCGCCCATCGAGTCCTTTTCGATCCGGTAGTCAGCCTCGGGTGCGGTACTCATTCGTCCTTAATTTCCTTGCGTGTTGACGGTGATTGCCCTCGGGAGCAGGGGCGTGCTTACTGGGCCGGGTACTGCTGCGGATACCCCGGCTGGCCGGGTTGACCCGACGGGACCTGTCCGGGGAAGTTCTGCGGAGCGAGGTTCTGCACCGGCGGTACATGCGGGGGAGGCCCCTGCGGGGTCGGCGTCGCCGGCGCCGGAGTTGCCCCGCCGTAGCCGAGTTCAGCCGCTGTCTGGCGGGCGCCGTCGGTCACCGGGATGGCGACGACGGCGGTGCCGTAGGCGCAGATCTCAGTCCAGGTGTCGCCCATCTCTGAGGTGTCGAAGCGCATCCCGACGACGGCGTTTCCGCCGCGGGCGCGAGCGTGCTCCAGCATGCGGGCCATCACCTCGTTGCGGGACTCGGTGAGGTTCTTCGTCATACCCTGCAGCTCGCCGCCGAACATCGACTTGAAGCCGGCGCCCATCTGGGAGAAGGCGTTGCGGGAACGGACGGTGAGCCCGAAGACCTCGCCGCAGACGCGCTGGATCTCCCAGCCCGCGATCTCGTTGGTGGTGACTACAAGCATGGAGTGTCCGCTCTGCTAGTTCCGGTCGAAGTCCACCGAAGAGTACGCCCGCAGCTTGCCGAGCTGGTGCAGCGAACTGACGGTGCGGATCGTGCCCGACTTCGAGCGCATCACGATGGACTCGGTCTGCACGGCGTCGGCGTAGTAGCTGACTCCGCGGATCAGATCGCCGTCGGTGACGCCGGTGGCGCAGAAGAAGATGTCGTCGCCGGTGACCAGTTCGCGGGTGGTCAGCACCTTGTCCAGGTCGTGCCCGGCGTCGATCGCCTTCTGCCGCTCGTCGTCGTCCTGCGGCCAGAGCTTGGCCTGAATCGCCCCGCCCATGCAGGCCAGCGCCGCGGCCGAGATGATCCCCTCGGGTGTGCCGCCGATACCGAGGAGCAGGTCGACGCCGGTGCCCGGGCGTGCCGCCGCGATCGCCCCGGCCACATCGCCGTCGTTGATGAACTTGATGCGGGCGCCGGACTCGCGTACCTCCTGGACGAGCCTGGCGTGCCGTGGACGGTCCAGGATGCAGACCGTCACGTCCTCCGGGCGCCCGTGCTTGGCCTTGGCGACCCGGCGAATGTTCTCGGCGACGGGTGCGGTGATGTCGATGACGTCGGCCGCCTCCGGGCCGGTCGCGATCTTGTCCATGTAGAAGACGGCCGACGGGTCGAACATGCTGCCCCGCTCGGCCACCGCGATGACGGCGATCGCGTTCGGCATGCCCTTCGACATGAGGGTGGTGCCGTCCACCGGGTCTACCGCCACGTCACAGAGCGGACCGGTGCCGTCGCCGACCTCCTCGCCGTTGTAGAGCATCGGCGCCTTGTCCTTCTCGCCCTCGCCGATGACCACGACGCCCCGCATCGAGACGGTGCCGATCAGCGCGCGCATGGCGTCGACGGCGGCGCCGTCCCCACCGTTCTTGTCGCCACGGCCGACCCAGCGCCCGGCGGCCATGGCGGCGGCCTCGGTGACCCGGACCAGTTCCAGGGCCAGGTTGCGGTCCGGGGCCTGGCGGGGCACCGCGAGCTCGGGCGGCACGCCGTGGGGCGTGCTGTGGGTTGCAGCGGTCGCTGTGGTCGAGTCGGTCATCGGTGGGCCTTCCGCTCGGCGGTGACGAAACGTGGGTCATCCAGCGGTGCGATCACAAGCCGGTGTGGTGCCGGAGCCGGAGGTGCATTCGCGGGTCGGATTCGTCGTTCATCTTCGCAGGTACCCGGCGGTGTGTTTAGGGCGCAGTGGCTGAAATGACAGCCGTCTCACCGTAAGCGTTTAAGAATCCGGCGTGGCCGGTTAGCACTCGACGCTAGTTGTCGGCGCTGTCGCGGGCCTGAATCGCTTCATCCAGCCGGGCGCTCGCCGAGTCGAGCCAGTGCTGGCAGATCGCGGCCAGATCCTCGCCCCGCTGCCAGAGTTCCAGCGACTCCTCCAGGCTCTGCCCGCCCGCCTCCAGGCGGCGCACCACCTCGGCCAGCTCGGTTCGAGCGGACTCGTAGGAGATCTCCGGGACGTCGTCACCGCTGGTCGGGGTCTGCTCGCTGCCGCTCATCGCGTCAGACCTTACCTTTGCCGCTGGTTCTGGCCGGCGCCTTGACGGGCTTGGCCCGGAACTCTCCCTCGGCGACGCGAATCTGAAGCTCCCCGGTGGCCTGGCTGGCGGCGCGGACCACGGTGCCGTCGGCCGTCTGGACCACCGCGTAGCCGCGATCAAGCGTCGCCTGCGGGGAGAGCGAACGGACCCGGGCCCGGACGTGCTCCAACTCCAGCCGGGCTGACTGCAGCAGCGTCTCCATACGCCGTTCGCTGCGCTGCCGGAGCGTCTCGACGTCGGTGGTGGCCTGGTTTACCCGGTGCCAGACGGTCGCTCGCAGTCGCGTCGGGAGCCCAGCCATCAGCTCGGCCTCGGCGTCGATGCGGCGCCGGATGCTGGCCCGGCCCCGGGCGCGGCAGTCGCGCACCAGGGCCAGCTCGGCCGCCAGGTCCGGCACGATGCGTTTGGCCGCGTCCGTCGGTGTGGAGGCGGCGAAGTCGGCGACCAGGTCGAGGAGCGGGGTGTCGGTCTCGTGCCCGATGGCGCTCACGACCGGGGTTCGGCACGCTGCCACTGCGCGGATCAGCGCCTCGTTGCTGAACGGCAGTAGGTCCTCGATGCTGCCGCCACCGCGCGTGATCACGATGACGTCCACCTCGGGCTCGGCGTCCAGCTGCTCCAGGGCGTCGATGATCTCGGGAACCGAGAAACTTCCCTGGGTAGCGACGCTGCGTATCTCAAAGCGGGTTCCGGCGAAGCGGCGCCGGGCATTCTCGACCACGTCCCGCTCGGCGGCGCTCGCCCGTCCGGAGATCAGGCCGACCCGCCTCGGCAGGAACGGTAGCCGCTGCTTGTGCCGGGCATCGAAGACGCCTTCGGCCGTGAGGAGCCGTTTGAGCTGTTCGAGGCGGGCCAGCAACTCACCGAGTCCGACCTGGCGCACTACGGTGGCCCGCAGGCTGAGGGTGCCGCGTTCGATGTAGAAGTCGGGACGGGCCCGGATGGTGACGCGGGACCCCTCGACCACGGTCTCCGGCAGTACTCCGCGCGCGCAGGTGACGCTGAGGGAGATGTTGGCGTCCGGGTCCCGCAGGGTCAGGAAATGCGTCGCCACTCCGGGGCGGCGGGTGAGCTGGGCAACCTGCCCGTCGACCCAGATCTCACCGAGGCGGCTGATCCACTCCGAGATGCGAGCGGCGACGACCCGAACCGGAACCGGATTCTCGGCCGACGTTTCGAGTTTGGTCATATTTTATAGGCCGATTGCCGGGTGAGCGCCCACCGGTGTCCGGCTAGATCTCTTCCGGTGCCGCGAGGGAGGCTTCGGCTGACTTGGCGACTGCTGCGTCAGCCGGCTTGGCGGCGGTGTCGTCGGCTGGCTTGGCGGCGGTTGCGTCAGCCGCATCGGCGGCGGGCTCGGCGGCGAGCTTCGCGGCGGCGGTCGGAGCCGTCTCGCTCGCCGGTTCGACGACGCTGTCAAACGCGGAGGGGCGTCCGGTTTTCGGCGAGCTCACCTTGCGGGCAGCGGCCGACTTCTTGGCGGTCGGCGTCTTCCGAGGCGCGGCCTTCGCGGCGGCCGAGGCTGGCGGGGCTGCCGGGGGAGCTGCCTGATCGTCGTCGGCCACGAGCACGAGATCCTCCTCAACGACGACGATCTCGTTCCCGTCGTCGGTGGCGAAGGTCTCGAAGGCCACCTCCTCGTCGAAGGTCGCCCAGGCCGGTGGCTCCTCCGGGACCGGACGTAGCCGCCCGAGTATCTCGTCGCCGCGCACGGTGAACTCCGCATAGCGCTGCTGCGCACGCAGCGAGAACTGCAGAGCGCTGCTGACGGCCAGCATGGGGATCTCGACGGCCTTCTCCGGTGAGGAGCGGACCGCGTCAACGCAGGTGAAAACCAGTCCGACGGTCGCCCGCAGGGGGCGTGGCAGCTGCGACATACCTACAAGCTTTCCCCACCCCAAATCATCCGTACCATCGAGGGTATGACTTCGGTGCAATCTCCGTCCACCACCGCCCAGAGCGGCACGGGTTCCAGCGCTGCCGTGCCGGGCCCGGCCAAGCGGGTCCTGCTGGCCCAGCCCCGCGGCTACTGCGCCGGCGTGGATCGGGCGGTGCAGACGGTCGAGGAGGCGCTGGATCTCTACGGCGCCCCGATCTACGTCCGCAAGCAGATCGTGCACAACCTGCACGTGGTCCGCTCCCTTGAGGCCCGAGGAGCCATCTTCGTCGAGGAGAACGACGAGGTGCCGGAGGGGGCCACGGTGGTCTTCTCCGCCCACGGCGTTGCGCCGGAGGTGCATGAGCAGGCTGCGGCTCGGGGTCTGAAGGCGATCGATGCCACCTGCCCGCTGGTGACGAAGGTGCACAACGAGGCGCGGCGCTTCGCCGCGGAGGACTACGACATTCTGCTCATCGGTCACGAGGGGCACGAGGAGGTCGTCGGCACGACGGGGGAGGCGCCCACTCACATCACGGTCGTCGACGGGCCGGCCGATGCGCTGCGCACCGACGTCCGCGATCCGGAGCGGGTGGTCTGGCTCTCCCAGACGACGCTCTCGGTCGACGAGACGATGCGCACCGTCGATGCGCTACGGGAGCGCTTTCCGATGCTGCAGTCCCCGCCCAGTGACGACATCTGTTACGCGACCCAGAACCGGCAGGCCGCGGTGAAGGTGATCGCCCCCGACACCGAGCTCTTCCTGGTGGTCGGGTCGCCGAACTCGTCGAACTCGGTACGGATGGTGGAGGTGGCCCTCACGGCCGGCGCGACGAGCGCGCACCTGGTCGAGAACGCCGGCGCCATCGACCCGGCGTGGTTGGACGGGGTGAGTACGGTCGGGCTCTCGTCGGGGGCCTCGGTGCCGGAGATCCTGGTCAACGAGGTGATCCAGACGCTGGCCGGCTACGGCTTCGGTGACGTCCAGGTGGTGGCCCACACCGAGGAGCGTCTGCAGTTCGCGCTGCCGCAGGAGTTGCGGCGGGACATGCGCGCGGCTGGGAAGGCGCCCGCGCCGAGCGCCGAAGAGCTCAGCTGATTACTTGCCGGTGATCATGCGGATTCCCGCGATGATCAAGACGGCCGCTGTTGCTCCGGCGATGGCCGGGAAACCGTAGACGAGCCAGTTGACCCCAGCGTCCAGCAGCACAGTGCGGTTCTTCAGCCCGTTTGAGCGGACGTAGAGCAGCACGGCTGAGGCGACGAAGTAGACGATCGGCGGGGCGACCACGACGACGAACATCGAGCTGCGGCGCACGATCAGGATCGAGACGACGGAACCGACGACCAGGGCGATGTTGAACGCACCCTTGACCGAACTGCCGCTGACGAGGTCGATGAATCCGCCGACGCCACAGATGGCGATGAGGACGCCCAGGGCAACGAATCCGGGGACACCGCGATCCTCCGAGCGTGCGCGGGCGCGCCGCTCAGCACGTGTCTCTCCGGCCGAGCCCGCGGCACGGGCGGTGGCGGGGGAATCGGCGTAGCCGGAGGCATACGTCGATGGGGCGTAGGTCTGAGTGGGGGTGGAGCGGACCGGAATCGGCGCGTGGACGGCCGTCGGCTGCGGATCGACTGAATACGTCGCGTGTCGGTTACCGGCGGTCGGGGTCGTGTAGCTGACCTCTCCGAAGCCGTCGTCTTCCCTAGAAGACGAAGTCGACATGCTCAATCCATGCTCCTGCTCTGCCCAAGGTGCAGAATTTGCACGCCAGAAAGCTCTTCGTCAGTCGAGGCTACCGGTCCAACCTGGGAAATCGCTGACATCGCAACGTGTGACACACACCGTGGGGGCATCACTCACCCGTCGCCTTGCGCCGTTCGGCTGGTCGGGCCGGAATGAGTTCAGCACTGAGCTCGTCGATGACGGCGACCGGTAGCTCGTTCTGGACGACGGTCGGGCGACTGTTGTTCAGGGCGACGACCCGGTGCTGGGTGAGCTCGTTGGCCTGGGTGGTGCGAGTGGCTTCGGTGAGCTGCTCTGGAGCCTTCAGCGAGTCGGTGGTCTCGACCTTCAGCTCGGTCAGCTTCCGAGCGGTGACGAAGACACGCGACTCCAGCGACGTCACTGTGCTGTTGTAGGCCGCAACCGCGTTCCCGAGCGACTTCCCGAGCTTGTCGACGTGTGATCCCATCGTCGACAGCCGCTGGTAGAGCTCGCGCCCGAGCTGGTGGACCTCAGCGGCATTGGTGGCGAGCGCGTCCTGACGCCAGGTGTAGGCGACGGTGCGCAGTAGTGCGATCAGTGTCGACGGAGTGGCCAGAATGACATTCTTGCTGAAGGCATGCTCAAGCAGCGTGGGGTCTTCCCGCAATGCGGCGTCGAGGAACGCATCGGCCGGGATGAAGCAGACCACGAACTCCGGGGACGGCGAGAAGCGCTCCCAGTAAGCCTTGGCCGCGAGGGAATCGATGTGGGTGCGCATGTGACGGGCGTGGGCCTTCAGACGAGCGGCGCGCGTGGCTTCGTCCCTGGCCTCCATAGCCTCCAGGTAGCCGGCGAAGGCGACCTTCGAGTCGACGACGACGCTCTTCCCACCCGTCAGCTGCACTACAAGATCGGGGCGGAGGGTGCCGTCGTCCGTGGTGGAGCTGGCCTGCGTGACGTAGTCGATGTGCTCGGTCAGCCCGGCGGCCTCCACCGCCCGCTCCAGCTGAAGCTCCCCCCAGCGCCCGCGGACCTGAGGCGCCCGCAGGGCGTTGACCAGCTGCGAGGTCTCGCTGCGTAGCTGCTCCGACGTCTGCTGCATCGAGCCGAGCTGCTGCCGAAGGGCCGAGTAGGAGCCGGTGCGATCCTTCTCGACCTCGCCGATCTGCTGCTGAACCCGATCCAGCGACTCCCGCAGCGGTGCGACCAGAGCGTCGATCGCCTGCTGGCGCTGGGCCAGATCGCCGTCGGCGCTGGCCTTGGCGCTGGCCAGGCGGGACTCAGCCATAGCGACGAAGGCCTCGTTGTTCTTGGCGAGCGCCTCGGCTGAGAGGGCGACGAACGCCTCGCGGAGTTGCTTCTCGGTGCTGGCCAGCAGCGCTTCGCGATCCTGCGCCGCGGCTCGTTCGCCGGCCAGGCTGGCGTGCAGAGCGGCCAGTTCGCTCTCCAGTTCGGCGCGCGCGGCGGCGCTCTCGGCCTGAATTCGGGCCTGCTCGGCCGCCGCCTCGGCCTGCTCAGCGGCCCGTTCGCGGACCGAGCGCTCGGCAACTACGGCCGCCTCCTGCGTCGCGGTAAGTACGGCGGCGGCCGCCCGCTGACCGGCGACGAGCCAGCCGATCACTGCTCCGGCGGCGAGCGCGAGCAGAACCAGAACGACGGTGGTGACATCCATAGTCACGATGCTGGCATCCGGGTCTGACAATTTCGGCCAGCGACTCCCGCTCGGGGTGGCGAAATCGGGCCGACCCGGCGGCAGAACCGGCCCGAGGAGCCACGGAAGGCAGATAGTATGGCCTCCCGTGGCACTAACTATCGGCATCGTCGGCCTGCCCAACGTCGGCAAATCAACGCTCTTCAACGCGCTCACCAAGAATGACGTGCTGGCGGCGAACTACCCCTTCGCGACGATCGAGCCCAACGTCGGCGTGGTCGGCGTGCCGGACGCGCGACTGCAGGTGCTGGCGAAGATCTTCGGTTCGGCCAAGATCATCCCGTCCACGGTCTCCTTCGTCGATATCGCCGGCATCGTGAAGGGCGCCAGTGAAGGGGCCGGGCTGGGCAACAAGTTCCTGGCCAACATCCGCGAGGCCGACGCCATCTGTCAGGTGATTCGCGCCTTCAGCGACCCCGACGTGGTGCACGTCGACGGCAAGATCTCGCCCAAGGACGACATCGAGACGATCAACACCGAGTTGCTGCTGGCCGACATGCAGACCATCGAGAACGTGCTGCCGCGCCTGCAGAAGGAGGTCCGGCTGCACAAGGACCGCGCCGTCGTGCTCGCCGCGGTCGAGGAGGCGCAGAAGGTGCTCGAGGCCGGCCAGACGATCTTCGCCGCCGGGCTCGACCCGGAGCCGCTGCGCGAGCTCCACCTGATGACGGCTAAGCCGTTTATCTATGTCTTCAACGTCGACCCCGACGAGATTGCGAACGCCGAGTTCACCGACGACCTGCGGGCCCTCGTCGCCCCGGCCGAGGCGATCTTCCTCGACGCCAAGACCGAAGCCGAGCTGATCGAGCTCGACGACGAGGAGGCGCTGGAGCTGCTGCAGTCGATGGGGCAGCAGGAGTCGGGAATCGACCAGCTGGCCCGGGTCGGCTTCAACACCCTGGGGCTGCAGTCGTATCTGACCGCGGGCCCCAAGGAGGCGCGGGCCTGGACGATTCATCGCGGGGCCACCGCGCCGCAGGCGGCCGGCGTGATCCACACCGACTTCGAGCGTGGCTTCATCAAGGCCGAGGTCGTCTCCTTCGACGATCTGGTCGCTGGTGGTTCGATGGCGGCGGCGAAGGCGGCCGGAAAGGTCCGCATCGAAGGCAAGGACTACATCATGGCCGACGGTGATGTCGTGGAGTTCCGCTTCAACGTCTAGCGGGGGCCGCGTGGCGCACGGATTCCGGGCTTCCGCTGCCTGTTGGCGCTCGAGCTCACCAAAGGCCCGTAGTGCTCTCCCGGGTCTCGCCGTCGCCCTCAACGACGGCGACGGCGCTCGCGGCCCACTTATGCGGGAGCCGCCGAAGACCTAGCACTCATACGCCGCGTTCAACCGTTCGGTGATCCGATCGACTGTCGGGCCATGGAACGGGTCGGTTGACGCGATCCCCATGCTGCGCGCCGCATCCGAGAGCGCTACCCACGTCTCGTTCGGCGCGCGTTGGCTGATCGCGGCGTCTACGAGGGTTCAACGAAACGCCCAACTCATCGCTATTGAGGAACTCCTCGTAGTGCAGTAGCTCTTCGTCATTGGGATCAGTGAGCTGACCGCGAGCCGATCCGAGCATCTGCTGGCTCATGGTCCACTGCTCGGGCAGTCGCTCAGACACAGTCCCCTCATCGGTCGATGTCCCTGCGCGGATCGGGATGTAGTTGGTACGGGCATCTGCGACGCAGAGGTGACCACACGGCCCTGCTGGGGCGGCGCTACCGATCACGCGGTAACGGCGACGAACTCAGCCAACATCAGACTAGAGAGGCCGAACGGGGAAGCGATCCGCGTTTGCCGTCGATATCGAACTAGCTGGAGAGGCAGAGAACGAAAATCCGTTCCGTGGTTGCAGAACAGAATTCCATCCTGCACACTATGGAGGTCAGATCGCCGAACCGAAAGGAAATGATCATGACGGATGTACTGAGCGCAGCCCTCCCTGCCGAGGGGACGGCCGCGCACTTCCTCACCTTCTTGGATTGGGCGGAGAAGAAGGGCGAGTTACCCAGCACCACGGTCCAGAACTGGCGAAACGCCTCGAACAAGGTGCTCGAGGTCGAGGCCGACTGGCAGAACCTTGACGTGGTGAAGTTCGATCTGGACGCTCACCTCGCACGGTTTCAGACACTGAAGCGGACCGCCTATACCGAAGGGTCGATGAGCGCGTACAAGAACCGCACCAAGGCGGCCATCGAGTCGTACCGGCGGTGGTTGGCCAATCCGGGATCCACTGACTGGAAGCCGAAGGCGGGTACCCCGAGGACTGCAAAGAACGGCGACGCCAAAGTCAGCAAGAAGTCGCCCGGAACGTTGACCGATAGCGAGCCGAAGCAGGGCGCGAACGCCAGTGTTGGACACGTTCCGCCGCTTCGGGCTTCTTTGATCGAGTACCCGTTCCCGCTTCGACCAGGCGTTCAGGCGCGGATCGTGCTGCCAGAGGATCTGACCGAGAAGGAATCGAAGCGCGTTAGCCGGTTCGTAGAGAGCTTGGCGTTCACCGAGCAGCTCGCGATCACTGCTGGACCTGACGTCGAGTAGGGCCGACGGGCCGGGGCAAGTAGAAGTTGCCCCGGCCCGTCGGGTCAAGGCTACGACAACAACGTGGTGGGGGCTATGGGGCGGCCCACGTCGAGGGCCTCAAATGGCAGATCGCTGCAGCACCGTCACAAGTCGTCTCTGGCGATCCTCCACATATAGCTGGGGTTCTCGGCGAGGCTTTTGCGGCGTCGAGTCCGCCTAGCGTCTGAGTAGGCCACCGGTCGCCCTTTCGGCTAGCTAGGGTAGTCACATGCACGTTGGCCGGGTGGTCGATCTATCGGTGCCGATCGATGCGAATACCCAGCTCTACCCGGGTGATCCGCCGGTCAGGTTCTCCAGGGCGGCGACCATCGAACCTGACGGATTCAATCTCCTCAGCATCGAGATGGGTTCACAGAGCGGGACGAACTGCGACGCGCCGTACCACTTCCTTGCGTCCGGAGCGAGCATTGACGAGCTGGACCTGCGTCTGTTCACCGGTCGGGGCGTCATCATCGACGTCCTCGGAAGGGGCGACCGCACCGCGATCACCCGAACCGATGTCGCGCCTTACCTCGACGACTTCACGCCCGGCGCCATCGCCCTGTTCCATACCGGATGGCCTGAATTTTACGGAACATCGCGCTACCTCGATCATCCTTACCTGAGCCTCGAGGCCTGCCAGGACCTCCTCGACCGTGGCGTCAAGACGTTCTGCCTCGACACGATGAGCATCGACGAGACGCCGGATGCGAACCATCCGGGCGATGGATTCCCGGTACATCGGCTGATCGCCGAGGCCGGCGGCGTCGTCGTGGAGAACCTGCGCGCACTGGACGAGATCGACTTTGAGCCGCTGATCACAGTCTTTCCGCTCCGACTCACCGGGGCCGACGGTGCGCCGGCCCGAGCCGTGGCCATCGAGTTGCGGCCGTGACGAAGCGATCAGCTGCCCTGATCGTTGCCGTCAGTTGCGCGGCGCTGCTGGTCAGCGGGTGCACCTCCGCGAACCGTGAACTACCGCATTCGAGTTCGCCGAAGGCCTTCACCACTCGCCTGGTTGCGTTCGGGCACTCCTACGTCGTCGGGGTCGGGGCGAGTTCACTCTCCAGAAGCTGGCCGGTGATCGCGGCGGCGGGCGCCTGCCGTGCCCTCGTGAACTACGCGCACAGCGGGGATCGGGTCGCGCAGACTGAGGCGATCGTCGACCAGCAGGCGCCCACGCTCCTCCCGAGCGACGTGGTGGCCATCCAGATCGGAATCAACGACGTCCGCAGCACCGGCCCCGACCCGGTGGCCGTCGCTGACTATCAGGCCCGGTTGGGGAGCATCCTCCGTACTTTAAAGGGCCATCGGGTGCTCCTGGTCGAGGCCGACCCGTTGCCGGTGACGCCCACGATGGCCGCTTGGGCCAACGGGAGCCCGGCGACGCTTGCCAGCTACAACAAGGCGATGGAGGCGGCAGCCGCTCAGGCGGACACCTCGCCGGCGGCCCAGGTCACTCTGGTCAGGGCGCCGGCCAGCTGGAACCCGGCCGCCGACATCGCCGCCGATCAGCTTCACCCCAACGACGCCGGCCATGCACTCATCGCCGCTTCGGTGGATCACGCCCTGAACGCTGCCGGAATCCGCTGTAGCTAAGGGCATTCACCCTCTGCGCGCGCTTCGAATCGCGCAGTCACGAATTTTGCGAGAAGATGTCCGGGAAAGCTGTTGGTCGCGATTGTTCGGGAGTCGATCCGCGACCTGGTGTCTGGGGACCACACCACACGGAAGACCACGGAAGGTTCCGAACTAAACATGACAGATACGTTCCCCGACGTCCGCCATGCGCCAGAACGAGCCGGCCTTGACGCTGGACCTGATCGCGCGGGCCTCGATGCCTCCCTCGCCTCAGTGCGGGCGCTGCGTGACCTGATGCTCGTCGGAGAGCAGTTTCGCCAGGCCACAGCGGAGCATTTCGGGGTTGGCGTCACCGAGACGATCGCCATCTCCTACCTCTCTGCTGAGGGGCCGCTCACGCCGCGACAGCTGTCGCAGCGCCTCGGCCTCACCCCGAGCAGCGTCACCTCGGTGCTGGATCGACTGGAGACGGCCGGCATGGCCGAGCGGGCCCGTCACGCCACCGACCGCCGACAGATCACCATCACCATCACCCCCTACGGCCAGTCCGCGATGACCTGGACTCAGTTGCACCTCGAGAAGGCACTTCGGGAACTGGGCACCGAGCGACTCCCAGACACGTCGGGAATTCTCGGCGAACTGGCGGTCCATCTGGCGGCCCAGACCGCCGTCGTCCGACTGGCCTGATCCTGACAGGCCGACGCCGCGTCTAGCCGCTATATTCCGCGAGTGAGAAATGTTCGAGTCGGCATCGTCGTGGCAATCGGCGCTGCCGTCACCCTGCTCAGTGGCTGCGCCACGGTGGTGACCGGTACGCCGACCAAGGGCGTCGCCGCCTTCCCGTCGACGGCCGCTCCGAGCTCGGAGTCGCCATCCGCCTCGTCGCCGACGGATGCCCAGCCGACCGACGCCGGCTCCACCGATGACGAGTCCCCGATCGCTCGCGCCCAGCTGCTGACCGCCGATGAGCTACCTGCTGCCTGGCGGGTGGACACCGCTCCCGGTGGTGACTCAAGCGATCCGGGAACCCATGAGCCGAGTTGCCTGGACGACGTGGCCGTCGGCTACGCAGTCGACGACTACGCCGAGGGGGATTGGGTCAGGGACAGCGAGGACTCTGGCATCTGGCTCACCGAGACCATCGGCCTGGCCCGGAGCGTAGACGAGGCCAAGGACGTGGTGGACACCTCGCTTCAGGACTTCCTCGACTGCCGCAAGATCGCGTACGGCTCCGGTTCCTCGCGCTTCCTCGGCGCGATGACCCCGATCTCGGCCACCAACCATCCAGATGACTCCCATGCGTACAAGCTCGTCTTCACCGTCGGCGGCGATAGCTACACCTTCTATTACGAGTTGATCCGCAAGGGGTCCACGCTCATGGACGTGCTGGCCGGCGGGTACCACCCGGTGACCCAGGCCGCCTTCGAGCAGATCGTCGCCAAGGCGTACCAGAAGCTGAAGTGAGCTCTGGGCCCGCGCCGTCCGCGGGCGTCCGTGCTTAGAATTGCCCGGATATGACAGCCACCGCATCGTCCTCCTCGAGCGCCGGCCGCACCCGGCGCTGGCGCACGGTGAGCGGGAAGTGGAGCGGACGGGTCTCCGCGGCGCTGCCGTCGGTCTTTGCGCTCGCCTTCTGGGTCGCGGCGCCACTCTTCTGTCTGTACGCGGTCCTCATCGGCGTCCCGCAGTTAGCGCACAACTACAACGACAAGGCGGTCGGGATCACCGGCACCTTCACCGCGACGTCGCACAACTGCCAGCAGCAGCTCTGCATCACCTCCGGCACCTTCACAAGCGACGACAAGCGCCTGGTCGAGCCGGATCTGATCGGTGATTTCCGCTGGCCCGTCGGCTCCACCAGCCGCGCCGCCTACAACGCAGGTTCCGGAGAGATCACCGGAATCGCTGATGTGTGGGATCCCACACCCACGCTGGTGGGGGTCGCCGGAAGTGCAGTTTTTCTGAGTTTGTGGGGATATTTGGTTGTCGTCACCCGGCGGCGTCGTCGGGGCGAAGCCAGCGTGGTCACGCCCTCGGTAGGAAACGGCTAGACTGGAGCCTGCTGGAGTAAGGCGTCTGCCTTCCAGCCCGCCATCACGCGCGATTCACGCGCTGGGCTCGTGCCAGAACCGCCATGGAATTCGCGGATTGCCGGGACGTGCCGTCGTCCTTAAGGAATCCTTTGTCTCGCCCTGCCATGTCCCGTTCCGCCTCAACTCAGGCCCACAACTCGCACGCTGCCCGTAGCCGTCCGGCTGGCTCCGGCGCCGGTCAGCACAACTCGTCAACCGGTCGCGGCAGCCACTCGCGCCCCTCCTCCCGCTCCTCGCGCCCGGCCCGCGGCGGCGCCACGCGTCCCCGTTCGCTCTGGGACGATCTGCCGGTTCAGGTCGTGCCGACCGACAACCTCCCCGGCTTCGCCGAACTGGGTCTGCCGAAGTCCCTCATCACCGCCCTCGACCGGGCGGGAATCGCCACCCCGTTCCCGATCCAGGCCGCGACCATTCCCGACATCATCGCCGGACGCGACCTTCTAGGGCGTGCCGCCACCGGTGCCGGCAAGACGCTGGCCTTCGGCCTCCCGCTGATCGCGCGTCTGGAAGGTTCGGCCAGCCGCCCGCACCGCCCCCGTGGCCTGGTGCTGGTCCCCACCCGCGAGCTCGCGATGCAGGTGACTGACTCGATCGCTCCGCTGGCCGCATCCCGTCAGCTCAGCGTCCGCCTGGTCGCCGGTGGCCTGCCCATCAACAAGCAGATCAACTCGCTGGAGCGGGGCGTCGACGTCCTGGTCGCCACCCCCGGGCGCCTCATCGACCTGATCGAGCGACGCTCCTGCGATCTCTCCGAGGTCGAAGTGACTGTCCTGGACGAGGCCGACCACATGGCCGACCTCGGGTTCCTGCCGGTGGTCCGGCGCCTGCTCGACATGACGCCGAGCAACGGACAGCGACTGCTCTTCTCAGCGACCCTCGACGGAGACGTCGCCACGCTGGTCGAGAACTACCTGACCAACCCGTCGGTGCACGCGCTCAGCACGGCCGAGGCATCGGTCGACACGATGAGCCACCACGTCTTCCGGGTCAACCAGGCCGAGAAGTTCGACGTCACGGCCGCCATCGGCGCCCGCGAGGGTCGCACCATCATGTTCGTGCGCACCAAGCACGGTGCGGATCGCCTCTCCAAGCAGCTCGGCCGGGTTGGCGTCGCCTCCGGCGTGCTGCACGGTGGTCGCAGCCAGGGTCAGCGCACCCGGGCACTCGACGCGTTCAAGGACGGCAGCGTCCCGGTGCTCGTCGCCACCGACGTCGCCGCCCGCGGCATCCACGTCGACGATGTTTCCCTCGTCCTGCACGTCGACCCGCCGGCCGACAGCAAGGACTACCTGCACCGCTCCGGACGCACCGCCCGGGCCGGCACCAGCGGTGTCGTCGTCTCGCTCACGACGTCGGCCGACGAGCGGGCCGTGCGCAAACTGATGGTGGACGCCGGTGTGCGCCCCGATCAGCGTGACGTCACCCCGACCGACGCGGCGATGGCCGACGTCGCCGGTGCCAAGGCGCCGAGTGGTGTCGCGATCGTCGAGCGGGCGAACGCCTCCCGAGGCAACGGCGGAGGCCGCGGTGCGGGACGTCCGGGCGAGCGGTATGCCCGGGCCAGTGCGCGCTCCGGCGGATCGCGCAACAGCAGCGGCGGCGGCCGTACCGGGGGAGCCCGTGCCGGTCGTAGCGGAGCCGCAGCCGGTTCCACCGAAGGCAGCGGCCGTCCGGCCCGTCACCCCCAACATGCAGAACGGCGACCCCGCCGCGACCGGAGTGGAGCGTAACCATGGCTTTCCGTAGTGACATCAGAAACGTTGCCATCGTCGCGCACGTCGACCATGGCAAGACCACCCTCGTCGACGCGATGCTGTGGCAGTCCGGTGCGTTCACCGCGCACCAGGCCGACACCGGTGACGTCAACGAGCGAGTCATGGACTCCAACGACCTCGAGCGCGAGAAGGGGATCACGATTCTGGCCAAGAACACGGCCGTCGACTACGTGAGCCCGAGCGGCGAGAAGGTCGTCATCAACATCATCGACACCCCCGGGCACGCCGACTTCGGTGGCGAGGTCGAGCGTGGTCTCTCCATGGTCGACGGCGTCGTGCTGCTCGTCGACGCCTCCGAGGGGCCGCTGCCGCAGACCCGCTTCGTGCTGCGCAAGGCGCTGGCCGCGAAGATGCCGGTCATCCTGGTCATCAACAAGGTTGACCGTCCGGACGCCCGGATCGCTGAGGTTGTCGACGAGACGTACGAGCTCTTCCTCGACCTCGACGCCGACGAGAAGCAGATCGAGTTCCCGATCATCTACGCGTCGGGCAAGGCCGGCCGCGCGTCGCTCAAGCGCCCCGAAGACGGCACCATGCCCGAGGCGGCCGACCTGCAGGCCCTCTTCACCACGATGCTCGAGTCGATTCCGGCCCCGTCCTATGACGAGGGTGCCTCGCTGCAGGCGCACGTCACCAACCTCGACGCGTCGCCGTACCTCGGCCGTCTCGCCCTCTGCCGCGTGCACAACGGCGAGATCCGCAAGGGCCAGCAGGTTGCCTGGTGCCGCTCCGACGGCAGCGTCGAGCGGGTCAAGATCACCGAGCTGCTGATGACGCACGCGCTTGAGCGCCGTCCGGCCGAGGTCGCCGGCCCCGGTGACATCATCGCCATCGCCGGCATCCCGGACATCACCATCGGCGAGACGCTGGCCGACCCGGACAACCCGCAGCCGCTGCCGGTCATCACCATCGACGAGCCGTCGATCTCGATGACGATCGGCATCAACACCTCGCCGCTGGCCGGAAGTTCAGGGAAGAAGCTCACCGCCCGTCAGGTCCTGGACCGTCTGAACGCCGAACTGATCGGTAACGTCTCGATCCGCGTGCTCCCCACCGAGCGCCCGGACACCTGGGAGGTCCAGGGACGTGGCGAGCTGCAGCTGGCCATCCTGGTCGAGATCATGCGCCGGGAGAGTTTCGAGATCACCGTGGGCAAGCCGCAGGTGGTTACCCGGCTGGTCGACGGCAAGGTGCACGAGCCGATGGAGCGCCTGACCATCGACATCCCGTCCGAGTACCAGGGTGTCGTCATCCAGCTGATGGCCCTGCGCAAGGGGCGGCTTGAGCAGATGGTCGACCACGGCACCGGCTGGATCCGGATGGAGTACCTCGTCCCGGCCCGTGGCCTGATCGGTTTCCGAACCGAGTTCCTCACCGAGACCCGGGGCACCGGCCTGCTGCACCACATCCACGACAGCTACGAGGCGTGGGCCGGCGAGATCCGTACCCGCCCGTCCGGCTCGCTCGTCGCCGACCGCAAGGGCGTCACCACCGGGTTCGCGCTGGCCAACCTGCAGGACCGTGGCGTCATGTTCGTCGGCCCGACCACTGACGTTTACGAGGGCATGATCGTCGGCGAGAACTCGCGTTCGGACGACATGGACGTCAACCCGACGAAGGAGAAGAAGCTCACGAACATGCGCCAGTCCTCTGGTGACGTGCTCGTGCCGCTCATCCCGCACCGGGTGCTCTCGCTGGAGCAGGCGCTCGAGTTCTGCCGTGACGACGAGTGCGTCGAGGTAACGCCGGACCAGGTCCGGATCCGCAAGGTCATCCTTGCCGCCCAGGAGCGGGAGAAGTACCGCAGCCGCAACAAGAAGGCCAAGGCCTAACCCTGGCCCGCCTCGATTCTTCCGCCTTGTCCTTGGAGGAACCGCAATCTAGCCTCAAAGCGGGATTTCGGAGGACAAAGCGGGGGCTCAACACGAGGTGCGGCTAGCCGGCGCGGTGCTGGGAGACCCAACCCCGACGGCTGGCCGCGTTCTGTTGGCCTCGTCCGAACGCATCGACGAGTCTTCGCTGTAGGGTGGCCAACCGGTTGACTTCGGGCCAGCCCCAGCGGACCACGATGAGTCCGACCTGCTCGAGACGTTCCTGACGCAGCTTCTCAGCTCGCAGCGCGGCCATGGGTGCGTCCGCGTACTTCTCAAAGCCGTCTGCCTCGCCGACGACGCCGAACTGCGGCCAGAAGAAGTCAACTCGGGCTAGAAACAGCCCGTGCGCATTCCTCAGCACCGCTTGCGGTATCGGTGGCGGAAGTCCGAGATCGCTTATCCTCAGCCGGCTCATCGACTCGAGCGGGGACTCGGCACGCCCGTCTACCAGGTCGAGCAGATCGGTGGCCCGCCGGACCCAAGGCCAACCTGCGGACCGCTCCAGGCACGAAGCGATATGCGATCGGTCCCCGGGATTCGCGTGTACTGCCGCATCGGCAACAACAACTGCGGCATCCCGCCCGCACTCCCGGGCGATGTCGCAGATCGTCCGGCCGACACTGGTGCGCCTGAGCGAGTGTGCCGCCGATGCGGTCTCCACCGACTCGTTGGCTGGCATCGCTAGTAGGTCGTCGGTGACAAGCCGGGCCCGATGCACGTGTAGCCCCTCGAAGGACCCGCCTCTGCCAGGTGCGATCGTTATGCATGGCTGCGAGGGTGTGCGCAGCATGGGAAGTCCGGCGAGAAGGGCTGCGCTCCCATGACTCGCGACGGCCGAAGGCATCGTGAGCAGCGCGGCCGCGACCAGCGTGCAGAGCCGGC
Organism: Frankineae bacterium MT45; assembly: GCA_900100325.1. Taxonomy (NCBI): domain Bacteria; kingdom Bacillati; phylum Actinomycetota; class Actinomycetes; order Frankiales; species Frankineae bacterium MT45. The sequence goes on from LT629697.1 coordinate 1,437,527, forward strand.
GATTCCGTTCGGCGGGCGAGACACTGGCTAGCCGGACGGCTGGAGCGAAGGCGCCGCGACGAATTCTTATGAGGTCACCGCGTTGAACGGCCCGCGCGAGCGCTGTCCTGCTCCATCCCGCCTCGAGAGCCTGGACCGTGGTGAAGACTCCATGCTGAGCGGCGCTCACATCAGGGATTGGTCGCATCGGTCCAGCCTGCAGCCGAGGGACGCCGGCCGGTGTCCTCAAATGGATGTCTGTGGATAACGTGGCGGCAGCCTAGCTCTGTCCTTCGAACATCCGATCGTGGGCTGAAATTCGGTCTTTCGAAGTCCAAAGCGGCGCCCCACGAGGCGGGCAACCGGGCCGTAGGCTGGGGGAGTGACTGGCAGCGGGCCGTTGGTTGAGCGCATGTCGGGCTTCGGCACGACCATTTTCGCTGAGATGTCGGCCCTTGCTCTCAGCACCGGCAGCATCAACCTCGGGCAGGGTTTCCCGGACAGCGATGGCCCGGCCGAGGTCCTGCAGGCCGCGGTCGAGGCGATCACCACGGGCCAGAACCAGTACCCGCCCGGCATCGGTGTTCCCGTCCTCCGGCAGGCGATCGCCGCCCATCAGCGGCGCTTCTACGGCCAGCTAGTCGATGCCGATACCCAGGTGCTCGTCACTGCCGGGGCCACCGAAGCGATCGCCGCCACCATCTTGGCCCTCGTCGAACCGGGCGACGAGGTGGTGATGTTCGAGCCCTACTACGACTCCTACGCCGCGTGTGTCGCCCTGGCCGGCGGAGTGCGCCGGGTCGTCACGCTGCAGCGGGACGGGCCGCGCTGGGGATTCGACGAGGCTGAATTGCGCGCGGCCATCACCAGCAAAACAAAGCTGATTCTGCTCAATACTCCGCACAATCCAACCGGCAAGGTATTCAATCGCGACGAGTTGGCAACCATCGCAGAGATCGCCCTGGAACATGACCTGCTCGTCGTCGCCGATGAGGTCTACGAGCACCTCACCTTCGATGCTCTTCCGCATACTCCGATCGCAACCCTTCCCGGAATGGCTGACCGCACGGTGACGATCTCCAGTGCCGGTAAGACATTCAGCGTCACCGGCTGGAAGATCGGGTGGCTCGTCGCCACCCCGGAATTGGTAAATGCGGTCAAGACGGTGAAGCAGTTTCTGACCTACGTCAACGGCGCTCCCTTCCAGTCGGCGATCGCGGTCGGCTTGGCGCTGCCCGACGCCACCTACGACGAGGTGCGAGGTCGCCTGCAGGCGCAGCGCGATCTGCTCTGCGACGCCCTGACCAAGCTGGGGATGGACGTCATCCGGCCGCAGGCGACGTACTTCGCCACCGTCGACATCGCCGCGGACGCCCTCCGATTCTGTCGCGAATTGCCTGTAAAACATGGAGTGGTTGCGATTCCCAGCGGTGTCTTCTACGACTCCGATGCCGGGAGCCGATACGTCCGCTTCGCCTTCTGCAAGCGACCCGAGGTCCTGGCGGAGGCGATCGAGAGGCTCGCCGGCCCATGGACCTCCACCGAACCAGCAAGGAGAATCTCGTGAAAATTGCGGCGATCCAACATGACATTGTCTGGCAGGACGGGCCGGCGACGCGCAAGAGCCTCGAGCCGTTGATCGCCTCCGCTGCGGCGAGCGGTGCCCGACTGGTGGCGCTGACCGAGATGTACGCGACCGGGTTCTCGATGGACCCGGACCGCGTCGCCGAGGACGAGGGTGGGGCCAACGAGCAGTTTCTCCTCGACCAGGCTCGTGAGCACGGCGTGTGGATTGTCGGCTCAATTGCCCAGCGCGGCGAAGATGGAAAAGCGCGCAATGTCGCCGTCCTAGCCGATCCGAATGGAAACACTCACCGTTACATAAAGATTCATCCGTTCAGCTATGCCGGTGAGGATAAGCATTACGCCGCCGGTACCGAGTTCTGCACGGTCGAGGTCGAAGATCTCCGCGTCACGCTATTCATCTGCTACGACCTGAGGTTCGGTGACGAGTTCTGGCAACTCGCCATCCAGACCGACCTCTACGTCGTCGTGGCGAACTGGCCATCGGTTCGGCGGGAGCACTGGCGGGCGCTGCTACAGGCCCGAGCTATCGAGAATCAGGCTTATGTTCTCGGCGTAAACCGCATCGGTCGGGCCGGGAAAGATGACCACGTTGGGGACAGCGCGATCATCGATCCGCTCGGTCAGCGACTGACCGAAGCTACTGGAATCGAGACGGTCCTCATGGCTGACGTGACCGCCGAACGGGTGGCCGAGGTGCGCGCTCGTTTCCCGTTCCTGGCCGATCGTCGAACCCCCGCGAACTGATCTCAGGCCCGTAAACCCGGTACGCCGAGTCCCTATAGTTCTTCACATCTGGGACCAATCGTCGTCGCTGACTCGTCCTGAGAAGTTGCCCATCGGCTGGTCACGAATCGGCAACTCTTGACGCCCGTCGCCATTCTCTTCCTAAGATGCGCATATGGTGGACTCAGATACGGGTGTTACCAAGTCAAGCGATTTTTGCTTGGCGGTGCTGTTGCGATAGCGAGACGACGGGAATCGGACCCGGGTTTGACGCAGGTCTGACCGAGGCCCGGTTCTGTCGTTTCGGCACCCTTTGGCGTGCGGTGCACGAGTCTGGCCGCCGAGAAGTGAAGGAGTCAGTGCATCTATGTCGGTGCCGCTGGATAGCCTTGAGACAGATGTAGAGTTCGAGGGTCTGCTCGAGGTTGAGGCAGATGGGATCGTCGGTCGCTCCCCAGGGCAGATCGCGAGGTCGCGTCTTCGCCACGACAAGGTGTCGATGATTGCGTTCAGCATCGTCGTCTTCACCTTCGTGCTGGCGATCGCAGCACCCTTCCTCAATGCCCTCGGCATCACCGACCCCTACGCCTTCCACAACGACCTCGTCGGCGGTCTCGGATCCATGCCGCTCGGTAAGGCCGGCGGTATCTCGCTTGCTCACCCGTTCGGCGTTGAGCCCGGCACTGGGCGCGATGTCTTCTCACGTGTGCTGACCGGTGTCAGCCTCTCGCTGCTGATCGCCACCATGGCAACCCTGATGAGCCTCGTCATCGGTGTGATTCTCGGCGTCATCTCCGGCTACATGGGGCGTGGCACCGACTACGTGGTTGGCCGGACGATGGAGCTGGTCCTCTGCTTCCCGCAGACGTTGATGCTGCTGGCCCTCTCGCCGGTGCTCAAGCCACGGATCACCGAGATGGGCGTCCCCTCCGGCACCGCCACCGACGTGGTTTACCTGATCTTCGTGCTCGGCTTCTTCGGCTGGCCCTATATCGCCCGCATCATCCGCGGCCAGGTGTTGAGCATGCGTAACCGGGAGTTCGTCGAGGCCTCCCGCAGTCTGGGCGCGAGCCGGCGGCGCATCTGGACGAAGGAGCTCATCCCGAACCTGTGGGCCCCGATCATCGTCTTCGTGTCGCTGACCCTGCCTCTCAACATCTCCGCCGAGGCGGCGCTCTCCTACCTCGGAGTCGGCATCCAGCCGCCCACGCCGAGCCTCGGCAGCATCCTCAACAACTCCGTCAACTATTACGACGCAGATCCCGCATTCTTCTACATCCCAGGCGCCGTACTCGTCATCATCGTGTTGTCTTTCAACCTTTTTGGCGACGGCCTCAGAGACGCATTGGACCCCAAGTCCTCGCGATAGAAAACCAGCCTGCGGGCAATTCGCCCCGCAGCAACGCGTGCCACGTGGGCACTCGAGAAACAGAGGAAGGTTGCATGGCCACCAACAGGAAGCGGACCGCGATACTCGCGGTCGGTGTTTCGCTCGCGCTTACGGTATCGGCGTGTAGCTCGTCCAAGTCGTCCTCGTCCTCGTCGGGCAGTTCCGCGACGTCGGCGAAGACAGGCGGGACGGTCTACTACCTGACCAAGCGCAACGTCGAGCACTGGGATCCCCAGCGCATGTACATCGGGCGCGACCTCACGGATGCCTCCCGGCTGTTCTACCGCACGCTCACGATGCTCGACCCGAACAACAAGGTCGTTCCGGACCTCGCCACTGACACGGGACAGGCGAGTAACAGCAACAAGACCTGGAAGTTCACCCTCAAGGACGGTGTGAAGTGGCAGGACGGCACTCCCATCACCTGTGAGGACATCAAGTACGGCGTCTCGCGTACCTTCGCGACCGACGTCATCACCGGTGGCCCGAACTACGCCATTCAGTTCCTGGACATCCCGACCAACGCCGACGGTTCGTCGATCTACAGCGGCCCGTACACCAAGAAGAACCAGGCCGCCTACGACAAGGCCGTGACCTGCACGGGCAACACGATCACCTTCAACCTGAAGAAGTCGGTCGGTGACTTCAACTACGCGGTCTCCGGCGCGCTTGCCGCCTTCGGCCCGTACAAGGAATCACAGGACAAGGGAGCCAAGTCGAACTACTCCATCTTCTCCGACGGCCCGTACGAGCTGCAGGGAACGTGGACCGAGGGCAAGGGCGGCACCTTCGTCCGCAACCCCAACTACGACCCGAAGACGGACAACACCTCGATCCGCAAGGCCCTTCCGGACAAGTTCGTCTGGGAAGAGGGCATCGCTGTCGAGACGGTCTTCGACCGCCTGCTCGCCGACCAGGGGCCGGACAAGTTCGCGGTGACCGACCGTTCGGCGCCGCCGGCGTACGCGTCGCGCGTCGTCGCGCAGAAGTCGCGCATGACGAACCCGAACACTCCGTTCGTCGACTACCTGCTGCCGAACTTCAAGAAGCTGACCAACCCGCTGGTGCGCCAGGCGCTCGCCGTCGCGGTTGACAAGACGAGCTGGATCACCGCCTACGGTGGCTCCGAACTCGCCAGCCCGGCCAACAGCATCATCCTGCCGGGTGTCGATGGCTACAAGCAGTTCGACAATGTCTTCGGTGCTCCGGACAGTGGTGACGCGGCCAAGGCCAAGGAACTGCTGACTCAGGCCGGCGTCAAGATGCCGTACCCGATTCACTTCACCTACAGCGGTGGCACGCCGACGACGGACGCTCAGGCTTCGTCGCTGAAGGCAGCCCTGGACAAGGCCGGCTTCACGGTCACGCTCGAGGGTCTCTCGGACACGTACTACGACGTGATCCAGAACCCGAGCAACGCCTCGAAGTACGACCTCACCTGGGCTGGCTGGGGTGCTGACTGGCCGAACGCCTCGACCGTCATCCCGCCGCTGTTCGACAGCCGGGTGAACCTGTCGGCCGCCTCGAACGGTCAGGACTACGGTTACTACCAGAGCGACGCCACCAACGCAGCGATCGACGCGGCCTATGCCGAACAGGATGCTGCGAAGCGCAACGCCGACTGGGGTGACCTCTCCGAGTCGCTGGCGAAGGAGACCGCTTACATCGGTCTGGACATCGAGAAGTTCCTCCGCCTGCATGGCTCCGGTGTCACCAACTACATAGAGGACAATGCAAGCAACGGCTACCCGGATCTCGGTATGGTCGGAGCAGCGTCCTAGCTGAGAAGTACTGAGTTGTACTAGGCATCAGGCCGTGGAACGTGGGTGAGGGAAGCAAATTCTCTCGCCCACGTTCCCGGCCGCCTATCCGGATAGCTTGCGGGAGCGGGTTACTCATCTCAGCTAGGGGCGAAGGTGTTTTTCTATACAATTCGGCGTCTGATCGGTGCATTTCTCCTGCTCATCGTCATGAGCATGGTGACCTACCTGATCTTCTTCGCAACGCCGACGGATCCGGCCCGATTGACGTGTGGCAAGAACTGCACGCCGGCCGGAATCGCGCAGAATCGAAAGTTTCTCGGCTATGACCAGCCGCTCTATAAGCAGTACATCGACTTCGTCGGCGGCCTCTTCCACGAGCGCAAGTTCCCAGCCGACGAAGAGCTGCAGAAGGTCCGTCCAGACCTGGTCGTCACCTGTGAGGCTCCCTGCCTGGGGTACTCGCCGTATCACAACGAAGAGGTCTGGACCTACCTCAAGCCGAAAGTCCCGGTAACGGCGTCAATCGTCGTTGGCGGCTTCCTCATCTGGATCTTCAGTGGGGTGTTGCTGGGAATTGTCGCGGCCCTCTTTCGAGGGCGATTCTTGGACCGGTTCATCGTCTCGGGCGCATTAGTCTTCTATTCGTTCCCGACCTTCTTCATCTCCTTGTTGTTGCTGGAGGTGGTGGTCTTCCAATTGGGCTGGCTCCAGGTCCCGGAGTATGTCAGTCCGTCTGACGACTTCGGTCAATATCTGTACAACCTGATCCTGCCCTGTCTGACTTTGGCGCTGGTCTACGCTGCGGCCTATATCCGGCTCACCCGCACCTACATGCTCGAGACCATGAATGAGGACTATCTGCGGACGGCTCGGGCCAAGGGCCTGCCGGAGCGGACGGTCATCTTCAAGCACACGCTGCGGGCAGCGCTCACTCCGATCGTCACGATCAGCGGGCTCGACCTCGGGGCATTGCTCGCCGGTGTGCCCATCACCGAGACCGTCTTCAATTTCCAGGGACTCGGTCTGGCGACGGTGGCTTCGGTCCAGGTCTTCGACCTGCCGACGCTCGTGGTCATCGTCCTGCTGTCGGCGGTATTCGTGATCATCGCCAACCTGATCGTCGATCTGCTCTACGCGGTCATCGACCCGCGTGTGCGGTACTGAGAGGAGCCGGGATGACAGTCACGGTCACCGAGGTCGAATCGTCCTCCGCCACTGGCAAGCAGCCGTTCCTGACGGTCTCTGATCTGAAGGTGCACTTCCCGACCGACGACGGGCTGGTCAAGTCCGTGGACGGCGTCAACTTCTCCGTCGAACGCGGCAAGACCCTGGCGATCGTCGGGGAATCCGGCTCAGGGAAGTCCGTCACGATGCAGGCTGTTATGGGACTGCACCGCAACACCCGGGCCAAGCTCGAGGGCCAGGTGATGCTCGACGGCGAAGAGTTGCTGGGGGCTAGCGACGATGCCGTGCGCAAGCTGCGCGGATCGAAGATGGCCATGATCTTTCAGGATCCGCTCTCGGCCCTGCACCCGTACTACTCCGTGGGTGGGCAGATCAGTGAGGCCTACCGGGTTCACCACAAGGCCTCGAAGAAGCAGGCTCGGGAGCGCACCATCGCGATGCTCGAACGAGTCGGCATACCGAATGCGGGCCGGCGGGTCGACCAGTATCCGCATGAATTCTCCGGCGGTATGCGGCAGCGCGTGATGATCGCGATGGCCTTGGTCAACGACCCGGCGCTGCTCATCGCCGACGAGCCGACCACGGCCCTCGACGTCACGGTTCAGGCGCAGATCCTCGACCTGATGAAGGACCTGCAGCGTGACTTCGGCTCGGCGATCATCATGATCACCCATGATTTAGGCGTGGTTGCCGACATCGCCGATGACGTCATGGTGATGTACGGCGGGAAGGCGGTGGAGGACGGTTCCTCGACCGACGTCTTCTACGACGCCTCGCACCCCTACACCTGGGGGCTGCTGAACTCGATGCCGCGCATGGATCGAGATCGCGCGGATCGCCTCGACCCCATCCCCGGCAGCCCGCCCTCGCTCATCAACCTGCCCAAGGGATGCTCGTTCCATCCCCGCTGCAGTTTCACCGACATCGTCGGTGGGGACCGTTGCCGTACCGAGGTTCCCGATCTCTATGACGTCGGGCCCGATCATCGCGCCCGCTGCTTCCTCGACGCTGACCAGCGGGCCGAGGCCAAGCGGCGGACAGCAACAAGCGTGCAGGAGGAGAACTGATGACGGCGGTGGCCGAATCAAGCGCTGGAGACTTTGTCACGCCGCTCACGCCGTTGCTGGAGGTGTCGAACCTGCAGAAGTACTTCCCCCAGTACACGCAGACGCTTATCCGGCGTAGTGCTCCGCCGGTCCGCGCGGTCGACGGCATCTCGTTCTCGCTGGGCCGGCAGGAGACGCTCGGTCTGGTCGGTGAGTCCGGCTGCGGAAAGTCGACGGCCGGACGGACGCTGCTGCGCCTCATCGAGCCGACCGGTGGGTCGATCAAGGTCGATGGCGAGGACATCACGCACGCTGACGGAAATCGGCTGCGGCATCTGCGCCGTGAATTACAGATGGTCTTTCAGGATCCGATCGGTTCGCTGAACCCGCGGCACCCGGTCGGGTCGATCATCGCGGCGCCGTTCGAGATCCAGCGGGTCAAACCGGAGGGCGGCGTACGCAAAGAGGTGCAGGCGCTGATGGAGCGGGTCGGGCTGAACCCCGAGCATTACAACCGCTATCCGCATGAGTTCTCGGGTGGTCAGCGCCAGCGCATCGGCATCGCCCGGGCGATCGCCCTCAAGCCGAAGCTGATCGTCTGTGACGAGCCGGTCTCAGCACTCGACGTCTCCATTCAGGCCCAGGTGGTGAACCTGCTCGAGGATCTGCAGAACGAGTACGGCATCGCCTACGTCTTCATCGCGCACGACCTCTCCGTGGTCCGGCACATCTCCGACCGGGTCGCCGTCATGTATCTGGGCAAGATGATGGAACTCACCGATCGGGAGACGCTCTACAGCACGCCGATCCATCCCTATACGCACGCCCTGATGTCGGCAGTGCCGGTGCCCGACCCGGCCCTGCGCACGGCGCGTTCGAAGGTGCTGCTGACCGGGGATCTGCCCAGCCCGAACAACCCGCCGTCCGGCTGCGTGTTCCACACCCGCTGCCCGAAGTACCGGGACGTGCTCGGCGACAGCGACAAGGAGAAGTGCCGGGAGACGGTGCCGCTCCTTGAGCTGAAGGCACCGGGGCATATGGCCGCCTGTCATTTCCCGGAGGCCCGTCCCGACCTGGCCCCGCCGGCCGAGCCGGAGCCGACGGCGGAACCCGCTCTGTAGCCGGCGCACGACCAGGAGCGCCGCCCGGAGTTCGCCGGGCGGCGGCACTGTCAGTGCAAGTCGGTAAAGTCCTGTAACTGTGACCGCTACCAGCGAAGAGACAGCTCAGCGAGTACTACTCGTCCACGCCCATCCCGATGACGAGACGATCGGCACCGGGGCCACGATGGCCTACTACGTGGCGCGCGGCGCGGGCGTCACGCTGATTACCTGCACCCTCGGCGAGGAGGGCGAGGTGCTGGTGCCCGAACTGGCCCAGCTCGCCGCCGATCAGGCCGATCAGCTTGGGGGCTGGCGGATCACCGAGTTGGCCGGTGCGATGAAGCCACTCGGCGTCACCGACCACCGCTTTCTGGGCGGCCCCGGACGCTTCCGTGACAGCGGCATGATGGGCACTCCGGCCAACGAGAAGCCGCGTGCCTTCTGGCGGGCTGAGAAGGATCCTGAGGTCTTCGCCGCCGCCGTCACCGAAGCGGTGAAGGTCATTCGTGAGGTCCGCCCGCAGGTGCTGGTCACCTACGATCCGAACGGCGGCTACGGCCACCCGGACCACATCATGGCGCACCGGGTCACCATGGCCGCCTACGACGCGGCCGCGGACCCCAACTGGCCGGGCGTGGATGCCCCCGCCTGGCAGGTGAGCAAGCTCTACTGGTCGGTGCTGCCGAAGTCGGTGCTGCAGCAGGGGATCGATGCCCTGAAGGCGGCCGGCACCAACTTCTTCGGCGTCGAGAGCGTCGACGATCTGCCGATGGGGACGCCGGATTCTGATGTGACGACGGCGATCCCGGCCAGCGAGTTCGGCGAGGCGAAGATGGACGCCATGCGGGCGCACGCCACCCAGATCACCGTCGACGGACCGTTCTTCGCGCTATCGAACAGCGTCGGAATGCAGGCGATGGGCATCGAGTACTACCAGCTCGTCCGGGGTCAGGTCGGCGAGCTGGGCGAGTCCGGTCACGAGAGTGATCTCTTCAGCGGGATCGAGTAGATGGCCGGGCCACCGGTGACCGCCTCCTCGACCGACCCCTCCGGACCTCCAGAAGCGTCCGGGTCCGACTCGCTGACGGTGCTGACGCGCCTGCAGGTTGCCGGGGGTATCGCGCTGATCGTGGTCGCCGCCGCGCTCTCGGGACTCATCGAGGTGCTCCTGGTGCCGCTCTACATCGGCGCGACGCTCTTTCCGATCACGATTCTCTTCGCGGTGGCCAGCAACATCGCGCTGCCGGTCCTGACCCGACGCCTCGTCGACTCCGCCCTGGTGGCCGCCATCCCGGTCGTGGTGTGGATTCTCCTGGTGCTGCGGGCCAGCCAGACCGGACCCGGCGGTGACGTCGTGCTTCCGGGCAGCGGCGCCGTCGGCGTCGTCTCGGTGGTCTTCATGCTCAGCGGCCTTACCGCAGGAGTGGTGACCGTGGTCCGGCACGGGATGTGGCGCGCGCCGCGCTGAGGCTCAGCTGCCGGCGTCGTCCGGTCCGGGCTGCAGATGGCCCTGCTGCCGGGGCGTCGAGTCGGGGTCCGTCCGGTAGCGGTAGTCGTGGTGCACCCAGTACCCGAGCCGGCGGTATAGCGTCACTGCTGGGGCGTTGTCGCTCATCACCTGCAGGTAGCTCCGGGTCGCGCCATTGCTCCGACCCCACTGCGACAGGGCGCTCATCACCGACGTGGCCAGGCCCCGGCGACGGGCGGACGGAGCCACCTCAACTGCGCTGATACCGAGCCAATTCCCGTCCACGACGCCGCGTCCGATGGCCACCAACTGCCCCTCGAGCCGCACCTGCGCGAAGATGGCACGATCGTGGCGATTGAGCAGCGCCACCCCACCGGGCGGCATGCCACCGGCCTTGTAGAGCGTGCACCACTCGTCCGAGGCCTGGCTGCCGAGCTGGACCTCGATGTCGAAGCGGGCGTCGGAGACCGGCAGCACGTCCAGGCGCGCAGTCATCACGTGGACGTCCAGGGACGGCTCCCAGCCCAGCTCCTGCAGGTGCGCGTCGAGGAGGCGCCGGGCCTCGGTCGGGATGCTGAAGACCAGCGGCAGGCCGCGCTTGGCATACCACTCGCGGGCCTCGGCGATCGCCTCGTCGAGCGGCACCCCCGGGGGCTTCAGCGGCAGCACCGTGTTGGCCCGCATCGTGAAGCCGTCGTTGGCGCGCAGCACCCAGCCGCCGATCTCACCGGACTCCTCGGGGCGCCACCCCCGCAGGCAGATCTCCTCCAGGGCCAGGACCTCGGCCGCCGACGCTTCGACGACCTTCGCGGTGGCCACGTGGCTGAGGTCGACGTCGAGCACCTCGGAGCGGGTCTCGATCCGGGCCGTCGAGGCGGTTACTGTGAGTAGGTCGCCGACGACGTCGCCGAAGAGAATCCGGCCGTCGTCGCCGCGCCCGACCACCCGGCGGACGACGATTCGCCGCCCAATCCAACTGTTGCTGATCACAGGCGGCATACTACTAACGTTCAACGTTCCGCATCCCTGACATTCTTGCCGGAGGACCAGCAGTGACTTATGTGATCGCCGAGCCGTGCGTCGATGTTCTCGACAAGGCATGCATCGAAGAGTGCCCCGTGGACTGCATCTACGAAGGCGGCCGGATGCTCTACATCCACCCCGACGAGTGCGTCGACTGCGGTGCCTGCGAGCCGGTCTGCCCGGTAGAGGCGATCTTCTACGAGGACGACCTGCCGGAGAAGTGGCGCGACTACACCCAGGCCAACGTCGACTTCTTCGACGAGCTCGGTTCGCCCGGCGGTGCCTCCAAGGTCGGCAAGACCGAGGCCGACCCGGCGTTCATCAAGGCCCTTCCGCCCCAGGGCGAGTAACTCCGATCGGCTTTTGGCAATCCTGCACCGAATCGCGTGCAGGATTGCCAAAACCCCTTCGCCAGGCTCGTCAGGCGCTGAGGGTGGCGACGACCGCGCTGGATCCGGCTGACGAGTCGTCCTTCCACCCCTTCGACGGCGTCCAGCGTTTGCCGTCGTAGGCCACCGACGAGACCCCCAGCCGCTGCGCGTTGGCCACGAACCAGGCCGCGGTGGTCCAGCCGGCCCCCGGCACGGTGATCGTGGAACCGTTGACCGTCGGTGTCTGCACCGGGAGGTCCCGTCGCAGCTGGCTGATCACGGTGGCCGGCGTCGAGACCGCGTCCGGCTTGTCGAACGTGCAGGAGATCCCGGCCGGCGTCTTTCCGGTGAGGGCGTCGGCCAGCGCTTGGGCCTCCGGCTCGTGCTGGGCGTAGGCCGTGCCGTCGGCCGAGATCTGCACCGCCTGGATGGTGTCGGCCAGCGGTCCGGTGGCCCAGTTGTCGACCTTCACCAGCGCGTCCAGGAACTTGCCAGTGGCATAAGTGATGTTGGCGATCTGGGCCGGCGTACCCCATCCCTGGGACGGGCGCTGCTGGAGGACCCCCACCGAGTCACGGTCACCGCCGGGGAGATTGGTCAGCTTGCTCTCCTGCAGCGCCGCGGCCAGCGCCAGCACGGCGGCCCGCTCGGGTAGCGCCCGGGTCACCGTCACGCCCACCATCTGCGCGGCGACCGCGGCCTGATCGTTGGTGATGGTGAAGTCGCCGACGGTGCACTGATCAGCCTGCAGATGGCTCGTCAGCGAGCGGTAGAGGGCCCGGCCGCCGAAGGCGAGCAGGACCAGGGTGAGCAGGACGACGACGCCGCCGGCAGCAAGCGCACGCCCGCGGCCGGCGGCCCCGCTGCTACCAGCCATACCGGCTCACGCGTTGGAGTGCAGGGCGGCGTTCAACTCGAACGCCTTCCCGGCGCGGACGCGTGCCTCCAGCGCCCCGGTGACACTGTTGCGCCAGAACTGCAGGCCGTCTCGTCCGGAGAGCTCGGCCGCCTTGACCACCGTCGAGTCGGCCATGGTGATCTTGGATCCAGACGTGATGTAGCAGCCCGCCTCGACGACGCAGTCATCGCCGAGCGAGATGCCGACGCCCGCATTTGCCCCGATGAGGCTGCGCTGACCGATCTGGATGGTGTGCTTGCCGCCGCCAGAGAGGGTGCCCATGATGGAGGCGCCGCCGCCGATGTCCGAGCCGTCGCCGACCACCACACCGGCCGAGATGCGCCCCTCGACCATCGACGCGCCCAGCGTGCCGGCGTTGAAGTTGACGAACCCCTCGTGCATGACGGTCGTCCCCTCCGCGAGGTGAGCGCCGAGGCGGACGCGATCGGCGTCGGCGATCCGGACCCCGCTCGGCACGACGTAGTCGACCATCCGGGGGAACTTGTCGACCCCCAGCACCTGCACCAGCCCGTAGTGACGCAGCGCGACCCGGGTCTGCTCGAATCCGGCGACCGCGCACGGGCCGTAGGAGGTCCAGACGTTGTTCGGCAGGATGCCGAGTAGCCCGTCAAGGTTGAGGCCGTGCGGCTGGACCAGGCGGTGGCTGAGCAGATGTAGACGCAGGTACGCGTCGGGCACGTCGGCCGGCGCGGCGTCCAGGTCGATCTGGCGCTCGACGACCTCGACCCTCACTCCGCGGGCCAGGCCGTGCTGCCCGGAGCCGGTCAGCGGGGCGAGCTCGCGGGGCAGGGCGCCACCGGTCGCGGCCGCGCCTAGGTGCGGGGACGGGTACCAGGTGTCCAGGATCTGGCCGGAGTCGGTGCGGATGGTGGCCAGGCCGACCCCGGCGGCGAGCCGGGGGGCGTTGCCGGCGCTCACAGGCCGGTCTCGATGCGTTTCGTCACGACACAACCCTAGCCATCGGCGCAGAGTGCCGTCCGCGGGGCACAGCGTAGCCTGAACAACCATGCCGGACGCCGTACCGACCCCAGCCAGTCCCGCCGTCACCGGTCCCGCCACAGCTGCCGGTGCCGCCGCAGCAGCCGTGGCGCCGCTCGACCTCACCACCGACGCCGCCGCGCTCACGGCACGGCTGGTCGACATCGAGTCGGTCTCCGGTGACGAGCAGCTGATCACCGACCTGGTCGAGGAGGCGCTGCGCCGCTGCGCGGAGCTCGCCGGTCATTTCAGCGTCGAGCGGGACGGCAACGTCGTCATCGCCCGCACCGACCGGGGGCTGTCCCAACGCGTCGTGCTGGCCGGTCACCTGGACACCGTGCCGATCGCCGGGAATCTCCCGTCCCAGGTGCGCGACGGGCGCCTCTACGGCTGCGGCGCGACGGATATGAAGTCGGGCGTCGCGGTCCAGCTGCGCATTGCCCAGCTCGTCGGGTCGGGGGAGTTGGAACCAGCGGTTGATCTCACCTGGGTCTTCTACGACTGCGAGGAGGTCGACGCCTCCCGCAACGGGCTGGGACGGATCGCCCGCGAGCGTCCGGGTGCCCTGCAGGGTGATCTGGCCGTGCTGCTGGAGGGGACGAATGGCCTGGTCGAGGGCGGCTGCCAGGGGACGCTCCGGGCCCGGATCAGCATCCCCGGGAAGCGGGCCCACAGCGCTCGTTCGTGGCTGGGGGTCAACGCGATCCAGGCGGCGGCGCCGGTGCTGACCCGGCTGCACGAGTACCAGACCCGCACGGTGGAGGTCGAGGGCCTCACCTACCGCGAAGGGCTGAACGCGGTCTTCATCAGCGGGGGAATCGCCGGCAACGTCATCCCGGACGAGTGCACCGTCACCGTCAACTACCGCTTCGCCCCCGACCTCAGCGAGGCGCAGGCGGCGGCTCACGTCCGTGACCTCTTCGCCGAGTATGCGGTGGAGATCATCGACTCGGCGCCGGCCGCCCGTCCCGGCCTGGACGCGCCCCTCGCGCAGCGACTGGTGAGCTCCGTCGGGGGAGAACCTGCCGCAAAACTAGGGTGGACGGACGTTGCCCGCTTCGGCGAGTTGGGTATCGCGGCGGTCAACTTCGGCCCCGGTGACCCCAACATCGCCCACACCGCCGACGAGTACGTGACGCTGGCGAACATCGGCCGGGCCGAGGATGCGCTCGTCGAGTTCCTGCGCCGCTAACCCCGCTTTTGGCAATATGACCGGTAATCGCCGGTCATATTGCCAAAAGCATGTGGGCGTCGAGATGCGCGATCGCAGCAGCGGACTAGCGTCTGCGCTATGACGGAGAGCCTCTCATCCAGTGAACCGCTGACGCCGCCGACCGACGCCCAGCTCAACGATCCGCCGGAGCGCCTGCGCGGTCCGGTGACGCTGCGGCGAGCCCAGGTCGACAAGCGTTCGGAGACCACGACCGATCAGCGGCTCCTCGATTCCCGCGGACCCTCGGACTGGGTGCACACCGATCCGTGGCGGGTGCTGCGGATTCAGGCTGAATTCGTTGAGGGTTTCGGCCTGCTGGCCGAGTTGCCGAGAGCGATCACGGTCTTCGGTTCGGCCCGCACCCACGTCGACACACCCGAGTACGAGACCGGGGTGCGACTCGGTGCGGCGCTGGCCCGGGCCGGCTACGCCGTCGTCACCGGCGGTGGTCCGGGGGCGATGGAGGCGGCGAACAAGGGGGCCTGCGAGGCCGGGGGAGTCTCGGTCGGGCTCGGCATCGAACTCCCCTTCGAGCAGCACCTCAACGAGTACGTCGACATCGGCATCAATTTCCGGTACTTCTTCGCCCGCAAGACGATGTTCGTGAAATATGCGCAGGGTTTCGTCATCCTCCCTGGCGGCTTCGGCACCCTGGACGAACTCTTCGAGGCCCTCACGCTGGTGCAGACCAAGAAGGTGACGCGTTTCCCGGTGGTTCTGCTCGGGGTGGCCTACTGGTCGGGACTCCTCGACTGGATCCGCGACACGATGCTTCCGGCCGGCGCGGTGAGTCCGGTCGACCTCGACCTGATGATGCTCACCGACGATGTGGACGAGGCGGTGGCGCACATTGTGGAGTCCGAGCGACGGGGTTCCCCACAGGAGGATCTGGAGGCGCGCTCGCATGAGGGGAACGCGCTCGGGGCGACGACCAACCCGGCGTTCCAATCTGATCTGACCGTCCAGGAAATGCCCGGACCGGAGGGTGACGCCGAACCCGATGCTGCCCGGAGGCTCGGCTAGTGGCCTCGATCTGCGTCTACTGCGCCTCATCGGAACTGATCGACCCGAGCTACGTCGCGCTGGCCGACGCCGTCGGGACAAGGCTCGCTGCCGGTGGTCACTCGCTGGTCTCCGGGGGCGGCCGGGTATCGATGATGGGGGCGGTGGCCCGGGCGGCCCGGGCCGGTGGGGCGCACACCGTCGGCGTCATCCCCGATCATTTGCTGGGCTACGAAGTGGGTGACACCGACGCCGACGAGCTCATCGTGGTGAACACCATGCGCGAGCGGAAGCAGTTGATGGACGAGCGCTCCGACGCCTTCATCGCCCTCCCCGGCGGCATCGGCACCTTCGAGGAGCTCTTCGAGGTGTGGACGGCCCGATCGCTCGGGATGCACGCCAAACCGGTGCTGGTGCTGGATCCGGACGACTTCTACGAGCCGCTCTGGCGGTATCTGGACGAGCTGATCAGCCGCGGATTCATCCGGCCGAGCGCACTGGATTCGCTGCTGCGAGTGGCGTCGGTGGAGGAGGCCTTCGCGGCCATCGAACGCGCCGACTGAGGCGGCTGCGTTGAGGCCCGAGACACCTGTGCCACCATCGGGGGGTGCTGTCGCTGCTGCTCTATGGACTTCTGGCCGTCGTGGCAGTCGGCGTGCTCTTCCTCATCGCCGTCTTCCTGCTGCCGGCCGGCACCCGAATCGCGCCGGCCGCGACCGATCAGGCGCTGCCTCAGCAGTTGCCGATGAGCCTGCTCAGCGGACCCGACATCGCCGCCGTGCGGCTGCCGGTCGCGCTGCGCGGGTACCGCTTCGCCGAGACCGACCGGCTCCTGGACCGCCTCTCGGGTGAGCTTGCGCTGCGGGATGCGGAGCTGGCCCGGCTGCGGGCGGAGTTGGGCCTCGACCCAGCCACCGACGCCGAGCCTGAGCCGCCCACGGCGACCCCCGACCCGTCCGCCGCGATCCCCGAGCGGCCCGCCGCGACGCCAGACCCGCTCGTCGCGGCGCCCGCGCCCGACTCGCTCGTCGAGGTAGAGGCGGCGCCGCCGGTTGATGAGTGACGAGCGCCCGCGCTGCGAATGGGCCACCACCGCGCCGGAGTACCTCAGCTACCACGATGACGAGTGGGGCACCGAGCTGCACGGCGAGCGGAACCTCTTCGAACGGATCGCACTCGAGGGGTTTCAGTCCGGCCTCTCCTGGCTGACCATCCTGCGGCGGCGCCCGGGGTTCCGGGCCGCCTTCGCCAACTTCGAGGTCGACGCGGTGGCCGCCTTCGACGACGGAGACGTGCAGCGGCTGCTGGCCGACACCGGCATCATCCGCAATCGGGCCAAGATCCGGGCCGTCATCAACAACGCGCAGCGGGTCCGTGATGCGGTGCCGGAGGGGCTTGACGCGCTGCTCTGGTCCTTCGCCCCGGCTGAGCACGTCAGGCCGCCGACCTGGGCCGACACTCCGGCCATCACCGCAGAGTCCCGCGCCATGGCGAAGGAGCTGAAGGGCCGCGGGTTCCAGTTCGTCGGCCCGACCACCGCCTACGCCCTGATGCAGGCGAGCGGCATCGTCAACGACCACATCGCTACGTGCTGGCGGGCCGATGCGGGCGGGCGCTGAGCGGGCGCGCCGACGCCCGGCGAGCGAGACGGGACAGCGAATTCGGAGATTGTTGGACCCTGTTTTTGGCTTACCGCCGTGATGCGGGACAATGGACGGTAGTCCTTGCCCGACTCTGATCAGCCGGGCAATTATTTCGTTCAGGTGGGGCACTACGGTGCCCATCGACAGGAGGCAGCAATGGCGGCCATGAAACCCCGGACCGGCGACGGACCGCTCGAGGTCACCAAGGAGGGGCGCGGCATCGTGATGCGCGTTCCGCTGGAAGGCGGCGGGCGGCTCGTGGTGGAGATGACGCCAGCCGAGGCAACCGCGCTCGGAGAGGCATTGCAGACTGTTGTCAGCTGATCGTCGCGAGTAGATCGATTCAGCCCCAGACCCGGCGTGCGTGAGCACGCAGTGTCTGGGGCTGAGTGCTTTCCAGCCGTAGATTCGCTTGTAGGTGGGCCGGGTCGGCACAGGCCGAGCCGCTACCGGAGGAGTTCGCTGAAATGAGGAGACTGCCGTGATCGATGTTCGTCTGGGCGACCGCCGGACGCCGGCCGATGTAGTCGCGGTGGCGGTCACGACGGCCGGCCTCGGATTCGACGTCGTCGGCGAGGAGCAGATCTCGACTCAGGTGCTGCCGGTCAGTACCCGTGATCTGCTGCGCGTCTTCCTCGCCGAAGCCGAAGCCGACTCGGAAGTCCACTCCGACTCCGGAGTCGGGGCAGGCGTCGGGAAGGTTGCCGAAGCCGGAACGCTCACCGAGCTGGTGCGCCCCGGCGAGGTGCCGCGCCGCATCCTCCTCGTCGGGGTCGGTGACGGCGGCTCACGCGCAGCCCGGCTCGCCGGCGCCGCCGTCGCCCGGAATGCCGCAGCCACCGCCGTCAGTTGCGTCCTGGCCGGGCTCGATGACGAGGCCGCCGCGGCCTTCGCCGAGGGCCTGCAGCTGGGCGCGTACCGCTTCGATTCGCGTACCGCCCAGGCTGCGCGCCCAGCCGAAGCGCCGCAGCTGCAGCGGGCCGCGCTCTTCGGCGCCGGGCGCCAGTCGAGCCTCGATGACGCGGCGAGCTACGCCCGGGCCGGGATCTGGGCCCGCGACCTCACCAACACGCGCACCAACACCAAATCACCAGCCTGGCTCGGGGCCGCGGCCGAGAAGGAGCTCGGACGGGTGGGTGTCGCCGTCACCGTCCGCGATGACACCTGGCTGCGGGAGCAGGGCTTCGGCGGGGTCATCGGCGTCGGGCAGGGCTCGGCCTCACCGCCGCGTCTCATCGAGGCGAGCTGGCGTCCGCGCGGGGCCGCCGCGAAGCCGCACGTCGTGCTGGTTGGCAAGGGCATCACCTTCGACACCGGTGGCTACAACCTCAAGCCGGGCGCGAGCATGACCACGATGTACACCGATATGGCCGGTGGCGCGGCCGTCCTCGCCGCGCTGCACGTCGTCGCGTCGCTTCAGCTGCCGATCCGGGTGACGGCGCTGGTGCCGACGGCCGAGAACTCGGTCTCGGGTAACGCGATGCGTCCGGGTGACGTGCTGCGCCACTACAACGGCCGGACGTCCGAGATCACCAACACCGACGCCGAGGGGCGGCTCGTGCTGGCCGACGCGCTCGCCTACGCCGTGGCCAAGCTGCAGCCGACCGTGCTGGTGGATATCGCGACGCTCACCGGGGCGATGAAGATGGCCCTCGGTGATCAGATTGCAGGCATCGTCACCGACGACGATGAGCTGGCCAAGGCGTTGGATGCGGCGGCGGTGGACGTCGACGAGCCGATCTGGCGGATGCCGCTCAACCGTGACTACGAATCCCAGCT
Source organism: Frankineae bacterium MT45 (assembly GCA_900100325.1). Lineage (NCBI taxonomy): Bacteria > Bacillati > Actinomycetota > Actinomycetes > Frankiales > Frankineae bacterium MT45. The sequence goes on from LT629697.1 coordinate 1,456,699, forward strand.
CGACTCGGCGATCGCCGACGCGAACAACTCGCCCGGGCCGCCCGGCGGTATCACCGCTGCCCTCTTCCTGCGGCACTTCGTAGGTGACGTCCCCTGGGCCCACCTGGACATCGCCGGGCCCGCTCGCGCGGCCGAGGACGGCGGGTACGTCAGCGAGGGGTCGACCGGCTTCGGGGCCCGGCTGCTGGCCCGCTGGATCCAGTCCCAGGTCTAGCTACCGGGTTCGGCTGCCCGGTTCGGTCCGTCGCTAGTCGTTGATGATGTGGATGGCCGCCTCTTCGGCGCTGGAGGCGTAGCCCGCCCGTCCGACGTCGGTGGCGATCGCGTCGGTCTCGTCGTCGAAGCCGCTCCCCTCGTCGGGGGCGACCAGCCGCCCGGCCCGCTCCTCGACATCGGTGAAGGCGACGTCGTCGTCGATGTCGGGCTCCTCCTCGGCCAGTCGCTGATCGAGCGACTCGCCGGCCTCCTGCTCGCGGGCCGTGGTGCCGTAGCGGGTCGCCTTCGGTTCCCGGTCGGGCACGGTGTAGCCGGCGTCCAACGGATCCTCGGTGTTGTCACCGGTCAGCGTGTCGGACGGATCGAACTGCTCGGCGCCGCCGTAGCCGCCCGCGTAAAGGTCGTCAGATTCTTTGCCAGTCATGAATCCAGCTAAGCACAGACGCCCGAGGCCCGACAGGTCGCGACAGGCACGCGCGGTCCGACCCTGCGTGTTACCCGTTCGCCGGGCCGGGGCAGGCTCGGGGCGTGGCTTCGGTGATGTGGTTTCGGCGTGACCTGCGCCTGGCCGACGACCCGGCGCTGCTGGCCGCCGCCCAGGACGGGCCGGTGACGGCACTCTTCGTGCTGGACGACGCCTTGCTCCGCCCGGCCGGCGCCGCGAGATCGGCCTTCCTGCTGCAGTCGCTTCGGGCCCTGCAGCACGACCTGCGTGAACGGGGCGGTGAACTCGTGGTGCGGCACGGCAAGCCGGTGGACGTGGTTACCCAGGTTGCGCGCGAGGTCGGTGCGTCGTCGGTGCATGTGAGTTCCGATCACGCGCCCTACGGCAGCGCTCGGGACACCGCGGTCGAGGCCGCGCTCGGCGCCGTTGGGCTCGTCCGCACCGGTTCGCCGTATGCCGTGACCCCCGGCCGGGTCACGAAGGCCGATGGGAGCCCGTTCAAGGTCTACTCGGCGTTCTACCGACGCTGGGTCGAGCACGGCTGGCCGGCGCCAGCCCAATCCGCGCAGGCTCGCATCGTCTGGGGGCCGGTGATCGACAGCGAACCGATCGACGACGATCCGCCACTTGAGGCTGGCCTGCTGCTGCCACCGGCCGGAGAGGCCGCCGCGCTGGCCGCCTGGACCGCCTTCCGCTCCGACCACCTCGACGACTACGACACCGCCCGCGACCGTCCCGACCAGGACGCCACCTCCCGCCTCTCGCCCCACCTGCACGTCGGCAGCATCCATCCCCGGACGCTGCTGCAGCAGCTGGGCCGTTCGGCCAGCGCCGAGCGATTCCGCAAGGAGCTGGCCTGGCGCGACTTCTACGCCGCCGTGCTGCACTTCTGGCCGGCGAGCGCTCGCGAGTATTTCCAGCCCGAGTTGGCCGCACTGCCCTACGCGCATGGGGAGCCAGCCCGTCGGGCCCTCACCGCCTGGCAGCAGGGGCGCACCGGCTACCCGATCGTCGACGCGGGGATGCGGCAACTGCTGGCCGAGGGGTGGATGCATAACCGGGTCCGGATGATCGTGGCCTCCTTCCTGGTGAAGGACCTGCATATCGAATGGACCGAGGGGGCCCGGCACTTCATGCGGCATCTGGTCGATGGGGACCTGGCCAGCAATCAGCACGGCTGGCAGTGGACGGCCGGCACCGGCACCGACGCCGCGCCCTACTTCCGGATCTTCAACCCGACCACGCAGGGGCGGAGGTTCGATCCGCAGGGCGACTACATCCGTCGGTACGTGCCCGAGCTCCGCTCGTACGGGGCGCGGGAGATCCACGAGCCGGGGCGCTCAGCCCAGGGGCTGCCCGACGGCTACCCAGCACCGATCGTCGATCATTCGGTTGAGCGGGCGGCCGCGCTGGCCGACTACCAGCAGTTGCGGAGTCAGCTCAGGAGTGAGGCGTAGAGCTGCACCGTCTCGGCCGCGATCGCCGCCCAGCCGAACTTCCCGACCGCGCGCTCGCGTCCGGCTGCGCCGAAGGCCCGCGCCCGGGCCGGATCGGCGACGACGGCGTTCACCGCGGCCGCGATCCCGGCCTCGAACTCCTCCGGCGCCTTGACGTCGTAGTGGACGAGGGTCCCGGTCGCGCCGTCGTCGACCACCTCGGGGATGCCACCGACGTCGCTGGCCACCACCGCCGTCGCGCAGGCCATCGCCTCCAGGTTCACGATGCCGAGCGGCTCGTAGATCGAGGGGCAGACGAAGACCGTCGCGTGGGTGAGCAGCTGCACCACCTGGGGACGGGGGAGCATGTCACGGATCCAGATGACCCCGGTACGCGTGCGCTGCAGCTCGTCGACGAGGGCCTTCGTCTCGGCGGCGATCTCGTCGGTGTCCGGAGCGCCGGCGCAGAGGATCAACTGGATGGACGGGTCGAAGTCGCGGGCCGCCGCGAGCAGGTGGACCAGGCCCTTCTGCCGGGTGATCCGCCCGACGAAGATGGCCGACGGTCGCTGCGGATCGACCCCGAACTGCTCGAGGACGTCGGTCTCGGGGCGCGGTTGGTACAGGCCGGTGTCGATGCCGTTGTAGATGACGTGCACCTTGGCCGGGTCGACGAAGGGGTAGCTGCTGAGGATCTCGCCCCGCATCCCGGCGCTGACGGCGATGATCGCGGCGGCACTCTCGTAGGCCTGCCGTTCGGCCCAGGACGAGATGCGGTACCCGCCGCCGAGCTGCTCGGCCTTCCACGGGCGCTGCGGCTCGAGCGAGTGGGCGCTGAGCACGTGTGGGACGCCGTTGAGCTGCCCGCCGAGGACGCCGGCCAGGTTGGCGTACCAGGTGTGCGAGTGCAGCAGGTCGGCTTCGCCGACGTTGGCCGCGATCTCCAGGTCGACCCCGAGCGTCTGCAGGGCGGCGTTGGCCGATGCCAGGCCGGGCGGAGTGTTGTAGGCCCGTACGCCCGCCTCGCCCCGGTCGGCACCGAAGCAGTGCACGTCGACGTCGATGAGGTGTCGCAGCTCGCTGACCAGGAACTCGACGTGCACACCGGCCCCGCCATATACCTCCGGGGGGTACTCCTTGGTCAGGATCGCAACGCGCATGAGGCCGACTCTAGACCTCGTGATTGCTGCGGTGATTGGTCCACTATGTCGTTGGTCACCGACCGGCTAGGGTGAGTCCCATGGCTCGGGAACCTCGCGTTTTAGGCATGGTGCTAGCTGGCGGCGAAGGTAAGCGCCTCTATCCGCTCACCGCAGACCGGGCCAAGCCGGCCGTTCCCTTCGGCGGAAACTACCGGTTGATCGACTTCGTGCTCTCCAATCTGGTGAATGCCGGCTACCTGCGCATCTGCGTGCTCACCCAGTACAAGTCGCACTCTCTGGACCGGCACATCACTCAGACCTGGCGGATGTCGACCGTCCTGGGCAACTTCATCACCCCGGTTCCGGCCCAGCAGCGCCTCGGTCCGCGCTGGTACACCGGTAGCGCCGATGCGATCCTGCAGTCCTTCAACCTGATCTACGACGACAAGCCCGACTACATCGTCGTCTTCGGGGCTGACCACGTGTATCGCATGGACCCGCGGCAGATCGTCGCCCAGCACATCGAAACCGGGGCCGGAGCGACCGTCGCCGGCATCCGGGTGCCGCGGGCGGAGGCGAGCGCCTTCGGCGTCATCCACGCCGCCGACGACCGCAAGGTGATCGAGTTCATCGAGAAGCCGGCCGACCCGCCGGGCCTTCCGGGCAATCCCGACCTCGCCTACGCCTCGATGGGGAACTACGTCTTCACCACCGACGCACTGATCGAGGTACTGCGGGCCGATGCGGCTGATGAGACTTCTGCCCACGATATGGGCGGAAACATCATGCCGATGATGGTCGAGCGGGACGCCGCCTACGTCTACGACTTCGATGACAACGACGTCCCCGGCGCCGAGGACCGCGATCATGGCTACTGGCGCGACGTGGGGACGCTGGATGCGTACTACGACGCCCACATGGATCTGGTCGCGGTGCACCCGATCTTCAACCTTTACAACCAACTCTGGCCGATCTATACCCATCACCCGCAGTTGCCGCCGGCCAAGTTCGTCGAGGGTGGCCTGGCCCAGGAGTCGATCGTCGGCTCCGGGTCGATCATCTCCGGGGCCACCGTCCGGCACAGTGTCGTCTCCCCGAATGTGCGGATCGAGGCCGGCGCCTACGTCGAGGGGTCGGTGCTGATGGACTCGGTGCAGATCGGGCGCGGTGCGGTGGTGCGCGGGGCGATCCTGGACAAGGACGTGGTCGTACCGGCCGGCGCGCACATCGGCGTCGACCCGGGGCATGACCGCGATCGGTACCACGTATCCGAAGGGGGGATCGTCGTTCTCGGCAAGAGCCAGCTCGCGCTGCCGTAGCGGTCCTCTTACGCAGAGTGCGCCCCAGTCGCAGAGCGGTAACGGTTTCTCGTCGTCCCAGTCAGAGGAGGGCTGGTTGGCTTAAGGTTTCTCCTTAAGTCCAATCTGAAGCAGATCTCACTGGAGGAATTTCTTGTGTTGATGCGTCGCCAGCTCACCGCCGCAGTTGCCGTCACGGCCGCGGTCATCAGTCTCTCCGCCTGCGCCAGCAACAAGGAGACCTCCGGTCCGACCGGCGCCAGCGTGAGCGCGACGGTCTCGGCCAACGGCGCCGCCATTGCGCTGCTGCCGGCCAAGATCAAGTCCGCCGGCAAGCTGATCGTCGGGGTCAACGTCCCCTACTCACCCAACGAGTACAAGGATTCGAGCGGCAAGATCGTCGGGTTCGACGTCGACCTCCTCGACGCGGTGGCCAAGGGCCTCGGCCTCACCACGCAGTACACCGAGTCGGACTTCGACAAGATCATCCCGTCGGTCCAGGCCGGCACCTATGACGTCGGTATGTCGTCCTTCACCGACACCAAGGAGCGCGAGAAGACGGTCGACTTCACCACCTATTTCAGCGCCGGAATCCTCTGGGCGTCACAGGCCGGCAAGACGGTGGACCCGAACAACGCGTGTGGCCTGAGGGTTGCCGTCCAGACGACCACCACCGAGGACACCGACGACATCCCGACCAAGAGCAAGGCCTGCACCAACGCCGGCAAGAAGCCCATCACCAAGGTGCAGTTCGACAGCCAGGATGACGCGACGAACGCCGTCGTACTCGGCAAGGTCGATGCCATGTCGGCTGACTCCCCGGTGACGGCCTACGCCATCAAGCAGGCGGCGGGGAAACTCGCGCAGGCCGGTGACATCTTCGAATCGGCCCCCTACGGCTGGCCGGTCGCGAAGGGTTCGACCCTCTCCCAGGCCCTGCAGAAGTCGCTGCAGACGCTGATCGACAACGGAACGTACAACCAGATCTGCGAGAAGTGGGGCGTTCAGACCGGTGAGATCACCACGTCGCAGATCAACGGTGCGACGAGCTGACAATGAGCTCGGACGCTCGCAACGTCGAACTGGTGCCCTCGGCGGACGCAGCCGGACCTGACCTGATCCAGGCGGTCCCGCTGCGTCGGCCGGGGCGCTGGATCGCAGCGGCACTGATCCTGGTGCTGCTCGCCCTCTTCATCTACGGCGCGGCCACCAACGCGAACTACCAATGGTCGACGTACCGGGCGTATCTCTTCGATAGTCGCATCTCCTCCGGAGCCTGGGTCACCATCCAGCTGACGATCTGGGCCATGGTCATCGGCGTGCTGCTCGGTGTCGTGCTCTCGGTCATGCGGCTCTCACCGAGCCCGGTACTGAAGTCGGTCGCCTGGGTCTACCTCTGGCTCTTCCGCGGCACACCGGTGTACGTCCAGCTCGTCTTCTGGGGCCTCTTTGCCTCGATCTATCCCCATATTTCATTGGGGATTCCCTTCGGGCCGCGGGTCGCCACCTTCGACATTCAGCAGTTGAACGCGGCCTTCTTCTTCGCCATCATCGGCCTCGGGTTGAACGAGGCGGCATACATGGCTGAGATCGTCCGGGCCGGTATCTCGTCGGTCGGTGAGGGGCAGAGTGAGGCGGCCACCGCGCTTGGCATGTCCTGGCCGCTGACCATGCGCCGGGTCGTGCTCCCGCAGGCGATGCGGGTGATCATCCCGCCGACCGGCAACGAACTCATCAGCATGCTGAAGACGACGTCGCTGGTCACGGCGGTGCCGGTCACGATCGACCTTTACTCGCAGGCCCGCACCATCTCCGGCGTCAACTTCAAGCCGGTGCCGCTGCTGCTGGTCGCGTCGACCTGGTACCTCGCGATCACGAGCGTGCTGATGATCGGGCAGTACTACCTGGAGCGGCACTTCGCCCGCGGATCATCCCGGCAGTTGACTGCTCGGGAGGCCCGCGCCCAGGCCAAGGCACTGGCCGCTGGCACTCATGACGGTGGCGGCGGGATGGGCGCATGACCGGCACGAACGGCGCGACTCCGCTCATGGTCGACGCGCGCTCGGTCTGCAAGAACTTCGGCTCGGTGCAGGTGTTGAAGGGCATCAACCTGACGGTGGAGCGGGGCCAGGTGCTCTGCATGATCGGCCCCTCCGGCTCAGGGAAGTCGACCTTCCTGCGCTGTGTGAACCACCTCGAGCAGGTGAATGCGGGGCGTCTGTACGTCGATGGGGTGCTGGTCGGCTACGAGGAGCGGGGCGCCAAGCTGCACGAGTTGCGTCCCAAGGATGCGGCGATGCAGCGGCGGGACATCGGCATGGTCTTCCAGCATTTCAACCTCTTCCCGCACATGACGGCGATGGAGAACGTCATCGAGGCGCCGATCCGGGTCAAGAAGCTGAAGAAGTCCGAGGCGATCGAGATCGGGCGCCGGCAGCTGGCCCAGGTCGGGTTGGCCGAGAAGGAACGCTCCTATCCGGCCCAGCTCTCCGGCGGTCAGCAGCAGCGCGTTGCCATCGCGCGGGCGCTGGCGATGCAGCCGAAGTTGATGCTCTTCGACGAGCCGACCTCGGCGCTGGATCCGGAACTCGTCGGCGAGGTGCTGGATGTGATGAAGGCGTTGGCCAAGGACGGCATGACGATGGTGGTCGTCACGCACGAGATGGGCTTCGCCCGCGAAGTCGCCGATCAGCTGGTTTTCATGGATGGTGGCGTCGTCGTGGAGGCCGGTGACCCGCGCGAGGTGCTGGCCAACCCGCAGCATGAGCGTACGAAGGCCTTCCTCTCGAAGGTGCTCTGAGGGTGCTCACCGCCGTCGAGACCGCGGCCGCCGTCGCCGGCGGTTCGCTCACCGCCCGAGAGGCGACCGAGCTGGCGCTGGCCCGGATCGCTGAACGCGAACCCAAGTTGAACGCGCTGCGGGTGGTGCGCGCCGAGAAGGCGCGGTCGGAGGCCGACGCCGTGGACGCCCGCGGCGACCTCGCGACGCTGCCCCTGGCTGGGGTACCGATCATCGTCAAAGACAACGTGGCTATCACCGGCGAGTCGACGAACTCCGGCTCGCTGGCCACCCCGCGCACACTGCAGACCGAGGACCACGAGGTGGTGCGGCGTATGCGGGAGGCCGGTGCGGTGATCGTTGGCATCTCCAACGTCCCAGAACTCTGCGTCTTCGGCACCACCGACTCCGCCGAGGGAATCACCCGCAATCCGTGGGATGTTTCGCACACTCCGGGCGGCTCCTCCGGCGGTAGTGCGGCCGCGGTGGCCTCCGGGATGGTGGCGATCGCGCACGGCAATGACGGGATGGGCTCGATCCGGATTCCGGCCGCCTGCACGGGGCTGGTCGGGATCAAGCCCGGTCTCGGGGTGGTTGTCTCCGAGCTCGGCAATGGCTCGTGGTTCGACATGGCCGAGAATGGCCCGCTGGCCACGACGGTGGCCGACTGCGCGTTGATGCTCTCGGTGCTGGCCGGTGATCCCGCGCTGGCTGAGGTCGGTGAGGTGGCCGGGCTGCGGGTCGGTGTGTCGGTGAAGCCGCCGCAGGTCGGGCTGCCGGTCGACCGGCACTGGGCGGCGACGGCTCAGGTCACCGGTGAACTGCTGGCCGGGGCCGGGCATGAGGTGCGGCGGGCGGAGATCCGGTATCCGATGCGCTTCGGGCCGGCGTCCTTGTCGCGCTGGTTCGCCGGTACGCAGTTGGACGTCTCGACGCTGCCGGATACGTCGATGCTGAGCAAGCGCACCAAGCGGCAGGCCCGGTGGGGTCGGATGGTGCTGGCGGTCGGCGGTCCCCGTGACGGGGCCCGGGAGGTCTGGCGCCGGGCGGCCGAGAAGTACTTCGCCGACGTCGATGTGCTCCTCACTCCGACGCTCGCCCAGCCGCCGATCGAGGCGCTGGCCTGGAGTGAGCGGGGCTGGCTGGCCAATGTGGTGTCGAACGTGCGGTACGCGCCGTTTGCCGCACCGTGGAACCTGCTCGGCTGGCCGGCGATGGCGGTTCCGGCCGGGGTGCACCCGGGTGGGCTGCCGCTCTCGGTGCAGCTGGTGGCCCGTCCGGGCGCGGAGGGGATGCTGCTGGCCTTGGCGGGCCAGTTGGAGCAGCTACGCCCCTGGTCGCGGGTAGCCCCGGCGTACCGCTAGCCCGCGCTGCCCGATCCTGCCGGCTTTGTAGCCTGCGCTGCCCGATCCCTGCGCTGCCCGATCCTGCCGGCTTTGTAGCCCGAAAGACCGGTTTTCCGGCCGAAACCGGTCTTTCAGGCTACAAAGCGGGCTTTTGCGGGAGCGGGTGCACGGGGACCAGGCGGGACACGACGGCAGGCGCGGCGAGTGCGTGACAATCCGGTTTCCCCGGCACGGCAGAATGGACGAGTGACCTCCGCGCCAACGGCAACCGCCGCCACACCCGCCCCGCAAGGTCGGCGTGGGGCACAGCGAGGCTCCGACTACACCGGGCCCCGTCCGGCACAGCTCGCCCGGGCCCTGCGCAAGGCCGGCGTGGCCGAGGCCGACGTCAACACCCGCCGACGGGCCGAGTACTCCAGTGACGCGTCGAACTACCGGATCGTCCCGGGCGCCGTCGTCTTCCCCCGCAGCTCCGAGGACGTCGAGGCCACCCTGGACGTCTGCCGGCGCCTCGGGGTGCCGCTGATCTCACGCGGCGGCGGTACCTCCATCGCCGGCAACGCGATCGGGCGCGGGATCGTCCTCGACTTCTCCCGCCACCTCAACCAGATCATCGAGATCGACCCGTTCACCCGCAGCGCCGTCGTGCAACCCGGGGTCATCCTCGACGCCATCACCGACGCCGCCGCCGTGCACGGCCTGCGCTTCGGCCCCGACCCGTCCACCCATGCCCGGGCCACCATCGGCGGAACGCTGGGTAACAACGCCTGCGGCGCGCGCGCCCTGGCCTACGGGCGCAGCGCCGAGAACGTCCTGGAGCTCGACCTGCTCACCACCGCCGGCGAACGGTTCACCGCCGGCCGATACGGGCGCGACGGCCTGACGTCGGCCCGCAGTGCCCCGACCGCTCTGATGCGGGACCTGGACGGGATCGTCGCCGCCAACCTCGGTCTCATCCGCACCGAGTTCGGACGCTTCAGCCGGCAGGTCTCGGGCTACTCGCTGGAGCACCTGCTGCCGGAGAACGGCGTCGACCTGGCCCGCTTCCTGGTCGGCACCGAAGGGACGCTCGCCGTCACCCTGCAGGCCAAGGTGCAGCTGGTGCAGGCCCCGAAGGCGACCGCCTTGGCCGTGCTGGGCTACCCCGATATGGCCACCGCGGCCGAGGCCGTCCCCGGGCTGCTGCCGCACCGGCCGGTGGCGCTGGAGGGGATGGACGCCCGGCTCGTCGAGGTGGTGCGCAGCCGTCGTGGCGAAGCGGCCGTCCCGCCGCTGCCCAAGGGCGGGGGGTGGCTCTTCGTCGAGACCGCGGGTGAGACCACGGCCGACGCGGTTGCGGCCGCCAATCGGCTCATCAATGACGCCGACTGCCTGGAGTCCTCCGTCGTCACCGGGGTAACCGCCAAGGCGCTCTGGCGCATCCGCGAGGACGGCGCCGGGCTGGGCGGACGAACCCCGTCTAACGAACCGGCCTGGCCCGGCTGGGAGGACGCCGCCGTCCCCCCGCACCGGCTCGGCCCCTACCTGCGTGAGTTCTCGCAGCTGATGAGCGAGCACCACGTCGACGGGCTGGTCTTCGGACACTTCGGCGACGGCTGCCTGCATGCCCGCATCGACTTCCCGCTGGCCGATCATCCGGAGCGATTCCGGGCCTTCATGCTGGAGGCCGCCCAGCTCGTCGGCCGGCACGGCGGCTCGATGTCCGGTGAACACGGCGACGGCCGAGCCCGGGGCGAACTGCTGCAGTACATGTACACGCCGGAGGCGTTGAGCACCTTCGCGGCCGTCAAGCACGCCTTCGACCCGACTAACCTGCTCAACCCGGGCGTCGTCGTCGCCCCCGAGCCGATCGACGGGAGCCTCCGGGTCCCGGCGGCCAAGCCGCTGCGCAAGAACCTCGCCTTCGCCTACCCGCACGACGGCGGCAACTTCACCACCGCTGTGCACCGCTGCGTCGGAGTGGGCAAGTGCCGGGCCGACACCACCGCCACCGGCGGCGTGATGTGCCCGTCGTATCTGGCGACGAAGGATGAGAAGGACAGCACCCGAGCCCGGGCGCGGGTGCTGCAGGAACTGGCCAATGGCCGTCTCGTCGACAAGGGCTGGCGCTCACCCGAGGTGCTCGACTCGCTCGACCTCTGCCTTTCCTGCAAGGGGTGTTCGGCCGACTGCCCGGCCGGTGTGGACATGGCGACCTACAAGGCGGAGGCCCTGCACCAGCGCTACCGGCGGCGTCTGCGCCCGGCGTCCCACTACGCGCTGGGGTGGCTGCCGCGCTGGTCCCGGCTGGCCTCGCACACCCCACGCCTGGCCAACTTCACGCTACGACGCAAGTCGCTCTCGGCGCTGGGAAAGCGGATGGCCGGCGTCGACCAGCGCCGTCCGCTGCCGGAGTTCGCGACACAGACGTTCCGCGACTGGTTCGCCGCCCGGCAGAAGGCGAGCGGCCAGCAGACCGGTCAGCCGGTGCTGCTCTGGGTGGATACCTTCACCGAGCACTTCTCGCCGGAGGTCGGACGAGCGGCCGTCGCGGTTCTGGAGGATGCCGGGTACGCCGTGCAGCTCACCGATCGCAAGGTCTGCTGTGGCCTCACCTGGATCTCGACCGGGCAGCTCGACGGAGCCCGACGGCGGCTGCGCACCACCCTGGACGCGCTGGAACCCTCGCTGAAGGCGGGGATTCCCATCGTCGGGCTGGAGCCGTCCTGCACCGCCGTGCTCCGCTCTGACGTCACCGAACTGTTGGCCGACGACGAGCGAGCAGCCCAAGTGGCGAAGCAGACACGCACCCTGGCCGAGCTGCTGCGCGCCACCCCGGACTGGCAGCCACCGAGCCTGCGTGGCGTTGAGGGAGTGGCCCAGCCGCACTGCCATCAGCACGCGGTGATGGGGTGGAGCGAGGATGCGGCGCTGCTGGCTGACGCCGGGGCGCAGATCACCGCGGTCGGCGGCTGCTGTGGGCTGGCCGGCAACTTCGGCGTCGAACGCGGTCACTACGAAGTGTCGGTCGCGGTCGCCGAGAACGCACTGCTCCCCGCGGTCCGCCAATGCGATGAGGAGGCCGTGGTCCTGGCCGACGGATTCTCCTGCCGCACCCAACTCGACCAGCTCGCCGGTGACTCCGGCCAGCACCTGGCCCAGCTGCTGGCCTCGGCGATCGAGGCCCGAGCCCTGCGCCTGGAGCGGACCGGTCAAACGTCAACAGAGAGTGGAGAGATCTGATGTCGGGATTCGTGCCGCCGCCCTACCCGTACGACCGGCTGGCCGAGGCCATCACCCTGGCCGGGCAGCACCCCGGCGGGGCCGTCGACCTCTCGATCGGCACGCCGTGTGACGACCCGCCGGCCGAGGTGACGGCGGCCCTCGCATCGTCGGCGACGGCCCGTACCTACCCCCCGTCTCTGGGGACGCCGGCCTTCCGCCAGGCCGCCTCCGACTGGATGAGCCGCCGCCTCGGCGCCCAGGTCGACGCCGCGACCGAGATCGCCGCCTGCGTAGGGACGAAGGAGTTCGTTGCCTCCACCCCCCAGTACCTCAAGCTGCGCACGCCGGAGCGCGATACCGTGCTGTACCCCGCGATCAGCTACCCGACCTACGCGATGGGCGCGACGCTGGCCGGGTGCCGGGCCGTCCCCTTCACGAAGCTCAGCGAGATCTCCGCCGACGATGCGCAGCGGGCGCTGCTGCTCTGGGTCAACTCGCCGAGCAACCCGACCGGGGAGCTGGCCGACCTGGCCGAAGCCGCGGCCTGGGGTCGAGAACGGAATGTGCCGGTTTTCTCGGACGAATGCTATGCCGAGTTCACCTGGGCCACGCCGGCCAGCTCGGTGCTGACCAGTGGCACCGACGGTGTGGTCGCCGTGCACTCCCTTAGCAAGCGTGACAACTTCGCCGGCGCACGGATTGGCTTCTACGCCGGAGACGCGGAGCTGATCCACTACCTCAGTGAGGTGCGCAAGCACGCCGGGCTGATGCCGCCGGGGCCGGTCCAGGCCGCCGCCGTGCTGGCCCTCAATGACGACGAGCACGTCGAGCGGCAGCGGGAGCGCTACCTGCAGCGCCTCACCAGACTCACCGAGATTCTCGGCACTCTGGGCTACACGGCGCACCTGCCTGACGGTGCCTTCTACCTCTGGGTCGCCTCGCCCAGTGGTGACGCCTGGACCGACGCCCGGGACCTGGCCGAGCGGGCCGGGATCGTCGTCTCGCCGGGCGAGTTCTACGGCCCTGACGGTGCCGATCACTTCCGGGTGGCCGCGGTGCAGCCTGATGACCGGATCGAACTCGTCGCGTCGCGAGTGGGTCTGGTTTAGCGGGCTGGGACGACGCGCGGGGGCGGTTGCCGCTGCCCCTTGGGCAGTTCGCCCCGATGGTCCAGACTGTGTGAATGGTTAGCACTCTGCGGGTCCAGGCGCGGCAACATCCGCGACACAATCGGTCCATATGATCCCGCCAATGGCTGGCATATTCGACCACTACCCACTCGGCGCGGCGTGGGACGAGATGATCAGCGCCGACGGTCCCCGCGCGCCATACGCCGCCCTGCACGAGTCGATGCAACGCTCCGGCGGCGCCGAGTTGCGAGCCAGCCTCGAGTCGGTGGCCCGCTCGTACCTGAACCAGGGTGTCACCTTCGACGTCGGGGGCGAGGAGCGGCCGTTCCCCCTCGACATCGTCCCGCGGGTCATCGATGACCTCTCCTGGCGGCAGATCGAGTCCGGCGTCCGCCAGCGCGTCCGTGCCCTCGAGGCGTTCCTGGCCGACGTCTACGGGCCGGGCCTGGCCATCGCCGATGGCGTCGTCCCGCGCCGGATCATCACCTCCTCCACGCACTTCCACCGGGCCGCGGCCGGCATCCAGCCACCCAACGGGGTGCGGGTGCACGTCTCCGGCATCGACCTGATCCGCGACGAACAGGGCACCTTCCGGGTTCTCGAGGACAACGTGCGGGTTCCGTCCGGAGTCAGCTACGTGCTGGCCAACCGCAACGCCGTCCGCCCGCAGTGGTCGGACGCGCTGAGCCAGGTGCGCCTGCGCCCCGTGTCCCAGTACCCGCAGCGGTTGCTGGCCGCGCTCCGCAAAGCGGCCCCGCCGGGGGTCGCCGACCCCTGTGTCGTGGTGCTGACCCCTGGCGTCTACAACAGCGCGTACTTTGAGCACGCCTGGCTTGCCCGCACCATGGGCGTCGAGTTGGTCGAGGGGCGCGACCTGATCTGCTCGGGCGGTGTGGTGCGGATGCGCGACACCCGGGGTGAGCGGCGGGTCGACGTCATCTACCGGCGCGTCGACGACGAGTACCTCGACCCGGTGCAGTTCAAGCACGACTCCATGCTCGGCTGCCCCGGCCTGCTTACTGCGGCGCGGGTCGGCAACGTCACCATCGCCAATGCGGTCGGCAACGGGGTAGCCGACGACAAGCTCATCTACACCTACCTTCCTGATCTGGTGCGGTATTACCTGCGCGAGGAGCCGATCCTGGCCAACGTCGACACCTGGCGTCTGGAGGACCCGGGTGCCCTGGAAGAGGTGCTGGATCGTCTCGACGAGCTGGTGGTCAAGCCGGTCGACGGCGCCGGTGGCAAGGGGCTGGTCATCGGCCCGCAGGCCAGCGCCAAGGAGCTGATCGCCCTGCGGGAGCGGCTCATCGCCGACCCGCGGGGCTGGATCGCCCAGCCGGTGGTGCAGCTCTCGACGGTTCCGACGGTGGTCGGTGACGAGGTCGAGCCGCGGCACGTCGACCTGCGTCCCTTCGCCATCAACGACGGAAACGACGTCTGGGTGCTGCCGGGCGGCCTGACCCGGGTGGCGCTGGTGAAGGGGTCACTGGTGGTGAACTCCAGCCAGGGTGGTGGCGCCAAGGACACCTGGGTGCTGGCCGGTGAACGTGGGGTCTCCGCCGCGGAGCCGGTCGTGCGGGTCGAGCCGCCGATTCAGGCCGAACGGCTGCCGCTGCCCCAGCAGGACCGGGCCGAGGAACGCCAGCAACAGCAGCAACAGCAGCAGCAACAACAGGTCGAAGTGGGTGACGAGTCGTGCTGAGTCGCATCGCCGAGTCGCTCTACTGGATCGGCCGCTACGTGGAGCGCGCCGAAGACACCAGCCGCACCCTGGACGTCCACCTCAACCTGCTGCTGGAGGATCCGTGGGCGCCCGAGGGCGTCGTCTGCGCTTCGCTGCTCTCGGCGATGGGCTGCGAGATCGAGCCCGACACCGAAATCGACAAGTCGAAGGTGCTGGAGTTGCTGGCCTGGGATCGGGAGAATCCGGCCTCCATCGTCGGTGCCATCACCGTCGCCCGGGAGAATGCCCGCCGCTCCCGCGAGGTCATCTCGACTGAGCTCTGGGAGACGCTCAACGTCACCTGGCACGAGGCCATCCGCTCGTCGCGGCGCTCCCGTCCGCACTCTTTCTTCACCTGGGTGCGGGAACGGTCGGCCGCCTTCAACGGCACCGCCGATGCCACCCTGAGCCGCGACGAGGCGTACCACTTCCTGGCGCTCGGCCGGGCCATCGAGCGGGCCGACATGACGGCCCGAATCGTCGCCGCCCGCGCGCTGGCCGGCGACGCGGGACCCTCCTGGGTGACCCTGCTGCAGAGCTGCGGTGCGTATCAGGCGTTCCTGCACAGTGCCCATGGCGCGGTACAGGATCAGCGGGCCGTCGAGTTCCTGCTGCTCGACCCGCTCTTTCCCCGGTCACTGATCAGTGCCCTGAGCAGCGCCGAACGCAGCATGGACGATCTCAGCGGGGAGTTCAACCGCTTCGGCACGGCCAGCGAGGGGCACCGCGTCCTCGGCATGATCCGATCGGAACTGGAGTTCGCGCCGAGGTCGGAGATCTTCGACGACCTGTACAACCTGATGGAACGGGTGCAGAGCGCCTGTTCGCTGGCCAGCGATGCGGTGGCCAGGCGCTACTTCGCACATGGCGTGGCCAAGGAATGGGCGGTCTCCTGATGACCAGTCGGATGCGGATTCGGCACACCTCGCGGTACGACTACGACGGTCCGGTGACGGCGTCGTTTAACGAGACGCGCTTGACGCCGCTGCTGCTGCCGTGGCAGAACCCTTTGGAAACATTGCTGAATGTCGACGCCGACGGGCAGCAGGCTAGCTGGCAGCATGCGTACTCCGACTACTGGGGTACCTGGGTGCGGGCCTTCGAGGTGCAGGCCCCGCACACCAGCCTCGGCGTCGAGGCGGTGTCGCTGGTCGAGGTGAACGATGCCGGGCGTCCGACGCCCGATCTGGAGATGAGCTGGGATTCAGTTCGTTCGGACGCGGTGTACCAGCGTTTCGGTGAGTACCTGACGCAGACCGCTCGCACCGAGCCGAACGAAGAACTGGCCGCCATCGCCGCCGAAGTAGGGGCCGACCTCGCTCCGCACCAGGCGGCCCTCGCCGTCTGCAATCGGGTCCGTGAGACGGTGACGTACGTCCCCGGGTCGACCGGCGTGAACACATCGGCCACCCAGTCGTGGGAGGCCGGCGCCGGAGTCTGCCAGGATTACGCGCACATCGTGGTCGGTGCGCTGCGGCATATTGGCCTCCCGGCGCGGTATGTGTCGGGCTACATGCACCCGGACCGCAACGCCGGTCTCGGCGAGCCGGTAAAGGGTGAGAGCCACGCCTGGGTGCAGTGGTGGCTGGGGGAGTGGATCGGACACGATCCGACCAACGACTCGTCCATCGGCGAGCGTCACGTGCTCGTCGGCACTGGTCGCGACTACACCGATGCCCCGCCGATCAAAGGCCTTGTGGCGGGCAGCGCGACCAGTGAGCTGAGCGTCTCGGTGGAGATCACTCGCCTAGTGTGAGTGGTGTGAGTTGCCTGTTGTTTAGCTTCGCCCTGTCCCGGGTACCTATTCACTGCAAGCGCACGCCGATGTTTGCAATGGCGAACCAATAGGGAGACCCGATATGAGCGCAACGGACAAGGTCAAGAACGCCGTCGAAGACGTCGAAGGCAAGGCGAAAGAGGCGTTCGGCAAGGTAACCGGAAACCACCGGACCGAGAATGAAGGCAAGGGCGATCAGGCGAAAGCGGACCTGAAGAACGCTGGCGAGAACGTCAAGGACGCCTTCAAACACTGACTATCTGGCCCGCCCAGTCGTAGTTCGGGGCCGACATGATCAAGTCGTAAGACTTGACTGTGTCGTTGACTGGGCCTGTAAAAGCTCAAGCCCAAGGCCCTCGCGGCCTTGGGCTTGAGTTGTCTCTAGCTGTATTTGCATTTGCCGCCTGCGGTTAGGCGGTGCCGGCCAGCAGTCGGTCCAGAGCGCGGAAGGATTCGTTCATCCCGCCCTCCATTCCAGAGGAGAGCATGCCGTCCCGCTCCTCGGTGGTGTGGAAGACGTTGTCGATCACCACGCGGGTGCGTCCGTCACCCAGGTCGACGAGTTCGGCCGTCTCGATGATGACGTGCGCCGGCATCCCATCCCATTCGAAGGAACGGGTGATGCGGGTCTTCGGCGTGATCTCGCGGTAGCGACCCTCGAAGCCGGCCACCTCACCGTCGTAGTGCTCCTCGAGGCGCCAGTGCCCGCCGCGTTCGAACTCCCAGCGGATCACTTCGAGTTGGTTCCCCCGTCCCCACCACTGGGCGACGAGTTCGGGCTGGCTGAACGCGGCCCAGACGCGGTCGATCGGTGCATCGAAGACCCGCTCGACGTGGATGTCACGCTTGCCGGGGGTGGTCACCGTGCTGCTCGGCGATGTTGCGCTCTCTGTTGATGATTGTGCCGTCATTGCTGATTCTCCGTTCGTTTCAGGAAGGCGTCGAGGTGGTCCAGACGGGACTCGACGGTGGCCCGGAATTCGCTCAGCCAGGTCGCCTCGCGATCGAGTGAGTTGGCGCCGAGTTCGCAGTACCGGACCCGACCTCGCTTCTCGGTGACGACGAGTCCCGCCGTCTCGAGCAGTTGCAGGTGCTTCTTCATGCCGGTGAGGCTCATCTCGAACTCGGCGGCCAGTTCACTGACCGTGGCCGGCCCCCGTCCGAGGCGTCCGAGAATGCCCCGACGAACGGGGTCCGCGAGCGCCGCGAAAGATACGTCAAACTCCGAATACTGAACCATCTAGTTCAGTGTTGCTCGCGACGGGCGCGGTGTCAAGGGCGTCGGAACGTTTGGTCGGTGGCTAGTGGCGGAACGCCGAGGGGCCGCTTACGGTGGCCGGCGCGTCGGCGCCGCTATGGGTCGTCAGTACCTCGACCGCGCGACGGACGTCCGCGAGCAGCTCGGCGGCGAGTTCGTGCCCGAAGCCGTTGCGGCAGACGATGCGCAGAACCGAGAGGTCCTCCCGGTCGGGCGGGAAGGAGTACGCCGGCACTTGCCAACCCCGCTCGCGGAGCACCCGGGAGAGCGCGTAGACGTCCCAGTCGGTGACCTCCTCGCTGGTCGTGAAGGCGAAGACCGGCAGTTCGTCGCCGCGCGAAAGCAGCCGGAACTGCGGCATCTTCTCAATCTCCGACGAGATGAACGTCGCGACGTCGCGGGCCGACTGCTGCACTGCCCGTAGCCCTTCGCGTCCGAGCCGGAAGAAGACGTAGTACTGGGCCACCACCTCAGCCCCGGGACGGGAGAAATTCAGTGCAAAAGTCGGCATGTTCCCGCCGAGGTAGTTCACGTTGAAGATCAGCTCGCTGGGCAGGGCCGCGCTATCACGCCAGAGCACCCAGCCGACGCCGGGGTACACCAGGCCGTACTTGTGGCCGGAGGTGTTGATCGACGCGACGCGGGGGAGGCGGAAGTCCCAGACGAGGTCAGGGTCGAGGAAGGGCGCGATCATCCCCCCGGAGGCGCCGTCGACGTGGACGGGCACATCCGGGCCGCCGGCGGCCGCGAGCGCGTCCAGCGCGGCGGCGATCTCGGCCACCGGCTCGTAGCTGCCGTCAAAGGTGGAGCCCAGGATCGCCACTACGCCGATCGTGTCCTCGTCGCAGAGGGCAACCGCCTGCTCGGCGTCGAGGTGGTACCGGTCGCCGCTCATGGGGACGATCCGGGCCTCGACGTCCCAGTAGCGGCAGAACTTCTCCCAGCAGACCTGCACATTGGCGCCCATGATGAGGTTGGGGCGCCGGGTCCGGTCGTTGACTCGTGCGGCCCAGCGATGCTTCAACGCCATCCCGGCCAGCATGCAGGCTTCGCTGGAGCCGGTCGTCGAGCATCCGGTCGCCTCGCTCGCCGACGGGGCGTTCCAGAGGTCAGCCAGGATCGCCACGCAGCGCCGCTCGAGCTCGGCCGTCTGTGGGTACTCGTCCTTGTCGATCATGTTCTTGTCGGCACACTCGGCCATCAGCACCCGGGCCTGCGGCTCCATCCAGGTGGTCACGAAGGTGGCGAGATTCAGTCGCGAGTTGCCGTCGAGGAGGAGTTCGTCGTGGATCAGCTGGTACGCGATATCGGCCGGGACCGAGTTTGCGGCGAGCTGGTTCTTCGGGGCGACGACCCGTTCGCCATAGGCCGGATTGGCCTCGGTGACGAGGGCGTTGGAGGTGGCGCCAGTCGGCTCCGGACTGGTTGATCCGTGATGAAGTGGCATGGCACAACTATCTCGCAATCCAGGCCGTTTTTGAGGGCCGCTTCGCATACCAAACTTCCGATTCTGGGTCCGAGATCGGAGGGTGGGTATGCAGAGAAGGCGAGCGGGAGCCTGGTGCGAGCCGAGCGGATACGAGGGATGCGGCACAGCGCAGCGTGAGGGGGCACACCGCGCCGTGCCGCAAGTATGTGGGCGCCGGAGCTAGCGGGAATTCCTCGCCGGCGACGGCATCAGAAACAGAGGGCGGGCGGTGCGGGCGGGGGATCCGGCAACGTCGGCGACCATTCGGTCGCGGTGAAACGTGCGTTGCATGCGGTGTCCTACTCAGTCCCGTTGACGAGGTCGTGTGCACCCCAGTGCACCTCGCCAGGAGCGCCCCGTGCGTTCCTGCACGCAACTTACGCGACTTGGCCCCCGACTTACAAATTCCTGTGTTCTAAAGGAGAATTGGTCACGGAAGGTAGGCGCCCGGCTGCCGTTGAGCAGCAAGTATTGGTCTAGTCCATACAAACCAGACGGGCTGTATTCAAAGCGTTGGCTGGGGCGTGCAGTAGTCGTTCGACTACTTAGTGCTGTCGAGCCGGTCGTCGAAAATCTCAACCGCTTCACTGAGTGAAGCCTGTGAGCGGCCATTTGATCAGGCGACGTCCCGCACCTTGGCGTAAATTGCAATGCGAGCATCGGTCATGAATCGGCCGGGCGTGTTGCCGCTGATGCTGGCGGGATCGAAGGGCGGTTAGCGTGAGTACCGACACGAAATGTGTCCACTGCGGGTGGCGGCTGCGCCTGCGGTATCCCCCGGGCAATCCGAACGGGGCCTTCTGGGTTCATGCCGCGACCAATGAGGTCGGCTGCCCGAAATCAACCACGCAGGCCGAGCCGGCCAACCGCTGAGCGTCGGCCTTCGCCGGGCCGCTCACGAGTACCCTCCGGGGGTATGAGCACTTCGCATTCGACGGACGGTCATCCGGGCTACCACGACACCAAGGACGATCAGCTGAAGCGGCTGCGTCGCATCGAGGGGCAGATCCGCGGACTGCAGCGCCAGGTCGAGTCCGACACCTACTGCATCGACGTCCTCACCCAGGTCTCGGCCGCTACCCGGGCCTTGGAGTCCTTCGCGATCGGCCTCATCGAGGAGCACCTGACGCACTGCGTGGCCCAGGCCATCAACTCCGGCGGTCACGAGGCCCAGGCCAAGGTGAAGGAGGCCTCGGCGGCGATCGCCCGTCTCGTCCGTTCCTAGTAGCGCCCGTCCCGGCGACCGCAGCGCGTCAACTGATGGGCAGGATGTTCACCGCCCGGGCGGCCACCAGGCCGATCGTAATCAGCGCCGAGAGCGACTGGACGATGAAGAGCACTTTGATCCAACGGGACAAGGGCATTGTGTCCGTCGGTGAGAAGGCGGTCGAGTTGGTGAACGAGACGAAGAAGTAGTCGAGGTAGTACGGCTCCCAGTCGCGCGCCAGGTGCTCGTCGGTCATCTGCGGAAAGAGCAGGTCGGGGATGTCCATCTCGCCGAGGGCCCGAGCGGCCGGCCCGCCACGATCGAAGGACCAGAACCACAGCGAGAAGACGATCACATTGGTGAGCCAGATCGCCATCCCGCCCAGGAGCAGATCGGCGGCCGTGATCTTCTCGCCCGTGGTGATGGCATGTACCAGCAGCACCAACGACGTGATGTTCCAGACCGCGATCAGGGCGAATTGGAACTGGGCCAGGATGCGCAGCTTCGGTGACTTCTGCTGCGGCGAGGCCGGCAGCGCGATACCGAGGAAGACGAGCAGCACCAACTCGACCACCGGCACGGCGTAGGCCGGATGCGGCACGAACTGGCTGGGCATCACGACATGGAGTGAGATCGCCACCAGCATCGCGACACCGACAGCCCAACGCCGCTCGCCATCGGTCACCCGCAGCCAGGCCGGCCGCTGCTCGGGCGTCCCCATCGCGAGGCTGCGCTTGTCGCTCATGCCCTGATCCTCGCCGATTCCGGCCGTGGAACGGTGACGACACGGTGGAGTTCGCTGGCGCGGAGTGGCCAGGAGACGGTCGTCGGGCGCCGATCGGAGAGTGGTCACACCTAGGCAATTGCGGTTACCGGAGCCAGATTGGCTGACGTACCGTTTAGCTATGCTCCGTTGCTGCGCCTTCTTGCTGAAGCCTCGCTGGCTGATGCTCTACGCGCTGGTGATCGTCTCGACGATTGCGATGGTGCTGCTCGGACGCTGGCAGTTGCAGCGGGCCCACGAGCGGCACGGCGACATTCAGAACTACTCCTATGTGCTGCAGTGGTGGGCCTTCTCCACCTTCGTCGTCTTCATGCTGTTTCGGGTGATGCGCGATGCGCTGCGTGAGCGCAACACCGAGCTGAACCAGGTAGGCACCGACGCAGCCGCCGCGCCCGCAGTGGCCGCCCACGCGGACGAATCGGCCGCTAGCCCGGTCGAGCCGATCGCCTACCGGCGCTACGTGCCGCCAGCCGCCGGCACCCAGGAGCTCGACGCCACCCAACTCGCCTACAACGACTATCTGGCCTCGCTCGCCACCGCGAGCGAAGCAGCTAAGGAACAACGGTGACCGCAGCAGCACAACCGACCACCCGCCCCGCCGCCAAGCCCAAGTACGCCGGGGCGTTGCTGCGCTTCCGGATCATGGCTTTCGCCACCGGAACGGTGCTGGTGCTGGCTACCTTCGTCGCACTGCCACTGCAGTGGTGGGCCGGGCAGCGGCTGCTGGCCGAGATCACCTGGATCGGCCACGGGTACCTGTACCTGCTCTACGTCGCGGCGACGCTGGACCTCGCCATCAAGTTGCGCTGGCACCCGGTGCGGGTGCTGCTGATCATGGCCGCCGGCACCATCCCGTTCATGTCTTTCGTGGCCGAGCACTACGTCGTGAAGCGCATCCGCACCACACTCGAGGCCGGCGCGCCGGCGAAGCAGGTAGCTCCGGCGGTTGCCGGCTAAGCCTCCCGTTGTTGGGCCGCGACCCCTCAGTTGTGGCCGCGACCTCCCAGTATTTCTCCGCTTTGTAGTCCGAGCTTCCGGTTTCGGGCTCCAAATCGGAAGGCCAGGTTACAAAGCGTCCAGAATCGGAAGGCCAGGCTACAAAGCGGGGAAAATCGCGAGGCCGGGCTACGACGCCAGGCGGGCTAGCTGGAGGCGGCGGCGCGTCCGTCGTCGCTGAGCCCCTGCACCAGGTCGGTCCGGGCCCGCGCCACCCGCGAGCGGATCGTCCCCACCGGGCAGCGGCAGACCTCCGCCGCCTCGGCGTAGGAGAGGCCGACGAGCTGGGTCAGCACGAATGCTTCCCGCCGCTGCGGATCGAGGACGCGCACCAGCAGGTTCAGCGTGACCGCGTCGGCCGGGTCCGCCATCAGCGAGCCGCGGAGTTCGAGTTCACTCGAGCTCCGACGATCCCGGACGGCCGTGCGCACGGCGTCGGCACAGACCCGACGGGCTATGGAGAGTAGCCAGGTGCGCGCGCTGGAGCGTCCGGTGAAGCGGTGCAGCGAGGCGAAGGCCCGCGCGTAGGTCTCCTGGGTGAGGTCGTCGGCCTCGCCCCGGGACGAGAGGCCGGCCACCATCCGCCAGACGTCGACCTGGGTGGCCCGGACGAACTCCCCGGCCGCGGTCGGATCGCCGCGTCGCGCCCGCAGCGCGGCGTCGGTGATCGGGTCGGGCGCGTCCACGGTCTCCTCCAGCTTGGCGTGATCTACCTCACGGGACGGAACTAGTCGGGGCGCTGCGGCGACTACTAACCCGTGCAATGCGATCGAATTCGGGAGGCGGCCTCGGCGCGCCTCGACGGAGAGCCTATTGGAATGTCGGCCTCCGTTCTCGACGCGCACCTGGCCGACTGCCCCCGCTGCGCGGCCTGGTTGGCCGATGCGACCCGGTTGACCCGGGCGCTGCGCCTCACCTCGGCCGACATTCCGGACCTGAGTGGCGCTATTTTGCTGAACGCTGCGCTGCCGGCCGCTCGGGTCAGGCGTCGCTGCCGGCTCCTGGTGGCCGGCCTCGCCGTCGTCGGAATTCTTCAGATCCTCTTAGCGCTGCCCGACCTCTTCGGCTTCGACATCGACATGGCGATGGGGATGCACGTGGCCCACGAGAGCGCCGCCTTCAACATCGCGGTGGGGATCGGGCTGCTGGGTGTGGCCCGCCGCCCGGCCCGGGCCGCCGCGCTGCTGCCGATGGTGCTCGTGCTGGTGACGCTGCTGGCCGTCCTTGGTGCGCGTGACCTCCTCGCCGGAGCGGTGCCGGTTGGCCGCCTGGCGACCCATCTCAGCACCCTGCTCGGGCTCGGCCTGCTCTTCGCGCTGCATCGGTCGAACGAGAAGGAGCCCCCGGAGTACGCCGAGGTCCACGGACGGGGTGACGGCGAGGCGCCGGCGGCCGACGACGGTGGAATCCGTGGAGTCGCCTAGTGCACCAGTCGCCGGAGTGAAGCCACGCGCGCTCCGGCCGGCTGGGCTGCTGGCTGCGCTGCTGATGGCGCTCTTTGCCGGCCTCCTCTTCACTGCGGCCCCGGCCTCAGCCCACGCGGTGGTGGTGGCCACCGATCCGGCCGACGGTGCCCGGCTCGCCACGGCACCGGCCGAGGTCACCTTCACCTTCGACGAGTCGGTCGGCCTCAGCTCCGACGGGTACCTGCACGTCATCAACCAGACGGGGCAGCGCGTCGACACCGGCCCGGCGACCCACCCGGGTGGCGACGGGACGAAGGTGAGCGTCGCCCTCAAGTCGGGCCTCGGCGACGGCACTTACCTGGCCAGCTACCGGGTGGTGAGCGCCGACTCCCATCCGGTCTCCGGCTCGACCCGTTTCGTTGTCGGTGACGGCGCGCTGGCCGAGGTGGGCAGCGCGGCGCCGACGGTGAATCCGGTGACGAATCAGGTCTACAACGTGGTGCGGTGGGTCGGGTTCGCCGGCCTGGCGCTGCTGGGTGGCCTCTGGTTGCTGGTCACCGTCTGGCCGCAGGGACGCGGCGACGCCCGGGTATACCGGCTGGTGCTCACCGGGTGGTGGGCCACTGCGCTCGGCACCGTCGCCCAGATGTTGCTGCAGGGTCCGTACGCGGCGGGCATGGGACTGGGCGGCGTCGCGCACCTGAACCTGCTGAACGCGACGCTGCACGCCACCATCGGCACCGCCGACTCGGTGCGGCTGCTGGTGCTGGCGGCGCTGGCCTTCGTGCTCCGCTCGCTCTTTCAGGACACCGAACCTAGACGTCTTCGCGGCGAGGTGGCGGCGCTGCTCATCGGCCTTGTGGTGACCTTCGCCTTCACCGGCCATGCCGACGCGCAGGATCCGCGCTGGCTGGCCCTGACCAGTCAGATGACCCACCTGGCGGCGATGGCGATCTGGCTAGGTGGGTTAGCGATGCTGCTGATCGGGCTGCTGCCACGGGCTGTCCCGGATGAGCTGGACGCGGTGCTGCCCCGGTTCTCGTTGGTGGCCTACGGCTGTGTCGCCGTGCTGGCGGTGAGTGGCAGCTATCAGGCCTGGCTGGGCATCGGCACCTGGAGCGCCTTCACCGGCACCCGCTACGGGCAGTTGGTGATCGCCAAGATCGTCCTCTTCGCGCTCATGCTGGGGATTGCGTACTTCTCCCGGCGTGCGGTACAGCGCTCAACCGGAGGCCACGGCGACGGCGCGGGAAAGCCGATTAGCCAGTTGCGGCGCAGCGTCCTCGGGGAGGCCGCCATCGGCGTCGTCGTGCTGGCCGTGACCGCCGTCCTCGTCGTCCAGCCGCCCGGCCGCAACGCCGAACTCGCCTCCTACGCCGCACCCACCACGGTCAGCATCTCGCTCACCGAGGCCGGTAGCAGCACCCAGCGCAGCGCCGAACTCACCGTCACCCCGTCCCGGGCCGGGACCGTGCAGGTGAATCTGCGCATCTCCGGCGCCACCGTGCCGCTCTCGGTCTCCGGCAACGCCTACCTGGCTGCGAAGGAGTTGGGCCCGGTCGATCTCGGGTTGAAGTCCAGCGACGGCCTCGACTTCACCGGCTCGGCGCTGCTGCCCTCGCCCGGCTCCTGGAAGTTCACCATCACCGTGCGGTACTCCGAGTTCGACTCGGTGACCGCTGACACGTCCGTCGAATTGCATTGACACTCTCTGGAGGAACTCTGATGAACCGCAATATTCGCCGCTCCGGCCTGATCGCCGCCGCCTTCGCTGCCGCCCTGGTCGCCCTTGCCGCCCCGGCCTCGGCCCACGTCACGGTGAGCGCGCCGGGGGCCGTGCAGGGTGGGGGCGACCAGATCATCACGTTCCGAGTGCCCAACGAGAGCGACAGCGCCAGCACGGTCGGGCTGAAGGTGCAGCTGCCCACCGACACCCCAATCGCATCGGTGCTGATTCAGCCCATCCCCGGGTGGAGCTTCACCCTGACGACCGCCAAGCTGGCGACGCCGATCAAGACCGATGACGGGGACGTCACCGAGGCCGTCTCCGAGATCGACTGGAAGGCCGCCGCCGGTCAGGGCTTCGGCAAGAACCAGTTCCAGGAGTTCGTCCTCATCGCTGGGCAGCTGCCCGACGCCCCGCAGATCACCTTCAAGGCGATCCAGACCTACAGCGACGGGACGTCGGTGAACTGGACGGACGTCGCGGCCGCTGGGAGCACCGCGGAGCCGGAGCACCCGGCACCGGTCCTCACTCTCGGCGCCGCCAGCGCGTCGAGCACGGCGCCGGCGAGTGCCAGCCCAACTGTGAGTGCGGCCCCAGTAGCGGCGAAATCTGATTCGTCGAGCCAGACTGGAGTGGTGATCCTGGGAATCGTGGCGCTGGTCTTCGCCGTCGTGGCGGTCGGCATCGCCGTGCTCGGACGTAACTCCGGTTCGGGGAAGTCCGCCTCCTGATGCGAGTCTCCGTCACCATCGTCGGCGCCGTCGCGGTCGCCGCGCTCGGCTTCGCCGGGCTGGTCCGCGGCGCGGTGCCGGTGACCTCGGACACCTCAGCCTCGTCGGCCGAGCAGAGCAGCAGTTCGTCGATGGCGATGGACATGGGTAGCGGCGCCGCCTCGACCCCGCCGTCGGGGTCGGTTCCGAGCGGTGCCTCGGCCGGGATCGGCGGGCCGATCGAGGTGACCGGCGCCTACGTCCAGGAGCCGGCCTCCCCGGACGTGGCCGCCGCCTACTTCACGATGCGCAACACCACCGGCACCGACGACCGGCTGGTGGAGGTGGTGAGTGGTGCGGCGGAGACGACGACGCTGCACACCGACTCCTCGATGAGCGTCGCGGCGAACGGGGTTGCGGTGCCGGCGCACCAGACGGTGTCTCTCTCGGTCGGTCACGGGCACGTGATGATGCAGCAGCTCCTCGGTCCGCTGCTGCCCGGCCAGACGGTGAATCTCATCCTGCGTTTCGAGAATGCCCCTTCGCTTACCCTGGCCGCGCCGGTGATCGCCATCGGGGCGCCGGTTCCGGCGGTTCCCTCCAACTCCAAGCAGACGTCAGGCGGATGAGTTTTGTTGTCACGTAAGTCCCCTAGATTCCCCAGTCGCCGCGGCTGGCTGGCACTACTGATGCTGTTCGCGGTGGTGCTGGCCGGGTGCTCGTCGAAGGCGTCGGGCTCGACCAAGTCGGATCTGAACGACCAGGCGAATACGGTGGGGAAGTACCAGGGCTTTCCGGCTGACCCGCCGCTGCCGCGGCCGAGCTTCACGCTCACCGACACCAACGGCCATCCGTACTCCTTCGGCACCGAGACGGCCGGGCATCCGACGCTGCTCTACTTCGGGTACACCGAATGCCCGGACGTCTGCCCGACGACGATGGCCGACATCGGCAACGCACTGCGGGCGGTGCCTGAGCAGTTGCGGGCCAAGACGGAGGTCGTCTTCGTCACGACCGACGTGAAGCACGACACCCCGGCCGTGATCGCCAGCTGGCTGCGGCACTTCGATACCGGCCTGCCGAACCAGTTCGTCGGGCTGTCGGGGACGCAGACCCAGGTGGACACGGCGCAGGCGGCCGCCCACGTGATGCTGGCCGAGGACGGCGGGCAGCAGCACTCGGCCAAGGTGCTGCTCTACAGCACCGACGACTACTCGCATGTGTCGTTCGAGCAGAGCACGAACCTGTCGGATCAGATCGCCCATGATCTGAAGGTGTGATGGGTCTGCCCCTTGGTGCTGCGCGGTCCGAGGGTTGTGCTCTATGGTCTGCGTGACTGTTCGTAGCTATTCCGGAGACGTCGGTCTGTTGGTCTCTAGGTGAATTCATGAGGGGAAATACCGTCCGTGAACTGGACTTCGACCCGGGCCTGGCTCGGCACCGCAATTCGTCTCGTCCTCGGCGGGGTGTGGATCTGGGCCAGCATCGAGAAGCTGCACGATCCACGCACCTTCCTGCGCGCCGTCCGCGCCTACGACGCCACCCCTGACTGGCTCTCCAAGGCGATCGCCTACGGGTTGCCGATCGTCGAGCTGATCGTCGGTGTGTTGCTGGTGATCGGGCTGCTGACCCGGGTGATGGCGAGCATCTCGGCGGTGCTGTACATCGTCTTCCTCATCGGGCTGATCCAGGCGGCGGCGCGCGGCATCAAGCTGCAGTGTGGCTGCTTCGGGGGCGGTGGCGAGAGTGACTCCACGTCCTACCTGCTCGACTCCTTCCGCGACATCCTGCTGCTGGCCGGTGCTGCCTTCCTGATCATCTATCCACTGACGCGCTGGTCGCTGGACCTGTACTTCACCCGTCACGACCAGGTGCTGCGCCCGTCGGCCAAGCGGATGCGGACCGAGGAGGGGCGCCGCAAGTACGAGGTGCAGGTTGCGCACGCCAAGCGTGAGGCGCGGATCCGCAACACCTGGCTGAGCGCCGGCGTGGCCGTCGTGATGGTGCTGGTGGTCGCGATCGGTATCTCGGTGCAGGCCGGACGGGCCAAGATCACCGGTGACATCACCGCGCCGAACGCGACCGTGGCCTCCGGCGTGACCGTGGGTGCCCCGAAGGCGCCGGTGGTGATGGACATCTACGAAGATTTCCAGTGCCCGATCTGCAACCAGTTCGAGCAGTCGGCCGGGGAGATGATCACCAGCGACATCAACTCCGGCAAGGTGCTGGCCCACTACCACGTGATGTCGTTCCTGGATGGCTCCTCCAACGGAAACCGATACTCCTCCCGCGCCGCCAATGCTGCGATCTGTGCCTCCGACATCACGCCGCAGATGTTCCTGAGCATGCACAACGTCCTGTACGGCAAGGACAAGAACGGGAACAACAATCAACCGGCCGAGGGGACGAACGGGCGGACGGATTCGGAGCTGATTGCCTTCGGGACGCAGGCCGGAGTCACCGGCAGCTATACGTCGGCCTTCACGACCTGTGTGACGAGCGAGATGCACAAGGCGCTGGTGCAGGCGCTCACCGACCGGGCCAACAAGGACGGGGTGAATGGCACGCCGACGATCAAGGTCAACGGCAAGCTGGTGTCGAACCCGTCCAAGGACACCGTGGCGGCGGCCATCGATGCGGCGTCGAAGGGGAAGACCAACGCTCCGGCGCTCACCCCGGTGCCGTCGCCGGCGCCTGCGGCAGCCTCGGCTTCGGCTGGGTCGTAACTACTGCTGGTTGGTCCGGGGTCGCGCGGCGCTGCGCTGCGCGACCCTCGGGCTGCTTAGTTTCGGGTTGCGCGGTTTCGGCCGGGCGGCTCGGTTTAGGCCGTAAAACGTTTTGAGAACGCGAAAGGCTGGCAGGCGATGATCGCCTGCCAGCCTTTCTGCTGCGCTGTGGTGCTTGAAGCGCGTGGGACTTACTTGTTGGCGGCTTCCTTGAGAGCGGAGCCGGCGGTGAGCTTGACCGTGTTAGCGGCAGCGATCGTGATCGTGGCACCCGTGGCAGGGTTGCGGCCCTCGCGGGCTTCGCGGCGGCCGACGGCAAGAGCGAAGAAGCCGGGGACGCTGACCTTCTCGCCCTTGGCTGCTGCATCCTCGAGAGTGGACTGGAGTCCACGCAGGACCGCGTCAACGGTCTTCTGCTCGAGTGACGTCTGGTCGGCGACTGCGGCCACCAATTCCTTGCGGTTCACGCATATCTCCTTCGATTGTTTGAGGGTAACTCCCGTCCAGTATGGGTGATGACCCTCAAAACCCCGTAATCCGGGGGGTCGGCGCGCCGCAGTGTCTTCTCAGGTGGGCCGGTTTCGGGGTCGGTCTGGTGGCGCGTTCAGGACATATCGGACTGGCGTTGACGGTACCTGGGGGCCGGTTTCGTCTGGGCTTAAACCCTGTGTAACATAGGTCCTCGTGCCCTACGGGGTATGCCGGATCTGATCCGGGCCAGATTTTTCTGGGGCTGTGGCGCAGCTGGTAGCGCACCACACTGGCAGTGTGGGGGTCAGGGGTTCGAATCCCCTCAGCTCCACCCATTTTTATTGGGCTAGAAGCACTTGGCTCAAGCTCGAAAAAATCCTGGTTGCCAGTTTGGTTGCCATTGGTTGCCAAAGGGCTCAGCAGTACGTCTCCCATCCGGTCCGCGGCTTCGCGGGCCAGCGCGGGCATGACGTGGCTGTAGATGTCCATGGTGGTCCGCATCTGTGAGTGGCCCAGCAGCTCCATGACGACCCTGGGGTGGACTCCTTCCGAGAGCAGCAGGGTCGCGGCGGTGTGCCGACCGTCGTGCAGTCTGACGTGGCGCACGCCG
Organism: Frankineae bacterium MT45; assembly: GCA_900100325.1. NCBI lineage: Bacteria > Bacillati > Actinomycetota > Actinomycetes > Frankiales > Frankineae bacterium MT45. The sequence goes on from LT629697.1 coordinate 1,486,560, forward strand.
GCGCGTTCGAGCAGCCGGCACCAGTCGTCGTAGTCGCTCTTCTTATCGATCGGCCGGCCGATGGCTTGGGCGAAGACGAGATTGTCGTCGTTCTGCCACTCCGTTCCGGCCAGCATCCGCTCGCCGAGCTGGGCTGCCTTGTGGGTATGCAGTGCCGCCACGAGTGGCATCGGGAGCACCAGCGTGCGCTCGCTGCGCTTGGTCTTCGGTGCCTCGTAGACCAGGCCGCCACCTTTGACCCGATGCAGCGTGCGCCGCACGCTGAGGGTGTTGTTCAGCAGATCGATGTCGCGCCACTGCAGCGCGAGCGCTTCTGATTGACGCAGGCCCAGCGCGAGCGCGACGGTCCAGCGGGCTGAGTTGCGTAGGCCAGTGGCGGCGGTAAGTACTGCTCGGGCTTCGTCGAGGTCGAGCGCTGTGGCGGCTTCGCTCCGGCGCTGGGCGGGCGGGTCGACGAGAGCGGCGACGTTGCGGTGGATGCGCCCGCGTTGCATCGCGACTTTGAGAGCACGAGAGATGATCCGGTGCGCCCTTAGAACCGTGGCGGCTGAGAGGCCGGAGTCGAGCAGATCGCCATAGAAGTGTTCGAGGTGTTCCGGTTGAAGCCGGTCGAGGCGGTGACGGCCGATGCCGGGGGAGATGTGCATTCGCACCATCGACTCGTAGCTCTCCAGAGTTCGCGGCCGTACGCGCCGAGCCGCGATGTTGGTCAGCCAGTGCTCCAGCCAGCCGGTGACGGTGTCGGAGGTGACCGCGGACATCTGGCCGGTCTCACGCTTGACCTCGAGGTCGCGGATCTTCTCGACTACCTCTTTACGGGTCTTGCCGCTGCGGTGGCGTCGGTCGCGCTGACCGTTCGTCTTCAACCCGACCGTGATCCAGCCATGCCAACGGCCGTCGTCGTCCTGATAGATCGTCGTCTCGCCGCTTGAGCGTCGATGTGCCATCGGTCGTCCTTCCCGCGTCATGGTTGATGCTGCGCCGGGGTACTGACAAGTCGCAAGGTTCAGGCGACCTCTGGGGATGTCGGATCGAGGTCGAAGAGTCCGCGCTGACTCGCCGCCATGTTTGTGGCTTTTCTCGGCCGCCCGACGGTGGGGCCTGGTTCGGGCGCTGTCGTCGACGTTGGTGTTCGCGCTGGGCCGTCGAGGTGCGTGACGTATCGCAGCAGCTCAGCTCGGGTGACGCGGCAGCTGCGGCCGATGTGGACCGCATGCAGTTCACCGCGCCTGAGTAGCGCGAAGAGCGTTGTGCGCCCGACGTGCAGCACTTGGGCAGCCTGCTCCGGGGTCAGAAGCAGTTGGTCGTCGGCCCAGGTGGGCTGATCGCCGGAGGTGTGATCAGTCATCGTTCTCTCCTGCCTGGCCGAACGCGACGGCGTCGCGGCGAAACGGCCTCCTACGAGAGCAGGCGCAATCTTTGGCCCTGGAGTGCCACTTTCGGCAAAGAAATGTTCATGAATTTGAACGCTCGCGGCCTTGTCCGGCCTTCGGCGCATGACCGTGCGGATTCAGACTCGGACCTGATTGGCTTCGTCACCCCTGTGTTAACCCCAACAAATGTGGGCGTCACCCCACTCGCCGCCGCTAGTGGTGCCTTGACCTGGCCCGAACACTGGGGTGCCGTTCGTAGGACGCGAGGACCTGGTTCAGGGCGACTGTGAGGTCCGGGAGGTCACGGTCGTAGATGTCGCCGCGATCCAGTTGCTTGGCGAGCTCGTGGAGGGTGCCGATCCATTCCGTGTGTCGAGGTGTCCGCGGGGGCGCGGCCGGTTTCTCGATCGGGATCTCAACGCGACGTTCGACCACCTGGACGGCCGAGCGGCCTGATTCCGCCGCTCGCGTCTGCTCCCACGCTCGCTGCCGGCACCCAGCGGAGCACCACTTCGGAATCCGCCCGCGAGGCTTGTACTCGATCGGGCCGCCGCACCAGCCACAGGTATCAGCGGCGATCCGACGATGGTCGGCCTCGGTGAGAGCCCGGTTGGGCAACTTCATCGGGCGGCGAGTCTCGTCGGTCGGCTGGGTCTGGGCTATGTCGTGGGCGCGTTGACGTTCGCGTGCTCGCCGCAACGCCTCCTGTTGCCGCACCGACTTGCGGACCACGTCTACCGCCCTCCTATATTCGTCACGACGAATATAGCGCCAGGGTGCATGAGGTGTGTCGAGTTTGGGGTTCGGGTTTAGTGCGCTGGGTTTGCGCCTTGTTCAGTGATCGGTTGACCGAAAGAGAGTCTCGTGACGGTCTCGGGGGTCATCTACCGGCCTCGATCGGCTCGATCGATCCCGTTTGGTGATTCGACCGGTCGGCTACGCGGCAGCGCTCCTGAGCAGCGTAGGAAGGTCTCGCAGATCGCGCACGACAACCGTGCCGAACGGTCTGTTGATCTTCCGAGTGTTGATCATCCCGGTCCAGCTCTTCTCGGTGACCACGATGTCGCAGTATGGGATCGCGATCGACAGGGCGCTCACGTCGTTGAGGTCGTTGCCCTCCCACGCCTTCTGTGGGTTCGACTGTCGGACCCGACGTAGCTGCATCTCTACCCACCGGCTCGGCATGGCCTCGAGGAACGGCCCCAGAGTGGTAGCTCCTCCGTCAAAGAGCGGGTTTGGATCCACTTCGAGGCGCTGACACGTCGCGAGAAGCAGGTCCAAGATGTCCGTCACCGCCGTGGCGATCATCATGTCTCCGAGCCGATGCCGGCCGATCTGGTCCAGGCTGTCCCGGACGTCGTTCTGACCCTTCACGAACTTGTCGCCGTTGAGCCGAGTGTGGTCGTTGAGCTTCATCCGTACGTCGCTGCCTGTCGGATAGTCCGCCAACGTCAGGATCTCAAGGGCCGCCTGACCGGCCGCGGTCAGAAATTGACGCTGGTCAGCTGAAATGGAGACCCTGTCGACTTCGTCTGGTAGCGCGTAGGCGAACATCTCGGTGCCGTGAACATGGTTGGCGCCCTGGCCGAAGATCTCGATGGCCGGGGTCGGCCGATCGAGGCCGAACGTTTCGATCAGAGCCACTTCGATCTCGTACGGCACGATCACGTGGGGTGGCGCGATTGCGTCCAGTCCAGATATCTCAAGCATCGTCTTGGCAAGATCCATCCGCTTCTGCGGGTCGCCCTGCTTGTGGGTCTCGAAGTAGTGCGCTCCGCTCAGCGGGCAGGACGCAGTGCCAGCGGCCCCAGCCGCCTTCAAGACCTCGTAGGCCTCGACGAACTTGGCACCTTCGGGATGACCCGTCCGGGCGCGCGCAAGGTCGACCCACTTGTTCTGGTCGAGGTAGATGCGCTGCATGCTACGAGTATCCCTGCGGGGTCCAGCGAGGCCTGCGATTATTTGCCCCCGCCGCTCACGGCGGCTTGGACGTTCCTGTAATCCGAGCGGGCGATGCCGCGCTCAGGGAGCAGATATTGCCGCAGCTGCCGCAGTCCGGGTAGGCGTGGCACTCGGGGCGGTTGTGCTCGGTCGACGCCAGCGCTGTATAAGTCCCGCCGTGACGGTCGACGGCGCGGGCGGGGCCGGGATCGATTCGATGTACCGGGAGCTCGCGTGCGGGCGGCCTTTGGCGTGCACCGCGAGCGGCGTTTGGCCGCCGGTGTCACGTCCCGAACCGCCACCGGCCCAGTGGCGCTCCGCCGGACAGGTCGTCCACCCGATCTTGCAGGCTAGCGATCTGCAGGGTCGCCCGTCCATCGATTCGGCGGTGCTGGATTCGTTCGTTCTGATGGAACAGCGAGATTGGGCGCGCCGGGTGGCGGCTGCAACCGCCTGTCGGGGCCATCCTGCATGATGATCCCGACGACGAGGGGACCATGTGACAGAGCCAGTGGAGCCGACCGAAGTGCCGGCGGAGCCGACCGAAGTGCCGGCGGAGCCGACCGAAGTGCCGGCGGATGCGGTGGCCGTTCCGGTGCCGATCCGGCGCCTCGACCCATTCATCGGGCTGTCGACTGCTGTGCATGCCGCAGCGGGCGTCTACGCGTTGCTACTTGGCTCGGGCATTTCGACCGCGGCGTCGATCTTCACCGGATGGCAGATCGTGACCGACCTCGTCCGCAAGGCTGCGGCAGCCCAAGATCCGACTGCAGAGATCCCGGCCGAGGGGTTCGACCCGGAGGCTTGGTGGATCGAGCATGGCGATGGCAAGCCGCTCGGATACTCATCCCTGCTGAACTCGCTGGCGCCGACCGCTGCTGGCCGTGACCAGATCCTCCGCACCTATTTCGAGGCCAGCGAGGAGGACCGGGCCGAGGGGCGCAAGCTGCCGACTGCAGCCCATGAGGCCATCGCAGATCTTGTCGCCCGGGGCGTCATCAAGGTCATCGTGACCACCAACTTCGACCGGCTTCTCGAACGCGCCCTCGAGGCGCGTGGCATCCAAGCTCAGGTAGTCCACCGAAGTGACCAGATCACCGGCATGACACCGCTGCCGCACCGGGACGCAACGATCATCAAACTGCACGGCGACTACGCCGACTTGGACAAGCGCAACACCGTTGACGAGTTGTCGGAGTACCCGGCGGAGCAGGACGCGCTGCTGGCCCGCATCTTGGACGAGTACGGGCTGATCATCTGCGGCTGGTCGGGCGAGTGGGACGTCGCGCTGGTCCGGGCCATCGAGCAAGCCAAGTCGCGCCGCTACCCGATCTTCTGGTCGAGCTACCAGCTGCCGTCCGAGCCCGCCCGCCAGCTGATCACTCAGATCGGCGCCGTGCGTATCGACAACACCGGAGCGGACGAGCTGTTCACGGGACTGCGAGACCGGCTGGACGCGCTGGATCGGCTCGCGTCGCCACCGTTAAGCCGGGATATGGCCGTTGCCCGGTTGAAACGATACCTGCCTGACCCAGCGCATCGGATCGAGACGCACGACTTGGTCATGGACGAGGTCAAGAGGGTCGAAGCACTGATCGGTGACCGCGAGCGTTACCCGGTGGCAGTTGTCGCTGGAATTTCCAATGACGACTTCTGGGAGCTCTATGACGACTGGGTAAGGCAATACAGAGCCGACGTCGACACGCTTCTGCATCTCCTGGCGAATGGCACCTACTTCGCCGGGCCGGAGCACAATCCGTTGTGGACGAGAGTCGTTCAACGGCTGATGAGTGCACCCAAGGGTGTGCCGCAGCAGTACAACGGCCGTCTGTTCAATCTCACCCAGTATCCGACGCTTCTCGCCGTATCGACGGTTCTTACAGTCAGCTCAGTGGTCGAGCGCTCCGACCTGGTCTTGCCGGCGATGATCCGTCCTCGGCTCAAACTGATCGGCCGCCAAGCAGAGCAGCCGCCGGCATTCGTCGCCCATCCGTGGCGCGTGTTCGAGAACGATGCCGCCAACTCACTACCGCGTTGGGCGGAGAACAAGACCAGATGGCTCTACCCCGAGAGCAAGCTCCTGCGCGGCGAACTGGATGATGTCGTTGCGCCCTTCGAACCTGACATCGAGCGCAGGAAGGCGGCCTTCGACCGGGCCGAGTACCTGTTGGGGCTTGCCCAGGTATCGAGTGGAGACACGCCATTCATGGGCGAATACGTGCTGCGGGGGCAGTATCGAGACGGCCCGCTCGAGGTTGCCGTCGAAGGCCGGTCTCGTGTGCTCGAAGACGGGGGTCCGCTCCTGGTCGATCTGTTCGATGGAGACGTTGAGATCGCCACGAAAGCACTCGATCGGCTGGAGGGTGAGATTCAACGAGCGGTGTCGCGCGCCCCCTTTCGCTGATTCACCACTTTCATCCCGAGCCAGGTCACCGGTGATTGATTCGGCGGCCTGGCTCTCTACGTGACGAAGTTGGCCGAGCGTCGGGTCCAAGCCATACACGGCCCACCGGCGCACTCGCGTGGCGGCATCCCGCGCTTCGCATCTCGTCCCTGCAGTCGATCTGGACTCGGCCGCGGGAGTCCATGGTCCAGCGCAGCGCGCCAAGCTCGGCTGCGAGCAGGTTATCGTCGACGTCGAGCGCACCGAGCTCGAACGCCTCACGAAGCTTCAGTAGCGCTCGGCCAGGACGTCGATGAACTGCTCCTTGTCGATGGGTGATGTGCCGCCGTTGAAGCCCACGACATCCACGTCGGGTTCGAGTAGGCGGTTGGCTTGATCGTGGACATCGTCCACGAACTGCTTGTGGCTCTCGCCTGCGATGTGCGCGATGGGCAGGGCGTGGATGGGTTCCGCGGTTCGCGCGGAAGCCCCGAGCGAACCGTAATGAACTCTCAACCCCAGATCATCGGATGGGCATAGATCGCCGACTATGGATGGATTGGCAACCGGGCCACCGCTGATCGCTTCGGCGCTATGCGCGGGGTTGGCTGGTCGATGCGTTGATTGTCGTGGCCAGCGTCTGTTGCTCCCGGCCTAGGCACCGTTGTCGGGGCCGTGGCTGATGCCCTCGTTGGTGAGTCGACCGACGAGCTGGCGATCGGGCCTGGAGCAGCGCTGACTTGTAAGCGCCCCGTGTCGTTGGTGCTTTGACGGTACTCGACGGCTTGAGGAAACTCGGTGAATTCCAGAAGGGTGGCGGCACGCGAGAGCAGTTTGTCGCGGACCTCGGCCGGGGTTGGGTAGAAGCGACTAGCTAGGGCTAGCTAGACAGCGCTCCTACGGGCCGGTTTCATGCTCCGTGTCATCACCCGGCCATGCAATGCTGTCCCACGCATCATCGAGCAGCCGGTTGCGGCCCAGCTCGCGGCCTTCTAGGAGCGGTTTGATCGAGTGCCCGTTGCGTTCAGGGTCGCTCATGTACTGAAGGAGTTGGCCGCCGACATCGTCGGCATGCAGACGTACAAGTCCCTCGACCTCCTCTGCGCTGCAGATTCGGTAAGGAATCGAGGAGTTCGGTAGAGCGGTAGCAACGAAGGGCGTGTTCACGACGTGGAACGGCTCCATCGTGACCACTAGTCCAATGACCGGGCGGTCGGCTGGGATGTGGGCGAAGTCCGGATGACGATCGGCGATCCACGTCGCGGTTCGTCCGAGCTGCGTGACGCCCTTTTCCAGTGAACTCGTGATTTTCTGTGCGGCGACGGATCCTCCCCAACGGATTTCCTCGGTCGGCCGAGTTGACTTCACTTCGACGAGCAGTACGCATTCGTCGAAGACGACGATCCAATCGACTGACCGGATGCGCTGTTTGGCCTGCCCGAACTCGATCTCGGGAATCACTGTGCCATTGAGCTCGCCGAGATTGTCTCCGATGTAGCCCTCGAACGGTGCGCCGATGTCGTCGGCGAACGCCTTACCGAACTTGTCGAGCCCAGCGAAGAACACGCCGATCGGGCTGGCCTTGCGCAGCAGGAGTTGCGGCACTGGCATGTACCACCGGTCATCCAGGCCGGAGACGACTGGATACTTCGTGATTGGGTTGAACCCGAACCGACGGTAGGCCGGAGAGGGATGGCCAACCTGGAGCCGGACGTCCCGCTGCGTGGCGATGAGCTTCTCACGATCGGCCACGAAATGGAGCGCGAACACTTTGCGCAGCAAGTCTGCGGCGATGAACTCTCGGACCTGGGCGAACTGCGGCTGGTCGATCCATGCCGGGTCGAACATGCCGGAGTTCTTGAGTGCCCCGACATGCAGCAGGAACGCGGCGTTGAGGTAGGCGCCCAAGCTGCAGCCGAAGACCTGCTCGTCCCAGTCACCGACAAGAACCTTCGGTGGCCGGTCCGGATCAGGCGGGCGTTGAAAGACGGCAGCAGCACGGGCGAGGTCATGGAAGACTTCCTGCTGGTAGATCAGCTGCTCCCCTGCGGTTCGCAACAGGAACGCACCGACGGCGCCGGGAGTGTGGCGTCGCAGATCAGGGTCATCGATGTTGGTGTATGCCGCGACGCAGGCACGGACGTCGTCCATCGTTGCATCGGTTCGGTTGAAGTCGGTACCTAGCACCAGGGCGACGCGGGCGATCTCGGCGAGCGCCCACGGCGGCGGAGCTCCTGCGCTCAGCCAGTCAGCACGTTCAGCGTGTAGCGCACCAAGCTGTGCGACTAGTGGAACGACGCTGGCCGCGGTGTGCCGCCGGACGCGGGCAACGAACTCACCGTCGCTCACGCGACGGTTGTACAGCGCTGGCGAGCGACTGGTCCGCGGGCGAGGCTCTTGCCCGGGACGTACGCGATTTCGACCCATACCTCCACCCTATGGGTCGCGGCGACCGACTCCGTTCTGCAACGAAGCTGACGTTGCTTCCTGACGTTGACGGCATGCCGTGATGCCTCGAATTCAATCAGCTTGAGCAGCCCGTGTCGATGCACCTGGTGACTCGCAGCGTCAGTGGCTGAAGTCGCGGATGAAGTCGGGCGCATCACCCATCTATCTGGTGTCGGAAGAATCCGAGCTGCCGCTTAGATAGCCCGTCCATGACTGTCGGAGGTGCTCCGTCAGATTCCTACGGGTACCGCGTGTCTGACTGCCGCCGGCCTAGCGCTCGAGTAGTGAAACTGCTGCCCGCGGGGACACGACGCGGATACCCGTGCGATCCCAGAGCACATTTCTCCTCTTCAGAATATCGTCGCGATCGCTTGTTACGAACGCGTCGTGTCCTGATTGGTGATGGGCGACAAGATGCTGAACGTCGTTGGTCCGGCGTCGCCAGCGGCTCATGAGCTCTTTGTCTGAGGCGTCGAATCGACCTGCACGCAACTTCAGTGGCAAGACAATTTCCTCAACGATCGCAGACAGACTCCGGATCGACTCGTCAACCAGAACATCTCGGCCGTCGAGGATGGAGTAGTCCAACCTGAATGGACCTGGCAGGTGCCGAACCACGGGTCGACTCCGAAGCCAATCGAGGTTCGCCTGACGGTGCTCATCAGAAGCCCGTGCAAGGTCGGCCTCGAAGGCCTCAGCTAGGGAAAGGCCGACCGACCCGTCCCGGGCTAGATCGACCATTTGATTGATGAAGTCACCCTCGCTCTGATTCTGAGCGCCGTGAATCACGCAGCTCGTGTCGAGAGTCAAAGTAAGCACAGAGACATCCTGCACCTTGGACCGACCCGGCAATGTCCTCCGGGCCCACCGGATTCGCCCGAAAGATCAAATCGAGATATACCGCCAAAGTGCCGGATCTTGCCATCGCCGCCGAACCATCTTGCTTTCACGTTCGTAGTGTCGCAAGCATATGACCCGTTTTCGGTATTATCCAAAGCATGTCCGCGCCCTCACCACCTGTCCGGCTTTTCCTTGGCTCGTCGTCGGAGGGCCGTGATATCGCTCGGCACCTCCAGGCTGAACTGGGGCCCACGATCGAGGTCGTACGTTGGGATCAAAATGTGTTTGAGCCTGGCGGCTACACCCTGGACTCGCTTATCGCTGCCGCGACAAGCGTCGATTTCGCGGTTTTGGTAGCTACGCCTGACGACACGACGGTTAGCCGCGGTGAGGCTAAGCCTTCAGCGCGCGACAACATCGTGCTGGAGTTTGGTCTGTTCACCGGTGCCCTTGGCCGGCAACGGACCTACCTGATGGCCACCGGAGAACTGAAATTGCCTACGGACGTACTCGGCCTGACCCGCCTGCCATACCGGGCCCAATCGAATCCGCGGGCTGCTGTCAATGACGCCGCTCTCCAACTAGAGGAGCGAGCTCGCAGCTTGGGCCCCCTCGCGCGAGAAAACTCGCGCGCCGAACTCGGTATTTCAAGGACCGCGTTGGATCGAGAGGTCGACCTCTTGTGCGAGAACGCGGTGTCTCAGGGCTGGATTGTCAAGACCAACTCTGCGACTACGCTTCGTCTCCGCTCACCTGGCAAACGGGTCTTCACGCTGTCAAAGAGTCAGACGGAGCGGACGCGCTCAGAGCTTCGCCGCTTCGCCGCCGAGCTCCGTGCAACTGGCTTACGCGTAAATAGCGTCGTGCGAAGGCCGGAGGCGGAGTCACCACTGTAGCTCACGGGCATGTCCCCCTGCTGGCGCTTCCATTGCGGACTCGGCCAACAGGGGGACGGCGCTCCAACTCGGGCTTTACCGAGAGCACCCGTCAAGCTGACGGGTATCGCCGCGCCTCGACCGCTTATCCACAGCTCGGGTGCTCAGGGGCGTCGCGCCCGCGAGATCCGCCGCCAGGGCGGTGTGGGCCCGAACGTGCGGTGCCACGGTGATGCTGATACTAGGCGATCGCGGACGCCAACCGCGAGTGTCTAGTCTGTCGACGGGCCTGGCGTTAAGTTCCCCATTGATCCAAATGCGCGAGTCGATTGAACTGCTACGGCCGCGCAGAACGACGGATATCGAGTGGCTCCGATGTTTACGTGGGCCCAGTGAGCTGGCGACCTTGGCAGCAGATGGTCGAGGGCGGTCCGCGACGTACTGGTGACCCCCAGATCATTGGTGTGGCGGTGGCCAGAGGGGAGGGGCTCGCTGCTCGGGTCCCGTTCAGCTCGACATTGTGATGCGCACGATGGCGGAACGGGTCGCTAAGGCCGATATGAGGCTATTGAGCTGATTGCGCGTTTGCCGCGATCAAGCCATCGAGCGCCGCGACGATCGTTGAGACGGCCAGTGGATTGGTGAAGAGTGGCTCGGCTGGGATCGAAGGGCGACGTGCCCAGCTCACGTACTGCGCGTCGGTGGCGGCATTTGCAACACCTGGTAGTTCCAGCAGCAATGCTCTGAACGCGATGATCGAATCTTCGGGTACGCCCTTGCCTTTCTTGAAGATCCAGTCGTAGTTGACGGCCCAGGTGTCTTTTCCTGCCGCGCCCATATAGAACGTCCACGGCTGGATGTCTCCGTGATTGGTGTGGAACCAAGGCGTCACGCTGGGGTGCTCGCCGGTGCCCCAGTAAAGGTGACTGAACGCCTCGTGAGCGGTCGCGTGTTCGAGAAGCGCGCTGACTGCCGTCGCAATGTCGGGTGAGCACCGTTCGGTGAGCGTGGTTCGGAAACTCGACTCGTCATGCTGAGCGACCTTCGCAGCCTTGCGGGCGGCTGCTTCCGCTCCGTAGGTCTGAGGAATCAGAATTTGGACATCGCCATCCTGGATGTAGTCGAACTCCATGGCAATCACTTCTAAGTCGTCTGCAGTTCGACGATTTAGGAACTCCACAATTCGGCGCAGCTCGGGCGTAATGTTGTCGACCGCCAGAATCAGGCGAAAGCTTCCGGCAGCAAGGTTTCGATCCAGCGCGCGGCGAAACGCCACCTCGTCGAAGTCCAGTTGCTGCCCCGCGGCTAGTTTCGATGCCTCGTCGACCAAGTCGCGCCCAGCCATGCCGCGCCAGGATGATTCGAGGTCCCGTGACGTCCAGCTGCTCATCGCTGATGCGTACGCCATGATCTGCCCAACGATTTCACGCCGGATCTCCGGGTTCGAACGCAGCTTGCATTCGGCTAGCGTCAGCGATCCGTCCAGGCTCACCACCGCGATGTCGAGGCGCCCGGTCCCGGCGATCTGGAGCTCCAGCGCAACCACGGAAGTCGCCGATTCGACTCCATGCAGCAAGCCGGGTGACTCGGCCAGGATCGTCTGAAGAGCCGCTTCGTTGGTATACGTCGTAGTTTGCGGTATCCGCCAGAAGTCATCGCCGTCACGTCGTAGGAGAGCCACAGTGGGTAGCTTAGACGCGCAATGTCCTTGTCGTGGGAGCGCTGGCGTCGCACAGTGTGTTCCCTGCCAGTCCACTACTTGTTCAGCGGCGGCGGGAGTAGTCGTTCGGGACTATCTTGACTTGTCCGGGGCTTCACCGAAGACTTTTGCGATCGGAAACCGTTCCTGCGCGGCCTCCAACTTGCGGACAGCGGCCTCGATCAGATCGATGCCCAGCACGTCAGCCAACGCCGACAGGTATATGAATACGTCGGCTAGTTCTTCCTCGGCCCGGGTGCGAAGTGGATTGACCGACGCCAGGTCTACCGCCTCCGCCGCTGGCACCCACTGGAACAGCTCCGCGAGCTCGCCAACCTCGCCGACGAGCGCCAGGATCAGAGACTTCGGGTCGTGAAACTGGCCCCATCCGCGTTCTTGCGTGAACTCACGGAAGGCCCGCCGTACATCCTCGATATTGGACACGCCGCCAGGATGCCACGCCCCGTCGTGCCAGGCACGGATAGCATCTACTTGCGGCCCGACGGGCGTCGCTGTCCGGCCTCGTTGACGACAGCGGCACATGCCCCCACCCGCACGATTCGATTCGTGCTGCCTGGGGACAAGTTCGTTGACGCTTCGCTATTCCGCAACCTCTCTAGCGTCTGTGGCGAACCCGAATTCAGTGGTGGAACAGTTGGTCGAACAGCTGATCTACAGCTCGCTACGACGACCTGCCCCGAGCGAGGTGCGATCGTGGGAGCGAAGCATCCCAGTGATTGCCCGCGACCTGGTGGATGCGGGCCTGGGCTCGGTTGAGGTCCTTCTCGAGTACCAGCTACCGCTTTCCTCGCTGCGCGCGGACGTTGTTCTTGCCGGCGCACACCCGATCACTGGCCGACCGTCGTATGTAATCGTCGAACTCAAGCAATGGACACACGCACACCATTGGGAGGACGACCGAAATCTCGTGACCGTTCCGGGCATGCCGGGCGGCCCGAAGTCCCATCCGGTGCGCCAGGTCCGAAACTACTGCACGCACATCACGGACTTCGCCCGAACGCTCCAGGGCAACACTGATGCGGTTGCCGGAGTCGCCTACCTACACAACGCGGTCAACCGCGAGTCCGTCGCCGACCTGTTCGACTATGACCTTGATGTGCACGGACAGCTCTTCACTGGCGGCGACCGAGGGCGCTTTCATGACTTTCTGCGTACGCGGTTGGACAGCCAGGTGGCTGGTGCGTCGTATGCCGATGAGCTGCTACGGTCCGCTGCTGGACCGTCCAGGCAGCTTCTGGCCCTCGCGGCAGAGGAGGTGCAGAGCCGTCAACAGTTCACTCTTCAGGGCAGTCAGCAGCTTGCGGTCGATCTGGTCATGCACGAGGTTCAGCAAGCGCGTCGGGCAGACCATAAGTCCATCATTCTGGTCTCAGGTGGACCGGGCAGCGGAAAGAGCGTGATCGCACTATCTTTACTGGGCGAACTGTCGCGAGAGGGCCGTCAGGTTCTGCACGCGACCGGATCTCGCTCGTTTACTCAGACGCTGCGGAAGGTTGCCGGCAAGCGGGCCCCGCGAGTGCAGAAGATGTTCATGTACTTCAACCAGTTCATGGACGCTGACCGAAACGGTCTAGACGTCCTCATCCTCGACGAGGCCCACCGAATTCGAGAGACATCCGCAAATCGTTACACGCGAGCGAATTTGAGGACAGGCCGACCACAGCTCGATGAACTTGTCTCAGCCGCCCGGGTTCCAGTATTTCTCCTTGACCAGAATCAGGTCGTCCGCCCAGGCGAGTCGGGCTCGATTGAGACGATCAAGGCATACGGAGACGCGAACGGGCTGCGCGTCCACGAGATTGCGCTGGATGAGCAGTACCGCTGCGGGGGGAGCGCGGCCTACGTGCAGTGGGTAGAACAGCTGCTGGGGTTGGTCGACGCGGCGCCGGCTCCGTGGAGCGGTGACGAGCACTTCCAGCTGGCGGTCGCGGATTCTCCGGAAGAACTCGAGCAGATGCTGTTGGTGAAGGAAGCAGATGGATACACCTCACGGATGGCCGCGGGATACTGCTGGCCGTGGAGTGATCCTCGTCCCGACGAGACGCTGGTCGCCGACGTGGCAATCGGAGCTTGGGCGAGGCCTTGGAATGTCAAGGGCGAACGCCGGGTTGGCGATGCACCCCCGGCTGCGCTCTGGGCGTTCGATCCGGGTGGGGTCGGTCAGGTCGGCTGCGTCTACACCGCTCAAGGCTTCGAATACGACTGGAACGGCGTGATCATCGGGCCGGACCTGCTTTGGCGCAATGGTGCTTTCGTCAGCAATCGATCCGCGAACCGTGACCCGGACTTCCGAAGTCAGAAGAACGTGAGTGATCAGCACTTTGACGAGTTGGTCCGCAACGTTTACAAAGTGCTGATGACCAGAGGAATGGTCGGTACGGTGCTCTATTCGACTGACGCTGAGACACGGGATGCGTTACGGACGCTAGTCTCCTCTGGACCTCGGATATCCCGATTTTGAGCCTGCCGTGGGGCAGACTCAGCTCGTGACCGACGAACTCAGCCCGGGTCTGTACGAGACGATCCTCGACGCCGCGCTGGATGAGCGTTTGGGCGACGTTGACTCGAGGCTGGTGAGGCGCGGTGTGCTTCGCTCAGCTGATGCCTCTGACCGGATCGCTCAGCACCTGGCCCGGTTGCTGCGTCGAGCACTTGAGTCGGTTCCTGACGTCGACCGAGCCGCGGTCGGAGTTGATGTGCTTCGGCGGTTGTTGAGCGAGGTCGGTGCTCATATCCCGCAGAGCAATGCGGACGACGCTATGCCTCTGGAGACGGGGGAGACGCTTTACGGCATTGGCGAGTGGCGACCAGACGGGTCGGTCCGTATGCCCCTCGGTCCCCTTATCCCGCTGCTGGACACAACCTTGTTGACCAACGCGCCAGGCGAGCCACGGGTTGGGCAACAGGTGTTGCGGGAGATCGAGTCGGCGGACGCCATCGATGTCGTGATGGCCTTCGTCCGGCGCAGCGGACTACTGCCGCTCGCGAGTGCGCTGCGCGAACACTGCGCTCGAGGCAGACGCCTGCGAATTCTGACGACGACGTACACCGGCTCGACTGAGGCGAAAGCACTGGAACTGCTTGCCGATCTTGGAGCGGACGTCAGGGTCTCCTACGACCTCACGACGACGCGACTACACGCGAAGGCCTGGGTCTTTCATCGTCGCTCGGCGTTCAGCACCGCCTACGTGGGTTCGTCGAATTTGACTCACTCGGCGCAGGTCGCCGGGATGGAGTGGAACGTCCGAGTCTCGGGTGCTCGTAACCCCGATGTGATCGACAAGATCGAGGCTGTGTTCGAGAGCTACTGGCAGGGCGGTGACTTTGTTCGGTATAGCGCTGACGAATTCCGGGAAGCGATAGCTCGATCTGGGCGCGCCGCCGATTCGTCCGGGCAGATAATGAGCCCCGTCGAAATGCGACTCGAACCATTCCAGGAGCGGCTGCTCGAACTCATTGCGGTGTCTCGAGCTCGGGGCCACCATCGCAATCTGCTCGTCTCCGCGACAGGTACCGGGAAGACGGTGATGGCCGCTATCGACTACGCACGTCTTCGAGCCAAACTGCCTAGGGCGCGACTGCTCTTCGTAGCTCATCGCGAGGAGATCCTTGACCAGAGTCGAGCGACGTTCAGACACGCGATGCGCGACTACGCGTTCGGCGAGAAGTGGGTCGGCGGCGTTCGGCCGGCAGAATTCGAGCACGTATTTGCGTCGGTACAGAGCCTGAGTGTCGCGAACCTCGAGCACCTGGACCCGGATCACTTCGACGTGGTGATCATCGACGAGTTCCATCATGCCGCTGCGCCGTCATATCAAGCGCTCCTCGACCGGTTGACTCCGCAAGAGTTCCTCGGACTCA
The DNA here is from genome assembly GCA_900100325.1 of Frankineae bacterium MT45. Classification (NCBI taxonomy): domain Bacteria; kingdom Bacillati; phylum Actinomycetota; class Actinomycetes; order Frankiales; species Frankineae bacterium MT45. Next base: position 1,502,001 of record LT629697.1, read on the forward strand.
CCGCGACGCCCGAACGATCGGACGGGCTGTCGATCCTGCACTGGTTTGATGATCGGATCGCGGCGGAACTTCGACTCTGGGACGCGATCGAGCAGCATCGACTGACGCCGTTCGCGTACTACGGGATCCACGACGGGACCGACCTGACAGGTGTTCCGTGGCGGCGAGGTCGTGGCTATGACACCACTGCGCTGACCAACGTGTATACAGCAGACGACGCCTGGGCCCGGCATGTATTTGGGCAATTAGATGACCACATCGACGACGTCTTCACGATGCGCTGCCTCGGCTTCTGCGTCAGCGTCGCGCACGCTCAATTCATGGCACGACATTTCCAGGCGCTGGGGGTTTCGGCGGTCGCTGTATCCGGGGACACTCCGCGCGATGAGCGGCGGGATGCCCTTCGGGATTTAGCTGATGGACGCGTGCAGGTCATCTTCTCCGTTGATTTGTTCAATGAGGGTATCGATGTCCCAGCGGTCGACGTCGTGCTGATGCTCCGCCCTACGGAGAGCGCGACCCTGTTTCTCCAGCAGCTCGGCCGCGGGCTACGCACAGCGCCGAATAAGACCGTCTGCACGGTCCTCGACTTCGTCGGCGCACATCGCAACGAATTCCGATTCGATCTGCGCTACCGAGGCCTACTCGGCGGAAGCAGACGAGAGCTTGAACATGCGGTGGAGGCGGGATTTCCGTTCCTGCCGGCCGGTTGCCACATGGAACTCGACAGAGTTGCACAGGACATCGTGCTACGGAGCATCCAACAAGCGATCCCGTCTCGCTGGCCGGCCAAGGTGGCTGAACTTCGGGCACTCACTGCGTCCCGAGGTGCCGTCTCTCTCGCCGACTATCTCGCCGAGACCGGCCTGGAGCTCACGGACATTTACGCCGGCAATCGTTGCTGGTCCGACCTTCAGGTAGCGGCCGAGGTTGCCGTCGCGCCCGTGGGCCCGAATGAGGCTGCCCTCCGCCGCGGGATAGGCCGCATGACGCACATCGACGACGACCAGCGAATTGCCATGCTGTCGCGATTCGTTCGGCACAGCTCCGCTCCGATCGCGGCGAACATGAGCCAGGTTGAGAGCCGAGTGGCGCGAATGTTCATCGCAAACCTCTCGGGCAACGTGATCGACAAGAGCGGCTCGCTGCAGGACGCCATCGACATTGTGTGGCGCCACCCGCAAATCATTGCTGAAATTGGCAATTTGCTCGATGTGTTGCGAGGCAAGGTCGATCACATCCACACCGAGGCAATGCCTGGAGTTCCTCTACAAGTACATGCGAGGTATACCCGAATCGAGATCCTGGCCGCGGTTGGCGAGGGGGCGGTTGCGAAGACTCCGCAATGGCGAGAGGGCGTATACGACTCAAAGGTGTCTGGAGCTGACCTGCTCGCCTTTACCCTCGACAAGACCAGCGGCGACTTCTCGCCAACCACCCGATACCGCGACTACGCAATCTCCCGCGAGTTGATCCACTGGGAAAGTCAGTCGGTCACGCGAGCAGAGAGTCCGACCGGACTGCGCTACCGGAACCACGTGTCCTTGGGCCGTTCAGTGTTGCTCTTCGCGCGAGCGCGTACTGATGACCGCGCCTTCTGGTTCCTCGGCCCCGCAACCTATGTCAGCCACGAAGGTGAAAAGCCGATGGCAGTTACCTGGAAGTTGCAGACCCCGCTTCCAGGGGACCTGTTCGCAGCGTTCGCCGCTGCCGTGGCTTAGCTCGGCGCACTCGAACCCGTGTTGCGACTGGCGGGACTAGCGCCACTCGCGGGTGACCGGGGACCAGCTCCCCTGATCCGGCACCCGGGTGACGCTGCGTATCCCGTCGGCAAAGATGAGAACGGGTTGAAGTACGTCAGCGAAGCGTGCCGGAAGCCGGTCGTCAAGGCTTTGCTTCGCCCGCCAGGCCAGCCACCTCGACTGGCCGACAGCCGTGTGTCCGGCGAGAGTCACACCTGCTCACGGTCGCGCTCTGTCCCAACCGTGTGATCAGATCTGGTTGCCAAGCTGGTTGCCAAAGCGAGCGTTCGCGGAGGTCCGCGACGGATTCCGTAGGTTCACTCAGGTGCTCATGCCCCTTGTTTTAAGGGATTTTCGTACTCCGGCGACTCGTCGCGAACCGGGCTTTGGGGTGCTGGCAGTGTGGGGGTCAGCGGTTCGAACCCCTCTGCTTCACCCCTTGTTGTGAGTCGCGCGATTGTTGACAGATGAGTCGCGTGACTGACGACGACGATGGGCCGTGGCGCTTGCTGGGGCCTTTCGTGTTTCGGCGTGCTGGCCAACGGCAAAGACCCAGCAATGACGACGCGTGGCTGCGGGATGTTTGCGGCGGTGGCCCGCGACGCAGCGGACCCACGACGACCCTGGGGTGAACACCGTCGGATAACAAGCACGGGTGCACCCTGACGCGGCGGACCGGCACGCGCTGTGCGGATTAGCGACTGCCGGGGTCGAATCCCACCGAACCGGACCGTAACCCTGACCTGGCGGTCCGTGTTCGCGCAGGACAGGGACGGTGCACGCCGGTAAGGTCTGTGGCCGTTGACGAGAGGGACACCGAACCACCGATGAGAACCACTACATTTCGCCTGGGCGCTGCTCTGGTCGTTTCGGCGTGCGGGCTGGTGTTCCCAGGTATGGCTTCCGCTTCCACGCCGCCGTTGTCCGCTCAAAGCGGCTTCGTCGTCTTCCCGACGATCGCGTCCGCGCATGCCGATGCGGACTATATTCAGCCTGGCGGCGAGCCGCATCTGTCGGCGTCGTTCAGCTCCAACGGCGTGCCGCGCGACAAGACCCGTGTCACGTTGACGGCCACTGGCGCCGACGGCGACGTTTCGGTGACGACGTTGCTTACCGACGCCGACGGCACGGTGGCTACCCGGATTAATTCGATTGCTTATACGACCACGTACCGGTTTGACATGGACGCGACGGACACGGCATCTGCCGCGACCGCGTCGGTGCAGGTGAAGGTGGGCACGACGTCGTGCCCGGGCCCGACGCTCAGCGGTAGCGGTTCCGTCGCTCCTGGTCGTGCGGTCACGCTCACCTTCACGAGGCTCTGCGGCGGCAGCATTTGGCCGGCGACTGTCCGACTGTGGGCGAACGGCGCCCCGACGGGTGCAATCGGCACCGTGGATGACGACGCTCACGTCAACTTCGTGGTCCGCCCGACGGTTACCACCGTGTACACCGCCATGGTTGAGCGGTACGAATTCCATGACGGCGCCGCGGCCAGTTTCACGCAGGTCGTGGACGGTAAGCCGCTGGTCGCGTCCACCATGGCGGTGACGTCCAGCACGAAGCTGCTGGTCACGGGGCAGTCGGCCATGCTCACTGCCACGGTCCAATCTGGTGGCCGGCCTGTCGCCGGCGGCACGGTCAGCGTCGTCGCCGGTGGGCGAACAGTCGTCACTGGCAAGACGAGCGCTGCCGGTGCAGTGAGCTTAGTGGTGAAACCGTCCGCCACAACGACTTACTTCCTGGTGTTCACGCCCGCGAACGCCGCGGCGGCCAGTGGTCACACGGTTTCGGCGGCGAGCCCCGCCGTAGTGGCGAGGCGTTCGGTCCCAGTGAGGCACCCGGTACCGCCGAAGCATATTGTCCCGCCCAAGCTTGTGGTCCCGCCCAAGGTCCCGGTCGCGGCGCCAACGATGGGCGGTTCTTCCTCCAGCACTACGGTCGAGGTCGATGGACCGGCGCCGGTGAACCTGAACTTCGCAGCCGGGCAGACCGTGCCGGGCGAACCGGGAACTGCCACGACCGCCACCGCGTCGGTCACACGCAACGGTGTGCCGTTGATCAACATGCCGGTCACGATCGAAGACACCCGTACCGGAGCAACCGTCGCCGACACGACCACGGACAGCGACGGCAACGTAGCCGTCACGGTTGCGCCGACCGCGACGACGTTCTACCGGGCCACGGTCGAGGACACCGGCACAACCATCGGCACCTCCGCCGACACGGCAGTCTGGGTGCTTGAGAACGGCAACCATCAGAGCGCGGTGGATTTCACCAACTTCCAGGATGGACAGCTGTCATCGTTCCCAGGCGTGAAGGTCGTACTGGACAGCGCAACCGTCGACAACGGCGGGCGCGGGTACACGCACGCTGCGGTCTGGCATGGGCATATCGCCGCGAGCGGGCCGTGGGGGCAGGTCTTCGACAGCACTAACTTCGTCGGCACGCCGGTAACCATCAACATCCCGCTGGGCCAGGTGCTCTTCTTCGAGCAGATGACCAACCGCGGGCAGAACACCTGGGAGGCGGGGCCAGAATTCACCGCGCAAATGCTCGGGTGGATCACTGCCGGCTCGCCGACCTACCTGCCGGGCACCGTTCTCAGCTTGAAGGGCCACGTCTACGGGGACACGTCCGGTCTGACGGTGGATGTCGCTGACGGCGGCGACGCCTCGAACGACCGCGGGAACTGGCCATGGGGCACGCCAGTGATTACTGCCCTGCTACCCCGAGCTAATAACGTGCCGCTGACGTTCGATGACGCCTGGTGTCTCCGATATGAAACGCCGTGCACGCCGTAACACTGGTCGAGGTGTGACATCTGTGGGAGGCGGGTCATCGGGTTCGTCATGCTGGACCTAGCGGTCGGCCGAACGCGTCAATCGGTCGGTCGCTGCTACCCATGCGGATTGCGCTGGCACCTGTGTCGACCATGTTCCATGTCAGTTCGGTCCGGAACCGTCACTCGATCCAAAGCTATGGCCTCGACGCGTCGCGCATGGGCGCTGCTCCAGGGATCGCCGGGAGTACACGACCGGAGGCTGAAGGGATTTTTCTCTCGGCTGAGAAGTGGGACGTTGACTGGTTTGTGCGGATGAACAACACCGGTGGACCGGTCGATGTGTGGCAGGTCGATGGTGTCGACGCCGACAGAATGGTCGGCAATGGGAGTGGATACTTTTACTTTCCCGGGCGGATAGCGGTTGACCAACTCACCCTTGTCGAGTGCGATATTGCCGGCCGGGATCAGCCCCGGGCTTAGAGCTGTGGGAAGCGATGTCGCACGTGGGAAAGGGCATTCCGCCACCATCGGTCGGCGCGAGACCTCTACGTCAGCCCAGTCTGCGAATAGTCGCCGGTCGCGCTGTCGGTGTTGTGGCGGTGGCGTTGGACAGCTGGTGGATCGTCGCCGGCCTCGATGGCATGGTCACCAGTCCGGATGACTTCTTCAGCGACCTTGAAGCCCAGGGGCGTCCTCATGCCGCGGTGTTCAGCCACCTTGACGTCGCGGCTGGGCTGCTCACGATATTGGCGCTCGTGCTTCGCGGTAGTAGGGCTAGATCTGGTCGCCGCCCGGAGTGGCTGTGGTTGATCGGCTACGCGGCCGCAGGGGCAGTCGGTGGTCTCTTTCCGTATGTCTGCGCCGAGGGCGTCGACGCTGCGTGCCGGACCGCGGAGTGGCATCTGCGGTTGCCGCTGCACCACTACGTTCACGTGATCGCCGGCATCTGTGAGTTCGCTGCCGCGTCGGTCGCCATCACGTTGGCGTGGCGCCGCAGCGTCGTCGGCGTCGATCCGGTGGCGAAGCCCATCCGAGCGCTGGGGTGGATTCTGCTCTTCTCCTACCCGGCATTGGGCTACGCGTATCTCAGTGACCGACTGGGCGCATTCGTCGAGCCCATCTTCTTCATAGTGTTCTCGGCGATGGTCCTCATCGAACTCTTCGAACGAGGCCCGACTGAGGTCAGCTCAGAAGAGTAGGGAATGCCGATCCGTGCGGGTCGGTGCCCGGGCCTCAGAGCTGGTGAGTCGGTCGCTACGCTTGGTGCTCGCAGAGCCGGAGAAGAGCAACAGCGATCGGAGCGACGATGACGACGAAGTCTGATTTCACAGCCGAGGAGTGGCGAAGCATTCTGGAGGCTCCTCCGAGCGCCGGCATGATCGTGGTCACCGCCCAGCGTGGGGGCTCGTTCCGCGAGACGATAGCGATGGCGAAGGCCTACGTGGAGACGCGTCAGCAGCACGGTCAGAGCGAACTCCTCGATGAGATCGTGTCGGCTAAGCCGGAACGCGATCACACGCACTATCACTCTCCGGAGGAGCTCAAGCAGAGCGGGCTGCAGCACCTGCGCGAATCGGTTGAGTTGCTCGAGAGCAAGGCGACGCCGGCTGAGGTGGCGGAGTACCGCCAGTTCATCGTCAACCTGTCGCACAAGGTCGCGGCGGCCCACCGCGAAGACGGCGTGGACGTCAGCGTGGCCGAGCAGGCGGCGATCGACGAGATCGTGGCCGCCATGAACACGTCCTCCACGTAGGAAGACGCGTGGCACCACGCAAGGCAGATGGCCGTCTCGGCGTGGTCAGTGTTCAGGAACGTGACGTAGAAGGCAGCGAACCGAACTGTGAGATCTCAGACTCTCACAGCACTTGTCGATCGCAACATTCCAGCGCACTGTGTGGATGTAAGGCAATGGGAGAGGGAGAGCGAAGTGGCGTTCTGGTTGGCCCTGGCAGTGCCAGTTGCGGGAGTGTTGTGGCTGTGTTGGCGCGTTGATCGAAAAATGGGCCCGCGCTCGAAGCCCGTTGCGGTCGAGCCATTCATGGTAAGCGAGGCGGCGGCGCCCCTTATGGCACAGCACAGCGCCGCCGGCGGATTGAGCGGCCCGGGGGTTCTCGGCGGATAGACCTATCTATCGATGGCCCAATTGGCTCACTGGCGGGAGACTGTACGACCTCGGCCGTCCGCCCGACGAGTCAGGCCACCTCACCCGGGCCCAGTCCGCGTACGGCCGTTCGCCCGAGCACTTCTATGGTCATCCGTCTTCGAGGCTGTCGTATCGACGGAACGCAACCGTTCGTGGATTTCTTTAGTTCCGACGTGACCACGGTGGGTGAACGCGTCGATCGTCTTGTCTGCGAACCTCTCGGAGAAGCTGATCGCTGTGTCGACACCAGGTGTCTCGACGGCCAGTTGCCGCTTCGTTCCCCGGTACTCGCCGCGAGTGCGGCTTCGCCCGCCTGGCGGAGTTCGCTGTAACTGCAGTTGGCCCGTAGCGCTGGATAGACCTCGGTCGCGAGGTGCGTGGCGTTGTCAGTGCTTGAGGAACCTGAAGTAGAAGGCAACGAACACCAATACGATGCCTATGTTCACGGCCAGCCGCGCCCAGAAATGGTTCTTGAAGAAGAGAACATCCACACTGACGATCACGGCGATCATCACGAGGACGAGTATCGCTGCGGTCGCCTGCTTAGCCATGGCGTTTGCCTCTACAGAGAAGGGGTGGCCGGAGGCCTGCTAGCTCTCGTCCGGGAGCGGCCGGGGTACCTGGAAGCGTCGTACTTCCTGCGGCCACCCGCAGGCCACCGCGATCTTTCCCGCCCACAGCCGTGCCGCGTCCTCGTCGGCGACGTCCACGACGGCGAAGCCGCCGAGATGCTCCTTGGACTCAGCGTATGGGCCATCGGTGAAGAGCGGTGTGCCGCTCGAGGCGTCCACGCTGAACGCCGGTGCAGCTTCGTCCAGGCCGCCGAGGAAGATCAAGACCTCCGCCGCCCGCATCTCCGCTATCAGCGGGCGGAGAGCCCTGGACTTCGCCTCGATTTCTTCGGGCGTGTGCTCGGGGACCCACTCGTCGTTGAAAGCGATGAGGTACTCAGGCATGTCGCCTCCTTGCCCGGTGGCCCCTGCGGCCACCTCTCCACCCACTCCACGAACGACGACACCCAAATCCGACACCGAAGGGCCTGCCTCATCCGAGGACGATGCCAACGATCGTCGCGCCCGCTCGCCCACGCAAGTGTGAGTCGGTTGGCGGTAGCCCTCGGGCCGGCACCGAAGTGCCGGCCCGAGAGTCGATTCCCGACGCGACGGTTGCCCAATCAGAGTGTGTTGGGCAGCGAGGTCAGCTGCTCCGCGCCACAAACGTCTGATCGGTGTAGGGGATGGTGCTGCCGCCGGCCGTCGTCACCGTGAACGTGTAGTGATAAGTGACCCCCGGAGTCAGTCCGGTGATGTTCTTCCACGTCGTGACTCCGGCATAGATGCCATTGGATGCGGTCGCGGTCATGGTCTGACTGAGCGACGAGCCGTAAGCAGTGGTCGTTCCCCACTCGACGACCGCTGTGGCCGTGGGTTCGGTGTAGGTTACGGCCTGGACCTGGAAGTTTGCCGTACCGATGGCTGGCGAAAACTCATAGCCTGCGGTGATCAACGGCGCTTCCTGTACGACAAAAGTCTGGTCAGGCAAGGTGACTGTGCCATGAGCGGTGTTCACCGTATAGGAGTAGTGATAGGTGGCGTACGGGGTCAGGCCGGTCACCGCGTCGAAGAGTGAGCTGGTAGCCGTGTACCCATTGGTGCCTGGAGACACATTCATCGGCTTCGTCAAGGCCGAACCGTAGGCCGAGGTCGGCCCCCAATTCAGGGTCGCGGTGGCCGCGGAATCGGTATAGGTATTCGCCGAAACAGAGAAGTTCGCCGTCCCGCCCCTGGGAGATGTGCCGGTGGCACTGGTGATCACCGGCGCGCCAGCGGCGATAAACGTCAGATCCCCAGACGTCGTTGAGCCGTTGGTGTCGTAGAGGGTGTAGCTGTAGTGGTAGGTCGCCCCCGGCGTCAGCCCGGTGGCTGCGCTGGTCCAGAGCGCGGCGAAGTTGTACAGCGCACCGGTCGACGAGGTGGCCAGAGCCTTGCTCAGCGTCGAACCGTAGGCCGTCGTCGTACCCCATTTCACTGTCGCTGTGAGTGATGGCGTGAGCGTGGTGGCTTGGACCAGAAAGGTCGCCTGGCCGGGGCCCGGGCTGATCTCCACGGCACTGGTGATGCCCGGCGCGCCTGCGACGAAGGTCTTGTCCGGGCCGATGAGTGTTCCTGACGGTCCGTAGAGGACAACGCGATAGTGGTAGGTCAACTTGGTGGTCAGGCCGGTGAAGGAAGTTGTGAACGGGGCGTTGAAGCCGCTGGACAGGTATATCGCCGCCTGCGATTGCGAATAGCTCGTCGTCGTTCCCCACTGGAAGACCGCTTTGACGGATGAGTCGCCGAAGGTGTTGGCGTGGCCAAGTACCTTTTCAGCGGTCGGATTCAGCGGAGTGGTACTGAGGTCGTTGAGCACTGGAGCGCGGCCGGGTAGTGCGAAGGCGGCCGACCCGTTCGGCGTGCCGAGGCCGGTCGGTCCATCCCACCCGGCGCCTGCGGTGCACCACTGCGTGGTGGGGCAGGTGCCATTGTTGCCGCTGGTGATATCGAAGAGACTGCTCGCGTGGGCATAGGGATAGCTGTTCGGATAGTCGGACGTCCACGGCGTTCCGGCCAGTGCGTAGACCGAGGCGATGATCGGCGTCGAGGCGCTTGTGCCGCCGTAAACCCCCCAAGCGCCGTTGGTGTAGACAGCGAGGTTCAGAGCGACAGCCGAGACGTCAGCGGAGGCGCGAGTGCTGCAGCCGGTGCCGACCGAAGCCTGGAAAGCCGGTTGCGCGTTGTTTGGTGAGCAGCCGCTTCCCGCTTGGCCCCACGCCGCCTCGTCCCAGCCGCGGGCCGACGCCGAGTCCGGAGTCAGCGTTGTTCCGCCGACCGCAGTGACGTACTTCGAGACGGCCGGATAGGTGGCGCCGTAGCCGCTGTCGCCGGTCGCGACCGTGATCGCGACTCCCGGGTGGTTGTAGTCCCCATCGAAGGCCGTCGCGTCCGGAGCGTCGCTGCTGAAGCCGTAGCTATTGGAGACGAACTTGGCGCCGAGGGCGACCGCCTGATCGACGCCGGCGGCCAGGCTCCAGCCGGCGTCTTGGTCTGTACTTACCAGCAAGATGTGACAGAGCGGGCAGGTGGCCGAAACCATGTCGACGTCGAGGGCGATCTCCGCCTGCCAGCCGGGTAGTGCAGCCGGCAGCGGACTGGCTGCGCCGGCCTGATTCACCTGCTGAAAGCAGCCATTGGCCGTCGTACAGGCCGGCAGCCCGTAAGTCGCCCGGTAGGTGGCGAGATCGGCCTCGACGGTCGGCGAACCTCCGGCATCGACGATGGCCACCGTCTGACCAGCTCCCTTGGTGGCGTCGAGCTTGTAGGCCGAGGCGAGATCGGCCGGCCCGTATCCGGTGGGCAGGGTCGTGGCCGCCGAGGCCGGGCTGAGGCGCCGGTTGACGTTGGCCGGTTCGGCGGGGTTCACCTGGCGAACACTGAAACAGGTCATCCGGCCAGCAGCTGCCGGCGGACAGACCGGTACCGTCGCGGCGGCCGATGCTGCTGCAGGTGGGACCGCAACCGGCGATGCGACCGCATCGGGTGCGGTGATCAGAGTGCTCAGGCCAGTGAAGACCATGGCGGTGATCGCGAGAGCTGCGACCGATCGCGAACGTCGGGAACCTTGCTTAATTAGATTAGAGTCCAATAGTGTGGACGAAGCGGTCCCTTGATGCTCCGTTCGGAGCCGGTAGAACTTCATGTTTCCCTCTCGGAGAGTCGTTGAGCGACGACCCTGAGTGGTCGACCAAAACGGAGCATACGACGCAAATCGGGCCGAGACAATAGCGACTTTCAGCCCAAATGGCCGGGCGGTCGCGGCAATCGAACCAGCGTGAATGGCGTTTCCAGCCGTCGCTCAAACCACTCGGCTACGCCGCCGTGCTGTCGCTACGGTCGCGGCCGTCCGCCGGGCGAGTGCAGGAGAACCTCAGTGCAACGAGGCGGCGTCGAGGGCCGTTGCGCCCCAGTACGACGAATCGTCAGTCGGCTTCGAGGTTGTCGTATCGCCCGGAGCGCAGCCTCTCGTGGATCTCTTCGGTTCCGGCGTGACCACGGTGGGTGAAGGCGTCGATGGTCTTGTCGACGAACCCCTCGGAGAAGCTGATGAGGGTGTCGACACCAGGCGTCTCGACGGCTAGATGCCGTGGCCGCGTCGGTCCGCGGTACTCCGCCACGAGTGCCGCCTCGCCCGCCTGGCGGAGTTCGCTGGAGCTGCAGTTGGCACGAAGCGCCGGATAGACCTCCGTCGCGAGATGCGCGGCGTTGGCCAGCCAGCGGTCCCGGACCTCCCCAAGGATCGCTCTGAACTCAGTCGAGGTGACGTCTGCGGACTCCAGCCTGCGTAGACACGTCTCCATCTGCCGATGAGTGTGGAACTGCTCCTCCGCAACGGCGTCGCCAGCCGGTAGATGACGGCGAATCAGTGGGTGCAGAGTCAGCTCAGCCGCCGCCTGGCTCTCGACGATCTCGCGAACCAGTTGCGCAGTCTCCACCTCGTCGTCGAAGCGATCCGTGGTTTCGGCGAGGCTCACCGCCAGCGCCGTGATGCCCCGGGCATCGCTCTCGAACACATCCACGATCGACTCACCGGGCGCCTCGCTCATGTCGACCACCTTCCCACGGACTCGCGACTTCATCACGCACGGGACAGCAAGCCGCACGTTCGTGCGGCCATGTGTCGAGTGAGCGTGCTGGCTAGCCTGAATCTTGACCAAGCCGCACGTACGTGCGGAATCGACGAGAAAGTGAGCCGGGGCCGGAGCCGGGGCCGGGTTAGGCCCCGGCGCGTCCTTGCTCACCGGCGCAAGAATCTCGGCTCAAACTAAACCTCACTTGACGAGGAATCCATCGTATCCATAAGCACTTTCGACGATCCCGCAGCACCAATGCGGCTCGCTGATATGGTCTGCGGGTGCGCCTGACGCCGACGCCGGCCCGACGGTTCACACTTGATCAGCCCGGGGTGTCCCGACGAGTGAGCCCTGTCCAGGCGGCATCGAACCGTCTGCATGCGCTATCGCGCAACGGTGGCCGGTACTTGGGGTCGGGAAAATTTATCCTTACCCAGACTGTGGTTTTTGCGCTCTGGATCGCGGTAAATGCCGCGCTGCAATTCCACTATGTACGCCACGATCCTGGCTGCCTTCGGATCGTCAGCGGCGTTCCGAAGTATTTGCCGATTCCAAGGTGCCAGACCGCAATAAAACCATTCGACCCCTACCCGATGGGCCTGCTCACCCTGATCCTCTCCGTTCAAGCAGCGACCTGCGTGCCCCTGATCCTTATGTCGCAGAACCATCAGCGGGATCGCGATGCGGTGAATCTGAATTCAGATCGAGCACAACGGCGTCGAGGAGATGAGGATCGTCAGTATTTGTTAGAGCAACTGATGCAAGCTCGATTGGTCGTCGAGGTCGCGCCGACACGTGCCGATCTCCAGAAGGGGTTGGCGGATTTCAGCGCTGCCTACCTAGCGATGGCTGCCGAAGCTCGACCGACTGACCGTCGACCGAGGTGTCGCCAGCAAACCTGAAGTCGGCGCTACCGCTCTTCCATCGCCTGGGCAACGACCGCGCCCACCGCCTCGGTCTCGATGAGGAATCCGTCGTGTCCATAAGGACTTTCGATGCGGTGCAGCGCGGCGCCGGCGATGCCATCGGCCAGTTCCTCCTGCTGGGTCGGCAGGTAGAGACGGTCGGAGGAGATTGAGACGACGCTGGTCGCGGCACTCACGCGGGCCAGTGCCGCGGCAACGCCACCTCGGCCCCGGCCGACGTCGTGACTGTTCATCGCACGGGTGAGGGTGACGTAGCTGCCGGGATCGAAGCGCCGGCCCAGCTTCGCGGCGTGGTGATCCAGATAGGACTCGACCGCGTAGCGCCCACCGTCGAGCGGATCCTCGTCCCGCTGAGCACCCCGTCCGAAGCGCGCCGCCAGCTCCAGTTCGGAGCGGTAGCTGATATGCGCGATTCGTCGCGCTATCCCCATCCCGACGACCGGCCCCTCCGCGCCGGCGTGAGCAGAACCGGGGTCGGCGTAGTAGTCGCCGCCGCGCCACGCCGTATCGGACTCGATCGCGTGGATCTGGGTCGAGCAGAGGGCGATCTGTTCGGCCGTCGCCGCCGCCCCGCAGGCCACCAGAACCAGGCGCTCCACCCGGTCGGGCTCAGTTACCCCCCATTCGACCGCGCGCATCCCGCCCATCGAGCCGCCCAGCACGGCCCGCCACCGACCAATCCCCAGCTGATCGGCGAGGGCGATCTCGGCGGCTACCTGGTCGCGGACGGTGAGTCGGGGGAAGCGCGACCCGAAGGGCGTGCCGTCCGGCGCGACCGAGCTGGGCCCGGTGCTGCCCTGACAGCCACCCAGCACGTTCGTCGCGACCACGAACCAGCGACGGGTGTCGAGCGGACGCCCGGCCCCGATCAGGCCATCCCACCAACCAGGAGTGGGATGGCCTGACTGTGCCGCTCCGGTGACGTGTGAGTCCCCGGTCAGCGCGTGCTCGACCAGGACCGCGTTGTCACCGGTGAATTCGCCCCATGTTTCATAGGCGATCTCGCTATCCGCAAGCTTCTCCCCAGACTCGAGATCCAGCGGTCCCGTCGTCACGAATCGGCGCCGCCCGATCGGGTCGCCGGGGCGCCAGTACGAGGTGGGCACGCTCTACTCGATCAGTTGAGGAATCACGGATGGACGGGCGTCACGCCTTGGCGGCCGCGAAACCCTGCTCCAAGTCGGCCAGGATGTCATCGATCCCCTCGATGCCGACGGCCAGCCGCACCAGCCCCGGTGTCACCCCGGAGGCGAGCTGCTCCTGCGGGCTGAGCTGCGAGTGCGTAGTGGAGGCCGGGTGGATCACCAGGCTCCGCACGTCGCCGATGTTCGCGACGTGGCTGTGCAGGGTGAGCGCCTCGACGAACTTCACGCCGGCGTCGAGTCCACCGGCGATCTCGAAGGCCAGCACGGCGCCCGCCCCCTTCGGTGCGTACTTCTGGGCCAGGCTGTAGTACGGAGACGACGGAAGGCTCGCGTAGAGCACCTTCTCGACCTGCCCGTGCCCCTCCAGATAGCGGGCCACCGAGAGTGCGTTGGCGATGTGCCGCTCCACCCGCAGGCTCAGCGTCTCCAGGCCCTGGATGAACTGGAAGGCGTTGAAGGGCGAGACGGCCGCCCCCAGGTCACGGAGCAGTTGCACGCGGGCCTTGAGGATGAACGCGAGGTTGGCCCCAAGCGGGGATCCCACTCCGAGCGCCTCGGCGTAGACCAGACCGTGGTAGCTCGGGTCAGGCGTGTTGTAGTTCGGAAAGCGCTGCGGATCCTGGGCGAAGTCGAAGCTACCGCCGTCGACGATGACCCCGCCGATGGAGGTTCCATGCCCACCGATGTACTTGGTGGCCGAGTGGACGATGATGTCGGCGCCGTGCTCGAAGGGGCGGATCAGGTAGGGCGTGGCGATCGTGTTGTCGACGATCAGCGGGACACCGAGCTCGTGCGCCACATCGGCGACGGCGCGGATGTCGAGGAGATCCGACTTCGGGTTCGGGATCGTCTCGCCGAAGAAGAGCTTCGTGTTCGGACGAGCGGCCGCCCGCCAGCTTTCGGGCGAGCCCGGATCGTCGACGAAGCTGACCTGAATTCCCAGCTTCGGCAGGGTGTAGTGGAAGAGGTTGTACGTACCGCCGTAGAGCGAGGAGGAGGAGACGATGTGGTCGCCGGTCTCGGCGATGTTGAGGATGGCGATCGTCTCAGCCGCCTGGCCGGAGGCGACGAGCAGTGCGCCGACGCCGCCTTCGAGGGCAGCGATTCGCTCCTCGACCACGGCCTGGGTCGGGTTCTGGATGCGGGTATAGATGTTGCCGAACTCGCTGAGGGCAAAGAGGTTGCGAGCGTGGTCGGCGGAGTCGAAGACGTACGAGGTTGTCTGGTAGATCGGGACCGCGCGGGCGTTGGTGTTGCTGTCCGGTGCGGCTCCGGCGTGGACCTGCTTGGTCTCGAAGGACCAGTTGGCGGGATCGGTCATGGCTGTCTCCTGACGACGTATGTGGATAGGGCAACGCAGGCCGGTCCAGCCTGATGTAGGCCAGAACGGGTACGGCTGAAGAGGCGAACGGGCAGTGAAGATGAGGGTGTCGCGCTCAGCGACAACAGCCCGAGCAGCGGCTGAGACGGCCGCGGAGGATGAGACGCCCGCTACGAAGGCGGTACGTAGTTGTCACCGGTTGCACCGGTTCAGAGTAGGTCGGCGGCCCGACAATGTCCACTAAACCGATATGTGTACTGCCGATGGGAGTAGATTTCTCTACTAGTTCAGTGGAGTAAATGTGAGGATGAGGAATCTCTTGTGGTAGCACCGGTCTTTCATTGGTTCCTGCCGACCGGCGGGGATGGGCGACGGCTGGGCGGCTCGGTGCACGGCCTCGGGATCGGCGTCACCCAGGCTGCGGCCCAGACTCGCACGGCCCAGACTCGCACCGCCCAGACTCGGGCTGCGGCCGAGCCAGCGGCGGGGGAGCGGGCGGCGTCCCTGGAGTACCTGAGCCAGATCGCCCAGGCCGCTGACCGGCTCGGGTACGAAGCGGTGCTGACGCCAACCGGAGCGCACTGTGAGGACGCCTGGGTCGTGACGGCGGCGCTGATCGCCCAGACGAGCAGGCTGAAATTTCTCGTCGCGTTCCGTCCGGGCCTTACCGAACCGGCGCTGGCCGCCCACATGGGCGCGACCTTTCAGCGGCTCTCCGGCGGGCGGCTGCTGCTCAACGTCGTGGCCGGGAGCAGTGACGCCGAGCAGCGCAGCTTCGGTGATCGGCTGCCCCATGACGATCGCTACCAGCGGGCCGAGGAGTTCCTGGACGTGGTGCGGCGGTCCTGGACCGGCCTCCCCTTCGACCATCATGGGCGCCACTACGACCTGGAGCACTCGCTCCTGCGCCAGCCACCGGACCCACTACCGCAGGTGTATCTGGGCGGATCGTCGCAGCCTGCCCTCGACCTCGCCGGCCGGCACGCCGACACCTACCTGACCTGGGGCGAGCCCCCGGCCATGGTGGCCGAGAAGGTGGAGCGGGTCAGTGAAAGAGCCGCCGCGCACGGACGGCGGCTGCGCTTCGGCCTGCGCATTCACGTAATCAGCCGGGATACCTCGGCGCAGGCCTGGCACGACGCTGATGCGCTGATCGCCGGCCTCAGCGACGAGACCATCGTCGAGGGGCAGCGGCGGCTGCGCACGCTTGAGTCGGTCGGTCAGAGTCGGATGCTCGCCCTGCACGGTGGGTCGCGGGATCGCCTGGTCGTCGCGCCGAATCTCTGGGCCGGTATCGGTCTGGTCCGCGGGGGCGCCGGCACCGCGCTGGTGGGTAGCCACGACGAGGTGGCCGAGCGGATCGCCGAGTATCAGCAGGCCGGAATCGACGAGTTCATCCTCTCCGGCTACCCCCACCTCGAGGAGGCCTACAGCTTCGCGGAAGGCGTCATCCCCCTCTTCGCCCCGGACACCGCGGTGAGGAGATCCGTGGGTCCGTTGCTGTAATAAATTCACTCCACGCGGACACCTACCTGTTGACGGTGCGCAGCATCGCGAAGGAGGGGCAGTGGAGGACGCCGAACGGCGCATCGTGACGGATGAATGGTTCCGGGCGTACTCGTCCCGCGTTCTCGCCTACCTGCTCCACCGGACCGACCCGCAGACTGCGCAGGACGTGCTCCAGGAGGTATTCGTGACGGCATTTGGCAAGGCGGAGGAGATAACCGAGTCCCCGCTGGGCTGGCTCTTCGGCGCCGCCCGCCGGTTGTTGGCCAATCGCTACCGCGGTTTCCGGCGACACGACGAGTTGATCGCGCGGCTCATGGACGACGCGAGCCTGGCCGCCGACAGCGACGAGATTGAGCTGAAGCAGGCGTTTGCCCACACGCTCGCCTCGCTCCCCGCCGGTGACCGAGAGGTCCTGACCCTCACCGGCTGGTACGACCTGACACCGGCCCAAGCGGCTCAGGCGCTCGGCTGCAACCCGGCGACCTATGCGGTGAAGCTGCATCGGGCCCGCAAGCGCCTCGCAGCCGCGCTGGATGCCGCCGGATACCGCGGCAGTTCGCCGGCCGGTCAACTCGCGGCGGCGCTCCGTGGCTGAGCGCGGGAAGGATGAGGACCTCAGCCGTCGGCTGCGCGCACTGCGCCCCGATACGGCGGCTGATCACGACTGGGTGAGCACCCCCGAAGCGGACCAGGCACTGGCCGCGATTCATAGCCGTGTCGATCGGGGCGTTACGCCCTCCCGACGACGGTCACTGGCGCAGGGCCTCACTCGGCGCCGGACCTGGCTGCCGGCCGGGGCGCTCCTGGCCGCGGCCGGCGTCGTCGCGGCAGTGGCGATCGCGGCCAACCCACCTGCGGCAACGCCATCCGTCGGCGGCGAGGCGAGCGGGCCGTCTGGAAATTCGCTGGGCCTGCCGGCGATTCGCCCGGCGGCCAAGCTATTGAAGACAGAGTCATCCTGCCAATCGCTGCTGGCTGATCTGCGGGACCGCGCCGCGGCCAGCGTCACGCCGTATGGGCTCCCTGGCCTGTCGGGCTCCTTCGGGAACGGGTACTCCGGGGGCGGGACAGAGCAGCTGCCTTCCGCCTCCGACGCGATAGCCGCTACCGCCCAGGCAGATACATCAGACACCAACGTGCAGGAAGTTGGCGTTGACGAGCCGGACATCGTCAAGGCCGACCACGGGCGGGTCATCACCATCACCGACGGCGTACTGCGGGTGCTGGACCAAACTACGGGAAAGATCACCGGACGCCTCGACCTGACGATGTACGACGGCTGGTCGGACGCGACGATGCTCGTCGACGGAGACCATGCACTGGTTATTCTCAGTAGCACCTCCACCGCCAACACGTACGAAGGCGGCCTGATCGTGGGCGCCGCGGTGCAGCCCACGAGCCTACGTTCCACGTACCTCTTCGTGGACCTGAGCGCAGCTCCCAAGGTGTCCGGCCTGCTGAGGGCGTCGGGGGACTTCCTCGACGCACGCATGGTCGGCTCGACCGTCCGACTGGTCGTCAAGAGCCAGCCGGTGCTGAGCTTTGCGCCGTACAACGGGGGAACGGCTGCTTCGCTTGCGGCAAATCGAAAGGTTATCGAAGACGCGCCGCTTTCGACCTGGATTCCCCAGTACTCGCTCACCCTAGGTTCGCAGACGACCGAGCACACGGTGCCCTGTAGTCAGATCAGCCATCCCGTCGACTACACGGCGGCGTCCATGTTGTCGATCTACACCCTCGACCTCACCCACCTGGCCGCACCGCCGGCGCCGGTGACGCTCGCCGCCGACGGCGACACCGTCTATGCCTCGTCTGACAGTCTCTACGTCACGAGCAACCCGGCTTGGAACTGCTGCGAGAGTCGCCCTGCGGCCGTCAAAGCGGATCAGACCGAGATCCATCGTTTCGATATCGCCGGGAATGCACCGCCGACCTACCTCGGTTCAGGCCAGATTCCCGGACGCCTGCTCAGCGCGTATTCGCTCTCGGAGTACAACGGGTCGCTGCGGATCGCCACCACCACTGACGGCTCCCCAGCACCCCTGCAGACGAGCATCTACGTGCTGAACGCCGACACTCTGGCCACCACCGGGCACGTCGGGGGCCTTGGGAAGAACGAGCGGCTCTACGCGGTGCGATTCCTTGGGCCACTGGCCTACGTAGTCACGTTCCGCCAGGTTGATCCGCTGTACACCGTCGATCTCAGCAACCCCGCCGCTCCGCATGTGGCCGGAACGCTGAAAATTACGGGATATTCCGACTATCTGCACGATGCCGGGGGCGGCCGCCTGATCGGAGTCGGCCAAGCTGTATCCACCCGGGGCCAGATTGCCGGGGTGCAGATCTCGCTCTTCGACGTGGCCAATCCGGCCGCAGCCAAGCGCACGGCTCAGGTCGCGCTGCCGAACACGCCGGGCTGGAGCACTCTCGATCCGCACGCATTCCTGTACTGGCGGCCGACGGGACTGATCGTGGTGCCGGTGCAGACGTGGGCGTCGGGGCAATCCGGCAAGGTCCTGGTCGTGCGGGCCGCTGGCTCGGCGCTGACCACGGTTGGCCTGCTGGCCAACCCGCTCACGCCGGGAGTGCCCGACGATCAACTGGGCATCCAGCGCAGCCTCATCGCCAACGGTGATCTCTGGACCGTCTCGGGCGGGGGAGTTCAGATCACCAACCCGGCGACGCTGGCGCGGACGGCTTGGATCCCCTTCAACTAGCTCCGCGCTCGACTCGGGGGCCGGCTGCACAGCCGGCCGGTGAAATTCGGTGCAGCACGCCGATGACCAGCGGGAGTGGCGCCCATTAGCGTCTCCACGGCGGAAGCGACTGGCGGCATCGGGCTGCTCTGGGAAACGGCTTCCCGCAGACGGGAAAGAGCATGCATATCTCACGTATGGGCAGGCGACTGATCGCCGGACTCGGCTGTGTCGCCGTCGCGGCGGCGGCTGCCGTCGGCGTCGGCGGAGGCGAGGGGGCGGGAGCCGTCACCGCCACTGCGGCGACCTGCACGCCGGCGAAGTTGATCGTCGCGCGCGGGACCTTCGAGATCGGAACGCTGGGCTTCATCGTCGGCGACACCCTCATCTCCAACCTGAACAAGAAGGGCCCGGGCGTCTTCTCCTCCGAGGCGATCGACTACCCGGCGAACATCGACACGCAGTCGCCGGTGAAGGGCGATCAGGCCGAGGTCGCGCAAGTTACGGCCGCCGTCGCCGCCTGCCCGAATCAGAAGATCGTCCTCTCCGGGTACTCCCAGGGCGCGCAGATCGTCGATGAGGCGCTCGGCTATGACATGACCGGAACGATCAACGGCGGGAAGCCGACGGCAGTCTTCTCCGACGCCGTGATCTCGCACATCTCAGCGATCGTCCTCTTCGGCAACCCGCTCGGCTCGATCGGCAAGCACATCGTCGGCCCGCTGGCCAGCCGGACCAAGGAGTACTGCGCCGACGGTGACCCGGTGTGCCAGCCGAATCAGATCAACATCTTCGCGCACCTGTCGTACTTCACGCAGACCGAGGACGCCGCGAACTTCATCATCTCGAAGCTGTAGCGGCATCCGGCACGCGGCACCAAGTCGTCGGCCTAGCTCATCGCTTCGGGCTGCAACTGCGCCTGGCGACGGGCCAGCCAGATCAGGCTGCGGTCCGCCGTGGCGTCGAGATTCAACCCCGTGAGTCGCTCAATACGCCCCATCCGGTTGGTGAGGGTATTGCGATGGACGGGGAGCGAGGCGGCGGTCGCCGCCCGGTCGAATCCGTGATCGACCAGGGCGTCGAGGGTATCCACCAGCTCCTCGGGTAGCGCACCGTAGACCCGGCGGTGGAGTTGGATAGCGATGTCGGGTGCGGCCCGGATCAGTTGCTCGGTGAGTAGCTGATCCGGCCGCACCTCGCCGCGGAGTTCGAGCGAGCGGGCGATCTCGATGACCGACCGGACCCGGGCCAATTCGCGGCCCAATTCGGTGAGCGGCACCGTCTCACCGGCAACAAAAATAAGGGATTCGGCCAGTTCGCGGGAAGGTGGCCCGTCGGGGCCGATCGCGGTGAGCTGCCGTCCGCGGGCGATCGCGAGGAAGCCATCGTCGCGATACTGCTGGGCCAGGCTCAGCCAGAAGCTCATCGGCTGTGGAGGGCCCGCGATGATGAACGGGCGGAGTTGGGTCGCCTGGTTGATCCCGATGCGGGCGCTGAGGCGTGCCTGCTCGTCGATGAGTTCGGCACCGTCGACGATCGCGTCGAAGAGTTCCTGGGCGCAGCGCTCACGGGCCGAGGCGCCGCCCAGACGACTCGCCTCCTCGTAGGCCTCGGCGAAGGCGCGGGTGAAACGATCAACGAACTCAAACAGTAGGTCGGCGCCTCCGTGGAGCTGGGCTCGCTCCTCGTCGGTGGCCTGCTCCATCAGCGTTCGCCAGGCGTATCTCGCGCCGCGACGGTAGTTGGCCGGGATGGTGTCGACGCCCGTGCCTTCCGAGGCCGAGATGCGTGCAAGCTCGCGAAACCCCTCCAGTTCGGCTTCGCCCGGGCCGTCGCCGTCGGCCGACCAGCGCATCATCATGTCGACGTTCCAGCGCACCCACGCCCGCAGCACCTCCTGCGGCGGGCGTAGCGACTGGAAGTCGGGGCTGCTGACGAAACTGGCGAGCACTCCGTCGGTGAGCTGGTCGAGGTCGACCCGCGCGAGGAGGGTGCGCATCAACTCGCGACGGGGCATCGGCGACGGCATGGCCCATTATGTACAAACGGTTCAGTCGCTGGCCTCCGGACCGGTGTTACCGGTGCGGGCCGGCCAGACCAGCACGACGACGATCGTCGCGAGAACCCCGACGACGCCCGTGATGATGAAGGCATCCGCCACGCCGTCGGTGAAGGCGGACTTCGCCACCCGGGTGACGGTCGCCTGCAGTTCCTGGGGCAGGTGCGTCAGTGCGTCGGAGAATGAGGACGACCCGACGAGCGCCTCCTTGGTCTGGGTGACCTGCTGGTCGGTGAGCCCGGCCAGCTGTGCAGCGTCGGTGGTGTGCTTGCTGCCGAAGCTACGGGCGAAGGCGGTGAGCAGGGCTACCCCGAGCGCGCCACCAACCATGCTCGACATCTTGAAGACGCCGGCCGCCGTTCCGGCGAGGTCCTCGGCCACATCACCCACCGCGGTGTTCGAGATCGGTGTCGAGAGCAACCCGAGCCCTAGTCCGGTGATCACCAGGGCCGCCATGATCAGGCCGAGGCTGACGTCCTCCCGCACCAGTCCGAGCACGAGGATGCCCGCGCTCATGATGAGCAGGCCGATGTACACCGGGCGTCGTGAACCGACCCGGGACGACATCCGCCCGCCCAGTGGGATGAAGAGGAAAATGCCGAGGGTGGACGGGAGCATGAGCAGACCGGCCTGGATCGCGTCGTAGCCGCGGACGTTCTGCAGCCAGAGCACCAGCAGGTAGTTGAGGCCGGCGAAACTCAGGTTCATCGTCAGGTTGGCGATCAGCGCGCCGTCGTAGGGCTTGATCTTGAAGAGACTGAGGTCGACCAGAGGCTCCCGGACCCGACTCTCGATGAAGTACCAAGCAACGCCGAGGGCCACCGCCGCCACCGCCAGTGCGACGACCAGCGGATCGCCCCAGCCCGCACTCGGACCGTCGGTGAGCGCGTACAGCAAGGCGAAGACGGCCAGGCCGATGGTCGCCAGCCCCGCCCAGTCGATGCGCCGCGAGGCGCCGGGGTCGCTCGACTCCGGCGTGAACGCCCGCACGACCAGAAAGGCCAGCGCCGCGAGCGGCAGGTTCAGCCAGAAGAGCCATCGCCAACTCAGCGTCTCGGTGAGCACCCCGCCGACCGCCGGCCCGACCGCCTGCCCGCCCCAGGCCACGGCCTGCCAGACCCCGAAGGCGGTGAGCTGCGCGGCGCCGGAGAACTGCGGCGGGATCAGGGCGAGCGTGGCCGGCAGGATCAGCGCCGCGCCGATGCCCATCAACCCTCGTCCGGCGATCAGCAGGCCGGAACCGTTAGCGACGGCCCCCACCACCGAGAACGCCGCGAAGAGGACGGTGCCGAGCAGCAGCATGCGCCGCCGTCCGAAGATGTCGCCGAACTTCCCGGCGGCGATGACGAGGGCGCCGGTGACCAGGCTGAAGGCGTTGTTCGCCCACTCCAGGGTGCCCAGATCGGCGTGGAACTCGTTGGCGATCGTCGGCAGCGCCACACCCAGGTCGGCGAAGGCGAGCCAGACGATCCCGGCCGCGGTACAGATTCCGGCCAGCGAGACCCATCGGCGAGTAGCGACATTCGCCGCTGCCGTTGGGGTCACCAGGCCGCCCAGTTCACCAACTGATAGTCGCGTGACGTCGGCGCCGGTCGCGTCACCCGCCCGGCATGAGCACTGCGGCGTAGGGTCGGTGAATGACGCCGAAGCGGTCGCTGGAACGCGAGGAGAAGTGGGACGTACCGGCAACCTTCGTACCGCCGGAGCTGATCCCGGACCTGCCGGAAGGTGCGACGGTATCCATCGCCCAGGTGCATCTCTCCAGCACCTACTTCGACACCGATCGCCACGACCTGCTGAATGCGGACGTCTCACTGCGCCGTCGCACCGGTGACACCGACACCGGCTGGCAGGCGAAACTGGCTAGCCGGACTGAGCACCGGATCGAGATCACCCAACCTCTGCAACCATCTTCGGTCGATGAGAACGTGACACCGCCGGAGTCCATCGGCGAGATTCTGGCCGGGCTGGGGCGGGGCCGCACCCTGCGCCCGATCGCCATCGTGCGCACGGCCCGGACTCTGCACAGCGTCCACGACGCCACCGGAACGTTGTTGCTGGAGCTGGCCGACGACACCGTCCACTCGACGGCGATCGGACCGACGGCGTCGATACAGGCCTGGCGTGAGGTGGAGGTCGAGCTGAAGCAGGGTTCGCCGAAGTTGCTGCGACGCCTCGGCAAGCAACTACAGCGAGCCGGCGCCATGCCCCGCCCTGGTTCGTCGAAGCTGACGCGGACCCTTGAGCTCGACGATGCCGTGCCCCCGCCCATCGCCGCGCCGATCGCCCGCTACCTCCATGAGCAATACCTCGCCCTCCTCGCCGGCGACCTGGACCTGCGGATGGGTAACGACGCGGTGCACCCGACCCGGGTCGCCTGCCGGAGACTTCGCAGTACTCTGCGAAACTTTGCGCCGCTGCTGGCCGATGACGGCGCCACCGGCGATGCGGACGTTGACGCCGATCTGGACGCCGATCTGGACTTCGATCTGGACACTGAGATCGCCTGGTACGCCGCGCTCCTGGGTGATGCGCGAGATGCCCAGGTCATGCGTGCCCACTTTCGCCAGGCGTTGGGTGACGTCCCGGTGGAACTGACGCTCGGCGCGGTGGCCGCCCGGATCGCGACCAGCATCGACCAGTGGGAGCGTGACGCGCTGGCCGTCCTGGGCGAGGCGATGCACAGCCCCCGCTACTTCGCTCTGCTGGATGCGGTCGAGGCCTTCGTCGAGCACCAGGCGGCGGCAAAGCCCCCGAAGCGCAAGCAGATCGAGAAGCTCGTCGCCCAGGCCGAGCAGAAGTACCAGAAGCGGCTGCGGCGCGCACTGCGTTCGCCCAAGGACGACGCCGCCCTGCACCGAGCCAGGAAGGCGGCCAAGCGGGCCCGCTATGCCTATGAGGCCACCGAACTCGACGGCGCCCGCCGACGAATCCGCGACTTCAAACGGCTGCAGACGACGCTCGGAGAGTTCCAGGATGCCGTCGTGGCCAAGGAACTCCTGCGCAAATGGGGGGCGGCTACGAGCGCGCTCCCCGACGAGAACGGCTTTACTTTCGGCCTGCTCTGGCAGCGCGAGGACGAGAACCAGCGCCGGATCAGACGGGCGCTCCGCCACGCTGGGTGAACGAGAGTTGGCGCTGGTCTGACCATCGGATGAACAGTCGCCGGAAACGGTTTCACGGGCCCACCGGCCAGGGTATCGCTGAGATATGGCCAATGATTTCCTGCTGATCATCGTGGTAATCACGGCGTTGTCCTTCGACTTCACCAACGGGTTTCACGACACCGCGAATGCGATGGCGACGTCGATCGCCACCGGCGCTCTGAAACCAAAGGTCGCCGTCGCCGTCTCCGGCGCCCTGAACCTGGTCGGCGCGTTTCTCTCCTTGAGCGTGGCGGCAACGATCGCCAGTGGGTTGGTGAATACCCATCTGGTGACGCTGACCGTGGTCTTCGCCGGCCTCGTCGGCGGGATCACCTGGAACCTGGCCACCTGGTACCTGGGGATCCCGTCCAGTTCGTCGCACTCGCTCATCGGCGGCGTCGTCGGAGCCACCATCGCCGCGGCGGGTGGGAGTGCGGTGAAGTGGCAGGGCCTGGTGTCGAAGGTGATCATCCCGGCCGGCCTCTCGCCGATCATCGCCGGCCTCATCGCCACGACCGGCACCTACCTGATCTATCGGATCAGTCGCGGAGTTCCGCAGAAGGCCCGCTCCCACGGGTTCCGCATCGGGCAGATCGGTTCGGCCTCGATGGTGTCACTGGCCCACGGCACCAACGATGCCCAGAAAACCATGGGAATCATCACGCTGGCCTTGATCGTGAACGGCAACGTGCCGGCCAATGCCCAGGCACCCTTCTGGGTCATCCTCTCGTGTGCGCTGGCGATCAGCCTGGGCACCTACGTCGGCGGATGGCGGGTGATCCGGACGATGGGCAAGGGCTTGGTGGAGATCGATTCGCCGCAGGGTATGGCGGCGGAGTCGGCCTCGGCCGCGACCATCCTGCTCTCCAGCCACTTCGGCTACTCGCTGTCGACGACCCACGTGGCCACCGGATCGATCCTCGGAACCGGCCTCGGAAAGCGGGGCGCCGAGGTGCGCTGGTCGGTGGCCGGGCGGATGGCGATGGCCTGGCTGGTGACCCTGCCGGCCTCCGGACTGGTCGGCGCTGCCGCGTATTTCGTGGCCAACGGCCTGGGTGACCCGGCCGGAGTGCTGGTAATGCTGGCGATTCTCATCGTCTTCGCCTCCGTGCTGTACGTCCGTTCGCGCAAGACGTCAGTACACCCCGGCAACGTCAATGCTGAATGGTCGGGCACCGTCGTTCCGGCCGAGGAGCCGGTCGCCGTGGGAGCCTCAAGTACCGCGGGCACCGCGGTCAAGCAAGAGAGGAACTGGTCGTGAATCAATGGATCAATCTCCATGCTTTATGGCAGATTCTCGTGCTCGGGATGATCTGCGGGGCCGGTCTGCCGGCGCTCTTCGCGGTCGGCCTGCGGGCACTGAGCGCGCCCGGATCGCGAACCGCGTCCGGCCCGGAGGAGGATCAGATCGTCGGCGGGAGTGTGGTTGGCATAGCCACCGCCGTTGTGTGTTTCGCTGTCGTAGTCGTCGCCATCGGGTGGGGTCTCTACCTGATCGTCTCCGGTAGCTGATCAGCCAAGCGAGGAGGAAGAGATGTCGACGTTCGTCGATTCCATCGTGACGTTTCTACGGGCCGGCTACCCCGAAGGGGTGCCTGAGCGCGACTACTTTCCGCTCTTCGCGCTGCTGGCCCGCCAGTTGACCGATGACGAGGTCGCCCAGGTCGCCGACGTCCTCACCGACGAACTGCTGCGCACCGGCCACCCGACCTCGGGGGAGTCGATCCGGGCTGCGATCGCCGACATCACCCGTGAGAAGCCGCTGGATGCCGACATTGCCCGGGTCAGCGCCCACCTTGCCGCCGGTGGTTGGCCGCTGGCCGCGCCGCACCGGGCCGAGAGCGGCGTCGACTGATCGCATTCTCTGGCCGATCCGCCGGCCGGCATGGTTAGAGTTGAACCTGCCGCTGCCGAGAAGGAGACGACCATGCCGGAGGATGCCCCCAGGGCAGTTACCTATCAGCAGACCGGCGGCCCGGAAGTGCTGCAATTGGTGGATAAACCGCTGCTCGAACCGGGTCCCGGCGAAGTTCGGGTCCGTATTCACCGCTCCGGGGTGAACCCGACCGACTGGAAAGCCCGCCAAGGCGGCGAATCAAGGAGCATCGTCCCGGCTCAGGTTCCCAACCATGACGGTGCCGGGTTGGTCGACGCGGTCGGGGCCGGTGTCGAGGTCGCGGTGCTCGGGCTGCGGGTCTGGATCTGGGAGGCGGCGTACCAGCGCCCCGAGGGGACCGCCCAGGAGTTTGCAATCGTCCCCGCCCGGCAGCTGGTCATGCTTCCCGACAACGCCTCCTACGACCTCGGGGCCTCACTCGGGGTCCCGTTCATCACCGCGCACCGCTGCCTCACCGTCACCGAGGAGGGGCCGCGACGCCTCGGTCCGGGCACCCTGACCGGCCGGGTCGTCCTCGTCGCCGGCGGAGCCGGAGCGGTGGGAAATGCGGCCATTCAACTGGCCCGTTGGTCGGACGCGACCGTGATCAGCACCGTCAGCAGCCCGGCCAAGGCGCAACTCGCGGCAGCGGCCGGAGCTGACCACGTCATCAACTACCGCCAGCAGGACGTCATCGCCGAGATCCGCCGCATCAGCTCGCGGGGTGTCGACACGATCGTCGAGGTCTCCGCCGCCGCGAACGCCGAGATCGACGCCGCGGTCATCGCCCCGCTCGGGTCGGTGGCGATCTACGCCGACAACGGCGGCAGCGACTTCACCCTCCCGATCCGTCCGCTGATGGCGCCGAACGCGAGATGGCAGTTCGTGCTGCTGTACACCGCACCGGCGCGGGCCAAGGGGCAGGCGATCGAGGACATCTCGGCGGCCATCCTGGACGATGCGATCGGTGTTGGCGACGCCCACGGGCTGCCGCTGCACCACTTCCCGCTGGCCGAGACGGCCGAGGCGCATCGCGCGGTGCAGGATTCGGTCACCGGGAAGGTCCTCATCGATGTCGCTGCCGGCTGAGCGCAGCGGCGGCGGCGACCAATTCGGCGGCGACCATGGCGGCGGCGCTGCCGCGCCACTGGTGGCTGCGCTTCGAGCCCACCTGCCGCAGAGCCTCATCGCCCTCGACTTCGACGGCACCCTGGCCCCGATCGTCGCGCGCCCGGCCGATGCCCGGCCAATCGACGGCGCCCTGGAGGTGCTGCGCGGGCTGGTCGAGGGTGGTGCGTCGGTGGCGATCATCACCGGACGGGAGGCTCGCACCGCTCTGGAGCTGAGTGGTGTGGGCGAGCTCCCCGGCCTCGTCGTCGCCGGCCTCTACGGCGCGCAGACCTGGCGTGACGGCGAGCTGGAGACGGTGGAGGCGCCGCCCGAACTCGACGAGGCCCGCGCCCAGCTCCCCGCGCTTGTGGAGGGCGTCTCATCCCAACTGTGGATCGAGGAGAAGGGCCTGTCGCTGGTGGTGCACGCCCGGGGCCTTGACGATCCGGATGCCGCGATCGACTCGCTCCGCCCGTCGGTCGAGGCGCTGGCCGCCCCGCTCGGCCTCGAAGTGCACGCTGGGCGGCGGGTGCTGGAACTCCGCTTGGCCGGTTTCGACAAGGGGCGAGCGCTGCGGGAGGTCGTGGCCGCCGCCGGCCGGTCGCAGCTCCTCTACGCCGGCGACGACGTGGCTGACCGTCCGGCCTTCGCTGTGGTGCGGGAACTGCGCGCGGCCGGCCGATCGGCGTGGGCGGTCGCGGTGAGTTCACCCGAGGTCCACTGGAGCGAGCAGGGCGACGGTCTCGATGCCGTGGTCGATGGGCCGTCGGGCCTGCTGACCCTGCTACGAGCTGTTCTTGGCGGCTGAGCGGACCTGCCGCAGCTGCTCGTCGAACCACTCTGCCGGTGGGAACTGGCTGGCCGACGCCCGCAGTCGCGCACTCCGTTCGTGGCCCGTCTCCTCGCCACTCTCCCGTTCGCGCTGCACGGTGGTGAGGGCCTGGTCGAGGGCGGCCGCGGTCTGCCCGACGTCATACGGGTTCACCAGAAGCGCGTCAGCGCC
The DNA here is from genome assembly GCA_900100325.1 of Frankineae bacterium MT45. Taxonomy (NCBI): domain Bacteria; kingdom Bacillati; phylum Actinomycetota; class Actinomycetes; order Frankiales; species Frankineae bacterium MT45. The sequence goes on from LT629697.1 coordinate 1,530,128, forward strand.
GAGGACGTCGGCGGCTCCGGTCTCGCGGGAGAGCACCATCACCGGGTCTCGTTCCGAGAGCAGCACCGCCTCGAACGCGACCAGATTCATGCCGTCCCGGACGGAGTTGATGAAGACGACATCGGTGAGGGTGAGTGCGGCCAGCGCGCTCGGGTAGTCCTGCTCGATGGTGAGCAGCAGCGGCGTCCAGTCGTCGGTGCCGAACTCCTCGTCGATCTCGCGCCCCAGCCGCTCCACCGCCGCGGTGTACTCGCGGTATTCGGGGATGTCCTCCCGGGACGGATTGTCGAAGACGGCGTGCACCACCCGGCTTTGCCACTGCGGAAACCGGTGCAGTAACTCCCGGTAGGCCAGCAGCCCGCGGTAGACGTTCTTCGACAACTCGGCCCGGTCGACCCGTCCGATCACCAGCCGGTCACCAATCTCCTCGCGGAGCTCCCGGACCGCACTCCGGACGTCGGCCTGCCGCTGCAACCCGGCCATCTCCTGCGCGTCCGCGGTGAGGCCGTAGACCTGCAGCTGGTCGTGCGGGACCTTGCCGAGGACGGCCTGGCAGCACTGCTGGAACTGCTCGGCCCAGCGCCAGGTGTGGAAACCGACGACGTCGGCGCCGAGGATTCCGGAGAGGATGTCGTGGGCGACGTCGTCGGGTAGAAGGCCGAAGTAGTCGGGGGAGACCCAGGGCGTATGGGTGAAGAAGCCGATCTTCAGGTCGGGCCGACGTTCCCGGAGCAGGGCTGGCAGCAGGAAGAGGTGGTAGTCCTGCACCATCACGGTGGCCCCTTCTTCGGCCACCCGGTCCACCGCCTCGGCGAAGCTCTGGTTGTAACGCTCATACGCCGCCCACTGCCCCCGCCACGCGGCGTCGAAGAGCGGGCGCCGGGTCGGTTCGAAGAGCATGTGCAGCACGAACCACAGGGTGGCGTTGGCGATGCCGTTGTAAGCCCGGCGGAAGGTGACGCCGTCGATGGGGAGCATCACCACGTCGAAGTCGCCGCCCGCAGCGTCATCGCCGCCTGACCCGCTGAACGTGAGTGGCGCACCGCCGGCCCGCCGAGCCACCGAACGCTCCCGGTCGGTCATCGCCGAGCAGACCCAGACCGCGTCGCCGGCTGAATCCAGCGCCGCCTGCATGCCGCTGACCAGACCTCCGCCGCCACGGACGGTCTGCTCCTCGCCGTCCGAACCGACCGATATCGACACCGGCCCTCGATTGGACGCCACTACCAGGCTGGCCTTCGTCATCTGCGGTTCATCCTCCGGTTTGCTCATTCGTCAGCGAAAGGTCTGTATCGAATCCTGCACTCGGTGTACCCGCCAGGAGGCTTCTGCAATCTCGGACACAATCTCCTCCCACTCGGACGCGCCCGTGCTTCCATATTGCGATGACGAGCCCCGAGGAACCACCGTCTCCGGCCTTTCGGCCCTCCACCGTGGGGAGCCTCGGCTACGGCGAACGCTACGCAACAGACCAGCCGGAGGAAGTGGCCCTGCCGTGGCTGGGCTGGGCGATCATCGTCACTGCCGTCCTCACCTCTCTCGCCGCGCTGCTTCCGTGGGCCCGAATTCCGCTGCTGTCGCTCGTGATCTCCGGTACCGATCTAGGCAAGCTGCTCGCTCTGCTACCCATCCTCGTTGCGCTGATCGGCGTCCTCGTGCTGCTGCGGTGGGGGACGCTCTGGGTATGCATCGCCGCCGTGGCGTTCAGTGCCTGCGAGTTGATGCTGGTCTTCGTCGAATCCGTCGGCCTCACCGCCGATCAGGCCACCGAACATCAGGTCTCGCCAGATGATGTCGCGCTGGCCTACGGGCTCTGGGTGACGCTCTTCCTCGCCGCGGTCTGCTTGATCTGCTGCGTATGGGCGCTCTCGGCCCGGCAAGCGAAACCGCGCAGTCAGCTGCGCTAGTCGGGTTCGTCAGGCCCGAGACGACGTCAGTGTGGTTGGCCGGTGCTGTTCGACGGCCCGTAGGCGGTGAGGAACCGATCACGGAAGGCGTCCATCGGCCAGACCGGCGCCGTCGGCGAGGGCAGCAGGCCGTCCTGCCAACCCCAGCCGGCGATCTGCCCCAGGACGCTCGGGTCATGGGCGATGATCGAGATCGGCACCTCGTGGTTGGCGCCGGCGCCGCTGACGATCGTCGCCGGCTGATGGTCGCCGAGCATCACCAGCACGAGATTGTTGTCGTGCAGGTTGGTCACCCAGCCGACGAGTGCGTTCAGGGAGTACTGCACCGATTCGCCGTAGCTGGCCTGCACCTTGGCCGCGTTCGGCCAGATGGCGCTGGGCTGCCGACCCTGCGCCGGCATCTCGTCGAAGACCGACCCGTCACCGACCGCGCTCCAGGGCACTAGCCGGGGCAGTGGTGCCCACGGGGTGTGGGAGGAGACGAGATCTATCTCGGCCATCACCGGTGCGTGCCCCGGCTTGAGTTCCGCCCGCTGGAACGCCGAGAGCGTGTACTGGTCGGGCATCGACGCGTAGGAGAACTTCGGACCGGCATAGCCGACGCCGCGTTCGTCGTAGAGCCGGTCATAGTGATAAAACGACGTGCCCTGCGCCCAGACGCCCTCATTTGACGGCACATCGCCCACCGTTCGCCAGCCCGCCCGCTTGAACGCGTCGGAGAGGGTGAGGCGGTTGCTTGAGACGAGCTGGTTGTAGCGCTGCTGATTGTTGACCCAGAGCCCGGACTGCAGGGTCGAGTGGGCCAGCCAGCTGATGCCGCCGAAGGTCGGTGAGGTGAGGAAGGCGCTGCGGGCCGAAAAACCGGCCGACCCCAATGTTTTGTTGCCGGTCTGCAGCACCTGGTCGATGGGCGGGGAGAAGGAAGTGCCCTGTACGGCGACCTGTCCGTAGCTCTCGACGAAGGCGAAGATGACGTCCTTCCCGCGCAGGCTGGTGAGGAGGCTGCTCCCCGATGCGGCGCTGAATGCGTCGTGAGATCCGAGTAGTGACTCGAAACGCTGCTGGTCCTGCACCGCCGTGCCGGCGTCGCGTACCTGCTCGGCCGCCAGCTGAGAGACGCCGTGGGCGGCGACGGGAACGCCGGAGACGGCGCTGACGCTGAACGCGGCGCAGAGGATCCACACGGCGGCCAGCGCCCCGATCACCCGGCCGGCCGCCCGGCGATGGGAGGCGCCGAGGGTGGTGAGTCGGATCGCCGAGATGGTCACTAGGACGATCAAGCCGGCGACGACGGCCAGCGCCACCACGGCCGCGGCGTCGGCCTCGGCGCGCCCGATGGAGTCCTGTACGACACCGAAGCCCGGCCCGATACTGCTCCAGTCGATGATCGGGTTGAAGGGACGGTCGAGCTCCTCGTAGAAGCCGATGTCGAGCAACTTCACCACGACCAGCAGGCCGAGCAGCAGACCGGCGACCGCAGCCAGCACCTGACGCGGCCGCCGTGGCAGGACGAGTGAGAGACCGACGAGCAGCAGCCCCTCGATCGGGATCTGGAGGGCGGACGCCGGGGTGAGCTGCTCCAGACGGTTCGGAAATATCAGGGCTCCCCAGACGATGAGGAGCGCCAGCACGCTCCAGGCCAGTCGTGCCGCCGGCCGCCACCGGTCCCGGATGCTGCGCTTCGGGCTGGACGGGATCGCGGGCGCGGGTGCCGGGTCAGACATGGCTCTGCGCGCTGACCAGCAGCACCGGCGCCGGCACACCCCGATGCCGATACAGCCAGAGCACCTCCCGACCGAACGACTCGGCCAGCAACCCCAGGGACGTCAGCAGTAGCAGCACGGCAACCCCCACCGGCAGCAACTGCGGCGCGATCGCGGTGAGGAGGATTCCCTGGATCGCGGCCACCACCTTGCACCAGTAGCGCGGCGGGGCGGGTTCACGCAGCCACGGCCAGAGTGATCCCGCGGCCAGCAGCAGGTAGCGGGCCGCTCCGATCAGCAAGACCCAGCGTCCGAAGAGGCGCGCGTCGTAGCAACTGAGAGCCAGGATCAGCAGCGCGTCGGTCTCCAGATCGAATCGCGCGCCGAGCGCGGATACGGTGCCGGTGGCTCGGGCCACCCGGCCGTCGACGCCGTCCAGGATGAGCGCCACGGAGGCTAGGACGACCAACGCCTTCAGTGAGATCGCCCCGCTGATGGACGAGACGATCAGCGCACAGACCCCACCCACCAGGGCGGCCCGTAGCAGGGTTACGCGGTCGGCCGGTCCGACCGTGGTTCCGGCGCGAGCCAGCCCGGAGGCGAGTAGCCCGTTCACGACCAGGGCCACCGCAATGCCGACAAGCCAGCCGCCGAACGTCAAGCCGACGGTCAGGCTGAGCCCGGCGAGTACCGCCAATCCGGCGGCGAACCCGATGCCCAGAGCTGCTCGAACCATCAAGGTCGCACCTCCGTATAAGTGGTGTATACCGTTGATACGGAGTGTGCCCTGACTCGGTTCACTTCCGAAGGAGGGTTCGTCGATGGCGGGTAGCGCGCGGGCGTTCTGGACCACCGCGCCCGGGGTCGGCGAGATCCGCTCCGTCCCGGTTCCCGAGCCCGGGCCGGCGGACGTGCTGGTGCGGACCCTGCGATCCGGTATCAGCCGGGGGACGGAATCCCTCGTGTTTCGCGGCGAAGTGCCGGCGAGTGAGTACCTGACGATGCGAGCCCCCTTCCAGGAGGGCGACTTCCCGGGCCCGGTGAAGTACGGGTACCTGAACGTCGGGGTGGTCATCGGCGGGGTGCCGGAACTCCTCGGCCGCGAAGTCTTCTGCCTTTACCCCCATCAGACGCAGTACGTGGTCCCGGCTCGCTCCGTCGTCGCGCTGCCGGAGGGGCTTCCGACCGGGCGCGCCGTGCTGGCCGGCACCGTTGAGACCGCGGTGAACGCCCTCTGGGACTCCCCGCCGCTGATCGGCGACCGGATCTCGGTCGTCGGCGCCGGCATGGTCGGCTGCTGCCTGGCCCGGCTACTCTCCCGCGTTGCTGGAGTGCGGGTCACCCTAATCGACGTCGACGAGACCAGGGCCAAGACCGCGGCCCGGCTGGGTGTGAAGTTCGCGCTCCCCGGCGAGGCGGAGGGCGAGCAGGACGCCGTCTTCCACGCCAGCGCCAGCGCGTCCGGGCTGCAACTCAGCCTTGCACTCCTTGCGCCCGAGGCCGAGGTGATCGACCTGAGTTGGTACGGAGACCGGGAGGTGACCCTCTCCCTCGGCGGGGCGTTTCACTCCCGGAGGCTGGCGGTGCGGGCCAGCCAGGTCGGTTCCGTGGCGCCGGCCCGGCGATCCACCCGGGCCCTGCGCGACCGGTTGACCCTCGCCCTCGACCTGCTGGTCGACGATGCCTTCGACGCGCTGCTGGATGGCTCATCGCCCTTCGCCGAGCTCCCCGACTTCCTACCCCGAGTGGCCGCCTCGTCCGGTCTCTGCCACACGGTGACATATGAGAAGGAGAGCTAGGAATGTTCAGCGTGACGGTGCGCGACCACCTGATGATCGCCCATAGTTTCCAGGGTGAAGTCTTCGGCCCGGCCCAGCGACTGCACGGTGCGACCTACGTCGTGGACGCGACCTTTCGCCGCCCCGAACTCGACGATGACGGGATCGTCGTCGACATCGGTCAGGCCACCCAGCAGTTGCACAAGGTGCTGGCCGACCTCACCTACCGCAACCTCGACGAAGTGCCCGAATTCGCCGGTGTCAACACCTCGACCGAGTTCCTGGCCCGGGTCATCGCCGACCGCCTGGCCGCCCGGGTACATGCTGGCTCCCTCGGCGCCGGGGCCGGTGGCCTGACCGGACTCACCGTGACGCTGCACGAATCCCACGTCGCCTGGGCCGGGTACGAGCGATCGCTATGAGGGAGGTGCAGTTCGTCGTTGCGGAGGGGATCGACGATCCGGCCCGTCCCAGCGGTGGCAACAGCTACAACCGCCGGGTGCGGGACGGCCTCCTCGCCGCGGGGTGGGGTCTGCGCGTCGACGAGGTGGCCGGCGCGTGGCCGGCCGCCGATCCGGCGGCCCACGCGAGGCTGAACTCGCTACTGAGCGCCGCGCCCGACGGCGCCACGCTGCTCATCGACGGTCTGATCGCCTCGTCCGTACCGGAGATTCTGGCTACCCACACGCGCCGTCTGCGCCTGGTCGTCCTACTGCACATGCCTCTCGGCCTCATCACGGGCAATGAGGACGGCCGGCGGGCGGAGGAGGCGGCACTCTCGGCCGCCGCGGCGATCGTGACGACCAGCGGCTGGAGCCGCGACCGGCTCCTCGAGCTGTACCCGCTGGACCCGACCCGGATCAGCGTCGCCCGGCCCGGGGTTGAAGCGGCCCCGCTCGCCGCTGGATCGGAGTCCGGTCAGGAACTCCTCTGCGTGGGTGCGCTGGCCGAGCACAAAGGGCAGGATCTCCTGCTCGCTGCCCTGGCCGAGTTGCCGGACCTCTCGTGGCGTTGCCGCTTCGTCGGCCCGACCGACCGAGACCCGGCCTACGTCGCCCACCTCATCGCGAGGAGCGCAGAGAGTGGGCTTGCGGATCGTGTCAGCTTCGCCGGCCCTCGGTCAGGTGCGGAGTTGGCGGGCAGCTACGCCGAAGCCGACGTCCTGATCCTCCCCTCGCGGTTCGAGTCCTACGGCATGGTGATCACCGAGGCCCTGGCCCGGGGGATTCCGGTGATCGCGGCAGCCGTCGGGGGCGTCCCGGAGGCGCTCATGCCGGCCCGCGATGAGCGTCGCCCTGGCCTGCTGCTCCCCCCCGAAGACCCCGCTGCGCTCGCCGAGGCGCTGCGGCGCTGGTTGAGTGAACCGCCGCTGCGCCGATCGCTGCGCGCGCTCGCCCGCGAGGTGCGCCCGGAGCTGTCAGGATGGGAGGAGACCACCGCACGACTGGCTCTGGTGCTGGACGGAATCGGCCGCCAGGGTGAACTCGTGTCGGCGCCGGGTCGTATCTCTCTACGACGGGGTTGAGGGAGGTCAGGAGGAGCATGCAGGCGATGCTGCGCAGCTGGTGGCGTCCGGTGACGGGCGCGGTGATCCTGCTTCTGCTCGGCTGGCGCATCGGCGCCGGGCCGTTCCTCGACGGGCTGCGCGGCCTGAGTCTGGCCACGCTCCTCGCGGCCGTCCTCGTCACCGCCGTGACCACCATCTGCTCAGCCGCCCGGTGGCGGGTGATCGCGGCCGGCCTCGGCGTCGGCCTCACGCTGCGTGGTGCGGTCGCGGCCTACTACCGCTCCCAATTCCTCAACAGTGCCCTCCCCGGCGGGGTACTGGGTGACGTCCACCGCGGCATGCGCCACGGCCAGGACGTCGAGAACGTCGGCGGTGGGCTGCGGGCCGTCGCGCTGGAGCGTACGGCTGGCCAGTTCGTGCAGACGACGCTGGCCGTGGTGGTGCTGCTGGTACTGGCCTCTCCGGTTCGCTCGGCGATGCCGAAGGTCCTCCTCATCACGGTGCTTGCCGTGCTGGTTGCGGCGCTTCTGGTCCGCCGATTCCGTCTCTCCCGACTCCGTCTCGGCCGGGCGATCGGCTCCGACCTGCGCCGCGGGCTGCTGCACCGCGGCGCGTGGCCCACGGTCCTGGCGACCTCGGCCGCAGTCGTCGCCGGGCACGCCGTCATCTTCTTCATCGCGGCTCGGGCCAGCGGCGCCGAAGTCTCCTGGACCCGGCTGCTTCCCCTGACAATGCTGGCCCTTCTCGCCATGTCGGTGCCGTTGAGCGTCGGCGGCTGGGGTCCACGCGAGGGCGTGACCGCGTGGGCCTTCGCCGCGGCCGGCCTTGGCGTCGACCAGGGAATCGCCACCGCCACCGCCTACGGGGTGATGGCGTTCGTGGCGACGCTCCCCGGCGCAATACTGCTGGTCACCGACGCACTGCGCCGCCGACCGGTCGCCATCACCGCAGCCGTGCCGATGCCGATGCCGATGCCGGTGCCGATGCCGGTGCCGGTCCATGCCATCGCCGGAGCCGGAGCCGGCCATGGCTGAGGTCCCCTACACGCTGCTCAGCTGCGGAGTCTCCATCGACGGCTACCTGGACTCGGCGACCCAGCCCCGGCTCACCCTCTCCAACCAGGCCGACTTCGACCGGGTCGACGAGGTGCGGGCCGGCGTCGACGCCATCCTCGTCGGTGCCGCCACCATCCGGAACGACAACTGCCGCCTGCTCGTCCGCTCGCCGGCCCGCCGCGCCGCGCGGGTGGCCCGCGGGCTGGCCTCGTCGCCGGTGAAGGTCACGCTGACCCGGCGGGGCGACCTCGATCCGGCCGCGAACTTCTTCAGCTGCGGCGACGGGGCGAAGTTCGTCTACTGCCCCGGCGGGGTGATCGACCAGGCCCGGGCCCGTCTGGGGTCGGTGGCGACGGTGATCGACGCCGGCGGTGGGCCGGACGTGGATCTGCGCATCGTCTGCGAGGACCTCTTCGCTCGCGGCATCCGGCGCCTGATGGTCGAGGGCGGCGGGACGATCCATACGCAGTTCCTCACCGCCGGACTGGCCGACGAGCTGCACCTGGTGGTGGCACCGATATTCGTCGGCGATTCCCGGGCCCGCCGCTTCGTCAACGACGGCGACTTCCGCTGGAGCGGACAGGATCGGGCTGAGCTCATCGAGGTCCGTCAGATCGAGGACGTCGTACTGCTGCGGTACGGGCTCTCGGCCCGCGCCACTGACCACGCGGACTCACCTCAGGGTCGTGTCGGGGTTGTACCTGATGTGTTTTCCCGGCGACGCGTGAATGATGACCCCATGGTCGCGCGCGAGCGCTAGGCGGGTTCGGGGCGAGTCGTCGCCGGCCCGCGGCCGAACCGGAGGAGGTTGCGGTGGTGGCTGCAGGAACGTTGTCCCGAGAGAAGCTCTCCGAAGGCGACGAGCAGTGGGCGGTGCAGACACAGGGGTTGGTCAAGAAATTCGGCTCGAACGTCGCGGTGGACGGTGTCGACCTGCGTATCCCGCGCGGCTGCGCCTTCGGCTACCTGGGCCCGAACGGGGCCGGCAAGACCACGCTGATCCGGGTGCTGCTGGGGCTCACCTCCGCCGACGCCGGCTCGATGTCGCTGCTCGGCTACCCGGTGCCGAAACACCGCGATCGGGCTCTGGCCCGGGTCGGCGCGATTGTCGACGAGCCTCGCTTCCACGGCCACCTGACCGGGCGGCAGAACCTGCGCCTACTGGCCGCGGCCCGGGAACCGGAGGCCCGCAGCCGGATCGATCCGGCGCTGGAACGGGTCGGCCTGAACCAGCGCAGCGGTGACAAGGTGTCGAGATACTCGATGGGGATGCGGCAGCGACTCGGTGTGGCCGCCTGCCTGATCGGTGACCCCCAGCTGCTCATCCTGGACGAGCCGATGAACGGCCTCGACCCGGCCGGCATGCACGACATGCGCGACATGATCCGGTCGCTGGTCGATGAGGGGCGCACCGTCGTGCTCTCCTCGCATCTCCTCGACGAGATCGAGCGGACCTGCGACGCGGTGGCCATCGTCGATCGCGGCACCGTCATTCGGCAGGGTCCGATCAACGATCTCCTCGCCGGTACCTCGATCACCCTGCAGATCGACTGCTCCGATCCCGATCGGGCCCGGACCCTGCTGGCGGCCACGAATCTCGCCGCGGCGGTCGAGACCCTCGACGACGGAGTGACGGCGACGCTCCACGGCGACGCCCAGAACGACGTGATCGCCGAGATCGCCCGCATCCTGGTCAGCGAACGCATTGACCTGTATCGACTTCAGCCCGTCCACGCCTCGCTCGAGTCGTGGTTCCTGCAAGTGACGAGCCGGCTCGGTGATCCCAAATGACAACGATGAGCGACCCGATACCGCCGGTCGAATCACCGGCGGCCAGCCCGGCGAGCGATCACCGGGGTTCGCCGATTCCGACGGCAGCGATGATCGTGACCCGCTTCATGGAGTTGCGCCGGCGGCGTGGCTTGATGATCACGCTGATCCTCATCACCGTCGGCCTACCGACCGTCTACCTCGCGATCCGATTGCTGCTGCATGCCATCTCGCCGCACACGTACGGAGTGGCCGGTGGGTACGACACGTACACCGGCCTGTCGGCCGGAGTGCTCTACACCTTCGGGTTCATCGCCGCGGCAACGCTGGGCTGCACGGCCGGATCCATCGATCTCTCCGAGGGAATGTTCCGTCACCTCGTCATCACCGGCCGCTCCCGCCTGGCCCTCTACCTGGCACGCATCCCGGCCGGGCTCTCCATCATCGTCTCGCTGGTCGCGCTCGGTTTCGCGATCGTCTGCACGGTCTGCGTGCTGGCCGCCCCGGCGAAGCTCACCTTCAACGGCATGACGGTGCCGGCCGGACTCTCGCGAAGCGGGTTCGAGAACTGGGCCGTCGAACACCCCACCGACGCCCTCTGCGACCTGCCCTACGACGGGGGCGTGGGCTGCGACAACCGCCCAGGCCAACCGGCTCGGATCATGGCGGCCACCGGCCCAGGCGAGATCGGGCCGGCCACGGACGCGCAGATCAAGCAGGCCGCGATCGCCGTCGCCGACCAGAACTACCACGATTACCAAGGCCAGTTCCGCTACCCGTCGGCCGGACTGATGATCAAGACGCTGCTCTGGCTGGAACTCGAGGTGACGATCGGGTTCCTGGTCGGCCTGGGTCTGGGATCACTGCTCGGGCAGCGCACGGTGGCCGTCACCCTGATGATCGTGCTGGAGATCATCCTGACGCCGATCGCGATCCGGGCCCAGATCCCGCACTTCATCAATGTGCAGAGGGGAATCGTCGGCGTCGCCACGGCCCGGCTGGAACCGGGTCAGCTTCCGCTGCTCTTCGGCGGTGGCGGGATGGACTTCCGCGTCACCGAGTCCACGCTGACCGCGGTGCTCGTGATCCTGGGCTGGATCACTGTCTGGAGCGTCCTCGGGGCTTGGCGAATGATGACGCGAGACGCCTGATGACGACCGGACGCCCATGACCGAATGGTTGCTGACCGCCGCCGAGCGAGGCAACGCGGATACCGGCCTGGACCGGCGCCACCCCGACTCGGTGGCGTGGACCGGCGGCAACGAGGTGACGCCACTGGTCCACGGGGGGAGCTACTTTCCGGAACTCCTGCGCTGCGTGGGGCAGATGGTGGCCGGCGACCTGCTCCTCTTCACCGACTGGCGCGGCGATCCGGACCAGTTGCTCGACGGCGCCGGCACCGAAGTGTCGACGGTCTTCGCGGCCGCCGCGGCCCGCGGAGTGCTGGTGCGGGGACTGGTCTGGCGCTCGCATCTGGATCGCTTCGCCTTCAGCGAGCAGCAGAATCGCCATCTCGGTGAGGAGATCGAGGCCGCGGGCGGGGAGTGCCTGCTCGATATGAGGGTGCGCCCCGGCGGCTCCCATCACCAGAAGTTCGTGGTGCTGCGACACCCGTCGCGCCCGGAACTCGACGTCGCCTTCGTGGGCGGGATCGATCTGTGTCACAGCCGAAATGACGACCACCGTCACGCCGGTGACGACCAGAGCCAGCCGATGGCCGCGGTCTATGGAGCTACCCCTCCGTGGCATGACATCCAGGTCGCGCTGCGCGGCCCGGCGGTAGGCGATGTGGAGAGTGTCTTCCGGGAGAGGTGGAGCGATCCGGCGCCTTTATCGAGGAATCCCGTCAACGTGCTGAGCGAGCGGCTGCGCGGCGACGACCATCGCGCTCAGCCGCTGCCGCCCCAGACACCCGACCCCGAGCCCCACGGGTCGGCCCGGGTACAACTGCTGCGCACCTATCCGCGGCGTCGCCCCGGCTACCCCTTCGCCCGCGACGGGGAGCGGAGCGTGGCCCGCGGCTATCAGAAGGTCATCGCCCGGGCCCGCAGCCTCATCTACGTCGAGGACCAGTACCTCTGGTCGAGCGGGATCGTCCGCTGCTTCGCCACCGCCCTGCGCCGCAACCCCGAACTCCGCATGATTGCCGTGGTTCCGCACTACCCGGACCAGGACGGCCGGATCAGCTTGCCGCCGAATCTGATCGGGCGGCGGCAGGCGCTGCGCGAACTCCACGCGGCCGGCGGCGACCGGGTGGCGGTGTACGGCATTGAGAACCACGCCGGCACCCCGGTTTATGTGCACGCGAAGGTCTGCGTGGTCGACGACGTCTGGGCCTGTGTGGGCTCCGACAACATCAATCGACGCTCCTGGACGCATGATTCCGAACTCTCCTGCGCCGTCGTCGACGAAGCTCTCGATGAACGCGAGCCACGCGTGATCGACGGCTACGGCGACGGCGCCCGGCGATTCGCCCGGGAGCTTCGCTTGCGGTTGGCCCGTGAGCACCTCGATCGGAGCGACGACGAGGATGGCGATCTCATCGACCCGGTGCAGGCGTTCGACGCCTTCGCCCGCAGCGCGTCCGAGCTGCAGCGGTGGGTGACCGCACCCGCCGAGCTGCCCCGCCCGTCCGGACGGCTCCGTCCGTACCGGATGCCACAGCTGTCGCGGCGGACCAGAGCCTGGGCCACGCCGCTGTACCACCTGATCTACGACCCGGACGGGCGCCCGCTGGAGCTGCGCCGCAACGATTCGTTCTGAAAAATAACGGGAAACGTCTGACCGGCGTGATCAGGGGCGGCGCACGACGAGCAGCGCGGTGTCGTCCTGTAGCGGCGATCCGGCGACGAGATGATGCATCAGGTGCTGGCAGACGGCCTCGGGGTGTGCGTCGATCATCGCGTTGCGCAGCCGCATCAGCCCCTCCTCGAGGGGTTCGCTGCGCCGCTCCACGAGGCCGTCGGTGTAGAGGACCAGTTCAGAACCACGCGGGAACTCGTGCCGGGTGGTCACCCGAGGCTGGGTCGCGCGGACTCCCAGCGGCGTCCCGACGGCGATGGGGGCGAGGTCAGCCGGCTGTCCTGGGGTCATCAGTACCGGTGGGAGGTGCCCGGCCGAACTGATCCGGATCTCGTCATAGGGCGGGCGGAGGGTGGCGCAGACGATGGTCACCATCCCGCCGGCCTCGAAATGCTGAAGTTTCCGATCGGTGAGGGTGAGGACCTGGGCGGGATCATCCTCGACGAGGGTGAAGGAGCGCAGCGCGCTCTTCATCCGGCCCATGATGACGGCGGCGTTGAGGCCGTGGCCCGCGACGTCGCCGGTGACCAGCCAGAGCTGACCGTCTGGGGAGAGGAAGGCGTCGTACCAGTCACCGCCGACCGCGCTCCCTTCGGCCGGGACGTAACGGGCGGCGAACTCCAACTCTGGGATGCGGGGCAGCGCCGCCGGTTGCAGGCTCCGTTCGAGCAGGCGCGCCGCCGCCGTCTCGATCGCCTGCTGGCGGACCTGCGCAGCCGCGCTGACCCGCGCCGCCACCACCTCCAGCAGTTGGGTGTCGGCCCCGGTGAAGGTCCGGTTCTCCAGTCGGCCGACGTGCAGTACCCCGACGACTTCGTCCCCGCGCAGCAGCGGAACGCCGAGCATGACCTGGATGCCCTTCTCCCAGAGAATCGGGTTGTGCACCGTGGTCGAGTCGATGCGATCCAGCAGCAGCGGGCGACCGGTCGCGGCTATGGACCCGGCGAAGCCCTTCCCGATCGGTATCCGCACTCCCTGCCGCACCTCCTCCTCGAGGCCGCAGGCGGCCCGGGCAACCAGGTAGTCCGTCCCCTCGGCCACCATCAGCACGGCAGCGGTATCCGCGTCGAGGATGCTGCGCACCCGGGCCAGCAGGTTGACCAGCAGGTCATCGACGTCGAGGGCGTCGAGTGAGGCGTCAACCAGTGAGAGGAGGTCCCGCTGAAAATCCGGGTCGGGTGCCTCTTCCATCCCGAAATCTAATCACGGCGGGGGCCAACAGGGGAGATGCGCGCCGATGAGACGCCGCGGTGCGGCCGCGGCCTGCGACAAGAGTTCATCCTGTAGGGATGATGGACGGCCGCGCCGAGGAGGCAACTATCAAATCTGATTGATAGCTGGAACCTATCGGAGGTTGGATCAAGTGATCAAAGCGCACCAAATGATCGAAGCAAGTGGCTTCGGGACCGGACAGGTTTTCTGGTCCATGTTGTGGTTCTTCCTCTTCTTCATCTGGATCTGGATGCTGATCGTCGTCTTCGGCGACATCTTCCGCAGCGATGATCTCGGAGGGTGGAGCAAGGCCCTGTGGACGATCTTCATCATCATCCTTCCTTACCTCGGGGTGTTCGTGTACCTAATCGCCCGTGGTTCGAAGATGGGGGCCCACGCGGCGGCCGAGGCCCAGCAGCGTGATGCCCAGTTCCGGCAGTACGTCCAGACAGTCACCAGTGACTCCGGGGGAGGAGCGGCCGCCGAGATCGCGCGACTGGACGACCTGCGTAAGCAGGGCGTGCTCACCGACGCGGAGTTCCAGGCAGCAAAGGCGAAGGCGCTCTCCTGACGCGCCTGCCTGGGCAATGACAGTTGCCAGGCAATGGCATTTGGCAAGCGTTGGCAAGGCATTGGCAGGGCATTTCACCCCTCGTGGGTGATGGCGCCGCCCCGCCGTCGGACTTCACTGTTGTCGGCGGCGGGGCCGCGCTTCACACAAGTTGAGCGTTTAGCAATCGGGAGAAACGATGTCACAGAGCAGAAGTAGTACTGCGGTCGGGCTGACCCTCTTTGCCGCCATCACCATGATGGTTCTCGGCGGCTTCGACATCCTGCAGGGCCTTGCCGCGATCATCCGCCAGCATTACTACGTGATCGGAACCAACTACGTCTACAAGGTCAACGTCACGACCTGGGGCTGGATCCATCTGATCCTCGGTCTGCTCACACTGGCCGCCGGTATCGGCCTGCTCAGTGGCTTCCTGTGGGCTCGGATCTTGGGCATCATCTTCGCGGTCGGGATCGCGATCACCAACTTCATGTGGCTGCCCTACTACCCGATCTGGGCGATCCTCATCATCGCTACCAGCGTGGTGGTCATCTGGGCCCTCGCTGCGCACGGCAGAGAGATAGCCGAGTAGCAGCATCCGCTCTCTGCAGTGAGGCCGGCGCATGTCGCCGGCCTCACTGCTTTTTTTATGTGCGAGTGCCGGCGTGGAGCCCCCGTTTTCCCGGCACGGGGGCACTTTCATTCGATGTGGATGAGCCGCGTGTGAACTGCGCGCGACACGCTTTGTCGGGACTCTCCGAATCCTGCCTGAGACGGCCTGTAGTGCTCGGCAAGGGACGCCGCCGGTCCTATCGCTAGTGCACAGGTAAACACTCAGGTTGGTAGCTCAAGGGAGAGTTCATGTCCGCAATGGATGTACCTGCCAATGATCTGACCGCGAGCAAGTCAGCGGCCAAGGCGGTGCCGATCCCCAAGCCGAACAAGATCACCTGGCTTTCGCTGGCGTTCATGACCACGGCGTCGGTGGCCAGCCTCCGCTCGGCCCCAACGATGGCCGTCTACGGGCTCGCCTGCGTCTTCCTCTACGTCGTGCCGGCGATCGTCTTCCTGCTGCCCCAGTCGCTGGTGGCGGCAGAGTTGGCATCGGGATGGTCGGGCGGGGTGTTCCGCTGGGTGACTGAGGGGCTATCCGGGCCGTGGGGACTGCTGGCCGTCTGGTGCCAGTTCGCCATGACGATCTTCTACTATCCGACGCTGCTCGGCTTTGTCGCCAGCACCCTGGCCTACGTCTTCAACCCCGATCTCGCCTCCAACGGCGTATACACCGGGATCGTGATCATCACCGTCTTCTGGCTCGGGGTCTTCATGTCAGCCCGAGGCGGCACCGGCGGGATCGCGAAGCTCGCCTCGAGCGGGCTGATCGTCGGCACGCTGGTTCCCGGCGCCATCCTCGTGGTGCTCGGCATCATCTACCTGCTGCAGGGCAACGCCTCGGCCGCGCCGATGGACTCGGCCCACCTCTTCCCGGCCTGGACGGGCGTGGCCAGCCTAGTGCTGATCGTGAACAACTTCCTCTCCTACTCCGGCATGGAGATGAACGCGGTGCACGTCTCGTCGCTGCGTGATCCCCGCAAGGACTTCCCCAAGGCGATGTTCTTCGCCGCCGGCCTGGTGCTGCTCATCTTCATCCTCCCGGCGCTGGCCATCAGCTGGGTCGTCCCGGCCGATCAGCTCAGCCTCACCGCCGGTGTCATGCAGGCCTTCTCCGAGTTCTTCGCCTACTTCCACATCACCCGGCTGGTCCCGATAGTGGCGATCGCCCTGGTCTGCGCGTCGGGCGCCGGAATGCTGACCTGGCTGGCCGGCCCGTCGAAGGGTCTGGTGCTCATCGCCAACAAGGAGGGGTACCTGCCGCCGCTATTCCAGCGGACGAACGAGAACGGCATCCCGGTGAACATCCTGGTGGCTCAGGGGGGCGTCACCACCGTCATCGCCCTGCTTTACGCGCTCATCCCGTCGGTCTCGAGCGCCTACTGGATCCTCAGCGTGATGACGACGCAGGTGTATCTCATCGTGTATCTGCTGATGTTCGTGGCCGCCGTCCGGCTGCGCCGCACCCAGCCGGACGTGGATCGCGGCTACCGCGCCCCGATGCTCAGCTTCCTCTGCGGAGTCGGCTTCCTGGCCTCGGCGGCGGCGATCGTGATCGGCTTCGTGCCACCGTCGCAGTTCGCGAACGGAAACGCCGGCGCCTATGTCGGGATCATCCTGGCCGGCACGGTGCTGATCGGGCTCCTCCCGCCGTGGCTCTTCCTGAAGCTGCGTAAACCAAGCTGGAAGGTTGAGGAATCGGCCGATGCGGCGGTGACGTCATGACGACCACCGAGAACGCTCCGGTCGCGCCTGAGTCGGAGAAGAGCAATCGGGTTCTGTACTGGGTAGTGGCGATCGTCGTGGTGATCCTCGTCGTCATCGGCCTCTTCGCCTTCAAAGAGGCGAAGACCAACCAGGATGCCAAGGACAAAGCCCATACGCTGTCACAGAAACTCACCTCCGCCGGGCTGACGGCCCCGAAGGAGGAGACGCTGGTCCGCACCTTCGGCACCGACGGCGGTGCGGTCTGTGAGAACCCGGCCAATGCGCTCGGGAAGGCGACTCTCCTCTCCCTGCTGAGCAACGGGGCGTCCTTCGTCGGGCAGCGTCCGGTGATCGTGGACCGCCGGGTGCTGCAGGGTGAACTGCTGATCCTGCAGACCTACTGCCCGGAGAAGGTCAGCAAGTACCAGGACGCGATCGACAAGCTCAAGACGGCCGACGTGATCCGGCAGAAATGACCGCAACCAGCCAGGCCCCTCAGGCCGGCACCGCAGCGCACTGGGGTGTCCTGGCCGCAGCCTGCGTGTCGGCACTCGTGGTCAACGCCAACACCTCGGCCGTCACGATCCTGCTGCCGGCCATCAGTGAGGACCTGCACGCCCCCATCTCGCAACTGCAGTGGGCGGTGACCGGCTACATGCTGGTCGGGGCCGCGGTGATCGTCACGTCCGGAGCGCTGGGTGACGTCTTCGGCCGGCGCCGCATCTTCATGGGCGGCCTGGTGCTCTTCGTCGCCTCCTGCGTGCTGATCGCGCTCTCCTCGAACTCGGCCGGGGTGATCATCGGTCGGATGATCCAGGGCGCGGCCGGATCCACGATCCTCGCCTGTGGCATGAGCCTGCTCTCGGTGGCCGCCTCCGGCGCCGCCCAGATGAAGGCGATCACGCTCTGGGGAGCGGCCTCGGCCGCCGGAGCCGCCCTCGGCCCGCTGCTCGGCGGGCTACTCGTCAGCTCGACCGGCTGGCAGGGACTCTTCTGGATCGACGCCCTGATCGCGGCCGCCTGCATCCCGCTGACGATCTTCACGGTGCAGGAGTCACGCGACCCGAATCGTTCGCACTCGATCGACGTCTACGGCACCGTGCTCATCGCCGCGATCCTGGTGCCGGTGGTGCTGGCCCTGAGCGAAGGCAGCCAGTGGGGCTGGCTCTCGGTGGCCACCATAGGCTGCCTGGTCATCTCGGCGGCCAGCGTCGTCGGCTTCGTGGTCGTCGAGCGCCGGGTGGCCGCACCGCTCGTCGACCTCCAGCTCTTCGCCAACCGGGCGCTGGTCGGGGCAACGCTGGCCATCCTCATCGTGGCTGGCGTCCTGAATGGCCTGATGTATGTCCTCAGCCTCTACTTCCAAGACCCGGACGCGTACGGAATGACCGCCTTCGAGGCTGGCCTGGCCACCCTGCCGGCCGCCGCCGCGCTGATCGTGATCACCCCGGTGATCACGCCGATCGCCGTGAAGATCGGCACCCGGGCCGCGGTCGTGGCCGGCTTCATCGCGGCCACCGTCGGCCTGGCCGTCCTCTCCTTCGCTCACGCCTCCTGGACCTACGGGGTTCTGGTCGTCCCGCTGCTCATCGCCGCGGCCGGGCTCGGGCTCTCCAACGGCCCGGCCTCGGCCGCCTCAACCGCCGTAGTGTCGGCCGACGAGGTCGGGCAGGCCTCCGGCATCTCGAATATGGCCCGCTACGTCGGTGGTTCCCTCGCGGTCGCCGCGGTGGGGGCCGTCTACTCCAGCGTGACGGCCAACCATCTCCACGGCGGCTCGAGCCCAGGAGACGCGCTGGCCACCGGCCTGGCCCGGGCCTGCCTGCTCATGGCGATCATGTGCGCCGCCGGGGTCGCGCTGGGGGTGCTGGCCGCGGTTCGCCACCGTCCATCCTCGTCCCGTCCGGTCGACCGGGCCGCCGCCGCAGCCGCGGTATCGCACACGATCGCACCGCCGGCCCAGGTGCCGGCTGGTTCAGCAACCAGTTGAAGGGATAGCCAATGTCTGCCGACCTCCGGGAAGCAGTAGCCGGGTTGATGGATCGCGCGCGGGAGGACCTGACTCAACTCGTCTCGTTCAAGTCGGTGGCCGATCCGAAGCTTTATCCGCAGGAGGAGTGCACCCGCACCGCGCAGTGGATCATCGACGCCTTCACCGAGTTGGGGCTGCAGGAGGTGAGCATGTCGCCCACCCCGGACGGGAGCATGGCGGTGCACGGCAGCGCCCCGGTTCCCGACGGCGGGTCGGAGGTGCCGACGGTGCTCCTCTACTGCCACTACGACGTCCAGCCGCCGCTCGGCGAAGAGAACTGGGGCACGCCCGTCTTCGAACTTACCGAGAAGGATGGCCGCTGGTTCGGTCGCGGTGCGGCCGACTGCAAGGGCAACATCGTTATGCACCTCACCGCACTACGGGCCCTGAAGCAGGTCTACGGCGATTTCCGCTGCGGAATCAAGCTGATCAGCGAAGGTTCGGAGGAGCAGGGCACCGGCGGTCTCGAGGAGTTCGTACCGGAGAACACCGAGTTGCTCCGGGCCGACGCGATCCTGGTCTGCGACACCGGAAACTTCGCCGTCGGCATCCCGACGCTCACGACGACGCTGCGCGGGATGACCAATATCGACATCACCCTGGAGGCCCTCGACAGTCCGATGCACTCCGGGATGTTCGGCGGCCCGGCCCCCGACCCGGTGGCGGCGCTGCTCACGATGCTCGCCTCCATGCGGGATGCCGAGGGAAACACGACCATTGACGGCCTGGAGAACACCCAGCGATGGGAAGGGGTCGACTACCCGGTCGAGCAGTTTCGGGCCGACTCCAACGTCAACGACGGCGTCGAGCTCATCGGCAGCGGCTCGGTGGCCGACATGCTGTGGGCCCGGCCGGCGGTGACCGTCCTCGGCATCGACATCCCGCCGGTGATCGGATCCGCCTCCGTGGTGCAGGCCTCCGTCTCGGCCCGGGTCAGCCTGCGCGTCCCGCCGGGGATGGACGGAAAGGCGGCCCAGGACGCGCTGGTGGAGCATCTGCGTTCCCGCGTCCCATGGAACCTCGGCTGCACGATCGAGCGGGTGGCTCTCGGTGACCCGTTCGTCGGGACACTGCACGGTAAGGGTTTCGACGCGCTCAAGAGCGCGATGGAGGAGGCCTACGGCCACCCCCTGGCGACCGCCGGGCAGGGCGGTTCGATCCCGCTCTGCAACGTCTTCGCCGACACCTTCCCGGAGGCCGAGATCTTCCTGATGGGCGTTGAGGAACCGCAGTGCCTGATTCATGCGCCCAACGAGAGCGTCGACCCCTCGGAGATCGAACGGGTCGCCCTGGCCGAGGCGCTCTTCCTGGCCGGCTACGCCGAGGCGGGGCGCTGATGCAGGAGTTCACCACAGCTGACTTCCGTCAGCGGATGCAGCGGGCCGTCGAAGAGGCTGCCCGGGCCGGGCTGACCGGGCTCCTGGTAACCCCGGGCCCGGATCTGGTGTATTTCACGGGGTATCAGCCCACGGCCATCACCGAACGCATCACGATGCTCGTCCTCTCCCAGGAGCGTGACCCCGCCCTGATCGTCCCGGTCCTGGAGCGTCCCGACGCTGAAGGGGCAGTCGGGGTGGCCGCCACCACGATCAGCGACTGGAGCGACGGCAGCGACCCGTACGCCGCGACGATGCAACTCCTCGAACCGTCCGGGCGCTATGCCATCTCCGACAGCGCGTGGGCGATGCACCTCCTCGGCCTGCAGTCGCACCTGCCGCAGTCCAGCTACACCTCGATGACCGAGACGCTGCCGATGCTCCGCGCGATCAAGGACGAGGATGAGTTGGCCCGCCTGGCCTCGGCCGGCGCCGCGGCCGACGCCGCCTACTCCGAGATCGTGGACGTCACCTTCGCCGGGCGTAGCGAGCGGGACGTCGGCAATGACCTGGCCGATCTGCTGCGAAAGTATGGGCATTCGCAGGTCGACTTCACCGTTGTCGGCTCCGGCCCGAACGGTGCGAACCCGCACCACGAGATGAGCGAACGGATCATCCAGCCCGGCGACATGGTGGTGCTGGACTTCGGTGGACTCAAGGACGGGTACGGATCTGACACCACCCGCACCGTGCACGTCGGCGAACCGACCGACCTGGAACGAAGCGTCTTCGAGATCGTGCGTGAGGCGCAGCAGGCCGGGTTCGAGGCGGTCCGTCCCGGGGTGGGTTGCCAGGAGATCGACCGCGCTGCCCGCAAGGTCATCACTGACGCCGGCTATGGCGAGTACTTCATCCACCGCACCGGGCACGGCATCGGCCTCACCACCCACGAACCGCCCTACATGGTCGAGGGTGAGGAGCGGGAGACCCAGCCCGGGATGTGCTTCTCGATCGAGCCGGGCATCTACCTGCCTGGTCGCTTCGGCGTCCGCATCGAGGACATCGTCACCGTCACTGAGACCGGCGGGCGTCGGCTGAACAACACCAGCCACGAGCTGCACATCGTCTCGTGACCTAGACAGCGGCGGCGGCACCATCGATGATGGCTGCACCTTACAAATAGGCGGGGATATGACAGCAGACTGGGCACGACAACCCAACGGGCCGCAAGCGACGAGTCAGCAGCCGGGTCGGCACACCGTCGTCAACGCCGGTCGGCTCTGGGCCGGCGGGGTGGCCACCGGTGTCGTCGCGGCCCTCTTCGCCGTTGCCGGCATCGTGGTCGTCCGCGGCGTCTTCGACATTCCCGTGCTCGCGCCCAAGGGGTCGGGCGTCTGGGGGAGCGCCAACACGGTCACCTACGCCTTCGGTGCCTTCGCGTTCAGCCTGGTGGCCTGCGGGTTTCTCCATCTGCTGCTGGTCGCGACGCCGTCGCCCTACGTCTTCTTCGGCTGGATCATGGCGCTCTGCACCGTGATCGGGACGCTCGCGCCATTCGGAAACGGTGCGTCCCTCTCAGCCAAGGTCGCCACCGCCGTCATCAACCTGATCATCGGTATCGCGATCTGGTCGCTGTTGACGAGCACCGCGCACCGCTCGGTCCGGCGCGTCATCGTCGCGTAGTGCTACCCGGGCTGCCCGGCCCCTTGGGGTCCCGCCCTCCACGCGACGAGCCGTGCGTCTCACGCGATCGGGCTGGTCGCGCCCGCCGCCACGACGTCTGAACGATCGCATGCTGCAGGTCCGGGACGCGCGCCGCACCGGTGGCGCCCACTCCGTAGATCGAGACGCCGCAGAGGACGCCCAGCGCGATCGCGACGATCGACACGACCGGCTGGATCAACGCATCCGTCGTGGAGTTCGAGGCATTGCTGAGGACCTCGGTGGCGCCGATCAATCCAAGCGCCCCGGGGACGAGCATCCAGAACGCGGGCAGGAACGTCACCTGCGAAGGCGGGCCGCCGGGGAAGCGGGCGACGGCCAGCGCGACCGGCGTCATCGCCAGCGCGCCGCAGAACCCGCTCGCGCTCGCGCCGATGAGATGGTCGCCGATGAGCTGCCCGCACCAGGCCACGATCAGCACCAGCAGCAGCCAGCGGGTGGCCCCGCGGGGGGCGGAGAAGTACACCGCCGCCGCGATCCCGAAGACGATCACCCCGACCCACGGCGCCCACCAGCCGAGCATGTCCCGATGAACGTCGTTGAGCGCATTGGCGGCGACCGGACCCGCCACCTCCGATCCGGCGACGATCCCGAAGGCCAGCAGCAGCAACTGCAGACCACCGAAGACCAGCCGGCTGGAGCCGGCGATCATCTCGCCCGAGGCGAGTTCGACGGTGGCGGTGGTAAGGGCGGCTCCGGGGAGGAACGTCACCAGCGGTGCGATCAGCACCGGCAGGCCGAGTTCGGCGATGCCGTGTTTTATGGCCAGAAAGGTCAGCGCCGAGACGATCATGGCCGCCCCGATGGGGACGAGGACCGAGAGCGTCCGGCGTCCGCGGGAGAGTATCGCCAGCGCCCCGATCAGGAGGCCGAAGATCGCGCTGGCCACCACGTCTGAGGAGGTGGGTTTGAGCAGCAGGCAGAGGGCCACCGTCATCAAGGCGTGGCCGAGGATGGTGACGGGGATACCGAAGCGCGGTTTCATATCCACGACCGTGTGCAGTTGCTGCAGACCCTCCTCCGGCGTGACCTTCCCCGTCTCGGCCCGCTTGAGGATCTCGTAGAGCGCGGAGATCTGATCCAACCGCAGAGCGCCGGTGCGCTGCGGGATCACCTCGACCGTCGCCTGCCGCGCGCGCCCGAGCGAGACCATCAGCGTCGTCGGCAGCACGACGACCTGCGCGTCGTTGACGCCGTTCGCCTGGGCTATGCGTATCAGGCGCTCCTGGGTCTCACTCACCGCCGTGCCGGAGAGGCTCAGCGCGCGGCCGATCTCCAGCACGAATCGGTACAGCAGCGCCCGCTGGGCGGCAGCGGAGTGCGCCGGGGTGGCCGGCTCAGCGGTGGCGTCGGGCGTCTCGCCGGGGTCGGGGTCGAACATCGGCGCTCTGCCTCCCCACTCGACTAGCAGCGGTCATCGTTGCCGGCTCAGCGGATCTCATGCCAGATCCAGCCCGTCCAGCGCAGCCGACGGCTCGGGGTCCGGGAGGCGGCGCATCCGGAAGGAGTTGCCGAGGCCGAGCAGGCTCGCCGCCGCCGGGACCAGGAGGGCGAACTGCAGCGATCGGTTGCGGGCGTCGGTGTTCGTCGAGAGGACCGCGTCCTGAACCTCGGCCGGCTGGTCTGCGATCTGACCCTTCAGTTGGGTATTGCTCATGACCTGGGCGTCGTGCTCGAGGGTGGTCGCAATCTGCTGCTGCTGGGCCGGCGGGATAGCCGGATTCGACTCGGCCAGGTGGGCGAAGCTGAGCGACAGAGTCCAGAGCATCAGGCCACCGGCGACGGCGAGCCCGAAGGAGAGCCCGAACGATCCGGCCGCGGAGTTCACGCCGGCGGCCTCGCTGACGCGCTCCTCGTCGATCGGCGCGAGGGTGAAGTGATTGAGCTGCGAGACGAGCAGGCCCAGCCCCGAGCCGGTGATCACCAGCGGAATGGCCAACCACCACCCGGAGTGGACCCGGGGAACCAGCGGGATGATGACGATGATGCCGATGGCGCACATCGCGAAACCGGTGAGCACGATGTTGGCCGGCCGTCGCGTGCCGGCCCGGCGGCCGGCCAACAGGGCCAGCCCGAACATCGACAAGGAGAGCGGGGCCAGGGCCAGGCCGGCCTGCATTGCGTTGTATTCCAAGGTCATCTGTAGGAAGAGCGGCAGCGCGATCATGGCCCCGCCGAGGGTGATCTGCTGCAGCATCTGCTGCGTGACGCCGATGCGGAACCCGATGTGCTTGAAGAGCGCCGGGTCCAGCAGCGTCGGCTTGCCCTGGCGCTGCCGGATGACGAGCCAGTATGCGAACCCGCCCAGGCTGACGGCACCGACCGCCATGATGAGCCCGACGTAGCCGCCGCCCTCCTGCCACACCAGGATCGCCAGCACGATGCCGCCCATACCGACGACCGAGAGGGCCGCACCGATCAGGTCGACGTGACGCGGACCGGTGTAGGCGACGTCCTTGACGAGGTGGATCTGGGCCAGAACCACCACGATGACGACCACCTCCAGTCCGAAGCCCACTCGCCAGGAGAGGTAGGTGGTGACGAACCCGCCGAGCAGCGGCCCGATGGCGGCGGCGATCGCGGCGGACGCGCCGACCAGCGCGTAGGTCTTCTTCTGCGCCTCGCCGGTGAAGTTCCCGTGGATGAGCGACTGCATGGCCGGCAGCAGCAGCGATGCTCCCAGACCGCCGATGATCGCCCAGAAGAAGATGACCGGACCCAGACTCTGCGTCAGGGTCATCGCCGTCGCGCCGATGGCGTAGGCGACCAGCCCGATAACGTAGGCCCGTTTGCGCCCGATCAGGTCGCCGACCTTCGAATTGATCAGGATGAAGGCGGCCGAGACCAGGGCCTCCAGCGCGATCGCCGACTGCAGCCCGCTCGCCGTGGTGTCCAGGTCCCGCACCACCGCGGAGATCGAGACGTTCATGAACGAGGTGTCGACGACGAGGACGAACATCGCGGCGGCGAGGAGCACGGCCAATCGCATGTTCATCGGCGCCTCGACCGGGGTCGTCGGGGCAGGGTCAGCGTTGTTCATCGGACACCGTCGGGCTCTCCTGGGATCGATGCAGTGGGCGGAAGGAGTTGATGATCTTGGCCACCGCGGTGACCAGGAAGAGCTGACCGATGAGCATCTCGGCGACGGCCAGCGTCTGCCCCGGGTTGCCCGCGGGCACGAGGTTGCCGTAACCGGTGGTGGTGAGCGTGGTGAAGGAGAAGAAGAGATCCTCAGGAAAGGTCCCATGCCCCTGGTCGCCGAAGAACGGAACGGTCTGACTGGCCCCGACTGTCCGGTAAACGAAGGCGAAACACATGCCGATGAGCAGGTACGTCGCCAGTGAACCGAGGACCGTCTCGCGGTCGATGACCTGGCGCCGGATCAGGTGCCGGGCGATCGAGAAGGGCGCCACCAGATAGAGCAGCCCACTGATCGCGGGTAGGTACTTCTGCCCGGTGTCGCGCTGCAGGAACAACCCGACGATGGCGGCGACGACGGCGACGATCAGCGCGACATCCGCGAATAGTTGGAGACCGCGGCGGGCCTGCGAGGTATGCAGGATCAGCCATACCGTGGCGATCTGGACCGCCAGCACCACGGAGGCGGCCCAGTTCTGTGAGAGCGAGACCGAGAGGGCGTAGGTGAGCAGAATGAGCAGTAGAACAAGCCCGTATCGCCCCGGGTCGTACAGCTCGACGAGGATTCGGCGCAGCCGTGGCCGCAGGCCATCACTAGCCATTGCCGGGCCGTCTCATCGGTTCTCTCCAGTCGTCATGTCGATCTCCTCGCCGGCGGCGTGCCGATCAGCTGCCGCCGGCGATCACGTCCTTCAACTGGGTGATCTCGGCGGGGGTCACCCCGGCCGGCTGGAGGACCGCGTTCCAGCCGTCCACGTATTCGGCGGTGTACTTGTGGCCGTGGCCGGCCGGCACCCCGGTGGCGAAGGGCAAGTCGGCGGTGACCTGCCAGAAGGTGATGAAGGGCATCCAGACGATCCCGCTGAGCACGTCGCTGCCCGGTTCCTGACTCGTCCAATCCGGTTTGTGCAGGATGAGCTTCGGGCTCCACCAGACGATCGGGTCGGATGGGTGCATCAGGTAGAGGACCCGGGTGCCGTCCCAGGGCTGGCCGTAGGGAGGGATCGCCCCGCTAGGATCGTTGGTGAAGCGCACCGTCCGCCCGTTCTTGTACACCGGCTGGACCTCAGGACTGCCGGCGTCGCGGTTGTCGGTGAACTCACGGAACAGCGTGTTGAAGTTGGGTGGTCCGGCGAAGAGGGTGCCGTTCGTTCGGTTGCGCAGGTCGTACTCGCCGCTGAAGGCGGTCTCACCGCCGAAGGATCCGAGACTCTCCCCGGCGACGAGCAGACGGGGTCGGGCGTTCTGCGGGAGCTTGGACCACTCCTCGTAGACGGCGTCGAAGAGGCTGCGACCGGCCTCGCGGGCCTTCGACTGGTCGACCAGATAGGAGATCCAGGACGGGAGATAGGAGTACTGGATGGCGACGGTCGCCGTGTCGCCCCCGGTGAGGTACTCGAGCGAGTCGACCATCGCCGGGTCGACCCAGCCGCTGCCGGTCGTCGTCACGACGAGCAGGTTCTTGCGCTGGAAGCCGCCGGCCCGCTCGAGGTCCTGCACGGCGAGGGTGGCCCGGGATTCGGCATCCTGGGCCGACTGCAGCCCGGCGTAGATGCGGATTGGCTCCTGCGCCGGTTCGTGGGTCAGCGCTGAGATCTCAGCCGCCGACGGCCCCAGACCGGTGAACTTTCGCCCTTGTCGCCCGAGGGAATCCCAGGGAACCAGCGAACCCGGGCCCCCCGAACGCAGACTCGTGGTGGGCTGGTTCACCCCCTTGTCGGTGGTGCCGTCCTTCACCGAGAAGGTGTCATTGGCGAGTCCAACGAGCCCGTCGAGGAGGACTCCGCTGATGATGAGGTAGGTGACGCCGGCGGCCAGGATCCAGCCCACCGCAGCGGCGGCCCGGGGTCCGATCCAGCGCCGGAGCACCCGCGCCGCGAAGCGGTACATGCGCCGGATCCCGCGTCCGACGAGCACCAGCAATGCGAAGGTGATCGCCGCGACGAACGGCGAGGCGATCACCAGCGGGATGCTGAAGTCGGTGACGCCCATCAAGTCTCTGATCTCGTGCTGCCAGTACTGGCCCAGCCCGAACATGACGCCGAAGGCGATCGTGCCGGCGACGAAGAACGTGCGCCAGGCTCCGCGGCGGGTCGGGCGGGTGTCGCGGTCGGCGAAGGCCCGCCAGATCCAGGCGGCGACCACGCCCAGCCCGTAGCCGATGGCCGCGTTGATGCCGACGACGAGCCCCTGGATGAACCCGCCCCGCGGCAGCAGCGACGGGGTGAAGGAGAGGCAGGCGAAGATCAGCGCGAACCAGCAGCCGGGCAGGGTGTAGGTGATCAGCGGACGGAAGCGGCTGGGCTTGGCGGCCACGTCAGGCGACTCTTCCGCAGTCGCGTTCTCCGTAGCTGCGTCGCCGTCGACGGCGTCCCGTTCGGCCTCCGCGTCAGCGACCGCCAAGCGCGGCGAGTCGACAGGGGCGTCATCGCTGCCGGGCTGATCGGTAGTCATTGCGCGCGCTGTCCCCCTCGTGCGGGCCGTGGTGGCCGTTGAAGGAATCCTGCTCCGTTGCGCTGCGGCCAGCGTCATCCGAAGCGGATGACGCTTTTGACGATGCCGATCCGCCGGGGATCGCCGACGGTCGAGGGCACCTTGTTACCGACGAGTAGCGAAGATTGCGTTGCCCCTCATCCGATTCGGGTGAGAACAGAGCTGGGGGTGCGCCCCTAGGATGATCGCGAGAATGACTTATCGCATTGGTAAAGCGATAAGCTGCATTCACTGCGAAGCGTGCCTGTTTCTCCGCGCTGGTGAGGTGAATACGGTAGCCGGCACGTTGGCAATTCGTGTCGGGTTATGGCGGGCTAGGCCGCTTGTTCATCGGCATTTTGATTCGAATGCTCGTAACGTTTGCCGAACAAGCGTCGGGCGAGAATGTCCCGCTGTTTTCAGTGAATCTACGCGGTGTCCTGAGCCCGTCAAGGTGCGATGCGGGTTAACTAGCGCCAAACGCGAATGTATTGGCGCCGGTTATCGGAAGAATCCCAGCGACGAGGTCGGTTGGCGTATGCCATAATGTTTACTCCGCATTCTTGGAGACACGGAAATGGTCTCCGGGGGCGATTCCAGCGCAATTGGGGGCTCACGTGACAGCGCTCGAGAAGGTTAGGGGCGTCGGTGCCGACGTCCGCGTCGACCAGCTTGCTGTCCTGCCCCGCGCGCTCCCGACCGGGCCGCATCGCAGTGAATTCGGGCCCGCGGACTCGACGCCGAGGAAGTTCACTGTGCCGGCAGTTGCTGGGCAGAGCATCGTGCGGGAGCGACTGGTCGCTCAGTTGACCACCGTCGAGTCCTCGATTGCCACCCTTATTGCGCCGCCGGGTGATGGAAAGACGATGCTGCTGGCGGCGTGGGCGGCGCGGCAGGGACGCCGGATCGCGTGGCTCTCCCTCGACGAAACCGACAATGACGCCTCCGTCCTGCTGGCCGACATCGCGGCCACCATCGACGGCGCCCTGGAGCAGGGCGGGGCACTCACCCGGCGAATGGGGTCGGTGATGTCGGGCCTGCCGTCGGCGCAGTTGCGCGCCCTGCTCCGAGCGGTCGAGGCGACGCAGGTGCCATTTGCGCTGGTATTGGACGACGTGCACCTGCTCCGCGACGGGATCGCCTCCGACATCCTGGCCATGCTGGCCGTACAGCTTCCGCTCAATGCCCAGTTGGTGATCGCCGGCCGCCAGCTGCCGCCGATCCCGCTGGCCCGGCTGAGAGTGGCCGGGCGGCTGATCGAGATCGGCGTGCCGGAGCTGGCGATGAACGACACCGAGGCCTGGCAGTTGCTGAAGAATGCCGGCGTCGAGGTCAGTGCTGAGCTCGCCGGTGTCCTCAACGACTGGGCCGAGGGGTGGCCGGCTGGACTCTTCCTGGCCGCGCTCGCCCTGCGACGTCGGGCTGCCCGCACCTCGGCTGACCATGTGCTGCGCGCCGCTGATCAGTTGGTCGCCGAGTACATGCGCGAGGAGGTGCTTGCCGTTCTCCGGCCGGCCGAAGTCCAGTTCCTGATTCGTACCGCGATTCTGGACTCGCCCTCGCCCTCACTCTGCGATGCCGTCGTCGGCCGCTCAGACAGCGCCGCCGTGCTGGCCGCCTTCGCGGCGAGCAACCGCTTCGTCCTGGCCAGCGATGGGTCGACGGATGCGGCGAGGGCGTCGTACCGCTACCACGCCCTCTTCCGGCAGGCGCTGCTCGCCGAACTGAACGGCACCGAGCCGGAGCTGGTCCCGCAGCTGCATCTGCAGGCGGCGCTGTGGTTGCGTAACCACGGCCGAGTGGAGGAGGCGATCGAGCATGCTCAGGCGGCCGGTGCCACCGCGCTGGCCGGCGAGCTCGTCTGCGGCCTGGTCCTTCCCTATCTGGCCGGGGGTCGGGTCCATGCGGCGCGGCGGCTGCTCGAGGGGTTCGATGAGGCCGCAGTCGAGGAGTACCCACCGCTGGCGATCTTCACTGCGGTAACCCTGGCTTTTGTTGGTGATCCGGCTGCGAGTAGCTGGCTGCAGCGGGCTGAGCAGGCGAAGTTCGATGCCGACATGCCTGGCGGGGCCGCATCATTTTCGTCGATGATCTCCTTTGCTCGGGCCCTGCTGGCCCCGAACGGTGTCGAGCAGATGGCGGCCGACTCCACCGACTGCCTGATGCTGGAGTCGGTGAGCAGTCCCTGGTACACCGCGGCCCTGGTCGTGCGAGCGGTGGCGCTACAGCTGGCCGCCCGTCCGGCGCTGGCCCGGGACGGGTTCGAGCAGGCCATCGAGGGCGCTGGCGCGGGGCAGGCACCCTGGACCAGCCTGGCCCATGCCGAGCTGGGGCTGATGGCCACCGAGGCGGGGGAGTGGGAGGAGGCGGCCGAACACATCGCCGTCGCCCGGGCGATCGCTCACTCCGCCCAGCTCGGCGACGACGCCAGCCAGATTCTGACCTTTGCATTGGTTGCGGAGTTGGGGATGCATGCCGGTGATCCCCGGCGCTCCCGGGAGGCGCTGGCCCACGCCCACCTACTGCAGTCCGACTCCACTTTTACCCTGCCCTGGCTCGGTATTCAGGCTCGCATTGTGATGGCCCGCGTCCACCAGGCACTGGGCGATCTCGCCGGCGCCCGGACGACGGTCAAGGACGCGCAGGAGATTCAGCGACGGCGCCCGGACCTGGGCAACCTCAATCAGCGGCTGGGCGGGATCGACGGCGAGCTGCGGGCCCGCACCGGCGACACCATCGCCGGCACGATGACGCTCTCCACCGCGGAGCTGCGGGTGCTGGCGTACCTGCCGACTCACCTGACTTTCCGTGAGATCTCGCAGCGTCTCTTCGTGTCACCCAATACCGTCAAAAGTCAGGCCATCTCGATCTATCGCAAGCTAGGGGTATCCAGCCGGTCGGAGGCGCTTCGGGTCGCCGCCGAATGCGGGCTGTTGGAGGCGTGAGCCGCCGGTTTCATCACAATCGGATGACGCTGCCCTGCGGCGTCCAGGCTTGACTGCAAGCTATGAGGTCCGGCACCGAGAGCTGGCCAACACCGCCGACATATCAAGAGATGCTCGTCCGTTTGGCCGTGAATGACGACGCGTTGATCGCGTCTGCGCTCAACTCCAACGACGCCAACCTCGACCTTTCGTCGCTCGATCCGCGCACCCACGCGCTGGTCCGCATCGCTGCCCTCCTTGCCCTCAACTCGGCCACCGCGTCCTACTCCTCAGCGGTGGCCGTGGCCCTGGCCAACGGCGCGACCGAGGAGGAGGTGGTCGGGGTCCTCATCGCGATCGCCCCCCTGATCGGCGTCTCCCGGGTGGTCGCTGACGCCTCGGCGCTGGCCCTGGCCGTCGGCTTCGACGTCGACGACGCCCTGGAGCAGGACTGAGCGTGACGGCGATCGTGTCGAAGCTCGGCGCGCTGCCCGGTCTGCGGGCGGTCACGACCTATCGTCGCGAATGGCTGGCCAAGGACGTCGTCGCCGGGATCGTCTTGACGACACTGCTGGTCCCGCAGGGGATGGCCTACGCCGAACTGGCCGGGCTGCCGCCGATCACCGGCCTCTACACCTCGATCATGTGCCTGATCGCCTATGCGATCTTCGGGCCCTCGCGGATCCTCGTGCTGGGGCCGGACTCCTCGCTCGGGCCGATGATCGCCGCCGTCATCGTGCCCCTGGTCGGCTCCGGTGGCGACCCGAAGCGCGCCATCGCGATCGCCTCGCTGCTGGCGATCTGCGTCTCGGCCGTCATGCTGCTGGCCGCCGCGGCGAAACTCGGCTTCATCGCCGACCTCCTCTCGCACCCGACGATGATCGGCTACATGAACGGCCTGGCCGTGACCATCGTCATCGGGCAGCTGCCGAAGCTCTTCGGGTTCAAGGTGAGTGCCGACAACCTGTGGGGCGAGTTGTCGGGGTTCTTCAAGGGGCTCGCCCACAGCGAAGCGGTGCCGGCGGCGGCGATCGTCGGGATCGTCGGGATCGTGCTCATCCTGGCCCTGCAGCGCTGGGCCCCGCACTTCCCGGCCGTGCTCGCCCTCGTCGTCCTCTCCATCGTGGCGGCGGTGGTCTTCGACCTCGAAGACCACGGAGTCAGCCTGGTCGGCACTCTCCCCAAAGGCTTCCCCCCGCTCACGATCCCGACCATTCGCCTCTCCGATCTCGGGCCGGTGGTGGTCGGCGCGCTGGGGATCGCGCTGGTCTCGCTGGCCGACACAATCTCCACCGCGTCGTCGTTCGCCGAGCGCACCGGCCAGGAGATTCACGGCAATCAGGAGATGGCCGGCATCGGTGCGGCCAACCTGGCCGCTGGCCTCTTCCAGGGCTTCCCGGTGAGCACCAGCGGTTCCCGCACGGCGGTGGCCGAGCGCTCCGGCGCCAAGACGCAGTTCACCGGGGTCGTCGGGGCGGCCTTGATCATCCTGATGATCGTGCTGCTTCCGGGGCTGTTCCGAGATCTTCCCCAGCCCGCGCTGGCCGCGATCGTCATCACCGCGTCTCTTTCGCTGGCCGACATCCCGGGGACGGTCCGGCTCTGGCGGCAGCGACCGACGGAGTTCTTCCTCTCCATCGCGGCCTTCCTCGGCGTGGCCCTGGTCGGGGTGCTGGCCGGCATCGCGGTCGCGGTCGCGCTCTCGATCCTCAATGTTTTCCGGCGGGTCTGGTGGCCGCATCAGACCGAGCTCGGACGGGTGGAGGGCCTGGAGGGGTTCCACGACATCCACTCCTACCCGCAGGCCCAGCACCTGCCGGGGCTGGTGATCCTGCGCTTCGACGCACCGCTGATCTTCGCCAACGCCAAGACTTTCCGTGATGCGATTCGGCGGCTGGCCAAGACCGAGCCGCCGCCATCCTGGATCGTGGTGGCGGCTGAGCCGATCACCGACGTGGACACCACCGCGGCCGACATCCTGGAGGACCTCGACGAGGCGCTGACGACGCAGAACATCGTCATCGTCTTCGCCGAGCTCAAGGACCCGGTGCGCCGCAAGATCGAACGCTACGGGCTGACCCGCCAGATCGACCCGGGGCAGTTCTATCCGACGATCGGGTCGGCGGTCGCGGCCTTCCGGGCCGCCTCCGGAGCGGAGTGGGCCGAACCTCAACCCGGACGAGAGGATCCCCGATGACCCAGCCCGATCCGCCCGTCGGGGAGACGGGCCCGGCTGAGCGCTGGCTGGCCCGTGGTGCCGTGCTCTGCGCGCTGGTCGCGCTCGTCCTGCTGCTGGTGGCCGGGCTCAAGGCGGTCGCCGTACTGATCGCCGCGGTCGTCGGAGTCATCGTCATGCTCGCCGCGGCCTGGTGGTTCCTGAGCAAGCGGAGCGTGATCCGGTGGCTGGCCGCCGGGCTGGCGATCGCGGCTCCGGTGATCCTCCTGGTGGTGTACATCGCCCACCACCTGCTGCTGCCGATCCTGCTCGTGGTGGCGCTGGCCGCCGTCGCGATCGCGCTGGCTCGCACCGCGGTGCGCCGGGCCAGGACGGCCACCAAGCCGCCGCAGCGTGAGGTCGCCCCGCCCCGGCGCCCGTACATCATCATGAATCCGCGCTCCGGCGGCGGGAAGGTGACCCGCTTCCAGCTCGATGCGAAGGCGGCCGCGCTCGGCGCCGAGGTCGCCCTGCTGGAGGGTCCCGGTCCGGTCGACGTCGCGGCGCTGGCCCGGGCCGCGGTGGCCAACGGAGCCGACCTGCTCGGTGTCGCCGGCGGTGACGGGACGCAGGCGCTGGTGGCCGGCATCGCGGCCGAACATGACATCCCCTTCATGGTCCTCTCGGCCGGCACCCGCAATCACTTCGCGCTGGATCTGGGTCTGGATCGGGAGCGGCCCGAGTCCGGGCTCGAGGCGCTCACCGACGGCGTCGAGATCACTCTCGATCTGGGGCTGGTCGGTGGCCGTACCTTCGTCAACAACGCCTCCTTCGGCGCCTACGCGCACATCGTCGAGAGCCCGGCCTACCGGGACGACAAGCGCGGAACCACCCTGAAAATGCTGCCTGATCTGCTCTCCGGGCACCAGGGTGCCCGGCTGACGGCGCTGATCGGCCAGACGGCCACGGTCGAGGCGCCGACGGCCCTGCTGATCAGCAACAACCCCTACGAACTCAGCGACCCGGCCGGCCTCGGGCGGCGCGCCCGCTTGGACGGCGGACGCCTCGGTGTCATCGCCGTCTCCGTGCACAACGCGGCGCAGGCGGCTGAGCTGATTCGTCCACGCGGTGGGCGCACCGTGCAGCGCTTCGACGCGACCGAGGTGATCGTCGACGCCGACGCCGCTGAGGTACCGGTCGGGGTGGACGGCGAATCACTGATGATGCCGACGCCGGTGCACTGCCAGATTCAGCCCGCAGCACTGCGAGTGCGGGTCCCGCGACATCGCCTCCCGGCCCTCGCGCCGCCGCCGAAGAACAGTCTTGCGCTGCTGGTGCGGCTGGCCTTGAACCAGCGGATCAGGCCGGTGCGGGCCGGCTAGGTCGCTACAGCTAGGCGGCCAGAGTCTGATTGCGGCCGGCCTGCTTGGCCGCGTAGAGCGCGGAGTCGGCCCGGCGCAGCAGCGAGTCGACGTCCTCGTGCCCGTCCCAGGTCGCGTGACCGATGCTGCAGGTCGAGTCGTGCGGCACGGAGAGACGCACCCGGTTCAGCACGCGGATCGCCTCCGACTGGGTGCAGTCGGGGAGCGCGACGGTGAACTCCTCACCGCCCCACCGGGCCGCGAAGTCGCCGTTGCGCAACTGGCTCTGCATGGCGTCGGCGAAGTCGCGGAGCATGCGGTCGCCGGCCAGGTGGCCGTGCTCGTCGTTGAACTTCTTGAAGTGATCGAGGTCGGCGACGGCGACGGTGAGTGGGGTGCCGTCTTCGCGGGCCTGGGCCATCAGCGCGTCCAGGCGCTGGTCCCAGCTGCGTCGATTGGCGAGCCCGGTCAGCGGGTCGGTCGAGGCGAGCGTGTGCAGTTCGGCCAGCAGTCCAGCTTGGCGTAGAGCCACCCCGGCGTTGTCGGCCAGCAGCGCGACGACGCGGGCCCGCCGGTCGTCGATGCTCGGAAGCTCGTGGGTCCAGGCGACGATGATGACGCCGCTGATGGATTCACCCGAGAAGACCGGCACGATGTACACCGTGCGGGCGCCGGTCAGCTCCAGCAGGGCCGGCGAGATCATCGGGTGGCCGGCCGTCTTGGCCGAGAAGAACGCTTCGCCGGAGGTGAAGGTGCGGGCAGTGGCCGAGGTCGGATCCATCGCCACCGACGCGCCGACGAGGGACGGGTCAGTGGCGGCGGTGACGGTGAGGGCGGAGCAGTCGGCGTTCGGCTCGACGAGGCTGACGTAGCTGGCCGAGGCTAGTCGCAGGCCGGCCTGGACCACACTCTCGCGCGCGTCGGCGCCGCTCTGGATCTTGCGGACCACGTCGGCGACGGCGGCCAGATCGGACTCCGACTCCTGCAGGGCTTGCTCGGAGAGCTTGCGGTCGGTGATGTCCTCGGCGTGGGCCAGGGTCCAGGTCTGCCCCTGCGGTCCGGGGGTGTGGGTCAGCGTCAGCCAGAGCCAGCGCAGGTCACCGTCCGGGCGGTAGCAGCGCCGTTCGAGACGGGCCACGCCCCCGCTGGCCAGGATCGTCTCGCCGGTGGCGTGGTGACTGGGCAGGTCGTCCTCATGCGTGAAGGACGCCGCGGTGCGGCCGACCAGCTGATCGAAGCTACGTCCGAGGATGTCGCAGAGGGCCTGGTTGGCGGTGAGGAAGCACCCGTGCTCATCGGCGAGAGAGATGCCGACCGGTGACGCATCGACCAGCGTGCGCCAGCGTGACTCGGAGTCCCGGGCCGCTTGTTCCGCACTCTGGCGGGCAGCCACCTCGGCGGCGAGCGCGTGCGTGTGGCGGCGCAGCAGCAGTTGCGTCATCACCTGACCGGCCAGCGCGTGCAGCTGCTCGTACTGGGTCTCGCTGAGTTCACGGGGGACCGTGTCGAGGACGCAGAGCGTCCCCAGTGCATAGCCGTCGTCGGAGATCAGCGGCACTCCGGCGTAGAACCGGATGAACGGCGAGCCGGTGACCATCGGATTGTCGGCGAAGCGCGGGTCCAGATGCGCGTCCGGGACCACGAAGATCTCCGGGCTGTGCAGGGCGTAGCGGCAGAATGTTTGTTCGCGCGACGTCTCGCAGCTATCCAGGCCGACCTGTGACTTGAACCACTGCCGGGATTCGTCGATGAGACCGACGAGGGCCATCGGCGTATCGGTCAACTGCGCGGCGAGACGGGTGAGCGCGTCGAAGGACGACTCGGGCTGCGTGTCGAGAATCCCGTACGAATGCAGGGCTGCGACCCGCTCTCGGTCCTGCTCAGGCGTCAGCATGCCGACCGCCCCGCGTCACCGCTGGGCAGCGACGGCGAAGAGGACCGATCGATACGCATGTCTGTCTATCGGCGGTCTGCGCAGGATGTTGAGGCCGCCTCACGGGCGAACTTGGTGACGCTCAGAGATACCGCGCGTTTGCCGATAGAGAGTGCACACAAGTGACTACCAAGGAGTTGGCAATGCAGCGCGTCTGGACCAGTTGGAAGATCGGCACGAGGTTGGCGGTCGCCTTCGCCTTCGTCTGCGCGCTCTGCATCACGTGTGCCGGTGTCGGGCTCTGGGGGCTGAGCCACCAGTCGCGCCTCTCGGATCAGCTCGTCGCTCTCCACACCCTCTCGGCGGACGCCGCCACCATGAAGTTCTACGTGGCCGACGAGACCGGCTGGCAGTCCTATGAGGCGATGGACGTCGCCGCCTACGGTCCGGCGAAAGCGCTGGCCGCCGATGACGTCAACGTGCAGGGCTTCGCCAGTGACGAGAAGTCGATCCAGGCCCTCATGGCCGCCTGGCACACCGCCGCGATGAGCCCGGCCGAGGCGAAGTCCTTCACCGCCCTCAAGGCGGCCTGGGACAGTTACTTCGCCACCGTCCCGAAGGTCGAGGCGCTCTGGCGGCAGGGGACGCCGGCCTCCTTCCAGGCCGCCACCGCCGCGATGAACACCGGCTTCAACAGCGAGCAGTACTCGCAGGTGGTCACCGCCACCGACGACATCCAGGCCTCGATCGCCAAGCGGACGGCCGAGCTGCAGAAGCGGATCCACGCCGACTCCGACCGCGCCCGCACCATCACGCTGACCGTCACACTGGCGGCGCTGGTCGTGGCCATCGGCGCCGCGCTCCTCGTGACCCGCTCGATCGTGCGGCCGCTGAAGCGCTGCGTCGCGACGCTGCGGGCCGTCGCCGCCGGTGACCTCACCGTGCGGGCCGAGGTGACCGGGCGTGATGAGGTGACCGACCTGGCTGAGGCGCTGAACCGCAGCGTCGACGCCACCGCCACGGCGGTGAGTGGTCTCACCCGCACCGCCGAGCAGCTCTCGCACACTTCGGCTGCGCTCACCACCAGCTCGAGCAGTGTCATGGCCGCGGCCGACGACGCCACCCGCGAGTCGGGACGGGCCGATGTGAACGCCGGTCAGGTAACCACCGCGGTCAACGCCCTCTCCGTCGGTGGCGAGGAGATGCACGCGGCGATCAGCGAGATCTCCCGCAACACGGCTGAGGCGGCCCGGGTGGCCACCAGTGCCGTCGAACTCACCGGACGGACCGCGCAGACGATGTCCGGCCTGGACGAGTCCTCCGACGAGATCGGCGCCGTCGTGAAGCTGATCAACGCGATCGCGGCCCAGACCAACCTCCTCGCCCTCAACGCCACGATCGAGGCGGCTCGGGCCGGGGAGCTCGGGAAGGGCTTCGCCGTCGTCGCGAACGAGGTGAAGGACCTGGCCCAGAAGACCGAGCAGGCGACCAACGGGATCGCCGGGCGGGTCAGCGCCATCCAGCAGGACGCCAAGCAGGCCGTCCTGGCGATCAGCGAGATCGACTCTGTGATCGGTCAGATCAGCGACTTCCAGACCACCATCGCCAGCGCCGTCGAGGAGCAGACCGCGACCACGGCCGACATGTCGCGCTGGATCGACGAGGTGTCGGGGAACGCCAACCTCATCGCCGACAACGTCAGCGCCGTGGTCACCACCGCCACGACGACCCGCCAGGCCATCGACGGGGTGCAGGTGGCGAGCGTCGAGCTGGCCGGCCTCAGCGCTGAGCTGGACCTGATCGCCAAGCAGTTCACCCTGTAAGAACAGGCAGAAGCCCCCGCTGACGAGCCGGTCAGCGGGGTCATGCTGACCTCGACCGTTGATACCGAGGGCCAGCACTTCAGCCGGTGTGACATTGTCACCCTGGGAGGGAGCTGGAGTGACACGATCGATCAGGCACGTGATGTCTGCCCGAAGACCCTCGACCTCTTCTCGAGGCGTGTGTATTGCCGTTGGTGTGATGGTCGTGCTGACCTCCTGCGAGCGCGAACATGGCGACACCGATCAGTCCAGGCATCTGTCGAATAGCGCTGCCGCGACGATGACAGCCGCAGTGCACTCGACACCCAGCTATAGCGATGCCGGGCAAGTACTCGTCACCAACGGCGGCAGCATCGTATGCGCCGCCAACGAGGCGGCATCGGCGCTCGCCGCGGCCGGGATCGCTGTGCAGCTTGGCGGCAACGGTGATGAGGTCGAGACGACGACGATCACCTTCCCACCGGCGCTGACCCAACTGGCCAACCGAGTGCACCAACTGGTGCCCGCGGCACGCATGGTCAAGGGGGCAGCTGCCCGCCAGGTCCAACTCGCCATCGGGCCCGACGGCGCCGTCGTCGGATCCTTGACTCTCGGCGCCGCCGCGCCCACCTGCGACGCTGCCCGGTAGCCGGGTCGATCACAGGGGCGAGACACTCTTCGGCTTAGCCCCAGGCGATCATGCCGTCCACGTTGCCGTGGCCGTCGACGTAGCTGAACTTGACGTTGGGCACCAGCTCGGGACTGTTCTGCTGGGTCTTGGCCCGGTCACCCAGCTGCCCGCTGGTGTCGGTGCCCCAGCACCAGAGGGTGCGGTCGGTCTGGGTGGCGCAGGCGAAGCCGTCACCGGCGCCGACGTCGCTCCAGGTCGTTGCGGAGCCGACCTGCGTGGGTGAGGTGAGGTCGGTGCCGGAGGAGCCGTTCCCCAGCTGGCCAAAGTTGTTGTAGCCGAAGCACCAGAGCGTCCCGGCGGTCTTCACCGCGCAGGCGTTGTAGTAGCCGACGCCGACGTTCGACCAGCCGGTCGAGATCAGCTGCGGGGACTGGTAGTTGCCCGGTGTGCCGGCCACCCCGCCCTTGCCGTCCTGGCCGTGCCCGTTGTAGCCCCAGCAATAAAGCGCACTGCTGTTGGTGCTGGCCGCGGTGCTGATCGCGCAGGTGTTGGCGAACCCGGCCGAGACCGAGGCCCAGCCGCTGACCCCGCTGGCCGTGATCGTGGCCGGCGTTGCGGTGAGGGTGGTGCCGCCGTTACCGATCTGCCCCTGGTCGTTGGTGCCCCAGCAGTACAGGGCGTGGGCGGTGTTGATGGCACAGGTGTGGGTGTCCCCGACGCTGACCGAACTCCAGGAACCGGCCGGGCCCGCGGTGGGGGAGTGCTGGTCGGTGGTGCTCCCGGTCCCCAGTTGGTTGGCCCCGCCGTAACCCCAGCACCAGAGGTTGTTGCTCCCCGCCGTGGTCAAGGCGCAGGTGACGCCGTGCCCGATGGAGACGGAACTCCAGTTCGTCGCCGAGCCGGCCTGGTCGGGGGCCAGATTGGCGGTGACGGTCCCGTCACCGTCCTCGCCGTAGGTGTTGGCGCCCCAGCACCAGAGCGTCCCGTCGTACTTGACGCCGCAGCCGTCGCTGGTGGCCTGCGCCCCGGAGGTCCAGGCCGAACCGGTGAGCGGTAGCTGGGATGGTGCGAAGACGCCGTAGTCCTTGGTCTGTCCGGCGATGCCGTAGCCGTTGTAGCCCTGGCACCAGATCGTGCCGCCGCTGCGGATCCCGCAGACGTGCTGGAACCCCCCGCTGATGGCGGTGTACGCGCTGGTTCCGGGGGAGACCGGGTTCGACTGGTCGGTGGTATTGCCGTTGCCGAGCATGCCCAGGTCGTCGTGGCCCCAGCACCAGAGAGTGCCGTCGGTCTTCAGGCCGCAGGAGGCGTTCTGTCCCAGACCCACCGTCGACCAGGTGGTGAGGCCGGTGGTGCTGACGGCCGTGGGAGAGGTGCGCGGGGAGGTGGTGGTCCCGTCGCCGACCTGGCCGTAGGTGTTGGCGCCCCAGCAGTACATCGCGCCGCTGACCCTGACGGCGCAGGTGTGTGAGATGCCGCCGGCGACCGACGTCCAGGTGCCGCCGCCGGAGACGGCGACCGGACTGGTGCGCTGGGTGGTGCTGGCGTCGCCTACCTGGCCGGTGGCGTTGTAGCCCCAGCACCAGAGCGAACTGTCGGAGAGCTTTACCGCACAGGCATGGTCGTAGCCGGTCCCGACGGCCGACCAGGTGGCGGCTCCGACCTGGGTGGGTGAGGTGGCGTCGGTGGTCGAGCCGATCCCGATCTGGCCGTTGGCGTTGTCGCCCCAGCACCAGAGGGTGTGGTCGGTCTTCAGCCCGCAGGCGAAGTACTGGCCGACCGAGACGCTCAGCCAGGTCGTCGTCCCGCTGACGTTGGCCGCGGTCGGGGCGTGCTTGTCCGCCGTCGTCGAGTCGCCGACGCTGCCGTGGGCGTTGTAACCCCAGCACCAGAGCGTCTGATTGGTCTTGATGCCGCAGGTTCCGTCGTAGCCGGCGGAGACACTCGACCAGGTGCCGCTGAGGAGTTCCGGGTCGAAGTTGTCGGTGACGCTACCGTCGCCGAGCTGGCCGAGGCCGTTGTAGCCCCAGCAGTAGAGCGCCTGCGTGTTGGTGATGGCGCAGGTATCCATGTGTCCAGTGGAGATGGACGTCCAGGTCTCAGGCCCCGGGAGTGCGATCGGGATCGTGGAGTTGGAGCCGGAGTTGACGCTGACGAGGCCGGTCTGGCCGACATTGGCGGTTCCCCAGCTGGAGAGGAGCCAGGAACCGGTGGTGAGGGCGTTCGTGGGGTTGGTGTTCGACGCGGTCCAGTTGGCCAGGGTGGAGAAGACGACCAGCGGCAGGATGACGGCCAGCGCGGCCAGGGTGGTGAGGCCGCCCATCAGGCGTTTTCGGGGCAGGCGGGTACTCACGTGTACCTGCCCGCTATCACGAACCACTCCTTGACCCCGTAGCGCCTCTGTCTGGATATTCAGCTGCTCATCGAACTATCGGCGCGGGTATCGAGTAGTTGAGCGCACACATCTGCTTCATAGCTTCGGTGCGGCCCGCACTCAGGGCTCTTCCCTTGGAAGCACATGGCTGGCTACTATCTGTTCGGCTGTCACCCCCCTAGACCGTCTGCATCCGTTACTGCACGCGAGACGAACCACCCTCGTTCGAGCCTCATAACTGACTCAGATTTCTTCGGTACTAGCTACTGCTGGAGGTCCGGTGACGCTCAAGTCGACCGCATTCGTACTCGGTCTGGTAACTGCAATCGTGCTCGGCGGGGTCTCGGTGAGTGAGGCCGCCGGGTTGGTGATCGATCCCAAAAAACCCATCGTCAACGGCCCGTTTGCCCAGGCCGGTGGACACGGCATCGAAGTCACCATCGTCGCTTCGGCCGAGTTCACGCCGCCGAAGAGTTTCGCCGAGGCGATCCTGCACATCGACGGCCCCGGGAACCCGCTCGGGCAGGCCGACTACCCGGCCGGCACCTCGAACCACACGGCGGTCTTCCACGTCGCCGTCACCTCGGGCACGTACAGCGCGTACGTGGAATGGTCCAGCGACGGGTTGGGCAATACCGTGGTCAACTCACCGACACTGGTCTTCGCCGTCATCACACCACCGAAGACGCCCCAGCTGACCCCCGATCAGAAGGCCGCCGCCGCGAAGATCTCCAACGAATTCTGGACGATAACCGGTGTCCTCACCATCGCCGCCGCGGTGGCTGCAGCCGGGATCATCCTGGTCGGGTCGGGCGGGCTCGCCGGGGCGGTGAGCGTCGGACTGCTCTATGGGGTGCTCGGCGGATCGGCCGGGATCATGGCCGCGCAGTGGGGGAATGTCAGCGCCGATCCACCCGATCCGAACTACACCCAACTACCGCCGACCGACCCGGTGGACGTCGGACAGTTGGCGGTGGGCGGGGCGATGACCAGCCCGGCCGACGTGGCGGCGGTGAACGCCTACCTCTCTCTGCTGGGCGCCGAACTCGGCTACACGAATGCCTTCAGCACCTCGATCGATCGGGCCAGCGGCGCCGCCGACGCGGGCGTGGAGACTTGGCGAGTCAAGCAACTGGACGCGGCCAATGCCGACGTCGACGCAATCGTCAACCTTTTGAAGCAGGATGCGGCCAAGCGGGCGGCCGCGATCGAGGCGCTGCAGCATGCCGGCATCGACCCGTCGCTCACCGCCACCCAGCTTGCGGACGCCCAGAACGCGGTGGCCGACTCCGGGATTGACCCGCAGATTACTGCCTATCTGAAGAAGATCGGGGCATCGGACGACACCATCGCCCAGGTCGCAGGGGAGGCGCTTCAGGTCGACCCGGTGGCCAACAGCGGCCCGCTACTGCCGCGGGTGATGTCGGCGCTGCCGGCCGGTGTCGCCGATGACATCACCGGCTACTCGGCGATTATCAGCGCCACGCCGCCAGTGGTGACCGGCGTCAGTCCGGCCACCGGGCCCGCCGGTGGCGGCACGTCAGTGACGATCAGCGGGACCAACTTCAGTGGCGCGACTTCGGTGGAGTTCGGGGGCACGCCCGCCGATTCCTTTACCTGCAGTGCGACCTCGTGCACGGCCGCCGCGCCCGGTGGGACTGGTGCGGTGGACGTCAAGGTGACCACATTTGCCGGGACGTCAGCCGTCAACAGCAGCGACCAGTTCACCTACGTGGCCGCCGTCCCCGTCATCAGCGGCATCACTCCGCAGACCGGTCCGGCCGCCGGCAAGACGACGGTCACCATCACCGGCGTCGGGCTCGCGGATGTCACCGAGGTCGACTTCGGCACCGCTGCGGCACCGTCGGGTTCCTGTTCTACGACCCAGTGCACGGTCACCGCACCCGGCGGCAGCGGCACGGTGGATGTCACCGCCGTCAATCCGACCGGCCGCTCGCTGACGGTGCCGGCCGATCGGTACACGTATGCCGCCGGCCCAATCGGTCCGGTGACGCTACCGGCCGGGACGCTCGTCTCCGGTGGTGGCTTCGAACCGCCGATCGCGCTGCAGGTCTCCTCGTTTCAGACCATCGACGCCGCGAATGTTGCCCAGCTCGGACCGCACTGGCACATGAATGACGGGAGCAGTGTGGACGTCGTCGGACCGAGCGCTGACGCGGCGGCCGAGGGGACGCAGTTCCTCGACCTCGACGGAAACGACAACACCACCATCCAGACGTCGCTGTACCAGGACCTCGCCACCCAGGTCGGGCACACGTACCTGCTGCGGTTCGAGCTGGCCGGAAACCCGAACGGGGATCCGCCGGTAAAGACGATGGATGTCGACTTCGGCGGCCAGACGAATCACTTCTCGGTGACGGCGGGGCGCACCAGCACCGGTGCCCTGGACTGGACGGCGGAGTCGGTGGCGACGACCGTCTGTACGCCCGGGCCGTCGCGGTTGACGCTGACCAGTACGACGCCCGGCATACGCGGACCGCTGGTCGACGCCATCAGTGTGATCGACACCGGTCTGGTGCCGGGCTGCGGCGCGACACCGACGCCCACTCCGACGCCGACTCCAACACCGACGCCGACGCCGACGCCCACGCCCACGCCGACTCCGACGCCAACTCCCACGCCGACGCCCACGCCGACGCCCACGCCGACGCCGACGCCCACGCCGACTCCGACGCTCACACCGACACCGACACCCACTCCGACACCCACACCCACACCCACACCCACTCCGACACCCACTGGCGGCCTGCACACTTTCTCCGTGCATCTGAAGGTGGGTCTGGGTGGCCCGTCGGTAGCGCTGCCGGTCGGATCGACCATCCTGAAGACCACTCCGAGCGGGAACGTCAGTGGGGCAGCCAGCACGGCGTCGTTCAACTTCGCCTACTCGCTCTTCGGGTTCATCCCGCTCACCGGCACCGCGAAGCTCAACCTCGGCGCACCCACCGGCACGGTCGCCGGCGGTGCGTGGACAGTCAGCGCGCCGGCGTCGGCAACGATCACGTCGCTGCGCCTGCTCGGAGTCGTGCCTCTGCTGTCGACTACCCAGGCCTGCCAGTCAGCTGCGCCGACACCGCTGACGCTGCACGGCAGTGAATCAGCCGGGTTGACCGGTAACGCGATACTGAAGCCGTTCGAGCACTGCGGCGACCTCACCGCCTTGATCAATGCGGCCGGCCCGGCGGTGGTGAGCCTCCGGCTCACGCGATAACGGACCTAACGCCGCTCTCAGTCGCTGGTCGCGGCGACCGCGGCCAGGATGGCGTCGATCGTGGCCTGTGGGTGCGACACCATCGATACGTGCGACCCGGCCACCTCGCTGATCGTCGCGCCGGCGCGCTCGGCCATGCTGCGCTGAGTGGCCGGCGGGATGACCTTGTCCTCGGTCCCGACCACGGCCCAGCTCGGCAGCGTCTTCCAGGCCGCCGTC
The DNA here is from genome assembly GCA_900100325.1 of Frankineae bacterium MT45. Lineage (NCBI taxonomy): Bacteria > Bacillati > Actinomycetota > Actinomycetes > Frankiales > Frankineae bacterium MT45. Next base: position 1,573,982 of record LT629697.1, read on the forward strand.
GCCGAGGGTGTGGTGTTCGCGCTGAGGGTGATCGGCCGCTGGCTCTGCACGATCAGCCAGCGGTCGGCCTCCGGCAGATCCTGGGCAAACGCCGTGTGCACCGTGTCCGGCTTGAGGAACGCCTCGGCGTCGCCCTCCGGACCGCCCGGGTATCCCACTACGTCGAGCACGGCGGTCGGGTCGGGGACGTCGAGGGCCGAGCCGGAGCCACCCAGAATCTGGAAGACGATCTCGCCCACCTCCGGTATGAAGGCGTCGACGAAGACCAGTGCCTTGACCTCGCCGCCACCGCTCGCTGCATTGGTGATTACGAAGCCACCGTAGGAGTGGCCGACGAGGATCACCGGGCCGCTGGTGCGCTGGGCCAGAAATGAGGCGATGTAGTCGGCGTCGCTGGCCCCGCGGAGCAGGTTCGGCGGGGTCAGGACAGTGAATCCCTGGCTCTGCAGTTCGGAGGCGACGGCGTTCCAGCTGGAGCCATCGGCCCAGGCTCCGTGGACGAGGACGATCGTGGGCTTCGACATGGTGATCTCCGTGGGGGTCGGCGCTGCATCGTGGGGTCTCACCCAGCCTACGGGTGGCGCGATGTCGCTGGTGCACTCAGCCGACCGGCACCATCCCGGGAGTGGCGGCGGCGTGTTCGGCGGGGCCGACGGGTGCCGGGACGTCGCTGAGGGTGAGCCCCGTCGCCCTGAATCCCTTGAAAGTAAGCCAGATTCCGAGCGACAACTCCCACGCGGCGATCGGGAAGCCGAAGGCGGCGCCGGCGGCCGAGAGCTGGTCCCAGAGCCCGAAGATCGTCGCCGTGGCAGAGATGAGGATGAGCGGGGCGCCGACGAGGCCGATGATCGGGATCACGCGGGGCACCAGACGTGAGCGGTACATGACGAAGCCGAGGAAGAGGCCGTTGATACCGGCGACGAGACCCGGTCCGACCAGGAAGGTCCACTGCCTCACGGCGACCAGAGCGCGGCCGGTCACTTCGAGGGCGTCCCGCTGTGCGCCGGTGGCCCCGGCGAATTCGTGCCGCAGGGTGACGATGGCCAGCAGGCTGACCACACCGACACCGATCAGGGCGGCCTCGACGACGCGCGAGGTGACGAAGCCGATCGCGGCGGTCGGGCTGACCCGTCGGGTGACCGGGTAGAGCGCAACCGCGGTTCCGATCCCGGCGACCGCAGTGATGATCTCGAGCCACGCACCCCACAGCAGCGGGGCGTTGCCGCCCGCGGTGCTGATGTAGTCGTGCTTGTCGATGACATCGGCGTAGAGCCACAGCGCCGGAAGCGAGGCGACGAAGGTGATCAGGTAGAGCACCCCGCCGGTGAGCGCGATCCGGCGCATCGTGGTCATCCTGCGCAGCCGGCTGGCCGGGTGAATGGTGGTGTTGAGTGTCATGATGTGCTCCTTTTCGTAGTGACCGAGATGAGAGTCAGGCCAAGGTCGTTGATCCGGCGCAGCACGCCGTGAAGAGCCGACTGGTCAAGCTCGGTGGCTTGGATGAGGGTGCTGCCGTCCGGCTGGCGGGTAAGGATCAGCCCGTCGAACCAGGAACTCCAGCGGGTATCGAGGTGGCCCTGAAGCCGGATCTCGTAACAATCGGCGTGCTCGCCGGTGCCGATCGGGTCAGGTGTGTAGCTCATGCCTGAAAGCTAGAAGCAGATGTGGTGAACGGTCCTCACCACATCTGGTGATTCTGGTGGTGATTCAGCGTCGCAGCAGGTCGAGTTCCGCGCCCCGGCGTACTGCGGCTCGCCGGTTCTTGACGTCGAGTTTGGCGTAGATGCCCTTGGTGTGCGTCCGCACGGTGTTGAGTGAGACGCTGAGCGTTCGCGCGATCTCGGGGCCGGTCAGCTCGGTGCCGAGCAACCGGAGGACGTCTAGTTCGCGTGCACTGAGCGGATCAATCAGTCCGCCGGTCGGCGTCACCTCGGGGCGCTCGTCGAGTGCGCCCAGCAGCCGACGCAGGTAGGTCCATTCCGGTCGACGTTTCCCTATTGACCGAAGTAGCGGGGAGATCGCCGTCCCGGCCTCGGCGAAGGCTTGGACGTACCCGTCCGGTTCACCGAGGGTGAGCGCCCGCTCCAGCGATACAACCGCACCCTGTAAGTCGCCATCCGCCTGCCGGGCCTGAGCCTGAAGGATCAGCATCTCCAGGAGGTTGCCGCTCCGTCCGCCGGCTTCGGCCGCAATAATTAAACGCTCCAGAAGCGCGCTCACTTCGCGCGGCATTGTCTCGTCGCGGCGCCCCTGAGCCAGCAGGATCCGGGCTAGCGCGATGTGCTGGTACTCGTGGAGGTAATCGAGTTCGTCGGCGGCCGAGAGCCCCTGCGCCCGGGTCCAGTCAAGCGCCTCCTCCAACCGCCCCAACTGCAGCAGCACGCCCACCTTGACCGCCGCGATCGGCCGGACGTCGGGGGAGAAGTCACCGATATAGACCCGCTCGGCCTCCTCCAGCAGGGTGACCGCCTCGGCGAGACTCCCCTCGCCCTGCCGAACGCGGGCCAGGGCGACGCGTGAACGGTAGGCGTTCTGCGGCAATCCGCTCTCCTCGCCCAACTCCTCGGCTCGCTGCAGCTGCCGCGTCGCGGCCACCAGATCGCCCTGCTCGCAGGCGAGTTGGCTCAGTCCCACGTACATGTCGGCCGCTCCGCGCAGCACGTCGCCGTCGGGGGTGGTTGCGAGTTTCGCCGCCTGCTCATACGTCCGCCGGGCTTCGGTGAGGCGTCCCTGGGTGATCCGGATGTCGGCCAGCGCGATGCTGCAGCCGAGGATGTCGGCGATGTGCCCGGCCCGTCTCAGGCCGTCGATGCAGACGGCGTAGGCCTGCGCCGCAGCTTCGAGTTCGCCGCCGCTCCAGAGAGTGAGTCCGAGGATGCCCGATGCGGCGGCTCGAATCAGGTGGTCTCCGTCGGCCGCCCGCTCGATGCCGAGACGGGCGTGCCGGACTGTCGCTGCCGGGTCACCCAGCACAAGGGAGAGGGCGGCTCGAAACGTCTGGATTGCGCCGGGGAGACGGGCCAACTCGGCCTGGTCGACGACAACCATCTCCGCAGGTGGATTCCGCAGGCACTCCTCCACCTCGGCCAGGCGCCGGTCGACGTCGTCGAACTGATTGCCGGCCATCAACGCTCCGATGAAGCCGACGGCGAGGACCGGGCGCAGCTGGACGACCTCCTCGGGGATGGCATCGAGCCAGCTCAGCACCGTCGCCTCCTGCCGATCCCGTCGCAGCGCCGGGAGGGCCACTTCGACCAGCTCGGCCGCCCGGTTGACGTCTCCAGCTGTGACGGCATGACGGATCGCCGCAGATTGTTGGCCATTCTCGCCGTACCACTGGCTGGCTCGGATGTGCAGGGCCGCTACGTCGTCTGGCTGTTCGTCGAGCAGGTGCGCCCGCAGGACATCGGCGAAGAGGTGGTGATAGCGGTACCAGCGGCGGTTGTCGTCCAGCCCGACGACGAAGAGATTGGAGTGCTCCAGGAACTCGAGCATCGCCTTGCCACCGGGGCGACCGGTGACGTTATCGCAGAGCGGCGCGCTGAGCCGGTCGAGAATCGAGGTCTCAAGCAGGAACCGCCGAACCGGCTCCGGCTGGCGTTCGAGCACCTCCTCGACCAGGTAGTCGACGACGTAGCGATCGTCGCCGGCGAATCCCGCGATGAAGTCGGCGGTGTCGCTCCGTCCCTGCAGGGAGAGGGCGGCGAGTTGCAGGGCGGCGATCCACCCCTCGGTCCGTCCCTCCAATGCGGCGAGGGCAGCCGGCGTCAGGGCGAGCCCCGCGATGTCGTTGAGGTAGGCGGATATTTCGTCGAGGCTGAAGCGAAGGTCGACCGCGCGGATCTCGACGAGGTCGCCGCGTACCCGAAGGCGCGCCAGTGGCAGGGCCGGATCGGCCCGCGTGCTGATCACCAGATGCACGTTGGACGGCAGGTGCTCGAGCAGATAGGTCAGACCACCTTGAATATCTGGGCTATCCACCAGGTGGTAGTCGTCGAGCACCAGGATGACCTCGCCGGTCGCGGTGGTGAGCTCGTTGACCAGCGTGGCGAGGACGTTCTCGATCAGCGCCTGCCCCGACTGCAGGAGCCGGAGGGCCGTTTGGCCGGAGAATGGGACGGCCTGATGCAGGGCCGTGACGACGTAGGTCCAGAACGCCAGGGGCTGGGCATCGCTCTCCTCCAGCGACACCCAGGCCACGCTGCGACCGGTGCCGGCTGTATCGGCTAGCCATTGGGTCAGCAGTGTCGTCTTGCCGAAGCCCGCCGGGGCCGAGATCAGCGTCAGCCTGGTCTCGGCCCCGCGGTTCAGTCGCTCGCGCAGGCGTGGCCGGGGCACCGTCGATGGCCGCGACCGCGGGATGTGGAGCTTCGTCTCGACGAGCGGACTGAGGGGAGTGACGGGATTGGCCATATGCACGAAGGATATGCGCAGGACCTCACCCCGACGGCCGCTCGACGGTCGATATTAGGAGGGGATCCGGTCCAGGAATCCGAGGACGCGTTCGATGCGGCCCGCCGAGTCGGTCGTCACCACGTCGAATCCGACGATGATCGGCTCCGCGCCGGCCGGACCGAGTCCCCACTGGAATCGCGCGACATCGTGGTGGGCATCAGCGTCGGTCACGGGTGTGAAGACGAAGCCCGGAAACTGCTGCTGGACGGCACCGATCGTGGCGGCCAATTCATCGCGTCCCGTCGCTGAGACCATCGGGTCGGTGTAGCTAGCCGCCTCGCTCCAGTGCTGATCGATCAGGGCGCGACGCGCGTCGGCATCGGTCTCGTTCCAGCAGGCGAGGTAGTTGGTGAGCAGATCAGACATGGCTGAGTTCCTTTCGTTGACTGTTGACTGTTGACGCCGTTGAGCTTGGCGCGGCCGGAGGGCGGCGTCGATTCCCTGCGAGGTAATGCGATTCGATGACCTCCCAGGCAATCGTGCTGCCGCCGCTGGCCCGCTAGCGTCGGGCATATGACGTCGATCTCGGTCCCCACCCGTCCGGTCGGACTGCTGCTGCGCGAGTGGCGGGAGCGTCGTCGCCTCAGCCAGTTGGAACTCTCCTCACGGGCCGAGATCTCTACCCGGCACCTGAGCTTCGTGGAGACTGGGCGCTCCCGCCCGACACCGGAGATGATCCTGAAGCTGACCGATCACCTTGACGTGCCGCTGCGGGAGCGGAATCAGCTGCTGCTGGCCGGCGGGTATGCGCCGGCTTACCCGCAGCACGGCCTCGACGCGCCGGAGCTGGCCAGTGTCCGCGAGGCGCTGCGGCTGGTGCTCACCGGGCACGAGCCCTATCCGGCGCTGGTGATCAATCGATGGTGGGAACTGGTCGATGCCAATGCGGCGGTTGCCCTGATCGTCGAAGGGTGTGCGCCCCACCTGCTCGAACCGCCGGTGAACGTGCTGCGACTGAGTCTCCACCCGGACGGGATGGCCCCGCGCATCGTGAATCTCGGGCAGTGGCGGGCGCATCTGCTCGAGCAGCTGCATCGGCGGGTCGAGGCGACCGGCGACCAGCGGTTGAGCGACCTCGAGGCTGAACTCCGCAGCTATCCGACGCTCCCCAACTGTCGGGCACTCCCCGACGATCCGGCGGGGGATAGCTGCGCGTCACCGGCGAGCCCGCTGCGGTACGACGGTGTTGTGCTACCGCTGCGGCTGCGCCACCCCGACGGTGAGCTTTCGTTCTTCTCGATCACCGCCGCGGTTGGGACGGCGGCCGACGTGACCGTCGAGGAGTTGATGATCGAGTCGTTCTATCCCGCGGATGCGCCGACCGGAGAACGCCTGCGCGCGGCCGGTAGCTAGGCAGATTCCCGTACAGGCGACGCGACCGGATCATCTATCTTCAGGAGGCGGCGCACGCCCGAGCGGGACAGCAGGAGCACGATGATCAGGAGCGTGACGGAGAAGAAGCCACCAAGACTCACCGCGTCGCCGAAGAGAAGATTCTCCAACTCCAGCACGACGAACTTGCTGCCGACCAGGACGACCCAGAGCGCGACCGCGCCGGCGATCTTGCCGCGCGGAGTGTCGGCCATCCGGATGCGTCGCTTGACCCGGTTCTTGAGCAGGACGACGACCTCGAGTACCAGTTTGAGCATCACGGCGGTGAGCAGGGAGACGGAGAATCTCTCCGAGATGACGTTGGGCACGAACTCGGCGGCCAGGTTGAGCACCGTGACGTAGACGAAGACATCGATGAGATCGGCGGGCGAGATCAGACCTCGACGAAATGGGCCGCTGCCCTTAGCGGCTGTGCCCCCGCCCTGAGCGACCATGCGGCGAGCGTAGCGCCCAGCTGACCCGCCGAAGAGGCCGCGCGCCGACGGCTGTTGGAATACTGTGAGTTCGGGGGAGCTCACGCATAGCGATGAGAATGTCCTAGGATGCGAAATGGCCGCCAAGAACGGCGACTCGTGGGTGCGCGCGAGTGCGCTGCGCCTGCTCCAATTTCATGGGGGATAAGTCCAGATGAAGCTGTTGAGCGGAGTACGACCTCGAGCCGGCCGGGGCATTGGCACGGCCGTCATTCTTTCCGTAGTTCTCTCCCTGGTGGGAGTCGGGTTCGCCGTGCCGGCCGGTGCGGCCGACGCGAACAACTGTCCATGCAGTCTCTTCGCACCGGGTGACGCTCCGTCGGGCGGGGCCGTCGACAGCGGCGATCGGAGTTCGGTCGAACTCGGGGTGCAGTTCAGCGTCGACGCGGCCGAGCCGATCACCGCGCTTCGCTTCTACAAGGCCGACGCGAACGTGGGCACGCACGTCGGGAGTATCTGGTCCTCCGACGGCACGCTGCTGGCGCAGGCCACCTTCACCGACGAGACGGCCGACGGTTGGCAGCAGGTCGACTTCGCGACGCCGGTGACTGCCCTGCCGGGGAACACCTACGTTGCCTCGTACTTCGCACCGTCCGGGCACTATTCCGAGACGGATCACTATTTCGACACCGGCCTCAACAATGGCATCCTGCACGCGCCGGGTGCAGATAGTTCGAGTGCCAACGGGCTGTACGTCTACACGCCGACGCCGGCCTTCCCGACCGGCACCTACAACGGGGCGAACTACTGGATCGACGTGGTCGCCGGGCCGGCTTCGTCGTCGGTGGTGCTGAACTCGCTGGCCGTCACGCCGGCGACGGCATCGGCGCTGGTCGGGGCGACAACCCAGTTCCACGCAACAGGTACTTACTCGGATGCGAGCACGGCTGACCTGACCTCGACTGCGAGTTGGAGTTCATCCAACCCGGGCGTGGCCACGGTGAACTCGGCCGGCCTGGTGACGGCAGTTGGTGCCGGAACGGCAACAATTACCGCGACATCCGGCTCAGTCTCCAACTCGGCGACGATCAAGGTCACGGCCCCGGTGACGCTCACCGGTGTTACGTTGACCGGGGTGCCGGCATCGCTGGCCAAGGGGCTGACCGGCCAGTTGGCCGCCACCGCCAACTATTCGGACGGCACGTCGACGTCGATCACCAGCAGTGCAACCTGGTCCAGTGCGAACCCGTCCGTCGCGACCGTGAGTAGTGGCGGCCTGCTCACCGCCGTTGGCGTGGGCGCGACCACGATCACCGTCTCATTCGGCGGGAAGAGCGCCATCGCATCGACGTCGGTGACGGCGGCGGTTCTTACCTCGCTCGCGATCAACGGGGTGTCGCAGATGCGCATTCTGCACCTGCAGCAATTGCATGCAATTGCGACATACAGCGATGGCAGCAAGGTGGACGTGACGACGAAAGCCGCATGGCGCTCGTCGAAGCTGTTCACCGCGCTCGTGACCTGCACTGGCTTGGTGGCGACGCTGTTATTCCCGGCGCCGGTGACGATCACCGCCACGTACGGCGGCCAGAGCGCAGCACTGCCGATCACCGTCACGTTCTAGCTGTTTATCCGCCTAACCACGCGCACCGTCAGATCGCCACTTAGGGATTGGTCGACGCGGGCGGTGGGTCGGGGTCGCTGGTGGGTGGGGTGATGGATTGGTAGTGGTGTCTGGTTTTGGTGGTCCAGTGGTGGGTGCCGGTGGTGTCGTGGTGGGTGATCTTCCAGCCGAGGTGGTGTTTGAGTCGGTGGTGTTTGCGGCACAACGCGCTCAAATTCGCGGCGCTGGTCGATCCGGCGGGGTACGGGATTCGGTGGTCGAGGTCGCAGCGTCTCGCGCTCCGTGAGCAGGTCGGGAACGCGCAGGTCTGGTCGCGGGTGATGACGTGGTCGGCCAGGTTGCGTGGGGGTTTGTAGGTGGTTCGGCCGTAGTCGAGGAGGGTTCCGGTGACGGGGTCGGTGACCAGTCGCCGCCAGGTCCCGGTCGGGTCGGCGGCGATCTTGCGGGCGAGGGCGGCGGGGATCGGGCCGTACCCGTCCAACTCACCGGGTAGCTCGTCAAGGTTGAGGAGTGTGGTGGCGGCGATGGTGACTTGGACGCTGGGGCGCATGCCGTGGGCTTTCGGCAACCTCGGGTCGTTCAGTGCTTGTAGGGCGATGGCGAGGAACGCGTCGGCGCGGCGCTGGTCCGCCGTCCGGTCATCACCCGGGGAGTCGGTTTTGGTTTGGTCGGCGACGGCGTTGACCGCGACCATCACCGCGTCGGCGGCGTCGGCGGGGAGGTAGGCCCAGATCGCGGCCATCCCATCATCGTGCGGGAACCGCGCGACCCTGCGTTCGGCGACGGCGTCGTGGTGTTTCTGAGTTTCGGTTTTGGGGTTGTGCTTCGCGACGGCTCGTCGGACGGTGTTGGTGAATTGGGCCGGGGTCTGATGCTCCACTTTCGGCAACACAGCTTCTTCGACCTGGGCGGCGATGTCGGGTTCGGGGATGTTGGTGACGGCGCCGACGAGGGTCATCGCGTGCCGGGCCGTGGTCCGCCCTTCGGCCAGCATCTGGTGGGTGGTCGGGATCCGTTGCACCAAAGTGCTGGCGTGAAACAGTGCCCACGACGCCCGGGTGGACGGGATCTGCAACGCGCAGGAGACGTCGGCTTCGGCTGCTTCCCACGCCAACTGCCGATCCGGGGCCAACTCCTCAGCATGATCGCTGATCGACGCCAACAACGAGGCTTCGGTCGCGGCGAACCAGGCCTGCTGCCGGCGGACCGCGATCAACATGTCCACCCGACCGGTATGACTCAACCGCTCCGGATCCAACACCCCCAACAACGCACCCGTCTCCGGACCCGGCTCATGCACCGCCAACCACGCCGCCACACCATCCGGGCACATCACCGCATCCGCAAACGACGGACGACGCAGATCCGAATCTGCGCCCTCATCCGCGAAGTCGTCGAGTGTTCCCTCCATAGCGCTAATCGTACAGGTGAGCTACGACAGAAAACGCGGCGACCGCAGGAAACGCAATAAGAGTAAGCGAATATTTCGCCCTCGCGGCCGTTCAACGGGGCGACCGGCTTCAGCGGGGGGAATGCGGAGGCGTCCAACGGTAGTGCGAGAGAGTGCGGCCGCGGTGAGGGGTGGCATCGCGCGGCTCAGATGCGAATAGCAACAACCCGACCCCTGCGGATCGTAAGCGATGGCTGGTCCGGGCCGGCCGCAACTGGAACCGGCCCGGACCACCCAACAGAGAACTACTTATACGAGATCGAAGCGATCGGCGTCCATGACCTTGCTCCACGCGGCGACGAAATCGTTCACGAACTTCGCCTTGGCGTCGTCGCTGGCGTAGACCTCGGCCAGTGCCCGCAGCTCGGAGTTCGAGCCGAAGACCAGATCCACCCGGCTGCCTGTCCACTTCACCGCACCGGAGGCATCCCGACCCTCGAAGGCCGTCGAGTCGGCCGCCGTCGGGCTCCACGTGGTCTGCAGGTCGAGCAGATTCACGAAGAAATCATTGGTCAGTGTGCCCGGGTTCGCGGTCAGCACGCCAGCCGTAGATCCACCGCTGTTCGCCCCCAGCACCCGCAGCCCACCAATCAGCACCGTCATCTCCGGCGCGCTCAGGTTGAGCAGATTCGCCTTGTCGATAAGCAGGTACTCGGCCGGCAGCCGCTGACCCTTACCGACATAGTTGCGGAATCCGTCGGCACTCGGCTCGAGTGCGGAGAAGGACTCGACATCGGTCTGCTCGGCCGATGCATCCCCACGACCCGGCGTGAACGGCACCTCCACCGGCGTGCCACCGAGCGAGGCGGCCTGCTCGATCGCCGCCACCCCGCCGAGAACGATCAGGTCGGCCAGCGAGATCTGCTTGGATGATCCAGCGTTGAAACTCGACTGGATACCCTCCAGCGTGCGCAGCACCCCGGCCAGTTCGTCGGGGTTGTTGACCTCCCACCCGCTCTGCGGCTCGAGGCGAATCCGCGCTCCGTTCGCGCCGCCGCGCTTGTCGCTGCCGCGGAATGTCGACGCCGAAGCCCAGGCCGTCGAGACCAGCTGGGAGATGCTGAGCCCTGACGCCAGGAGCTGCTGCTTGAGGGCAGCGACGTCAGCCGCGTCGACGAGTTCATGCGTAACGGCGGGAATCGGGTCCTGCCAGAGCAGTTCCTCCTGCGGCACGAGAGCGCCGAGGTAACGGTCGATCGGCCCCATGTCGCGGTGCGTCAACTTGTACCAGGCGCGAGCGAAGGCGTCCGCGAACTGGTCGGGATTCTCCAGGAAACGACGGGAGATCGGCTCGTAGACCGGGTCGAAGCGCAGCGCGAGGTCGGTGGTCAGCATCGTCGGCGGACGCACCAGGCTGCCGTCCTCCGGGTCCGGAACCGTGTTGGCACCGGCGCCGTCCTTGGGCTGCCACTGGCTGGCCCCGGCCGGGCTCTTGGTGAGCTCCCACTCGTAGCCGAAGAGCACCTCGAAGAAGGTGTTGTCCCACTTCGTCGGGGTCGGCGTCCAGGTGACCTCCAGGCCACTGGTGATGACGTTTCGCCCCTTGCCGTTGCCCAGGCTCTGCTTCCAGCCCAGGCCCTGCTCCTCCAGCGGCGCGCCCTCAGGCTCCGCCCCGACGAACTGCTCAGGGTCACCGGCGCCGTGCGTCTTGCCGAAGGTGTGACCGCCGGCGATGAGCGCGACCGTCTCCTCGTCGTTCATGGCCATCCGGTGGAAGGTCTCGCGGATGTCGCGGGCCGAGGCCAGCGGGTCGGGGTTGGCGTTCGGCCCCTCGGGATTGACGTAGATGAGTCCCATCTGGACCGCGGCCAGCGGGTTCTCGAGCTCACGGTCGCCGGTGTACCGCTCGTCGCCGAGCCAGGTCTCCTCCGGGCCCCAGTAGACGTCCTCGTCCGGCTCCCAGACGTCGGGGCGGCCGCCGGCGAAGCCGAAGGTCTTGAAGCCCATCGACTCCAGCGCACAGTTGCCGGCGAAGACCATAAGGTCGGCCCACGACAGCGACTGCCCGTACTTCTTCTTTACCGGCCAGAGGAGGCGACGGGCCTTGTCCAGGTTTCCGTTGTCCGGCCAGCTGTTCAGCGGAGCGAAGCGCTGCATCCCCGCGCCGGCGCCGCCACGACCATCGTGGATGCGGTAGGTACCGGCACTGTGCCAGGCCATCCGGATGAAGAGCGGGCCGTAGTGACCGAAGTCGGCCGGCCACCAGTCCTGCGAGGTCGTCATGACCTCTTCGATATCGGCCCGCAGCGCGGCCAGGTCGACGGTCAGGAAGGCGGCGCCGTAGTCGAAGTCGTCGTCGAGCGGGTTGGCCACCGCCGGGTGCTTGCGCAGGATCTTGAGGTTGAGCTGATTGGGCCACCAGTCGCGGTTGCTCCCGCCCTCGACCGGATAGGGGCGACGACCAGAGGCGACCGGGCACTTCGCCTCGTCGCTCGCCTCCGGCTCATTCATTTCGCGTACTACGGCGTCAGGATGCTCAGACATGGAAAACCCTTCAGATGCAATCGTGTTTAGTCGTGCTGGAGAAACTGCGATTCAGGAGACGGATACGGCGGGGTTGGTGGCAACGGACGAGGCAGATGGCGTGGCAGCCGTGCAGTCGGGGCAGAGGCCCCAGTAGATGACCTCGGCTTCGTCGATCACGAAGCCCTGGCTGTCGGCGGCGGTGAGACACGGCGTATCACCGACGGCACAGTCCACGTCGGCCACCACCCCGCAGGAGCGGCAGACCAGATGGTGATGGTTGTCGGCGACCCGGGATTCGTAGCGGGCCGACGAGCCGGCCGGTTCGATGCGCCGCACCAACCCGGCGCCGGTGAGCGCGCGGAGCACGTCGTAGACCGCCTGATGGGAGACATCACCCAGATCTTTACGGGCGAAACTCAGCAGCTGATCAGTGTCGGCGTGCGGGTTCTCGTACACCGCGTTGAGGACGGCGACCCGAGGACGGGTCACTCGAAGTTCGGCTCCGCGTAGCAGCTGCTCGACTTCGGACCGGGTGGGCACTCTTGTGAGTATCGTCTTCTAATCTTGAATCAGTCAAGACCAGCCAGCGTGTCGGCGCGTCGCGGAAGCCGGACGCGCTGGCTTACTTGATACCGGTCGTGGCGATCGAGCTGACGAAGAAGCGCTGGCCGACCACGAAGAGGATAAGCACCGGCAGTTGGCTCATCAGGGTTCCGGCCATCAGGACGGGCCAGTTGGTGAAGTGCGCGCTCTGGAACGTGGCGAGCCCGAGTTGCACGGTCATCTTGTCCGGCGACAGGATCGCCACCAAGGGCCAGAGGAAGTCGTTCCAGACGGCCAGGAACGTCAGTACGGCCACGGTGCTCAGCGGCGGCCCCATCAGCGGGAGCAGGATGCTGAAGAGGATCCGCACCCGGCCGGCGCCGTCGATGAGCGCCGCCTCCTCCAGTTCGACCGGCAGCGAGAGGAAGAACTGCCGCAGCAGGTAGATGCCGAATGGCGTCACCAGGTTCGGGGCGATCAGCGCAGGCAGGGTATCGACCAGGCCGAGGTGCTTGATGATGATCAGCGTCGGGATCATCACCACCTGGAACGGCACCATCAGTGTGGCCAGGATTCCGAGGAAGACGATGCGCTGCCCGGGGAAGCGCAGACGGGCAAAGGCGTATCCGGCCAGACTGCAGAGCACCAGGTTGCTGATGACACAGGTGACCGAGACGACCGTGCTGTTCCACATCCAGCGGGCAAACGGCGAGTCTGTCCAGGCCGTGCGGAAGTTTCCCCAGTGCAGGGTCGAGGGGAGCCCCGGTGGGTAGCGGCGGGTGTCGGCCAGCGAGGAGAGGCTGGTGACGAGCATCCAGATCAGCGGTACCGCCATCACCAGTGCCAACGGGATGAGCACCAGATGCCACCCCGAGGGGCGGCGCAGTCGCCGCCGACGCAACGTGAGCCCGTCCGACGCGCGCTCGACCGTGGTCATGACTTCTCGCCGGCGGTGAGCGGATCACGGGTAATTCGCAGCTGAATCACGGAGATGACGGCGATCGCCAGGAAGAGGATGACGGCGATCGCGGCCGCGTATCCGGCGTGAAAGTACTGGAAAGCCTGGACGTAGAGGTAGTAGACGACGACCAGCGTGGACTGCAGCGGCCCGCCCTTGGTGGTGGCGTAGACCTCGTCGAAGAGCTGCAGCGCGTTGATCGTCAACCAGACCAGCAGAAATCCGCTCACCGGGCGCATCAGCGGTACCTGAATCCGCCAGAACGCGCCTCGCTTCGAACAGCCGTCGATCTGCGCGGCCTCCACGAGATCCTGCGGAATGCTCTGCAGACCGGCCAGGAAGATGAGCGCCCCGAAGCCGACCCATCCCCACACCGTCATGATGACGATCGAGTAGAGGGCCTGATTGGGGTCGGTGAAGAATCCGAAGGTCGGCAGGTGCAGCCGAGTTAGCACCATATTTATCAGGCCGTAGTTCGGGTCCATGAGCCACGTGAAGATCACGCCGGTGGCGATGGTCGAGGTGACCACCGGGATGAAGACGGCGAGTCGGTAGATCGTCATGCCGCGAATTCTGCGATTCAGGGCGGCGGCGACCAGCAGCGACAGCACCAGCGTGATCGGCACGAAGAGAACTGTGTAGACGATGGTGTGCCGGACCGAGTCGATGAAGACCGGATCATGCATGAGTTTGCGGTAGTTCTTGAAACCGATCCACTGCCCCGGCGTCTGCAGGTCGTTCTTCTGGAAGGAGAGCACGAAGGACCAGATCACCGGGATGACGCCGAAGAGGCCGATGAGGAGCACGCTCGGCGCGATCATCGTCCAACCGGTGAGCGTGTCCCGGCGGCGTCCACGCGCTCGCCTGCGTTTGACCGGAGGCTGTTGGTTTCGCGGCAGGATAGTGGCCGGTCGGCGAGTCCGTGCCTTGGCGACCACGACCTGTTGAGTCACGATCCGGCCAGTGCCGCCGTCACCGCGCTGGCTCCTGACTTGATGGCGGCCTCCGGTGTGGCCTGGCCGAGGAGCACCGACTGCACCATCTGCCCGACCGCGGTGGAGACCTGCGCATACTGCGGAATATTCGGACGGACGTGCTTGACGTTGTTCAAGTTGTCGACGAAGACCTGCTCCGCCGGGTACTTGGTGAGGAACGTCTTGTACCCCGGCAGCGTCGACTCCGACTTGCGTACCGGCAGGTCACCGGTGGCCACCGCGAACTGCAGGTGGATCGTCGGTGAGGTGAGCCAGGTGATGAACTTGACGGCGGTGTCGGTGCGCTCAGTCGAGCGGTCGAAGAGCATGTAGAGGTCGGGGCCGGAGATCGTCTCGTGATCGCCGTTGTCCGATGGCAGGTAGGTGACGCCGTACTGCACATCGCTGTTGATGCTCGATAGGTCCCACGGGCCCGTCCAGAGCATCGCGATCTTTCCGCTGTTGAAGAGGTTCAGGTAGTTCTGGTTACCGGTGTCGAGATAGACGGACTTGTCGGTGACGGCCATGTCGTGCAGTTGCTGGAGCGCGGCCAGACCGGCGGGGGAGTCGAAGGCCGGCTTGGTGTTGTCGGAGGTGAGCAGGTCACCGCCGGCCTGCCAGAGCATCGCCAGGTAGCGCCACACCGTGTCTTCGCTGCCGTCGTTGACGTAGGACCAGCCGTACTGGTGCTTGCCGGCGTCGGTGAGCTTCGCCGCCGCCGAGCGGAAGTCCTGCCAGGTCCAGTCGTTCGTGGGCGGGGCGACGCCCGCCGCCGCGAAGAGCTTCTTGTTGTAGACCAGGCTCAGGTTGTCGACCAGGGCCGGGATGCCGACGACCTTGCCGTTGACGCTGGCCGCCTGCTGCTCGGACGGGTAGAAGTCGTCCCAGTTGAAGCCGGCCGCCTTGACCTTGTCGGTGAGGTCCACCAGCTTTGGCTGCGTCGATAGTTGTGCGCTGGATGAGCCGTATTCATAGGCGATGTCCGGGTAGTTGCCGGCGGCGAACCCGGCGACCGTCTTCTGCAGGGCGCTGTCATTGCCGCCATTGAAGGCGAGCGTCACCTTTGCGTTGGGGTTTGCGGTGTTCCACTGCTTGACCAGCGCGGTGAGCGCGGTGGCCTCCACGTCCGTGTAGCCGTGGGTGAGCGTGATTGTGGTGCCGGTCGACGAGGAGCCGCCTCCGCTACTGCTACTGCAGGCGACCAGAGCGGCGGCGGCGATGAGGGTGACGGTCGTGCCCGCCACAACGCTCCGGAGGCTGTTTCGGCGGGCAGTGATCATCTTGAACTCCTGGATGGGCATCGACGACGTTCGAGCACAATCAATCGTTTCTGGTGATCAGTTTTGCACGGTGTTTCGACGGCGGTCAACCCTTCTGCGCGTTTCACATGCGCGTAATGTGCACGCTATGCGGCAAGAAGACAGGCTAGGGCTGATCCTGCACGAGCTGAACGAACACGGATCGGTGGGCGTCGTCGGCCTCTCGGCCCAGATAGGGGTGTCCGCGGCCTCCGTGCGCCGCGATCTGCACCTGCTCGAACAGCAGAAGTTGCTCACCCGGACGCATGGGGGAGCCGTCGCCTCCGGGGTTCTCTACGAATTGCCGATGCGCTACCGCGGCGGCCAGCACTACGCCGAGAAGCGGGCCATCGCCGAGGCGGCGGTCGCGCTGATCTCCGCCGATGTCACGTCGGTCGGCCTCAACGGCGGGTCGACGACGACCGAGGTGGGTCGCGCGCTGGCCTCGCGGACCGGGCTGCGGGTGGTCACCAACGCACTCAACATCGCCTCTGAGCTTGCCGTGCGGGCCAACATCGAACTGGTGGTCTGCGGTGGGAGTGCCCGCACCGAGTCCTATGAACTGGTGGGGCCGCTGGCCGAGATGACGCTGGCCAACGTCAACCTGGATATCGCCGTCATCGGGGTGGATGGGGTGAGTGCCGCGGCCGGCCTGACGACGCATCACGAGGTGGAGGCGCACACCAATCGGGCCCTGGTGAAGGCGGCCGAGCGGGTGATCGTGGTGGCCGACTCGAGCAAGATCGGGCGGCGCAGCTTCGCCCGGATCGCCGACGTGGCCACCGTCTCTGACATCGTCACCGACTCTGGGGCCTCACCCAAAGATGTCGCAGAACTAAGGCGATTGGGCCCGCAGGTGCACGTCGTCGAGGTCGGCTGAAGAACCGCCCGCTACCCCCGCAGAGCGGCGGGCAGGAGCGGGGCGTGCGCGGCCACCATCTCGTCGGCCATGTGCCAGATCTTCTCCACCGACAGGGTCGCCGCAGTATTTGGATCACAGAGGAGCGCCTGGCGGACGTACTCCGGTCGACCCTCGCTGGCCGCCCGCACGGTGAGATCGACGACGGAGAGGAAGTGTTGGTTCAGCGCTGCGCACTGCGGGGGTAGCGCCCTGACGGGCTGCGGTTGCACGCCGGCGGCGTCGATGCGGCACGGGACCTCGACCGCCGACCCGGCCGGCAGGTTCGCGATGAGCCCGGCGTTGGCCACATTCACCTGGATTGTGCGGGGTGTTCCAGTGACCAGACTGTGGATCACCTGCGGCGCGTACTCCGCCGCCTCCTCCTCCGGTTCGCTGTACTGGCCGGCCTCAACCTGCGGGATGAGTCGCTCGATCTCCTCGACGTTGGCGTGGCTGATCTGCAGGTAGTCGCCGACCGGGATCCGCAGCCGCTCGATCTCGGCCGGATCATGCAGGTACCACGGGACGTACTCGCTGGAGTGCTCACTGGTCTCAGTCGGGTAGTAGCCCAGGCGTCGATACATGTCGACACGCACCCGGCGCTCGAGTTCGGGGTCGGCGGCGATGCGCTCGTCCAGCAGCGGGTACAGGCTCTCCCCGTCCCGCTCCCAACGCAGGATCCAGGCCTGATGGTTCACCCCGGCGCTATGGAACTGCACCTCCTCGAGCGGCACCTCGATGAGCTCGCAGAGATCGTGAACCGTCCAGAAGACCGAGTGGCAGAGCCCCAGCACGCGGATATCGGGGTGATTCACGGCGAGATATTGGATGTTCATGGCCATCGGGTTGGTGTAATTCAGCAGCCACGCATCGGGGCAGACAGCGCGCATGTCGTTGGCCAGCCCGTCCAGGAAGCTGAAGGTCCGCAGGCCGCGGAAGATGCCGCCGGTGCCTAGGGTGTCGGCGATGGTCTGCTTCAGCCCGTACTTTGCCGGGATCTCGAAGTCGATGACGGTGGCCGTGTGGCCGCCGATGTTCACCGCGTTGATGACGAAGTCGGCCCCGGTGAGTGCTCGGCGGCGATCGGCCTCGACGCGCACCGCCGCGGGGCGGCCATGACGCTCGACGGCGATGCGGGCCAGACCCTCGGCCAGCCGAAGCCGACGCGGGTCGATGTCATGCATGACCAGCGTCAATTCAGCTGCGTCGGTGAGATCCTCGTAGCTGAGCAGATCACGCAGTAGTTGGCGGGTGAACTCGGCCGAGCCGGCGCCGACGAAGCAGACGGTGGTCACCGGTTGAGAATCGCACGCTTTGGCAAAACGAGCAAGAGTGTGCAGATTCGATGCGCGGTTCTGGACAGAACGTTCACAGATCGGTCATGATGTGAACATGGCTACCGCCCTCGACCCGGCATCGCGGGTGCTTGTCGTCGGCGACATCAATCCGGATCTGATTCTGCGGGGAGACGTCGTTCCCCGCTTCGGGCAGAGCGAGCAGCTGCTGGACGAGGCGAGCCTGGTGATCGGTGGCTCGGCCGCCATTACGGCCCACGGGCTGGCCCGTCTGCGGCGTCCGGTCGCCCTCCTCGGCGCCGTCGGTGCCGATCTCTACGGCGACGAGATGTGCCGCCGCCTCTCCGACGCCGGGGTCGACATCTCAGCCGTGCGGCGGCGCAGCGACGAGCCGACCGGACTCACCGTGGTCCTCTCCGGCGCGCAGGATCGCGCGATCCTGACCCTGCTCGGGGCGATCGCCACCCTCACCGGTGACGAGGTGGTCGAGGCCGTCGACGCACTTGCCGGTTCCGTCTCCCACCTGCACATCTCCTCGCTCTTCCTGCAGCCGGCGCTCGCCGCATCCCTCCCCGACGCGCTGGCCGAACTGCGCTGTCGGGGCATCAGCGTCTCCCTCGACACGAACGACGACCCGGCCCGACGCTGGGAGATCGACGCGGTGCTGCCGTACGTCGACGTGCTCCTCCCCAACCGTGAGGAGGTGCTCGCGCTGGCCGGTGGCGACGAACCGCGGCAGGCGGCCACCCTCCTGGCCCAGCGCGGCCCGCTCGTCATCGTGAAGGACGGCGCGGCGGGTGCCTTCGCCGTCACACCCGACGGCGAGACCCTCGCGGTTCCGGCGCGGCCGGCGACGGTGCGGGACACCACCGGGGCCGGCGACACCTTCAATGCGGCGTTTCTCGACGCCTGGCTCGACAAGCTCGAGTTGGTGGAGTGCCTGGAGCGCGGCGTCCGGGCCGGGGCCGCCGCCGTGAGCGCCACCGGTGGAACCGCCGGCCAACCGAAGCGTCAGGATCTGATCAGCGAGAAGGGGTCAACGGACCGATGAGCACCGAAGCAAGCGCGACAATCTCCCACATCGAGCGGGAGATTCATCGCCAACCTGACGCCTGGCGGCGGGCCGACGGACTCGGCCGGACCTCACCGGCGCTGCCCCGAACCGGTGAGCGAGTGGCCGTGATCGGCTGTGGGACCTCCTGGTTCATCGCGGTGGCCTACGCCGCGCTGCGCGAGGGCCTCGGGTTGGGGGAGACCGATGCTTTCGCGGCCAGCGAGTTCCCGGCCGGGCGCGGCTACGACCGGGTCGTCGCGATCTCGCGGTCCGGAACGACGACGGAAGTGGTGCGGGCGATCGAAGCCACCGCCGCACCGGTCACCGCGATCACCGCCCTGGCCGACTCGCCGGTGGCTGCGGTGGCCGACGAGACGATCCTGCTCGACTTCGCCGATGAAGAATCCGTCGTCCAGACGCTCTTCGCCACGACCGCGCTGATGCTGCTGCGGGGCGGACTCGGGGTGGCCGCGGAGGGGGCAATCGCCGGTGCCCGTGCCGTGCTCGCCGGCGACCACCCGCTCCCCGCGGGTGCCGGCGAGTGCCAGCAGATCTCCTTTCTCGGGCAGGGGTGGGCCTACGGCCTGGCGCTGGAGGCGGGCTTGAAGCTGCGCGAGGCGGCGCAACTCTGGACCGAGTCGTACCTGCAGATGGAGTATCGCCACGGCCCGATCGCGATCGCCGAGCCGGGGCGCGCGGTGTGGATCTTCGGCGCGGCCGTCGAGGGGATCCGCACCGACATCGAGGCGACCGGAGCGACGCTGATCGACGATGACCTCGACCCGCTGGCTGATCTTGTCCGGGCGCAGACCCTGGCCCTGCAGCGGGCGAAGCGCGCCGGGTTGGACCCCGACCAGCCGCGGCAGCTGACTCGTTCGGTAATGCTGGCCGAGGCCGACCGGTCGTCGTGATCCTCTGCATCGCCCTGAGCCCGGCGCTCGATGTCACCTACCGGGTGGCTCGCCTCGCGCCGGGGGAGACGCACCGGGTCACGTCGGTGACCCAGCGTCCGGGCGGGAAGGCGGTGAATGTGGCGAGGATCCTCACGCAGTTGGGCACTCCAGCGCGGGTGCTGGCTCCGGTCGGTGGGCCCGACGGCGACCAGTTCGCGAGCGACCTATGTCAGTTGGAGATCGCGGCGACGCTGACACCCTCGGGGCCTCCGACCCGCCGCACCCTCACTGTCGTGGACGAATTGGCCGCAGAAGCCACGGTCTTCTCCGAGCCTGCGGTCATCGACTGCTGGGATGAGCTGCTGCGTAGCGCGGATGCGGAGATCCCGGCCGCCGCCGCGATCGTGGTGAGCGGGACGCTCCCCGTCGGCGCGCCCGGCAACGGCATCGCCCTGCTGGTCGAGCGCTGCCACGCCCACGGGCGTCCGGTGCTGGTCGACAGCAGCGGACATGCGCTCCGTCATGGGCTCGACGCCAAGCCGACCCTTGTGAAGCCGAATGCCGAGGAACTGAGGCACATCACCGAGCACCCGGATGTGGCCGAGGCGGCAACGGACCTAGCGGCCACCGCCGGCACAGTCGTGGTGGCCTCCCTCGGACCGGAGGGCGTCATCGCCGCCTCGCCATCCGGTACCTGGTCGGTGCGGCCGGGGGCGGCGCTGGTGGGAAATCCGACCGGTGCCGGTGACGCTCTGGTGGCCGGCCTGGCCCGCGCCTTGGCTGGGGGAGGCGACCTGCAGGGAGTGGACCTGCCGACTTTTGTGGCCGATGGCGTCGCCCTGTCAGCCGCATCAGTGCTCAGCCCGGTCGCCGGCGAGGTGGACCTGGAGGCCTACAGCGAGCAGTCGCGCACGGTGGTCGTCACCGAGTTGGCGGTCCAGCGATGAGCATCGTCACGACGGGCGAACTGGTCACCGACGCCGCCGCCCGACGCTGCGCCGTGGCGGCGATAAACGTGATCACCCTCGAGCACGCCGAGGCGATCGCCGACGCCGCCTCGGCCGCCGGGGTGCCGGTGATCATGCAGCTCAGCGAGAACGCCGTGCGCTACCACGGTGGACGCCTGGAACCCATCGCGCTGGCCACCGCGGCGCTCGCCCGTCAGGCCTCGGTCCCGATCTCGCTGCACCTCGACCACGTCACCGACGACTCGCTGGTCGATGCGGCGCTCGGGTCGGTCTTCAGCTCGATCATGTACGACGCCGGTGCCCTGCCGTACCAGGAGAACGTCGCGCGGACCCAGCGAGTGGCCAAGGCCGCGCACGATGCCGGCCTCTGGGTCGAGGCCGAACTCGGCTACGTCGGTGGCAAGCCGGACCAGGTGCAGAGTGCGCACGCGGCCGGGGTTCGCACCGATCCGACCGAGGCGGCGCAGTTCGTCCGGGAGACCGGGGTCGACGCACTGGCGGTGGCCGTCGGGAGTTCGCACGCGATGACCGAGCGAACCGCCTCGATCGACCTCGACCTGGTCGAGCGGCTGCACAGCCAACTCGACGTTCCCCTGGTACTTCACGGCTCATCGGGGGTGCCGGCGGCCGACCTGCGCCGCGTCGTGGCCGCCGGCATCACGAAGGTCAACGTCGGGACGGCCTTGAACCAGGCGCTGACGACGGCGGTGCGGCAGGTGTTGGCCGACGATGACGTGGTTGACCCCCGCAAGTACCTGGCCGCCGGACGGGCGGCCATGATGCAGACCGTCCGTGATTTGCTGCTCGATCTAGCGCCGTGACCACTCCTCGGCCAGCAGCGCATAGGAGCGAACCCGATCGGCGTGGTCGTGGGTGATCGTCGTGATGATCAGTTCGTCGGCACCGGTGGCGTCGCGCAGTTGCTCCAGCTGATCGGCCACCTGCCGGGGCGAGCCGACGAACTGGGTCTCGAGCCGATCGTCGACCAGCGCGCGGTCGGCGTCGGTCCAGGCATGCCGACGCGCCTCGGCCGGGGTGGGGAACTGGATCGCCCCCTCCGCGGTCCGGATGCTCCGCACCCACAGGCCGTAGCCGGTCGAGAGTTCGCGCGCCGTCGCCTCGTCCTCGGCCACCACCACGTCAGCCGAGACGCTGACGTGCGGACGCTCCAGCTCGGCTGACGGGACGAAGGCCGCCCGATACCCCTCGGCCGCCTCCAGCACCGTAGCCGGGCTGACGTGATAATTCGCCGCAAAACGCAGGCCGTTGCTCCCGGCCACCTGCGCGCTCTCGCCGCCGCTGCTGCCGAGGATCCAGACCTGCAGATCGGCGTGCTCACCCGGAATGACATGGGCCTCGACGCCCTCGGCCGAGCGGTATGTGCCGGCGATGAGCGCGAGGATGTCATCGACCTGCTCCGTGTAGTCCTGCGGCTCGGCGTGGGGCAGGCTCAGCAGTTTCAGCTGCAGCGCGAAGCGCGGCGATCCGATGAGATGCTCGAAGGAGAACTTCTTCGGAATACGCAGCCCATTCGCCGCCCGCCCATCGACCACAGCACTCGCACCGCCCACCAGTTCCGGCACCCGGGCCGGCTTGGACGGACGGGCTCCGGAGCGGCCGAGGCCCAGATCGAAGCGACCGGGGTGCAGTGCGTCCAGGAGGCCGAACTCCTCGACCGTGGAGAGCGCCGTGCGGTGACCCAACTGCACCGCGCCGGCCCCGAGCCGGATGGTCGAGGTCGCGGCCGCGGTCAGGGCCAGCACGACGGCGGGCGAGGTGCCGGCGACGCCGGGGTTGAGATGGTGCTCGGCGAACCAGTAGCGCGAATAGCCCAGTCGCTCCGTCTCCTGAGCCAGGTTGATGCTGTTGCGCAGCGCCGCACTGGCGTTCGAGCCGGAGGAGATCGGGACGAGGTCGAGGACGGTGAGTGGAGTGTCGGTCATGGTTAGTCCTTCTCAGACGGTGGCGGGAACGCGGCGGGTCAGGGCGGAGTGGTCGGCCGGAAGGTTCGCGCCCCAGGGCGGATCGGGGATGTCGCGGCGCAGCACGGGAGCGATGTCGGACTGGAAGAGCTCCAGGGTCCGACGGTGCTGATCGTCGGTCAGGCCGCCGCCGTCGGCGTGCAGGTGGAGCACGCTGTGCCCGAACTCTTCGTGGTAGCGGTGCACCTTCTCGATGATCTGCTGCGGGCTGCCGATGAGCGCGGAGCTGCGTTCGACGTAGTCCTCCAGCGTCAGGAAGACGGGCTCCAGCCCGAGCCTCTTCTGAAACGCCAGGTGGCCCTCAAAGATCGGGCGATACGTGTTGATTGCGTCCTGTGAGTTGCGGGCTGCGTAGTAACCGGCCGTTCCGGCACCGACGATGGCCGCGGCCGGATCGTTGCCGTAGTGGGCCCACCGCTCGCGGTAGTAGCGGATCAGCTCGGCGTACGGCTCGATCGGGTTGGTGACGTTGGCCGAGAAGAGCGGATCACCGTAGCGAGCGGCCAGGTCGACCGACTCACGGCTGGTGGCACTACCGTGCCAGACCCGGATCGGTGTCTGGAGTGGGCGGGGCCAGACCTCCGCCGCCTGCAGCGCCGGGCGGAACTTCGGTGACGCGGTGACCTTGTCGTTGCGCCAGAGCTGGCGGAACAGCTCATAACTCTCGGCATTGCGGTCCCACTGATCCTCCGGCGTGACGTGGAAGAGTTCACGCTGCGCCGAACCGTTTCCCTTGCCGGTGATGAGTTCCAGACGACCGCCGGAGAGGTGATCCAGAGTCGCATAGTCCTCATAGGCCCGCACCGGATCCAGCAGGCTCAGCGTCGTGACGGCGGTGAAGAGGCGGATGGTGGTCGTCAAGGCGGCGATGTGACTGAGGACGACCGGTGGGGAGGAGGAGATGAAGGGACGCTCGTGTCGTTCGCCAACCCCGAAGCCGTCGAAGCAGAGTTCCTCGGCCAGCACCGCGGCGTCCAGGACCTCCTGAAATCGGTCGTACGTCGGCTTCTGCATACCCGTGACCGGGTCCGGAGCGTGGACGATGAGGGTGATCGCCAGGAACTTCACGACGCGGCCCGGGCCGGCGCCGTGGCCACTCGCTCCGGCTGGGAGAGGCCGAGGTGATCGCGCAGCGTCGTCCCCTCGTAGTCGGCGCGGAAGACGCCCTGCTCCTGCAGCAGTGGGACGACGGAGTCGGCGAACCCGTCCAGGCCCCCGGGTGTGATGTGCGGGACGAGGATGAAGCCGTCGCTGGCATCGGCCTGGACGAAGCGGTTGATTTCATTGGCGATCGTGCGGGCCGAGCCGACGAAGGACTGCCGCCCGGTGAGCTCGATCATGAGACCGCGGATGGAGAGCTTCTTGGCCGCCGCGAGTTCCCGCCACTCATTGGCCGTGGCGAGGCGATCGGTGAACTGCCGGGCCCGGGCCGTGCCGCGGGCGATCTTGGGCTCGCCGAGTTCCGGGTCGATCTCGGGGAGTGGACCGTCCGGGTCGTAGGCGGAGAGGTCGCGATTCCAGAGCTGCTCGAGGAAGTTGATCGCGGTCTGCCCACTCACCTGCTGCAGTCGTACCTCGTGCGCCAGTTCCTGAGCCTGGGCGTCGGTGTCGCCGAGCGTGAAGGTGGCGGCCGGCAGGATCAGCAGCTGTTCGGGGCGTCGGCCGTAACGGGCGAGGCGTCGCTTGACGTCGGTGTAGAACGCCTGCCCGTCGTCGAAGCTGCTGTGCCGGCTGAAGATCGCGTCCGCTGAGGAGGCGGCGAACTCGCGACCCTGGTCGGAGTCGCCGGCCTGGAAGATGACCGGGCGCCCCTGCGGGCTGCGTGGCACGTTGAACTGACCGGCGATGTCGAAGTGCTCGTCCTGGTGGCTGAAGGCGCCCACATCGGGGTCTCGGAGGAACTCCCCGCTCGCCTTGTCGGCCAGGATCTCGTCCGAACTCCAGGAGTCGAAGAGTTCCCAGGTGGTGCGCATGAACTGCTCGGCCCGGGAGTAGCGGTCCTCCTGAGCCAGGAAGCCGCCGCGTCGGAAGTTCTCCCCGGTGAAGGCATCCCAGGAGGTCACGACGTTCCAGGCGGCGCGTCCGGCCGACAGATGATCGAGGCTGGCGAATTGCCGGGCCACCTCGTAGGGCTCATTGAAGGTCGAGTTGATCGTGCCGGCCAGCCCGAGTCGGTCGGTGACCGCGGCTAGCGCCGCCAACACGGTGAAGGTGTCCGGCCGACCGACGACGTCCAGGTCGTAGATCTTCCCGTTCTGCTCCCGCAGGCGCAGCCCTTCGGCCAGGAAGAGGAAGTCGAACTTGGCCCGCTCCGCCGTCTGGGCGAGATGGGCGAATGAGCCGAAATCTATGTGGCTTCCGGCCGCCGGGTCGCTCCAGACCGTGGTGTTGTTGACACCGGGGAAGTGGGCGGCGAGGTGAATCTGCTTCACGGGCTTGCTCATCGTCTTGGAATCCTTGTCTATTTCGGCTGGTTGGCGCTCAGGCGGCGTAGCGGTTGGCCGGACGGAGGCGGCCGAGGAGGTCCCGCAGCGTGCTGCCCCGGTACTCGGTGCGGAAGAGCCCGCGGCGCTGAAGTTCTGGCACCAGTTGGCGGCTGATCGATTCCAGGTCGTCCGGGAGCACGGCCGGGCGGAGCCGGAATCCCGAGATCCCAGCCTGCTGCCACTGCGCCACTAGGTCGGCGAGTTGAGCGGCTGAGCCGGTGAAGATCCGTGCGTCGCTGCGGAACTCTTCGCCGGCCAGCGCGTCCAGGCGCGCCCGGCGGTCGGCGCCGCGCTCGTCCTTGCTGTCGAGGAAGACGACAAGATCGGCGAAGACCTGTACCTCCGACGGTGCACGTCCGGCCGCCTCCTGCAGTTCCCGGATTCGGCTCACGATCTGAGCGGCATCCGACGCATCGGTGGGCGTCACGTAGCCGATGTCAGCGGAGGTGGCCACCAACTGATACGGCCGCTCCTGATGGGCGAGCGCGCTGACGATCGGCTGCCCCTGGGGCGGGCGGGGAGTAATCGACGGGCCCTTGACGCTGAACTTGCTTCCCTCGAAGTCGATGTAGTGCAGGCGATCGCGATCGACAAAGCGCCCGGTGGCGACGTCCCGAATCTCGGCGTCGTCCTCCCAGCTGTCCCAGAGGCGACGGAGCACCTCGACGTAGTCGGCCGCCTCGTCGAAGAGTTCGGCGATCAGTTGCTGGGCCGCCGGCTGCTGAAACTCCTCGAGGCGGATGGCCGGGATCTCTCGACGCCCGAAGAGGGCTGCCTCGTCGGCGCGGCCGGAGACCTTCACTTGAACTCCGGCCCGTCCGTTGCTGACGTAGTCGAGGGTGGCGATGGCCTTGGACAGATGAAACGGTTCGGTGTGGGTCACCAGAGCCGTCGGAATGATGCCAATGTGCTTGCTCAGCGGGGCGATCCGGGCCGCCGTCAGCACTGCGTCCAGCCGCCCGCGAACCTGGTCGGTGCGCCGGTCGGGTTCGAGGTAGCGACCAGTCTGCAGCCCGAGTGAGTCTTCGAGAGTGATGAAGTCCAGAAGCCCCCGCTCGGCCTCCGCGGCCAGGTCGGCCCAGTAGCGCGCGTCCAGGAGTTCGGTCGGACGGGCATTCGGCTCTCGCCAGGCGGCGGGGTGCCAGCCGGCCCCGTCAAGGGCGGCGGCGACGTGGACGGGTGAAACGGATTCGGGCATGGCGAAGCCAACTCTCTCGATTGGATGGTGGTCGCGGTCTGGATCGACCGGCGAGTAGCGGCGCTGTGGCCGCGGGTATGGGCGACTGGGTCAGTGGCCGGCGGGACAGAGGGCCGCGCAGACGCGCTGCAGATCGATATGCCGCCGTGAGAACGAATCGAAGCGCGGGAGCAGCATCGACGAGACGGTGGTGCCTCGGCTCGGGTGCCTCGGTTCCAGTGTCCGCACGATTCTCCCCTCTCGGTCGGGAAGTTGAGTCGTCCCCGACGCCCACGCTTGCGGAGGCCGTCTTCGGTCCCGCCTGGTCGTCACCTGGAGCACCCCGCCGGTGGAGGAGGGTTGCCGGTCAGCAAGCCAGGGCTTGTCGCTGACGCTCATAACCTTCCCCGACTGTAACCTGCCGAACCGGCTATGCGCAATTCCTACAGGGCTACTCGACAAACATTTACCTGTCTCCGCCCGATTCGGTAGGTGGAGATTCACCCGTAACTATCGGTCATTCGCGTCTATTTCCGCCCAAGGCTGGGACGTAAATGTCTATCGCGTCGATAGAGATTGCGTAGAACGAAATGGTCAGCTACGGTGGATTCTGGTTATGAGCGTCAGCGAAAAGCCCTGGCTTGCTGACCGGCAACCCTCCACGCGGTGGGGTGCTCCAGGTGACGACCGGACACCGGCGAACGTCGGTGTAAGCGCGAGGCCGTTCTGTGGCCGAACTTCTCAAGAGGATCCCATGACTCAATCGCCACCGATCACCGGCTCTCCCGCCGGTGCTCTCAAGGCAGCCGCTGATGCGGCCGCTGAGCGATCTGGCGTCGATGCCCACGCGACTGACGAAGAGTTGCTGGCGGCGAAGCTGGTGCCGCTACGCCGCCCCGGTCAGTGGATATCGGCCGCGGTTCTCCTGGTACTCCTGGTGATGCTCCTGCACACCCTCGTAACGAATCACCGCTTTCAATGGGCCATCGTCGGTGACTACTTCACCCAGGCGTCGATCCTGCACGGCCTGCTCCTCACGCTCTGGCTCACGGCGGCGGTGATGTTCTGTGGCTATCTGCTCGGTATCGGGCTGGCCGCGATGCGCCTCTCTGCCAATCCGATCCTGAGGACGTTGAGCTTCGGCTACGTGTGGCTGATCCGTTCGGTTCCGCCTCTGGTTCAGTTGCTCTTCTGGTACGAACTGGCTTCCCTTTACCCGACGTTGTCGCTCGGTATCCCCTTCGGCACCGAGTTCGTGACCGTGAAGACCGCACACCTCTTCACCGGCCTGCTAGCCGCTTTCGTCGCGTTGACGCTGGACGTCGGTGCCTTCTCGGCCGAGATCGTGCGAGGCGGCATCCTAGCCGTCGAGCCTGGCCAGACCGAGGCCGCGCAGGCACTCGGCCTCGGGCGCACCCACATTTTCCGGCGGATCGTGCTGCCGCAGGCGATGCCGGCGATCATTCCCGCCTCGGGAAACCTGCTGATCGGGATGCTGAAGGCGACCTCGATCGTGAGCGTCATCGCCGTGACCGACCTGCTGTACTCAGTCCAACTGATCTACAACCAGAACTACCTCATCATGCCGCTCTTGCTGGTGGCCACCATCTGGTACATCATCCTGACCTCGCTGCTGTCGGTCGGCCAGTACTTCGTCGAGCGCCACTACGCGCGCGGAAGCAAGCGTCACTCCGATCGCACGCTGCGGGAGGTCACCCGGGCCAACCTCCCGATATTCGGTCGGACTCGCACCGATCTGGCCGGCCTCTCATGAGCGCGGCGGCTCAGGTCCAGAGCAAGCGATCACTCGTCCGGGTAAGGGGACTACGCAAGAGCTTCGGGTCGAATGCAGTGCTCTCCGGCATCGACCTCGACGTCGCGGCGGGCGAGGTGGTGGTGCTGCTCGGCCCATCCGGGTCCGGGAAGTCGACGCTGCTCCGCTGCATCAATCATCTGGAGAAGCCGGACGCCGGTTTTGTCGAACTGGACGGCGAGGTCGTGGGATATCGACTGCGCGGCGGCAACCTGCACGAACTGCCTTCCCGGGCGATCACCAGCCAACGGACCAAGGTCGGCATGGTGTTCCAGCAGTTCAACCTCTTTCCCCATCTGACCGTGCTGGAGAACATCATCGAGGCGCCGGTCGCCGTCAAGGGCCTCTCCAAACGGGACGCAACCTCGCAGGCCAGGCAACTACTCGATCGGGTCGGCCTGGCCGGGCGCGAGAAGTCGCACCCGCGGCAGCTCTCCGGCGGTCAGCAGCAGCGGGTCGCGATTGCCCGGGCGCTGGCGATGGAGCCGGCGCTGCTGCTCTTCGACGAACCGACAAGTGCCCTCGACCCGGAGCTCGTCGGCGAAGTTCTCACGGTGATGAAGGACCTGGCCAACGACGGCATGACGATGATCGTCGTCACCCACGAGATCGGCTTCGCCCGAGAGGTGGCCGACCGGGTCGTCTTCCTCGACGGCGGCCGGATCGTCGAGTCGGGCTCGCCGGATGACGTCTTGAGCAACCCACGCAACGTACGGGCGCGGGCATTCCTCGCCGCCGTTCTATGAACCGACCACAAGGGATACGACCACAAGGGATACGACCACAAGGGTCGACCTACTCGAAAGGAACAGTTGTGACCACCGACGGAGACCGCGCCGACCAGCCGGTCAGCGCCCGCCCAGCTCGCCGCGCGTTCGCACGCCCCCTCACCCGCCTCATCGGCGGCGTGGCCCTAGCCGCCGCAGCCGCGGCCGTGGCGAGCACACTCGCTGCCTGTAGCTCGTCGTCGGCCAGTGAGCCCGCCACCAAGGCCGGCGCGGCTTCGACCGCGATCCCGAGCCAGGACGTCGTCTCTGCCATCGCGGCGGATCCGAAGCTCAAGGCGGAGCTCCCGGCCGCGAATCAGGCCAGCGGCAAGATCACCCTCGGGACGACGCTGGCGCCGGGCGTCGCCGGACTTCCGCACGGTGGCCAGGTAGACGGGAAGTACGTCGGACTCGACGTCGACCTGCGCAACGCCATCGGCAACGTCCTCGGCGTGACCTGGGATGTTCAGAACGGCACCTTCGTGACGATCATCCCCGGCGTGCAGAACGGCAAGTACGAGGTCGGCCAGGACAACTTCGGTGCCACCAAAGCTCGTGAGAAGGTCGTCGACTTCGCAAGTTACCTCACCGACGGCCAGTCCTTCCTCGGTTCGTCGAGCGTCAAGGTCGACAAGGTCAGCGACATCACCGACGTCTGCGGGCTGACCATCGCCACCAGCCCCGGATCGACGTTCCAGCAGATCCTCTCCAGTTCGGCCGGAAAGTGCGCGGCCGCCGGCAAGCCCGACTTCAAGGTGCAGTACTTCGCCGATTCGGCACCGATCTTCCTCGGCCTGGCCAACGGCAAGGTCGACGCCTACTTCGGTCCCACCCTGAGCCTGCAGTACGACGCGACGCATGTCCCGAACACGAAGTACCTCGGCCAGCTCAGCTCAACCGTCGTCGGCTTCGTGACGGCCAAGAATTCACCGACCGCGAAGGCGATCAGCGACGCGGTGAATGAGCTGATCGCGAACGGCGACTACACGAAGATCCTGAACAAGTGGGGTGTGCTGGCGGGCTCGGGGATTACCCAGTCGCAGGTCAACCCCACGCCAACCTTCTAGCAATGAGAACGGGGCACCCGGTAGAGATGGAGATGATATGACGGTTCAGGACCTGGCCTCGAGCCCGGCCGGTGGTGCGGCCGAGGACGACTTCGCCGAACTCTGGCTGGAGTGGCACCGCAATCACCAGCGAGCGCTCGCCGATCCCCATGGATTTCTGGCGATCACCAGTCTGCACTGGCTGCAGGAGACGCCGCAGCGCTTCGATGACGCGCCGGGGGAGTGGTCGACCGGCCCCGACGGCGTCCGGGTTGTGCTGGCCGACGGCGAGCGCTTAGAACTGGACGGCGCGGTCATCACCGGCGAGCACAGCTTCGGCGTGATCGCCGAGCGCGACAGCATCTACCCGGGGTTCGGCGACGCAGTCGTCGAGGTGGCCAAGCGCGGTGGCCACGACATCCTGCGCCCCCGCCACCCCGAGAACCGGCTACGGACGGCCTTCACCGGGACTCCGGCCTACGCGCCCAACCGACGCTGGGTGACCTCCGGTCGCTTCGTGCCCTTCGCAGCACCGCGACCAACGACGGTCGGCGCGGCGGTCGAGGGACTGCAGCACGTCTATGACGCGCCCGGGCAGATCGAGTTCGAACTCGAGGGACAGGCGCTGAGTCTCACGGCATTCAACGGCCGCGAACCCGGCAGTCTGCACGTGCTCTTCACCGATGCGACGTCCGGCGTGACCACGTACGCGGCGAACCGGTCGCTCTCGATCGACCCACCTGATGCCGACGGGCGCGTCCAGTTGGATTTCAACCGCGCGTCGAATCTGCCCTGTGCCTATACGGATCTGGCGACCTGCCCGCTGCCCCCGGCCGAGAACCGGCTTCCCGTTGCGGTGGAGGCCGGCGAGCAGATCCCGCTCGAGCGGCAGTAAATCTCCCAACGGGTACCCGGCGCGCAACCAGCGCCGGGTGACCGTGTCCGCTATCTCAGCGGGCGAAATCCGCAGAACTTTGATAGTTTCACTGCTGTCACGAGTGCCAGTGTCAAGCCCCGGCTAGCTGGCCGGCAACCCTCCACCGCGGTGGGGTGCCCCGGGTGAAGACAAGGTCGACCCTGATCGGGGTCGGCAAGCGCGGGATCTGACTCAGGTCCCCTGAGTATCTGGAGCACGCTATGACAACCGTTCTCTCACCTATCCCCGAACAGGCCGTGTTGCGCGACGCCACTGAGCTGGGCGCCTTGGCTGCGCTCGTCGGTGCCGATGAGTCGGTCCCGCTGGTGGACGGCCGGCGGGTCCGGTACGCGAACCTCGACTACGCGGCCAGCGCCCCGTCGCTGCAGGCCGTCGCCGATCGGGTGGCCGCCGCGCTGCCGCTCTACTCCAGCGTGCACCGAGGTGCCGGCTACACATCGCAGGTCTGCACCGCCGCCTACGAATCCGCCCGCCGGACCGTCGCCGGCTTCGTGGGGGCGCGGGAGGAGGATGTCGTTATCTTCACTCGCAATACCACTGACGCCCTGAACCTCCTGGCCTCGACGGTGGCCGCGGTCTCGGCTGCCGACGGGGTCGGGTCGGTGGTCTATCTGGACATCGAACATCACGCGAACCTGCTGCCCTGGCAGGCCATCGGAGGCCGGGTGGTGGAAGCGCGAGAGACGCTGGCCGAGACGCTGCGAGCGCTGGAGGCCGAGTTGGAGCGGACACCGGTGGCGCTGCTCGCGGTCACCGGCGCCTCCAATGTCACGGGCGAACTGCTGCCCCTGGCGGTGCTGGCCGAACTCGCCCATCGTCATGGCGCCCGCATCGCCGTCGACGGTGCGCAGTTGGTGCCGCATCGCCGGGTCGACCTCGCCGCCACTGGCATCGACTACCTCGCCTTCTCCGGGCACAAGCTCTACGCGCCTTTCGGGTCGGGAGTGCTCGTCGGACGCCGCGACTGGCTCGACGCGGCGCCACCGCATCTGGCCGGCGGGGGAGCGGTGCGCAGCGTGAGCCTGGACGGGGCCGTCTGGGCCGATTCTCCGGCCCGGCACGAGGCCGGTACGCCCAACGTCGTCGGCGCGCTGGCACTGGCGGCGGCCTGCTGTGCCGTGCAGGAACTGCGGCCCGAGGTGATCGTCACGCACGAGGGGGAACTGCTCCGCCGCTTGGATCAGGGTCTAGCCGAAATAGGGGCGACCTCACTGCGTCTCTGGGCGGAGGGGACCGAGCGAATCGCCGTCGTCACCTTTACCGTGCCGGGATTCTCAGCGGAGTTGGTCGCTCAGTACCTGTCGGCCGAACACGGCATCGGCGTGCGGGACGGCAAGTTCTGCGCGCACCCGCTGCTGGCCCGCTTCGACGCGGCTGACGGCGCGGTCCGGGCGAGCATCGGCCTCGGCTCTACGCAGGTCGATGTGGATCGTCTGATCTCAGCGCTGCGACAGCTGCGGGTCGAGGGACCGAACTGGACCTACGAACGTCAGAACGGCTACCTGGCGCCATCGCCCGACCCGAGGGCTCTCCCGAGCTGGATCGACCCGGCCACCGCCAGCGCGGGGCCCTCGCCGTGCGCCGCGGAGTAGCCCGCTTCAACTCAAGGAACTATGTCTATCTGTGAAATAGACAATAGAGCCTTTCCCTCTACAATCAAAGGTGATAGCTTCTTCTCACGGTCATGAACGTCAGCGCACAGCCCCGGCTTGCTGACTGGCAACCCTCGCGTCGCGGTGGGGTGCCCCGGGTGACGACCAGGTCAAACAATTCTGTTTCGACAAGTGCGACTGACGATCAAGGAGAGAACTCGTGACGAGCGAGCCGCGCATCGCTGGCCCCGGCCAGCTGCATTTCCTGCGTTGTCTCATCGAACGCCGCCACATCGACCTAGCCCGGGTCGCCAGCGCGCTCTGTCGCGCCTAGAGCCGCGCCACCCCCGACAAGCAGAGTCATTCGCCACTCCTGCTGCGACTGTGCAGCAGGGTATGTGGGCGTGCTCTGACGCTGCCGTCACCACATTCTCTTCCCCAATGACCTTGTATTGCCGCACGTGCGGCAATCTCTAGGAGTTCTCATGACCAACTCCCTCGCCTCCACGAGCGATCGAGCCCCGAAGGGCGGCGACCCGTCCGGGTCGATCGTGCTGGCACCGACTTCATCGTCAGCCACTGCGCGGGCAACGCGTCCTGGCCAGACCGAGCGGGTGATACCGCTGCGGCATCCACTGCGCTGGATCACGACCGGGATCGTGCTGGTGGTACTGGCCCAGGTCGTGCATGGGCTGATAACCAACAAGTTTTATCAATGGGATCGGTTCCAGTATTGGTTCCTGCGCCCGGTCATCCTGCGTGGGCTCGTCATCACCCTCAAGGTGACGGCGCTGAGTGCGGTCTTCGGGCTGCTCGGTGGGATCGCGCTCGCGCTGGGACGCCTATCGAAGAGCCCGGTGCTGCGAGTGGTCAGTTGGGTCTACATCTGGCTCTTCCGCTCCGTCCCGCTGATCGTGGTTCTGTTGATCCTGTACAACTTCGGTGCGCTCTACCGGACGCTCAGTCTCGGCGTGCCATTCGGGCCCTCCTTCATCCAGTTCCGTGAGTCGGAACTGGCGAGTGACCTGGTAATCGCCGTCATCGGATTGAGTCTGAGTGAGGCGGCCTATGCGGCCGAAGTGGTCCGCGCGGGGATTCTCTCGGTCGACCAGGGGCAACAGGAGGCTGCGGCCGCGCTCGGACTTCCGAAGGCCTTTCAGTTTCGTCGAATAGTCCTGCCGCAGGCGCTGCGGGCGATCGTGCCGGCCTACGTCAACCAGATCATCGGGCTGATCAAGGCGAGTTCTCTCGTCTTCTACGTCTCGCTCCTGGATCTCTTCGGGGAGGTGCAGAGTATGGGCAGCACATATCCCGGCGACATCGTGCCGCTGCTGCTCGTGGCGACCGTCTGGTACGTGATCCTGACCAGCGTTGTCTCGATCGCCCAGTACTACGTGGAGCGTCACTACTCGCGCGGTGCGGTGCGCACGATCCCGCTCACTCCGCTGCAGAAGCTGCGCCGAACGGTGCGAAATCTCGATACCCGCTACGAGATCGGGGCCACCCGATGAGCATCGCAACGGCCGCGCACCAGCTTGCGCCCGCGGTCGGGCCGGCCGTCGTCGAGATCCACGACGCTCACAAGTGGTATGGAAAACAGCACGTTCTGGACGGCGTCGACCTCGTCATACCGGCGGGGAAGGTGACGGTCATCCTGGGACGGTCGGGGTCGGGCAAGTCCACCCTGCTGCGGACGATCAATCACCTGGAGAAGCTGGACCGGGGCTACGTCAGCGTGAACGGCGAGGTGATCGGTCGCGAGTGGAGCGGTCTGCGCCTGAAGGAGCTGAGCGAGCGGGCGATCCGGCACCAGCGCGAACAGATCGGGTTTGTCTTCCAGAACTTCAACCTCTTCCCGCATCTGACCGCACTCGAGAATGTGTCGGCTGCCCCGATCGCGGTGCGGGGCGCATCGAAGGCCGAAGCCAGTGTGGACGCGCGCCGACTGTTGGAGCGGGTCGGGTTGGCCGACAAGGCTGATGCCTACCCGCGGCAGCTCTCGGGCGGACAGCAGCAGCGGGTGGCTATCGCCCGCGCGCTCGCCCTCCAGCCCGGGGTGATCCTCTTCGACGAACCGACCTCGGCGCTTGATCCGGAACTCGTTGGCGAAGTGCTCAGCGTCATCAAGGATCTCGCCTCCTCCGGGGTGACGCTCGTCGTTGTCACGCACGAGATCGGCTTTGCCCGAGAGGTGGCCGACCAGGTCGTCTTCCTCGACGCCGGCCGCATCGTTGAACAGGGTCCACCGGGCCAGGTGCTGGAGCGTCCGCAGCACCCGAGCACGCGGGAGTTCCTCCTCAAGGTGCTCTGACTTGTCGGTCCATCGACCCGTCTCACCTCCGCACGAACACCCAGACCTACCTCCGTCATGCCAATTTCCGCAACACCAACTAGGAGAATCATGTTTACGGCAACGTCCAAGTTCACGACTGCAGGCACCAGAGCGGTAGCGGCGGGTATCGCAGTGCTCTCCGTTGCCGGCGGGCTCAGCGCCTGCTCGAGCGGTTCGTCGGCCTCCACCGGCGCGACCAGTGGTTCCACCTCTGGGTTGGGGACGACCATCTCGGTGGGGGCGCTCTCCAACGGTGCGGCGCAGGAGGTCGACCTGCACATCGATCCGGTTGCCTCGATCCGAGCCGAACTCCCGGCGGCGGTCACCAGCAGCGGCCAGTTGGTGATCGGTCTCGGTCTGCTCCCCTCGGGCGCGCCACCACTGGGCTTCATCGGATCGGACCAGAAGACACTGACCGGCTCCGAACCCGATCTGGGGCGACTGGTCGCCGCCGTCCTCGGGCTGAAGCCGGTGATCGACAACGCGACCTGGGACAACCTCTTCGTCGGCATCGACTCCGGGAAGACCGACGCCGGCTTCTCGAACATCACCGACACTGAACAGCGCAAGGCCAAGTACGACTTCGCCTCCTACCGCGAGGACAACCTCGGCTTCGAGGTGCTCAAGTCCAGCAGTTGGAACTTCGACGGAAATTACGAGAACCTCGCCGGCAAGACGGTCGCGGTCGGGTCGGGCACCAATCAGGAGAAGATCCTCCTCGAGTGGCAGACCAAGCTGAAGGGCGAGGGGAAGTCGCTGACTGTCAAGTACTACCCGGACCAGAACACGACGTACCTCGCCCTGGACTCCGGCAAGATCGACGCCTACTTCACGCCGAACCCGTCGATCGCGTACCACATCACACAGACGGCGAGTACTCCGAATCCGACCCGCAGTGCCGGCAAGTACTCAGGGGCCGGGGCGACACTGCAGGGTCTGATCGCCGCTACGACCAAGAAGGGCAGCGGGCTGGCCAAGCCCATCGCGGACGCGATCAACTACCTGATCAAGAATGGTGACTACACGAAGTGGCTGGCCGCCTGGGGTCTGTCGAACGAGGCGGTACCGACCTCACTGGTCAACCCGCCCGGTCTGCCGCTCAGCAACTCCTGAGAATTCACGGACAACTCGAACCGAAGGAAGAACGCGTGACTCTACGGGTAGCAGTGGTCGGCGGCGGCGTCATGGGCTCCTCGGCGGCCTGGCATCTGGCCAGCCGCGGAGTCGACGTGACACTGCTGGAGCAGTATCGGCCAGGGCACGACCACGGCAGTTCTCATGGGAGCTCACGCATCTTCCGACTGGCCTACGCCGACGCGCTGTATGTCGGACTGGCTCAGCGGGCACTGCCGCTGTGGCGCGCGTTGGAGGAGCAGACAAACACCGAACTGCTCACGCTGACGGGAGCGGTCGACCACGGCCCGGCCGAGGCGACCGACACACTCCACGACGCGCTCACCGCGGCCGGGGCCCGCTCGTATCGGGTCGGGGTGGAGGAGGCTGCGCAGCGCTGGCCGGGGTTGCGGATCGACTCGACGGCGCTCTTCCATCCCGACGCCGGACGCCTCCATGCCGACCGGGCCGTCGCGGCACTGCAGAGCGCGGCCGAAGAGCGCGGTGCGTCGATCAGACACGGCGTCGCGGTGAGTCAGATCTCCACGACCGACTCCGGTCGGGTCCAGCTCGTCACCCGGGATCAGGAGGCATTGCTCGTCGATGCCGCCGTGGTCGCGGTCGGCGGCTGGGCCCGGCAGACGGTGGCGCCGCTGGTGCCCGGGCTGCCACAACTGCGGGTGACCCAGGAGCAGCCGGCGCACTTCCAAGCCCAGGATGCCCAGAATGCCCTCGACTGGCCTAGTTTCATTCATCATCCCGGCGCCGACTTCTCCCTGGTCGGCGGCGTGTACGGGCTGGGGAGCGAGGATGGCGTGAAGGTCGGCTTCCACGCGGTGGGGCCGGTGGTCGAGGACGCGTACCGACGCGATCGCACGATCGACGCCGACGCGCTCGGGCGGCTGCGGCAGTATGCCGAAGAGTGGCTGCCTGGTGTCGACGCGTCGAGCGCGGTCGGCCTCACCTGCCTCTACACCACCACACCCGATCACAATTTCGTCATCGATCGGCAGGGCCCGATCACGGTGCTGGCCGGCTTCTCCGGTCACGGCTTCAAATTCGGCTCGGTGATCGGCGAACTGGCCGCCGACCTGGTTGACGGCAAGCCCGGCATCGGCCGCTTCGCCTTCGGTGCCCGCTGACCATTTCGCTGCTGCGCCGACCTGACCGCTAGCGACGCGATTCAAGAAGAAACTGGAGTAACGAATGCTCGATCAGACCGCGCCGGAACTGCTGCACCCGCTGGACAACCCGGCCCGGGCCGCACTGACCGGCCCACACGCGCACTTCGCTGAGCGACGCGGCGATGTGCTGCGCTACCCGGTCGACGTGAGCCCGTTTCTAGCCCTGCCGGATGAACCGACGGCGGCCGACTGGCTCGACGTCGCGGAGTTGGTCGGCGCCGGTGGCATCTTCCCCGTCGCCGGCGGCGGCGCGGCAAGCCCGGTCACCCCGCCGGCCCACTGGACGGTCGTCTCACGGGGGGAGGGCGTTCAGTTGGTGGCCGACGGAGTCGTCGGGGTCTTCGACGATGAGGTCGTCAACCTCGGCGCGGAGGACGTGCCGGAGATGCTCGATCTCGTGGAACGGACGAAGCCGGGGCCGTTCCTGCCCCGAACCGTCGAGCTCGGGCGCTACCTCGGAATCCGGCGGGACGGGCGGCTGATCGCGATGGCCGGCGAGCGGCTGCACCCGCCGGGCTGGACCGAGATCAGCGCGGTCTGCACCGACGCCGACCACCGCGGGGCGGGCCTGGCCACTCGGCTGGTGCTCTCGGTCGCGGCCGGTATCCAGGAGCGCGGCGAGACCCCCTTCATGCACGCGTCGGCGAGAAACCACAACGCGATTCGCCTGTATGAGTCGCTGGGTTTCCGGTTGCGGCGGCGGATCACGTTCGTCGCCGTGCAGGTTCCAGATGAAGCCGCGGTGGCCTGATGAGTGCGCAGCCGACTCCGTACGGACGTGACCGAAGTATGTCTAGTTCAAAGACAGAATTAGTTCGCTAGAATCTCGACATGACGTGGCCAGACTTCCTCCTCATCGGCACGCCCAAAGGCGGCACCACAGCGCTGCACTCCGCACTGGTCGGGCATCCTCAGCTGCACCTTTCGGCAATAAAAGAACCGAAGTTCTTTCTCTGTGACGGCACCAGGCCAACCCGCTCGAAGCACGCCGGGCCGGGGGATGCCCACAGTGCCCGGGAGTGGGTCTGGCGTGAGCCGGAGTATCGTCGCCTCTTCGCCGACGCCCCGCGTGATGCGCTGGCCGGTGAGTCGACGCCGTTCTACCTCTACGACCGGGAAGCTCAGCAGCGCATCGCGTCGACCATCCCCGGCGCCCGTCTGATCGCGGTGATCCGTGATCCGGTGGATCGTGCCTACAGCAACTGGACGCACCTCTGGTCCGACGGTCTGGAGCCGATCGCGGACTTCAACCAGGCGCTGGCACAGGAGGATGCCCGGGTGGCCGCTGGTTACGCACCCTTCTGGCACTACGCCCGGGTCGGTCGCTACGGCGAGCAGCTCAGCAGCCTCTTCGAACTCTTCCCCCGCGAGCAGGTGCTCGTGCTGCGCTACCGGGAGTTGGCCGAAGAGCCCGACCGGAGCATCGCCACCGTCTGTGATTTCCTCGGTGTTGAGCGCCATCCGGCGGCGAAGTCGAAGCCCGACAACGTTCACCCCTATGTGACGCCGAGCGCGCGCCAGCGAGCATTGAGCAGCGTCATCCGGGCGGGGGCCGGTCTCGGCGCCTACGCCCCACCCCAGATCTGGCGCAGCGTCGAGACGCCGCTTCGCGCGGCGCTGCACTCAGGCGGCGGTCGGCGCCCGCAACTGACGGTCGACCAGCGTCGTGAGGCGCTGACGCGTTTCGTCGACGACATCGGGTTGCTGGAGGAGGTGCTGGGGCGCTCCTTCGACGACTGGCGCAGCGACGCCGGCCGGGGCGAGTTCAGCCAACGCTGGCGCGGCTGAGACGCGACAGGTGCGCGCCTGAGGCGGCGTTGCCCCGGCGCCGGGTCAGAGCCGGATGAGCTGGGTCCGGATCTCGTTCGAGCCGTCACTCGACGCGGCCTCGAAGTAGGCCCGCCCGATGCCGCCTCCGAGGTCGATGACGCTCGCGTAGCGGAGCGTGTGCCGGCCGTGCGGCGACTGCATGATCGGCGACGGCGTCGCGTTGAGAGTGGCGTCGATTCCCGCTCCGGTGAGGGCTGCCGTGCGCTCGTACCAGTTCTCGGCCGCGTCGGCCCGCCCGTCGTAGAAGCCGACCACTGACCCGTCGGGGCGCGGGACGATCGCCGCGACCCGTCGGCCGCGCTGGTCCCATCCCGAGTTCGGTGGTGAAAGCACGAGCTCTCCCCAGCTCCACTCGAGGCCGTCCGCGCTCGAGGCGTAGCGGGTGGTCATCCGATCCTCCGCCCCGGCCTGGTCCAACGGGTGGCAGCAGACCCAGGCGTGCCAGCGGCCGTTCTCGTCGACCAGCACCACCGGGTCCTTCACCGCGGTGAGCTCGTCACCCGGCCAGACGGTCGTGCGCGTCCCGGTGGCGAGCCCGGCCGGGGTGTCGGCGTCCAGGGCGTCAACCCACCAGTGTTTGGAGCCGGGGGTCGAGAGGCTGACGTAGATGCGCCAGCCTCCGTCGGGGCGCTGCACCAGCGCCGGCCGCTCCAGCGACGCGCACCCCAGCTCGTCGCGGTGCAGGGTGCCGAGCGTCTGAAAGTTCACGCCGTCGGCGGAGGAGGCGATCACATTGGCGTAGCCGCGACCCTCGTTCACCGGCCGTCGCAGCCGGTAGGCCAGATAGATCACGCCGTCGGCGCTGACCGCGCTCGGGCCGCCGGCCCAGAATCCGTCTCCGGCACCAGGCGCCACGATCGCCAGGTCGCTGCCCGGGTACTCCAATTCGCTGCGAACTTCAGTCCTCGTCTCCACGAGTGATGACGGTAGCGGAGCCCTCCGCTAGTCCGTCTCGTCGGTCTGCGCCTCCAGCACCGTCGGAATCGGCGCAGAGCGTTCCCAGAGCACGCCGCTGAAGCAGGCGATGATCACCCAGCCGTAGCCGAGGACGGCGCACCAGGTCATCAACCCCATCGCCACTCCGATCGGGCCGAAGTTGGTCCAGCCGGCGAGCAGGGACGGGAAGACGAGGCGAGTGGCGAGCGCGAGGATCACCCCGTCGATAAGCAGACCGGCCAGGCCGACCTCAGCCAGCACCCGCTTGCCCCGGGCGCCGTTGCGGACCAGCAGCACCGGGGTGAGGGTCCAGAAGATCCAGACCGGCAGCAGCGAGAGCACGAAGAAGACCGGCTCCATCAAGCCCTTGTGCGAGACCCCGAAGCTGATTCGTTCGCGGATGATGAGCATCGTCAGGTACAGCACGAACCAGAGCGTGCCGCGCCAGATGCGTTCGATGATCGAGAACTGCTCCCGCCGCCAGGCCTTGGCGAACATGCCGGCGACCGTGATCGCCATCGGGATACCCCAGATCAGGAACCCGGCCATCCCGACGACGGTCCACGTCGACTGCAGCGCCTTGGCCGTGCCGAAGGCGGCGCGGACGTTCTCCTCGGTCGCCCCGGTGAGGTCGAGCTGCCGGTCGAACATGGTGCCGACGCTCGCGTCACTGGCGAAGCCACTGAAATACCCGAAGCTCAGGATCATCAGCGGCAGCACCGTGGTGAAGAGTTCGATCGCCATCAGGCCACCGAAGGTGGGGCCGTCGATCTCGAGGAAGCGGCGCCCGATCGCCACGAAGAGACCGGTGCGTCGCCCCTCCTCGAGCCTGGCGGCACGCTGCTGGGCCGTCTGGCGGAGCCGGGCCAGTCGATCAGTCTCCACGTGCGGTCCTCCTGGTCGCGCGTCGGTAGCTGACCCTAACCCAGCCCCGGAACGCTTTTGGCAATTTGGCATCGGATCCGATGCCAAATTGCCAAAAGCGGGTTAGTTGGCCAGTGCCTCGGCCAGCGTCGTCGCCGGGCGGCCCATGAGCTTCTCCAGGTGACCGGAGTCGACGAAGAGCTCGCCCTCGGCCAGTCCCCGATCGGCGTCGGCCAGGATGTGGGCCATCGCCGCCGGCAGCCCGGCGCCAACCAGGATCTGCTCATAGGTCTCCACCGGTACGTCGGTGTAGCTGACCTGGGTGCCGGTCGCGGCGGTGACGGCGGCGGCCAGTTCGGGGAGCGTGAAGGCCGCGCCGCCCAGCTCGTAGACCGCTCCGGCGTGGCCGTCCTCGATGAGGACGACGGCGGCCGCCTCGGCGTAGTCCCGGCGAGCCGCTGCGCTCACCCGACCGTCGCGGGCCGACCCGGCGATGCCGTGCTCGAGGAAGACCGGGAGCTGTTCGGTGTAGTTCTCCAGGTACCAGCTGTTGCGCAGCAGCACGAACGGGACGCCCGAGGCGGCCAGCAACTTCTCGGTGGCCAGGTGCTCCTGGGAGAGCAGCGATGTCGCGCGGTCGGCGTACGGGATGCTCGTGTAGGCGATCAGCTGGACCCCGGCCGCCTTGGCCGCGTCGATCGCACGGCCGTGCTGGGCTGGCCGCTGCCCGACTTCATTGCCCGAGACGAGCAGGAGGCGATCGGCGCCGGCGAAGGCGGCCGCCAGCGAGGCCGGGTCGTCGAAGTCGGCCCGACGGACGGTGATGCCGCGGTCGGCGAAGTGGGACAGCTTCTCGGTGCTGCGGCCGGTGGCCACGATCTCGGCGGCCGGTACGCCACGTTCGAGTAGCGCCTCGACGGCGAGACGGCCAAGCTTTCCGGTGGCTCCAGTGACGACGATGGTCATGTCTTGCTCCTCTTGGGTAGGTGGTCTCTCACCTCTTCCGAACCGGGCCACCGATCCATTACTTCCCAAAAGAGAGTAGGCACTCTAAAGTGGGGTAGGCACCTGAAGGAGAGTAATGGAGACCATCGAACGTATCGCCGACCCGTACACCGCCGACTGTCCGAGCCGGCAGGTCCTGGATCGCATCGGGGACAAGTGGACGGTCCTCATCGTGTTGGCGCTGAATGACGGACCGCGCCGCTACAGCGAACTGGCCGACCACATCGAGCGGATCAGCCAGAAGATGCTGACGCAGACGCTACGAGGGCTGGAGCGCGATGGGATGGTCACCCGGACGGTCTATGCCGCCGTGCCGCCGCGGGTCGACTACGAACTGACGCCGCTCGGCCGGTCGCTGCTGGCCCCGATCTGGGCCCTGGAGCAGTGGGCGACCGTTCATATGGACGAGGTCATCGAGGCCCGCCGGGCCCACGATGCGAAGCCGGACGCCAAGCACCCTGGCTGATCCGCGGCCGGCGAATCACGAAACATCGTTGTCTCGAAGCAGTCGTATTCTGCGGGTCCGTCGAGACGAGGGAGCGCCGTGCCCAGACGAGAACGTCAGCCAACTCGTATCGGCACGCGCCCAGCCCCGACAGTTGAGGTCGCCTCGCACGTCGTGCACGGCTACCGGCGCGTCTACCGGATCGCCGGCTCCGGGCCTCCGCTGCTGCTGATCCACGGGATCGGCGACAGCAGCCGCACCTGGGAGGCCGTCATCCCGACGCTGGCCCGCAATCACCTGGTGATCGCCCCTGACCTGCTCGGACATGGCCAGTCAGCCAAGCCCCGGGCCGACTACTCGGTGGCCGCCTACGCCAACGGGATGCGCGACCTGCTCGGCGTCCTCGGCATAGACGCGGTGACGCTGGTCGGGCATTCGCTCGGCGGTGGCGTCGCCATGCAGTTCGCCTATCAGTACCCCGAGCGCACCGAGCGTCTGGTGCTGGTGGCCAGTGGCGGACTGGGACGCAGCGTCTCGCCGGTGTTGCGCGCGGCCACCCTCCCCGGCACCGAATGGGCCCTCTCGACGCTGCGGCTCCCGGGCACCCGATCGGTCGTCTCGGCCGGGGTCGGGCTGCTGCAGCGGCTGGATACCGGCCTCGGCGTCGACGCCGCCGACCTGCGCCGGGTCGTCGACGCGCTCCCGGACGCGACGGCCCGGGCCGCCTTCATCCGGACGCTGCGGGCGGTCGTCGACTGGCGCGGCCAGGTGGTGACGATGCTCGATCGCTGCTATCTGGTGGCCGGGATGCCGACGCAGCTGATGTGGGGTTCGCGCGACAGCGTGCTCCCGCTCGGTCACGCCTTCACCGCTCAGGCCGCGATGCCCGGTAGCCGCCTGGAGATCTTCGAAGGGGCTGGGCACTTCCCGTTCCGCTCCGACCCGGTTCGCTTCACCCAGTTGCTGGAGGATTTCGTCTCGAGTACCGATCCGTCGGAGTTCAGCCAGGAGGATTGGCGGGAGCTGCTGCGGGAAGGGCGGGCCGCCACGCGGCCGGCGCGGGAGGGCGCGGAGTTCGGCCGACAACTGAGGGAAGCAAGCGAGCGCAGCGCGACGTAGGCAGCGGTGCTGGTTGGGCGGTGGCCCGGCGGCGTGGCAAGCTCGACGAGCATGATCTCGAACCCCCGCTACGGCTTGCGCGTGAGGAGCCACCCGGAATGAGCAGCGAACTGAACACGGAGAATGCCCTGCTGGAGCGCATTCGCGCCTCGGTGATCGGCGACGATCAGGTGATGCCGGGCCCCTACGGCCGCCGGCGCGTCACCTACGCCGACTACACGGCCTCCGGACGTGCCCTCAGCTTCCTGGAGGAGTTCATCCGCGACGAGGTGCTGCCGCGCTATGCCAACACGCACACCGAATCCAGCGGCACCGGCCTGCAGACCAGCCGGCTTCGGGAGGACGCCCGCCGGATCATCCGCGACGCGGTTGGCGGAGACGATGACACCGTGGTCATCTTCGCCGGCTCCGGCTGTACCGGCGCCATCGACAAGCTGATCGGAATCCTCGGCCTGCGCATCCCGGCCGGCCTCGACGACGAGTACCACCTCAGCGACGCGATCCCGAAGAGCGAGCGGCCGGTGATCTTCATCGGGCCCTTCGAGCATCACTCCAACGAGCTGCCGTGGCGGGAATCCATCGCCGACGTCGTCGTCATACCGCAGGACCCTGACGGGCACATCGACGTCGCCGAACTGGAGCGTGAGCTCACCAACTATGCCGATCGGAGCGTGAAAATAGGCTCATTCTCCGCGGCCAGCAACGTCACCGG
The DNA here is from genome assembly GCA_900100325.1 of Frankineae bacterium MT45. Lineage (NCBI taxonomy): Bacteria > Bacillati > Actinomycetota > Actinomycetes > Frankiales > Frankineae bacterium MT45. The sequence continues at coordinate 1,618,006 of LT629697.1, forward strand.
GATCGTCAGCGACACGCATCGCATCTCGTCCCTGCTGCACCGCCACGGCGCCCTCTCCTTCTGGGACTTCGCCGCCGCCGCGCCGTACGTCGACATCCAGATGTACGGAGGCGGCGACGGAACCGAGCGCGACCCGCTGGCCTACAAGGATGCGATCTTCCTCAGCCCGCACAAGTTCATCGGCGGTCCGAGCACGCCGGGCGTACTCGTGCTGCGTCGCGAACTGATGCGCAACCGGGTCCCCGACGTTCCCGGCGGCGGCACAGTGACCTACGTCAACCCGACCGACCACCGGTATCTGAGCGATCCGGTGCAGCGGGAGGAGGGCGGAACACCTGAAATTATCGGGTCAATCCGCGCCGGGCTGGTCTTTCAGCTGAAGGAGTCGGTCGGGATCGAGGTGATCCGGGCCCGGGAGGAGGAGTTCCTGCGTCGGGCGGTCGCGGCCTGGCAGGAGGAGCCGGGCATCGAGATCCTCGGCAACCTGGCCGCCGAGCGACTCTCGATCGTCTCCTTCGTCGTCAAGGCCCCGAGCGGCCGGTACCTGCACCACAACTACGTCGTCTCGCTGCTGAATGACCTCTTCGGCATCCAGTCGCGTGGCGGCTGCTCCTGCGCCGGGCCGTACGGGCACCGCCTCCTCGGCATCGACCTGGAGCGTTCGCACGAGTTCGAGCGCGAGATCTCCCATGGTTGTGAGGGGATCAAGCCGGGTTGGGTGCGAGTCAACTTCAACTACTTCATCTCCGAGACGGTCTTCAACTACGTCGTCGAGGCGGTGCGGATGGTGGCGCAGCACGGGGCGACGCTGCTGACCGACTACAGCTTCGACCCGGCGAGTGGGCTGTGGCGACACCGGGACGGACTGGTCGAACCGCCGCTGCGGTTGAGCCAGGTGCACTACTCCGCAGACGGGTCGATGCGCTACCCCGATCGCGACGACACCGCACCGGAGTCGGAGCTGGCGGTGTATCTGGATGAGGCGGCCCGCATCTTCGCCGACGCGTCGAAGGTGGCGGCCGATGCCGAGCCCGCCGGCGGTGGGGTGGTCTCCGAGGATTTCGAGCACCTGCGCTGGTTCGACCTGCCGGCTACCTGCCTCGAGCCGGCCGGCTGAACCAGGCCGTCTAGGTGCCATCTACGTGAAGGCGCTGATCCCGGTGATGGAACGCCCGACGATGAGTGAGTTGATATCGCGAGTTCCCTCATAGGAATACAGCGCTTCGGCGTCGTTGAAGAAGCGGGCCACGCCGTATTCGAGCAGGATGCCGTTGCCGCCGAGAAGTTCTCGGGCCCAGGCCACCGACTCGCGAAGCCGGGTCGTGCAGTACGACTTGGCCAGCGCCCCCTGCTCATCCTGGAAGACGCCCTGGTCCTGTAGTTGTGCGACTCGTACGGCCATCCCGAAGGATGCGGTGAGGTTGCCGAGCATCCGCGACAGCAGGTCCTGGATGAGCTCGAAGCTGGCGATCGGCTTGCCGAACTGCTCACGATCCTGCGCATATTGCACGGCGATCTCGTACACGGCCATCATCGCCCCGACCGCTCCCCAGGCCACCCCGCCGCGAGTCTGGCGCAGCACGGTGTTCGTGTCGCTGAAGGAGTTCGCGTTCTGCAGGCGGTTCGCCTCCGGCACCCTGACGCCGTCGAAGAGAAGGTCGGCGTTCTGCACGGTCCGCAGCGCCAGCTTCCCCTCCATCTTGGTCGCGGTGAAGCCGGGCGTCCCCTGCTCCAGGACGAAGCCCTTCACCGAATCGTCGGCGACGTCGCGGGCCCAGACGATGATCAGGTCGGCGAAGGTGCCGTTCCCGATCCAGCGCTTCGCCCCGTCGAGCACCCACTCCTCGCCCTCGCGGCGGGCGGTCGTCTCCAGCCCTCCGGCGACGTCCGAGCCGCCGTGCGGTTCGGTGAGCCCGAACGCGCCGATCTTCTCGAAGCGGCGCATCGCCGGCAACCAGCGGGTGCGCTGCTCGTCCGAGCCGCAATGGTAGATGCTCCCCATCGCCAGTCCGCTGTGAATGCCGTAGAAGGACGAGAAAGACGGGTCGATCCGGGAGAGTTCGAGGCTGATGAAACCCGCCAACAGACGCCCGTCGCCGGGGCTGCCGGGAAGGTCATAGGGCACGCCGGCGATGTCCAGTTCGGCGAAGCCTGGAACGATCGAGAAGGGGAACTCCGCCTGGGCCCACTGCTCGTCAGCTATCGGGGCGAGTTCGCGCTCCAGCCACGATCGCAGCCGCTCCAGCAGCGCGATCTCCTCCTTCTCTAGCAGTGTGCGGTAGGCGAAAAGGTCGGCATCCAGGTCGGCGCGGGCACCAGGGATCGGGTCAGGCATGCCCAGATCCTGCCCAGAATCCGCCCGTCCTGATCAGCGGGGCCACGCCGGCCGTCGGTGGCCGGCGGGACGCTCGGCCGGAGGGCGTGTGTGCGGTTGGTGGAAACATCGGGGGGTCGGGGCCTACCGTGAAGCGCATGCCTTCGCATCCCGCCGCCCGTCCACTAGCCAGCCTGACCCACCGCTCGCCGGTGATCCTGGAACTCGACCTCACCTCGCCACCCGCCTCGCCCGAGCCCGGTGATCGGCTAGCCGGCTTGCTGCTGCGCGGACGACCACAGCTCTCGCCCACGCTGCGCGCGCTGCATGAGGCGGGCGAGGACCGGCGGGTCGGCGGCCTGATCGTCAAGGTGGGCGGGCATCTGCCCTGGGCGCTGGCGCATGAGCTACGTCAGGGGATTCGCCGTTTCGTGGCCGGCGGGAAGCCGGCGCTGGCCTGGGCCGAGAGTTTCGCCGACGGGGCCGACATGGCGGCGTACCTGCTGGCCGCCGCCTGCGGCGAGGTCTGGCTACAGCCCGGCGGTGGGCTTGGCTTGCTCGGCGTCGGTATCGAGACGACCTTCGTGCGCGGGGTCCTCGACCGGCTCGGGATCGAACCGCAGCTCGAGCAGCGCTACGAATTCAAGAACGCCGCCGACCGCATCATGCGCACCGGCTACACCGACGAGCACCGCCTGGCGCTGGACCGGTTGGCCGAATCGATCTTCGACTCGGCGCTGGAGGCCATCGCCGCTGATCGCTCGACCCCGGTTGCCGAACTGCGCCAACTGATCGACTCCGGGCCACGGACGGCGACCGAAGCTCGTGAGGCCGGATTGGTCGATCGTCTCGGTTACCGCGATGAGGCCTACGCCGCGATCCGCGCGCAGGTCGGGGCGGACTCGGAGTTGCTCTTCGCCGACCGGTGGCGTCCCCGGCACCGCCCGCCGTCGCTGCCCGGACGCCGGCGCGGGCACGTGGCCCTGGTCGAGGTGCGCGGCGGCATCGCCTCTGGCCGATCGCGCCGCTCCCCGCTCGGGAGCCAGACCGGCAGTGACTCGATCGCCATGGCGCTGCGCTCCGCGGCCCGTGACGAGCAGGCCAAGGCCGTCGTGCTTCGGGTGGATTCGCCGGGCGGTTCAGCTGTGGCCTCTGAGGTCATCTGGCGGGCGGTCTGCCTGCTGCGCGATGCGGGGAAACCGGTGATCGTCTCGATGGGGGAGGCCGCCGCGTCGGGGGGCTACTACATCGCCTGCCCGGCCGACGTGATCGTCGCTCAGCCGGCGACGCTCACCGGCTCCATTGGCGTATTCGGCGGCAAGTTCGTCACCCGGGAACTGCGGGAGCGCATCGGATTCACCTCCGATTCGGTGCAGCACGGCGACCGGTCGTTGATGTTCTCCAGCCGCCGACGATTCAGTGAGGCCGAACTGGAGCGGTTGGCTGCGATGATCGATGCAATCTATGACGATTTCGTCGCCAAGGTGGCCGCCGGTCGTAGTCGCCCGGCGAGCGAGATCGAAGGACTGGCCCGCGGACGCGTCTGGACCGGCGCCGACGCGTTGGGCGTCGGCCTGGTTGACGAGCTAGGTGGCCTGCGTGACGCGGTGCGGATCGCCCGCGAGCGGGGAGGCCTGCCGGATCGGGCGCCGGTGCGCCACCCGGTGCACGTGCCGGCGCTCGAGCGGCTCGGACGCCCCAAGAACAGTGAGGATCCGCGCGCTCAGCTGGGTAGTCGTCTGCCGAGCCTGGGTGGTGTCACCCGCGATCTGGCCGCCGGTCTCGGCCTGCCCATGGAGATTGCCCTGCGAATGCCGGAGATATCGCTGCGCTGAGCTCAGCACCGGTGCTGAGCAGTCGCTCGCGGTCGCTTGGCCCGGCGAGCCGCCAGTAGCGCCAGCCCGCCCGCCGCCAGGAGCAATGCCCCGAGAATTGTGGGTGATTCTTCGTCGGCGCCGGTGGCGGCCAGCGGCTGCTGGTTCGGGTCGGCCGTGCTTGGGTCGGCAGCATTTGAGTCGGCCGTGCTCGGGTCGGCGGTCTGGGCGAGCGCGTCGACGCCGGAGGTGGGCGTCGCTGCGCCGGACGTCGGAGGCGCGGTCGACGAGGGTGTCGGTGATGGCTGGACCGTTGGCGAGGGGGTGGGTGCGACCGCAGCCCACGGCTGACACGGCCCCGCATTCACTCGATCGCAGGCAATGGGTTGAGGGGCGACCGTGGCGAGCCGGTTTTGGGTTGGATCACTCTGATCGATAGTGGGGTTCGCACAGTTTCGTGCGCTCATCCCGGAGATATCGACGCGCGAGTCGGCCGTCCGCAGCTTGGCGATCTGGGTGAAGGCCTCCTCGACCAGATTCTCGGGAAGTGGGGAGTATCCAATGACACCGACCTCACCCTGGCCACCGCAGACGGCGTAGGAGAGGAAGTCGACCAGCGTCTGCCGCTTGGGCGTGGTCATGTTGTTGTCGGTCGCAGAAGTCGGGATGATTCCGTAGGAGTAGGAGGACAGCAGGTAGCTACGTGGGTCGGTGTTCGTGTAGACGTCGTCGAGGTTCTGTAGCAGGTAATCCGGAGAGGCAGGATCGCTGTTGATCTTCGCTCTGGTCAGGGCGACCGCGACGTTGTACTCGGTTGGAAGGGTGTAGTACCCCGCTGAATTCAAGACCTTGGCAATCGGGTAGTGGGCGTTCAGTGCATAGCTGTACGCGTCTAGGCCGATGGTTCCCTCACCGCGGACCGAACTCACGTAGTTCATCACGCCGTCCGAGCCGCTCTCGGCGACCTGACCGCTGCCGATAGGGAAGTACTCCGACGCACTCGACTGGCCGGAATAGGCCGACCAGAGAGCTGGGAAGGTTCGGGCCAGATAGTTGGAGAACTGGTAGTTCTCACCGGAGGCTGCGGAGTTGAGGACCGGAATGATCGTCTCAGAGGGAAGCGGGAGACCGTTGTTGTCGGCGGTGATCGCCGGGTCGTCCCAGTTCACGATGAGTCCGGTGAAGATCTTGGCCAACGTGGCACCGGAGAGGCGCAGGTCGACGACCCGCTGGCCACCGACGTGCAGGTTGTACGGAAATGCCGTACCGCCGGCGACGAGCGGAAGGTAGGCAAAGGGCCGGTTGGTGGCGTCGGTGGCTCCACTCTTCGGGTCCCGACCCTGATAGCCGAGATCGCTCACCGCGAAGTCAGTGTTGTAGTTGGCGAAGTCGCGACGCCCCTGGGCCGACCCGGGGGCGGTGAAGACGACCTGCAGACCCTGATCGCGTTGGACGTCGGAGACCCATTGATTCACCGCATTGGCCGCCCAGCTCGATCCGGTGCCGATGACCTGTGCGTGCCTGCTTGAGGCGCCCGCTGGTTGCTCCACGGACAGCATCGACACGGCGGCGACCGCCGTCAAAGCGGTCACACGACGACCTAGCGAGCTGAATCTGGACATGTTCCCTCCCGGTGTGTCGAGGGAGCGTGTAGGACCCAGATGTCGCAGAGGTGGCCAGTCGACTAACAGAGGATGCCGAAGAGCGACCGGGCCCTCGGCGCTAGGATTTCAGGATGGCGAGCCAGGGCCGGTCGCACTTGCCGCAGCAGCAGGTGCAGTTCTGTCAGGCACCGGACGGGGTGCGGATCGCCTATGCCGTCCACGGTCAGGGACCGCCGCTGTTGATCTCCACGTGCTGGCTCAGCCACCTCCAGTTCGACTGGGAGAGCCCGGTCTGGCGGCACTTTCTCCGCGATCTCGGTGAGTTCGCCACCGTCATCCGCTTCGACGAGCGCGGGCATGGCCTATCCGATTGGGACGTCACCGACCACAGCCTCGAGGCTCGCATCGGTGATCTCGAGGCGGTGGCCGACGCCGCCGGCTTCCCGAGCTTTGCCCTGATGGCGATGGCCCAGGGTGGACCGGTGGCGATCAGCTACGCCGCACGTCACCCCGAGCGGGTAACGCGGCTGCTCTTCTATGGCAGCTACTCAAGCGCGAAGCAGGGGCTGAGCGCCGAGGATCTGGCGCTCGAGGACACCTTCGGGCAGATGATCAAGGTCGGCTGGGCCCGCCCCGACTCGACTTTCCGGCGCGTCTTCACGTCCTTGATGATTCCGGGCGCCACCGAGGAGCAGATGTGCTGGCTGGATGATCTGCAGCGGGTCGCCGCCTCGGCCGGGACGGCCTACATCGCCCGGCAGCAGCGTTTCGCCGCGGACGCCGATGAGCTGCTGCCGCAGTTGGAGTTCCCGACGCTGATCCTGCACTCGGTCGGAGACCGGATGAACTCCTTCGAGTACGGCCGGCACCTCGCAGCGAGCATCGCCGGGGCCCGGCTCGTCGCGCTGGAGGGTGAGAACCACATCGTGCTGGAAGACGATTCCGCGTGGCCCATCTTTGTTGCAGAGGTTCGTCAGTTTCTGGCCCCCGACCGCCTGGTCTGGGAGGGGAGCGAGCAGCGGCGACCGGCACCCTCCCCGACGGTCCCGATCGACACGCTCCTCTCGACCCGAGAACTGGACGTGCTCCGCCTGGTGGCCGACGGGCGGGACAACGAGGAGATCGCGGTCGCTCTGCAGTTGAGCCGGCGCACCGTGGAGCGGCACATCCAGAACATCTACGGCAAGCTCGGGCTGCAGGGGCGCTCGGCGCGGATCGCCGCGGCCGCCCGCCTGCTGACTCCGGCCTGAATCCGGCCAAAATTCTCCGGCTAAATCTCTGGCCAAATCCGGGCTTCTCCGGAGTACGCGTTGGCCGCCAGTGGCGGCGATGAGAACCCCGCGAAATGCGTACTGGCACCGATGCCCGACCCGTGGCGCCGCCTCTAGCGTTCCGGTTGTGCTCACCGATCGGTGAGCACAACCGAGCAGAGGAGTGCGTCGATGGAGCAGGTATCAATGGTGCTGGACCCGATCAAGGCCAAGCATCGCGCCATGTGGGCAATGGGTGACTACGACCGGGTGGCCACCGAGGTGGTGGGCGAACTCGGCGGAGTCCTCGTCGACGCCGTCGCGGTGCGACCGGATGAGACGGTCTTGGATGTCGCGGCCGGATCCGGGAACGCCAGCATTCCCGCCGCGAAGGCCGGCGGCCTGGTGATGGCGACCGACCTGACCGGGGAGTTGCTGCAGATCGGGCGCGAGCGCGCCGCGGCCCTCGCCCTGCCGCTGCAGTGGCAGGAGGCCGACGCCGAGCATCTGCCCTTCGGCGACGCTGCCTTCGATGTCGTGCTCTCCTGCCTCGGCGTCATGTTCGCCCCCTTCCATCAGCCGGTGGCCGATGAGTTGGTTCGGGTCTGCCGTCCCGGTGGGCGCATCGGATTGATCAACTGGACGCCGACCGGATTCATCGGTCAGATGTTCGCGGCCATGAAGCCGTTCGCGGCTGCCCCGCCACCGGGAGCGAGCCCCGGGCCGCTCTGGGGCGAGGAGGAGCATCTGCGCTCACTGCTCGGTGACTCAGTCTCCGACCTTCGGGCGGTGCGACGGGTGCTGCGAGTCGATCGCTTCGCCTCTGCGTCGATGTTCGGGGAGTTCTTTGCGACCTTCTACGGCCCGACCATCGCGGCCTACCGCAATGTCGCCGACGACCCGCAGCGGACGGCCGACCTGGACCGCGCCCTCACTGAACTCGCCGATCGCTTCGGAGCGGCCGGCGGAGTGATGGAGTGGGAGTACCTGGTCGTGGTTGCGCGGCGCGCCTGATCGCCTCGTTGTATCTTCTCAGCGAGTGGTCAACCGAGCGAAGGGCTGCCTGATGGGTCTCGACAACTGCGCTACGAACTCAATCGGAGGGGCATGGTGACCCGCGTCGTGGTGCTCGGCGCCGGTTTCGGCGGCCTGGAGATCGCCGCCACCCTGTCGGAGCGTTTCGGGGCCGAGGCCGACGTCGTGCTCATCGACAAGCGGGACGGTTTTGTCTTCGGCTTCTCGAAGTTCGAGGTGATCTTCGGCCGCCGCCTCCCCGAACAGGTGACGCATCGCTACGCCGACCTGGCCAAGCCGGGGGTGCGCTTCGTCCAATCCGAGATCCGGGCCATCGACCCAAACTCTCGACGGGTCGAGACGGACGCGGGATCCTTCGAGGCCGACATCCTGGTCGTCGCCCTCGGTGCTGACCTTGATCCGGCGGCCACCCCCGGACTGGTCGAGGCCGGTCACGAGTTCTACAGCAACGCCGGAGCGTTCGCGCTGCGCGATGTGCTGCCCCGATTCCAGGGCGGCCGGGTGGTCGTCGGCGTCACCTCGACACCCTTCAAGTGCCCACCGGCCCCGAGCGAGGCGGTGCTGCTGATGCACGACTACCTCACCGCCCGCGGGCTCCGGGAGCAGTCGACGATCTCCCTGGTCACCCCGCTGCCGGTTCCGGTGCCGCCATCGCCTCCGGCCTCCCAGGCACTGATGGCGGCCTTCGCCGACCGCGGCATCGAATTCGTGTCGGGGAGCCGGGTCGAGCGCCTGGACGCGGGGCGCCGGGTCGCGCTCCTGGCCAACGGTGACGAGTTGCCCTTCGACCTCTTCCTCGGCGTGCCGAAGCACCGTGTTCCGCAGGTGGTTGCCGACTCCGGCCTCACGGTGGATGGTTGGGTGCCCGTCGACCCGGCCACCCTGGAGACGGCTTTTCCCAACGTCTACGCCGTCGGTGACGTGACGAGCGTGGGCACCCCGAAGGCCGGCGTCTTCTCGGAGGGGCAGGCCAGCGTCGTCGCCGAGCGGATCATCGCGCGGATCGACGGGACGAGCAGTGACCGGACCTACGGCGGCACCGGCACCTGCTACGTCGAGTTCGGCGAGGAGAGCGTGGCCAAGGTCGACGTGACGTTCCTGCCCGGCCAGGCACCGGTCGGCAGTTTCGCGGCTCCGTCACCGGCGGCGGCGCAGGAGAAGCACGCCTTCGGAACCGACCGGATCCGGCGCTGGTTCGACCGTGAGTGGGACGACGCCTGAGCGTTAGGCCTGCTCTCGGGAGCACCACCAGGTGGTGCGACCGCCGATTGTGCCGCGTTTCATGGGTGATCCGCAGCGCGGGCAGAGCGCGTCGTGCTTGCGGAACGGGATCACCGACAGGGTGTGAACGCCGCCGCCATCGATGGCGGCCCCGACCGCGCGGCGCATTCCCCGGAAGAGGCGCTCCACCTCCGGGCGCAGCAGGGTGTTCACCGGACGCCCCGGATTCAGCTTGGCCAGCCAGAGGGCCTGATCGGCGAGCAGGTTGCCGATCCCGGCGATCGCCTCCTGATCCAGCAGCCGCGCCTTCACCGGTGCGCTGCCGCGGGCCAGAATGGCCCGGAACTGTGCCGCGGTGATGTCGCGCGCGTCCGGCCCTAGACGCTCCACCGGGGGATCGAGGCGGACCCGTCCCAGCCGCCGGGGGTCGATGAGCAACAGCCGCCCGCCGTCAGCGAAGGCCAATGAAAAGCGGGAGAAACGGTAGTCCCCGGCGGCCCGGCCACGCTCCCAGTAGTCGCCGCCGTCGATCTCGCTTCCGTCGCCGTCGGCGATGACGATCTTCCCCGACATGCCGAGGTGGATACCCAGCGTGGGCCCGGATGCCTTGCCCCGCCCGACCGCCGAGGTGTCGCACCACATGCTCTTCCCCTGCCGATGGGCGACGGTGAGACTCCGCCCCAGCAGGGCGCTGCGGATCTCACCCGGCGCGTGCGGGCGGCACTCATAGGTGTCGGAGTCGTCGACGTCGACGATCACGCGGTGCAGGGCCGCCCGTTCGATGACGCTGCGGGCCGATTCGACTTCAGGTAGCTCAGGCACGCTGCCCAACGTAGCGCCTCGCCCAGCACAGCCGGTCGCCGATGCAGCCTGACGCGCCCGGCTCACGGTGGCCTAGGTTGGGTGGGTGCGGATCGCAACCTGGAACGTCAATTCGATCAAGCAGCGGATGCCCCGCTTCCTGCCCTGGCTGGACGAGCGGCAGCCGGACGTCGTGTGCTTGCAGGAGACGAAGCTGGCCGATGCGGCGATCGCCGAACTGCTGGACGCGGAGCTGTCCGCCCGCGGATACCAGGGCGCCTACTACGGCCAGGCCCAGTGGAACGGCGTCGCGCTGCTGTCGAAGGTCGGCCTCGACGACGTGGTGCGGGGCATCCCCGGCGGCCCTGGCTTCCCCGATCCGGAGGCCCGCGCGATCTCCGGCACCTGCGGCGGGGTTCGGGTGCACTCGCTCTACGTGCCCAACGGACGAAGCGTCGGCTCCGATCATTACGAGTACAAACTGGCCTGGCTGGCCGCGCTGCGCGATGACCTGGCCGGCGGCCCGTCGGACGTGCTGGTCTGCGGGGACATGAACATCGCCCCGGCCGACGCTGATGTCTTCGATCCGAAGGCCTACGTCGATCAGACCCATGTCACCGCGCCGGAGCGGGCAGCCCTGGGCGAACTGCTGAAGCTCGGCCTCCATGATGTGGTTCGCGAGCGCTGGCCGGAGCAGCGGGTCTTCAGCTACTGGGATTACCGGGCCGGAATGTTCCATCAGGATCTCGGAATGCGGATCGATCTGGTGCTGGCGTCGAGCGCAGTGGCCGGGCGGACGAAGGCGGCCTGGATCGATCGGCAGGCCCGCAAGGGCACCGGGCCGAGTGACCACGCGCCGGTGATCGTCGATCTCGACGAGGCGCCGGATGGTGATGTCGGGCCGATGGTGCCACCGCCCTCTGCACCGCGCCGAACATCGAAGACGGCCAAGCTGCCGCAATCCAAGTAGATGAATTCTGGCCGTCCTGGACTCGAATTCCCCAGGGGATGAATGCCGCGTTGGTCACAACACCCCGCTGGCGTGACAATGCGCGAAGTAGATTCCGGGTAATTACCTATCGGTGCTCCCAGGCTACGGAAAGTGAACCGTTCACCGGCGTTAAGCGTCCGTGAATTCAACTCAAAGAGTTGCACCTCACGCAGGCTTAACGTACTCGTCGCGGAAGTCCGAATTTCCACACCAGAATGCGCACTCGGTCGTCATGTCTGGGCATCAGTGACGACACGAAAGTGCAAACCGGGTGCCTTGTGCCCGGCTGATATTCGTGAGACTGTCCGTCTGCAGTCGCCGATTCGATGACGTTGTCTCACTCCGCGATTGTCTGCGTATTCCGGTGCGCCTTCCCCCAGCGCGCGTCTCACAAGCAAATAGACCGAATGACTCCAGTCCTCGCCGGAGTCGCCACATATTTCTCTCACGTGCCGCCGTGCGCGTCTCCATTCGTGTCTCCACTTGAAGTCAACTCACATGAACTAGGTCAGGGGTCCTGTCATGCCGCGCCGCCATTCTTCGCGCCGATTTTCTCGGCTTCCGCTCGTTCTCTCCGCCGCAATTGCCCTGCTGCTCCCGCTCTTCGTCTATGCGGCACCGGCCAGTGCGGACTCACCCGTGCAGGTGACGGTGGCCGACACCGGTGTGCTGAAACCCACCACCGGCACGACGTCAGTCGCGTTCACGATCCGCCTCACCCACCCCTCCACCAACACCGTCACGGTGAACTGGGCGACGGCCGACGGCAGCGCCATCGCCGGGCGTGACTACACCGCCCGGACCGGGGTCGCCAGCTTCTCGCCCGGGGTGGTGAGCTCCGTGGTCACGGTGACCATCACCGGCAACGCGATCGCCAGCGGCAACCGCTACTTCGACTTCCAGCTGACCAGCGCCTCCTACGGCACGATCGTGCGCGGCACCGCCTACGGCACCATCATCGACGACACCCCGGCCCCGCTGCTGAGCGTCGCCGACACTGCGACCAACAACTCGACCGGCACCTCCGGATCGATCACCTTCACGGTCACCCTGAGCGAAGCCAGCACGAACATCGTCACGGTTCGCTACCGCACCGCCAACGGCAACGCGCGGGCCGGACTGGAGTACACCGCGCAGAACGGGACGCTCTCCTTCAGCCCCGGAACCACGAGCCAGGTCGTCAGTGTGGCGCTGCTGGGACACGTGCCGCCGGAGCAGTCCTGGTACTTCAGCCTCGGCCTCAGCTCACCGACCAACGCCACCGTGCTGGACGGGACGGCCTACGGCTACATCACCAACCCGGACCGGACCGCGCAGGCCGTCGTCGACAACGTCGGGGTCAGCAAGCCGGCGTCGGGAACCTCGGTCGTCTCGGTCCCCGTCCGCCTGATCACCCCGGCGACGACGGCGGCGACCTTCGACTACTACACCTCTGACGGCAGTGCCGTCGCCGGTACCGACTACGTGGGCACCCGGGGCACCATCACCTTCGCGCCCGGCGTCACCAGTGCGACGATTCCCGTGACGATCAACGGCAACGCCACGACGAACACTCCCCGGTACTTCTCGGTGAGCATCAACAACCCGTCCGCCAACGCCGCCGTGCTCGGGAATGCCTACGTGACGATCGTCAGCCCCGGGGCCTCCACGCCGCAGATCGCGGTGCGGGCGGCCGGCATCCTCAAGCCGACCACAGGAACAGCGTCGATGACCTTCACGATCACCGCGCAGCCCGCACCGACCACCGCGCTGACGATGTCCTACGCCACGTCGAACAACTCGGCGATCGCCGGCGTCGACTACACGGCCACCTCGGGCACGGCCACCATCGCGGCCGGGACGACCTCCACGACGGTCACCGTGCCGGTGCTCGGCAACCAGACTCCGACGGGAGACCCGTTCTTCTACCTGAACATCAGCAACAACTCGGCCGGCACGCTGACCAACAGCTACAACCGGGGCGTCATCGAGGCCGGTGCGGCGAGTCAGCAGTCGCCGTGGCTCTCGGTGAACACCACCAGCGCCGTGCTCCCCAGCACCGGTAGCGCGACGATGAACTACACGGTGACGCTCTCCCCGGCCAGCGGTAGCACCGCCACCGTGCAGTACGCGACCTTCAACAACTCCGCGGTGGCCGGCACCGACTACACCGCCGAAGCCGGCACGCTGACCTTCGCCCCGGGCGAGACGAGCAAGGTGGTGAGCGTGCCGCTGGCCGTCAGCAAGCTGCCGGGCTCGGACAAGACGTTCGGGTTGAGCATCTCGGCGCCGACGAACAGCCGCGTCGACACCGCCTCGGCATATGGGACGATCCGTAACGAGAACTACCCGCCGGTGCTGGCCATCGGGGATGCCTCGGCCTATCGCTCGGCGCTGGGCACCGCGACGATGACCTTCCCGATCACCCTCTCGGCCGCTTCGGTGAACCCCGTCGTCGTGACGTACTCGACCTCCAACGGCTCGGGCATCGCCGGCACCGACTACACATCGGCCAGCGGCTCGGTGACGATTCCGGCCGGGTCGACCTCGACCAGCGTCAAGGTAACGATCCCGAAACTGGCCGTCTACTCGGGGCAGTTGTACTTCTACCTCAACGTCTCCTCGGCGACCAATGCGCTGCTCTCCAACAACTACGGCACCGGTTACATCATCAGCAACACGGTGGTGCCCGTGGTCTCGGTGAGCGACACCGCGGTGGTCACCTCGGCGACAGCGACGAACGCCGTCTTCACGATCGGGCTCGGTTCAGCCAACTCCAACCCGGTGACCGTCAAGTACGCGACCTCCAACGGCAATGCCGTCAGTGGCACCGACTACACCGCGACCAGCGGCATCGCGACCTTCGCCGCCGGCGTCACCAGCGTCACCGTCTCGGTGCCGGTCGCGGCTAACACCGTCAACGTCGGGTCGTCGTACTTCTACCTCTCCCTGAACACGCCGACGAATGCCTACCTCGGACGCTCCACAGCCACGGCGACGATCCTGTACCAGGCCGTCACGCCGCAGCTCTCGGTCGGGGACACGTCGGTGACCAGGCAGACCAGCGGGACCAAGAACGCCACCTTCACGGTGACGCTGACGCCGGCCAGCACGGCCACGGTCACGGTGAACTACTCGACCAGTAACGGCAGTGCGGTGGCCGGGACCGACTTCACCGCCACCTCCGGCACGCTCACCTTCGCGCCCGGAACGACCAGCCAGACGGTGAGCGTTGCGATCACGGCGAACTCGGCCAGTACCGTCGATCGCTACTACTACCTCAGCCTCGGATCACCAGTAAATGCCAGCCTTCTCCGCTCGAACGGGTACGGCGAGATCGTCGACGCGGTGGCGCCGACCAGCGGTCTGTCGTACGCGACGGTGAACGACGCGACGGTGGTAGCGCCGGTCAGCGGGACGACGACAGCCACCTTCACGGTCTCACTGCTGCCGGCTGCGGCCAGCACAGTGACGATGTCGTACTCCACCGCGGACTCCAGCGCCATCGCCGAGCATGACTACACGCCGGTGCGCGGGACGCTCACCTTCACGCCGGGCCAGACGAGCGCGACGGTCACGGTGCCGGTGCTGGCCCAGCAGTACGCGTCGTCGCCGCAGAGCTTCACGCTGGGCCTCTCGCAAAGCAGCGGTCCGGTGACGCTGCAGCGCTCCTACGGCTACGGGCAGATCCTCGACCCGCAGCCGGGTGGCGTGATCACCTCGGGCGTCGACAAGTCGGTGGTCCGTGGCACCACCGGCTCGACCACGATGACGTTCAAGGTTTCCTTGGTCCCGGCGCAGCTCGTGCCGGTGAGTGTGGACTACCGGACGGTCGACGAGTCGGCCATCGCCGGCAAGGACTACGCGCCGATCAGCGGCACGCTCACCTTCGCCCCGGGGCAGACCTCGGCCACGGTGTCGACGACGATCAAGGGTGATCACACGGCCAGCGCCACCAAGTACTTCGGGCTGCTGCTGGAGAACGCGTCGCCGACCGGCATCGCGCCGTACAGCAGTTACCAGTACGGATACCTCGACCCGATCGATACCTTCTCGATCTCCGGCACAGTGCGTGATCAGAACGGGGCCGCCGTCTCCGGAGCCACCGTCACCCGCAGCGGCAACAACCAGCCGACTCTCGCGGTGACCACGGCCGCCGACGGGACGTACTCGATCCCGAACGCGGTCTCCGGTTCGTACACGCTGACCCCGTCCGGGCTCGGGCGCACCTACCTGCCGGCGTCAGTGCCGGTGACGGTGGCCGGCAAGACGGTGGGCAGCCAATCGATCATCGGCTACACCGGCGTGGTCATCGGCGGCAAGGTGAGCTCGGCCGGGGTAGCGCTACCCGGAGCGACGGTGACCCGTACCGGTGGCGGCCTCTCGACCCTGACCACCACCAGCAACTCGCTCGGGTACTACGCGGTCCCGGCCACCTCGGCCGGCGCGTACACCATGACCGCGGTGCTGAGCGGCTATGCGGCCTCGGCGCCGGCGTCCTACACAACGACGATCGCCTCGACCCCGGTCACCTCCGACAGCTTCATCCTGGTGAAGGCGCCGTACATCACCGTGACGCTGGTCGGACCGGGTGGCACCGAGGTGACCACGGCGACGGTGACCGCCTCCGGTCCGATCACCTCGGTGGCGACGACGAATGTGCATGGAAACTATGGGTTCTCGGCCTTGACTGCGGGGACGTACACGGTGACGCCGACGCTCTCGGGGAAGACCTTCACCCCGGCCAGCGCGCCGGCGACCATCACCGCGACGACGGGAACCCAGCTCACCTTCACCGAGAACTGACTCCGGAGCGCGGCTGGGGGACACGCCTGGGCGGATTTCGAACACGTGTGCTAGATCTGCGGTAGGCTGGTTGGCATGACGGCAACCGCTGAGTGCTTTCAGAGCTCCCTCTTCGGCAGCGAGGAGGAGGTCACTGTGCGGGCGCTCGGCGGTGCGGTGCAGCGCTGCCAACTCGGTGACGGGGCGTGGCTCGACGTCCGGCGTTCCTGGCTGGGCGGGGCCGACCTGCTCTTCGAACGGCTCCGGCGCAGCGTCGAGTGGCACGAGGAGCGGCGGGTCATGTACAAGCGGGTCGTCGACGTGCCGCGGCTGCTGGCCTTCTTCGGTGAGGATGAGGCGCTGCCCGACGAGTCGCTCAACCTGGCCAAGTGCGTGCTCGACGAGCACTACATCGCTGAACTGGGGGAGCCGTTTCGCACCGCCGGGCTCTGCCTCTACCGCGACGGACGGGACAGCGTCGCCTGGCATGGGGATCGGATCGGGCGGGGGAACACGGAGGACACGATGGTGGCCATCCTCTCCCTCGGCGCGCCCCGTGCCTTGATGCTGCGCCCGGTCGGGGGAGGGGCGTCGCGTCGCTACGAGGTCGGGCACGGGGACCTGGTGGTGATGGGTGGTAGCTGTCAGCGCACCTGGGAGCACGCGGTGCCCAAGACCGCCCGCCCGATCGGTCCGCGGATCAGCGTGCAGTTCCGTCCGCGCGGGGTGCTGTAGTCAGCAACCCGCGCGGACGGGCTAAGTGCTCAGTCGCCGACGTAGAAGTTGCCCACTGGGTCGGTCATTGCACAGAACGTCGGTGAGGGACAGGAGAGCGCCGACGTGTACGGCTCTGACGTCACAACGCTGTAGGTGACCCAGTCGATGCCGTTGAAGCTGTGTACGCCCCCGTCGTAGTCGACTGCAGCACAGAATGTCGAGGAGGCGCAGGAGACCGACTGGAATCCGATGCTCCCGTCGCTTGTCACTTGCTCGGGTTGGCTCCACGACGCACCGTCGAACCTCATAGCGTTGCCGTCTTGATCGACCGCCATGCAGAACGTAGCCGACTTGCAGGAAATCCCGGTCAAGTTGCTCTGAGTTATGTACTTGCGCGCGGACCACCCCGCGCCGTTGTACGTAGAGACGTCTCCGGAAATCGAGTTCGCGGAGACACAGAATGACGACGAGACGCAGGAGACCACCTGTCCGGCAACGGTTGAATCCCCGGCCGTCCATATCGAACCGTTGAAGATTCGAACCTGAAGCTGGACCGAATCGGTCGCCATGCAGAACGTCCGGGACACGCACGACACGCTCGGGTAACCGACGGAGCCGACCTTCACCGGAGCGCTCCATGAAGCACCGTCGTACACCGTTGACTCGGCGGACGTTTGATAGGGCGCTGTGATGGCGAGGCAGAAGGTCGGGGATGCGCAGGACACCGAGTAGAGGCCATCGGTGGTCGGTGCCTGGATCGGACCGCTGAGCTGCCCGTTGGACCAGGTACGTACTGAGTTCGTGTGGTCGACGATCATGCAGAAATTCGTCGTCGGGCACGACATGCCCAACACGTTCCATGGCGCGCCGGTGTTCCACGGGAGGAATTCTGAGCCGGCGTAACGCGTCAAGCTCCCCGAAGCATTCGCGACGAGGCAGGCGGTCGGCGCCCCACACGAGACGAGCGTGGTAGCAAAGATGCGTGACGAGCCGGTGTCGGCCCAGGACGTTCCGTCGAAGAGGAATGAGTCAGACGAGAGCTGTCCGGCACCGACGAAGTCGACCGCGAGGCAGAAGCTGACGCTCGTGCAGGAGACGTCGACCAACTGGTAGTCCGGGCGGATATTGCTCTCGACGTGGACCGGCGTGCCCCAACGGGTGTTCTTGTAGGTGATGGCGTTGCCCGCGTCGTCGACGGCGGCGCAGAAGAGGCCGGTGGTGCAAGAGACGGCGTTGAAGCTGTGGGTGCCGTCGATGTTCTTCAGCGTGCTCCATGTCGTGCCGTTGAAGATTGTCGCGTCGCCGGTGTCGTCGACCGCCGCGCAGAAGCTGTCGCTGGAACAGGAGACCGAGGTGAAGCTCTTGGTATCCGAGAGCACCGTCGGGGTCGACCAGGTGCCGCTGTCGAACGTGACGACGCCTCCGTAGTAGTCCACTGCCTGACAGAAGGTGGTCGTCGGGCAGGAGATGCTGCTGAGTGGGTTCTCGGCGTCGATGTTCTGGGCGCTGCTCCAGCTGGTGCCGTTGTAGGTGAAGGCATTGCCGTAGAAGTCGACCGCGACGCAGAACGTCGTCGACCCACAGGAGACTGCGCTGAGGCCGCCGTCGTTGGAATCGACTGGAATCGGAGCGGACCAGGTCTCGCCGTTGTCTGTAGTCGTCTCCGCCGACCCCTTGGTGTCGACGCCCACACAGACGGAGGCCGAGGCGCACGAGAGGTCATTGAAGTTGCCGGAGTACAGCACGCCTGCTGGATGCCAATCGAGCGAGGTAGTGCCGGTGACCTTCGATGGGGCGGCGTATCCGCCGGCGTTGTGGGGGAAGAGGGCGTAGGAGTAGGTGCCGTTGTGGGTGAGGTTGCTGTCGACGGCGTAGCCGGTGGTGGCTGCGATGTCACCGACGAGGGTGCCGGCGCTCGGTGAGGCGGGGGCGACGGTGCCCTCGGCGCGGCGGACCATGACCTGGCCGCTGGTGACGCCGGACTGGAGGGCCCAGCCGACCACGATCGACGACACGTCGGTGTAGACGATCTTCGCCGCCGCCAATGGCTTCGGGAGTGCCGGCGCCGGGATACGACCAGTTCGCCAGGACCAGAGCGCCCGGCCGCTTCCGGAGACGACCAGATTGCCATCGTTCTGCAGAGTCAATGTCGCCGCAGAACCAGCGGTGGCCGTGCTCCAGATGGCCCGACCGGCGTTGTAGATAACCAGGTTTCCGTCGGCCTGCATGGCAAGCGACGTGCTGGTGCCTGCGGTGCGCGTCGACCACAGCGCCTTGCTGCCGGCGTAGACGACGAAGTTGCCGTCGGTCTGCATGGTGGCGCGATAGGCGTGGTTGGGGGAGAGGAGTGATCCGCCGCGGGGCAGGGTGTGTCCGGCGGTGAGGGTGGAGGGGACGGGTGGGGCGATGGCCCCGGTGCGCCAGGACCACAGCGCCCGTCCGCTGCCGTAGATGACGAGGTTGCCGTCGTTCTGCATGTCGACGCTGCTGGCGGTGCCGGTGGTGTGGCTGGCCCAGAGCGCTTTCCCGGCCCGGTAGATGACCAGGTTGCCGTCGGTCTGCATGGCCAGGGTGGCGCCGCTGCCGGTGGTGCGGGTGGACCAGAGGGCTTTGCTGCCTTGGTAGACGACGAAGTTGCCGTCGGTCTGGATGGTGGCCCGGTAGGCACCGTTCGGTGACACGATTGACCCACCGGTCGCCAGAGTCTGACCGGCCGAGAGGACGCTCGGCGTCACCGCCCCCGCCGAACTAGCCGCCGTCATTCCCAGCACGGCTAGCGTGCAGGAGAGCAACAAAACTAGGGACGATCGCGCCCCATGAACGCTCCGACGACGCATTGAACCATCCTTAGCTTCGAGTCCAGAATGCAGTTCGGTGGCCGGCGCACGTGCACCGGCCACCGAAACGAGCTTGGTGCTAGTTGCCGACGTAGAAGTTGCCGGCTTGGTCAGCCATCGCGCAGAACGTCGGCGACGGGCAGGAGATCGCCTCGACGGTCAGGCCGTATGACCCGTCCGCGTAGCTGACCCAGTCCGTCCCGTTGAAGCCGTAGACCGCGCCGTTGTCATCGACCGCGGAGCAGAATGTGGTCGACGCGCAGGAGACTGACTTCAAGCCAATGCTCGCATCGCCGGTCACCTGCACAGTGTCGTCACTCCACACATCGCCGCGGTAGGTGAATGCGGTTCCCTCCTGGTCGACGGCGACGCAGAAGATTGTGGATACGCAGGAGATACCGGTGAGGGTCGCCCCGTCGATCTGATTGCCTTCCCACACCCCGTTGACGTAGAAGCCAACGTCACCTGCGGCCACGGTGGCGCAGAATGTCGACGAGATGCAGGACACCGGGCTCCCGGTGTAGCCCTGCGCGGTCGACCAGCTAGTGCCATTGAAGACCTGGATGTTCGTATTGTTCGGGCCAGCTGCGAGACAGAAGGAAGTGGAGGCACAGGAGACCGAGTCATCCGAGGTATTTCCGACCGAGATCGGCGTGCTCCACGTGCTGCCGTTGTAGATAGTCGAAAGCGGGCTGTAAAGAGTTCCCGTGATGGCGAGACAGAAGGTCGCCGACTTGCAGGAGACCGTCGCCAGGCCGTCTGTGACCGGAGCCGTTGTGGAGCCGGTGAGGTGCCCGTTGACGTATGTGTAGGCGACGTTGGTGTTGTCCACCGCCATGCAGAACGCGGCGGACGGGCAGGAGATGTCCGATACTCCACGCTGGGTCGCCGACGGCATCCAAGCGCGTCGAGAGGTCGACCACGATGTTCCGTTGTAGCTCGCGGTGTTTCCCTTGTAGTCCGCCGCGATGCAGGACGTGGACGTCGCGCACGTGATGGTGGTGGCGCCCGTCAGGGTCGTCGGGCCGGCGTTGGTCCAGGCGGCGCCGTTGTAGGTGAAGACATCACTCGTGGCATATGGAGTGTTGAAGTCGACCGCGACGCAGAACGTCGAGCTGGTGCAGGAGATGTCGTACAGCTCGTAGTCGGGGCGGGTACTGCCCTCGACGTCGGTGACCGAACCCCACTGCGAGTTCTTGTAGGTGATGGCGTTGCCGGAGTCGTCGATGGCGACGCAGGTGGCGTTCGTGGTGCAGGAGACGGTGTTGATGCGGTGGGTGCCGTCGATGTTCTTCAGCGTGCTCCAGGACGAGCCGTTGAAGATGGTCGCGTCGCCGGTGTCGTCGACCGCAGCACAGAACGTGTCACTGGCGCAGGAGACCGACTCGAAAGTCTCCGTCGCTCCAAGGACGGCCGGGCTCGACCAGGTGCCGTTGCGCATCGTGACGTAGTTGCCGTTGAAGTCGACGGCCTGGCAGAAGGTGGTCAGCGGGCAGGAGACCTTGCTGAGCGGGTTGTCGGCGTCGATGTCCTGGGCGTTGATCCAGGTGCTGCCGTTGTAGGTGAAGGCGTAGCCGTAGAAGTCGACGGCGACGCAGAAGGTGTTAGAGGCGCAGGAGACGGCGACGGCGCCGGCGTTGTGGGTGTCGAAGGGCACCGGGGTGGACCAGGTGGCACCGTTGTCGGTGGTGGTTGCTGATGATCCCTTGGTGTCGACGCCGAGGCAGAAGGTGGTGTTGATCGGGCAGGAGACGTCGTTGAAGTTGCCGGGGTAGAGCACCGCGCTCTGGTTCCAGCTCAAGGCGGTGGTGCCGGTGACCTTCGATGGGGCGGCGTAGCCGGTCGCGTTGTGGGGGAAGAGGGCGTAGGAGTAGGTGCCGTTGTGGGCCACGGTGCTGTCGACAACGTAGCCGGTAGTGGCTGCGATGTCGCCGATGAGGGTGCCTGCGGTCGGGGAGGTGGGGGCGATGGTGCCCTCGGCGCGGCGGACCATGACCTGGCCGCTGGTGACGCCGGACTGCAGGGCCCACCCGACGACGATCGACCTCTCTTCGGTGTAGACGATCTTCGCGATGGCCAGCGGCTTGGCGGTGAGGACTGGCTGGGCGATACGCCCCGTGTGCCAGGACCAGAGCGCCCGGCCGCCGGTGTAGAGGACGAGGTTGCCGTCGTTCTGCAGGTTCAAGCTGACGGCGGTGCCGGTGGTGCCGGTGGACCAGATGGCCCGTCCGGCGTTGTAGATGACGACGTTGCCATCGGCCTGCACGGTGAGGCTGGCTGCAGCACCGCTGGTACGGGTCGACCACAGCGCCTTGCTGCCGCCGTAGACGACGAAGTTGCCGTCGGTCTGCATGGTGGCGCGGTAGGCGTGGTTGGGGGAGAGGAGTGATCCGCCGCGGGGCAGGGTGTGTCCGGCGGTGAGGGTGGAGGGCACCGGGGCGGCGATAGGGCCGGTGCGCCAGGACCAGAGGGCGCGTCCGCTGCCGTAGATGGCGAGGTTGCCGTCATTCTGCATGTTGACGCTGCTGGCGGTGCCGGTGGTGTGGCTGGCCCAGAGCGCTTTCCCGGCCCGGTAGATGACCAGGTTTCCGTCGGTCTGCATGGCCAGGGTGGCGCCGCTGCCGGTGGTGCGGGTCGACCAGAGGGCTTTGCTGCCTTGGTAGACGACGAAGTTGCCGTCGGTCTGGATGGTGGCTCGGTAGGCACCGTTGGGTGACACGATCGACCCACCGGTCGCCAGCGTCTGACCGGCCGAGAGGACGCTCGGCGTCACCGCCCCCGCCGGACTAGCCGCCGTCATACCTAGGACTGCAGTTGTTAGGCAGACCAGGAGAACGACCAGCGATCGGGCACTGTGAGTGACGTTTCGAGCCATAGATGTGAAGTCCTTAAGTAGTTAGGGCTCGGGCACTGTAGCAGGGATTGACGGTCAGCGCTCAAGTTGAAATACCGGCCGGTAGGTAGCGCGAGGAGCGAGCGATGCGAGCGGTCGCCGCGGCGGCTTCGCCCCTTACGGCTTGGCGTGGCGGAGCAGGCGTTCGAGCTGCAGATCGTCGAGTTCGCTCCACCCCACGAGCGGCTGGCTCACTGCGGCGACCGCGATATCGGTGTCGATGTCTCGGTGCAGTGCCGACACCTCGTCGACGGTCGCGTCCCACTCGGAGGCGGTGGCCTCCCGCCGTGCCTCCTCGATGACCTGGGCCGCCTGCCGATAGGCGTCCTTCAGCAGGAAGCGCATCGCAGCGACGACGAAGCCAAAGAAGGCGGCGACGAGCAGCAGCGTTGTCATGGGGGTTGGGGTGTCTCTCTGTATAGGGGCCTGCACCTGCCCATCGGCGTTCCTGGCGCCGACTCAAGGTGGCGTGACGAAGATCCCGGCTGCGCGGTGGCAGAACCCGTTTCAAGTCGAGGAGTCGCCGCACTGCTGATAATTTGGCTCTGTATCGTTCGCCGACGGACCGGCGAGCAAACACGGCAGGAGCCCCCGATCTTGTTGCGATTCCTCTCAGCACCGTCCCGCTCGCGGCGGGTGGCCCTGGTTCTCTGCGCCGGCGCTGCCGTGGTCTCGCTCATCGCGAGTGACTTCGCCTCTTCGCCGAGCAATACCTCAGTCGCCGCTGACGGCGCGGCTACCGCTCCTGCCGTTCAGAGCGTCCCGGCACCGACTAGCCCAGGTGGCGTGGCGCCTCAGACGACGTCCAAGCCAGCCGCCCAGCCGGTCGCGACCCGCGCAGCGTCGGCGCCCGTGCCGACGCCCGCCCGCAACGCTGTCGCTCGTGCTTACACCGCTCCGGCCCGCCCGGTAGCGGATGTCCCGACCACGCCGAACTGCGCCCAGCCGGCGCCTGGACGGGCCCGCTGCCTGAGCGTCAAGGTCGACGCCGCCGCGACCAACGCCCAGCCGGCAAGCATCCCCAATGGTCTCAGCCCGGCCAACCTGGCCTCGGCCTACAACCTCAACTCGACCGGCGGCGCCGGACGGACGGTCGCCGTCGTCGATGCCTACGACGCGCCGAACATCGAGTCCGACCTCGCGACCTACCGGGCGCAGTACGGCCTGCCCGCCTGCACCACGGCCAACGGCTGCTTCAAGAAGGTGAATCAGAACGGCGCGGCCTCACCGCTTCCGGCCGCCGACAGCGGGTGGGGCGCGGAGACGACGCTGGATGTCGAGATGGTCTCGGCCGTCTGCCCGAATTGCAAGATCCTGCTCGTCGAGGCGAATGATTCCTACCTCAACAACCTTGGTCACGGGGTAAACGCAGCCGTCAACCTGGGGGCCAAGTTCGTCTCGAACAGCTACGGCGGCGCGGACAGCAACTCTGACGGTTCCTTTGACTCTAGCTACTACAACCACGCGGGCGTGGCGATCACGGCCAGCACCGGTGACTCCGGCTACGGCGTCGAGTACCCGGCCAGTTCGCCCTATGTCACGGCCGTGGGCGGCACCACCCTGACGACCGCGAACTCGGCCCGCGGCTGGGGTGAGTCGGCCTGGTCGTACGCCGGCAGCGGCTGCACGCTCAACGAATCCAAGCCCGCCTTCCAGAACGGCGTCGCCACCGGGTGCGCCGGCCGTGCGGTCGCCGACGTCGCCGCGGTCGCCAACCCGGCGACCGGAGTTGCCGTGTATTACGGCGGATGGGGCATCTACGGCGGCACCAGCGTGGCCTCGCCGATCGTTGCTGGCATCTACGCCCTCGCCGGCCAACCAGGCGCCAGCGACTACCCGAGCAGCTACCCGTACAGCCACCCGGCCAGCTTCTACGACGTCACGGTCGGTTCCAACGGCAGCTGTGGGGGTAGTCAGCTCTGCACCTCGACCACCGGCTGGGACGGCCCGACCGGCCTCGGCACGCCGAACGGCACGGTCGGCCTCGCGACTCCGCTGTCGGCCAGTGTGAGTGTCTCCGGAACGCCGACCGCGGGCCTGCCGACCGATGTCTCCGTCACGCCCACACTGGCCCTCGGTGACTCGGTGAGCTCGGTCCTCTGGACCTCCGACAGCACCGACTGCGAGTTCACCCCGCCGACGGCCGCGAATACCCAGTTGATCTGCAATGCGGGCGCCGCCGACACGGTGATCAGCGCGAAGGTCACCGACCGCAACGGCGCCACCGTCACCGCCACCTCCAGCGTCGCCTTCGACCACCCGGCGACCCTGCGAACGGTGGACGTGACGATCTCGGCCGCCGGGCAGTCCGGCCCGTCGCAGTCGATCTGCCTCTCCGCCGCGACGGCGCTGCGGGCGACCGTGACCGACGACCAGACCGGTGTCCCGGTAAAGGGCATGGCGGTGAGCTTCAGCCAGCAGGTCGGCACTGACGATCCGACCGAACTCGCCTCGGTGCAGCTCTCCAGCGCCGACGGGACGGTCCAGACCTCTGCCTCGAGCGCCACCGAGCTGACTTACAGCGCCGACGCACGGGCCTCCGGAGCCTTCGCCCCGGCCAGTGTCAGCGTCGACGCCACCGTCGAGCAGTGTGTCGCCGCGGTCACCTCGTCGCTGAGCAAGGCGGTCGTCAACCCGGGGACCGCGGTGACGGTGAGCGGAGCGGTCACCCGCGACGGCGTCGGCGGAAGCGTCCCCCTCCCCGGGGCCTCCGTGCAGATCGTCGCCACGGCCAGCGGTCGCACAACCGTGCTGGGGACTGCGACGAGCGGAGCCTCCGGCGCCTACAGCGTCAACGTCACGCCCACGTCCAGCTCCACGCTCTCTACCGTGCTCGCAGCGACGGCAGGGTGGTCGGCAGCATCCTCACCGGCCACCACCCTCACCCTGAACCCGATCCTCACCCGCATGACCGCCGCGGTCAGCTCGCACGCGGTCGGCTACGGCACCGTCGTGTCGTTCGCCGGGTACGTACAGCGCTCGGTGGGCGGCATTCTGACCGCGCTTCCGGGGTCGCGGGTCAACATCATCGGCACACCTCCGCGTGCCGCCGCTCGGGTAGTCGCCGCCGCCACCGTCAACGCGAACGGGGTCTGGTCGGTCGCGTATGTGGGTACGACAACCATGACCCTCACCGCGAGCTACGCCGGTGCAGCCGGCCAGCCGGCCGCGGCCGTGGCCCTCGGCTCGTTCGTCGTCGGGCACTGGACCACGGCGGCCAAGCTGAATGGGCACGCCGGGGTGCGGGTCGGCGTCGCGAGCGTCTACACGGGGTCGGTGACGAAGCGCTACGGGAGCCTGGTGCGACCGGCGGCCGGCCTCTCAGTGGCCATCTATGCCCGCAATGCCAAGGGACAGAACGTGTACCTGACGACCGTCGGCACCTCCGCCAACGGCACCTTCTCCGCACGGCTGACGCTACGCCAGAGCGCCTCGCTCACCGCGGTGGTGCGGGCCAGAACCGGGTACGCCGCCTCGACGTCACCCCGCCTGGTGATCAGCGTCCGGCGGTAGCTGCTAGCTCCCCCCGGGCTCGCGGCGGACGCTGAGCCGGGGCACGCCACCCAGCCCGAGGTTGTAGCGGACGTCCGCCGAGTATTTGGCCAGCTCGTCCCACAGGGCGGCATGGGCCGGCCACGGGATGGGATTCTCGCCGTCGAGCCAACTATCACCGAAGGTGATCCAGACCAGCGTCCACTCCGCGGCGATCTCCCAGCGTCCGTTGCTCCACTCGATGAGGTTGCGCCGGATCTGGTACGCGGCCTGCGGGGCGTCGGCGAAGGTCTCGACCGTGTGCACCCGCCAGAGCCGGAAGTCCAGGGCCATCAGAGCGAGTTCGAGGTCATTGAGCACGGCCGGGTTCACCAGCACCGTGGCCATGTTCTCGAAGCCCTGATCTCGTCTGCGCACCCCTTGATTCTCCAACGGGAGCCACGGCCAGTCACGACCGCGTCTGATTCCTCACGTGTCGAACTGCACCCGCACCGAACTGTCGTGCGGCAGCACGAGCACCGTCCCGCCGCTGCGCCACTGGTCCGGGATGAGGAAGAGCTTGGAGTCGGCCTCGACGAGCAGGCGTAGACCGCGGTAGCGGAACTTGAACTGCTGCCCGGCCGTGGCCGGGAGCTGGGTCTCGACGACCCCCGAATCATGCAGCCAGAGCGGCTCGACGGTGTCGAGGACGACGCTCGGCCGCCGATCCAGGTGCAGGCTCAGATCCTCGGCCTGACCCTTGCCGTAGTAGCCGGCGAAGCTATTGGTGAGCCAGAAGAGGCTGAGCACCGCCATCGTCACCACGAAGAACGAGGTGGCCCGAAAGTAGCGCTGCGCGAGCGGGGTGAGCGGACGCCCGCGCGCGCCGACGACGAGACGGACGCCGACCAGCAGCAGAACAGGGCCGAGCCCGAGACAGGTCGGGGTGGTCCCGATCGGCTCCGTCGCCGCCAGCGTCGGGCTCAGAATGCCGATGACGGCCCGCACCAGCAGGACCACCCCGACCACCTGGAGGAGGTATCCGACGCGCCGGACCGCGTCGCGATGCTTCTCGCTGTCGATCGCCGCGCGGATGGCATCGCGGGCCAGATAGGCCAGCAGTGCTCCGACCGCGAGGGCGGCGGCCGGGACGTAGAGGGCTCCGACGCTCTGCAGTGCGAGGTCCTGGCGGGAGAGGTTGAGGGAGGAGATGTCGACGTTGAAGTAGGCGTAGCGGGCGTAGCTCGTCACGTAGCCGAAGTAGTAGAGCAGGGCCGCCACGAGCGTGGTCGGCGCGATCACTCCGGCCGCCCGGCGCAGGATGGCGGTCACCGATGCCGGCCCGTCGACCTCCATGGCTCCGCTCGTGCGCGCTCGGGTTGCGGTCCCGCGGGTCCCGGCGGCTCGGGTGCCGTTGATTCGGGTGCCGTTGATTCGGCCGCCGTTGGCTCGGGTTCCGGTGGTCTGGACGGGCATGGCTAGGCGTGCCGGGCCGGGCAGTCGGCGATGGTCGGCACCGCGGCGAAGCAGGCCTGCAGCTTTACCTGATGGGTCCAGCTCACCAGCACCGGGTGGGACGGTGACGGATCCACCACCGACGCCTCGGTGCAGGGGCTAACGAGTTTCGCCGTGCAGGTGACCTGCAGCTCGTAACGCAGGGCGGCCTCGGCGTCGGTTCCGGCGGCCGCGCTGGTCTGGATACCGAGCAGGCAGGCCGGGGGCTGCCCCGAGGTGGCGGCCGGGAGCGTCACGCCACTACGGCAGGAGGCGGGCTGGGTCAGCGTGAAGGTCGAGCCGAGATAGCAGTCCCAGACCGGCGTCAGGGAATCGCTGAAGTCTGCGCTCGACGGATCCCAGAGGCTGAACTTGTCGGCGTCAGCGGTGCTGCCACTGTTCACGATCGCGACGTGCAGGCGCACCGGCAACCCGACACCGCTGTTGGTCACCTCGGCGCACTGGCGAGCCGGATCCGGCGGGAGCGTCTCGATGAAACCCCAGGTGCGCGGGTAGTCGTTCTGCAGCGTCGGACCGGCCAGGATCGTCACCGACGTCGAGCCGTGCGGCTTGGTGACGACATGGGACGGCTCGACGGCCGGCTTGGAGAAGCCGGTCTCCACGGCCGGTCCGGAGGAGTGATGGGTCGTCGGTGCGGCGACCCGCCCCCGGCTGCGGGTAGTCCCCGCAGTGCCGGCCGCACCGGTCGTGGCCACGGATGTCGGGGCGCCGGTTGCGGTGGTCGACGTCTGGGGAGGAATGGAGGAGATCGGGATCGCCGTGTGCCGCGACGGGGTCTCGGTGGGATCGGTTGCCGCACTCGGTGCGTTTGGTGCGCTCGCCGGCGCCGTGGTCAAGCCGCGTCGGGGCGTGTCGCTGCGGTTGGCGGTCGCGGTACAGCCGGCGACGAACACGGCAGCAGCGCTCAACGCCAGTAGTCGAGCCGCTGTCGTCGCGAATCGACGCGACGGTAGTGCCGTCATCCCTGCTCCGAGGTCGATCGACATCAAGACCCGGGTCGGGCCTCTCTATCTAGGAGGGCGGAGTCGCTGGCTTGATACACCCGCTCACTTCGGCTCGGCCACCCGACCGAGCTGCTCCTCCACGGCCGGATTGAAGTTCAGGGTGTACTTGCGGATGCTGTGGATCTCGTCCACGGAGAGGCGGCAGCCGTCGACGTGGAGCAGACCGCTCAGCCGCCGCAGGTCGTCGTCGTGGTCGGCCCGTAGCGGATGATCGGACGGCCGCGTCACCCTCTGCAGCATCGTTACGAGGGGATCGACCTCGTCTCGTTCGAGCGCGCGTATCTCCTCCTCGCTGCACTGATCGAGCGTGTGGAGCATGAGCAGCGACGTGGATGGCCACTGCCCCCACATGACCAGCCACCGGATCACAGCGGCCGGCCGAGTCTGGATAAGCGTCTCACCCTTAGCGGCACTCAGCGTCCGCACCAGCCGGTAGACATTGATGAGGCGTTTGAGGTGTCGCGGGTTGGGGCGCAGGTAGGCGCTGAAGAGCTGGAACGCGGCCAGTTCGTCGGCCGTGAACGGGATGGGGGCCGGATAGTCGCTCGCGGTTCCGCCGGCTGGGTCGGCGCCGAACTTCTGTCCGGCGCGCGGAGGGCGTGGGGTGCCGTCAGCGGCAGACGCCCCTATTGTCAAAGGTGATTCGCTCGCTCCGTCCGATGCATCACTCGCGTCACTCGGCGCAGCCCGACGGCGGGGCGCCGGATCGGCCGCGGTCGACGCCTGGCTCTGGCCAGTGGCGGGCACCGGGGTTGGATCGGTCGGCGCGGTGGTTGTGGCCGCCGGTATCGGGGTGGCCGCAGCCGGCGGTGCGATCCCCATCTGGCTGCCGATGAATGAGCGGATCTGCGCATCCGTCGGCTCCGGGATGCGGAACGGGATCTGCACGATCTTGTCCAGGTACTCGTACCCGGAGGCGCCCGCCGGGCCGAGCAGGCCTTCGTAGTGCTTCTCGACGGCAGCGGTGATGATCCGCGCGTCGATACCGAGACAGACGATGAAACTCTCGAAGTTCAGGAGCAGGTTCACCGCCTGCAGCACTTCGACCGCCTTCTCCGGTTCGCAGCGGTCCAGGTCGTCGATGATCACCAGGATGCGCCCTAGTTGGGCTCCGCGGATGGGCCGACCGGAGGCATCCTTCCCCGGTGATGGCGCGTAGAGACGCTCTACCAGTTCATCGAGATCGTGCTTGATCTCGTCCATGTGTGGGGTGTTTGGGCCGTACTCGTTCTTGGCGAAGAGGCCGACGACAGAATTGGCCAGCGGGTCGTGCGCTGCCTTGGCCAGGCCCCCGACGGTGAGGAGCCCGCCCAGGCTGATAAGGCCAGCAAGCGGGCCCCGCAACACGGTGGCCAGCGCCGTGCCGAAGGCGATGACGAGTAGTGCCGCGAAGATCTGTAGCCGCAACGACCGAAACTGTCGACCGACGTTCCAGAGGAACCGTCGCCACAGCCGCTTTCGGCGTGGCACTGTCTTGAGCCGGTCCAGCCGCTCGACGATGTTGTGGGCGAGCGCTGGCCAGATCGCGGCGGCCGACGAGTACTCCCAGGCGTTGAAGGTCACGGTGTAGATGTCCGGCCCGCGGCGCGGCCAGCCGGCCGCTCGTTCCCGCTCCTGCAGCTGGGCGATCCGCTCTTTGATGTGGTTGAGCAGAAAGGACTTTCCTGTGCCCCACGACCCGAATATCCCGATCGTCAAGGGTGGTCGCAGGTCGGGAGAGCGGATGAGGTGCGCGAAGGCATCGACATAGTGGTGAAATTCGAGTTGATCCTGCTCGGCCACGGCGTCATTACCGGCGCCGATCGCCGTGCCGAGTGGCACCGACTCGGTGAGGATGTCGGTCAGCGCGAGACTGCCGAAGGCGCTCAGCGTGGTCTCGCCGGATGGGGCCGAGTCGCGGATGATCCCGACGACACGGTCTGTACCGACTAGAACCGGGGAACCGGCGACGACGTGCCCCTCCGGAACCGGGTCGGTGAGCAGGATGGTGAACGAACCGCCCGCGCTGTGATCGCCGGCGGCGATCGTGGCGTGGAGCATCATCGGCTCGGAACCATCCGGCGGCAGGGCCGCTAGCGTGCACTCACTCCCAGCAACTGCCGTCTCGATCAGGGGTGGCTCTGGCCGGAAGGCCAATGGCTCCGAGAAACTGAGAGTGCGCAGCCAATCCGCGGACCTTCCGAAGCGTAGGCCGGCGTCGGCCACCGAAAAGGTGTCGGCCGAGGCGAGCGTGACCACGTCGATCCGCGAGCGCGGCGTCGCGGTGACGATGCTGTCGCCGATCAGGAGGCCCAATCCACCCGCCCGGTAGGCGCCGGTGCCTGCTCTGGAACCGTAGATCGAGACCAGGAACGGCCAACCGGTGAAGTCGGCCGCCGGTGCCGCGCCCTCCTCAACCGGCGCCGGCGGCGCTGTGGCACTTGCGTCGGTTGGAGTCGCTGTCGGTGTACCGGCCGACGCCGGTGCGCCCTGGGTCGCCGGCGGCGGGGTTGAGACGGTGGGCGGTGCCTCCCCACTCCTGGTCGGGAAGGCGCGCTCCAACGCCAACTCGTAGTTCCCGTTCCCGTTGATCATCCAGACCCGGAAGTGATCGGCGATGTCGTCGATACCGATGTTCGGAATGGCATTCCACAGCGAATTTCGTCCGGTGGATTCAGTCCTCAGAAAGGCGCCGAGGATGCAGTCGGAGTCGATCGCGTCGCGTTTCGCCTCCACTTGCAACTCACCGGCTTCGCCCAGGATCCGGTGAACGCCGTCGGTGAGCGGAGGCTGCTGCGGCAGCGATGTTGGTGCCGGCACCATGATGTCCAGGGTCTCGTCAACCGACTGCAGCATCCGGTAGATGTCGTTGGCGGAGACGGAGAAGTGACGCAGCAGGTAGTCAACCTGACCCTTCTCATCGCTCGCCCGCAGCAGGCCGACCAGGACCGCCCGTGTGCTGATCGGCTGCCCCTTGCTGGCGGCCGCGGCCCACTCGAAGATGCTCAGCCCATCAGAAGAGAGGGCACCCCACGGCTGCTCGGGCTGATCCGCCATTGCCATAAGGTACTCCGTCGCCCTGCGAGGCGAGGCGTGATCTATTGCTCCACGCAATCGCGTATCAGACCGGGGTGTTGACCCTCCGGTCGGTGAAGGACCAGTATCGACGCGGCGGGTGTCGACGGCCCGTCGCCGTCGACTGGACGGGTGGAGCCACTGGCTGACCGGGAGACTCGATGACGAATTCAGTTGAGGGCGATGCCGCACCGGTCGTCCCGGTGA
The DNA here is from genome assembly GCA_900100325.1 of Frankineae bacterium MT45. Classification (NCBI taxonomy): domain Bacteria; kingdom Bacillati; phylum Actinomycetota; class Actinomycetes; order Frankiales; species Frankineae bacterium MT45. The sequence continues at coordinate 1,649,498 of LT629697.1, forward strand.
CCGGTCCGCCGTCCGAGCAGCCGGTCGACCTTGGCCTCGGTGGCGCCTGGGGGTTCGGAAAGTCAGATCGGACCAGCCCGGTGAAGGCCGGCCTGGCCGGATCGCTACCCGATGCCGGTACCTTCGCCGAGGGCCTCAACAGTGTCACCGAACTGCGCATCCACGGCGTCTCGGGCTCGGACGGCCCGACAATCCTTGAACATCCGCAGGCGTTGCAGGTTGGCGGCGACGCCACCACGATGTTCTACCGGCGCTGGACACCGAGCGGCAGTGGGCCGAGCCGGACGGCCGGACTGAGCGTCCCCTGGCGGCTTGAGGCGTACTCCTGGGGCGGCCTCACCGAGTCCCCTCTCGCCTCGGCCTCCTGGATCCTGCTCGCCCCGTTCATGCTCTACAACCTGGCTCATTTCGCGCTGCTGCCGTCGAAGGAGTACACCGCCGAGGTGACGACGAAGGCGGATCCGACGGTGCCGCCGCCAGCCGAGCGGCTCAGCCGTGACGGCAAGCATGCGGTGGCTCAGACACTGCTGCGCCTGCTGGCGCTCAGCGCCACCATCGAGTTCATCGTCGCCGTGGTGACGATCTTCCTCAATTCATTCGCCTTTCAAGCCCGGGTGGCCCACTTCCCGGCCTGGCTCGGCTGGTTCACCCGCTGGACCGTGGGGGAGCGGGCCGCGGCGGCGCTGGTCGCGGTCGCGCTGGTGATCGCGCTGCTCTGGCTCATCAGTGTGAAGACTGCGCACGCCTACGAACGGCGGACCACCGAGAATCAGCCGGATGTGCGGGCGAATTGGCTCCTCTCCCAGACCCGGTTCTGGAACGGCCTGGAACTGGTGCGTCGGCAGCGGAGCCTGCATGCCGCCGGGGCCGCCGCGATCACCGCCCTCATCGCGGCCCGTCCCACCCTCGCCCACAACCCCGGTGGTTACCGGATCTTCGTGAGCATCTTCGCTGGGGCTGTGCTGCTGGCGGTGAGCGTGACCCTCTGCCTGAACCTGGCCGACCGGCATTCAGAGTCTCTGGCCTTCGACCGTCCGGTGACCAAGTGGACGCAGGCGCCGCCGGCAACCTGGGTCTGCCGCACGCTACTGGCCGCGGCCGGGCTGGCTCTCTTCGCGGCGGCCTTCACCGGCGGCTGGCCAAGCCCCGACGCCGCCTCCGGCGCCGTGACGCTGCCCGGTCTCACCAACATCTGCCTGAGCGTGCTGATCGCCCAGGTCATACTTCTCGTGGTGCTGGGAATCAGTGTTTCGCAGGTCAAACGCGCCGCTCCGGTGCTGGGCGCGCGCAGGCCGCCGGGTACCGATCCCTTCTGGCCCCGGCTGCTGGGGCGCCCGACCAGTGCCCCCGCCCCCGAACGCCGCCAGCTCACCGGTCCCTTCGCCTACGGCCACCTGAGTACCGTCTTCGCCACCCTGGCCGTCTGCCTCGGTGGGACATTCAGTGCCCTGGTGACGCTCTTCGCGACCCGCCTGGTCGGTACCCCGCTGCCGAGCGGGTCCAGCACCTCGACCGCCGGCATCAGCCATCCCCTCGAGATTCCCTGGCCGATCTACGCCTTCGCGCTGGAGCCGATCGGGGTCGCGGTCGGGCTGCTCGTCGCGCTGCTCTGGGTGTGGCGCACCTACGTCAGCAACTGGAAGACCTTCGACCGCGTACCCAAGCGCAACGAGCAGGAGCGGTACTCCGCGATCGCGGACTTCTACGAGTCGCACACCGGGCCGCCGCCGGCCACCGGCAGTTGGATCGACGATGCCGGGCACAGCAACAACAAGACCCAGGCGGCGAAATCCTGGGCCATCGGGCTGCTCGTCGATCAGGCCGGTGTAGTCGGCGTCTGCGCGGTCATCGGTGGTGTGCTGGCGACGCTTATCGCCGAGATAGCCGGCGCGGCTGGGGACTCGCCCTTCGGTGCCCAGTTGCACGGGTTGGCGGTCGCCGAGAGCCTTCTCGGGCTCTTCCTGGCCGGCGTCGTCGTCGCGATGCTGCGGGCCGACTTCAAAAGCGAGTCGAGCCGCAAGAGCATCGGGGCGATCTGGGACGTCGCGACGTTCTGGCCCCGGGCCACCCACCCATTCGCGCCGCCCTGTTACGCCGAACGCGCCATCCCGGAGCTCGTCGATCGCGTCCGCATCCTCACCCAGACGGTGCCCGACATCAACACTCTGGAGGGGCAGCTCGACCCGGCCACCTGGCAGGTGCAGGATCACCTGCAGAACGAGGCCCAGCCGCCGATCGGGCCGACCGTCCCCGCTCGCAATGTGCTCCTCACCGGCTACAGCCAGGGGTCGATCATCGCGCCCGCCGTCATCGCGCAACTGCCGCCGCAGACGATGGATCGGGTCGCGCTGATGACGCTGGCCTGCCCGGCCCGACGCCTCTACGGTCGCGCATTCCCCGCCTATTTCAGGGAATCACAGCTGCGCACGCTCAACGACCACCTCACTGCCCCGGCGGCCGGTCCGGCCGAGTCCCGCTGGAAGAACCTGGTTCGCCGCACCGACTACATCGGCTCGTGGATCTTCCGGCCCTTCACCGCCGTTGCCCGTCCGGACTTCAGCGTCGTGAGTGGCGAGGTTGATCAGCCTTGCTGGGACCCGGTGACGATCGCCCACAACCTCGACCAGGCGCCGCCGCCAACGCAGTTTCACACTGCTTTCTGGCCCGATGTGCGCGCCAACCAGCTCGGCGAACACGTGATCCGCCGCCTCTGAAGCAGCGTCAGTGGCTGCTGTGGCCACCCGGCTCGCTGCCGCCGATCCGGGCCCACCGCGCCTGCGCGAAGGCGAAGAGGCCGAAGGCGATCAGACCGAGCGCGACGACGCCGAGCAGCCAGCCCCCGTAGGGACGGTCGGCCAGGGTGCGAAGCGCGCCGTCCATCCCGCTCGACTTCTTCGGGTCGAAGGTGATCGCGGCGTCGAGGACGAGTAGCCCCGTGATGGCAAAGACGATTCCCCGCGACACCGACCCGGCGAGGCCGAGTCGGAGCACCCAGGTGCGGGTCGGGCCGGTGAGCTCGTCCAGGCGTAGTTCCTTCTGGAACTTCTTCTTCAGCCCGTCCACGACCATGACGACGCCGACGACCACCAGCACCAGACCGACGAGACCGACCAGCCAGCGACCGAAGTCGTGCTGCATGACCCGGCCGGTCAGCGTGGTCTCCTTCTGGCTCTGCGGTTGGCGCGACCGCCCCAGGATGAAGGTGACCGTCGAGATACAGAGGGCCGCGTAGACGATGCCCCGGCCGGCCGACTTCAACCGGCCGCTGGTCTGGTCTCCGTTCACTCCGGTTCCGGCCAGCGCCTCGCTGATTCGCCAGAACGCGTACCCGGCGAAGCCGACCGCCACCAACCAGAGAAGCGCGACACCGAAGGGGTGACGGGCCACCTCGGCCAGCGCGCCATGCTGATCAGCCTCCTGGGAGGTGCCACTGCCCCGCCCGACGGCGATCTGCACCGCGATCCAGCCGACGAGCACATAGACGAAGCCGCGGGCCACCAGCCCGAAGCGAGCCAGCCCGTTCATCGCCGCACTGCCGGCTACGTCCGCGGTGGCTCGATGGGCGGCGGTGAAGGGTTGTTGGAGTTGCGTCATCTGACTCGGCCTCATCCGGTTGGTTGCTCCACAGCTCATACCCGGCAGCGGTGATGCCGAAACTTTTTCCGTCGGCGGCCATCGCCCCTGGTCACTGTTGGGCAGGTCAGGGTGCAGGATGGTGACGTGAACGACAGTGCAGCAGAGTCCGGCGCCGACGGGCCGGGCGCAGGGAGTGGCCCGAGTGCCCCGGTATTCGGCCCCGAGACCTCGCCGCCGCCCGGCGAGACGGCGATCAAGGCGACCGATGAGGTAGTGGCCCAGTCGGCGCAGCGCCGCTCCAAGGTGCAGGCCGGGATCACCCTCGCGGCACTCGGCGTCGTCTTCGGTGACATCGGCACCAGCCCGCTCTACGGGCTGCAGACCGTCTTCTCAATCGACAATCACGCCGTCCGCCCCACGCCCGACGACGTCTACGGCGTCATCTCGATGGTCTTCTGGTCGGTCACCCTGATCGTCTCCATCAAGTACGTCACCATCGTGATGCGCGCCGACAACGACGGGGAGGGCGGCGTCATGGCCCTCGCGGCGCTGGCCCGCCGGGCCTTCGGGGTCGGATCCCAGCGCACCGTGAAGGTGCTGCTGATGGCCATCATCGGCGCCAGCCTCTTCTACGGCGATTCGGTGATCACGCCGGCCATCTCGGTGCTCTCGGCCGTCGAAGGCGTGACGGTGGTGCAGCCGAGCCTGGACGATTGGGTGCTCCCCATCGCCATCACCATCCTGACCTGTCTCTTCGCCGGACAGCGGTTCGGCACACATAAGGTCGGCGCCCTCTTCGGCCCGGTGATGCTGCTCTGGTTCGCCTGTCTGGCCCTATCCGGACTGCACGAAGTGATTCTTCAACCGGGCGTTATTCGCGGAATCTCACCGACGTATGCGGTCTCCTTCATCACCAACCACCCCAAGACGACCTTCATCGCGATGGGGGCGATCGTCCTCTGCATCACCGGCGCCGAAGCTCTCTATGCGGACATGGGGCACTTCGGACGTCCACCCATCCGCCGGGCCTGGTTCTTCATCGTCTTCCCGGCCCTCACCCTGCAGTACCTGGGGCAGGGTGGGTTGATTCTGCATACGCCGGAGGCGGTCTCGAACCCGTTCTTCCTGCTGCTGCCGGGGTGGGCCCGGCTGCCAATGGTGGTGCTCGCCACCGCGGCCACCGTCATCGCCTCTCAGGCCGTCATCTCCGGTGCATTCTCGGTCTCCCGGCAGGCCAGCCAACTCGGGCTGCTGCCGACGCTGACCGTGCGGCAGACTTCGGACGCCTCGGCCGGTCAGGTGTACCTACCGGTGATCAATGCCGTGCTTTTTGTGGGCGTTCTGGTACTGATGCTCCTCTTCCGAACCTCGGCCCGGTTGGCCACCGCCTACGGCGTCTCGGTCACCGGCGCGCTGCTCATCGACACCATCCTGCTCCTCTTCGTCGCCCGCGGGCGCTGGCATTGGGCCACCTGGAAACTGGTGCTCTTCGCCGTCGTCTTCGGTGGCATCGAGTTCACCTTCTTCTCGGCCAACCTGACCAAGATCGCCCACGGTGGCTGGTTGCCACTACTGATCGCGACGCTGGTCTTTACGGTGATGACGACCTGGCGACGCGGGCGGGACATCGTGACCGACAACCGGATCTCCTCCGAGGGGCCCCTGATGGAGTTCATCGACGAGATGAAGGCGCAGCATGTCCTGCGCATTCCAGGGACGGCCGTCTTCCCACATCCGTCGAAGGAGACGACCCCGCTGGCGCTGCGAGCCAACGTCACCCACAACGGTGTGCTGCACCGAACCGTCATCATCTTCTCGGCCGAACCGCGCAACGTCCCGCACATCGACCCCAGCGACCAGGTGACGATCGATCACCTCGGATCGGAGACGGACGGGATTGTGCACGTGACGATGCGCTACGGCTTCTTCGACGCGCCCAATATCCCCGAGGTGCTGGCCCGCACCAGCCGGCCCGGAGTCGCGGAGTTCGACCTGGATCCGTCCCAGACCTCCTACTTCGTGTCGCGGGCGAGTCTCAGCGTGACCCGGGCGCCCGGCATGTCGCGCTGGCGCAAGAAGCTCTTCATCACCCTCGCCCGCAACGCGGCGAACCCGGTCGGGTTCTTCGACCTCCCCGAGGATCAGACCGTCATCATGGGGTCGCAGGTCGAGGTGTGATCACGGCCGGATGCCCGGTCCCCCGGTGCGCCATGCTCTTTGGATGAGGCCGTTGCGCGGGGCGACGACTAGCGTGGCGACGTGACGGGAGACGCCTACAGCGCCACCGGTGACGACGACACGTCCCCGGCTGGATCGCTTGTGATGCGCCCAAGTCAGCGTGACGTCCCGGTCCCGATGATCGTGGATATCGGCATCGATGTCGCCGCCAGCCTCACCCGCACGGCGGTGGCCGTGACCCGCACCGGGCTGCGGGTCAGTCGGCCGCTGGTCGACGTCCTCATGCGCCCGCCACTGATCGCCCCCCGGTACTGGCCGCAGACCCGGCTGCTGGCGATGGCCGAACGGGGCCGTGAGCTCCGGACCGCTCGGGAGAAGCAGGCCGATGCGCTGCTGGGCGAGGTGGTGCCGGTGGTGGTGAACATGGTGCTGGACCGTCTCGACCTGACGCAGCTCGTCCTCGATCGGGTGCAGATCGAGAAGATCGTCGACAGCGTGGACCTCGACGCGGTGGTCGCGACGGTCGACCTGGACGCGGCGGTGGATCGGGTCTCGATCGAGCGCATCATCGACCGGGTCGACATCGACGAGATCGTGGCCAACGTCGACCTCGCGCCGATCATCGCCCGGGTCGACGTCGACGGCATCGCGGCCAAGATCGACCTGGACGCGATCATCGGACGGGTCGATATTCTCGGCATCGCCCAGGACGTCATCGACGGCGTCGACCTGCCGGAGATCATCCGTGACTCCACCGGTGCCGTCGCCTCGGAGACGGTGGTCGGCGTGCGAATGCGCGGCATCGAGGCCGACGAGCGGGTGAATCGCCTCGTCGACCGGCTGATCCTGCGCCGGCACGGACGTGACTCGGCCGCGCCGACCTCCAAGAAGCAGGCGGCGGCCGACCGGGCGGCTGACGCGGCCGCGGCCGGCGGGCCAGATGGGACTGGGGGGCCGGATGTCCGCGACTGAACACACCTCGACCGTCCCGCCGTCGGCCCGTCCGTACCAGGGTCATCGGGCCGGCATCGTCACCCGGACGCTCTGCGCCATGGTGGACCTTCTCGTCGTCGTCATCATCGTGGCCGGAATCTATGCGGGTATCGCCGGCGTGGCCTTCGTCCTCGACCCCCGCAGCTTCCACTGGCCAAAGCATGTCGGGTTGAGCATGATCGCCATCGGCTACGTGGTGGCCGTCATCTACTTGACGCTGGCCTGGGGTACCACCGGACGCAGCTACGGGGCCTCGCTGCTCGGCCTGCGGGTGGTGAACATCCGGGGCGAGTTGATGCGCTTTCCCGGCGCCTTCCTGCGTGCCGTCTTCTGCGTCGGCTTCCCGATCGGTCTCTACTGGGCCGCGGTGAGCCGGTCGAACCGGTCACTGCAGGACGTGGTGCTGCGCAGTTCGGCGATCTACGACTGGCGGCAGAAGGTACAGCGCACCACGCTGCCCGAAGTCTCGCCGGAGACGGCCGCCCCCTCGGCCTGAGATTGCCGGAGGTTGCTTGCGCTCACCTGCGCGGCGCGGCAGGGTGGCAGTGGTGGGGTCGCGCGGGTGGCCCGCCGTCGAAGCAGCGCTGAGCTCAGATGGGACGACGATGTCCAGCAATGAAACGTTCGTGATTGTCGGGGCGAGCCTGGCCGGCGCGAAGGCGGCCGAGGCTCTGCGGGAGCAGGACTTCGAAGGCCGGGTGATCCTGATCGGCGATGAGGTGCACCGCCCCTACGAGCGGCCGCCGCTCTCCAAGGGGTATCTGATGGGGAGTGCCGAGCGGGACTCGGTCTTCGTGCATGCGGCGAACTGGTACGACGAGCAGCACGTGCAGTTGCAGGTCGCCACCACGGTCACCGCCATCGACCGGACTGAGCACCAGGTCGTGCTCGCCGACGACGAGTCGATCCGCTACGACCGGCTGCTCCTCACCACCGGATCGCGTCCGCGCGCGCTGACCGTCACCGGAAGCGACGCGGCCGGCGTCCACTACCTGCGCACCCTGGACGACTCCGAGGAGCTCGGCCGGGTCATCGAGAATGCCAAGCGGCTCGTCGTCATCGGTGCCGGTTGGATCGGGCTGGAGGCGGCGGCCGCGGCTCGGGCGGCCGATGTCGAGGTGACGGTGGTGGAGTCGGCCGAACTGCCGCTGCTGCGGGTCCTCGGACCACAGGTCGCTCAGGTCTTCGCCGACCTGCACCGCGGGCACGGCGTGGATCTGCGGTTGGGTGTCACGCTGCAGGAGATCACCACGGCCGACGGGCACGCCACCGGCGTTCGACTGGCTGGCGGTGAGGTCATCGCGGCGGACGCGGTCCTGATCGGGGTGGGTGTGCTGCCGAACAGCGAGCTGGCCGAGGCGGCCGGCTTGGACGTAGACAACGGTGTGCTCGTCGACGACGCGCTGCGCAGCAGCGACCCGGATATCTTCGCCGCCGGCGACGTCGCCAACGCACTGCACCCCGTGCTGCAACGGAGAATCCGGGTCGAGCACTGGGCGAATGCCTTGAAACAGCCCAAGGTTGCCGCGACCTCGATGCGGGGCGAGACGACCAGCTACCAGGATCTGCCGTATTTCTTTACTGATCAATACGACCTCGGCATGGAGTACGTCGGCTACGTCGCCCCTGATGAGTACGACGAGGTGCTCTTCCGGGGCGATCCGGCGGCGGGGGAGTTCATCGCCTTCTGGCTGAAGCAGGGACGAGTGCTGGCCGGCATGAACGTCAATGTGTGGGACGTCGTCGACCCGATCAAGGCGATCATCACCGCGGGTGCCGAGCAGGACCGGCAGCGGTTGGCCGACCCTGCGGTGCCGCTCGACGCACTGTAATCACCGGAAATCGTTGACTCCCGGCGATTCCCGCTCGCTGAACGTGCAGTTCGAAAATCTCACGGGAATGTGAGTACCGCTAATTTGCTGCACAAACCTGCCGTAGGACAAGGTGAATTCTTTGCGATTCGGCCTGCGGGTACCGGGAAACGCTGTTAGATTGCTGTTAGCTATACGGCTGTCGAAGGATCGACGGCTTGCTATCAGACATGGAGTCGCGATGAATCCCCCCGCCATCGGCCGCGTCGACGTTCAAGACACCGCAGCCGTCCCCCGCCCCCGCCGCCGTATCGCGTTGTTGGGCGTCGCCGCCCTCGTGATCGGTCTCGTCTCGGCCGGAGTGTCGACCTCGGTCGCTCAGGCCGCCACCGTGACCACGACGACTGCGGCGGCTGCCACGGACGTCGTTGCGAACTGCTCCGCCCCGGCGCCCGGCCAGGCCGCCTGTCTGAGTGAGCGGCGCACGGACGTGCCGTTGACCCCGGCCGTGACCACTGCGCCCGGTCAGGTCGCCCCGATGACGCTGCCGTACGGCTTCGGCCCGTCCAGCCTCATCGCCGCCTACGGGCTGGACGCCTCGCGCGGCAGCGGTGAGACCGTCGCCATCGTCGACGCCTACAACAACCCGAACGCCGAGTCGGACCTCGCGATCTATCGCTCGACCTACGGTCTGCCGTCCTGCACCACGGCCAACGGCTGCTTCCGTAAGGTCAACCAGAGCGGCGCCACCTCGCCGCTGCCGGCCACCAACAGTGGCTGGGCCGGCGAGATCGCCCTCGACGTCGACATGGTCTCGGCCATCTGCCCGCAGTGCAACATCCTGCTGGTCGAGGCCAACAGCTCCTACCTCTCCGACCTCGGAACGGCGGTGAACACGGCCGTCTCCCTCGGCGCGAAGTTCGTCTCCAACAGCTACGGCGGCGGCGACTCGAGCGGCCTCGACTCGTACTACAACCACCCGGGCGTGGCCATCACGGCCAGCACCGGCGACAGCGGCTACGGGGTCAGCTACCCAGCCAGTTCGCCGTACGTCACCGCAGTCGGCGGCACCTCGCTGAGCGTCGCGTCGAACGCCCGCGGCTTCACCGAGACGGCCTGGGCCGGCGCCGGCAGCGGCTGCTCCACGCTGGCCAGCCAGCCCACCTTCCAGCTCGGCGTCGCGACCGGCTGCACCAAGCGGGCCGTCGCCGACGTCTCGGCGGTGGCCAACCCGAACACCGGTGTCGCCGTCTACAACGGCGGCTGGGGCGTCTACGGCGGTACCAGCGCCTCCTCGCCGATCATCGCTTCGGTCTACGCGCTGGCCGGCACCCCGCCGAGCGGCGACTACCCGAACACCTACCCGTACCTGCACACCGGTGACCTCAACGACGTCACCTCCGGCACCAACGGAACCTGCAGCGTGCACCAGCTCTGCAGCGCGGGCACCGGGTGGGACGGGCCGACCGGTCTCGGCACCCCGAACACCGCGAATGCCTTTAACTCCACCGGTGTTGTCGGCACGCCGACCAAGCTCGGTGCCACGGTCACGGTGAGCAACCCGCTCACGCCGGGACTCGGCAGCACCGTGACGATGACCCCGTCCCTGCCGACCGGTGACGCCGTCGCCTCGATCAGCTGGAAGTCAGCCCGGGCCGACTGCACGTTCGCCTCGCCGACGTCGGCTCAGACGACCGTCACCTGCAACGCGGCGCTGGCCACCACCAGCAGCGTCACCGTCACCGTCACCGACACCGCCGGCGCGACGAAGGTCGTCACCTCAGCGATCACCTTCAGCATCCCGACGGTGAAGCGTGCCCTCTCGGTCGCCTTCAGCGTGGCCGGCCAGTCCGGCAGCAGCGCCAGCGTCTGCACCGGGGCCGCTGCGGCCATGCGGGCCGTCGTCACCGACACCGCCACCGGCGCCCCGGTGAAGGGGGTGACCGTCAGCTTCACCAGGAAGAACGGGGCGGCCGCCGCCGTCGCCAGCGGGTCGGCCGTGACCACCTCCGACGGTGTCGCCGCCGGCTCGGTCGTGGCCACCACCGCGATGTCGCTGACGGTGTCGCTGCACACCACCGCGGTGGGTGCCTTCAGCGCCCTCACCGGTGGCAACATCGCGCTGGTCGCCTCGAAGTGCTCGCCCACCGTCACCGCCTCGGCTGACAAGAGCGCTTCGTACTACGGCGACGCGGTGACAATCACCGGCACACTGACCCGTCCGGGCTCCTCGCAGAGCATCCCGATGGCCGGTGTCGGCCTGGCCGTCACCGAGCCGATCAACGGCAAGACGGTCGCGATCGGTTCGGCCGTCGTCGCCGCGGACGGTACGTACACCGCAGTGGTCCACCCGACGGTCTCCGGCACCATCACGGTGAGCCTGGCCGGCGGTACCGCCTGGAACGCCACCAGCGCCGTCGCCGGGACCGTGGCGGTGAGCATCCCGACCACGTCGCTCAGCGCCACGGCTGACCGCAGCCAGGTCGGCTACGGCGGCCCGGTGCTCGTCTCCGGCGTCCTGTACCGCAACGCCGGTGGAACCGTCACCGGGGCCACGACCGGCTCGATCAGCATCCGCCTGACCCCGTCATCCGGCCCGGTACTGGTGCTGGGAGCCGCGGCTGTGGCCAAGGACGGGACATGGAAGGCGACGGTGCTGCCGAAGGTCGCCGGCACCATCAGCGCCGTCTTCCTCGGAGTGGCCGGCCTGCCGGCTGCGTCGGCCACCGTCGGAGCGATCAGCGTCGGCACCTGGGACACCGGTGTGACGGTCTCCGCCACCGCCAACCAGGTTGCCGGAGTGCTGAACACGGTCACCGGGACGATGACCCGCAGCTACGCCGGTAGCACCATCTCGGCTCCGGGCCTGCCGGTGCGGATCTACCTGCAGACCACGGCTGGGGCGACCGTCCTCGTCGGGTCGGGCACCACCAACGCAGTCGGTGGCTACGCGGTGCGGACCTACTCCCAGGAGAACGGCACGCTGGTGGCCAAGTTCGCCGGCGCCACCGGCTACGCCCAGGCGGACTCGTCGGCCTTCGCGGTCGACGTGGCGACCAAGGTGTCGGCCTCGGCGCCGGCCACCGTCGCCTCCTCGGCGCCGGCCGTCGTGAAGGTCTCGGTCCTCGCGGCCCGGGCCCTCGGTGTCACCGTGCAGCGCCTGGTCGGCTCGTCGTGGGTGAACGTCGCGACGGCGACCACGGCGGCCAACGGGACGGTTGCGGTCTCCGTGACCGGGATGCCGGTGGGCCGTCAGACGCTGCGGGTGATCTCGGCCGGTGACTCGCGGGCCGACGCCGGAGTCAGCGCCAACCTGGCGGTCAACGTCCGCGCGTAATCGCGGTAGTAGCTCCAGATTGCGACTGTAGGGCCTCGAGTTCATCGGGGCCCTACAGTCGCGTTTGGCAGAGTGAGCGCGGTGAGCAGCGTCGGTGCGGTATTGACTGAGGTCTGGGACCGCGCCACCAGCAGCCAGCCCGCACCGACGATGACGCTGGTCGTGGCCGGCGGAGTATCGGCGCTGCTGCTGGTCGCCCTACCGATTGGCTGGCGCTACAGCCGGCACATGGTCACCATCGCCCACGAGGCGTCGCACGGTGTGGTCGCCCTGCTCTGTGGGCGGCGACTGGCCGGGATCCGCCTGCACTCCGACACCTCCGGTCTCACCATCTCCCGTGGCCGGCGTAGCGGCCCGGGGATGATCTGCACCGCCTTCGCCGGCTATGTAGGCCCCTCGCTGCTCGGCCTCGTCGGCGCCTACCTGCTCAGGCTGGGGCACCCGGTCGGCCTGCTCTGGTTGGCGTTGCTGCTGCTGGCCCTGCTACTCGTCCAGATCCGGAACTGGTTCGGCCTCTGGTCGGTGCTAATAGCCGGGGCCGGGGTCTTCGCGATTTCGTGGTGGGGGAGCGCGGACGTCCAGTCGGCTGTGGCTTATGCCGGAACCTGGTTCCTGCTGCTGGCCGCGCCCCGGCCGGTCCTGGAGCTCCAGGCGCTGCGCCGACGTCATCAGGCCCGCAGCTCAGACGCCGACATGCTGGGTCGCCTCACCCCGGTTCCGGCGATCGTCTGGGTCGGGGTCTTCCTGGCCGTCACCGTTGGGACGCTGCTACTCGGCGGGCATTGGCTGCTGGCCTCTTCGGCGTAGGCCGGGAGCGGTGCAGGCGGCGTGACGCCGCGACCTCGGCGGGTCAGGTGCGCTGCGATGAGATGAGGTAGGCGTCGACGACGATGTTGTAGTCGGCGTCCACGCCACCGTTCACGGCACAGGTGATGAGGACGACCCGGTTCGGGGTGTTGGCCATCAGCGACTTGACGTTGCCGGCCTGCTCCTTGGAGACCGCGAAGGCCCGCGTCACCCGGTACCGAAGCGTCCCGGTCTTCGTCTGCAGGGTCACCGTGTACCCGTTCATGGACGTAACCGGAAACGTCGGAATCCCGTTCTGCAGCAGGGGTTTCGCGCTCGGCACCTGCTTCATGGCCAGCTCGGAGAGAGGGTTGAAGACCAGCGGCGCCTTCGACCAGGAGTGCCCGAGGATGTAGCTGGTGCCCCCGGAGTTGCTCCCGGGCGCGACGCCGAACTGGCTCTTCACCCAGCAGACCGTGTGCCGCTGATCGCCGGGTGGGTCGAGCGGGCGGATGTAGGCCATCTGGCAGACCTTCGCCTTGACGACGAAGGCCGGCCCGGCGATCTCGAAGCTCGTCGGGACGGCTGACGGGACGACGTCGTGGGGTACGGGGGTCGGCGTCGGCGCCGGGGTCGGGGGGATGGGGGTCGGCGTGGGTGCCGGGGTCGGTGCGGGTGTGGCCGGCGCGGCGACGGCCTGCGGGGTCTTCGAATGGTGGGCATACGCCAGGGCCGCGACGGCCAGAAGGGCCGTCGCGATCAGCGCCACGAGAGTCTTGCGCAAGCCATTCCAGTCGTTGTCGGTCGGGTTCTGCCCCACCACGGTAAACCGTGTGATTTGCTCAGACCATGCCCCCTGCCGCCGAGCTGCTGATCGACGTCGACCCGGCGGCGGCAACCCCGCCCTTCGAGCAGATCCGGGCCCAGATCGCAGCGCAGGTGAGTGACGGCGTGCTGCCGGCCGGATTCCGGTTGCCGCCGGTGCGCCAGCTGGCCGAGACGCTCGGGCTGGCCGTCAACACGGTGGCCCGCAGCTACCGCGAGCTGGAGAGCGCCGGAGTCGTGGAGACACGAGGACGGGGCGGCACGGTCGTCACCGCCGGCGGCGACCAGGCGCGGCAACGGTTGCAGGAGCAGGCGCAGGGTTACGCCGAGATGGCCCATGACCTTGGCGTCACCCCAGCGGAGGCCCAGCGCATCGTTCTCGCCGCCATCGACGCCGCCCGCTGAACGACGTCGCTTGCTGAACGGTGCCGCCCGCTGAACGACGCTGCTTCCTTGAATGGGCGACGTCACTCCAATCCGGTGCGGCCGTCGATGCACTCCCGCAGCAGGTCGGCGTGCCCGTTGTGCTGCGCGTACTCCTCGATGAGGTGCACGTAGACCACGCGCACCGAGAGATCCTGATCGCGGTGCCGGATCGTGGAGTCGAGCGTGGCCGTGGCGGCGGCACGGTCGGCCAGGTCGAACTCCGCCAACAACCGGGCGTAGTCCTCCTCGGCCCGGGCTGGGTCGAGCTCGTTGAAGTCGGCGTCGTAGTCGCTTGAGTCGGCATAGGGCGACTGGACGGCCTCGGCGCCGACGCGCTGCCGCAACCAGATCCGTTCGACCTTGGCCATGTGCCGGATGAGACCGAGCAGCGAGAGGTTGGAGGGTGGCACGGCACGCGTCGCCAACTGCTCGCCGGTGAGGCCGGCACAGATGCTCAGCAGCCGGTGCCGCTGCTCGGCCAGAAAGCCTTCAAGGATAGGACGTTCGTCGCCGACGAGCGGGCTCTCGGCGAGCGGGGGAGGGGGCGGTGCGGTCCATGGAGTCTGCGTCACTTCCCCATCATGCCTGCGTTCTCTTCGAGCCAGCGGGCGACGCCCTGGTCGGCGTTGCCGCCGATGACCGCGGTGGCCGCCTGCCTCACCTCAGCGACCGCATTGGCCACCGCGTACGCCCGGTCAGCGACGGCGAACATCCCCAGATCATTGATGTTGTCGCCGAAGCAGACGATCTCATCAGCCTGTACGTCGGCGGCCACCCGGCGCAGCGCGACCGCCTTCGTCCCCGCCGATGACGTGACGTCGAGGATGAACTGGCCGGGCACGTAGACGTCCTCGGAGATCAGCGCGTCGCAGGCGGCGAGCTCAGTGGCCAGTTCCGATCGGCATCCTTCGAGCTCGGTCAGCGGGCCGATGATCGACATGTAGAAGACCTGCTCCAGACTCACCTCCGACCAGCCGGTGAGTGGCATGAGTCGCGGGTCATCCGCCCGGCGCTCCAGAAAATCGTTGGTGCCCCAGTTCAATGGCCCATCGATCCAGCAGAGCCGGTCCCGGCCGGCGTGCTGCAGGAAGAGCAGCGGCTGCAGATCGCGGGATTCGGCTGAATCGATGAGCGCTGTCACGGCACCGGACGGCGGGGTGGCCGTGGCGATCGGCTCGCCCGAGACTGGATTAGCGATGACGGCGCCGCCGTAGGTGATGAGCGGCAATTGGAGACTCAGAGGTCGGGTTAGTAGAGCCGCCCGGAATGGCGAGCGGGCGGTGGCGTAGGTGAAGAGCCCACCCCTGCTGACGAGTTCGTTCACCACGTCGACGGTCAGCGTCCCTAGAGTGCCGTCGGGCAGCAGCAGCGTTCCATCGAGATCGGAGACGTAGAGCGTGCGGTGGGCGGCGGCCATCGCAGGGAAGCTTAGCCGGGTCGCAGCGGTTCACAGAGATGGCGGCGTAGTGGCTTGACTGCCGGTCGGCCTGTGATTGGGTGGAATCGTGCGACCTGAACTTGCTTCGCTGCGCGCCGCCTACACAGACCTGGCCGAGATTGCGCTATCGCTGAACGAGGCGGACTCCTGGTGCGGCACCGGCTGTCCGGGATGGTCGGCCCGCGATCTCTTCGTGCACCTGCTTGGAGATGCGCAACGGGCCCTGGTTGCACTGGGAACCCCGGCCAACCGGCCGGCCGACCGAACCGCGAGTACCTACTGGATCGACTCGCCGGGGCAGGAGGATCCGGAGTCGCGCGGGTTGCGCTCGGTCCGCACCATGGCCGCGGCCTGGCGGCTGGACTACCTCACCGCGACCTACGCCGAGACGACCCGAGCCGTGCTCACCCTCGCCGAACGCTGCGACGCCGAGAGCGTGGTTGCCACGCAGGGACATGCGCTGCGGGTGGGTGACTTTCTCGACACGCTGACCGTCGAGGCTGGTCTGCACCACCTGGATCTCCTGGTGGGCGTGAATCGTCCGGGGCCGAAAGGCGAGGTGCTGGCGACGATCCGCCGCACCCTGGAAGGATTGCTCGGCCACCCCGCGCCGGCCGTCTTTGACGACTTGACGTGGGCCCGCATCGGCTCCGGCCGCAAGGTGATCTCAGCGGCCGATCGTATCGCGCTCGGACCCGACGCCGACCGATTTCCGCTTATAAAGTAAGGCAATCAGCCGCCGAACGGGTCGCGGCTGGTTATGCAGTAGAGCAGCCCGACCGGGTCCCGCAGTGTGACCCAGTACTTGGTGGTGCGGATGGTGGTGGCGCCGAGACGCTCGTGGCGGCGACGCTCCTCTTCGACGTCGTCGCAGGCAAAGTCGACGTGGGCATGCGGCAGCTGCCGTTCGTCGACGCCGTCGTCGTCCTCGCTCCCCAGGCGCTGCAGGAGCAGGCGCAGCGGGATGTCGGCCGGACGCCGCAGGTGGTCGAACTCCGGCAGCGAGCCGGATCGCTGCTCCCACCCGGTGAGTTGGCTCCAGAACGCGGCCTCGCTGTCGAAGACCTCGATCGGGATGTCGAGGCTCAACTGGTCCAGCAGGCTGCTCTGCCCGTCAGGCCAGCGTCGGGGTGCGGCACGGACGTAGCTGCCGTCGGCCCGGACGAGGCAGAAGGGCTGCCCGGCCGGCGACTGCAGGGTGACCAGGTCCGGGACCTCGCGGCGCGACTCGGCGCCGAGGGCGACGGCGCGCTCGACCGCGGCCTCCAGATCGTCGACATAGAGGTCGGGATGCCAGCTCACCCCTGTACCGGGGCGCTCGACCCGCTGGACCCAGAGGTGCGGGGACTCCTCCTCGCCGGCCAGCGGGATGAACTGACCCAGCGCCCCCTGCGGTGGCTGGGCGGTGCTGCCACTCACCTGCGCCCAGAACGTGAGCACGTCGGCGACCAGTGGTTCGGGGACGTCGGCGAAGGCGGCCAGCCAGCGGACCTGCATGACTACACGTTCCCCAGAACGCGAGCGATGACGATTTCGAGCACGACCCGGCGCGGGTTCTCCCGTGGCTGCTTGTAGCGCAGCGCGTAACGGCGGACGGCTTCGGCGATGGTCTCCGGGTCGTCGCGGAGAAAGGCCCGTCCCTCCAGCGTCGACCAGCGGCGTCCGTCGACCTGGCAGGCGGCGGCCGCCACACCAGCGTTGCCGGCGGTCGCCACCAACCGGGCCTTCTGCGACGTGCCGGAGGTGATCACCCAGGCCGTCCCGGCAACCGCATCGAGGGTCACCCCGACCGGCACCACGTGCGGCGTGCCGTCCGGGCGGACGGTGGTGAGGCTGCTCAAAGCCCGCTCGCTCCAGAAAGCGATCAAGTCGGTATTGGTCGGATCGATCAGCCTCATCACCAGACCTTCTCATCCCGCGGTGTACGCAGCAGCGGCGGCAGGTACGCCGCGCCCCCGGCCGGGACGGCGGCGGCGATCATGTCGCCCGGGTTGGAGACGGCGCAGCCCTGCATCGAGAGGCAGCCGCAGCCGATGCAGCTCTGCAGGCCGTCCCGCAGGGCCTCCAACGCGCTGATCTGCTCGTCAAGGCGCCCCCGCCAGTCACGGGAGATTCGCCCCCAGTCGGCCTTGGTCGGGGTGCGACCGTCGGGGAGGCGGGCCAGTTCGGCGCGAATCTCCTCAAGGCTGAGGCCGACATTGCGGGCGGCCCGGATGAAGGCCAGCCGGCGCAGCACGCTGCGGGCGTAGCGTCGCTGGCCGCCGCCGGTGCGGGTGGCCTGGATGAGCCCCTCCCGCTCGTAGTAGCGCAGCGCCGAGGCCGCGAATCCGCTGCGATGGGCCACCTCGGCGACGGTGAGGGAGTCGGTGGTCTTCATCTCTCCATCCTATCGCCGTCGCCGGTTGACTTAAAGCTAACTTCAAGTTTAACGATGGTGGCATGAACGAATTGCTGAAGAACCGAGTAGCCCTGATCACGGGCGCCTCTGCCGGGCTGGGACGCGCGCTGGCCGAGGAGTTGGCCAGTCGAGGGTGGCGGCTCATCATCGATGCGCGCCACCCCGATCCGCTGGAGAGCGTCGCCACCCAACTGCGCGTGAGGAGCGAGGCGGTGTGGAGCATCGCCGGCGACGTAAGCAACCCGGCCCACCGGGCTCAACTCACCGCCGCCGTTGCCGAGGCAGGGCGCCTAGACCTGCTGGTGAACAACGCCAGCACTCTCGGCCCGACGCCACTGCCGCGCCTCGACGACCTTGATCTTGCTGCCTTCCGGCAGGTGCTGGAGACGAATGTGCTGGCCCCACTGGCCCTGATCCAGCAACTGCGGTCCGTGCTGGATCGTTGCTCCGCGGTCGTCGTGAACGTCTCCTCGGACGCCGCCGTCGAGGCCTATCCCGGCTGGGGCGCCTACGGGGCGGCGAAGGCCGCGCTCGATCACCTGTCCCGCACCCTGGCCGCCGAGAACGAGTCGCTGCGTTACTACGCGATCGACCCCGGTGACATGCGAACCGCGATGCATCAGGCCGCCTTCCCCGGGGAGGACATCTCAGACCGCCCGACCCCGGAGTCGGTGGTGCCGTCGCTACTACGACTCCTCGACTCTGCTGTGCCCAGTGGGCGCTACCGCGCCACTGAGCTACCCGACATCGAATCATCCGAAAACGTAAAGGAATCCGCTCAATGACTGCACTGCTGCAGAAGCCCAGCACGATCTTCCGACTGACCGACGACCTTACCGCGGCCGAGCCGCCGGAGCAGCGCGGGCTGTCACGCGACGGGGTCCGCCTGCTAGTGGCGGAGCACTCCGCCGACGGGACCGATCGCGTCATCCATCGCCGTTTCCGGGAACTTCCGGAGTATCTGCGCGCGGGGGACCTGCTCGTCGTCAACACCTCGGCGACGCTCGCCGGCGAGATCGACGGGACCTGGCGTGGTGGCGCCCCGGTCGTCGTTCACTTCGCAACCGAGCTGGATGACGGCAGCTGGGTGGTGGAACTACGCAGCGCGCCAGACGGGGCAACGCCGTTGCTCGCCGCCGGGGTTGGTGACGAGATCCTGCTACCGCGACGCGTCTCGCTTCGGCTGCTTGAGCCCTACGGTGGCCGCACCGCCTCACCCACCGGCGAGGGAAACCGGCTCTGGCGGGGCGATGTACGGAGTGCCTCGCGGCTCGCCGCCTACCTGGCGCGCTACGGCCGCCCGATCAGCTACGGCTACCTGAGCCGCCACTGGCCGTTGTCGGACTATCAGACGGTCTTCTCCCGCGAGCCGGGGAGCGCGGAGATGCCGAGCGCTGGGCGCCCCTTCACTACGGAGCTCGTCACCGACCTGGTGCGACGGGGTATCGGAGTCGCTCCCATCACGCTGCACACCGGCGTCTCGTCCCAGGATGCCGGCGAACCGCCGCAGCCGGAGCGCTTCGCGGTGAGTGCGTCGACCGCTCGGCTGGTGAACCAGACGAGGCTGGCCGGCGGACGGGTTGTGGCGGTGGGGACGACCGTGACCCGGGCACTGGAGTCCGCGGCCGACGCGGCCGGGGAGGTTCGTCCGGCCGCCGGCTGGACCGAGCACATCGTCGGGGGAGAGAACCCGGCCCGGGTCGTCACCGGGCTGATCACCGGCCTGCACAACCCGGAGGCGTCACATCTGCTGTTGGTGGAGTCGATCGCCGGTGCCCGTCTCACCCAGCTCGCCTACGACGCCGCGGTCGCCGAACGCTACCTGTGGCACGAGTTCGGAGACTCCTGCTTGCTGCTGCCATAACCGGCCCGCGCTGCTAGGCTGTGCGACGTGCATCGGCTCGCGATCATCACCCCGCCACCCCGCTCCTGAGCGGGGTCCAGCACTCCGCTCCACGCGACCACCTTCCTTCTCGTCGCAGGAGCCACACCGATGTCACTCAGCACAGCTCAACTACGCCCTACTCGCGTCACCCGATCCTCAACAGGTCTCATATCCCTGATCGCCGCCGGCCTGCTCTGGGGCACCGGTGGTATCACCGGCCGATCGCTGGCCAACTCCGCCCATCTCTCGCCGATCAGCATCGCCGCCTACCGCCTCGGCCTCGGCGGCGGACTGGTCGTGCTGTCGCTGCTACTCAGCGGCCAGCGACCACCCCGATCGGCCGTGGCCTGGCGGCGAATTCTCGCGGTCGCCGCACTGGCCGCGGTCTTTCAAGCGGCCTACTTCTCCGCCGTCGCGGTTGGCACGGTGAGTGTCGCCACGCTGGTCGCGATCGGGTCGTCGCCGGTCTTCGTGCTTCTCTACGAAAGTGTGCGGAGTCGCCGCCGGCCTGAGCGGCGTGCGGCAGCGGTGGTGCTCCTCGCGCTGGTCGGACTCACGATGCTGGTCGGGGTTCCGGCCGGATCAGAGAGCATGCCGCGGGAACTGGCCGGTGCCGGGTTGGCCGCCTTCTCCGGGCTCACCTTCGCCGCCTTCACCATCCTCGGCCGACGGCCACTGGTGGGAGTCGACGAACGTGGTGTCACCGGCTACGGCTTCGGTCTCGGCGGCCTGCTGCTGGTGCCGATCGCTCTACTGGTCGGCGGCCTCGGCTTTCCCGTTTCAGCCGATAATTTCGGACTGTTGGCGCTACTAGCCATCGCTCCGACGGCGCTGGCCTACACGCTCTTCTTCCGTGGCCTGCGCACGGTGGCCGCGGCGACGGCCACGGTGATCGCGCTCCTCGAACCGCTCACCGGGACGCTGCTCTCCATCGCGCTGCTCGGGGAGCGGCTGTCATTGGTCGGTTCGGCCGGGGCGGTGCTACTCGGAGTCGCGATCGTCATCTCGGCTCGCACACCAACCGCGCCAACCAGTGGAGGCGTATAGAGGGCCGCTATCCGGCCAATGGGCAACTAATTTATGGCGCGGAAGATGCAGAACGGGTGCCCGGACGGGTCGGCGTAGATACGGATCGGTTCCTCCGGGTCGTCGGCCTCGTCGCGGAGCAGGCGGGCTCCGAGTGCGACGGCCCGGTCGCAGGCGGAGTCGAGAGCTTCGCGGCTGTCGACCTGAAAGTCGAGATGCCCCATCTGGGGATACGGGCCGTCCGGCCAGGTTGCCTCCGGCAGGTGCTCGACCTGCTGGAAGGCAAGTCGAGCACCGCCGGCCGGGTTCATCAGGACGATGAAGTCCTCACCGTTCTCGCTGGCGTCGGCGCCCTCGGGGCGCTCATCACCGTCCCGATACGGAAAGCCCAGCAACTTCCGATAGAACTGGGCGAGTGCTCGGGCGTCGGTGCTGTCAAGGACAAACTGTCGCAGCCTGAGGCCGTCAGTTGGTTGCATACCCCGATCGTGCCGGAGGAACCGCCCCGCGATCAACCACCGCGATGAAATCGCGGTTTCGGCGGGCCGGTCAGGAAGAGGCCAGGTAGGTACCGAGATTGTCGAGGATCCCGCGCGTCCCCTCCTCGCGGGTCTCGAAGGTGTCCAGCCCGTCGAAGTGCACGCCCTGTTCGGTGTACGTCAGGCGGGTGCCGTCACCGTCGGGCTCGACGGCGATGGTGGTGAGCGAGGTGGAGAGGTGCTGCCCGTCGATCCACATGTCGTAGGTGAAGACGATGCGGTTCAGCTCGACGATGTCCGAGTAGGTCGAGGTGAACTTCGACCTCGGACCGCCGTGCCACTGCCCCTCCTCGACCGCTTGCCCGCCGACCCGGAAGTCGTGGGACTTGGCGCTGACGTCGAAGGCCTCCCCGCCACCGAACCACCGGTCACGGGCATCGTTCTCGCTGAGGGCGGCCCAGACCTTCTCTATCGGCGCCGGGTAGGTGCGCTCGACGACGAAGGTGGCGTGGGCCTGACTCGGAGTGATGGTGTCGCTCATGATGTTTCTCCCTTATTCGTCCGTATTTTCCGATGGAGTCAGCAGTTCTCCGAGGCGGTCGAGCCGCCGCTCGGCCGGAAGCCGCTGCCGCCGCATCCAGTCACTGGCCGGCGTCAACGCCTCGACCGATAACTGGTACGTGCGCACCCGGCCGACCTTGCTCGACGTGACCACTCCGGCCGTCTCCAGGACACCGAGGTGCTGGACGACGGTCGGCAGCGCCATGTCGAAGGGTCGGGCCAGGTCGCTGACCGAGGCGGGGCCGCGGGCCAGTCGCTCGACGATCGCTCGCCGTGTTACGTCGCCGAGAGCACGGAAAAGCAGATCAAGCCCTTCCTGATACTTAGGCACATGCCTAAGTATTGTCAGCGGTCATCCCGCTGTCAAGTGGAGCGACGATCGCGGCGAATTACAGGGGAATCTCGTAGACGATGAAGCCGGAGTTGCTGGCGACATGGTCGTAGAGGCGGCGGGCTGTGCTGTTCGAGTCCCGGGTCAGCCAGTAGACGCGGCTGCATTCGCGGTCGCGCGCCCAGTCGGTGACGGCACCGATCAGGGCCCGGCCGACCCCCTGGCCCCGCGCCTCCGGGATCGTGTACAGATCCTCCAGGTAGCAGACGTCCGGTGCCGTCGTGCTGGCGTGGACGAGGAAGTGCGTCAACCCGACGAGGCGCCCGTCGATCGTCGCCCCCAGGACATGCATGACACTGTCCTGCTGGAACAAGTCCCAGGCCCGGTCGTAGGTCGACTCCTCATAACGCTGCTCGTAGAAGTCGTTGTACGCGACGAAGAGTCGCTGCCATTCGGGTCGATCATCCGCGGCCAACCGCGAGATGCTCAGCCCGCTGCTCCCTTCGATCAGGCCCCCACACGGAAGGTGAAGGGCACCGACGCCACCTCGTCGGCGAAGCCGGAGGTGCCGGCCGCAGCGAACGGCTGGAGCGTGTCGACGAAGATCGTGCCCTGCTGCAGCGAGCCGACCGATCCGCTCGGCTTCAGGTGCAGGGTCACCGTCGCACTACCGCCGGCCGGCACGGTCACCGGAGTGGCGGCCGGCGCCGATGTGGAGACGGTCGCCAGCAGTGGGTCGCCGGTGCTTGAGGTGTAGTCACCGTAGAACGTCCGGGCCAGAATCGTCGCCTGCATGCTGACCGATCCGACGGGCGAACCGTCGGCCGGAGCCGGACCGATGAGTGACGGGAAGGCCGCCCAGAGCGCAGAGGCGATCGGCGAGGCGGTGTGAACCGCGGTGGCGCCGGTGCCGGTGGTCGACTCGATGTCCGGGTTGTTCGGCGCATTCAACGCCGTCGGGCTGTCCAGCGGCATCACGTCGAAGGTGATCGGGTCGGTCGCCGAGGCACCGACGACCAGCTTCGATCCCTCGGTCGGAACCAGCCAACCCGGTACTGATTCGCTCGGCAGCGGCAGCGCGATACTCGCCGTGAACTGATCACTGGAGGCCGCCTCGGTCGCGACCAGCGGGAAGGTCTGCTGCGACGTGCCGCGCGGGTCGACGAAGTACGTCTGATCCTGCGGGCCGGTGTTGTGGATCGTGATCGTCTGCGTCGATCCGTTCTGCTTGCTGATCACCGCATTCGAGCTGTTCGGCACCCCGGAGGTGAAGACCGGCGTGGTCGAGAGCGAGGCGATACCCGAGTAATTCTCGGGCAGTTGCGTGCCCAGGACCGGGTTCACGAGCTCCAGGGTCAACTCCCAGATGCCGGGCGTCGGGTTGGCCCTAGTCGCCTCGATGCCGGTGCCGGTGGTGCCGTCCGCCGCTGCATTGACGACGGTCGAGAGCGGCTCGCCCGAGGGGTCAGAGAGGTGCGCGACCACCTCGTTCGGGGTTGCGCCGGCCACCTTGATCTTGAAGTCGAGTCCGGCCGCCCCCCGCGGGACGCTGAAGAGGTACGTCTTCGTCTGCGCGGGGGAGAAGTCGCGACCGTTGGCCGTGGTGAATGTGCCGTCAAACGTGGTCGGTCGTCCCGCCTGCAGTGCTAGCACAGTTCTGGTCACGATCGAGGCCGTGGTGGTCTGACCGAAGGCGCCGGTGAGTACCAGCGACGAGGCCGCCGTCGTGGTCCTCGGCGAATGCGTGGTGACGGTCAGGGTGCGTGACTGACCGGCGGCCAGGCTGAAGCTGGACGGGCTCACCTGGCCGGCCGAGCCCGCCTGGTAGGAGGTGGTGGTCAGGGTGGCCGGACCGGTGTATCCGGCCGAGGTGGCCGCCGTCCAGATGATTGCGGTCCACGTGCCGGGGGCCGGCGAGTGGAGCTCGACCCGGCCGAAGTTCCCAGTGCCCTGGGGCAGCGAGTAGCCACTGAACGTTCCCTGCGGATCGAGCAGACTCAGCCGCACGATCTGCCCGGGCCCGTTCCAGCTCACCGTCGAAGCGAGTCGATCCACCCCTGGTGCCACCTTGAATGTGGTGGTCACATACGAGCGGGTTATCCCGATGGCGTCGACGAAGGTGTGTGTCGGCGCCGAAGCGGAGAGGTTCACCGTCTTCTGCTGGGACGCGGTCTGGGTGCTCACGTTGCGCAGCACCGCACTGACCCGCTGGGTGCCGACACCGTCATTGGTTACCTTGAATTGCTTGGTGATCGTCCCCTCCGGGCCGGCTACTCCATTGAGCTGGGTCTGGTCCAGCAGCAGGTTCTGGCCGGTGTTGGTGGCCGTCCCGAGGCTGGCCGCGAGCTGCACCGCCCGGTAGCTGTTGAGCAGACCAGAGCCCTGCAGGTCAGCCGGCAGCCCGAGGTCGTCCGCGCTGCTGTCGAGCACCTGCCGGACCTGCTGCGGGGTCGGCGAGGCACCCTGGTGGGTCTTGCGGTAGGCCTGTACGACCAGTGCCGCGGCCCCGGACGTCAGGGGCGCCGACTCGCTCGTCCCGCCGAATACCTCGAGGTTGCTCGGGTCGCCCTTGTTGTCGAAGCAGTCGTACTGCGGGTCACCCGAGGGGAGCGTCCGGTCCGAGCAGAGCGACCAGTTGAGGTCACCGGGGGCCGTCAGATCCTGCACCCGCTGGGTCTGCGAGATGCCACCCGAGGAGAGCGACGAGAGCTGGTTGCTCGTGTACTTGCCGTTGCCCAACTGGAAGCCGTACGCGGTCTGCTGCGCGTAGATCTGCTCGGCCGTGCTGGCCCCGGCGCCGATGACCCAGGGGTCGGTCGCGGCAGTGCCGATGGTGTTGCCGCCACCCGCGTCCCCGGTGCTGGCGATCACCGTCACGCCGGCGTCCACCGCGTCGTGGTTGAAGGCGCTGATCGGGTCGGTCGCGTTGTCCGGGTAGGGGTTGGAACCGAACGATTCATTGAGGATGTCGACGTGATCGACGTTCACCGCCCAGTCGATGGCCTGGATGATGGTCGAGGTCGGCGCGGTGAGCAGCGCGTTGGAGAAGACCTTCAGCGCGACCATCGACGCACCGGGCGCCATCCCCTCGACGCGGATGTTGCAGCCGGCCGGGAGGGGATGGGCCGGGTTCATGAAGGTGGAGATGTCGTAGGTCTCGCGTCCCTGGGCCGCGATCGAACTGGCGTCACCGAAGGCCTCACCGCCGGAGGTCGGGGCGTTCGTCCCGTCTCCGGAGAAGTCCTGGTAGTCGGTGATGACGTGCGAGCCGTCGGCCCGGATGAAGTCCGGCTGGTTGATGTCCAGTCCGTCGGCGATGAAGCCGACTTTTACCCCTGTTCCGTCATACCCCAGCGAGCGCGCCGTGGGCGTCTGGGCGTTGTCGGAGTCGGTGTGGGTGAGCGCCAGCGCCTCCGGCTCCAGCAGTGGCTTCGACGGGTCGGTCGGGCAGATGCTCTGCGCCGGTGTGGCCGTCCCGGCGGCGGCCTTTACCGCCTTCTCGCCAGCGGCGGAGAGCTTCCACTGCAGATCAGGGACGACCTCAGCCACCGCCGGGTCGCTCTGCAGCGCGGCGACGGCGCTGCTCGGAAGGGTGGCCGCGACCGCATTCAGGGTCTTATAGGTCTTGGTGGTCTTGCCGCCGAGCTTTCCGATGCGCTGCCGCAGCGGGGCTTGGTCGGCGCCGACGGCTGCGGCTCGCCGGCTCATCCCGGCCTGCGTGGCGGGCTTGTCCGTGTGCTGATCGCGCAGGAGCACGATGACGTTCTGGGTAGCGCCGACGGCGTCAGCTGGTGGGGCCAATGCCACCGCGACGAGCCCGGCTCCTCCCATCGCGATTGTGGCTAGCAGGGCAGTAGCGGACTTCGCGGAGCAGAGTCTCATCTTCGTCATCCCAGGCGTGAGTGATCGAAAGGAGCGGACTCAGCCGACCTAAACACTGCCGCAGAGGATTCGCAATAGTCAGCAGCGTGTCGCCTAGTGCTTAGTTTCTGTTAGGACTCACTGAGGGGCGCCGTCGAGCTGCGGCGCGGGCTGAGCAGCCCGGTAGCGGGGTAGCCAGCGCAGTGCCAACAACCCGGCGAAGCCCATAATCCCCGCCATTACATAGAGAACCGTGCGGGTGGCCTCGGCGAAGTCGAGTTGGATGAAAGGCGGGATGCTCTCCCCGGACCCGCCGCCGCCGAGCTGCGACACCTTCGCCGCGACATCATTGGCCCGCCCTGACGGCACTCCCTGCGCGATCAGCGACGCCGCGATCTGCGTCTGCATCACGGTCACGAGGATGGTGCCCAGGATGGCCAGTCCCAGGCTGGCGCCGTAGTTGCGCACCGTCTGGGTGATGCCGGTGGCCTCGCCGTAGGCCGAGCTGGGTGCACGATTCAGAGCGTCCGTGTTGGCCTGTCCGAGCATCAGGCCCATGCCGGCGCCGGCCATGATGATGCACCAGATCTGCTGCCCCATCACCAGCGTCGTCACCCGGCCGGCCCAGAGCGCCAGGCCGACACAGGCCACCACGCAGCCGATGACGATCGGGCGCCGGGCGCCGCCGCGATCGAGCATCCGCCCGCCGATCTGCGCGGCGACTACGAAGCCGATGAAGAAGTACAGCAGGGTGAGGCTGGCCTTGGACGCGGCGTAGCCCAGCGAGATCTGCGAGTACTCACTGGCGAAGAAGAAGACCGGCACGAAGACCATCATCGCGACGGTGAGTATGACGTTCTGGGCCAGGAAGACGCGATCCTGAAAGATCTTCACGTTGATGAGGGGTGACTCGGTGCCCTGCTCGACCCGGAAGAAGACGAGGAGCAGCGCCGCCCCGACGACGATGCAGGCGATGGTGAGCGGGTTGCTCCAGCCCCAGCGGGCCGCCTGCTGGAAGCCGAAGACGCTGAGGCTCACCCCGAGCACGATCAGAACGAGGCCGCGGTAGTCCATCGGGGCCGGGTGCCGGCTGCTCGCCGGCTTCGCGATCACGATGAGCAGCAGTGCGATGACCGCGACCGGGATGTTGACCCAGAAGATGGCCCGCCAGGTCCAGAGGGTGAGGTAGCCGCCGAGGGCCGGCCCGACCGCAGTGAGCCCCCCGGCGACGCCGAAGAAGAGCGCAAGTGCCTTGCCGCGCTCCCTCACCTCATAGCTGTTGAGGACGATGGCCAGCGCGGCCGGGTACATCAGCGCCCCACCGGCACCCTGTACGGCGCGGAAGGTGACGAGCCAGGCCTCGGCCCAGCGGCCGGTCGGGGTGAGGCCGCAGAGCGCGGAGGCGCCGGCGAAGACCAGGATGCCGACGATCACCATTGGGCGGTGGCCGATGGTGTCGGCCAGCCGTCCCCCATAGGCGAAGAGGGCGGCCAGGGTCAGCAGGTAGGCGTTGATGGCCCACTGGATTCCGGTGCTGGACAGCCCGAGTTCGCTCTGGATCTTCGGGGCCGCGACGGAGACGATCGTCTGATCGATGAAGGTCATCGCGACCGCGAAGATCATCGCGGTGAGTACAAGTCCGCGCCCGGTGCCGGTCGCTTCACGGGTTGTCATGCGATTCCTCTCCGCTCGTCGGCGCGGCTGGTCCCGGGACGCGCTCCCGGTTAGGTGGCCGCGGCCGTCGCCGTGGTCGTGGATGCCTGCCACTCGTCACTGCCGGCCAGGGTGCGGGCAGTCTCCAGCGCATTCGCTAGATTACCGGGGCGCGTCGGCGGCATATCCATCCCCTCGGCATTGATGAAGGTGAGGTCGGTGATCCCGATCAGACCGAAGATGGAGCGAAGATAAGGCTCTTGGAAATCCAGGGTGTTCAGGTAGCCGCCGGGCGAGTAGTCGCCCCCACGTGAAGTAACACAGAGCATCTTCTTGCCCAGCACCAACGGGACGAGCTGCCCGAAGTCGTCGTAGCGAAACGCATAACCGGGCTGGACGATGCAGTCGATGTAGTACTTGAGGGCGTACGGGATGCTGAGATTCCACATGGGCGCCGAAATCAAATAGGCGTCGGCCGAGAGAAAGTGCGCGATGAGCGCCTCGATCTGCCGCCACGACTCAATGTGTGCCCGGTCGATCGGTTGTCCCACCATCAGGGTGTATTTGACTTCGATATTCTCCCCGGCCACCGCCGGAAGTTCGTGGTTGTACAGGTCGATGACGTCCAATTCGACCTCGCCTCGCTCCTGCAGGCCCTCCAGAAATGCATCCGCCACCTGGACTGAGGTGGAGTTCTCACCGCGAGGCGAGGCGATGATGTGCAGCAGCTTCATATGAGCTCCGAATTCCCGAGGGCGACGAAGCGAATGGCCGCTTCTGGCGTGCATTGAACCAGACTCCGGTAAACAATAAATAGCGCCGCCGCTTAATATCTCGCTATTTCCGCTCGTCGGGATCGCTCAGTTAGTAGTCAATTACCGTTCGCATTCAAGAATTCGAAAATAGGGCCGCGCTACAGATCTCCGGTGGCCAGCGCCGTGTGCCGCAGCGCCGGAATGACGGTCTCTCCGTAGGCCTCCAAGGTGGCCGCTTTGGCATCGTGCTGCAGGTACAGCGCGAACTGGTCGACCCCCAGCGCCTCGAGTTCGCGCATCCGCTGAATCTGGATCTCGGGCGGCCCGATGACACAGAACCGGTCGACGATCTCGTCCGGAACGAAGTCGGTGTGCGTGTTCCCGGCGCGGCCGTGCTCGTTGTAGTCGTAGCCCTGTCGCCCCGCGATGTAGGAGGTGAGGGCCTCGGGGACATCACCGGATTCGCCGTATTTTGCGACGATATCGGCGACATGATTGCCGACCATGCCTCCGAACCAGCGACACTGTTCCCGGGCGTGGGCCAGTTCGGCCTCGGAGTCGCCGGCGGTCACGTAGGCCGGTGCCGCGACGCAGAACTTCACCGACAGCGGGTCACGTCCGGCCCGTTCGGCCGAGGACCGCACTCGGGCGATCATCCAAGCTGCGATGTCGGTGTCACCCAGTTGCAGGATAAAGCCGTCGCCGATCTCGCCGGCCAGGTCGAGGGCCATCGGACCGTAGGCCGCCACCCAGACGTCGAGGCGCGAGGCGGTACCCCAGGGGAAGCGGACCGTCGTCCCGCTGACCTCAGCCGTCCGCCCGTTGGCCAGCTCGCGGATCACGTGCACGGCCTCCCGCAGTGTCTTGAGGTTCGACGGCTTTCCGTTGAGCGTGCGTACCGCCGAGTCACCGCGGCCGATGCCGCAGATGGTCCGGTTCCCGTACATGTCATTGAGGGTGGCGAAGGTGGAGGCGGTGAGCGTCCAGTCCCGGGTGGCCGGGTTGGTGACCATCGGCCCGACCAGAACCTTGCGGGTTTCATTGAGGATCTGGCTGTAGATGACGTACGGCTCCTGCCAGAGGAGGTGGGAGTCGAAGGTCCAGACGTGGCTGAACCCCTCGTTCTCGGCCTGACGGGCCAGATCGATGACCTTGGACGCGGGCGGGTTGCACTGGAGAACTACACCGAAGTCCATGCTCACTCCCTTCAGATGAGGTTCTGCGAGAGGCCGCGCTTGACGAACTGCCCGTGGCCGGCGCGGCCGTGGAAGGCACCGTCGTCGACGATGATCGACCCGCGAGACAGGACGGTGTCGACGTGCCCGTCGATCTCGAAGCCCTCGTAGGCGGAGTAGTCCATGTTCATGTGGTGTGTCTTGCCGACACCGATGCTGGTGTGCCCGTTCGGGTCGTAGATCACCACGTCGGCATCCGCGCCGGGGGAGATGATGCCCTTGCGCGGGTACATGCCGAACATGCGAGCCGGTGTGGTGCAGCAGACCTCCACCCACCGCTCCAGCGAGATCTGTCCCGACTTCACGCCCTGGAACATGAGATCCATCCGGTGTTCGACCGAACCGATGCCGTTGGGGATCTTGGCGAAGTTGCCGATCCCCATATCTTTCTGGCCCTTCATGCAGAACGGGCAGTGGTCGGTGCTCACCGTCGTCACGTCGCCGGTGCGCAGGTAGCGCCAGAGTTCGTCCTGGTGCCCCTCGGCCCGTGAGCGCAGCGGCGTCGAGCAGACCCACTTCGCCCCCTCGAAGGCACCCCATTCGCCACCCTGAGCACCCAGTTGCTCCTCGAGTGAGAGGTAGAGGTACTGCGGGCAGGTCTCGGCGAAGACGTTCTGCCCACGGCCGCGGGCGGCGGCGATCTGCTCCAAGGCCTGCTTGGCCGAGACGTGCACCACGTAGAGTGGGGCGCCGGTGACGTCGGCCAGCATGATCGCCCGGTGCGTCGCCTCCTCCTCCAGCTGCCAGGCCCGGGATGTACCGTGAAAATAGGGGGCTGTGTCGCCGCGGGCCAGCGCCTGCGCGACGAGCACGTCGATGGCGATGCCGTTCTCGGCGTGCATCATCAGCAGTGAACCGGTCTCGGCCGCGGTCTGCATGGCCCGCAGGATCTGACCGTCCGTGGAGTAGAAGACGCCCGGGTAGGCCATGAAGAGCTTGAAGCTGGTGACGCCCTCGTCGACGAGTTCGGTCATCGCCTTGAGCGCATCCTCGTCCACGCCGCCGATGATCTGGTGGAAGCCGTAGTCGATGGCGCACTGGCCGGCCGCCTTGCCGTGCCAGGCAGCGAGCGTGTCCTGCAGGCGTTCGCCGGGCGTCTGCACGACGAAGTCGATGATCGAGGTGGTGCCGCCCCAGGCCGCCGCTGCGGTCCCGGTGGCGAAGGTGTCCGAGGCTTCGGTGCCACCGAAGGGCATCTGCATGTGGGTGTGGCCATCGACCCCGCCCGGGATGACGTACTTCCCGGTGGCGTCGATGGTCACGTCCGCCGTCGCGGCAAGATCGGCGCCGAGAGCGGTCGAGCCCGGCTGCAGCACCGCCACGATCGTCTCGGCGTCGATGAGCACGTCCAGCGGCTGCGAGCCGGTACTGGAGACCACCGTGCCGCCGTGGATGAATGTCGTCGTCATGGTCGTCCTCCTACGGTGCGGTGATCTTCTGGTAGCTCTCCGGGCGGCGGTCGCGGTAGAACTGCCAGTCCTGCCGGACCTGGGTGATCTCGTCGAGGTCGAGGTCGCGGATCACAATCTCCTCCTTGTCCTGCGACGCGACCTCGCCGACGTAGTTACCCCGTGGATCGACGAAGTAGGAGGAGCCATAGAAATGCGGCGCGTCCGGGCCGAACTCGGCGATCTCCTGACCGATGCGGTTGTTCGCCGCGATGAAGTACTGGTTGGCCACCGCGGCCGCCGGCTGCTCCAGTTCCCACAGCCGGTTGGAGAGACCCGGCTTGGTGGCCGACGGGTTGAAGACGATCTGTGCGTTGTTCAGGCCAAGTTCGCGCCACCCCTCCGGAAAGTGACGGTCGTAGCAGATGTAGACACCGACCCGCCCGACCGCGGTGTTGAACACCGGATAGCCAAGATTTCCCGGGCGGAAATAGAACTTCTCCCAGAACGCCGGCAGGTTCGGGATGTGGTGCTTGCGGTACTTGCCGAGCAGGGTCCCGTCGGCATCGATGACGGCGGCGGTGTTGTAGTACTCGCCCTCGTTCTCCACTTCGTAGATCGGCAGGACGATGACGAGACGCAGTTCGGCGGCCAGGGCCTGGAATCGCTCGGTCGTCGGCCCCGGGATCGACTCGACGTAGCTGTAGTACTTAGGATCCTGGGTGGCCCCGAAGTAAGGCCCGTAGAAGAGCTCCTGGAACCCGATGATGCCGACGCCCTGACGGCTCGCCTCGCGGGCGAGTTCCTCGTGCCGATCGATCATCGACTGCTTCTCGCCCGTCCAGGCGACCTGGGTAATCGCCGCGCGTACCACTGTCATCGAAGTAACCTCCTGTTGCGAGAACCTGTGATCTAAGCCTGCAAATGTGATCGTTGATGCTGCGAAACGCGGAGCAATATTTCAGTTGTGTCAACAGTCTTGCGGTAGTCGCTTTCGCGGCGAGCCCGTTGATTCGAGACTAGCCGCCGAACTGCTGGCGCAGCTTGAACTTCTGGAGTTTGCCCGTCGCGGTGCGGGAGAGCTCGCTGACGAACTCGACTCGCTTCGGGCACTTGAAGCCGGCCAGCGAGGCGCGGCAGTGCGCGATGACCTCCTCGGCGCTGAGGTCGGTTCCGTCGGTGATCACCAGTGCCGTCACCAGCTCACCCCAGCGCTCGTCCGGCAGGCCGATGACGGCGACCTCGCGGACCGCCGGGTGGGAGTTGAGCACGTCCTCCACCTCGATCGATGAGACGTTCTCACCGCCGGTGATGATGACGTCCTTCTTCCGGTCCGAGATGACCAGGTAGGCGTCGTCGTCGATGTAGCCACCGTCGCCGGTGTGAAACCAGTTGCCGGCCAGCGCGTCGGCGGTGGCCTCCGGCTGCTCCCAGTAGCCGTCCAGGTTGTGGTTGGACTGGGCCAGCACCTCACCCTCGTCATCGATCTTGACTCGCACGCCGAGCGCGGGGGCCCCGGCCCGGACCAGGCGGCGGGCCCGGCCGTTGGCGTCGAGGTCGTCGAACTCGGCTCGCTGCCGGTTGATGGTGAGCAGCGGAGCGGTCTCGGTGAGGCCGTAGATCTGGATGAACTCCCACCCGAGGTCGGTGAGGACCCGTTCGATGGTGCGGGTCGGCGGCGGGGCTCCGGCGACCACGATCCGGACCTTGTCCCGTCCAGGAATCGGCCCGTCCCAGTCGGCCGCGGCGTCGAGGGCGGCGTTCACCACCGCCGGCGCCGCGCACATCAGCGTCACGCCGTGCTGCTGCACCCGGCGCAGGATCTCGCCCCCGTCGACCTGGCGTAGCACGACGTGCTGCCCACCGACTCCGGTCACCCCGTAGGGCATGCCCCAGCCGTTGCAGTGGAACATCGGCAGCGTGTGCAGCAGCACGTCGCGGTCGCTGATGCCGGTGTGCAGGCCGAAGACGGTCGCGTTCAGCCAGAGGTTGCGGTGGGTCAGCTGCACGCCCTTGGGGCGGGCGGTGGTGCCCGAGGTGTAGTTGATGGTGGCGGTGGCGCCCTCGTCGGGGGTGGCCCACTCCCGCGGCTCCGCGTCGAAGTTGTAGAGGTCGCTCTCATCGACGGACTCGCCGAAGACGAACTTGTGGGTGACGTCGAGGGAGTCGAGGACGTCCTTCAGCGCCGGGTCGGCATAGACGACGTCGGCGCCGCTGTGCTCGACGATGTAGCGGATCTCGGCCGGGGCGAGCCGGAAGTTGATCGGCACCAGGATGCGCCCCCAGCCCGAGACGCCGAAGAAGGCGGTGAAGAGGCGGGCCGAGTTCTGCGAGATGACCGCGACCCGGCCACCCACCGGCACGCCGAGACGATCCAGCTGGGCCGCCTGGGCCCGGGCCCGTCGGGCCACTTCGCGGTAGGTGAGGGCGCCCTGGCTGGCCGCCGGCTGGTCAGGCTCGTCGATGATCCCGATCCGGTCGGGGTAGACCAGTTCGGCGCGGTCGATGAAGTCACGGACGGTGAGAGGGAAGAACACGGTGCGGACGTCCTTTCGCGGTACCTGTGCAGCTGATTACACCCGAGTGAGCTGGGTAACGCCATAGTTGCCGGCGCGATCGGCTGCCTTGCTCGGACCATATGGCTGGGCGGGCCGGGACCGCCTTGTAGCCCGAACTCCAATCCGAGGCGCCGGGGCGGAAGTTCGGGCTACAAGGCGAGGAAGACTTCGCCTAGGTAGCCGCCTTCATGCGGCGTCAGATCCAGCTCGGTAGCCACATGTGGGCCTGCCACACGTCCGTCGACATCGGCGCCCCGCGGAAGAGTGGCCACATCCACAGGAAGTCGACGATGACCACAGCGAGGTAGAACGTCAACCCCAGTGAACCCCAGAATCTTCGGCGGTCCTCGGCGAAGAGGTAGGCCCGCTCACGCAGGTCGGCGAAGGAGCGCCCAGTCTCGCGCAGGGACGGGAGTGCGACGCCGGCCGGGCCGAGGAGTGCCCCCAGCGCGAGGGTCAACCCCAGCACCAGGAACGGGATCAGCGGGGCCATGTAGAAGATGAACATGGTCCGCTTGGGGTCCTGGAACCAGACCAGCCAGCCCGGGACGAACATAAGCAGCACCACGCCGGCCCGCCAGTCACGGGTCGTCACGTACTGCCAGATGATCCAGATCAGCGCCGGGGTGAAGGCCCACCAGAGCAGCGGCGTCCCGATCAGCAGCAACTCCGACGAGCAGTGCGCCGACCCGCAGGACGTCCCGTTCCCGTCGTAGTAGAAGTCGACCGGACGCCCCAGCACCAGCCAACCCCACGGCTTCGAGCTGAACGGGTGGGGCGAGTCCAGACCTTCGTGGAAGGTGTACGCGTTGTAGTGATAAGCGCCGAGCGAGCGGATCGCATTCGGCAGGAAGCCCCAGTTGAAGGGAATGTGTATGCCCAGCGGCAGGTGCAGGGTGGCCGATGGCGAGTGAGTGTCGGCCCAGTGCCGGTTCCAGCCGTTGTTGCCAGCGAACCAACCCGTCCACACCAACAGATAGGTGCCCAGCGGCACCAGGAAGAGAGAGCCGATCGCGTAGATCCAGGAGCGGCGCACCGCCCAGCGCCACGACGACCGCACCCCGGCCGCCCGCAGCGCGTACCGGTCCCAGACCAGGCTCATCACGAGCATCGCGATGTAGAAGAAGGCGGCCGACCACTTCACCCCGCAGGCCAGGCCGAGCATCACACCCGCGACCAGGCGCCACGGACGCGGGCCGAGATGGGGGATGCCGTTGCGCAGCGGGACACCGGCCTCCACCAGGGAGGCCAGCCGGGCCCGCATCCGCTCCCGATCTAAGAGCAGCGCACCGAAGGCCGCGATCAGGAACGGCTGCAGGAAGATGTCCAGCAGCGCGGTGCGGGAGAGGACGATCGACATCCCCTCCAGCGCCAGTAGCAGCCCGGCCACCGCGCCGAAGAAGTTCGAGCGGAACATCCGCCGGGCCACCCGGGTCAGCAGGATGACGGCGACGGTCCCCGCGATCGCTGGGGCCAGCCGCCAGCCGACCTCAGCACTCCACCCCATCCGTCCAGCGAACGCCTCGCCCAGACCGATGAGCCACTTCCCGAGCGGGGGGTGGACCACGAACATGTAACCGCGGTTGTCCTCGTAGCCGAAGCGGATCAGCTCGCGACCTTCGGTGGCGTAGTAGACCTCGTCGAAGACCTTGCCCCGCGGGTGGCCCACGTTCCAGACCCGGATGACGAAGGCGATGAGCCCGATGAGCGTCGCCGCGATGATCCCGTGCCACGGGTGCGGGTCGTGCCAGGGCTGCAGCGACGGGGCGAGCGGTTCGGCCGGAGGCTGCTCGGCGGTGGGCTGCTCGGCGGCGGGTTCCTCGGAGGCCCCGGAATCCGGCGCCTCCAGTTCGCTCGCCGCCTCGGATTCGGCCTCGGTCTCCAGTGGGGTGTCGTCCCGTACGGGGTCCTCCACTGTCGCCGTCACGCCCTCGATCGTAGGGTCTAGACGTGAGTAACCCCGGGACCGGCTCCCTGACCGGCGCTGATCCCGCCCGCCCGGAGGCTGGCCGGGTCATCCTGGCCGCGACGCCGCTGGGTAACCCCGGTGACGCTTCGGCCCGTCTCATCGGCGCGCTGGCCGACGCTCCGATCGTCGCCGCCGAGGACACCCGCCGGCTGCGCCGCCTCTGCGCCGACCTGCAGGTCACCCCGTCCGGGCGGATCGTCTCCTTCTTCGAGGCGAACGAGACGTCTCGGGTGCCGCAGTTGCTGGAGGCCCTCGGTGAGGGGAGTGACGTCCTGGTCGTCACCGACGCCGGCATGCCGTCGGTCTCCGACCCGGGGTACCGGTTGGTCACCGCCGCCGTGCAGGCCGGGATCGCGATCACCGTGCTCCCCGGGCCTTCGGCGGTGACGACCGCGCTCGCCCTCTCCGGTCTGGCCGTTGATCGCTTCTGCTTCGAGGGTTTCCTGCCGCGCAAGCAGGGGGAGCGGCGGCGGGCGCTGGAGTCGCTGGCGGCCGAGCCACGCACCATGGTCTTCTTCGAGGCGCCGCACCGGCTGGTGGAGCTCCTCGCTGACATGACGGAACTGTTCGGCGCCGACCGTCCGGCCGCCTGCTGCCGCGAACTCACCAAGACCTATGAAGAGGTGCGGCGGGGGACGCTGGCGGAGCTACTGGAGTGGGCCGCCGGCGACGTGCGGGGCGAGATCACGCTGGTCGTCGCCGGTGCCACGCCGCTCGCCGCCGAGCTCACCCCGCAGCAGTTGGCCGACGAGGTCGCGCTGCGGGAGAGTGCCGGGCAGCCGCGGAAGGAGGCGATCGCCGCGGTGGCCAAGGAGCGTGGCGTCGCCAAGCGGACGGTCTTCGACGCGGTCGTCGAGGCCAAGCGCAGCTAGCCGCCCGCCCGCTTCTCGTCCCCGCTTTGTACGTGGAAAGACCGGCTTCCGGCGCGAAATCGGTCCTTCCAAGTACAAGGCTGCGGTGTATACGGAGGCGACCGAGGCCGGATGGTGCAGCGGAACGACCGGCCCGACGCAGGCTGGCTAGGCTGGCCATATGAGCCTGCCCGAGCGGCCACCGCTGGACCTCGACCGCCTGCATGCGCCGGGGGCGATCGGCGACCCGTGGCATGAGATCACGGTGGTGGACCAGTCACCCTCAACCAACACGGACCTGATCAACGCGGCGGCCAGCACTTCAACGGGGAGCGTGCTCGTCGCCGAACATCAGACGGCCGGGCTGGGACGTCTGGGGCGGCAGTGGGAGTCTCCGGCGCGCTCCAGCCTCACCGTCTCGGTGCTGCTACGCCCTAGTGTCGACCTCGCCCGCTGGGGGTGGCTGGCCCTGCTGGCCGGGGTGGCCCTCCGCGAGACGGTGGCCGGCCTCGGCCTCTCTGCCGCGCTCAAGTGGCCCAACGACTTGATGATCGGCCCGGACGAGGCGAAGGCGGCCGGCATCCTGGCTCAGGTCAGCGGCCCGGCGGTGGTCATCGGGATCGGCGTCAACGTCACGAATACCCGGGAAGAATTGCCGATTCCGACGGCAACGTCACTTCAGTTGAGCGGAGCGACCGCCCCTGATCGCACCGGCCTGCTCCTCGATCTGTTGGCCAACGTGGGGCGCCGCTACCTGGACTGGGAGGCCGCCGGTGGGGACGCGCAGCGCAGCGGTCTAGCCGATGAGTACCGACGGCACTGCAGCACGCTCGGACGCGCCGTAAACGTCGAGCATGCCGGCGGAGGCACGCACTCCGGCACCGCGACCGGAATTGACGCCGACGGGCGCTTGCTGCTGCGGACCAAGGGCAACGACGAGTTGGCGATCGGTGCGGGTGACGTCCACCATCTGCGGGCGATCGGCGATAGCCTGTGAGGAAATCGCCAGAGAAAGGCATTCGCTAGATGGGCTATCCGGAGAAACTGCTGGCCGATGACGAGACGGTCGTCGAGCACCTGCATCCGCACTGGATCACCTTGGTGCCGGCCGTGGCCTGGTTCCTGGTCATCTGCGTCTTCGTTGGTATCGGCCTGGGAAACCTCCCGGACGGGTCGACGCACAAGGCGGTCATGCTCATCATTCTCGTCGTCGCACTAGGGCTCTTCGTGTACCTGGTGCTCCGGCCGTTCATCACCTGGCGCTCGTCGCACTACGTCTTCACCACGCACCGCGTGCTGATCCGCCGGGGCATCGCCCGCCACACCGGGCGTGACATCTCGCTGCAGCGCATCAGTGACGTCTCCTTCACCCAGACGCTGCTGGATCGCATCGTGCGGGCCGGCTCCATCACCATCGAATCGGCGGGCGAGCACGGCCAGGAGACGCTGCACAATCTGCCGAACTCGGCCAAGCAGCAGCAGCTGCTCAATCAGCTCATCGAGCGGGACAGCGACCGGCGCAACGGGCGAATCAACCCGCAGGCCTGAGCCTCGAACTACCGGGTGTGCAAAGGGATGTGGAGGTAGCTCCGACCCGACCCCTCCGCCGAGTCGGAACTACCTCATCCATACGGTCGGTGATCCGGGCGAACGCCTGAATCCGCCGAACAACCAACCGCAGGCTCTAGATCCAGCTATTTGCTGGAAGATGGCACCGCCGCAGACACGCTTGATGTGGCCGAGCTTGACGTCGCGAAGAGCGTCAAGTTGCAGGACGTCTTGGCGTCGGCGCTGATCGCCGCGAGGGCTGCGGTCTGTGCGCTCTGGTCGGCCGCCGAGAAAGACGGCAACGCGGCGGTCGGCTTAGTCGCGGCGCTCAGCAGGGCGAGAATGCCGGTGCTGTACGTCTTCCACGACGGTGCCAGTTCTGCCGGGGCAAGCGCGGTCAGCTCGGCCAGCCAAGCCTGAGTTGACGCCCCGACCGCCGGATCGTCGCTGGAGAATCCTGAGAACGGCGTCTTGCCGGCAGCCATGGTGGATGAGAGCACCGAGCAGTAGGACTTGGTGTCTGGCTTCAGGTTCGCCGCATCAGCGGTCGGGTTCTTCATGTCGATCTTGCTGCCATTGGCACCCGCAGCGTCGGTCCACCAGCGGATGGCCTGGTGGCTAGTCGACTTCTGTGCGTGCTTCTGCCCGGAGGAGCATCCGACGAGGGCAGTCAGCGCGACCGCCGCGCAGCCGGTCAACGCGACTCCGCGTCGAAGCCCGTCGCGGATCGAATCATGTGTCTTCATATCAGTGTCCCGTGGTCGAGCTGGTCGAACTGGTCGAGCTGGTCGAGCTGGTCGAGCTGGTTGAGCTCCGCGAACTGGTCGGCGAGGCGAAGATCGTGATCGAGACCTGCATCGTCGACTGGCCCTTGAGTGAGGAGCCGGTCGATCCGGAGGACTTCAGGTCTACGTTGTTGATCAATACCGCCCGGGCCTGCTGGTTCTGCAGCTGATCGAGGAACGACTGCAACTGGTCGCCGCCGCCGAGCACGGTGAGACTTAGCTGGATCGCGTAGGTCCCGGTCGCCGCCGTTGCGCCGGTACCAGCCGCCGTTCCGGTGGCAGATGTAGCGGCACCCAGTGCTGTGGAGCCCCCCGAGCTATTGGTCCCGGTGCTGATCGAGCTCGCCGTGATCCGGACCTTCGCCGAGCCGGCCGCGGTCTGGAGCTGACGAATGAAGTCAGTCAGATCGTCGGTCGGCGGGAGCGCGAGCTGCTGCTGGGCAAGCTTGGCCTTATATTCGTTGAGAGAAGAGTTCTGGGTCTCAAGAACGTTGAGCTTCATCTTCGTGCGGTCGTTGGTGAGATTGGTCGAGGCAAGCTGCGTCTGCAGAGCGGCTGTCTGCGAGTTCTGCGGGCTGATGAGTACGAAGTAGCCGATCAGGAGGAGCAGAAAACTGCCGATCGCCCCTCCGATGTACCACCGGTTTCCGGCCTGCATCATTTTCCAACTTTCGGAGTAGGAGACGCCTGGACGTACTTGCCGTTCAGCGCACTGGGCGACAGGTTGAACGTGGCGGAGAAGCTGTAGCCGCCGGTGCTCTGATTGAGCGACGTCGGCGTTGGAGCGACGACGCCAGGTACCTGCGCAAGTGTGTCGAGCATCGTCGCCACCAGACTCGGGTCGTTCGCGAGACCGGTCAGCGTCACCAGGCCGACGGTGTTGGCCGCCGTTGCACTGAGCGGCGCTGCACCCGCCGTCTTGCTGTTGTTGAGGCCGGCGTCGATGCTGCTGATCGTGAGTCCAGCCGGGGCGGTGGCTCGCACCTGGCTGAGCAACTTCTCCCACTGAAGGTCGGTTGCGAATAGGCTCTTCAGCTCAGAGGAGATCTGCGCCGACCCGGCCTGGGCGTTGACCAGCTCCGAGTAGGTGTGCGTCTTCGCCATCTGCGCGTTGCCGGCCGAGACTGCTGCGTTCAGCTCCGATTGCGCGTTTGACGTGTGCCAGCGCGCAACACCGTCTCCGACGAGTACCAGGGCGAGTGCGATTCCCATCGCTGCGATCCCGCGAGTACGGGACAACTTCTCTTTCCGGCCTTCCACGATCTCCTGGGGCAGGAGGTCGGCGTAGACGGAGATCAGCGTCATCGGGCTCTCGGCTGGCCCTTGCCGGGATTGCCGTGGTTTGGAGTCGGCTTCAGGCCGCCGCTTCGTCAATGTCGGCATCATGCAGCTCCCAGCGTGAGGCCGACCGACACCGCGGCGGCTGACTCGAATCGGCTCATGGCGTCATGGCGTCCAACGCGCCGCGAGTCCTGAACCCGAACTAGTGGATCGGCTACGTAGGTCTCGACTTTAAGTTCCCGCGTCAGCATGTCGGCTAGGCCGGGGAGCTGAGCTCCTCCGCCGAAGAGAGCGAGACGCGAGACGGGATCTGTCGGGCGGGTCGAACGGAAGTACGTGAATGACGAACGAATCTCGTTCACCAACGGTCGAAGTGCCTCGTATACGACCTCGGCGGTCTCCGGCCCCTCCTCATCGTTGAGACCGACCCGCCGCTTCAGCGACTCGGCCTCTTCGATATTCGCTCCGAGACGGGAGGCGATCATCGTGGTGATCTCTCCAGCTCCGCGCGGGATGGTCCGCACGACTCGAGGCGCGTACTCGCTGTAGACGATCAGGTTTGTGGCATGCGCGCCCAGATCCACTACGGCCTGGGCCGACGGTCCAGCCGCCGTCGAGGCGCGAAGTGCGGCGAAGGAAGCTAGATCGACCTGCTTGACCGTCAACCCGGCCTTTTCGACTGCTCGTACCGAAGCCAGAACGCCTGACTTTGGCACGGCGATGAGCAGGCCGTGCATGAGATCGGTGTCCGGTACTTCTTCAAGCGGATAGAAGTCGAGGAGGGCATCTTCAACGGAGAACGGCACGACGTCGCGCACCTGGAACGGCAGAGCGAGCCGCCGCTCCTTCTGGCTCAGCTTCGGTAGGTCGATCTCGCGCACGACGATCTGCTGGTTGTTCACGCCGAGAACGACTTGCTTGCTCTTGAAGTTCTGAGTGCTCCACATCAGGCGCAGCGCGTTTGTGATCGTGTCTTCGTCCTGAACCACCCCGGCGACGACGGCACCCTCGGGCAGCGGGAGTTGGCCGAAGTTGGTGACGATTGGCTGGTCCTTGGTCCGCGTCGCCTCGATGGCGCGAATCGAGGTCGATCCGATATCGAGACCGGTGAGAGCCGTTGATGCAGCCATTCTGGGCATTCCTTCGCTTGGGGGGAGCGGAAATGGAGCTATGAAGCGGTCGAACGAACGCGCTACCCCGGGCTCAAGATTGATCCGTACCAAGTGGCGATCGGTGCGGACACGAAGAGCGCCAGGACGGCAGCGCTCAGCATGAATGGGCCGAAGGGTATTGCCCTCTTACGATCGGCAGTTCTACTCAGAAGTAGAGCGATTCCGACGACTGATCCGAGGACGAATGCCCCGAACGCCGCCACAATGACGGCTGACCAGGAGAGGCTTCCGATGAAGAGGCCGATCAAGCCCGCCAGTTTGACGTCTCCGTAACCCATGCCAGCCGGATAGAGCATGCGGATCGCAAAGAAGACAGTCCACAGTGCGCACATCGCCGTCAGTGCCCGCATCGCCGGCGCCCAGTCGTGGTTGACGATAGCCGCGACCGTCAGCAGCGATACGCCGACCAGGTACGAGGGGAGCACGATGGCATTCGGCAACCGCTTCACGTCGTAGTCGATCATCGTCAGCGCAACCGCCATCGCGCTGAGATAGAGGAACGCCGGGAGTTCGACGGTGATCCCGAACTGGGTAGTCATCACGACGAAGAGGGCGGCGGTGGCCACCTCGACGAGCGGGTAGCGAATGCTGATCGGCGAACGGCAGCTCGCACACTTGCCACGCAGGACCAGCCAGCTGATCAACGGGATATTGTGCCGCGATTTGATGGCGGTTGCGCAGGTCGGGCAGTGCGAACGCGGGAAGAGCAGCGATTCGTTGCGAGGAACCCGATAGATCACGACGTTGAGAAAGGAACCTATCGCGAGCCCGAGGATCGCGGCCAGTGCCTGTAGCGGGAGCATGTCAACTGCCGCCACTGACCGCAGATGCCGACGAGGTGGTGATGAGCGTCCAGGGCGAGCCGATGCTGTCGGTCATCGTCGGTGGCAGCCACGATCCGGTGAGTTTCGCGGGCAGGTTCGCGTCGTAGTTGTACACCAGGCTGTAGCCGGTGCCGGTGCCGTCCTCCAACGTTGTGCCCATGGAGCCGCGATGCTGCTGCAGCACACTGCCGTTGAGGGTGAGATATGAGCAGTCGGTACCGCGGTCGGGATTGTCGCCGGTGAAGGAGCCATCGTTGATCGAGGTCTGGCCGACGGTGGTGTCGCCCAGGCCGAAGACGGCGCCGTCGACCGTGATCGGCGAGCAGGTGGTTCCGGATTGTGTCTGGTCCTGCTGCAGGTTGATGTACTGCTTCGACGGGTGCTGGAGCCCGAGCGGCGCGGCGATGGTCGTGTAGTTGAAGAGACCGGTCGTGTCGTTCGGGCAGAAGCCGGCCGAGGTGGCCGCCAGCGCGCTGGCTGAGACTGATGAGAGGCAGCCGACGGGGTGGTAGATCCGCACATTCTGCCCAGCGATGAGCGCGGCTGCGGGTTCGTTCGCCGCGGGAACGCCGCTTGTGGCATCGCTCGGTGTGATCGATCCGGTGGTGACTATGTCGTTCTCGGCGATCAGGCTGATCGACTGCGATCCGGCCGCACCGAGCTTGCCGGCGACGTACAGGTCACCTGGCCCGTTGGCACCCGTGCTGTCGAAGGTGTCGTAGACCGTTCGATCGGCCGCTAACGGGAATGTTGATGTTGTCTGACCTATCGCGTTTACGGTGGCAATCTGCGTTCCCGTGCCATCGGCGCTCCAGGCGTAGGTGGTGGTGCTGCCTCCAGCCACGCACTTGATGCCTGTGCCCAGCCCGAGCCAGGATGTCAGGATCTGCTGGTTGAGCGAGGTGCACGATCCGCAAGCGGTCGCATCGCAGGCGGACGTGCCGCCGAAGCAAGTCCAGATGATCGCGATGATCGTGCAGGATTGCTGAGCCCAGCACCCGGAACTGTTCTGGTACCCGGTGCAGGTGGTGGTCCCGACGCTGGTCTGGCGCTCGATGTTTGCCGTCGAACCTGACTGCCCGGTGTAAAGCAGCGGATCCGTGGCGGTGCCGTCCTGCTTGACCGTTGTCTCGTTGACGGCCCGGTAGCGCCAGGAGGCGGCGCCGGTCGGCTGTGCCTTCCCGCCGGTGCTGTCGGGGAGGATCTTGTTCAGCGACGCTGCGAGGCCGGCCGGTGACCCGCTAACGGCGAGAGGCTTGAATCCGGCCCAGTCCGGGTACGTCGGCTTCGCGGTTCCGCTTCCGGTTCCGGTGCCGCTGGCGTTGATGTCACTGCTGAATTGGTTCCACGCGGGCGAGTTGCGGGCCGGCTCACTCGGCCAGGTCCAGATCGGGGACGTGAGCGTCGTCCCGACGGTGAAGATCGGGTTGGAGTTGGTCTTGGTGACACCGCCAACGGATGGGATGGGCGAACCCGCCGAGGCGCTACCGGTGGTCGCGGCCCAACTGCTCGACGTTCCGACGCTACGGACGATGATCGTCGGCGCCTGCGTGGAACTGCTCGAGAGGTTTACAGTTGCCCCGACCACGCCGGTGGTACCGGGACTGCTGAGCTTCCCGGATACGGCGTCGATCGGCGGGGTGCTCATCGGCGTCAATGTCTGCGTGGCGCTGGAGGTGTAGCACGGGTTCGCCGGGTTACTGGCCGTCATCGGGCTGGTGACCGTGGCGGTGACGGCACCGGAAGCGTTCACGCCATTGAGGAGCACTCGAGTCGGCCCGTAGTACACGCAGGTGTTGGGCTGCGCAGGCCCCGACGTGATCTGCTGGTAGTGGAAGCCGTACGCGGTGGGCTCGATGTCCGGCAGGTTGTGCGGCAACGACGGAGACTGGGTCGTCGACTGAATCGGATTGGAGGCGAACGCAGCCGAGTCCGCATTGGGAACGACGGCCGGCGTGAAGATGAACCTGCTGTCGAGGCCTTTCAGGTTGAAAAGGGCCTGGTCGGTGTTGTACAGGTTGCCGACCGGCGCCGGGTACGTGCTCTGATTCCAACCGGTGGTCACCGCGGGGCGGCCGGTGGCGGTGCTGGACTGGACAACGGTCGGCGTGCCGCTCAGGTAGAACGCGTCCATGCTCTGGATCGGCCCGGTGAAGGTGTTCTTGCTGGTGAGTGAGACCTGGCACTGACCGTTGTGC
Organism: Frankineae bacterium MT45; assembly: GCA_900100325.1. Lineage (NCBI taxonomy): Bacteria > Bacillati > Actinomycetota > Actinomycetes > Frankiales > Frankineae bacterium MT45. Next base: position 1,693,626 of record LT629697.1, read on the forward strand.
GTCACGGCCGTGGTGGCGGCGTCGTTGGTGGTGCCGCTCTCGGTCCAGTCGAAGCCAAGCAGTGACTGGGTCGAGATTGCCCGGCCCTGGCCGCCGGCGTCATAGGCGGCGTTGTTGTACCAGAGGCTGTCGCATACCTGCTGCGTTGAGTTGTACGTGGTGGGTGATCCGGTCGGCGGGCTGGCTCCGTCCCACGACACCGCACTGACGCCCTGGCTGCCGAGCGCTTGATTCGCGGCAGAGAGAATCGAAGTGTCGGGAAGGGCGATGCTCCGCTTCGGGAACTCCTGGGCCAGCAGTCCGCTGCCGACCGTCTCATAGGTTGAGTAGTAGGCAAGTTTCGTGCTCGCTACCTGCGCGCTGATATCGGCCTGGATCGCTCGGGCGACGCCGGGCGCGGCACACGTCTGAACGCCGGTGGCCGTCGTGCTGTAGCCGGTGCTACACCCGATCGAGTAGACCCGCGCGAAACCGTCCTTGACGTAGTTGTTGGTGATCTTGGCCGAATACCACGACTTTCCCTGGCCATCGGTACCGCCCAGCTGGGCCTGCAAGTATGTGGTGGTGGTCAACGCGGGGCACGTGTTGCCCATGGTCACGCTGCCGCAGCCCGCCGCACTGGTGTTGTTGAGCAGGGCGAAGTAGGCCTGCACGCCGGCCTGGGCGGCGGCTGACGCCGAGGCTGAGTCCACACTGGCCTGGGTGGGCTTGATCTCGCTCGCGGTGACGACGAGCATGGCACTTACGGCGGTCGTCACCATGGCGATGACGACCAGCACGAAAATCATGGCGAAACCGGAATCGTCGGCATCACGGCCCTGAGTCGAACGCAGGCGTCTCATCGCCGCGGAGTGAATACGTCTCATGACTTTCCTAGCTGCCGATGGAGGTGGTGAGGGTGCCGGTGATCGCCGCCGCGGAGACGTAGCTCTGCTGGTGTAGGTCGCCGTTGCTGTCATGGTTGGTGACGGTGAACGCGATCACGATCGTCGAGACCGGCGATCCGGAGATCAGCGCGTTCACGTTCGAGGTGGAGATGATGGAGGGGTCTTCGGCCGTGCTGCGGCAGAGACCATCGCCGTCGAGCACGCAGGCCGCGCTGAGCGTCTTGGCGGCCGGTGCACCATTCGAGCAAGCGGTGAAGAGCCGGGTCTGTGCGACGGTGGAGGAGTCACCGCAGGCATCGGTCGCCGATTGTGCCCCGGCCTGGGCGTGGGTGACGAGAACCCGCGTGTTCATGATCGTGAGCAGATTGCTGGGTGAATACCGGGTCTCTACGAGGCAACCGGGGGCGGCCGAGATCGGACAGATAGTGGCTGCTGCACCTGCGGCGTCGCTAGGGCGCCACTCAAGCTTGACCAGGGTACTGGCCGTGGTGACGGCCACCTTGTTGATGTCCACGCTGCGGTTGTTCAGGTTCGTGAAGAACAGGACGCTCGTAGGTGTCAGTGACGAGATGATCTGCCCCTTGCCCAGCGGGTTGGTGATCGTGTTGGCCAGCGTGGCCGGCGAACCCGTGCCGGGGAGTGCGGCCGTCTGCACCATCGACGTCCACGAATCGAGGGCACCCCGCGCGGACGCTGTCGAGAGGTTGGCGTCGATGTCGGCGCCGGTGGCCTTGTTCGAGGCCAGGAACATACCCAAGGCGGCGACGGCCAGGATGCTGGTCAGCGTCATCGTGACCATCAACTCGACCAGCGTGACGCCGGCGTCACCCTGTGCCCGGTGGCGGATGCGCGCAACGGCTCGGGTCAGGATCGGTTGCATGCCATCACCGTGTCCGAGCGAAGTGTCTTGGCGCCCGATGGCGTGCTCCACCGCACGACGATCGAGATGTAGTACTGCTGCCCGGCGGTGGTGCTGTTGCACCCGGTGTCGCTGTTCGTCGCGCACGAGGTTGACGTCGACGCCGAGGGTGCGGCCGTCGTCGAGCCAAGGTTTCGGCAGTAGCTGTATGGCGTGTTCGGAACGGCGGTCCAGCTCGTTGTCGGTGTCACGGCCAGGCCTTGGGCCCGGGCCGACTCGAGGTACTGCCGGGCGATGTTGCTGGCGGCCGCGCGCTGCTGGCTGGCTGTGGTCGCCCGGGCGCCGTTTACCAGCGAAGCGACGACACCGGCGCCGATGATGACCATCAGGGTGAAGGCGACGACGACCTCGATGAGTGTGAAGCCGTCGTCGGCCGGTCGGTCCAAGTTATCCGGCAGGTAGCGCTGAGAGGTGCCGGGCACGACGCTTCGTGCGAGACGAATGAAGTACATGGCAACCCCCTAACGGAAAGGATCGGAGTTCAAGTCGCGAATGGCTCTCCGACGGCCGATCGGAGCGCCAGGATCAGTCGATTCCTGGACGCCCCGATCGAATCGTCGAGACCTTTCGAGCCCCAATCGAAGAGCGGAGAACGTTTAGCAGTTGGTCGGCATCGAAGACGGGGTCGTCGGGACGGTGGATCCGTTGCTGCTGTCGTAGGTGTAGAGCGTCTGACCGTCCGAGTTCCAGGCGCAGACCTTGTAGCTCTTGCCATCCTGAGATGGCGTGTAGCCGATGAAGTTTCCGTTGGAGACGTTGATGACATGCGTGAACGGCGCAACAGCCTCGAACTTGATGACGCTTGCGGCCAGCGGGACAGTGGCCGTCGGGTAGGCGGGGGTCGCCTGGTCGGTGTAGTACTGCTCGACAACCGGGATCGCGTTGCGGACGTCGGAGGCGGCCGACTTGTTCTCGGCGCCCTTCTTGTAGTTGTTGTAGAGCGGGATGGCGATGGCGATGAGGATGCCGATGATGACGACAACCACGAGCAGCTCGATGAGGGTGAAGCCGCGGTCGCCTTCGACGCGCTCTTCACGAATCTTGCTGAGTTTTGCCTGCATTTTTGCGAGCATCTTGACGTTCTCCTGTGGACGGGGGTTGACAGGGGTATTCCGTAGCACCTTGCAGCCGGTGGCGGGGGGTCCACAGGAGGTGCTGGGGTGGTGCGTTCTTGCGGTCGCCGTAGTGCGGTGGTCCCTATCGGAACGCCGCACCACGGCGACCAGAGCTGACTACCGGACGCTAGCTAGGAGATGCCGGCCGCGGTCCCACAGGTTGTGATCGTCGGGGCCTGGGTCGGGTTAGAAGGCGTTGTGGTCTTGCCGGTCACGCTGCTGTACACGTAAAGCGTCTGGCCGTCGGTGTTCCAGCCGCAGACTCCGTACGTGTTGGGGTTGTTTGTGCCCTTGACGTACGCGATTGTGTTGCCATTCGAAAGGTTGATGACGTGCGTCGAACCCGACCCGTCGAGGTTCAGCAACGAGGTGGTGCTGCTCTGGGTCGCGGCCGCGCTGGTCGGGTACGTGCTGCTGTTGTCGGTGTAGTACTGCTCGATCACCGGGATGGCGTTGCGGACGTCGGAGGCGGCCGACTTGTTCTCGGCGCCCTTCTTGTAGTTGCTGTAGAGCGGGATGGCGATGGCGATGAGGATGCCGATGATGACGACAACCACAAGGAGCTCGATGAGGGTGAAGCCGCGGTCGCCTTCGGCGCGCTCTTCACGAATCGTCTTGAGCTTGGTGAGCAGTGATCCGAGCATGGGGGTTCTCTCCTGATTGGGGGATGGAGTTGTGGTCCGGGGACCCGGGCCTTTGGTCACCCACCATGCCGGTGAGTTTCCATCCGTGCTGGGGCACGGAAGTGGTGGAGCGGCGGCCGAAGCCTCTACCTGTGGATTCGGCCGCCACGAGCCTTACTTGAGGTTCGGTGGGGGCAACTTTCCGACTTGTGAAAGATCCGGAGTGGCAACCGGAACCACGGCATTACCGAGAGTCACCACGGTTGGTGCAGAGGTCGAGGGCGCGAACTTGGTGAGGTCCGCTGGGGTAAAGACCGCGGTCAGGGTGTGCGTTCCATCGGCGAAGGACTGGCCGGTGAGGCTGGCGACCCCGTTGGTCACCTTCACTGACGAGCCGACTGCGCCCAGACCGTCATAGAACTGAACCGATCCGGTAGCCGTGGCCGGTGCCACCGTCTCCTTCAGATCCAGCTTGGTACCCGAGGTGATGCCGGTTGTGCCGCTCGGGTAGACCGTTGAGCCACCGTTCTTGGAAACGACCAGCGTCGAACTCGTACCGACCGCAGACGCGCTGTGGCAGGAGGTGTATGCGTACTTGACGTCCAGGCTGTTCGTGCGGTCGAAGGGAACCTGCACCCCTCCGGTCGAGGCACCCAGGCCGCCGGTGCCGAGGTACCCGAGTCCGAGCGGAAGCGACAGATCGAAGTAGGGACCGATGCCGACCTTGGTGCCCCACGCCTCGGCCGAGGTGGCCGTGGTGCGCCCACCGGCTCCGACCGAGATCGCGATTCCGGCACCGAAGTTGCCGAGCAGGTTGGTCGTGCTCATGACGTTGACCGTCTTGCCACTCGGATCAATGCTGGAGATGAATGCGGCGCTGTTCCAGCCGATCTTCGTCAGCAGGGTGGAGCCGTCGGCGCTCAGCCCAGCGAGGACGAGGCCGAGCGGGCCGGCGACGACGCTCTGCCCGGTGGCCGTGTACTTCAGACCGAGGACGTTGATCGAGGCCGAGACCGGCTTCGTGACGCCGGTGGCCGAGCCCTGGCTCCCGAGTGAGGAGACCGAGATCAGGCCGTTGGTTGCGCCGGGCAGCGAGAGCAGGTTGACCGACGGGTTACCGGCGATCATTGCCTTGTACGAGGGCTTCTGACCCGAGGTCGACGTCGGGCAGGAGGTCGACGAGAGCGGCCCTGAGGTCGGGCTGTTGATGCTCAGGATCTTGATCGGCCACTTGGGAAGTCCGATTCCGAATGAGACGTTGTTGCCCTGGGCCGAGGAGCTGTAGGTGTTGGCGGCATCGTCGGAGGTGAAACCGGTGACGCCCGTCGGCAGCCCGAACTGCATGCTGAGGCCACCGCCGCTGCTCGTGTTGTCCGTGCTGACGAGCGCACTGCTCAGCGACGAGGTACCGGGGAAGCAGTTGATCGAGTTGTAGCTGCCGGTTCCACAGACCGGGAAGTTGCCGGTGTTCTGCGTGGTGACCGCAGCGTTCGTCGGCGACGGATCGAACCATCCACTCACCGGCAGGACGCTCGAGGGCGGTGTTGTGGCCTTCTGGCCGCCGGTCGACAGTACTGAACCGAGCGAGTTCACCAGCGGCGATAGGAAGAACGAGAAGATCGAGCAGATGATGGGATTCACCATGTTCAACACAGGGTTGACGACGTTGTTCACGATCGGGCTCAGGAATCCGATGATCGACGTCGGTGGGATGAACATCTGGATTCCCCAAGCCGCATCACCCGTGCAGCTCTCAGCCTTCATCGGCTGCGAGGTCGCGCAGCCGACGCCGGCGGCACCAGTCGTGCAGGTCGAGCTGACGGTCGCCGCCTGGGCCGGGGCCGAGGTGGTCACCGCTATCGACGTCGAGATGATCACGGCCGCTACGAAGGCGGTGAGAAGGACCTTGATCCTTGAGTGTGAACGCATCATGAGGTTCCCCCAACGTGCTGGTAAATGGTGAACATGGGTAGGTACAGGCAGACGACCATCGAACCCACGATGACGCCCATTAGTACGACCATGATCGGTTCGATGGCAGCGGTGAGGGCCTCAGTTGCATCCTCGACTTCCTGGTCGTAGAAGTCGGCTACCTTGTCGAGCATTGTGCTGATCTGGCCGGTCTGCTCGCCGACCTCGATCATCTGGGTCACCATCGGCGGGAAGACCGCATGCTTGCGTAGCGGCGACGTCATGGGCTGTCCGTCGCGGACCGCCTGCTGGACGTCCTTGGTCGCCTCGGTGATGACCTGGTTTCCGGTGGTGTCACCGACGACGTCGAGAGCTTGCATGACCGGTACACCCACCGCGAGCAATGTGCCAAGATTCCGGGTGAAGCGTGAGATCGCCACCTTGCGCAGTAGCGGCCCGAAGACCGGAACCCGCAGCTTGAAGCGGTCGAAGCCCAGGCGGATCGCCGGGTTGGTACGGAGAAGGTGCTTGAAAGTAACGGTAAACGCGATCGCCGAACCCAGAATGAGGGGGAACATCCACCACATCTGGTGACTCACCAGAACCAACATCCGGGTCGGCAGCGGCAGCTGGCCGCCGAGTGATTTGAACATCTTCTCGAAGACCGGAACGATGAAGACGACGACGCCGACGATCATGATGAGGCTGAACGCCAGCACGATCACCGGGTAGGTCAGGGCGCTCTTGATCTTGCTGTGCAGCGCGGCTTCCTTCTCCAGCGTCTTGGCGATACCGTCGAGGGCGCCGTCGAGGAAACCGCCCACCTCGCCGGCGCGGATCATCGCGATCATGAGTTTGGGGAAGACCTTGTCGTGCTTGCTCAGCGCGTACGACAGCTGGGCACCGCCCTCGACATCGTTACGGACGTCGCGGAGAGCTTCGCGGAGCTTGGGCTTCTCCTGCTGCTCCTCCAGGATGGCCAGCGAGCGGATCAGCGACATTCCGGACGAGGTCATGGTGGCGAACTGGCGGGCCAGCACTGCGAGATCGCGGGTCTTGACGCGGCCGCCGAAGCCCGGGATCGAGATCTCCTTCTGCATGCCGGTGCCGGCTTCAGAGATCTTCAGAGGAGTGAGACCCTGCTGCTCCAGAGTTGCGGCGGCCGCAACCTGGGACTTGGCCTCGATCTTGCCCTTTGCGCGACTACCGTCGGGGGAGATGGTCTCGTAGTCGAACGTCATGGTCATGTTCTTTACCGCCGTCCGAAGAGTCGGTCGAAGTCCTCGGGGGAGTGGGCCAGCCCGCGCGCGGTGCGTTCGTCGATGGCGCCGGCCCGCACGTGCGAGGCCAGTGAGGAGTCGAAGGTGTGCATGCCGTTGAGGCTGGAGGACTGCATGAAGGACGGGATCTGGTGGATCTTCCCCTCGCGAACCAGGTTGCGAATGGCCGACGTGGCGACCAGCACTTCAGTCACGGCAACCCGCCCCGGACGGTCGATGCGGCGCACGAGGGCCTGAGTGACGATCCCCTGCAGGGTGTTGGCCAGCTGCGCGCGGATCGTGTTCTGCTGCTCGTGCGGGAACATGTCGATGAGACGGTCGATCGTCTGGGCCGCGCTCGAGGTGTGCAGCGTGGCCAGCACGAGGTGACCGGTTTCGGCTGCGGTGATGGCGACGGCGGCCGTCTCGATGTCTCGCATTTCTCCGACCAGGATCACGTCCGGGTCCTGGCGCAGGGCTGCCTTAAGGGCGATGGCGAAGGAGGCGGTGTCACTCCCCACCTCGCGCTGGGTGATCTTGCTCTTCCGGCCGCGGTGCACGAACTCGATCGGGTCCTCAATGGTGAGGATGTGCCCGGAGCGGCGGCGGTTGATCTCATCCAGCAGCGCGGCCAGGGTGGTCGTCTTACCCGAACCGGTCGGGCCGGTGACCAGCACCAGTCCGCGGTGCAGATTGCCGAAGTCGCCGAGAACTGACGGCATCTCGAGCTCGGCCAGCGAGCGGATTTCGTGGGGGATGGCGCGGAAGACGGCGCCGTAGCCACCGCGCTCGCAGAAGACGTTGACTCGGAACCGGGAGACACCGGGCACGTCGTGGGCCAAGTCGAGTTCCTGGGTGCGTTCGAAGCGCTCCCACTGGCCGTCGGTAACGATCGAGCGGATGAGCATCGCGATGTCGGTGGCGGTGAGCTCGGGGTAGCCGTGCATGTCGTAGAGGTCGCCGCTGACCCGCAGCTTCGGAGCGACGCCGGCACCGAGGTGCAGGTCGGAGCCCTTGGCCTGGACGAGCTCGGCGAGCATCGTGTCCAGGGCAGCACGCTCTTCGCTCAGATCTACCGATCCATGCGAACGCTGCTGCGAGACGTCTCCGACGGTGTGACTGGTCACCAGTGCACCCTTAGCCCTTCCGTGGCCTTAACTCCTTTACGAACGCTTTACGCGTCGTCGGCTAACGGTAGGGGTGATGTGGGCAACTCGCAATTCGGAACGGAAATTAGTTTCCCGAGAATGCGTGGATAACTTGACTTTACGTCGAACTAACTTTGGCTAGACAGCCACACGTAGAACTTCTGCGACCGTCGTAAGACCGTCGGCGGCCTTACGCAAGCCGTCGGTGCGCAGGCTGTGCATGCCTTCCGCGGTGGCTACCTTGCGGATCTCATTGGCCGAGGCGCGCTCGACCGCCAGTCGTTCGACCTGTTCGCTGACGGTCATTACCTCGTGCAGGGCAACCCGTCCGCGATACCCGGTACCGGCGCAGGAGCGGCAGCCCACCGGATGCCAGAGTTCCTTCGGCAACTCGATGAGGTCCACCGGCCAGCGCGAGGCCAGCAGGTCAACCTCCTCGGGGCGGTAGGACTCCCGGCACCACTCGCAGAGTCGGCGGGCCAGGCGCTGGGCCAGGATGCAGTCGACCGATGAGCCGACGAGAAATGGTTCGATCCCCATCTCGACAAGCCTTGTAATTGCGCTGGGTGCGTCGTTGGTGTGGAGCGTGGAGAGCACGAGGTGACCGGTGAGCGAGGCTTCGACGGCGAGCTGAGCCGTCACCTTGTCCCGGATCTCACCGACCAGGGCGACGTCGGGGTCCGAGCGCAGGATGGCCGGCAGGACAGCGGCGAAGGTGAGCCCAGCCTTGATGTTCACCTGTACCTGATTGATGCCAGGTAGGCGGTACTCGACCGGGTCCTCAACGGTGATGATGTTGACCTCGGGCGTACTGATCTTGCTCAGCGTCGCATAGAGCGTGGTCGACTTTCCCGACCCGGTCGGACCGGTTACTAGGAGCATGCCGTGTGGCTTGGCGAAGGACGTAGAGAAGCGCGCGTAGTTCTCATCGGTGAAGCCGAGCTTGCGCAGATCGAGGTCGATACCGCCGGTGTCGAGAACTCGGAGGACCACCTTCTCGCCCCAGACCGTCGGTAGCGTAGCGCTACGAAGGTCTACTGAGCGTGACCCTAGGTTGACCGTCATTCGGCCGTTCTGGGGTACGCGGCGCTCCGTGATGTCCAGGGCCGACATGATCTTGATGCGGGAGATGAGCGCGGACTGCACCGCGTGCGGCACGGTGTCGATCTCATGGAGCACGCCGTCGATGCGGTAGCGCACCCGCAGGTCGCTCTCGGTCGGCTCCAGGTGCAGGTCGGAGGCCCGGTTGGCGATCGCCTGCTCGATGAGCGAGTTGACGTAGCGCACGATCGGCGCGTCCTCGCCGCTGGCCTGCAGATCGGCGTTGGTGTTCTGGGTCGGCGATCCGAGCGCCGCCGCGACCTCGCCGAGGTCGGTCTCCTCGCGCTGCAGTCGCTCGATCGCCTTCAGCAGGTCGTCGCGAGCCGCCACCACCGGCCGGATCGACATGCCGGTCGAGGCCCGCAGGTCATCCAGCGCCATCACGTCGTTGGGGTCGCTCATCGCGACAATCAGCTCGCCGAGCTCGATCCCGACTCCGAGGACGGTGTGGCGGCGGGCCAGGGCCAGCGGCACCTTCTGGGCGGCCTCATTGTTCAGGTCGTAGTTGACCAGGTCGATGACGCGCAGGCCGTACGCTTCGGCCGTCGCCTCGGCGAGATCCGCTTCGGTGATGACGTGGTCATTGACCAGGACGTCGCGAAGCTCCCGGCCGCTGGCGTGTGCGCTGGCGATGGCCTGATCGATCGCAGGCTCGTGGGCCCCACGCTCGATCAGCTTCTCCAGCACAGGGGCCAACGACTGATACATGGGGCCAGGCTAACCGAGAATTACACAGAGTGCCCTGTTGAAAGCGCCGTTTGTGCACCGGTTGAACAAGCTCTTTCGGACACCTGACCAGCACCTGACCGGCGACGCCGTAACCATGGCCGGTTGATGCCAGTTCGGCGGCAAGTCCCGGCGGACCCTCACTTCTCAATGCCTGCTGCGTTATTCTGCGCCAGTGATGTCGCCGAACCCCTCCGCCCGCGTTCCGACGAAGGCGCGCGTGAAGTCGTCCAGCAAGACCTCCACCGACCGCGTGAAGAGTGGTGCCGACGATCCCGTCGCCCGTCGTGAGCCGCGCGATGCGAAGGCGAGCGGCAGTCGCTGGGAACGCTTGCAAGGGTGGGGTGAGCGCCAGCTGACCTACCGCCCCGAGCTGGTCATCCTCACGCTGTTGGCCCTCCTCACCCGTTTCTGGGACATCAACAGCCAGCAGACGGTGGTCTTTGACGAGGTGTACTTCAAGACCGCGGCCGGCGACTACCGCACCCACCAGTACTTCTTCGACCCGCACCCGCCGCTGTCGAAGATGCTGATCTCGCTCTGGTCGTGGCTGTCCGGGCAGAACCCCAATGTGGTGGCCAGCAGCACCGAGGCCGACAGCGTCGTTCGCTACCTACCGGCCTTCGCCGGGGCCATGCTGGTGCCGATCGTCTGGGTCATCCTGCGCCAGCTCAAGGCCAGCCGCCGCGTCGCCGCCCTCGGGGCCGCTGCGGTGCTGCTGGACAACGCGCTCATCGTCGAGTCCCGCTTCGTCCTCACCGACTCGCTGCTGATCGCCTTCGGCGTCGGCGCCGTCGCGGCGTACCTGGCCACCCGCACCCGCACCGGCTGGCGCTTCTGGGCCTTCGTCGTCCTCGCTGCGCTGCTCGGTGGAGCCGCCTTCGCGACCAAGTGGACCGGCGCCACCGCGCTCGCCCTCATCGCTCTGATCTGGCTCTACGACGTGGGTCAGAAGGTCTACACCGAAATGTTCCGGGGGCGCCGCGGTTTCGACCGTAGCTGGTGGCGCATCGCTGGCGTTGCGGCCATCTTCCTGGTGCTGCCGCCACTGCTCTACTTCGGGGCGTTCTGGATCCACTTCCAGCTGCTGACTCACTCCGGACCGGGTGACGCCTACATGTCGGCCCGCTTCCAGCGCACCCTGATCGGCAACCCGAACTACGACCCGAACTATCACATGACGTTCTGGGGCAAGTTCTGGGACACGTACCACGCCTCGACGCTCTATGAGAAGGAAGTCACCAAGATCGGGCACCCGTACGGGTCGCGCTGGAACCAGTGGCCGCTGATGAACCGCTCCATCTACTACTGGGCCGGTCCATCGGTGGGCGGCGAACAGGGGAACATCTACCTGATCGGCAACCCGATGGTCTGGTGGGGTGCGGTGATCGGCATGATCGCGGTCGCGTCGAACATGCTCTTCCAGCTGCGCCGCTTCGCCGGCTATATCTTCGCGCTCTGCCTGCTCGGCGTGGCCTACCTGATGAACTGGCTGCCCTTCGAGCGCATCCACCGCGTGATGTTCCTGTACCACTACCTCTTCGCGCTGCTCTACTGCGTCATGTTCGCTGTCCTCGGCCTCGGTGTGCTGATGAACTGGAACCGCGAGTCGGATGAGCATTTCTGGCAGACCTGGGCGTGGAAGCGGGACTGGCTATACGTCACGATCCTCGGCCTGATCGTGGTCGGCTACCTCTTCATCTTCCCGCTCACCTACGGCTGGCGGCTGACGCCGGGTGCCCTCGACTTCCGGATGCTCCTCAACAAGTGGCGCTAGTCCGCTAGCTGCCAGATACGAGAGAACTCCGTCGGCATTGGCCGGCGGAGTTCTCATCGTCTATGAGGTCGGTGCTGCCCTGTGCTCAGTGCCGACCGAAGCTGTGCTGCTGGGGCTCCTACTTGGAGACCTTCGACGCGCTGCGCTTGACGCGCTCGACGCGGTGGATCTTCACCCGGAGGGCAACGAGTTCGACGAAGGCCTTGGCGATGACCTTGAGGCTGGCGCCGGTCGCCTCACCGGCGGTGCGCTCGAAGTGCTGGACGCCCACCTGGGCGAAGGGGTGGTCGGCCCGCTTGAGTTTGCAGAGCAGCTCGGCCGAGATGACGGCGCCGTCGGACTCGAGCGGCATGATGTCCTGCAGTGCGCTGTTGCGGATCAGCTTGAAGGCGCAGTCGAGGTCCTTCACTCCGACGTTGAGCACCATGCGAACGACGAGCGCCCAGAGCTTGGCGTTCACCTTCCGGCCGAAGTGGTCCTTGCGCCCCTCACGGAAACCGAGGACGACGTCGAACTTGTCGGTGCTCGGCAGGAAGCGAGCGAGGTCTCCGACGTCGAACTGGCCGTCACTGTCAGTGAAGAGCACCCACTCTTTCGTAGCGGACGTGAACCCGGTGCGCAGTGCCGCTCCGTAGCCTCCGTTGACCGTGTGGTGCACGACGCGGACGCCGGCTACCTCGTCGGCCAGTCGATCAGCCAGCTCACTCGAACCGTCGCTGGAGCCGTCGTCGACCAGGATGATCTCGAAGTCCGAGATGCCGATCTGGGCGATCGCCTTGGCAGCGTCGGTCGTGGTCTGCTCCAACAAGGCGACCTCGTTGTAGACCGGAAAAAAGAGGCTGAGAGAGGTGAGCTGGCTCATAGTTACCGAAGCGTAGCTGCTATTACTTTCGACGCCAAGTGATAGCGAAATGTTAGGGTGACCCAATGTCTGAGCGGCCCGTATGACCGCGCTGCTCTACCTGATTGTAGGCCTTGCGTTCGGTGTGAGCGCTGCTCGCTGGGTAGGCCTGCGCCTCAACTATCTTGAGTTCGCCGCGGTATCGATCGTGGTCGGAACCTTCGGGTTTACCTGGATCATGCTGCTGCCCTGCATCGTGTTTCCGTACTCGGCGGCGCTGCCGCTTGGCGTGCTCCTCGTGGTGGCGGTCGGGGTGCTCCTCTGGCTCCGGGGTCAGTGGCGCGGCTTCGAGCAGCTGAGTCGCAGGATGCTCATCAGCTGGTCGGTGATCGCACTGCTGTCGTTCGTCTTCTGGGTGACGCTGAGCTGGTCGCACGACCTGAACCCGGTCAACGGAACGCTGATGTCGGCCGGCTCGACGTGGGCCGACTTCGGCCTGCACGCCAACCTCGTCACCCATCAGGCCTACGCCGATCATCTGCCGGGGAATCTCCCCATCGCCAGCGGCACCAACCTGACGTACCCCTTCCTGATCGACTTCCTCTCCGCCCTCTTCCTCAAGGGGGGCTGGAGCCTGCACATGGCACTCGCCGTGCCCGGAACGCTGCTCTGCTGGTCGATCACCCAACTCGTCCTCGGATTCGGCCGGCGCCTCTTCGGCAGCTTCGCCGGAGCCGTCGTCGGGTGCGTGCTGACCCTCGCCGGTGGCTCCTTCATCGGCATCACGCTGGCCTGGCACGACTACTCCAAGAGCGGCGAGAGCCTGCTGAAGTTCCTCGGCAAGCTCCCGGACGGGTACGCCGGATCCTGGGCCCACAACGCGCCGTTCTTCAACCCGGTCGCCGACCTGCTCCTGCCGCAGCGGGCCTTCCTCTTCGGGCTCGGTATCTGGCTGATCATCGCGATCCTCTGGCATCGCAGTTTCGTCGGGGATGCCGGTATGCCGGTGCCGCTCGGTGACGGTGGCGCATCTGGAGCCACACCCCGAGCCGACAAGTCCCGACCGGCGCGGTCGGGTAGCAAGGCGGCGGCCCGCAGCAGCACCAAGGCCGAAGCCGTAGCCCCCAAGCCGGCCGAGGTCGCGCTCGACGCCACCGGCCGCCGCACCCTCTTCACGGGCGCGGTGCTCTTCGGCCTGCTGCCGATGACCCACGCGCACTCCTTCATCTGCGCCGGCGTGCTCTTCGCCGGCCTCTTCGTCTGGGTCGTCATCAACCGGCGAGCGGAGCTGCGGGCCTGGCTCATCGCTGCCGGCGTCGCCATCGTCCTCGCGGTTCCGCAGCTGGCCTGGCAGCAGTTCGCCGTCGAGAACGGCACCGGTGGCCACTTCACGCACGGATGGGTGCGCGCTGAGGGTGACCCGCTCCTCTCCTTCGAGTGGCGCAACTTCGGCTTCCTGCTGATCGTGCTGCTGGTCATCATCGTGCTGCTCTTCCGGTCAAGCTGGCGGCTCTACCGGCCCTGGTACATCCCGTTCCTGGTGCTGTTCGTGGTGGCTCAGCTCTACAGCGTCCAGCCGCTGGCCTATGACAACCTGAAGCTCTTCTTCTACGTCTTCATGATGGCGATGCTCTTCCTCGGCGCACTGATCATGCGGATCAAGCTGCCGACGTCCTGGGCCACCGGTGGGCTGCGGAGCATCGCCGTGATTGCCGCGTTCGCGGTCCTCGGAACCGGTGGGGCGCTGACGATCGTGCGTGAATATCAGCTCAAATACCAATTCGCGTCGGCCGATGACCTGGCGCTGGCCGCCTGGGTCAAGGCGAACACGTCGATCAATGCGGTCTTCGCCGGAACACCCTCCACCGGTGAGTCGGCCGGGACGGTGGCCGGCCGCAACCTGCTCCAGGCCTATCCGGGGTGGCTCTTCAACTACAACCTCGATGCCACCGGGCGCAACGCGGCCCTGGCCGCCCTGATGCGCGGCGACGTCAGTGACCCGAACGTCGCCAAGTACAAGCCGGACTATCTCGTGGTCGGCAGCAATGAGGCTCCGGGTACGACTGATCCGGCGGGGCTGGCCAAGCTGAACAAGGTCTACAGCAACGACACTTGGACCGTCTACAAGCTCCGCTAGTCCTCAGCCGCCCGCCTACCGTTGCCGCTCGCCATCCGTTGGCCACCCGCTCAGCGGAAGTCGCGTGAGGTCGAACGGAGTCCGAGGGGCAGCCGCTCTATTCGTTCGGCGCTGACGTTGGTGACCCCGTCGGCCCGCTCCAGCATGCCGCGGATGAGCAGGCCGCCCGAGACTCGGGCCACCTTGCGGTAGCGGGTCCAGACGATCGGATCGCAGATGACGTTGACCATGCCGCTCTCGTCCTCGAGGTTGATGAAGGTGACCCCGCGAGCAGTGGCCGGGCGCTGCCGATGGGTGACGATCCCCCCGACGATCACCCGTGTTCCATTGCTGATTCCCTTCAGCTGGGCCGACGGGATCACCCCGAGCGCATCCAATCGGGGGCGGATCAGGGCGGTGGGGTAGTGCTCCCGTGATATCCCGGTGGCCCAGAGGTCGGCCATCAACTGCTCGGGTTCGGTCATCTCGGGTAGGTCGGGGACGCCCGTCTCGTCGAAGGTGCGGACGTCGAGCTGCCCTGGCCGGGATGAGGCGACGGCACCGGCGATCCAGAGGGCGTCCCGGCGCCCGATCTCGAAACTGGCAAAGGCGCCAGCGGTGGCCAGCGCCTCCACCTGGTCGCTGCTCAGCCCGACCCGGCGGGTCAGGTCGGCCATCGAGGTGAAGGGCCCGTTGCTCTCCCGCTCGGCCACGATCCGCTCGGCGTGGGTGTCGCTGATGCTGCGTACGCTGCTCAGCCCGAGCCGCACCGCAGGCTGCGCCGGGCCGGGGCCGGAGTACGGGCCGTTCGGCAACTCTCCTGCCATTTCAGCGTCAGGGCCCGCAGAATGCAGGAGGTTTGCCGAGGCTGGGTCGTCGGCCGGCCACTCCAGGTTGGCCGCGGCGAGGGAGATGTTGATGCTCGGGCCGAGCACGGTGACGCCGTGGCGCTTGGCGTCATGCACCAGCGTCTGCGGGGAGTAGAAGCCCATCGGCTGCGCATTGAGGAGTGCGGCGCAGAAGGCCGCCGGGTGATACAGCTTCAGCCACGACGATGCGTAGACCAGGAACGCAAAGCTGATCGAATGACTCTCGGCGAAGCCGAAGGCGGCGAAGGCCTTGATCTTCGTGAAGATCTCATCGGCCACCTTCCCGACGATCCCATTGGCCGCCATCCCGTCGTAGAGCCGCTGCCGCAGCGCCTCCATCTTCTCGTGGGAGCGCTTCGAGCCCATCGCGCGCCGCACCGCATCCGCCTCGCTCGGCGAGCAGCCGGCCGCGTCGATGGCCAGCTGCATCAGTTGCTCCTGAAAGAGGGGAATACCCAGCGTCTTTTTAAGGTGTTTCTTCAACTTCGGGTGCGGGAAGGTGACCTTCTCCAGACCCTTCCGTCGACGGATGTAGGGGTGTACCGACTCACCCTGGATCGGCCCCGGACGGATCAGCGCGATCTCGATGACCAGGTCGTAGAACTTTCGCGGCCGCAGGCGGGGGAGGGTCCCCATCTGAGCTCGGGATTCGATCTGGAAGACGCCGACGGTGTCGGCTTCGCAGAGCATGTCGTAGACGAGCGGATCCTCGGGCGGCACCTCGTGCAGGCCATAGCGCTGGCCGTGGAACTGTTCGACGAAGTCGAAGCAGTACTTCAGGGCCGAGAGCATCCCCAGCCCGAGCAGGTCGAACTTGACCAGCCCGATCGAGGCGCAGTCGTCCTTGTCCCACTGCAGCACGGTGCGGTTCGGCATCCGCCCCCACTCGACCGGGCAGACCTCGACGATCGGGCGGTCGCAGATAACCATGCCGCCGGAGTGGATGCCGAGATGGCGGGGGGCGTTCTGCAGCTCGGCGGCCAGATCGAGGACCCGCTGGGGCACCGCCGACTCGCCGGGCTCCTGCGGATCGGGCTCGACGGCGGCGAAGGTGTCCGGGGTCCAGTAGTAGCTCAGGTCGATCTCCTTGCTCCAGGCGTCCTGCTGTCCGGCGGAGTAACCGAGGGCCTTGGCCACGTCACGCAGCGCCGACTTGGGGCGGTAGCTGATCACGTTGGCCACCTGGGCGGCATGGTCTCGGTCGTAACGCTCGTAGACGAATTGGATGGCCTCCTCGCGGCGATCGGATTCGATATCGACGTCGATGTCGGGCGGGCCGTCCCGGTCGGGGGAGAGGAAGCGTTCGAAGAGCAGGCCGTACCTCACCGGGTCGACCGCGGTGATGCCGATGGCGAAGCAGACGGCCGAGTTGGCCGCCGACCCGCGACCCTGGCAGAGAATGCCCCGGGCGTGGCAGAACTGGGTGATGCCCCAGACGACCAGGAAGTAGCCGGGAAAGTTGAGCTGATTGATGATCCGCAGTTCGTGCTCGATCTGCCGGTAGGCCTTCTCCGTCTTGGCCGAGCGGGGGCCGTACCGCTCCTGGGCACCGCTCAGCGCCAGTTCGCGCAGGTAGGTCATCTCGTCGTGGCCGGGCGGCACCGGGAAGGGGGGCAACTCCGGGGCGATGAGTTTCAACTTGAAGGCGAGCTCGCGGGCCAGCCCGGCTGCGGTGTCGGTGAGGCCGGGCCAGCGGGCGAAGCGGGCGGCCATCTCCGTACCGCTGCGCAGGTGCTGATCCGACCAGCCGGGCAGCCAGCCGTCCATCTCGTCCAGCGTGCTGCGGGCCCGGACCGCGGCCATCGCGGTGGCCAGCGGTCGTCGGGGTGGTGCGTGATAGTGCGCCGCGGTGCTGGCGATCATCGGCAACCGGGCCTCCCCGGCCAGCAGTGCGAGAGCGTCGTAGCGGTCGTCGGCCAGCGGATCGAGGCTGTGGGTCAACTCCACGACCACGTTCTCCCGGCCGAAACGGCCGACCAGCTCGTCCAGGGCGCGCCGGGCCGGGTCGAGGGCGAAGGTGCCGTAGCTCGCCGGGCTCTCCAGCGCCCCCCGAACGCTGCCCTTGCGGCAGCCGGTGAGGATCAGCCAGTGCCCGTCGGCGGCCGCGGTGAGCTCGTCCAGGTGATACACCGGCCGCCCCTTCACGCCGCCGCGCCGGTGGGCCGCACTCATCGTCCGGCAGAGCGAGGCGTACCCGATCGGATCGCGGGCCAGCACGAGCAGGTGCCGCCCGGGTGGATCGGGGACGCCGGCCCGGGCCGCGATCATCCGCTCGGACTGGGTGCGGGGAATCTCGACGTCCAGGCTCAGCTCGGCTCCGAAGATGGTGGGCAGCCCCAGCGCGTCGGCCGCCTCGGCGAAGCGGACGATGCCGTAGACCCCGTCATGGTCGGTGAGGGCGAGCCCCTGCAGGCCGAGCCGGACCGCCTCCTCGGCCAGCTCCTCCGGGGAGCTGGCCCCGTCCAGGAAGCTGAAGGAGGAGTGGGCGTGCAGTTCGGCGTAGGGCGTCCGGCTCGACTCGGGAAGCTCAGGGAGAAGGTGACCCGAGGGGGAGTAGGCCTCGCGTTTGCGTGACCAGGCTGGTGAGTCGCCGCCGTCACCCTGCACATCACCCGGACGCGCGTGAGCGCCATGCCCATCAGCGTGCCCGTCGCTGTGCCCGTCACCGCGGCCGGAGAGGCGCCGCTCCAGCTCGCGCCAGGGGATCGGCGGGTTCTGGAATCCCATCACTCCATTGTCGAACGTAAGTTCGAAATGTCAAATTCTGGGCCCCGCGCAGCAGCGGAGTACTCGGGGCCGGTCACGTCTCATGTTCGGCCCGGCGCGGCCGAATGAGATGGGTAATGACCTCCGGAAGGAACACATAGATGTCTGCCCGCACCAACCGCCTCGGCGCCCTGCTCGACAACCAGTCGCTACCGGTCAAGATCCTGTCGGCCGTCGTGGTCTCGCTGATCGCGACCCTCGGTATCACCTGGATCTCCGTCACGTCGATGAGGTCGATCCGCTCCACTTCGCAGCACACCGCAGGTGTGGCGTTGGTGGCCCAGGGTGCGCTGGCGGACTACCGCGAGAACGCGGCGCGCCTCACCGGTGACTCGCTCGCCCGGCAGATGCCGCCGTACGCCGCGGCCGGTGCCAAGGCCTTCCCGGTCGACCAGAAGGCGGCCTCTGACGCGGTGACCGTGCTGGTCGGCGCCCTCAAGGGCACGCCGGGCGAATCGGTGGCCAATGAGGTCGCCACGGCCTGGAACGCGATGGTCGACTTCAGCAACACCACGCGCAACCCCACCACCGCCGCCGAAGGCGCGGCGATCGTCACCCAGTACAACAGCCTGGTCGCCGCCGAGGGGAAGTCCTCAGCCGACGCCGACGCCTACATGAACGAGCTGATCGCGCAGAGCAACAAGGACAGCGAAAACGCTCAGAACGCGGCCATCCGCAACGTGGTCATTGCGCTCATCATCTCGGCGATCATCTCCCTCGGCCTGGCCTGGGTGGTCGCCTCCCGTACCCGTCGTAACCTCGGCGCCCTCGGCGTCGTCGTGGACGCACTGGCCGCCGGTGACCTCACCAAGCGCACCGGACTCGACTGCAAGGACGAGGTCGGCACGATGGCCAAGGCGCTGGACGAGGCCGGAGTGCAGTTGCAGAAGGACTTCTCGCTGGTCGCCTCCAACGCCCGTGACCTCTCGGCCGCATCGGGCCGCCTGATCTCGGTCGCGGCGACGGCTGCCGGTTCGGTCGAGGAGGCGTCGGTGAAGTACGAGCAGGTGGCCGAGAACGCCCAGGCGGTCTCCAGCGACGTGCACACCATCGCCACCGCCGGCGAGCAGATGGCCGCTTCGATTCGCGAGATCAGCACCAACTCCTCGGAGGCCACCCAGTTCGCCTCGCACGCGGTGGAGGTCGTCGAGAGCACCAACGCGACGGTTACCCGCCTCGGTGTCTCCTCGTCGCAGATCGGTGACGTCGTCAAGGTGATCACCACGATCGCCGCCCAGACCAACCTGTTGGCCCTCAACGCCACCATCGAGGCAGCTCGCGCCGGAGATGCCGGCAAGGGCTTCGCAGTCGTCGCCGGTGAGGTCAAGGACCTGGCCCGCGAGACGGCCAAGGCGACCGAGGACATCACCCGCCGGGTGCAGGCGATCCAGGCCGACACCACCGGTGCCGTCCAGGCGATCGCGGAGATTGGCGAGATCATCGAGAACATCAACCGGTTCCAGCTGACCATCGCGTCGGCCGTCGAGGAGCAGAGCGCCACCACGGACGCGATCAACTCGACGCTGAACTCGACGGCCAACCAGTCCGGTCAGATCGCCAGCAACATCAGCGACATCGCTGCAGCCACGCAGCAGACCGCCGCGGTGGTCGCCGAGACCAACGCCTCGGCGCGCAACCTCTCCGAGATGTCGGCCCAGCTCGACACGCTGGTCGGGCGCTTCCAGTTCAGCGAGACCGCCAAGTAGTCGCTTTTGGCAATATTGCATCGTCGGCGATGCAATATTGCCAAAAGTTCAGGCTCCGTCCGGACGTCTTCACGTCCGGGCGGAGCCTTTCGCGTGTCAGCAACCCTCGTGGATTGGTTCGGCGACGGGATTGTTCGATCCTCTAAAGACTCCGGTGCGCTGACCGATGTGGTTCACGACACCCCGATTCCGGGTGCCGCTGAGTACGAATTTTTCCGCCGATTGAGCAGGAGATTGCCAATGACCGCGTTGATGGATTCTGTAGTCACCGAGATCGCCCCGCGTCGCGAGGCGAAGCGAACCCAGTGCGCGAGCCGCATGCTCCGCCCCGCCACCACCTTCACCGACTCCGGCGTCGCCGACCCGCTGAGCCTGCTCACGCCGGCCGACCGGACCGCGCTCACCAATGACACGGCCGTCACCTGGCTGCTCCTGCTGCTCAGCCAGTCGCAGACCGCCTGAGCAACCAGTCGCAGACTGACCAGCCAGTGCAGTCTGCCGTCGGCGACCAATCGCCGACGGCCTTCAGCGGTCGGCGCGCCCTTCGCGCAGCTGTTGCACCGCCTGCGGTACCCGGCGCTGCCGCGTCTCCTCTTTCTTGGCCTGCTGGATCCAGTCGACGTAGCCGCGCCGTCGGCTGAGGGAGAGGCCGGCGAAGAACTCCGCGGCCACCGGATCCTGCGCGAGTGCCGCCTCGAAGTCCTCCGGGACTTCGAGGGTCCGCTCCTCGGTGTCGAGTTCGAGTTCAACCTCCAGCTCGTCGCCGGCCGCGATCCCGGCACCGGCACGCACCTCGGCGCTCACCGGAATCAGAAACTGGCCGCCGCGCGCAGCGATCGTGCTCCGGTAGTTGTAGCCATTGAGCGTCACCCGAACCGCCGGGCGGCGACCGGAGCCGAGGGCTTCGACCACCTCATCCGGCACGACGAGGCCGGTCGCTGTCTTACCGTGCAGGTCAAGGGTGCTGCGGAAGTTCATGTACAACAAGGTACGTCTGGGCTGGTGCCTCGCGGCAGCGGGCGCTGGCTGGCTAGGGTGGAGTGTTCAGGCCGCAACCCCCGGTCGTAACCCCCCGCCCACGCCGAGACCAGGTGCCCGGCGACCAATTGCAGAGACGAGGCATCCCATGCCAGCGAGTGCGACCTCAACCCCGGCTCTGGCCGTCGCCGAAGTCGGCGCCCCGGCCCAGCCGACGACGATCACCCGACGCGCGGTCGGCCCCCACGACGTCGCGATCGACATCAAATTCGTCGGCATCTGCCACACCGATATCCACCAGGTCAATGGCGACTGGGGCCGGGGAAACTACCCGATGGTCCCCGGGCACGAGATCGCCGGCGAGGTGAGCGCGGTCGGTGACGAGGTGACGAAGTTCGCCGTCGGTGACCGGGTCGGGGTCGGTTGCTTCGTCGACTCGTGTGCCGAGTGCGAGTACTGCCGGGCCGGCGAGGAGCAGTTCTGCGTTAAGGGTGTTGTCGCGACGTACAACTCCCGCGGCTACGACGGCGAGCTCACCTACGGCGGCTACAGCCAGTCGATCGTGGTCACCGATCGCTTCGTCGTGCGCATCCCCGACTCACTTCCTTTGGACGCGGCGGCCCCGCTCCTCTGCGCCGGAATCACCGTCTACAGCCCGCTGAAGCGCTATGACTGCGCCAAGAAGAAGGTCGCCATCGTCGGTATGGGCGGCCTGGGGCACGTGGCCATCAAGATCGCGCACGCGATGGGGGCCGACGTCACGGTGCTCTCGCAGACGCTCTCCAAGCAGGCCGACGGCCTGGCCTATGGGGCCAATGCGTACTACGCGACGAGTGATCCGGCCACCTTCAAGGAGCTCTCGAAGAAGTTCGACGTCATCCTGAACACGGTGTCGGTGAACCTTGATGTGAACGCCTACCTAAAGATGCTGCGGATCGACGGGGCGATTGTGAACCTGGGAATCCCCGCAAAACCCGACACATTCGGTCCAGGTCTGCTGGTCGGGGCCCGGCGCAGCATCACCGGTTCGAACGTCGGTGGGATCGCCGAGACCCAACAGATGCTGGACTTCTGCGCCGAACACGGCATCACGGCCGACATCGAACTCATCGATGCCAGCCGGGTCTCCGAGGCCTACGAGCGGATCCTGGCCAGCGATGTGCGCTACCGATTCGTGATCGACGTAGCGACGATCCCGTCGTCATAGCCAAATCTGCCGGTTCTGTAACGCGATCGTGGCGAAGCTCTCGAAATTGCCCGGCGCGGAATCTGACACCCGTCGCCGGAGGTTCCGTCCCTTGGGCTGATCCGAGCCCATACCGACGATGCGAGGAACGTGACGATGACAGACCTCTTTGAACCAGCGACCGCAGGAAAGCTCAATCTGGCCAATCGGATCGTGATGGCCCCGCTTACCCGCAACCGGGCCGGAACCGGGCAGGTGCCCCGTGACATCGCCGCCACGTATTACGGGCAGCGTGCCGGTGCCGGCTTGATCATCACTGAGGGGACGCAGCCCAGCGCGGTCGGGCAGGGGTACCTGAACACCCCGGGTATCCACACGCCGGCTCAGATCGAAGGCTGGCGCAGTGTGGCCGACGCCGTGCATGCCGCCGGTGGTCAGATCGTCGTCCAGTTGATGCACGCCGGGCGCATCGCCCACCCGGAGAACAAGAACGGGCTCGAGTCGGTGGCTCCCAGCGCGATCCCGCTCGAAGGCGAGATCGTCACCGCGGCCGGTCCGCAGCCGCACGCCGTACCGCGGGCGCTGGAGACGGCCGAGATCGCCGATGTCGTCGGTGAGTTCGTCCACGCCGCCCGCTCGGCCATCGAGGCCGGACTGGATGGGGTGGAGATCCACGCCGCGAACGGTTACCTGATCCACCAGTTCCTGGCCCCGTCGGCCAACCAGCGCAGCGACGAGTTCGGCGGTTCGCCCGAGGCTCGCGCGCAGTTTGCGATCGCGGTGACCAAGGCGGTCGCCGAGGCGATCGGACCGGAGCGCGTCGGTATCCGCATCTCGCCGGCCCACAACGTCCAGGGCGCGATCGAGGCCGATCCGGTGGAGACGGCGCAGACCTACACGACGCTGGTCGAGGCCATTGCGCCGCTGGGACTGGCCTACCTGCACATCCTGGCCGACCCCAGCAGCGACCTGGTGCGCAGCCTACGGGCCAAGTTCGGCGGCACCGTGATCGTGAACGACGGATTCGGCTCGGTCACCGACTTGGCCACCGCGCAGCGCTTCATCGACGACGACCTCGGCGATCTGGTTGCGGTCGGACGCTACTTCATCGCGAACCCTGACCTGGTGCAGCGCTGGAAGCAGGGGGCTGCGCTCAATGAGCCGGATCAGTCGACTTTCTATGGTGGAGACGCCGTGGGCTACACCGACTACCCGTTCCTGGAGCCGTCTCCCAGCGCATGAGGTGCTCGTCGAGTACCGCCACGCGACGTACGGTGTAGGTAGAGAGGAGTGAACTATGTCCGGAGCAACACCGGCCTTGGGTAACCGCCCCTCACGCGGACGGTTCGCCTGGGTCAGGGCCTTTACCGGTTTCTACCCAGCGCAGGCCAGCGATCTGCAGGGCTTGGATCCGGTGACCCGCTTCCTCTACGCCGCCCGCAGCGTCATCCTGGTGATCTCGGCCCAGGCGGCCGTGATCGCCGGGCTGCTGGCGGCGACTGATCGGCGCTTCGAGGCGCTGCCGTTCATCCTGGTTTTCGTGGGGTATGTGGTGCTGCACGGCATCAGCAACCTCTCCAACGACTACTTCGGATACCGGCGCGGGCACGACACCGAAGACTCGCCGCGGCGCCGGTACACGCTGCACCCGATCTCCAGTGGCGCCTTTACGATGCGTTTCCTGGCCACCGGGTTGCTCATACTGGGCGCGGTCGCCGTCGCGATCGCCGTGTATTTCATTGCTCTTCGTGGCGTGGCCGCGCTTCTGCTCGCCCTCGTCGGCGGGCTGCTTCTCTACGCCTACGACGCGGCGCCGCGGGCGCTGAAGGAGCTCGGCCTCGGCGAGGTGGCCGCGTTCCTGGTCTGGGGACCGCTGATGATCGGCGGTGGCTACTTCGTCATCACCGGGCACTGGTCAGGCGATGCGTTCCTGGCCAGCGT
Source organism: Frankineae bacterium MT45 (assembly GCA_900100325.1). Classification (NCBI taxonomy): domain Bacteria; kingdom Bacillati; phylum Actinomycetota; class Actinomycetes; order Frankiales; species Frankineae bacterium MT45. Next base: position 1,717,495 of record LT629697.1, read on the forward strand.
GCCGTACGGACTCGGCGTCGCCTCCATCCTGATCGGCAAGCACATCGATCAGCGGTCCTTCGACACCTCGCAGCAGCAGCGCACCCTGCCGGTGCTCCTCGGTGAGCGGCGAGCCCGACGGCTCAACGAGTCGGTGCTGGTGCTGATGTACGTCTTCACCGTGGTCGGTATCGCGTTCGGCGCGCTGAGCCCGTTCCTGGCCGTGGTGCTGCTGGCCGCTCCGCGGGCCCGGCGGGCGTTGTCGGTCATGTCGCAGCCGGCGCCGGCACAGGCTCCGGAGGGGTACATCGGCTGGCCGCTCTGGTATCACCGCGTCTGCCTGATCCACAACCGCGCATTCGGCTGGCTCTTCATCGGCGGTCTCGCCGTGGGTGCGATCTGGCCGTCGCTGCGTATCGGAAGTTGACCGGCCAGCGACCGGGCCTGTCGTCCGTCGCTGCGCCGATCGACCTTACTTATTAGGAGAATCGTGACCGTCCCCAACGTAACCCTCAACAATGGCGTCGAGATTCCGCAGCTGGGATTCGGCGTCTTTCAGGTGAAACCGGCCGACACGGTGGAGGCCGTCTCCGCCGCCTTCAAGGTCGGCTACCGGCACATCGACACCGCCGAGATGTACGGTAACGAGAAGGAGGTCGGCCAGGCGCTGCAGCAGTCGGGCCTTGACCGTGCGGACGTCTTCGTCACCAGCAAGTTGAACAACCCCTTCCACGGTTTCGACAGCGCGCTGCGAGCGTTCGACCAGACGCTCACCGATCTGCAACTGGAGAAGATCGACCTCTTCCTCATCCACTGGCCGCAGCCGAAGACCGGCGACATCGTGCAGACGTGGAAGGCGTTTGAACGGATCTACGCCGAGGGTCGGGCCCGCGCCATCGGTGTGTCGAACTTCCACCCGCACCATCTGCGCCGGCTGCACGAGGAGACTGAGATAACCCCGGCCGTGAACCAGATCGAGGCCCATCCGTACCTGACCCAGCAGGAACTGCTCGACTTCGATGCTGAGCACGGAATCGCCACCGAGGCGTGGTCGCCGATCGCGCGGGGTCGGGTCCTGGACGATCCGACCGTCACCTCAATCGCCCGGGACCACGGCAAGAGCCCGGCCCAGGTCGTGCTGCGCTGGCACATCCAACTCGGCAGCATCGTCTTCCCGAAGTCGGTCACGCCGTCCCGGATTCAGGAGAATTTTGAGATCTTTGACTTCGAATTGACCCCGGCTGAGGTCGGCCTCATCTCCGCGCTGAACAAGAACGAGCGGACCGGCCCCAACCCGGACGAGTTCAACTGAGACGTGTTTTCGACGGCGGCTACTTCGCCGTGTGGCGACCTCTCGTGCGTCGCCAGGTGAGCCCGAGGAGCCCGGCGAGGGTGAGCACGGCAGTGATCCCGAGGGCCACCTTGACGACCAGGTTTCCGGTCTTGGCTGCCTTGTGGCCAAGGTTGTCATCGACCTTGAAGTCGATGGAGATCGGCTCAAGCTGCACCAGCGGGGTTGACGAGTCCTGATCGAGGACCGTTCCCTGCACCGCGAGCCGGTAGTCCCCGGGATTGGTTCCGGTCGAGGAGAAGCTCCAGGTGGCCCGTTCGCCCGGATCCAGCAGAGGCTGCTTCTCCGGGGAGAGGGCCACCACCGTCACGCCGCTGTCGCCGGAGATGACGTTGAGATCCACGATGCCACCGCCGAAGAACGGCGCCGAGGTGAGTGTTGGCGACGTGCGTGACGGTGATGGTGTTGGCCGGACGGGTGTGGCGATGGCGAGTTGGCGCGGCACGACCATGCTCAGGTTAAAGGTCGCGGCCTCGCCGATTCCGCTCTCCACCTGAGGTGGGTAATCCACCTCGGCCTTCACCAAGGATGACCGGTCCTGGTCCAGTTTGGTCCGGAACTGCACCTGTCCAGCTTCCAGGGTGGCCTGCGCGCCGCTCCCGCTGGGCGCCTCATCGGCGGCACCGCAGGCGGCGCTACCGACGAGGAGTGCCATCGCGATCGCCACATGGAGCAGGCGCCGGATCGGGCTCCGACTGGAGAGATCGGCGCTGCGGACTCGTGTCATGAATTTCGGACGATTCTCATGAAGATCGCTAACCCCCCGGTTAAGGGAAGGTTAGGTCATCGGGGCGCAGGCTGGCAACGGGGGTGCGTGCCGCCTCGCGGTCGGCGCGGTGCAGCGCAGATGCGCTACGGGGATGGGCTAATTTGGGGCGGTGGCGAATCCAGTCCTGCTCGTCGTGCACCACACCACGTCGCCGGCGCTGGCCGCGCTGCTGGAGTCGGTGCTGAGTGGAACGCGGGCCGATGGGCTCGACGGTGTTGACGTCGAGGTACGTCCGGCGCTGGCGGCTACGTCCGTCGACGTGCTCGCGGCTGACGCGTTCCTGCTCGGAACGCCCGCAAATATCGGGTACATGTCCGGGGCGTTGAAGCACTTCTTCGACCAGATTTATTACCCCACGTTGACGGCGAAGGTCGGAGCGCCGTACGGGTGCTTCATCCACGGCAACAGTGACACCGGCGGCGCCCTGCGTGCGGTGCAGGGCATCGCCAAGGGGCTCGGTTGGCGTGAGGTCCACGATCCGGTGCTGACGATCGGCACGCCGGGGAAGAGCGACCTGGATGCCTGCTGGGATCTGGGAGCGACCGTGGCCGCCAGCCTGCTGCTCTGAAACCCTTGTTTTTGTTGGGCAATCAGTCGGACAACGTATTCAGTCGGACAACGCCTGGGCGCTCAACTACTCGGCAAGTGAGGGGGAAGGGGTTAGTACTTGCCGTTCCAGGCGAGCGCCCAGGTGTTGGGTCCGATGATGCCGGTGACGGGAAGGCCGTTGCGCGCCTGCAGTCGCTTGGCGACGGCCACCGTCTTGGGTCCGAATTGGCCGGTTCCGACGAGGGGAGCGCCGCGCTTACCCATCTGGACCTGCCAGGCGGCGATCACCGAGTTGTGGTCACCGACGTAGTAGTTGCGGCTGCCGTGCCAGGCGGGGGCCTTGTTCTTGGTCGGGATCGCGACCGCGCCGTCGCTGGCGACCGTGATGTCGCTGGTGCGTCCGCTGCGGGCATCGGAGTCGTTGGTGAGCCCAATGATTCGGGCGCACTGCCACGGCTGCCAGCCACGCTTGCGGTAGAGGATCAGTGCGCGCCTGTCCTGCTCGGCCGGTGAGGCGAGGTTCGGGTACCCGGTGCCACCGACACTGCGCCAGGTCGAGAGGTCGAACTGGTAGGCGCCGTAGTGATCGTTGCCGGTGTTGATGTCGTAGCGGTTGCTTGATTCGCACATGCGCAGCCGGTACCAGGCGTTGGCTGACGGATCAGCCGAGGCGGTGCTCAGCGGCACGAGAGTGATGGAGGCCGCGGCCAGCGCCACGATGGCGGCGATTCGGCGTGGACGGCGCCAGCGCTTCACGGCCGGGACCGGCTCGCCAGCCTCTTCGATGAGCAACTGCTGCTCAAGGACGTCCTCGTCTTCATTGGTGCGTCCGAAGAACGAAAGACTGCTGGTGGGGCCTAGTAGCTGCGACAAAACATTGCCTCTTTGGTCTGAGGGGATCGACGTCTGTACCGATCGACCGCCCCAAACGTAAATCAAGTCCCACTAGACCACAAGTGCATCACAGAACTCACAAGTATCTAACTGTCCCACGCGTTTCGGGTAGCGACACGCCGATGAGGTGCCGATTCTGCGCAGAATTCCTTGCTGTCAGTGCCGCTCTAGTCGTAGGTGGCGTGCAGGCTCCAACGCGCCATGTACTCCTGGGCGCCTTCGGTCGCGGTCTGACTGCTGAGCATCTCGCAGCCGACCAGGTAGGCCCGGCCGTGTACGTCGACGAGCTGGAAGCGAGCCAGTTGCCGTCCTGACTCGTTGCTCCACCAGCGCTCGTCCACCGGCCACGGACCGGCCCATGACGTCACCGCAACAGTCCGCTTTTCTATGACCAAACTCGCCGGCGGGCTGGGTACCGTGCCGCGCGGCGTGATCGTGACCGGGCGTCCGGCGAGGTCCAGCACCTGGGCCGGACGCGGTGGGTCGAAGAGGACCGAGGGAGCGGGTGCCGGCAGTCGGCCGGGCCAGGGTTGCGTGGGTGGGCGCAGCGGTGCGGGTTCGTCACCCCAGGCGGTCAGTCCGGTGCGCTGCAACGGATCTCGCCCGCCTTGAATCACCGCGGTGAGCACGGACCCGTGACCCAGTAGCGTCTGGACGCGGGCCAGGGCGCGGTGGGCCCGCTCGTCGTTCGCCCCCGATCCACCCCACAACGCTTGCTGGTGCGCCCCGGTGGGGACCGTCTCGAGGGGGATCAGGCAGAGGCGGCTGACCCCGCCGGAGTTCGGGCCGTGCCTGCTCATCCAGCCTTCGAGCTGCCAGCGAATCCGGTCCAGGACGTCTATCGAGCTGAGCACACCGGCGTGCCGCCACCGGCGGACCGCTTCGGATCCGTTTTCGGTGAGCACCTGCAGCTCGAAGCAGGTGCAGGCGAGTCCATGGTCGGCCAGGTCGGCGACGAACTTCTCGGTGCTGGCCCGGGCGCTGAAGGCGACGGTGTCGACGCGATCCAGGGCTGGTTCGAAGTCCAGGGTGACGGTGAATTCGGCGGGTGGACGGCGGCCGGCAACCGGTCGGTCGTCGCGTCCACCGGCTTGGCGATGGGCCCATGCGCCGTCCGGGCCGAACCGGGCCAGCACCTCTCGGGGCGGTAGCGCGGCGAAGGCGCCCAGCGTGCGCAGGCCAAGCCGGAGCAGGAGGTCGACCAGGGCCGAAGTGCCCGACGGATCAAGGGTGCGAACCGACAATGGCGCGAGAAAATCAGCAGATTCTCCGGCCGGGACGATGAGCCCGCGACGGGCCGCCTGCTCGGCGGCGAAGGATCCGTCGGCCACCCCGAGCAGCAGGTTGGCGCCGACCCCATCGGCCAACTGCAGTTCAGCGACGGCGCGGGAGAGCACCTGTAGCACCTGAGCCTCGCCGCCGAAGTAACGCGTGGGACCCCGGACGCCGATCGCGGCCAGACCGGGACGGGTGACCTCGACCCCGGGAGCAAGTGACTCCAGAGCCAGGACCACCGGCTCGAAGGCGCGGGCCTCGGCGGCCTCATTGCGGGTGAGCACGGTCAGTTCGGGGCAGCGGGCCTGGGCCTCGCGCCGGCGTAGACCACGGCGCACCCCGGCCTCCCGGGCCGAGTGCGAGCAGGCCACCACGCGGTTGGCGGTGAAGACGGCCGCCGGTACCTCCGCTGGATCACCACTGGCTCGCCCTGCATCAGCGGCGGCTAGCTGGGCCGCGGTAACCGGCCAATCCGGGCACCAGATGGCGATCATCCGGGTGGGGGAGGTGGGGGAGGTGACGGCGGGGAGCATTAGCTGGCTTGGGCGGGCAGGGGCGCAGCGGCGTCGGTGGCCGCGACCGGGAGAGGGATCGGGACGGCAGAGGAGGCGGCGGAGGGGACGACGGAGGGGGCGACCTGGGCGCCGCCGCCCCGAGCCGGTAGCCAGAGAGTGGTGGTGCGGGGTCGGGCCGCCTGCCCGCGCCCCTGGACGGTGACCGAGAGTTGCCGCTGCCTCAGCCGGCCGTACCCCTCTCCGATCCCGAGCCACTCGCCACCCTCCGCGGACAGCCGAAGGTCGGCCCCCGGCCACTGCGAGGTGCCGGACCCGGCCGGGCGGTTCGCGGTGGTGCCGAACGGCAGCAGGACCGCCTCGCGGGTGCGCACACGGGCGCTGAGGCGACGGATATCGCCATCGGTGACCCGGTTGGGCACCCGGGTGGCCACCACGTCGACGGCATCCAGCAGTGCCCCGACCGCTGTCGTCCAGCTCTTGCCGGGGGAGGGGACGAAGGCGAGGCGGGAGAGTTCGATGCCGTATTCACTGGCCGCCTCGGCGCTGATATGCGGCATTCCGACCAGCGCGCACCACGCTCCGTCGGCCGAGGCCGCCCCCATCACAGCGAGGAGCAGGGAGACCGACCCGGTGATGCTCACCGTGCTGCCCCGCCGCAGGCCATTCGGGAGAAGGGGTTCGAGGGCGGGGAGTACCGGTAACGGGGGAGCAGCGCGCGAGCCCAGATCGATGACGGTGTCACCGTCTAGTCTGCGAATCGCGACATCCAACATCCCTCAATATTCGAATACATGTTCGACGCTGTCAAGTTGGCCTCGGCCCGTAGTGGGAGGGTGTCGGCAGGTGGTCTGTGAGCGGCTGGAGCCCCGGTGACACCGCCGAGATCCGGCCCGTAAGATCGCCGGATTGCTTCGAGCACGTCGAAGCAAAAGGGAGGACACAGCAATGACAGATGTAGCGCCCGGCTGGTACCCGGATCCGGCTGGAACGCCCACGGCTCGTTGGTGGGACGGTGTGAAGTGGAGTGACGCCACCCGTGCGCTGCAGGGCGCGCCGCACGTCCAGCAGTCGACCTACGAAACCCAGCCTCCGCAAGGCGGTCAGCCCTTCTACGGCGGCCAGCCTGTCTACGGCGAGCAGCCTGTCTACGGCGAGCGGCCGCAGCAGTCAGGCGGCTCCTATCCGCCGCCCCCTGTCGAGACCTACGGGCCGCAGAACTCTGCGCCGCAGACGCCCGCGGGGGCACTGCAGCGGAACAGGTTCACTGCCATCACCGTGGCTGTCTGCGCGGTCTATGCATTCCTGGCCGTCGAGGCACACATTGCGGTGCTCGGTGTGCTGCCGGTCCTCTTGACCGTTCGCGCTTTTCGGGCCCGCGAGCCATACGCCATCCTGGCCGCGATCGTGGCCACGGTGGCCGTCATCTTCGGCATCACCCAGTTCGCGCACTAGTCAAGACGGGCTCGTGCCTGTGCCGCTGACCCCTCTGGAGTCGGCGGCGCAGGTACTGCGAGACTTGCCAAATGTCTTCGAGCACCCCAGTCACCGACACCGCGACCGAAGCGACGGTCACTCTTGAGCGGCGCGGTCACGTCCTGCTGATCGGGCTGAACCGGCCGGCCAAGCGGAACGCAGTCAACGTCGAGATGTGGGACGCGCTGGCGCAGGCCTACGGCGAACTCGAACGCGACGACGACCTGTGGGCCGGCGTCGTATTCGCGCACGGGCCGCACTTCACCGCCGGCTTCGACCTGGCCGAGATCGCCCCGCGAATCCAGGACGGCACTCTCGGCATTCCCGAGGGGGGCGCCGACCCGTGGAACCTGCGGGAGCCGCTGCGTCGCAAACCGATCGTCGCCGCCGTTCACGGGATGTGCCTGACCCTGGGCATCGAACTCCTGCTGGCCTCGGACATCCGCATCAGCGCGGACGATGCCAAGTTCGGGCAGATCGAGGTGGCTCGCGGCATCTACCCGTTCCTCGGGGCCACGGTGCGCATGCCGCAGGTGGCGGGCTGGGGCAACGCGATGCGCTGGTTGCTCACCGGTGACCTCTTCGATGCCGAGGAGGCGCTGCGGCTCGGGCTCGTCCAGGAGGTCGTCCCGGCCGGGGAGCAGTTGGCCAAGGCGATCGAGATCGCCGACCGGATCTGCGCCCAGGCGCCACTCGGCGTACAGGCCACTATCCGCAGCGCCCGCGGCGTCATCCGCGACGGGGAGGAGGCGGCCATCGCGGCACTGCTGGAGGATGCGGTGACGCTCTTCGGCACCGAGGACGCCGCTGAGGGCGTCGCCTCCTTCGTGGAGCGTCGTACCGCGAAGTTCAGCGGACGCTAGCGGCGGCTGATACAGATGGCCCGTCGTGTCCCGGAAGGCCCGCCTCCGCCGCCGATAGTGCAGCGCGTACGGCTGCGCTACGCCAAGCGGGGTCGGCTGCGCTTCACGTCGCATCGTGACTTTGCCCGCGCCTTCGAACGGGCGCTGCGCCGGGGAAATGTCCCAATGGCCTACTCTGCCGGCTTCTCGCCGCACCCCAAGATCAGCTACCTCGGGGCGGCTCCGACCGGTGTGGCGAGCGAGGCGGAGTACCTCGAGATCGGCCTGGCGACCCGGATGGACGTCGAGGAATTGCGGGTGCGGATCGACGAGGCGCTGCCCGAGGGCCTGGACATCGTCGAGGCGGTCGAGTCGGCCGGCGGTTCGCTGGCCGAGCAGATGCAGGCCTCCAGCTGGGAGATCCAGCTTCCTGGGGTCACCCAGACGCAGGCCCGCGCGGCGGTGGAGGCCTTTCTGGCCCAGTCCGAGGTGCCTGTCGAGCGACTCACAAAAGACGGTCGACGCACCATAAATGCTCGGGGAGCGGTACTTGCGGCGACCGTGCATGGCGCGTCTGCAGAGCCGGAGGATGAGAACCGTGCGATACTGGCTCTGGTAGTACGGCAGGAAACCCCTGCGGTGCGCCCCGATGATGTACTTGCCGCCTTGCGATCCGTCGCGGGTCTCGCCCTTGCTCTGCCGCCCCTGGCGGTTCGGCTGGCGCAGGGACCACTCGATGAATCAGGTGTGATCGGCGACCCGCTCGCCGCAGACCGAGCAGCGCGGCAGTCAGATTCGTAGCTTTTGATTTGAACGATCTACCCGCGAACCCACGGGAAGATCGCCCGCAGACTTTGCAGTCGGCCCAAACTGGACCGGTTGCCAGAACCGCCTCCGTGCGGCCGCGAGTACTCGCTATGTGTGAGTGCCTGCGCCCGGGGGTGAGAAGGAGTGACACAAGTACATGTCCGAACCAGAAAACCCGACAGAGTCGACCGCAAGCGCTTCAGACTCAGCCGAGACGGCGCCCCCGGCCCCGCGGAAGGCGCCTCGCAAGTCCGCCCCGCGCAAGTCAGCCGCCGCCGCGGAGTCCCCCGTTGCCGCATCTGCTGATTCCTCTGACGCCGTCGCACCGACGGTGAAGAAGGCTCGCAAGAGCGCCAAGAAGGCCGCGCAGCCTGAACTCGTTGAGGCCGCCAGCGCTGACGCCGGCCCGGATGTCGCCGCCGAAACCGCTGGTGCTCCCGACGCGGCGCCGGTGAAGGCCCCGCGCCGTCGCGCCGCCAAGAAGGCGCCCGCCACCGTCGCTGAGGCCACCCCGGCTGACTCCGCTGAGGCCGCCCCGCTCGAATCGCCGGCCGTCGCCGAGGCCGGCGATGCCCCGGCCGCAGCCGCGCGCCCAGCCCGCCGCCGGTCATCACGCGCCGCTGGTGCCTCGACCTCCACTGAAGCTTCAGCCGATGAGGCGGCCGACGCTCCAGCGTCCGCCGTCGCGGCGCCGTCCTTCGTGGCACCGACGGTGCTCTTCGTGCCGCCGTCCGAGGCGATCGCTCCCGCTCCCCGCACCCGTCGCCGGAGCAGTTCTGCCTCCACCTCGCCGGCCGCTGAGCACCCGATTCCACCCACTGACGTCGATGGGGAACTCTCCGAAGAGGAGATCATCGAGGCCCTCGACGCCGCCGGTGGCTTGGACACCGTTGACGTCATGGACGCCGAGGAGGCCCGTGAGGTTGCCGCCGAGGAGGCCACCGGGGCGCGCCGCCGACGTCGCCGTGGTCGTCGTGGTCGCGGCGGACGCAACGGTGGCGACACCGGCGCCGAGAACAGCGCTGAAGGTGCCGACGGAGCAGCCGAAGGCGACGCTACTGACACCGACGCTGCTTCCGATGGTGACTCGTCGGCCGAGGTAACGGACTCCGCCGGCAGTGACGAGCAGAGTGACGGGGGCGGCGGAAGCACGTCCTCGCGCCGCCGTCGGCGCCGTCGCCGGTCGGCCGATGGAGCCGCCGATTCGGCCGAAGGCAGTGACAGCGACGACCCGCCGAACACGGTGGTGCACGTCCGCAACACCCGTGGTGGTGGCGGCGGTGGCGCCTCTGACGATGACGGTGTCCGCGGCGTCCGGGGTTCGACCCGGCTCGAAGCGAAGCGGCAGCGGCGACGGGACGGGCGCGACACGAGCCGTCGTCGTCCACCGATCCTCACCGAGTCTGAGTTCCTGGCTCGCCGGGAGTCGGTCGACCGGGTCATGGCCGTTCGCGAACTCGGCGACCGCACCCAGATCGCCGTCCTCGAAGACAACATCCTGGTCGAGCACTACGTCACCCGGGCATCAAGCACCGCCTACGCCGGCAACGTCTACCTCGGCCGCGTGCAGAACGTGCTGCCGAGCATGGAGGCCGCGTTCATCGACATCGGCAAGGCGCGCAATGGCGTGCTCTACGCCGGTGAGGTCAACTGGGACGCCGCCGGAATCGACGGTAAATCACGGGCGATCGAGAATGCACTGAGCTCCGGCGACACGGTGCTGGTCCAGGTCACCAAGGACCCGGTGGGCCAGAAGGGCGCTCGCCTGACCAGCCAGATCTCGCTGCCGGGGCGCTTCCTGGTCTACGTGCCGAACGGCGCTATGACCGGAATCAGCCGCAAACTTCCCGATGTTGAGCGCACTCGCTTGAAGTCGATCCTCAAGAAGATCGTCCCCGAAGATGCTGGCGTCATCGTCCGCACGGCCGCCGAGGGGGCCAGCGAGGCTGATCTCACTCACGACGTCGAGCGTCTGAAGGCGCAGTGGGAGGCGATTCAGGCCAAGGCGGCTTCCCCGAAGTCGGCGCCGACGCTGCTCTACGGCGAGCCGGATCTGGCGATCCGCGTGGTACGTGACGTCTTCAACGAGGACTTCAACCGCCTTGTCGTGCAGGGTGACCGGGCCTGGTCGGAGATCTCGGGCTATGTGAACGATGTCGCCCCCGATCTGGCCGAGCGGGCCAGCAAGTACGTCGGAACCGGTGATCTCTTTGGTGACCTGCGGGTCGACGAGCAGCTGACGAAGGCCTTGGATCGCAAGGTGTATCTGCCGTCCGGTGGATCTCTGGTGATCGACCGCACCGAAGCGATGACGGTGGTCGACGTGAACACCGGCAAGTTCGTCGGTGCCGGCGGAAACCTTGAGCAGACGGTGACCCGGAACAACCTCGAAGCGGCCGAAGAGATCGTGCGCCAGTTGCGTCTGCGTGACGTCGGCGGCATCGTCGTCATCGACTTCATCGACATGGTGCTCGAGAGCAACCGCGATCTGGTGCTGCGTCGCCTGACCGAATGCCTCGGCCGCGACCGGACGAAGCATCAGGTCGCCGAAGTGACCTCGCTCGGCTTGGTGCAGATGACCCGTAAGCGCGTCGGTGAAGGATTGCTCGAAGCGTTCAGCGAGCCTTGCGAACACTGCAAGGGGCGTGGCGTGATCGTGCACAGCGAGCCGGTCGGCATCGCCTCGGCCGCGGTCGAGACGGTCGAAGAGGGCGGCTCGAAGCGTCGGGGCCGGCGCAATCGCGGCAAGGGCGCAGCCGTCGCCGAGCCGATCGAGCTGCCGGAGCCGATGACCGAGGAGCAGCGTCGTGCTGCGGCCACCGCGATGGCCGCTATGGCCGGTGTCCTCCACCACGACCACGACGGTCACGACCACGATGGTCACGACCACGATGACCATGGCGTCGATACGGCTGAATCAGTCGATAGTTTCGACGATTCGCTTGAGATCGCACCGGTGTCGGAGGCGACGGACGGCGTGGCTGACGAATCGAACCTGGCTGACGAGATCCTCAACGGCTCGGACGATGCGGATCTGATCGGGGCGTCGGCGGAGGTCGATGCCGCGGCCGCTGAAGATGTCGACCCGGCCGGTGACTCGCAGGCTAATGGCCGCGATCTGAATGGCCAGGACCTGAATGGGCACGGTCTCCACGGTGGATCTGAGTCCGGATTCTCGGTGGCCGTCGACTGGGTCAGCGATTCCACCGCGGAGCTCGGCGCGACCGTCACGATGGAGCACGTTGGTGCGTCGGCCAGCGAGCTGACCGAGTCGGAGCCGGCTGGCGTCGTCGTGGAGCCGATCATCGAGCCGGTCACTGTGCCGGCCGGTCGCCGTCCGCGTCGCCGCGCCGCAAGCCGTCCTGCGGGTCCGCCGACCACCTCCAGCTGATCAGAGGATCTGGCCGATCAGCTGATCGGCCAGATCGCAGTGCGGTGGAGGCTGCTGACGAGTTCAGTCTTCGACAGTTGTCGTTGGAGTGGTTTTCAGCGAGATACATCGTCCGGCGGGGAGTATGCCGACCAGGTGACACTGGTCCAGTGAGCTCGCGAACGCCTGTTGGGTGCCAAACGTGCGCGCAACGGCGAGCTGGATATGGCCGTCGATCGCCATCAGCGTGGGATCCCAACGCCCAAACTCCGCCGATGGTCGGTCTGGCGCGACGGCCCAGTTGGCGAGTTCTCCGTCCGGGAGTGGGACACCTTCATCGAGGAGCATGTGCCCCAGCCCGTGGACTGCGGCACCGAATAGTCCCAGAAGTTCAGTGGATTCCTGGGCCGAATCAGCAGGGTGCGCCCAGTCGTAGGTCAGGACGGCCCACACGCCGTCCGTGCTCGACGCGTGCTGCAGTGAACCGTGTCGGCGTGCGGGCGGAAGGTCCTCATCGAACCAGAGTTCTGTCACGCCGTGAAGGCTAGTTGCCGTCGCCGGACGATGTGTTCAGCTTGGTGGTGCTCGCCCGACTCAGCGTGTCGTAGCTAGGGAGTGAGCAGACCCGCCCGCGATATGGCCTCATAGGTATGCCGGGCGTGCCTCAGACCTGAACTCAGGAGGTGTGTGGCGTGAACCCAGGGGTGCGTGGGGTGGTCGCGGCAGGCAGGGGACGAGATGTTATCCACAGTCGCTCCGAAGGTGCTTCCGAGGCGATGCCGGTCATGAGAAGGTATCCGGCATGGGGAGGAAGGTCGCGCTTGTCGCGACGGTATTGACGGCTGTTCTCGTTGTTGCTGCGTGCTCGAAGAAGGAGTCACCCAAGCCGGTTGTGACGTCCGCAGTGCCTGCAACATCGGCTAGCCCGTCGGCGGCGGCCTTGCCGACCTTCCCGACGACAGGGCCCGACATCAAACCAGGCGAGACCCCACCGACCCTCAGCAGTGAGACCCAAGCGAACGCTCCGGAGAATGCTGCCGACTTCGTCCTCTACTACGTAGCTGCGATTGACTGGGCATACAAGTCGATGGACCCGCAGGCGATTCAGAAGCTTTCGCTGTCTGAATGCAAGACGTGCGCGGGCAATATCGTTGACGAATTGGTGAAGGACCAAGGCGCTGGGTTGCACTGGGCGGGCACCAAGACCAAGGTGACCGCAATCGCCGTCGACGCTTCTGCGGGCGCCAATGACGCGACGATTGTCATGCGCGCGAATCTCGTGCGAGCACCAGAACAGCTCCTGACAGCCTCGAACTCCGTCGTGCGTAACGTCACCAACACATCAGGGATTTATCAGTTCTTCCTAAAATGGCTGAGCGGTCACTGGATGATGTCGGAGATCCGTCATTGAGGGCGCGAAACCTGCTGCCGGCAATCGTTCTGCTGGCGCCCATCTTGGTTGGTAGCTCGGAATCGGCGGCCAGTGCTCTCCCGTTGGTCAGCTCGTGCGACGTCCCTCAGTCCGCCACTACTGCACCGTCAGGGACTGGCTTCAACGGTGAGCCCTCGCTCGGCGGAGGCGTAACTGTGTCCGCAAGCAGCAGTGTGCACAGCTCAAACTGCAAACCATCACAGTCGCGCGGAGGTACCCGTTCGTCTGCAAATGTGGCCGTCATCGAGGCCATGACGGTGACGTGCGATGGAACCACTGCGCCGGTGCCGTCGGCCGGCTCGGTTGGTGTAGCTGATACGCCGACGACGATTGCGCAGCATGGGTGCGAGGTGGCTGGCACCTGCGTTACCAATGATCCGGCGCATCCGCAGAAGGCCGTCGTGACCTATACGCGCTTGACCTCACCGCCGAATGCGCCTTGGGGTTATGCGGGGATGCGTTGTGTCCCGGTTACTGCCGCCGCGCCGGCCACCCCGCAGGTGACGGCCGCGATGGTTCGCGCCGCGGTTACCAAACTCCTGCCGACGGCGCCGCTCGGCGTCACGCCCGCCGGTGGCCAGACTCTCGTCAATATGCAGACGATCTTCTGGCTCGATACGCCAGCTCAGCGGACATTGGCCGATGTCACCCTGCTCGGACATCAGGTGCGCATAACCATCCGGCTGCACGATGTCGCCTGGGATTTCGGTGACGGCAATCAAGTCACCGCGACGAGTGCGGGTCGGCCGTACACGTCGGCTGATCGTTGCTCCACGCCAGACTGCCCTGGGTTCTTCGGTCATACCTACACGCAGACCACCCCGGTCGGTCATACGGACTCGATCACGGCCACCCCGACCTGGAGCGCGAGCTACACCGTCGACAACGGACCAGCCAACGCCATTCCCGGCACGATCGTGGCCAAACCGACTCGGACCACAATCACCATCGCTCAACAACGCGGACGCCTCGTCCCCGAACCCACCCCGTGAGCACCCGGAGGCCGAGGCGCGACGACGACCGCGGGTCGACCATCCCACTCATCCTCGGATTTTTCGTCCTGGCCATGCTCGTCGTGGCCGGCTCGATTGCGGCCGGTGATGCGGCGATCGACCAGCAGGGCCTGCAGAGCCTCTGCGACTCCGCCTCCCTGGCGATCGTGCATCCCGATCTTGCTGATCTCAGAGAAACCGGCAAAACGGAGAAAACGCTAAGCGAGAGCAGCACCACCGCGGCCCTCGATGCCTACGTCAGCCGCGATCCAGAGCGCCAGAACGTCGATTTCAAGGTCGCCATCGCGCCGGACCGGGCGAGTCTCGTCCTCCACTGCTCCGAGGAGATCCCGGTCGCCATGGGCTGGCTCTTCGGCCGCTCCAGCGTCCGTCACAACGCCTATTCACCGGCCGACGCCCCGACGACGGCTTGACCGGAACAGGTAACGCTCCTGCCAAACGGAGGCCAGAGCGTCACAATGGCAGGAACGATCGGCGCGCGAACGGCCGAACGGAGCGCTTTCGCCGGCCGACGCCCTGACCACCACCTGACCGGTAGGCTTGAGTGATCACCTCGTCAACAGCAGTTCACGCGGCTCGGGCACTGTTTTGCATTGCCAGTGCCGGATAACGTACTCTGTACAACGGCCCTCGTGAGAGGGTCCTCATTTTGCGTGCGTCAGTCAGCGCGGCCATTTTCCGGCTGAGCGCGAGGCAGCGCCGCAGAAATTGCTCATAGACCCAAAGAATGGAAGTTCTCGATGTACGCGATCGTCAAGACCGGCGGCAAGCAGTACAAGGTCGCCGTCGGCGATGTCGTCCAGGTCGAGAAGCTCGACGCCTCCGCCGGCGAAGAGGTCGCCCTGCTGGCGACCCTCCTCGTCGATGGTGAGAGCGTCACCCACGAGGCTGACAAGCTCGCCGGCGTCGCCGTCACGGCTGAGGTCGTCGCCCAGGTCAAGGGCCCGAAGATCAAGATCCACAAGTACAAGAACAAGACCGGCTACCACAAGCGTATGGGCCACCGTCAGAAGCTGACCGAGCTCAAGGTCACCGGTATCGACGCATCCTCCGGAAAGAAGTAACGACATGGCACACAAAAAGGGCGCGTCCAGCTCGCGCAACGGTCGCGATTCAAATCCGCAGTACCTGGGCGTCAAGCGCTTCGGTGGCCAGACGGTCAACGCCGGTGAGATCCTGATCCGCCAGCGCGGCACCAAGTTCCACCCGGGCGACGGCGTCGGACGTGGCAGCGATGACACGCTCTTCGCGCTCGTCGAGGGCAGCGTTCTCTTCGGTCGCCGTCGTGGCCGCAAGACGGTCAGCATCGTTCCGCCGGTCCTCGTCGAGGCCTGAGCGCATCAGCTGATCCACAGAAGCTCATGAGAAGCGGGCCCCGGGTGATCCCGGAGCCCGCTTCTCGCGTTTCACCCAAGAATTACTGCAGTTCATCAGTGCCGCAGTCCCCGCCGACAGTGTCGGCACAAGAGTCGAGGAGTACTCGTGGCGTCATTCGTTGACCGGGTCGTACTGCACGTCACCGGTGGCAATGGCGGTCACGGCGTGGCCTCCATCCATCGTGAGAAGTTCAAGCCGCTCGGTGGCCCCGACGGCGGCAACGGGGGCAAGGGCGGCGACGTCATCCTCGAGGTCGACCCGAACGTCCATACCCTTCTGGACTTCCACCACCACCCGCACCAGAAGGCCGGCAACGGCAAGGGCGGCGCCGGCAGTCACCGCAACGGAGCCAGCGCCGAAGACGTGATCCTCCGCGTCCCGAACGGCACCGTCGTGCACGACACCGACGGCACCGTGCTGGCCGACCTCTTCGGCGCGGGCACCCGCTTCGTCGCCGCCCGTGGTGGGCGCGGCGGACTGGGCAACGCCGCGCTGGCAAACAACCGGCGCAAGGCCCCCGGCTTCGCGCTGCTCGGTGAGCCCGGCGAGCCGCGTGACGTCGTACTCGAGTTGAAGAGTGTCGCCGACGTCGGACTCGTCGGATTCCCGTCGGCCGGAAAGTCGTCACTCATCGCGGCCATGTCGGCCGCCCGCCCCAAGATCGCCGACTACCCCTTCACCACGCTGGTGCCGAACCTCGGCGTGGTCAGCGCGGGCAGCGAAGTCTTCACGATGGCCGACGTGCCGGGCCTCATTCCGGGTGCCGCGCAGGGCAAGGGGCTGGGCCTGGAGTTCCTGCGCCACATCGAGCGCTGCGCCGTGCTGCTGCACGTACTCGACTGCGGCACGCTGGAACCAGGACGCGACCCGCTGACCGACCTTGACCTCCTTGAGGCGGAGTTGGCGCAGTACGAGGGCTCGCTGGGTGATCTCCTCGAGCGGCCCCGCTTGGTGGCGTTGAACAAGACTGACCTCCCCGAGGCGAAGGAACTGGCCGAACTGGTCCGTCCCGACCTCGAGGCCCGTGGCCTCACCGTCTTCGAGGTGTCGGCGACCAGCCACGCCGGGCTGCGTGAACTCGGCTTCGCGCTCGCCGCTGCGGTCGCGGCCGATCGGCTCGCCCGCCCCGAGCCCGAGCCGGCACGCATCGTCATTGCCCCGCGCGCCCACGGCGATGCCGGCTTCACCGTCACGCCGAACCCGGCCGAGGAGGGGGCTTTTATCGTCCGCGGCGAGAAGCCCGAACGCTGGATCCGGCAGACCGACTTCTCCAACGAAGAGGCGATCGGCTTCCTGGCCGACCGGCTGGCCCGCCTCGGCGTCGAGGAGGAACTGGGCAAGCAGGGCGCTGTGCCGGGAGCCGCTGTCACCATCGGCCTTGTCACCTTCGACTTCGAACCGACGCTCGGGATGGCCGACTCGGAGTACAGCCCGACGCGACGCGGCACCGACGAACGGCTCGCCACCGACACCCGCCCGCGCGCAGAGGACCGGCTGGCCTCGAAGAAGGCTCGGCGGCAGCGCGACGACGACGTCTTCTACGGCGAATGGGACGACGAAGGCCTCCCCATCTACGACGAAGCAGACGCCGCCGAGGGATCCGCCGCCGACGATGCCAACGAGCAGGACGAGGCTGACGACGAGGTCACGGAGTAGCAATGAGTCGCGAAGGCATCGCCGCCGCCTCCCGCAGCGTCGTGAAAGTGGGCTCATCGTCGCTCACCGCTGCCGGTCGCTTGGAGCCGAGCCGCCTCGACGCGCTCGTCGACGCGCTCGCCGCTCGCCGGGCCAGCGGCCAGCAGGTCGTACTCGTCTCATCCGGTGCCATCGCGGCTGGAATCGCACCGCTGGGCCTGCGCAGCCGCCCCCGTGACCTGGCCACCCAGCAGGCCGCGGCCAGCGTCGGGCAACTGCTGCTCGTCGAGCGCTACGCCGCTTCCTTTGCCCGGCACGGGCTGCAGGTCGGGCAGGTGCTGCTGACCGCCGACGATCTGCACCGGCGCGGCCACTATCGCAACGCCAGTCGCACTCTGGAGCGGCTCCTCGCGCTCGGCGTCATCCCGATCGTCAACGAGAACGACACCGTCGCCACCCATGAGATCCGCTTCGGCGACAACGACCGCCTCGCCGCGCTGGTCGCTCACCTGGTGCACGCCGACGCATTGGTCCTCCTCTCCGACGTCGACGGCCTCTATACCGGCGACCCGCGGCTGCCCGACTCCAAACTGATCAGCGACGTCTACGGCCCCGATGATCTGCGCGAAGTCAGCATCGGCGGCTCCGGCAGCAGCGTCGGCACCGGCGGGATGACGACGAAGATCGAGGCGGCCGCCATCGCCACCGGCTCGGGCATCGCGGTACTTCTCTCCGGAGCCTCCCGCGTCTCGGACGCGCTCCGCGGCGAGGGCGGCACCGCCTTCCACCCGGTGAGTGACCGCACCACCTCGCGCCTCTTCTGGCTGCAGCACGCATCAACACCCCGAGGAACATTGGTGATCGACGACGGTGCTGTGACGGCGCTGACCAGCAAGGGCGCCTCCCTGCTGGCGGCCGGCATTGTGGACGTGCAGGGCGAGTTCGAGTCCGGAGACGCCGTCGAGATCGTCGGGGTGTCGAGGCAGGTCGTCGCCCGCGGCCTGGTCAGCTTCGACTCGGCCGATCTGCCGGGGATGCTCGGCCGTCGCAGCAACGACCTGCCGGCCGAGTTCCGTCGGGAGGTCGTCCACCGCGACGATCTCGTCCTGCTCTGATCCACGCGGCGGAGAACTTGATCCCAGCCGTCTGAGAACTGGTCCTGCTCTGAGCTCTGCGCCTAGGATCACGGGGTGACATCGCAGACCACAGAGGCGGAGGTCCGGGCGGTCGCCGCACGGGCCAAGGACGCCGCCGCAGAATTGGCACCCTTGGGACGCGCGGCCAAGGACGTCGCGCTCCACGCAATGGCCGACGCCCTCGACGCGGCGGCCGACGACGTGCTCGCGGCGAACGAACTGGATGTCGCGGCCGGGCGGGAGTCCGGCCTGTCGGAGTCGCTGATCGACCGGCTCGCCCTCAACCGCGAGCGCATCGCCGCGATGAGCGCCGGCCTGCGTGACGTCGCCAATCTCCCGGATCCGGTGGGGGAGGTGCTGCGCGGCTACAGCCAGCCGAACGGCCTGGAACTGACGCAGGTGCGGGTGCCGTTCGGTGTCCTCGCCATGATCTACGAGGCGCGTCCGAACGTCACCGTCGACGCCGCCGCGCTCGCCATCAAGAGCGGCAATGCAGCGCTGCTGCGCGGCTCCGGCTCGGCGTACAACTCCAACAGCGCACTGGTCGACGTGCTGGCATCGGCCGCCGAGAAGGCCGGCCTGCCCCGCGACAGCGTCCAACTCGTGCCGGGGACCGATCGCGACAGCGTGGCCCATCTGCTGCACGCCCGCGGACTGGTCGACCTGGTCATCCCGCGCGGCGGCGCCGGGCTCATCAACTATGTCGTCGAGAACTCCACCGTCCCGGTGATCGAGACCGGGGTCGGCGTCGTACACATCTACGTGGACGCCTCGGCCGACCAGGCGATGGCCGAGCGCATCATCGTCAACGCCAAGGTGAGCCGCCCCAGCGTCTGCAACTCGGCCGAGACGATCCTGGTCCATGAGGCGATCGCCGACGAGTTCATCCCGAAAATCATGGATGATCTGCGTAGCAACGGCGTCACCGTCCACGGCGACGAGGCGTTCGTGGCGGCCGGTGCCGAACCGGCCGACGACGATGACTGGGGCACCGAGTACCTCAGCCTCGACATCTCGGCCCGCGTCGTGCCGAACATCGACGAGGCCCTGGCCCACATTCGCCGCTACTCCTCCGGTCACACCGACGCGATCATCACCCGTGATCTCCTCGCGGCCCGGCGCTTCACCGAGCGCGTCGACAGCGCCGCCGTCATGGTCAACGCCTCAACCCGCTTCACCGATGGAGCCGAATTCGGCTTCGGCGCGGAGATCGGCATCTCCACCCAGAAGATGCACGCGCGCGGCCCGATGGGACTCACCGAACTCACCTCGACGAAGTGGATCGTCTACGGCGACGGACAGACCCGCTGACGGTGACGCAACGAGACGATACGTTCAGCGGCCGCCGGCCCCGCCGGGTCGGCATCATGGGTGGCACCTTCGACCCGATCCATCACGGCCATCTGGTCGCGGCCAGCGAGGTGGCGCAGCTCTTCGAGCTGGACGAGGTGATCTTCGTGCCCACCGGAGCACCCTGGCAGAAGTCCAGCCGCCAGGTCAGCGCGGCCGAGCACCGCTACCTGATGACCGTCATCGCGACCGCGTCGAACCCGCGCTTCCTGGTGAGCCGGGTCGACATCGACCGGGACGGCCCGACCTACACGGTCGACACGATCAGCGACATCGCCAAGATCCGCCCCGGGGCCGAGCTGTACTTCATCACCGGGGCCGACGCCCTGGGACAGATCCTGACCTGGAAGGACACCGACCTTTCGCTGCAACTGGCGAAGTTCATCGGCGTGACCCGCCCCGGTTACGAGCTCTCCGACGCGCATCTTCCGCCGAACTCGGCCACTCTCGTCGACGTGCCGGCGATGGCGATCTCCTCGACGGCCTGCCGGGAGAGGGTGCATGCCGGCCAACCCGTCTGGTATCTCGTCCCGGACGGAGTGGTGCAGTACATCGCCAAGCACCGTCTCTACCGCGACTCCGCGCAAGCGTAAGCTCGGTCCCCGTGACTGCTACAGATTTCGCCCAGGACCTCGCGCTCGCCGCCGCGGCCGCCGCGTCGGAGAAGCTCGGCACCGACATCGTCCTCATCGACGTCAGCGAACGGCTAGCAATTACCGACATCTTCGTGATCGTCACCGGTAACAACGACCGGCAGGTCTCGGCCATCGTCGACGCCGTCGAAGAAGCGCTGCGAGCCAAGGGGTCCAAGCCGCTGCGCCGCGAGGGGCACCGGGACGGTCGCTGGGTGCTGCTGGACTACTCAGACGTCGTGATTCACGTGCAGCAGGCCGAGGAGCGCGTCTTCTACTCCCTGGAGCGTCTCTGGAAGGACTGCCCGGTCATTCCGTTCACGCCCGATGTGCCGCAGAATCCGTCGAACAACTCGGCTCCCCGCGTTGTCGCGGTCGATAGCTCCATCGAGGACGACGCCGACCTGGCGATCAGCTCAGACGACTTCGAAGAGATCTGATCGTGCTGCGCGTTCTGCTGCTGCGTCACGGCCGGACCGCCTGGAATGCCCAGCGACGCTTCCAGGGGCAGGCCGACCCACCCCTGGACGATGTCGGCCGGGCCCAGGCCTATGAGGTGGCCGGTCTCGTCGCGGCCTTCGAGCCGAAGCTGATCATCAGCTCCGACGCCCAGCGGGCCAGCCAGACCGCGGCGCCGATCGGTGAAGTGACGGGGCTCAGCGTGCAGTCAGACCCGCGGCTGCGGGAGCGTTCGCTCGGGCACTGGGAGGGGCTGTCCCGCGAGGAGGTCCAGGAGCGCTATCCGGACGAGTTCGCCGACTGGTTGGCCGGCCGCGATGTCAGCCGTCGCGGGGGTGAAACCCGGGCCGAAGTCGCGTTGCGTTCGCGTGCTCTCTTCGATGAATTGCCTGATTTGGAGACCATCGTGCTGGTCACACACAGTGCAACGGCGATGGCTCTCTGTTCGGACATTCTCGGGATGTCGCAGAAACTCCACGTTCTCGGCCCGCTGGCCAACTGCCACTGGTCGGAGTTGCGCTTCGAGGAGGAGCACTGGCGGCTGCGCGCGCACAACGTCGGCTCGCCTGGGCCCGTGATCCCACGGCTCAAGGGCGAGGACGACGGCGACAACGCCCCTGACGCCGACGCCTGAGCGCCGCGTCGAAGAGCGGATTTCAAAGCCCGCTCACACGTAATTGCTGCGTTAAATCCCGCTAAAGCAGGGAAAGTTGAATGATTCTCAACAGTGTCGGAAGAAAGTAACCGACGACACACCCTGCAAGCGGTTGCGACACCCCTATGGCGCACTTAAGCTCCATATCAGGTGCCCCCGCGTCCGGCGGCGACGGACGGCGGACGCGGGGCGAGCACTATTTGCCCGCAAGCGACGTGCGATGTCCGAGCAATGCGGCTAGCGAGACCACTTCCAGGGCTGATCCGCGGTGAATTTCCCCGCGATAGGATTTTGCTCAAATGACATCCTCAACGCAACAGCCCAATGACATTCCGCCGTTTCGATACACGGCTGCCCTCGCCGAAGAGATCGAGACCGGCTGGCAGGACCGCTGGGAAGCCGCCGGCACCTTCAACGCGCCGAACCCGGCCGGCCCGCTGAGCGATGGCTTCGGCGAGGTGGCGATCCGACCGCACGCGTTCGTGATGGACATGTTCCCGTACCCGTCGGGGGCCGGGCTGCACGTCGGGCACCCGCTCGGCTTCATCGGCACCGACGTCTATGCCCGCTACCTGCGCATGACCGGTGCCAATGTCCTGCACACGATGGGCTTCGACGCCTTCGGGCTCCCGGCCGAGCAGTACGCGGTGCAGACGGGCACCCATCCGGCTACCACGACCTACGCCAACATCGAGGTCTTCTCGCGGCAGTTGCGTCGGATGGGGCTGGGCCACGACAAGCGTCGCGCGATCGCCACGACCGACAAGGCGTATTACCGCTGGACCCAGTGGATTTTCCTACAGATCTTCAACTCCTTCTACGACGCCGAGCTCGACCGGGCCCGCCCGATCAGCGAGCTCGTCGCCGAGTTCGAGGCGGGGACCCGTACTCCGGAGGCGGGGGAGTGGGCCAGCCTCAGCGAGCAGCAGCGCCGCGAGGTGCTCGACACCTATCGACTGGCCTACCGCACCGAGTCGACGGTCAACTGGTGTCCGGGGCTCGGCACCGTGCTGGCCAACGAAGAGGTCACCGCCGATATGCGCAGCGAGCGGGGCAACTTCCCGGTCTTCCGCAAGCCGCTGGCCCAGTGGATGATGCGCATCACCGCCTACGCCGACCGCCTGGTCAACGACCTGGACGGGATCGACTGGCCCGACAAAGTCCGCGCCATGCAGCGGAACTGGATCGGCCGCTCCACCGGCGCCCACGTCAAATTCGAATCCGACGCCGGTGACATCGAGGTCTTCACCACCCGTCCGGACACGCTCTTCGGCTCCACCTATCTCGTCCTCGCGCCCGAGCACGAACTCGTCGCCAGCCTCACCGCGACGGCCTGGCCCGAGGGGACCACCCCGGTCTGGACGGCCTACGCCGGCTCGCCCTCCGACGCCGTGGCCCAGTACCAGGCGAGCGCCGCCGCGAAGACCGAACTCGACCGGCGCGCGGAGTCCAAGACCAAGACCGGTGTCTTCACCGGATCCTTCGCGACGAACCCGGTGAACGGTGCCCGGGTGCCGATCTTCATCGCCGACTACGTGCTCACCGGGTACGGCACCGGGGCCATCATGGCCGTGCCGGCCCACGACGAGCGGGACTGGGACTTCGCCCAGGCCTTCGAGCTGCCTATCGTGCCTACCGTCCAGGCGCCACCGGAGCACGAAGAGGGCGTATACGTCGGACCGGGTGAGGTCATCAACTCGGCCAACGACGACGGTCTGGACATCAACGGCCTGCAGGTCGACGAGGCGAAGGCGACCACCATCGAGTGGCTGCAGTCCCGCGGCCGCGGGCGTGGCGCGACGACCTACCGGCTCCGCGACTGGCTCTTCTCGCGGCAGCGCTACTGGGGCGAGCCGTTCCCGATCGTCTATGACGAGACGGGGCTGCCGATCGCCCTGCCGGAGTCCATGCTGCCGGTCGAACTCCCCGACACCGACGACTTCTCGCCGACCTCCTTCGAGCCGGATGACGTCGACTCCCTCCCGGCGCCCCCGCTCGGACGTCTCACCGACTGGGTCAATGTCACGCTCGACCTGGGTGATGGTCCGAAGCAGTACCGCCGCGAGACGAACACCATGCCGAACTGGGCCGGCTCCTGCTGGTACGAGTTGCGCTACCTCGACCCGACCAACGACGAGGTGCTGGTCGACCCGGAGGTCGAGCAGTACTGGATGGGCCCGGACGCGAGCCGGCCGATGGGCGGAGTCGATCTGTACGTCGGTGGCGTCGAGCATGCCGTCCTGCACCTGCTGTACGCGCGCTTCTGGCACAAGGTGCTCTTCGACCTCGGTCACGTCTCCAGCCGGGAGCCGTTCCACCGTTTGGTGAACCAGGGCTACGTCGAGGCCTACGCCTATCAGGACGAGCGGGGTATGTACGTCGAGGCGGCCCAGGTCGAGGAGAAGGACGGCGAGTACCTCTTCGAAGGGAAGCCGGTGACCCGGCTCAACGGCAAGATGGGCAAGTCGCTGAAGAACGTGACGACCCCGGACGAGATGTACGCCGCCTACGGTGCGGACACGCTGCGCCTCTTCGAGATGTTCACCGGCCCGCTGGAGCAGTCCCGGCCGTGGGACACCAAGGCGGTCGTCGGTTCGTTCCGCCTGCTGCAGCGCATCTGGCGGGTCGTGCTCGACGAGCAGACCGGCGAACCGCACGTCAGCGAGGAGGCGCCCGACGAGGAGCTGAATCGCCAGCTGCACAAGACGATCGCGGCCGTGCGGGACGGTTTCGTCGCCTTGCGATTCAACACGTCGATCGCGCGCATCACCGAGCTCACCAACACGCTCACCCAGCACTTCCCGGACGGCGGGGCGCCGCGCAGCGTCATCGAGCCGCTGGTGCTGATGCTGGCCCCGCTGGCCCCGCACGCGGCCGAGGAACTCTGGTCCCGCCTCGGGCACGACACCTCGCTGGCCTGGACCGATTTCCCGGTCGCCGACGAGGCGCTGCTGGTGGATGACAGCGTCTCCATTCCGGTGCAGGTGAACGGCAAGGTCAAGACGGTGCTCACCGTGCCGGCCGGCCTGGAGAAGGAGGCGCTGCAGGAGGCCGCGAGTTCGGACGCGAAGGTCGTCGCGGCGCTGGACGGCAAGGAGCCCAAGCGGGTCATTGTCGTCCCCGGCCGCCTCGTCAACTTCGTCGTCTGAGAGACGCGACATGCGCCGGAAGTCAGCAAAAGTAGTCGTCTTCACCGACTCGACGGCGTACCTGCCGGACGCGCTGCAGAACGTCACCGTGGTGCCATTGCAGGTGACCATCGGTGAACGGACAGGTCCGGACGGCGAGATCACCTCGGCCCAGGTCGTGGAGGCGTTGCACCGAAAGCTGACCGTGACGACCTCCCGCCCGTCACCGGCGGAGTTCGCCACCGCCTTCCGGGCGGCGCTCGACGCCGGGGCCGATCACGTGGTTTCCGTGCATCTCTCGTCCCGACTCTCGGGCACTTGGGAGTCGGCGGTGCTGGCCGCGCAGGACTTTGGTCATGGCGTCATCCGGGTCGTCGACTCGCGCTCGACCGGCGCCGCTCTCGGCTTCGCGGTGCGTTCGGCGCAGCGCTGCGCTGAGGCCGGCGGGACCCCGGCCGCGGTGCAGGACGCGGCGGTGCGGACGGTCGACCGGACGCGCACCTACTTCTACGTGGACACCCTGGAGTTCCTGCGCCGGGGCGGCCGGGTCGGCGCGGCGGCGGCGATGATGGCCACCTCGCTGTCGGTGAAGCCGCTGCTGCACATGCTGGACGGGCAGATCGTGCCCTTGGAGAAGGTACGCACCTCCTCGAAGGCGATCGCCCGGCTGGTGCAGCTGACAGTAGCCGCGGCGGGCTCGGCCGAGGTGGAGGTCGCGGTGCAGCACCTCGGTGCTCCCGAGCGCGCCAACGCGACGGCCGAACAGTTGCGGGCGCAGATTCCCCACCTCCAGAACCTCTACATCGCCGAGTTGAGCCCGGTGGTCGGAGCACATCTCGGCCCCGGCGGACTCGGCACGGTGGTCTCGAAGTCCCTTAACAACTAGGGGAATCCACAGGCCCAGCGGCTATCCACAACCCGGCGTCGACGGCGTCGAGGGTCGGGATCGGGCACCTAGCGTTGAGGCATGCGACGGAGTTGGGGTGCTGAGCGAAGTGCCATAGCCGATCGGGTGCTGGCGCTGCTTGACGTGGGGGAGTCTGCCGGACCAGCGCGCTCCGCGGGGCCGCCCGCCAATCTCCTCGCCGCTGGCCCGTCGCCCGAGGTGTCGCCGCCGCGCGGGCATCGGGTCCGGGTGGGGCCGGGCCGGCGCGCGGCGGTGGGGGTCGGCGTGGTGGCTCTCGTGGTGGCGCTGCTCTGTCTGTGGTGGGTCAGTAGCGATCGGCCGCGGTCGCTCGCCGTGTCCTCGCGTGAGGTGAACTCGACGGCGGCGGCGCTGAGCGGTGCGCCATCGAGCCCGAACGTCTCGCCGACCCCGATCGCCAGCAGTGCCGCCACCTCTTCCGGTTCAAACAGCGTTGTGGTGGATGTGGCCGGCCGGGTCCGACGGCAGGGCGTGTACCGGCTGCCCTCCGGTTCACGGGTCAACGATGCGATCAAGGCCGCCGGTGGAGCGCTCGCCGGTGTGGACCTGAGCGAGCTGAATCTGGCCCGGGTTCTGGCGGACGGTGAAGAGATCGCGGTGGGCGTTCCGGGAGCGGCCGGTGCCCCGGCGAGCGTGCCGTCGAGTGGCTCGAGTTCATCCTCGGCCGGCGGCGGTTCGCTGATCGATCTGAACAGCGCCACCGCGGAGGAGCTCGATGCGCTGCCTGGTGTCGGGCCAGTGCTGGCCAAGAAGATCGTCGATTGGCGCACGGCGCACGGGCGCTTCGACAGCATCGACCAGTTGCGTCAGGTCAGCGGCATCGGTCCGGCCAAGTTCGCCGATCTCAAAGACGCCGTCAAGGTATGACCGTCGCGGCGACCGGAGCCGACACAGCGCTACGAGGGCTGCTGCGGAACACGGACAAGAAGGCACCGATTGACCTCCGCCTCGCCATCGGAGCCCTCGCAGCGTGGGGAGCGACACTGCTTGGTCTCCGCCTCGCGCCGGGCAGGGTGGCCGGGCTGGCGGTCGCCGCACTGCTGGTCGCCGTGGGCGCCGCCTGGCTGACTCATCGGCGGGTGATGGCCGGCCACGACCAGAACGAAGATCTGGCGATACGAGTGGGGGCTGGAGTCGCGCTGGTCGGATTCCTGCTTCTGCTGGTGCTCGCTCCGCTCGCCGCGCGGATGGAGCGGGTCCGTGAATCACCGGTTACCGCATTGGCGGCGGCCCGTGCCGCGGTGACGGCCGAGCTGCGGATCACCAGTGATCCGCGGCCGATGGCCTCCTCGGGGGTCGGGCCACCACGAGTCATCCTCGACGCCAGCCTGCTGAGAGTGCAGGTCGGGCCTCGGCAGGTCGGGACCGGGGGATCGGTGCTGATCTTCGGCGCCCGCAGCGACTGGACCCAGGTGCTCCCCGGTCAACGGGTGCGCCTCGAGGCCCGTCTGCAGCCGCCACAGGACGATCCGCTGCGCCTCGCCGTCGTCGTGGGGGAGGCCGCGCCGACGCTGCTAGGGCGGCCGCCTTGGTGGCAGCGCGCTGCCGGTGTGGTTCGCTCGTCGCTGCGTGATGCGTCGGCCGGGTTGCCGGAGAGCGTACGGGGACTGCTGCCCGGACTCGTCGACGGTGACACCTCCGAACTTGACCCCATCCTGGCCGAGCATTTCCGGGTCGCCGGTCTGACGCACCTAGTCGCCGTCTCCGGTACTAACTGTTCGATTCTGGTCGGTGCCGCGCTTCTGGTGATGCGCCGCATCCGGCTGGGGCCGGTGACCTCGGCCCTCATCGCAGCCGCCGTACTCATCGGGTTCGTGATCATCGCCCGCCCGTCGCCCAGTGTGCTGCGAGCCGCGGTGATGGCGGCGATCGGCCTCGCCGCGTTGGCTCTCGGAAGGCCGAGAGCGGCGCTGCCGGCTCTCTCGGCTGCGGTGCTGCTGCTCCTGCTGTATCAGCCGTCGCTGGCCACCGACGTCGGTTTTATCCTGTCGGTGAGCGCCACCGCTGCGCTTGTGCTCCTGAGTCCAGGTTGGGCGCTCGCTCTACGCCGCCGCCATGTTCCGCCGGTGCTGGCCGAGGCGATCGCGGTCGCGGCGGCGGCCCACGTCGTCACCGCGCCAGTGATCGCGGCCCTCACCGGACGGGTGAGTGTCGTGGCGATCCCGGCGAATGTGCTGGCCGAACCGGTGGTCTCGGTGGCGACGATCATTGGGTTCGCCGCGGCCCTCACCGCACCCTTCTCTCTCGGCCTGGGAGCGTGTCTGGCTCAGTTGGCGGGGTGGCCCTGTCGCTGGCTCGTCTGGGTCGCCGGCTTCTTCGGTGGTCTCGAAGGGGCGTCGCTGCCGTGGCCGACGGGCACCAGCGGTGCGCTGCTACTGCTTCTCGTCGCCGGCTGCTGCCTGCTGCTGGCCCGGCACGGTCTGCTGCGGCGCCTGCTGCTCGTGATCACGGTCGTCGCCCTCTCGGTGCAGATTCCGGTGCGCACCGCGGTGTCGGGGTGGCCAGCCGCATCGAGCGTGCTGGTGGCCTGCGACGTCGGGCAGGGCGACGGGTTGGTGCTGCCGACTGCACCCGGCCGGGGCATCGTGGTGGACACCGGTCCGGAGCCGGTGGCGATGGACCGCTGTCTGAGCGATCTCGGGATCACCGACATTCCGCTCGTGGTCCTCACGCACTTCCACCTCGACCACATCGGCGGTCTGGCCGGAGTCTTTCACGGCCGGCGGGTCGCCGCGGTGGTCACCGGCCCGCTGGACGAACCGGTGTCGGGGGTGGAGGAGGTACGACGGACGCTGGCCGAGCACGGGTTGACGCTCGGGCGGGCGGTGCCCGGCGAATCGATCCAGGACGGCCCGTTGAAACTCGACGTGCTCGCGCCGGCGGCGGCCTATCGGGGCACCCGGTCGGACCCCAACAACTCGTCACTGGTCATGCGGGCGACCGTGGCCGGTAAGCGCATCCTGTTGATGGGCGATGCCGAGGTGGAGGCACAGCGCGCGCTCCTCGACGAGCACGTCGACCTCAGGGCCGACATCCTGAAGGTCGCCCACCACGGCAGTGCTTACTCCGAGTCCGCGCTGCTGGCCGCGGTGCAGGCGAAGGTCGCCGTCATCAGCGTCGGCGCGCACAACGACTACGGCCTCCCATCGCCGGTGCTGCTCGGCGAACTGCAGCGCCTGGCGATACCCACGTTCCGGACCGACCTGGACGGTGATATCGCGATCACCGTGACGAACGGTCAAGTGAAGGCGGTCATTCGCGGTGTCAGTGCGAGTGAAGCGGCTTAGCGAGATGCGTTCTCTCCGGCCGCCGGCCTGGTCACTCGACCTCGACCCATCCCAGCGTGCGCTGCACCGCCTTCTGCCAGCCGGCGTACCCGTCCCGGCGCTGCGCCTCGTCCCAGGTCGGTTCCCAGCGCTTCGATTCGTTCCAGTTCTCGCGAAGCTCGTCGGTGTCCGACCAGAAGCCGACGGCGAGGCCGCCGGCATAGGCGGCGCCGAGGGCTGTGGTCTCGGCCACCACGGGCCGGCTCACCGGAACGCCGAGAATATCGGCTTGAAGTTGCATGCAGAGGTTGTTCGCCGTCACCCCGCCGTCCACCTTCAGCACGTCCAGGTGCACTCCGGAGTCG
The DNA here is from genome assembly GCA_900100325.1 of Frankineae bacterium MT45. Taxonomy (NCBI): domain Bacteria; kingdom Bacillati; phylum Actinomycetota; class Actinomycetes; order Frankiales; species Frankineae bacterium MT45. The sequence goes on from LT629697.1 coordinate 1,746,692, forward strand.
GCCTCCATCGCCTCGGCGACATCGCGACTCTGGTAGCAGATCGCCTCCAGCGTCGCCCGGGCCAGGTGCGCGTTCGTGTTGAAACGCGAGAGGCCGACGATGGCGCCCCGGGCATCGCTTCGCCAATAGGGTGCGAAGAGACCGGAGAATGCGGGCACGAAATACACGCCGCCGTTGTCACTCACCCCGGCCGCGAGACCCTCGATCTCACTGGCGCCGGAGATGACGCCGAGTTGGTCACGCAGCCACTGCACGGCCGATCCGGTGACCGCGATCGATCCCTCCAACGCGTACACCGGTTTGGCGTCCCCGATCTGATAGGCGACGGTGGTGAGCAGGCCGTTGCTGCTGCGGACCACCTCTTCGCCGGTGTTGAGGAGCATGAAGTTTCCGGTGCCGTAGGTGTTCTTCCCCTCGCCCGGCGCGAAGCAGACCTGGCCGAAGAGCGCAGCCTGCTGGTCACCGAGGATGCCGGTGAGCGGCACCCCTTCCAGGCCGTACGGGGTCGCGGTGTGTCCATACCCGCTCGGATCCGACGACGGACGGATCTCGGGCAGCATCGCCCGCGGAATGCCAAAGAAACCAAGGAGTTCGTCGTCCCAGCTGAGTGTCTGCAGGTCCATCAGCATGGTTCGGCTGGCGTTGGTGACGTCGGTAGCGTGCACGCCGCCGTTGACCCCGCCGGTGAGGTTCCACATCAGCCAGGAGTCGGTGTTGCCGAAGATCGCGTCGCCCCGCTCGGCGTCGCCCCGGACCCCCGGGACGTTCTCGAGAATCCACTGGATCTTCCCGGCCGAGAAGTACGTCGCCGGCGGGAGGCCCGCCTTACGGCGGATCACGTCACCTCTACCGTCCTGCTCGAGGGCGCTGGCGATCCGGTCGGTGCGGGTGTCCTGCCAGACGATCGCGTTGTAGTACGGTCGGCCGGTACGGCGGTTCCACACGACCGTCGTCTCGCGCTGGTTGGTGATCCCGATGGCGGCCAGGTCCGCCGCGGCGAGGCCGAGTTGGTTCGCCGTCGTCTGGATGACCGATGTGGTCCGCTCCCAGATCTCGACCGGGCTGTGCTCGACCCAGCCCGCCCGCGGCAGGATCTGCTCATGTTCGAGCTGGTGGCGGCCGACCTCGTTGCCGGCGTGATCGAAGACCATGAACCGGGTGCTGGTGGTGCCCTGATCGACCGCACCGACGAAATCAGCCACTTGCGCTCCCCTCGCGAATCCCCACCGTATCTGGTGGGGGAGCCGAGGAGCGCCGTCAGCCTAGGGAGTCGGTGCCCAGTTTCCGTGGAAGCCGGCCGGTACGCGCACCGGCAGGTGAACGCTGGCGATGCTCTCCATCGTGGCCGCGTCAAGAATGGCCAACTCGCTGCGCTGGATGCTCGGATCGAAGACGAAGCCCATCAACACCCCATCATCCTCAGGCGAATCCGCCGCGTTCGGCACGAAGACGAACTCGCTCGACTGCTTCCCGGCGCCGAAGTGGTGCGCCTGCGTGGTCCCGCTGACCAGATCATGCTTGAGCACCGCGTCCGAGGGACGCACGTGCTGAGCCAGATCCATCGTGTACCCGAAGCGGTGGCGGCGGCCAGTGAGACGCTCGTCGATTCGCGGGAACTCCTGCGGCCGATCATCCAGGCGCGACTGGAGCACCTTCCCCGAATCGAGGTCGACGACCCAGCGCTCGAGGCTCGGTGCACCCTCACCCGGTCCGCGCAGGTCGGTGTCGAACATCTTGGGATGGCGGACGAGGTCCAGGACGATCGTCTCGCCGTCGTCGTAGGCATTGAGCGGGTGAAAGACGTAGCACGGGTCCACGTCGAACCACCGCACCTGACTGCCGTCTCCCTCTCGGGGCATCACGCCGACCCGCGCCGGGTGCTGCGGATTCCAGCGGTAGGGCATCACTCCGTTGGCCGGCGTCTTGCGTCCCAGGGAGGCGGCCACCGGATCGGGGACGTGGACGCGTCCGAGGAGCGCCGACATCGTCAGCCGGGCCGGAGCCTGCGCAAATTTCGGAACCGTCGCCGCCACCGCCTGCTTCACGTCGAAGGTGACGGGCAGGTCGTAGAGCACGACGTACTTCTCGGTCAGCGAGAAGTCGTGCATCATCGGACCGCCGCTCACCGGGATGTCCACGACGCGCCGGGCGCGGCCGTCCACGCCGATCACCGAGTACTGGGCGCTGTTCGGACGCGCGAAGAAGTAGGAGATCGCGTGCAGCTCCCCCGTCTGCGGATCGAGTTTCGGGTGGGCGGTGTAGCCGCCGGTGATAGTGCCGTCGAAGTCGCAGGGTCCCACCGTGTCGAGCTCGTCGGTGAGCTCGTGGCAGGCGGTGCCGCCTTCGATGAGGGCCAGCGTCCGTCCGGCGTGCGAGATGACGTTCGTATTCGCGCCGACGAATTCGATCGGGGCGCTGCGCCGGGTGCTGCTCAGTGTCTCGCCGAAGCGGTGCGCCAGTTCGGGGGTGCGGACCCACCGGTTGCGGTACCACTCAGCCCGCCCGTCCCGCAGCCGGATGCCGTGCACCATCCCGTCGCCCATGAACCAGTGGTAGGTGTCCTCATCGATCTCCGACGCCGGGTTCGGTCCGTTGCGCAGGTATCGGCCGTCCAGATGCGGGGGAATCGTTCCGGTGACCTCCAGCTGGGTCAGCGTCGTCTCCTCCCGCACCGGTGCCAGATTCTCGTGAAGGTACGCGTTGACCATGCTCATCCACCCTCTCGGCATAACACGATTATGGATCAGTTATAACAAGGTTATGGGATGATGGCAAGGATGAACTCCGACGGCCCCCGTGAACGACTGCTGACCGCCGCCCTGCGCCTGTTGGCCGACGAGGGGCCGCAGGCCCTGCAGGCTCGCCGCGTCGCGGCCGAGATCGGCGCTTCGACGATGGCGGTCTACACGTACTTCGGCGGGATGACGCAGCTGCTCGAAGCCGTGGCCGTCCAGGGCTTCGTCACCTTCGGTGCGGGCCTCGGGGGAGTTCCGGCCAACGACGACAGCCTGGTTCACCTCTTCAGCATCGCGCTGGCCTACCGGGACTTCGCATTGAAGAACCCCAACCTGTACCGGCTGATGTTCGGACTCAGCGCCGAGAAGTCCCCGGCCGGTGTCGACTTCACGGCTGGCCAGCCGAGCGCGGCCGGCCCGGAGGGTGCTGCCGCCTTCGGCTATCTGCTGGACGGGGTAACGAGGGTGATGGAGTCCGGACGGATCAACCAGGGTGACCCGATGTCGGCCGCGCTGCAGTTGTGGAGCGCGATGCACGGCTACGTCCTGCTGGAGATCGCCGGGTTCTTCGGTCCGGACGGCGCCGGGATCGAGATGGTCCTGGTACCGCTGGCCCGAAACATCCTGATCGGCATGGGCGATACGGCGCCGCCGTCGCTGGAGTCGATCCGGGCGGTGCTCGCCACTGTCAGAGCCACCTGAGACGATGGGTGCATGATGTCCGAATCGTCGAGCCCGCCCCAGATCCCGGCATTGCTACTGGTGGTCGGCGACGAAGAGCTCCTCGTCACCCGGGCCATCGAAGAGATCTCACTCGCCGCTATCAAGGCTGATCCGGACGCCGACGTCCGCGAATATCAGGCCAGTGAGGTCGAGGCGGCCGAAATCTACGAGGCGCTGAGCCCGTCACTGTTCGGCGGCCGACGGGTCGTCGTTCTGCGCTCAGCCCAAGACATTCGCGTCGCCCTGCTCGACGCGCTCAAGCCATTCCTCGCCGCTCCCAGCGACGACGTCACCATCGTCCTTCAGCACGTCGGCGGGGCGAAGGGGAAGGCGCTCCTGGACGCGGCGAAGAAGGCCGGCGCGTCGACGACCACCTGCGCCAAGCTCACCAAACCGGCCGAACGCCTGGACTTCATCCGGTCCGAGGTGCGACGCGCCGGCGGCAGTATCGCCCCCGATGCCGCCCAACTCCTCGTCGACGCCGTCGGCACGGATCTGCGTGAGTTGGCGGCTGTCTCCTCGCAGCTGGTGAGCGACTCCGGCGGGCGGATCGACACCGAGATGGTCTCGCGCTATCACCAGGGACGGGCCGAGGTGAAGGGCTTCGAGATCTCCGACAAGGTGGTCGCCGGCGACTCGACCGGCGCCCTCGAGTCACTGCGGTGGGCGCTGGCCGACGGCGTTCCGCATGTCGTCATCGCCGACGCTCTCGCGCAGGGCGTCGAGGCCGTCGCCCGGGTCGCCGCCGCCGGACGCGGGAACCAGTACGACCTGGCCCAGAAGCTGGGGATGCCGCCCTGGAAGGTGAACCGGGTGCAGGGGCAGGCTCGCGGGTGGAGCGAGGCCGGTCTGCGCCAGGCGCTCGGCTTCGTCGCGTCTCTCAACGCCGACGTCAAGGGAGCGGCGGCTGACCCCAACTACGCGATCGAACGGACCATCCGCCAGGTCACCGCGGCTCGCGGCAGCCGCTGAGCAGGGCCAGCGCCGCGCCGCTTGACGATCCCTCCGGGTGTCCAGGCGAACCAGCTTCGCCGGATGAGCCGCCCGAGGGTCCGGCTTGCTCATCCGGCACAGCCCACTGCCGATACGTCACCTCTGCGCCGACCACCGTCACCGGGAGCAATCCGCGTCCGGCCTGGCCTCTCTCGTAAGCCTCGTACTCACCGGACGGCAGTTCGGGAAACACCGCAGACGGGCGCGGGCCGCGAGGCGTCGGGCGGAGAACCACCGCCACGTGAGGCAGGTGGTGCCAGTGCAGCGTCGAACCGGCGGCGGGGCGGATCTCGATCTCCACGCCTTCGAGTTCGGCTGGCATCGAGATCACCAGCGCGCCGATCTCCCCGCCGATGTCGAGCATCACCGCGCCCTGCCCGGCGTACGGGTTCTCCGAAGTCATGCCGCCGGCACCGCCCCGGGCATGCTCTGGTAGCCGCCGATCGGTGTCGGCAGGTACGGGAAGGTCGACAGCAGTTTCTCGTTCGTGTTCGCCGGTACGCCATCCGAGAGGACGGCCACCGTCTTGTCCGGAGTGAAGGACTTGTCGACCAGCGGGATCGTGGCTCCGGCTATGGCTCTTAGCTCGATGGTGACGACGTCGTCGATCGGCCGGCGCCCATTCGGGAATCCGGCGGCGTCTCCCGCGATCAGGCCGATCGGGTTCGGTGTCGCGGTGGGTGGGACGGCCAGATTCAGCCGCAGCATGTCGGCCTGAGCGGCCCCGGTGAAGTTCTGGAAGCCGGGCACCACGCCGGTCGGGATACCGGTGAGCAGGATCGCGGCCAGGTCGGCCCGTGGCTTCTTGTAGGCGGCCAGATTCGTGAAGACGCCCGGATAGAGCGCAGCGACCAGTCCGGCCAGTTCGGGATTCAGCACGTACTTGGCGAAGGCGGCGTCGTGGGCCGGTGACTGCCGGTTCCACCGGTCCTTCTCCGCCATCGGGACGATGACCTCGTTGAAGAGTGGGTTCCCCAGCCGTGAGACCTGGGTCCATGGCCCGTGCCCCTCCCAACAGCCCTTGCTGTCGTTGTGCACCCGCGACTTGCGTCGACTGGTCGAGGACCAGACGCCGATCACCGAGGTCGCGTCGGCCACGTTCTTCGGGTCGACGCCGCCCCGGGTGAGATCCCGCTTCGGCACCTGGATCGCGATGGTGTGCACATTCAGGCCCTGCAGACCGTTGACGCCGACGGCGGCGGCGGAGGGGATGAGATGCGCCCCCTCGAACGGGCGCAGCGTCCCGAGGTCGAAGATGCTGCCGAGGTCGGCGAAGAATGCCTCACCCCGCTGCCCGCAGAAGACCATGCTGCCGCCGGCCAGCTTGTGGAAGGTGCTCGCGGCAAGCTTGTCGTAGTCCGGAGTGCTGCGAACTCCGACATTCACCGGCGGGACGGTGAGGTTTGAGCCGATTTTCGTTGCCCTTCCGTGCCGGGTCACCCGGCGGACGTCGAAGGTCTGCGGCCGGTTCCAGTTGGCCGAGGGGACTGAGGTGATCGGGCCGGTGTTGTAGAGGAACGTCTCCTTGTTGCGGATGCTGGTGCTGAACTCGAACTGGTACGTCACATCTGCCTGCGCGTCACCGGAGTTCGAGATGTGGATCTCGTAGAGCACGTCGTCGCCGAACTCGAAGAAGTTCGGTCCGCCGGCCGGGTTCTGCAGCGGGATGAAGTTGGCGATGATGGTGACGGTGTCTGGCTTATCAGGGCTGACGAACGCGTAGATGTCGGTGTTGTCGGCCACCGGATCCTTCGATATCTCCGGTGCTTCGCGATGCGATGACATGGTTGCGCCTTTCGAAGTGGTCGGTCGAGACGGATGTGTCAGCGGGTGGCGTGGACGAGGCGCGCGACGATCTCCTTGTCGTGCACGACAATCTCGCGGTCGCCGACCATCAGCGAGATCGCCGAAGAGGTGACGTCCTTGATGTAGGCGACCATCGGGCCGGTCGCGTCGCCGATCTCCGGCAGACGAGGCACCCCGGCGGTGCCGGCGTTGCGGGCCGGAAGCACGGTAGCGACGCCGAGTGCCGCGGCCCCGACTCCGGCGACGTTGAGAAAGCCCCTGCGCGTGGTGTCAGTCATGGCAAGCCCCCTGCTTGGTTGGGTAGTGACGCTTCTCGGCAGAGCGTCGACCCCTGACCTTGCAAACCGCTTGCATCTGAGACACCTGCGTCCGAGCCACCTGCGTCCGAGACACCTGCGTCCGAGACGGGACCGGTGAAACCGCCGGAGCGCAACCGGACGAACTGCAGGCGTGGCAATACTCGGCACGGCAGCGATGTCGGCCACCTGGGGGCAGCTCCCTTCGGCCCGCGTACTCGGCGGTACGGAGGTACTGGTCGGCGGGGCGGAGCTGGATCTGGGGGGTCGGCTCGCCCGCCGACTTGTCGCCGTCCTGGTCCTCGCCGAGCAGCGGCCGGTCCCCGACGAGCTCATCTGGCAGGCGCTCTGGGGTGACTCACCTCCCGCGCGGGCCGCCGCATCGATCCAGGCCTACGTCTCCCGGCTACGCGCCGGGCTGGGCGATAACCTTCGCCAGGCCGTCATGCGGACACGGGGCGGCTACCAGCTGCACGTCGCCGAGGTGGATGCCACCATCTTCGCCGGTCAGGTGATCCGATCCGAGCGGGCGCTGCTGGCCGGCGAGGCGGCTGAAGCTGAACAGGCGAGCAGTTGCGCCCTGCAGCTGTGGCGCGGGGTGCCCTATCTGGAGCTTGACTGTTGGCCTGAGGCCGAGATCGCCCGGTCCCGTCTTGACGAGCTGCACGCGCTGGCCGAGGAGGTGCATATCGGGGCACGCCTGCAGCAGGGGGAGACGGATGAGCTGGCCCCCGACGCCGAGGCGGCGGTGCAGGCCGCGCCCTTCCGTGAGCATCGCTGGCAGCTGCTCATCCTCACCCTCTATCGAAGCGGGCGGCAGGGTGATGCGCTGGCGGCGCTTTCGCGGGCCCGCTGGCTGCTCAACTCTGAACTGGGCGTGGATCCCGGGCCTGAACTTCGCGAGCTGGAGCAGCGGGTGCTCCGCCACGACCCCGAACTGCTGCGGTGAGCAGCCACGTGCGCTGAGCGGCGCTTGAGGCAGTCGCGCCGGAACGCCAAAGAGCCCGCCGACGGATCCGGGATGGATCGTCTGCGGGCTCTGCTACGCCAACCCCCTGCGGGGCGGCGTCACCAGCGGCAGTTAGAGAGCGTTGACGCGCTTGGCCAGCGCCGACTTCTTGTTGGCGGCCTGGTTGGCGTGGATAACGCCCTTGCTGGCGGCCTTGTCGAGGGCGCGGGAAGCGTCGCGGAAGGCGACCAGGGTCGCGTCGCGGTCGCCGGCCTCGGCAGCGTCACGGAAGCGACGCACAGACGTCTTCAGCGCCGACTTAACGCTCTTGTTGCGCAAGCGGGCCTTCTCGTTGGTCTGGATCCGCTTGATCTGGGACTTGATGTTCGCCACGAAGGAGCCTCAAAAATTTAGCAGTGGTAAGGACAGAACTGGATTGCCGCCGAGACGGCAACCATCCCAGGTTACCAGCGCTACGCCGGGGACCCAAATCCCCTGACGGGCGGGCGCGCTGGGGTCAGGAGATCAGTCAGGAGGTCGCGCGGATGTGCACCAGTTCGTGCTTGGTGTACAGGTACAGCCGTTCGCCGTCGTCGGTGCTGAGCTGCTCCAAGACGGGCTGGTCGTCGGAGTCGGTCTCGCCGACGGTCAGCGCCACCCCGTCGACGAAGTAGATGGCCGCATCAACCGGGGCCAGATCGCTGAGCTGGACGACGACGTAACGGCCGCCGAGCCCCCTCACGAGTTCGGCGATCTCCTCCGAGGCGCCGGCCAGTGAGGCTTCGCTGGGGTAGACGCCCAGCACCTGCTGCCAGTCGTCCCCGGCACCGGGCTGGGTGTTCACGAGGTCACCGACTACGAGTTCGGAGGCGGGGATGCGGTATTCGACGGCGGTCCGGGGGTCCGGCAGGGCACTCATCGGCACATCATTTCATGAGCCCCGAGCTGCTCGTGCCAGACAGGCCCGGCCGGACGTGGGACCATTGACGCGTCCGAGCGGTAGTGCCGGTCCGTCATCGAGGGCGACGAACGCTCCCACCAGCTAGCGAAAGACCCCATACCAACGCATGAGCGCACCCTCTGGTCCCACCGGTCCCGACCGGAACAACGGCAGCGGCAGCGATCGGAACCGCACCGATCCGGCCATCATCCGCAACTTCTGCATCATCGCCCACATCGACCACGGCAAGTCGACGCTGGCTGACCGGATGCTGCAGTTGACCGGAGTCGTCGACGCCCGCCAGATGCGCGCCCAGTACCTGGACCGGATGGACATCGAGCGCGAGCGCGGCATCACCATCAAGTCGCAGAACGTCCGGATGCCTTGGACGTCACGGCTGGACGGGCTCGAGTACGTGCTCGACATGATCGACACCCCAGGCCACGTCGACTTCAGCTACGAGGTGTCCCGCTCGCTCGCCGCCTGCGAGGGGGCCGTGCTGCTCGTCGACGCCGCCCAGGGCATCGAGGCACAGACGCTGGCCAACCTGTACATGGCTCTGGAGAACGATCTGCAGATCATCCCGGTGCTGAACAAGATCGACCTCCCGGCCGCCCAGCCCGATCGCTACGCCGAGGAGATCGCCCACATCATCGGCTGCGACCCTGACGACGTGCTGCGGGTCAGTGCCAAGACCGGCCTCGGGGTGGAGGACCTCCTCGACGCCATCTGCACCCAGGTGCCGGCGCCGATCGGGGAGGCCGACTCGCCGCCCCGGGCCATGATCTTCGACTCGGTCTATGACATCTACCGCGGTGTGATCACCTACATCCGGGTGATCGACGGCGAGATCCTGCCCCGCCAGCGCATCAAGATGATGTCCAACGGCGTCACCCACGAACTCCTCGAGGTCGGGGTCATCTCGCCCGAGCCGAAGCCCACTCAGGGCCTCAGCGTCGGTGAGGTGGGGTATCTGATCACCGGCGTGAAGGACGTCCGTCAGTCGCGCGTCGGTGACACCGTCACCACCGCCAACAAGCCGGCCACCGAGTCGCTCGGCGGCTACCGCGATCCGCGGCCGATGGTCTACTCCGGCCTCTATCCCCTCGACGGCTCCGACTACCCGCTGCTGCGTGACGCGCTGGACAAGCTGCAGCTCAACGATGCGGCGCTGGTCTACGAGCCGGAGTCCTCAGCGGCGCTCGGATTCGGTTTCCGCTGCGGCTTCCTCGGGCTGCTGCACCTGGAGATCGTCCGAGAGCGGCTGGAGCGCGAATTCGACCTGGACCTGATCTCCACCGCACCCAACGTCGTCTATCGCGTGGTGCTGGAGGACAAGCAGGGCGAGTACATCGTCACGAACCCCTCCGACTGGCCGGCCGGGCGCAAGATCGCCGAGATCTGGGAGCCGGTGGCGAAGGCGATGATCATCGCCCCCAGCGAGTACATCGGCGCCATCATGGAGCTCTGTCAGGGCAAGCGCGGAACCCTGGACGGGATGGACTACCTCTCCGAGACCCGGGTCGAGCTGCGGTACACCCTGCCGATGGGCGAGATCATCTTCGACTTCTTCGACAGCCTGAAGTCCCGCACCCGCGGCTACGCCTCACTGGACTACGAGGTGGCCGGCGAGCAGCTCGGTGATCTGGTGAAGGTCGACATCCTGCTGCAGGGCGAGGCGGTCGACGCCTTCTCGGCCATCGTCCACAAAGACAAGGCCTACACCTACGGCACCTCGATGACGTCGAAGCTGCGCGAGCTCATCCCGCGCCAGCAGTTCGAGGTTCCGATCCAGGCCGCCGTCGGCGCCCGCATCATCGCCCGCGAGTCGATTCGCGCGATCCGCAAGGACGTCCTCGCCAAGTGCTACGGCGGTGACATCACCCGTAAGCGCAAGCTGCTGGAGAAGCAGAAGGAGGGGAAGAAGCGGATGAAGATGGTCGGACGGGTCGAGGTACCGCAGGAGGCCTTCATCGCCGCCCTCTCCACCGGTGAGACCGGCGACACCGCTAAGAAATAAGGCGATCCGCGGTGGCGCAGTCGATGCAGGTGCGGGCCGCCGGGCGGGCGGCCAGCCGCTGCGGTGAGATCGATTGCCCACAGACGGCACAGATGCCGTAAGTGCCGTCGGCCACCCGGGTGAGTGCGGCATCGACGTCGGAGACGGCGCTGCGCGCCTCGTCGAGCATGGCCTGGGCCTGGGCCCGTTCGAAGGCGATCGTCGCCCCCTCCGGATCGTGCTCGTCGTCGGCGTTGCTGTCGGCCGAGGCGGCGACCAGCGAGGCGATCTCCTCGGCCAGCTGCTCGATACGCTCGATCGTCTCTGCTCGGCGCTGCTCCAGCATTTGCTGGGCATTCTCCGAATCGATCACGTTCTCACAGTAGTGTCTGTAGCCATGGTCGGTCCCGGGAATCTCAGCTGGCAGAGCGTCTCGTCGGAGTTGGTCGCCGATCCAGTGGCGGCCGCGGTCAGCGGCTGGAGCCGGGCCGCCGACGTGCTGGCGGCGCCTATCGACCCGGACCTGGCCGACACTGCGGCGTTCTGCGAGAAGTACGAGGTCGAGCTGGCCGACTCGGCGAACTGTGTGGTGATCGCCGGTCGCCGTGGCGAGAGCACCCGCTACGCAGCCTGCGTGGTGCTGGCCACGACCCGGGCCGACGTGAACGGCGTGGTTCGTCGCCGGCTCGAGGCCCGGAAGGCCTCCTTCGCCCCGATGGCCGACGCGGTGGAGCTCTCGGGGATGGAGTTCGGCGGGATCACCCCGATCGGCCTCCCTCCCGAGTGGCCGATTCTCATCGATGCCGCGGTCCTGGAACGCGAGGTCGTGGTGATCGGCAGCGGTCTGCGCCGCTCCAAGATCGCGCTCCCGGCGGCGGCGCTGGCCGACCTGCCCGGTGCTGAGGTCATCGACGGACTCGCCACCGCCGTCGGCTAGCAACGCTCCTGCCGTTCGAGCGCCAGAGCGACCGAATGGCAGGACCGTTCGCTGCAGCCGTCGTAACTAACTGCCGCTTTGCAGCAACGGGCCTTGGCGTGCGTCAGTGTGACGTGGAGTTGATTGATCACGTGTCGATGCCCAACTAGCGTCTGTACGCATGACCTTGCCTGTCAGATATCAGCAGCTGATGTGGAGCGGTGAAGGGGCGTATCTCATCGCCGGAAGGAGCGTCTTCCTCGACCCCGAGAATGCGAAGGTCGACGCGTCAGGACTCGTCGGCGCGAGCGAGCGAACTGCCTTGGTCGTCACTGGACCTGATACGCGCGAGTTGAGCGTCACGATCCTCCTGCTCCCTGAACCGGCCGAGGACCCCGAGCCGCGGGCCGGACGTGTTGCCGCAGAGGTGACGATAGAGGTTCCGGACACCACACTCGAGTTCTACAACACGACTTCGGACGCGCCGGACGTCGAATTGGAGTCTCCGGGGATCTACCTGGTGCGGGTCATCGTCGACGTTGGCGACGCCGGGGCGAGTCGGTTGGCCAATGAAAGCCACACCATCGAGCTCACGCGCATCGGGCCGCTACGCGCCGACGGGGCAGGGGTTCGGCTCGCCCGGCCACGCACGATCCTCGCGTGATCACCCAGGAATTGCCTGCGCTCTGACGTTCGCGTGGCGCAAAGCGTCGATGATGAAAGGCAACGCTCCTGCCGTTCGCGCGCCAGAGCGACCGAATGGCAGGACCGTTCGCGCAAAACCGCCTACGGCGTGATGACGATCTTGCCGACGAGATCACCGGACTGCATCGCGCTCAGCCCGTCGGCGATCTGCTCGAGCGGGATGACCCGGTCGATGAGCGGGCGGATACCGGTGGCCCGCATGAAACCGACCAGATCGTGCAGTTCCTGCTTGGTCCCCATCGTCGAGCCGACGACCTGCAACTGGAGGAAGAAGATGCGGGAGAGGTCGGCCGGCGGGTTGGAACCGGTGGTCGCCCCGGAGATCACGATCCGTCCGCCCGGACGCAGCGAGCGGGTCGAGTGCCCCCAGGTCGCCTCGCCGATGGTCTCCATCACCGCGTCGACCTTCTCGGGCAGACGGGCTCCGGAGGCGAAGCTGGCGTGGGCGCCGATCTCCAGCGCCCGGGCCTGCTTGGCCTCACTGCGGGCCGTTGCCCAGACGCGCAATCCGGCCGCGCGGGCCAGCGTGATGCAGGCCGTCGCCACACCGCCCGACGCCCCCTGGACGAGGACGGTCTGACCGGGGCGCAGTTCCGAGTTCACGAAGAGCATCCGGTAGGCGGTGAGCCAGGCCGTCGGCAGGCAGGCCGCCTCCTCGAAGGAGAGCTCCTCAGGCTTGGGCACCACGTTGCGCTTGGGGACGATGACCCGCTCGGCCAGGCTGCCCTGGTGCTTCTCCGACAGCAGGGAGCGCCCCGGGTCCAGCGTCTCGTCACCGCTCCAGTCGTCGGAGCTGATGACGCTGTGGACGACGACCTCGGCGCCCGTTGACTCGTCGATACCGGCGGCGTCACAGCCGAGAGTCATCGGGAAGCGGTCGGCGCTGATCCCGACGCCGCGCAGCGTCCAGAGGTCATGATGATTCAGGCTGGCCGCCTTCACCCGCACCGTCGTCCACCCCTCCGGGGCCACCGGATCCGGGCGATCTCCAACGACGAGACCGGCGAGAGGATTGTCAGGAGTGGCGGTGGTGGCGTAGGCGGCTCGCATGCGTCAAACCATAGCGGGGGCCGTTAGAGTGGGCCGATGTGACTCGACTTCGCCGGCCCCAGCTTGCGCTGATTGTGCTGCTGGTGGCGCTGGCCGTCGGCTACGGCATCAAGGCCGTCCGCGACCACCACGACGCGAAGCCGAACTCATCCTCGTCGCAGCTCAGCACCGGGAACCAGACCGGCGACCAGTCGATGGCCCCCGCGCAGGGGACAGTGGTGCCGCTCTCGACCCTGCCGGCGCAGGCGGCCCAGACGGTGACGCTGATTGAGCATCACGGGCCCTTTCCGTACAGCCAGGACGGGGTCGTCTTCGACAACAACGAGAAGCATCTGCCGATCGAGAAGCGTGGGTACTACCACGAGTACACCGTGGATACTCCGGGTTCGCCCGACCGCGGCGCGCGCCGGATCATCACCGGCGCCAACGGCGAGTACTACTACACCGACGACCACTACGACACCTTCGTCCAGGTCGACGTGACCCAATGAGCGGGCAGGTTCGTGACATCGCACCGGCTGGGGGAAAGTCGGAGACGATCACCGCGATTTATCAGGCCGTCGAGGCGCCGTCCTGGGCGCGGCCGAATCTCGACGCCCTGGCTGACGTGCTGCGTGATCTGAGCTGGCTACCGGAGGGGCCGCTCGAACTGCGGTGGAGCATCTCGCCCGATCTGGCCGAGGCCGACCGGGTGGCGATCGCGAGTGTGCTGGCGCAGTCGAGCCAGCAGTCCGCGGACTCACCGCGCCCGTTCACCGTTCACACCCAACACAGTCGCTGATCGCTGCCGCCTTCAATCTGCCAACCGCCCAGTGGTTCGTTACTGTCCGGCGTATGGGCATTCTCTCCGTCGTCACCCTCCCGCTGCGTGTCGCCTCGGCATCGATCGACGTGCTCTTCGCCACGCGGACCCTGATCGCCGCCGACGGACCCCTGCGCCGTCCGGGCGGCTACGGCGAGCGTCTGCAGGTGGTGCTGGCCGAGGGCGGCGTGCTGGAGCAGCTGGCCAGTCCGGAGGGTCCGCTCGGCCGGCTGGAGCAGCTGGCCCGCCTCACCGCCGGCGACACCGCGCTCGGACGGGCCCTCGGCGACGACGGTTCGATCAGCCGGCTGCTGGCCGACAACGGCACGCTGGACCGCCTCTTCGAACCGGACGGCACACTCGACAAGCTCTTCCAGCCCGGCGGCGCGATGGAGAAGCTCACTGCGGTCAACGGCCCGATCGACCAGCTGACCGATCTCTTCGCGACGCTGGCCAACCTGGTCAGCTCGCTGCAGGCTCTGCCGGAACTGGCCGGGCAGATGACCGCGATCGAGGCCCAGATCTCCTCGCTCGGGGCGGTCCTCGCGCATCTGGACCCGATGCTCGAGGCGCTGCAGAGCAGCGTCGGTGAACTGCACGAGTCGGCCAAGGAGATCGGACAGTCGGTCGAACCGCTGGGCCGGCTGGCCGGACGGGTGCCCGGTGGCCGCCGGCGCGGTGGGGGAAACGTCATCGACGGCACGTCCTCACCGGGCGCGGTGCAACCGCTGTAACCCCTGGGCCTGCCTAAACTCGGCGTATGCCTGCGCAACCCCAAGGAGATACACCCCCCAGGGACGGGCGGCTGCCCCGCGAGTCGCTGCAGAACCTGCGGATCACCCCGTTCGGCATCTACGTGCACATCCCGTTCTGCCAGACCCGCTGCGGCTACTGCGACTTCAACACCTACACGGCCGCCGAACTCGGCCCGGGCGTCAGCCGCGGCAGCTACGCGGACACCGTGCTCTCGGAGTTACGGCTGGCCCGGCAGGTGCTGGATGGCAATCTCCCGGCCGTCTCCACCGTCTTCTTCGGGGGCGGGACGCCGACGCTGCTGCCGGCCGAGCACCTCGGGTTGATCCTGCGCGAGATCGACGAGCTCTTCGGACTGGTCCCCGATGCCGAGGTGACCACCGAGGCGAACCCCGAGTCGGTGACCCCGAAGTACTTCCAGAAGCTGCGCGAGGCGGGATTCACCCGTGTTTCGTTGGGTATGCAGTCGGCCGTGCCGAAGGTGCTCGAGGTTCTGGACCGCAAGCATCGTCCCGGCCGCCCCGAGGAGGCGGTCGCCGAGGCCCGGGCAGCCGGCTTCGAGCACGTCAATCTGGACCTCATCTACGGCGCCCCATATGAGACCGACGCCGATTGGCAGGCCACCCTCGACGCCGCCATCGGCGCCGACCCCGATCACATCAGCGCCTACTCGCTCATCGTCGAGGAGGGGACGGCGCTGGCCCGCCAGATCCTCCACGGGGTGATCCCGGCGCCGGATGACGACGCGATGGCCGACCGGTACATGATGGCCGATCAGGCGATGGCCGCCGCCGGTTACCACTGGTACGAGGTTTCGAACTGGGCGAAGAACGCCGATGCGATCTGCCGGCACAACATCCTCTACTGGCGCGACGCCAACTGGTGGGGCGTCGGCCCCGGCGCCCACAGTCATATCGACGGGGTGCGCTGGTGGAACGTCAAGCACCCGGTGCGCTACAGCTCGATGCTGGAGACCGGCGGCAGCCCGGCGGTCGGCCGGGAGGTTCTCGACCCGGCGGCCCGTCACACCGAGAAGATCATGCTGGGCATCCGGCTCGGCGAGGGCCTCTCGATGCTCGACCTGGACGAGCCCTCCCAACAGAAGGTGCCGCAGCTGGTCTCGTGGGGGCTGGTGGATCCGAACTACTTCGACGCCGGCCGGGTGGTGCTCACCCAGCGCGGGCGGCTGATGGCCGATGCCGTCGTCCGCGAACTGACGCCCTGACGAGCTTGTGCGAATCGACGCCGTGACCGGGTTCCATAGAACCTGATTCGCCAGACGCTCAAGTCGAAGGTTTTGGTGCCGATCGTCCGCAGGTGAGGATCCATTATCTTCTAGACGAAGGAGGCGGCTGCGCACACGTACGGTGTGTCCTGCCGAGCGTGCAACTGGCCCAGCGCGGGCATCAAATCGACGGTGGTTGGGATGTCCCGCTGGCCGACGACGTCGATGTCGTGGTCGGTATCCGTGTCTGGAAGGAGTCCAGCTCGGTCGAGTGGCAGCGTCTCGCCGCCGAGGGGCGGACCCTGATCTATGACATCGACGACGACCTCTTCGACATCGACCCGGCCAATGTCGGCCCGCACTCCGTCGTCACGGCGGAGGTGAAGGCGCGTATCGCGGCCAATCTCGAGGTCGCGACGGCCGTGACCGTGAGCACCGAGGAACTGGCCGAGGTGATCCGGCCCTATAACCCCAACGTCTTCGTCCTCGAGAACACCGTCGATGAGTCCCTGCTGCACTGGCAGCGCCCGCAGCGCGATCGGGTGACGATCGGCTGGGCCGGTTCGGCGTGCCACGATGCCGACTGGGCCAGCGCGCGCCGGCCGCTCGCCGCCTTCTTCGCCAAGACTCCGACCGTTGACCTGCACCTGGTGGGTGGGGACTATCGCGCGCTGCTGAACCGCCCGGACGCCCGCCGAACTGACTTCGCCGCCGCGGGCGATTACCACCGAAGCATCGACTTCGACATCGCCGTCATCCCACTCTCATGGCATCGCTTCAACCAAAGCAAGAGTGATCTGAAGCTGATCGAGTTCTCCGCTCTCGGTATCCCCACCGTTGCCGCCGACTACGGCCCGTACTCCCGGATCGAGCACGGACGTACCGGCTTCCTGGTGAATCAGGATCATGAGTGGAGCAAGTACCTGCGGATGCTCGTCAACGACCCGCAGTTGCGGGCTGAGGTCGGGGAGCGAGCCCGTGAGTGGGCCGCCGGCCGAACCATCCAGGGGAATGCCCATCGCTGGGAGGAGACCTACGCGGGGGTGGTCGCCGCCAGAGTCGGCGGGGCGAGTTATCAGTGGCCGGAGTTGTCGGCCGGCTTGAGCTGATCCAGGTCGAGGACCCGCACGTGCAGCACGTTTCGCTGCTGCAGTGCCGCTCGCAGCGCCCGGTGGATCCCGACTTCGAGGTAGATCTCGCCGTCCCACTGCACCGCGTGCGGAAAGAGGTCACCGTAGAAGGTCGAATCCTCGGCCAGTAGCTTGTCCAGCTCCAGCACCTTCTTGGTGGCGATGAGCTGATCCAGACGGACGGCCCGCGGGGCGACATTGGCCCAGTCGCGGGTGGAGAATCCGTGATCCGGGTACGGTCGGCCGTCCCGAACGGATTTGAAGATCACATCGCCCCCCTCAGCAATGACATCGCTAGCCGCAATTGCGTTCGCTTAACGTTACGTGACCCGCATTGCAGGTTCGCCGCAGATCCCTTCGAGTTCTCCTAAGCTAGGGCGGATACTTGAGGGTCGCCGCCCGAACCGGAGGAGATCCGGCCGAACGAGACAGGCATGGAGGTGGGCAGGGATGAGTGTGGAGGAGCGCAAGCTGGAGGTGCTGCGCGCGATCGTCGAGGACTTCATCGCCACCAGCGAGCCGGTCGGGAGCAAGACCCTCTCCGAGCGCCACAACCTCGGGGTCTCGCCGGCCACCATCCGCAACGACATGGCCGCGCTGGAGGACGAGGGGCTGATCGCTCAGCCGCACACCAGCGCCGGCCGGGTGCCCACCGACGCCGGGTACCGCCTCTTCGTGGATCGGCTGGCTTCGGTGAAGCCGCTCTCCGGGGCCGAGAAGCGCGCCATCTCCACGTTCCTCGACAACGCGGTTGACCTCGACGACGTACTGCACCGAGCCGTGAAGGCCCTGGCTCAGCTGACCCGCAACGTTGCGGTGGTGCGCTACCCGTCGCTGTCGCGCAGCCGGGTCCGCCACATCGAGATCGTCTCGCTGAGCACGTCGCGGCTGATGCTGGTGCTGATCACCGACACCGGCCGCGTCGAGCAGCGGGTGGTGGAGTTGCCGGCCGCGGTCTCCGACGAGTCGGTGGCCGACCTGCGCGCGACCCTCAATGGGCGGCTGCGTGACCGTCTCCTCGCCGAGACGCCGGAGATCGTCAGCGAGCTCCCGGCGACCGTAGCGCCGCAGCTGCGTGGACTGGTGACGACCCTGGTGTCGGTGCTGCTGGAGACGCTCGTCGAGCAGAGCAGCGAGCGGATCCTCCTCGGCGGGACGGCCAATCTCACCGAGCATGGCCTTGATTTTCCGGCTATTCGTCCGGTACTCGAAGCGCTCGAGGAGCAGGTCGTGCTGCTGCGTCTGCTCGACCAGTCGCTCGTCTCCAACCAGATCGTGGTGCGGATCGGCAACGAGCACACCTACGAAGGGCTACAGACGACCTCCGTCGTCACCGGCAGCTATGGCCTCGGCGGGGCCACCGTCGGCGCGGTCGGGGTGCTCGGTCCGCGACGCATGGACTACGCCCAGACGATGGCGCGCGTGGGCGCGGTGGCTCGCTACATGGGCGACATCCTCGCCGAGCGCTGAGTCGGCTGAGTCGGTAAGTGCGTTCGCGACGGTCGCTGCTGCTGGCTGCGGTGGGGCTGCTGGTAACGGCTCTGCTCGTGACCGAGTTCGTGGTCTTCGTGAAGCCGCCGACGTCTCAGGCCCGGCCGGTCGATGTGGTCGCGGTCCTCGGCGGCGGCGACTTCACCGCACGCAAGCAAGTGGGAATCGACGTGGCCGGCCTGCGTCCGGGGACGATCCTGATGTTCTCGCTGAATGACCCATCGGCCTGCCCGTGGAAGCAGTACCTGCCCCAGTTCGAGGTGATCTGTTTCCGGGCTGACCCGGCGACGACTCAGGGAGAGGCCCGCTACGTAACCGCTCTGGCCCGGCGGCGGGGAGCCGGTTCGATCGCGGTGGTGACCAGCGCCGACCAATTGCTGCGAGCCCGGCTGCGCTTCTCGCGGTGCTGGGACGGGGAGCTTCGGATGGTCGAGGCGCCGTCAAGCACACTGGGTGTGATCGCGCGAGTGCCGTATCAGACTATGGCTATGCTGAAGGCACTGGTGCTGCAACGCTCCTGCTGAACGTGGTCGGGGCGCGTCTACCCCTGCTCCCAGCGGAAGGTTCTGCTGTTCTCGGACGCAGGAAGATACCGTTTGGAATGTAAAGCGAACGTCAAGACCGACGATTTGGACAAATTTTCGCCCGCCCTGATACATCTTGTGGGGAATCGCGCTCTGGCTTTCCGTTAAGCCGATGTGTTAGTAGGCTACTGGGATGACAATCTCGGGGGAGTTTGTACGTCGGTTCTCGGTCGTACTCGGCAGCCTGGTAGCGATGTTCGTGGTCGTTCTAGCGCTCGGTTCAATGCACGCTTCGGCGGCGCCGCACAGCAACAGCACGGAAGCTGTGCCACCGCCCTGCTCCAGTAGTTCTCCATCGGCCGTAGAGCCGTCTCCGTCTCCGTCTCCGGTAGCAGTATCGAGTTCAGCGAACGTCGACTTCGTCTCGGGCCTGCGCCAGGCCTCGGTACAGCAGGCTCCGCAGGCGGTCGGCATCCTCTGCACGGTCTCCAGCCTGTCGCCCAGTGCACCGGCAACCGATCCGGCGGCGTCGTCCAGCGCTGACAGTGGCGTGGACGCCCTGTCGCTGAACAACTCGAGCGGTTCGGGGAGTTCGGGCCTCGCCTCCACCGGCGTCGCCGTGCTCTCGATCCTCGGTGTCGCGGTCGCGCTGCTCATCGCCGGGCTGGTCTTCATGTACAGCGGACGTCGTCGCTCGCAGCACAGCTGATCTGAGAGATTTCGCTGTATGCGCTTGACCATCAGTACCGCTAGTCGACGCGTCTCTTGACGGGTATCGAACCCGGCGAGTCGATCCCGGACGCTCCTTCCGAGCAGGGATCGACCGCCGGCGAGCAGGATGAGGCGGCGGCCGAAGAGCGGCGGCGCAGTATGCGTCGCTGGGGTCGCCGTCTGGTCTGGCTCGGCGTCGCGATGCTCTTCGTCGTGTCGATCGCGTGGCTGGCAATCAGCGCCCTGCTGGCCCGACGCGAAGTCACGGCAATCAAGGCTGACATGACCTCGCTGCGGGCCTCGGTCAACGCTGGTGACCTCGCTTCGGCCAAGGTCACCGCCCACGATCTGGCCGCCCACGCGCACAAGGCCGCGCAGTTGACCGGCGGCCCGGTCTGGTCCATCACCGGCGACATCCCCTACGTCGGCGGCCCGTTCAAGTCGGTGCAGCAACTCACCGAGGTGGCCGATCAACTCGGACGCAGCGTCCTGCCCGACCTTCTCCAGGCCTCCGACGAGCTCGACCCGAACCAGCTCCGCTCCGGTGCCAGCGGGATCAACGTGGCCAAGGTCGCGGCCGCGGCACCGCTGGTTCATCGCAGCGTGCTGCTGCTGCAGGACGCCACCAACCGCGTGAACGCGCTCCCGGCCAAGACCTGGCTCTCGACCGTCGACGACGCCCGGGCCAGCGTCTCGACGTCGCTGGCCAGCCTGCACGGTGAGCTGGCCGGGCTCGATCGGGCAACGTCGATCATGCCGGCGATGCTCGGGCAGAAGGGCGAGAAGCGCTACTTCATCGGCATCATGAACGAGTCCGAGTCCCGTGGTCTGGGGGGAATTCCGGGCGCCTTCGTGATCGTCACCTTCAACAACGGCGTCGCCTCTTTCAACCACTACGGCAGCGACGACGAACTGAAGAACGTCAACTCCGGGGTGAAACTCGGCGCGGAGTACGACAAGCGCTACGCCAACTCCGACAGCACCAAGTTCTTCCTGAACAGCACGATCAGTCCCAACTTCCCCAACGTGGGGAAGATCTGGGCCGCCACCTGGGAGAAGTTCAGTGGTGAGCACGTCGACGGTGCGATCGCGGTAGACCCGACGGCGCTGAGCTACTTCCTGGACGTCGCCGGACCGGCCGTCGCCCCGGACGGGTTGAAGGTGGGCTCGCAGAACATCGTCGAGCTGACCCAGTCGACGCTATACTCCAAGTTCGGCTTCAACGACCAAGCTGATCGCAAGGCCTACCTCCTAGACATCGCCTCTGCCGTCGACGCCCACATCCTGCAGAGCCAGAGCCGGGCCGCCGATCTGGTCAAGGCGGCCTTCAAGGCGGCCGACGAGCGTCGACTGCTCATCTGGAGCGCCGACCCGACGGCCGAGCAGGTACTGCAGACGACCTCCTTCTCCGGGGTCATCCCGACGACGCCCAACCCCTATGTCGGGCTCGCCGTCACCAACGGCGCCGCCGACAAGCTCGACTACTACCTCGACCGCAGCGTCACCTGGTCGCGCACCGGCTGCGGGGCGACCCGCGATGTGACCGTGACGATCAAGCTCACCAACGGCGCCCCGAAGTCGGGGCTGCCGGCGTATGTCACCAGCCGGTACGACACCAATGCCGCGGGCAAGCCGGCGGGCGACCAGCGGCTGCAGGCCGTCTACTACGGCACCTCCGGTGGCGGCCTGAGCAGTGTGACGGTGGACGGCAAGCCGTCGAGCGTCGTCCCGGCCACCGAGGCCGGTCACCCGACGTACCTCATGGACCTGGAGATTCCGGCCGGAGCCACGAAGACGATCGTCCTCAAGCTGACCGAGCCCGCCGGCACCGGCGCCCTGACTCTCCTCGAGCAACCGCTGGTTCGGCCGATCACGATGACGATCAACGACGCGAAGTGCGGCTGATCGGAGCATCTCCGCCCCGTCCACCGCACGGCGCGGTGCTGACTGAGAACGTCCGTACACTAGATCTGGCACTTGGCTGACGCGAGTGCCAGCTGGCGAGCGCCGAGTGGTGGTTGCCGCGCTTTAAGGACTCGAGAAGGCAGACCGACCAAGTGGCACAAGCACCGCGCGACTACTACGCGATCCTCGGCGTCTCCAAGGACGCCACCGCAGAGGAGATCAAACGCGCTTACCGCAAGCTGGCTCGTGAGCTACACCCGGACGTCAACCCCGATCCCGCCGCGCAGGAGAAGTTCAAGGCGGTCACCGCGGCCTACGAAGTCCTCTCAGACGATGAGAAGCGGCGCATGGTCGACCTCGGCGGGGATCCGCTCTCCTCCGGTGGCGGGGCCGGCCAGGGAAACCCGTTCGGTGGCTTCGGCGGTTTCGGCGACGTCTTCGAGGCGTTCTTCGGCCAGGCGGCCGGGGGCGGCTCGGGGCGCGGTCCGCGCAGCCGGGTCCGGGGCGGTGCTGATGCCCTGCTCCGTATCGAGGTGACCCTGGCTGAGGCGGCCTTCGGCGTGCGCCGCGAGATCGCCGTCGAGACGGCCGTCGTCTGCGAGACCTGCACCGGCAGTGGCTGTGCGGCCGGCACCTCACCGCGCACCTGTGACGTCTGTGCCGGGCGGGGCGAGATCCAGACCGTCCAGCGTTCCTTCCTCGGCCAGGTGATGACCACCCGAGCCTGCTCGGCCTGCGGCGGCACCGGCCAGCAGATCCCGTCGCCGTGCCCCACCTGTGGCACCGAGGGGCGGGTGCGGGCGCGCCGCACCATCACCATCGACGTCCCGGCCGGCATCGAGGACGGCATGCGCATCCGCCTCTCCGGTCAGGGCGAGGTCGGCCCCGGCGGTGGACCGGCCGGTGACCTCTATGTCGAGGTGAGCGAGGCGCCGCACGACGTCTTCACCCGGGAGGGTTCGGACCTGCACTGCACCGTCGCGGTGCCGATGACGGCGGCCGCGCTCGGCACCGACATCGCGCTCGAGACGCTCGACGGCGAAGAGAAACTTGATCTGCGGGCCGGCACCCAGAACGGCGCGGTCGTGACGCTGCGAGGCAAGGGTGTGCCCCGTCTGCGCAGTAGCGTCCGCGGCGACCTGCACGTGCACGTCGAGGTGCGGACGCCAACCAAACTCGACGAGGCTCAAGAGCGCCTGCTCCGGGAACTGGCTGCACTGCGGGCCGAAGAGGTGTCGGTGGCCAGCGCCCACACCGGTCTCTTCGGCAAGGTGCGCGAAGCCTTCGGCGGTCGCTGAGGCCGAGCCGGCCCCGTTCCCATGACCCCGCCGCTCTTCCTCTTCCCCGAACTCCCGGCCGACGTCGCTGTCGGTTCGCTGCTCACCCTCGGCGGCGATGAGGGGCGCCACGCGGCCCGCGTGAAGCGGATGACCGTGGGCGAGATCCTGCTGGTCGGTGACGGCC
The DNA here is from genome assembly GCA_900100325.1 of Frankineae bacterium MT45. Lineage (NCBI taxonomy): Bacteria > Bacillati > Actinomycetota > Actinomycetes > Frankiales > Frankineae bacterium MT45. Next base: position 1,769,809 of record LT629697.1, read on the forward strand.
GGGGCCGCGTCGTGGAGGGGCGGGTACAGCAGGTCGGCACCGACGAAGTCGTGGTGAGCGTGCTCGAAGTCCGAGTTCACCCCGCCGCCTCGCCGCGGCTGGTGGTGGTGCAGGCGCTGCCGAAGGGGGAGCGGGCTGAGCTGGCCGTCGAGGTGATGACCGAACTCGGGGTGGACGAGATCGTCCCCTGGTCGGCCTCGCGCTCCATCGTGCAGTGGCACGGCGCCCGCGGCGAAAAGGCCCTCGAACGCTGGCGCAGTACTGCCCGGGAGGCGGCCAAGCAGAGCCGGCGCAGCTTCGTCCCGGCGGTGAGCGCCCTGGCCGGCACGTCGGCCGTCGCCGCCCGCATCCAGGGTGCCGCCGCGCTGGTGCTCCACGAGGAGGCCGGCGTCAGTATCGCCTCGGTCGATCTCCCGGCCGACGGAGACGTGCTGCTGGTGGTCGGCCCCGAGGGTGGCATCAGCTCCGACGAGCTGGCCGCCTTCACCGGGGCTGGGGCCAACGCGGTGCGTTTGGGGCCGGAGGTGCTGCGGACCTCCACCGCCGGGGCGGCCGCGCTCTCGGCCCTCTCCCTGCGTCTGAACCGCTGGTAGTGCGGCCGATAGGCTCAGCCGGTGACCGATGACTGCCTCTTCTGCAAGATCGTGGCCGGCCAGATTCCCGCCACCGTCCGCTTCGACAACGATGCCGTGGTCGCCTTCGAGGATCTGAATCCGCAGGCCCCGACGCACGTCCTCGTCGTCCCCAAGACGCACGTGCGCGATATCGCCGAACTCGGTGAGGATCCGGCGCTGGCCGGCGCGTTTGTGGCCGGCGTCCGGGCCACGGCGGCCGAGCTGGGTCTCGGCGCGTTCCGCACCGTCTTCAACACCGGGGCCGAGGTGGGGCAGAGCGTCTTTCACGTACATGCGCACCTGCTGGCCGGGCGGCCGATGGGGTGGCCACCCGGGTAGCGGGCAAAAGTCCATGCTCGTTGTCAGCGTTCCCAGCTAGAATCGCAGGATCACCCGCCAACGAAAGCAGTGAACCGTACTTGACGTCGACGTCCAGCACTTCGAGTCCTGTCAGCCAAAGCTCATCTGCCAGTGCCTCTGTCAGCTCTAGCCCCGTCTCCACGACCTACGTCGTTCCGACGGACGTTGCGATGGTCTCGCTGCTCGGTTCCGGGGATGAGCTGCTGCGCGTAGTCGAACGCAGCCTCGACAGCGATATCCACGTCCGCGGCAACGAGATCACCATCACCGGCGAGCCGGGGAACAACGCGATCGCGGCCCGCCTCCTCGACGAGCTGGTCGCGCTGGTCACCGGCGGAAATCACCTCACCCCCGACGCGGTGAGCCGCTCGCTGGCCATGCTGACGGCCGACAACGGCGATCGACCGGCTGAGGTGCTGAGCCTCAATATCCTCTCGCGGCGCGGCAAGAACATCCGGCCGAAGACGGTGAATCAGAAGAATTACGTCGACGCCATCGACAAGAACACCGTCGTCTTCGGCATCGGCCCGGCCGGTACCGGGAAGACCTACCTGGCGGTGGCCAAAGCGGTGCAGGCGCTGCAGGCGAAGCAGGTCAGTCGCATCATCCTCACCCGTCCGGCCGTCGAGGCGGGGGAGCGGCTGGGGTTCCTCCCCGGCACGCTCTTCGACAAGATCGACCCGTACCTGCGGCCTCTCCTCGACGCCCTGCACGACATGCTCGACCCCGAGTCGATCCCGCGCCTCACCGCCGCCGGCACGATCGAGGTGGCGCCGCTGGCCTACATGCGGGGGCGGACGCTCAACGACGCGTTCATCATTCTCGACGAGGCCCAGAACACGACACCCGAGCAGATGAAGATGTTCCTCACCCGTCTGGGGTTCGGCTCGAAGATGGTGGTCACCGGTGACGTCACCCAGGTCGACCTCCCCGGCGGCGCGAGCGGCCTGAAGGTGGTGCGGGAGATCCTCACCGACATCAATGACGTGCATTTCGCGAAGCTCTCCAGCTCGGACGTCGTCCGCCACCGTCTGGTCGGAGAGATCGTCGACGCCTACGAGCGGTACGACTCGAGCAACGCGATCGCCGCATCCTCCGGCGCCCACCGCGCCGCGCCGCGCCGGTAGACAGGACTCGGGTATCCCTCGCATGAGCATCGAAGTGAACAACGAATCAGGCATCGAGGTCGACGAGCTTGCGCTGCGGGAACTGAGCCGCTTCGTCCTGGACAAGCTGGGCATCGATCCGCTGGCCGAGCTCTCGATCGTGCTGATGGACTCCGACTCCATGGCCGCCCTGCATGTGCAGTGGATGGACATCCCGGGGCCGACCGACGTGATGTCCTTCCCGATGGACGGGGCGGACTCGCCGCCGGACCACAGTGATCTCTCCGGTCCCCGGGCCGCGGCGCCCCAGCAGCAGGTCGAGACCCTCCTCGGCGATGTGGTGCTCTGCCCGGAGGTGGCGGCCACCCAGGCCAAGGCGGCCGGTCACAGCACGGCCGCTGAGCTGCACCTGCTGACGACGCACGGCATCCTGCATCTGCTTGGCTACGACCACGGCGATGCCGAGGAGGAGCGGGAGATGTTCGCCCGCCAGACCGAACTCCTCGCCGCGTGGTCAGCCAGTTCCGGACACGGACCGATTAACGCCCCACTGCCGGGTACCGCCGGCGAGGTCCGTGCCTGGGCCCACTCTGATCCGACATGAGCCAATCCGATGTGATCGTCCTTGTCGTGGCCATCCTGCTGGTGCCACTGGCCGGGGGCCTGGCCTGCGTCGACTCGGCGCTCGCCCGCGTCTCGGTAGCCCGTGTCGACGAGCTGGCCCGCGAGGGGCGACGAGGGGCCAAGAAGCTGGCCCTCGTGGTGGCCGACCGGGCCCGCTACACGAACCTGTTGATGCTGCTCCAGATGACCTGCGAGCTCACCTCGACCGTGCTCGTCACTATCGTGGCCCGCGCGCAGTTCGGCGAGCAGTGGCCGGTGACGGTGCTGATCATCGCGGTGATGGTGGTGGCGAACTACGTGCTGGTCGGGGTCGGGCCGCGCACCATCGGCCGGCAGCACCCGTACCAGGTCTCCCTGCTCTCGGCCAGTTCGGTGCGCCTCCTCGGACGGGTCTTCGGCCCGCTGGCCTCCCTGCTCATCGTGCTCGGCAACGCGGTCACCCCGGGGAAGGGCTTCCGTGAGGGGCCATTCTCGTCCGAGGTCGAGCTGCGTGAGCTCGTTGATATCGCCGAGAGTCGGGGCGTCGTCGAGCATGACGAGCGCGAGATGATCCAGTCGGTCTTCGAGCTCGGTGACACCATCGCCCGCGAGGTGATGGTGCCGCGCACCGAGCTGGTCTACATCGAGCGCACCAAGACGGTGCCGCAGGCGCTGGCCCTCGCGCTACGCAGTGGATTCTCGCGGATCCCGGTCACCGACGAGAACATCGACGACATCATCGGTGTCGTCTACCTGAAGGATCTGGCCCGCCGCGCCCAGGACGCCGACCGGGCCCGGATCACCACGGTGGACGAGGTGATGCGCGTCCCGGTCTACGTCCCCGAGTCGAAGCCGGTGGACGAGCTGCTGCGGGAGATGCAGGTGCATCGCACGCACATCTCGATCGTCATCGACGAGTACGGCGGCACCGCTGGTCTGGTCACCATCGAGGACATCCTGGAGGAGATCGTCGGTGAGATCGCCGACGAGTACGACAACGAGCGCCCGCCGATCGAACGGATCGACGCCGACACCGCGCGGGTCACCGCCCGGCTGGCCGTGGAGGATCTAGCCTCGCTCTTCAACGTCGATCTCCCCGATCGCGACGACGTCGAGACGGTCGGCGGTCTGCTGGCCGAGAGCCTCGGCACCGTACCGATTCCAGGCTCCACGGCGACCATTCGCGGTCTGGAACTCACCGCGGAGAGCGTCGGCGGACGGCGCAATCGCATCGACACGGTGCTGGTGCGCCGGCTGGAGACGCCGGAGGATGACGACGACTCCGATTCGACAACGCCCCGCTCGGGCCGGGAGGATCGTGGCAGCCGGGAAGAACGCAGCCGGCGCGACGATGACAAGGTGTCGAATTCTTCAGGAAAAGGTGAGCGAAAGTGACTGAGCTGACAGCCGAGGACGCGAAGCTGGTGACCCTGGCCAGATCGGCCCGGGCCCGCAGCCGGGCCGATCAGGGTGCGGCCGTCCGGGATTCGGACGGCCGCACTTATGTCGCCTCCACTGTCTGGCTTCCCTCACTCTCGCTCTCCGCGCTGCAGCTGGCGGTGGCGATGGCCGCATCCTCCGGGGTGAACAAGCTGGAGGCTGCCGTCATCCTCGGCGAGTGGACCACGGACGAGCCGGGGATCTCCGCCGCTCGCGAGCTGGCCCCGAACATCGTTATTTTTACGGCTGATCCCTCCGGAGCTGTCGCGCCGGTGTAGGGCTGCCGCCGACGTCGCCGCTCGTTAGGCCAGCAGGTCCGGGAGGGCGTCGATGACACTCTGCCAGGCTGGATCGGCGACGTCGATGAGCTCCATGTGCCCGCCCGGCATGTCGGCCAGCACTGCGTCGACACCGGCCGTGCGGGCGGCCCGGACATACTCTTCGCTCTGACTGAAGGGCACGTCCTCGTCGTCGTGGCCGTGCACGCAGAGCACCCGCGCATCGATCGGCAGCTGCTGCACGGGATCGGCCACCGAGTAACGCTGGGGAACCTGCTCCGGGGAGCCGCCGAGGAGGTCGATGACGGCGCCGTTGCCGACGCCGGTGGTCGCAGCCCGGGCCAGGCAGAGCACGCCGGCCTGGGCCACAGCGGCGCTCACCCGCACCCGCGGCTCCGCGCCCGGCAGTACCGACCGCCCGGCGGCCCAGGTCGCCAGGTGCCCGCCGGCCGAGTGCCCGACGGTGACAACCCGGTCGAGATCCAGTGCGAACTCGTCGGCCAATTCGGCCAGCAGGTCGATGCCGGCCGCGACGTCGTCGAGGGTCTGCGGCCACCCACCGCCGCCGCCGCTCCCGCTGCCGACCCGGCGGTACTCGAGATTCCAGGCGACCCAGCCGCGGGCGGCCAGGTCGATCGCGAGCGGGCGGCCGAGGCCCAAGTTGTACCGGCTGCGCCAGAACCCACCGTGGATGACCACGACGGTGCCGGGGCGCCGCTCGCCGGTCGGCAGGTACAGCTCGCCGAACTGGGACGGCCCCTCCCCGTACGGGTACCGGCGGGGATTGCTCGAGGCGGCAGCGGTCATCCCGCCATTCTCGCCGGAGTCCCGGGCCGGCGCGCGGGCGTGGGAGACTTAGGCACGTGTCAAGTTTTCGTTCCGGTTTCTGCTGCTTCGTAGGACGTCCCAATGCGGGGAAGTCCACCCTCACCAACGCCCTGGTGGGCAGCAAGATCGTGATCACCAGCGACAAGCCGCAGACCACCCGTCATGCCGTGCGGGGAATCGTCAATCGCCCGCACGCGCAACTGATCGTCGTCGACACCCCTGGGCTGCACCGTCCGCGCACCCTCCTCGGGCAGCGACTCAATGACGTCGTCCACGACACCCTGGCCGATGTCGACGTCATCGGGTTCTGCCTGCCGGCCAACGAGAAGATCGGCCCCGGCGACCGCTACATCGCGGCCGAGTTGGCCAAGCTCAACAAGACAGTCATCGCCATCGTCACCAAGACCGATGCGGCGAAAAAGGCTGAGGTCGGCGCGCAGTTGCTGGCCGTCAGCCAGCTCGGCGACTTCGCCGAGATCGTCCCCGTCTCGGCCGTCTCCGGCGCCCAGGTCGAACTGCTGGCCGACCTCTTCGCGGCCCGGATGCCCGAAGGGCCGGCCCTTTACCCCAACGACGTCCTCACCGACTCCGAGGACGAGGACCGGATGGCCGAACTCATCCGGGAGGCCGCACTGGACGGCGTCTTCGACGAGTTGCCGCACTCGATCGCCGTCACCATCGAGGAGATGCGCCCGCGGGCCAACAACCCCGACATCACCGAGATCTTCGCGACGATCCACCTTGAGCGGGACAGCCAGAAGGGCATCATGATCGGGCACAAGGGGGCCCGGTTGAAGCAGATCGGGATCACCTCACGCCAGGGGATCGAGGAACTGATCGGCGGAAAGGTTCACCTGGACCTGCACATCTCGGTGATGGCCGAGTGGCAGCGGGACCCCAAGAAGCTCGATCGGCTGGGCTTCTAAGCAGCGAGATGCTCGAAAATTACCGCGCGGTCTTCCGTACACCCGGTAGTGCCGCGTTCTGCGCGGCAGCCTTCGTCATGCGCGCGTCGATCGCCCTGTACCCGCTCGGGCTGGTGCTGCTGATCTCGCTGCGGACCGGGCACTACACCTTCGCCGGAGTCCTCTCCGGGATCTACGTCATCTCCTCCGGCGCCGGCAACCCGGTGCTCGGGCGCTTCGTCGACCGTTACGGGCAGACCCGACTGCTGGTGCCGATCACCCTGATCCACGTGACGGCGATGGGCACCATGGCGCTGCTGGCCGAGCTCAACGCTCCGGACTGGACACTGATCGCGCCGACCGCGATCGGTGGCTTCTTCTACCTGGCCGTCGGTTCCCTGGTGCGCGCCCGTTGGTCGTATGTGCTGAACAACCAGGCCCAGTTGACGACGGCCTACTCGCTCGAAGCGACGCTGGACGAGCTCATCTTCGTGCTCGGGCCGGTCATCGCGACGGTGGTCGCCACCCAACTCGACCCGACGCTGGTGCCCGTCCTCGGCTGCGTGCTCGTCGGCGGTGGCGCGATCTGGCTGTCGCGACTCACTGGCAGCGCACCACCGCCGCACCCAGAAGGCAGCGAGCGCACTCGCTCCGCACTGCGCTTCCGCGGGATGCCGCTGGTCTTCGCGGCGATGCTCTTCACCGGCGGGTTCTTCGCCAGCACCGAGATCACCATCATCGCGTTCTGCGGTCAGCGTGGCTCCACCGGCATCAGCGGCGCGGTGCTGGCCTGCTTCTCGCTAGGGAGCGCCTCGGCCGGATTCATCTACGGCGCCCGGCACTGGGCGCTGCCGCTGCTGCGCCGCTTCCGGTGGCAGAGCATCCTCTTCGGTGCGATGCCGGTGCTGCTGCTGCTGGCCGACAGCATCCCCGTGCTCGCGCTCATCGCCTTCGTCGTCGGGCTGGCCACCGCCCCGCTGCTGATCACGGCCTTCGGCCTGGTCGAGCGGATCGTCCCGGACCGGGTCCTCACCGAGGGAATGGCCTGGATGACGACCGGGTTGAGCCTCGGGTACGGGCTCTTCGCCGGTGTGGTCGGCCGCATCGCCGACGCCGAGGGCGCTCGCCAGGCCTTCGCCGTGGCCATCGGCTGCGGGCTGCTGGAGGCGCTGGCCGCCTTCGGTGCCTACACGATGCTGCGCCATGCCCCGCTGCCCGGCGACGCCGCCGACGCGGCGGCCCTCTCGGCCTGACCGTGCGTCTGGTCTCACCGCTTCACCTGTCCGCGCCTACCGACCTCTGTCCGACCCCGATGGGAGGATGCAACTGTGCCGCTCTACCGAGACGAGGCGGTCGTGCTGCGCGTCCACAAGCTGGGCGAGGCCGACCGTATCGTCACGCTGCTCACCCGCCGGCACGGCCGGGTCCGGGCGGTCGGCAAGGGTGTACGCCGCACCAATTCCCGGTTCGGGGCGCGGCTGGAGCCGGGCAGCCATGTCGACGTGCAGTTCCACACCCGGCACAACCCGGAGCAGGCGGTATCGGGCAACTCCTCGCGCGGGCTGGACCTGGTAACCCAGACCGAGTCCATCGGTGCCTTCGGAGCCCAGCTGGCCAACGACTACCCGCGCTGGACGGCGGCGTCGGCCATCTGCGAGACCAGCGAGCGCCTCACCGAAGAGGGGGAGCCGGCGCTGCGGCTCTACCTGCTGGTGGTCGGGGCGCTCCGCGCGCTGGTCGAGCGGGAGCACGACCCGAGCCTCGTCCTTGACGCCTTCTTCATCCGGGCCACGGCAAACGCCGGATGGGAGCCGGCGCTGCAGGAGTGCGCCGTCTGCTCCGAACCCGGGCCGCACAGCTGGTTCAACGTGCAGGCCGGCGGGGTGGTCTGCAACGACTGCCGGCCGAGCGGCTCCAACCGTCCGCAGCCGGCCACCTTGGCGCTGATGATCGCGCTGCTGTCGGGGAATTGGGCGGTCGCCGACGCCAGCGAGGCCTCTCCTCGCAAGGAGGCCAGCGGCCTGATCGCCGCGCATCTGCAGTGGCACCTGGAGCGTGGCCTGCGCTCGCTGCCCCTCGTCGACCGCTGACCGGATCCCGCCCGCCGGGCCAACGCTCCTGCCATTTCGACGCCAGGGCGACCGTATGGCAGGAGCATTCGCCGGGAGCGGTGCTTGAACTACGGTGATTGCGTGGCCGCGAACTCCTCCAGCACCGACCGACGATCCTCATCGACCAGTCGCTGGCCCGACCCGCCGCCGCACCCATCGGGCGCCAAGGCCCCGGAGATCGGCAAGCAGTTCGTCCCCAAGCACGTCGCCGTGGTGATGGACGGCAACGGACGCTGGGCCCAGCAGCGCGGGCTGCCCCGCACAGAGGGGCACAAGGCGGGCGAAGCGGCGCTGCTGGACGTGCTGCACGGCGCGATGGAGATCGGCATCTCGACCGTCTCGGCCTATGCCTTCTCGACCGAGAACTGGCGCCGCTCGCCCGAGGAGGTGCGCTTCCTGATGGGCTTCAACAAGGACGTGATTCGCCGCCGCCGGGACGAGCTGAACGCGCTCGGTGTGCACATCCGGTGGGCCGGACGCCGCCCCCGGCTCTGGCGCTCGGTGATCGACCAACTCGAGGACGCCGAGGAGGTGACCCGCGGAAATGACCGCCTCACCCTGCAGTTCTGCGTGAACTACGGCGGCCGGGCCGAGATCGTCGACGCGGTCCGCGAGATCAGCCGGCAGGCGGCCGCCGGAAAGCTGAACCCGGCCAAGATCGACGAGCGGACGATCAGCGAGCACCTCTACGAGCCTGACCTGGGCGACGTCGACCTCTTCATCCGCACCAGCGGCGAGCAGCGGACCTCGAACTTCCTGCTCTGGCAGTCGGCGTACGCCGAACTGGCCTTCGTCGACACGCCCTGGCCCGCCTTCGACCGCCGGCACCTCTGGCAGGCCTGCCTCGACTACGCCTCCCGGGACCGGCGCTTCGGCGCCGCCGGGCCGGTCGAGCCCATCAATACCGACGCCGCCTCCGGGATCAACCCGTGATCTCGGTTACGCACTTTGACCCGGCCGGCGACGAGACGTTCGCCGAACGGGCCCAGGCCGCGCTCGCCGCCCTCGCCGCCCGCCCCGGCTACGTGGGCGGCAGCCTCGGTCGCTCCACCGACGACGACGGCCAGTGGGTCATCGTCACCGAGTGGGCCGACGTCGGCTCCTACCGGCGCGCGCTCGGCGGGTTCGAGGTGAAGATGCTGGCCACCCCGCTGCTGGCGCAGGCCATCGACCAGCCCAGCTCGTTCGAGCAGTTGGTACTCATCGACGCCGACCAGCAGGTGACGCTGCGGCGCAGCGACCGGGCCTGACCGGCTCCGGCTCGGGACGCTGACGCAGTCGCCCTGAGCGGCTGACGAGTTGGCGTCGACCGATATCCTTCATTTGTTCTACCAATGCGTCACTGCCACTGATGGAGAAGCTGTGCCCGCCGATCGCAACGACAACGTAGTCAACCTCGCCAAGAAGCGGGGTTTTGTCTTCCCGTCCAGCGAGATCTACGGCGGAACCCGCTCGGCCTGGGACTACGGTCCGCTCGGCGTGGAGCTGAAGGAGAACGTCCGCCGGCAGTGGTGGCGGGCGATGGTCACCTCACGGGAGGACGTCGTCGGCCTGGACTCGGCCGTCATCCTCGCCACGGACGTCTGGAAGGCCTCAGGTCACCTCGAGACGTTCACCGATCCGCTGACGGAGTGCACCAGCTGCCACAAGCGCTACCGGGCCGACCACCTCGAGGAGGAGTACGAGGCTCGCAAGGGCCGCCTTCCGGAGAACGGACTGGCCGACATTCCCTGCCCGAACTGCGGCAACCGCAACACCTGGACCGAGCCGCGCCCCTTCTCCGGGATGCTGAAGACCTTCCTCGGCCCGATCGAGGACGAGTCCGGCGTGCACTACCTGCGCCCGGAGACGGCCCAGGGCATCTTCCTGAACTTCAAGAACATCTCCCGCACGGCCCGAAAGAAGCCACCCTTCGGCATCGCGCAGACGGGCAAGAGCTTCCGCAACGAGATCACCCCCGGCAACTTCATCTTCCGCACCCGCGAGTTCGAGCAGATGGAGATGGAGTTCTTCGTCGAGCCCGGCACCGACGAGCAGTGGCACGAGTACTGGCTGCAGGAGCGCTGGAACTGGTACCTGGGTCTGGGCATCAACCCGGACAACCTGCGCTACTTCGAGCACCCGAAAGAGAAGCTCAGTCACTACTCGACGCGCACCGTCGACATCGAGTACCGCTTCCAGTTCGGCGGGTCTGAGTTCGCCGAGCTAGAGGGCATAGCCAACCGCACCGACTTCGACCTGAAGACGCACTCGGAGCACTCCGGCACCGACCTGAGCTACCTCGACACCGAGACCAACGAGCGCTGGACGCCCTACGTCATCGAGCCGGCGGCGGGCCTCACCCGGGCCGTGCTGGCTTTCCTTCTCGACGCATACACCGAGGACGAGGCGCCCAACGCCAAGGGCGTGATGGAGAAGCGCACCGTCCTCAAGCTCGATCGGCGGCTGGCCCCGGTGAAGGTGGCGGTGCTGCCGCTATCGCGCAACGCCGACCTCTCGCCCAAGGCCCGGGAGCTGGCGGCGACGCTGCGCCAGCACTGGAACATCGAGTTCGACGACGCCCAGGCGATCGGCAAGCGCTACCGCCGCCAGGACGAGATCGGCACGCCGTTCTGCGTCACCGTCGACTTCGAGACGCTCGAGGACAACGCGGTGACCATCCGGGAGCGTGACTCGATGGCCCAGGAGCGCATCGCGATCGATCAGGTCGAGTCCTACCTGGCGGCGCGGCTGATCGGCTGCTGATGACGGTCGAGACGCTGCCCAAGCCGCTGACGCTGTCGGCGAAGGTCGTCGTCGACCCGCCAGTGGTGCTGGCGCCGATGGCCGGCATCACCAACCTCGCCTTCCGGCGACTTGCCCGCGAGGCCACGGCCACTCAGCTCGGCGACCGCAGGGGGGCGCTCTTCGTCAGCGAGATGATCACCTCGCGGGCCCTGGTCGAGGGGAACGAGAAGACGATGCGCCTCATCCGCTTCGGCGAGGAGGAGCAGCCGCGCAGCATCCAGCTCTACGGCGTCGACCCGGTCATCGTCGGGGAGGCCGCCCGCAAGATCGTCGCGAACGACTGGGCCGACCACATCGACCTCAACTTCGGCTGCCCGGTCCCGAAGGTGACTCGCAAGGGTGGGGGAGCGGCGCTGCCCTGGCACACCGACCTCTTCAGCGACATCGTTGAAGCAACGGTGAAAGCGGCCGGTGGAGCCGTCCCGGTGACGGTGAAGATGCGCATCGGCATCGACGACGAGCACGTCACGTTCCGCGAAGCCGGGCTCCGGGCCCAGGACGCCGGGGCCGCCCACGTCGCCCTGCACGGGCGGACCGCGGCCCAGTTCTACGGCGGTCAGGCCAACTGGGAGCGCATCGCTGAACTGGTGCAGCTACTCGACATCCCGGTGCTCGGCAACGGCGACATCTGGGAGGCCGACGACGCACTCCGCATGGTGCGCGAGACGGGCTGTGCCGGAGTGGTGGTCGGGCGCGGGTGTCTCGGGCGTCCGTGGCTCTTCGCCGACCTGGCCGCCGCCTTCGCCGGCAACCCGCAGCGCAGCCGTCCCGACCTGGCCCAGGTCGCCGCGACGATGTTCCGCCATGCCGAGCTGCTGGCCGACTTCGTGGGTGAGGACCGCGGCCTGGCCGACTTCCGCAAGCACGTGGCCTGGTACCTGAAGGGCTTCTCCGTCGGCGGCGAACTGCGCACCGCGTTGGCTATGGTGCACACCCTCGACGAGCTGCGTTCGCGCCTGGAGCTCCTCGATGTGGGGCAGCCGTTTCCGACGGCGGTGCTCGGGCAGCCGCGGGGGCGCACCACCGGTGGGCGGGCCGTCTCGCTACCCCAGGGATGGCTCGAATCCCGCTCGGATCGGAGCGTCCCGTTGGACGCAGAACTCCCGGATTCCGGGGGCTGAAGGCCGCTCCAGGCACCGGTGCGGCCGGTATTCTGGGACCTGGAAGCGGCGGGGTTAGCTGCGTCCCATTTCTCGTCGGTTTCGGGTTGTAAGCGTTCTCTTCATCTACTCTTTCGAATACTCGACCTCACCGAGCGTTTGACCGAATCCTCCGAGGGTCAGCGGCCCGCGTAGGTATCGAGAAGCGACGTTCATTCGATCAACACCCGACGAGACAGGTGTCCGCCATGACGAAGTTCGTGTTCGACTTTGCCGAAGGCAACCGGGATATGAAGGACCTACTGGGTGGCAAGGGGGCCAACCTCGCCGAGATGACGAATCTCGGTCTCCCCGTCCCGCCGGGCTTCACCATCACGACAGAGGCCTGTCACGCCTTCCTACGCAGCGGCCGCCTGCCGGAGGGGCTCAGCGAAGAGGTGAGCACCCATCTGGAGGCGCTGGAGGCCCGGATGGGGAAGAAGCTCGGGCAGTCGGACAACCCGCTGCTCGTCTCGGTCCGCTCGGGCGCCAAGTTCTCGATGCCCGGCATGATGGAGACCGTCCTCAACATCGGGTTGAACGACCAGTCGGTACGGGGACTGGCCGCGCAGTCGGGGAATGAGCGCTTCGCCTTCGACTCCTACCGTCGCCTGATCCAGATGTTCGGCAAGACCGTCCTCGGCATCCACGGTGAGTACTTCGAAGAGGCGATCGACGCCGCCAAGCACGCCAAGGGCACCACCAGCGACCTCGACCTGGACGCCAACGACCTCCGCACGCTGGTCGAGGCGTACAAGGACGTCGTCGTCAAGCACGCCGGACGGGAGTTCCCGCAGGAGCCCCGCGAGCAGATGGACCTGGCCGTGAAGGCCGTCTTCGAATCGTGGAACACCGACCGGGCCGTCATCTACCGCCGCCAGGAGCGCATCCCGAGCGACCTCGGCACGGCCGTCAACATCTGTTCGATGGTCTTCGGCAACCTGGACATGACCTCGGGCACCGGCGTCGCCTTCACCCGTGACCCCGCCTCGGGGGCCAAGGGCGTCTACGGCGATTACCTGCAGAACGCCCAGGGCGAGGACGTCGTCGCCGGCATCCGGAACACGATTCCGCTGGCCGATCTGGAGGGGATCGACAAGAGCTCCTACGACGAGCTGATGAAGATCATGGCCACCCTTGAAGGGCACTACAAGGACCTCTGCGACATCGAGTTCACCGTCGAGCGCGGGAAGCTCTGGATGCTGCAGACCCGGGTCGGTAAGCGCACGGCGGCCGCCGCCTTCCGGATCGCCACCCAGCTCGTCGACCAGGGCCTCATCGAGATGGACGAGGCGATCCAGCGGGTCACCGGCGCCCAGTTGGCTCAGTTGATGTTCCCGCGCTTCGACGAGTCCAGCGGGATGAAGCAGATCGCGCAGGGCATGAACGCCTCCCCGGGTGCGGCCGTCGGCCGGGTCGTCTTCGACTCGTACACCGCTGTGAAGTGGTCGCGTTCGGGCGAGAAGGTCATCCTGGTCCGTCGCGAGACCAACCCGGACGACCTCAACGGCATGATCGCCGCCGAGGGCATCCTCACCAGCCGCGGTGGCAAGACGTCGCACGCCGCCGTGGTCGCCCGTGGCATGGGCAAGACGTGTGTCTGCGGGGTCGACTCGATCGACGTCGACACCAAGAGCCGGGTCATGCGGGCGCCGGGTGGCGTCGTCGTCAAGGAGGGCGAGGTCATCTCCATCGACGGCACCTCCGGCAAGGTGTACCTGGGTGAGGTGCCGGTCGTCGCCTCGCCGGTGGTCCGCTTCTTCGAAGGTGACGAGACCGCCGTCGACGACGAGCTGGTGGCGGCGGTGGCCCGGATGATGGAGCACGCCGACGGCAAGCGCCGGCTGGCTGTGCGCGCAAACGCGGACAACGCCGAGGATGCCGAGCGGGCCCGCCGCTTCGGTGCGCAGGGCATCGGCCTCTGCCGGACCGAGCACATGTTCCTGGGTGAGCGGCGGCAGCTGGTCGAGGACCTGATCCTGGCCGACACCGACGAGGAGCGCGAGTCGCGCCTGGCCGAATTGCTGCCGCTGCAGCGGGCCGACTTCGTCGGCATCCTGCAGGCCATGGATGGGCTGCCGGTCACGATCCGCCTCCTCGACCCGCCGCTGCACGAGTTCCTCCCGGATATCACGGAGCTTTCGGTGCGCGTCGCCGTCGCCGAGGCCCGGGGCGAGGAGCGCGAAGGCGACCTGCGCATGCTGCAGGCGGTCAGCCGCCTCCACGAGCAGAACCCGATGCTCGGCCTGCGCGGGGTACGTCTGGGCGTAGTCATCCCCGGGCTCTTCGCGATGCAGGCCCGGGCCATCCTGGAGGCCGCCGCCGAGCGCATCAAGGACGGCGGGGTGCCGCGGGTGGAGATCATGGTCCCGCTGGTCGGAGCCGTGCAGGAGTTCGAGACCGTCAAGCAGGACATCATCCAGGTCGCCCGGGACGTGCGTACCGAGACCGGCGTCTTCCTGGACTTCCTGGTCGGGACGATGATCGAGCTGCCGCGGGCCGCGCTGACCGCCGATCAGATCGCGGAAGCGGCCGAGTTCTTCTCCTTCGGCACCAACGACCTCACCCAGACGACCTGGGGATTCTCCCGCGACGACGTCGAGGCCGCCTTCTTCTCGGCCTACCTGGAGAAGGGCATCTTCGGTGTCTCGCCCTTCGAGTCGATCGACCGCGAGGGCGTGGGCGAACTGGTGCGCATCGGCGTCGAGAAGGGCCGGATGATGCGTCCGGGCCTGAAGCTCGGCGTCTGCGGCGAGCACGGCGGTGATCCGGACTCGGTGCACTTCTTCAACCGGGTCGGCCTCGACTACGTCTCCTGCTCGCCGTTCCGGGTCCCGGTCGCTCGTCTCGAGGCCGGACGCGCCTCCAGCTGAGTCGCCGGTCTCAGCACTGGGTCGGTAGCGCCGTCGGTTGGATCTGTCGTTGTCACGCGTGGCGAGTAACTTCAAGGGCATGCTTGTGCAACGCCTACGCGCACTCGTGGGCCTGAAGGCGCCCCGCCCGTCCGAGGCGCTCGGCGTCGCCGTCCCTGCTCCGCAGCGGGTTGGCGGTGTGCTGATCCCGGGGGGTCGGGCCGGCGCGTCGGCGCCCGACGAGACGAAGGTGCTCCCCACCACCGAGCTGCTGCAGCAGGTGCTCGATGATCACGAGCTGCGCCACTTCGTCGACGCCGACGGGGACCTCACCGTGCGGTGGAAGAACTTCAGCATCTACTTCTTCCACTACGGAAAGCAGCGTGAAGTGCTGCAGGCCCGGCTATACCTGGACCGCCGTTTCGAAGTGGAGTCACGGCCGATGGTGGCGCTCGCCCTCGACGACTGGAACCGGACCAAGCTCTTCCCGAAGGCGTACACGGTGCTCCCGGACGACGGTTACGTCGGGATCTGCGCCGAGCAGTGCCACGACTTCGAGGTCGGCGTCACCCGCGAACAGTTGACCTACACGATCGGGGTCTGGATCGAGACGCTGGTGCGCTTCGCGACCTGGGTCGAGGAGCAGGTCTGGCTCGGTGAGCAGTGAGCCGACCACTGCCTGAATCCGCCGTCTGAGATGGGTCATGGTTATGACGCGCACGCGGCGGCGCGGCGGCACGACGAGCCCGCCAAACGGGCCGGCGCCGAGCAGGGCGCCGGTAGCCGCAGCGAGTTCGAACGTGACCGGGCGCGGGTGCTGCACTCGTACGCCTTCCGACGGCTGGCCGACAAGACCCAGGTCGTGGTTCCGGGGTCGGACGACTTCCCGCGCACCCGGCTGACCCACTCGCTGGAGGTGGCCCAGATCGGCCGGGAGATGGGGGCGGCGCTGGGCTGCGACCCGGACGTCGTCGACACCGCGGGCCTGGCCCACGATCTGGGGCATCCGCCGTTCGGGCACAACGGCGAGTTCGCGTTGAACCTTGTCGCGGCCGAGATCGGCGGCTTCGAGGGGAACGCCCAGACGCTGCGGATTCTCACCCGGCTGGAGGCGAAGGTGGTCGGCGCGGATGGGGAGCCGGCCGGATTGAACTTGACCCGGGCCACCCTCGACGCGGTCTGCAAGTACCCGTGGCAGCGCCGGTCCGGAACGGCCAAGTTCGGCGTCTACGACGACGACCTCCCCGCCTTCGAATGGGTCCGCGCCGGGGCGCCGGCCGGCTCACGCTGCCTCGAGGCACAGGTGATGGACTGGGCCGATGACGTCGCCTACTCGGTGCACGACGTCGAGGACGGGGTGCACGCCGGGCACATTCGCCTTGAGAACATTGATGGTTCTGCGCGTGAGATGGTCTGTGCGGTGGCCGCCTCGTCGTACTCCCCGCTCTCGGCCGACGAGCTGGCGCCGGTCCTCGACGCCCTGCTGGACCTGCCGACGCTGCGCGATCTCGCGGGTTACGACCGCTCCTACCGGGCCCAGACGGTGGCCAAGCGGGCTACCAGCGAACTCACCGGACGCTTCGTGTCGGCCGCGGTCGGCGCCACCCGCGAGCGCTACGGGCACGCCGGGATGAGGCGCTACGACGGCGACCTGGTGGTACCGGCCCGGACGGCCGCCGAGTGTGCCCTGCTGAAGGCGCTAGCCGCGCAGTACGTGATGAGCCGTCCCGGGGTATTGGAGCGTCAAGCCGAGCAGCGGGCGCTGCTCACCGAGCTCGTCGCGGCACTTATGACGGGCTCTCCCGCCACCCTGGACGTCCCGCTGCAGCCGGCCTGGCAGGGGGCCGACTCCGAGGCGGGACGGCTGCGGGTCGTCATCGACCAGGTCGCCCAGCTGACCGATACCTCGGCCCGGAACTGGCACGCGCGTCTCTGCGGCTGAGTCATCGGGCGACGGCTAGGGTGAGCGAATGGCTGACGACGACCTCGCTGAACTGACCACGCTGGCTGCCCGCGCTCACAGCCGCCTGGAGCCGCTGCACGCATTCATCTACTTCGCCCCGGAGTTGCAGGAGGAGCTGGCGGTGCTCGGCCTGAAGCCGGGCCGGATGATCTACTTCGCCGGCCGTTCAGCGCCGATGGGGGCGGTCGGCCCGGGCACCGTCGCCGCCACCTTCTACAACTTCAGCCCGAGCCTGATCGCGCATCTGATGCCGCGGGTGTGGACGCTCACCACGCCCGAGCAGGTCATCGAGGGTCGTCTTGTCGCGGCCGACCGGGGGCTGCGCCGGCTGCTCGGCGAGCTGGCTGACGACGCCGTGGTGGCCGAGACGGCCGAGCTGGTCCGCGAGGCTTCCACCGCCTGCGAGGTGGCCGGCCGCCCGCTCTACGCGGCGCACGCCGACCTGGAGTGGCCCGACTCGCCGCTGCTGCAGCTCTGGCACGGGATCACCCTGCTGCGTGAGTACCGCGGCGACGGGCACATCGCGGCCCTGGTGGCGAGTGGCCTCAGTGGCATCGAGGCGCTGGTTACCCACACCGCCAGCGGTTTCGGCTTCACCGAGCCCGCGGCCAAGGCCACCCGGGGCTGGTCGGAGGAGGAGTGGGCCGACTGCGTGGCCGACCTCCAGGAGGCCGGTCTGCTCACCGACGGTGGCTCGCTCACCGAGGAGGGTGGCCTGCTCCGCCTGGAGATCGAGGCCAAGACCAACGAGCTGGACCTGGCTCCGTGGGAGCACCTCGGGCCTGAGAAGACGCTGCACCTGATCAACGCCGTCAAGCCACTGCAGCGGCAGTTGCTGGGTGCCGGTGCCTTCACGCCCGGAGTCTTCAGCCGCGGCTAGTCGGGTCGCTCGACCGGCCGTCATGCGCGCGGCGAACGGCACGCTGCCGCGCGCATAAGATGGACCGGTGCCAGGGCGGATCAGAGACGAGGACATCGCCGAGGTTCGCGCGAAGACCCCCATCGACGAGATCGTCGGCGAGCACGTCCAGCTCCGCAATGCCGGCGGCGGCAATCTGAAGGGCATCTGCCCCTTCCACGACGAGAAGTCCCCGTCGCTGTCAGTGTCACCGGCGCGTGGACTCTTCCACTGCTTCGGCTGCGGAGCCGGCGGTGACGTGATCCGGTTCGTCGAACGGATCGAGCACCTGAGCTTCAGCGAGGCGGTCGAGCAGCTCGCCGCCCGGGCCGGCATCCAGCTTCGCTACGTCGAGGGGAGCACCGGCGGCAAGCCCTCGCGCGGGCAGCACACCCGCCTCATCGAGGCGCACGCCGCGGCGGCCAAGTTCTACGCCGAGCAGCTGCGGACTCCGGAGGCGGCCCCGGCTCGGGCCTTTCTGGCCGAGCGCGGATTCGACGACACCGCCGCCGCGAGTTACGGCTGCGGCTTCGCCCCCGGCGGCTGGGATTCGCTGACCAAACATCTGCAGGCCCTCGGCTTCAGCCAGGCCGAACTCACCACCGGTGGCCTGGCCCGGCAGTCGCAGCGCGGTTCGCTCATCGACCGATTCCACCGCCGGCTGCTCTGGCCGATCCGCGAGGTCGGCGGCAGCGTCGTCGGCTTCGGGGCCCGCCGCCTCTTCGACGACGACAAGATCGAGGCGAAGTACGTCAACAGCCCCGAGACGCCGATCTACAAGAAGAGCCAGCTGCTCTACGGCATGGACCTGGCCCGCAAGGAGATCGCCCGTCAGCACCGGGCCGTCATCGTCGAGGGGTACACCGACGTGATGGCCTGCCACCTGGCTGGCGTGCAGACGGCGGTTGCCACCTGCGGCACCGCCTTCGGCAGTGAGCACATCGGGGTGCTGCGCCGGTTGCTGATGGACTCCGACGCCTACACCGGCGAGGTCATCTTCACCTTTGACGGTGACGCGGCGGGGCAGAAGGCTGCGGAGCGGGCCTTCTCCGACGACCAGAAGTTCATGAGCCAGACCTTCATCGCGGTCGAGCCCAATGGGAAGGATCCCTGCGAACTGCGCCAGTCCGCGGGCGACGCGGCGGTGCGTGACCTGGTCGCCCGCCGGGTGCCACTGGTCGAGTTCGTGCTCCGCCAGACGGTATCCCGTTTCGACCTGGACACCGCTGAGGGGCGGTCGCGGGCGCTCGATCTGGGTGTTCCGCTGGTGGCGCAGATCAAGGACACCGGGCTGCGGGTGGAGTACTCGCAGAGCCTGGCCCGGATGATCGGCGTAGATGACCCGGACCGGGTTCTCACCCGCGTCCGCGAGGACGTCCGGCGCCGCCAGTCGCCGAACGCTCAGAGCGCCGCGAGCGGGCGGGGGAGCGATCCCCGACGTGGCGGCGAGCCTCGACGTGATCAGGCCGCCGAGGCCGGCGCGGCGGCGACTCAGCAGCGGCCGGCCGAACCGGCCGTCGACGAGCAGGTGGCCTTCGTCGAGCGGGAGGTTCTCAAGGTCGCGCTGCAGCTGCCCGGGGTCGCCGGGCCGACCTTCGACTCGCTCCCCGAGGACGCGTTCATGGTGCTGGCCCACCGCCAACTGCGGAGCGCGATCGCGGCCTCCGGTGGCACCGCTGAGGCGGTGAGCGGCCCGGGCTGGGCTGGCGTCATCGAATCGGGGCTGCCGGATGAGCGGGCCCGCAGCATCGTCCACGCGCTGGCCGTCGAGCCGCTGCACTCCGGAAGTGACTCCCAGGAGCGTTACGCCGCCGCCGTGATGGCCCGGCTGCAGGAGATGGCGATCTCGCGCCGGGTGGCGGCCTTGAAGTCCAAGCTGCAGCGCATCAACCCGGTCGATGCGGCTGAGGAGCACACCCGGCTCTTCGGCGAGCTGATCTCGCTGGAGAGCCAGCGGCGGGCCATGCGCGAGCGCGCGATCGGTGACGAGTAGTGGCGCTGCTCTCGCGCCGTCCGCGCCCCCCAGCTGAGATTCTGGGACGCCTGGAGAAGGAGGAGCGGGTCGTCTCCTGGGCGTCGGTGAGCGGCGGGGACGAGCCGACGGCCGTGGTTGCCACACCGCTCGGGCTCTGGTGGCCGGATGCCGAGGGGCCGCGCCGCATCGGTTGGCACCTGATCAGCAAGGCGGTGTGGCGCGATTCGCAGCTGATCGTCACCGAGGCTGAGCTCGTCGACGATCTGTTGTTGGTGGACTTGCCGCCGGTGGCGGTCACCCTGAGCGAGCCGCGGGACCTTCCGGAGAAGGTGCGTCAGCGCGTCGAAGCGAGCGTCATCTACTCCGAGACGGCCACGGTGGACGGCGGGTCGGTGCGCTTCGTCGGACGGCGGGTGCCCGGACGGGACGGCCTCAGCTGGTGGGCCCGTCTCGAGGGCGGCGCGACCGACAACCCGCCGCTGCGGGAGGCGGTGACGCTCCGGCTGGAGCGGCTGCAGGCGGCCTGGACCCCGTCCGAATAAAAAGCTGCGTGGCGGCGAAGCGGGCGCGCTTGACCCGGGCGTCGCTTGGGCCGCGTGGCACTGGACCAGGGCCGGCGTTAGGTCAGTGGTGGTAGCCGTTGGTGGAGGCGCCGGCGGGCTGCGCGGACGGGGCCGCTGAGTGGATCTTCTCCGAGACGCGGCCCATCGCCTTGCTGCGCAGATCGTCGACCTGCGCGTGCAGCACTCCGGCCGTCGCCTGCACCGTCTGGCTGCCGCGGACCTTGCGGCCGAGGCGGGCGATCTGCTCGTAGCGCTCGCGCCCGGCCCGGGCCCCGAGGACGTATCCGATAGCGACGCCGACAAGAAGCGAAAGCCTCATCTGGTGGTTCTCCGTCAGCTAGAAGTCTGGGGTGTCGATCCCGCGACACCGGTGGCGCTGGTTGCTCCGTTCACCCAAGCGTAACCCTGGCGCGCGGACCTCCGGGGATGGGCTATCCTTCAACGGTTGCCTTCTTACAGCCAGTAGTAATATGGACGGCGGCGTTTTGATCCCCTATAGCTCAATTGGCA
The DNA here is from genome assembly GCA_900100325.1 of Frankineae bacterium MT45. Lineage (NCBI taxonomy): Bacteria > Bacillati > Actinomycetota > Actinomycetes > Frankiales > Frankineae bacterium MT45. The sequence continues at coordinate 1,790,741 of LT629697.1, forward strand.
GAGCGTTCGACTGTTAATCGGAATGTTCCTGGTTCGAGTCCAGGTGGGGGAGCGAGAGAGTCTTCAGCAGTTGCTCACGCAGCTTGTCCGGGTCGATCCACGCCGGGACGATATCCGCGTCGATACCCCATTCACTGGGTGTCTCACCGAACACAGTAAGCAGCAACCACGCGCGCCACAAGTCCTTACGGTCGAGCCGTTCGGGCGTCTCGCAGCGCATCAGCTTGCCGAAGGTGTTACGGGTGCCGATCTGCGTGCCGACAACCTCTCGGATCACATTCACTGCAACGTTGAGCCCCCCCGGGCTACGGAACGCTGCGACGACGAGGGCTTCGCCCCACGTCACTTCACGCATTGTGTTCATCTCAAAGGTCCCCTGGTTCCTTGATTCTTCTCGGTAGATAGTCGTACTCGTCGGACTTGATCGTCTCGGCGAGACCGTCGAAATCCAACGCCGCCCCCCAGCGGCCATTGCGCAGGTCAGCCAACGATTCCTGCGGATCTTCGGGTGAAATCCCCTCAGTGTTCTCGACGAGCTGTGTGGCCACCCAGCTCAGCCAGTGCGCCGCGACGATGCAGCTGCCGCAGCTCGGCGCTGAATCCGCCTGCCGAGCCTGCGCCTCCGATCTGAGATCGCACAGGCTTCGGCCATCTGGCATCCAGATGTGAAACCGAAGTTCTGACATGTCGAAAAAGATATGCGATGCAGCTTGACATGTCAAAGGAGATACATCACAGTTGCCATATGTCAAAAACGCAGACGATGACCATCGGTCAGAAAGTGCGATCTCGCAGGGAAGCGTTGGACATCTCCCGTGAGCGCCTCGCCGCGAGAGCCGAGATGTCGGTCAGCACCGTCATCCGCCTCGAACGCGACGACCAAGTCCCCAACGTCCGCTACCTCGCCAGGCTCGCCGAGATCCTCGACATGCCCGTCGCTGAGCTCCTATCCGCTGTGGCGGCGTCATGACCGCCCTCCGTGAGTTCGAGACGCAGGAGCAGCGCTCCGCCGCATTGACGGTGTGCTGGTCGGTCCCCCGCGGTGCGGTGCCGGAGACGCTCGACATGCTGGGGCTTCTCCGGCCGGAGCGTGACACCAAGGCTGATCCGCGGTCGTTGACTCGTGGCGCTGGGTCGTTGACCGATCCAATCAAGCTTGGCCGCCACCGTGCTGGGCAGCCGGCATGACCGCCCGGTCGAAGTTCGACGTGATGATCCGGGAGATTGTTCATGCGGATCTCGTAGCTCTGCACGAGCCGGGTGATCTTCGGATTACGACCTTCCGCCGGCTGGGTGACGTGTACGCCCGGGCGATCGTTGACGACCAGATGCAGATCCAGACCAGCCCTTGGGCGCTGACCTACCAGTCGGGGTATCGGCTGGTGCGGGCCGTCGAGCGACGCCACGTTGAGCGGCGCCTGGGCCGCTTGGCCGCGGAACGCCTTGCGACTACCGAGGCCGGATCATGAGCGCGGCTCGCGTACGCGCCACGGATGAGCCGTTGTTTCTTGGGGCGATCGTCCGCGACCGTTACGACGCGCTGTGGATTCGGGTGTCGGACGCTGACGCTGATCCCGGCGACATGTCCCCGTGGTTGCGTGTGGCCGGCGGGACGCGGGTGTCGTGGGAGACGTTGGAGGATGCCGTCGGCCCTTTGGGTGTGGAGTGGTTGGGCGTCCAGACGGCGAGCCTCGGTGTCGAGCATGGCATCCCTTTTGCCGACGCCGATCCGTCTGAGTGGACGGTGCAGGTCCTCGGCCCGGACGATGTTCACCGGCTCCCGTCGCGCGGCGACACACATGCCCTGGTCGCTGACTTGATCGCCTCGTTGCCGATCCCGAAGTCGGCGGATCACCCGCTGGCCCGGATCGTCATCACCCCGCCGGTGCCCCGGTCATCGCTGAAGGCGGTGCAGTCGTGAGTACCCGCGGGGCGAGGTTCTTCCGGATGGCCGGCCGCCGGTCGTCTGACCCGCTGTCGCCGCAGGAACGAGCCAATGAGGCGACGTTCGGTGTCGCAGTGCGGGACGTGAACACGATGCTGAAGGCGATGGGTGATCTGAAGCGGTGGGAGGAGTCCGGTCACCTCGCGCTCGCGGTGGTCCGGCTGGAGTCGGTCATCACTGACGCCGAGAAGTCACTGACCGGTCTGCGTCGGGGCCTCGCGTCCGCTGTCGCGACCGCTGAAGTACCGAGCGACCCGGAGGTGCCTGATGCTCCGTAAATCATTGATGCTTCTCTGCGGCGTCGCCGTAGGGATCGGTCTGCTCGTCCGGCGCCGGGGTTCGGGCGGGCAGACCACGACAGGGGACTTGGCCAGCGTTGTTTCCTTCCGAGGCGCTGACCGAGCGGCGGTGGCCCCGTCTACACCGCTGGATTCCCGAGGTGCCGTGTCGGCGTGTCCTCCAACCGCCGACACGGACCTCGGGGTCGGGTCCCGTGTGAAGGTGACGATCCCCGATGATCCGCTGAACGGGGAGCTCGGCACGGTCTCCTCGGTGTCCGAGTGGCTGACTGGCTACTTCGGCTATCTGGTGCACCTCGACAACGGCACCATGTACACCTACGTCGCTGCTGAGATCACCCAGATGTACTCGTTCGAGGGGGTGCCTCTACGTGGCCGCGCATCAACCAGCTGAAATCAACGAGGAGAACCTCAACGCCTGGCTGCGGTCCGTCGTCACCTCCGACCAACGTGACCGCCCGTTCGTCGCGATCGCCGCCGTCAACGCGTTCGTGACCGAGGTCCCAGTCTTCCGGTGCAGCCGCCATGTCACCGCACCGATGGCGTTCTACGGGATCGTCGACCACATCCGCCACAACGGCGCCCACGAAGTCAAGGACTTCGCTCTACTGCTGATCGACAACCTCGAAGCAGTCCGCAAACGCAAGAAGCCGGTCAGCGACTGATCCTCGCTGACCGGCGAATGCCATCAGTTCAACCGTTCCCGCACCTCTTACCGAACAAGAAAGGTCTCCAATGACCGTGCAATTGTCGCACGGTCCTGCCCTGCAGGACCTCGATTCGCTGCAGCTGCTCGCCGGCAAGCATTCCCGCCGACCGATGGACGCAAGTCAGTCACCGACGGATGGCTCTGGGGTGTGCCTCATGGAGGCCGTCGCGTGGTTCGCTGGTGAACCACACAGCGACGCCCCGAAGTGCGTCAGCCCTTACCTCCGCGCCTTCGGCATGCGGCTGAACGACCGAGCCAACGATGAGCAGCGGCAGGACCTCAAGAAGTTCATCCCGCTCATCGTCGGCACCGCCAGCGACGACCTCGACGACAAGCGCCGCTGGCTCGCCGCCGACCAGGTGATCCGCGTGCTCCTGCCGAAGAACCTCGACCGGGCGGAGCTCACCGACCACGCGACGAAGCTCCGCAACCTCGCTCCGATCACTGACGCTGACAGCTACGCCGTGGCCCGGGCGGTGGTCTACGAAGCACGCACAGCGGCGTGGGACCTTCGCTCGGAGCATCGTGCCGGAATCAGAGCGGCGGTCACCAAAGCGGTGAAGGAGCGGCTGGCCCAGCAACCCGCCGCCGCCGACGCCGCCGCCGCCGCCGCCGACGCCGCCGCCGACGCCGCCGCCGCCGCCGACGCCGCCGCCGCCGACGCCGCCGCCGACGCCGCCGCCGCCGCCGACGCCGCCGCCGCCGACGCCGCCGCCGCCGCCGACGCCGCCGCCGACGCCGCCGCCGACGCCGCCGCCTACGCCGCCGCCGCCTACGCCGCCGCCGACGCCGCCGCCGCCGCCGCCGCCGCCGCCGCCGCCGCCGCTGAGGACGTCCGGCGTTCGGTCTACGACGCGGTATACAAGCGGCTCCGCGAGGTGTACTCAGAGCGGTTCGCCGAGTTCGCAGCCGAGTCGTGGTCGGGCGCTGTGGCGTTGTTCGGTCGTCTGGTTGACCCGCTTGCTGACGGGTCTGGGGAGTGACCGCGGCGATGGCCACCAGCGCCTCCCGCCCTGCGTTGCGGCTCGTTCCGCCGCTCGCGGCCAAGCCGGTGCCGTGGCACGCGTACGTCGTCCGGTCGGTGCTGGCCGTCGGTGTACTCGCTGCGTTGGTGTACGGCCCGATCTATCTGATCGCGGCGGTGAAGCGATGACGCTCGCGACGGAGGCCCGGTTGATGGCCAGGTTGGTGATGGTTCTGGTCCGGTCCCCGCGGCCGGACCGGACTGTGAAGGCTGTGGTCGCTGATGACGCGCGGGACGCTTCGACGGTGGCGTGGGTTGCCCGGGCTCGGCAGGTCCGTCGCGCTGAGCTGGCCCGGCGGTCGTTGAAGTTGCGGGCCCGGCCGCCGCGGCCGGCGTTGCGGATTGGCCGGTCGAAGTGGTGAGCCGGTACATGCAGCGTCGGCGGCATCGCGGCCGGCATCGCGCGGTCCCTGCTGAGTTGCTGCTGATCGAGGTGTTGTTCGCCAGGTCAGGGCCGTGGCGGTAAGGGGCCGAAGGTCGCAGTCGCCGCTGCAGGAAGTTGAGGTTGAGCCTCATCCGTGGGGTGGCCGGTCGGTGGTGATCTTCCGCGGGGGGCCGCGTGACGGGTGGGTGTATTTCACCGATGACGCCGAGAGAGCTCGGTTGGCCGCTGACCGGATGGGAACGGAATTCCCTTACAAACGAACGGATCTCTTCGAGCCTCACCCAGTGAGAGCAACTGAGCATGTGTCGTGCCGTGTCTGGCGGTACGAGCCGACACCCGAATTTCAAACTGCCCGAGTCCGCGCGTTGCAGCGCATCGCGAAGATGCGCCGCCCGAAGGACACGAAGTCAGGAGACAACCAATGAAGGACAAGTTTTCCGGTGCGCTCCCTCAGGAGGATGACCGCAACGGGTTGGCGCCGATCGCCCGGAAGTTTAAGGCCGATCCGACGTCGACGCATCTCGCGGTGGTGCTCCTCGACTGCCGGTATCTGACCACGGATCTGGATTCGGGTGAGTTGATCACCACGGCTCGGATGCTGCACATCGAGGAGGTGCAGGAGGAGGACCGTCACGCCGCGTACGAGATCCTCGGCCGCGGCCAGGTCGCCCGGACTGGTAAGTCCCCGTTGCCGTTCGACGAGGTGACGGCTGCCCCGCCGGCGAGCCTGGAGGAGGCGCGGCTGCAGCTCGTCGCGGATCTCGAAGACGTCGCGCTGCTGGTATCGGCAGCGCAGCTGGTCGTGGAGACGCAGTTCGGGTCGACGTCGATGTTGCAGCGGAAGCTGCGTGTCGGTTTCGCGAAGGCGTCTGGGTTGATGAGCGCGTTGGAGTCGTGGTCGGTCGTCGGCCCCGTCGTTGGGTCGAAGGCCCGGGAGGTGCTCGTCAAGGCCGACGAGCTCGCCGATGTCACCGCCGCGATGCGCCTCGCCGCCGCCAACGCGGATGCCGATGGTGATGACGACCTGGACGGCGAGTGATGACCGTCGACGCCGCCCGGGCGGAGACGATCGCCCGGTACTCCGGCACGTGCTCGGAGTTCGGCTCCCGCCACCGTCACCCTGCGCGGTCGATCGTCCAGGTTGAGGCTCGCGCGGTGATGCGTGCACTCGCCGGCGCTGGGGTGCGCCGCACGACCTCGAACGCGCTCGGCCTCGGCCACGAGGCGCTGCTGGAGGAGATCGCGCACTTCGAGGACTACGGCCTCTCGCTGGAGGAGATCGCCACCCGACTGGGTGTACGGCTGAGCGTGCTGCAGGCAGCGGTCCGTCAGGCCACCCATGCAGCGGAGATCGGCCCGCGCCGTCGGAGTTCAGCGGCATGACCCTCACTGTCACTGACCTGTTCTGCGGGGCCGGCGGTTCCGCGCAGGGCGCCCGAGCCGTCCCCGGTGTCGAGGTCCGGATCGCCGCGAACCACTGGAAGCTGGCCGTCGAGTCGCACGCCGCGAACTTCCCCGACACCGAGCACGACTGCGCCGATATCTCCCAGGTCGACGTCCGCCGGTACCCGAACACCGACATCCTGTGGGCGTCGCCGGAGTGCACAAATCACTCGCAGGCGAAGGGCGTAAAGCGGCCGACGCACTCGACACCGGACATGTTCGGCGACACTCTGCCCGACGCGGCGGCGGAGCGGTCGAGGGCGACGATGTGGGACGTCCCGCGGTTCGCCGAGCAGGTGAAATACCGGGCCGTTGTGGTGGAGAACGTCGTCGACGCTGTGAAGTGGGTGATGTTCCCGGCGTGGTTGCACGCGATGACGCTGCTCGGCTACGAGCACCAGCTGGTGTCGCTGAACAGCATGCACGCCCAGGCGACCCTCGCACCTCGTGCGCCGCAGTCCCGTGACCGGCTGTACATCGTGTTCAACCGCAAAGGTGACCGCCGCCCGGACGTCACACCCCGACCGTTGGCGTTCTGCGCTCACTGCGGCGCTGAGGCACCGTCAGTGCAGGTGTGGAAGAAGCCCGAGCACCCGGTCGGCCGCTACCGAGCCCAATACTTCTACATCTGCGGGTTGTGCACCCAGCGGGTCGAGCCGTACGCCCTGCCCGCCGCCTCAGCGATTGATTGGGCGCTGCCGGGGTTGCGGATCGGTGACCGGGCGAAGCCGCTCAGCCCGAAGACGATCGCCCGCATCGAAGCCGGTCTCATCAAGTACGGCCGTCCGATGACGTTCGAAGCGCGCGGCAACACCTTCGTCCGGCCGGACTCCGGGTACGCACGGGCGTGGCCAGTCGATCAGCCGACCGCCACGCTGACGACGACCGAGACCCGCGCGCTGGTGGTGCCAGTCGAGGGCCGGGACGGGAAGCAGGCCACGCAGGTGGCTGAGCCGATGCGGACCATGACGACCCGCGCCGAGACAGCGCTCGTCGTGCCCTACTACGGGTCGCAGAAGGTCGCCCGGTCCAGCACGGAGCCGATGCCGACGATGGGCACCGTCGACACCGCCGCCCTGGTCGTCCCTTCCGGCGGCACCTGGAACGAAACCGCCTACTCAGCGGCTGACCCGTTCCGCACCCAGACCACGAGGGAGCATGAGGGTGTTGCGTTCATCGCTGAGCTGCGCGGCGGCGGGTCGGATCACCGCCCGGTGACGGAGCCCCTCGCGACCGTCGTAGCCAACGGCAACCACCACATGCTCGTCCGCCACAACACAGCGCGCGGAAACCCCGCGCAGATGTGCACCCCAGCATCAGAACCGGCCCGGACACTGACCACCAGCGGCCACCAGTCGATCGTCTCGATCGAAGCACAGGTGCAGGACGCCACGTTCCGGATGCTGGAGCCTCACGAGATCCAGGCGGCGATGGCGTTCGCCGGCGACTACCGGGTGCTCGGCAACCGCCGCGAGCGGGTACGGCAGCTCGGCAACGCTGTCACCCCACCAGCCGCTGAGTTCCTCCTCGGCGCCGTCGCTGCAGCCTTGCATGGTGCGTCATGACCGCGAACCGCGCGACCAGGCTCGCGATACAGCGGTTGTTCCGCGTCGTCGGCACCAGCGACCGCGTGACCCGCCACTCGGACCCAGTCGCCTTCGCCGACCTAATGACGAGCGGCGCAGACTGCCGCATCGCGATCAACATCGCGGCCGGCGTGCCGCTCGACGAGATAGACCCGGCTTCCGGCCACTCGTCCCCGGGCGCGCTCGCCGCAGCGCGCGCGACCGAAAGCCGACACCGGGAATGGTGCGCTGACCGCGGCCACCCTGGCACGACGTACAACCCGCTCATGGGGCTCACGTGGTGCGCCTGCGGGCTGGTCATCACCGTGGGCGACACCGCCACGCATGACCTCTGCTGCCCGCCGGCTGGTCAGCTCACCCTGTTCGGCGCGTCATGAGCGTCGCGATTCAGAGCGGGTATTCCCACGACTTCTCCTCACCCGTCACGGGCCGCACCCATAGCACTCGAATCTTGACTTGGCCGTGGACCCGGTGCGCGACAAACTCGACTGACGATCGCGCGTCGATGGTCGGAAACATGAAGGATTGCGGCTCATCAACGCCGTACCGCACTTGGATTGCGACGTTCTTCGCCGCCTCGTCGCCGTCGTTGACCAAGCGATGCATACTGCCGCTCTTGTGCTCGATGACCCACGGCACCCGGTACGCGGCGCGGGCCTCCTCAGCGATCTCCGTTTGGCGCTCGGCGGCGTCCGCCGCTCGCACCGAGGCGTTGGCTGATAGGACCGCGGCTGCGTTCGCATGTTTAGCGCTGCGTTGGGATGAAAACGCCGCCCAGATCGACACTACGAGCGCCGCGGATGCGATCACGGCCGTTACCCAGTCTGAAGCGGTCATGCGGGACAGTATGCCGGTCGGCGGTGCAGCGCTGATCGGAGTATCCGCCGTGGCTACGGCACTGCCCGACCTGAGCGTGGCCGACGAGCTGCTCGCTGACGTCGTGCCGCCCTGTGAGTGGGGTGGCCCGGAAGCCAATGAGTGTGACCGGCCGGCCGAGGTGATCGTCACGATCGCGTGCTGTCAGGGTCACCGTGACGTGGCGTTGATGTGCCATGTTCATTGGGAGGGTTTCTCGGCGATGGTCGCCTCGGTGCGCCGGCTTGTGATCTATTGCGGTTTCTGCGGCCACGAGTGTTCTGGGGCGACGATCCGTAGCGAGCCTCTTCGTGGTGGTGGCCGATGACCCGGCGTCTGCTCCCTCCGCCTCCGCCGCCGCGGGAGACGAAGAGGATTCAGCTGTCCCGTGCGTTGGGGTTCCGTAAGCAGGCTGGTGTGGTTGTGGTGACCCGGTCGACGCGGTGGGGGAATCCGTGGCGTGTGGTCCCGGTCCGTGATCCGAATTTCCCGCTGGGTGATGCGGCTGATGTTCTGCATGTCAATGGTGACCGGTCGATGGGTCGGTTCCCGCGGTTCTCGACTGTGCCGGAGACGGGAGCGTCGTATTGGGCGGTCCGGGCGTTTGAGCGTGATTTGACGCAGGAGTTCATCGACGACGTCTACGAGCATCTGCATGGCAAGGATCTGGCGTGCTGGTGCCCCCTCAGCACACCGACGGTCCCGTTTTATTGCCATGCTGACGTTCTGCTCCGGTTGGCGCGCGGATGAAGCGCACAGGCCCGCTGAGGCGCATCACCGCGCTGCGTCGGACACCGTTCGCCCGGACTGGGCGGAAACCGGTCCCTCCGAAGTCCCGGAAACGGCGCGCAGCTGACCGGGTGTATCTGCCGGCCCGGGCGGAGTTCCTGGCGTCGAACCCGTGGTGCGCCCGCCCTGGCTGCAGCCGTCGGTCGACGGATCTGCATCACCGTGCGAACCGTTCCGCTGCTGGTGCCGCGTACCTCGACGAGTCGAACTGGGTGGCGCTCTGCCGCGAGGACCACGACTGGGTAGGCGCCAACCGCGCTGAAGCTGTTGCTCTCGGTCTCGCCCGATGGGGATGGGACTACCGACGAAACCTCCAACCGTCTGAGGAGAACCAATGGAACTGACGATGACCTGCTCGGCGTGCCCGGAGCAATACGATCTGGTCGACGACGACCGGGAACGTATCGCGTACTTCAGGCTGAGGCATGGCTACTTTGCGGTAGTCGTTCCGGATGTCGGCGGCGATCAGGTGTACGGCTCCGAAACCATCGGCGACGGACTGTTCGATGGCAGCGAGCGCGCGGATCACTTGTTCAAGGGTCTCGTCGCCGTCGCGGCACGATATGGCCGCTTCGACATTTTCATGTTCGCCAAGGAATGGCTGGACGCCAACGCCGAGCCCGGCTTCGCCGCCATCATGACCGAGTTGCGGGCTCTCCGTGCTCAACGAGACGCAGCACTAGCGCTCCACAAGCTCGTTACGGTCGACCTGGGGCGAGGCTCCGCGATGGACGAGTGCGAGGCGTGCTCAAACCTCACTGGCCACAGCATCCCGTGGCCCTGCCCGACCGTCCGTGCGTTGAGGGTGGAGACACCATGACCACCGACGCGCAGGACTTCGCAGCAGCAGTATCCGACGCCCGCCGCTGCATGTACGAACTGAGGCAGGACCCGGCGTTCTCAACGATTAACACCCTGATCGACTACGGCATCGCAGCTACGGCCGAGGTTGCCCGGTTACGTGCCGAGAACGAAGGACTGCGGGCGAAGTTCGATGCGCTGACCGAGATGCGGGAGCGATGGGACAACCGCCCTACTTCTGGCTTCTACCCAGAAGCGCATGCCGAAGCCGAGACGTATCGGAATTGCGCTGAGGAGGTTGACGACATTCTGTGCCCGTCGTCTCCGTCTCTTCCCGAGGAAGGCGACAACCAGTGAGCACCATCGTCTACCGAATCGTTTCGTTCGAGTGCGATAGCTGCGACATCACCCCGCCGTACGACGCGCTCCCCGGCAAGACCGTTCGGGAGGCGCAGGTCGACGCCGCGACCATCGGGTGGCAATTCATGGGCCGAGGTCGAAGCGTCGCGCTCTGCCCAGACTGTGCGCCCGCTGCTGCTCCCAAGGAAGGACCAGAGCAGCCATGAGCGACGAACCGAAGATGATCCAAATCGACTTCGAGCGTGATGCACGCCTCTTCGCACGGCACCAGATGGTGGAGCGCGCCCGGCAGATACAAGACCAGATCGGCTACTCCAGCACCAATGACACACAGGCACACGCATCATCGCTGCTGGCGTTGTCGTCTCTCGTTACCCAACTAACGGCCGAAGTCGCGCGTCTCGCTGCGTTGTGCGATCCGCCCGCTCCGTCTCTGGAAGGAAACCAACCACGATGAGCACCGAAACAGACCGCGCCGAACTGAACCGGCTACTCGACCAGGTGGACGAGTTGGCCCGGAAGATCACGTCGGGGACACGCGTCACGGCTGGCCGCCGTCCCTACATCCCTAACCTGACGCCGTGGGAATCGCAGGAGGCCAAGGACTCGGCGTGGCCTGCGGCGTGGTTCCCGTTCGAATCGATGTGTGATGCAGTGCAGGACGGCGATGGGTCGGGCGAGGGGAATCCCGGCTATCAGGCATGCACGCGCCCGGCGGGACATCGCGATATTCGAACCGGCGACAACCGTGACCACTTGTGGGGTCCGTGCCGCTACAGCGAGTCGCGCGCCCGGTCGGCTGCCATGCGGATGGCGACTGAGAACTTCGAGCTCGCCAAGGCCGCGCTTGGGGTGTCTCTATGACCACCACGCCCGAGCCGCCGGCTGCTCCGTACGTCCCTCAAGTAGGAGACCTGCCGGAGAAGCTGCACGAGGTGCGGCATGTCGCAGACGGGAGCGCCACAGTGATGCGGGTGCCGGGTGGCTGGATCTACACAATCCTGCGCCTGGATCAAGGGCAGATGAACAGCGTTTTCGTCCCGGTTTCGGGTGACACCGCATGAGCGGGGAGACGGCGCACATCGCGATTCCGCCGCGTCACTTCGTCACAACGAGGGGATACGTCGGCGATGAACGTCTCCGCTGTGACTGTGAGTTTCCTGGCCGTCAACTTGACCCGACGATCACCCGCTGCGAAAGTCGCGTGACCCAAGAAGACGGCAAATGTGACCGTTGCCGTGAGTCGTGTCGTTGGATTCCGGTCGGCACTTGCGACGCATCGTTTCTCGGATCGGGGCCGTCGGCGTGAGCGGGGAGAGCAGCAACGACCTCGACGACCTCGAAGACCTCGCGGGATTCATCTCTGACTGGCTCAACGTCAACTACGCCGCCGACGCATGGACGGAGCACCAACTTGCCGCCGCCATCCTCGCTTCTGGTTGGGTCCGTCCTAGTAACGGAGACGTCGACCGCGAGATCGAGTACGCCGTGCGCTATGACCCGAGCGGGGAGCTCAGCCACGAGTTCGGCAAGCACCGCGACCGGGCCGAGCTATACGCGGCATCCGCGCCACCCGGTTGGTACAGCGTGGTCTGTCGCCCTGTTGCCGGTCCGTGGCTTCCTGTGTCTTCGGAAGTTCCCACGTGAGCAGCGTCGAAGAGGTTCTGACAGCGATCGACGGCGCGCTCCGAGACACGAGTGTCGGCATGGACGCGATGCGCTGGCAGCCGGGGATCGCTGCTGCTGCGCCGGCCGCCGACAAGCCGCCGCCGTGGGCACTGATGACCTGCTCAGAGTGCCCGACCTGTGGGGCGCGAATCGGTTCCTGGGTCATTCGATCGGACTTGGCCGAAGGTCGTCCGGATGATAGCGGCTACCTGGTTCTTGAGCGGGTCGGGGAGTTTTACAGGCTGTCCCCCTGCGGTCACGAGTTCTATCGCAGCCGGGCGTCCGGAGTAACCACGGAGGTGCCGCCATATGCCTGACCAGATCGACATGCCAGCGGACTGCTCACGTTGCGACGGAACCTGGGATCTCAATGCGATGTTCGCCGGGCCGCGCAACACCGTTGTGTGTCCACCGTGTCGGCGTGAGCTCGATGAGGAGGAAGAGGAACCGGAGGACAACGACGAGCGATGGTGAGCCGCACCCTGGCAGTTCCGATTCTGGTCAGCAGTATGAGATTCAAGGAGTTCGTGCACAGTGGCGTGGTTGCGGACGGGAGACAACGCAGCGGTCAATCCGATCGTGCTGCGGGTCGCGTCAACCCTCCGGAAATGTCTCGATACCGTGCTGGAGCGGGACGTCATCAAATGCGAGCTGTTCGGGTTCGTGTCGCTGTGCGCGACCCTGTCCGCTGCATTCGATCAGGACTACTACGTCGGCGAAGAGACCGCGTTCTCTGTCGCCGGCCCGCGCACCGATCGGCTGCTGAAGTTGGCGGTGCAATCGGGCTACATGATCAAGCAAGGCAGCGGCGCCAACGCCCGGTACAAGATCATCGACGACCCGGCGTTCATCCACATGCGGCTTAAGGCCGAACGGGAATGGGAGCAGCAGCAAGCAAAAGACAACGCCGACCCGGGGCTGACCGTCCCAGTACGCCATCGCGACGGAGACGCCTGCCGGTACTGCCGAGTCATCGTCAACTTCCGTGACCGCAAAGGCAAACGAGGCGGCACCTACGACCACCGCACACCGGGAGTCGAAGCGAAATCACCCCACGACCTCGTCGTCGCATGCCGTGCATGCAACGCATCGAGAAAGGACGACCCACAGGCCGACGAACGTATCCCTCTACTCGACCCACCAACCCACCCGTTCTACGGCAACGACACAGCCACATTCCTCGCTGCCCACAAGATCATCGTGACACCGACCGAAAACCTGCGACCCGGCTCCTGGCCGGACACCGCGCACACCAGCGACCCGGACAACGAAGCCACTTCGACCCGGACACCGCGCACCAGCGACCTCGAAGCCACCGAGATCACGCACCAGGTCGACCCGACGATCACCGGATCTGCAGATTCCGCAGATCACCTGACCGAAGGATCTGGATTCTCCGGGACGGGACGGGACGGGACGGGAAGTCAGGTAGTTCCCAACCCCAGCTTTACTAGGGGCAAACGCTCAAGACGCGGTAGACCACGAACAGGAGATCGATCACCGTGACGGAGAACAAAGCGGTTTCTCCCTGCATCTACCCACGCTGCGATGATGGCAAGGGCGAGAAGGTGCTTACCCGGCAGGTGATGTGCAACGACTGCCGTCGGCTGTATTGGCAGCAGATCCGGTGGCTGATGCTCGACTACCTGACGTTGGTGACTCAGCTCCCGAAACCTGTCCGATCGGGGACCTCGGTCGGCAAGGCGCCGAAGTCGAAGTCGTTCGGACACCCAGCTCAGTGGGCGTCGGACATGGCACGGGAGATCGCCGCCGCGTTCCACTTCGCGGAGCTGATGCTGGCCGAGCACCTCGGCCATGACCGGGTGCTCGATCCGAAGAAACCGCAAGCCGCACGAACCCGCGACGCGTGGCTGTACATCACCAACCTCTTCGACGCGTTCTGCAGCTCGCCGGTCGCGGTCTACCAGGTGCCGGTGTTCCTTGACCTGCACCGCAAGGTCCGCGGCGCGATGGGATATCGACGGGTTGTGAAGACCTTGCCGATGACGTGCCCGAAGTGCGATCTCGCTGGGACGATGACGATCGAGGCCGGCGGCGGCACTGACCAAGTGACGTGCTCGGCGTGTGGCTACGCAGTCGACGAGAACAGGTTCGATTTCCTGGCCAAGATGTTCGTCGAGGACGCGCTAGACAAACTGATGGCGGACTACGACCGGTGGAAAGCCGCTCAACTGGCTCAGCAAGCGCTGGGCGCGGCGATGGCTCGCGACATCGAAGAGGTCATCGCTGAGGCCATGGCGATCGACTGGTGCGCGACACGCCCACACGTAGAGTTGCTCCCACCGTGTGACGCTGTCACAATAGTGCCAACGACATAGCTGTATCCAGAGCCCGTAACCGACGCCGGTTACGGGCTCTGCTACGTCTACGAGGAGATTCAATTGCTCGCTGTCGAAGACCTTGATGAGCTCGTCAACACAGCCACTGCCGCTGAGCGTGCTGGCGTAGACCAAGCACTCATCAGGCAATGGGCGTCGCGCGGCGTCGCTGGACTGGGGAAACTCAACCGGTCCGGCATCGACGAGCACGGCCGCCCCATGTACAAGATGATCGATGTGCTGCGAGCCGAGCGGGCTGCGCGGCAGAACTCCGCACGCCGCAACGCCAGGTCGCAGCACTGAGCGATGCCACTCGGACCGCCTCGACTCTGCAACAAATGCAGGAAGCCAGTCCGCGGCGCCTGTCCCACGTGCTCACCGGCTGACCGTCGGGTCGTCGACCAACGCCGAGGGACCGCCTCGGCCCGAGGCTATAACTCAAACTGGCACCGGGTCATCCGTCGGCAGTTCCTTCGCCAGCACCCGCTGTGTGCACTATGCGGGAAGCTAGCGATGGTCCCTGACCACTGGCCACTGACACGCCGCCAGCTGATAGAGCAGGGAGTGCCTAACCCTGATGCGTTCGAGCGGCTGAGACCCCTGTGCACCGACTGCCACAACCGACACGGCGCACGCTGAATCAGTTGGAAAAATCGAGCGATTCAGGTGGGGTAGGGGTCAAAAAATCTCTGGCACTGTGTGCGGCACAGACCGCCTCAGTGGCGACGCTCGCAAAAACATGAGTTTTCGACTTTTGGGGAGGTCAAAGATGCCTGGAGCGAGAGGGCCTTTGAAGCTTCCGGCGCATCTGCGAGCGGTGAATGACGGTGAGCCGGCTGGCTCGGCGGCCGAGCGCATCCGGTCGGCCGAGCCGGAGAAGCCGGAGCAGGTGGCAGCGGATGCGGACTTATCGGGCCTTTGGGACTCTATCGTCCCGGAGTTGGACCGAGCAGGCCTCATTGCACCGTCGGACGGTCCGGTTGTCGAGCTCGCGCTTCGCCATTTCCTCGTTGCTCGTAAGGCTTTTGACCAGATCGGCGACAACGTCACTGTCAACGACCACCACGTCGCCGGCGGCTTGAAGAAGCATCCGGCCGAGGCGGTGTTCCGCTCCGAGTCCGACATGTTCCTGCGCTACGCCAACCAGCTCGGGATGACCTTCGTGTCGCGCGCTCGGACTCCGGGTGCGAAGGAGCCTGATGATGGCGCCGAGAACCCGTTCACGTCGACAGGCAGCTGAGCTCAGCCCCGAAGTTAAGTGGTATTTGGAGACGCGGGGCTTCGAACTTCCGAAGGACGCCGCTGTCCCGCTGATCCGGACCCCGGAGCCGCGCACTGTGCGCGGCGCGGTGTTCGATCCCGAGCGGGTCGACCGGGTGATCAAGGCGCTGGGCTGCCTGCGGCACACGCAGGGCAAGTGGGCCGGCCAGCCGATCATCCCGTCCGCAGTGCAGGTCGCCTACATCATCGCGCCGGTCTTCGGGTGGGTCGCGCCAGATGGTGACGGCGGCTACGCCCGCATAATCCGGGACGCCTACGTCGAGATGCCCCGCAAGGGCGCTAAGACGACGCTGGTGTCCGGCCTGGCGATGGTGCTGGGCTTCGCCGACGACGAGCCGGGCGCCCAAGTCATCATGGGAGCCGCGTCGCGAGATCAGGCTGGCCAGGCGTTCAAGCCCGTCGCCGCGGTCGCCCGGTCGTCGAAGGTCCTCGCCGCTGCAGGTGTGCGGGCGATCAAGACCGAGATCCGCCGTGAGAGCGACAGCTCCGTGGTGAAGACGGCATCGTCGCGAGGCGATCTCGCGCACGGTGCCAACGTCTCCGGCGGCCTGGTCGACGAGCTGCACGTGCACAAGGACGCAAGTCTGCTGGAGGCGATCGAGTCCGGCACTGGCGCTCGTCGTCAGCCGCTGGTCTTCATTATCACCACCGCCGACGACGGTCAGGTGACGTCGGTCTACGCCATGCGGCGATCGCTGATCGAGAAAATCGCGTCGCGGGTCATCAAGGCCCCTTCGATGTACGGCGTGGTGTTCGCGGCCGCGGAGACTGACGACCCGTTCGCCGAGGCGACGTGGGCGAAGGCGAACCCGCTCTACCCGGTGACTCCATCGCGGGCGTTCATGCGCTCGGCGGCCGACAAGGCGAAGGCGAACCCGGTCGCGCTGGCTTCGTTCCTGCGACTGCACCTCGGTATCCGAGCGAAGCAGGACGCGCGATTCCTCGACCTCACTCGGTGGGATCGCAACGCGTCGATGGTCGTCGAGGCTGACCTCGTCGGCCGCCGCTGCGTCGGTGGCCTTGACCTCGGCTCGACGTCTGACCTCACTGCGCTGGTGTGGCTGTTCCCAGACGCCCAGCGCGGCGGCTATGACGTCCTGGCGCGGTTCTGGATGCCTGAGGCAGCGCTGGAGAAGCTGGACGCCCGCACGCAGCGCAACGGCTCGGCGTGGGTCGAGGAGGGTCTGATCGCTGTCACGCCGGGGGACGTCACCGACTACGACTTCATCAAGGCCCAGATGAAGAAAGACCTCGGCACGTTCAAGGTGGAGGGCGTCGGCTACGACCGGTGGAACGCGACGCAGCTGGTCATCGACATGGAGGCCGACGGCGCGCCGATGGTGAAGGTCGGCCAGGGCTTCGCCTCGATGTCTTCTCCCATGAAGGAGCTCGAGCGGCTGTCGCTCGCCGGCACGGCGGCGAAGCCGCTGGTCCGCCACGGCGGCAACAAGGTGCTGCGGTGGATGGCAGACAACTTGCGAGCCGCCTCCGACCCGGCTGGGAACGTGAAGCCGGACAAGGCGAAGTCGATGGACAAGATCGACGGCATGTCTGCGCTGATCACTGGACTGGCCGTGGCGATGGGTTCCGAGCCGGCCGCGGGCCCGTCGAAATACGAGACGTCGGACATGATCGTCGTCTAACTGATTGGGGATCGTCGTGCGACGTGATCGATTGATCCGTAAATCATTGCGGAAACGGTACCTCGTCACCCTCACATCCGGTGAGGCCTTCGACGGTGTGCTCGTCGACGCGGACGACGCGCACATCGTGCTGGTTGACGCCGAATCCGTATCACCCAACAACGACCGGCTGAAAGTTGACGGGCAACTGTGGTTGCCGCGCGCGAACGTCACGTACCTGCAGCTGCCTAGAGTCTGAGAGGGGATTCGGTGATCCTCTCCAACGGCACGGCTGTGTCGGCCCAGATCGATACGATCGCCGACGTCACGCCGATCTTCTCCGACGCGTCGTACTACGGCCGGTCCTCGATCGAGTTGTCCGGGGCGTTCGCGGCCTACGGCGCGCTGTTCAAGTCGCAGCTGTGGGTGAACATCCTCGTGCGCAAGCTCGCGTTCGCTACCGCGCGCTTGCCGGTGGTCGTTCGACGTCAGACGGGCAAGGGCACAGAGATCGAGCCCGGGCCGCTGGCTGACCTGCTGGCCACGCCGAACGATCGCTTAGACCCGTTCAAGCTTTGGCTGTGGACGTCGGCGACCTATGACGTCTACGGCGAGGCATTCTGGTTGAAGCTGCGTGACCAGAAAGGGCGCGTACGGGAACTTCACCCTATGCACCCGACCAACGTCATCGTCCGCCGCTCACCGGACACCGGCGAGGTCGAGTACATCTACTCGTCCGGGGTACGGAACGTGTCGTTCCTGCCGCCGATCCCGGCCGCCGATGTTGTGCCCTTCATGGGCTACAACCCGGACAACTTGCAGCGAGGCATCAGCAACCTGGAGCCGTTGCGTCAGACGCTCTTCTCCGAGGATGCGTCCCGGCGTGCGACTGCGTCGTGGTGGCAGCGTGGCGCGCGGCCGTCGATCGCGCTGCAGCATCCCGGCGAGTTGTCAGAGCCGGCACAGGCCCGGTTGAAGAAGACGTGGGATCAGCAGCACGCCGGCGCTGACCTCATGGGTGGGACTGCGATCCTCGAAGAGGGCATGAAAGCCCAGGTCATTCAGCTGTCTGCCGAGGAGATGCAGTACATCGAGTCGCGGAAGCTCAACCGCGAAGAGGTCTGCGCGGCGTACGACACCCCACCTCCGGTCGTGCACATCCTCGACAGGGCGACGTTCTCCAACATCACCGAGCAGATGCGGTCGATGTATCGGGACACGATGGCGCCCCGGCTCGGCCTGTTCGAGTCGGTGCTCAAGCATCACCTCGTCCCGGACTTCGACAAGAGCGGCGAAGTCGGCCCGACGTTCGCTCTCGACCAGGTGCTGCGCGGTGACTTCGAGACTCGAGCGACGGCCGTCGGCACACTGATCGAGAAGGGCGTCATGAAGCCCTCCGAAGGTCGGCCCCTGTTCGACCTCGACGACGCCGGCCCGGCCGCCGACAAGCTCTACGCCAATTCGCAGCTGCAGGAACTCGGGTCCCCGGCCGAGCGCGTCACGATCACCGCCCAGCCCCCAGCGTCGCCAGGCGAGACGGCCGTCGCCGAGGACACAGCAGAGGCCGCAGCGGCCCAACGCGACCAAGCCCTAGCCGACGCCCAGGCGCAGGCCGCTGCGGCCGCAGCGGCGTCTCAGGCGCCCGTGAACGGCGGCGTCCGTCAGCGGCAGCTCGTGCCGCAGCCGGTTGCCCCGGTCCGTCGCGGTGGCCGGCCACCGAAGAAGCAGCAGGAACAGGAGTAGCGCAATGGACAACATCGTCCTGAAAGACGCCACCATCACCAACACCGATGACGAGTTCCCGGGCTCGTTCGAGGTGATCCTGTCGGCTCCGACGGAGGACCGCGACGGGGAGACGCTGCTGCCGGAGGACTGGAAGCAGCCGCTGCCCGATCACATCACCTTCGACACCGACCACGGCATGTCCGTGGCTGCGACCGTCGGGTCCGGTGTACCGGAGATCCTCGGCGATGGCCGGCTGAAGGTCGCGGGCACGTACTCGTCGCTGCCGCGGGCTCAGGAGACCCGGACGTTGGTGAAGGAAGGCCACATCCGCACGACGTCGGTGGCGTTCCTGTCCTCGCGAAGCACCAAGGGCGGCAAGACGAAGGTCACCCGCGAGCTGCTCAACGGCGCGTTCGTCGCGATCCCTTCGAACCGTGAGGCCGTCGTGCTGTCGGCGAAGGAGTTCGCTGCGAAGGCCGGGGCCCGGCACTCGAAGGCCGACGCCGATCACGTGCAGGCCATCCACGACCACGCGGTGGCGCTCGGGGCCACCGCGGCCGGTGCCGTGGACACCACCCAGGCTGAGGCCGGTGCCGTCGGCGGTAAGGACGTGCGCCGGATGGCCGCAGCCAAGGCCGTCGCCGGCTCCTACGAGGAGCGTGAGCAAGCGATCAGCGATGCGCTGTCTGCCCGTTACCCCGGCGACGACATGTGGGCCTACAGCCTCGCGACGTTCGACGACTCGGTTGTGTACCGGGTCAGCGGCGGCAGCGATCTCCGTGGCCAGTGGCAGTGCGACTACACCGTCGACGACGGCGGTGTTGTGACCCTCGGTGAGCCGACCCGGGTCAACAAGGTCGAGCAGTACGTCCCGGTCAAGAACTACGTCCCAGATGGTGATGTCTCAACCGAGGCCGCCGACGACACATCCGCCGACGCCGCCGCTACGGCCGCCGCGTCCGCCGATGAGAAGTCCGCCGCCGCCGATGCGGACATCCAAGTACGAGCGGCGCGAATCCGTGCCCTCGCCTCACTCTCCCTGGAAGGGGAAATCTAATGCCCAGCAAGCTCATGGAGGCGAAGGACCAGGTCCGGAGCCTCTCGAAGAAGGCCCTCGAAGTCACCGAGGACTCCACGCTGACCGCGATGGAGCAGAAGTCCGCGCTCGACAAGTTGGAGCCGGAGATCAAGCAGTGGACCGACGAGGTCCAGGCGCTGCAGCACATCGAGAACCGCCGCAAGGAATTCCAGGCAGCGACCGGCCAGGACGTCGAGCAGGCCGCGGCCGAGGCCAACCAGAACGAGGCCAAGTCGATCGGCGAGCAGTTCGTTCAGTCCGCCGGCTACAAGGGCCTGATCAACCGCGGCCTCAAGGGTGGCCAGTGGTCGTCCGGTGACGTCGAGCTGAAGACGACCCTGACGGAAGGCACCGCCGGCAGCCAGGGCCCGGGCTACGCTCCGGTCACGGCCGTCCCGGACCTGCAGCCGGGTGTCGTCGACATCCGGTTCCGGCAGCTCCTCATCGAGGATCTCTTCCCCGGCGGCACGACCGAGTCGGCGCTGATCCGGTACCTCGTGGAGACGGCGGTCACCAACGCCGCCGCGGCCGTCGCGGAAGGCAACCTGAAGCCCGAGTCGGCGCTGAAGTTCGACAAGGTCGACGAGGTGCTCCACAAGATCGCGACCTTCCTGCCGATCTCCGACGAGATGCTGGAGGACTGGTCGCAGGCCCAGTCCTACGTCAACGCCCGGCTGATCCTGTTCGTGAAGCAGGCGGCGGAAGCGCAGATCCTCAACGGTGACGGCACCGGCGCCAACATGGTCGGTCTGCTCAACCGTGCGGGCCTCGCCACCTCGATCGCGAAGGGCACGTCGCCGTCCACCGGTACGGACAACAGCATGGACGCGATCTACCGCCAGATCACGCAGATCCGCACGACCGCGTTCCTGGAGCCCGACGCCGTAGTCATCGAGCCGGTCGCATGGGAGAACATCCTGCTGTCGAAGAACAGCCAGGGTGCCTACTACGCCAACGGCCCGTTCGCCAGTGACCAGCCGGCGACGCTGTGGGGCAAGCGCACGGCCGTCACCGCGGCCATGGCGTCGTCGACCGCACTGGTGGGCTCGTTCCAGCAGGGTGGCCAGATCTTCCGCAAGGGCGGTCTGACCGTCGAGGCGAGCAACAGCCACGCCGACTTCTTCCAGCGCAACCTCACCGCCATCCGCGCGGAGCGTCGTCTCGCGCTGGCCGTCTACCGTCCCGGTGCGTTCGGCACCGTGACCGGTCTGTAAGGGAGATATCTGATGACGAGCCCCAACTTCGGGAACAACGTCACCCTGGTCGCGGCCGGGACGGTCGTCACGGCCGCCGGCACGAGCGCCGTGCTGGAGCCGGACAACAAGGGCGACGCCCGGCTGGCTCTGGCCGTCACCGCAGCGTCGGGGACGACCCCGTCGCTGACGGTGAACATCCAGACGTCGTCGGACGGCGGGGTCACCGACTCCTGGCGCACCGCGGCGTCGTTCTCGGCCGTCACGGGCGTCACCACGGTGCACCTTGACTGCGTGATCGACCGGTTCGTCCGGGCGCAGTGGGGTGCCCCGTCGGGTACCACGCCGTCGTTCACCATCGGCATCTCCGGGGAACTGGTCTAACCAGTCCGCCGGGTCCGCTTGGGCTGCTCCACCCTCCGTCGTGAGGGTGGAGCAGCCCCCAGGAAGGGAATCAGCTGATGGCAGCAGGGAAGAGAGCCCGCTCGAGCGACGCGGTCACGTTGGACACCGAGCCGGTCACGACCGAGCAGACAGCGGACAACACCTCGACTGGTGCAGTGGAGTACGCCGCGCCTGGTGAGACGGTGGTCGAGCACATCGGTGCTGACATTGTGGTCGTGGCGCCGACGCCGGGCCCGGTCACGATGACGGTGTCCTGGTTGTCCGACGGACCCTCGGATGAGGAGTCGGAGACGACCACGGAGGCGAAGGTCATCGAGGCGCCCGCGACGGCCGCGGTGGAGACGTCCGACGCGACTGTCGTGACGAAGTAGCCGTGACCTCGCCGGACCCGCTCGCGGTGGCGATCATGGTCAGTCGCTGCCATTGGGACCCGACGCTGATCGTCGAGGACGAGCAGGTTGTTTTGGATGGGGATGGCGGCAAGTCGTTGTTTCTGCCGTCGCTTCACGTCACGGATGTGTCGGCGGTCAGCGTCGTCGATTCCCATGGGGTCACGACGGATCTGGCCATCGGCCCGGGCCTTGACGTCGGGTGGTCCGAGAACGGTGAGCTGCAGCGCAGCAGCTACCCGTATGCGTGGCCGGTGGGGCAGCGGAACATCACGGTGACGTACTCCGGCGGGTACGTCGACGTGCCGGCGACGCTGACCGCGGTGCTGGACTCATTGACGTCTCGGATGCCGCAGATCAAATCCGGTGCGGCCTCCAGGAAGCTGGGGACCGCGTCGGTAGCTTTCGCGCAATCGGTCGCAGAAGGTGGGCTGTTGTCGGTGGAGACGATGATCCTCGACCGGTACCGCATCCAGCCGGTGCGCTGATGGATGCGTTCTGGTTCGTTCAGCAGGCTCTCGCTCAGCCCTTTCTCGGGACGTCGAGCGACGGTGATGTGTGGGACGTTGAGGTGCCGGTCGCTTGTTGGGTCGAAGACGGCGTGAAGGTCGTCCGGGACCACGGCGGCGAAGAGACTGTGTCGACCTCGCGGATCTACGCTGCGCTGGCTGATGCGCCGAAGCTGCTCGCCAGCTCCCTGGTGACGACGCCGGGCAGCAACACGCCGGCCCGGGTGATCGTCCTGGAGCGACACGACTCCGGAGCGCTCGGCTTCGACATCGACCACGTCTGCGCGCACCTGATCTAGTTGGAGGCGGCACCGTGGGGATGGACGTCGAACTGACCTTGCCGCCCATCACGGTGGAGCTCGCCGCAGCACGACGCCGAGCGTTGCTGGTGGTCGCTGCGGAGCTGATGGCCGTCGCGGCGGGCCTGGCACCGACGGAGCCGGAGCCGAAGCACGGTGTGCATCTACGTGAGACCGCGTTCGTGCGCCTCGAAGCGGCGTTGGACGGCGGCGACCAGGTCGCGATCGGGTTCGACGCGTTCTGGGCGATCTGGATGCATGAATGGATGGACGTTGCGCACCCCCACGGTGGGCAGGCGAAGTTCCTGGAGCTCCCAGTCGTCGAAGGTGGGGAGGCAGCGATGGAGAAGGTAGCCGCGCTGATTCGTGAGGCGATCGAGGCGTGAGCACCAGCCTGCTCACGAAAGGCGTCGCCGGCCTGATCCATGAAGCGGGGATCGGTGTGTACGATCCGGCCCGGCGATGGCTGGACAGTGACACTGAGTTCGCGGTGATGATGAACAAGGTGCCGACGTCGCCGCCGCTGGTCATCGCACTGACCCCTTATCACGTGCAGGACAGCTTGCGGACCACAGACTCGATACTCGGGCTGCAGGTCCGCATCCGAGGTAACAAGAACCCGGCGACCGTCCTGGATGCCGACGACGCGATTTTCAACCTGATCCACGGCATGCACGACACCGTGATCAACGGCGTGCCCGTCGCGCTGATCTGGCGCGATTCGTGGGTGCCGGCGCAGCCGGACAAGAACGAACGCTGGGAATTGGCCAGCAACTACTACATCCGCACCGACGTGCCGACCACGTACCGCGACGACGACTAACCAGCCGCCGTTCCTCCTGCTTCACCTGCACCCCTCAGCTACCGGCTCGGGGGTTTTCGTCATGCCCGAAAGGAAACCCTCCGATGGCCGCAGTAATCACTAGCTTCTCCCCGTCGACCGGCCCCACGGCCGGCGGGACGGCGATCACCGTCGTCGGCACGTCGCTGAACCTGGTGACGACTGTGCTCGTCGGCACCACCCCGGCCGCGATCACCGCTCAGTCGTCGACGTCGCTTACGTTCGTCACGCCGCCGCAGCCAGCCGGCACCAAGACGTTCTTCCTCGTCGACGAGACGACGCCTGCAATGACCCCGTCGGCGACACCGATCACCTTCTCCGCCGGCGCCGCGTTGACGCCGCTGTCGACGACGCTGGCCACGAAGTGGAAGCTCCAGGTCGACAGCAGCAGCGCCCAGGACGGCACCGGGTACATCCTCGTGCGTGGCATGACCGATTTCCAGCCGGGCGTTGATCAGCAGACGCAGGACGACTCGGACTATGACTCCGGTGTGTGGGGGTCGGACGTCGTGACCCAGCTGAAGTGGAAGAACACCTGCAAGCTCGACCGGAAGGTCGCCGCAGGCTACACCGAGGACCCGGGCCAGGCGATCCTGCGTGCCGCGTCGGCGACGACCGGCGCCCCATCGGTTGTCCGGGTCCGCTGGTACGACCGCAACGGTGGCCCGGAGGCCTACGAGGGCTACGGCATCGTGACCTGGTCGGACGACGGCGGGAACACCTCGGCGAAGTCCAGCGTCTCGGTGACGATCATGGGCCGCGGCGCCCGCGCCACCATCACCAACCCGGGTAGCTAACTGTGCCGGAGCTGCTTGAGCTGGAGGAGTTCCTCGACCCCCCGGTGCTGAAGATGCCGTACCGGGGCCGCACGTACGAGGTGCAGGAATGCTCCGCGGCGGTGTGGCTGAAGCTGACGGCACTTTTCGAGGCGACCCGCAACGGGTCGGTCGCCGAAGCGATCAGTGACATCGACCTGTTCAGGATGACCCTCGGCGATGAGCTCTACGCCGAGCTGTTCGAGCAGACCCCGAAGTCGTTCGTCGAGCTCGCCGGGATCACCGCCTGGTACTGGCAGCTCGGGCTACCCGACACGGCCAAGGCGTACTTCGCGAATAAGGGAAAAGCCTTGACTCCGGAGCCGAGCCCGACGACTCCGGAGTCGAAGGTAAGTACCCGCCAGACAACCCAGCGGAAGACCCGTACGGCCGCGGCGAGTACGACCCGGTCACGGGCCTCTGGGACTTCTACGAGCGGCCGCCGCACATCCAAGCGCAGCTAGACGGCTCGGCGGAGATGGCGCTGACGTGGCCGAGGGTGCTCGGTCACTGGAAGCTCGCCGAGCTGGACCTGCATCAGGTCTTCGGCGTCGATGTGGAGTCGGGTGTTCTCGCGTCCCGGTCAGCTCGATGGCTGCGTGACCGGTTGCTTGATCTGACGCTCACCCGGGGTACGCGTCTCGAGCGATCGCTTCGGCCAGACAAGTCCACGGAGCCTGAGGAGGCCTGACGCATGCCTCTGAACGTCGGCAACCTCGTCGCCTACATCAAGCTGATGGGCGGAGCCGAGTTCGATTCGTCGGTCACCCGTAGCCAGGAGTCGCTCGATCTCACGGCTCAGGCCGCCCGACGGACCGGTGTTGCAGTCGATGAGACCGGTGTGGCGTTGCAGGGCGCCGGCCGGTCGGCGACCGTCGCGTCTGAAGGGTCGGCGAAGTTCCGGGCGGCGCAGCTGTCGGCGATCGCCGCGTCGGAGCGGTACAACGCCGTCCTGGCCGACGAGAACGCGACGATGGGGCGGCTGGCGTCCGCTGAGGCTTCTGTCATCCGGGCCAACGAGCGGGTCGCTGCGTCGGCGCAGGGTGCGACGGAGGCGCAGGAGAAGCAGGTCGTCGCGTCTGACCACGCTGGTAAGTCGGCGGTGGAGGGAACGAAGTCGCTGCTGAAGATGGCTGTCGGTTTCGCGGCCGTCGGCGGGGCGATCGAGATCGCGAAGTCGACCGGTGATTTCCAGAAGGAGACGAACGTCTTCGTCACGGCCGCCGGGGAGCAGCAGGCCGCGTTGGGGAAGGTCCGTCAGGGCATCCTCGATATCGCCGGCGAGACGGGCACGACGTGGCAGCAGCTCACGAACGGCATGTACATCGCCGAGAAGGCTGGCTATTCGCTGGCCAAGGGCGGCCTCGACGTCGTTCACGCCGCAGCTGAGGGCGCGAAGGAAGAGAACGCCGACCTCGCCACGGTCGTCAACGGTGTGACTTCGGTGATGGCCAGCTATCACTTGAAGGCCTCCGACGCGGTGATGGTCACCAACGAGGTGAAGGCCGCCGCTGGCGAAGCCAAGACCACGATGGAGCTCTTCACTGGCTCTCTGTCGACGGTCCTGCCGCAGGCCTCGGCGAATCACATCGCGTTCGCTGACGTCGCTGGTTCGCTGGCCAGCTTGACTCAGCACGGCACGACCGCTGATGAGGCCACCCAGGAGCTCGCGAACACCATCAAGAACCTGGGCGCACCGAACGCCGTCGCGGCGAAGGAGATGGCGCAGCTCGGGATCAGCGCGAACGATGTGTCGCTGAACCTCGGTACGAGCAAGCGTGGTCTCGCGGGGACCATCAATTACCTGTCCGACACCGTGCTGAGCAAGATGGCCAGGTCCGGTGACAAGGCCGGCACGGTTCTGCTGAACACCTTCAACCAGTCGAAGACCGCGTCAGCTGCTGCGGCGACCGAGATGGCCGCCCTCGGCCCCGCCGCTCAGAAGGTCGCTGTGGCCTACGCCAACGGGTCGCTGTCACTCGGTGACTACCGAGCCGCGTTGAAGGGCCTGCCGGCCGATCAGGCGGCGCTGCTGCAGCAGTGGAAGTCAACGCAGGACGGCGCCAAGGGATTCCAGTCGGCGCTCCGCAACGGGCTGACCGCGAACCAGACGTACACCGACATCATCAAGAAGATGACCGGCGGCGTGAACGGTCTGAACACCGTGCTGCAGCTGACCGGGGAGTCGACCGAAGGTAACGCCGAGCGGATCAAACGGATCTCCGATGCGTCGAAGAACGCCGGCACTGACGTGCAGGGCTGGGCGTCCACACAGAAGCTGATGAACACCCAGCTCGACGAGCTGAAGCAGAAGGCCCAGGGCGCTGGCATCACCATCGGCGAGGACCTGGTCCCGAAGATCACCAGCGGGACCGGGTTCCTGCTTGATCACGAGAAGACGATCATGCACGTCGCTGAGGCCTACTTGGCGTACAAGGCAGCGGTAATCGCTGCCGGAGCCGCGCAGAGCGTCTGGGCGCTCGGGTCGACGGCCGTCACGGCTGCCGTGGAATTCGTTGGCCGCGTTGTTGGGCTGAACCAGATCAACATCACCCGCGCCGCGATCGAGCAGGCCGCAGCGTGGGAAGAGTCGATGATCGAGATGGAGGCCAGCACAGGGCAGGCCGCGGCGAGTCTCACCGCGTCGGGCGACGTGATGGCGCAGGCACTCCGCAACGCCGCCGCCGGGTCGCAGGAGGCCGCGGCCGAGATGGCAGCAGCCGACACCGAGATGGTCGCCGGCGCCGATGGAGCCGCTGCGGGGATCGACACCGCGCTCGGTTCAACGGGTATTGGCCTCGCCATTGTCGGGCTGGGTGCCGGCTTGACGTTCGCCGCGAAGCATTTCGGGTTGTTCGGTAGCAGCGCGAAGGCCGCGCAGCAGCCGGTCGAGGATCTGACCACCGACATCGACACCAACACGTTTGCTTTGAACGCGAACGGTAAGCAGGCGGTCATCCACTCGCTGCAAGCATCCGGCGCGTTCGACGCAGCCAACCGTCTCGGGGTCAACCTCGCCTTGGTGACCAAGGCCGCGATGGGCAACACGCAGGCGCAGAAGGATCTCAACGCCGCGATGGTCTTCGCCGAAGGCGCGTTGTCCCGCAACGGCGCGCTGACCAAGCAGCAGCAGGACGACGTTACGAAGCTGGGTGGCGCGGTCGACGCGCAGGCGCAGGCCGTGAAGAACGCCACCCAGGCGGCCGCGAACGAGGTCTCTGCTAACAAGGACGCCTCGATCGCACAGATCGCGCACAAGCAGGCCGTCGACGCAGCGACCTACTCCACCACGCAGTTCCACGACAAGACGGCGACCGCGAACCAAGCCCTCGACGACATGGGCACGAAGCATCCCCGTCCCGTGATCCTTGACGATCAGGTGAGGGCAGCGCTTCAAAAGACCGACGACCTGAACATTTCACTCGCGAATGTCGACGCATTCGCTCGGAAGCCACCTCCGGTGATCCGCATCGACGGATCGCAGATCAATGCTGTCGACCAGTCGCTCTCCGATGTGCTGCAGCGGATCTACACGATCAACAGCACTCCGGTGAAGACGGTGACCAAGGACCCGAACGGGATGCCGTTCGTGCCCGGCGCGACGGTCCCGAAGGGAACGCCGCGGTCGGCGGCGGGTGGCACGGTCGGCGGTAACGGTGGGCCGACTGCTGACGATCAGCTGACGTGGTTGTCGACGGGTGAGGAAGTCATCCAGCAGTCGCAGGCGAAGGTCTGGCGGCCGGTGCTGAAGGCGATCAATGCGGGGACGTTCCGGGGGATCTCGACGGTAGCCACCTCGGGGTCCGGGCCGAGCGCGCCGCAGCCATCAGCGTCGCCGATGGCCGGCGCTGATGTGCTGTCCGAGCTGCAGAGCCTGCGGGAGCAGGTCGCTGTTCTGACCCACGTCACGAAGGCCCAGACCGCCGCGGTCGTCCAGGGCCAGCGGGACTCCGCGCTGGAGGTCGCACGCAGGACGAAGACGATGCAGGGAGCGGGGTCGCGGAAATGACGTCATCGAGCGATGGTGTTGTGACCGCGACCCTGGACCCGACAACGGCCAGCGTGAAGCTTTCGGTCAACTGGCACACCCTGCACCCGACCCCGTCATATGTCGCGATCACCGTGTTCCGCACGGCGAACGGGACGACAGACGTGGTTCGGGGAATGGATTCGATCCTCGCTCCCGGCGGTGTCCTGAACGGCATCGACCATGAGGCACCGCTCGGAGTGGCCTGCACCTACTCGGCGACGGAGAACACCCCGTCGACTGGCGCGGTGCTGTACACGTCGACGACGGCAACGGTAACGATCGCCGCGCCGAGCCCAGTCGCGTGGCTGAAGCATCTGATGATGCCGAAGCTGTCGCAGCAGGTGTCGATCAACGTCATGCCGACGGGCGACCTCGACATCCAGCAGGGCGTCTTCGCCCAGGCCGGCGAGGAGTTCCCCAACGTGGTGCAGGACGTGCGTCAGGGGGAGACGGGGACGCTCGGGGTGAAGGTGACGACGTTGGTGCAGCTGACCGCGATGCGGGCGCTGATGAAGGCCGCTGGCCCGTACCTGCTGCAGATGCCGGGCTACAACGAGGACGATCGTTACCTGGCGATCGGCCGGATCTCGGCTCCTCGGGTGACGTGGAAGCCGGACGACCCGCGCCGCAACTACCTGATGGAGTTCACCGAGGTCGACCGGCCGCCGACGTTCGGTGCCACGGTGTCGATCCCGGGTCGCACGCTGGATGATTCGCTCGTTGCTTACCCGCTGGTGTCGAATCGGTCGGCTAGCACGGTCATCGCCAAGTCGGCCTAGATGCTGCCCGTCGGCCCCTTGTGGGATCAGACGATCCGCTCCACGAACCGGCCGGTCATTAGCTACGACGTGCTGGAGTCGGGCAACGTGGTGAAGACCGGGCTACCGGTCAGCGGCGGCAGCGTCACCGGATCACGGTCACAGTTCGCTCGCCGCACGGTGAACGCCAACATCACCCAACGCGACCTGGTCCGCGCGGCCGGCGGC
This sequence comes from Frankineae bacterium MT45, assembly GCA_900100325.1. Classification (NCBI taxonomy): domain Bacteria; kingdom Bacillati; phylum Actinomycetota; class Actinomycetes; order Frankiales; species Frankineae bacterium MT45. The sequence goes on from LT629697.1 coordinate 1,820,117, forward strand.
CCGATCAATCTGGCCAATGAGATGCGGATCTGGCGCGGTGTGCATCTGCCTAACGGTGCGATCGAGCAGCACTGCATCGGCACGTTCGGGTTCGCTGATATCGAGGACGACACACCGGTCGGCTTGATCAGCATCTCGGCGTACGACCGCAGCAAACGGCTCGAAGAGGACAGCTTCCCGTACCCGCGGACCTTCGGCGGCATGCGGGTGTCGGACATCATCCGGCAGCTCATCACGGAGTCGATCTCGTGGGCGTCGCTCACGGTCGACCCGCTGGTCTTCGACCCGTTCATCACCTCGGCGACTTACGACGGTGGCGACGGAAGCAGAGCGTATGCGATCACCCAGCTGACGTTGAGTATCGGCGCTGAGCTCGTCGCCGACGTCTACGGCCAGTTCGTTCTACGCCCGCTACCCTCGACGTCCGGCACGGCGGTATGGACCGCCGGCCCGGGCGGCGTACTCACGTCGAAGCGGATGCAGTCACGCGAGGACGTCTACAACGGCGTCTACGTGTCAGGCACTGCGGGCACCGACGGTGTGGTGCCTCAATCAGCGTGGCTGCACGATGACAACCCGGCTTCCTCGACCTATTGGGGCGGCCCGTTCGGTCACAAGACCTTCATCCTCAACAGCCAGACCGTGACGACCCAGGGGCAGGCCGACTATGTCGCGCCGAAGCTCCTGGCTGACTCCATCGGCTCGGCCAGCAGCGTCAGCTTCGGCTCAATCGTGAATGCGGCGCTCGAGCCCGGCGACCTCGTGAACATGCCGGTCACGGGTGGCCGCGAAGTGCATCTCCTTGATTCCCTGACCATTCCTCTTACGGTGGGAGACCCGATGACTGGCGACACCCGTTCAACTCAGCCGACGCTGTCATGACGATCGGCACCATCACGGCGGTGAACACTCCCGCGACGATGGACGACATTCTGACCGTCGACGTCGCGACAGGCGGCGAGGGAACTCCGAAGGCGGTCGTCCCCTACGGCTACAACCCGCAGGTCGGTGATTTGGTGAACGTCATCTTCACCAACGCGGGACCGGCCGTCAACGTTGCCTTCACAGGGAATCGGGGCTAGCGATGGCGACCACGAGTGCGCTCGGAACCTACCCGATTCCCACAGGTGGCGACACCGACAACATGGCCACCATCCTCGCGACGCTCGTCGCGGCGATGGAGAAGGACACTCTGATCAAGTTCGCGAACGCAGCCGCTCGCGACGCGACGATCACCTCCCCGGTCACCGGCATGGAGTGCTGGCTCACCGCAGAGGGGTACCACACCTTCTACGACGGTTCAGTGTGGCGACCTCGTCCCGGCACCGAGTTGTTCAGCGGCGGCGCCACGTTCACCGGACCCGGCTCGGTAACCACCGCCGGCACATCAGCGACGTACACCTCGGCGTTGAGTTTGCCCGTGCAGCCGTTCCCGACCCGGATCAACGTGCAGTTCGGCAACCTGATCACCGTGACGAGCGGCGGCTCCGACCAGGTGGACGTTGAACTTATGGCGACGATCAACGGCACACTTTCGGTCCTACGCCGGTTCCGCTGCTTCGGTGATGGCTCAACCGGTTCAGGGGCGTACGCATCGCCGGTTCCACTGGCTGCCTCGGCCACCGTGTCGGTCTACGGGCAACTAGTGAAAGACACCGGCACCAACACCGCGCGGCTGTCGAACTATGCGGATAGCTCGATCGAGTACCTCGACGTGCAGCAGTTCGCGGCGTGACCAGGAAGGCAGGCAGCGCTATGGCGTCACGTATTGAGCCATGAAAAGCGTGGAATCCCCCGTCTCCTGCGAGAGGTTAGCTGATGGTGCTGATAGTCATCGGAACGCTGGTCTCGCTGGTCACCATCCTCAGCGGCCTGGCCACCGTCTACTACCTGTTCAAGCAGTCGCAGCGGGACATACGCCGCGAGAACCGTGACGCGATTGACGACGCGGTTCGGGAGGCCCAGGAAGACGACGCCCGGGAGATCAACCGCATCCGAGATCAGCTGATCGAGACGCGCGCCGAACGTGACCACAAGCAGACGCGCATCGAGCAATTGGAAGATCTACTGAGAGGCCCCAAATGATCCGCGGACCGCAGATTAAGACGCAGACCGACAGGGCGCTGTGGCGTTGGGTCAAGTTCGCGATGACGTTGCTGGTGCTGTGCATCCTGCTCATCGGCACAACTGTTGGTGCGATCGGTTTCGCGGTTGCCATGCGCGCCCACAACGATCTTCGCTCCCAGTGCGCCGTCTGGCACGACGTCGGGAGCTCGCCGGTAGCGACGACGACCTCGCCGCTCGGCCTGCACTTGGTCGCCGACGGCCGCGCTCAATTCCAGCGGCTCGACTGCGCGAGCCAATATGGCCCGCTACCTCCGCCCGATCCCCGCGTAGCCGCGATCATGCTCACCTTGGGGGGCTGATGACGACCCTCGTCGCCTACGACGCCGCATACATGGCGGCCAACATCAAGGCCGTCCTGGCCAAGAAGCCGTTGTTCCTGCCGCTCTACACCGACGGCCCCTACGCGGCGTCGCAGGCCCTCGTCGACGAGATCCACGGCAACGGGTCCGGGATTCTCTGGAACCACGAGCGCAGCCCCTCGCAACTCAGCGGCGGCCGCCCGGCTGGTGTCCAGGCCGCTCACGACGCGATGGCGGCGATCGCCGCGCGCGGGACGCCGATGGACGGCACGGTCGGCTGCATCTACTCCGTCGACCTGAGCGTCGCGGCCGCGGACTTCTACCGCTACGACGCCGGGTTCGACGGGATCAACGACACCCACGCCGGCCACCTGAAGGCGGGCTGCTACGGCGAAGGTGCGCTGATCGATCACCTCGTCGCCGGGAAGCGGGTGCAGCTGAAGAGCTGGCTCTCCGCGTCGAAGTCGTTCCCCAGCTGGAACCCGGCGTCGCCGAACGTCGGCCTCTACCAACTCGTCGGGACCGACGTCCCGAACACCGACAAAGACATCATCACCGACCCCACCCACCTCGGTGTGTGGTGGGCGCCCGGAAGCCCCTACTCAAACGGAGGAACCGTGACCAGTCCCGCCGATATCCAGAAGGCCATTGTGGCCACACCGATCAACCTCGGCACCTACGGCACGCAGGCCCTCGGCCCGGTGCTGTCCGAGCTGTTCGCCCGCGGCCGGCAGTCCGCGCCGATCCTGGCCGCGCTCAACCAGGCTGCCGTCGACTCCAAGGCTGGGCTCGCCGCAATCAGCGCCGCGCTCCCTGCGATCGTCACTGCGGTGTCCAACGTGCAGGCAGGCCAGCTTGACCCGACGGTCGCGGCGAACATCGCGAAGCTGACCGACCTCGTGACGAAGTTCGCGACCGCGCTGGGCGGTGCCGCATGAGCGAGCTCACCAACGAAATCACCGTCGTCGAAGCGTCGCTGGTGAAGCGGCAGCCGGCCGTCATCTACTCGGCGTCCGCAGGGCTGCTCCTCGCCGCGTTGACGTTCCTGGCGGAGCGAAAGGTGATCAGGGCCGACCAGGTAGTGCCGTTGCAGCAGTTCCTGCTGCCCAGTGTCATCCTGGTCGTCACCACCGCGACCGGGTTCCTGATCCGCCGCGTAGTGCGTCCGATCATCAAGGACATCGAGAAGTTCGACGCCGACCACGGCGGGATCATCGGCGACGCCCTGGCCGTCGCTGTGCCGGTCATCGAGACCCCGAATGTCTCGCCTGATGTGCAGGCGCAGATCGATCAGATCAACGCGCTAGTGGCGGCCCTCCCGGCACCTCCCGTGGCTCCGCCGGCCATCCCGCCCGTAGTGGCCGAGGCCTAGCACTCTCACTCCTTACCCACCCGTGACCCGACTCCGGCCGGGCTCTGAGGCGACCCCTGGAGGGTGCCATGACCATGCCAGTGCTCTCGACAACCCTGGCCACGAAGTGGGTGCTGCAGGTCGATACGTCGCTCGCTCAGGACGGCTCGATCTGGACCCCGGCCCGTGGCATGACCGATTTCCAGCCGGGCGTCGATCAGCAGACGCAGGACGACTCGGACTACGACGCGGGTGTGTGGGGGTCGGACGTCGCCACCCAGTTGAAGTGGAAGCTCACCTGCAAATTCGACCGGAAGGTCGCGACCGGGTACGCCGAGGACCCCGGTCAGCTTGCGCTTCGCGCCGCGGCCGTGAACACCGGCAACTCCTCGATCGTGTCGGTCCGCTGGTTTGACCGCAACGGCGGCCAGGAGGCCTACCAGGGACTCGCCGTCGTCACCTGGTCTGACGACGGCGGGAACACCTCGGCGAAGTCCAGTGTCTCCGTGGCCGTCTCCGGCCGCGGGCCCCGCAACACCATCAGCAACCCGGCAGCGATCTCCGGTCTGGGCTACGGCTCGGGCCTCTACGGCAGCGGAATCTACGGATAGGACGTCTCATGAGCACACAAATCACGAAGCCCACCGTCGGCGGCGATGCCGGCTCATGGGGGGCGAAGAACAATGCCGCACTCGATGCGCTGGCGGCGGCCCAGGTCACGCCGACAGCGGTGATGACCGCCGCGCACGCCGCAGTGGCCGGCGAGATGGTGCTGTCCGACGCGTCGGCCGGGACGTTCACGCACATCGTGCCGACGGCCGCCGCGGCGGGCATGCGAGTCGGCTATAAGAAGGTCGACACCAGCGTCAACGCCGTGATCCTGCAACTGCAGGGATCGGACGTGTTCAACCGCGCTGGTGGTGGTCAGTCGCTGACCCTGCGGGTGCCTGGCCACGGAGTCACGCTCACATCGGCTGGCGGCGGAGTATGGACCGTTGATTCCAGCGATATCCCGTTGGCGCAGACGGACCTCCGCTATGCCAACACGCTCGTCAACCCGAACGCGCTCTCTGCATGGAAGGCCGGTCTGGCGAGTCGCGACACAGCGCGTTGCAACATTCTCTGGATCGGTGATTCGATCACCCAGGGCTACAACGCGGGGACCCCGGCCGCCCGATTCGTTCAGCGAGCGACGAAGCAGCTCGCTGCGAAGTACCCGGTCCAGGCGGGCAACCCTGCTGGCGGCTACTGGTACCCGGCTCAGTACATCACCAGCCCCGACAACGTCCCGACCCTCACGGGCACGAACTCTCAGGCCTACTACGGCGGCCCCGGCCTCTCGTCGGTCGTGTGGAGCGTCACCAACGGATCCATTCAGTGGACCGTGCAGGGCACCAGCGCCAAGGTCACCTTCATGAACGACTCGGGCGGGGACTACAACTACCTGCAGACGCTCGACACGGTCGCCGGCGGCGGCGGGTCGATTCTGCAGCAGACCGGCTCGACGATTCTCACCACGAAGACCTTCACCTTCGCCGGTGGCAGCGGAAGCCACACCCTGAAGATCGCGCAGACCGGCGGCGTTGGGCACATGCGGATCGCAGGTGTTCAGGTTTTCGACGGCGACGAGACTGTCGGCATCTACAGCATCAACGGTGGGCACTCGACCATCAGCGCGTCGGTCTGGGTCGGCAACGATGCCAGCTTCAACGGCACCGGTCAGTCCTGGATGGCCGCGGCGGGCGCTCTGTACACGCCGTCGCTCATCGTCATCAACTTGGGCGTCAACGATTACCTGAGCTCCCTCAGCGATTCCCCCACGTTCAAGGCGAATCTCCAGACCATCATCGCGAAGTACCGGCTCGGGGCTCCGAACTGCAGCTACCTGTTGGTGGCGAACTACGAACCGTACGCGGGCTCGGCAACGCTCGAGCCGTGGCAGAACTACGTCTCCGCGATGCGCAGCGTTGCCATGGATGACCCGACCGTGGCGTTCTACGATCTCTCGCGGATCATGCCCGTGTCGGACACGACGAACGCGCTTGGTCTCTACCACACCGACAAGGTCCACCCCGGTGTGAAGGGCCACCAGTTCATCGCCGACCAGTTGGCGAACATCCTATGAGCGCCGTCACGCTCGACCGCTCGATGTTCTCCAGCGGCTACTACACCGGCGCGAACCGGGACAACCTGCCTAACCTCGGGAACCCGGAAGCGCAGAGCTACCTCCCCGGCCAGGTCGGGGAAAACGGCGCAGGGAGTGCGTTCTCGCTTACCGCGCAGGCGCAGCCCAACGTCAACCCGGACAACGGCGTCACCTACCCGTGGGCGTCGGGTGCGCTGAACAGCCACGACCAGTTCAACTTCAAGTACGGCACCGTCGAGGCGCGCGTGCACACACCGATCGGGCACGGACTGTGGTCGGCGTTCTGGACGGTCGGTGCCGACGGAAACTGGCCATACTCCGGCGAGATCGACATCGTCGAGACCGACGGCTGGCCAGACAAGAGCTCCTGCAACACCCACACCGCTGCGAAGCCGGGCGGAAGCCAGTATGTCGGCGCGCTCGACATGACGATCAGCCGCGGCTGGAAGCTCGACTGGCAGCCGACCTACATCGCGGTCTATCAGCGGGTGCTCGACACCGATCCCTGGACGCTTTTCAAGAAGATCACGGACCCGAACCTCCTGGTGCACGACTACCAGGAAATCGTGATCAATCTGGCGATCGAGGCCGACGCGGTGAAGGTCGCTCCTGTCGTCACGTCAGGCGTCCTGTGGGTGACCCACCCGGTCGTGACGAGCACGGACTACGTGCTCAACGGCGTCCACCACACCCAGTAAGAGAAGAGGCTTCTGCATGGTTGCCGTGTTCCACACGTTGGTCAGTGCAGATGGCCGGCCGTTGGCAGGTGTACCGGTCGCTGCCACGCTGACGGGCTTCGGTGCTGATGGGGTCACCCACACACAGGTCGGCAGCCCGGCCAGAACGGTCACCGACGCGACGGGGCGCTTCCAGCTCGACCTGAAGCCGAATTCGGCCTTTTCGCAGCTGAACACCTTCTACGTCCTGTCGATGACGGCCGTCGTGACGATGAACATCGTCGTGCCGGACGGTGCGGGCCCATTCTGGGCTGTGGATCTGATGACCACAGAACAGCCGACGCTCGGCGTGGTCGTCGGCTCTCAGGGGCCGCCCGGGCCGCCCGGGGCGGGCGGCAGCGGCGCGGTCTCCTCGGTCGCTGGCCGGACCGGCGCCGTCACGCTCTCCACCTCGGACGTCGCCGGCCTCGGCACCGCCGCGACGCACGCCGCGACCGACTTCGACGCCGCAGGCACAGCGGCGACCGCGGTGAACAACCTCGTCAACGCGGCACCCGGGGCTCTCAACACCCTGAAGGAACTCGCTGACGCCCTCGGCGACGACGCCAACTTCGCGGCGACGATGACTACCGCCCTTGCGGGGAAGGCATCGACGACTGCCCTCAATGCTGAGGTCACGAACCGGGGCACAGCGATCGCCGCCCAGCACACCGCCGACCAGGCGGAGTTCGTCGCGCAGTCGACGTTGCAGGCGATCACGCTGGGCACCGCCGCTGCACACGCGGCAACGGACTTCGACGCGGCCGGCGCAGCGACGATCCCTCCGGGTTCAGCGACGGCGAATGTCGTCAACGCCACCTCGACCGCCCAGCTCGCCGCGATCAGCGCAACCGGCCTCCCCGGCTACGCCACGCTCCCTTCGTCGGCGCTGGTCACGATGAAGGGCGACAACTCGACCAACGACCTCGCCGCCTTCCGTGCGCTCGTCGTGTACCTCTCAGCCGCCTATGTCGCGACCGGGATCGCGCAGCACATCTACTGCCCGGCCGGCATATACCAGCTCCGCGACGGTGGCACCGTCTGGGCGACCGGCGTCGGCGTGACAGGCGACGGGCCCAATCGGACGATCTTCAAACTGTCCAACCCGGTGGCCACCACCAACCCCACTCCGTTCGCCACGTTCACCACCGCCCTCAACTCGGCCAGCGTCACCAACTACCTTGCCGACTGCACCTTCCGTGGCTTCACCGTCGACGGGTCTGGTGTCGCTCTGTCGGCCTACAACGTCGGCGCGAAGGCGTTTGCCCTGCAATTCATGGTCCGTCCGACGTTCGAGGACATTGTGCTGCAGAACTGCGGCGCGTCCGGCCTCGGCATCGACCACCTCGTCGACGGGTACGTCTCGAACGTCCGCTGCTACAACAATGGCCGACTGTCCGCCGGTGGCACTGACATCGGCGCAGCTGGTCTCGGCATCGGTGTCGGCGGGTGGGCCGCCGGCGGATCCGCCCTCACCGAGGGCGCGGACTTCATCGGCTGCATCGGTCAGGGCAACGCCACCCACGGCATCTTCTTCGAGCTGCAGAACTCCGCCTGGACCCGGCCGAAGGGCTACCGGGTCATCGGCGGGAAGTTCATCGGCAACCGGTACGGCGTCTCCGACTGGGGCTGCGACGGGCTGCAGGTGATCGGCGCGAACATCTCGGCCAACGTCCAGCACGGATTCAATGTCAGCGCCTCCGGTGTCGGCTCGGTCGCCGGCGCGGCCGGGATCGTGTCGGGTTGCGTCATCGACGGCAACGCCCTCGACGGGGTCTGCATCGGCGACACCCCCGGCGGCTTCACCGTCACCGGCAACCGCATCTCCAACAACGGCCGCGACGGCTACCACATCCTCAACGTGGTCAACGCCTCCACCGTGGGCCTCGCCGCGATGGTCGAGTCGAACAACGACATCTACTCCAACGGCCGCTGCGCCGTCCGCGTCGACGCGGTCCTCAACAACCCCTTCATCCTCAACACCCGCGGCCGCAACAACTGCATCAGCGCAGCCGGCTCGTCCACCAACAGCGGCGGCACCGTCACCTACACCGCCTTCACCGTCGTCGACACGGCCGCCGCGTGGGCTGTCAACTCGCAGGTCGGCAAGATCGTCACCGTCGGCGGCCTGACGGCCATCGTCGCCTCCAACACCGCCACGACGCTGACCCTGTGGCCCTACAAGGCCAACGCGACCTCCGCCTGGTCGACGGGCGCACCAGCGGCCGGCACCGCATACAGCCTCCCCGCCGCCTCGACCGACCGCGCCGGCATGACCTTCAACGCCGCGGTCAATCACCCGATCATCCGAAGCAACCGGTTCTGGGACGACAACGGCACCCGCATCCAGCCCTACGGCTGGATCATCACCGCGTCGGGGACGTGCGCGTCCGGGCAGGTGTCGGAAAACGACCTGCTCGGCAACCTCACCGCCTCCTATCTCTTCACCACCGCGCCGAGCGCCGGCAACTGGATGAACAACGGCGGCATCGCAGTGCAGGCGCTCGCGTCGCCGGGCGTCACGGTCATCGACGGGCCCCTGTCATTCGCCCCGACAACCGTGACGACGGCGCCTGGCGCTGGTGGCGCTGCTGCGCTGCCGGCGACACCGGCCGGGTACATGACGGTCACGGTCAACGGCACCGCCCGCCAGATCGCCTACTACTAGCGGGTGAGGTCATGACTGCATTCCGGGTCGCCGTCGTCGGCGGCGCGACCTACGCCATCGCCAGGTCCGGGAACCTATATGCGATCCCCGCGTCGGGTGCCGCGCCGGGTGCGCCGACATACGTCCGGTACCAGCAGGCCGACCAGATCGCACCCGCTGGTGCTACTGGGTGGATCGTCCCTCACCTCGCGATGATCACGTGGGAAGCGCCGACGAGCGGCGGGACGGTCACCTCGTACGTGATCACCCCGTCTATCTCCGGGGTGGCGCAGACGCCGGTCACGTGCACGGTCAGCAGTCTGACGAAGCTCGGTCAGTACATCCCTGGCAACGCCGACTCCTGGACCGTCACAGCGGTCGGGCCGGGTGGTTCCTCAAGCCCGGTCACCGCGACCCCAGTCGGACCGTCCGGGGCGCTGACGGTCTACACCAACGACGTCACCGTCCCTCCCGGTGGGAACATCAGTAACTTCGACATCCATGACTCGCACCTCATCCTCGGCGACGGTGCGACCGCCACCAACGGCATCGTCCGGGGGTGGACGACGGGTGAAACGGTGGCCTACCTCCAGGCCGGCGCGAACTGCACCATCACCGACGTCCGGGTCGGCGGCGGCGCTGACGGCGTCACCCCCTCGACGGGGGCGAACGGGTTCCTCTGTGGCGGCCCGGGGACCGTCATGAAACGGTGCGAGATCCGCTACGTCGGCGACGGCATCCACTGCGACGGCGGAGTCATCTTCGATGGGGTGCTCGTCCACTTCCTCGCGAACTCCGCCACGTCGCCGGTGTCATCTCCGCACTCGGACGCGCTCCAAACCCTCTCCGTCAGCCCCTCCGGCCCGATCAACGTCTACCGGTCGCTGTGGATGGGTGGCACCGCCACCAACATGTTCTTCGAGGACTGGGGCAACGGGCCGACTAGCGGCGTCGACATCGACACCAACGTCATCCTGTCCGAGCGGAACGGTGGGGGGAGCAGCGGCTTCGCGATCAACTTCGCTAACACCGGGTCGCAGGGCAACCCGATCAGTTGCCGGGTCGTCAACAACTGGATCTCCAACTCGGCCGACTGGACGGTCGCCGGCGGCGGGTTGAGCCTGCCGACCAACGCGGTGACGTCGGGGAACTACCACCTCGACGGGTCGCCGGCCTAAAGCTTCCCGTAGCGCTGCGGGAGGACGCGCCTTTTCCAGGAGGCGTGACAACTGAATAAGCCGCGTCCCGACGCGGTGTCCCCCGTGGTTCCCAGCCACTAGCCGCTGCTCCGTCGTGGAAAGCGGAGCAGCGGCGAGGCTGAACCAAACACTAACTTAACGAGCCCGGCCGCGGGTAGATGCGCGCGACCCACCACCCAACTGAAGGAGATCCGCATGTCCTGGAACTTCACCGCAACCTCGGTCGCCATCGACGACGTCGAGGCTGAGCTGACCAAGGCCGCCGACGCATACCGCGCCGGACTGGCCGCGAACGACTACGCCCTTGACGACGCCGCGAACGAAGCCATCGGTGTGGCGATCGCCTCAGCCAAGGCCATCGCCGAATCCGGTGTCACCGGCGGAACGCTCGTCAACGTCACGCTCAGCGGCCACGCCAACCCGGGTCACAAGCCCGTGAAGGGCTGGTCGAACGACGTTGTCACCGTCACGGTCATCAGCGCGGAGGCGCCCCCGACCACCTGACGTAGCAAGCCGCTAGCTCGGCAAAGCGCCCCTCGACCTCTTCGGAGGCCGAGGGGCGCTTTTGCCGTATGAAGATACGGTTGGCGGATGATCACCGAGGTCCCGCCGACGCACTGCCCGGCCGGCCACCAGCTGCTGCCAGGGCGGATGCTCGTCGGGTGGCAGCCATGCTCTTGCTTTGAGCCGAACAGCGGCCACCGCACGTACTACTGCCGTCATGACGACGGTCAGGGAGAGTGCGGCCAGGTCATCTATATGCCGGCGCACACCGCGGGTTCGGCCTAGTCAGAGCGCGCTTTTGCCGCGGCGTCAGGACCCTGGTGCGAGGGAGTTGTACTGCGGGCAGTAGGCCGCGGTCGACGCTCCGATGATCTGCCCAGCGTCGTATCCGGAGAAGCCTGAGTGCACGACGAGCGCTACCTCTTCGATCCAGGTCTTGCCGTTCGCGAAGGCGTAGCAGAGCCCGCGGGCGATGTGAATGAGCTCGGCGTCAGTGGCGCCCTGGAGGTTGGGGATGTCCTTGCGCACTGTGGAGGTGAATGCGCCATCGATGATCTGCGACCGGGTCGCGGGGTCCGGAGTCGCCTCGATGGCGGCCTCGGTTGCGGCCGCCGTCGTTCCGTAGTTGTCGGTGGGTACGACGATCCCGCCGGGTGTGTTTGGGTCGCTCCCGCAGGCGGCAAGACACAACATCGCTGCTGCGGCGACTAGCCACCAGCGAACTGAGCTTCGCCCCCACCATTTGACCGACATGGGGGCGAAGCTATCACCACACAGCTACCTCACGGAAGGTTATGCAGCGGCTATCACCGCGTCGAGCACACCGTTGGCCGGGACGGCGGTGTAGATGGCGGTGGTGACGGGCGATGCGTGGCCGAGGAGCTCCTGAACGGCCAGCAGGTCGCGGGTGCCCTTGAATGCTCTGGTGGCGCAGCGGTGGCGGAGGGTGTGACCGGTCCAGCCGGGGCCGAGGACGCGGCTGAGGAGGACGCCGACGTGTCCGGGGCTGATGTGGCCGTCGATCTTGCCGGGGAAGAGGTAGTCGCCGCCGGCGCGGTTGAGCGCTCGCAGCAGTTCGCGGTCGACGATGGGGATGAGGCGCACTTTGCTGCCCTTGCCGACGACGCGCAGTACGTCGTCGTCGCCGAGGTCGGTACCTCGCACTTTGGCGATCTCGGATCGCCGCAGGCCGCCCAGGGCACCGAGGCGGATCATCAGTCTGTCGCGCTCGGTCGCTTGGGCGAGTGCCTCTTCGTAGACGGTTGTCGGCGTTGGCCGGGGGCCGGCCTTCGGTACCCGAACGCGGGGGAGGTTCGCTGCCGGGTCTTCGTCGACGAGGCCTTCGTTCTTGGCCCATCGGTAGAACATGATGACGGTGGTCCTCGACGACTGCCGAGTGTTCTTAGCCCAGCTGTGGGCGTTCATCCAGGCGATTAGGTGGTCTCGGGTGACGTCCCAGGGTGCGATGCGCGAGTGCCGTGCGAGGGTCCGGAGTTTCGAGCGTCGAACTTTGAGGGTGCCAGCGACTGCTCCGGAGGCCTGCATCCAGTTGAGGAATGCCTCGATCGCTACTGCCCAAGCGGAGAAAATCGCCTCGTCGTCCATCGTGTGCCTTTCAACAGTTTCCGGGGGTGAGGAGGAGAAGCATGCTCCGCTTAACCGGGATGAAACAAGATCTAGATTTGAGAGTTGTGTGGGTGTACAACAGACGTCATATGTATGCACTGTGCCTAGGCGGCCCGCACCGCGGCGTCGGCCGCCGCTCGCGCCCAGGGCGCAGTTGACGGGTCAAACCGGTAATCGGAATGTTCCTGGTTCGAGTCCAGGTGGGGGAGCTAGGGGCCTCGCAACGCGGGGCCTCTCGTCATTTCTGGGCCTGTTTGCTGACCTCAACGGTTGAATGACGGTTACGAACGCGAGCGCAAGCACTCATCGGATCGCCACCACGGCAGCCGGCGGCTCATCGTCGTCGGGTCGTCCGAGGAGATCATCGAGCGCCGTCGCGGCAGCCGGATCGACCACCCGCCGGCTCATGTAGACATCCTGGGTCATCGAGATTCGAGCGTGTCCGAGCTGGTCGGCGATCGTCCGAGCACTCAGCCCGTCGCCGTCGAGCACCGTCGCAACCTTCTTGCGGTAGCTGTGCGGCACCACCCACTCGAATGGCGTCCCGGCACGGACCTGGCGGAAGTCGCGCTCGACGTTGCTCATGTCTCGGTAACCGCCGGCCGCATCCGGGAAGACGGGGGCCATCACCGGAGACGAGCGTATGCCGCTCACGCAGCAGACCGACCAGCCACAGCGGCAAGCGAAGCGATCTCACACCCGAACGCGTCTTCGGAGCCGCCGGGCGCATTAGGTTCTTCGCCGCGCACTAGGCTGAGTGTGCGTCAGTGGCCGAGTGGTACGGCGCCCGCCTTCATTCGGCCCCTTGGGGCCCCGTCAAAGCGGGAGACGCGCGTTCGATTCGCGCCTGATGCACGTGCCCGCAGCAACCTTGTGCCTCGCAGAGAGTCCCGCACGTCGCGCCTTCAAAGCGATGGCCGGACAGAACAACCACTTCTTGATCACGCTTCTCGTTGGTCTGTCAGCCGTCGAGTCGGGGTCAGCGGATCTGCCAACCGAGTTCCGCACGTCTTGGGCTCCGCACGACCGCCACCGTTCGGCAACACGCAGCCGTGAATTCGCCATAAAGGCGGCGCTTGCATGGCTGGTGGACGCCCTCGATGCCTACGTACGAAACCTGGGGCGCCCGCCGGCGGTTAGTACCGAGGAAATGCGTGCAAACCTCGACGCTTCTGATAAAGCGATGCAAGGGGTTTCTGGAAGGCTCCAGGTCATCGCGGCAGCCACAGGTCAGGAGCGGTCCGCCGAGGCGGTATTGATGGAGCTTGCGATCGTCTGGCGCAATCGACTGGTTCATCAGCATGCTTCAAGTCAAGTCCGAAAGGCTACTGAGAAGGCTGCGACTGCGTTGGCGCCGCGATATCTTGACGATTACCAAGGGCTTGTCGTCGGCGACCTACTCGAGCGACTGAAGCGCAAGACAGCTACCTCCCCGACCTTCAAGGAAGTGGCCGCGATCATCCGGGCGGCGCACAGGTTCGTAGAGAGGACTGACCTGTATCTTCTTACACACCTCGATGCAGACAGCTACCTGCGGGAAGTGTTGCGTCAGTACCTCGCAGAGGACAAGGTAGCCAATCCAGCTTCCGTGAGAATCCGGGCAGGCAATGTCTGGGGAAAGTCGCCGGATCGGTGTCGGTCGACCTTGATGCAGATCGCCTACAACAACGGATTTAGTCCAGCCAAGACAGCAGCGCCTAACAAGGCGACCCTCGCGTCGCTAGAGGAATTGGTTGGACTTACGCCAGCGCAGGCGATAGAACGACTCGGTGTTTAAGGTTTAGCGTTCGCTGCTGCTTGCCCTGGCAGGCATCGTAACTCAGTTGGACGCGGCTGCCGCGACGTTCTCGCGCGCCGTGATCGACTCGATGAACCAGTACATGTCGTTGACTCCGCCGAATCCCGGGCCGCCGGTCAATATCTGAGTCGCCGTCTCGTTCAGATCTGGCAGTTCAGGCTTCAGTTTCGCAGGCGATGGAAAGATGACCTGTGACCGGTGGTAGGAGGTGCCGGTCAACCATAGGCCGGATTCGTTTCGAAGCGGCCCGACGCGGGCATTGTCGCGCAGCGACCCAATGGGATGCGGCCAGAACGGCTCATCGTACGAGACCACGAAGTCCACGTCCCAAGCACTATTCGCCTTCATAGTTTGCGACTGATGCATGCCCGACTGACCATCAATGGTCTCAGGGCGTTCCTGCAAGACCGCAGCCGCGCGGTACCGAGGTCGCTGAACGTCCCAGGTCCACCTGACTCGAGCAACGCAGTAGGCGCTTGCGGCTACCTCGAGACCGTCGAACGAGTATCCATGTCGAGGAAGGTTGTGGTCAAAGGCGAAGCCCAGACCGCCAGCCTCAGAACCCGAACGTCGGTCCGCCCTCACGTGGAAGCGATGGCCCCCAAAATGGTCGTTCGGACCGTGCACCGATAGATGGTAGACGCCTGCGCTTCCCAGCGGATCGAGATAGAAATCGGACTTCTTCGCGGTAATCCGCCACACGTTCCCGAGTGGAGGGGAATCACCGTTGCTGAGCGCAAGGATGATCTGCGTAGGACTCACACATCAAGCCTATATAGCGTCTCAGACGCCCGGCACACGGTTAAATGACGGTTACGACGATCCCCGGCCGACCCCAGATAGGGAGGGGTCGGCCGGGGATTTCGGCCCGTTGTGTGTGGATCTGGACGGCGGCGTTTTGATCCTTCAGTGTTTCTGGGGCACGGTGGCGCGTCGATTGCGCCTCGGCGCGCGGACCATGGTTTGGTGGCCGGTTTCGGCGTAAGTTCTCGGTCATCGGACGTCCGTCTGTTGGCGGCGGTACAGCGTCGGGCCTTGGGGGCAGCGACACCCGGGCGTCGGTAGCCATCGCATGTATCAGGGGATCGGCGGCCTCCTCTGCGAGGGTGACAAACCTAACCGAGAGCGACTCACGGAACCGGGGGACCGAGTCGTGAGTAGCCGACCTGAGGAGAGATCAATGGCGTCTACGTCAAGCAATGCTGCCCGCTTGGGTTGGGTCCGCGACCTGCCGGATGCACGCGACCACATCTTCACCGCGCCCCGGATCAGCACCATCGTCCTCCCCGCGAGTGTGGACCTGCGCCCGCAGTGCCCGCCGGTGTACGACCAGGAGCAGATCGGCAGCTGCACAGCGAACGCGATCGGCGGCGCCTTCGAGTTCGAGTTGCTGAAGCAGCAGTTGCCGGACTTCATGCCCTCCCGGCTGTTCATCTACTACAACGAGCGGGCGATGGAGCACAACATCGGAAGCGACTCCGGCGCCCAGATCCGCGACGGCATTAAGAGCGTGCACAAGCTCGGGGTCTGCTCCGAGCCCGATTGGCCCTACGACGGGACGCCGGCCAACCCGGACGGAACGTGGCCCGCGGGGGACCCGGCGGGCAAGAAGCCTCCGGCGAGTTGCTACACCAGCGCCCTGCAGAACCGCGCGACCAGCTACCAGCGGGTGGTGGCCACCGAGCAGCAGCTGCGGGGCTGTCTGGCCGCCGGGTACCCGTTCGTCTTCGGTTTCACGGTGTACGAGAGCTTCGAGAGCGCGGAGGTGGCCAAGACCGGGATCGTGCCGATGCCGGCGCCGAATGAGAACGTGATCGGCGGTCACGCGGTCATGGCGGTCGGCTACGACGACTCGGTGCAGCGCTTCATCGTCCGCAATTCGTGGGGGACGGGCTGGGGTGACGGCGGTTACTTCCACATGCCGTACGCCTACCTGACCGACAACGGGCTGGCCTCGGACTTCTGGACGATCCGCGTCGTGACCTGACGCAGTTTGCGGCTTTGGCGCGGGGAGTCTCCGGGCAGGAGACTCCCCACGTGCAGTGCCGTCGGGTTCTGCCCCGGCCCGGCTGCCGCCGCCGCTACCCACTAGAGTTTGTGTGTTCGCGTCCGAATTCGACGCGCGACCGTGGGCATTCGGCGATCGTGCTGGCTGGCCCGCGCGGGGCGGTAGCTCAGCTGGTTAGAGCAGGGGACTCATAATCCCTGGGTCGTCGGTTCGAGCCCGACCCGCCCCACTTTCGCCTTATTTTATAAGGCAAAAATGGACCTATCCAGAGCGGATTGTTGAGTCGTCGGGTGCTGCATAATGGACCGGATTTGCGTTACAGACGAGTATTCGACGACCTGGCCCGCCGATCTAGGCTGTGGGCGTGAGTGAGCGATTCGCGTCCCGGCCGGCCCCGGCTTGGACGGACATTGATGAGCAGGACTGCAAGGCGCTCTGGGCACGCTTTGATCAACGGTTCAGCTTTCGGGCGGGCGTCGATCCGAAATTGTGGCCAGCAATTCGCGAGCCGTCTCCATCAGTGACTTTCGATCTGAGCGTTCTCCGTGACGGTGCGCAGCGCGGAGCCGCCTATGACGCGATCAACGCCGAAGCACTTCGAGCTTTTGTGTGGGCGCTTCCCGACTGCGACGAAGTCATCGCACTCGACTGGCAACACCCTGCGTACAGGTTCAACCCCGCGAATCAAGCGCTGACCTGGGGGGCGGAGTGGAAAATTCCGGTCTACCCGGACGGCGACTACTCCGCCTTCTTGACTGAGGACTACAGCGAAGGCACCTTCGGTCACCCGTGGGAGCAAACGATTTGCGTTATGGGCGAGCGGCTCGTCGACTCGCTGGCGCGGTCCTGGGCCACGTGGTTGCCCGTGAAGCGAAAGCGCGGCGTCACTCAAGAGCGCCTTGGACATGCGATGTAGCGGGCCGCCACGCTTCACCGCAATTCCTGGCGACAGCATTGCGTTGCGAGCTGCGCGCGAACCGTCGCTATGCGCGGACGCACGACGCGCCCCGCGCCGCGCAGATGAATTCGTACGGCGCCAGGCACATCCCTAACATGCGGCCGAACTGCCGCCCGCTCGCCGTCGCCAAGCCGATGCTGCACGACTTGGGGTCGTGACTCCTCCCTCACTAAAGTCAGAGTGGGTCGCTGAGCTACCCAGCGGCCCACCGCTGCGTGATGAGTTGGCGCGGCTGGTGGACTCCGATGGCGGGAATGACCCGGCCGAGACTGGATATTTCGAGAGCGCTAACGACCTATATCGTGCACGTTCCTGAACGGCATCACCGCGCAGATGATTCCATCGATTCGCCGAGCCAACCTGCGAGATCAATGAGCTTGTGCCTTCCAGCCATGTCGCCGGGCATACTTCCTTGTATGCCCCGCCCGAACGATGACGAGTACCTGGGCAAGGTAGAGCTCCTCGCGCGCGAAGTGGTTGATGCGGCAATTGACGAAGGATGGCTAAGCTACGCCGTTGATCCGCCGAGTGCCACTGGACTGCAACGGGCGGTGAATGAGCTGGCCCGGACGCTTCGACAAGCTCACCACGATGATGATGGCTGTGTCGAACATTGACAACCTGACAGCGTGGTACGCCGTACGGATCGATTCACGGTGTCCCGCCACGGCGACGTGGACAATCGCGGATTCTGACGTGACCGAAAGACTCAAACCCGTATTCCCGCGCCTGCGCCAGCTGCCTCGTACATACGTGGCCAGTGTCTCGTACGCTACCTCTGCGAGAGGCGAGTCCCGGAATCCTACGTGGCTACTCCCGTCCCGCGCTCACACTTGGCGCATTTGACGGCCTTCCTTGACGGCCACGGTCACAGAGACCGTGCCCACCAGGATCAACCACCAGCTACCGATGCCATCCGACGCTACCGCCGAGGGCGCGCTAACCGTCGATCTGAGTGCTTGCCGCGAGATTGGGTCGGCGCGCAGATGGATTGGTATGGCACCGACCGTCGGCGCTTGGTGATGAACCGGACGTTGCGTTCACCGCTAATTGGAGCGCGTCTTCTGCGGGCTGGTTTAGATGCAGAAGCCAGGCTATAGCGTCGTGCCGCTGACCGTCTTCAGCCGGTACGGATCGAGGTCCGTGAATGAGCTAGGCGCGTTGTTCACGCAGTGGTGGTAATCGTAAATGTGGCCATGACGGCTCTGTGGTCCGAGGCGACATCCACGACCTCTTGCTGCACGCACTGCATCGCGCCTGGCCGGTACAGGATGGCGTCGAGCTGGGCGCCGACGACCCGGTTCACCGTCTTCTCGGTGCGGTCGGTCTTGCGGGACGGCCAGGTGATGTCTTCGCCCAGGTCGACGGCGGCGAGGCCGGCGCGACGACGGAATGCGAGGTCGGCTTTCCTCGGTCCAGGCCAATGGTTCATGTCGCCGGTGAGAACGAACGGCCCGTCGTAGTAGGGATCCGCGAGCTCGAGCGAAAGGCGCGACAGGAAGCGGGCCCGCTGGCGGAATGCGATCACGACCGGGAGGTGCGTCGTTACAGCCACCAGGCGATGCCCACCCGGGCCATCGAGTTGCGCCCCGAGCACGCCCAGATCGGAGTACTCCAGAGGCTCTCTCGAGAATTTCGACAGCATGGCACTCTCGGCCCTGCCAGCCTGCTCCAGAACGGTTGAACGTATGGGTTGCCCCGCGTTGCGATAGGCGCTGTCCGACCGCACCGCGATGCCCAGACCGAAGTGCCCCTCGGCGGCGACGAGATCGAAACCCACGTCTTGCAGGCTCGTCTCGACCCCGTAGGCGGCCGGACTGAACAACTCCTGCATCAGAATGACGTCGGCCCGAGCAAGAGGCGCGAGTCCTCGCGGTGTCTTGATCGTCCGCCCGAGGTAGGTGTTCACCGTCGCGACAACGAGGCGCGAGGTAGGCATGACGAAATCAACCTATCAGCGCGCGGTAACCCATTCGCAGCTGCTTCAGAACTGCTGTACGCCCCCCCGGCGGTCGGGGTGGCGTCGAGCGGGGCAAACGCTCACGGAGCTGACCAGATGGATCTGCCTGACAACGTCGTTGCACTGCTTCGGCCGCCGGCGTTCAGTTACTGACCATGGTGATGCCGGCAGGATCGCCGCAGCTGACGCAGAGGTGGGTCGACATCGACGGCGGGCAGCCGACGGCAAGAGTCAACCGGAGCGCTGGAACCGTCGATCTTGAGAACTCCGCCGGCATCGGCCGGGCGCGCAGATCGGTCCGTATGTATCGATCCAAAGCCCGGCCAAACGACAGGACTGATCTCCTTAGAGCTCGCCGTGCTCGCCTAGGAGATCAGCGCGGGCAAGCCACTGCGATTCACGCAACGGCTGATGCCGAATGTCGTCGCTGAGTGGGAAGCAGCCGAGTAGCCGGAGGTCGGCGCACGATTACTCAGGCTGATCGACGACCAGCGTCTGCACCTGAGCAGGCCCGGGATGGGCGATGGTTCCGACGGTCGGACTCGCGTAGGAGAAGTCCATCTCCGCGAAGTCTCTACCGTATTCGGGCGGCAGTTGGTTGTCGGCGACGATGAACTGGAGGCGGCCTGCCTTAACACCAACTTGCGTGACGAACCGTCGGTACATCTGAGCGGCGATGTCCTCAGCGGTGTTCAGCGCCAGGCGGGGGCTGTCGAACAGGAGGAACGCGGGGAAGTGCGTGTCACCCTGACGGACGGCGACAGTGACAAGCGTAAGCCAGTACGCAACCTGCGTGGCCGTGATGATGCCGCCACCCGAGCTGACCTGGTCGAAAAGCTGCCCGTTCAGCATCGGCAGGTAGCTGTCCGGATCGATGGAAGCCGTCTGAACGCTCGGGATCCCAAAGGCAGTGACGGTGTTCAAGAACTCGGCGTCAAGTTCCGTGATCATCTCGGTCTTTCGCTGCCGGATCAGCGCATCGGCGGTGCCCACCTGGGTGACCAGTGTTGCGCGGCGTGATTCGATCCGCTCGACTGCCGCGCGCAGGTCGTCGGCTCTGTCCCACTGCCGGAGCACGGCCTCCATCGATGCCTGCTCGCTTCGAGCGCTCGTCAGTTTGGCCACCGCATCTGCATACGCCTGCAGTCTCGGCGTCACTCGGCCCGTGGTTCGTGCATCGATCTCCGAGTTCAAAGACCGAATCAGGTCGCCGCGGCTCACAACGGCGGCAGCTACCTGCTCAGATTGCTCCGTTATGGCGGTTAGCTGCGCGTCGATTTCGGATAGCTGGGACCGCATCTGTTCGATCTCGTACGGGTCGCGACCGACGACGCCCTCAACGATGTCGGGTTGGAGACACACCCGGCACGATCCGTGAGCAACCTCGCGTTGCCCAAGGGACTGGGTGCAACGAGGACACACCGCGAACTCGATGTTCGCCAGACGCGCTCCCGCCGATGCCATTCGCTCAATTCGAGCGAGGTCCTGGGACACTCGCCGCCGCTCCTGTGTGTACTCGAGACGCTCGCGATCGAGAGCTACGGCAGTTTGGCGGCCGTCGGCCAAACTCCGCTCGGCGTCACTGAGCAGGTCCCGCAGGACCTGGGTCTCACGATCGGTGACATCTGCCAGCTCAGCCTGCAGGGCATCCAGCGTGATAGTTGCTTCGATCTCGTCCTGACGTGCCGTCGTCTGACGCATCTCGGCGTCTATTCGGGTGCCGACACCGCTATCAAGGAGGAATCGGTCGACCGTCTCGCAGGCAGTGCGCGCCTCGTCGAGCGATCCCTTGAGTGTGTTGATCTCCGAGCGCATGTTGAGGATGTCGGAGTTGGTGAGACCGAAGAGCAGCTCAAACACAGCTCTACGCTTCGAGGCGTAGTACGAGTCGTGGCTTGACGCGATGTCGCGGTTCATCTCCGACTGCGGCACGTACATGAAACGGAAGACGTCGTTGAATGTGATCTGAGCGCCGGCACTGGTACTACGGCGGCTCCTGGCGGCAGCTTTGAGGCCAGTCTCGAGGCCCAGGGAGGTCATCAGCAGGTCGCTGATCGTGGGCGCTTCTCCGCCGACGGAGTGGTCGGCGACGCGGTCGTGGGTGATCAGGTCGACGACCCGCACTCGCTTGCGGAGTTCAGGATCGAGGGCGCGTGAGAGCTGCCAACGGGACGCACCGGCACGAATGCTGATGTGCACGTCCGTGACGTATCGGAGGGCAACCGGCGCGAGCAGCCCATCACCGCCGAGGCCGAACTTGATCATCTCTAACAACGTCGTCTTACCGACACCAGTCTGGCCGGCAAGCACCGTCAGGTCGGCCGGGAATGCATAAACCACCGGACCGTTCGTGGTGTCGAGCCGGACTTCCTCGATACGGAACGTGGTCGTCACAAGATCACCTCACGGTGAGGCCGATCCATCAGGTCAGCAAGGCGCTCGTAGATGCGTTCCTTGATCGCATTACCCGTCAGGCCGGTCGATGCCTGGGCGATCGCCACGCAACGATCCGCAACGTCTTGCCATCCGGCGTCATTGCGTAACTCGCCGACGAGGCCCCGCCCCTTAGCAGTCGGCACGAGGGCCACACTCCCACGCCGTCCGCGCGCGTAACGCACAAGTTCCCTCGATACGAGGGCGCCCACCACGGGGTAGTAGCGGTCATCCCACGGCCCGTACTTGTAGCGAACCATCGGGTCGGCTACATCGGTCGGCAGCAATCGGTCCTCAGCGGCGAGATGCAGCCGGGTGTCCTGCTCGTCCAGCCCATCCAGGATGAAGGTCGCGAGCGCCGGGTAGCGGACAAGGAAGTCAAGCTTCGCCAGCTTGGTCAGCCCGTCGAGCTTTCGGTTGTGACCTGGCTCCGACGCCACCGCGTCGATGAGCATTAGAACGCGGGACTGGTGGTACGCGAGATCGTCGAGCACCCAGCGCAGGCCATCCAGGTCGAACTCGTCGGATGTCATGATGCCGCCCGGAGCCTGGCGATCTCGGCATCGACGTCGAAGCGATCGCTGAACCAGACCTTGCAGTCATTCGAGAGGTCCGCAATCGCTCCAAGTAGCAGGTCGGCATCGAGGCCACCAGTCTCCTGCTCGTCCGCCATGGCCTGTAAACGAGCTTCGACTTCGGCGAGAAGCTGCAGCCCCCAGTCACGGTCCGCCGTTCGCACGGCCTCGGTGACATCGGAGACCACCTTGAGAAGCGAATTGTTCATTCGGCGACGGCGATCTCGAACGGCCGGTGTTCCAGCGGCGTCGCGCCAGTACCCGCGGTGCTGAAGCCGCAGGTTGTCCAATCGCTCGATGGTGTTGTCCGAGCACCCCCCATGAGACAACTTGACCGCGAGCTTGTTGATCCGCACTAGTCGCGGCAGCCGGGCATAGCCGCCGACATTTCTCAACGCGACTCGACTGGCCACATCAACGTCGGTGAGGGTCACACTCCGCGCGACATGCGGGTCAGTGGGGTGGGGCGCTCCCAGCACCGTTGGCAGGCCACCACCCGGGACCGGCCCTGCGGCTCGCATCCGCTCTCGAACCAAGGCAAGGACCGCGGTCCATATGGCGTCAGCGGCGTCGGGTCGGCCGAGACGTTCGGCGATGGGCTTGCTGAATCGGGTAGGCGCTAAATCCGGCACGTGCTCACGCCTCGCTTCGCCGTGCTGGACGCGCAGGGACATGAGGAACAACGTCACGACGGCGACTTCCGGTGCCGTCGTGCCGTTGTCACGCAGCTTGGCGATCTGCTGCGCACACGCCTCAATTAGCGATGCCAGATCGTCGGTCACGACACCCTTAGACGCTCGGAGGGTGTCGCAGGCAGCCACCAACTTCGCTGCGTCATCCGCCACGCCAGCCGTAGTCACGAGCCTGCACATCGGCGTCCTGCGGAGCGCATCCCATCGTTCGTAGAGGTGTAGGACACCGCAATCGAAGAGCGACCGCACTGTGGCCAGGCGGGCGACGCTGGCCTCGCGATGCTTCGCCGACACGATCTCGACTGCATCGCCGGCGACGAGCGCCCAGTCCTCATGCAGTTCGCAGATCACAGTGAAGGTCTGCCCGTCGGCCAGTACACCCGCGTAATCGAGACGCTGGAAGTAGGCGGCCAGAAGATCGGCGGTGGCCATCATCGCCTGCCACTCGTAACGATCAGCCGTCTCAGCACCTGCGTCATCCAGCGCTGGCGTGTCGCGCAGCGCGGCCGACGCCGAGGTCGCTAGGCCACTGCTGGGGATGATCACACGCGGAGCGTAGTACGAGAGCACCTTCAGATGCCGCTCCACGCCGAGATCACCAGGCGATCGGTGTCCGCTGATGTCACTTGCTGCCTACGTCCCACGCTCCGCGCAGTGCCTTGCAGTGCGACCTCGACCACGCGCCAGACGAACTGGAGATGCGCGTGAATTGCCATGGCTGGCATTCGGCACGCTGATCATGACCATGACGTGCCGGTGGGCGCCCGGATGCATGCCGTGCTCCAAGTAGTACGCGCCGTTGGGACGCAGCTCAGCGCTCCACCTGCCGTACCAACGCTTTACCGAGGCCAAGTTGCGGGCCTCCAGGGCGCCCACGGAGAGCTTTGTGAGAGTGATCTTGTCAGACGCCGTCTGGACAGCCGTCGGCGATCCGTCGCAAGACGGCGAACTGGCGGTCGGTCAGCGGGTCACGATCGAGAGCATCGCGCGATCATTCGAATTCGGATGTCATGTTGGCGAACGACACCGAGCCGATGGGATTGATCGGGTCTACCAATGGCTCGAGTCGAGATCTATCCGAACTCGTCGTGATCCGTCGGCACCTCGATCGCCTCGCACTCTGCTTCGTCGAGATGTAGGCCACAGTACGGGCAGTCGAGGGCGATGAACTCGGCGTACGCGTAGGTGCTGTACTCGCCGGGCCCTTCGTACTCGACGTCAACCTCAACGTTCCAAAGCAGCCACGCGTTATTGTCGCAGGCGGGGCAGTCCACCGTCTCGCTGATGTCGGATGGCGGTTCCGGCCGAGATCCGAGGATCCGCAGCAGTTCTCCCACTCCGTCAGTGCCCAGCGGATCGGTGAGGTGTCGGTACTGCGCCTTCGCCGCGCTGACCTTCGATGAGGCGGCGGCTTGCGTGGCGCTGTCGCGCTGGGCCGCCTCGCGCTCGACCTGCGCCAGGCGCTCGCGGCCAACAAAATCCGCTCGGTCTCGCCGCAGGCAGTCGACGCCCGCGAGTGTGAACACGTTCATGCCAGCGACGACGTCGGCGAGCTTGTCCTCGTCGACCAGCGCGGCGTGAGCGGCGGCATTCCGTGCCTGCAGCGCTGCGTGCCCTGCCGCCTTCGTGGTACGGAGACCGTCAGCACAGCGTGCCGCTAGATCGACAGCGGAGGATGCGATGACCGTCGATGCCGGAGCCTTCGTCCGCGCGTGTACGGACGCTCGCCCTTGCTCTGCCAGGACGTCCAGCAACGCGTGGTGCGCGTTGTCTCCTGCGGCGAGCAGTCGCGGGTCGAGATGCGCAAGAACGGCCTTGGCCATCAACTCGACCGCAGCTCCGGCATGGATGGCGGCATCCATGCGCACGTCAGCGTCGGTACTAGCCAGTTTCCTCTGTGCGCTTCTGGCGTGATGACGCGCGGCCAAATAGAGGCGCTCGGCTACGCCTGCGGTTTCCTCGGACGATGTCGCTCGGGGCACAGCCGTAGCGTATGGCGCCGGGTTGGCGAGAGATCGGCGGGGCACTACGCTGATCGTTATTCCGCCACCGCGCTGGCGTGCACGGCCGCACGGCCGCGCGAACGGACGCTCGCCGTGCCGGTCCATAGGGGCGGCATCAGGCCGGACTCGACATCGTGCGGGACGCGTCCCCGCATTGGGTTCCACGCCACAACCCATGGCGATTGTTCCTCCGCAAGTCGGCCTTGCCGACGCAGACCACGTTCGCACCCACGCACCCACGTACGCGCCAGCGCGCTGAGCGCCTTGGCAGCCCGGTACTTCGCGGCACTGACTTCACGGAACTGGGGCTGGTCAATTTGACCTTTCGCGGGGTCGAGTACCCGGCAGCACGGAAGTGCGCGCATAACGATCGCCCGGATCGCCAAGGCCGCCGCGCAGAATCGGCGTTATGCGGATGATCGTGAGCTGCTTCAGCAATCCGGGTTGGGCAGATATTTCGGGGGTATTGCGGATAACGGCGCGTTGCCGCGGGTATCGGCACGGGTCGTTGCGCGCGCGAGTACGTGTTGGTAGCCAGGTCGCTGATCCGCAGTAGAGCGACCCTTCGGCCGTTGCAGTGGCTCTCCGTGGATCTGGGGGAGGGCGGTTACAGAGGAGTATTCGGCCAAAACTGCCGCGATTCTGGGGATGCGTATAGGGGGTGAGGGCAAATCACTCATAGTCCCTGGGTCGTCGGTTCGAGACCGACCCGCCCCACTTTTGGCTTATTTTATATGGCAAAAGTGAGCGTGCATCGATGTGTCGCACACGGCCAGAATGGCGCTACACCCGAGTATTCGACCCATTGGGCGGCGAGTGGGAGACAATTCGCCCCACAGCGAGGCAGATACGTCGATGGACGTGCTTAGCGGGCAGCCCGTGGGAGGAGCCGTGCGGAGTGGTTGAGGTATTGGCGGCCGGCTTTGGTTATTCGCCAGTTCGGCGATCCGGCGTAGGCGCCAGCCGTCTCCTCGACCAGACCGATGTCGACGAGTACCGCGAGATCTGCGGCGAGATCGTCGCGGTCGCGGGGCCACCACGGCCCGACGTCGTCCCCGCGCCGTAGTTCGTCGTCAGCCTTTGCGCGGATCTTGCTGTCGAGGTGGCCGACACTCATTGGCCATCTGTGGTCCGTCAATAGAACCAGCAGCGGGATCAGCTGGCTCACACCATGTTCGCTGTCGCTCGCATGTGCCCGAGCCGACGCTGCCAATAGAGCCGTAAGGCGCGTCGCCCGTCGCTGATGCCGATACAGGAACGGAAGGCACGCCAGACCGCCAACCCCAAACGCCGTCGCCAGGAATGAAAAAACAATGAAGTAGCCGTCCTGACGCAGCGGCAACCCAGTGCGATCGTCGGTTGGGTTGAGCTGCCACGCGACCGGCAGGACCAACGTGGCCGGTACGGCGACCCCCACGGCGAACACTGGGTATGTCCAGCGGCGCAGGACGCCGTCGGCGTCGACCGTCGCTGCGGCCGCGAGTCGCTCGTAGCGCTTTGGAGCAACCGTGACCAGCACGAGCACGAGTACACCCACCCCGACGGCGATCATCATCCACACGCGGATGAAGGCGACTGCGACCGACACGATTCCCTCCGCTTGACGCCGTTCCGAGGTCGGGTAGGTCGCCCCCAACGTCCAAGCGAGTCAATTTTGCATCTGGAGTGCGCGGCGGGCACGCGAGTTCGTCCAACGTCACAACGTCACTTTGGCTCGCGTCAGCGGATCCTCGGGTGGCGTGCGCGCGCATCCAGACACCTCACCACGGGGGCAACACGCCGCCCGCCGCATTGAGCAGCGACTTCAGGGTTGCTCGGGCTAGGGGCGCCTGTTCCGCTAGATGCGATGCGGGAAGCGGTGCACCTCCTGTGGCCAGCCGACCGAGACCGCGATCCGGCCGGCCCAATACCGTGCCTGGCCGTCGTCGGGCACGTCGACGACCGCGAAGCCGCCCAGGTGCTCCTTCGTCTCGACGTACGGCCCGTCGGTGAATACGGGCATGCCCTCGCTCGGGGTCACGCTGCACACGACGGTCGACGCGTCCAGGCCTCCGTCGGTGAAGACGAAGACACCGGCATCCGTCATCTCCTCGATGACGGCTCGGGCGGACACAGCCTTCTCGCGTAGCTCGTCCATCGTGTGGTCGGGAACCCACTCGTCATTGAAGGCGATCAGGTACAGCGCCATCTCAATCTCCTCTGTGTGCTCGGGCAGCTCGAACTGCTGCCCCTCACCTTCTCAACGAACGTCTCCGCGTCGATACGACACGTACCCAGACTATTTCCAAATCTCTCGTCGAGACCGGCGCGCCCGTCTGTACCGCACCGCGGAGCCATTTCGGGACCCGAGCGTCAGGCGTCATGCTGTGGGTTTCGGCGTCACCCCGGCTGGATGAGGCGGTCCGCCGGGCGTCGGTTGGATGCTCGTTGTAGAGGGGCCGGCGAGCGGTCCCCGTGACGTTGGGTTGCACAGATGGCACTGGACTTCTCTGACCGGACTGATTTCGACGACGCGGAGCGCGGCTTCGTGGCGACGATCGAACCGGTGACGATCAGGGCCGCGGACGGGCGCGTCGTCTTCGATCTGGCCCCGTACAGCTACCTCGACGGTGAATGCCCGGAGACGGTGAACCCGAGCCTGTGGCGGCAAGCGCAACTGTGCGTCAAGAATGGGCTCTTCGAAGTCACCGATGGCATCTATCAGGTCCGGGCCTTCGACATCTCGAACGTCACCTTCGTCGAAGGTGACACCGGCGTGATCGTGATCGATCCGCTCATCTCCGAGGAGTGCGCGGCCGCAGCCATCAAGCTTTACCGTGAGCACCGCGGGGAGAAGCCCGTCACCGGCGTCATCTACTCACATTCGCACGCCGACCACTTCGGCGGCGTGCTAGGTGTGCTACCTGACGGCGCCGGAGACGTTCCCATCATCGCCCCCGTGGGATTCATGGAGCACGCGGTCTCGGAGAATGTCTACGCTGGCCCAGCCATGCTTCGTCGGGCGAACTACATGTACGGTTCGGTCCTCGACTTCAGCCCGACGGGTCAGGTGAGCGGAGGCCTCGGTATCCAGACCTCCGTCGGCACCGTCGGGCTGCTGCCTCCGACCCTCGACATCACCCACACCGGGCAGGAGGAGACGGTCGACGGGGTCCGGATCGTCTTCCAGATCACCCCCGGCACCGAAGCGCCGTCGGAGATGAACTTTCATTTCCCGGATCGGCGGGCACTGTGCATGGCCGAGAACGCCACCCACAACCTGCATAACCTGCTGACGCTGCGGGGCGCGGAGGTTCGTGATGCGCGTGGCTGGTCGCGATACCTGAACGAGTCGATCGAACTCTTCATGGCCGACTCGGATGTCGTGTTCGCGTCTCATCACTGGCCGACCTGGGGTACCGAACGAGCCGCTACGTTTCTGTCCGAACAACGCGATCTGTATGCCTATCTACACGATCAGACACTGAGGATGCTCAACCAGGGCCTGACTGGTCTGGAGATCGCCGAAGACATCACGCTGCCGCCCCGACTGGATGATGCCTGGCACGCCCGCGGCTACTACGGTTCGGTCAGCCACAACGTGAAAGCGATATATCAGCGCTACCTGGGCTGGTTCGACGGGAACCCGGCATCACTCTGGCAACACCCACCGCAGGCCCTCGGCCGTCGCTACGTCGACATCATCGGTGGCACCACCGCCGTGATCAACAAGGCTGCGGAGTACACCGCTGCCGGCGACCTCCGCTTCTCCGCCGAACTGCTCAAACACGCCGTGTTCGCCGAACCCGACAACACCGCGGCCAAGCAAGCCCTCGCCGACGTGTACCAGCAGCTCGGCTACGGCGCGGAGAACCCGACCTGGCGCAACTTCTACCTCGCTGGCGCAAAAGAACTCCGGGAGGGCACGACACCACCCGAACTTGACCTCGGCGGCGGGATGGCCGCTGCGCTTTCGATCGAACAACTCTTTGACTCCCTCGCCATCCGCGTCAACGGTCCTCGCGCCGCCTCCGAGTCGCTCACGATCGAATTGAATTTCACCGACCTTGACCGAACGACCCGCCTTTCGCTGTCCAACGGCGCGCTCATCCAAACCGATCAACCTCGCACTCAGGCGAATCCGGACCTCACGCTGAACCTCACCAAGGCGCAACTACTAGGTCTACTCGGAGGAGCCAGCCCATCCGACATCGACCACACCGGTGATCTGAACACGCTGCAACGCCTGCTAAGCCTTCTCGACACCCCCGAGGCGGGCTTCGCCATCGTCACGCCGTAGCGGCCTCTGCAACATGACGAGCCGATCGTCAGACAGTTGTCCGTTGCACGGGTGGAATACGCGATCATGTGGTTGTGGAACCGGAAAGGATGCGCGACGAGCGGATCGCAGAGCTACTTTCAGCGACCCTGACGTACATCGAAGTCGGCGGCACCCGCCAGGCGGAACTGCCGCCGGGCTACCGAACGTTTCGACGATCGGTTCCGCTGCCGCGATCCACCGGATTTGAGCTGGCCAGCCGCGAGTTGCTCGGCTGGCTGGTGCACAGCCGCGCCGGGCTGAGGATCACCTCCTCCGGCCCGGTCACCCCCGACGCCGTCGCTGACATCTGCATCGGGTACCGCGCAATTCGCATCGTTGCCCCATGCCGCGTCGTGTACGTCATAGATGAGCCCACGCGATGCGGCTTCGCCTACGGCACGCTGCCAGGACACCCCGAGTCGGGCGAGGAATCATTTGTACTCGAAGAAGCCCCGGACGACTCCATCACCTTTACCGTCACTGCCTTCTCGCGCCCAGCCACCACGTTGACGAAACTCGCCGGCCCGCTGGGACGCCGCGTCCAGGATCTCGTGACATCCCGATATCTCCGCGCGTTCGACTGAGCGACCCGGTTACGTTGGCGCGAGGCGCGCCTGAGATGCAGCGTCAGGCGCAGTGTTGCTAGTTGAATCCGGCGACGTCAGCGCGATGGTCCCCGTCGATCTGAGACTCATCATGGCGATGGTGGCGTTGGTAGCGTCTCGTCTGTGCGAGTGCGACTTGACGTACTAGTGAGTCGGCCGAAGCTCGGGGCCAACCCGCGCGTGGTCCCGGGCGCGGTTGCCATCCTGGTTGCGCTCACCGGCATGCTCGCCGGGTGTTCGTCGAACTCCTCGAACCCCTCGAAAGTGTCGAACTCCTCGCAGGCCTCGCAGCCGGGCTCCTGGTCGGTCGTAGCTCTCGGCGACTCGGTTCCGGCGGGCGCCAACTGTCACTGCACGCCGTATCCAGAGCTCACCGCCAGCGGGCTCACGAAGACAACGGGGCAGACGGTCACCGCGACGAACGACGCGGCCGGCGGCTACACCACCTCCGACGTCCTCCATCAGCTGCAGTCCGACAACACGGTGATCGGTCATGTTCGCACCGCCCATGTCATCGAAGTCGAAATCGGCGCAAATGATGTGGCCCATTCACGTTCCTGCGGCACGACGGTGGAATGCTATGCGCCCGCTCTGCCCGCGCTCCAGACCAACCTGGACGCGATCGTGGCCCGTCTGCGCGAGCTCACCTCCGGCCATAAGGCACTCGTAGTGCTGCTCGACTACTGGAGCGTCTGGCTCGGCGGCAAGTACGCCGCGGACGAGGGCGAGGCCTACGTCGCCACCGCAACCCAGGTGACCGACGACGTGGACACGATCATCAAGACGACGGCGGGGAAGGTCGGGGCGGCCTACGTCGACCTGCGAGCGGCCTTCAAGGGCCCCAACTACGCCCATGACGAGACTCAATACCTGTCGAACGACGGTGACCACCCGAACGCGGCCGGCCACGAGCAGATCGCCGCAGCGACGCAGACGGTCATAGAGCGCGCCCTCCATCCCTAGCCCCAACGTTCATCGGCCATCTCTGCGCGATCAGCCAGGCGATGGCGGCAGCGAGTAAGCCGATCGCCACGCCGCCGACCACGTCGATCGGCCAGTGCGCGCCAATGTAGAGCCGGTTGAATGCGATGAGGACCGCGACAACGACGCCGACGAGGCGTTGCGGCCACCGCACCCAGGGCCACGTCGCGGCGACGATCGCGACGACGACCGCGGTGTGCGCGGACGGGTAGGCATTTCCGTTTGGGTCGCCGGGATAGCCGTGAGTGTCGAGGTTCGGCACGACAAACAGCGGACGAGGCTGGTTGGCGAGGTGCTTCAGGACGGTGGCCGTGATCTGTGCGATCGCGTACGCGACAGCAGCGCAGCGCACGATCTCCAGCCGCATGAAACGTCCGCGCGCGGTCAGTACGATCCAGGCGAGGAGGGCGATCCCGAGCAGGGTCAGGGGGAATGGACGAAGCAGCGGGTTAACGACGGCGAGGATGGCTCCGAACGGCTGCGGCGGCGCGTTGAACCAGACGACGAGGTCGGTCTGGGCCGTTTCGGCCCCGGGCCGAGTTGCAAGCCAGGCCGACGCGACGATCACGCTCGAGGCGCAGATCCCCAGCACCACACAGGCGATTGGGCTCGGGACGCCGGGCGACCTCCGCGGACGGCTCACGCCGTCAGCGGTCGGTGAAGCGTCCCCCCGTTGCGCCATACGCGCATGGTACGTCGACTGGAATGTGGTGACGCTTCTCGCCGTCTCGGTGTCCGGGGGGAAGGGATGGCCGAGGATCGCCGGCTACACCTCGGGTTCCGATTCGAATTGGACGACTGCCACTCCAGGAGGAAGATCGCTGGCGAGACGATTCCAGGTCTCATGTC
This sequence comes from Frankineae bacterium MT45, assembly GCA_900100325.1. Lineage (NCBI taxonomy): Bacteria > Bacillati > Actinomycetota > Actinomycetes > Frankiales > Frankineae bacterium MT45. The sequence continues at coordinate 1,851,894 of LT629697.1, forward strand.
CGAGCGTTGCACGGTGCTCAATTGCCCGCTTGATCGTGCGTGCGCCCTGTTGCCTACGCCGGTGCCCTGGTTCCCGGCAGATCCCGGTGAAGTGCTCTCTGGGGTCGACGTCCTCGCCGGACTCTCGGCGCCTCTGCAGATCGGATGAGAGGGAGTTGAACGCAGACTTGAACTCCTGCTCATTGTCGAAGGCAGCGACGTCAATGTGGCGCCGTTCGCGCCGAGCCGGGTCATAGGCGTAGCGGCGCACAACGAAACGCACGATCTCGTCATCGCTGGGGTCGACCTCAGGCATGAAGACCAGTCTGCAGGCTGATCGAGCGTGACACCAGAGGACCAGATGTCAGTTCGGTGTTCGACACACACTTCTACTGGTTGGACGACGAGAAGCCAGTGATAGTAGGCGACCTAGTGCACCTGGATCGGCCTCGCTATCGACATCGACGACAACGGACTCTCGTTGCCGAAGTACGCACGTGCGGCTGGCGATCAGACCGACGGAGCAGTGACGAGGGGCGCCAACGTCTCGCCGAGCAGGCTCACCCGGCCCGCGATGTGTCCGTTGGCCGGGCTATTGACGACGACTCCGTCCAGACCGCGGTCAAGCAGCCCCGCATAGAACTCGGCCACTTCGTCCGGACCCCCGATGACCGCGGCACCCATCCGACTGGCGGCCTCGGGCTGACGGGCGACGAACTCCTCGTACTCGGCGACGGCCTGTTCGTGGGTCGGTGCGATGCACGCGCTGGAGAGGTGCGAGACGGTGATCTCGGAGCGATCGCGGCCGGCGTCGGCGCAGTGCTGCGCCAGCACGTCAAGCTTGCGCGGAATCTCGTCGGCGGCGCAGATCAAGTTGGATTCGTCGGCGTACCGGGCGACGAGCCGCAGCGTCTTGCGCTCACCGGATCCGCCGATCATTACCGGGATCCGGCTCAGCGGGGCCGGTTGGTTGACCACGTCGCGCACCTGGTACCACTGGCCGGCCAAGGACGGCTGTTCGCCGCGCAGCATCGGCACGATGATCTGCAGCGCTTCTTCGAGCTTCTCGAATCGTTCGGTAAACGTGCCGAATTCGAATCCGAGCGAGTCATGTTCGAGCTCGAACCAGCCGGTGCCGATAGCGAGTTGGGCCCGTCCCCCGGAGACGACGTCGAGGGCGGTGACGATCTTGGCCAGCAGCGACGGATGCCGGTAGGTGTTGCCGGTAACGAGTGCCGACAGCCGCACCCGTTCGGTGTGCTGGGCCAGGGCCGAGAGCAGCGTGTAGCACTCGATCATGTTCTGGTCGGGTTGGCCCAGACCGGGAAGTTGGTAGAAGTGGTCCATCACCATGACGGTGTCAAAGCCAGACTGCTCGGCGTCGATCGCCTGCTGTCGCACGGTGGCGAACAGGTTATCGGCGGCGACGCCCGGGTAGGTGAAGTTGGGGATCTGATAGCCGAGTCGGGTCACAACGCCCAACGTACCCCGATCGGCGCCTGAGCCGAGTTCGCGTCAGTTCTCGCGCGCGTTCAAGCGGGCACGGGCGACGTTCGTCTTCCCGGCTTAGTTGATTTGGCGCCCAATGACCGGAGATGCTGGACCAGCCATGCGGCGGGCAGCTACCAGGGCAGCGGACCGTCGTTCCCCACGAATGTGCCGGTCGGGCCGTCGGGGCCGATCGTGGCCATCTCGACTAGAACTTCTACCGCTTCCTCCACAGTCCTGCCACCGGCCCGGCGGAACGCGTCCAGGTCGATCGAGTCAGTGGGGCGTCCGTTGAATTCTGTCAGCGTCAAGCCCGGGGTCACCGAGTTGATGCGCCAGCGGGAGAAGGCTCGGGCGTACTGGACCGTCAGCATATTCAAAGCTGCTTTCGACATCGGATACGCCACGATCGACCAAGCGGCGTCCGGCTTCGCGTTGAGCGCCAGCGACCCGACAGCGCTACTCACGTTCACGATCACCGGCGACGCACTCTGCTCAAGCAGAGGTATGCACGCAACGAGCACCCGGGTCGCGCCCACGACGTTCGTGGCCAGCACGGCCGTCAAGTCATCGACGTCAGCCTCGGCCGGCGGGCGTTGCGTGCCGGCGATCCCGGCGTTATTCACCAAGACGTCAAGCGCGCCGACCTCGCGATTTATCTGGTCGATGGCCGCTCGGACCGAGGTGTCGTCCGTGACGTCGATCGCGATAGCCCGCGCGCCGATCGGTTCGGCCACCTCCCGACCACGGTCGAGGTCCCGAGCTCCGAGATAGACGGTGTGGCCGGCCTGTGCGAGGCGTCGAGACACTTCGAGGCCAACGCCTCGGGTGGCTCCTGTGACGAGGGTCGTGGTCATGCTCCAAGCTTGCCATCGCACTCCAGCGGATTGATCATCGAGGACCTCGCTAGCAGCCACTTTCACGGGCGATGTCGATGAGGTAGGCCAACAACGCAGAGCCACGGCCGCGCCCCCGCACGCGTTAGATTGGATCATGCCGCTAAGTGACTTCGAGGTCAGAGCGTCAATCGCCGTATCCGATATTCAACGGGCGGTTGCGTTCTACGAAGGCATCCTCGGTCTACCGGCGTTGCAATCCGGGCCCAGCGCCACGATCGCCGACGGGAGTCGAATCTACGGTTCTGGCGGCAAACCAGCGCTGAATGTGTATCAATCGTCAACCGCTGGGCAGTCATCAGCGACACTGGCGACCTGGTACGTCGACGACATCGACGCCGTCGTCGATGAGCTCACCGCCGCCGGCGTCACGTTCGCCCGCTATGACGATCTCGTACATGACGTCAAGGGCATCACTGCTCGCGCCGGCGGCGGCCGCATCGCGTGGTTCCAAGATCCGGACGGAAACACCTTCGCAGTTGAGGCCGACATCTAGGCGCTGGGTTGGTTCGCACCCAACCCGTTACGACAAGGCTCGCGCTAGTACCACCTGGCTGGGGTACCCGCCGGCGTTCACCGGTTGCTGTTGCCGCCGCGGTTAGGCCCCGGCTGGGGCTCCTCTTCCGCCCGATACTCACGGACCGCATCGTCGCTGTCCTGCTGCTCCTCGATCCGTCGCTTCGCCCGACCGACGCCCGGCAGCGCGCCGAGGATTTCATTGAGGTCTCTCGAGACATCGAGCAAGTCGCGCAGGTCCGGTGCGACCGTGCCGAGCGTGTCGATCACAGGCAGGATGTCCCGGTCGAGCTTGCTGACGATGTCCGGCAGGTCGTTGATCAACTTGACGACCGCGGCAACGTCGTCGGCCGTCACCGCGTCGGCCAAGGGAGCCAGGAGTGGCGCCAGTCGCCTCAGCGCGGGGGCAGATGCGGCGACAATGGGTGTCAGCTGATCAGTCAGGCGGGTCGCTTCCCCGACCACGACATCCGTCGTCTTAACGGTGGCTTCCGCCCGAGCGACCACCGTCTGAGCCCGTCGATCGGTTGCCTCGATGCTGGAGACCAGCGCGTCGGCGCGAGCTAGCAGTTCTTCGGCCCGATCGAGCAGGGCGGCCACGCGAGGTGCGAACGCCAGCGCCCGCTCCAACACCTGATAGCCGTGTTCGGCCAGCCGCGCGATCTCTGTTGGCCACGGAACCATCATCGGCATCTCCTCCGCCAGCGACGGTACTCCGCGCACGGGTTCCGTCCTTCGCGCGAGACGGGGCACAAGCTGAACTGTCCTTACCGCGGGTCGGCTGAACGACGCCGTCGATCTGCGTCGGGCTACGCTCGATGCGCAACGTCCCACATCACTGACGAGCGGGCAGACGGTCGGAACAGAATGGAAGGCAATGCGCGCAGACGCCAGCAACAAGGCCACGGTGAGGAACTATGTTGACGGGGTCCGAGCAGCGCTCGCGGACCCCAGACTGCAGGATTCGGTAGAGCGTGTCGCTGCGCAGATGCCGAGTGGTGAAGGCACTGCGTTGCAACGAGTGCAGTCAATGCTGGATGTCGATTTCGGCGCGCCGGAGTCGCCTGACGCCCACTCCGAAACCACCTACCTATCGCGGGCACCTTTCGTCAGTCTCATCCAGTCGTACGTTGAAGAAGCACTCGGCGACGGTCCGGGGATCGACCCGAGTCACCCCGACAGCCTCTGGGCCAAGATCGTCCACTCGGTTCACGAAGCGGCGCTTTCGGCGGAGCACGCGGTAGAGCACCTACTTCATAAGGAGCCTGGCAGCTTCGGTCCCGACGATCCGGATTGGCACGTCTACATCGCCAAAGGCGTCCTTGACCGGTTGTTGGACGGAACTCACCCGTTCAACACAAAGCCTGCCGAGTTCGACAATCTCGCCGACGACGCACGGCTCGTCGTTGTCGGCGACTGGGCCACTGGCCTGCCGAACGCGTTGCACGTCGCGGAACGCATGCGAGACGCCATCCAAGAAGCGTTGGACCGTTCGCAGCAGGTGCACGTGATCCACCTGGGAGATATCTACTACGCCGGCCTCGAGTCCGAAGACCGGCGACGTTTCCTCGATTGCTGGCCAGTAACACCAGACCAGGCCGACGCGGTGTATTCGTGGTGCATCAACGGCAACCACGACATGTACAGCGGCGGCCACGGGTACTTCACCGTCGTCCTCGCTGACAAGCGCTTCGCGCACCAGCAAGATGTAGACGGGAAGCCAACGAGCTATTTCCGGCTGCGCTCAGCGTCCTGGGACTTCATCGGGTTGGACACCGCATGGAACGACGACATCACCTCCCACGGGCGCGTCGCCGACCTGCCGGACCCGCAGAGCGAGTACGTCGCCCGCGTCGCCGGCGAGTCGGACCGAAAGCTCGTGCTCTTCAGCCACCACCAATTGGCGTCCGCTTATGAGCCAGACGATATCGGCACGAAGCTTCCAGCCCAACTGGATACGGTGCTGGCACAAGAAGGCATAAAAGCTTGGTGGTGGGGGCATGAACATCGGGCGATTACGTACAAGCCTCTCGCCGGTGTTCAATACCCGCGGTGCCTAGGCAACGGCGGAGTCCCAACCCCCGCAAATGAGCCTGATCCGCCGAATCCCCTCCCGGGCGACAACATCTACCTGCACCCAGACGCAACGTGGCGCAGCGAACGCACCTACGAGGCGAGCGGGCAAGAAATCCACATGTTCGGCTTTGCCGTACTCGACCTTCACCCAGATGGCATCGACGTTGCCTACGTGGATCACGACGGGGACGTGGCACACACAGAGCGCATCCAGTAATGCCTGGATATCAGCGAACGGCTGTGCGGTGTACCTTCCGGTCGTGCCGCCTATCCGTCTCGACGGCCGCGCCGTCTCCTGATCGCGTTAGAAGTCGAAGCGGGTAGAGCCACCGGGTTCGATGCCGAGAACGGCGGTCATGGAACTCGGCGTTATGCGGTAGACCTGCCAAGGTGCGGGCCCAAGTCCAGGTGCGTTGAATGGCGCGGTGAGGCCGGTACCTTCATCGTCGGGCTCCACAGGCCAGCCCTGCTCGGCCCACGCCCGGGCCAGTCGGGCAACGGTCGCAGCGTCGGTAACTCGCTCGGCGCTGCCCTCGACCACCACGTCCATTTCGAGGATCGAGGTCGAGACCGCGCACCTCGGGTCGCGAGCGACGTTGTGTGCCTTCGCGGTGGCGGTGCCCGTCTGGAACCAGAACGCGTTGTCCAGCCACAGCGCGCCAACTGCTGTGACATGAGGGCTGCCATCCGAGTTGACGGTGGTGAGCCAGGTCGTGCGTTGGTTGGGAGCTCCGACGGCCGGAGGCTCGCCAGCGTTCAGCCGCTCCTGCACTGCTTCCCACTGCAACGGTTCAAGCCCGTCACCCGCGCCGATGTTCGTAATCTTCATACCCCGACCGTAGTTGCAGAAGCGGGCGGCGGATAGAGCGGCGCCAGACGCTCCCGGCTTTGGCTGCATAGTCGCCTGGTCATGCCGCGACAGCGTCCCGATGCATGCCTTAGATCCATCGCCCTCAGCACTGCTCAGTTCAGCGATCGGACATCGCTTGGAGCCGCCGGGAGCCGAGCTGACACGCTCTTAGATCGCGCCGGGGATGATGCCAGAGCGTTGACTGTGTATTGCTTGATTGCGTCGTTACGCTGTCGGGCATGCCTTCTACTGCTGCCAGTCCGCTTCGAGCACTCCGTACGCTTGCCGGGGCGCTGATGAGCGCCTTGGTCGTCATCGGGATCGCGCTGTCGTTCGTCGTCGGTAACAACACGACAGACCGCAATGGCAACCCGGTTCATACGCAGGCACCCGGTGCGTGGATGTATGTCGTGATCCTGGTGCTCGGTGTCGCTATGGCCGCGCTGGTCCAGATCGTCGGATACCGAATTGCGCCGCTTGATCCCAACCTGAGTCCGGCCGAGGCCCGGGCCGCCGGGATACAGGCTTACCAGAAGAGCATGATCCTGCGGTTCGCCCTGAGTGAGTTGGTGGCGATCGTGGCGATCGCGTTGTTATTCGCTGCTCGCTCGAACACCATCCTGCCCTACGTCCTCGCCGCCGCTATCGCGGAACTGCTCATGGCCTATCACGTCTGGCCCAGCGAAAGCTTGATCAGTCGAGTTCAGCAACGACTCGACCGCAACGGCGGCCGATCCGACCTTGCCAACGCCCTGAACGGCACCGCAAGCTACTAGCCGCCCGCAGCGTCACGCGTCAGCCTTCAGCTCCCGCCGGTATCCGCTCGCGCGAGCGATAGCCGTTCGTGTCAGGTTGAGCGAAGCGTGAAGTGTCCAGTTCCATCATTGAGCCAGACCTGGTTGACCACCGTCGCGGGTAGAGCCGGCTGAGCGGTGGTTACTCGGACGAGAAGGTCCAGGCTCCCGTCGTGGTTGACGTCGGCCAGGGATGTCGCGTAGCTGGTATAGCCTGTGTCGTCGGTCTCCAGGACCGTGACGGCACCGGATCCACCCATCGCGACCAGAACCCCGTTGCCCCTCGAGTTCGGCCACCCGGGCTGCGGGAATTCGCCGGCAAAGTACGCTGCGGCGACATCGACGCCGGGCTCACCGTCCAACTGTCCGAAGCTGTAGGCCGGAAGCGGCAACGAGATGTCATTGACGAAGTTCATCGGACCCGCGACAAATGTCGTGCCGCTGCTGAGGTAGGTGCGAAAGCCGTCGCCCTGGTCAGTGGACTCCCAGAGGTCCGCGACGCCATCTCCGTTGAAGTCGGCCGCGCCGATAGTCGATGGCTCGAATTGCGCAGCGAATGCGGTTCGGACCGTGAAGTTCCGGAGAACGTAGACAGACTTGCTGGTCGGGGCCGCGCCGTAGAACCAGGTCACGGCGATGTCGCTGTAGGTGCGGCCGGCAACTGGAATCGCTGTTCCCATGTCGGGACAGGCCCCCGCAGTGCGGGTGGGTACGTCGTATCGGATGATTCGCGCAGGCGCGAACGATCCGTGGTGGCGTCCCGGCTCAACGCTGGCGTAGCAGCCCGACGCGTCCCCGCCGAGCGTGATCCGGTCGGCGTAACGACTACCGATCACGTCGCCGAGGAAGGCTTGACCCCTAGTGTTTCCAAGCACATTCACCCCGCTGGCTCGCGGTCGCGGCGCCGCACTGGCGGAGACATTGAAGGACGCGAGCGTCGCCGCGAAGACAACAATGGACAGAAACAGGCAACGAATTTTCACAACAATTCCCCCCAGAATCGAGCCGACGACCGTTGACGCCGCCACGACCGTAGCAGACACCGTCGCGGCAAATCCGACAAATTAATCTCCTGCGTCGAATAACCTCCAGAGGGCTTCAGAGGAAATGAACGCCTGCGTTCAAGGAGTGCCTGACTGACCTAGCGTGGCTGCCGCCCGACGTCGGATTCGGACCGTGCGGCGCCCATGGACGCGCGCAACACAACGAAACGACTGACTCGCGTCAGCTCGAGCGTCTTCGCTCAAGGCTCAGGCGAGCGTCTGGCTATGAAGACGTTCTCTTGCTGAGGACGGTCCGGTGCATTTCGGACCTGGAGGATCGTGAAGCCGGTGCTATTCAAGCTGTCCTCGATCTCGGCACGGCTTCGGAACCGCAGCGTCGAGACCGACGAGATCACGGCGCCCGTCCGGGTGAAGCGATATGACTTCCGAAAGGACACATACGGCAAGTCGATATGTGCCACTTCGCTTCGCTGCTCGACCTCGCCGATGCCGCGCACGTCTCGTACGACGGGGCCTGAGTCGCGCGCCCAGTCCTCCCACACTCGCCGTTCGGGACGGCGGGACTCGAATATCAGGTGACCAGTGGCATTCAGCGCTGTCCTGATGCCGCGCAGTGTCGCCAGCCAGTCGTGATCGTCGAGGAACACCTGGGCCACGTTGCCGGTCATGACCGCCGTGTCGACGCACATCGGCGGCAACGTTGTCGCGTCCCCATGGATCCACGCCACCCGGTCGGCGCCCTCCTTCGCGCCGGCTATCTCCAATGACGCCGCGGCCGGATCGACACCGGTCACATCGAAGCCGCGGACGGCAAGCAGAACCGCGAGTGACCCCGTGCCGCAGCCGACGTCGAGCACCTGCCGAGATCCGACCTCGCCAACCAGGTCCAAATACACGCTGAGATCGCGGCGGTCTCCCTCGAAGGCGTCATAGACCCGAGCCAACATCGGGTCAGCGAAAATCGCATCCGGCACAGCGACGACGATAGCCATCAACTCACGAACGGAACAGAAACGGATTTCTGCGGCTGCACAAATGCCTCGAGACAACGCCTGCCACCTGTCGATAAGAGCGTGTTTGTCTGAGCTAGTCCGTTCGCGCGGGTGGATTGATAGGTATGCGAACGCATTCTCTTGCCGAATTGAGCGCGTCGACTGGCTAGCGCTCTCGCTCAGCGATGATCACGTCTGGGCGATACAGGTGTGCACCTCGGGTGCCAGCCAACTCCATGGCCACGTCGAGCTCGTGGAGCTTCTCCGGCGAACAGGCGCCGATCCGCTCGAGCAGAAATTCCTCATCGAGGCTCGTGGCCCAGGTGCAGAAGATCGTCCCGTCCTGCGGGAGCGCGACGCGCACAACGCCTTCCTCGGCCAGCCCTTCCGATCGGCCGAACCAGACCTCGATCCCGACTGCCTGTACTGGACGGGCCTCCGCGACGATGCGGCGCCGGACGTCGGCATCGACCGCCTGGTCACCTGACATGATCAAGAAGCCTCGTCTCTGGGCCGACGTGGCCGGCGGGACGATCTGCATGACGTGGACATCAGGCCGGGCATCACACGAGAGCAGAACCACTGGTCGCTTTTCGTCGATCTGTGCCCACCACAGTTCGCCACGTTGCACCCGCCGAAATTATCAGTTCGGCACGGATCGTAGTTCTGTCGGCCTGGCGGTGGGCGTGTGAAGAACTAGGCGCCCCACGTGTCGATCGGACTAGCCGAGATCCGCTCGGCGCCGTCGCTTCTCAAGCCGTGGATAGCCGACTGGATGTCAAGAAGATTTTCAGTCGGGCGATCTTGCGATCAAGCGGTCGGTGAGAGATTGGTTGGCGGGTCATCATCAAGTGGCGCCGTAGTCCATTCGGGTCGAATTTCCTTGACTCCAACCCAAAAGCCGCGCCGCATCGACCCGCGTAGTTCGACCGCTCGCTCTGCAAGAATTCGCCGTGCTTCAAGAGGCGGGATACCCCGCGAACCTGCGACAGTGGCGTCTTTTCGTCCGATCCATCGGCCTCGCCGAAATCGGTAGCTGTCGATAGTCATCGCGGGTCCCCTCCTACACGTCACCCTTGTAGATGAAACCATCTGGTCCAGCACAACGCCTCGCCCCGTCGATCGGGGTGACTTCGTGTGCGCTCGTAGCCGTCGTTCTCGCGCACGGTCGCCGCGGCACGGTGCGCGCAGATCAGATGTTCGGTTTCAGCTGGCGGAGCGTTCGATGTCGAGCCGGTCGAGGAGCCAGGCTCGTGCCATGGTGGATACCGGGAGGTGGCGTCGTCCGGCTTCGGCTTGTAGGGCGGCGAATTGCTCTTCACTCAATCGGACGTTGGACATCCGACTGGGCTGGTTGGGTCGCGAGATTTTTGTGTTGGCTGGATAGGGCTCGTTTGAATCGGCCTGCTGTTCGAGGTTGCGGGCGTCGTCTCGTAGGGTATGGGCGATCTTTGGGTCAAGTTTCTTGGCCACGCGTGTCTCCTTCCAGATAGATTGCCAGGTCACGGCCAGAGGCCGGCCACGCGTTCAGTCCGTGCCAGTCTCCGGTTCCGTCAGCGAGCGCGAGGACGAGCGACAACGCCGGCTCGCCGCCGCTACTCACAACATCGCGGGTGCGATCGGAGGCGCGGACCAAGTGTTTCGGATAGGCGACGGTCGACTGATTACTGCCGCGAGCATTGAGGGCATCCCAGGCCGCTTGATACTCCCAATACCGGCGAACTAGCCGAGCAGTCCTCCAGCGCCTGATCACCGCGCAAGACTAAGGCGCAACTTCCCACGCTGCATCCGGTTTCTCGCGACCGCCCTCGCGCAAGCTGTGCTCGGACGTCACGAACCGGTAGCACCTAGCCGTCGCTATGCGCCAGCGCGGCCATGCCGTCGATCTGCGCATATGAATCCCTGGGGCGCCGGACCGTCGACGAACTATCGGCTAGAGGCTTCTACGGTCGGACGGGTCAGTAACGACGTCCCATTCCAGGCGGCCGTCGCTCACAACCGGGCGCCAGTACCCAAAGTCGTACTGCCCCTCCAAAGCGTCGGCGATACCGGCGACCCACGCCTCGAGAGTGCGTGCACCGGAATCGAAGTCCGCAAAGGTTTCGTTCATAAATTCTCCGACCCGCCCGTGGTTCGGTCCAGGTCGGAGGTCGAGGAAGAGCGCGTCGGCGCAGACGTGGGAGGCGAACGTCAGCCACTGCCGATGCCACCACGATCCGGTTTGTATCGGGTCACCCTCATCGAGAATGCCATTCAACATGTCGACGTGGTCGGGTATATCGGCAATGGGCAGCAGCATGTAACCGCCAGGCAGGAATCGCGAAGCGAATTGCACTTCAGCCACTGGGTGATACGCAGGCACGCCGTTCGTCATCGACAGCAGGCTGACCAACCCGGCAGGGAGGGTAACTGCCAGTCGCTGCTGCGAGGCCAGGATTTCCTCGTAGGTAGCCGGCGGCTGCAGGGTGCCATGGCTTGCCGGCGCATTCGCCTGCAGCCAGTCGACGACACGACTCCACTGCTCTTGCATTAGCTCTCCCGCCACCCCCCAATCGTGTCACGCGAGTTGTCTACCCACCTTCAACACCCCAGCGGGACCCTGACGCGAGATAGCCGTCGATATCGCGCAGTCGACGCTGTTGTGCGTAGCGGCAGATCGGCCAGCACGCGTTCGTCGGAACCCGACCTCGCGGGTGTTGTCGAATGGTCGATGAGGCACGATCTGGGAATGACGGAATGGCGGTCGGCCGCGGAGCTGCGCAACGTGGCTGATCCTGCCTGGCCGGGCATCGAACAGCAGATCGTGGGCTCGTCGCTGACGGTCGAGGTGGTCGCGGCGGACGCGTCCGCGGGTGCGAGAGCACTCGAGCAGGTTCAGGTCACGACACGTAGCGTGCTCGGCGCGCTGACCTCGGAGTGCGGTGCCGTGAGGATCGACCAGGGCTGGTTACGCGTCCTCGGCGCAGGCGCGGACGGGCTCGGCTCGGTTGGCGACATGACCAAGCGGATCGCTGTCGACGGCCAACGCTTCCTCGTCGTCGCCATCGATGCGCTGGGTGGTTATTTCGCGGTCAACGGTGGCGACCTGCCGGGTGAATTGGCAGAGGTGGCGTACTGGGGGCCGGACACCCTGTCGTGGACACCGATAGGGCTGGGACACGCAGCGTTCCTGAGCGCGATGCTCGCCGGTGCTGTGACGGATTTCTATGCGCCGGTGCGTTGGCCGGACTGGGAGGCGGAAGTGGCGCCCCTGCCGCTGGCGTACGGGCTGTCGGTCTATCCATTCCCGTTCACCGCGGAGGGACAGGATCTTGGACTGACCTCCCGAACGCCTGTGCCACTGCTCGAACTCATCGACATCTACGCCGACTTGGCCCGCCAGGTGGGGGACCTGCCCAACGCCAGTCGACTCCGGGTGGAGACCCGAGAATAGGGGTAGTTTCCGCCACTGATCCATCGCGTTCCGGCCACGCTGAATATGCGCGGTGCGGTGCCACGCGGTTCCGGGCTGCTCGGGTATAACTTCGGCATGGAACGCGAATGGCCCACGCCGCCCGATGGAACGCGCGTCACACTCGCGGTCCGTCAGCACACCATGACCCAAATCCCTGACAGCCTGTCCGGCCGAGTCTGGGGCTGGATCCCAGGCAAAAACGTACAGCGGGCGTGCGTGCTGGACAACGACACCTCGGAGGAGCCTGTATATGCGGTGTCGGAAGATGGCAAGCGTCGCGGGCGCAACAAGTTCAACAACATCCTGCTTGAGCTCCTCGGGCCCGACGACCGATGGCAGCCCTCCGGCCTGGTCAGAGTCACGCTCCTCATGTACCCCCCCTGACTACTCAATGGACAAAAACACCTGGTTCTTAGCAGCGACCTCTGCGACCTATCAATTCGGTCACGTCAACGCCCGGGACTGACCAGACTTAGCTGCTGCGCCATGACCGAGTGGCCGCACGACCAGGAGACCTACAAATTCGGCTCCCCAGTTCGAGTCCCATAGCTGGTAGTGGCCGCTCCTGTCGCAGCCGTTCATGTGGTGGTCCTTGACCCAAGGACGAATACGAACGGAGGCGTCAGATCATGACTAACTTCGGCGGCGACCCCGTGGCAGGTGGAAGACTTCGGCCTGCCATGCAACACATCGAGGTACTGCGGAGTTATAGGTCGTGATCAACGCACATCCGGTGGATTTCCACGACTACGTCGTTTGCAACCAGAGGGCGTTGTTGCGCTTCGCTACGGTGTTGTCTGGTCAGACATGGCTCGCCGACGATCTGGTGGCCGACGTCCTGGGGCGAGCATTCGAGCGTTGGGATCGAATCGGCGCGGTAGCCGATCCGCATGCCTACGTGCGACGCATGATCGTCAACGACTACCTTTCCTGGCGTCGACGTCTGGTTCGCACGACGCCACGCGGTGAGATCGAGTCGTCCGAATCGGCGCCGGATCTCGCCGACGAATACGCCGAACGGAACGTCATGATCACGCGTCTGTCCGCGTTGCCGCGCAAACAACGCGCTGCGGTGGTGTTGCGCTTCTACGTCGGAATGTCTGACGCCGACATCGCGGACGTCCTCGACTGTCGCGAAATCACCGTTCGCAGCCAAATCTCTCGCGCCCTCGCGACCTTGCGGCTCGCTCTCGCTAGCCCCCCGCCCGCTCTAGCTCAGGAGTTCTGATGACCTTCCCCGACCTCGACGAGGCCTTCCGTGAACTCTCACGCCGGGCCGACGAAGCCTGCGAGCCAGTGGATCCGCACAAGTTCGCTCAGCCTGACCCGCGCAACCGATCCCATGTATCAGGCACTTTGTGGAACTATCTCAGCGTGGCCGCTGTCGTTGCGATTGCGGTCGGTATCGGCATCGTCGCTGCCCCGCGCGGCGGTTCGCGCCAGGTCGCCGGTACCACCAACACGTCGACCCCGTCGATCAGCGCACCGGTTCGGACATCGAGTCCCGCCAAAGCTGCAACACCGTCCCCCGTACCTGCCACCGATGTCCCGAAGACCCAGGCTGCGCTGATCGCGCGCTTTCGCTCGATCCTCGGTGACACGGCCACATTTACGGTGGATTCCGCACTCTCAACCGACAACCTGATTACGGGTGTGCTGACATCGAACTCGGGGACCCGCGGCATGTATGTACTCGAACTCGATAAGAACGTCGGCGTCTGCGGGATGATAAGCCGCGCTGGCGAGCCGCCCACGCCGCGACCGTGCCCGAACCTGAAGGCGCTGCCCGACGGCTCCGCCCTCAAAGTCGACCCCAACTTCCCTGACGGGCCGCCCAACGGAGTCATGAATGACGCCATCGTGAGCCGCGCCGACGGGTGGCAGATCAGCCTTTACACCTCGAACGTTCAAGGCAAGTACTACGGAGCCCCCCTGCTCGGCAAGAATCCCGCGCTTACAGTCGAGGAAGTCACAGGCGTCGTCACCTCCGGGCAGTGGCTCGCGAAGTAGCGGTCTGCCCAGGGACCTGCGTGGTCACAACACCGCCCAAGGGCTGGCCCGCGAGTCCTAATCGCGATATTCGGCAATCGCACGCATACCCACCGATGGCCATCAGGCGTCTTGGGTGAGACGACGAGTCCGCGCATATCAGTTCCGAGCCAGCGAGGGACGGGGGCAGCACCAACACGTACCGGGGGCGCGCACTGTCGCTCGCTTCATACACTGTGTCGCGTGCCTGACTTCCCACCCTGCGACGACGTGTACGGCGCGCTGGAGGAGCACGTCCGCCGGTGCTTTGCTGGTCGTGAGGTCGAGACGTTCACCTGGAGTCGCGGACCGATACTGAGTCAGAACCCGCACTTTCGGGCCCTGCGCATCGCCCCGCGGTCTGCCGACGAGCTGTGGACCTACGTATCCGTCGGCGGATGGGCCGCGACCGAATCCGACAACCATGGGCTGGAGTTCATCCTCTGCACTCAGAATGAGGAGGCAAGCGCTGTTGAATCGCTAGCCAGAACTGTCTACTACCACCGCGGCGGCACCCTCGGACTGGGTCACACTCTGCCGATCGGTCAACCTTGGCTACCAGGATCGGTCTGCGACCATCTGCTGATCAGCGCTCCGTACCCGTTCACCTCCGACCTGAGCACCTGCCATATCGGAGACCGCCACGTCGACTTCGTCTGGATGGTTCCGATCACCGAAGCCGAACGAGACTTGAAGGTCCAGGCCGGCCTCGATGCGCTGGAAAGCCACTTCGAAAATGTCGGTCTGCGCTACTGGCAAACCAACCGACCCTCCACCGTCTGAGACACCGACCTAAACCACTTCCCTGCCTTTGCCGCTCGAAGTGGGTGTAAACGACGACGTCGCCTGAGGTATGACCCTTTAAGTCAACTCGTACCGTTGGTCCAGTCGCGACCAGGAAGCGCCCACGCGGGCCGTCCATCGCGTCCTATTAGGTGGTGCCACTGATCGGCTGGTTCAGGCCGAGACCCGCGGCGAGCATCGGCCAGGAGCGGTTGAATTCGCGGTTCCAGTAAGGCCATGCGTGAGTGCCGTTGCCATAGAAGTCCGTGGTGACGGTGTCGCCTGCGGCCTTCGCCTTCTGTACGAACGTCTGGCTGGTGCCGAGGACCGTCGGCTCAAGAACGTCGAGGGTGAACTTTCCCGCTGGGTCCAGCGGGCCGGCGTTGCCGTTGCCGGCGGAGATGAACAGCGGTACCCCCTTGAGCTTCGAGACAAGGGCGGCCGGGTCACGCGCGGTCCAGACCGAGTTCTGCCAGATGAAGTCACCCCACATTGGGTACGGATTGTGCAGGGAGACAAACGAACTCCCTTCGAGAATCTCCGCGGTGGCCAGCGATGACGTATCGATCAGTCCGCTGTACGAGGCCGCTGCCCCGTACTCGCCCGGGTGAAGTGCTGGCAATGCCATTGCCCCAAAGCCGCCGCTGGAGAGCCCGGCGACGACCGCTTTCGTGGAGGCTGCGTAGCCACGCTGCAGCAGTTGCGGGATCTCGGTGGCGACGAAGGTGTCGTACTGATAGCCCGTGCTCGGGTTGCCGTACTCCCAGTAGTTGGTCACGTAGGCGGAGTTGCCTGAGCTGGGCATCACGAACAGCGCGTCGACGTTGGCAGTGTCCTGCGCCAGCGGCGTGTAGAGCGACCAGGATTGGTAGTCGGCCTTGTCGTCTCCACCGTGCAGCAGGTACACCGACGGCCACTTCGTTCCGGCGGTCGCGGACCAGTTAGGCGGTAGCAGCAGGCGAACCGGCGCGGCGCCCTTCAACGCTGGCGAGTAGACCATCAGGTCGAGAGTGCGAGCATCGAGACGGCTCTCGTAGGCCACGAACGCACCATCATCGGCTCGCGCGCTCGCCAGCCCCGCGACCGGTACCACGCCGGCATTGGGGACACCGATACTCGCGGTCGAGACCACGTCGCCCAGCTTCGGGTTGGTGCCACCGAAGATGGCCTGGTCGAGCTGCGTCAACTGGGGGACCGGGGTGCCCGGGGCCGCAGTGGGCGGAGTCGGCGTGGCATTGCTGCCGCTGCATGGCAGCAGCGGGATACAGATCGCCGCGCCCGCCCGGCCCTGCGCCGTCACCAACGACACAGCGGCCATCGCCAGCGCAGCAGTCACCGCGACGAGCGCTCGCACCCAACGACGGCTAACCCCCGGTGCCTGATGCGATACCGATTCAATGGACCCAACAGAGCGCTGCATACGCCATATCCCCCGACTTTTGCTGAAACATGAGGGGCGATGCCGCAAAGTCCCGCCGCGCCCGCCCCCGCGCGCGATGGTTGTTCCCAGGAAAAGTTGCCGTCTAACGATGGGCTCCGACGCACATCGCTCAGCATGGCTTCGGCAATGCGATGCGTACGTTGCGCTCCGGGACGTGACGAGCCTGCTAAGGCTCGATCCCCGTTCTGCACCTGGCGTCCCTCCACACGCCTGAACCTGCGGCTCACGCAGCTACCCCCATACTGGGGTATGTGTTGTACCCCCATAGTGGGGTATCGAGTCGGGGTTGGCAAGAGGCCCACGGCGACACGCGGGACGCGGTCGAGAACGCCTCGAGTAGTCGTCCCGATTTGATGGCGAATGTGCTCCGGTGACCGTTTGCGAAGCTTCGGGTGGGATCCGGCTCGGCGGTGGAACCAGCGATAGAGTGCAGCTATGGGGGAGGGCTCATGATGAACGCTAGCTCCGGTACCGCTGCGTCGAGCGAACCTGCTGCCGCATTCAGCACCTCGGAGGCTCGGGCTTTCGCACGCACATTTCAGGCATTTCTCGAGTGGGTAGCCAGCGAACAGGGCGATGAGCGCAATCCTGTCACCGCGCTGCTGCACGAATGGCTCGGCGAACGGGCTGCAGAATCGGTGGTCACGCGCAGCTATTCACCCTTCGAACACGTCAACGTCCAGACCGCGCTCAACGCCTGGTCGACGATGCCGGAGCGAAGCGTCAGGGTTGAGGGCGTCGCAACGCCGCCGCACTACGGCGGGCTGAGCCTGCAGCAGCTGATGGTCGGCGATGGCCCACCCCTGCGCCTGACTTCCCCTGAACTGATCGACTTGCCTGATGGGCCGGACTCGACGCTGGCCTGCCTGCGTTCGGCGCTGATGCTCGTCGACTCCACTGACGCCGGCCGCTACGTCGTGTTCGTCCGCGGGCCGAGCGAGCACCAGCCAGATCTTGCGCTCGAGATTGTGGGCTTGCCGGTATCGCATGCGCAGCAGATATTGGCCGAGCTTGATCACCTGCGTTCACGGCTGAACGTCTATCGCGGCCACCTGCTCGACGTGCAAGCAGGACCAACTGGCATGCAGCTCAGCTTCGTATCGTTGCCGCCGGTGCACCGCGGCGACGTGATCCTGCCCGAAGCGACCTTGCGGCGCATCGAGCGTCACGCGATCGGGATGGCCGAACACCGCGATTCGCTACTTGCTGCCGGTCAGCACCTCAAACGGGGCGTGCTGCTCTACGGGCCGCCCGGCACCGGCAAGACACACACCACCCGCTACATCGTCTCCCAGATGGACGGCTACACGCGGTTTCTGATGTCGGGGCAAGCGCTCGCCGCCATTGGAGGGGTGTCGACGCTGGCCCGAGAACTCGAACCGTCGGTACTGGTCATGGAAGACGTAGATCTCGTTGCCACTGACCGATCCTTCACGCCCAACGGCAACCCTGTCCTATTTGAGTTGCTCGACGCGATGGATGGCGCCGCAGCGGACGCCGATCTGTTGTTTCTGCTCACCACCAACCGGGCTGACCTGCTTGAAGCTGCCCTCGCTGCCCGGCCCGGCCGCGTCGACGTCGCGGTTGAAATCGAACGCCCCGACGCGGACGCGCGCCGACGTCTGATCGAGCTCTACGCACAGCACATCCCGCTCGCGATCAGTGAGGACGAGATCGACAGCGCGGTGACCCGCACCGAAGGGGTCACCGCATCGTTCGTGAAGGAACTCCTACGCCGAGCCGTCCTCAACGGCCTACAAGACGGGGCAGATCAAGTCGCTGGCACGCATCTCGAAGCGGCGGTCGAGGATCTGCTCGACAGCTCGCAACGCATCACCCGTCGCCTACTCGGCGCCGATGCCGATGACCTCGAACCAGCCGACCCGAGCCTGCTCCAACCCGCAACGCACGCCTTCGTAACCGGTCGGGGTCGACGCGGAACGCGGTTTTACTACGGCTGACGCCGGGGCAGGGCGACCACCATCCGCGGTATCCAACGGGATCGACCGTCCCGGATCGTGCTTGCGGCACTGCTTCTAAGGTTCTAAGGCGTTGCCGACGATGGCTACTGCGGGCAGGATCAAGGACATGAGTCTCGCTTTCCTGCTCACCTCGCTGGCTATCGTCGCCACGCCGGGTACCGGCGCGATATTGACCATCGCGGCCGGACTGCGCGGTGGTGGGCGGCTGTCGGTGATCACGGCATTCGGGTGCACGCTCGGCATCGTGCCGCATCTTCTCGCGGCGATCACTGGGACGGCGGCCCTGCTGCGTGCTGGCGGCACAGCCTTCGACGTCCTCAAGTTCGCCGGGGTGGCCTATCTGCTGTACATGGCCTGGAGCACATGGCGGGATAGCGGAATTCTGACCGTCTCGGCTGCTGCGCCGTCACGTCCGTTGCGGACGGTGGGCAATGCCATCCTTGCGAACCTGTTGAACCCGAAGCTCACCCTGTTTTTCTTCGCCTTTCTGCCACAGTTCATCAAGGCGGGCCACGGCGGCACGACCAACCAGATGCTGACTCTGAGTGCGGTCTTCATGGCTATGACCTTCGTGGTGTTCGCCGGCTACGGCCTCTTCGCCAGCGCCATGCGTCAGCGCGTCATCACCAAGCCGCGCGTCGTCCGCCGACTCCAGCGAGCCTTCTCGATCAGCTATCTCGGCATCGGCGCGAAGCTCGCCACCACTCACCACTGAGTCGTACGCGCCGGGAGCCAGGGCAGCTCCGGTGACGTTGTCGGACCCCGATGGAACACTGGTCCACATGGTCGAGTTCGTGAAGCAGGACTTCTCCGAAGTGCGGTTCGAACAGGTCGATTTCAGCCGCGCCTGGTTTCGCAATGTGTACTTCACCGGCGCGACGCTACGCGGTGCGTGGCTCGAAGATGTCGATATTGACGGGGAGATCCGCAACGTCCGGATCAACGGCGTCGACATTGGGCCGCTCGTCGAGGCCGAACTGAACCGGCGATATCCGGAGAGAACGAAGCTCGACCCGGCCAACGCCGACGGCTTCCGCGAGGCGTGGGCGATCATCGAACGGGTATGGCCGCCGACGATCGAGCGCGCCCGGCGACTGCCGCCAGACCGGCTACATGAGCAGGTCGAGGGTGAGTACTCATTTATCGAGACGCTGCGTCACCTTGTCTTCGCGACGGACGCGTGGGTGCGCCGCGCGATCCTCGGCAATCCTCAGCCTTACAGCCCACTCGGCCTCCCGCACGACGAAATGGAGCCCGATCCGAGCGTGCCGAACGACCGCAACGCGCGGCCATCCTTGGACGAAATGCTTGAACTGCGCGCCGACCGGATGCGCACCGTGCACGAGGTCATCGCCACGCTCACCGACGATCTCCTCGACGGCGAGACGGACCCGGTGCCGCCGCCGGGCTACCCGCTGGCAGGGAGCTATCCAGTGCGGCGCTGCCTGCGCGCGATCCTCAACGAGGAGTGGCTGCACCGCCTGTACGCCGAGCGCGACCTCGCCGTCCTCGAGCGAACTACATAGATTCCCGGGGGAGTAGCGATCGGTTACCGGTAGCTCCCCACCTCGGTGGCATCGGTGGGGGTTGGGCCCTCTTCGCATCGTTCGGCGATACCGGCTTGGAAGGCGGCGAAGGCGGCCGAGGAGGTCAGCGGGTTCACGGCCG
The DNA here is from genome assembly GCA_900100325.1 of Frankineae bacterium MT45. Lineage (NCBI taxonomy): Bacteria > Bacillati > Actinomycetota > Actinomycetes > Frankiales > Frankineae bacterium MT45. The sequence goes on from LT629697.1 coordinate 1,871,845, forward strand.
TTGTCAGTGTCACGGCGTGGACGAAGCTCACGCCGTCGGCCAGCCGGTAGGCGTGGTAGCTGAGGCCCTCCGGTCGGCTCTGGGCCAACTCGGCGAAGACGTCGCGGATGAGGCGCGCGTTCTCTTCGGCACATTCGGGCTTGGTGCGGTAGCGCACCACGAGACTCTTCGACATCAGATCGCCTTCATTCGATTGTTGCGGGGATCATGGGTGAGTTCGGCCAGGCCGAGGGCTTCGAGCAGCGGTGGCAGGTACATGCCGAAGCGGCCGCGGTAGCCCTTACGCAGGCCGTACCAGCCGCCGACCGGGTTCGTCTCAGCTCTGCCCCACGCCTCGACTGTCCCGTCCTTGGCCGGCTTGTTTTCGTCGGACGAGCCGAGCTCCACCCAGTCGCCCTGGCCGAGGAGCCACGCATGCAGGTCGTCGATCGCCCGCAACTGGTACTTCAGCGTGGTCGAACCGACCTGGCAGACGAGGGTAGGCGGGTCGACCTGCTCGTCGCGGTACATCGTGTACGTCGACGTCTTCGGCGGGGTCATCAACTGCCAGGGATCGTCCTTGGTTCCGTTGGTCATCATCCACCTTCCTTGTTGAGTGCGGTCAGGTAATGCGGAACGAGCGAGTCCCAGCCGAGCTGGTTGCGAGAGCGCCACGTTTCGGCCGAGTCCCCGAGCCGTTCCCATCCCCGGTGCTCGATCTCCACCCGCGTCGAGGTGGGGCCGACCGGTGCGAAATTGATCTCGACCACCGTGGCGTCCGTGCGATCGCGGCCGAGATGCCATAGATATCCGAGGCGCATCGGTGGCTGCCAGTCGGTGACCTCGCCCCAGTCGTGCTCTACTCCCGCGGCATCGCGTTCATAGATCCGCCCGCCGACGCCGGCTTCGAGGACGACCTGAGCGGGCTGCCCGGTGACGGTGTGGTCGGGCGGCCACCACTCGGCGATGCGCGAGGTCCAGACGGCAAAGGCGTGCTCGACGGAGCAGGCGACGTCGAAGCTCATCCGAAGTGGCTCGGTCATCGGCGGTCCTGCGGACGTGTGTTCTCGGCGAAGATTCGGAAACGTGCGGCGGCATCGCCCCAGACGCTCTCCAGATAATCCTGGACGGGGCCAAGTCCCTGCTGTCGTAGGTGATAGATGCGCCGAGTTCCCTGGGCCGTCTCCGCGACGAGACCAGCGTCCTTGAGCAGTCGAAGGTGCCGCGACACCGCCGGACGACTGATCGGCATTGTCTCGGCCAGTTCTTGGACCGACATGTCACCGGTACCCAGCAACCGCAGGATCACGCGACGATTCGAATCTCCCAGAGCTTCGAAAGGATCACCGCTCGACGAAGCGCCACTCATTGCCGCTCCCATCGTTGGCCTTATTGGTAACCCGTCAGTTACGGTAACTCATTCGTTACCGATGCACCAGGCGCGAAAACCGCTGACGCGATGGCCGTTGTTGGCACTGGAGGCTAGTTTCCACTCATGGCATATGACCTCGACCTGGCCAATCGACTCAGAGCGTGCCTCGCGGGCGAACCCGGACTCAGCGAGCGGGCGATGTTTGGTGGCCTGGCCTTCCTCATCAACGGAAACATGTCGGTGAGCGCCAGTGGGCAGGGTGGGCTGCTCATCCGTGTCGACCCGGAGCAGACCGACGCTCTCGCCGAACGGGCTCACGCGCAACGGTTCGTGATGCGCGGTCGCGAGATGGACGGGTGGCTGCGAGTCGACGCCGAGGGCGTCAAGACCAAACGCGACCTGTCCCGCTGGGTCGCCATCAGCGTCACCTACGCCCGCGGCCTGCCCCCCAAGAAGCGCTAGCCCACCCGCCGTCGATCGCTGGCCGTCGCGGGAGTCCTCTCCATTTGACCTGCAATTTTATGGCCGTTCGGACCTGGCAATCCAGTGTCGACCTCGTGTTCAGCGAATGTTCATCCCTTGGCTGCGACAGGTATCCACATGCAGTTCCGTTGGGTGTGCGCTACCAGCTAGCATCGTCGCAGCCATGCATCTGCATCCGGGGGGGATCATAGATATGTCTCTGATAAATGCGCGCCGCAGGTTGGTCGGCGGCCTCAGTTCGGTCGCGCTGGCGACCGTCGCCGTGGCTGGTCTGACGGCGAGCGCAGCGTCTGCGTCGTCGGTGTCTCCGTCAGTGGATTCGCAAGTCTCGGGCGATTCGACGACGGCCATCAAATCTGTCACCACCGCTCATCAATTGGTCTCCTCCTCGCCTGGAGAGCTGATCGTCGCTTTCGTCAGCGCTGATGGGCCCAAGAACGCGACGCAACACGTAACGAGCGTGGTTGGCGCCGGCCTCGCCTGGAGTCTGGCTGTTCGCTCGAACGCGACGTGGGGCACCACCGAGGTGTGGACGAGTTACGCGACGGTGCCAGTCACGGCGAAGATCACGGCGAAGTTGGCGTTGCCGTATGACGCCTCGATAACCGTGGTCGCGTACAAGAATGCCGCCCCCGTCGTCGGAGCCACCGCAGCCAATGGATCCAGGTCCGGCCACCCGAGCGTGACGATCACTCCGAAGTCGGCGAACTCGATCCTCGCCGCGAGCGCTCATGATTGGACCGCCGATGCGAAGCCGGTCTCTGCCAGCGGCCAGTCGTTGATACATGTCTTCCGCGATCACCGCGTACATGACGCGTTCTGGGTCCAGACCGCGAGCGGATCAGCCGCGGGCACGCCGGTGGCGATCGCCGACCGCGCGCCCGTTGGCGATCGGTGGTCGATGGGCGCAGTCGAGATCCAGCCGGCCACCCCGGCGTCTCAGGCCATCGCATTCCAGGGCTCCGCTGTTCACGACGGCAATTCGGGTGACAGCTCGCTTGCTCCTCCGCTGACGCGCGGTTGGAGCGTGCCCTTGCCTGGCAGTGGAATGTCCTATCCGATTATCGCCGGGGGTCGTGCTTTCGTGGCATCTGCTGGTCCGCAAGCCGGCAGCTATTTGACGAGCATGCTTACCGCCTATGACTTGCATACCGGCGCCATAGTGTGGGGGCCCGTCACGTTGAGCTCGGCCCTCTACTGGATCGATAGCCTCACCTTTGGCGACGGCAAGGTCTATGCCCTGGACTCGAGCGGGTTGCTACAGGCATTTGACGCGACAAGCGGTCGAGCGCTGTGGAGCTCCCAGATGCCCGGACAGTATTTCTTCACCGCCGCGCCTACGGCTTATGGCGGCTCGGTGTACGTCAGTGGTGCCGGATCTGGTGGGACGGTCTACGCGGTGGACGGAAGTACCGGAACCGTTGAATGGACCGCTCAGGTTATGAACGGTGACGACAGTTCGCCCGCAGTGACCGATGGAGCGGTGTACGTCAGCTACGCCTGCAATCAGGCCTATGCCTTCAACCGCGCCGACGGCCGCTTGCTATGGCATTACAGCGGCGCATGTGAAGGTGGAGGTGGAGCAACCGTGGCTGTTCACGACGGGCGCGTCTACACCCGAGACTATTTTGGTGATCTGATTCTCGACGCCAACACCGGCGCGGACCTCGGGTCCTACTCGTCAGACGTGGTGCCGGCTTTCTCCGGTGATACAGCTCTGTACATCTCGTCGAATGTGCTGCATGCGGTAAATGCAGCGGGTACGACAGTGTGGAGTTTTGCTGCGGATCCGCTGTCAGCGCCACCCGTCATCGACAACGGCATTGCTTACGTCAGCGGGCAGTCAGGGAAGGTGTACGGGCTGCGTGTCAGTGATGGCGCACTGGTGTGGTCAGCTGACGCAGGCGGGACGACCAGCGGTGGAGACGGCTCCAGTGGCGGATCGGGACTGGCAGCCGCCGAGGGCTACTTGCTCGTCCCGACCGCGACTTCTCTGGTGGCGTTTCACAACAGCAACTGAGCGATGGTGTGAAACGTGTTCAGGTTGAGGGCAGCTCGACCTAGATCAGGCCTCGCAGGCGAGCCAGCAATGATTGCTTGACCGCGTCAGTAAGCGCTGTGTTGATCTGCTGGGTCAGGTCGTCGGGATTGTTGAGGTTGGCGAGCAGCCTCGCGATGTCGAGCTCATTGATGGCGCGCTTCAACACGTCATCGGTCTTGAGAGCGCTGTCGATCACCGAGTCGGGGAGCAAGCGGATCGCGGCCTTGACGAACGGGTTCAGGTTCGAGTCGGCCAAGGCCTCGCCAACAAGGGCTGACGCGGGCGGCAGGGTCTTGTCGGCCTTCATCCGATCGACGGCCTGCAGGAGGCCGGCCCGAATCGCGTTCACCTCGGCGTCGGTCGGCGGTGTCTTGGACTCAGCCAGCTGAAGTGTCAGCGCTTCACGGGTCATGCCCAGCCGGCAGGCGGCGCCGTCGAGCCCGAGCAGCACGAGGTGCTCGCCGAGTCCGTCGATACCGCTCGACACCGGTGCGACGGCGCGTGGTGCACAGGGATTGGCGGGGCGAGCCGGGGTGAAATGGCCTCCACCATTGGCGAGCTGGACACCGAGGACTCCGACCACCAGGACGACGACGATCAGCGGAAGTAACGCCGCGCGCAGCACCCTCTCGACGGTCATGCCCGCACCCGCAGACGCCGGGACATCGACGGCCAGGGAATCAACGGAACCAACGCGGCGAGCGCCAACCCCGCAGCAATCAGAAACGAGTCTCGAAATGCCCATGTCGCGGCACGTTCGATCTGATTGTTGAGGTCACGCTCGAGTTTGTCGGCCGCCGGACGATCCGACGGCGCCACCTCGAGCTTGGCGAAGGCCGGATGCAGGTTGGGCACTCGCCCGCGTTGAGACGTCAGCTGGTCGCCGAGGGCACGGGCCAGCGCGATCTTGTCCTGCGTCTGTAGGGGCGTGTCCAGCACCAGCGCGGTGATGGCCTCCTGCGCCGGAACCTGGGCATCCCGCAGATCAGCGGTGAAGACCGGCGTCAGAATGGCCAGCCCGAGAACGACACCGACGTGCCGCGCACTGATCGTCCATCCGCCGTGCAGCGCCCGCGGCAGGCGATCGCGCAACGCGGTATCGGTCAGACGGTCCACCGTCACCCCCAGCCCGAAACCGATGAGCGCCTGCGGTGCGATCGTCCAGGCCAGATTCGCCGAAGGGAGTAACGCGAGCCCGGTCAACCCGCCAGCGACGAGCAGGCAGCCGGCCGCACTCTCAGCCTCGGGTGTCGCGGGGAGCCGCCGAGCCAGCGGCGTCGCGACGATGGCGGCGATCGGAACCACCGAGACGGTTAGGGCGGCGACGGCCGGCGAACGCCCCCACCCGTCGACGAGCAGGAGGATCAGTAGGAACAACGCCGCGGTCAGCGCGGCGGAGAGCAGACCGAGCGCAATGTTCGGTGCCACGGCCGGTCGATCAGCCCTCACGCGCTCAGCCCGAGTGCCACGAACCGCCAGGGCCGCTGGGACCGCGAGGACGGCAACCGGCACCTGCACAACGAAGATGGCTTGCCAGGCAATCGCTTCGGTGAGCACGCCACCGACGACGGGGCCAACCGCGGTGCCGATGACGCCGGCGGCGATCCAGGCCGCAACCCCGCGTCGCTCGTCGGTGATCGCCACCAGCAGTTCCAGGCAGCCGACCACTGCGAACGCCCCGCCGAGGGCCTGCACACAGCGGGCCGCGATGAGTACCTCCATCGAACCCGCCAGCGCGCAGAGAGCTGACGCTCCGGCGAACAGGGCGATCCCGGCCGCACCCAGCGGAGCCGGGTCCCACTTTGAGCAGGCCAGCCCAGCTGGCACGACGACCAGCGCGAGTACGAGATTGAAGGCGATCAGCACCCAGGCAACCTGGCCGACCGTCCCGCCCAGACGCTGCAGGATCTCCGGGAGGGCGAGGGTGACGATCGCCGAGTCGGCGAGCACGAAACCCACAGTCAGCGCGAGCAACGGAACCGCCGCACGCCGCATAGCGACCATCTTGACCTGGTTCGCCCTCGGTGTCCACGTCCGACCGAACGACCGTCGGCGGACGAGATCTAACGCGCCGGAGGGACGGGGTATAGCAAGCCGTGCTATAGTTGTGGAGTGTCTGACCGGAGTCGAGTGCTGGGCGAGGTTCTAGTAGAGACCACCACGACCCAGTCCGAGCTGTCCCGGCTGAGTGGGGTCCACCAGCCCAGCATCAGCCAATTCCTGTCCGGTCGGGTCGAGATGAGCGACGACATGCTGGAGCGATTGCTTTCATGTCTCGGATATCAACTCGAGGTCGTCAGACGTCCGATCAGGCGCGAGTTCACTCGCTCGTCGGAACGGTCCTGGCAGTTGCACCGTCGTCTCTCCACGCACCTGACGCCCGAGACGCTCGAGCAATGGCGCCCGACCATCCAGCGGAACCTTCGCCGACTGTGCAGAGGCGTGCAGGGTCAGCCACATATGCGCAATCTCGACCGCTGGCAACGCCTCATCGATGAACGTGACGTCGGGGCGCTGCGCCGTGTGCTCACCGGCGTCGACGTCGACGCGGTCGAGATGCGGGAGGTTTCACCGATGAGCGGCCTGATGTCCCAGGACGAACGGTCCGAAGTGTTGGGGTTGGCTCGCTAATGCGACGCGACCAACTCGAACATGCGATCTGAGCGGCTGGCCAGATCATCGATCGACCCGAGGTAATCGTGATCGGCTCGCAATCGATCCTCGGCACCTACAGGGAGGACGAGTTGCCCGCCGCAGCGACAATGTCAATCGAGATCGATATCCTCCCGATCGCCGACACGAACGAAGAAACTGGGCGACTAGCCGACCTAATCGAGGGCGTGGCCGGCGAGTTCTCCACCTTCGAGCAGCTCCACGGATTCAGCATCGATGGCGTCGACCTCGACACCGCTGTGCTGCCCGAGGGATGGCGTCAGCGACTAGTACCTGTCCAGAACGACAACACTGCCGCCCCCGCCGGCCACCCGCGCTTCACCGGATGGTGCCTAGACAAGGAGGACTGCTGCGCAGCCAAACTCTGCGCCTTTCGTGAGAAGGACCTTCGGTTCGTCGGGGCGCTCCTAGACGCTGGGCTGGTCGACGCCAACCTCATCACCACCCGACTTCTTGCGGTTCCCGAAAAGCACCTCGGCGCGACAGATCGCGCCGTGGCGTGGTTGGCAGCGAGATCAAAGGCATGACCACCTGACCAACCAACGCCCAGACATCGAATGAAAGTGGCCATCCGGTGTCCGCAGCACTACAGCTCCCTACTTGCCGCGAAGGCCGATCGGGTTGCCCTCGGCGTCGGCGAGAACGCACACTCGCGTCTCCGGCGCGACCTGGCGCGGCGCTTCACGCTCAGTTGCCCCGGCGGCGAGCAGGGTCTCGCGTGTCGCGTCGAGGTCTTCCACGTCGGCGAAGACCACTGGGCCACCGCCCTGGCCGCTGGGGTTGAGGGCGACCTCGAAACCGTCGACGTTGTACCCGACGTAGTACGCCTCGTCGGTGTGCGGAGCGCCGAGTAGGGCGGTGTAGAGACCCTTGACGGCGGCAAGATCGGACACCGAGATCACTACGCTGCGGATGGTCGTACTCATCATTACTCCAAGTTCTTAAAGGTTTCGCCTCAGATTGGGCGTTGACAGCATCACCCTACGGGCCGGCTGCACGCCTCAACTTCTTGATTCCTGATCGATTGGCCATGCTGGGCCCGAACCAACGCAGCCGAACCCGCTGCGACTCCGGCGTCACTACTCACCGCGCCAGTGTTCGATGCGGTGGTGGTCAGGGGTGAAGCCGTGCTCTACGCCCCAGAGGACTGCCTGGGTGCGGCTGGCTACCTTGATCTTGCGGTAGATGATGCGGATATAGGACTTGACCGTGTTGGGACTGAGGTAGGTCAACGCCGCCACCTCGGCATTGTTCCGGCCCTGCGTGATCAGGGCCAGGATCTCCGACTCGCGGTCGGTGAGCCCCTCACCGAGTCCGGGCCACTGCAGCCCGACCGCGCCTCGCGCCCGCGGCGGAGGGTCGCTGATGACCACCTCGCCAGCATGGACAGCCTCCAGCGCGGCAACCAGGTCGGCGGCCGGCAGTGTCTTCGACAGATACCCTCGTACGCCCTGTCGGCGCGCGCTGTTGATGAGGTCTGGGCGGAAGTTCCAGGTGTAGACGACGACCTGGCGCGCTCGGGGATTCGCAACCAGGAAACGAATCTCCTCCTGGTCGGACTCGGGCTGGGCGAATGAGTCGTACAGAACGATGTCGACGACGTCCTCCACCGGTGCATTGGCGTCCAGCTCGACCACCCGGATCCGGTCCCGGTACTGGTCGAACATGTTGGCCACGCCGCGCAGTACTACGTCATAGTCGTCGACGAGTGCCACGGTGATCGGTGTGTTCGGCGACGGGGTCATCAGTCGACCGTAAACCTACCTAGGGGTGTACCGCACCCGCCTTAGGGGTAGTTGAGTGGGTGTCGTCGGCCGCTCACCCAAGAGCAGCAGCCGGTGTAGCGACAAGGAGCAGCAAGGCAATGATCATTCTCGGCATCGTGTTACTCATCATCGGCTTCGTAGCCGCCGTCCACATCATCTGGATCCTCGGCATCATCGCCGTGGTCGTCGGTGCGGTCCTCGCCATCGCTGGTATGGGCGGCCGCGAAATCGGCGGCCGCAAGCACTGGTACTGATCCGTCAGACTCGACAGATCGCCACAACGTCCAGAAGCGGAGGGAGAACACGATGACAGCCACAGTCCAGACCACTGACGTTGACGAGCATCGCGTCCTCAGCGTCAGCGGCGAACTGGACGCCGCTGCGTCGCCGACAGTCGGGGCGTTGCTCCAGCAACTCCTCGACGACAAACCGGCCGGCCGAGTCGTCATCGACCTGAGCGACGTGTCGTTCCTCGACTCCTCCGGTCTGACCGTACTCGTCGAAGCCCGCAACCGAGCGACAGCCAACGCCATCCCGCTCGCAGTAGTCCTCGACAGGAATCATCGAGTCGAGAAGCTACTTAAGATCACCGGACTGACGGGTGTATTCGACCTGTACTCCAACGTCTCCGACGCCCTGCGGGACCTTTGAGCCTTGGTGATGTCTAGTGCTCTTCGGTGGAGCGCGAGTCAGTCAGGGTCAGCGCGCCCCAGCAAGCAATCAGGCCGACGATGACCGCGAGGGTCAGATAGATGACCCGCTCGCCGTGGAAGAACGAGGCGACCAGGTCGCTGCTCCACGTCCCGTCCGGCAGGGCCACCGTCACCAGGGCGGCGATGAGCGTGCCGACGACCGCGGTGCCGACGCTCGTACCAACCTCCTGCGCTGTGTCGTTGAGCGCCGTCCCGATCGAAGTCCGGTTGCTGGGCATCGCACCGACGAGCGCAACGGCACAGATCGTCATCACTGTCCGCAAGCCGATGGTGAGCAGCACCAAGCAGACGGCAATGGCTGGGTACCCGTGGTCGACGCCCCAGGCGAGACCCAGGAGTGAGCCGGCGAGCATGAGGGCACCGATCAGGCAGGCGATGCGGTGGCCGTATCGCCTGACGAAGAACTCGGGGATCGGAGTTGCGGCGATCATCGTCAGGATGAGCGGCAGGTTCGCCAGCCCCGCTCGCATCGGACTCCATCCATACGCGTACTGGAAGTGCAGGATCAGGCTGAACATGACGCCGGCCATCGCGATCGAGGTGCCGACCTGGGCGATCGCCGCGCCCCGGACGGTGGAGTTGGAGAAGATGGTCAGATCCAGCATCGGCTCGGCTGTCCGGCGCTCGTGCCACACGAACGCGATGCCGGCCAGCAGCGCGCCGATCGCCGAGGCGAGAGTGGCCACCGAGAGCCAGCCGTGGTCGACGCCGCTGGTCGCCGTGTAGCAGGCAAGGCCGATGGTGGCGATGCTGAGGACCGCTCCTGGCAGGTCGAGCGCGTCGTGGGTCAGGCCGTCTGGCCGGTCGGCGGCAACGCCGAAGCGCACACCCAGCCAGGCAATGAGGGCGATGGGGGCGTTGACGACCAGAAGCCACTCCCAGCCCACGTGGGCCAGGGCGGTCCCGCCGAGCAGCGGGCCGAGGATGAAGCCGGTCATGCCGACGACGATCATCAGGGTCATCGCGCGCATCCGCAGCGCCTCGTCGTCGAAGAGCCGGAAGACCAGCGAGTTCGTGATCGGCGCCATCATCGCGGCGGCGACACCGAGAGCCGCCCGCAGCGCGATGAGCTCGCCGCTCGAGTTGACGGCCAGGACAGCGAGGCTGATCGTGCCGAAGGCGGCCAGCCCGACCAGCAGGACGCGGCGACGGCCGAGCCGGTCCGCCGCGGAGCCTGCGGTGAGGAGCAGACCGCCGAAGGTGAGCGAGTACGCCCCGCTGACCCACTGCAGTGCCGTAGTGCCGCCGCCGATGTCGCGGCCGATCGTTGGCAGCGCGATCGTCAGCAGGGTGTTGTCGACCATCTCCACGAAGAAGGCCAAGCACAGCGCCGCCAGCGGAATCCAGGCCGCTTTCAGGGAGAGATAGGTGCCGCGTGATGCGGTCTCAGTTGTCGCGCTCATTGCGGCCTCCCATGTCGGTCATGTAGCTGTGACGGCGTCGCAGCTACCTCGGTTCTCATGGTCAGAATCATGGCTGACCCCGATGACATATCGCGCACACGCCGCTGACACGCCCCTGCCGCCGGCTGGCAGAAGGACCTCATGACTAACTTGACCAGGCGCCTTCGCCGAGAACCTTCTCCGGGGTGATGTGGAAGATGTAGCCGGGAGGGGCGTCGGGACCGGGGAAGACCACGTCCGGGCCCATATAGGTCCGCGCCAACTCCTGCAGCAGCTCCGGACCACCTCCCTCGGTGACGCGTGCGGTCCCGTGTACGACCAGGTATTCGTCCAGCCCACGCTCGCTCTTGGTCGGCGACTGGACGACGAGTGCGACCCGTCGATCACGCTCGACGTTGCGAACCTTGATCCGCTTGGGCAACGAGGCGATGACCAATTCGTCGCAATCGAGGCCGACCCACACACCACTGACCTGCGGAGTGCCGTCAGCGTTGATGGTGATGAACTGAGCTATCGCGTTGGATTCGAGCAACGCGCGCGCGGCGTCATTGAACATGCCGCAACCCTAACCACAAGAGGAGTGATCGGGACAGGGATCACCGCTACGCTGCCTTCGTGATCGAGATCGGTAGTCGAATGCGGAGTCAGCCAGCTCCCCCGCACATCGTCTCGGATTGTTTGACCAACCCGTATCGAGATCCCAGCCGTCCGTGGCTGCTGCTGCTCGACGACGAGCGCCCGCCGGAGATCACCGTGATCGGCACGAAGGTTGTCTGGAGCTCACTATGGCTAAGGCGCCCGGACGCCCGCATCGAGTTCGAACCACTTATCGGCAAGTCCGGAACCGATCTGCGATGGACGCTGTACGTCGATCCGCCCATGCCCGAGGAACCGCTCGTCGGGCATATGCGCAGCCGCCTGAACGAGCTGATCAACGCGAACCTGCGCTACTCCTTCGGGCAATGACGCGACGCCGTCAGCCGCCACATACTGGATATCGCCGTCTGGCGCCGCTGCCGGACTGACAGATGTCTGACGGCTAGGCCAAGATGTTTCTATGGCCACGAGTGAGACCCGCGACGGTGTTGCCCTCACCAACCTCGACGAGACGCTCTTCGACGGCGCCGATGCGACCAAGCGCGGCCTCGTCGACTACCTCGACGCGCTCCATCCGCAGATCATCGCGGCGCTCAACAACCGTCCGCTGTCGGTCATTCGAGCGCTCCGAGGCCAGAAGCCGTTCATGCAGAAGAATGTGCCTAAATACACGCCGGATTGGGTCGCTACCACCTCGGTCTGGTCGGCCGCCTCGAAGCGCGAGATCGCCTACGCGCTGTGCAACGATCGGCGTACCTTGCTCTGGTTGGCCAATCAGCGCAGCATCGAGTTTCACCCCACGCTGTTTCGCATTCCCGACATCGATGCACCGACCCATCTCGTCCTCGACCTCGACCCACCTGAGGGGAGCGACTTCGGCAGCGTCGTGGCCTCGGCCGCGCTCGTCCGCGAGGCGCTGTCGGCGCTTGACCTGACCAGCGCGGTAAAGACCAGCGGGTCCAAGGGTGTGCATATCTTCGTGCCGGTGACCGGGGCCAACACCGAGGAGGTCGCCCTGGCCACCCGGGCCCTGGCGGTCCGGGCCGAGTCGCTCGACCCTGCGCTGGCCACCACCGCGTTCATCAAGGCTGATCGTGAGGGCAAGGTCTTTCTCGATTCGACGCGCGTCGGCGGTGCCAGCGTGGCCGCTGTCTACAGCCCACGGCTGCGACCTGGTACGCCGGTGTCGTTCCCCGTCCCGTGGTCCGACCTGGGCAGCGTGACCCCAGCCGATTTCACGCTCCGCAGCGCGCCCGCGCTCCTGGGCGAGTCCGATCCCTGGACGACCCTGATGCCGGCGCCCCAGCCGCTGCCGCCCGTCCTCGTCGAGGAGGGGCGCGGCATCCCGGCCGCCCGCGCTCAGGCGCTGCACGAGGAACTACGGCGACACCATCGCGGCGAGCAGCGTTAGCGGCCGACGGCATCACGGCGTCGTTTCGGAATCGGCACTGCAGTAGGGCAGGGTTGTCGTATGAGCTCCCGATCCCCGCATGGCACCGACACCTCGGACGAGCCGGTACGCCATGCCGTGCGCACGTACGCCGCGCTGCAGCCCGACCTGAATGCCCTGACGGAGCGGTACGTCGCGATCATCACCACCGTGCTCGACGACGCCGGCATCAACTATCTGAGCATCACCAGCCGCACCAAGAGCGTGGCGTCGTTCGCGGCTAAGGCTGCGCGGACGTCAGACGGTTCGCCCTTGTACCCGGACCCGCTGACTCAGATCACCGACGTCGTGGGCGTCCGAGTGGTCACCTACCTGCAGAGCGATGTCGTCGCGGTGGCCCAGTTGCTGGCCGACCAGTTGACGCTCATCGACGACCGGGATCTCGGTGAGGAGACCGCCCGCGACGGCCGTTTCGGGTACGCCAGCCGGCACCTGCTCATCGCCTCTCCCGCCGTCCCTGAACGGCCGGCGTCGGTCCAGGTGCGCACCGTTCTTCAGCACGCGTGGGCCGAGTTCGAACACGACATCCGCTACAAGGGCACCGTGCCGGCCGAGTTGGCGCCGGACCTGGAGCGACGGTTCACGCTCGCCGCCGGGCTGCTCGAGCTCGCCGACCGCGAGTTCTCCGAGATCCGCAACCGGCTGCAGTCGGCGGCGGCACTGCGTCACCCCGACTTTGATCCGGCCGACCCGCGCATCAGCCCGCAGGAGTTGACCACCTTCCTGGCCACGCAGTACCCCGAAGCGGGCTGGTCGCGCACTGAGCACTACAGCTGGATCTCCGGACTGCTCCTCGAACTGGGCATCACATCGCTCGACGAGTTGGGTGGGCTGCTCACGTCGGTGGACATGGACGCGCTGATCACCCGCATGGGCTACCGCTACCCCGCCGGCGCCGTCCGCCGACTCGATGACGCACTGCTGGCCGTCTTCGGCGAACGGTACGTCGAGCTGACCGGCAACGCGCACCGCATCCCGCTGCTCACCAGCCGGCTGGAGAAGCTCTCCGCGCGCTCCGGCTCCGAGTGATCCGAAAAATACGCGGAAATGCGGTGCCGGCCTAGTCGTTCGCTGGCAGCTGCAGCTGGATTCGGTCGCCAACCCATTCGGCGTGGATTTCGCTCAAATCCCGAATGATCCAGGTGGCATCGGCCAGTTCGGCGACGGAGTGCGTTGTTCTTACGGCGAGAACTCGTGCTCCTGCCGCGCGACCGGCGCTGACGCCCGCCGCCGAGTCCTCAATGACGACGCACCTATCGGCGGCGATGCCCAACAGTTCGGCGGCAAGCAGGAAGGGGTCGGGCTCCGGCTTGCCGCGCGCTACATCGGCGATCGTCACCAGAATCCGGGGCCGGGGGAGCCCGGCCTTGCTCAGGCTGGCGGTCGCCAGACGGAGATCGCCACTCGTGACGATGGCCCATCGATCCTCCGGGATCGCCTGCAGAAGGCCCCTCGCACCTGGTAGCGCGCGGACCGGAAGGTCAGGATCGGCTTGACGGAGCAGCACGGCTTCGAGCGTTCGCTGATGCTCGGCCGGCGACAGACCGGGCGCGGCCCGATTCAGCACCTCGGCCGCCGGAATTCCGTGAATGTGCGGAGCGAACGCTCCCCAGGGCAGGTCCAGCCCAGCGGCGACACCTCGCCAGCTCGCCTCGAACGCCTCCGTCGTGTCGACCAGCGTGCCATCCAGGTCCAAGAGCAGCGCATCGGTGGTGACAATCCGTGCTGCTCGCTCCGCGACGCTGTTCATTGGGAGCTCTCCGATCAGCCGGCGCCCCTACAACCCGGCGGCGTCGGTGCCGTCGACCGCAGGGGACCGATCTCCGGACCGCAGCGACTCGAACCCCCGCCGGTCGTGGGCGGAGAAGACCGAGACTGAGCGGTCGTGGGCCAGCTCCTGCAGACGGGCCAGGTTTTTAAGGCGATTCTCCTTCTCAGTCTGCACGATGACCTGAAAGACGCGCAGGCCGGGCGTGCAGGTCGGCGGCTGCGCCATCTGCCCGTGATAGAAGTACGCGTCGCCGGCGTGCATCAGCCAACCGTCTCCGGTGTCGACCGCGACCCCCGAATGTCCCCGCGTGTGTCCGGCCAGTGGAACGAGGAGGATCTCCGGGGGCAGGCCGGGCAGGTCGCGTACCGCCTCGAAGCCGTGCCACGTCTCGCCGGAGGCGGTGTGCTCGACCCACTTCGGAGCATGCGCCCACTGACGCTGCACGTAGCGGTCCTTCTCCAGGCGCGTCCTCGGGTTCCTCGCCGCCGCCAGTTCAGTCGCGCTGAGGTGCACCTGCGCATCTGGGAAGTCACGCAATCCACCGGCATGGTCCACGTCCAGGTGCGTCACCACGATGTGCCGCACGTCCGAACGCTGGAACCCGAGCGCTTCGACCTGAGCCGCCGCGGTCTCGGCGCGATCCAGAGCCGGCCGCACGACGGTCCGGAAGACGGCCGGCAGCTGCTTCGGGTTGGCGACATCCTCTAGCCCGAGCCCGGTGTCGACGAGGACCAGGCCGCCGTCGGTTTCGATCAGCAGGCAGTGGGCGACCAGACGAGCGCCGCTCACCGTGCCGGTGCCGCTGATGAGACGCCCGCCGGAGGGGCGCATGGTCGCGCAGTTGAGGTGATGGACCTTCATAGACGCTTGTATAACATCTGGCGTCGCCCTCGGGCTAGGGTCAGCCCATAGCCAGCCGGGCCGCCATCGCGTCCCGGACCGCAGTGAGGGCCGAGTACGGACGGATGAAGACGGTCAGCTCGGCGACCCGCCCCTCGTCGTCGTAACGCAGCAGGTCGATGCCGTCGACGCTGCGGTCACCGACTCGCGCCGAGAAGCGCAGCATCTCGTCCTGGTTCTCGGTGATCTGGCCGACGTAGGTGAAGCCCTCGAGCACCTCGATGACGTTGCTCAGCAGCAGCATCGTCACGTCGCGCCCCTGGTAGGGCTTGTGCACGGCCGGGCTTCGGAACACGACGTCCGGACTCAGCGTCGCTTCGATCGCGGCGAGATCATGCGTCTCGACGGCAGTTCGGAATCCGCCCACGCCATCCTCCAATCAGCTGTCGACCTCCTCGGCCGTTCAGCGCCACGCTATCGGGTGGACGAGGCCGGTCGCATCGACCCACCGTTGGCCCCGACGGCACCTTGAGGGCTACGGTCGAGCTGACCAGCCCGTCGCACCCGCGGAGGCATCATGAGCGTCCTCGTCAGCTACATCCCCACGCCCGAAGGCTGGGCCGCCTATCAAGTCGGGGTTGCGGAGGCCGAGCTCCGCGGTGCCTCCGTCGTGATCGTCAACGTCCGCACCGGAAACAATGCCGCCGCGGTCACCTCAGCTGACGAGAAGGACCTCGACGCCGTGCGCAGTGACCTCGCCGCCCGCGGTATCGCGCACGAGATCGTCCAGGAGATCGACGCCGCGAACACCGCCGCCGCCGTTCTCAAGGTCGCCGCCGAACATGGGGCTGAGCTCATCGTCGTTGGACTGAGACGCACCTCCCCGGTGCGTATGGCGCTACTCGGTAGCAACGCGCAGCAGATCATCCTCTCGGCCGAGTGCCCCGTCCTCTCGGTACGCCCGACGGTCACCGCCTAGCCCAGCGGCGGGCCAGCGCCGGGTCAGTGCCCGGTAAAAGTGGGACGCTGCTTCTGGGTGAAGGCGGCGGTCGCCGCGGCGAAGTCGTCGGTGGTGGTCATCCGCCCCTGCAGGCTCGCCTCCAGGTCGAGCTGCTCAGCCAAACCACTCAATCCGCCGAGCGCACTGCGGTTGATGAGCTGCTTGGTCGCGGCGTAGGAGAGTGTCGGTCCGGCGGCCAGCCGGAGCACCAGATCCTCGGTGATCGCACTGAGCTCCGCGTCGGGCACCACCCGGTCGGCCAGGCCCCAACTCAGCGCCTCCGCGGCCGGCACCCTTTCGGCCAGCAGCGCCATGACGAAGGCGCGTCCCATGCCGACCCGAGCGGGAACGGTGAGACTCGCGCCCCCGTCGGCGGTGAGGCCGAGATTGGCGAAGGCCAGCAGGAAGTAGGCCGACTCGGAGGCGATGACCAGATCGCAGGCCAACGCCACCGAACAGCCGATGCCGGCCGCCGCTCCCTGCACTGCCGCAATCACCGGTTTGGGCATCTCACGTAACGCCATGATGGTGGCGTTGCTGACCTCGCGCAGCCCGCGCTCGATCTCGCCTTCGGCGGCACCCGAGAGGCCGGTCTTGATGTCGGCGCCGGCCGAGAACGCGGTGCCGGCGCCGGTGATGAGGATGCTCCGGACCTCCTCATCCGAACCCAGTTCGCGCAGCACCCGCAGCAGCTCGACCGAGAGTTCACGGTCGAGGGCGTTCAACTGCTGCGGGCGGCGGAACTCGATACGGGCGGCGGCGCCGCGGCGCGCGACGCCGAGCGAGGGGTGGCCTGCGATCTCCTGCCAGTCATTCATGATCACTGACCTTAGCGACCGGCTCAGGTCTGAGGCTGGTGCTCCTGCTCCAGGCTCGCCTTCAGATTGCGCAGGGTGATGTGGATGTTGCGGGCATTGAAGTCGGCGAAGGACTTCTTCCGGGTGACGATGCGGTCAAAGATGGTGGCGGCGAAGTCGGGCCAGCCGCTGCGGTCGTCGGTCCAGGTTTCGGTGACGCGGGTCCCGCCCTCTACCGGCTCCAACGAGTACTCCCAGGACGCGATCGGCACGTTGAGCCGGGGTCGGCGCAGTCCGAACTTGTTCACCTGGAACGCGAAACGTCGGCCCGGATCGGCGGCCGTGACGGTGCACTGAGTGCACCAGCGAAAGCCGTGACGCTTGTTCTGCCCGATGAAGGTGGCGCCGACCAAGGGGCCGACGGCTGACTGCTGTGGCAGCGTCGCGCCGGTGTTCTCCGGGCTCCAGCGGGACGTCTGGGTCGGGTCGCTCACGTGCTGGTAGATCGCGGCCGCCTCCAGCCCGATCACAATGCTCTCCGACACCGAGAATCGTCTTGGCATGTCTCTCCTTCGCTACTGCGACCGCTATGTGCGACGCAGCCTACTCGCCAGTACGGAACCGAGGGTCTGGAGCGAGGCGAGGAGCGCCGGGACACGCCGACGATGTATCACCCTCCAGGGATTAGACAGTTGTCATGGAAGCCTGATAAGTCTGAATACGGCGATGGTCGCTCAATGCGGGCAACTTTCGGGCGGGAGGTGCGGCTACGTTGGTGCGATCGCGGCGTTCGCGACGGTTGGTTGCGGCGCTGATTGTCGTCGTGCTGGCGCTTGGATTCGGTGTCGCCGGTACCCCGGCCGCCCAGGCCGCAGTCGAAGCGCCGCTCTCACTTGCCTTCGATCAGCAGGTGTACGGAGACGCCCTCGTCTCGGGCAACTCAGTTGTGGTCTGCCCGGCCGGTAACACCGCCTGCACAGCCGCGACGAATCGCAGCGGCACGCAGAGCAGTGGCGTCAATGACAACTTCTACATGACGCAGACCGGCGCCAACGCCGCCAACAACTGGTTCAACTCCTCCAGCGTTCAGCTGACGATCCCGACCGGGGCGTCGATCGCCTACGCCCGGCTGCTCTGGGCCGGCGACACCGGTGTGTTCCGCACCGGTACGAACTCGACGGTCACCCAGCGCTGCAACACGAGCAACTCGCCGAGTGCGGTGCAGCCGCCGGGCGCCGCGGCGAGCACACCCGTGCAGTTGACGGTCGGGTCCAATCCCGCAGTCTCGGTCACGGCCGCGCGGTACACGGCCGACACGATCACCAACGTCACGGTGAACCAGCCGCAGTTCTACTCGGCCGCCGCGAACGTCACGCCCTCCTTTGCCAACGCCCCGACCGGCACCCCGCTGACCATCACCACGGCGAACGTCTGGACTCCGGCCGGCTTCGGCTGCTTCGGCGGCTGGTCGCTCGTGCTCGTCTACTCCTACCCGGCGGCCGATCCGGTGAATGCCCCGGTGAAGCGGGAGGTCTTCGTCTATGACGGCCACGTTCGGCAGAACTCGGTCGACCCGGCCACCACCACCACAGTCTCTGGCTTCCGGGTGAGTGGGCAGGTGAACGTCGGCGTCGTCGCGTATGAAGGCGACTGGGGTATCACTGGCGATCAGTTCTCGGTCAACGGAACCGCCCAGACGGACCCGGTCGGTCCGGGGGCATCGAGTACGAACTTCTTCACCTCCTACGCGCAGAACGCCTTCCCCGCCGCGGGCGTGAACAACTTCTCGGTCGACGCTAAACAGTTCCCGGTCGCGTCAACCGTGATCAAACCGGGGGACACCTCGGCGAGCCTCAGCTTCAGCACCTCGGGTGACACCTACCTGGCGCAGGAACTCGTCATGTCGGTCCCCATCCCCGCGCTGCAGATCACCAAGTCGGCGTCGCCGTCGACCGTGCACGCCGGGGACACCGTCACCTACACCATCACCGTGACCAATCCGGTGGCCGGCAGCACCGCGACCGGCGTGGTCGTCAACGACCCGCTCACACCAGCCTGCAATAAAAACATAGGGAATCTCACCGGGAGCACCACCTACACCTGTACCGGCGTGGCCGGATCGAGTTCCTTCACCAACATCGCCAATGCATCGGGGACGGACGCCCAGGGTGATGCCTTCACCGGAGCCGGACGGGCCGACGTGACCGTGCTGGCCCCCGCCATCTCGATCACCAAGACCACCGACCAGGCGGCCTATCGAGTCGGGGCGACCGTCACCTACACGATCACGGTCACCAACACCGGAAACGCCACCCTCACCCCGGTGAACGTCGCCGACGCGAGCACACCGGGCTGTGCCCGGTCCCTCGGCTCGCTGGCCGCCGGGGCGAGCACGAGCTACACCTGTACGGCCACAGCACCGGTCACCGGCAACAGCAATACGGCGTCGGTGACCGGCACCGACGCGCTGAACAGATCGGTGACGGCCTCGGCCACGGCGTCGGTTCCGGTCATCAGGCCGGCACTGACCCTGGTCAAGAGCGTCACGCCGACATCCGTCACCGCAGCCGGGCAGAGCGTCAGCTACTCCTTCAAGGTCACCAACTCCGGCGACTCCACGATCAACTCGCTCTCCATCGCCGACACCCTGACCGCACCGGCCGGACCGGTTCCGGCGATCACCTGCCCGGTCACGACCCTGGCCGCGGCGGCGACCACGACCTGCACGGCGACGTACACCGCGACCCAGGCCGACGTCGACAACGGCAGCATCGCCAACAGTGCAGTCGCCAACGGCCTCGACATCGTCGGGGGAGCCGTCGCTTCGAACGCCTCCACCGCGACAGTCACGATTGCCAAGGCACCGGCGCTGACGATCCGCAAGACCGCGGCTCCGACGACGGTCAACTCGGCCGGGCAGACGATCGCGTACTCCTTCGTCCTCACCAACACTGGCAACGTCACCGTGCACGCGCTGGCCCTCACCGATACCTTCACCGCGCCGGCCGGTCCGGTGCCGGCGATCACCTGCCCGACCACCACGCTCGCGCCCAACGCCTCGACCACCTGCAGCGCCACGTACACGACTACCCAGGCCGACATCGACTCCGGTTCGGTGACCAACTCGGCGACCGTCTCCGGCCTGGATCCAACGAACACCGCGGTCGTCTCGACCCCGTCCGTGGCGAGCGTGACCGCGGCTCCTGGAGCCTCGCTCGCCCTGGTCAAGAGTGCGTCGCCGACGGTCGTCACCGCCGCCGGGCAGAAGGTGACGTACTCCTTCCTGGTCACCAACACCGGCAACCTGACCCTGAACAATCTGGCCGTCACCGACACCTTCACCGCCCCGGCCGGTCCGGTGCCGGCGGTGACCTGCCCGACCACCACGCTCGCGCCCAACGCCTCGACCACCTGTACCGCGACCTACACCGCGACCCAGGCCGACATCGACAACGGCACGATCAAGAACTCGGCCATCGCCAACGCCACGGACACCAAGGGGCGTGCCGTCGCCTCCGCCCAGTCCAACGCGACCGTCTCGGTGACCGCCACCCCGAAGCTCGCCCTCACCAAGAGCGTGCTGCCGAAGACGGTCACCGCGGCCGGTCAGTCGGTGACCTACACCTTCGCCGTCAGCAATACCGGCAACGTCACGATCAAGAACCTGTCGATCCTCGATTCGATGACCTCACCGGCCGGGCCGGTCCCGTCGATCACCTGCCCCGTGACCACGCTGGCCCCAGGGGCGGGAACCAACTGCACCGCCACCTACACCGCGACCCAGGCCGACATCGACAACGGCACGATCAAGAACTCGGCGGTGGCACAGGGGAGTGACCCCGGCGGCAACACCGTGACGTCACCGGCCTCGACCGCGGTGGTGACGGCTCCGGCCAACGCCAGCTCCACCCTGGTGAAGACGGCAACGCCGGCGACCGTCACCGCCATCGGTCAGCAGATCAGCTTCACGTTCGTGGTCACCAACACCGGCAATGTGACGCTCTCGAGTGTCGGCATCACCGACACGCTCACGGCGCCCGCATCACCGGCCGTGGTCGTCAACTGCCCGCCGGGCTCCGTCGCCCCCGGGGCGAGCGTGACCTGCACAGCGACGTACACAGCCACCCAGGCTGACGTCGACAACGGCTCGGTGAGCAATACCGCGACGGCTCAGACGGTGACACCGTCGGGTGTCACCCAGTCCACCCCGCCGTCGACCGCCTCCGTACCGGTGGCCGTCACGTCAGCCCTCACCATCAGCAAGGCCGCCTCACCGAGCACGATCAGCAGCGCCGGGCAGAACGTGAGTTACACCTTCACCGTCACCAACTCCGGGCAGACCACGATCTCCGGCATCGTCGTCAACGACCCGATGTTCACCGGTGGCAAGGCACCCACCTGCCAGACCACAACCCTCGCCCCCGGCGCGTCGATGGTCTGCTCCGCCTCGTACACCAGCACCCAGGCTGACGTCGACCGCGGCTCCGTCGTCAATACGGCGACGGCCAGCGGCACGACGCCGCAGGGGAGCCGGGTCACCTCGACGCCGAGCACGGCCACCGTCACCGCGACGGCGACGCCCCGACTGCAGCTGACGAAGTCGGCCAACCCGTCCTCCTTCGCGGCGGCCGGTGCCGCGATCACATACACGTTCACTGTCGTGAACGCCGGCAACGTCACCGTCTCGACCCTGGCGATCAGCGACACCCTGGCCGCGCCCGCCGGTCCACAACTGGCCCCGATCACCTGTGCCGCGACCAGCCTCGCGCCGAATGCCTCGACGACCTGTACGGCCACCTATGCCACCACCGCGGCCGACCTCGACAACGGGTCGATCAGCAATACGGCGACGGCCACCGGCAAGGCCCCCAGCGGCGGAACCGTCACCTCGAACCAGTCGACGGCCACCGTCACCGCCGTTGCGAATGCGGCTCTCTCGCTGGTGAAGACGGTTAGCCCGACCACGATCACCCGGGCCGGGCAGGTCGTCACCTCGACGTTCACGGTGACCAACTCGGGGAACCAGACCATCACCAAGGTCGCCGTCACCGATGTGAACCGTGCACCGGCCGGAGCCCTAGCCGGCGCGGTGACCTGCGCGGCGACGACGCTGGCCGCCGGGGCCTCGACGACCTGCAGCGTCACCTACGTCGCGACCCAGAACGACGTGGATCACGGGTCGATCGCCGACACGGCGGTGGCCAGCGGGAACAATCCGGCCGGCGCAACGATCACCTCCAACTCCTCGTCGGGGCTCGTCACGGTGGTCCAGTCGCCGGCCCTGTCGGTGGTGAAGTCGGGTTCGGTGTCGCAGGTCCGTCTGGCCGGCCAGCAGGTCGTCTACTCGTTCCTGGTAACAAACCAGGGCAATGTGACGATTAGCGGGGTCTCGATCGCTGACTCGTTCAGCAGCCCGGCCGGTCCGCCGGTGACGCCGACCTGCCCGACGACCGCGCTCGCGCCCGGCGCCAGCCTGACCTGCACGGCGACCTACACCGCGACCCAGGCCGACATCGACAACGGCTCCATCCAGAACAGTGCGACGGCCAGTGCAACCGCACCTGACGGCACCCCCATCACCTCGCCGCCCTCGACCGCGACCGTCACCGTTCCGCAGAACCCGTCGATGAGCCTGGTCAAGGCGGCGACCCCGACGACGGTCACCGCCGTCGGGCAGAGCGTCCAGTACACGTTCACCATTCGCAACACCGGCAACGTGACGCTGGGCCCGGTCGGCGTGTCTGACCTCTTCAGCCCGCCCGCGGCGCCGGCGCTGGCCGTCAACTGCCCGAGTACGGCGCTCGCCCCCGGCGCGGTGGCGACGTGTACAGCCAGCCACAGCGTCACCCAGGCCGACCTCGACAACGGTTCGATCAACAACTCGGCGACCGCGCAATCCACGGATCCGCAGGGAAACCCGGTGACATCGCCCCTCTCCACCGCGACCGTGGCCGCCACCCAGTCGGCGTCGCTGAGCGTCGCCAAGTCCGCCTCGCCGACGAGCATCACCAACGCCGGGGAGCGTGTCACCTACGCCTTCCTCGTCACCAACACCGGCAATGTGACGGTGACCGGCCTCGCCATCGCCGACACGCTCGCCCCGCCCGCGGCCCCTCCGCTGACGCCGATCAACTGTCCGGTGACGCTCCTCGCGCCGGCCGCGACCACCACCTGCAGCGCGACGTACACGGCCACCCAGGCCGACGTCGACAGCGGCTCGATCAACAACTCGGCCACCGCCACCGGGCGAGACCCGGCCGGGAAGGCCGTCGCCTCCGACCCATCGACGGCCAGCGTCACCGTCAACGCCTCCCCGTCGCTGAAGTTGGCCAAGACAGTCACCCCGACGATCTACGACACCGTCGGGCAGACGCTGACCTACACCTTCACCGTCACCAACAACGGAAATCAGACCGTCTCGGGGCTGGCCATCGCCGATCCGATGTTCACCGGCGCGAACGCGGCCGTCTGCGCGGCCACCACGCTGGCTCCAGCGGCCAAGACGACCTGCAGCGCCACACACGCCGTCACCCAGGCCGACCTCGACGCCGGGACGATCCAGAACACGGCGACCGCCAAGGGCCTCGACCCGACGGGCGCCGCGGTGACCTCACCGGCAGCCACCGCCTCGGCCACCGCCAATCAGAGTCCCTTGCTGACGCTGATCAAGACGGCGAGCCCGACCAGCGTGAGCAGTGCCGGGTCGGTCATCACCTATAGCTTCCACGTGACGAACACTGGCAACGTCACCATCAACAACCTGTCGATCAACGACTCCTTCGTGCCGCCGGCGACGGCGGCCAGCGCAGTCGTCTGCCCGTCGACGACGCTAGCCCCAGGAGTGGCCATCGACTGCACCTGGTCCTACACCGTGACCCAGAACGACATCGACAGCGGATCGATCAACAACACCGCGACCGCGGCCGGCACTGACCCGTCCGGGAACCCGATCAGCTCCCAGCCGTCATCAGCGACCGTCGCCGTGCCGGCCACACCGGCGCTGAGCGTCGTCAAGAAGGCGTCGCCGGCGACGATCACGGCGGCCGGACAGACGGTCAACTACACCTTCGCAGTCACCAATACTGGCAACGTCAGCCTCTCGCTCCTCTCGATCACTGACTCCTTCAGCGCCCCGGCCGGGCCACCGATCACCGTTAGTTGCCCGCAGCGCAGCATCGCCCCGACGGCCGTCGTCACCTGCACCGCCACCTACACCTCCAGCCAGGCCGACGTCGACAACGGCAGCATCACGAACTCGGCATTCGCGAGCGCCCAGACGCCGGGCGGGGCCACGGTCAACTCAATCCCGTCGACGAGCACGGTCGCCGTCACGCAGAACCCGGCGCTCACCGTGCTGAAGACCGTCTCCCGCAGCAGCGTCACGGCGGCCGGGCAGGCGCTGAGCTACACCTTCACCGTGACGAACAGCGGCAACGTCTCGGTGAGCGCGATCGCCATCACCGATCCGATGTTCGCTGGCCCCAATGCCCCGGTCTGTGCGGCGACCTCGCTATCGCCCGGCCATTCGACGACCTGCACTGCGAACTACACGACCACCCAGGACGACATCGACGCCGGTCAGATTCGCAACACCGCCACGGCCAGCGGCACCGATCCGCTGGGCCAGCCCGTCACTTCGGCGCCGTCGACGGTGACCGTGCAGGCTCAGCAGAACCCGTCTCTCCTGCTGGTGAAGTCGGCCCTCTCGCAGAGCATCGACACCGTCGGTCAGGCCGTCACCTACGCCTTCGCCGTGACGAACACGGGCAACGTCACCATCTCCAACCTCACGCTCGCCGACACTTTCGTCGCCCCGGCAGGCCCTGCGGCGGATGCCGTCTGCCCGGTGACCCTCCTCGCGCCGGGAGCCTCGACCACCTGCCTGGCGACCTACACCTCCACGCAGGCCGACTTCGACGCCGGCATCATCACCAACACCGCGACGGCCAGCGGCCTTGATCCGCAGGGGAATCCAGCCGCCTCCAATCCCTCCACCGCAGTGGTGGTCGCCAACGACAGCCTGAGCCTGGTGCTGCAGAAGACGGTGACCCCGAGCCAGATAACTACGGCCGGGCAGCAGGTCTTCTACCGCTTCGCCGTCACCAATACGGGCAACGTGACGATCCACAACCTCGTGGTGGAGGACGTCCTCGCGGCACCCGCCGGTCCCGCGGTCGCCGTTACCTGCCTGCAGACCTCGCTCGCCTCGCTGGCCAGCACGACGTGTAGCGCCACCTACACCGCAAGCCAGGCCGACGCCGACAACGGTCTGATCAGCAATACGGCGACGGTGACGGGCCTCGACCCAACGAATACCCCGGTCACCACGAACCCCTCCACGGCGACGGTGGTGATCAACCCGGCGGCTTCGCTCACCCTGACTAAGGCGGCCACTCCGACCACTGTCGATGCCGCCGGCCAGACGGTCCACTACACCTTCACCGTCGTCAATACCGGGAACGTCAGCGTCAATTCGCTCTCTATCGGTGACCCGGTGCTGCCGCGGTCGGTCACCCCGGCCTGTGTCGCGACCACCTTGGCCCCCGGTGCGAGCACGACCTGCACGGCCGACTACATCGTTACCCAGACCGATGTCGACAACGGCCGGATCGTCAACGTCGCTGTCGCGAACGCGACGACGCCCGCCGGTGGCCCGGTGAGTTCCGACCAGGCCAGCGCCACCGTGAACGTCACGCAGACTCCTCTCCTCGCGCTGCAGAAGACGGCCGGTTTCACGGCGCCGGTCAGCAGCGCGGGTGCCGCCATCAACTACAACTTCGCCCTCACCAACAAGGGGAATGTGACCCTCTCCGGCCTGGCGGTGATCGACCAGTTCGCCGCTCCGGCCGGACCGGAGTTGGCCGTCACCTGCCCCACCACCCCGCTCGCCCCCGGTGACACCGTGAACTGCAGCGCCAGCTACACGACGTCCCAGGCCGACATCGACAACGGCTCGATCAACAACCAGGCGTTCGCCACCGCGACGGCCCCGAACGACGGCACGGTCAAGTCGCTCCCGTCGTCCGCCTCGGTGCCGATCACCCAGACGCCGGCACTGACGCTGAAGAAGACCGTGTCTCCGACCACCGCGTCGGCGGCCGGGGATCGGGTGAACTACACGTTCCTGGTCACCAACAGCGGCCAGACGACGATCACCAACCTGACCATCACCGACACTCTCACCGCCCCGGCCGCCCCCGTCCCGCCCGTCTCCTGCCCGGTCACGACGCTCGCACCGACTGACAGCACGACCTGCACGGCTAGCTACGTGCTCACCCAGGCCGACGTAGACAACGGCTCGGTGGTGAACGTCGCCACCGCCAATGGTCTCTCGCCCAGCGGTGCCCCCGTCACCTCGCCGGAGTGGTCAGCGACGGTCACCGTCCCGGAGAACGCCGGCCTCACGCTAACGAAGTCGGCGACGCCGACCACGGCGTCCACGGCTGGGGCGAAGATCAAATACAGCTTCCTGGTGACGAACAGCGGCAACGTGACGCTCACGAACCTGACCATCGACGACACATTCGACGCGCCGGGCGGCCCACCCCTGAGCGACATCACCTGCCCGGTGACGACGCTGGCGCCGAATGGCGTGACGACCTGCACCGGCAACTACACGGTGACTCAGGCCGACGTGGACAGTGGGCGCCTACGTAACACCGCGCACGCCGTCGCCGCCGACCCGGCCACCACTCTGGTCCAGTCGAGCGACAGTGTCGCAACCGTGACCATCCCGCAGACGCCCTCCCTTTCGCTGGTGAAGAGCGCCGCGCCAGCCAGCGTCTCCGCCGTCGGTGACGCGATCAGCTACCAGTTCCTGGTCACCAACACCGGTAACACCACCGTCAACAACCTGAAGATCAACGACACCCTGGCCGCACCCGCCGCCCCCGCCCCGGACATCACCTGCCCCTCGACGACGCTGCTGCCGACCGCCACCACGACCTGCACGGCGACCTATGCGGTGACTCAGGCCGACCTCGACAACGGCGCGGTGAGCAACAGCGCGACTGCCGGCGGCCTGGACCCGACCGGCGCGCCCGTCGCCTCGAACCCCTCGAGCGCCGCGGTGAATGCCACCCAGACTCCGGCGGTGACGCTCGCCAAGACGGCGACCCCGAGCGCGGTCAGCGCGGCCGGACAGAAGGTCGCATACCAGTTCGTGGTGAGCAACGTCGGAAACGTCACGGTCACCGGACTGACGATCAACGACAAGCTGACCTCGCCGGCCGGACCGGCAGTCGCCGTCACCTGCCCGACGACGACCCTTGCACCGACCATCTCCACCACCTGCACGGCGACGTACACAGCGACGCAGGCCGACGTCGACCACGGGAGCATCGACAACTCGGCGGTGGCCAACGTCGTCGGCCCGGCCGGTCAGAGTGTCGCCTCCGATCCGTCGACGGCCCACGTGACGGCCGCCCCGACGCCGGCCCTCACCGTCTCCAAGAGCGCCAACCCGACCAGCGTCACCGCTGCGGGGGACCGGGTGACGTACTCCTTCCTCGTCACCAACACCGGCAACGTCACCCTCACCGCGCTGTCGGTGGCCGACACGTTCACCGCGCCGGCCGGCCCGCCCCCGGCCGTCACCTGCCCACCCACCGCGCTGGCTCCGGGGTTGACGGCGACCTGCACCTCGACCTACCCGGTGACGCAGGCCGATATCGACAACGGCCGAATCGACAACAGCGCCATAGCCAGCGGGACCGACCCCAGTGGGGCGATCGTCAACTCGGCTGCCTCCATCGCGACGGTCACCGCCGCGGCAGCGCCGGCCCTCAAGCTGGTGAAGTCCTCGCCGAACACGCAGGTCTCCAAGCCGGGGGACTCGGTGACCTACGAGTTCCTCCTGACGAACACGGGCAACGTCACACTGAACGACTTCAGCATCGACGACGTGTTGGCCGCCCCGGCGGGCCCCCAGATCACGGCGGTCTGCCCGACCAGCCCCATCGCTCCCGGCGGATCGACGACCTGCACCGCCGACTACGTGGTCACCCAGGCTGACATCGACCACGGATCGATCTCCAACACCGCCACCGCCACCGCCAGCGACCCGAATGGCACCCAGACAACCTCGTCCCCGTCAACGGCGACGATCCCCGTCTTCACCGGCCCACCCTCGATCACCCTGGTCAAGTCGGCGAGCGTCGAGGACGTCAATGGCAATGGATCGACTGATGTCGGCGATCACGTGCTCTGGACCTTCCTGGTCACCAACACCGGTCCGCTCACGTTGGCGGTCTCGGTGCAGGACCCGACGGCCGGTGCGATCAGCTGCCCCGGCGCCGCTCTGGCGCCGACCGATTCGATCACCTGCACCGCCGACCATCCACACGTCCTCACCCAGGCCGATTTCGACGCCGGCATAGTCAGGAACACCGCCACGGCGACGGGGATCCTGCCCGGCGGTTCTCCGGTGCTCTCGGACCCCTCGACGGCAACTGTGCCGCTGGCGAGCCGGCCGGGCCTGGCCCTGGTCAAGCGGGCACAGGTGGTCGACAACAACGGTGACGGGGTCACCGGCCCGGGCGACACCATTCTCTGGACCTTCCTGGTCACCAACACCGGCAACGTGACTATGAGCAACCTGGTTGTGAACGACTCCCGGGCCGGCCGGGTCACCTGCCCGGTCACATCGGTGGCGCCCGGCCGCAGCGTCACCTGCTCCGCGGCGCCGCACGAGATTACTCAGGCCGAGGCCGCCGCGGGCGACATCGTCAACACCGCAACGGTGACCGGAACGCCCCCGCGGCCCGCCGAGCCGGGTGCACCGCCGGTGACGTCGCCGCCGTCGACCGCGACGGTCGGCATCGGCGCGGCCGTGGCCGGCGAGACGACCGGCGGCGGTGACGCGGGGACCGGTGGCGGCTCGGTGACGAACCCGCCGAGCCTGGCCACGACCGGCGTCCAGGGACTCGGACCGTCGATCTCGCTGGGCCTGCTGGCTCTGCTCCTCGGAGCACTCCTCACCGCTGCCGGTCTCCTCCGCCGACGGTTCGACAATGAGTAATAGTCTCGGAATGTGTCCAGCTCAACGAGGAGTCATGTGTTCGCCAAGGTAATCGCCGCTCTGCTCGCTCTGTCGACTGCGGTGGTGGTCTCCGGCTGCACATCCTCGGGGTCTTCGTCGGCGCCGACGATGACATCGCCGTCGGCGAGCAAGTCGTCGGCCAGCCAGATCCCACCCCAGCACTCGCTCCCCGCACCGGCCTCGATCCGCAATGACGTGAAACTCCGGCGTCAGGTCTCGATCACCAGTTGCGCAGCGAAGCCCGGGGGCTGGCAGGCGAAGGGTAAGGCGGTAAACACCGGGAAGAAGAACGTCGTCCTGACCATCACCGTCTTCTTCACCACCACCTCCGCCACCGTTCTCGACTACGCGACGACCAAGGTGGCCGTCCCGGCCGGGGGAGACGCGGACTGGACGGCCGCCGCTGACTTCGCCGCCGAGCCGTCGATGAACTGCGTGCTGCGCGGGGTCGGATAACTACGGCGCTGCGCGCCGAGTCGGCCCACGGGGCTCCGGGCGATCAGTATCCGGCAGGATGAATCGCATGACTGCCTACTGGATCAACACCTACAAGGAAATCAACGACGAAGCCAAGCTCGCGGCCTACGCCAAGCTGGCCGGCCCCGCGCTGACTGCCGCCGGCGGTACGTTCCTCGCCCGCGGCCTACCCGAACAGACATACGAAGCGGGGGAGTCGACCCGCACCGTGATCATCCAGTTCGAGTCGGTCGAGAGTGCGCGCCAGGCCCATGACAGCGAGGCTTACCAGGAGGCGCTCGCCGCGCTCGATGGTGGCGCAGTGCGGGATCTGCGCATCGTCCCAGGTGTTGCCTGAGCGAAGGCGTCGCCTCGTTGGGAGGCCGTTGGTCCGCTCTTAACCCAACCGCCTAATCGCATTCACTCGGGCTCCTTACCGTCGCGCTAACTGCTCGCGGGTCGCCGCAGCACACGCCGCACGGCCTAAGCAGGAGGCTCCTTCGTGATACGCCCCGGTCGCACCGCCATGTCCGCACCGCTCGGTCGCCACCGGAGGCCGACGTCATCGCTGCGGAGTCGGATCGGCGCGCCGGCAATGGTGCTGCTGGCCACGCTGGGCGTGGTCGGGGTCGTGACCTTCAATGCCTCGTCGGCGTCGGCGTCGGTCGGGTTCACCGCCGGAAACCTGGTCGTGTACCGCGTCGGCACCGGTACCGGCGCACTCTCCTCCAGTGGTTCCGCAGTGGCCCTCGACGAGTTCTCGACGAGCGGCGCGAGCGTCTCCTCGGTGACCCTGCCATCCGTGGCCAGCGGGGCGAACAAGCCGCTGGTGGCGAGCGGTTCGGCCAACTCCGAAGGCATGTTGACGCTCTCAGCCGACGGGCGCTACCTGGTGGCGACCGGGTACTCGGCCGCCGTCGGCGCGACCGGACTCTCCTCCTCGGCGTCGGCATCGGTGCCGCGGACGGTGGCCCGAGTCGACGCTCTGGGCAACGTCGACACCACGACCGCCCTCACCGACTTCTCCGACGGGAACAACCCGCGCAGCGCGATCAGCCTCGACGGAAGTAGCTTCTGGGTCGCGGGGGCGGCGAGCAGCCTGCGCTATGCGGCACTCGGTGCCACCACCTCGACGGCTCTCACCAACTCGACGTACAAGAACCTGCGCCAACTCCAGATCGCCAATGGGCAGCTCTACGCGTCGGCCGATCCGACGAAGGCCTCGGTCACCGTCGCCAGCATCGGCACCGGACTGCCGACCAGCGGCACCCAGACGCCGACGAATATCCCGTTCACCACGGCGCCCACCCAGCCCTTCGGGTATGCCTTTGTCACGCTCGGCAGCGGCAGCGCATCCGACACCCTCTACGTGGCCGACAACGGGGCCGGCGTGGTGGCGAAGTACACCCTGACGAGTGGTCACTGGGCCAGCAGCGGGAGCGTCGCCGTCAGCAACGTCACCGGCCTCGCCGCGAACGACTCGAACGGCACGGTCTCCATCTTCGCGACGGCTAGCGGCTCCGCCGGCACGTCGGGAAGCCTCTACAAGATCACCGACAGCTCCGGACTCGGCGGGACCCTCTCCGGGTCGGCCGCCCTCATCGCCACTGCGCCGGCCAACGAGGCCTACCGCGGTGTGGCCTTCGCCCCCGGGACCGTCTTCGGCTCCGGTGGCGGCACGCCGGTGAACAACCCTCCAACAATCACGGCGGATCACGGGGGATTGGCTGCGGCCATCAACGATCCGACCAACCCGAGCCTGGGCCTGACGGTCGGTGACAGCACCTACAGTGCAGCGCAGTTGACGGTCACCGCGACGTCGTCGAATCAGGCGGTCGCCGCCAACGCCGGCATCAGCATCAGTGGGACCGGAGCCCAGCGGGTGCTGACGATTGCCCCGGCCGGCGTTGGGAATTCGCTGATCACGCTCACGGTCACGGCACCCGACTCCACCCAGACGACCACGCAGATCAGGTACGGCGTCTCAGCCGACCTCGGTCAGCCGAGCGCGCGCTACTACAGCGGCGCCGGGAACGGGTCGGTAGCGATCGACGTCGGCGGCGGTTACATGATCGTCGGCGATGACGAGAACAACGTGCTGCGGCTGTACCAGGAGGGGCACTCCGGGGCGCCGGTGAGGACCTTTGATTTCACCGCATTGCTGCCCTCGGGCACGACCGAGGTGGACATCGAGGCGGCGGCGCGCAGCGGGAACACCGTCTACTGGACCGGCTCGATGAGCAACACCTCCAGCGGGAATCTCGCCCCGTCCCGCAGCACCATCTTCGCCACCCAGATCACCGGTTCGGGGGCCGCCACGACGCTCAGCTACGGCGGCAGCTACACCGGGCTCCTCTCCGACCTGGTGGCCTGGGACCACAACAACGGCCACGGCCTCGGCGCCGACTACCTAGGCCTCGCCGCCTCGTCGGCCTCCGGGGTGGACGGGCACGCCAACAACGCGTTGAACGTCGAGGGGATGGAGTTCGCCGGCAATTCCACGTCCACGGCGTATCTGTCGTTCCGGGCGCCACTGGAACCGACGACGAACCGCCATCTGGCCATGCTCGTGCCGGTGACGAACATCCCGGCGATCACCTCGGCCGGAAACCCGGGTTCGGTGCACGCCACCTTCGGTGCGCCGATCTTCCTCGACCTCGGCGGTCTGGGCGTGCGTGACATCCGTGAAAACGGCGACGGCCAGTACCTGATCAGCGCCGGCACCGCTGACGACAGCAACTCCTCATTTGTGCTGTACCAGTGGGACGGGGTCGCCGCCGACGCACCGCGGCGCACCGGCACCACGCTGCCGCAGCTCCCGTCGGCCACCAACCAGGGCTCCTGGGAGACGATCGTCAGCGTCCCCGAGCCGCTGGTCGCCGGTTCTGACCTACAGCTCATCCAGGACGACGGCGACGTGGTCTGGTACAACGACGGCCTCACCTCCAAGACCGGCATGGCCGCTGACCTGCAGAAGTCGATGGGGCTGACGCTCAGCTACACGGCACCGACCTCAACCGCCGTCTCCACCGACTCCAGCCCGGGCGTCGTCGGCCAGGCCGTGACCTTCTCGGCTCAGGTGTCGGCCCCGACGGGCGCCGGGACGCCGACCGGTTCGGTGACCTTCTCCGGGCAAGGGGGAGTGCTCTGCTCGGCGGTGGCCGTCGACGGCTCGGGGACGGCGACCTGCACCACGAGCTACCCGACACCGGGCAGCGACTCGGTAAGTGCGGTCTACTCCGGGGGTGGCGGCTTCGCCGGCTCGACCGGGACGGTGGCCCAGAGCGTCGCCAAGGCCAGCACGTCGACCGTGCTGGTCACCGCCCCCGCGCATCCTGTCGTCGGTCAGCCCGTGACCTACACGGCGACGGTTGCCGTCACCGCTCCCGGCGCCGGAGTGCCGACCGGGACGGTGACCTTCACCGGGGCCAGCGGGCCGCTCTGCACCGCGGCGCCGCTGAACGGCACGTCGCCCGATACCGCCAGCTGCACCACTACCTACACCGCGGCCCAGACTGATTCGGTGAGCGCGGCCTACTCCGGTGACTCCCGCTACCTCACCTCAGCCGACTCGACGAGCCAGCCGGTGGCCTCGGCGGCCACCACCACGACCACCGTCGTCAGCCCTGACGCACCGGTCGTCGGTCAGAGCGTCACCTACTCGGCGACGGTCGACGTGGTTGCCCCCGGCAGCGGGCGCCCCACCGGGACAGTCAGCTTCACCGGGGCGGCCGGGGTCATCTGCGCCGCCGCACCGCTGGCCGGCACCGGGCCGGTGACCGCGACCTGTACGACCTCCTACGCGGCCGCTCAGACGGACTCGGTAACTGCGGCCTACTCCGGCGACGGTGGCTTCGCCGCCTCCACGTCGACCCTGCCGGTGACGATCCACCACGCCCAGACCGCGATCACCCTCGACGGGCCGGACTCGGTGATCGTGGGTCAGCCGGTGACGCTGACGGCCCAGCTGTCGGTCACCGCTCCCGGCGCCGGGGTGCCGACCGGGAGCGTCGACTTCTCCGTCGGTGGGGTGGCGCTGACCGGCTGCACCAACCTGCCGGTCCCCACCACGGCCCCCTTCACCTTCAGCTGCACCACCTCGGCGCTGCCGCACGGCACGGACGTCGTGAACGTCGCCTACGCCGGTGACTCCGGCTTCGACGCCTCCTCGGCGCAGCACACCGTCGCCGCCGGTTTCGGGCCGACCGCTGACATCTCGCTGACCCCGGCGACGGCCACGATCGTCGGCGGATCGCAGGTGGCCTACCACGTCACCGGCCACGACTCGAGTGGCAACGATCTGGGCGATATCACCGCAGCGACCACCCTCAGCATCACCCCGGACGGGGTCTGCTCGGCCGGCAGTTGCAGCGCGGCGATCCCAGGCGTGCACACGGTGACGGCGGTCAACGGCGCGGCCAGCGCGACGGCGACGCTGAACGTCACCCAGGGGCACTCGGATGACGTGGTGGAGAACGTGGTCGGCATCGGGGACCATCTCTCCCAATACGGGTTCGACTTCGTGACCAATGGCGACGACCAGAACAACATCGGCGTCAACTTCGGCATCCACACCGGCCAGCTGGCCAGCTTCGACGCGACGGCGGACTTCGATGGCCGCACCCTGTACCAGCCCGGCAGCACGTCCCAGAACCCGCAGGAACTGACGCCGACGGTGGTCACCAAGTCCGGCACAGTGCCGGTGGCCCGGGTCTCCAGTTCCGAGAGCGGAATCGCCGCCCTGCTCGGTGACACCGCCTCCCCGGAGCGGGTGCACTTCGTCCGCTCCACCGAGTTGCCCACCGCCGCCGACCAGGCTGCGGCGGCGGCTGCGGGCTGGGGTGGCCTCCGGGTGGTCCGGGTGGCCACCGGTGCGGTCTCCGTTGCCGTCAGCGGCACTGCGACCAATGCACCGGCTGGGTTGTCGGCGGCGGAGTTGGTGAACATCTATAACGGGACGTACCAGACCTGGGGCGATCTGCCCGGCTACTCCGGCCCGTCGCCGACCAGCCCGATCGTCCCGCTGCTCCCCGAGGCCGGCTCTGATACCCGGCTCCTCTTCGACGCTGACCTGGCCGCCGCCAACGCCGGAGCGCCCGTCCACTACAGCTCGCACGTGCAGGTGGTGGGCGACGACGATTACACCGCGGTGACCAGCGCGGCTGATGCGAAGGACGTCATCTATCCGTTCTCGTCGGCGCAGCTGTCGATGATCGCCCGCGGCTACTTCGGCCCCGATGTGCAGGCTGGTATCAGCGGCCTGGCCGGCAGCGCCCCGGACGGCGCGGTGAGCTACCACGCTGCCCACCCGATCTATGTGGTGCTGCGTGACTCGGACGTCGCCTCGACCTCGCCGTGGCGCGGATCGACGAAGAACTGGGCACAGTTGCTCTTCATTGGCCCGCAGAGCTCCTTCGGCTCGGTGCGCGTCATCGCCCCGCTCACCGCTGCCGGTCTGGTCCGCAGCTACGCCGATCTGGGTGACGCCTCCCGCTAGCGAGCGAACGGTCGCGTAGGTCGCCGGCCCGACATCCACTGTTCATCTGTAGCACCTACCGCAGGCATACGCGTCGCCGATGGGGACGGTAGAGAGTCACCCAATCGGACGAGGAGACAGACGCATGGACCCGTACCCGTCAGAGTTGATCGCGGCGCCGGCCGACCACCTGGCACTCCTGCTGCGCCGTTCGCTGCACGACGGTTCGGAGTGGCTCTCCCGGTTGACCGGCATCGATTTCCCGGCCGACTGCGAGCCCGACCTGCTCCGGGTGCGCGTTGGGCCGAGGGTGCCGGGTGTCTTCGACGTGGCCTTCACGACGGCGGCCTGGACCGATCGCAGCGGCAACACGGTCAGCTGGTTCGCCGCCGGCCATCAGCCGCACGCATTCCAGGGTGTCGTGGTGCTCTTCTGCGCCGACAGTTCCACCGACGAGCGCGAGCACAGCGCGGCCGTCGCCCTCGACCGGCTCCAGCGATGGTCGGGCACCGCGGTGGAGCCAGCGCTCCTCTCCGCCTAGCTCTCCTGCCTAGCTCACCGAGGCCCAGCTCACCTAAGCCGAGCTCGCCTAGGCCGGAACCGCCTAGGCCGGAACCGCGTCCAGGTCGTCGTCAACCGCCGTGCCGAGTGCGGCGGCCAGCGTGTCATGGACGGCAAAGGCGTCGGTGAGTCCGGTCATGCGCAGTAGCTTCTCGAGCCGGCGATTGCCGTCCAGGACGAGCGAGAACTCCCGCCGCTCACGAGCGGCGAGACTCGCGGCGTGAACCAGCACGCTGAGCCCCATGGAGTCCACATAGTTGACGGCACTGAGGTCGACCACGACGCCTCGAGAACCGGACCCCGGAGCGAGCGCATCGAGCAGGGGCGTGCCGACGTAGGGCGCCAGACCGAAGTCGACGTCGCCCGTCACCGTGAGCACGGATTGCTCGGCCAGTTGGGAACTGGTGACCGAAGCCCGCATCGCATTTCTCCTGACACTGGAATGATTCAGAAGAGCGTATTTCGGGCTGGCGGCGCGCGCGAAGGCGCCAGGAAGAACATTGCGTTAATCACAGAGATCGGCCCGGCCGCAGGGCCGGCTACGGCTAGAGGGTGAGGTCGTCCTTGGTGCGCTGATAGGAGGCCAGCGAGGCAGCCTCATTCGCGACCACATCGCGCAGCGAGGCGAGGTCGCGCTCACGATCCGCCGCCGCCGTGCGGAGGATGGTCTGCCGCGCGGCGTAGCTGGTGTCGATCAGTTGCTGAACCTGCGGGGCGACGACGGCCAGGGCCGCGCGCTGCTGGGTGCCGTCGACGAAGCGTTCGATCTCGGCCAGTTCCGCGTCGAGGCCACCGGCCGTAGTGAGGATCTCGATCAGGACCGGGGCGGCCTGGGCCTGGAACATCCGGGCCTCCGGTGCAGTCGTCAGCATCTGCCGACTGGAGTGCATCTCCTCGGCGAGCCGGCGCCGCAGCGTGATCGCGTCTCGGCGGGGCCCGGGGGCGGTGACGTAGGAGCGGGCGCCGAGCATCCGCGCGCGCAGGTGGCGCATCGATCTCAGCACGAGCCTCAACCCGACGAACAGGGCGAGTGACATGACGGCGAAGGTCGTGATCGCGATGATGGCGAGCGTTGTCATGGCACCCTGCTCCCGGCCTCGTTCAGGTTCGTGCACCAGCGTACGACGAGTTCCGGCTCGATGGGATGCCTTATTTCACGCGGTACCCGATACCGTGCGTCGCCGAAAGCCTGCGTCAACTGCTCCGCTCCGGGCGACAATCCGGCCCGGACAGGGGAGACTGAAGGGCGCTGCTGTGGAGACAGCGGCGATTTTTCGGAAGACAACGGAGTGTCGTGTGAGCATCTACGGTGGTAGGGCACTGATCCAAGGTGCCCCCAGTACATCGAGTGCGCCGAAGAGCGCGGTATCGCAGAGTGCCCAGCGCACCTGGGCCCTCGCCACTCGCAGCCCCGCCGTCGGCTCCCACCGCCTCTTCGCGCTCTTCACCGGAAGCGCCTACATCCTGGCCGGAAGCATCGGTGCGCTGTCGCTGGTCCTCGGCTCCTCGAGCCCATCCACGCTGTGGATCGAATGGCTGCTGGCCGTCTGCTGTGTCGTCGGTGGCTACCTGGTGGTGCGTCTCGGGCATCACTTCAAACTCGGTGGATTTCAGGACCAGATTCTCATCTTCGGCGGGACGGTGCTGGTCACCCTCTCGGTCCGCTATATCGGACGCCCGGGCGCGACCGTCGATACCTCGTACCTGTACCTGCTGCCGGCCGTCGGCTGTGCGTCGTTCTTCCCCTGGGTGAAGGCACTGCCCCAGGTCCTCTTCATCGAGGTCTGCGCATGCTTCGCCTTCCACCGGGCCGGCCTACCGATGTCCGACGTCGTCATCCAGCACGGGATTCTCTTCACGATGGCCTGCACCGTCGCCTGGCTCGCCCGGGCCGCGGCCGCCGCCGAACGGGACTCACTCACCGGTCTGGCCAACCGGCGCAAGTTCGACTCGAGGCTGAGCGAGAACATCACGCAGGCCCAGCGCAACCATCAGGTTCTCTCGGTCGTGCTGCTGGACCTCGATGACTTCAAGGCCGTCAATGACATCCACGGCCACGGTGAGGGTGACCGGCTGCTCTGCTCCGTCTCCAGCGCCTGGCGCCAGATCGTCTCATCCGGGCAGTTGCTCTGCCGTCAGGGCGGTGACGAGTTTGCCCTTATTCTTCCGGGATATTCGGCCAACCAGGCCGCCGCCCTGGGGGACCGGCTGCGGCAGGCCGTCCAGAGTGAGATCGGTTGTTCGGTAGGCGTGGCCGAGCTGCGCGAGGGTGACTCGCGGACGAAGCTGCTCGGGCGGGCCGACCTCGCCCTCTACGACTCGAAGAACCGCGGCGGCGGGCGCACCTCGCAGCACGGGGTCGACGTTAGCGACGGTGTGGCCGAGGAGATCTACCGGGCCCTGGCCGACGATGAGTTCGCGGTGCACTTCCAGCCCGTCATCGATCTGCGCACCGGTGCCGTCATCGGTGACGAGGCTCTGGTGCGCTGGAATCACCCCGAGCGGGGGATGGTCCCGCCGGACCGATTCATCCCCGAGGCCGAGAAGAGCGGCGCGATCCACGCGCTGGGTGCCTGGGTACTCGAACAGGCCTGCACGGTCACCGCAGCCCACGTCGGCCTCATGGAGCAGCCGCGCAGCATCGCCGTCAACGCCTCCGGCCACGAGCTTCGCAACCCGCAGTATGCGGAGAATGTTGCCGATACACTGGCTCGCACCGGACTGCCGGCCCAGTACCTGACCATCGAGGTCACCGAGTCCACCTTCGATGCCGACTACCCCGAAGTCATCGAGACACTCAACAAATTGCGCGAGCTCGGCGCCGAGATCGCCATCGACGACTTCGGTACCGGCTACTCCTCGCTCAGCCGCCTGGACAACCTGCCGGCCACGATCCTGAAGATTGACCAGTCTTTCGTGGCCTCCATCGCCGGTGGCGGCAAGCGCTTGACGGTGTTGAAGACGATCGTCGCCCTCGCTGACGCGCTGGAGCTCACCATCATCGCCGAGGGTGTCGAGACGGTGGATCAGGCCCAGACGCTCGAACAGTTGGGCTGCGGACATGCGCAGGGCTACTACTTCGGGCGCCCGTTGGCCGAGCAGAAGGTCGAGCCGGTCGGCCTCCTCGACTCCTGGCACGCGCACGCCGCCTAGCTGAGACTCGCGCCGGCCTTACCCGGGCAGATCCCGGACGAGACGGGGCGCGCGCGACCGTGACGGCTACTATCTGTCCGTGACCGACTCCCAGCTGATGCCACTGGATGAGGCTCGCCGTCGCATCAGCGGCAGCGCTGAGGACGTCGCTCCCGGATTCGAATGACCACTGCGCCGCCGGACCTGGCGAAGCAACCCTCGCGCCGGCGGGTCGTGGTCGCGGTCGGTGGCGTCATCACGCTTCTGGTCCTGCTGAACGTGGTCGACCACATCTACTCCGGCAGCAGTCTCTGGCTCGGTCCGATCGTCGCGGTCGTGCTGCTGGCCGCCTCCCACGGGTTCGGGTTGAGTTGGAGCGAGCTCGGGCTGGGGCGTGACCGGCTCGGCGTGGGTGCCCGGTGGGCGGCAATTCTGATCGCACTGGTGGTGGCGGTGTACCTCGTCGCGGTGCTGATTCCCCTTACTCGTAAAGCATTTCTCGACGACCGCTACCACACCGGCGTCGCCGCGGCGCTCTTTACCGCCTTCGTGCGTATCCCACTCGGCACGGTCCTGCTGGAAGAGGTGGCGTTCCGTTCCGTGCTGTGGGGCTTGCTGAGCCGGGTGATGAGACAGCGCTGGGTCCTCATCACGACGTCGCTGCTCTTCGGCTGCTGGCACGTGCTCCCATCGCTGAACCTGGCGGCGAGCAACGAGGCCGTCCGCTCGGTGCTCGGCGGATCGGCCGGGGCCGCCCGGGTCGCCGCAATCGTCGGGGCGGTTCTCTTCACCTCGCTGGGCGGGTTGCTCTTCGGTGAGCTGCGCCGCCGCAGCGGCAGCCTGCTGCCGAGTCTTGGACTGCACTGGGCCACCAACGCGCTCGGGGTGCTCTTCGGGCTGCTGGCCTGGGGACTGCTGTCCTGAATCCCGCCTGCGCTCCGTCCGTGCGAGCGCTCGTGTCTGGTGTGAATCTCCTCGTCGGGGTTGACAACGCTGCCCTCTGAGAGTGTCATTGTGCTAGTTACCTAGTTAAATGTTCTTGCTCCCACCGTACCGACGCCTCCCTGGATGGAGCCCAAATGATCGAGTTCAGATTGGATACGCACTCCGGGGTCTCGCCGTACCTGCAGCTCGTTCATCAGGTCCGGCAGGCGATGCGACTGGGGCTGCTCAACGAGGGTGATCAGCTCCCCACCGTGAAGGACGTCGTCGGGACGCTGGCCATCAACCCGAACACCGTCCTGAAGGCCTATCGCGAGCTGGAGCACACCGGCCTGGCCAGCGCCCGTCCCGGAGTCGGCACGTTCATCACGGCCACCCTCGGTGAACAGGGGCGGGCCGCCCACCCGGCGCTGCGCAAGGATCTCGAACGCTGGCTCTCCAAGGCCCGCCTAGCCGGGCTCGACCCGGAGAGCATTCGGGCCCTCTTTGATGCCACCTTTCGCGATGCCGGAGAGGCGGTCGTAGCGTGAATGCCGTCCTCGAGGCCGATGACCTGGGCAAGCGGTACCGCCGCAAGTGGGCGCTTTCGGAGTGCACGCTGGAGATTCCGGCCGGACGGGTGGTCGGGCTGGTCGGCCCGAACGGCGCCGGCAAGTCGACGCTGCTGAACCTGGCCGCCGGGCTGCTCGCCCCGACGACCGGTGCCGTTCGCGTGCTGGGGCGGCCGCCGGCGGTCGACACCGAACAGCTCGGACGCGTCGGCTTCGTCGCCCAGGACACCCCGACCTACGTCCGCCTCAGCGTGGCCGATCACCTGAAGCTGGGAGCCCGGCTCAACCCGAACTGGGACGCCGCCGCGGCCACCAAGCGCATCGAGCGGGTCGGTCTGGACACCTCGCAGCGCGCCGGAAAGCTCTCCGGCGGTCAGCGGGCACAGCTGGCGCTGACGCTGGCCACGGCCAAGCGCCCGGAGTTGCTGCTCCTCGACGAACCCGTCGCCAGCCTCGACCCGCTGGCCCGCCGTGAGTTCCTGCAGACCCTCATGGAGGTTGTCGCCGAAGACGGCGTCAGCATCGTCCTCTCCTCGCATCTGGTGGCCGACCTGGAGCGGGTCTGCGACTACCTGATCGTGCTCATCGACTCGCGGGTGCGGCTCACCGGTGACGTCGAGGAGTTGCTCGGCAGCCATCACCTGCTCGTCGGTGCTCGTCGTGACAGCTCGAGCCTGCCGGCTGATCAGACAGTGATCTCAGCCAGCCACACCGACCGGCAGAGCACGCTGCTCGTCCGCAGCGAAACGCCGATTCACGACCCGCATTGGACGGTGGAGCGGGTCAGCATGGAGGACCTTGTGCTCGCCTACATGAGCCCGAATGTCGAACGCATCATCAGCGATCGGCCGGTATTGGGGATTCAGCGATGACCTGGTTGAGCTGGCGGCAGTTCCGCACTCAGGGGGCGACCGTCGCCGCGATTCTGGCCGTCCTGGCGGTCCTGCTCCTCTTCGTCGGTCTCGACCTGCGCCACCTCTACTCGGTCTCCGGCCTCGCGACCTGCGCCAGTAACCCCAACTGCGGGGGTTCGAACTACGACGCCTTCCTCTCCCACTACGTGCCGGTGCGTCAGCTGCTGGGGCCGCTGCTGCTCGTGCTTCCGGCAGCGATCGGGGTCTTCTGGGGCGCCCCGCTGGTCGCCGGTGAGTTGGAGAGCGGGACGTTCCGGATGGTCTGGACGCAGGGCGTCTCCCGGACCCGCTGGCTCGCGGTGAAGATCGCGGTGGTCGGCACGGCGTCGGTCGTCGTGACAGCGCTGGCGAGTCTCGTCGTCACCTGGTGGTACAGCCAGATCGACCAGATCAACAACAGCCGCTTCCAGAGCGACATCTTCAATGAGCGCAATGTCGCGCCGATCGGCTACGCCGCCTTTGCGTTCGCGCTGGGCCTCTGTGCCGGCATCCTGCTGCGTCGCACGCTGACGGCGATGGCCGTTACCCTGGTCGGGTACATCGCCGCCCAGGCGGTGGTGATGACGAGCATCCGCCCGCGATTCATGGCTGCTCTGCACGCCACTGGACCGATCGAGCCACCACCGGGCGCAATCGCGGTCGCCAAGGGAGGGCTCCCGCCGAAGGCGCTGACCGATCCCGGTGACTGGATCATCTCCAACTCGGTCACCAACGCCGCCGGTCACAGCGTCACGAACATCGAGATCCGTCCCGACAGCGAGTGCGCGAACACCGGTCACTGTCTGGCCGACTATCACCAGAACATCACGTATCAACCGGCCAGCCGTTACTGGAGCTTCCAGTGGCACGAGTTCGGCCTGTATGTGGGCCTGACCGCCGTGCTCATCGGGCTCTCTTTCTGGTTGATCCGCCGCCGCCTGAGCTAGCGGCCGGCGGTCAGGACTGCTGCAAGTCCTGGGTGAGTCGGGCCAGCACCTCGTCCGGCGTCATGTTCGCCGTGACGTAGCTCGACGCGTGGCCGGCCTTGACGGTCCAGGCGCCGGACTCCCAGCGGTACGGGTCGACCGGATCGGCCGGCAGGATGGAGATCGACAGGGCCGGATTGATCTGGTCGATCACTTGTCGGGCCAACTCGGCGATCTCGCCGTCGGTGATAGGCATGCGTACATCAGACCATTGCCCCCAGCACCGGCACCAGCCTGAGGATCGCGCCGCGATAGGGGACGATGGGTCTCATGGAGCTGGTCGACCCCGCCGCATTCGAGCAGATGGTCGCCGTGGCCCTCGACGGGCTCCCGCCCAAGCTGGCGGCGGTCATGCGCAACGTGGCGGTGACCGTCGACAATGACTCCCCGCAGCTCGGGCTCCTCGGCCTCTATCGAGGGGTGCCGCTGACCGCCCGTACGTCCCACTACTCCGCGGTGCTACCGGACCGGATCACCATATTCCGGCACGCGATCTGCGCGATCTGCCGCAATGAGGCTGAGGTTGTCGAGCAGGTGCGGCGGACCGTCATCCATGAGATCGGCCATCACTTCGGTATCGACGACGAGCGGCTGCACGAACTGGGCTGGTAGCGCCGTGGTTCGCGCCGCTCATTGCCGACGGGCGGTCAGCCGACGGGCGGTCAACCGCTGAAGTAACTGCCTGCCTCCAGATCGGCGATCAGGCCGGGGTGGGTCGGGGCCCAGTCCATCAGTTCGCGGGTCCGGGAGTTGGAGGCCGGGGCGTCGGCACCGAAGAACCGGCCGATCCAGTCGAAGTGTTCCAGCGCCTTCTCGGCCGGGACGGACTCGACGCCGACGCCCAGGCCACGGCCGATCGCCTCGGCGATGCTGCGGGACTCGATGCCCTCTTCGGCGACCGCGTGCAGCACCGAACCGGCCGGAGCCGACTCCACGGCGAGGCGCACCAGGTGCGCGGCGTCGAGGCGGTGCACGGCCGGCCAGCGATTGGTTCCGTCGTCGATGAAGGCGGAGACGCCGCGCTCGCGGGCCACCTGGACGAGGACGGCGATGAAGCCGTGATCGCCGGGGCCGTGCACGGTCGGTGCGAAACGCACGACGACCGGGCGGACGCCACGTTCGGCGAAGGAGAGGGCCTGCACCGCGTTGGCGACCCGGGGATGCACGGCGGGGTCGGGTACATCCGATTCGGTGCCGACCCGTCCGGGAGCCAGGCCCAGCGTTCCGGAGGCGATCACGAGTGGCCGGTCGCCACCGGCCAGGGCCGTGCCGAGCACTTCGATCGTCTGCCGATCAAGTGCTGCTGCCTCGGCCATCTGGGAGAAGTCGTGGTGGTAGCCGAGGTGCACAACGCCGTCGGAGTCGGCCGCCGCCGCCCGCAGGACGTCGGCATCGTTCAGGTCGCCGCGGCGCACCTCGGCCCCCAGGCCGGCCACGATCTCGGCCGCGGAGTCCGAACGGGCCAGTCCCACCACCTGGTGTCCCGCCTCGAGAAGTTCGGAGACGACGGCCGAACCGATCCACCCGGATGCTCCGGTAACGAAAACACGCATGACTACCTCCATAGATTGCGCACTCCAGCCCTGATGACACTGGATGACATCACCTTAGCAGGTCATGTCATGTGATGACATCAGTACACTCACGCCATGGTCAGATGGGAGCCGGACGCCGCCGGACGTCTCGGGCAAGCCGCGATGGAGCTCTACCTCGAACGCGGCTACGAGCAGACCACGGTCGCCGAGATCGCCGAGCGCGCCGGCCTCACCGCCCGCACCTTCTTCCGCCACTACGCCGACAAGCGCGAGGTTCTCTTCGCCGGGGCTGGCGCCTTCCAGGCCAACATCATCGCGGCCCTCGAAGCGGCTGAGAGCGCGGCGCCGGCTATGGAGGTCGTCGCCACTGCCCTCGACGCGGCGGCCACCTCGCTCGGCGCCCATCACGAGCACGCCCGCCAGCGGTACACCGTCATCGCGGCCAATGCTGAGCTGCGGGAGCGGGAACTCACCAAGATGGCGACGCTGGCCCTCGCGCTGGCCGACGGCCTGCGTCGCCGTGACGTCCCGGAACCGACGGCCAGCCTGGCCGCCGAGACCGGCGTGGCCGTCTTCCGGGTGGCCTTCGAACGGTGGGTAACCGAGCCCGGTGACCTTGATC
This sequence comes from Frankineae bacterium MT45, assembly GCA_900100325.1. Lineage (NCBI taxonomy): Bacteria > Bacillati > Actinomycetota > Actinomycetes > Frankiales > Frankineae bacterium MT45. The sequence goes on from LT629697.1 coordinate 1,915,924, forward strand.
TGCGGCAACTCCTCCGCGAGGCATTCGCGCAGCTGCGATCGCTGAGCCTCGCCTGACGGGTTCGATGTTCCAGGACGCGTTCGCTGTTCCATGACGCGTTCGCTATTCGAGGGCGTCCTGGCGCAGTCGTCGGTGGCTGTGCCGAGCGGTGGCCAACTCCTGGTCCGAGGCCTCCTCGAAGGCGATCAGCGCATTGTCAGCATGGGGGAGGGCGCTCAGAATCTCGTCGAGTTTGCGGTTGGTGACCGAGCGATCGCGTTCCTGCGTGTGCTGGATGACGAAGACCATGGCCAGGGTGAGCGCGGCGACCAGGGTCTGGAAGATCGTCTCCAGGCGCGACGGGAACCCGATGCTGACACTGAACACGACCCAGAGAATGTCAGCCAGAACAACCACGACCGCCAGCATCGGACGGGACGCGATTCGGTCGATGCCGTGTAGCAGCCGGCTACTCGGGGCACGGCTACTCGACGGTGAGCTGAGCTCGCGGATGGGTTCGCGGATGGGTCGGATTAGGGCACCTTCGCTTCGCTGGGGTCGGCCGGCGCCGAAACCAGCGGCGCCGTCGCGGCGTTGGGGCCGCTACAGCCGTTCCTCCTCCATCTACCCATCTCGCGGCGCACCGAAACGGCGGGTATGGCCAGGTAGTGGCTGGTCTCAGGCAGCGGCCAGGCGGAGCTTACGGATCACATCGTCGACGTGCAGGCGCGACCGCATCAACTGCTCGGCCGGGGTCAGCTCATCCGCCGTCGACCAGTACGGCATGTACTGACGAAGCGCGGCCACCACCATCAGCGCCTCGATCACCGACAGCTCCACCACGATCCGATCACACTCAGAATCAGGCGTCATGCATCGATGCTAGGACCCGGCAGCGAAGATGGAAGCACTTTTCGCCATGAAATGATGGGCTCATGGCCAGCCGCCAACCCGGAGCTCCAGTGAAGTCGGTGAGCGTCGACCGCGGGCAGGCTGATCTCTCCCGCTGGCCGTACACGATGCCCGTCGTCGCCCAGATCGTCGAGCAGGGTCTGGATCTCAGCCCGGGGTTGACGATCCTGATCGGGCAGAACGGCTCTGGAAAGTCCACGCTCGTCGAGGCGTTGGCCGCGGCGTGGGGTCGGCGCATCACTGCGTTTCGAAGTGACTGGCTCCAGCGCGCGGCTGCGGAGCCATCGACGGAGGACTCCGACCTCAACCGCTCGATGCGCCTCCACTACACGCCCGGTGGTGCTACCGGCGGCCTCTTCCTACGAGCCGAGCGCCTGCATGCCCAGGCGGAGTGGTTCAGCGGGCGAGGTCGGTGGAGTGACCGGATGGCCGGCGTCGACGTGCTCGCCCGCAGCCACGGCGAGGGTTTCCTGGAGATTCTCGCGGCGATGGTCTCGGACCCGGGACTCTATGTGCTCGACGAGCCCGAGTCGGCCCTGTCGTTCGACAGCTGCCTGATGCTGCTCACCCTGATGTCCGACATGATCGCCGCGGGCAGCCAGTTGGTGCTGGCGACGCACTCGCCGATTCTGGCCGCCATGCCGGGCGCGCTGCTGCTGCAACTGGACGAGGGCGGTATCCGCCCGGTCAGTTACGACGAGACCGACCTGGTGACATCGTGGCGCAGTTTCCTGAACACGCCTGAGGCGTTCCTGCGTCACCTGACCTGACCGGTCAGTCCGCCCGCGCCCGAAAAGACGAGGCCCCCACCGGGATGGTGAGGGCCTCGCCGTGGACGTCCGCTCCTAGCAGTTGTTGGTCGGCTTGCTTCCGGCGAAGCGAGCGGCCAGGAAGTTCACCATGTCGGTCTGCTGGACGACAGCCTCCAGAGCGTGCTCGGCGAAGAGATCACGGTGGGTCTGGATCACTGCGCCCTTGCTGCACCAGGTCTTGACCAGAGCGTCGTCCTGGGCCAGCGGGACGATCTCGTCCGGGATCGCGTGGTAGTCGTAGACCGGGTTGGAGGCGGCCGGGGCGTTGGCCCCGAGAGTGTCGAGCTTCAACACGGCGGCCACCGAGGGGACCGTCAGCGGATCCGAGACCGTGACGTCGTCGGTGAGCTTGCGGAAGGCGTACTTGGAGAGGATGTCGGTGAGGCAGAGCCCCTTCGACGCGTCGGCGAAGTCGGACTGTCCGCGGGCGTTTAGCAGCCCGGTGATGCCGGACTCCGGGAACTCGACGGCGAGGGAGTAGGCCACGGCGTACTCGAATCCGGAGAAGATGCCCCCGTCGATCGAGCGAGCAACGGCGGTCGGGTCGGCCGGCAGGCCGCCGACCGCGGTGCCGAGGAGCTTCACGTCCGGTGCGTAGGAGGGCTGCAGCTGTGCGGCCCAGCCCGTCGCCTCAGCGCCGCCGGAGTATCCGGTGATCGCCCACGGGTTACCGGCGCCGATGCCCATCGAGTTGAACTGCTTGACGGCGCGGATGCCGTCGAGGATGGCGTGTCCGGCCTCGGGGCCGGCCAGGAAGACGGACTTCGGTCCCTCGAAGTCGGGGATGGCCACGGCCCAGCCCTTGCCCAGGAGCGCGGCGAGCGAATCCAGCGGCTCACCGGCGCCGGAGGCGTAGGCGTAGGAGGGCGAGCACTTCAGCCCGACGCTGTCCTCGGGCTCCTGCATCGAGACGACCGGGCGGGCTCCCTTGCCGCTCCAGGCCGCATTCGGCACGACGATCGTCGTCACGGCCAGGATGGCGGCGTTGTGCGAGTCATTGCTGCGGTAGGAGATCTGCGCCGCCGTCGCGGAGACGCCGGAGACGCTGATCGGGGAGGGGCGGGTGGCGACGATCTGCCCCGGCTGGTAGGAGCCGAGGTTGGCCGGAGCGGCGTAGAACGGGTCCTGATCCGGCGTGACCGAGCCCGCCGTCACCGACGATGAGGCCGAGGCGCCCTGAGCCAAAGGAACAACAGCGATGCCGGCCGCTACGGCCAGCACGGTAGGAACTAGATAGCGAGCACGCATTGGCTCTCCCCGAAGTATTCGAGCATGCCAAATAAGCCGCAAAAGTATGGGCATTCGTACACGCTGAGGATGTGACGGTACTGGCGGTACCGGTATGACCAGTGTGACGGTAGACGCACCCGGTCGGCGAAAGCAAGAGATCGGCGCAAGAATTTCTGCTGGTTTGTCCGCCGGCCCCGGCTCGACCCGACATCGAGCGGCGACCCGGCACTAATGTCGAACTAGAGCTTCCGGCTCCGACCTACGTCCGTATCCGGCCGCGACCAGACCGCTGCGGCCTCGCCCGTCGAGAAGGAGCTTCGCCATGAAATACGTGATCCTGATCCACAGCAACCCTGACCCGTGGGGGCATCCGACCTCTATCTACACCGACGAGGGGCGCGCGCTGCCGGCCGGCCTCAACGAGGAGATGGACCGGGCATTCACCGCCCTGCTCGAAGAGATCTCAGCATCGGGGGAGTTCGTGAGCGCTGAGGCGCTCGGGGATCCGAGTTCGTCCACCATCTACACCTGGAGCCGGCAGGGGCATCTCGCGATCGACGGACCGTATGCCGAGACCAAGGAGCAGTTGGCCGGGTTCTTCCTCATCGACTGCCAGAGCCGGGAACGGGCCGAGGAGATCGCGGCCCAGTTCGCCCAGCCCGGCGGCAGCGTCGAACTGCGGCCGGTCATGACCCTCGGGGCCGACGACGACTAACGGCGACGAGTTGGAGGACCTCTGGCGCCGCAGCGCCCCCCGGGCACTCGCCGCGCTGCTGCGTCGCTATGGGGACTTCGATGCGAGCGAGGACGCCGTCCAGGAGGCGCTGCTGGCGGCGTCGCGGCAGTGGCCCGACGAGGGCGTCCCCGAGGATCCGACGGCGTGGCTCATCACGGTCGCATCGCGCCGGCTGATCGACGGCTGGCGGAGCGATCGGGCCCGAGCCCGGCGGGAGGAGCAGACCGCCCGCAGCGATGCTCCCGTCCATACCGCGGCCCGGGAAGGCGTCTGGCCCGCGGCCGATGAGCCTCCACCGGTCGACGACTCAGTGCTGCTGCTACTGCTCTGCTGTCACCCGTCCCTGCCCCGACCGGCGCAGGTCGCGCTGACGCTGCGCGCGGTCGGGGGATTGACGACGGCCCAGATCGCCCGTGGCTTCCTGGTGCCAGAGGCGACGATGGCGCAGCGGATCACCCGGGCCAAGGCCCAGCTGCGCCAGCTCGACCAGCCATTCCGGACACCGGCGCCGGTGGAGTTGCCGCAGCGGGTCGAGGCGGTCACGCAGGTGCTCTATCTGATCTTCACCGAAGGGCACAGCAGTACGGCCGGTGGCGGGCTCTACGACATCTCCCTGACAGATGAGGCGATTCGCTTGAGCCGGGAGCTGCACCGGCGGCTTCCCGCGGTACCGGAGGTGAGCGGGTTGCTCGCGCTCATGCTCCTCACCGACGCCCGCCGCCCCGCCCGGACTGATGACGCTGGACGGCTGATCCCGCTGGCCGAGCAGGACCGCACCCGCTGGGACTGGACCCGGGCACAGGAAGGCATACGTCTTATTGAGCAGGCACTCCCGGTCGGCCGGGTCGGCCCGCTGCAACTACAGGCGGCGATCGCGGCGGTGCACGCCGAGGCCAGGACGAGCCGCGAGACCGACTGGGCACAGATCGAGGTCCTCTATCAGATGCTGGCCGCCGTCGCCCCGAGTCCGGTCGTGACGCTGAATCACGCGGTGGCTCTGGCGATGGTCGAGGGCCCGCAGGCCGGCCTTGAGCGTCTCGAACCGCTGCTCGCCGACCGGCAACTGCGGCGCAGCCACCGCCTCTTCGCGGTTCGGGCGCACCTGCTGGAGTTGGACGGTCAACTCGCGGCGGCGCGGCTGGACTACGCCACGGCGGCCCGGCTCGCCACCAGCATTCCGGAGCAGCGTTACCTCAACGCGGCGGTGGCCCGGTTGGCGGCCGCCACTGCGTAGGGTGGCGAGATGACCAGTTCGGCGCTCGATTCGTGGCGCACCGCCCGACCGGTGTCGGTCTGGCTGGACAATCCGCAGCGGCCACCGGCCCATCCCTCGCTCGCCGGCGATACCCACACCGACCTGCTGGTCGTCGGTGGCGGCTTCACCGGGCTCTGGACGGCCTTACTCGCCAAGGAGCGCGACCCCGATGCGGACGTCGTGCTCGTCGAGGGTGCGCGCATCGGCTGGGCGGCCTCCGGACGTAACGGAGGATTCTGCGCGGCCAGCCTCACCCATGGCGAGGCGAACGGACGTGATCGCTTCGGTGCCGAGTACGAGACGCTGCACCGTCTGGGGTTGCAGAATCTCGACGAGATCGAGGCGGCGCTGACCCGCTACGGCATCGACTGCGGATGGGAGCGCACCGGCGAGCTGGACGTGGCTACCCAGCCGTACCAGGTCGAGGACCTGCGGGCCGCCGATGGCGAGTTCCTCGATACCGAATCCGTCCGCCGCGAGCTGGCCTCGCCGACCTACCTGGCCGGCAGTTGGAACCGCCGCAGTACGGCTATTCTCGATCCGGCTCGCCTGGCCTGGGGGTTGGCGAGAGCCTGTGAATCATTGGGTGTTCGCATCTACGAGGAGTCCCGGGCCACTGCTCTGAAGCGCGACGGCGACGAGGTCGCAGTGGCGGTGAATGGCCGGACGGTGACGGCGCGGCGGGTCGCGCTCGGCACGAACGTCTTCCCGAACCTGCTGCGTCGCGTTCGTTCCTACGTGGTCCCCGTCTACGACTACGTGCTGGCCACCGAACCGCTGACGGCGACGCAGCTCGACGCGATCGGTTGGCGCAACCGGCAGGGGGTCGGCGACAGCGCCAACCAGTTCCACTACTACCGGCTGACCGCGGAGAGCAGGATTCTCTGGGGCGGCTACGACGCGGTCTACTACTTCGGCAGCTCGGTGAGGACGCGTTACGACCAGCGGGACGCCACCTTCGAACTACTCGCGCGGCACTTCGTCGAGACGTTCCCGCAGTTGGCCGAGGTGCGGTTCGAGTATCGCTGGGGCGGCGCCATCGACACCTGCACCCGCTTCTGCGCCTTCTACGGCACGGCGCTGGACGGGCGGGTGAGTTACGCGCTCGGGTACACCGGTCTGGGCGTCGGGGCGACCCGCTTCGGGGCCAACGTGATGCTCGACAAGCTCGCCGGGGAGATCACCGAACGGACTGAGCTTGAGATGGTTCGCCGCAAGCCACTGCCATTTCCACCCGAGCCGGTGAAGTACGCCGGAATCCAGCTCACCCGGCGCTCGCTGGCCAAGGCCGATCGTCACGACGGGCAGCGCGACCTCTTTCTGCGGACGCTGGATCGCCTCGGTCTCGGCTTCGACTCATAGCATCGGTGCTACGCCATCGTGTGGCTGGTCGGGCTAGCCGATAGTCAATACCCTGAAATTACTGAAGGAACCGATCGCTCCCTGACCGAAGGCGCGCTCCGAGGCTGGGATCGAGACGCTGTAGGGCGCCGAGGCGGGGTCGCAAGTTCCGGCGCCGGATGCGCTCGGCGGCGTGCAGCCGTACTGGAACGGGAAGGCGTCGAGGAGACTGAAGAGCCCGTGGCCGATCGAGAATGACTTGATCTTTCCGACCAGTGGTTCCCCCGATCCGAGCGACGGGTACGTGCCGCTGAACGGAGTGTGCTGCTTGTCGAGCGGAACTCCGACGTTGGTGACGATCGCCACCGGAACGCCGTCGAGCGTGTAGGTGACCGAATTCAGCGAGCCGATCTGGCCGTACGTGATGGCGACGTTGTGGGTAACCCCAGGGCGAATCGGAATGTTCTTGATGATCTGGGTGTAGGCCTTGTCCAGGCCGACGGTGGTGGCGCCGGGGCAGTTCGGGCTGGTGGTGTTGTTGGTGACGCTGGTCGGAAGGCGCTCGATCAGCGGGAAGGCATAGTTGCTCGAGACGAACCAGTCGAAGAGTTGCCCACTGCAGAAGTCGATCATGTTCAGCACGACGGCCGCCTGCTGACCTTCGAGCACGGCTGCCTGATACGGCTTGGCCGCGAGGTTCGCCGGGTCGAAGGAACCGGGTGGGCCGTACTGGCCGTGCACTACATGACCCGCCGTCGCGCCTGGAGTGCTCGCCTTGATGTCCACCGAGAAGGTGAGGGCGCCGGTCTTCGGCACCGGGAACGTCTCGTTACTGACGGCCAGGTACTTGAGGTGATCGAAGACGCTGTAGTCGACGCCGCTCTTGAACGGCGCGTCGCTGACGGTGAAGACGCCGGAGTTCGACACGCTCTGCGTCGCGTTGTCGAGGGGGCCGTAGATGTTCGACCACTTCTGGTTGTACTGGGCCAACGAGGTCGAGTCGTAGCTGACCAGCTTGATCAGGCTCGCCGCGTCGGCTGAGCTGCCGGGCACAGCGGTGAGGCCAGCTGCGACCAGTACCGAGGCGAGCAGCGTGATCGCCGAGCGGCGCCGGAGTCGCGGACGTCGGGCAGGACGCAGTGACGGTTGCATGTGGCACACCCCCAGGAGAGCGGAGGACCAGCCCGTAGTCGGAGGTGGTGTCGCATCCGCTGTCCGTAACGTAGTCGACTGTCGACCGTTTGCCAAGGGTCATCTGCTGCGCTGTCACTCCTGGCGGTTAGCCTCGTTGGCGTGCATATGCTCCACCAGGTCGGGCGATCCTATGGTTGACGAGTCCGACGTCCGCGACATCGCGCTGCGCCTGGCCGGCGTTGAGGAGATCGAGTCCGAGGGGTTCGATTTTCGCGTTCTGGGAAAGGGATTCGTCTGGTCCTACCCGGAGCGACTTCCGGGTCAGCGACGAACAATTCGCACCGACATCGCCGTTCTCTATGTCGGAGACGAGGCCGAGAAGCAGGCGCTGCTGCTGGGCGAACCAGAGGTGTTCTTCACGACCCGGGGCTACGACGGCTGGCCGCTGGTGATGCTTCGTCTGGAGAAGGTGAATAGCCGCCGCCTAAAGGAACTGGTCACCGACGCGTGGCGAATGCGCTCGGCCGACCAGTTCCCGAGTCCGGCCCAGCAGTCGCCGCGCCGACGCTGAACTACGCCGACCCGGTCCATTGAAGGACACGGGCCGGCGAAGTCTCGCCCGCCGCTAGGCGGCTATTGGGCTAGGCGGCGCTGGCGATGGTGAAGGTGGTGCTGAGCGGCGTGCTCCGTTCTGAGCCGCCGACGTAAACCGTGTAGGTGCCGGCGGCGATCTGCCACTTGTTGGTCGTGGTGTTGAAGTAGCTCAGCGGATTAGTCGGACCAGCCGGGTCGATCGTCACGGTGATCGTGGTGGCGCCGCCCGCGGCGATGGTGCGCTTCGCGTAGCCGACGAGTCGCTTGGGTGGCTCGCCGGTGCTGCTGGGCAAGCCGACGTAGACCTCGGCCACCTCGGCACCGGCGACCGCGCCCGTGTTCGCCACCTGGAACTTGACGTTGACGGGCGTCTTCGCCGTGACCACCGCCGGTGTCACTTTGAGGTTGGCGTAGTCGAAGGTCGTGTACGACAGCCCGTAGCCGAAGGGGAAGAGCGGCTTGATTCCGGCGACGTCGTAGGCCTTGTAGCCGACGTTGATCCCCTCGCCGTAGGTCACGTTGAGGTTGGTCGCGGTCGCCCACGGGTTGGTGATGCCGGCCGGAATCGCCGAGTCGCTGGTCGGGTAGGTAACGGTCAGCTTTCCGCTCGGGTTCACGTCACCCCAGAGCACACTGGCCAGCGCTGCCCCCTGCTCCTGACCGCCGAAGTAGGTCTCGACGACGGCGGGAACCGAACTGAGCCACGGCATGGTGACCGGTCCGGAGTTGGCGAGCACGACAATCGTCTTCGGGTTGGCGGCCCGGACCGCTTCGACGAGTTCGTTGGAACTCTGCGGCAGTTTCAGCGACACCCGGTCGCGCTGCTCGCCCTCATACGTCCGGACATAGACGATGGCGACCTGGGCCTTCTTGGCTGCGGCGGCCGCCGCCTTGATCGTCGGCGAGTAGGTGTCAGCCGGCGTCTTCCACTGCAGCAGAAGTGTTCCCGGCTCCAGGCTGTCGAAGGGGTGCGTGGCCTGGTACGTGATGTGCAGCGTGTGCGGCACCCCAGCCACCAGTGAGAGCACCGGTGAGGCGGCGTTGGACTTCACGCCGTCGGCCCCGGTCATGTTGATGATCTGGGTTCCGTCCAGGCTCAGCGTCGCCTGGCCGAATCCGGTGAGGTCGAGGGTGTAGCTGCCGCTCTTCGGTGCCGTGATCGTGCCGTCGTAGACCACCGACTGCTGATCGGTCGGCGAGGTCACGGGCGGTTCGGGCACCTGCGACGTCTGCCCGGCCCAGAGCCCGAAGGTGGTGAGGAAGCCGACGTCGTAATTCACCTGCTTTTCGACGCGAATCGTAGCCGGATTCCCTTGGAATGACGTGTTGTCCCAGTAGTAGGCCTGTAGCCCGGTGCCGATCCCGTTCGTCGGTTTGAGTACCGACGATGGCACGGTGGTCATGCTGCTCGACTCCAGCATCGATGCTGCATTCACCGGGTCGTTGCCGGCTACCCAGTTAACGCTGGCATTTCCGGCGTGAGCGAGAATCCCGTTGAGAACAGGGGTCTCCTGTGTCGGGCTGACCCATGGGGCACCGCTCGGCGCGGCCAGGATGTTGGCGTCGGCGCCGATGACGGCGATGGACTTGGTGGCCGGGCTGAGTGGGAGCGTGCTGTTGGTGTTCTTGAGCAGGGTGATCGCCGACTCCTCCGTCTTGAGGGCGACGGCGTCGTGCGCGGCGACCGGAATGGCCGACGGTGTGTAGGCGTGGTCGAAGATTCCGAGACGGAACATCGTGGTGAGGATGCGGAGCACGCTCTGATCCACCTGCGCTTCGGAGGCGGTCCCGTTCATGACCGCGGCCAGCAGGGCGCCGTCGTAGAGCGTGAACGTCCCCGTCTCCATGTCGGTGCCGCCCTGCAGCCCCTTCAGCGTGTCGTGAATTGCACCGAAGTCGGTGAGGACGAAGCCGGTGAACTTCAGCTGCCCCTTGAGCAGGTTGCGCAGGGTCAGGGCGTTGTCGCAGGAGTACTCGCCATTGATCTTGTTGAACGAGCACATCACCGAACCGGGATCAGCCGTCTTTACAACGGCTTCGAAGGCCAATGCATAGATCTCACGCAGGGCGCGCTGGCTCACGATGTCGTTCTGGCCGCTGCCGCGGTTGGTCTCCTGGTTGTAGCCGAGGTAGTGCTTCAGGTCGGCGATGATGTTGTGAGACTGCATGGCCTTGACGTAGGCGCCGGTGACGTTCGCGTTGATCGTCGGATCCTCGCTCTCGGTCTCGTCCGCCCGTCCCCAGAAGGGTTGGCGGATGATGTCGGCGTCCGGTCCGAGCATGACGTTCTGCCCGGTCTCGAGCACCTCGGCGGCCACTGCGTTGGCATAGTTGGTGGCGGTGGTCGTTGACCACGTTGCGCCGAGCGCTTGCATCGAGGGCATCGAGGTGGCGTTCTGGCCGGTGTCGACCAGCGACCAGCCCCGCGGGGCGACTCCGGAGCTCGCGTCGGCCATCTTCAGCGCCGGGATGCCCAGACGCACGATCGGCGCGCTGTAGTACGCGTAGGGCGCTTCACCCTGGTTGCCGGTCATCAGGTCGACCTTCTCGGGCAGGGTCATCTGCTTGAGGAGCAGATTCGCACGCTGCGCCGGGGTCAGGTCGGTGGCCAGCCAGGGCCGGGCCGTGACCGATGGTGCGAGCGGCCCGGGGTTCGTCGGGGAGACGCTCGTCGGGGAGACGCTCAGCGGTGATGCGGTGGCGGTCGAGACGGTCGCCGCGAACGTGGTGGCGGCGACGGCTAGGGCAACAGCAGAAAACAGACGGTGACGCATTGGTGCACCTGCTTACCTGGGAGGGGGATTCGTCATCGCGCAGGGCGGTGTGACCTGGACCATAGTCGCCCTACCGAGTATTCGGTAGGGCCGCCGGTAGGTTTCGACACTGCGTCTAACACGCCAAATTCACGCGCTGCTGGGACACAGAGAGAGGTCACTGTGGCTTTACAGGTCTCGGAGTATTGGGGCTCGCTACCATCAGGCCATGACGAGCGCGACGCAGTCCGAAGCTGTCTCCAAGCGAGACCAGATCCTGGACGCTGCGCAGGAGGCGTTCGCGACGAAAGGATTTCGTGGCGCCCCGATGGCGGCGATCGCCAGCGCCGCCGGTCTCACCCAGCCGGGGCTGCTGCACTATTTCGCGACGAAGACTCACCTTTTGCTGGCGGTTCTCGAGCGGCGACAGGATTCGGATGTGGAGAACTTCTGGAACTTCGGTGGCAGCTACCTCGACGCACTGATCGAACTCACGGCCGAGAATTCGGAGCGGCCGGGCATCATCCGGCTCTTCGCCACGCTGTCGGCGGAGGGAGTGGATCCGGAGAATCCGGGCCATGCCTGGTGGACTGATCGCTACGCGACGATGCGCTCACTGGTTATCGAGGCACTGGAGCGTGATCAGGCCGCAGGGGTGCTTCGCGCCGATCTCGATCTGAATGTGACGGCGGTGCAGATCATCGCGATGATGGACGGCCTGCAATTGCAGTGGCTGCTCCACCCCGAAGACGTCGACATGGTGGCGGCGATGGACTCGTTCCTGCAGACGCTGCGGGCCTGATCAGATTCGGGCGGTGCTCACGGCAATGTCCATTGCTGGGCCGCCGTTCCGTTGCAGTGGTAGATCTGCACCTGACTCCCTGGCGCCGGAAGCCCGGCCGGAACGTCCAGGCAGAGACCGGAGCCAACGTTGATCAGCGCGGATCCGGAGACCGACCACTGCTGGGCCCCGGTGCCGTTGCAGGTGTAGAGCTGCACCCGGGTGCCGTCCCTCGTGCCGGCGGCGGCGGCATCCAGACACTTGCCCAGGGCCCGCAGGGTGCCGTCCGAATGTGGCGTCCATTGCTGGGCATTCGTCCCATTGCACGGAAAGATCTCCACCGCCGTGGTGTCGACGTTGGAGTCGCCGCGGACGTCCAGGCAGAGGCCGGCCAGTCCGGTGACCGGGCCGGTGCGGCCGCCTCCCGCGGGCGCCGGGTTCACGGTCAGGATGAAGGTGGTTGTGCCGGCCGCGCCGGACGAATCGCTCGCCGTCACGGTGACAGTGGTCGTTCCTGCCCGGAGTGCAGTACCGGAGAGCAGCCCGTCGCCGCTCACGGTGACCCCGGCCGGTAGCCCGGACGCGCTGTAGGTCAGGGCGGCTCCGGCCGAGTCACTCCCCACGATCTGCTGGCCGAAGCCGGTGCCGACCGCGACGTCGACGGGACCGGGGTTCGTCAACGACACCGTGCGTCCGGGGCGGCCGGAGGCGACCGTCAGCGCCGTATGCAGGGGCAGATCCCGCGATGAGTCGCCGACCCACACGTCGTAGGAACCGGGCGCGGTGACGAAGGCGTTCGCGGCGGTCGACCAGGCCGCCAAGTCCTTCAGGCTGAGGGGAAAGTAGACCCGAGTGCTGGCGCCGGGGCTCAGCGTCACCCGCTTGTACCCCTTGAGTTGCTTGGGTGGTTCTCCGACGGCGGCCGGTGCGCCGATATAGAGCTGCGCGACGTCCGATCCAGTTCGGCTGCCGATGTTCGTGACTGTCGCGGCGACCGTGAGTGAACCGCCGGCGTTGACGGGCGAGAGGTGCAGATCGCTGTACGCGAATTTCGTGTACGAGAGGCCGTAGCCGAACGGAAAGAGCGGCACGATGCCCTGCTGGTCGTACCAGCGGTAACCGACCTGGAGTCCCTCAGAATATTGAACATTCCCGTCCACACCGGGCCACTGGGCGAGCGTCTGAGCCGGCACGTCGGCCAGCGAACGGGGGAAGGTCACCGGTAGATGCCCGGACGGGTTCACGTCACCGAAGAGAACCTGCGCAATGGCTGTACCGTTCTCCTGCCCCGGGTACCAGGCCTCAAGGACACCGGCGACGCCGTCGATCCAAGGCATCGTTACGGCGGATCCGGTGTTCAGCACGACGATGGTGTTCGGATTGGCCGCGGCGACCGCGCTGATCAGATTGTTCAGGGATGCCGAGAGATCGATGGAACTGAGATCCGACTCCTCGGCCTCGAACTTGCTGGCAAAGACGACGGCCACGTCAGCCCGGGCTGCGGTTGCCGCGGCTGAGGTCGCGCTGACCCCTGGGTCGAAGAGGACGGAGGTGCCGGCCGGCGCGCGTCGCTGGATGCCGAGCAGCGGCGCGACCTCGTAGTCGGCGCGGACGCTGGCGCTACCCCCGCCGGTGTACTGCGGATGATCGGCCGCATCGTCCCCGATGACCGCGATGCTGCGCACGGCCGACGTGATCGGTAGTGAATTCCCCTTGTTCTTCAGCAGGACGGTGCCCTCGGCCGCGACTGAACGTGCCACCGCGACGTGGGCATCGTTGGTGACGATCTGGGCCGGGGAGCCGGTGGGGGCTCGGTCGAAGAGGCCGAATCCGAACATCTGGGTCAGGATGCCTGCGACCATGTTGTCGATGGTGGCCATCGAGATCGTCCCGGCGGCGACGGCCGCGGAGAGTGCGCTGCCGAAGTAGGCGCCGTCGGGCATCTCGATATCCAACCCGCCATTGGCGGAGGCGACGGTCGACTTCGTGGCGAACCAGTCCGAGGTGACGAAACCGTCGAACCCGAATTCATCGCGCAGCACCGCATTCTGCAGCAGCTTGTTCTGACAGGCCGGGGTGCCGTTGACGGTGCTGTACGAGCACATCACCGAGGCGACGGCGGCCGACTTCACCGCCGTACCGAAGGCGGGGAGATAGAGCTCCTGTAGGGCGCGGGTCGAGACCACGGCGTTGTCGGCCGCGGTATTGCGGTTGGTCTCCTGGTTGTAGGCGGCCAGGTGCTTCACCTGAGCCAACTCGCCCTGACTCTGTATGCCCTCGATCAGCGCAGCGCCAGTGCGGCCGGCCAGATAGGGGTCCTCACCGGTCGATTCGAAGGCGCGTCCCCAACGCGGATCGCGAACGAGGTTCACCGTGGGGGCCAGGGTCACCGTCGTCCCCTTGCCGGCCTCTTCGGCTCCGAGGACCGCGCCGTAATGACGCTCGGCCACCGGATCCCAGGTGGCGGCGGCGGCCACCGGCGCGGGTAGTTGGGTCACCCCGGTGAGCCCGTCGCCGACGCCGGCCGGCCCGTCCTGGAAGTTCATGGCCGGTATGCAGAGAGCAGCGATGGCCGGCGTGAGGCCGGCATATGAAGAGCCGAGTTGGCCATGCAGAAGGGCAATCTTCTGCGGCAGTGCCATCGCCCCCATGACCTGCGCGACCCGTGTCTTGACGGGCGCGCTGGAGCCGACCCAGGGACAGCGGGGCGTCGCGGCTTGGGCGTTGTTCGGGGCATCGATAACAGCGATCAGGCAGTTCGAGAGGGCAGCCACGAGGACGGCCCAGAGGACGATTCGGCGGTTCACGGGGGACTCCTGTTCAGCACTGAACGGATTGAGTGGGCGCTCGGGGGTAGCGCGTGACGCTGACGGGGGAATATGTTGTGGGTCACAACATACACAGAACGCGTCGCGCTGTATACGCTCGGTCGGCGAACAAAAGTGCCTGACGGACGCGGCGGCGACGACGTTCAACCTGCCGGAAATTATTGATGATTCCCGGATGTCGGGGAGTCGCGGACCGGGCTGGGGCCGCCCGTTGGTGGGGGCTTTACGGAATGCTGCTTGATCGATAGCGTCGATAGAACGTGTCGAGCAGAAGGAGAATCATGCGTTTTGTCAGGCGATTCAGTCAGTTCTCTCGCGTAACAAGGACCTTACTTGTGGGGCTGGCCGCGGTGCTGGTCGCCGCCGGGGGAGGGGTCGCCTACAGTGCGGTCGCTCAGCCCGCGATCCATACCAGCACGCCGCGGTCGGCCAACCAGATCACTAATATCGACGTCCTGCGCCAGCAGATCCGCAATTATTACGGCGATCCGCTCGGCACCGGTACCTTTGCTGCCGACAGCAACTACGCGAAGGAGGCGAGCCGGGTCGCAGCCGACGGAACGCGCTATCTCGACCACGCGCACTCCCGCAAGACAAAGGCGATTCTGCTCGACGTGGATGACACGTCGCTGGCCACCTGGAACTACGAGGTCGCCAGCAACTGGGCTTACAACCCCACGACCAATGCCGCCTTCGTCAATGGCCAACTCTTCCCCGCCGTTCCCGGTATGGTCGCGATGGCGACTTCGGCCGCCCAGCACGGCTACGCGATCTTCTTCCTGACCGGTCGTCCGGCGACCCAGGAGGCGGTGACGCTGGGCAACCTCACCTCGGACGGAGTGGGCGTGGACGCCGGCTACCCGGCACCGACGACCCTCAACGACGGTGAGGACGGCCTCTTCACCAAGCCGGCCGTGGCGGACTACCCGGACTACCTCAAGAAGGCCTGCGCCGGAGATCCGAACGGGGGAACCTGCACCACGATCCATTACAAGTCGGCCACCCGAGCGCACATCGAATCGCTCGGCTACGACATCGTGGCGAACTTCGGCGACCAGTACAGTGACTTGATCGGCGGCAGTGCCGACCGCACCTTCAAGCTGCCGAACCCGAACTACTACCTGCCCTAGCCGTCTGGCTCCCGGCCGGACGCCCTCAAGTCGAGGCGTCCGGCGGGGCAAGTTCGCCCTGAAATATCAAGGTGAAGTCCTCTAGTTGCGTCGAACGGAGCCACCTGGTGAACGAAGACTGGCTCAGTCGAGTCGCAACCGAACTCGGCGTGGAACCACTCGATCGCACGGACGATCTGCTCGACCTCACCCGCGAGATTGCCCACGCTCTGGAGCGGCGCTTCGGACCGTTGACGCTCTTCCTGCTCGGGCAGGCGGTGGCGCTAGGCGGCGACCGGGACGCGCTGGTCGCCCGGCTGCAGGCAATGCTTCCGGCTAGTTAAGGGCAATCGCCGCGCCGTCGGCTACTTCCCCGAGCAGCTGAAGCTGACGTAGACGCTGGCTGGATCCTTCGAGTTGCGTTGGACGATCTGCTGCAGGCTCTGCGTCTCTTCGATGGTCTTCAGCCCGAGCGTGGAGAACGTCTGCGGCGAGTAGACGTGCCGCGCCAGCAGCGGATTCGTCAGCGCCTGAGTGAAGGCATCGTTGGCCACCATCGACGTGAGCAGGTCGCCCATCATCATGTAGTCGGGGTACTCCTCGGCGAAGATGCCGACGTACCACTCCAGGTTGTCGATATCGCCGTAGAGCGACTGGAGGCGCTCCTGGACGGCCTTGTCATGCGTCAGTTCGTGATAGCTGGTCATCCGCTTGTGACCGTAGGCCTCGCGGTAGTCGTTGTAGGAGCACAGCCGGGCCGAGCGGCCGAGCATCACCGTGCGCTCCTCGATCGACGGTGAGTCACCGTGCCGATCAACCAGAAATGTCGGGGTGTTGTGGAGCCCGATCTTGCCGGCGAGCACGTTCGAGCACTGGCTCATCAGCTTCTCGACGCCGAGCGAGATCACCAGCGGGTTGTTGTTGCGCACCGCGTCGGCACCGATCTCGTCGGCTCCCTCACCGATGGCATCCGGGACGAGCATGTGCCACCGGTACAGGATGTTGAACTCCACAGCGGCCCAGTTGGTCCGGTTCCAGCGCTCGCTGTCGGCGATCAGGGGTACCAGTTCGACCGGCACGTCCCAGGGGCCGATGTGCTTGATGTACTCCTCGACGACGAGCTTGAGCAGCAGCACGATGGTGATGTTCCGCGTCGTCTGGAAGATTCGCTCGTCGTCCCACTCCGGGTACCGCGCGGCGAGTTCACCGGCCAGGCGATTGTGCTCCCGAAGCCAGACGATATTCATGATCGTGTTGCCGATGGTGGAGTTGCCGTGGGCGAGGCCGACGGCGAAGAATGAGTCCTTCCGATCGTCCGGGGCATCGCCCAGGATCACGTTGAGGACGAAGTTCTCGTCGAAGAGCCCGACGAATTCGGGTTTCACCACCAGATCGGCTCCTGGCTCGCGGGGTTGGAAGTAGAACTGCGGGTACTCCTCGCCGTCGATGAGCTGACTCTTCAGCCGGCCACCCTCGTGCGAGCGCAGCAGTTCGGTCTGAGCGGGTGTGAGGCCGTAGATCTCGCAGAGGTCGATCTCGTGGTTCGAATGATTGCGGCGAAAGTCCACCATGTCGGTTGAGAGGAAGCTGTCGACGAACCACTGCGCGAAGAACATGAACATCACGCTGGTGTCGGTCGACTTGATCTCCTTCTTCCGGCGAAACAACGCCACCACCTCCTCCTGTGGTGGCAGCGCGGCGATCGCCTCGTCGCTGGCCGGTGGCAGATGGCGTCCCGAGTAGCTGCGGTCGGTCAGACTGGCCCAGCTCGTGTAGTCGCTCATCAGCGACAGTGGGCGGGGGCGCAGGGTCGTCGAGTAGCTGAATTCATTGATGATCAACCCGCTCAGCAGGCCGCGGACCGCCGGCACGTCCCGCAGCGGGCCGACCAGTTTCGGGATCAGGTGATTGATCGACTTCGGCAGCTGCGGAAACATCGTGCCCCCAGGGGTCCACAGCGGTGGCCCGGCCAGACCGCCCGTCTGCACTGCGGATGTTAGCTCTGCTGCCGCCTGCGGGAGAAGGGTGAGGACGGCGGCTAGCGCGTGTCGCTCTCGGGGTCCGGCCGCCCCGCCGCGCTGCGGTACCCGGGGTGGACGCCCTCGGTCAGGTCGAGTCCGGCCGCGACCCGGGTCAGAAGTTCCCGCAGTGTCGCCGCTTCGTCGTCGGTCAGGGGTTGGGTGACGCGCTCCTCGTGGCGTCGACCGACGGTGGCGATAGCGGCGAAGGACTGCCGCCCCGCTGGGGTGAGGTGGATGATGTTGGCCCGCCGGTCGCCGGCATCGCGAGTGCGGGTGATCCACCCTCGAGCCTCGAGATCGTCCAGGTACGCCACGACCCTGCTCGGCGCCGTTCGGAGCTTCTGGGCCAGCTGCTGCTGGGTGACCGCGGGGTCGACGCTCAGCAGGCGCATGATGCCGGCGAGGCCGGGGCTCAGTTCGAGTTCGCTGAGGGCGCTGGAGAACTCCTCCGCGGCCCGGGCCCCGACCTGGGCGAGCAGGAACGCAACCCCGGGCCCCCGAAAGCTCGATGGTGGGCCCGCGGCTGGGGTCGCTCTCGGATCCGGCATGAGGCCGAGCATACGGCACATCATTCTGTGCAATAATCATTCTGTGCAGAATGATTCTGTCAAGGAATTAAATCGTCCCGCGGGCGTCAGCCGCTCGCTCACCGGAGTCGAGCTCGTCTGCTGCGTCGTCGGCGTGGGTCTCATCCTGGTCGGGCTCGCGCACTTCCTGGCCCTGGCCGCCTACCCCCGTCCCTGGCTCGGGCCGCTCTCCTGGCGCAAACCGATCACCTTCGGGGTCTCCTTCGGTGTCGTCCTCCTCTCGATCACTTGGGTCACCTCGTACCTCACGATGTCGCCGCGCCGGCGCAGCACGCTGCTGGCGATCTTCGCCGCCGACTGCGTCGTCGAGGTGACCGGTGTGACCCTGCAGGCCTGGCGGCACGTCCCGTCCCACTTCAACACCGCTACCGTGGCCGACCGGGTGGTCGCCTTCAGCCTCGCGGTCGGGGGTGCGGTCCTCATCGCCACGCTGGGGGCCTTCGCCGTAGCCTCGCTGCGGAGCGAAGTCAACGCGTCGGCGTCGATGCAGCGCGCGATTCGCTCCGGGTTCCTGCTGTTGATGGCCGGTCTCGCAGCGGGGATCGCCATGATCGTGCGCGGCGAGCAGCTGATTCACTCCGGCCACCTGACGCTGGCCTACAACACCGCCGGGTTTCTCAAGGCATTCCACGGCATCGCGCTCCACGCGATTCTGATGATTCCCGGCGTCGCCTGGTTGCTGGAGCGCAGCCAGCTCTCCCCGTCGCGCCGGCTGAGCGTGATCAACGTGGTCATCGCCGCCTACCTCATCGCGGCCGCCGTCAGCCTCGTGATCTGCTTGTCCCGTGTCTGACCAGCCGGCGAACTCCTATCAGCGCTGGCCGGAGCCGGCCCGCGCGATATGTGTGGCACTGGATGACGCTGTGTCGGCCGCGCGGGCCGCTGAGCCGGCGGACTTCGCGCAGGCCCGCATCGACCTGCTCAAACTTGACCGGGAGCAGCTCAACGCCCTCGTCGGTGCGGTCACCCGAGACCTCCTGGAGCGATTCAACCCGGACGGCCTCGATGCCGAGGGCGTTGAGGCCGCGGTGCGGGGATGTGCTGCGGCGGCGGCCGGTTGGTATCCGACGCTCAACGCCGAGACGCTGCTCTGGGCCCTCGTCGGCGCCCTCGGAATGGCCGACGCCGAGGAGCGTGATGACACGTCCTATGAGGAGCAACTGGCCCACAGCCTGCTGCTGATGAGCAGCCTGCTCGGCGATGCGGCGCGCGCTGACGCCAGCGTGACGACGGCCGGGGTCCTCGCCGCCGCTCTGGGTGAGATCCGTCGGGCCGAGACGATGGAGATGCCCTGAGCGGCAGCTCAGGCGGTGAAGCGGCTGATGACACCGCGCAGTTGCGCGCTCATTCCGGCCAGTTCGGTCGCGGCCTCGCCGGAGCGCCGGGCGCCGTCGCTCGCCGCCTGAGTCGCCTCGGCCACGGCTGAGATCCCGTCCGCGATGGTGGCTGAGGTGACGGCGGCCAGCCCCACGTTGCGCCCCATCTCATCGGTGGTCGCGTTCTGCTCCTCGACGGCGCTGGCGATCGTGATCTGGAAGCCGTGCACGTGCCCGATCACCTCGGTGATGCGCTCGATGGCCTCGACCGCTCCGGCGGTGTCGGCCTGGATCGCTGAGACGCGGCGGCCGATGTCGTCGGTGGCCCGGGCCGTCTCCTGGGCCAGTTCCTTCACCTCGCTGGCCACCACCGCGAATCCCTTGCCGGCCTCACCGGCTCGGGCCGCCTCGATCGTGGCATTGAGGGCTAGCAGGTTCGTCTGGGCCGCGATGGAGGTGATGACCTTGATGACGTTGCCGATCTCGACGCTCGACTCGCCAAGCTTGGAGATCGTCTGAGTGGCCGTCTCGGCGACCGCCATCGCGTCGGCCGCGACGGTGGCGGCTTGAGCAGCGTTGGTCGCGATCTCACGAATGCTCAAGGACATCTCGTCGGCGCCGGTCGCGACCGTGGAGACGTTGGCCGACACCTCCTCCGACGAGCGGGCCACCGCGGCCGCCTTGTTGGCCGCGGTGTCGGCCGACTCCGAGATCGAGGTGGCGACTCCGGTGAGGCTCTCACTGGCGTCGGAGAGCTCAGTAGCGGAGGCGTTGATGAGACGGACCACCTCGGCGACCGAGGCCAGGCTGGTGTTGAGCGATGCCCCCATCCGGGCCAACTCGTCACGGCCGCTGATCTCGACGCGGGCGGTGAGGTCACCACCGGCCATCCGCTGCAGGACCCCCTCGGTGCGGCGGATCGGACGGCTCAGCGAACGAGCCGTCGCCAGGGCGATGGCCACGCCGACGGCGAGGCCGAGCGCCATCAACACGATGATCAGCGACCGGGCGCTCGAGTAGGCCGATTCGGCTCGCTTGGCATCCGCGTGGGCTCCATCGAGCTGAGCGGTCGCCGCTGAGGTCAGGATGGCCGGGATGCTGCTCTGAATCTGCTGGGTCTCGCCCAGTAGTGCACTCGTCTTACCCTTGTCGCCGGAGGCGATCGCTTCCGGCAGCAGCGCGATGTCGCGCAGGTAGTTCGCCAGGTCACTGGAGAGGGTGGAGACCGCGGCCTGGGCCGCCGGGGCGAGCGACATCTTCTGCACCTGGGCGATGTCGTCGGTGAGTTTCTTGAGCTGCACCTTGCTGTCTGCGGTGACGGCAGCGATCTCATCGGCCGGCAGGACGGTGGTGAGGCCACTCTGGGCCAGGTCGGTCGTGTAGTGGAACCAAGTGCCCTCGAGGCTGCGCACCGCCTCGGCCGGAACAGCACCGGCGACGTAGATGGTCTTCGCCTTGGTGTTCAGTGCCGAGAGTTCGTGCAGCCCGACGAGCCCGACGGCCACCGTCGCCGCAGTCACCACCAGAAAGGCACTCACCAGACGGGCGGCGATGCTGGAGGTCCCGGAAATCTTGGACCAGCGCCGGACTTCACTCATAGGTATCACTCCACACCGAAGGGGCTAAACGCGGAACCTGCGTCGTCCTATCGACCGTGCGTGGGAGAGTCTGAGCTGGGCGGGTGTTGCGTTCAGCCGCGAATGCGGGCGGAAGTGGGGTCATACGGCGGGCGCAGCGAGACGGAGGCCGGCACCAGGGTTCCGGCCACGTCCACCTGATACTCACCCTCGCGCAGGTACTCGCCGCTGACGACGCCCCCATCGGTGCGGCGCACGTAGACCAGGGCCACCGCCGCGTCGAGGGTCGCCCCCCAGGCCGCCGAGGTGAGCTGCCCGACCGGTTCGCCGTCGCGCAGCAGCAACTCCCCGCCCCAGACGGTGCACGTCTGGGCATCGTGATCGCCGAGGACCACCGACACGAGCCGGCGCCGCGGACCCTCCGCGATCGCCTGCTCCACGGCCGCCCGTCCCAGGAAGGGTTCCCCCGAGTCGAGTTTGCAGGCGAAGAGGAGCCCCGACTCGACCGGCCCGAAGTCGGGCGTCAGGTCGCTGCCGAAGGCCCGGTACCCCTTCTCCAGCCGCAGTGAGTTGATGGCGTAGTACCCGGCGTCGATCAGGCCCAGCTTGGCCCCAGCCTCGTGCAGGGCCTCGTACACCCCGACGGCGAACTCGGTGGGGACGTAGAGTTCCCAGCCCAACTCGCCAACGTAGGTGATTCGGGTGGCCCGCACGGTGGCCGCTCCGAGGCTGATCTCGCGGCTGGTGGCGAAGGGGAAGGCGTCATTGCCGAGGTCGCTGTCGCTCAGTGACTGCAGCAACTGCCGGGATCGAGGCCCCATCACCCCGTAGACGGCGTAGGCGGCGGTGACGTCCACGACGCTCATCCGGGCTTCGGGCGGTGTGTGCCGGCGCAGGTGGTCGGCGTCGCGCAGCACCGAACCGGCACCGGTGACCAGCAGGAACTCCTCGGCTCCGAGCCGGGTCACGGTCACGTCGGCCTCGTAACCGCCGCGCTCGTTGAGCATCCCGGTGTAGACGGCCCGACCGACGGGGCCGTCGACGTCGCCGGTGCAGAGCCACTGCAGGCGGGCGGCGGCGTCCGGGCCACTGATCAGCAGCTTTCCAAAGGACGTCTGGTCGTAGAGCGCCACCTCGTTGCGGGTCGCGCGCTGCTCGGCGTCCGACCAGGACTGCCAGTTCTGCTTCCCCCAGGCGTACTCGAGCTCGGCCGGCGACCCGGCCGGTGCGAAGACGTTGACCCGCTCCCAGCCCATCTTGGACCCGAAGAGCGCGCCCCGGCGCTGCAGTTCCTGGTAGGCCGCCGGGCGGCGGAAGGGACGGGCCGAGTCGAACTCCCGGTTGGGCCAGGGCACTGCGTAGTGGAGCCCGAGCACCTCGCCGACCCGGGCCCGCAGCCACTGGTTGTTACCGTTGAATGGGGCGAAGCGGCGGATGTCGACGCCGACGAGGTCCGAGGTCGGGCCGGAGTTGGCGATCCACTCGGCCAGTGCCCGGCCGGCCCCTCCGGCCGAGGCGATGCCGACGGAGTTGAAACCGGCGGCGACGAAGAAGTTCTTCAACTCCGGCGCCTCGCCCAGGATGAATTGGTTGTCCGGGGTGAAACTCTCCGGGCCGTTGTAGAACTTCTTGATCCCCGTCTCCTGCAGCACGGGGATGCGATGCAGGGCGCTCTGCATGAGGATCGAGAACTGGTCCCAGTCCTCATCCAGCAGTTGGAACTCGAAGGGGTAGGGGAGTGCGTCCGGGGAGACCCAGGGTTTTGCTTGGGGTTCGAATCCGCCGACGACCAGTGCGCCGACCTCCTCCTTGAAGTAGGTGTAGCCGTCCGGATCCCGCAGGATCGGCAGGTCTCGCCGCACACCCTCGATCTGATCGGTGACCACGTAGAAGTGCTCGGCCGAATGGAGGGGGACATTCACCCCGCACATCGCCCCGATCGCCTTCGCCCACTGGCCCGCGCAGTTGACCACGAGCTCGGCCTCGATGTCGCCGGCATCGGTGCGCACGCCGGTCACGGCGCCACCGTCCGTGTCGATGCCCAACACCCTTACTTTCTCGACGATCTGTGCTCCCCGCATCCGGGCGCCGCGGGCCAGGGCGGCGGTCAGGTCGGTCGGGTTGGCCGTGCCGTCACCGGGGAGCCAGATCGCCCCGACCAGATCGTCGTCGCGGATCAGCGGGTAGCGTTCGCGAGCCTGGGCGGAGGTGATGATCTCGCACTCCAGGTCATAGGCAACCGCTGCGGCCGCGGTGCGGCGCAGCTGGACCATACGCTCCTCGGTGCGGGCCAGCGTCACCCCGCCGCAGCGCTTGTACCCCGCGCTCAGACCGGTCTCGCTCTCCAGACGGGCATAGAGTTCCGTCGAATACTGCACCAGACGGGTACCTGACTCCGACGCCCGCAGCTGCCCGACCAGGCCGGCGGCGTGCCAGGTGGTGCCACCGGAGAGGCGGCCCTGCTCGAGCAGCACGAGGTCTCGGTAGCCGAGCTGGGTCAGGTGATAGGCGACGCTCGTGCCGATGACACCGCCTCCGACGATGACGACCTGCGCCCGGGCCGGGACTGTGGGGACCACTCGCTACTCCTGCCGTTAGTCGGTTCGCCGCACGTCGACGAGGAGATTCTCGAAGCTCGGGCTGGTGAACTGTTCGCGGGCGGCCTCGAACTTCAGCATCCCCCAGGACCAGAAGTCGAAGTCCAGTGAGCTCGTCGCCGTCTGGATCGAGGCCCAGAGCGTCCACCCGTAGCGGGACATCAGCCCCTGCAGTCGGGCCCGGGCCATACGGCTGCGCACCTCGCGCCCGTAGTACGCGGTGACCAGTTCGTCCAGTTGCTCCTCGCTGAGGTGGCACTCACTCCAGATGTTGCCAAGTTCGAAGCAGGGGTCGTTGTTTCCCGAGTATTCGTAGTCGATGAGCCAGAGCTTCTCGCCGTCGTCCACGAAGTTGCCGGCCAGGAGGTCGTTGTTGCACGGCACTGTTGGCTCGGGGTGGGCGGCCAGCGCGCTGCGGATCTGCCCCACCTGATCGGCGAAATCGAGGTAGCCCGCCGGCAGCCGGAAGCCGCGCTCCTGGACGATCCTGAGGTAACCCGGCTGGATCACGAACATGTTGAAATCATTGGTGAATCGGGGCCCAGCGTGGAGCTGGCGGCAGGCTGAGGCGACCCGCTGGATCACCCCGTCCCGCTGAAGGTGCTCGTCGGTGAAGGTGACACCATCGATGAAGCCGACCACCATCACGCCCTCGCCCGGCAGGTAGTCCAGCACCGGCGCGCCCACCCCGGCCTCGGCCGCGGCGACGCTGTTGAAGTGCTCGGCCCGCCGGTCGATGGCCAGCAGGTCGGTTTCGCGCGGTGATACCCGCACGACGTAGGCGCCGTCCGGCACGACCACCTTGTAGTTGTGGTTGGTGAGACCGCCGGCCAATGGCGTTACGTCACGGGGGCGGCCGGCGATGAGCGGTAGCCGATCGAAGATCGCGTCGACTTCGGCCGGCAGATCACCGGTCATGGGCGGCACCGACCGTCGGCGCGCTCCGGAGAGTGTCCGATGACGTTCACGGCAGCCGGCATGCGCACGCTCGGTCGAAGTCGGTGGTGTGGGGTTGCCTGCTGACCCTATCCCAGCCGCCCCGCCGCGAGTCCCCTTGTTTCTCGTGCGGTCCCGGCGTGTTCCGCCTCCGCCGCCTTGCACGCAGAGTGATGCGCCGCGCCCGCTGGGTATTGACCGCAGGGGCTTTCTGGTAGCAGAGTCCGAAATTGGGTACCCCCTCCGCAGGCACCGATCACCTACGGACCCATCCAGAGCAAGGATCGCCGATGAGCAACGCGCCGACCACTGAGAATCCGCGCGGCGGCGGGCTGCAGCGCACCGTTGGCTACTACGGGCTGATGTTCGTCTCGCTCGGCTCCATCATCGGGTCGGGCTGGCTGCTGAGCGCCCTCACCGCATCCGAGACGGCCGGCCCGGCGTCGATCGTCTCCTGGATGCTCGCGGTCATCATGCTCACCGTGCTGGCGCTGGTCTACGCCGAACTGGGCGCCACCTACCCGGTTGCCGGTGGAACCGGGCGCTTCCCCTACTTCTCCCACGGCCCGCTGGCCGGCTTCGTGGCCGGCTGGGCCTCCTGGCTGCAGGCGGTGATGATCGCGCCGATCGAGATCCTCGGCGCAATTGCCTATGCCAACAGCCTCTCGTCAGTGCAGCACCACTTCAACATGATCCACGAGACGGGCGCCAGCAAGGGGTTGCTGAACGAACGAGGCCTGGTGGTGGCCGCCATCGCGATGGTGATCTTCACGTTGATGAACCTGGCCGGAGCCAAGTTCATGGCCGAGAGCAACGCCATCGTCGTCATCTGGAAGACGGCCATCCCGCTGCTGACCATCGTCGTCATCGCGTCGCTCTCCTTCCACATCGGCAACTTCCACGCCGGCGGCGGGTTCATGCCCTACGGAATACACGGGGTATTCGCCGCGCTGCCGCTGGGTGTGGTCTTCGCGCTGCAGGGGTTTGAGCAGGCGGTGCAGCTCGCCGGTGAGGCTCGCGATCCCCGGCGCGATCTCTCCCGGGCGATCATCACCGCCATGGCCATCGGTGGTGGAATCTACCTACTTCTGCAGGTCGTCTTCATCGGTGCGGTGAATCCGGCCGACGTGGTTCACGACTGGGCCAACCCGCTCGGGGGCAATGCCGCCACCGACCAGGGGGCTTGGCACACGCTGGCCCTGGCCGTCGGCGCCACCTGGTTGGCCGCAATGATCGTCATTGACGGGGTCGTCTCGCCGTCGGGCACCGGAATCGTGTACGTCGGCACGTCGGCCCGTCTGTCGTATGCGCTGGGGGAGGAGCGTGAGATGCCGAGCGCGCTGGCGTACACCAATCAGAAGGGCGTGCCGGTCGTCTCGATCCTGCTGGCCTTCGTGGTCGGGGTGGCGGCCTTCGGCCCGTTCCCGTCATGGAACAAGCTGGTCAACGTGGTCACTGGCGCGACCGCGATCATGTACGCCTTCGCGCCGATCTCGCTGGCCGCGCTGAAACGCCGTGACCGGCACCGATCGCGGACGTATCAGATGCCCTACTCCCACATCCTGATGCCAGCGGCCTTCTGCTCGGCCAGCCTGCTGCTCTACTGGGGCGGCTTCCAGACGATGTGGAAGATCGACTGCGCGATTCTGGTCGGACTGATGCTCTTCGGCCTCGGGGTCTCGATCGCCGGGACCGACGCCATGAGCATGCTGCGACCGGCCGCCTGGCTCGGGCCGTGGCTGCTTGGCATGACGATCATCTCGAGCATCGGCCGCTACACCAGTGAACACAACGGTGTCAGCTCACACACGCACCTCGGTGAGTGGTGGGACCTGGCCGTCGTCATCGGGTTCAGCCTGGTGATCTTCTACTGGGCGGCCAACCTGGCCATGCCCGAGGAGAAGGTGCTTGCCGCGATCGAGCGCGACAAGCGTCAGTTCGACGACCCCGAGTACCTCACAGTTAGTGCCTGAAAACTAAGGGCGAATGCCCTCAATGAGGGCCTGCTGCAGCCGGTTCGCCAGTTCGACGTCCGGGCGGCGGGCGGCCAGCACGTCCGCATAGAGGAACGACTCACCCATCCGGACCAGGGCATAGGCCAGGGCTCCGGGTTCGATGAGTGGCACGAAGCCGAGTTCGTCCATGTCCCGACGCAGCAGCGCTTCAATGAAGGCCACGACGCCCGTCTGTACCCGTCCCCGAGGATCGGTCATCACCCGGAGGGTGAGTGCCGGCTCGTCGTCGAGGAGGCGGCGCATCCCTTTGGAGCTGGCCACCATCGCGTTGATATTGCGACCTGTGCCCGTGGTCAGCAGCGCGCCCGGGGGGCGTTCGGCCTCCCACTGGGCGGCGGCGATGCGCAGGGTCCGCTCGGTGATGACCCAGAGAGCTTCGCTCAGCAGCACGTCCCGGCTGCCGACGTTGCGGAAGAGGGTGACCCGGGAGACGCCGAGTTCGTCAGCGATTCCTTGCATGTCGAGGCGGCGGCCGTCATTGATCCAGCGCGCGGCCAGGTTGACGATCCGTGGCGAGCCGACTCTTGGCGTGCTCGGGCCACGCTGAGAGGCGCCAGCGGTGACAGACGCGGTCATCGGGCCTCCCAGGACGAGCAACCACCTTGAATCGTACGTCTCATCAGGTTGTTCCACAACGAACCGCACGGCTGTTTGGGGTGGTTCGGTCTGGCGCGCTCGAGGGACGACTAGGGAATCGTGACGTCCTGCAGAACCACCGGTGTGTGAGCGTTGTAGTCCAGCTCCTGCGACTGGGCGGTGCCGGGCGGGGTCAGTACATCCATCGCCTTCGGCACCGTGTTCGGGTCCGCGCTGCAGAGCGGTGTCGACTCTGCGGTGGCGCAGACGCCGAAGTTGTAGGCGCCCGGCGTCGCGCCGAAGCTGCGGGTCTGATCCGCCCCGTGGGTGCCGTCCTGTCCGGTCAGCACGACGGTGAATCCCCAGCCGCTGGTCGGCGTCCCGCCGAGCGCTGCCTTGTCGACGCTGAACGTCACGTAGCGCGAGATCGAGTTGGCGCTGGTGGTGACGCTGCCGAGAGTGGTGCCGTTGTTGTCGACGAAGCGCTGGTTGCCGAAACCCTGGGCTTCGATGAGGCGGCTCCACGCCGCGGTCGGCGCGATCTGGTAGTTCATCCCGGGATAGGACGGGCTGGTGGAGGTGGCGGCGGCCCCCGGCACGTGGACGTAGACGTCATCGAGTTGCGCGCCGTTCGTCGAACCGAAGGTCGGGGTCAGGTCGCGAGTCTGCACCCGGAAGGTGACCGTGGAGCCGGTGTCGTAGACCTGGAAGTCGGTGAGGTCGAATGCTCCGGCGTGGAAGTCTCCGGCGGTCGGATAGGCATAGTTTCCTGGGCCATTGTCGTCACCGGTCGGGTCGCTCTGGTCGAAGAGAAGGGTCCCGTTCACCGCGTCGTTGATGACCGAACGCACGACCTGGGCGGTGCCGCCGTTGGTCGCCGTACTGCTGATGACCAGCACGTTGGTGCCGGCTGCGGCGGTGAGACTCAGCGTGAAGGAGCCGTCGGCCTTCGCGATTGTCTTGCTGGTGGTCGTCGCGTTGTTGGCGTCGGTCGCCACGTCAGCCACGTCGATTGTGGCGCCGGAGCTCGCTGTTCCGGTCACCGTGATCGTCTTGCCGACGGCGGTCGAGTCGAGCGGGCTGGTGACGTCCAGGGGCGTTGTCAACTGGTTATGGGTGACGTAGCGGACCTTGGTCTGGGTCGGCTGCTCCAGGTTCCGACCGGCCACCAGGTCGGCGGTGAGGCGGACCTGCGAGGCCGAACCCCAGCTCAGCGGAGACGCGGACCCGTCGGCCTGGCCGTTGACGAAACCGATCGAGGCCGTCGTCGGATCGCTGCCGAATGGAGCGGCGGCCAGGTTCGGCTCGTCCCAGACCTGCTCCGGAACGAGGCCCGGCCCGGAGTTCATCCCGTTGATGGTGGCCAGGATCGCGGCGGCGGCGGTTCGATTCCCCTGGGCCAGGTACTGCTGGGCCCGCTCGGCTCCCAGCACCGGCCACGGGTGCCCGGTGCCGGAGTTGTTGTTGGTCCACGGGGCGCCGCTTACCGTGCAGCTGGTGTCATTGGGGACGTAGCAGTCGCCGTAGCCATCACCGTTGTAGCGCAGCCAGCCGGGCCCGCTGCTCGTCGTCTTCTTCAGGTTGGCGTCGGCGACGGCCAGCGAATTGGGCAGGGTCGGGTCGGTCGGTGACAGTTCGCCGAGCCGGACGTACTCGAGGAAGCCCAGATCCACCACGCTCCGCTGGTCGACGGTGGCCCCGCCGTTGCCGAGGTTGTAGCTGATCGCGGCGTTCGGGTCGCCGGTCTTGGAGAGGCGGATGAAGTAGGGCTGCGTGGAGAGCGGACCGGTAGTGGTGACCCCCCAGGCCTTGATGCTGCGCTGATACTGGTCGGCGGTGGCCAGCCAGATACGGGCATCGGCGGGGTCCCCGTGGACTTTTGCGATGCTGGCCGCGGCGACCAGACCGGCGATCTCGGCGGCGATGGTCGAGGGGGAGTAGCCGGTCTGCTCCTCCCAGCGTTCGACGCCGAAGCTCGGGCCGTGGCTGATGAGGAAGTTGGCAGTGGCCCGGACGTGCGGCCAGAGCGCGTTGTCGGAGGCGAGTCCAGACTGCAGCGCCATCAACAGCGGGTAGGCCGCCTCGTCGAGTTGGATGTTGAAGGCATCCGGCGCCTTGGTTCCGTCGAGGAGTGAGTTGCGCGGCTGCGATCCGTCGGGGAGTTGGCTCTTGAGCAGCAAGTAGCGCACGGTTGCCTGCGCGGTGGTGAGGTCGCCGTCGGTGTAGAGCGCGGTCCACGCCTCGTAGAGATCGCGGCCGAAGACCTCGCGGTATCCGGTTGAGAATCCGGCGATCGACTGTCCCCAGGGCGCGTCCAGGCCGGCGACGATCGCTCCCGGGTACGTCTTGTCCTCCGAGGCCTTCACCACGTTGGCCGACTGGTAGTAGTCCTTGAAGGCGGTGATGAGCTGGCTCGTGCTGAGCCCGGGGACGGCCGACGACGGCACGCGGAGTCCGGCGTCATACCCGAGCCACCCCAGCTCGTAGCCGGCGGCCAGCGCGTTTACCGAGGCGTGTGCGGTGGCCGTCGCTGCGTTCACCGCGGCGCTCTGGTTGGTGCCGAAGCCGAGAGCCAGTGTGAAGGAGCCAGTGGAGTCGCTCTGGAGTCCGGCCGTCTGCTCGACGTTGCCGTTGGTGGCGCTCGCGTAGACCGGCGTCAGGGTGTGTGTGGTGTCGAGTTCGGAGAGCCCGTCACTGCTCGTTCCGACGAATCCGCTGCTCACCGAGGAGAAGGGCAGATTGGCTCGCAGTGCCAGGTAGCTCGGGGTCGCGTAGGGATGGCCGGTCTGGCTCTGGGCGTCGAACGAGACCGGAACCGCGGTCGCGGTGGAGTGGTCGATCAGGGCCGAGTCACCGCCGGTGTTGCTCGAGCCGCCACCGCCCGCGCCGCCGGCGTTCGCGTCCAGACGCACGTAGATGTGGTTGCTTCGTGCGCTCGTGGTGAGCGGGACGTAGGTGGTGTGCAGGACGACGCTCGTGCGCGACGGATCGGTGAAGTAGTTGGTGATCAACCGGTAAGCGTGGGACTTGGCCGTTGCGGTGACCGTGCAGATCATGCCGGTTGGGTCGGCGACCGCGGTGTAGGTCATGTCGCGGGTCTGCAGGTCGGTGAAGGTCTTGCCGTCGGTGACGAGGTATTGCATCGTCTCGACCTGCGTCGTGTCGACGGTGGGCGCGTAGACGTCGGAGAGGACGCCGTTGGCCACCGTGAACCAGATCTTGGAGGTGGTGTTGCGAGCCGTTCCAACGCAGTCCTTGCGGGCCAGGCTCTGGTGGCTGGCCGTGCCGGGTCCTCCGGGTGCCGCCACGTCGGCGGCGGTGGCGGCGACGGCCGGGCCGCTGACGACCAGGAGCGCGGCGGTGAGGGTGAGGGGAACGGCTCCAGCTAGCAGGCGGCGCGATCGGGACACTGCGATCCTCCAGAGAAGTTTGTTGTTGACGCACACAAACGGTCTGTGGTTCACGTCACTACTCGTGCCGTCGGTTGTCAAGACCGCACCGGTGTGCCCCGGTCCGGAAAAAAAGTTTCGGTTTCGATTTGACGTCGAATAGTTTCCGCGGAAACATTGTCCCTACGCGGTACCGGGGGGTACAGCAAAATGCAGCACAGAGGTACGCGCACCAGGTCGACTCGGGGGATGAGGCCTGATGCGAAGAGGGTCGAGCGAATCGGGGGATTCCGCTGGACACTCGGGGTGATGGACAGGTGATCGTTACGGGGGTTTCGATCACAAGTCCCCATCCGGCGTAGCGAATGTGCGCACACCGCAGCGGCGACGCGGCTTCGAGCCTGACCAGGCACTCGACGCCGCGTTCTGCTTTTGCGGGGTCGACGGTGCTTTCTCGGGCGTGTTCTTCGCTTTCGTGGCGCCCGCTTCGAGAGTGACCCCTGCGTCAGGTTTTGCGCGGTTCGAGCCGGCCGTGTCTGCTGGGACATCCCCGTGCGTTCTTGGGCGTGTTGCGCTTTCTGGGCTTGCCGGAGGAACCGCGGCGGTCTGCTCAGCTCGGCAGGATGTTGATGACCCGGGCGAGGACAACGACCAGAACCCCCAGTGAAATTACGGCCTGCAACCCCATCAATCCCTTGACTCGAGGCGTCAGCGGCGCGACATCGGTCGGGCTGAAAGCGACCACATTGGTGAAGGCGACGTAGAGGTGGTCGGGGAAGGTCGGGTGCCAGCCCGGTGCCGCCAGTTGCGGTGAGACCGTCTGAGGGAACTGGAAGTCGGGGTACGGCGGGTGCTCACCGGCCCGCCCGGCCGGCCCGCCGCCGTCGATCTGCCAGTAGAGCAGGCCGAAGGTGATCACATTCGCGAGTAGCACCAAGCACCCGGCCACGAGTAGTCGGCTGGCTGTTAGCGGAGCACCGTCGACCTTCCCGCCGTCGAGGACGAGGAAGACCAGTCGGCCGGCGGCGCTTGTGTTGGCCACGACGAGCAGGCTGAAGAGAACGAGAATGGTCGGGCGAGCCCGTCGAGGCACCGGACCCGGCTTCGCGGCGATCGCCAGCATGACAATGAAGGCCGCGAGTTCGAGGAAGGGCACCAGCAGCGGCGGCCCTACTCGGTACCGGGTGGGGATCAGTAGTTGCGGCAGGATCGCGACGACGATGGCGACGAGCGGCCAGGTGTAGCTCTCGGGCTGCCGGGCTCGATCGTCTCGTGGCTGTTCGTGGGGCGGCTGCTGCTCGCCGTCTGCCGATGTCGCCAAGGCGCCTCCCGTGGGGCAGCCTCCAGGTCAGGCTGCACCTGCGAGCGTGCGCTTCTCCTCGACGTTCTGCGTCATCCGACCGGGGTGATGGTGCGTGATTCGGAAGCGCCGCCGCCGGACGGGTTCAGTTCCGCCTCGATCTGGCTGAGGCTGAGGCCATTCGTCTCAGGCACCTTCTTCACGACGTAAATCAGCGAGAGCGCGGTGACCACGGCATAGCTGATAAACGTGCCGGTCTCGCCGATCGCCGAGATGATCGAGAGGTAGGAGACGGCGACCACGAGATTGGCCGCCCAGTTGGCCATGGTGGCAATCGACGCGGCCTGGCCGCGGACTCGGAGCGGGAAGATCTCAGCAATGAGCAGCCACACGATCGGGCCGAGGCTGACTGCGAACGCGCCGACATAGAAGGCCAGCGCGGCGGTCGCGAAGACTGCGCCCGCGCCATGGATGCCGATGGCGAACGCGAGGGCCAGCGCCACCAACCCGGCCGTCATGCCGACCATGCCCCAGATAAGCAGTGGACGCCGGCCGAGTCGGTCCAAGTAGCGGATCGCGACGAGCGTCATGATCACGTTCACCGCACCGACAACGACGAGGGCCAGCAGTGAGGCGGAGCTGCCGAGGCCGGCCTCCTGGAGGACGGTCGGAGCGAAGTAGATGACGGTGTTGATGCCGGTAATCTGCTGGATGATTGCGAGACTGACGCCGAGGATCAGCGCTGGGCGTAGACGGTGGTCCAGTAGCTCCCGCACCGACCCCTTCCGTTCCTCGCGGGCGACCTCGCGGATCTTCTGGATCTCTTCCTCGATTGCCTCGTCGCTGTCACGCATGGTTTTGAGCACGGTGCGGGCGTCCTCTTCCCGGTCCTGCCGCACCAGCCAGGCCGGACTCTCCGGCTCCTGCAGCACGCCGAGGCCGAGGATGATCGCCGGCAGCAGGGCGAGGCCCACACTGACCCGCCAATCTCCATGTCCGGCCAGGAAGTACGCGACCAACTGGCTGACCAGGATCCCCACGGTGATCGAAAGCTGGTTGAGGGATACGAGGGCTCCGCGACGCTCAGCCGGGGCGATCTCGCCGATATACAACGGGACGACGAAGGAGGTGGAGCCGACACCGAGACCGATGATGAAGCGGCTGAGCCAGAAGACCCACAGCGCGGGGGCGAGGGAGGAGAGGAGCAGTCCGATGACAAAGACAACGCTCGTGATGAGGATGGCCCGGCGACGCCCCAATTGATCAGCCACCCGGCCGGCGATGAGCGCACCGACGGCGGCACCGGCCAGCAGAATGGCGACAACGAGCCCCTTTTCAAAGGGATTCGTGAGATTGAAGTGATTGGCGATATTCGGTAGGACACCTCCGACTACCCCGGTGTCGTAGCCGAAGAGGACGCCGCCGACTGCAGTCAGGGCGGCGGCCCGAGTGACAACCCGCTGATGCCGGCGCATCAGCTGGTCCCTGCTCATTTCGTCCGACTGCGTCACTCTGTTCTCCTAGATCGTGATGCGTGGCCGCGCACCGCAGCGTCGTGCCAAGGCGCTCAGGATTGCCAAGCCGCGCCGCACGTGACCACTAGAAATGCTTGAGACGAGGGTGCCGCCTCTGACGGCTTCCTTCCCAGGTCGTCGTGAAATTAAACAGCTTCTGGTGTTTCTGGCACCTCGCCCTCGCCGGCCTGTGGATAGTCGTCATCGAGTGTGGATGGCGCGTCGAGATTGTCGGAGGGGTGTTGTACATTCGCGGCGGCAGGAGTCTGACCATTTATTGATGCGAGAATCAGCTTATGTTTATTGATGATTCGGCTTGAAGGTCGGCGACCCAGTGCGATAGGGTGGCGTCATGGTTGAGGGGCCAGGAGTTGATGCGCCGGCGCAGATCGCTGCGCTAGTTGGCCCCTTGGCGGTGCTGACGGCGGCGGTGGACGAAGTGTTCGCGGCGTGTATGGCTTCGCTCAGCGCGGCGGAATTGATGGAGTTCCTGCGTGGGTGGGAATCGCATCGGCGGCGAGAGGAAGCGCTGTCAAATCGGCTAGTTGCCGAGGTCATGACCCGGGGGATTGCCGGCGAGCTCGGCTACTCATCGCCGCAGGCGCTGTTGGCCGGAGTGCTTAGGGTCGATCCGGGAGAGGCGAAAGCGCGGGTTCGGGCTGCGGCCGACCTGGCTCCTCGAGTTGGTCTGACTGGTGAGCGGCTTCCGCCGGTCTTTGCTGAGACTGCAGCTGCCCAGGAGGCGGGAAGCATCTCGGCCGGTCACGCGCGGGTCATTGTCTCCACCCTTGACGGGTTGAGTGCTGAGCTGGACTTCGATCGCGGCTCCCAGCTGCAGTCGCAGTTGGTCGCCGCGGCCGACGTGTTCGCGCCCCATGAGTTGGCCAAGCTCGCGACCCGAATCGTTGCTCACCTCGACCCCGACTGTGTGGAACCACGAGACGCCCGTCAGGAGCGTCAACGGGCCTTCACGCTGGCCAAGCGGGCCGACGGCATGGTCGTCGCGACTGGGGCCTTGACCCCGGCCTGCGGCGCCGCGCTGGAGAGTGTCCTGGATTCTCTCTCCGCTCCGGCCCCGGCCGGCGAAGGGCCCGACGGGGTAGTGGAGCCGGACCGCCGCACCGCAGCTCAGCGCCGTCACGATGCGCTGCTGGACGCCTCCCTGCGACTGCTGGCCGATGGAGGGCTGCCGAAGGGCGGCGGCGTCGCCAGCACGCTGCTGATCACCATGACCGAAGAGCAGTTCCGGACCCAGCGCGGCTACGCCACCACCAGTCACGGGGACCTCATCAGCGTTCGTCAATCCATGACCCTGGCCGAGGAGGCCGACGTGGTGACAGTCGTGCTCAATGCGGCCGGCGGGGTCGTCAGCCATGGCCGAACTCGCCGGCTGGCCTCTCCGGCGCAACGCCACGCCCTGTACGCCCGCGACGGGGGTTGCAGCTTCCCCCAGTGCACTGTGCCAGTGCAGTGGACTCAGGTTCATCACCACATACCGTGGCAACGTGGCGGAGAGACAGCGCTCCACAACATGGCCCTAGTCTGCGGCCATCACCATCGAGCCTTCGAAAAGCTTGGCTGGACTCTGTCCATGGCCGATGGCGCTCCGTGGTGGATTCCTCCGCCCTGGATCGACCCCCGGCAGACTCCTCTTCGCAACACCCACCACGCGCCAGCGACGGCACCAGTCTGAGGTGAGGACGATGAACATCGACTCGACGGACGAGCCCGGCGCTCCGGCATCGATCGTGCCGCTCCCTCCGGTCGGGCCGCTACCACCGGTCGTACCGGTCCTGCAGGGCGAGCGGGTACGCCTGCGGGGTGTCTCGGCCGCGGACATCCCGGCACTCGCGGCGATCCGGCGGACGCCGGAGGTGCGAGCGCGCTGGCGGGGAGGCGACGACATGGAGCTGGCCGTCCGGGAGGATCTGGCCGAGCCCGATTCGACCCCGTTCGTCATCGAAGTCGATGGGTCGGTGGCGGGGTGGATTCAATGGTCGGCCGAGACGGAACCGGATTACCGGCATGCTTCCATGGATATCTACCTTGACCCAAGGCTGCATGGGCAGGGCCTCGGCACCGACGCCGTTCGCACCCTCGCGCGCCACCTCGTCGACGACCACGGCCACCATCGACTGGAGATCGATCCGGCCGCCGACAATCTGGCCGCGATCCGCTGCTACTCGAAGGTCGGGTTCCGTCCGGTTGGAATTCTGCGGCGCAGCGAGCGTGGCGGCGACGGCGACTGGCATGACGCCCTGCTGATGGATCTCCTCGCCGAGGAACTGGCCGATTAGCGCCGTAGACGTGGCCCGCGCACGGAGAGATACTGCCTGTGACTGAGGTCACCTTCGTGGCTCTTTGCCGCCGGGGGACAGACAACCGAGGCCCAATGACAGGTCTATCCGTCACGCGCGGAATGGAGCGATCATGAGTGACACCGAAGAGGCCGCTGGTAAGAGCACCTCGGACGAACCGGACCGGCCCGGCTTCTTCACCAGGGCCTACGACAAGGCAGCTGAGAGCGTCGATCGCAAGGTTGGCTGGTACAAGCTACCGAAGCCGCTCGGACTGCTCGACCTTATCGGAATCCGCAATATTCTCCGGGAGAAGAACCTCTACGACACGTCGCGCATGCCGGCGGTGAACCCGGTCATGCCGCCACCCTTCGACGAGTCGTTCCGCACGCACCGCACCTTCGACGGCAGCTGGAACGACCTCGAACATCCGGAGATGGGGATGGCCGGAACGCGGTTCGGCCGCAACGTCCCGATCGCGGATACCTGGCCTGACCCCGAACGGATGCTGGAACCAAACCCGCGGGAGGTGAGCCGCCGCCTGATGACCCGCACCGACCTCATTCCAGCCTCGGCCGGCAACGCACTTATCGCCGCGTGGCTGCAGTTCATGATTCACGACTGGTTCCGGCATGGCACGAGCCCGAAGGACAATCCCTGGGTACTTCCGGCCGTTGCGGGCGACGATTGGCCGACTCCGCCGGTGCTGGTCATGCGCACACCGGTCGACACCACCATGCCCCCGGAGTCGGATCAGCCGCCTACGCACGTCAACATCCTCACGCACTGGTGGGACGGATCGCAGATCTACGGCAACAGCCTGGCTGAACAGGAGTTCCTGCGCAGCCACGAGGGCGGCACGCTGCGGCTGGTCAACGGGTTGCCCCCCATCCCGGACGACCCGACCAAGAATCCGACCCTCTCGCCCGGGTTCTGGCTCGGCCTCGGGATGCTGCAGACCCTCTTCGTTCACGAACACAACAGCATCTGCGCGATGCTGGCCGAGGCCTACCCGGAATGGGACGATGAGACGATCTTCCAGCGCGCCCGTCTCATCAACGCCGCACTGCTGGCCAAGATCCACACCGTCGAATGGACGCCGGCAGTCACCGCCCACCCCACCGCGGTCACCGCGCTGCACGCCAACTGGTGGGGCTTGGAGGGAAAGAAGCTGCACGACGCGTTCGGCCGGCTCAGTAAGGACGAAGCGATCTCCGGCATTCCCGGGTCCGAGACCGCCGATTACGGCGTCCCCTTCGCGCTCACCGAGGAGTTCGTAGCGGTGTACCGGATGCACCCGCTGATTCCTGATCACTTCGACTTCCGGTCGGCCACCGACGACGCGGTGACGATCGGCGGCAAGGAGTTCGACGAACTCAGCGGACCGGGCGGCGCCGACATGCTGCGCGACAACAACCTCACCGACCTCATCTACACCTTCGGAACGATGAACCCGGGGTTGGTGACCCTGCACAACTACCCGAAGTATCTACAGACGTTCAAGCGACCCGACACCGGTGACCTGATGGACCTGGCCGCCGTGGATATTCTGCGCAGTCGCGAACTAGGCGTTCCTCGCTATACCGAGTTCCGTCGCCTGCTCCATCTGCCCGTCCCGGAGAGCTTCGAGGAGATCACCAGTAATAAGGAGTGGGCGGCCGAGCTCAGTGATGTCTACGGCGGTGACCTGAGCCAGGTCGATCTCATCGCCGGGATGTTCGCCGAGGATCGTCCGGAGGGCTTCGCCTTCAGCGACACGGCGTTTCGGATCTTCATCCTGATGGCATCCCGGCGGCTCAACAGCGACCGCTTCTTCACCACGCACTTCACCGACGAGGTCTACACGCCCGAGGGAATGGAGTGGATCAAGGAGAACACGATGTTGGACGTGCTCCGCCGGCACTGTCCGGAGCTCATCCCAACTTTGGAGGACCTGCCCAACGCGTTCGCGCTCTGGACCCGTCGAGGTGCACAGAAGTGACCGCCGTTGATCCGCGGGTGGCGATAGTCAACGAGCACATGCGACTGGAGAATGCCTACGACTTCGTTGGCTGTACGGGCGTATTCGGCCATGCCAAGTACGAGATCGTCGCCGACGGCGAACTCTACGACGGCGCGGCACGGGTACAAGACTTTCTCGGACAGAACCACGGCGCCTTCCCTGACTTTGTCTTCGCGCCGACCCGGGTCGCGCCCACCACCGATGCCGTGCTGGTCGAAGGGCGGTTCGAGGGCACACATCTGGGGAACTGGCGAGGCCTACCGGCCACTGGCCGGAGGGTGGACTTCGCGATGTGCCTCATCTTCGAGTTCGAGGGTGAGTCGATGGTGAACGAGAAGGTGTACTTCGATCTGAACACGCCGCTGCGGCAACTCGGGGTGGCTGACGACCCGAACTCGATTCGGGGCAAGGTCGATCTGGTTCTGACTCACCCGCTCGTCCTCATCAAGGCGCTGCTGCGCAAGCTCACCCACCCATCGAAGAAGTAGCAGAACGATGAGCGTCCTCGCGACCGTCATCTATACAGCCTTGCTGGCCTGGGGATTCAGCGTCGGTGTGCGGCAGATTTATCAGGCCCACCAACGACCGGCGCAGTTGCTGAACCCGCTCTTCTCAAACCGCGTGGCGATTCAGATGTTCACGCTTCACATCGTTGTCGTCACCAGCGATCTCTTCATCGTCGGACCCTGGGCTCTCGCGCACAAGAGTCCGCTCTGGTACTGGGGCGGGCGGATCGCGCTCTTCATCTCGGCGCTCCCGATCGCGGCCTACCTCAACCGCAATCCCCAATCTTTTGGCTGGTTCATCGGCCGCTGGGTGACATTTCGCAACTTCTTCGAGTACACGCTGCACGTGATCGTCGCGGCGATGGCCATCAACTGGTTCCACTACTACATCCTGCTGTGGTGGCTCGTTGCCTACCGCTACCTTGACGTGGGACCCCGGCGGGCCCTGCAGAAGCTGTACAACACTCCCGAGAAGCGCGCCGCTCGACCCTGGGGTCAGGCCCTCAACTGGGGTGTCATCACCACCATCTACGTGCTGACCTTTGTCGCGGTCTACAACCGTCAGATCATCTGGGCCAAAGTGCCGGCGGACGACGTTGCCATGCACGTTCCGGCGCACTGGGAGATCGCCGTCGTGGTTGGCGGCAACCTCGTGCTGGCACTGGTCACCTGGATCAACACCCGCCGCTACACCGATTCGATCCTGGCTGAGAACGGGGTCACCTTGAAAGTCACGGCCAGCCGACCATGAGGTGCCGTCCCATGGTTCCAGAGCTGACAGATCGCGAGCGGCCAGCCGTCCGTGTGAATTGGCCGATCATCGGCTGCCGTCTGATACGAGCGCCAGCGGTCAGCTGGGTCTGGCCGACCATGAGTTCAGCTAGCGTGCAGACATGACAATCAGCAGCGAAGTGCTGCGCTACACGGCGTTCACCCGCGACCCGCAGGGTGGCAATCCGGCCGGCGTCCTGCTGGACGCGACCGGTGTGAGCCCGAGCCATATGCAGCAGATCGCCGCCGACGTCGGCTACTCGGAGACGGCCTTCCTGGTGCCGACCGGGGAGCGAACCTTCGCCGTCCGCTACTTCGCGCCGCGGGCTGAGGTCCCATTCTGCGGCCATGCCACCATCGCCGCGGCCGTCGCCTACGCCGAGCGCGCCGGTGACGGTCCGCTGCACCTCGACACGCCGGTCGGCCGAGTAGAAGTCACGACGACCGCGGCTGGTGCGAGTGCCGGCCAGTTGGTGGCCGCGACTCTGCAGAGTGTGCCGCCCGACGTCAAGGAGTTGACACCAGACGATCTGACGAACCTGCTGGCCGCGCTCGGTTGGAGCCACGAGGATCTCGACCCGCATCTCCCGCCGCGCGTCGCCTACGCCGGTGCCTGGCACCCGATCCTCCCCGTCGCCACCCGCAGTCGGCTGGCCGCACTCGACTATGACTTCGCGCAGCTGGGTGAACTCATGGCGCTTCGCGGTTGGACGACGGTGAATCTCATCTGGCGGGAGTCGCCGCGGGTCTTCCATGCCCGTAACCCGTTCCCGCCCGGGGGAGTCGTCGAGGACCCGGCCACCGGGGCCGCTGCGGCTGCGCTCGGGGGTTGGCTGCGCGCGCTACGGCTCGTCGAGGTGCCGGCGACGGTCACCGTTCACCAAGGGGCAGACATGGGGCGGCCGAGCCTGATCACCGTCGGAATCGGCGCCTTGGAGGGGAGTGGTATCGACGTGAGTGGCACGGCGGTTGCCATGGGGTGATGAGCCGCGGCGATCCGGTGATCGACCCTCGCACTGGCTCTGGGTCCAGCGGCGTATCAGACTGGTAGCTATCACCTCATCCGGAGAAGACCGGCGTTGCCGGCCGGCGAGGAGTGCACGATGGGGCGTTCAGTAGGGAGAGCACTGACCCGCGGGCTGATCCCTGCCCTAGCCCTGTTCACCGTGCTGTCGCTGAGCAGCTGCGGTGGAAAGACGCCGTCGGCCGCTCAGGCTCAGGGCTCGGCGACGCTGCTGGCGAGCGACGGTTCGGGGAATCCCTCCAGCACCGCCTCTGGAGTCGCCGTTGAATCGCACTCTGCACCCGCCACCGAAGGGACCTCGCAGCCAACCTCGACCGGTAGTGGTGGCAACCGGGGAACGGCCGCGATCCACGTCGGCGGCCCATCGCTCGGCGGCAATGACAGCGGTGTCTGGAACAACTGGGGCTACGTCGGACGGGTGAATGCGACCGGATATGTCCCGGTCGGCCACACCGGCCCTACGCAGGGGACGGCGATGTATCTGCATTCCTCGACGCTGCACTCGGCGAAGGTCGTCAGCGTGAAGGTGAGCCCGGCCGGCAGCCCGTTCCATATCGTTCACGACCACTGCACCGGCACCACCGTCGGTGCCAGCGCCTCTACTGACACCACCGGCATCGCCACCTGCCAGATCGACATCAACTTCAAACCGACCCACCCCGCGCCTATTCATCACGACTTCCCTGCGCAGGGTTACTTCACGGCGGCCCTGGTCTTCACGACCGAGTTGCCCTGCACCAATCGCGCGGCGCCGGTATGCAATCAGATTCCGCACAATGTCACGGTGAGCGCAACCCATCCGCAGACGGTCACCTGGCAGAGCGCGGCGCAGGTGTGGGGGTCGACTGGCTGTCCGCTGCCGTCGGCGACCGTGCAACTCGACGGCTGCCCGACCTTGACTCCGACCCCGTCACCGACGGATGTACCGCCGTCGCCGACGCCCTAGGTGAGGTCGCCTTACCGACGGCGCGGGCATTGCGGGCGCCGTGACTGAGGGCGCGGTGACTGAGGGCGCGGTGACTGAGGGCGCGGTGACTGAGGGCGCGGTGACTGAGCGCGGGATGGCTGAGCCACCGTGACTGACACGCTTGACCAAGACGCCTGCCGAGGTTGCACTGACGGCGGACGCCCTGAGCCGGCTCGCCCTGACCGAGATCGCAATCGGCAGGAGCACCGCCTCAACTGCCGGTGAATTGCAGGCGGATCGTGCCGTCCTCCCGGAGCATGAGCGTCTGCCCGGTGTCTGGACTCCACTCATTCGAGACGAAGAACATCCGGTCACCTGACTGGGCCAGCAGACGCAGACCCCGATAACGGAAAAGGAACTTCTGGTCCGGCGACGATTTCGGCAGTGACGTCTCGGTGACCCCCGGCATCCGCAGGAAGAGTTCCTCATGCGTATCGAGCACCACCGCCGGCCGGCGATCGAGGTGATTTCCGAGGTCGATTGCCTGCCCCCGACCGTAGGCCTCGGCATAGCTATTCGCGGCCCAGAACCCGGTCACTACCAGCAGGGCCAGCACCAATCCGATCGTCGCCACGTCGCGACGGGTCATGCGGACGCGTCGCGAGGTGGCACCGGCACGGGTGCGGCGGCGCCCGAGTCCGAGTACATATCCCATGTAGCTCAGTAACGCGATGCCGAAGGCGAGGATCAGCGGTGTCCCTAAGGCCGACTGCGGGATGTCGTCGGGGAGCGACACCGAGAGAACCCCGTAAAAGACGGCAAGTGCTCCGGCCGCGAGCGCGATGCGGATAGCTCGGCGGGCCCATCGGGTCGAGCCGTCCCGCTCGAGCCGGCTGGAGAGCCATGGGTGCACCCAGACCGACAGCAACGCCAGGAGCAGGATCGTGCCGATCGGGACGTAGAGGGCGCCGACGCTGCGCAGCAGGTAGTTCTGGGTAGAGAACTGGACGGTCGCGGCGTCCACACCGAAGTATTCGTAGAAGGAGTCGGTGGCGACGAACCCGAAGTAGTAGAGCAGAGCGGTCAGCAGGGTGGTCGGTGCGATGATGCCGGCGACGAGCTGGATACCTCGCTCGATGGCGGCGCTGGAGACGGCATCGGCATCATCGTCGGCACGGTCATCGGGAGGTCCGGCGGGAGGTCCGGCTTCGGGAGGTGCGGCTTCGGGAGGTGCGGCGTCATTGCGACCTTCGGCGTCGGAAGGCTCGGCGTCGGGAGTTCCGGCTTCGGGAGGTTCGGCGTCGTTGCGACCTTCGGCGTCGGATGGCTCGGCGTCGGATGGCTCGGCATCGAGAGTTCCGGACGGAGATCCGGCATCGGGAGGTGTGGCGTCGGGAGGTGTGGCGTCGGGAGGCTCACCGGCACCGGCGCCCGCCGGCGGCAGAGCCGGTGGAGCGCTGTCGTCGCTCACGTCATCTCCCAAGGACGGCCGATGGGGTGGTGCGTCGATTTCTCCGACTATTGCTCGCTGCATGGGCAGAGCTGTTTGCGCTGCGGCTGATACGCATCAAGTATGAAGGAATGAACTTCAGATACCTCGGCAATTCCGGCATGCAGATCTCCGAGATCACCTACGGCAACTGGCTGACCCACGGCTCCCAGGTCGAGAACGACGTCGCGACACAGTGCGTGAAGGCGGCATTGGACGTCGGAATCACCAGCTTCGACACGGCTGACGTCTACGCCAACGGCCGGGCGGAGGAGGTGCTCGGTTCCGCGCTGAAAGGCCAGCGCCGTGAGTCGCTCGAGGTCTTCACCAAGGTCTACTGGCCGGTCGGGCCGGATCCCAAGGGCAAGAATGACACCGGGCTCTCGCGCAAGCACATCATGGAGGGGATCGACGGATCACTGCGTCGCCTGCAGATGGACTACGTCGACCTCTATCAGGCGCATCGCTACGACATCTTCACCCCGCTCGAGGAGACCATGCAGGCCTTCGCCGACGTGGTCCGGGCCGGAAAGGCGCTCTACATCGGCGTCAGCGAATGGACGGCCGACCAGATCCGGGCCGGTCACGCGCTCGCTACGGAGCTAGGCATCTCACTGGTCTCCAGCCAGCCGCAGTATTCGATGCTGTGGCGGGTGATCGAAGGAGAAGTAGTTCCGACGTGTGAGCAGTTGGGGATCGGCCAGATCGTCTGGTCGCCGATCGCCCAGGGCGCCCTTACCGGAAAGTACAAGCCCGGCGAGCAGGCGCCGGCCGGATCGCGGGCCACTGATGAGAAGGGCGGTGCTCACAACATTCAGCGCTGGCTGGATGACGAGGTTCTTACCCGGGTCCAGTTGCTGCAACCGATCGCCGCCGACCTTGGACTGTCGATGGCCCAGTTGGCCGTCGCCTGGGTGCTGCAGAACAGCAACGTCTCGGCGGCACTGGTCGGGGCCTCACGGCCGGAGCAGGTGGCCGAGAACGTCAAGGCCGCCGGCGTGAAGATCGACGCCGATTCCATGGCCCGTATCGATGAGGCCGTGGGTACGGTAGTGGTACGCGATCCGGCGGTGGTTGCGAAGTCGATGCCCCAGCGGCGGGCCGTCTGAAGTCCAGACGGCCGTCTGAAGTCCAGACGGCCGTCTCAGGTCAGCCGGCGGTCTCAGGTCAGCCGGCCGTCTGAAGTCAGACGGCCGCCTGAAGTCAGACCGATGTCCCTGCGCAGCGGTCCCGCGCACAGGGCAATCGGCCAACGTTTTCGGAGAGAAGATTTCAGAGAGAGGAGGCGAGCTCAGAAGGCCTTACTGACGATCGTCGTGGTGTCGAAGAATCGCGCGGTGAACTCCACGGCGGCCTCGTTGTCGAACGCCTTGCAGGTGTAGATGTCGACGGAGAAGAACAACTGCGGCTCGTCCCAGGCGTAGAAGTGCGCACCAGAGGTCTCCCAGTGAATC
The DNA here is from genome assembly GCA_900100325.1 of Frankineae bacterium MT45. Lineage (NCBI taxonomy): Bacteria > Bacillati > Actinomycetota > Actinomycetes > Frankiales > Frankineae bacterium MT45. The sequence goes on from LT629697.1 coordinate 1,959,666, forward strand.
CAGCCGGCCCAGCCGAATTTGGGTGACTGATGGGTGACCGGCTCGATGAGCGTCACCATATCGAGTTCGACGGAGAGTTTGGAGAGGTAGTTGACGATCTCTTCGGCCGAGATGTTGCGCTTCGGAATTCCCTCGACGACGAGCCGTTGACGATGGATTTCGGGAGCAAGATCGTGCATGGGGTTCCTCACGTGAGAAGGGACACAATCGATTCCGTGGCGCAGCCATGATTTCGATATGAAGCGAGCAGAATTGAATTGCTAAGTGGCAGCACGAAGCAGCTCCGTTTTGCGCACATTTAGCAGGATTTGGGGCGTACAGCTGTCACGAACTGGGATCCAACAGCTGTTGCCATCAATGCTCTAACGAACCACGACGAACGTCCACTCGAAGTGGCACCTCAAGTATCGATATCTTCCGCCGATCGGAGAGATATGACGAATAGGCAGTCGCTGGTGGGCGACCGAGCCGTGCGTGTGGCCGGCATCGTCGTCTGGTCGTTCCTGGCTGTCTCTTACCTGACGGTCAGCCTGGTCGCCTCGAACGACCCCCGCGTCACGCAATCGATGGTCGCCGCTGGGCTCGTGTTCTTCTTCGTCATTCTTCTCGGGTGGATCGTCATCGCGATGATCGCGCAGCCGACGCGGCGGCGCTCGCTACGCATCCTCGTGATCTCCATAGCTTTCTGGGCAGCCGGATCCGCCGTACTCAATGCCACCGCCCAGCCGGACCTGACCAAGTTCCCCGCTCCGGGCGAGTGGTTGTTCCTCATCTCCTACGTCGGACTGGCGGCGTACCTGATCACCGACGCCGGGCACCGGGTCACGCGAACGACGCTCTCGGCATGGCTGGAGACGGTGGTGATCTGCGGAGCGACGGTCTGTGTCGCCGGCGCGGTTCTCCTCTCACCGGTCGCCTCACAGTTCAAGAGCAACGGGGTTCCACTACTGGTGGCGCTTCTCTACCCATTGATCGATGTGGCCCTCGGCGTTCTGGTCGTTGCGCAGATCGTGCTGCGCGCCCGAAGTGGATTTCGGCACTCTGGCGTCCTTATTGTCGTGTTCGCGCTATTCGCGTATGCCGACGCCCATTTCGTCGGATATCTCTCCTCTGGTGTCTACAATTCTTCGCTGGTCAATGATGCTTGTTACGGAATCGCATTCGCGCTCCTCGTAACGCAGGCATGCCAGCAGCCGGTCGTGGTGCCCGACACGATTCCCAAGCGCCAGCGTCCGGCAATCTTCCTCATCGCCGGTGTGGCCGCGCTGGCGGTCCTGGTTTTCCATCCGACGGATGCGGTCGGCTCGTACCTGGCCGCGGTCGCCCTCATCACGCTGCTGGCGGTTGGCGGGCGTCTGGTCGTCGCGCTGAATGAGGCAAACCGGGCCGCCGAGGCGTACGCGCTGGCTCGAAGCGACGACCTGACCAACCTGCCGAACCGTCGCGCGGTGCTGGCCCTGATCACCGAACGTCTGGCCGCTCATCAGCCGTTCTCGTTGATGATTCTCGATCTCAACGGCTTCAAGGACGTGAACGACACCCTCGGCCACGCCGCCGGGGACGCGGTGCTGCAACTGGTCGCGCACCGGATGCGCACCGCCCTCGACCCGGGCATCATGGTCGCCCGACTCGGTGGCGACGAGTTCGCCGCGGTCGTTCCCGGTCCCGACCAGGTCGAGGCGATGGCCGCAGCCCAGAGCATCCTGCGAGCCTTACGCCAGCCGCTGACTGTCGAGGGCATCAGCATCGGCACCGATGCCTCGATCGGGGTGACGACGAGCGCCGACTCCGACACCAAGAGCGGTGAGCTCCTGCGTCGCGCCGACGTCGCCATGTATCAGGCGAAGGTCAGCCGGGCCGGAGCGCTGGTCTACGACTCGCACTACGACCATTTCTCCCGCGAGAAGCTCCAGATCGCCGAGGAGTTGCGCAAGGGCATCCTCTCCGGACAGCTGGAACTCTGGTACCAGCCTCAGATCGACGCTGAAACCCAGCAGATCGGGGGCCTGGAGGCATTGGTGCGATGGCAGCACCCGAAGGAGGGGCTCCTCTCACCGGCCGTCTTCCTGCCGGCCGCCCGCCGCGCGGGACTGATGCCGGCGCTGTCGGCCGAGGTGGTGCGCATCGCGCTGAGCGACCTCGCCGACTGGCGATCACGCGGGCTTGATCCTCGGGTCGCCATCAACTGCGCGCCACCGGAACTGATGAGTGGCTCCTTCCTCCCCGCGCTCTATGAGGCGATGAAGGAGGCCGACGTGCCGGCCTCGAGCCTGGTCATCGAAGTCACTGAGGACTCGTTCCTGAATGAGCCGGAGCGGGCGCGCGCCGTCCTGCGGGACATCCGTAAGCACGGAATGCAGATCTCCATCGACGACTACGGGACCGGCTTCTCCTCGCTCTCCTACCTGCGTGACCTGCCGGTACAGGAGCTGAAGATCGACGGGTCTTTCATCACGGCGATGCGCCACGATCCGCGTAGCCAGATGATCGTCGCCTCGACGCTGCAGATGGCCAAGGCACTTGGCCTGCGCACGGTGGCCGAGGGCGTGGAGGATTCAGCGACCGCCGCCGATCTGGTGGCGATGGGCGTTGATGTGCTGCAGGGATACCACCTGTCCCGACCGCTGCGGCCAGGTCAGGTCGAGACCTGGATGCGCGAGTGGACGACCTTCGCCGACATCGCGTACGAGACGACGCCGCGGGAAACCGTGCAGTTGCCTGAGCTGCCCGGCGACCCGCCCCGGCAACGCTAGGCGCTCTCCAGCACGGGCTCGGCGAAGCGACGTGACAAGACGTAGTCCGCTTCCGACGGCAGCGAGATCCCGTCAAGCCCGATTCCCAACGTGATGAGACGGTAGGCGTCCGGGTAGAGGCGCCGCTGGTTGTCGAGCATCTGCGGCACATTCGACCAGAGCGGTGTGCTCGCCGGCGAGCCGAGGTACGGCGCGGTATGCGTACCCGGGAGCACGTGTGTGGTTCCCCCGATCGCGGTCACCAACGCACGGGCGTGCTCGTCCATGATCATCACGGCGTTGGGGAGATCGTTGGCCAACGCCACCTTGCTGATCGCGTGGAACATCGCGGCCGAGGCGAAACGGGCCGCACCCTCGAGGCCTCGGCGCACGCCGATGGTCGCGAAGTCGAAGGTTCGGGATAGATCGACGCCTGCCGCTTCGGCGGCCCGATAGCCGTCGACGTTCCACGGCGGTCGCGATGTGTCGTCGAGCGACTTGAACCCGGCGGAGCTGGGTAGCAGCAGTCGGGCCGCGCCGAGTACATCGCCACCCTGTTCGGCGAGTGCGATGAAGATCGACGAACTTTCGTAGGCTCCGTACTCCTGCTCCCACTCCTCGGCAGTGTTGCCATAGGTCTCGAGAAAGACGTCCGCCTCACAGGCGCGAGCGGCCTCGAGCACCTCTCCCTGCGGATCTACGGACAGTACAAGCGGTAGCAAATTAGACATAACAATTCCCCCAAAAAATCTTGAAACAACTTTTCCTGGACAGTCGCAACTATGCAGGACCCCAGGGGAATGTAGCGGCTACTTCTCAGTCCCGCGCGGTGTAGATATCGGAGTCACAGCAGCCGCTGAACGGAGACTTTCGCCTGATATACCGGGCGTTTCGGGTCGGCTACTGATAGGTAACAAATTGCTAGCTGTGAGCAACTAGACGGTGCCGGGCGGTGGTTGCTTGGCGGAGTAGTCGGCTCGGAAGAAGCCGTGCAGCGTCGGTTCGGCGATGTTGATGTTGTGGCTGATCGTCGTTACCGTCGCCGCGTCGTTCACCGCGAGTTGGATCGTCACCCCGTCGGCCGCGCTGAGATCGGTATTCGGGTCATAGACCGAAAGCGTCAGTGTTCCCGAGTCGTCGAGGGTGTAGCCGTAGGCGAGAACCTGGTGGTTTCGACCGAGCTGTTTGAGGTCAGTGCCGTGCACGGTCACCAGCCCGAGAGGGCTGAGCCGGCCGGCGTCGATATCAGCGCGAACCGCGGGCCAGCTCTTGCTGACGGTGAGTTCGAAGGTGCCGGGCTCGGAGATGAGAGGCAGCCGGACGTGCTCGGACGGCAGCGCCATCCACTGCGCATACCGCAGCACTCCGTTCGGCACGTCCCAGCTGTCGAGCAGACGCTCCACGATGTACTCGAAGAGAGGCGTCCCCGGAGCCGGTGTCTGACTCAGCGAAGGAACCGCGATAGAGGCCTCGAAGTAGTCGCGCACCGCGAAGACCATCCCGCCGCAGACCCCGCCGCTCACGTCGCCGAGGCCGACCTTGCCGGCCGGGCCGAGATCCAATTGCACTGCCGGTGCCGGGGGAAATGAGTTCGTGAATTGAAATCCGTTGCTGCTCGGTAGGAATCCGGGGACTGCTCCGCTGGTCGACATGATTCACCCTCGACGTTGAGATTTCATTCGAGTTCATTCGAGCGATTCGCTGGCGAACCGCGAGTTTTGCCGGTTTCCTTGCCAATTTAGCCGCCGTACCGGTCAAATGTCTCTATACGTCGAGATCTCGTCGCCTCAAGGCTGCCGGAGGGATGTCATGGGAACTCATTCGCTGCCTGACCCTCCGGCGCCAGCGGCCGGACCCGAAACGCCCGCGACACCCGAGGGACCCGAGACTCCCGCTACGCCCGAGCCGCCCAGCTTGCCGGAGACCGCCGCGACACCTGCGCCGACCGCGACCCCCGCAGCGCCTGACGCAACCGTGGATCGTCGAGTGACACCGGCGACGCAGGTGCTGCGCATTGCCACGACGATGACCGGGGGAGTGAGCCTCGCCATCTGGATGGGCGGGATTGTCAGGGAGATCGACCTGCTCTGCCAGGCCTCGCAGTGGCGAACCCAGCTCACCTTCGACGATGACTTGCCGGTGCAGGACGAGAGCGGCTCGCCTGAGCGCAGCATCAAGGTGCGGTATCTGCACCTGCTCGAGGCGCTCGATACCGTGGTCGACACCGACATCCTGTCGGGCACCAGCGCCGGTGGCATCAACGCAGCTCTCCTCGGCTATGCCCGTGCGACGGGCAAGGATCTCGGTGGCCTGCGCGATCTCTGGCTGCGTCTCGGCTCGCTCGGGACTCTGCTGCGTGATCCTCGGGATCCGAGCATTCCCTCCCTGATGTATGGCGATGCTCAGCTCTTCACCGGACTCGCCTCGGCTTTGGCCGACATGCCGAGTGCGGTTGCGATGCCGCCGTATGGACGCACCAGTGGCCGCCTCGATGATCCGGAGATGAAGCTCTTCATCACGACCACACTGCTCAATGGCGAGACGAGCCGCTTCACCGACTCCTACGGCACCCTGGTGCAGGACGTCGAACATCACGGCATGTTCATGTTCTCCGACACCGATTTCGTCGGTGACGGCCACGATGAGGCCCGGGCCGCGCTGGCACTCGCCGCCCGCAGCACCGCCTCCTTCCCGGCCGCCTTCGAGCCGTCCTTCGTCCCCTTCGACGAGGCCGACGCGATCAGCGCGACAAAGGACCACCCGCTGCGCCCGGCGATGCGCTCCTTCACCAACACCACCCGATCGCACTGGGTCGCCGACGGCGGTCTGCTGGCCAACCGCCCGATTGCCCCACTTCTACAGGCGATTCTCGATCGCGCCGGGGCTGACGGGGTGGTGCGGCGGGTGCTTCTCTACGTCGTCCCCTCCGGCGGCGACGCACCGGACATGCTGCTGAGCCAGCCCAGCGATGCCTTCGCCACGCCCTTCGGATTGGTCGACGGACTGCTGAAGGATCTGGTGGCCCTCTCCAACCAGTCGATCACCGGCGACCTACGCGCGATCCAGGATCACAACGACCGGATCAGTGCCCGCTCGGACTCCCGCCTTCAGTTGGCCGAACTGGGTGCCCGTCTGGACCCGGCGAAACCGCACCGGCTACTCACCACTCAGGTGCTCAACGACTTCGTCGAACGACAGGCGGCGCAGACCTCCGAAGCAGTGATCGACGCGCTACTTCGCCGGATCACCACCTGGCCTGCCGCCACTCCGTCGGCCAAGGGCGCGCCGGCCGGGGGCGCCGGAAACAACGTCGTCCCGGCCCTCTGGGCCCAGGCGCTCTCCAGCCCGACCGGAGAGCCGGACTGCCGGCAGGGTGCGATCGACGGCCTCTGCGCCGACTGGACGACGCGGATCCCCGAGACGTACCAGGACCTGGCCGTCTTCGGTAAGCCCGCCTTCGACGGCGCCAAAGCGGCCGCCCTGGCCCTGCTGCGCAATGCCTACGATCTGGTCGACACCGCCGAGGACCGGGTCTGGATCGCCATGAAAAGAAAGGAACTTCAGCTCACCCTCATCACCAAGCCACGACTGAACGTGCAGCCCTTCGTCGACATCCAGTGCACCGAGGATGAGGCGCTGCGCAACACCCCGCTGCCTGAGGCGGCCCACCTGCTCGCGAAGCGGTACCTGGCCTCCCGTGTCTGCGATGAACAGAACCCCGATCCCGAACCCATCCTGGTGAAGGCCTGGGGGGCGCTGGCCGCGGTCTTCGATGAGCAGACCCTGCAGACGCTGGCCCTCTTCGTCAGCCGGGTACCGGTGGCCGACCGGACCCGCACCCAGCCCACCGGCGTGGACGCCCCGACTGACACCCCGCCGCAGGAGCACCCGCAGTCGACCAACGGTCGCCGAGCCTCCGCCGCCCGCAACGTCGGTACTTACCTGACCTACCTTCGACGTGACGGCGACGACCCCCTGGAGATCGCGCTGCGGCTCTTCAACCTGCACGCAGCGCATCGGGCGATCCTGCCGGTGAACGCCGAACTCGAGCAGCCGGTCGAGTTCATCCAGGTCAGCGCCGACACCCGGACGCTGCTCGATCCGCTGCGCCAGACCGCAGCCCGCAAGCTCACCGGCATGCAGTTGCATCATTTCGGCGCCTTTTACAAGGAATCCTGGCGAGCCAACGACTGGATGTGGGGTCGCTTCGACGGTGCCGGCTGGCTGGTGCACATGCTGCTGGACCCGCGGCGCATCGAGCTGAAGTCGCGAGAGCGTGCTGATCAGTCGGGCTCGGCGGTGGAGTGGCTCATCAATCTCCTCAGCGACCCGCAGATCGCCGGCCCGATCCCCGTGCAGGGGTATCCGCTCCCGCCGCGTGGGCTCTCCAACACCGGAGCTCCGGCCGACTCCGTGCTGACCCGGGCCGATATCGAGAAAGAACTGGCCTACCTCGATGACCGTTCGATGCCGGCGCCGGCCAGCTTGCCGCTCACCTCGCTCTGGGTCGCCCGAGCGGTGCAGGAGACGATCGCCGCTGAGGAGCTGCCCAACGTAGCGGCCACGATCCTCGGCGGGGCGGCTCCGAGCGCCTCCAGGGTGACCAAGATCGTCCCCCAGGACGGTGCGAAGCCGAACGTCGCGCCGACCGCGGTGCAGTGGGCCTCGGACGTGACCAAGCTTCATGCCGCTCCGGAGGCGGCGGCCGCGGTGGTGGCGCTGAAGCTCCCGAGCTGCCCGGTGCCCGAGGAGACGTTCAAGTCCGAGCTCGGCACCTCGCTGCTGACGAGAACCACCACCCATGCCGCGGCGACCGTCACCGCGGCGGTGAGTTCGGTCCAGCAGATCCCCTCTGTCGTCCGACCGGTGCTGACCTCGATGCGGACGGTCACCCTCACCGGGTACCGGGCCAGTACCTTGGTCGACCCGGCGCCGAAGCGGCTGGCGATGATCGGCGCCGGTGCGCTCGTCCTCGGAGTGGCGGCGGCGATCCAGCAGAGCGCCGTCTTCGGCCTACCCGGCCTGCTACTCGCGATCACCGGCACGTACTGCCTGGCGATTGCGGCCTGGGGCGCGTCGAAGATGCTGCTGATCTCCTTTCTTTCCCTACTGTTGCTGGCCGGGATCGGCTCGCTGGCCATCCCGACCGTGCGCCGCTACCTCTTCGGCACCAGCCCGTCCGAGGACGGTTGGATCGGCCAACATATCTACTGGATCGGGGAGAACTGGTGGCACCCCTTCGTCGTTCTGGGGGCCCTTGTCTTTCTGCTGATCCTGGTCGCCGTGGTCGTTGACCCGGTTGGCAAGCGGCGGGCCGCTCCGACAAAATGAGAGATTCCCAGCGCTCTCAAATCTTGCGCGAAGACGTGGCCGACCGGTCGATGAACCGTTGCGGCGGCGCAGGATCGTAGTAGCTTGGAAGTGCGGGATCGTCTTTAGTGGACTGGGGGCCCGAAGTGCTGCGTTCTTATGATGAGCGGCGTCGCAATCAGTCCCAGGTAGGCGGTCTGCTGGCCGGTGACGGGGCCGAGATGCTTCGTGCGACCGTCTACACGCGAGCAATTCCGGTCCGCCCGCCCAGCGGTCTCGAGGAGTTGGTCCGCCCCGTATACGACCTCGACGGAGAGTTGCACGACTGGCGCCTGGAGCCGACCAACATCCAGCGCAGCATCGACCCCGAGGAGTTCCACCGCTACCGCGCCTGGCGGCACGGCTTCGCCGAAGAGCGATTCCTCGGTGAACGCGGACTCGTCCATGCATTTCTGGACTGGGTTGACGGGCGCACCGACACCTCGCTACTGAACGCGCTGCGGCTGCCGCGGGCGCACGTAGGCTTCCACAAGGCATTACGGATGCATATGCAGGTTGAGAACGCTCAGCACCTGATCACCCATGAAGATATGGGGATTGGCTTCTACTCGGGGCCAAGTCACCGGGGCGCCTTCCGGGCCGTCATACCGTCCGACCCGCCGACCACGCTGCTGGCCTGGGATCAATCCGTCCTCACGGTTGGGCCCAATGGCCTCTGCATGCGACGGATGGCCGACGACGAGATCCTCGATATCCGAGGGTGGAGCATCTCCGATCAGGAGGTGACGGCGCGAACCGAGCACGCCACCGTCGATCTCGGTGGCAGTGGTGCCGCCCGGCTGCTGCGGATGGCCGGCCGGGAGGCGGCCGAGGTTGAGGTCGAGCCTAGCCCGCTGGCAACTCTGCTGGCGCCGCTGCTCATTTCCCTCGGCGACGCGACCCGTCTGGCCGGTGGAACCGGCGCCGACCTCTTCATCCGCTCCAACTGGTCGTGACGCCGCGCTGGTCGTGAGGCCGCGCTGGTCGTGACGCTGCGCTGGTCGTGACGCCGCGCTGGTCGAGACGCCGCGCTGGTCGTGAGGGACGGCCCCCGTCGGCGATCACGCTCGGACGGCGCGCCGAGATCGGCACTCGACCTGCGCCATCGGCGTTCGGCCTCCACCATCGCTGACTCTGCGACGCGGCGCAGTGCGTTGCGGTGCGACGCGGTGCGGTGCGGTGCGGTGGGCAGCAATCAGGCTTAGTGCTCGTCCACACGCCGGATGTCGACCAGTTCCAATCCGAGTGCGCGAACCTGGTCGAGCAACCCGAGCAATGCCGCTTGATCGAGCTCGGCGCTGAGCACGGTCGTCGTGGGTTCGGTGTCGATCCAGACGTCGTCGAACGCCTCTCGGGCTGCTCGCCCGAGCGACCCGACCACCCTCACCTCATACGCCTCCTGGGCCATGAAGCCTCCCTTGCCGGACTTGGGTGCGGAATCTCAATGATGGATCGCGGCAACGGCGACGCAATCACCTAGCGAGAATGAAGGTGCAGCAGCTGGACTCAGTCCAGTGGCGGCACCGGCGGTTGTAAGACCTCGGTCAGACGGGCGCGGGCCGAAGTTATGGTCGTCGCCGAATCCTGGATGAGCGACGGGCGGATCGCGGCCGAGGTCGGATCCAGCGTCGCCGGGTCGGCTGACCGCAGCCGGACGTCGTTGTCCAAGGCCGCCCGCAGGTCGGAGACCGCGTTGGCCAGACGCTGGGCCCGTCCGCGGTCGTCCTCGCTGGTGGCCCCACCGGCCAGTTCGTAGAGACGACGCTCGAGGTCGCTCACCGCGGCGCTGTTCTCGGTCCACATGCGCGTCGCCTGCTCCGGGCTGTTGGCCCGGTTGGCCACGTTCGGGGTGAGGCTGTCGGCCAGCCAACGGGCTGAACCGGCGGTGTTGGCGAGGTTCGCCTCCCAAGCCGGATTCGCCGCGCCACTCTTGCGGTTGCGGCGAGCGAAGTAGTAGAAGAGCCACCCGGCCAGCGCGACGATCACCAGCGCGGCGATGAGTATCGCTGTCCAGTTGACGCTCGAAGAGGAGTTCGACGGCGCCGGGGTCGGCGAGGCCGGTGCGGTGCTCGCCGTCGTCGGGGCGGCACTTGTCGCCGGCGCCTGGGTCGGCTGCGGGGTCGGCGTCGGAGTCGGTTCGGGTGTGGGCGTCGGAGTGGGCGTGGGTGTCGGCGCCGGGGTGGGGGCGTCGGCCGTCGTGGCGTCGGTCGGTGCCGCAGGGAAGCCGCCGGCCGGATTCCGGGCCAGCTGAAGCGTCACGTGTGGCGATACCCCGATGAGCTCGGACGGGCTCGGCTGGGCGGTGTGAACGACGAGAACGGTCATATCCGGCGCCAGAGCCCTTTCGGTGATCTTCGGGTGACCCGCTGGGTGATCGCCGGGCGCACGCTCCCGGACATCGTCGCCGCGGCGTCACCCGGCGGCATCACCTATGCAGGGTGGTCTGGTCTGCCGACGATTCGCACGTCGCTGAGTCGTCGGCCGAATCGTGCGGACGGAGACGCCCCCGCGATCTGCCTAGGTGGCAGTCGGTTCCGGCGACGGCGTGTCCGTCGGCGGTGGCTCCACGGACGGCGGGGGACTGGGCGTTGCTGGGATCGGGGTATTACCCGGGGCAGGCGGCTTACTTCGCGGAGGCGGGGTAGGTGCCGGCCCCGGCACGACCACGATGCCCCGGCCGGGGACCACCACGGTGTGCGTCGTCGGCCGCGGTGTCGGTGTCGGCTTCTTCGGGCGGGGAGTGTGTCGCGGGTCGTCGGTGGGGGAGGGCGACGCCGACGGCCCAGGCGGCGGCGCGAGCTGGCCGAGTGTGCTCCAGTCGAGGTGCCGCGTCACCACCTCGCCCAGCAGGCTCCCCTCGGCTTCATGAGCCTGCTCATTCGGATGGAACGACGCCCGCCCGGAATCGGTGGCGGTGAGGCCGTTGATCCACGAATCGGCTGAACAGAGATTGTGGTGCGCGCCGTCCATGGGCTCGAAGAGCCGGGAATCGTTGCGGTCGATGCCCGCACTGCCACCGTTATTGACGTCGAGGTAGGTGAAGTGGACACCATTCGGGCGAGCCGCGTTCGCACTCGTCACAGCGGCGGCGATAGCTGCGTTGAGGTCGCTGATCAGCGAGCGCACCTCGACGGCATCGACGGTCCCGATGCCCATGCAGATGCCGATGGCCTTGCTCAACCCCTGCCAGTCGGAGGGGTCCTCGACGATCTCCGGATAGCCGAGGACCACGACGTTGCCGCCGGTGGTGACCATGTCGTTGCCGACCGAGGCGAGAAAGTCCCCGTAGCCGGCGGCGATGTCGTCGGTGATGGCCTGCTTCACCTCGGACTGGTTCGGACAGAGCCGGTCGCCCTGGTCGGCCGATGCCTCGACGACCCCCTCGACGCTGCTCTGCAGGGCCGCTGAGGCGTCCAGGCCGATGCACTGCCGGATGATGTCGGCCAGATCCAGATCGTCCCCGCCGTAGGTGAAGGTGACCAGATCGAAGCGGCCGATGGCGGGCATCCACTGCCCCTGCGGGTTCACCGCCGACGGGATCAGCTGCCGGTACCGAGCGCCGGTGCAACTGAGCACGACCACCGGGCGGGCGATCGTCACCCCGGCCGACGTGCTCTGCGCCGCGATCTGTGAGTAGGCCTGCGAACCGGTGGCCGACGGCTGGGCGCAGCCGCCGCTGGCGTCGGCCAGGCCTTCGCCGGAGGAGAAGGAGTCGCCGACGGCCAGCATGGTGATCTGATGGTCGACGGCGCCGGAACTCGGCGTCTCCAGCAGGGTGGTCGTCATGAAGAGCGCGGTCACGCTCACGATTGCCGCCATCGCCCGCCCCGCGGTGACGCGCCGCCGAACGGTGACGCGCCGCCCGACGAGGCTCATGCGAGTGGGCCGATCACGAGAGCACGCCCAGCTGCACGAAGCGCTTGGTCAGCAGGGCGTCGACCGACGTCAACTGCTTGGTCGAAGTGTTGGAGTTGCAGGCCCGCATCGTGGCGATGGCGTGAATCTCGGCCAGGGCCAGCTGGTTAAGCACCGCGTCCGGCACCGCGATCGCCGCCTGAACGACCCCGTCCTGGTTCTGCGGCGAGATGAGCGCCGTGAGGGCGCGGCACCCGTCGTCGGTGTAGCCGAGGGCGACCGCAGCAGCGGAGCGGTGCATCCCCAGCAGCGGCACGCCACTACCCCGCAGATATGTGACGGTCCGTGCGGTGTCGGCGGCTGAGACCGGCGGCAGCGCGTAGCTCGCGGCCGACTGCGACTCGGTCGCCCGGTTCGTACAGCCGGTGAGCAGCAGCAGGCCGGCGGCGAGCGGGACGACGACACTGAGAACGGCGGGCCTGAGGAGAGCGGGCCTGAGGGGAGCGGACCTGAGGGGAGCGCGCCCGAGAACGGTGGGGTGGGTGGGGACGTCGGCAGCACTGAAGCCGGCCACACGGCTGGCTACGGTGCCCGGTCCCGGAATATCCCCCATCACACCCCCCAGTGCGCAACCCGGCCATCCTAGCCTGGGGTTATTGCACCCCTGGGACGGGCAAATTCAGGTGGTGGTGTGGGCGTTGGTGAGGTGGCTCCAGCCCGGCAGGTGCTGGGAAGTGAGGGTCGCCGTGCCGACGGCGATCATGATCGGGACCAGGAGCGTCTCGCCGGTGTGGGTGAACTCGATGACGAGAGCGATCGCGGTGAGCGGTGCCCGCTGGGTCGTCGCCAGGACGGCGGCGGCACCGATGATGGCGAAGGCGGCGAGTGGGCTGCCCGGCCAGAGGTGCGTCCAGATGCCACCCGCCGCCGCGCCGAGTAGGGCTCCGGTCGCCAGGGCCGGCGTCAGCAGGCCGCCGGTTGCGCCGCTGCGCAGGCAGAGCGCGGTGGCGAGTGGCTTCAGCACAGCCAGCGTGGCCAGCAGGGCGATCGTTGGGATGGCGTCGAAGGCGAGCTGGGCCGCCCCCTTGCCGTTGCCGAGCAACTGCGGGAACCAGATGGCGACCGCTCCGACGAAGGCGAAGGTGAGCGTCGTGGCGACCGGCAGGTGCCACCCCTGAGGTTGGCGGCGCAGGGCCAGCGCGGCCAACCGCATGAACGCGGCTCCGGCCACCCCGGCGATCGGTCCGAAGACGATGGCCCACGTGAAGGCGGTGGCGGTGAGGTGGAGGTCGGGGACGGAGTAGGTCGGGCGGTTGGAGAGGACGGGCCAGGCAACCGCGGTGGCCGTCGCGCTGGTGAGCACGGCGGCGACGATGTCGGCCCGGGCGGCGGAGGCGAGGAGAACCTCCAGCGTGAAGAGCGCCCCGCCCAGCGGCACGTTGTAGACCGCGGCGAGCCCTGCCCCCGCCCCGCAGGCCATGATCGTGCGCTGCTGCTCCAGCGAGAGTCCGGCCCGTCCGGCCAGCCAGAGACCGATCGAGGCCCCGAACTGGCGCGGCGCCCCCTCGCGTCCGAGTGATGCGCCGAAGGCGACCGCGGTGATCTGCAGGATCGAGTCGAAGAGCGTGCTCGGGATCGGCAGCCGCGGCCGGTGTTCGCGAAGCGCCTCGCGCACGGTGATGATGCGCAGATGGGCCCGCTGCGCCCACCAGCCGAGCCCAACGATCAGCCCGCCGATTGCCATGGCCAGCACCCGGCGTCGACCCGAGGCGCGCTCCACCCCGATGAGGAAGGTGTTCTCGGTGTAGCCGAAGGCCAGGTGCTGGATCAGGTGCAGTAGCAGGGTCAGGCCCACTCCGCCGATCCCGGCGCCGACTCCGGTGAGGGCCAGTACGGCCAGTGGCCGCACCCCGAGCCACTCCAGTGAGCGTCGACGGGGTTGGTCGCTGCGCCCCGGTGGGTCATTGCGCTCCGTCACTCCCGACGGGTCGGCGCCGTCCGGGTTCGGCCGCGACGGGTCGGGGCGATCTGCGGGGCGCACCCCCCGATACTGGCAGAGCGGCCGGTCAGGCCGGGGTCAGCGTGGGCAGAAGCGGGTGAACAGTGGCCGCTCGCCGGGAGGGTGTGGCTACCTGCAGGTGCCGGGAGAGCCCCTCCAGGGCGATGCGGCAGAGCTGCGCGTGCTCCTCGGCGGTGCTGCCTTCGGCGTAGAGGACGGTGACGCCCTGGTAGGCGTTCGGCTGGCTGCCGGTGGCGAACCAGGTGACGGTGTTTCCGCCGGCGTCGGTCCAGCCGGTGGTGGTGAAGCCTCCGGCCAGCACCGCCGGCACGTTGGGGCCGCTGCGGACGGCGAGGAAGTCAGGCTCATGCCCGTCGTTGAAGGGGAGCCCGGTGAGGCGGCTCAGCACGTTGGTCCCGTCGGTGATGGAGCGCAGCAGCGAGACGGCGAGCTCCACGTCGGCACTGCCGCTGCCGCGCACGCTGCCGGTGATGACGGCATGCGGACGGAGTGGGCCGCGACCTCTGGGTAGCCGGCCGGTGCCCGCGACGCCGAGGCTATCCGTCTCGGCGCGACGCGAGCCGTCGCTACGCAGAGCGTCCAAACTGATCACCTTGGCGACCATCCTCAGTCCCTTTCGTCGGACCTGCTGGCACCCCTATCGGCGGGGCGCGAGGCGGGTTGAGCCCGGATGGCAAAACGCGCATAGGAACCGGCGAATGTTTGCTTTTTGCTGCCTGCGGGTAATTGAGGGCCGACGGACGGTCGAGGATGCGGCAAACCTCGGCCAGCCCTGGTGAATCTCGACGAGCCTTGGCGATTCTTGGCCCTGGGAACTGATGCATGCCGCTGGGAGAGGAACCGAAGATGGACTCGACGCTGAGTACCCCGGAGACGACGGCGACCCTGCGGGTGGATGCGCTGCGCAGCGAGGGTGGCCGCTCGTACATCAAGGTCTCCGGGAGCATGGGGCGCGGTAGCGCGGAACTGGTCGAGGCGCTGATCGACGTGCAGCTGAGTCGTCGACGGAGGTTCATCCGGATGGATCTGGCCGATCTCACCGAGATCGACGAGGTCGGTGTCCGCACCGTCGTGGCCGTCCATCGCCGGGTGCTGGCCGAGCGGGGCACGTTGGTGCTGGCCGAAGTGCCGGAGCTGGTCCAGGCGGCCTTCACGACCTACGCGCCTGACGACGGGCTGCTCGTCATGTACCCGTGCGCCGATCACGGGGCGGCGATGGCCAGTTTCGTGCGCCGCAGCGGGAGTCGAGGTTGAGGCAACTTCAGCCGAACTCGCGGGCAATCGCCTCCCGGGCTGCGTTCTGCCCACACATGCCATGCACGCCGCCGCCGGGTGGAGTCGACGCGGAGCAGAGGTAGACCCCGGGCAGCGGAGTGCGATAGCGCGACCAGCGGGGGAGCGGCGCGTAGCGCAGGCCGCCGGGAACCGGTCCGAGGAACGCCGGGCCCACTCCGGCCCTACCCGCGTTGATGTCACCACCGACGTAGTTCGGGTTGTATTCGTGGTACTCCGCCGCGGTGCGGGTGGCCCGGGCCAGGACGATGTCCTTGAAACCAGGGGCGAAACGCTCCAGCTGTCGCTCGACCGCCGCGGTGCGGTCGAGGGTCGAGCCGCTGGGGACGTGGCAGTAGGCCCAGAGCGTGTGGCGTCCCGCCGGGGCACGGGTCGGGTCGACGATGCTCGGCTGCACCACGAGCACGTACGGCGCGTCGCTGTGCCGTCCAGCCTCCACCTCCGCCTCGCTCGCGGCGATCTCGCCCATGCTCCCACCAACGTGCAGGGTGCCTGCCCGCCGGCACTCCGGGTTCGTCCAGGGGACGCTCTCGCTCAGCGCATAGTCGATCTTGAAGCTGCCCGGACCGTAGCGAAACCGCTGCAATTGGCGGCGGTAGCGCGACGGCAGACGGTCACCGCCGATCCGCAGCAGTTGCCGCGGCGTCAGGTCGAGGAGGGTGACCCGGCTGGGCGGCAGTTCGGCCAGCGACGTGACCTCATGGCCGTACTCGAACTCCACACCGAGTTCGGTGAGGCGCCGCACCAGCGCGTCGCTGATCGCCACGCTGCCACCTTCGACCACCGGCCAGCCGCCGACGTGCGCGCTGACGGCGAGCACGACCGCGAAGGCCGAGGTGAGCGGCGCACTCAACCGACGCATGCTGTGCGCGGCCAGGCCGGCGAAGAGGGCCCGGGTGGACTCCTCCCGAAACAGGCCGGTGGCGAGCGTCCGCGCCGGCAGTAGGCCGGGCAGGCCGAAGCGGGCCAGCGTTACCGGATGACGCGGCCGATGGCGCAGATCTCCTAATATCTCAGGGAAGAGTGCTTCGTGCTGGGCCGTCAACGCAGCCAGCAACCGGCGCCAGGCCGCGGCGTCGGCCCCCAGCCCGCTCGCTGTCCGCTCTAGGTCGCCGAATCCAAGAGCCGCTTGACCGTGCTCCAGCGGCTGCGCGAAGGCGATCTCCGGTCGCAGCAGACGTACGCCGAGTTCGCGGAGGTTGAGGCCGGTGAAGAACGGGGAGAGCTCAGCCATGGACTGCACCGTCGAGCAGACGTCGTGGCGGAAGCCGGGGAGCGTGAGTTCCGCCGTCCGGCAGCCCCCACCGGGGCCGTCGGCCGCCTCGATGACCCGCACCCGAAGGCCGGATTCGGCGAGCGTCAGGGCAGCGGCGAGGCCGTTCGGCCCCGACCCGACCACAACCGCGTCCGGTGTCGAACTCACTGCTGGCTCTCGAGATACTCCATAGCTCGTCGTCTCGGAACCCGCGCCAGCCAGGCGTCGACGATCAGTTCCCGCAACTCCTCGGCGTCGATTCGCTCAAGTTGGATGAGAACCGCCGGGTAGTTGTCGAAATGCGGGGTGGTGAAGTACACCTCGGGGTCGTCGGCCAGCAGGGCGTCCTTGATGCCGAGGTCGGCGGTGCGGACGGCCAGAATCGGGTCGGGTGGAATCGGCGCGCCAGCCGCCTGAAGGGCAGCCAGATCAGAGCGTCGCAGCGGCCGCTCCCAGACCAGGTTCTTGTCGCCGGCGCGCCAGGAGCGGGTGGCGCCGCCAACGTCCTCCGACGTCATGGGCAGCGCCGCCACGATCTCGCGAACGTCGTCCCAGGAGGCCACGACCTGAGCATAGGGCAGGATCGGGGTGTGGCCGCCGGGATGGACCTACCAATTCGCGCCGCCGAGGTGGCGCCGTCGGGTAGTTATCGGGACCAACCACCTCGGGGCGAGAAGTATCCGGCAATCCTTGGTGATCCGGGGCGAGATGATGGCTGATCCGGGTCTTGGACCACGCTGGTGGGGTGAGCAGATCCGTCGGCGTCAGGGGCACTTGGACGTCACGGAGACCGACGTCGAGACGATCGAGCCGCTGCGCCGCGCTGTCCTCCGCGACGGCCGGGCCGACCTCGACGCCCGGACGCCGGAGGACGACCGGCCGAGCACGCTGCATCTGGTCGCAACCCTGTTGCCGGACCGGCAGATCGCCGGCTGCTTGACGCTGATCGAGCAGCCTTTCATTGACGATTCCCGGCGGGTCAACCTCCGGTTGGTGTTGATGGCGGTCGACCCGCAGGTGCAGCACGGGGGAGTCGGGACACTGTTGGTCGGTGCGGCCCAGACGGTCGCCGCCGGGGCCGGTTGCGGGATCTGGGCCAACGCCCGCGACTCCGCGCTTGGCTTCTACGCCCGCCTCGGGTTCGTGGTGTCAGGGGATGGGTTCATCGGTGCGATGAACCTGCCCCATCACCGGATCTACTGGATCGGGTCAGCTAGCAGCTCAGATCCGGAAGCCGGAGAGTGAGTGATGCAGATCGACCGAGAGGCGGGCGACCTCCTGCGCGGAGCGCTCGGACTGCCCGGTGCCCTCGCTGGAGCTGCGGGCCGACTCGACGACCGACGTCAGATTGCGTGAGATCTGCTCCGCCCCGTCCGCCGCGTTGTGCACGTTGCGGGCGATCTCAGCGGTGGCCGCCGACTGCTCCTCGACCGCCGAGGCGATGACGAGCTGGAAGCGGTTGATCTCCTCGATGACGGTGGAGACGCGTCCGATGGCGTTCACCGCGTCGTGGGTGTCGGACTGGATGGCCTCCAGCCGTCCGGCGATGTCGTCGGTGGCCTTCGCCGTTGCCTGAGCCAGGTCCTTCACCTCGCTGGCGACCACCGCGAAGCCCTTGCCGGCCTCGCCGGCCCGGGCCGCCTCGATCGTCGCGTTGAGCGCGAGGAGGTTGGTCTGCGAGGCGATGCTGGTGATGACGCGGATGACCTCGCCGACCTCCGAGCTCGACTCGCCGAGCCGGCTCACCGTGTCGGTGGCGGTCTGCGCCTCCTGGACGGCGCTGGCGGCGACCTCGGCCGCACCGGCGGCCGACTGGGCGATCTCACGGACGCTGGCGTTCATCTGCTCGGTGGCTGCGGCGACGGTCTGGACGTTGGCCGAGACGGCGAGCGCCACGTCGGCGGTCGCGTTCGACTGGGTTGAGGTGAGCTCAGCGCTGGTGAAGACCTGGCTGCCGACCGTGCTCAACTCTTCGGCGGCACCGGCCAGGCTGGTCGCCGACAGGTTCATCGAACCGAAGGCGGCTCGCAGAGCCGACTGGGCCTGCTCCAGCGCGGCCGCCATCCGGCCGATCTCGTCGCGGCTGGCGACATCGGCCGTGCCGGTGAAGTCGCCGTCGGCGAAACCGGTGAGGACGGCCTCGACCCGGCGGATCGGCGGGGCGATGAGGCGGACCAGGATGATGCCGATACCGATGACGGCGATCGCCGCGACACCGGTGATGCCGAGCAGCAGGATGTTCGCGCTGCGGCGAGTGGTGGCGATGTCGTGCAGCCCGGACTGCAGGCGCGCGGTGTCGACTGCGCTGAGGTCGTTGATGGCGTCCTGCAGCGAGTCGACGAGGGGACCGACCTCATCGCCGTAGATGGTGGAGAACTGCAGGTTCTCGGCCAGCGTGTGCGGGGTCTTGGCCAGCGGAATCAGCTTGGCGTCGGCGATCGAGATGATCTGGGAGATGCCGGGGGTGACGGTCTTCTCCATGATCGAGCGCTGCTGCGCGGTGAGCGGGCCGGCCGCGTACTTCTGCAGCCCGGCGAGCGTGATCGCCTTCTTCTTCTCGTAGGTGTCCAGCCCGTCCTGAATGTCACCGGCGCGGGCGAAGGTGCCGGCCTGCACCAGGTTGATCCGCATCCGGGCGAACGCCTCGCGGGTGGCGCCGAAGTCGTTGGCCCGCACCGCGATGTTCGAGACGAGTTGCTGAGCCGTGCGGTTGGTCCGCGAAAGCCCAATCAGTCCGACCGCGCCAACCGAGATCATGCCGATGAGACCGACCGAGATCAGGGAGATGACCTTAGTCGAGATCGACAGGTCGGCGATGCGGCCGACGAGGCCGCGATGCTCGGACTGCGGGGCGCTGGCCGGCGCAGGAGCGGTGCTGAATTCGGGCATGGCTTGTCCTATATCGAAACGTCTCCGGCGGGGCCGGAGGCGACTGGCGGGAATAAGGGTTGCCCCTTCAAGATCGGCACTGCCCCAGATGACGTGAGGTGATTCATCGGCAATGGCGAGATTTGTCGTACTCGCAGGTAGATCTGACGACCCCCTCCGACCTGGTCGCCAGCGGCCACGAATCCCGTCTCTGGGTGCCGTGCGGCGTGGGGGTGCGGCGCGCCGGGAGTCCAGGTGTGCCGGCGAGTCCGAGCACCCGGTA
Organism: Frankineae bacterium MT45; assembly: GCA_900100325.1. Taxonomy (NCBI): domain Bacteria; kingdom Bacillati; phylum Actinomycetota; class Actinomycetes; order Frankiales; species Frankineae bacterium MT45. Next base: position 1,979,321 of record LT629697.1, read on the forward strand.
GAACCTAGATGTGGCCGGGAAACTATTTGCGACGAGCGATCTGCACATCGGGTATCGGGAGAACCTGGAGCTGACGCTCGACCTGCGACCGGAGAGCGACGAGGACTGGCTGCTGGTCGCCGGCGACATCGCCGAGCGCTCGGACGCCGTCGAGAAGGTGCTCGACTACCTGTCGCAGCGCTTCGCGAAGGTGGTCTGGGCACCCGGCAACCATGAACTCTGGACCACTCCGACCGACCCGGTGCAGCTGAACGGTGTGGCGCGGTATGAGCATCTGGTCGCCAGTTGCCGCGAACTGGGCGTGCTCACGCCGGAGGACCCGTTCCCGGTCTGGAGCGGCCCGGACGGTCCGGTGACGATCGCGCCGCTCTTCCTGCTCTACGACTACACGTTCCGGGTCGCCGGCTGCGCCGACAAGGCCGAATCCCTGGCCGGGGCCTACGCAGCCGGAGTGGTCTGCACCGACGAGCGCTTCCTCGACCCGTCCCCGTATGGCAGCTGCGAGGCGTGGTGCCAGGATCGGGTCGCCTACAGCGAAGGCCGGTTGGCCGCCTGCGATCCACAACTGCCGATCGTGATCGTCAACCACTGGCCCCTGGTCCGGGAGCCGACGCGTGTGCTGCGCTTTCCGGAGTTCGCGCAGTGGTGCGGGACGGAATTGACGGCCGACTGGCACCGCCGCTTCAACACCGCCGCCGTGGTCTACGGCCACCTGCACATCCCGCGGACCACGCACTACGACGGCGTCCGCTTCGAGGAGGTGTCGCTGGGGTATCCCCGGGAGTGGCGGGCCCGTCGCACAGGCCCGGTGCTACCCCGCCAGATACTGCCGCTCGCGGTGCAGACTGGATGAATGACCCAAGATCTGGAACCGGTTGACGAGGAATGGTCCACGGCGCTCGCGATTGTGGCGCACCCCGACGATCTCGAATACTGCGCCGCGGCGGCGATCGCGCGCTGGAGCGACCAGGGGAAGCGCGTTGTCTACTGCCTGGCCACCAGCGGCGAGGCCGGTATCGATTCGCTGGCCCCCGAGGAGTGCGGACCGTTGCGGGAACGGGAGCAGATCGCCTCCGCCGCCGTGGTTGGCGTGCAGAAGGTCGAGTTCCTCGGCTACCCCGACGGCGTCCTCGAGTACGGCCTGGCGCTGCGGCGTGACGTCTCGCGGGCGGTGCGGCGACATCGTCCGGAGGTGGTGATCACCGGTAATTTCGCCGAACGCTGGGGGCCGGGGGCGATGAATCAGGCCGATCACATCGCGCTGGGGCGCGCCGTGCTGGACGGGGTCCGCGACGCCGGCAACCGCTGGGTCTTCAGGGAACTGCTGGACGAGGGATTGCCACCGTGGAGCGCGAAGACGCTGCTGGTGGCCGGCTCACCCCTGGCCGCCCACGCCGTCGACACTTCCGACTACCTGGCGTTGGGTATCGCCTCGCTGAAGGAACACGCGGCCTATCTGGCCGGGCTCGGCGACCACGCGATGGCCGACCCGGAGGAGTTCCTGGAGTCGACGGCCCGAAGCACGGGCACCCGCCTCGGGACACGCTTCGCCGTCGCCTTCGAGGTCATCGGCCTCTGACGTCAGCCCAGTCGAATGCCGGCCAGCTGGGTGCCGTGCGCCACGAGCCGTCCGGTGCTGTCCCAGACGTAGCAGACCTCGTCCACCCGCTGGGCGTCGATCAACTGGGCCCGCTGCAGCACCTGCACCGGACCCGGGGCCGGGAGCGCCCGGATGTAGACCGTGAGCTCCAGGGTGGGGACCCAGCCCGTCATCTCGATGTCGAAGGTTGCCGGTGGGAAGGCGTCGACGGCGTACAGCAGCGCCGCCGGGTCGAAGGGCTCGTCGGCGGGCAGCGCGAGCCAGCCGCGCAGCTCGCCGAGCCCCGCCGGCCGCTGGCTTACGAAGCCGAAAGTCTCCGGTTCGATGCGCAGATCAACCTGGTCCATGATCGGCACCTGCAGCCCGATCGGCGAAGTGCTCGGGTTTCGCAGGCAATCGCCAGGTTCCAGGGTGGGGCGAGGCGGAACCCCGGCATCCCAGTGGGGCTTCGTGTCCGGGTCCAGCGTGCTCGTGGTGATCAGCGCTTCGACGCAGGGGCGTCCCTCCTGCAGCATCCGAACCCGGACCTGACTAGCTGATCGCCCGCCGCGCAGCACCTCGGCGTCGAGGGTCACCGGCCCCGGATCGGGGGAGCGTAGGTAGTGGGCGGAGGCGGCGATGACGTGCGGATGCTGGCCGACCGTGGCCGCCGCGCGTCCCATCATCGTCAGCAGGTAGCCACCATTGGGTTTGCCCCCGATCGTCCAGTCTCCATCGACGTCGGCCTCGAAGCGTGAAGTGGTTGAGCCCGGCGGGATCGACCCCGGCGTGATCGGGCTCGGGCTGATCGTGCTTGGGCTGATCGTGCTCAGGCTGATCGCGCTGACGAGTGAGAAGAGTCTGGGAACCATACGACCATCAAACACGGGCAGTCTGACAACGCCGATGCCCTGGTCGTCTGTTGTGATCCAATTCGCGCCGTTAATCCGGCGTCAAGTTGTTCAAACAAATTTCTACTTCTTGGCATTCACGGAGCTAAGAATTACCGACGAGTAGCAAATTCGAGAATCTTGGAAAACACCCGGCTTGCAACTGGTTGATCACGCAACTACCGCTGGGGCTCTTTACCTTTGCAAATTTTGGATACACAATTGGTGCCATACACAATGCTAACCAAAGACGAATCGGAGAGCTTTCCGGAATTTCAGTAAGCCAACCAAATCGTCTAAGAGGGTGTGACAAATCGTCTAAGGCGCGCAGGTGTGGATCCGACCGCGCGCCGTTGCCATGTTCCGTCGGGGGTCTCAGCGTCACTGGGGTTACGTTGAGGCCTTCGACGGAACCACCCGCTCTCAATCGCAGAGCCTAGTTAATTCGACCGTCGAAGTGATTACCTTTCTTAACTAATCTTCGACGTGTCCCGCTGGCCCTGGTTCTTGCTGGTCGGGCAGTGGCGCCTCCCAATGCTGACCATTCCACCAGCGAAACTTGTGCCGGGCCTCAGGGTCGGGATACCAACCAGCTCGCGGCATAGGCATCGCTGCATTCGACGCCGGCTCTGGTGGCCGCTGCGATGCCGGCGTCGGCCAGCCATTTGTCGCGCCAGCCGGGTGAACGGGCGGGTAAGCAGCCGGGTATGACGGCGATTGATAACCCGGGTAATTCGACGACGCGGAGCTGGCGGCCGCCGCGTGGCGGCGACGGCGTGAGGCGGCGACGATCAGCATGATGACTCCGGCCAAGAGAATCAGGCCGCCCAGGAATCCAAAGGCGAGCCACCCCAGAACCGACACGATGAGTTTCTGCAGATCCCGGCCGACGACCACCTGCGTTCCACTCGTGGCGAGGACCGAGAATGCGTACGCACCGGCCCGCGGAGCGTGAAACTCCACTATTGATCTGAACGACTCACCATCCCGATTCAGCGTCTGCGGTGTCGAGGCCTCGGCCAGGGGCACCGGCTGACCGTCCGGGCCGAGGATTCTGACCCCGTGCACTGAGCCGTCACTCGGGTCGGCCGTGATGTCGCCGCCCGAGCTTGTGTAAACCACGTAATCGCCGCGGTCGAGCGATATCGTCCGGTGCATCGGCGTCGGATAGATCGGACTCTGGACAGTGTCGATGAACGGTGCCGCGGCCGCGTGGACGACGACGGCGCCGCAGAGTGCAATGATTGCGACGGCCAGGCCGATACTCCAGAGCCCGAGTCGTTTGAGGGTCATGGGCGCACTGTATCGACTCGCGCCCGGGCGTCGCTGTGCCGTCCTCAGCGCCGCCCCGCCGGATGGGCCACGGCGATCGCGACCAGATCCCGCGCCGCTCCCGACGGAGGCGTGGCCCCGCCCAGCCAGACCGCGCGGAGTGTGCGGGTCAGCTCCAGCCCCTCCACCCGGATCTGGCGTAGCCGCCCTGAGCTCAGGTCGTCGGCCACCGCCAGTTCGCTGAGTACAGCCGGCCCCGCCCCGGCGATCACGGCTGACCGTACGGCGGCAGCGGTGGAGAGGGCCAGTGAGGGTGGCGGTGGTTCGTAGTCGTCGCCCAAAGCGCTGCGCAGGGCGGCGGACAACGCGTCACGGGTGCCGGAACCGACCTCGCGACTCACCAGGGAGGTGCGCCCCAGTTCCGTCGCCGTGAGCGGGCGCTGCCGGCGGCTCCAGGGATGTTCGGGCGGCACCACCACGGCGAGCCGGTCATGCCCGACCGCCCGGCTGCGGAGCCCCTTCGGGGGCTGCGGCCCCTCGACGAACCCCACATCCGCGCGGCCGTCCCGGACGGTGGCCGCCACCACGTCGCTGTTGGTGGCCAGCAGGTCGATCTCGGCCGGCTGCTCACCACGCTGCTGATTCCCCGCCCGTAGCGCGACCAGCCACCGCGGCAGCAGCTGTTCGGCGACGGTCAGGCTGGCGCTCACCCGCAGGCGAGCCCGACGGTCGTGGCGCAGCGACGCCAGCCCAGCGTCCAACTCGGCGGCGGCTTCGACAAGGCGGGAGGCCCATTCGGCGACCACGACCCCGACCGGGGTGAGGGTCGAGCCGCGGGGAGTACGGCTGAGCAGGACGACACCGATCTGCGCCTCGATGGAGGTGATCCGGGCCGAGATCGCCTGCTGGCTGACGCCGACCTCGGCCGAGGCCGCGTTGAGGCTGCCCGTCCGGGCGACGGCGAGGAATACCTCAAGCGCGTTGAGATCGGGCAGATGCGAGCTGAGCATGGGCGCCTCCGGCAGATTCTCGGCTGGGCCGGTCGTGACGTCTGGGCTGGTCGTGACGTCTGGGCCGGTCGTGACGGCTGCGCCGGTCGTGACGTCTGGGCCGGCTACCAGCACAACTTGTAGCCAGTTACCAGCCTAGCTTGTAACCCGCCAAGATCAAGGTGCCTACCGGGACAGGCGCGCCCGACCGATCGTTGAGTACATGACCACTCTTGCCCCCGCTCCCGGCCGGCCGTCACCCCACCGCCTCGACGCCACTGAGCGTTCCGGCACCACTGAGCGTTCCGGCACCACCGAGCGTTCCGGCACCGCGGCGCGTTCTGGCGGGGCCCTCGCCTACCTCCCGCCGAACTGGTTCGCCGCCGTGATGGGCACCGGAATCGTGGCGGTCGCGGCCGTCGGCCTCCCCGTACACATCCCAGGAATGCACACCCTGGCCACGGGGTTCTGGGCGGTCGCCGCTCTTCTGCTCGTGCTGCTGACGGTGGCCACCGCGGTGCACTGGGTCGGCTCGCCCGGCGTCGCCCGCAGCTACGCACGCCACCCGGTGCTCGGGCATTTCTACGGAGCGATGCCGATGGCGCTGATGACGGTGGGGGCGGGAACACTCCTGGTGGGAAAGGACATTCTTGGCCTGAGGGTGGCCGTCGCGCTGGACTGGGGGCTCTGGGGGATGGGCACCCTGCTGGGCCTGATCACGGCCGTCTGGGTACCGCGCCTGACCCTCGGACGCCTGACTTCCCGACGTCGGACGGCCGATGCCTTCGGTGGTTGGCTCATGCCGGTCGTACCGCCGATGGTCTCCGCCTCAACCGGTGCGCTGCTCATCCCGCACACCGCCGGGCATTCGCTACGGGTCGCCCTCCTTGGCGGCTGTTACGCGATGTTCGCGGGCAGCCTGCTCGCGTCGGCACCGGTGATCGCCCATATCTGCCGACGCCTGAGTGGCCACGCCCCGCTCCCAGCGCTGCTGGTTCCGACGCTCTGGATCGTGCTCGGTCCGCTCGGCCAGTCTGTGACCGCAGCCAATCTGCTCGGGCGGGCGTCCAGTCAGGTGCTGCCGGCCGGTGCCGCTGGCGCGCTGCAGGAATTCGGCGTGATCTACGGCATCCCGGTGCTCGCGGCAGCGCTCATCTGGAGTGCAGTAGCCGCCCGGATCACGCAGCGCACCGCCCGTCACGGCGATGGGCTGCCCTTCGCGCTCACCTGGTGGTCCTTCACCTTCCCAATCGGGACCTGCGTCACGGGCCTCTCCACACTGGCCGTCCGCACCGGGCTGCACGTGCTGAGCGACGCTGCTGCCCTGCTCTTCGCGATCCTGGTCGCGGCGTGGCTACTGGTCGCGAGCCGGACCCTCAGCGGGGTGGTGCAGGGGCGACTCTTGCGCGCCCCTGATCCGGAGCCACGAGCGGCCGGCTAACGCGGCCGGCTAACCCGGCCGGCTCAGGTTCGGCCGCGACCCGCCGATCAGAAGGGGTGAACCCATGGACGGGAACGCGCTCCGAGGTGGACGTCTCGGCGACTACGACGGTGCGCGTCTGACGGATCAGGAGCAGTTCCGATGGCTGGCGCCGCCGCACATACCGGTACGAAGCGAGTTGCCGCAACACTCTCGACGCTGCTGTGCCTGCTCCTCTCCCTGCTGACCGCGGCCCGTTCCGCCGTCGCCGACCCGTCGCCCGCCGCGCCCAGCGGCACCGCCGCCCAGCAGAAGTCCGCTGCCGACGCGAAGGTGGCCGCGCTCACCGCGAAGATCGTCGCCGCCCGGGAACGGGTCGCCGCAGCGAACGGAGCGGCTGAGGTGGCCGAGCAGCAGTACGCCCGGCAGGTCGAACTGCAGAGCAAGGCTGCAGCCGCAGCCGCCGCCGCCGAAGCGAGCCGGGTGGCCGCGCAGCAGAGTGTGGATCTCAAGCATGCGCAGGTCGTCGACATGGTGATCACGACCTATGAGAGCGGGAACAACGTGCCCGGCTCATCGATGGCCGCGATGATTTCGGCTCCGGACATCGAGACGTTGATCAACCAGACTGGTCTGCGTCAGCAGCTATCTTCTGAGCAGGCGAACGTGCTGACCCAGTTCGGGGTCGCGCTGGGCGCTGTCAGCACCGCTGAGCGGGCAGCCAAGGATGCGTTGAGCCGCCAGCAGGCGGCGACGACCGCGGCCCAGCAGGCGGTGTCGGCGGCCCGCGCCGCCTCCGCCCGGGCGCGGGCCGAGCAGGCATCTCTCGACTCCGCATTGACCGCCGCCAAGGGAGTGGCCGCCGCGGCGGCCGAGGCGCTGGCCGCCGAGCAGGCGGCGGTCGCGGCCGAGACCGCGGCCCAGGCCCGGGCCATTCAGCAGCAGTACGCCGCCCAGATCGCCGCCGCGCCGAGCGTCCCGATCGCCCCGAATACCGGCCACTGGACGCCGGCCGCCGGGCAGACTGCCGTGAACCGTGCGCTGCGCTGGCTGGGGACGCCGTACTCCTGGGCCGGCGGCGGTCTCTCCGGGCCGACCCTCGGCGTGGCCGTCGACAGCGATTCGGCCCACGATGGCAGCATCGTCGGTTTCGACTGCTCCGGGCTGATGATGTACGCCTGGGCCCCCTACCTCACGCTCACCCACAACGCCGCCGAGCAGTACGTCGAGGCCGGCTCGGTTCACCCGTCCACGGCCGATCTGATGCCCGGCGACATGCTCTTCTGGTCGCCGGCCGGCGGCGCGGCCAACATCTCGCACGTCGCGATGTACATCGGCGACGGAAATGTCGTGCAGGCCCCCCACAGCGGTGACGTCATCAAGATCACCCCGATGAACTCGGTGGATTACGGGTACTTCGGCGCCACCCGCCCGCTCACGTGAATCGGACGGGTAGGGAAATCCCTATAGATTCGGGGTTCTGCCGTCCCCAGCGCGGTGGCCGGACATTCGGTTCATGCCCGGCCGCTCGCGGTCGATAGGGGGAGCATGCGAAACGCGAGAGTGATGGTGGTGGATGACTCCGCAGTCATCCGCCGGCTGATCTCCGACACGCTCACCGAGCACCCGCAGATCGAGATCGTCGCCTCGGCGGCCAACGGGCAGCTGGCGCTGGACGCACTTGAGACGACGCCGGTGGACGTGATCGTCCTCGACATCGAGATGCCCGTCCTGGACGGGGTGAACACCGTCCGCGCCCTGCGCCGCTCGGGACGTCACATGCCGGTGATCATGTTCAGCACCCTTACCGAACGCGGTGCTCGCATCACCTTCGACGCGCTCGCCGCCGGGGCCACCGACTACGTCACGAAGCCGGCTCACTCCAACAGCATCGAGGAGTCGCGCAACAACGTCCGGATGAACCTCATCCCACGAGTCCTCGCTCTCACCGGCGTGGCACCGTGGGCGGAGCCGGGCAGTCCCGGTTCGGGCTCCCGCCCGGCCACCGCCGCCCTCGCGGCACCGGCGACGTCTGAGCAGCCCGCAGCGCCGACCAACTCCGCCGGTGACGCCCCAGTCGAGTCCGTGGCACCAATCGCACCCGCTGCCCCGCAGTCGCGTCCCGTACCGCCAGCCGCATCACCGTCCCCCGGGACGCCGACGCGGGCGGCCCGTCCGTCGCCGGCGCGCCCCGGTTTGTCAGCGACACAACCATCGAACACCCGGGTCTTCCCGCCCGTGGCGGTACGTCCGGGTGCCCCGATCGGCTCAGCGGCCGCCGGGTCAGCTGGGACCGGGGCACGCTCGCCTCAGAACTCGCCTCAGAATTCGACCCCGAAACGCGCCGCCTCCGGCGGCGGAGCCCGGGTCAAGCTGGTCGTCATCGGCACCTCAACCGGTGGCCCGGAGGCGCTGAACAACGTGTTACCGCTGCTGCCGGCGAGCTTCCCGGTGCCGATCCTGATCGTTCAGCACATGCCGCCGATCTTCACCCAGTTGCTCGCCGAGCGGCTGGACCGGGTCTGCAAGTTGAGTGTGCGCGAGTCGGCCGGCGGCGAGCTGCTGGCCCCCGGAAGCGTCTACATCGCACCGGGTGACCTGCACATGGAGGTCGACGTATCCGGCCCGAATGCCTATACAAAGCTTGGGGGAGGGGCGCCGGAGAACTTCTGCCGCCCAGCCGTGGATGTGCTTTTCCGCTCGGCGGCCAAGGCTTACGGTTCCGGGGTGCTCGGGGTTGTCCTCACTGGTATGGGGAGCGACGGTGCTCGGGGGGCCGCGGCGATTCGCGCGGCCGGCGGGCAGGTAGTCGCACAGGACCAGGCAAGCTCAGTGGTCTGGGGAATGCCCGGTGCAGTGGCCGCGGACGGTCTCGCCGAGGAATTGCTTGACGTTCATCTCATCGCCGATGCGATCCAGCGTCGGATCTCACCCCTAGCGTCGCCCCACTCAGTCACCTCACCGGTGAATGCGGCGCAACCAGTAGCAGTTAGGCGGAGCAACACCTAATGCCCATCAGCACTGCAGCCTTCGAGTGGGTCTGCACGGTACTACGTTCCGATGCAGCGATCGTTCTCGAGCCCGGGAAGGAATACCTGGTCGAGTCACGGTTGGCGCCGCTGGCCCGTCTCTCCGGCAAGGCCGACGTCTCGACGTTCGTGGAGTACAGCCGTAGCACCGCAGATCGACGTTCCCGCGACGACATCGTCGAGGCCCTGACCACCAACGAGACCTCCTGGTTTCGTGACAGCCAGCCCTTCGTCGCGCTCGAGACCGAGATTCTGCCGAAGCTCAGTCGCAGCGTGCGCGGAACCCGCAACGTACGGATCTGGTCGGCGGCCTGCTCGACCGGCCAGGAGCCGTACAGCATCGGAATGATCGTGAAAGACAGCCTGTTGGGCACCGGTGCGGGTGGATGCGAGATCCTGGCCACCGATATTGCCCCGGGGATCATCGCCCAGGCGCAGCGAGGCACCTACACGCAGGGCGAGGTGAACCGCGGGCTGCCGGCGATGAAGCTGGTGAAGCACTTCAGCAAGTCGGGAATGCACTGGCAGATCAACGAGGACATCCGCAAGATGGTCACGTTCCGCCAGCTGAACCTCGCTCACGCGCTGCCGGCGATGGGGCAGTTCGACGTGGTCTTCCTGCGCAACGTGCTCATCTACTTCTCGGTGGAGACGCGCCGCGAGATCCTGCAGCGCATCCGGGCCGTCTGCCGTCCGGACGCGTATCTGCTCCTCGGCGGGGCCGAGACGACGATCGGCGTGGACGACAGCTGGGTGCGGGAGCAGATCGGCCGGGTTCCGGTCTACCGTCCGCGCTAGCACCTCGCGCCTTCCCCGCATTCTCCCGGCTTTCCCGAACGCTCCTGCCATTTCGTCGCTCAGACGTCGAAATGGCAGGAGCGTTCGTGCGTGCGGGGCAAGAGTTGGCAGAGGTACGGGTGAAGGTCCTGCGTATTGGGGGCCAGGGGGCACTATGTGCAGGAGATTCGCGGGGGAGGCGCGCTAGTTGGGGAGCGCGGTGGTCCAGGCTTTCGCCAGGGATTGCTTGGTCTCCTCGGCCAGCACGTCGCCGACGACGCTGGCGTGCAGGTGCCCGCTGACGATGTTCCAGATACCCTCCGCGCCGTCGTTGGCGTTGAGGCCGCTCTCGGCGAAGGCTTGCACGGCCAGCAGTTGCGCCGTCGCTGCCGCGTGGACCCGGCCGGTGGTCATCACCGCCCAGGACGTCTCGTGCACTGCGGCGGCCCACGTGTTGACGCCGGAGCCGAGCAGCGAGTTCACCCCACGCAGCCGGATGCAACCGTCCGGCCCGAGGCCGCGCAGATCCTGCAGGATTCGCATGACCGGCAGTGCGCAGGGGCCGACATTCGGGGCACGCTGGGGGAGTTCGGTGCGCACCCGGTCCAACGGGGCCCGCAGCCGGGTGGCGAAGGCCTCGTCGAGCTCGGCCACCCACTCGGCGGCGACGGCGTCGACCAGGGCGTTGGCGGCCCGGCGGGCGTGGTCGGGATCTACGGAGGCGCCCCGCTGGAACTCGGTCTCGCCCATCGGGAACGGAGATCCGGGAGTGCACCAGCCCAGCACGTCACGACGGATCAGCTGTTCGAGCACGTCGATGTCGATGATCATGCTGTGCAGCAGGGCATCCACCGCGCTGGCCAGTTGCTCAGACGGGGTACGCGAAGGGTCGGTGGGGAGCGGATCGGCCGCTCGGGTTCGGGCGCCGCGGACGTCACTATCCGCGGTGTGCGAACGCCGGGTCTCCCGTATGCCGCGCAGTGGACGCGCCAATGGGTCGGAGGCGACTGCGCGAGCCCGCCAGAGCCCGAATCCGGGGTCGGCGTCGGAGTCGGAGTCAACGGCGAAGAGCGCGAGGTCCGACGCCTCGAGACTCAGCCCGAGCAGCAGGATCTCGGCCACCGCACAGCCGTGCGGGTGGCGCACCAGATCGAAGCCGATGATCGGCGCGCTCACTAGAGAGATCGACATGAATCACCAATGATCAAGATTGAAATCCAGTAGCCCATCGCGTCGATCAGCCTACTGGCCCGGCCACCGTAAGGCGGCTCGGATGGCACGGGTCAGCCGGCTGGATCAGGCGGCGGCCGGCTCGGCGCTGACGTCGAGCGCCCGCTCGACGTTCAGCACGAGCAGCAGTCGCCCGTCGAGCTTGTAGGCACCGGTGATCAGCTCGCGCAGCGCACCGTGCAGGGTCTCCGGCGGGGCCTCGAACTGCGACTCCTCGACCTCGATCACGTCGCCGATGCTGTCGACCAGCAGGCTCCAGACCTCGTTGTGGAAGCAGACGACGACGTTCATCGACGGCCGCTCCTCGACGGAGGTGGCGACGCCCATCCGCAGCCGCAGGTCTAGGGCGGTGACGACCTGGCCCCGCAGGTTGATCAGTCCGGTGACGTACTTCGAGGCGCCCGGAGCCGGCGTGCGCGTCTGCTCCATCAGCACCTCCTGAACCTCACCGACGGGGACTGCGCAGAGGTAGTCGCCGAGGTGGAAGGTCGCCAGCAGGGTGGCCATCAGTTGGCTCCGATCAGGTCGTAGTTGTCGCCCGAGAACTGCTGTTGGTCGGCGAAGTACTCGCCGGTGAAGGCCGCGCCGGAGGCGGCGTCCTCGGCGAAGAACATCGGATCCGCGGCGAGGATCGCTGCCCGCACATCGAGCATCTCGGTGACCCGGTCGCGGATGACCGCCGAGCCGATGAGGCCGATGTCCTCCACGTCGCTGTGCACGACCGAGCTCTCCGGAACGATGTCGACGATCTCGCCGACGGCCAGCGCGACACTGCGGCCGTGAGCGGAGTAGACGACGCCGGGGATGGTCTCGCGGTCGTCGTTGAAGCCGCTGCCGAGGTGCTCGGAGAGGCGGACCAGCGGCATGATCGCGCCGCGGTAGCGGACCACGTCGCGGCGTCCGACCCGCTCGATGCTCTCGGCCGGGAACTGCTCGAGGCGGGTGACCACGTCGAGCGGAACCGCAACCCGTCGATCGCCGCCGAGGGCGACCACCAGCAGCTGGCGCTCCGAGGAACCGGCACCGGCGCCACGGCTGCGCTGGCTCTGGGCACTCTCATGGGAGTCGACCGTGCGCAGCCGGCGCCGGGCCAGGCTCTGCACGTCCAGGATCAGCGAGACCGCACCGTCGCCGAGGATGGTCGCTCCGGCATAGAGGCCGAGCTCTTTCAGCGCGCTGGAGAGCGGCTTGACGACGATCTCCTCGGTGTCGAGGACTCGGTCGACGACCAGGCCGAAGCGGCGGTCGTCGGCCTCGAGGACGGCCACCACCAGGGTGCCCACCTCCTCGTCGGCGACCCGCTTGAGCTTGAGGGCCTCGTCGAGACGGACCAGCGGCAGCAGCGAGCCACGGAGGCGATATACCTCAGCGCCGGCCATGTTCTCGACTCCGGCCGAGCTGCGCTCGTCCAGGCTGACCAGCTCCAGCAGGTTGACCTGCGGGATGGCGAAGCGCTGCCCCGCGCACTCGACGGTGAGCGCCGGGACGATCGCCAGCGTCAGCGGGATGCGCAGGCGCCAGGCGGTGCCGACACCGACGGTCGAGTCGACATCGATGGAGCCGCCGATGCGCTCGATGTTCGTGCGCACCACGTCCATGCCCACACCGCGCCCGGAGACGTTGGTGACGGCCGAGGCGGTGGAGAAGCCGGGGACGAAGACGAGCTGCAGGATGTCGTTCGGGCCCATGGCGTCGAGCTGGGCCTGGGTGACGATGCCCTTCTCGACGGCCTTGCGACCGAGTACCTCGGGGTCCAGGCCCTTGCCGTCGTCCTTGATCTCGACCAGGATTTGGCCGCCCTCGTGGGCCGCGCGCAGGGTGAGGACACCGGTGGTGTCCTTGCCGGCGGCGCGGCGCGTCTCGGGGTCTTCGATGCCGTGATCGATGGCGTTGCGCACGAGGTGGGTCAGCGGGTCCTTGACCGCCTCCAGCAGCGTGCGGTCGAGTTCGGTGTCGCCACCCTCCATCTCCAGACGGACGGTGCGGCCGAGCTGCGCGCTGAGGTCCCGTACGACTCGCGGGAGCTTGGACCAGACGTGGTCGATCGGCTGCATGCGGGTGCGCATGACACCCTCCTGCAGTTCACCGGCCACCAGGTTGAGGCGGTGGCAGGCGCGGGCCAGTTCGTCGTCTTCGATGGTGCCGGCGCGCTGCACGATCTGGTTGCGGGCGAGCACCAGCTCACCGACCAGGCGCATCAGCTGCTCGAGCAGGGTCACGTCGACGCGGATCGTCGAGTCACCGATGCCCGGGCGGCCATCGGCCTCGGCCGGGGCAGCGCTGTTCGGGTTGGTCTTGGCGACCGCAGCCTTGGCCGGCGTTGCCGCGGACGGGGCAGCCGGGGCGGCCTTGGCCGGAGCAGCCTTGGCGGTCGCCGGCTTCGCTGCCGGCGCCTTCGCCGCAGCGGGCTTCGCGGCGGTGGCCTTGGCGGCAGCGGGCTTGGCCGTGCTGGCGCGGGGGGCGCGTGGCTTGGCCGGGGCCTTCGGCTTGAGGATGTCCAGTCCGTTGGAGACGGCCGGGGCGGGCTCGGCAACGACCTCAGCGTCATCGACGGAGGCGGCGGCGTCGACGCCGGCGACCGCGACATCAGCGTCATCAGCGTCATCGGCTTCGTCAGTCACTGCCTCGGCGGTGGCGCCGGTCGTCTCGCCGGCGGCCTCGGCCAGCTTGGTCTCCAGCAGGGCGCGCAGCTCCTCGACCAGCGAGGTCACGTCGGCGTCGCCTTCGTTGTGCTGCTGCTCGATGTTCACCAGGATCGCGCGGACCGCATCGACCATGCGCAGCAGCGCGTCAGCGGTGTCAGGCGTCATCTGGAACGCGCCGTCGCGCAGCTTGGCCAGCAGGCTCTCGCCGGCGTGGGTGACGGCCTCGAGGCGGTGGTAGGCGAGGAAGCCGCTGGTTCCCTTGATGGTGTGGATGGTGCGGAAGATGCTGGCCAGTAGTTCACGCGAGTCCGGCGTCTGCTCGAGCGAGACGAGATCGCGGTCGAGCTGATCGAGGTTCTCGTGGCTTTCGATCAGAAATTCCTGGACGATCTCGAGATCGAGATCTTCGTTCGAAGACATCAGGCCCCCTGGCGGCGGAGCTGGGCCGCGTCGTTGTTGAGCGTTTGCGAGTTGTCCGGGGTCTGGCTCGGCTGCGGGCTACGGAACGGGTACGCGCCGAGGTCCGCGTTGAGGGCAAGCAATTCGCGGTGTGCAGCCATTGTGGTGACCATGCGGGCGTACTGGTCGGCCTGCGGTTGAGCTGCGGGCGAGTATGACTGCGACATACGTGAACTTCTCTCTCATCGAGACGCAATGGTGCCGGACACACCTCTTATCGGTCAGGCTCGGACGGATCTGAGAGGCATCGAAGAGTTATCGTCACGCTCAGCGCCGGGTCGCGACCGGTCCAATCGGTCGACAGACATTCCGTGGACGGCCAGTACCTGATACCGTCCGACGAGTCGATGGTCGGTGAAGGAGTGACATGTCAGTCGAGCAGGTAGATGTCCTGATTGTCGGTGCTGGGCTCTCCGGGATCGGCGCCGCCTGCCACCTGCAGATCGACAGTCCGGGGAAGAGTTACGCCATCCTCGAGGCCCGCGAGGCCATGGGCGGCACCTGGGATCTCTTCCGGTATCCGGGCATCCGCTCGGACTCCGACATGTTCACCCTCGGCTACGACTTCCGTCCCTGGACGGACGCGAAGGCGATCGCCGACGGCGAGTCGATCCGCAACTACATCCGCCAGGTCGCCACCGACTACGGCGTCGCCGAGCAGATTCGCTACCGGCACCGGGTGCTGAGCGCCGAATGGTCCACCGCTGACGCCCGCTGGACGGTCACCGTGCAGCGCAGCGCGCCCGACGGCGGCGTCGACACCGTGCTGATCAGCTGCTCCTTCCTCTACGTCTGTGCCGGCTACTACCGCTACGACGAGGGGTACACGCCGGACTTCCCCGGTGTGAAGGACTTCGCCGGCCAGTTGGTGCACCCGCAGCACTGGCCGCAGGACCTCGACTACGCCGACAAGCGAGTCGTCATCATCGGTAGCGGCGCCACCGCGGTGACGCTGGTTCCGGCGCTCGCCGAGCGGGCCGCGCACGTCACCATGCTGCAGCGGTCGCCGACCTACATCGTCTCGCTGCCGTCCCGGGACCCGATCGCCGACGGGCTGCGTAAGCGCCTCTCGCAGCGGCGGGCCTACGCCATCGTCCGCCGCAAGAACGTGCTGGTCACCATGCTCAGCTATCAGCTCAGCCGCCGCCGGCCCCAGCTGATGAAGTCGATCCTGCGCCGCGGAGTCACCCGTCAACTCCCTGAGGGGTACCCGGTGCAGCAGCACTTCGCCCCCAGCTACGAACCCTGGGACCAGCGCCTGTGTGTGGTGCCGGACGGGGACCTCTTCCGGGCCATCCGTCACGGCGACGCCGAGATCGTCACCGACCGGATCGCCACCTTCACCGAGACCGGCATCCGGCTCGAGTCCGGCGCCGAACTGGCGGCCGACATCGTCGTCAGCGCGACCGGACTGAACATGCTCGGGATCGGCGGCATGACGCTGACCGTCGACGGCGAGCCGGTCGACTTCGCCAGCACCCTGGCCTACAAGGGCATGATGCTCTCCGGGGTGCCCAACTTCGCCCTGACGATCGGCTATACGAACGCCTCCTGGACGCTGAAGGCCGACCTCATCGCGCACTACGTCTTCCGGCTCCTGAAGTACATGGACGCCAACGGGTACCAGATCGTCACGCCGACCGCGCCGAAGGATCTCGACCCGTCTGAACTCGGGCCGATCATCGACCTCAAGTCCGGCTACGTGCTGCGCGCGCTGAGCGCGTGGCCCAAGCAGGGTCCGGCCGCGCCGTGGCGGCTGTATCAGAACTACTTCCGAGACGTGAAGCTGATGCGTAAGGGCTCGATCACTGACGAGGTTCGCTTCTCGCGGGCCAGCGGAGTGCCGGCCGAGGAATCTCCAGTCGGATTGTCGCCGTTCGCTTAAGGTGGCAGCCGCCCGGCCGATGGAAGGGCATGCCGGAACGCCCGGTTGTCAGCCAGGCCAGGAGTTCGTCTTGCAAGCAATGGTGATCGACGATTCACGCGCCATGCGCATGATCCTTCGGCGAGTGCTCACGACCGCTGGATTCGAGGTCACCGAGGCTGGTGACGGCCAGGAGGCGCTTGACCTGCTCAACGCCACCGAGGAGCCGCCGACGCTGGCGCTCATCGACTGGAACATGCCGAACATGAACGGCCTCGAGTTCGTGAAGGCAGTCCGAGCGATCGACAAGTACTCAGACGTCACCCTGATGATGGTGACCACCGAGAGCGAGCACGGCCAGATCGTGCGGGCCCTCGCCGCGGGCGCTCACGAGTACGTGATCAAGCCCTTTACCCCCGATGACATCGTCGAGAAGTTGGATCTTCTTGGCCTGACTCCTGCCGGAGCCCCTTCATGACCTCCCTCGCCCAAGTTCCCAACAAAGAAGACCTCGCTGAGTTGATCTCCGCGGTCTGGACGTCGTTCATGTTCGAGGAGATCCTCCCGATCGAGGACGAGGCGGCCGCCGCCAAGCCGACCCACAACGAGGTTCTCGCCTCAGTCTCGATCATGGGCGGTTGGAGCGGCCAGCTCATCCTGGCCACCACCCGGGCCTGTGGCACCGCGGTGGCGGCGAGCATGTTCGGCTCCGAGGATGAGGTGCCGGATGAGGAGCTGGCCGACGCGGTCGGCGAGCTGGCCAACATCGTCGGCGGCAACGTCAAGTCGATGCTCCCGTCGCCCTCTTCGCTCTCGCTGCCGCAGGTCGTCATCGACGCGCACATGCTGGCGGTCCCCTCCGCCCTGCTGCGCACAGTCACCGTGATGGCCTGGGGCGAGCACCACATCGTCGCCTCCCTCTGGGAAGCGGCTCCGTCCAACCCGCTGCTCGGAGGTCTGTAATGCATCTGATCGTTGCTGACGATTCGGCCGTCATGCGCCGCATCGTCGTCCGCGCGCTGCGCCACGGTGGTTTCGACTGTGAGGTCACCGAGGCCTCCGACGGTGCCGAACTCGTGGAACTGGTCATCAACAGCTCGCCCGACCTGGTGCTGTCCGACTGGAACATGCCGAACGTGACCGGCATCGAGGCGCTGCGCACGATCCGGGCCCGCGGCTCGAACGTCCCCTTCGGCTTCGTGACCTCGGAGCGCTCCGACGCGATGCGCCAGCAGGCCGCCGACGCCGGCGCCGCCTTCCTGGTTGGTAAGCCCTTCACCCCGGAGGACCTGCGCGACGCCATCGCTGCCTGCGTCTGAGGCAGCGGCGGCACCGCTGTGGCCCGCCGAGACATCACCTCCGTTAATCCAGCACATCCCCATAAAGGACTGATCAATGTTTCTCCCGTCCGCCAAAACCGTCAAAGATGTCATCGAAGCGACGATCGGACGTGACTGCGAGATCGCAGCCATCGACAAGATCTCGCCGGTAGACGGCGCCGGGGGCATGATCGCGACCTACTGGGACGACCAGGCCAAGAACCACGTGGCGATTCTCTGGAGCCCGGAGGCGGCCGCGTTCGTCGGTAGCGCCTTCGCCCTGCTGCCGCCACTGGCGGCGAAGGAGATGGCCGCCGAGCGGGACGTCCGCTTCGACGTCATCGAGAACCTGGTCGAGGTCTGCAACGTCGTCTCAGCCGTCTTCGAGCACCCGCGTAACCCCGGGGTTCGCCTCAACGAGCCGTACTTCCCGCTGTCAGAGGCTCCGCACGAGCTGGTGAAGCACATGTACCAGCACTTCGACCGGGTCGACTACGACCTCACCGTCGAGAATTACGGGACGGGCAAGATCTCCTTCGTCGCGATCAGCTAATCGGCTGATCAGCACACGTCGGCTAACGCCGGCGGTCAGTGCCGGCCGGGTGAGCCTCAGCGGAATCCCGCGACCTGGTGCGGCGTGTAGTTCTCCTCCAACCGGGCCGTCTGCGACTCGCTGAGTTCGATCTCCAGCGACGCCACCGCGTCATCGATGTGACTCGCCTTCGTCGCCCCGACGATCGGTGCCGACACCGCCGGATGCTGCGACACCCAGGCCAGCGCGATCTGGGCCGGTGCCACGCCGTGCTCGGCCGCCACCTCAGCGACCCGTTCGACGATGCTCCGGTCGCCCTCGGCGTAGAGGGACTTCCCGAATTCGTCGGTCTCGCTTCGGGCCGTCGCCTCATCCCACGGACGGGTCAGCCGTCCCCGGGCCAGCGGGCTCCACGGGATCACGCCGATGCCCTCCTCGTAGCAGAGCGGCAGCATCTCCCGCTCCTCCTCGCGGTAGAGCAGGTTGTAGTGGTCCTGCATCGTTGAGAAGCGGGTCCAGCCGTTGAGGTCGGCCAGGTAGAGCGCCTTGGCGAACTGCCAGGCATACATCGACGACGCACCGAGGTAACGGACCTTTCCCGACTTCACCGCATCGTGGAGTGCCTCCAGGGTCTCCTCCAGTGGCACGTCGTAGTCGAAGCGGTGGATCTGGTACAGATCGATGAAGTCGGTACCCAGGCGTCGCAAGCTGGCATCGAGTTCGGCCAGGATGGCCTTGCGCGAGAGACCCGCCCCGTTCGGTCCCGGACGCATCCGTCCGTGCACCTTGGTCGCCAGCACGATCTCATCGCGATCGGCGTAGTCGAGCAGGGTACGGCCGACGATCTCCTCGCTGGTTCCGGCCGAGTAGACGTTGGCCGTGTCGAAGAAGTTGATGCCGGCGTCGAGGGCTCGTTTGATCAGCGGGCGGCTGCCCTGCGCGCCCAGCGTCCAGGCGTGATTTCCGGCCTGGGGATCGCCGAAACTCATGCACCCCAGGCAGATCGCCGAGACGTCCAGGCCGGTTGAACCAAGCTTCAAATACTTCATCGAGGACTCCCAAGTCGGTGTGAAGCTAACTACTGCCGACACTATCGGGGCGCCCCGGCGGGGTGTCGGTTGGTATAACAAACCTATGAGTTTCGTAAAAACCGAGGGTGCTCCGAGCTGGTTCAGCCAGGCGCTGGCCGACGAGGCCGAGGTCGGCCGCTTCGAAGTTGAGGGTGCCGAGATCAACTACCGCGCCTGGGGGCCGGCCGGGTCCAAGGGGCTGATCCTGGTGCACGGGGGTGCCGCCCACGCCCAGTGGTGGGATCACATCGCGCCGCTGCTGAGCCGGCAGCTGCGGGTCGTGGCCATCGATCTCTCCGGTCATGGCGACAGTGGTCGGCGCCCCGACTACTCCCTCGAGACGTGGGCCCGCGAGGTGCTGGCGGTCGGTGCGGTGGCCGGCATCAGCGGGCTGCCGATCATCATCGGGCACAGTATGGGCGGCTTCGTGGCCCTCACCGCCGCGGTGCGGGCCGGTGCCGACATCGCCGGGATCATGACGATCGACTCGCCGGTGCGGGACATGACGCCGGAGGAGGACGCCGCACGCCGGCGCGGGGCATTCGGTCCGTTGAAGATCTACCCGAGCCGCGAGGCCGCGGTGTCGCGGTTCCGCCCGGTGCCCGATCAGGAGGTGATGCTCGACTACGTCAAGGCGCATATCGCGGAGACCTCGGTGCGTCCCCTGGACGGCGGCTGGGCCTGGAAGTTCGATCCGCAGATCTTCCGGCGCGCGGCGATGAGCCTGGCCAAGCTGAACCGCCTCGAGTGCCGGGTTGCCCTCTTCCGGGCCGAGCTCGGCCTGGCCACCGAGGATCTCACCGAGGCGATGTATGACCGGCTGGGACGGATCGCCCCGGTCATCGAGATCCCCACGGCCGGGCATGCGGTGATGCTCGACCAGCCGCTGGCCCTGGTGACCGCGATCCGCGCGCTGCTGGCCGACTGGGAGCACTCCGTGATCTCCGAGCGTCCGGTCGCGTACTAAGCCTCAACGCCTCACCCGAACCCCGCATTCACGCGCCGCCTCCGCGCGGTGTGATTCCGCTTTCAGTAGGCCCAAGGCGGAGTCACGGCTCCGGTTATCCCGATACGATTCATAGAGTTTCCGGAAAACTCGCTCCGGTTCTGCATCGACTGGAGATCGAAGAGATGGCCGCCGCCGCCAAACGCAACCGCTACCAAGTGACCTTCGTCGTCCTCGCTCTCGGGGTCGCGGCGTACGCGCTGCTCCAGTCCCTGGTCTCGCCGGTGCTGCCGCTGCTGCAGGACGACCTGCACACGTCGCAGAACACGGTCACCTGGGTGCTCACCGCCTACCTACTCTCGGCCTCCGTCTGCACCCCGATCCTCGGACGGATCGGTGACATGGTCGGCAAGGAGAAGGTGCTGGTCGGTGTCCTGGTGGCGCTGGCCGTCGGCTCCATCCTGGCCGCGGTCGCCGGCTCGATCGGCGTGATGATCGTGGCCCGGGCGATCCAGGGCGCCGGCGGTGGCATCATCCCGCTCTCCTTCGGCATCATCCGCGACGAGTTCCCGCGTCACAAGGTGGCCGGCGCGGTCGGCGTCATCGCCGCGCTGCTGGCCGTCGGCGGCGGGTTGGGCCTGGTGCTGGCCGGCCCGATCGTCAATTCCCTCAATTATCACTGGCTCTTCTGGATCCCCGGGGCCATCGTCGTCGTCGTCGCCATCGCCACTCACTTCGTCGTTCCGGAGTCCCCGGTGCGCACCCCGGGGCGGATCAGCTGGGGCGCCGCCGTTCTGCTCTCGGGTTGGCTGGTCGCCCTGCTGGTGGCCGTGAGTGAGGCGCCGTCATGGGGCTGGGGGTCGCCCGCGGTCATCGGCCTGTTGATCGCCTCCGTCGTGCTGGCGGTGGCCTGGGTGATGCTGGAGTTGCGCTCGGAGCAGCCGCTCATCGACATGAAGATGATGCGGATTCCCGCCGTCTGGACGACCAACCTCGTCGCGTTCCTCTTCGGCGTCGGCCTCTACTGCACCTTCGCCTTCCTGCCGGAGTTCGTCCAGACGCCGGCGTCGGCCGGATACGGCTTCACGGCCAGCATCACGCTCTCGGGTGTGATCGTGCTGCCGATGTCGGTCGCGATGTTCATCTTCGGCTCCGCCTCCGGGCCACTGTCGGGGCGCTTCGGGGCCAAGGCCGTCCTGGTCTGGGGCTCGGCGATCAGCGTCGTCCCATTCCTGATCCTCGCCTTCGCTCACGATCACATCTGGCAGGTCGTGGTGGCGATGGTGCTGCTCGGCGCGGGCTTCGGCTTGGCCTTCTCCTCGATGTCGAACATCATCGTGGACTCCGTCCCGTCGCATCAGACCGGCGTGGCCAGCGGCATGAACGCCAACATCCGCACCATCGGCGGGTCGATCGGCGCTGCGGTTATGGCCAGTGTCGTCACCGCGCACACCCAGCCCAGTGGGCTGCCGACGGAGTCCGGGTACACCACCGGGTTCGCGCTGCTCGCCATCTCTCTGGTGCTGGCCACGCTGGCCGGCTTGCTGATCCCCAAGCTCAATGTCGTTCGGGACACCCACCAGCAGGAGCAGGCGGAGATGTCGCATCCGGAGATGGCCCTAGTCGCCGCTGGTACCGTCGTCGGGGACGAGTCGGAGTAGCCGCAGGTAAGCAGGGACGTGAGGGACGTGACGGTGCGAACGCCTACGGCGAAGCCGGTCTCCGTGGACGAGGTGTCGGTGCACACCCGGCCGCTGCGCCGTGACGCCGCTGAGAACCGCGAGCGACTCCTCGACGCGGCCCGCTTCGTCTTCGCCGAGTACGGACTCGATGCCAGCGTCGAGGAGGTGGCTCGCGCGGCCGGCGTCGGGATGGGGACGCTGTACCGGCGTTTCCCGACCAAACAGGCCCTCATCGACGAACTCGTCGGCGGAATGCGCCGTGAATTGCTGGCGCTGGCCCAGAACGCCAACGGCCTGGTGGACGGCTCCGGGTTGGAGACGCTGCTGCTGGATGCCGGTAAATTTCAGGCCAAACAGCCGAGCTGCCTGCAGCGCCTCTGGAGCCACTCCGACGCCGAGCAGGCCTGCATGGACGACTTCCGCGAGATCGTGGCGACGCTGCTCGAGCGGGCACAGGAGAGCGGCCGGGTTCGCCCGGAGGTGACGAGCACCGACATCTCCATGATCTTCTGGTCGGTCCGCAGCATCATCGAGATGACCTGCGCGGTGGCCCCGACGGCGTGGCGTCGTCACCTCGAACTGCTGATCGCCGGGCTGCGCCCCTTCGCTGCGGAGCACCTGCGGGTGCCGCTGGTCGAGAAGCCGCTCACCCGGGCCCAGGCCCAGCGCTGCATGGATCCGGAGCCGAGCCGCGAGGCTCGCCGGTAGCTGCGCGGCCGTCTCGTCCCCTCGCCGACTCCCCGATCGCCGAGTGGCACGGATGATGGAGCGGTGTTCTCCTCGTTGTCACCGGCCCGTCGCCGGCTCTACCTGACGCTGCTCGCCGTCGCGCTGCTGCTGATCCTCGGCGTTGCGGGCACGGTCGGTGCCTCCGTGCTGCGCGACCGAAGCAGCGCCGCCGCCGGCCCGTCGGCCGCCGACTCCGCACCGGAGCCGGTGCTCCTCATCCCGGGTTACGGAGGATCAACCACCGCGCTGGACGACCTGCGCGGCAAGCTGGTCGCCACCGGCCGGTCGCCGGTCGAGGTCGTGCCGCTGCCGAACGGGGGGACTGGAGATCTGAGGGTGCAGTCCCGGGCCGTCGCGAGCGCCGCCGCAGCTCTTCTGGCCCGGACCGGAGCCGCATCGCTGGATGTGGTCGGCTACTCGGCCGGCGGTGTGGTGGCCCGGCTCTGGATCCGCGACGACGGCGGTGCCAAGGTGGTGCGCCGCCTGGTCACGCTGGGATCGCCGCAGCATGGCACCGGCCTGGCGGATCTCGGCGCCCTGCTGCCGGCCGACTGCCCACCCGCCTGCCAGCAACTCGGCACCGGGAGCCAGTTGCTCACCGACCTGAACAGCGGCGACGAGACGCCACCCGGGCCGACCTACGTATCGATCTGGAGCACGCACGACAGCGTCGTGCTGCCACCGGAGTCAGCCGTCCTGGCCGGCGCGTTGAACCTGAGTGTGCAGAGCGTCTGCGCCACCTCGACCGTCACGCACACCGCGCTGCCGACCGATCATCTCGTGCAGAACATGGTGGTCGCGGAGTTGGCCCCCGGGGCGCCGGTGCCGCTGACGCCGGGCGACTGCGCCCGTCTCAGCTCGTGATGTCCTTGCTGGAGAAGTTGGCCCAGGCCGCCCCGAGCAGTACCAGCACGTAGACCGCCTGCAGGGCGACGCCCCGCTCGACGTTCCGCAGCAGGATCGGATCCCGGAAGAGATCGACGAAGGAGAGCCAGTACCGGGTCGGCAGATACGGCTTGATCGCCCGCGACGCGTCAAGGGTGAGCAGCAGGGACGAGCCGATGAGGAAGGCGAGCGCGCCCAGGCTGGCCGTCAGCGGGGAGTCGGTGACGGTGGAGAGGAAGAGGGCCATGGCGGCAACCGAAAGCATCGAGAAGGCGACGTAGGCAATGGCGATCAGGGTGCGGACGACGATGTTGCCCGGGGTCAGCGGCGTGCCGGAGACGCTGGTGACGGCAGCCTGCACCGGCTGATTGCCGAGCAGCAGCCGGCCGAGGACGTACCCCGACCCTGCCACCACCACGACGGAGACGGCGACGAAGGCGAAGATCGCGATCAGCTTGGCCAGCAGCAGCCGGGTCCGCCCGACCGGTCGGATGAGTAGATAGCGCAGGGTTCCGGCCTGAGCCTCGCCGGCCACCATGTCGCCGGCGACCACCGCGACCGCGACCGGCAGGAAGAGTGGCAGCACGATGGCCAGGGCAGCAACGCTGAAGAGCGAGCCGTTGGTGAGGACGGCCGACAGGAAGGCCGGACCCTGCCCGGGGCGGGGGCCAAGGTGGGTGGTCGCCAGCAGAATCGCGACGACCGTGGGGAGTGCGACCAGCAGCGCGATCGTCATCCAGGTTCGTGGCCGCCGGAAGAGCTTCGCCAGTTCGACCGTGATCATCGCGGCTCCTCCGCTGGATCATCGGCCGGTGGATTGACCGCCGGCGGATCAACGGCCATTGAATTGAGGGCCGGCGGATTGAGAGTTAGTCGGTCCACGGCCGGCGGCCTGACATCCTGCGGCCGGACCCGCTCCGGGTCGGTGAGCTCGAGTACGACCTCCTCCAGGCTGCGCTCCTCGGGTCGCAGCTCCTCTACCCGCACACCGTGTCGTACCAGGTGCGCGTTCAACTCCGAAGTGTCGGAGGCGGCAACTATGAGTCGATCGCCGCGCCGCTCCAGCACTCGCCCGTCGAGTAGCGCCAGTGTCTGCTGAATGTCCTTGGTACGAATGACGGTGTGGCCGGTGGGGCGGCGCAGGACGCTGAGCTCCTCCTGCACGACCAAACGTCCGCGGTCGAGCACCCCGACCCGGCTGCAGAGTTGCTCCACCTCGGCCAGCAGGTGGCTGGAGAGGAAGATCGTGGTGCCGTCGCGATGCAGTTGCAGCAGCAGCTCGCGAATCTCCCGAATGCCCTGTGGATCAAGGCCATTCGTCGGCTCGTCCAGTACCAGCAGGCGGGGCCGGCGCAGCAGTGCCGCACCCAGCCCAAGCCGCTGCCGCATCCCGAGGGAGTAGGCCCGCACCGGGCGTTTCCCGACCTCGGCCAACCCCACCTGCTCCATCACCTCGCTGATGCGCCGGGCGCGGTCGCGGCGACCGGCGCCCGACGGGCCGCTGGCGTCGAAGGTCGCCAGGTTGGCCCGTCCGGAGAGATGCCCATAAAAACCTGGGCCTTCTACCAGCGCGCCGAGCTGCGGCAGCACCCGGTGGCCACCCTTCGGCATCGCCTCGTCAAGCACCGTGATCGATCCTGACGTGGCCAGCACCAGCCCGAGGAGCATCCGTACGGTGGTGGTCTTACCGGAGCCGTTGGCGCCGAGGAAGCCGTAGATGTCACCCTCCCGCACGTCGAGGTCGACCCGGTCGACGGCGACCAGCGAGCCGAACCGCTTGGTCAGCCCGTCGGTGCGGATCACTGCCGCCACCGCAGGATTGTCGGGAGTTGGCTGAGGGCTTCGCGCAGTGTCGGCGGGGTGAGCGTGCCGACGAGCAGCCACGCCGCCCTCTCGTGGAGGTCCGGCCCGAGCAGCAGGCTCACCGGCCCGATGGCGCCGAGTTGATACTGCGGAGTGGTGGTGATGCCGGGGACCTTCATCAGCTGCTCGCGCAGGCCATCGGCGGTGCTCGCGGGCAGGGGTATCGCGGCCAGCTCGGTGACGCCGTGTCCGTAGGTGCCGACCCGGGTGATGCCCTCGAGCAGGGTATTCCGGGGCAGCCCGGCGAGTGCGGTCGGAGGCGTGAGTTGCCCGTAGCGATTCACCGCACTGGCGATGTCGGGCTGCTCGTCCTCCCGCACGGTGGCATTCGGTGGCGGGATGAAGTCGGTGACGTCTGGAGAGGGGTCGCCGGTATGGAAGTCGAGGAAGGCGGTCGTGAGTGAAGGCGCGGCCCCACCCCGTGCATAGACCTCGACCCGCAGCGCGACGCCGCTCGCCTCATCGACCCAGACGTCGACGCGGTCGATGGTGCTGGTCGCGGTGTCGGGCCGCAGGCGCAGCCCGGCCGCCGCTCGCCCGGCGATCCGGCGGGTGGCCAGCCGGCTCACCTCGCCCGGCGAAGCCTCACTGAGTAGCCGCCGGGCCAGGTTGGAGGGGAGTAGGTCGGCGTCCAGCGGAAGGCGTAGCTGATTCGGCCCGTAGGTGGTGCGGATGACCAGGTTCTTCTCGTAGTCCCAGGTCCAGGTGCCGGCGGTGTCGGCATAGAGATCGGTCTCGCCGGAGGCGGAGAGCGAATCAACCCGCCAATCGGAGACGCCCCGCGACCAGACCCGCAGCTGCGTCGTGTCACCGAAGAGGTTGGCCAGGGCACTGTATTGCTGGGTGACCGGTAGGGCGAGGCCACCGCTGGACTCGGCGTAGCCGGAGTAGGCAACTCCGCCCGAGCCATTGAGCCGGGCCAGCAGCTGCGCGGCCGAGATGCTGCTGGCGGCGACCGGAAGGGCCGAGACCACGGCCGGGGCGCTCACCAGCAGCGCCAGACCCGCCGCGACGATCAGCCAGCGACGGGTCCGGGACATTCTTCAGAGTACGTCCGTGGCTGGGGCCGCGGCCGCTCTGGAGTTATTACCGAACGGTGATGAAGGTCAGGCAGCCTTGGCGTCGATCACGGCCAGAACCTGGCGGATCTCGGCGGTCTCGGCGCTTGAGTGACGGCTAAGGATCGCCTCGAGCTCAAGACGGTCGGCTGCGCTGCTGTAGTGCGCGAGTTCGCGCTCGAGCTCGCGACGGGCCTTGCGGGCGGCGCGGCGCTCGGCCAGCTGCTCGCGCAGTTCACCGAAGAGCGGGCTGCTGGGGACGGCCTCTGGGGTGTGGGCGTGCTGTGCCATGGTGTTTCTCCTCTTTACGTACGGCGGCTCTGCTGACTCGATTGAATCGGCAAATCTTTGTCGGAATCGCTTTACTAGAACGTTCTAGTACAACGATACTGGATCGATCTAGATGCCGCTCGGGAGAAAACTGATGCGCACGTCACAACATCGCATAACGCTCGTAATGCTCGCCGAGGATCTCGGTGTCTCTCGAGCGACCGTCTCGAACGCCTACAACCACCCCGATCAGCTCTCCAAGACGCTGCGGGCCCGGATCCTCAAGCGGGCTGAGGAACTCGGCTTCGCCGGCCCCGACCCGGCCGGACGTCAGTTGCGGGGCGCCCGCGTCGGCGCGGTGGGGGTGCTGGTCGATCAGGGGCTCTCGTACGCCTTCTCCGACCCGACGGCCGTCCGCTTCTTGGACGGGTTGGCCCGCGAGGTGCAGCAGGACGGCTTCGGGTTGCTCGTCCATGCCGTCTCCGAGGGAGAGGACGACCTGCGGCGGATCCGGGACGCGTCGGTGGATGCCTGGGTGATCCAGTCACTGCCCGACGAGCACCCGGCGGTGGCGGCGGCCCGGGCGCGTCGCAAGCCGATGGTCGTCCTCGACCAGCCGGCCCTAGAGGGCGTGCCGCTGGTGAGCATCGACGACTTCGGCGGCGCGGTGCTGGCGGCGAATCACCTGCTCGAACTCGGCCACCGACGCATCGCGGTACTGACCATGCCCCTGCAGCCGGACGGACGGCAGGGGCTAGCCGACGCGCAGCGCCAGGACGCCATCTCCTACCGGGTCATGCGGGAGCGGCTGGGTGGGGTGCGTAGCGCGCTTGTGGCCGGCGGCCTCGACTGGGATCAGATTCCCGTCCTCGAATGTGCCTCCAACGACTCCGATGCCGGGGCACTCGGGGCCCAGACCCTCATCAGCGCCCACCGGGCACCGACCGCGCTGCTGGCCCTGAGTGATCAGATCGCTCTGGGGGCGCTGCGTGGGGTTCAGGATGCGGATGTGCACGTGCCCGATCAGGTCTCGGTGATCGGCTTCGACGACTCGCCGCTGGCCCAGCACGCCTACCCGCCGCTGACGACCGTTGCGCAGCCAATCCGGACCCGGGGGCAGGCGCTCGGATCGGCACTGCGGGCGCTGCTGCGCGACGAGGAGGTCGAGTCGCCGCAGCCGTACCCGGTGCACCTGGTGGTGCGGGCCAGCACGTCGACGCCCTGGTGATTGTGATCGCTCGCGGCTGGATACTCTGCTCCCGTGCGTCTGCGTTACAGCTGGGTCCTTCTCCTGCCGCTCAGTCTTGCCATGACTGCCTGCACCGGACCCGCCGGTAGTGGCCCGTTGGGTGTGACCGCGAAGGGCAAGCTTTTCCGGGAGGATCAGCGTCGCGCTGCCGACGCGGTGAACGGTAAGGAGCTAGACGGTTCGTCCTTCTCGCTGCAGAGCACGGCGGGTCAGGTGACGCTTCTCAATCTCTACGCATCCTGGTGCCCTCCGTGTCAGGCCGAGACCCCGCAACTGGTGGCGCTATATCCGGAGGAGAAGGCGGCTGGGGTCGCCTTCGTCGGTGTCGATACGAAGGATCTGGACAAGTCGGCAGCCCTCGACTACACCCGTGACGCGAGAATCCCGTATCCGGTCATCTATGACCCGAACGCAAAGTTGCCTATAGAGATTGGTCGGTTCCCGCTGCCCGGGCTGCCGATGACCATCCTGCTCGACAAGAAGCACCGCATCGTGGCGGTCTACTCAGGCCCGGTACTGCCGGCTGATCTCCGTCCGGCGCTGGCCACACTGCGCGCCGAAACCTGATGGTTTCGGCGCCGATGTCAGCGGTCAGAAGAGATGCGCCTCGGCGACCGCGACCGGGTGGCGTTCCGGCCCAGGCTGATCGTCGGTGCCGGTAGGCGCGTCCTCGCGGTGCCCGTTGCGCTGAGCGGCCCCACCGGCGATGACCACCAGCGCGATGCCGACCAGTTGCGCCGGGTCGGGGCGCTGGGAGAGCACGATGAGTCCGAGCACGGTGCCGAAGGCCGGTTCGAGGGCCATCAGCGTTCCGAAGGCCGTCGAACTCAGTCGGCGTAGCGCCATCATCTCGAGCGCATACGGCAAAACCGGCAGCAGCAATGCCAGGCCCGCCGCCGCGGCCAGGTTCGTCCAGGTGAGGTGACCGGCGGCCTGGGGTATGCCGGCGATGGCGGCGGTGATCGCGGCGATCGGGATGGTGATGGCCAGGCCGCTGACCCCGTCGAAGCGGTCGCCGACGGCCTGCGTGAAGAGGATGTAGCCGGCCCAGCCGGCGGCGGCTATGAGCGCAAAGACGATGCCCACCGCGTCGACGCTGCCGCGCCAGGGCTGGGTGAGCAGTACGACGCCGGCCAGTGCGACCGCGGGCCAGGCGAGCGCGCGGACGCTCCGGCTGCGCGCCGTCGCCACCGTCAGTGGGCCGAGGAACTCGATGGCAACGCAGGTGCCTAGTGGAATGCGTTCGAGGGCGGCCAGGAACGAGATCGTCTGCAGGCCGGTGCAGACCCCCAGCGCGACGAGGGCGGGGACGTCAGCCCGCGCGATCGAACGCAGCCGGGGACGGGCAATCAGCAGGAAGACCACGGCGCCGAACGAGAGGCGCAGCCACGCCGTTCCAGCGGGGCCGACCTCATGGACCAGGTCCACCGATAGGGCCGAACCGAGCTGTACCGACAGCATCGCGGTGACGGCGAGCGTCCAGGCCGGAGGTGTGGCGATGTGGCGGGTCATGATTCCTGCTCATAGAGAGTCGCTGTCTTGTGGTTCGACGGAGTGGCCTCGGATGCACCCTCGACCCGGCGGGCAACGCCGACGCCCGGTTCGAAGACGGCGAGTGAGAAGCGCGCCGCGACCGGTCCGGAGTTGGTGTAGGAGTGGTCGAGGTCGCCGCGGAAGGTGATGGCGTCGCCGACCGCGAGCTGGACCGACACCCCGGCCACGCTGATCGTCAGGGTGCCCTCGAGGACGTGGGCCAGCTCCCGGGTGCCGGCCGAGTGCGGTTCGCTGACGTAGTGGTCGCCGCTGGGCAGGCACCAGTCCCAGAGTTCGACCACATCCGGCGGTTCGGTTCCGGCCACCAGCACACCGCGACCGCCGGCCTCGCTCGTCCAGAGCGTCGCTCCCTGGCCGGCGCGCACTACCCGCAGCGGGGTCGAGGCCGGTGGCTCGACGAGGGCCGGCAGCCCCACCCCGAGCGCGTCGGAGATACGCAGCAGTGTGCCCACGCTCGGATTCACCGTGCCCTGCTCGACGTTGACCAGCATGCGGCGACTCACCCCGGCGGCGGCGGCGAGCTGATCGAGCGTCCAGCGACGGGTCTGCCGCTCCGCCTTCACCCGGGCGCCGATGGCCGCCGCGAGTGCGATCGTGCTTGCATCCATCAGTGCATCATACTGCACTCTGGAGTGCACCAGCTCTGTACTCTTCGGGAGCTCGCTTGGCGGATGACAAGTCGAACATGTGTGCGATACTCGTCGAGTGAGCGACGAGCCCGGCATCCTGCACGCGGATCTGGACGCGTTCTACGCCTCGGTCGAGCAGCGAGATGACCCGCGGCTGCGCGGCCGTCCGGTGATCGTCGGCGGCGGGGTCGTGCTGGCGGCCAGCTACGAGGCGAAGGCCCGTGGGGTGCGCACCGCGATGGGTGGTCGCCAGGCGCTGCGGCTCTGCCCAGACGCGATCGTCGTGCCGCCGCGCATGAAGGAGTACAGCGCAGCGAGCAAGGCCGTCTTCGCCGTCTTCGACGACACCTCGCCCATCGTCGAGCCGATCTCCATCGATGAGGCCTTCATCGACGTCCGTGGGCTGCGCCAGATCGCCGGCGCGCCGAGCGCCATCGCCACGCGGCTGCGAGCGGCGGTGCTGGAGCGAGTTGGCCTGCGGATCACCGTCGGGGTGGCCCGCACCAAATTCCTGGCCAAGGTGGCCAGCGGCGTCGCCAAACCCGATGGCCTGCTCGTCGTCCCGGTGGACGGCGAACTGGAGTTCCTCCATCCGCTCCCGGTGCAGCGACTCTGGGGCGTCGGGCGGATCACGGCCGAGAAGCTCCTGACCCGCGGCATCGTCACCGTCGCCGATGTCGCGCAACTCGACGAACGCTCCCTCGTCTCGATGCTGGGTTCCGGCTCCGGACGGCACTTGCACGCCCTGGCCAACAACTACGATCCCCGCCCAGTGACGGTGGGGCGGCGGCGCCGATCGGTCGGCTCGCAGAGCGCACTGGGCCGGCGCCGCCTCTCACCGGCCGACCTCGACGCCCGCCTGATCAGCCTGGTGGATCGGGTCTGCCGGCGGCTGCGTGCGGGGCACCGGGTCGGGCGCACCGTCGTGCTGCGGCTGCGCTTCGACGACTTCACCCGGGCGACGCGCTCGCACACGCTTCCGGCCCCCACCGACGACACTGCCGTGGTGCTGGCCGCGCTCCGGCAGCTGCTGCGGGCCTGTGCCGGGCTCATCGCTGAGCAGGGGATCACCCTGATCGGCATCGCGGTGGCGAACCTGGACGACGCCGATGCGATCCAGCTCGAACTTCCCTTCGACGCCCACGACCGGCGCAGTCTCGACGCCGTTCTCGATCAGGTGCGCGACCGTTACGGGTCGTCGGCGATCACCAGGGGCGTCCTCGTCGGAGCCCGTGAGCCGCTCAGCATGCCGATGCTGCCTGATCCACCGGCTAAACCTCGTAACTCCACCGACACCGGTGCCGGGTAACGTGCCACCTGTCGCCACAGTGAGGTTTCTTCTTCTAGCCGGAGGCAGCGCGATGGTAAGTACGCGGGGATTCACCGGACGGGTTCATCGCGAGCGCGACGCGCGGCTGCCGCCGGGCCAGTATGACGTCGGCTCCGACTGGCCGGTGCTGACCGCCGAGGTGACGCCAGTGGTCCGCACCGAACGTTGGAGCATGAGCGTCGACGGATTGGTCGAGGCTCCGATCTCGCTGTCCTGGGACCAGATGCACTCGTTGCCGCAGTCGAGCTACAACGGCGCGATTCACTGCGTAACGACGTGGTCGAAGTTCGACACGACCTTCGGCGGTGTGAGCGTCGACGAACTTCTGGCCCTGGCCAAGCCGAAGCCGGAAGCCGCGTTCGTGCTTGCCACCTGCACCACCGGCTACACCACCAACCTCCCGCTGGCTGACATCACCAATGGAAAGGCCTGGGTCGTCTGGACCTTCGGGGGCCAGCCGCTCAGCCCCGAGCATGGTGGCCCCGTCCGTCTGCTCGTACCGCATCTCTACTTCTGGAAGAGCGCGAAGTGGGTCAATCGATTGACGCTCCTCGACCATGATCAGCAGGGATTCTGGGAGCGAAATGGCTACCACGACCACGGAGACCCGTGGACTGAGCAGCGTTACCAGGGCGACCTCTAGGTGACCGGGACCTTTGCGCCGCGGGCCCCGGTCGGGGGCTGGCGCATGGCGGTTGTGCGTGAAGTGAGCCATCCGACTGAGCGTTCGGTGATGCTGCGCTTGGAGGTGCCCGACCGCGTCGACCATCTGCCCGGCCAGCACTACGTGATCCGGCTGCGGGCCGACGACGGCTATGTGGCCCAGCGTTCGTACTCGGTCTCCTCGGCACCGTCCGACCCTCTTCTGGAGTTCTTCATCGAGCGACTCGAGGATGGTGAAGTCTCGACTTTTCTGGCTGACGTGGTCGAGGTCGGTGACTCGTTGGAGATCCGCGGTCCCATTGGCGGCTGGTTCGTCTGGGACGCCGAGACCGACGCGATCGGACTCGGCGGCGGGAGCGGCGTCGCGCCGTTGATCGCGATGCTGCGCCATGCGAATCACCTGGGCCGGTCGGAGCGGCTCCGGCTCGCCGTCTCGGCCCGCACCCTGGCCACGCTGCCCTACGCCGACGAGCTGGTAGCCGCCGGTGCGCTCATCGCGATCACCCGTGAGGCGTACGGAGATCGGGCCGCTGGTCGCCTCACCGCGGCCGAAGTGGCGCCCTTGACGTCAGCCGCGTCATCGCCTGACGGGCGGCAGCGGGAGTTCTTCATCTGCGGCTCCGCACCCTTCGCGGAGGCGACAAGTTCACTGCTTCTCGGGATTGACGTCCCCAGTGAGCAGGTTCGCGTCGAACGCTTCGGGCCCTCCGGAAGCTAGTCGAGAACCGGCGCAACCGGCTGGCGGAGCAGGTAGGTGTCCATGATCCAGCCCTTCTGCTCGCGAAGCTCCTTGCGGGTAAGGAGAATCTCCTCCGCCACCTCGTCCAGGCGTCCGGAGATGAGTACCTCGCTCTCGGTGCCCAGGTAAGCCCCCCAGAAGATCTCGGTCGCCGGGTCGAGGCCGCTGACGTCCTTGGCCGCGAAGTGGGCGTCGAGCATGATGACGATGTCGGGGCTCGGGGGAACGGCTTCCAGCAGCCGCCGGCCGGTGGTGATGTGGATCGGCTCGCCGATCCGGTTCAGCGGCACCCGGTGCTGGGCGGCCAGCGCCTGGATGCTCGTGATGCCCGGGATCACCTGATACGTGAACTCCACCTGACCCCGCGCGATGATCTGGTCGATGACCCGCAGCGTGCTGTCGTAGAGCATCGGGTCACCCCAGACCAGAAACGCGCCGCAGCCGTCTTCGGCAACCTCCTGCAGGAACATCCCCTCGTACTGCTCGGCCCGCTCGGCGTGCCACTGGGCGACGGCCTGCTCGTAGGCGGCCGCGGTGCGATCGCGGGCCGGGTCGGGGAGCTCCACGAAGCGGTAGGCCGGATCAGTGATGAAGCGCTCGCAGATCTCGCGCCGCAGCCGCACCAGCTCGTCGGTGGCGCTGCCCTTGTTGGCGACGAAGAAGACGTCGGCCTCATTCAAGGCCTTCACCGCCTGCATGGTCAGGTAGTCGGGGTCGCCGGCGCCGATGCCGATCACCAGTATTCTGCGCATGATTCTCTCTAACCTAGGGTTCGATCTGATTGGGCTGGGTGTCGCGCCCAGTCGGTGGTGCCAGCCGGGGTTACCAGCCGCCGGCACCAGCGGGCGGCTGCGTCGACGCTCTCCGTGAGCGGAACGCCGGCCGGAGGCGGGGCCGGGCGATCGACGAGGACGACCGGGATTGATATCTGGCGGGTCGCGACGAGCTTCGGGTAGGTCATCTCGCCGCCGCTGTCCTTGCTCACCAGCACGCGGACGTCATGTTCGCGCAGCAGAGCCAACTCACCGTCAAGGGTGTACGGCCCCCGATCAAGGAGCAGGACGTGCCGGGGCGGGAGGTCGACCACCGGCGGATCGACGCTGCGGATCAGATAGGTGTGCTCAGAATCAGCCGCAAAAGGCGAGAGATCCCGCCGTCCGGTGGTGAGGAAGATGCAGGAGCCAGGGGGTGCCAGGCGCTGCGCAACCGCCGCCGCCGCGGTGATGTCGGGGACGCGGTGCCACTCATCGCCCGGCTCTGCGCTCCAGCCCGGACGCCGCAGCACCAGCAAAGGTAGGGCGATTCCACCGGTGGCGGCGACCGCGTTGCCACTGATCGCGCCGGCAAAGGGATGGGTCGCATCGACCACCGCGTCGATCCGCTCCGAACGCAGGTACTCGACGAGGCCATCCACCCCGCCGAAGCCACCCACCCGCAACTCGCCGACCGGCAGCGCCGGACGCTGCACCCGCCCGGCCAGCGAGGAGATGACGGTGACGTCATCGTCGCCGGCCAGGGCAGCAGCCAACGCGCGGGCCTCGCCGGTGCCGCCGAGCAGCAGAATCCGGACCGGGGCGTCAGGAGGTGACGGCACGGTCGCGCTCGGCGGAGTAAAGGTGGCTGTCGCAGAAGTTCGTCGCGGCCAGGGCTTCACCGACGATGATGACCGCGGTCCGTCGCAGCCCGGCCTGCTTCACCTGCTCAGCGATGGTTGCCAGCGTGCCCCGCAGGATCACCTCGTCGGGACGGGCGGCGTAGGCGACGACGGCGACCGGCGTCTGCGCGCCGTAGACCGGGGTCAGCTCCGCCACCACGGCGTCGATCCGCTGGACCGCCAGGTGCAGCACCATGGTCGCCCGGGACGCCCCGAGGGTGGCCAGCGTCTCGGCGTCGGGCATCGCGGTGGCCCGCTCCGAGGTGCGGGTCAGGATGATGCTCTGCGACACCAGCGGCACGGTGAGCTCATGCTTCAACGTCGCCGCCGCCGCGGCGAAGGCCGGCACCCCCGGGCAGATGTCGTAGTCGATACCGAGCGCGTCCAGGCGACGCAGTTGCTCGGCGACGGCGCTGAAGAGGGAGGGGTCACCCGAGCAGAGCCGGGCGACGTCCAAGCCGGCGGCGTCGGCCTGGCGTAGTTCCTCGATGATCTGGTCCAGCGTCAACTCAGCGGTGTCGACGAGGCGGGCGCCGGCGGGCGCGTGCGCCAGCACTTCGACCGGCACCAGGCTCCCGGCGTAGAGGCAGACCGGTGCCGCCGCGATCAGGTCACGGGCCCGCAGCGTGATCAGATCGGCGGCGCCGGGGCCGGCGCCAATGAAGTGCACGGTCATCGGTCGAAGTGGCCTCTCACTTGGTGTAGCTCCATTGGGTGACCGTCAGTGCCGGCCGGAAGGCGGTGAAGGTGCCGAGGCCGGCGGCGTGCGAGACGGTGATCCGGCTCAGCTCGCCACCGACCCGCTGCTGCCAGCCGGCGAGCTCCGTCTCGGTCTCGATGGTGACACCGTTGGCCACCAGACGTCCGCCGGGGCGCAGCGCCTCCAGACAGCTCTTCACCACGCCGTCGTTGGTCACGCCGCCACCGATGAAGACGGCATCCGGTGCCGGCAGCCCCTCCAGAGCCTGCGGGGCGAGTCCGGCCACCACCTTCAGCCCCGGCACCCCGAAGCGCTCCATGTTCTCGGCGATGTACTTGCGCCGATCCTCGCGGACCTCGATCGCAACGGCTCGGCAACTGGGGTGGCTGCGCATCCACTCGACGGCGATACTGCCGCTGCCCGCTCCGACATCCCACAGCAGTTGCCCCGGCATCGGGGCGAGCAGCGCCAGCGTCACGGCGCGCACTTCACGTTTGGTGAGGACGCCATCGCTGCTCCAGGCCGCGTCGGGGAGGCCGGGGGTGAGGGCGAGGGGCGTCCCGGCGTCACTCTCGGAGCGGAGGCAGTCAAGCGCGATGATGGCCAACTTCGCGTGCGGCGCACCCGACCACGTCGACGCGACTCCCTCGACGTGCCGCTCGGACGGGCCACCGAGATGCTCCAGGACGTGCACGCGGCTGGCACTGAGCCCGTCGCGGAGCAGTAGCGACACCAGCCCGTCGGCCGCGCCCCCGTCCCCGACCAGGACGAGCACCCGCCGACCGGGCTGCAGCACCCTAGCCACCGCGCTCAGCGGTCGCCCGACCGCGCTGATCACATCGACGTCGGCCTGGGGCCAGCCCAACCGGGCGCAGGCCAGCGACACCGACGAGGGGAACGGATGGACGTCGAGCGCATCGGCCCCGAAGACCCGGGCCAGGCTGGCACCGACGCCGTAGAACATCGGATCACCGCTGGCCAGCACCACGATCTGCTGCCCCGGATGCCGGTCGCGAAGGCCGGCCAGGGCCGGGGTCATCGGCGACGACCAGAGCTCCACCGAGCGGGCCTGGCCGGCGATGAGGGCCTGCTGACGCTCGCTCCCTACGACCACATCGGCCTCGCGGATGAGGCGCTGGGCGGTGGCCGCGAGCCCGTCCCAACCGTCCTCGCCGATCCCGATCACGGCGATCCGGGGTGGAGCCGCCGAACTGGGTCGAGCGGGGTCGATCGGTTCAGACACGCGCCCAGTCTGCCTGATCACCCTCCGCAGGCTGATCCGCACGGCCGTACGCCCGCCCCGAGCGGCCCGTCGCGGCGTGCGATGATTGCGGCGACGGTCTGGAGGAACACCGGTGAGGCCGCGCGCGAGGTGACCCTGGTCGTTCGTGAGCGCCGATTCCGGGGTGGTCCCGCCACTGTGACCCGGTTCGACGCGGCATCACCTCGCAGCGGTAGCGGCGAGACGCCATAGGGCCCGGGGAGCCAGAAAATTCCACCCGTCCTGGTCGGCCCACTGGCCGGTCGGACGTACCGAACGGCGGGCGCGGACACCTGCCGAGGGTTGGAGCGACACCGGTGGTCCCGTCTCACAAGCACGACGCTCACAAACATGACGCTCACAAACACAGTGCGCAGAACAAGCACGATGCGCAGAGCGAGCAGGAACCCGATCTGGCGGACGCCGCGCTGGCCGCACCCCGGCCGGTGCCACAGTTCCCGTTCAGCGCGATCGTCGGAATGGATGACCTGAGGCTCGGCCTGATCCTCAATGCGGTGAACCCAGCCATCGGCGGCGTCCTCATTCGGGGTGAGAAGGGGACGGCCAAGTCGACGGCCGTCCGCGCGCTTGCTGCGGTGCTGCCCGGCGTGGACGTCGTCCTCGGCTGCCGCTTCTCCTGCGATCCGAAGTCGCCCGACCCCGACTGCCCGGACGGCCCGCACCAGCCGCCGGTGCCGTGGCTGCACCGCCCGGCCGAACTGCGTGAACTCCCGGTCGGCGCCACCGAAGACCGTCTCGTCGGCTCGCTCGACATCGAGAAGGCGCTCACCGAAGGCGTGAAGTCCTACGAGCCCGGCCTGCTGGCCGCCGCGCACAGGGGCGTCCTCTATGTCGATGAGGTGAACCTGCTCCACGACCACCTGGTCGACCTCCTCCTGGACGCGGCCGCCCTCGGCACCAGCTACGTCGAGCGTGAGGGCGTCTCGGTCCGGCACGCGGCGCGATTCCTGCTCGTCGGGACGATGAACCCCGAAGAGGGGGAGCTGCGTCCCCAACTGCTGGACCGCTTCGGCCTCACCGTTGAGGTGAGCGCGCCGCGTGATCCGGCCCTGCGGGCCGAGGTGGTGCGCCGCCGGCTCGGCTTCGACGACGCCCCGGCGACCTTCGCGGCCGGCTATGCCGACGCCGAACACGCCCTCGCCGCCGCGATCGCCGACGCCCGCGACCGCCTCGGGCAGGTGCTGCTCACCGACGCTATGCTGGCCCGGATCGCCTTCGTCTGCGCCGCCTTCGAGGTGGATGGTCTGCGGGCGGACATCGTTACCGCACGGGCCGCGGTGGCCCACGCGGCCTGGGCCGGCCGCGGCGAGGTGACGGTGGACGACGTGCGGGTGGCCGCCCGGCTGGCCCTGCCGCACCGCCGCCGCCGCAACCCCTTCGATGCGCCTGGACTGGACGAAGAGCAGTTGGAGCAGGCGCTGGCCGACTCCGAAGCGGTTGGCCCAGAGCCCGAGCCCGATCCGCCGAACGGCGGCGGCGAGGACGAGCCCGGCGACGACGAGACGGCGCCGGGGGAGACCGATCCACGGCACGACGCAGGCGATACGGCGCAGGACTCGGCCCACTTCGAGCCCGAGCACGAAGCCGTCGGTGAGTCGGCCCCGCCGGAGTCCGCGCCAGCGGGCTACGGCGAGAATGAACGCGAGCCGGCCGAGCCTGGGGAGCCGGACGTGGTGCCGGCCACCGCCGCCGCGACCCAGGTCAGCGCTCCGTCAGCCCCTTTCCGGACCCGGCGCCTGGAGGTCCCGGGCGTCGGCGCCGGAGCCCCTGGGCGGCGCTCCAAAGCAATCACCGACACCGGACAGGTCACCCGCGCCATCCGTCCCGACGGGCCGATCCGGCACCTCCACCTCAGTGCCACCATGTTCGCCGCCGCGCCTCACCAGCGGGCACGGGGTCGCTCCGGGGCCGGGCTGATCCTGCAGCGCAGTGACCTGCGCGAGGGATTGCGCGAGGGGCGCGAGGGGAACCTCGTCCTCTTCGTCGTGGACGCCTCCGGGTCGATGGCGGCCCGCAGCCGGATGGCGACGGTCAAGGGCGCGGTGCTCTCCCTGCTGCTCGATGCGTATCAGCGCCGGGACAAGGTTGGCCTGATCACCTTCCGCGGGGACTCGGCCACGCTGGCCCTCCCGGCGACCTCATCGGTCGAGGCGGCGGCAGCGCGCCTCACCGAGCTGCCGACCGGTGGCCGTACCCCGCTGGCCGACGGGCTGCTGCTGGCCTACCAGACCCTGGAGCGGGAGCGACTGCGTGATCCGCAGCGCCGCCCGCTGGTCGTGATCGTCACCGACGCCCGGCACACCCGCGGCGCCGAGCCGACGGCGGCTGCAGCACTGCTGGCCGGTACCGGTGCCGCCTGTGTGGTCGTCGACTGCGAGTCGGGGCGTATCCGCCTCGGCCTGGCCGGCAAGCTGGCCCGGCAACTGCAGGCGCCCTGCATTTCATTGGAGAATCTGGCCGTCGGTGACTCGCTGGCCGACACCGTCCGAGCAATCAAGGATGCAGCATGAGCGGGGTATCAGCATGAGTCCGCAGGGGCAGGTCGAGTCGGTTCCGGCCGACGGTCTCACCACCCGCCAGCGGCGCAACCGACCGCTGCTGATCGTCCATACCGGTGACATGAAGGGGAAGTCGACGGCGGCCTTCGGGCTCGCGCTGCGGGCCTGGAACCAGGGCTGGCCGGTCGGGGTCTTCCAGTTCGTCAAGAGCGCCAAGTGGAAGGTCGGCGAGGAGAACGCGATGCTGGCCCTGGGGCGCCTGCACGAGCTCACCGGCGAGGGCGCACCGGTCGATTGGTTCAAGATGGGGCAGGGCTGGTCCTGGCTGCAGCGCGGCCCGACCGATGACCACGCCGAGGCGGCCCGCGAAGGCTGGGAGCAGATCAAGAGCGACCTCGCCGCGCAGACCTACGGCTGCTACGTCCTGGACGAGTTCACGTACCCCATCGACTGGGGCTGGGTCGACGTGCAGGATGTAGTCGAGACACTGCGCAACCGGCCCGGTCACCAGCACGTCATCATCACCGGTCGTCGGGCCCATCCCGCGCTGATCGAGGCGGCCGATCTGGTGACCGAGATGACCAAGATCAAGCACCCGATGGACGCCGGCCAGAAGGGGCAGCGAGGCATCGAATGGTGAATGTTCCACGGCTGATCGTCGCCGCTCCGGCCAGCGGTCAGGGGAAGACCTCGATCACCGCCGGGCTCCTCGCGGCGCTGCGCACCCAGGGTCTCACGGTCTCGGCACACAAGGTCGGCCCCGACTACATCGACCCCGGCTATCACGCGCTGGCCGCCGGGCGGGTCGGGCGCAACCTCGATCCCTGGCTGGTCGGTGAGGAGCGGATCGCGCCGCTCTTCCTGCATGGTGCGCGCACCCCGCAGCCAGCCGACGTCGCCATCATCGAGGGCGTGATGGGGCTCTACGACGGGGTGGCCGACCGGCGCGGCTTCTCCTCGACCGCGCATGTCGCCAAGCTGCTGCAGGCTCCGGTGCTGCTGGTCGTGGACGCGGCGGCGGCCGGCCGCTCGGTCGCGGCCCTGGTGCACGGATTCGCCTCATTCGACCGGGAGATTCGTGTCGGCGGGGTGATCCTCAACCGCGTCGGTAGCGACCGGCACGAGCAGATCCTCCGCGACGGGCTGGACGAGATCGGTATGCCCGTCCTCGGTGCGGTGCGCCGCCACGACGCGCTGGTGACCCCCTCTCGTCACCTGGGACTGGTGCCGGCCGCGGAGCGCTCCGAACTGGCCCGCCGCACCGTCACCGAACTGGGCGGGGTGGTCGCCTCCGCCGTCGACCTGGCCGCAGTGATCGGGCTGGCCCGCAGCGCACCGCCGCTCGTCGGCGAGCCCTGGTCGCCCGAGGTAGCCGAGCCGGAACCGCAGCGTCCGGTGATCGCCATCGCGGCCGGGCCGGCCTTCACCTTCTCCTACGCCGAGACGTCAGAGATGCTGCTGGCCGCCGGAGCCGACGTGCAGTGCTTCGATCCGACGGTGGATGAGGAACTACCTGCTGGAACAAGGGGAATCGTGATCGGCGGTGGATTCCCCGAAGTCCACGCGACGGCGCTGTCGGCCAATCTGCCGCTGCGCCGTGACCTGGCCCGGCGCATCGGTCAGGGTGCTGCGGTGGCCGCCGAATGCGCCGGGCTGCTCTACCTGTCCCGCACGCTGGACGGTGCCCCGATGTGCGACGTGCTCGCCACCGAGGCCAGCATGACGCCCCGGCTGACGATCGGCTACCGCGAGGCGGTGGCTCGGACATCGTCGGTGCTGGCCGAGGCCGGGACCCGGGTACGCGGCCACGAATTCCATCGCACCACCTGCACCCCGGCCGCGTCACCGGCGCCGGCCTGGAGCTGGGAGGTGGCCGGGCAGGAGGTCCTCGAAGGGCACGTCCAGCAGCAGTTGCACGCCTCCTACCTGCACCTGCACTGGGCCGGGCTTCCGCAGGCGGCGACCCGCTTCGTCCGCGCCGCGGCCCGGGCCGAACTGGCCGCGAGTCGATGATGGTCGGCCTCCCGGCGCTCGCCGACCAGCTCACCCAAGAGCCGGACGAACTGGATCTTGCCCATCACGGAGATGCTGAGGCCACCCCGGGCCTCGTGGACCTCGCGGTGAATGTGCGCCACGCGCCGATGCCGACGTGGCTGCGGACTGCCCTGGAGGCGTCGCTGGAGGATCTGGCCGGCTACCCCCGTCCGGCCGCGGCCCGGGCCGCGGTGGCAGCACGACACCACCGCCCGATTGAGGAGGTACTCCTCACCGCCGGAGCGGCCGAGGCGTTCGTGCTGCTGGCCCGCGCCGTCAACGCCCGGCACTGCGTCGTCGTCCATCCGCAGTTCACCGAGCCTGAGGCGGCGCTGCGGGCGGCGGGCCATCAGGTCGAACGCGTGCTCCTGTCTCCGCCATTCACCTTTGATTCACGGCTGATTCCGGCCGATGCTGACCTCGTCGTCATCGGAAATCCGACCAACCCGACATCGGTCCTGCACAGCGCCGAGTCGATCGCCGCGCTCTGCCGTCCAGGTCGCATCGTGGTGGTGGACGAGGCCTTCGCCGACTGCACCGCCGGCGAGCCCGAGTCGCTGGCCGCCCGACGCGACCTCGCCGGGCTGGTGGTGGTGCGGAGCCTCACCAAGACCTGGGCGCTGGCCGGACTGCGCTGTGGCTACCTGCTGGCCGAGCCCGAAGTGATCAGCCGACTCGCCTCCGCGCAGCCGCTCTGGCCGGTGAGTACCCCGGCCCTGGCCGCGATCGAGGCCTGCAGCCACCCCGAGGCCGTCGCCGCCACCGAGCGCTGGTCGCGTGAACTCGCCGCCGAGCGCGACTACCTGCAGCATCGCCTGGCGGAGCTCGGCCTGGAGACGATCGGCCCGGCCTCGGCCTCCTTTCTCCTGCTGCGCCACGACCACGCCGACGAACTGCGGCTGCGGCTGCGCCAGGACGGCTTCGCGCTGCGCCGGGGTGACACCTTTCCGGGCCTGGGCCGGGAGTGGCTGCGCATCGCGGTCCGCGACCGACCCACCACCGACGCTCTGATCAGCGCGCTGCGGTTCGCACTCGGTGGTGGCTCGTGAAGCCCGCCCTCAGCGCGGCACTGCCGATCGTCGGAGCCGTGGCGCTCGATGCGGTGCTGGCCGATCCGGCTCGCTGGCACCCGGTGGCCGGCTTCGGGAAGGTCGCCGCCGCGGCCGAACTCTCGCTCTATGGAGACACCCGAGCGGCCGGGGTGCGCTTCGTTGCGCTCAACGTCGGTGCGCCAGTGCTGCTCAGCGCCCTGGCCGAGCGGCTGCTGGTCGGGCGGCCGCTGGTCCGGGGTGTGCTGCTGGCCGCGGTCACCTGGACGACTCTCGGCGGAACGTCGCTGATCCGCGAGGGGGAGCGGATGGCCGAGCTGTTGGAGGCCGGCGACATCGACGCCGCCCGGGGCCGCCTCGGCCACCTCTGCGCCCGCGACGCGAGCGGTTTGAACACGGCGGAGTTGAGCCGGGCGACGGTCGAGTCGCTGGCCGAGAACACCTCCGACGCCGTGATCGCCCCGCTCTTCTGGGCGGCGATCGGCGGGCTGCCGGCCGTGGTCGGATACCGGGCCGTGAACACCCTGGACGCGATGGTCGGATACCGCAGCGAACGTTATGAGAACTTCGGCTGGGCGGCGGCCCGCCTCGACGATCTGGCCAACCTGCTCCCGGCCCGCTTTACCGCCGTCCTGGCCTGCCTGCTCGCCCCCACCGTCGACGGCACAGTTGCGCAGGCCTGGCGGGTGACGCGCCGCGACGCCTCCCATCACCCGAGTCCGAACGCCGGTCACCCGGAGGCCGCCTTCGCCGGGGCGCTCGGTGTGCAGCTGGGTGGCGTGAACGTCTATGAGGATGCGACCGAAGACCGGGGCACTCTCGGCGACGGGCCGGCGCCGCAGGTCGGCGACATCCTGCGGGCGGCCCGCCTATCGCGACGCGTTGGCCTTGCGGCGACCGCGATTCTGGCCGTGAAGAGCGGCTTGCTGTCCGGCCGGCACCGGCGGGGTTGTGCAGAGCGGTCGGTGGGGCGGCCATGAGTGTCCGCAATCTGAGCGTCGGGCGGAGCTTCGGCGTGCTCGTGGACGACCCGCTGGCCGGACGCATCCTCCTCGACTGTGGCGAGGGAGTGGCGGCCGGGGCGGCCCTGGCCGGGGTCTCGCTGGCCAACGTCGAGATGCTGCTGGTCACCGGGTTCGCCAGCGAGTTGGTCGACCCGGCACTTCGGCACACGGAGCTCTTCGAAAACCGGATCGGCGCGGTCGCCCTGGCCACCGGAGCCCAACCACCACCGGCGGCCCGGCCGATCCGACTCGAGGACGGAAATCTGGCCTGGCTCGTGCTCCTCTCGACCGGCGCCCTGCTGCATCACACGTCGACGTCCCGGGTGACGGCCGACGATCTCTCCCACCTGCCGCGGATGCTCACCGTCACGATCCCGCTCGCAGGCGCCGTGGCCGAGCAGCTGCGGTCGTTCGAGGTTCGACAATTGCCCACGAATTCCAGGGTTCTCATCACCGGCGGGGCTCGCTCGGGTAAGTCCCACCTGGCCGAGCAGCGCCTGATCGGTCGCCACGAGGTCCTCTACGTCGCTCCCGGACCGGTCCCCTCAGCCGACGATCTCGAGTGG
The DNA here is from genome assembly GCA_900100325.1 of Frankineae bacterium MT45. Lineage (NCBI taxonomy): Bacteria > Bacillati > Actinomycetota > Actinomycetes > Frankiales > Frankineae bacterium MT45. Next base: position 2,022,780 of record LT629697.1, read on the forward strand.
CGGGAGCGGGTCCGCCGCCACCAGCAGCGCCGCCCTCCGACGTGGCGCACAGTGGAGACAACGGACGTCGCCGACCTGCTGAACGAGCCGGGATCGGTGCCGATTCTCCTTGATTGTCTGGGCACCTGGCTCACCGCAACCATGGACCGGGTCGGCTTCTGGGACGGCGGCGGCGAGTCGGCCAAGGCACTGACGCAGCAGATCGACGCGCTCCTGATGGCCTGGTCGATGACCGAGCGCGACGTGGTGGCCGTGACGAACGAGGTCGGCTCCGGCATCGTCCCGGCGACTGAGTCCGGGCGCCGCTTCCGTGACGAACTCGGCCGCCTCAACAACGCGGTCGCGGTGGTCTCCGATGAGGTGTGGCTCGCGACCGTCGGCATTGGGCAGCGGCTCAAGTGAGTGCTCTCTGGCTGGCACTGGCGATGTTCACGGTGGCGCCGGTGCCTGGTCGGCTAGTGCCGATGGCGACGCGGGCGACCGCGGGGCGGGCCCTACGCTGGCTGCCGCTGGTCGGGGCCGGTCTCGGTCTGCTCGCCTCGGCAACGGCCACTGTCTTCTGGCATCCGGTGAGCTGGGCTGGCGCCACCGGTTCGTCGCCCTTCGTCGGGGCAGTCGTCGCCATCGCGACGCTCGTCCTCCTCACCCGCGGACTCCACCTGGACGGCCTGGCCGATGTGGCCGATGGGCTGGGGAGCCGCCGTCCGGCCGAAGAGGCGCTGGTCATCATGAAGCAGTCCGACATCGGGCCGTTCGGCGTCGCCGCGCTGGTGCTCGCACTCCTCGTGCAAGTGGCCTCGCTGACTACGGTCTTCGCCGCCAGCACGCTGGCTCAAGGCTGGGTGCTGCTGGCCGCGGCCCAGGCGGCCGGTCGCTTTGCGGCGCTCGATGCGGCGGCGCCGTCGGTCCCCTCGGCCCGCCCGCAGGTGGAGGGCGGCTTCGGCGCGCTCGTCACCGGCACCGCTTCGCTCTCGACGCGCCTGGTCGTCGGGCTGGTCGGCTTGGCCGTCTGTCTGGCCACCGCCGGGTTGGCCGGATTCTCGCTGCGGGGGGTGGCTGAGTTCGCCGCCGTGCTGCTGCTGAGCAGTCTCGCGGCGAGGCTGCTGCGCCGGCACTGCGTGCGCCGCCTGGGCGGGGTCACCGGTGACGTCTTCGGCGCCCTCATCGAGACCGGCGCAACGGTGGTCCTCCTCGGTTCGGCCGCCGTCGTCGGATGGAGCGGCGGATGGTGAACGCGCTGCTCGTGGCCGGGACGACCTCGGACGCCGGGAAGTCACTCGTCACCGCGGCCCTCTGCCGCTGGCTGGCCCGCGAAGGCGTCAAGGTCGCGCCGTTCAAGGCCCAGAACATGTCGCTGAATTCAGGGGTCACCGCCGACGGCGGCGAGATCGGCCGGGCTCAGGTGATGCAGGCGGCGGCCGCTGGAGTCGAGCCCGAGGCAGTCATGAATCCGGTGCTGTTGAAGCCGGGTGGTGACCGCAGCAGCCAGGTGGTGCTCCTCGGGCACCCCATCGCCGACGTGACCGCGCGCAGCTACCGGGACCTCAAACCCCGGCTGATGGCGACGGTCCTGGAGTCGTTGGAGCACCTGCGCAGCCGCTTCGACGTGGTCATCTGCGAGGGTGCCGGTAGCCCGGCCGAGATCAACCTGCGCAGCGACGACATCGCCAACATGGGGCTGGCCCGGGCGGCCAACCTGCCCGTTCTCGTCGTGGCCGACATCGATCGCGGCGGCGTCTTCGCCTCGCTCTACGGCACGCTGGCCCTGCTCGACGAGGCCGACCAGGCGCTTATCTCCGGCTTTATCATCAATAAATTCCGGGGTGATCCCGCGCTGCTGGCTCCCGGATTGACGACGCTGCAGAGCCTGACTGGGCGCCCGACGCTCGGGGTGCTGCCGTGGGTTGCGGATCTCGGCCTGGACGTCGAGGACTCGCTCGGGCTGCCGCCGGTGAACGAGGTGCGCGGGGATCCGACGGCCGCCCTCACCGTCGCTGTGCTGCGCCTGCCGCTGATCAGCAACTTCACTGACGTCGACGCGCTGGCCGTGGAGCCCGGGGTGAACGTCCGCTTCGTCGATCGGCCGGAGGCGCTGGCCGAGGCCGATCTGGTGGTGATCCCGGGTACGCGGGCCACCGTCGAGGACCTCCGCTGGCTTCGCCGCCGCGGGTTGGACACCGCGCTGGCTCGCCGGGCGGCGGCCGGCGCCCCGATTCTCGGCGTCTGTGGCGGCTATCAGATGCTCGCCGCGGAGATCGTCGACGAGGTCGAGAGCCGGGCCGGGGTGGTCGAGGGCCTTGGGCTGCTGCCGGCCCGTGTTCGCTTCGCCCCAGCCAAGACGCTCGGTCATCCCAGCGGCACCGCGTTTGGGTTGCCGGTCAGCGGCTACGAGATTCACCATGGAATCACTGAGGTTCAGGGTGGCGAGCCGTTTCTCGACGGGTGTCGGGTCGGCTCCGTCTGGGGCACGACCTGGCATGGCGTGCTGGAGAACGACGCGTTCCGCCGCCGGTTCCTGCAGGAGGTGGCGGCGCTGACCGGCAGTTCGTACCGGCCCCAGGGTGAGGTCGCTTTCGCCGACGTCCGGCAGCGCCGCTACGACGTACTGGCCGATCTGGTGCTTGATCATCTCGACACCGGCGCGCTGCACCGACTGCTGGAGTCCGGGGCCGTCCCCGGCTTGCCGACGATCCGTCCGGAGCTCAGTCAATGAGCCCAACCCCGTGCCGAGGCCGGTACCGGCAACCGGCCATACTGCTGTTCAGTAACCCGAGAGAGAGATCCTGAGATGCCCACCAGTCAGCTCCTGTCCGACACGATCGCCGCCATCCATGGCCTCGACCCACAGGCCGTTGCGGCGGCCCGTGACCATCAGGATCGCCTTACGAAACCACGGGGTTCCCTCGGGGCGCTGGAGGACCTCTCCGTGCAGCTCGCCGGTCTCGCCGGGCAGGCCCCGGCCCCCATCCCGGCGCCGGCCGCGGTGGCCGTCTTCGTCGGTGACCATGGCGTGCACGCCCAGGGGGTGACCGCCTGGCCGCAGGAGGTGACCGGCCAGATGGTGGCTAACTTCCTGGCCGGTGGCGCCGTGATTAACGTGCTGGCCCGGCAGGCCGGCGCGAGTGTGGCGGTGATTGACGTCGGAATGAGCGAGGACGCTGCGGCGGTGGTGACCGACCTACCGGGCCTGCTGCGCCGCAATGTCCGCCGCGCCACCGCCGACCTGAGCGTCACGGCCGCCATGAGCGCGGATGAGGCGCTGAGCGCGATCGAGGTCGGCATCGGAGTGGCCAATGAGCTGATCGCGGCTGGGAATCGCTGCATGATCACCGGTGACATGGGGATCGCCAACACCACCGCTTCGGCCGCGCTGGTGGCCAGGTTCACCGGGTCGCCGGCCGACACGGTAACCGGATTCGGCACCGGTATCAGTGACGAGATGCACGCCCACAAGGTTGAGATCGTCGAGCGCGCGCTGGCCCGTCAGGGCAGCGACGCCAGTGACCCACTGGGCGTGCTGGCCGACCTCGGCGGTCTCGAGCACGCCGCCATCGCCGGCTTCCTCCTCGGTGCCGCGGCTGCGCGAGTCCCGGTGATTCTCGATGGGGTCATCGCCTGCTCGGCCGCACTGGTGGCGCAGGCGCTGGCGCCGGACGTGGTCGCGGCCCTCATCGCCGGTCACCGCTCGGTGGAGCCGGCGGCCAACCTCGCGCTGCGCCGTCTTGGCCTGGTGCCGGTGCTCACCCTCGACATGCGCCTCGGCGAGGGCTCGGGGGCAGCGCTCGCGCTGCCCATCGTGCAGTCGGCGGCCGCGGTGCTGGCCGAGGTGGCCACCTTCGATAGCGCCGGCGTCACCGACAAGCATGACGAGTAGCGAGGAACCGAACGCGCCGGGCTGGGTCGCGATCGTCGGGGGAGGGCCGGGCGATCCGGGCCTGATCACCCGACGTGGTTGGCAGTTGCTCACCGAGGCCGACGTGGTGGTCTCCGACCATCTCGCCCCACTCGCCCTGCTGGACGAACTCGAGCGCACGCATGGCCGTACTCCGCGGGTGATCGACGCGGCGAAGTACCCCGGCGGACGTTCGATGCCGCAGGAGGTGATCAACGAGCATCTCGTCGACGCCGCCCGCACCGGGGCGAATGTGGTGCGCCTCAAGGGGGGAGACCCGTTCGTCTTCGGCCGTGGCCTCGAGGAGGTCTGGGCCTGTGCCGCGGCCGGGCTCCGCACCGAGGTGGTGCCCGGGGTGACCAGCGCGATCTCGCTGCCGGCCCTGGCTGGCGTCGCGGTGACCCAAAAGGATCTGGCTCAGGCGTTCACGGTCGTCTCCGGCCACGTCCCGCCGGGACATCCGGACTCGCTGGTCGACTGGGGCGCACTGGCCCGCTCCGGGGCAACCCTCGTTGTTCTTATGGGAGTTCGGAGCATGCCGGCGATCGCCGACGCGCTGCTGGCCGCCGGCCTGGGCGAGCAGACGCCGACGGTCACCGTCATCGACGGGGCCTCGCCTGAGGTCGAGGTGATCCGCTGCTCGTTGGGTGAACTCGGGGCGGAGGCGTCGCGGTTCCGGCCACCGGGAGTCACCGTGATCGGTGCCGTCGCCGGCCTCTGAGCCGGACCGTCAGCGGAGTTCGACGGTCGTGACTGAGCCGTTGGCCGGGCTGGCGTGCTGGATTCCAGCGAGATTAGGTGCCCCGTCCTGGGCTGCGATAACCGTGAGCGCGACCCGGATCGTGTCGCCGTGGCTGACCAGCACCACCTGGTCCCCGTACTCGCCGGAGCGGATCTCCTCGACCAGCGGGATGACTCGCCGCGCGACGTCGCGCAGGCTCTCGCCGGCCGGAAGTGCCGCGTCGACGTCGCTCCAGTCGTGGCCGGCGGTCGCGTCGAGGGCGTCCTGGAGTCCGAAGCCCTCGAAGCGCCCCAGCGACTGCTCACGCAGCCGCGAGTCCAGCCGAACCGGAACCTCCAACCTGGTGCCGATGATCTCAGCGGTCTGCCGGGTCCGGCGCAGGTCACTGCTGAGGATGGCCGACACCGCGAATGGTCTTAGTTTCTCGGCTGCCTCGGCGGCCTGGCCGGTGCCGAGCTCGGTGAGGACCGGCTCGTCGCTCTGACCCTGCAGCCGGCGGGCAGCGTTCCAGTCGGACTGCCCGTGACGAACGAGGTGGATCGACGTCACGGCGTCAGCGCCAGCAAAGCGCTCATCGCCCCTCGATCTCGCCTTCGGTCTCCAGGTAGACCTCGCGGAGTTGGGCCAGCACGTCGGCGTCCGGTTCGGCCCACATCTTGCGGTCGACGGCCTCCAGCAGGCGTTCGGTGATGCCGTGCAGGGCCCACGGATTCGACTCCTCCAGGAACTTCCGGTTCTGCGGATCGAGCACGTAGTTGGTGGTTATCGACTCGTACATCCAATCGGCGACGACACCCGCCGTGGCGTCGTACCCGAACAGATAGTCCACGGTCGCCGCGAGCTCGAAGGCACCCTTGTAGCCGTGCCGGCGCATCGCCTCGATCCAGCGCGGGTTCACCACCCGGGCCCGGAAAACACGGGCCATCTCTTCGTTCAGCGATCGGGTCTTCACCGACTCCGGACGGGTCGAGTCGCCGATGTAGGCCTTCGGTGCCCGTCCGGTGAGCGCCCGCACGGTCGCGATCATGCCGCCGTGGTACTGGAAGTAGTCGTCGGAGTCGGCGATGTCATGTTCGAGTGTGTCGGTGTTCTTCGCGGCGACGTTGATGCGCCGGTAGGTCGACTCCATCTCGGCGCGGGCCGGACGCCCGTCGAGCTCCCGCCCGTAGGCGAAGCCACCCCAGGCCGCGTAGACCTCGGCCAGGTCCTTATCGTCGCGCCAGTTCCCGCTGTCCATGAGCGGCAGCAGCCCCGCTCCGTAGGCCCCGGGCTTCGACCCGAAGATGCGGGTGGTAGCCCGGCGGCGGTCACCGTGCTCAGCGGTGTCGGTGTCGGCGTGCGCGCGGACGTAGTTCTGCTCCGGATCCTCATCCAGTTCGGCCACCATCCGCACCGCGTCGTCGAGCATCGTCACCACGTGCGGGAAGGCGTCACGGAAGAAGCCGCTGATCCGTACGGTGACATCGATGCGGGGACGCCCCAGCTCGGCCAGTGGGATCGGCTCGCAGCGGCTCACCCGGCGGGAGGCCTCATCCCAGATCGGCTGCACACCGAGCAGGGCCAGCACCTCGGCGATGTCGTCGCCGGAGGTCCGCATGGCCGAGGTGCCCCAGGCCGAGATACCCACCGAACGCGGGTACTCGCCGGTGTCGGCCAGGTAGCGCTGCAGCAGCGACTCGGCCATCGCCTGCCCGGTCTCCCAGGCCAGCCGGCTGGGCACCGCCCGCGGGTCGACGGCGTAGAAGTTGCGGCCGGTCGGCAGCACGTTGATCAACCCGCGCAGCGGCGAGCCGCTGGGTCCGGCCGGGATGTAGCCGCCGTTGAGCGCGTGGAGCGTCCGGGTGAGCTCGTCGGTGGTGCCGTTCAGTCGCGGGACGACCTCAGTGGCAGCAAAAGTAAGGACATTCGTGACGGCGACGGGATCCGGTGCGCTCGGCAGCGTGGCCGAGTAGAGCACCTCGGAGACGACGTTCGTGACCGCGGCGGCATCCCACTCGGCTGCCTCCATCCGCTCGACGAGCTCATGGGCCACCGCTTCGACGGCGTCCGTCGTCCCCAGCACACCCGCCTCCTCGTCCAGGCCGAGGGCCTCGCGCAGGCCGGGGAGTGAGGCCGTCCCGCCCCAGACCTGACGGGCCCGCAGCATCGCCAGCACCAGATTGACCCGGGCCGCTCCAATCGGTGCGGCGCCGAGGATGTGCAGCCCGTCCCGGATCTGGGCGTCCTTGATCTCGCAGAGCCAGCCATCGACGTGCAGCAGGAACTCGTCGAACTCGGCGTCGTGCGGCCGATCCTCCAAGCCGAGATCGTGGTCGAGTTTGGCCGCCTCCATCAGCGTCCAGATCTGGGCCCGGATCGCCGGCAATTTGGCCGGATCCATCGTCGCGATCTGCTGATATTCATCCAGCAGTTGCTCCAGACGGGCGATGTCCCCGTAGCTCTCGGCCCGGGCCATCGGGGGCACCAAGTGATCGATGATGGTGGCGTGCACGCGCCGCTTGGCCTGCGTCCCCTCGCCGGGGTCGTTGACTAGGAAGGGGTAGATGAGCGGCAGGTCACCGATCGCCGCGTCCGGGCCACAGGCGGCCGACATGCCGGCGTTCTTACCGGGCAGCCACTCCAGATTGCCGTGTTTTCCTACGTGAACCATCGCGTCGGCGCCGAAGCTGTTGCGCAGCCACTGGTATGCCGCCAGGTAGTGGTGACTCGGCGGGAGGTCCGGGTCGTGGTAGATCGCGACCGGATTCTGCCCGAATCCCCGCGGCGGCTGCACCATCACCACGACGTTGCCGGCCGTGAGGGCGGCCAGCACGATCTCGCCGTCGGGGTCAGTGGAGCGGTCAACGAAGAGTTCCCCTGGAGCCGGGCCCCAGTGCTGCTCCATCGCCTCCCGCAACTCGGCCGGAAGGGTGTCGTACCAGCGGCCGTAGTCGGCGGCGCTGATCCGCACCGGGTTGCCCTGCAACTGCTCCGCGGTGAGCCACTCCTCGTCCTGTCCACCGGCCGCGATGAGCGCGTGGATCAGCGCGTCGCCGTCGGCCGCCGCGACGCCGGGGAGTGCATCAGGACCCTCAGCCGCCCCGATGTCATATCCCGTCTCACGCATCAGACGCAGCAGGGCAACCAGGCTGGCCGGAGTGTCCAGGCCGACGGCATTGCCGATGCGGGCGTGCTTCGTCGGATACGCCGAGAGCATCAGCGCAACCCGCTTATGTGCGTTGGGCAGGTGCCGCAGTCGGGCGTGCCCGACGCTGATCCCGGCCACCCGGGCGCAGCGCTCCGGGTCGGGGACATAGACCGACAGCCCGTCGGCGTCGATCTCCTTGAAAGAGAAGGGGACGGTGATGATGCGGCCGTCGAACTCCGGGATCGCCACCTGGGTGGCGGTGTCCAGCGGCGTCAGCCCATCGTCGCTGGCCTCCCACTGGGCCCGGGAACTGGTGAGGGCCAGCGCCTGCAGGATCGGCACGTCCAGGGCGGCCAGGGCGCCGACGTCCCAGTCCTCGTCGTTGCCGCCGGCCCCCACCGCGGCTGGAGTGCTCCCACCGGCGGCCAAGACGGTCGTGATGAGGGCGTCGGCCTCGGCCAGCGCTGTGAGCAGCTCCGCCTCGGCGGTCCGCAGCGACGCGCAGAAGATCGGCAGGGCCCGCCCGCCGGCCGTCTCGATGGCGGCGGCGAGAGCGTCGATGTATGCGGTGTTTCCGGCCAGCTGCTGGGCCCGGTAGAAGAGGATGGCCACGGTGGGACGGGTCGCGCCGTCCGGTCGTGCGGCGGGTTCGGGGCGGGCCAGGATGCCCCAGTTCGGCGTCGCCACCGGGGGCTCGAAGCCGAGTCCGGTGAGGAGCAGGGCGTCGGAGAGGAAGCGGTAGAGCTGCCCGACATTCTCGGCCCCGCCGTAGGAGAGGTAGAGGTGGGCCTGAGCGGCGATGCCGGCCGGGACGGTGGAGAGCTCCATCAGCTCGGCGTCGGCCGCCTGCTCGCCGCCGAGGACCACCACCGGCAGCCCGCTGGCCAGCAGTGCGTCGGTGCCCTCCTCCCAGGCCCGTCGCCCACCCAGTAGGCGCAGGACCACCGCGTCGACGCCGACGAGCAGCGCCGGCAGCTCCTCGACCGTCAGGCGGGCCGGGTTGGCCAGCCGGTAGGACTCGCCGCTGGTTCGGGCGCAGAGCAGGTCGGTGTCGGAGGTGGAGAGGAGCAGGATCACGCGGTGGGCCTCACATCGGGATTCGTCGGCGCTGGCAGCCCCGATCTTAGGGTGACCTGACCGGGTGGCTGGACGAGCGTGGCCCCCGGCCTCCCCGGCTAGGGTGGCGGGGTGACCCCGCTACCCGCGCGCGCTGAGGCTGACCGCTGCCCGGGTGCACTCACCCTCCACGAGGCCGCGGACGGGCTACTGGCCCGGGTGCGCCTCCCGGGTGGCTTCGTCGACGCCCGGGTGCTCTCTGGCCTGGGCGAGATGGCCACCCGCTTCGGTGACGGCCGCCTGGAGCTGACTTCACGGGGCAACGTTCAGCTGCGCTCGATCGCGGCGACGCAGACCGAGGCGCTGGCCGACGAGCTGGCGGCGCTCGGTCTGCTCCCCTCACTGACCCATGAGCGGGTCCGCAACATCGTCGCCTCCCCGCTGGCCGGCCTGAATGGTGCTGACGTGGGGCGTGCCGAGAGCGGGCTCGAACCTTACGTGGCGGCGCTGGACCAGACGATCTGTGCCACCGCCGAGCTGGCCGAACTCTCCGGACGCTTCCTCTTCGGATTCGACGACGGCAGTGGTGATATCGCGCAGCTGACGCCCGACGTCACCGCCCATCGCGACGACGGCGGATGGCTCCTCTCTCCGGGCGGGTTCCGCGTATCGGCCGCGGATGGAGACGACGCCGGCGCAGTGGCCGCGGCGATGGTCACCCTCGCGATCGCGTTCCTGCAGGTGCGGGCCGAGCTCGACTCGACGGCCTGGCGGATCGCCGACCTCAACGTCGACGGAGACGTCAACGGAGTCGTCGACGGGCGGCAGCGGGTCGCCGAGCGGGCCGCCGGTCTCGGGCTGTTCGTCGCGGGCCGTACCCCACTGCAGCCTGCCCCACCGCAGCCTGCCCCGCCGACGTCTCCTCCGGCCGGCGTGATCGCTCAACGGACGGGCGGCAGCGCGGTGGTCGTGGTCGCCCCACTCGGGCGCCTAACGTCGGCTCAGGCCACCCGGCTGGCTGAGCTCATCGGCCAGCGGCCGGCCCGGATCACACCCTGGCGCAGCGTCGTCATCGTTGATGTGGACGAACCGGACCGGGTGGTGCAACTCATCCGGGCCGACGGTCTCGACGTCGGGGCGGAGTCGATCTGGAACAATCTCTCCGCCTGTGCAGGACGTCCAGGCTGCGCGAAATCGTATGCGGACGTCCAGGCTGATGCCGCACGCGCAGTGGCCGGCGGGCAGCGGGTGCCGGCCACCGCCTCCGGGTTGGCCGATATCGGCGGCGCCCACCGACCCAGCGGACTGCCGGTGCACTGGAGCGGCTGCAGCCGCCGCTGCGGGCACCCGAACACGCAGTATGTAGACGTTCTCGCGGGACCGGACGGCTACCACGTCGATGATTCAGCGGCAGCCGCGCCGAACGACCCAGACCACCAGTGAGATCAGAGAGCACAGACCGGATGAACGTGTCGGAGACGACCACCCAGCCCGCCCCCTCGGCCACCGCCGGCAGCGGGTACAGCTACGAGCGCGACGGCGCCGAGATCTACCGCCGCTCCTTCGCCACGATCCGGGCCGAGTCGGACCTGGCCCGCTTCCCGTCCGACCTCGAGAAGGTCGTCGTCCGGATGATCCACGCCTGCGGAATGGTCGATCTGGCCGGCGACGTGGCCTTCAGTCCGGACGTGGTCAGCGCCGCGCGAACGGCCCTGCGAGCCGGAGCCCCGGTGCTCTGCGATGCCCAGATGGTCGCCAGCGGCATCACCCGTCGCCGCCTCCCGGCGGCCAACGAGATCCGCTGCTCGCTGGCCGAGCCCGGAGTCGCCGAGCTGGCCGCCGAACTCGGCACCACCCGATCGGCCGCCGCCCTGCAGCTGTGGGGGGACGCGATCGACGGGGCCGTCGTGGCGATAGGCAACGCCCCGACGGCGCTGTTTCACATGCTGGAGATGATCGCCGCCGGTGGCCCGCGCCCGGCGGCTGTGCTCGGGCTTCCGGTGGGCTTCATCGGGTCGGCCGAGTCGAAGACGGCGCTGGCCGAGAACCCGTTCGGCCTGCCGTACCTGGTCGTCCACGGCCGCCGCGGCGGGAGCGCGATGGCCGTCGCCGCCGTGAACGCGATCGCGTCGGAGGTCGAGTAGATGTCGGCCGGGACGCTCTACGGCGTCGGGGTCGGCCCGGGGGATCCGGAGCTGGTCACGATGAAAGCGGCGCGACTCATTGCCGCGGCCGACGTCGTGGCCTATCACGGCGGCGCCCCCGGACGCTCGCTCGCCCGCGGCTGCGCCGCCCCTTATCTACGCCCCGGGCAGATCGAGGAGGCGCTCATCTACCCGGTGACGCGCGGCGGCACCGATCATCCCGGCGGCTATGCCGGCGCGATCGCCGATTTCTACACCGAGAGCGCGGAGCGGCTGGCCGTGCACCTGTCCGCCGGGCGCGATGTCGTGCTGCTGGCTGAGGGCGACCCGACGCTCTACAGCTCCTACATGCACATGCACAAGCGGCTCCGCGGCCGGTTCAACTGCGTGATCGTCCCGGGAATCACCTCGGTCTCGGCCTCGGCCGCGGCGGCCGGGGCACCGCTGGTCGAGGCCGACGAGGTACTGACGATCCTGCCGGGGACGCTCTCGGAGGATGACCTCAAGAGCTGGCTGGCCCGTACCGACGCCGCCGTCTTCATGAAGGTGAGCCGCAACGTCGACGGAATCCGGGCGGCGCTGGAGTCGAGTGGGCGCCTGCAGGACGCGCTCTACGTGCGCCGGGCCTCCCACCCCGATCAGCAGGTGCAGCCCTTCGCCGACGTCGATCCGGCTGAGATCCCCTACATGGCGGCGGTGGTCCTGCCGGGGGCGATCGCGTCCGGGGAGCTGCCGGCTTCGGCTGAGTTCGGAGGGGACTCGCGGTCGCAAGCTCAGGTGGAGCTTCAGCCGCCAGGCGAGGTTGTCGTCGTCGGCCTCGGCCCAGCCGGGCCGGAGTGGCTCACCCCGCAGGCCAGGGACGAGCTCGCCGCCGCGACCGACATCATCGGCTACTCCACCTATGTGAACCGGGTGCCGGTCACCCCCGGGCAGCGCCGCCACGCTAGTGACAACCGGGTCGAGGCCCAGCGGGCCGAGTTCGCCCTAGACCTGGCCCGCCGTGGTCACCGCGTCGCGGTCGTCTCCTCGGGCGATCCGGGGGTCTTCGCGATGGCCGCCGCCGTCCTCGAGGTGCGGGCCGACGAGGGGTACGCCGACGTGCCGGTCCGGGTGCTCCCCGGGGTGACCGCTGCCAATGCGGTGGCCAGCCGGGTGGGCGCCCCGCTCGGACACGACTACTGCGTCCTGTCGCTCTCCGACCAGCTCAAGCCCTGGCCGGTGATCCTGGACCGGCTGCAGAAGGCGGCCGAGGCCGACCTCGTCCTGGCCCTCTACAACCCGGCGTCCAAGACCCGGCGCGGGCACATCGCCGAGATGACTGAGGTGCTGCTGCGCCACCGTGACCCGGCCACTCCGGTGGTGGTCGGGCGAGCCGTCGGCAGCGACGTCGAGACGCTCGACGTCATCACGCTCGGTGAGCTCACCGCTGAGCACGTCGACATGCGAACGCTGCTCATCATCGGGTCCAGCCGCACCCGGGCCTTCCCTGGCCCGGAGTCGACCACTGTCTTCACGCCTCGGCACTACTAGTCAGGGCTCCCTGGCCGGACGTATCCGGGCCTCGGCCTAGGGCAGGTGTGCCGGGCGCTCAGCGCAGCGCGGCTGCGCCGTCACTCGGGTGCGCCAGGAAGTGGCCGGGGCGTGCGAACCCGCGGGCGGCATAGGCCTCCTCGACGCCCGCCACCAGCTGCGCCGACGTCCCCTCTTCGACGAGCGCGATGACGCAGCCGCCGAAGCCACCGCCGGTCATCCGGGCACCCAGCGCCCCGCCGTCGAGGAGCACCTGGACGGCCAGGTCGACCTCGGCCACGGTGATCTCGAAGTCGTCGCGCATCGAGTCATGCGAGGCATTCAGTAGCGGGCCGATCTCCCGGATGCGCCCGTCCCGCAGCAGTTCGACAGTCTGCAGCACTCGGGTGTTCTCGGTGATGACGTGCCGGGCCCGGCGCCGCAGCACCTCGTCGTCGAGGTGACCCAGCCTCCGGGGGAGATCGTCGTCGGGGACGTCGCGTAGCGCCGGTACCCCGAACTGACGGGCCGCCGCCTCGCAGGCCTGGCGCCGCAGCCGGTACTCTCCGGCCACCAGTTGATGCGGGGCCCGCGAGTCGATCACCAGTATTTCCAGGCCATTCCCCGACGGATCGAAGAGGATCGACTCCGTCCTCAAGCTTCGCATGTCGCAGAAGAGGGCGTGGTCGCGCTCAGCCAGGACGGAGACCAACTGATCCATGCCGCCGGTCGGCGCCTGTACGAACTGGGTCTCGGCCACGGTGGCCAGCGCGGCGATCTCCCGCGGCGCCAGTCCCAGTCCGAAGAGCTGGTCGGCGGCGGCGACGACCGACGAGTCGATCGCGGCCGAGGAGGAGAGCCCGGCTCCGATCGGCACGCTGCTGTCCAGTTCCACGATCGCGGCCAGGGCCGCGGTCGGCAGCAGGCGTGCGTCGACGAGGGCCCAGAGCGCACCCGCCGCGTAGGCGGCCCACCCCGACTCCCCGTCAATCCACGCCGCACCAGGGCGCACGTCGCCGAGTGGGACCTCGACCCGGCTCCCGGTCTGGCGAGATCGCACTACCAGTGAACCCTGTCGGTGGGCCTGCACACGGGTCACGCAGTGCTGCTCAATGGCGAAGGGGAGGACGAATCCGTCGTTGTAGTCGGTGTGTTCGCCGACGAGGTTGATCCGTCCGGGGGCCTGCCCGATGCCGGTGGCCGCCGGGGTGCCGTCCTTGTCCGTCAACGGAGCTCAGCCGACGATCGTCGGGGTGCGGTCTTCATGAGAGAGCTTCGCGATCCGCAGCTTCCCGACCTTTTCGCGCAGTACGGCGGCCGCCTCGTCGCTGAGCTCGTCGTCGGTGATCAGGACGTGGGCGGTGGAGAGGGCGCCGAAGGAGGCCAGGCCGACCGAACCCCACTTGGTGGAGTCGGCACAGACGATGACCTGGCTCGCGCACTCGATGAGCGCCCGGTTTGTCTCGGCCTCGGCCAGGTTCGGGGTGGTGAAGCCCGCGGTCGGATGCATCCCGTGGGCGCCGAGGAAGAGCTGATCGACGTGCAGGCTACGCAGGCTGAGGTCGGCCACCGGCCCGACCAGCGCCGCGCTCGGCGTGCGCACTCCGCCGGTGAGGATGAGGGTCTGGTCGCTCGCGCCGGGGGTGTTGGCGATCAGGTCGGCCACCGTCGTGGAGTTGGTGACGATGGTGAGCCCGGGGATCTTTGCGACCAGCGAGGCGAGGTTCCAGGTCGTCGTCCCGGCCGAGAGGGCGATGGCGGAGCCCGGACGGATCAGCGTCACCGCCAACTGGGCTATCGCCGACTTGGAAGGCAGTTGCAGCTTCGCCTTCGCCTCAAAACCGACCTCGACCGAGGAGTTCAGCGTGAGGACGGCGCCGCCGTGCACCTTGTGGATCAACCCGCGGTCAGCGAGTTGCTCCAGGTCGCGCCGGACCGTCATGTCCGATACGCCGAGCTGCACGGTCAGGTCCTGGACCCGTACCGCGCCGGTGCGCCGGATCTCGTCCATGATCGTGGTGTGGCGCTGACTGGCCAGCATGGAGTGCTGCCTCCCTGATCTGTTCTGGTGTGATTATGCCTCGGTGAGATGGATCAAGAACGAGCTCAATGGCCAGCGAGCCGGGGCTGGCAGGCCGATCATGGCGAGCGCGGCGCCCGAGAGGATCATCCCCTCACCCGCCCAGCGGTCACCCTCCCGCTCCGGTGGTCCGCCCGGCACTTCCGGCGCGACCTGCCTCGCCCGGTAGTGGCGGTTCGGATCCAGACCAGGCACCCGGAACGGCTCCGGATCGGAGACCGCCTCATCGAGCTGGGCGTAGGCGAAGATCGCCTCGCTGCGGTCGTGAGCGTGGACTCCGTAGATCCACCGGGCGGCGTCGACCGTATCGACGCGCACCATGCGACCGGTGTGCAGTAGTTGGCGGTGTGCCTTGTAGAGCGCGATCCACTCGGCCAGCCGAGCGCGCTCGGCCGCCGTCGCCCGGGTGACGTCCCACTCGACGCCGAAATCCCCGAAGAATGCGGTGGATGCCCGGAAGTCCAGGGAGAGCTGGCGGCCGGTCTGGTGATTAGGCGAGGCACTGACGTGCGCACCGAGGTACTCCGGCGCGACCAGTTGGGCCGTCCAGCGTTGGATGAGCTGCCGGGAGAGGGCGTCGGTCATGTCTGAGGTCCAGACCCGTTCGGTGCGCTCCAGCACCCCGAGGTCGATGCGACCGCCGCCTGAGCCACAGGACTCCCACTGCACGCCCGGGTGGGCGGCCCGGAGACGATCGAGGAGTTCGTAGAAGCCAAGCGTCTGTTCGTGGACTCCGGGGGCGCCGTCGCGGTAGGCCGACGCCCCGTCGCCCAGGGCCCGGTTGTGGTCCCACTTGACGTAGCTGATGTCGTAGGCCGTCAGCACCGAGTGCACCTGATCGAAGAGGTAGTCGCGCACCTCTGGGCGCCCCAGGTCGAGGACGAGCTGATGCCGGAACTCCGGCAGCGGACGATCCTGTACACCGAGCACCCACTCGGGGTGGAGGCGATAGAGGTCGGAGTCGGCGTTCACCATCTCCGGCTCGAACCAGAGGCCGAACTGCAGCCCGAGCCCGCGGACGTGATCGACGATCGGTCCAAGGCCGTCCGGCCAGGCCTCGGCCGAGACGCTCCAGTCACCTAGGCCGGCGTGGTCGTGGCGCCGTCCGCCGAACCAACCGTCGTCCAGGACGAAGCGCTCTATGCCGATCTCGGCCGCCCGGTCGGCCAGTTCGCGTAGTCGGCCCAGATCGTGGTCGAAGTAGACCGCCTCCCAGACGTTGCAGGTGACCGGGCGCACGGCCTGCGGGCGCCCGGCCCGGAGGTGGTCGTGAAGCTGGGCCGCCAACCCGTCCAGTCCGTCGGCGGAGGCGGTGAAGTACACCCATGGCGTGGTGTACGACTCTCCCTCAGCGAGGATGACCTCGCCGGGGAGCAGTAGTTCGCCGGCGCCCAGCACGGTGACCCCGGAGGCAAGACGCTCCACAAAATGACGGGAATTCCCGCTCCAGGCCAGGTGCACCCCCCACACTTCTCCGCAGCGGAAGCCGAATCCGGCCGTCCCGACACTGAGCAGGGTCGCCGACTCCGGCCCGGTCTTTCCGCTCCGCCCTTCGCGCAGCCAGACGCCGTCGGCGATCGGCCGCCGCTGGGGCGAGCGCTCCCGCCCCCAGCGACCGGTCAGATCGAGGAGCTCGCCGACCCGATCCGGAACCGGCGCGCAGACCTCCAATCCTTCGAGAAAGTAGGGGGAGGGGGTGCGATTCACCAGCCGGTGCCGTATGCGCACGGCCCCACCCAGGACGTGCTCGATCTCGGTGCTGAGGGCGAGTCCGCGCAGTAGGTCTTCGGCCTCGATGTGCAGAATGTCGTGCGTATGTCGCGTCTCGGTGCCGGTGACGTCGCTGCCGGTGAAGCCAAAGCCTGTGACGTCGGTGACGGTGAAGGCGGTTGACCAGTCACGACCGCTCGCCCGGTGCCCACGCAGGCCCGGCTGTCCGAGCCAAGCCCCTGAGACCTCCGGCAGCAGGGGCACCGAGCGCCCGGACGCGTGATGCACCGTAGGGGCGGTCCCGTCGAGGCCGACCGCCTGGAGG
Organism: Frankineae bacterium MT45; assembly: GCA_900100325.1. Taxonomy (NCBI): domain Bacteria; kingdom Bacillati; phylum Actinomycetota; class Actinomycetes; order Frankiales; species Frankineae bacterium MT45. The sequence goes on from LT629697.1 coordinate 2,039,365, forward strand.
CTGTCAATGGCACTGAGGCCGGCGACGACGGGACCGAGGCGCAGGATGCGCGGCAGCGAACCGGGGGGCGTGGCCAGGGCGATTTCGGTGCCATGGTCAGAGCCGACTCGGATCGCTGTCGGGGGAACCGCGCTCAACTGCTGCCTCCTCGGGGGTACCCGGATGAGGCTAGCGGTCAATGTTGAATTCAACAATATCCCTCGACATCGGCGTATGAGGTTTGTGTTTTGTTTGACGGCCATCCCGAAAACGCCGGGACTCGAAGCCCTCACGGTCTTCACAGAGGCTAGTAACTATCGGGCCTATGTTGATTTCGGGTCTCCCGTGACGCCCAGGTTGCAAGTTGCTCCGAATCCTTGACATTGCCGATCGTTTCTGCTGAATTATGGGTGGTTCTGTAGTCTTGCGATCCAGCTCACATTGCCCGCTCGTCCGCCTTGGAGGCGCCAAATGTCCGGAGAACTACCCAACTTGGCCGGGTTCAACCCAGGCCGCCGCACGTTCCTGAAAGGCATGGCCGCCGGCATCGCCGGTATCGGAGCTATCCCGCTGCTGGACGCCTGCACCGGCGGAAGTTCGGGCAGTTCGGGTTCATCCGCCTCCAAGACGACCACCCTTGGCTCGAGCGCCTCCGACGACGTGCCGAAGAAGGCGATCGCCGGAATGGTGAGTGCCTTCGAGGCATCCTCGGGCGACAAGGTCACCATCAACACCAAGGCCCACAACGACTTCCAGAACCAGATCAACAGCTACCTCCAGGGCAGCCCGGACGACGGCTTCACCTGGTTCGCCGGCTACCGGATGAAGTACTACGCGAGCAAGGGTCTGGTCGCCCCGATCGACGACGTCTGGGAGAAGATCGGCGCCGACAACTTCAGTGAAGGCATCATCGCCGCATCCACCGGTGATGACGGCAAGAAGTACTTCGTGCCGAACTACAACTATCCGTGGGCGGTCTTCTACCGCAAGAGCGTCTTCGCGGCCAAGGGCTACGAGGTGCCGACCACCTGGGACGCCTACAAGGCGCTCGCGGTGAAGATGCAGAAGGACGGCCTGATCCCCATCGCCTTCGCCGACAAGGACGGCTGGCCGGCGATGGGTACCTTCGACTACCTGAACATGCGCCTCAACGGCTACCAGTTCCACATCGATCTGATGGCGCACAAGGAGACCTGGGACCAGCAGAAGGTGAAGGACGTCTTCGACGAGTGGAAGGCGATCCTGCCCTACACCACACCTGGCGCGCTCGGCCTCACCTGGGAGGAGGCGGCCGGCTCCATCGCCAACGGCAAGGCCGGCATGTACCTGCTCGGCTCCTTCGTGACCCAGCAGTTCACCGACCCGGCCGTGCTGGCCGACATCGACTTCTTCCCGTTCCCGGCCCTGGCCGAGGCCAACGGGCAGGACGCCATCGAGGCGCCCATCGACGGCTTCATGCTGTCGAAGAAGGGTGGCGACAACGGCGCCGCCCGGGCGATGCTCGAATACTTCGGCAGCGCCGACGGGCAGAACGCCTACGCCAAGCTCGACCCGAGCAACGTCGCCACCAACAAGAAGGCCGACACGTCGACCTTCACCCCGATCCAGGCCAAGGCCCAGAAGGTCATCTCCGAAGCGAAGAACATCTCGCAGTTCCTCGACCGGGACGCGCTTCCGGCCTTCGCCAACAACACCATGATTCCCGCGCTGCAGACCTTCCTGAAGGACGGCAACTTCGACACCAAGAACGTCGAGGCCCAGGCCAAGACCCTCTACGCCCAGCAGTAGCCCAACGCTGAGCCTGCGATACAGCAGCGACGCAAAACCAGGGTTCCGGTCGGCCGCACCGCTCAATCGGTAGCGGCCGGCCGGGGCCATTTTGGAGTAGACGTGAGCACTGACGCCGCAATCGAAGCCGCGCCCAAACGAAAGACCCGACGCGTCCAGCGGTTGACCAAGCGCGACAAGATCACGCTCGCGCTCATGGTCTCGGTACCGGTGCTGATCGAAGCGGTTCTCATCTGGATCCCGACCGTACTGTCGGTGCTGCTCTCCTTCACGACCTGGAACGGCCTGAGTCTCAGCGATATCAAGCCGGCTGGCTTCACCAACTACACCTTCATCTTCAAGACCTACCCGCCGTTCTGGCCGGCGATCGAGCACAACCTGCTGTGGCTGCTCTTCCTCTCGTTCGTGGCGACCCCGATCGGGCTGCTGCTGGCGGTGCTGCTCGACCAGCAACTGCAGGGAAGCCGCATTTATCAGACGGTCTTCTTCATCCCGGTCATGATGTCGCTCGCCCTCGTCGGCATCATCTGGCAGTTGATGTACTCGCGTGACCTCGGCCTGATCAACAGCGTGCTGGGGACGGCCGGCCATAAGAATGCGATCGACTGGCTCGGCGATCCGAGCATCAACATCTGGGCGGCGCTGATTGCGGCCACCTGGAAACACGTCGGCTACATCATGATCCTGTACTTGGCCGGTCTGAAGGGCATCGACCCGTCCATCAAGGAGGCCGCCGCGATCGACGGCGCGAGTGCGACTCAGACCTTCTTCCAGGTGGTCTTCCCGGCCATGCGCCCGATCAACATCGTGGTTGTGGTCATCACGATCATCGAATCGCTACGGGCCTTCGACATCGTCTACGTCTTCAACGGTGGCACCAACGGGCTGGAACTCATCAGTGCCCTGGTCATCCAGAACCTCGTCGGTGAGGGGCAGGTGATCGGGGTCGGCTCGGCGCTGGCCGTCATCCTGCTGGTCGTCGCCCTCATCCCGATCGTCACCTACCTGTCCCGCACGTTCAGAAAGGAGGAGCGCTGATGTCACTCGCCACTGAGGTTCCGTCGGCGGCCGATCTGGATCCGATCGGGGCGGCTACCAAGAAGCCGGTGAGCCACGCCAAGCACCACTTCGGCGTGCACATCTTCCTGATCGTGATGTCGATCGTCTGGCTGATTCCGCTGCTCTGGACGCTCTACACGTCGCTGCGACCCAAGGCCGAGACCGACAAGTACGGCTTCTGGAGTTGGCCGCGGAGCATCACCCTGAACAACTTCACCCAGGCCTGGAACCAGGGTGGCTTCTCGCAGACGGTGATGAACTCGGTCTACATCGTCGTGCCGGCGGTGCTCCTCACCCTCTTCTTCGCCTCGATGATGGCCTTCGCCGTCTCCCGCTTCTCGTGGAAGTTCAATGTTTCACTGCTGATCATCTTCACCGCCGGCAACATGCTGCCACCGCAGGTGCTGGCCGCGCCGCTCTTCGAGATGTTCCGACACACACCGATCCCGTACAGCATCAGCGACTCCGGTGACCTGCTGAATACCTACTACAGCGTCATCGCGGTGAACGTCGCCTTCCAGCTCGGCTTCTGCACCTTCGTGCTCAGCAACTACATGAAGGCGCTGCCGATGGAGCTAACCGAGGCGGCGATGGTCGACGGCGCCGGGGTGTGGCGGCAGTACCGGCAGATCATCATGCCGCTCTGCCGCCCGGCGCTGGCCGCTCTGGGAACGCTGGAGGTCATCTGGATCTACAACGATTTCTTCTGGGCGTTGCTATTCATCAATACCGGATCCCGCTTGCCGGTGACCACGGCGATCAACAACCTCAAGGGTCAGTTCGTCACCGACTACGGCCTGCTGGCGGCCGGCGCGACGATCACGCTCATCCCGACGCTGGTGATCTACCTGCTACTCCAACGGCAGTTCGTCGCCGGGCTGACCCTGGGCGGCAGCAAGGGCTGACACGTTTCACTCGGCACCGGTTGAGACCCCCGACCGCCGGTGCGCTCCGGCAACTGTCGTCGAAAGGCTTGAGAATGCAGGACTCCCACGCTTCGCTCAGTTCGGTCCAGCCCGGTTCCGGACGAGCCCAGCCCCGCGCGAGGCTCCGCAGCAGCGCGCACCAATTGGACCTCACCGGCACCTGGCGTTTCCACTGGTCGGCGCTGAGCGCCGAGGCCACAGCCGGTTTCGAGAGCAGCGACTTCGACGACTCGGAGTGGGATGAGATCGCTGTCCCCGGTAACTGGCAGCTGCAGGGCGGGGCGGAGTACCGGTACGGATCACCCAACTACACGAACGTGCTCTACCCGTTCCCGGTCGAGCCGCCGTTCGTCCCGGACGAGAATCCGATCGGGGAGTACCGCCGCAGCTTCGAGTTAGAACCCGACGGGCCCGACGGTGCCGCCGCGTGGTGGCGCTCCGCGGTGATTCGCTTCGACGGCGTCGACTCGCATTTCGTGCTCTGGTGCAACGGGGTCGAGGTGGGCTTCTCCACCGGCAGCCGCCTCACCGCTGAGTTCCGGATCGGAGAACTGCTACGTCCGGGGCGCAATGTCGTGGCCGTGCGCGTCCATCAGTGGTCGGCCGCCAGCTACGTCGAGGACCAGGACATGTGGTGGTTGTCCGGGATCTTCCGCGACGTCACCCTCATCGAGCGGCCGGCGGATCGGCTGGACGACGTCTTCGTCCACGCGGACTACGACGCCGCCACCGGGTCGGCGACCCTGAGAGTGGAGACCAGCGCGCCGGCCGTGATCAGCTGTGCCGAACTGGGCCTGGCCGGCGCCGAATCGGGGACCACCCATGTCATCCCCGCGGTCGATGCGTGGACGGCCGAGACCCCACGGCTCTATGAGGTGACGGTGGCGACCGCCGGCGAGTCGGTTCAGGTGGCGGTCGGCTTCCGGCGCGTGGCGATCGTGGACGGCGTCTTCACCGTCAACGGTTCGCCGATCCTGCTGCGCGGGGTGAACCGCCACGAGTGGCACCCCGATCGGGGCCGGGTCATGGACGCCGAGACGATGCTGGCCGACGTACTGCTGATGAAGCGTCACAACATCAACGCGGTCCGTACCAGCCACTACCCGCCGCACCCTGACTTCCTCGACCTCTGCGACCGGTACGGGCTCTGGGTCGTGCTCGAATGCGACCTGGAGACCCACGGCTTCGAGCCCAATGAATGGCGGCGCAATCCCTCCGACGACCCACAGTGGCGGGAGGCGCTGCTGGACCGCATGCAGCGCACGGTCGAGCGGGACAAGAACCACCCCTCGATCATCATCTGGTCGCTCGGCAACGAATCCGGTCACGGCGCGAACCTGGCCACGATGGCGCAGTGGGTGCGCGAGCGGGACCCGGATCGCCCGATTCACTACGAGGGTGACTGGGACAGCGCCTACGTCGATGTCTACAGCCGGATGTATGCCACCCACGCCGAGGTCGATGCGATCGGGCGCGGCGAGGAGCCGCAGACCGTCGATCCGGCCAACGACGCACACCGCCGCAGCATCCCGTTCATGCAGTGCGAGTACGCGCACGCGATGGGCAACGGGCCGGGCGGCCTCACCGAGTATCAGGAGCTCTTCGAGAAGTACCCGAGAATCATGGGTGGTTTCGTCTGGGAGTGGATCGACCACGGCGTCTGGCGGCAGACGTCTGATGGCGTCGAGTACTTCGCCTACGGCGGCGACTTCGGTGAGGAGCGCTCCGACGGCAACTTCATCACCGACGGGCTGCTCTTCCCCGACCGCACCCCGTCGCCCGGTCTCGTCGAGTTCAAGAAGGTGATCGAGCCGGTGCGCATCACCGTCACCGGCGAGGGTGCGACCCTACGCAATCTGCGCGACTTCGCCGACACCAGCGACCTGCGCTTCGTCTGGGAGATCGCCGAGGAGGGTGTCGTCGTGAGCGCCGGTGAGCTGCCGGTCGCGCCGTTGCCGGCCGGTGGGTCAACCACCGTGGCGCTACCCGAGATTGCCGCCGAGGCGACCCGGCGCTGTTCGGGTGAGGTCTGGCTCACCCTCCGCGCGGTACTGGCCAGCGACCAGCCCTGGGCGCCGGCCGGCCATGAGATCAGTTGGGGGCAGAGCCAGCTGACGGCGCCGGATCCCCTTGATTCCAAGCCGCTTCGCGACCTCGACCGGTCGCAGTTCGACGCGCGCACCGGACGTCTGCTGCGCATCGGCCAGATGGATGTCGGGGGGCCGCAGCTGGACCTGTGGCGGGCGCCGACCGACAACGACCGCGGCGAACACGGGGTAGCACTGGCACCGCTCTGGCGCCGGCTCGGTCTGGATCGGATGCGGCATCGCACCATCGACGTAGACCTCCAGCCGCGTCAGCTCGCCGTCCGAACCCGGGTGGCCGCCTCATCGAGCGATCTCGGACTCTTCGTCACCTACCGCTGGAGACCGCTGGCCGACGAGGGCCTGCGCCTGGAGGTGCAGGTCGAACCGGATGGCGAGTGGCCGGCCCCGCTGCCCCGCCTCGGACTCCTGCTGCAGCTGCCGAGTCGAATCACCGACGTCGAGTGGTTCGGCGGGGGACCGGGGGAGGCCTATCGGGACAGCCAGGCCGCGGCCCGCGTCGGGCGGCACCGGCTCAGCGTGGAGGAGTGGCAGACGCCGTACGTCTACCCGCAGGAGAACGGCAATCGCAGCGGGGTTCGCTGGGCCCGACTCACCGATGCCGACGGTGCCGGAGTACTGATCGCCGGTGACCCGACGGTCGAGCTGACCGTGCGGCGCTGGACCAGCCACGACCTCGACCACGCTCAGCACACCTTCGACCTGCGTCCCCGGGATGCCGTCTACGTCAACGTTGATCTGGCTCAGAACGGCCTCGGCACCGCCTCCTGCGGCCCGGGAGTCCTTCCTCAACACGAGCTGCGGGTGGAGCCGGTGACCTTCGCGGTCTGCTTCACACCCCTGCCAGCGGCGACCGGACCGGCGCGATGAGCGAGGAGCCGATCGCAACCGAGGAGCCGGAGACGGCTGCGGAGTCGGATTCGATCGAGGGGCTAGCGGCGGCCGATGGGTCAGAGCTGCCCGGAGAACCGAGCCCAAGGCGCGAACCGGTCCGCACCCTCCTCTCCGACGGGCGGGAGCTGCTCTACTTCGACGACGAGCCGGGACAGGCGCACACGGGCGTCGACCAGCGGGGCCTGGAACCGTCGGTGATCACCTCACAGGCCCGCTGGGACGTCCTCACCCGGGAGTGGACGGTGATCGCCGGTCATCGTCAGCAGCGCACGTTCCGGCCGTCGACCTCGGATTGCCCGCTCTGCCCGACCCGAGGCGAGATGCTCACCGAGGTCCCCGAAGATCACTACGACGTCGTGGTCTTCGAGAACCGCTTCCCGTCGCTGGCCGCCTCGGCCGCGGCAAACGTCCCGACGGTTGATGAGTCGCCGTTCCGCTCCGGACCCGGGGTGGGGCGCTGCGAGGTGGTTGTCTTCACCGACGATCACACCGCATCCTTCGCCTCGCTCACGCCCCGGCGGGTGGAGACGGTGATCGACGCCTGGACCAATCGCACTGAGGAACTGCTGGGCCGTCCAGACGTCAGGTTCGTCTACTGCTTCGAGAACCGGGGAGACGAGATCGGCGTGACGCTGGCTCACCCGCACGGGCAGATCTACGCCTACCCCTTCGTCCCGACGCGCATCGCCCGCACCGGCAGGTCCTTCCTGCAGGCGTCGGCCGGTGGCCAGGGGTGCCTGCAGTGCAGCCTGCTGGAGGCCGAGCTCGCTGCGGCCGAGCGGATCGTCAGCGCGACCGAGCACTGGGTGGCCTACGTCCCGTTCGCCGCCCGCTGGCCTTACGAGGTGCGCATCGTGCCCCGCCGTCACCTGGGCACCCTGCCGGAGTTGCGGGGCGCCGAGCGTCGCGAGCTGGCCCACGTCTACCTCGATGTGCTGACCCGCTTCGATCGGCTCTGGGACGCACCGGCCCCCTACATCGCGGGGTGGGATCAGGCTCCGAACGGCGACTGGGGCCAGGGGTGGCACCTGGCCTGCGACATTTTCACGATCCAGCGGGCGGCCGGCAAGCTGAAGCACCTGGCCGGCTCCGAGTCCGGCGCCGGCGTCTGGATCAACGACGTCTCACCCGAGCGAGCGGCGGCCCGGCTGCGAGGCTCGGGCTGAAGAGATCGCAGTGAATCCCAACTGGAACTGATTTGTTATCTCACTCCCGCATCAGAATGGCGCCGCGAGGCGTCTAGTAGATGAGCGGATCAATTCGGTCCGAAGTCGTCGCGTCGCGGGTTGGTGAGGGCCACGGTGTTCAAGATGGTGTCGAAGCGTTTGTACTGTGTTTTATTGGCATCGGTGGCGATTGGTGCCGCCGTCTGTTCTGCGCCGGCGGGGCCGGAAGCCGCGGCGACGACTGGGCGGTCCAGACCGGCCAGCGTGGCCGCACTCCAACCTTCCCTGGGGCTCACCCGGGCGCTGACTCTCGAGTCATCGCAGACGGCTGAACCCACACCCCACCCGAAGCCTGCGCTTCGCTCAACTGCTGAGCAGGGGCCGATCGCCCCGCCAGCATCGATCGCAACCCCGCGGGCGACCACGTCCCCGCGGCCAAGCACAACCCCGCAGCCGACCCCGACCCCGCGGCCAATCGCCAGCCCGCGGCCGATCGCAAGGCAGCGCGCCTTCGCCACACAGCTGCCGCCGGTCACTCAGCGCGTCGTCCTCCGTCCGGTGACCGCGGCCGGCCGGCCGGCTTACGGCTACACCGTACGTGGAGCGCTCGGCATGCCGGTCTCCTGCTCTCGGGGCGGCGCACTCTCCTCCGACGCTGCGGTAGATCCAAATATCCTGCAATGCTTCCCGACCGCAGCGAATGCCGAAGCTTGCTGGGCCGCGGTCGCACCGGCGACGCTGCTCTGCCTGCTGCACCCCTGGTCACATTCGCTGACACTGGTCAAGGCTGACTCGAACGCCGGCAAGACGATGCCGCCGGCCCATCCGCGGCCGATCGGCCTGCTGCTAACCGACGGTGAGAATTGCCAGTTGCGAGATGGCGGAGCATGGAGCGCGCCGGCGGCGGAGCCGTCCTGGACCGGGTACTACTGGTGCAGCGGAGGCCATTACATCTTTGCGCCGGACAACCAACCGGGGTCGGATGGGTTGAATCACTCGGCGCCGCTTTGGCGGGCTGAGGTCGGGACCTGGACCGGGAAGCTCCGCAGCATCGGGGTGCGCACCGCCTACTACGTCGGCACGGCTTCCTAGGCCGGGCTTCGTAGGCCGGGCTTCGTGGGCCGGGCTTCGTGGGGGGAGGCCCCGCTACCGGGGGTGGCGGGGCTTCTTCTCCTTGGGCTTGCCGTCCTTGGACGCGCCCTTGTCGGCGTACTTCTTGCCGCCAGCTGAGCCGACCGACCCCGGACGGCTGGGACGCCGGCCCTGGTACCCGCCGTCACCGGAGGGGGCCATCTCGGCTGCCGAGGCGAGGGCGAGCTCGATCAGCTGCCCGGAGATGCGCGTCGACTTGAGCGCCTCCAGCGTGCTTGGTGAGAGGTTTCTGGGCAGTTCCACCAGCGTGTGATCGACCCGGATGTCGATCGCCCCGAAGTCGGCCCGGCCGAGGCCGCCCTCGTTGGCGATGGCGCCGACGATCGAGCCCGGCATGACCTTCTGCCGGCGTCCGACCCGGATCCGGTACGTGGCCATCTCGACGTCCGAGCGGCGAGGGCGTCCCCGGTCGTCGCCGTCGCCGCGACGCGGGCGCTCGGGGCGTGATCCCCGCTCGCCTCGGACAGGACGGTCACCGCTGTCTCGGGCCGCCCGTCGTGGGGCCGGTGGCTCGGGCTTCAGCAGGAAGGAATCCTCCTGCGAGAGCACGGCGAGAGCGGCGGCCACGTCCACCACTGGCACGTTGTGTTCACGCTGGTAGTCCTCGATCAGCCCGCGAAACAAGGAGATCTCCGGCGAGAGCAGGCTGGTGGTGATGGCGTCGGTGAACTTGGCGACCCGGGAGGTGTTCACGTCGTCGACCGTCGGCAGCGGCATCTCGGTGACCGGCTGCCGGGTGGCTCGCTCGATCGAGGCCAGCAGGTGCTTCTCCCGGGGGGTGACGAACATCAACGCCTCGCCGGAGCGGCCGGCCCGCCCGGTGCGGCCGATGCGATGCACGTAGGACTCGCTGTCGTGCGGGATGTCGTAGTTGAGGACGTGGCTGATGCGCTCCACATCCAGCCCGCGGGCGGCCACGTCGGTGGCGACCAGGATGTCGAGGTCGCCCGACTTCAACTGGCCGATGGTCCGCTCCCGCTGGGCCTGCACCAGGTCGCCGTTGATTGCCGCCGCCGCGAAGCCGCGGGCCCGCAGCCGCTCGGCCAGGTCCTCGGTGGCGCTCTTGGTGCGGACGAAGATGATCATCGCCTCGAACGGCTCGACCTCCAGGACCCGGGTCAGCGCGTCCAGCTTCTGGGCGTTGGCGACCTGGATGAAGCGCTGCCGGGTGTTGGCGGCCGTCATCGTCTTGGACTTGACCGTGATCTCGGCCGCGTCGGTGAGGTACTTCTTGGAGATCCGCCGGATCTGCGAGGGCATGGTGGCCGAGAAGAGGGCGACCTGCTTCTCCTTCGGGGTATCGGCCAGGATCGTCTCGACGTCCTCCTGGAATCCCATCTGCAGCATCTCGTCGGCCTCGTCCAGCACCAGGAAGCGCAGCTTGGTCAGGTCGAGCGTCTTCTTGTTGAGGTGATCGATGACCCGCCCCGGCGTGCCGACGACGATATGAGCACCGCGCCGCAGCCCGGCCAGCTGAATGCCGTAGCTCTGACCCCCATAGATTGCCAGCACATTCAGCCCCGGCATGTGATGCGCGTACTTGCTGATGGCCTCCGACACCTGCAGCGCGAGCTCGCGGGTCGGGGCCAGGATGAGCGCCTGAGGTTCGTGCTGGGTGAGGTCGATCTGCGAGAGGATCGGGATGGCGAAGGCCGCGGTCTTTCCGGTACCGGTCTGGGCCAGGCCGACGACATGACGTCCGGAGAGCAGGGCGGGGATGGTGGCGGCTTGAATGGGTGAGGCGCTTTCGTAGCCCACGTCGCCCAGCGCGCGCAGCACGCGGTCGTCGATGCCCAGGTCAGCGAAGGAGATCTGCTCGTCGTCGGAGTTCGTCATCGCACTCCAGCTTAGGCGACTGAGAGAGCAGGTATGACCGCTAGTTGGGACTCTCGTCGAGCACGAGCGCACCCTGGTACACCGCACGGATCAGTTCGTAGCGCCCGGCGTGCCCGGTCTTGGTGTAGATCCGCGAGAGGTACACCTCGACGGTCTTCGCGCTGTAGTGCAGCGCCGCCGCGACCTGCTTGTTCGACATTCCCTCGCTCACCAGCCGCGCGATGTTCGTCTCGGACGGGGTGAGGCTCACCGTCGGCTGGTTTCCGGTGTGCCGGGCCGCGTCGCTGCTGCTCTTGGCCGACGCGGTGCGCTGCCGCCACGGGGTGGCCCCGACCGCGTCGAAGCCGTCGAAGGCGGCGGCCAGATTGGTGTCGGCGTCGGTGCCCAGCTCGCCCAGCACCAGCTGGCATTTGGCGTGCTCGAAGGTGAGCCCCTCGCGCTGGGCGATGAGCGCCGCCGAGTGCGCGGCCTGCACGTCGCCGACCGCCGCGCCGAGCGCCCGCAGCGAGTAGACGTCCAGCAGCGACCAGCTCACCGGACGGAGCAGCTCAAAGTTCCGCTTGGCGATCACGCTGGCCTGCGTCGGGTTGCTCTCCAGCAGGACGTCGACCAGTTCGTGGGCCACCAGGCTGAGGTAGACGTAGCGGCGGGCCCGGGCCGCGAACTCGTAGTAAGAGCGGAGCATCTGCTGCGCGTTGGCCGAGTCACCGCGCAGGCGGGCGATGCGGGCGCGGGCCACCACCTCCAGCGGGTCGACGAAGGCACCGGTTCCGCGGAGCTTCTCGCAGACGGCAGCGGCCTCGTCGAGTTCGCCCCGATCGCTGAGGATCAGCGTGGTGATGGCCCGGATCACCCGGAGCGGACGCTCGTTGCCGAAGGTCTCCAGCATCGGCAGCGTCGCCTGGGCCGAGGCCAGAGCCTCACTCCAGCGCCCGCGTAGCCACCCGATCATCACCTCGCTCACCTCGGCGAAACCGCCGGAGCTGACCCCGACGATGCCTTCGCGCAGGCGCTGGACCTCGGCGAAGTCACTCTCGGCCTCGCCCAGGCCGGCCGGACCCTGGACGGCGAACTGAGTCACCGTCGGTTTCAACTCAGCGCGGATGGTCGGCGGGAACGACTGGAAATGGGTCTGGAGGATCCGCCGCAGCGCGGCCACATCGTCACTGCGCCCGGTCGCCGAGGCGAACGAGAGCAGGTTGATGTACCCGACCGTGCGGGCGATGTTGATCGCCGGGTCCGGGTTGGACATCGCGGCGACGTAGTACTTCTCGGCGTCACCACTGCGCCCGGCCTGGCTCAACAGGTTGGCCAGCCGGGTCTGGATACCGAAGACCTCGGACGGCTCCGGTCGGGCCGACTCCAGCACCTCGATCGCCTCGGTGAGGCGCAGCGTGTCGAAGAGCGCCCGGGAGGCGAGGCGGACGAACTCGATACTGCGACGCTCCGGGGGCACGGTGTGGACGAGCTGCTCCATCAGGTCGGCGGCCGGCGCCGAGCGTCCGCTCAGGATCAGCCCCTCGGCCTCGCGGATGAGGACGGCGATGCGCTCCTCGGAGTCGGTCGGGAGGAGGTCCGCGGCCCGGTGGTACCACTCGGCGGCGAGCAGCGGCGAGCGGGACCAGGCCGCCTCAGCCGCTTCGATGGCCACCGCGGCAGCCGCCGGATCCCGTTCGGAGATGGAGTTGGAGATGTGCGTGGCCAGGTCGAAGATGTCGACGTCGATGCCGGTGTGCCGCCGCTGCATCAGCATCTCGGCCGCGACCGCGTGCATGCCCCGCCGCTCGGCGTCCCCGATTGCGTCGTAGAGCGCCTCCTTCATCATCGGGTGGACGAATCGGTACCCACCGTCGGCCGCTTTCGCCAGCAATTTCTTGGCAACCAGGGAGTCGAAGGTGGCGGTGACCGCGTCGGCGTCGAGATCGGTGAGGCGCTGCAGGATGTCGAGCTGGGTCAGCGGGAAGCGGGCGAAGATGGAGAGCGCCTTCCCCATCCGCAGCTCGGTGCCGCCGGCGGAGAAGAAGCGTCCGAGCAGCTGCCCGGCCGGTGATGACTCCTGCGCCTTCGATCCGATGAGCGTGACCGGCTCGTGGCTGAGGTCGATCGCCGCTTCGTTGGCCAGCTGGGCGACGAGAGCCTTGGCGAAGAGGGGGTTTCCGCCGCTGCGTTCGGTGACGAAGGTGGTCAGGTGCTGGGAGGGAATGGCGTTCAGTTCGGTCGAGATGAGATGCGCGATCTGGCGCCCCCGCAGTGCCCCCAGTTCGATGACGGTGGCCCGGTCGTCGGCCTCGAGACGCTGCACGAAACTCAGTAGGTCCCCGGTACGGTCGGGGTGTCCGGGGCGCATGGTGAGCACGATGACCGCCGGCACGTCACGCAGCTGCCGCGACAGCAGACCGTAGAGGGTCACCGAAGCCGCGTCCGCGCAGTGCATATCCTCCAGGGCCAGCAGCACCGGGCCGTCCGTGCCGAGTAGTTCGAGCAGTTCGGTGAAGGCGTGGAGCACCTGCTCGACCCGCGTCGATTCGTCAACCGCGACCTCGGTAACAACGCCGGAGGAGGCCTCATTGACTGGACGATCGATGGCGGCCCGAGCCCGCTCCAGCGCCTGCTTGGCCGCCGGCGTTAGCGCGGGGCCGCCGATCTGGCGCAGTGCGTCACGGAAGACCGCGTACGGCGCTCCGCGATCGAATTCGTCGGCCCGCCCGACGAGGGAGTACAGCCCCTCCTGGCGGGCCCGCTGGGTCAATTGAAACGCCAGATGGGACTTGCCGACGCCACCCTCGCCCACGAGTAGCGCGGTCTGCACGTTGCGATCCTCGGTGGCGGTGCCGAGTAAGCGCTGCAGCAGCCCCCACTCGGTGCTCCGTGGGACCAGCAATTTGGGCTACCTCGTTAATAGTGGCTGAACAGCGGTCATCTAATAACTTGCTCTGCTGCGGCCAATATGTCTACTTAAAGCGATTGGCAGATTTCTGCCAACTTCGCCCGCCCGCACGAGTACGCGATACCGGGGGTGCTGCGTTCGCGAGTCTCGCCCCAACCGATGTCGCTGGTGGGTACGGTCTATTCGTCCGCTCCAATTCGGATCGGGAATCGCGAAGGACGGGTCGTCGATGAACCACGAAGTGCAGGGTGTTGTCAGTCTGAAGCAGGGCGAACCGGTATCGCTGGTGACCGTGCTGGTGCCAGATCCCGGGCCGTCCGAGGTGCTGGTCCGAGTGCAGGCCTGCGGGGTCTGCCACACCGACCTGCACTACCGCGAAGGCGGCATCAACGACGAGTTCCCGTTCCTGCTCGGACATGAGGCGGCGGGCATCGTCGAGGCGATCGGCCCCGGGGTAAACGAAGTCGAGGTCGGCGACTTCGTCGTGCTCAACTGGCGGGCGGTCTGTGGCCAGTGCCGGGCCTGTCGACGCGGCCAGGCCCAGTACTGCTTCAACACCCACAACGCCGCCCAGAAGATGACGCTCACCGACGGCACCCCGCTGAGCCCGGCGCTGGGCATCGGTGCCTTCGCCGAGAAGACGCTGGTACACCAGGGGCAGTGCACGAAGGTCGATCCGGCCGTCTCGCCGCAGGTTGCTGGACTCCTCGGCTGCGGGGTGATGGCTGGTCTCGGCGCGGCGATGAACACCGGCGGCGTGCAGCGCGGCCAGAGCGTCGCCGTCATCGGCTGTGGCGGCGTGGGCGCGGCCGCCGTCGCCGGGGCCCGGCTGGCCGGTGCAGCCCAGATCATCGCCGTCGACCTCGACGACCGCAAGCTCGCCGGGGCGGTGGAACTCGGGGCCACCCACACCGTCAACTCGCGCAGCGGCGATCCCATCGAGGCGATCCGTTCCCTCACCGACGGCAACGGCGCGGATGTCGTCATCGACGCGGTCGGCAACCCGCAGACCTATGAGCAGGCCTTCTACGCGCGCGACCTGGCCGGCACCGTGGTGCTGGTCGGTGTCCCGACGCCGCAGATGCGCCTCGACCTTCCCCTGCTGGACTTCTTCAGCCGGGGCGGGGCGCTGAAGTCCTCCTGGTACGGCGACTGCCTGCCGTCGCGGGACTTCCCGATGCTCGTCGACCTACACCTGCAGGGGCGCCTCCCGCTGGAGAAGTTCGTCAGCGAGACGATCGGCCTCGGTGACGTCGAGGAGGCGTTCGCAGCGATGGGGCGCGGCGATGTGCTCCGCTCTGTGGTCGTCTTCGAAGGCTGAGACGGGCATGACGGCTGATATGCGAATCGACCATCTGGTGACCTCGGGGACGTTCTCGCTGGACGGGGGGACCTGGGACGTCGACAACAACGTCTGGATCGTCGGCGATGAGCAGGAGTGTCTGCTCATCGACGCCCCGCACGACTCGGTCGAGATTCTGGCCGCGATCGGGGACCGGCGGCTGATCGCCGTCGCCTGCACCCATGCCCATGACGACCACGTGGATGCCGCCCTCGCGGTTGCGGCCGCCAAGGGGGCCCCGATCTGGCTTCATCCGGCCGATGCGCCGCTGTGGCAACTGACCCACCCCGAGCACGCGCCGGACGCCGAGTTGAGCGACGGGCAGCACATCAAGGTCGGTTCGATCGAACTGCAGGTGCTGCACACGCCTGGCCACTCGCCGGGCGCTGTCTGCTTCTACGCGCCGGCGCTGCACTGCCTCTTCAGCGGGGACACCCTTTTCGCCGGCGGGCCCGGAGCGACTGGGCGTTCCTACTCCAGCTTCGAGACGATCATCGACTCGATCAGCAGCAAGTTGCTGGTGCTCCCGCCCGCGACGGTGGTGCACACCGGTCACGGCGCCGAAACGTCGATCGGGGTTGAGGCGCCGGCGCTACCGGAGTGGATCGCCCGCGGCCATTGATGGGAGGCGATCTGGGGAGATCCTGAGTTGATTCTCAGATTTTGGGGTGGCGTAACACCATGAACATGGGCCACAATGGTAGGCACGCGTACCACTGGCTTCAGGCGAGACGTTGGGGAAGACGATTTCGTCGACGAAGCGGAGGTGTGCGATGACGACTTCCCGTACGCAGGGTGCGACGGCAAGCCGAGGCGTGGTGTTTATTCACTGCTGCCCTGCCGCGATTGCTCCTCACGTCGAGTGGGCGCTCGCGGGTGTTCTAGGACGACCGGACAAGCTGAGCTGGACCGAACAGCCGGCTGCGCCCGGGCATCTGCGGGCCGAGGCCAACTGGCGGGCGCCGCTGGGTACCGGCGCCCGACTCGCCGCGTCGCTGCGCGCGTGGCCGATGCTGGTCTTCGAGGTTACCGAGCAGGGCACCGCTGACTCCGATGCCGAACGCCTGGCCTACGTCCCTGGCCGCGGCTTCCACCGCAGTCTCGTCTCGGCCAACGGCGACGTGATGGTCACCGAGGAGCGACTGCGCGGCCTCCTGGCTCGAGCCCGCACGGCCGACGACTACACCCACGGATTGCAGGAGCTTCTCGGTACTGCCTGGGACGCCGAACTGGAGCCCTACCGGTACGCCGGTGACGGTTCGCCGGTCACCCTGCTGCACCAGGTCGTGTAGGCCGCTCCGGTTCTGTCGGCCGCTTTGGCTCAGGTGGAGTCGGGTCGGACGGGATCGGCGGGCTCTCCGCTGTCGCGTCGGTCGGCTCTTCCGATGGCTGCTCTTCCAACGGTGTCCGGTCATGGAGTGACACCAGCGGCGCGTAGCAGGCCAACCCGACCGGAATCGGAATCCAGAAGCTGATCAGCCGCCAGGCCAGCACACCCAGGATGGCGATTCCGCGGGTCGCGTTGAAGGCCACCAGCGTGGGAACCAGGACGCCCTCCACGACGCCCAGACCGCCGGGAGTGATCGGCAGGGCCGCCGCCACGTTGGCCAGCCCGTAGGCGACGATCAGCCCGACCGGACCCAGCGAGTGGCCGAACGCGCGCACGCTGCACCAGAGTGAGAAGGCATCGAGAAGCCAGTTCATCGTGGCCCAGATCAGCGTCTGACGCAGGAATCGCCGGTCCGAGCCGAGCTCGCGCAGTGTCGTGGCCAGTGCGGCGATCAGCCGGGCGCCGGACTCAGGATCGACCCGCGGCAGCCGGTTGAGCACTGCGCTGACGATCGAGATGATGGTCGACTGGCGGCGCACGATGAGCGCGCCGGACACCGCGACGACGACGATCATCAGCATTCCAAGCGTGGCGATCGGCCCGTAGAGCGAGTCCCCACCGTGCAGCACCAGGGCGAAGACCAGCCCGACGAAGAGGATCACGTTGAGCACCACCGCCGACCCGATCGTCTGCAGGGTCTTGCCGGTGGCCGCCTTCTCGGCCGGCACTCCGGCCCGCAGCAAAAGGCGGTAGCCGAGGCCGACGCCGACCACCGCCCCGGCCGGCACGACGTGACTCACCGCCGTGGTGCTGAGATCGATCTGGGCCAGCCGCCAGTACCCCGGTCGCTCGACCCGCAGAGTGAGTTGGGTCAGCCGGACGTAGGCGAGCAGGGACGCGATCTCGGCGACGATCCCCAGCGCGAGCCAGGCGATGTTGACGTCCGAGAGCAGGTGGATCGTTTTGCGGGCACCGGCGATCTGGGGGAGCAGCACGTAGTTGAAGACGAGCAGGATGGCCAGGATGCCCAGGGTCGGCCTGATGACCTGGCGCAGTGGGACCCGGCGATGCTCAGTCGGGTGCTCAGCGGAGGCCATTGCTCCAGTCTGCCCCGTCGGTGATGCCGCGCAGACTCAGAATGACTTGATCCGGCTGATCGGCCAGATGATTGCCGTCACCCGCCCGACGATCATGCGAGTCGAGATGGCGCCGAAGACCCGGCTGTCGTCGGAGTTGCAGCGGTTGTCGCCCATGACGAAGACCTGGTCGGCGGTGAGCACGGTCGAGCCACTCCAATCGGGGGCCAGCGCCGCGCAGGCCGGATTGACGTAAGACTCGTGCTGCACCTGGTTGTTGATCCAGAGCACCGGCCCGGCCCAGCGCACACTGTCACCGGCCACCGCGACGACCCGCTTCACCACGGTCTTCTCCGGGACGGTCTTGTCCAGCGCGGGCGGCCGGCTGAAGACGACAATGTCGCCCCGATGTACCGGGTGCATCCGGAAGGAGATCTTGTCGACCAGGATGTGGTCGTCGCCCCGGCGGCAGTCCGAGCCTCCGCAGATCGTCGGCTCCATCGAGGCGGAGGGGACGAAGTACACCCGGAAGGCGACCGCGTGAACGATCTGCAGCCCGACCAGCAGCAGCACGCAGACGAGCACGATACGCAGCAGTCGTCCCGAACGGCGTGCGCTCCCGGCTGCGGGTGCACCCATGTGTTGCTCCTCCTCGGCAGACTCAGACCTCGGATAGAACCAATCGGCACGAACTTGGCAAACCTACATACTTTCTACCCTGAATCTGCCGAGAAAGAGCTTTTAGAGCGGGATGTTGCCGTGGGCGCCGCGGCTGGCCGGCTGTGCCGCCAGCGTCTCGGCCAGAATGGCCCGGGTGTGGTTCGGCTCGATGACCCGGTCGACGACACCGATCTCGATGGCGCGGGCCACGCCGCCGGCGATGAGCTCGTGCTCGGCCGCCAGCTTGGCGTGCAGCGCCTCCCGCTCTTCGGCCGGTGCGGCGGCCAGCTTCTTGCGATGCAGGATGCCGACCGCGGCCGACGAGCCCATCACCGCGACCTCGGCCCCGGGCCAGGCGTAGACGGCACTCGCACCGAGGGAGCGACCGTTCATGGCGATGTAGGCGCCACCGTAGGACTTGCGCGTCACCAGTGTCACGCTGGCCACGACCGCCTCGCCGAAGGCGTGCAGTAGCTTGGCACCCCGACGGACGACCCCGTCCCACTCCTGCCCGACGCCCGGCAGGTACCCGGGAACGTCGACCAATACGACCAGCGGCACCCCGAAGGCGTCGGCCATGCGCACGAAGCGGGCCGCCTTCTCAGCGCTGGCCGAGTCGAGACAGCCGCCGAGACGCAGTGGATTGTTGGCGATCACGCCTACTGTGCGACCGGCCAGCCGACCAAGCCCGGTGACGATGTTGGGCGCCCACATGGTGTGCGTCTCGACGAAGCTGTCGGTGTCCAGCACGCCGGTGATGAGTGGGTGGACGTCGTAGGCCCGCTTGCGGTTCTCCGGCAGCAGCCCAGCCAGGTCGCGGTCCGGCCCGACCAGGTCGAGGTTGAAGGTGCCCTGCAGCGCCAGCAGCTTGGTGACGTCGCGGGCGGCGGAGATGGCGTCGGCGTCGGTGTCGGTGGTGATGTGCACGACCCCGCTGCGCCGTCCGTGGGTGTCCCGTCCGCCGAGCGACTCCATGTCGACGCTCTCGCCGGTGACGCTGCGCACCACCTCCGGGCCGGTTACGAAGACGCGGCCCGCCTCGGACATGATCACCAGGTCGGTGAGGGCCGGGCCGTACGCCGCCCCACCGGCGGCCGGGCCGAGCACGACCGAGATCTGCGGAACGCGCCCGGAGGCCCGGATCATCGCGGCGAAGACGAGCCCGACCGCGTGCAGGGCGGTGACCCCTTCGGCCAGTCGCGCGCCGCCGCTGTGCCAGAGTCCGATCACCGGCACCCGGGTACGCAGTGCCTCGTCGATGGCATCGACGATGTGGACGCATCCCTCCTCGCCCATCGCGCCACCCATCTTCAGCGGATCGCAGGCATACGCCACCACCGGCGCACCGCCGATCGTTCCGGTGACCGACTGCACGCCGCTGTCGTCGCGGTCATGCATCAGCTTCACGCTGCCCTCGTCCAGGAGGAGGGCCAGGCGGACCAGCGGATCGCGAGGATCGAGGACCGCTTCAGCCACGTCGGGCTGTGCCAGTGCCGTCATAGCTCACTCGCCTTTCTTCAGGGTGGATCAGGCTTTGCTGAACAGGAGGGCCACGTTGTGGCCGCCGAAGCCGAAGGAGTCGCTCATGGCGGCCGGGACCGCCATCTTGCGGGCCTCCCGTGGGACATCGACTCGGACGGCGTCGTCCGGGTCGTCGAGGTTGATCGTCGGTGGCACGAGGTCGTTGTAGACGGTGAGGACGGTGGCGATCGATTCGATGGCCCCGGCCGCACCGAGGAGGTGACCGGTCATCGACTTGGTCGCCGTCACCACCGTCTGCTCGCCGAGCATGTCGGCGATCCAACCGGCTTCGGCTCCGTCCCCGGCCGGGGTGGAGGTGGCGTGGGCGTTGACGTGGACGACGTCGGCGATATCCAGGCCGGAGCGCTCCAGCGCGGTCTGGGCGGCGCGGCGCTGGCCGTTGCCGGCCGGGTCGGGCTGCACGATGTCGTAGGAGTCCGCAGTGACTCCGGCGCCGGCGAAGGCGGCGTAGATGCGGGCACCGCGGGCGGTGGCGCTGGCCCGCGTCTCCAGCACCAGCACTCCAGCCCCTTCGCCGAGCACGAACCCGTCGCGCCCCTTGTCGAAGGGGCGGGATGCTGCGGCCGGCTCGTCGTTGCGGGTGCTCATGGCCCGCATCTGGGCGAAGCCCGTCATGGTGAGCGGATGGACGCAGGCCTCGGTGCCGCCGACGACCACGATGTCGGCCCGTCCGAGCTGGATGAGGTCCAGACCGTAGGCGATCGCCTCAGCGCCGGAGGCACAGGCGCTCACCGGGGTGTGGACGCCGGCTCGCGCACCGACCTCGAGCCCGACGTAGGCCGCCGGGCCGTTGGGCATGTTCATCGGGATGAGCAGCGGCGAGACACGGCTCGGCCCCTTCTCCTGGATGATGTCGTACTGCGTGAGGAGGCTGGTGACACCGCCGATACCGGTGCCGATGACGACGGCGACCCGAGCCGGATCGAGGCCGTTCTCCTCGGAATTTCCGGTGAATCCGGCATCGGCCCAGGCCTGGCGGGCCGCCACCAGGGCCGCTTGCTCGCTACGGTCGAGGCGGCGGGAGACGACACGGGGGAGTACCTCGGCCGGGTCGACCGTCATCTGGGCCGCGAACTGCACAGCGATGGACCGGGCCCAGTCGGCCTCGATCGTGGCGACGCCGGAGCGGCCTGCGATCAGGCCGTCCCAGTACGTCGCCACGTCCCCGCCGAGTGGCGTCGTTGCTCCTAGTCCGGTGACTACAACGTCGATTGTCATTGGGTTCCTCGCGTCTTCGGTTCAGTACAGCTGCAGCGGGTTCACGGACGGAATCCGCTGTAAATCAGGGATGATCAGGAGTGGCTGGCGATGAAGTTCACTGCATCGCCGACGGTCTTCAGGTTGGCCAGTTCCTCGTCGGGGATGGAGGCGCCGAACTTCTCCTCAGCCGCCATTGCGACCTCGACCATCGACAGCGAGTCGACGTCCAGGTCGTCGGAGAAGGTCTTCTCGTCGGTCACGTCTTCGGGGGATACGTCGGCGACTTCGTTGAGGATCTCGGCGAGGCCGGCCCGGATTTCGTCGGTGGATGCCACTGCATTTCCTTTCGGTTGGTACTGCTGGTTGGTGGTGCGTTTGGGGCGGATCAGTCGGGGGTCGCGTCCTGCGTCAGGGGCAGAGCACTACCTGGCCGGCGTAGCTCAGGCCGGAGCCGAAGCCGAGAAGCAGGACCGGATCACCGGAGGAGATGTCACCGGCCTCGAGCATCCGCGAGAAGGCCAGCGGAATCGTGGCGGCGGAGGTATTCCCCGACGTGACGATGTCGCGGGCCACCACGGCGTTGTCGGCACCGATCTTCTTGGCGATCTGGTCGATGATGCGGAGGTTGGCCTGGTGCGGGATGAACGCGGCCAGGTCACTCGGCTCGATGCCGGCCCGGTGGCAGGCTTCGATGCCGACCGGTGCGATCTCGCTGGTGGCCCAGCGGTAGACCGCCTGCCCCTCCTGGCGGAAGAAGCGGGACTCCTCGTCGATGGCCACCGCGTCGAACTGGGCGCCGTCACTGCCCCACACGATCGGGCCGATCCCGGTCTCCGGTCCCGCGCCGACCACGGCGGCCCCGGCGCCGTCACCCAGGATGATGCAGGTGCTGCGGTCGCTGAAGTCGAGCCAGCCGGAGAAGCGCTCGGAGGCGATCACCAGGGCGTTGCGGGCCTGGCCGGTGAGGACCGCGCTGGAGGCGGCGTTGAGGGAGTAGACGAACCCGGAGCAGCCGGAACTGATGTCGTAGGCGCCGGGGGCGTCGATGCCGAGTCGGGCGGCGACGTTGGGGGCCGCGGCCGGGATCGGGGTGTTCATGGTGCAGGTGGCGACGACGACCATGTCGATGTCGGAGGCGCTGAGCCCGGCCGCGGCCAGCGCCTTGCTGCCGGCCGACTCGGCCATGTCCACCACGGTCTCGTCGGGGTTGGCGTAGCGCCGCTCGACGACGCCGACCCGGGTGCGGATCCATTCGTCGTTGGTGTCCACACCCCGCGCGACCAGGTCGTCGTTGGTGATGACGTTGCTCGGGCGGTAGTGCCCGAGGCCGAGGATGCGGGTACCGGCGACGGTGGGGGCGGAGAGGAGACGGGTCATGTTTGCCTACGCTTCGCTCTGGAGACGGGCAACCGGGAGGCCGGCGGCGACGATGTCACCGTCGTGCTTGAGCCATTCGGCGAGTTCACCGGCGCTCGGCGCGATGACCGGATGGGCGTCCCGGTTGGTGGTGATGGTGCCGATGCGGGCGCCGCGGGCGACCTGCTGTCCCTCGTGCAGATCGTCGTGGCGGGTGAAGATCCCCTTGGCCGGGGTGACGACGACCTGGAAGTCCGGGGTGTGCTCGCCCTGGCTCACTGCGCCGTAGTCATCCAGCAGCGCCCGGGCCGCGCCCAGGTCGTCCGGCGTCTTGAGGGCGACGACCTTCACCTCGGGCATCTCGCGCTTGGCCAGTCCGGCCAGCGCCCCGGCCGGAGCCAGTTCGATGGCGGCGTTCACGCCAACGTGGGTGATCGTGGCCTGGCAGAGGTCCCAGCGCACCGAGCGGGTGAGCTGCCCGACCAGGTTGGAGATCACCTGCGAGCCGGTGGTGAGTGCGGTGCCGTCGAAGTTGCTCAGCAGCAGGTGCCGCGGGTCGCTCAGCAGCAGGTCGTGGGTGAACTCGGCGAGCGGGCGCTGCGCGCTGATCATGAAGTCGGTGTGGAAGGCGCCGGCAACCGGCAGCGGCCGGACCCGAACCCCGGTGGGGACATTTTCGGCTAATGCAGTTAGCCCACCCTGGGCCCCGGCGGCGACGATCTGGCCGGCGCCGTTCCGATTGGCCGCGGTGAGCCCGACCGCTTCGATCAGCCCGACCACCTCGTCCGGGTCACCGCCGAGGAGGGCGGTCATCCCGCTCGGCGCGAGGGCGCAGGCGGCGGCCATGGCGGCGCCGCGGTGCGCGGCGAGGGCCACCGCGTCGGCGCTGCTCAGAACACCCGCGATCGCGGCGGCGGCGACCTCTCCGACGGAGTGGCCGGCGGCCAGGATCGTGCTGTGGGTGGACTCGAGTCCGAGCTGCCCGGCGGCGATCAGGCTGAGGGCCACGATGAGTGGCTGGGTGACGGCGGTGTCCTTGATCTCGTCCGCGTCGGCCGTTGTACCCAGGCGCCGCAGATCGAGTTGTGCGGTGTCGCTGAAGAGCTCTACCTGCTCGGCGACGCCGGGTAGCTCAAGCCATGGTGAAAGCATTCCGGGCGTCTGTGCGCCCTGCCCCGGAGCAAGAATCGCGATCATGTTCTCAACTGTGCCGCCCCGCCCCGGCAATGGGCCAGCGCGACGCGCACAGCATTCCCGGGCGAGTGTTTGTAGCTAACCTCTAAGGCGATGCCCCCCTTGAGGGGCAATCTATGGCCGGTGCTAAGAGGATTCATCCAATCGTTACCGCGCGTTACTTGACCGTCTCACGAGGCCGGAGCGTCCAGGCGTCCGAGTGCGAGGGCCAGCGAGATGATGAACGCGCCCCGTGGGTCGGTCGGTGACTCGCCGCAGACCTCGCTCGCTCGCCGGAGTCGGTAGCGCACCGTGTTGGTGTGGACGAAGAGCGCGCGAGCAGTGCTCTCCAGCGCGGCACCGTTGGCCAGGAAGGTTGCGACCGTCTCCACCAGGACGTCGCCGGCCTCGACCAATGGCCTATAAATATTGTCGATCAGGGTGGCTCGCGCCTCGGCATCGCCGTTCAGCGCCCGCTCGGGGAGCAGGCTGTCGGTCGCCACCGGACGGGGTGCGCCGGGCCAGGCCCGGGCTGCGGCGAGTCCGCTCAGGGCGCTGCGCGTGGCGGTACTGGCGTCGTCCACGTCGGCCACCAGCGGTCCGACGACGACCGGCCCGTCGCCAAAAGCCGGGAGCATTTCGGTGGCCACGACGAGTGGTTCGGCGACGCTGCCGAGCACCATGACCAGCCGTCCGCCGAGAACACCGGCCAATACGTCCAGGCTAAGCTGATTAGCCAATTGTCGGGCGTCGGCCAGCACTTCATCGACTGGACGGTCGGGTGCCGCGCCGACGACGGCGGTCACCGGGCCGGTCGAGCGCCACCCCAGCGCGGCGATCTGGCTGGCCGGCGATAGCTCGCTGGCCGAGTCCCGGACCAGCCCGTCAATGAGGAGTGCCTCCAGCCGGGTGTCCCAGGCGCCGCGGGACTCCGCGGCCCGGGCGTAGACGCG
The DNA here is from genome assembly GCA_900100325.1 of Frankineae bacterium MT45. Classification (NCBI taxonomy): domain Bacteria; kingdom Bacillati; phylum Actinomycetota; class Actinomycetes; order Frankiales; species Frankineae bacterium MT45. The sequence continues at coordinate 2,063,789 of LT629697.1, forward strand.
CGCAGCGGCGAAGGCGATCTCGCGGCTGAAGCGCAGCAGTTCCAGCCGGACGGCATCCTCGCTCGGACCGAGCAACTGCGGGATCTGCTCCTCGGCCACCGCGATCGTGACCCGTACCAACTCCACCGTCTGCTGCAGCGTGACCATGCGGGCCATGGCCCGCGGTGCCGCCGCGAAGACCTCGCCGGTGAGGCGCAGTACCTCGTCCGGGGAGCGCAACCATTCGACGAAGGAGGCGACGCCGGCCTGGGCCACCAGGGCAACCCAGGAGCGCTGATCGGCCGGCAGGGCCCGGAACCAGCTGAGCCGCTCGTCCATCCGCGCCACGCTCACCGTCGCGATCCGGCCGGCCGACTGCTCGATGAGCCGGATCGTCTCCGCTGATCTCGCGTCGTCGTTGGTCAGCCGCATCTGCCCAGCGTCCCACGCCGGGTACCGCTGGGGCGAGAATGGCAGGCATGACCGAACGCGACCCGGTGGCCGATCTGCGGCGAATCGCCTTCCTGCTGGAGCGCTCGCAGGAACCGACCTACCGGGTGCGGGCCTTCCGCACGGCGGCCAACGTCTGCGCGGAGCTATCCACCGACGAACTCCGCAGCCGGGCCGACGAGGGGACCCTGCGCGAGCTCACCGGCGTCGGTGAGGTGACCGCCCGCTGCATCGTCGAGTCCTTCGCCGGCGAGGAGCCGGTCTACCTGCGCCGGGTCGAGGCGACGGGTGAGACACCGCTGGCCGAACTCGGGACCCAGCTGCGGGCCGCCCTGCGCGGCGACTGTCACACCCACTCCGATTGGTCGGATGGTGGCTCGCCGATCCGTGAGATGGCCGAAGCGGCCCGGGCGATCGGGCACGAATACATGGTGCTCACCGACCATTCGCCGCGACTGAAGGTCGCCAACGGCCTCTCCGCTGAACGGCTGGAGCGCCAACTCGACGTCGTGGCCGAGCTGAATCTGGAGCTGGCCCCGTTCCGCATCCTCACCGGGATCGAGGTCGACATCCTGGTGGACGGGACGCTGGACCAGTCGCCGGAGCTGCTCGGGCGTCTCGATGTCGTGGTCGGCAGCGTGCACAGCGAGTTGCGGATGCCGTCGGCGGAGATGACGCCTCGGATGGTCGCGGCGATCTCGAACCCGCACCTGGACATCCTGGGGCACTGCACCGGCCGGATGGTCACCGGCAAGCGGCAGCGACCCCCGTCGGAGTTCGAGGCCGAGATCGTCTTCGCCGCCTGCCGGCAGTTCGGGGTGGCGGTCGAGGTGAACTCGCGTCCGGAGCGGCAGGACCCACCCAAGCGGCTGCTACGGCTGGCCGTGGAGGCGGGCTGCCTCACCTCGATCGATACCGACGCCCACGCCCCGGGACAACTCGATTGGCAGCCTTACGGCTGTGATCGGGCGGCGCGCTGCGCGGTCCCGGCGAGCAGCGTCGTCAACTCCTGGGCCATGGAGGACCTACTGGCCTGGACGTCGGATCACGCGCACCGCCCGGCGTCATGATCCGCGTGCTGCGCAGCGGCGAACGCTTCGTCAGCTGCGGCGACGGCATCACCACGCGCCACTGCTTCTCGGCCGGAGCCCACTTCGATCCGCAGCGGATGGGGTTCGGGGCGCTGATCGGACACGACGAGCATCTCCTCGAACCGGGAGCCGGATTCGCCACGCACCGCCATCGCGATGTGGAGATCCTCAGCTGGGTGCTCGAGGGCGTCCTTACCCATGAGGACGACGCCGGCCGTCTGCGCGAGGTTCATCCCGGGTCGCTGCAGTACCAGCGGGCGGGCATCGGGATCGCCCACAGTGAACGCAACGCATCTGGCAGCGAGCCGCTTCGCTTCATCCAGATGCTGCTGCAGCCGAGCGTGCCGCCCGGCCCTCCGGCCTACGAACTCCTCGGACGGGTCTCAGCGGAGGGCGTTGATCTTCAGGCCGGCGCCACCCTGCGAGTGCTGCGGCTCGACGACGCAGAACCCCACGAAGGAGCAGAGGTGCCGGTCAGCGTCGGCTCGGCCCTGCACCTGCACGTCACCTCCGGGGCGGTGGAACTGGGCGAGCTGCCACTGGCCCACGGCGACACGGCGGAGATCCGCGGGGACGGCGCCACCCCAATCGTGCGGGTGCTCCGCGGCGTCGGGCCGGCCGAGGTGCTGCTCATCGCCCTCTGACGGCACCGCCCGTCCGTTTCGGTCGGCGGCGGCCTAGCCTCGAAGTGATAGGCGAATCCATCATCGAGGGAGCAGCACTGTGAACCGCATTGATCTGGCCGCACTGAACGTCTCGGCTCAAGGGCTTGGCTGCATGGGCATGAGCGAGTTTTACGGCGACACCGACTGGGACGGCAGCATCGCGACGATTCATGCCGCCCTTGACGCCGGTGTCACCTTCCTCGACACGGCCGACATCTACGGCGCCGGGCACAACGAGGTACTGGTCGGGCGCGGCATCGCCGGCCGGCGGGCTGAGGTGCAGCTGGCCACGAAGTTCGGCATCGACCGGTCAGGCGGTGACGCCGGACGCCAGGTGCGCGGGGCCGCGGCCTACGTGAAGCGCTCCTGCGAGGCGTCCCTGCTGCGGCTGGGCGTCGATCACATCGACCTCTACTACGCGCACCGCCCGCCGCAGGACGTCGAGATCGAGGAGACGGTCGGCGCCATGGCCGAACTCGTGCAGGCCGGCAAGGTACGCCACCTCGGCCTCTCCGAGGTGGACGGCGACCTGCTGCGCCGGGCCTACGCCGTCCACCCCATCACCGCCGTGCAGAGCGAGTACTCCCTCTGGACCCGCGACGTCGAGTCCCAGGCGGTCGACGCGATGCGAGAACTCGGCGTCGGGCTGGTCGCCTACTCACCGCTCGGACGCGGCTTCCTCACCGCGACGCTCGACGTCGCTTCGCTGACCAGCAAGGATTTCCGGGGCATCAACCCACGCTTCGCCGGTGAGGCTGGCGTGGCGAATCAGGGGATCGCCGACGCCGTGGCCGCGGTGGCGGCGAAGAAGGAGGTCACCCCGGCCCAGGTCGCGCTGGCCTGGGTGTACGCGCAGTCGGCCCGGTTGGGGATTCCGATCGTCGCCATCCCCGGCACTAAGCGGGTGAAGTGGCTCGAGCAGAACATCGCCGCCATGGACGTGTCTCTCAGCCTGTCGGAACTTGAGGAGCTGGACGGCCTGGCCGACGCGGTGGTCGGCTCGCGCTACTAGCGGCCGGAACGCTAGCGGCCGGAATGCGAAAGGTCCTGCGTATCGCGCGCCATGACGCGCAATACGCAGGACCTTCGCCGAACGTTAGAGGTGACCGCTACGCGTCGCCGCCGACCGTGCCGACCTCGGCCGCACTCACGTCGTTCAGGTTGTACTTCTCGATCGCGTCCCGTGGTGCGTCCCGCTTCACCTCGCCCCGGCGGGCGAGCTCACCAAGCACGGAGACGACGATCGACTCGGCGTCGATGTGGAAGAAGCGCCGGGCCGCACCGCGAGTGTCGGCGAAGCCGAACCCGTCGGTACCCAGCGAGGTGTACTCGCCCGGTACCCAGCGCGCGATCTGATCCGGCACCGCTCGCATCCAGTCCGAGACGGCCACGAACGGGCCGGCCGCACCCTGCAGAGCGGTCGTCACGTACGGAATCCGCGGCGAATCCGACGGGTCGAGGAGGTTGGCCTGCTCGCACTCGACGGCGTCGCGCCGCAGCTCGTTCCAGGACGTCACCGACCAGACGTCGATGTCGACGCCCCACTCGTCGCCGAGCATCTGCTGGGCCTTCAACGCCCACGGCAGCGACACCCCGGAGGCCAGCACCTGGGCCCGCGGCCGTCCGTCGATCCCGAGCGCGGGGGAGTAGCGGTGGATTCCCCGCAGGATGCCCTCGACGTCCACATCAGCCGGTTCGGCCGGCTGCACGATCGGCTCGTTGTAGATGGTGAGGTAATAGAAGATGTCCTCGCCGACCCCGTCCGGGCCCCCTTCGCCGAACATCCGCCGCATGCCGTCCTTGACGATGTGGGCGATCTCGAAGGAGAAGGCCGGGTCATAGGCCACCACCGCCGGGTTGGAGGAGGCGAGCAGCAGCGAGTGCCCGTCAGCGTGCTGCAGCCCCTCGCCGGTGAGGGTCGTCCGGCCGGCCGTTGCCCCGAGGACGAAGCCCCGTCCGAGCTGATCGGCCAGTTGCCAGAACTGATCGCCGGTGCGCTGGAACCCGAACATCGAATAGAAGATGTAGAACGGGATCATCGCCTCGCCGTGGGTGGAGTAGGCCGTCCCCGCCGCGATGAGCGAGGCGGCTGAGCCGGCCTCACTGATTCCCTCGTGCAGGATCTGGCCGCTCTTCGACTCCTTGTAGGAGAGCAGCATGTCGCGGTCGACCGCCTCATACTCCTGCCCGTGCGGCGAGTAGATCTTCGCCGTCGGGAAGATCGCGTCCAGGCCGAACGTGCGCGCCTCGTCCGGGATGATCGGCACGAAGCGCTTTCCGATCTCCTTGTCTTTCATGAGGTCTTTCAGCAGCCGGACCAGGGCCATCGTGGTGGCGACCTGCTGCTTGCCGGAGCCCGCGCGCAGTTCCTTGTAGGCGGCCTCGCCCGGCAGCGTCAGCGGCTTCGCTCGCACCACCCGCTTCGGCAGCGCGCCGCCGAGAGCGGCCCGGCGCTCCTTCATGTACTGGATCTCGTCGCTCTTCTCGCCGGGGTGGTAGTACGGCGGGAGGTCGGCCGAGAGGGCCTCGTCCGAGATCGGCAGGTACAGACGATCGCGGAACGCCTTGAGGTCGGCCGCGGTGAGCTTCTTCATCTGGTGGGTCGCGTTGCGCCCCTCGAAGCTCTCCAGCGTCCAGCCCTTGATGGTGTGGGCCAGGATGACCGTCGGCTGGCCGACGTGGGCCCGTGCCGCCTGGAAGGCCGCGTAGACCTTCCGGTAGTCGTGGCCGCCGCGAGACAGCTTGCGGAGTGCGTCGTCGCTCATGTCCTCGACGATCTTGCGCAGCCGGGGATCGCCGCCGAAGAAGTGTTCGCGGATGTGCGCGCCGCTCTCGGTGGTATAGGTCTGGAACTGCCCGTCGGGGGTGGAGTTCATCTGGTTGACCAGCACCCCGTCGCCGTCCTTGGCCAGCAGCGGATCCCAGTCGCGGCCCCAGATCACCTTGATGACGTTCCAGCCGGCGCCGCGGAAGTACGTCTCCAGTTCCTGGATGATCTTGCCGTTTCCGCGGACCGGCCCGTCCAGGCGCTGCAGGTTGCAGTTGATGACGAACGTCAGGTTGTCGAGTTCTTCCCGCGCCGCGACGCCGATGGCGCCGAGGGACTCGACCTCGTCCATCTCCCCGTCGCCCAGGAAGGCCCAGACGTGGGAGTTGCTGGTGTCGGCGATGCCGCGGGCGTTGAGGTAGCGGTTGAAACGGGCCTGGTAGATCGCGCCGATCGGGCCCAGGCCCATCGACACGGTGGGGAACTCCCAGAACTCCGGCATGAGCCGGGGGTGCGGGTATGAGGAGAGGCCGAACGGGGCTCGCGACTTCTCCTGACGGAAGCCGTCGAGGTGCTGCTCGGTGAGGCGCCCCTCGAGGAACGCGCGGGCGTAGATGCCGGGGGCCGCATGACCCTGGAAGTAGATCTGATCGCCCCCGCCGGAGGCCAGGTCCTTGCCGCGGAAGAAGTGGTTGAATCCGACCTCATAAAGCGAGGCGGCCGAGGCGTAGGTGGCGATGTGGCCGCCGACGCCCACCGTCTTGTTGGCGCGGCTGACCATGATGGCCGCGTTCCAGCGAATGTAGGCGCGAACTCGCCGCTCGATGTCCTCGTCACCGGGGAACCAGGGCTCGCGCTCCGGGGGGATTGTGTTGATGTAGTCGGTGCTGCGCAGGGCCGGCACGCCCACCTGACGTTCGCGGGCTCTCTCCAGGAGTTTCAAGATGAGGAACCGGGCTCGCTGGCGTCCGTCGGCGTCGATGGCCGCGTCCAGGGACTCGACCCATTCACGGGTCTCGTCGGCGTCAATATCGGGTAATTGGCTGGGTAGGCCGTCTGTGATGATGCTGAATCGGTCTCGGGTCACCCTCTAAGTGTCCTCCCTCACACGACGAGGTGCCCAGGCAGGTGTTAGCAAGCGGCGTGTCACGGGATAGGTTCTAAGACACACAGGCGGTCGTCCGCCCGCCACCGAGCAGTTGGAGGAATCCTTCGTGACTACGCCCCCCGCCTCTGGGGACGATGCTCTGGCCACGAGCGCACATGCGCGGTCCACGCCAGATGTAGCTGAGCGCCTCGGGATCACGCCCGGCATGATCGTGCAGGAACTTGGATGGGACGACGATGTCGACCCGGAACTGCGCGATGCGATCGAAGCGCGCACCGGCGAAGAGATGGTGGACGAGGACTCTGACGAGGTCGTCGACGTCGTCGTGCTCTGGTACCGCTACGACGACGGTGATCTGGTGGATGCGCTGGTCGACGCGATCGCGCCGCTGGCCGACACCGGATTCATCTGGCTGCTCACGCCCAAACGCGGACGGGACGGGTACGTGGAACCCTCCGAGATCGCCGAGGCGGCGCCGACGGCCGGTCTCTCCCAGACTTCACTGGCCTCGATCGGTCCTGACTGGGCCGGAGCCCGACTGGCCAGCCGTCGCTCCCGCCCCACCGAGAGGCGCTGAACATGCCGCTAGCCGTCGGCGACGTCGCCCCGGACTTCACCCTCCGCGACCAGAACAACGAAGAGGTCACCCTCTCCCAGTTCCGCGGTGAGAAGGCCGTCCTGATGATCTTCTACCCGTTCGCCTTCACCGGAATCTGCACCAATGAGCTCGGTGTGGTGCGCGACGACATGAGCTCCTTCCAGAACGACGACGTCGAGGTGCTGACGCTGAGCGTCGACTCCTCGTACTCGCACAAGATCTTCGCCGAGCGTGAGGGTTTCGAGTTCCAGTTGCTGGCCGACTTCTGGCCGCACGGCGCGGTGGCGCAGGCCTTCGACGTCTTCAATACCGAGGCCGGCATGGCCAATCGGGGAACGTTCCTGATCGACAAGGAGGGCATCATCCGCTTCGCCGAGATGAACTCCCCGGGTCAGGGGCGCGACGCCAACGCCTGGCGCGAGGCGATCCGGGCGCTCACCAGCGCCTGAGTTAGCACCGGCAAATCAGTGCTGGAAGTCAACGCCTGAAGGTCAGTATCTGACGGTTTCAGCGCCCGTAGCGGTCGGCGAGCTTCTTCGCCCGCAGTTCCTCTTCGCTCATCGTGACCGGGGTGGCGTCAACCTCCGCGCCTGAGGCGCCATCCATGTGGTCAAATTCGCGAGCGTCGTACTCCTCGTCGGCCCGCTTCAGATCGGCCCGGGCCATCGCGATCGGAGCGGCCAGTGCCAGGGCGGCGAAGAGGTACCACTGGATGATGTACGCCAGATGCTGCGGTTCCACCGCTCCGCCGGCCGGGTTGGAGAGGTCAGGTTCGTCCAGCGGAACCAGGTTCTGGGTGCCGGGTTGACCGGCCGGCAATTGTAGCCACCCCTGAAAGACGTTGGCTCCGAGCCGCGGAGCCTGCTCGCTCGGGTTGATCGACTCGACCTGGGGCCGGGGGAGTTGTTCGGCCTTGTCCGCGCGGGACTCGGCCATCCGTACCCGTCCGACGATGCTCACCTCGCCGGCCGGCGGCGCGGGGGCGGTGATCGTCTCGTGGGCGCCGACGCCGGTCGCCGAGATGAAGCCGCGGACGACCAGCGCGGTGCCGGCGGCGGTGCGCAGCGGGGTGAGGACGTAGTAGCCGGTGTCGCCGCCGACGATGCGCTGCCGGACGAGCTGCTGGTGGGTGCCGTCGTAGGTGCCGGTGGCGCTCACCCGGCGGTACTCGATCGCGTCTGTGCTCGGGGCCGGTGCGCTACCCCAGAGCGGCAGGACGTCGGCGATCGGGGCGACGGCGGCGTGGTCGTTGTGCCGCAGTGCAGCGTTCTCATCGCGTTTGGTGGCCAGCCGGGCGATCTGCCAGGTGCCGAGGAAGACGCAGAGGCCGGCAACCAGGAGCATCAGCGCCGAGAGTGCGGCGTAGCGCGGCTGACGTAGGGTCCTGAGCACGGCAATCACGGTACGCAATGCGGGTGTGAGTCAGGAAATGGCGTCGGCCGAAGGCGGTGATTCTCACGCCTGCGGTGGTTCGCTGGATTGTGGGCCGCAGCCGGAAGCCAGGTACGCTGGCCGACGGCCCTGCTCGTCGCGAGTTGGACCGAGTTGAACATTGGGGCGCTTAGCTCAGCGGAAGAGCTCTCGGTTTACACCCGAGCGGTCGGCGGTTCGAACCCGTCAGCGCCCACCCAGATAGACAGATGAACCCGGGCGGGTCGACGGACCACGCCCGGGTTCATCCGGTGTTTCGGGGGAAGTACGGCGCCCCAGATCAGCCGGCTACGGGGTGCAGCTCGCGGCGCTCGGAGTGTCTCCGTAGGCGTTCGTCATCATGATGCGGTAACAGGTACCGGCCGGTGGCGACGAGACGTCGGTGGCGCTGCCTCTGCCGCCCACACCGCTCACCGGTGCGTATTCGGTGCCGACCTGAAGCCAGCTCGCTCCGGCGTCCAGACTGCGCTGCAGGTAGTAGCCGGCCTCGTCGTTGGCGTTGTCAGTGAAGGTCACGATCATCGACGTACCGGTGTTGCGGACGTCGAGGTTGGTGGCGGCCGACGGCTTGCCGGGCGTCACGTACGTCACGCAGTAGAAGTCATTGTCTGAACCTCCGCCGACGTTGATCGCCCGCAGACAGAGTTGATGCGTTCCCTTGACGGTGCTCTTGCCGAGGTAGAAGCCGAACCCGTGGGTGTCGCCATATCCGGGATTGATCTGGTTGAGACCAGTCACGGTGGCGGAGGCGGGAGTCGATGTCTGCACCACGCCATCGAGGACAACCGCCACATTGATCGGCGCGGTGGTGTCCCAATCGATGGCCCAGCCGGTGAGGTAGAACGAGTTGCCGTAGACGCTATTCGTGGTGAGCCGGGCGACCGGGCTGGCCGGCGCCGGGTGGGTCGTCACGGTGATGTGAGCGGAGCTGCTACTGGCGCAGTTTCCGCCAGAAATACAGGACACCGCGCTTACGTAGTAGTCCACCGTCGAACCAGCCGGTACGACGTCCGGGAATGAGACGGAGTTCGCTGGTAGTGAGGTTGATGTTGCCACCCCGTTCAGAATTCGGTGGACGGAGTAGGAAGTCTCGGTGCTCGCCTTGTCCTGCCACTGCAGGTAGACATTGGACTGGAGCACGGAGGTCGCGGCCAGGCCCGTCGGAGCGGCCGGTGGGATCGCCACCGGTCCGGGATCCGGAAGGGTGCAGGTCTCGGGCGGGTTGTCGCCGAGGCATGGGTTCATCGCCTGGGCCGGGGCAGCGACTGCAAGTGTGGCGCCGAAGAAGGCGGCCGTCATCGCTACGAAGGCTGCACCGGCTCGATTGAAATGCACGTCTGGGTTCCTCTCTGGTGGTTGGTTGACCTGGGAGAGGAGTTGAGGCCGGAACGGGTGATACCAGGTGTGGCTTGTACCACGCCAGGGCTGGACTGTTGCGAAGACCCGCAGACGAGAAACCGTGTTGGGCGAAAGTTTCACGACTATTTGACATCAGGGCATTGTTCTGCCCGTCACACGCTGTTACGCTCTGTCACGCGTTGTACCGGCTCGGTCTTCTGCGCGTAGCGGCGCACGGTCCTGTCGGTGACGAAGTAGCACCGGAGAGTATTTTCTGGCCGGTGCCTGCCTCCTGCAGTGTGAAGCTGTCGGATCGTCTGGGGGACGAAGGCAATGAGGGTAGGGGACGAGTGCGTGCCTGCGGGCCGCTCTAACCGTCCTCTTCGCATACTCAGACTCGGACCGCTCACCTCGTTTGTCGCCTTCGTTGTGGTGCTCGCGCTCACCTTCGCGCTGGCCCCGTTGGCGTCGGCGTTCACTACGACCGCCGCCCCCACCTCGACCATCACGCGGGCCACCGTCACGGTGAATCTGCCGCTGCCGCTGGTCGCTCCACGTCCCTCGCCGGCCGTCGCCGCGAAGCGCGCGGTGGCCGCCGTTCACTCGAAGGCCACGCCGAAAAAGGTGGCCTCGACGAAGGTCGTCTATCGTTCGACATCAGGCCAGACAGTCAGCAAAACTCAGGTAAAACTTGCCGCAACGCCGGCCGTCAATCCAACGATCAGGGTCATCTCGCGACCGACGAAGCCGGCTACGTTGACCCCGTCGATCGGTGGGAATCCCTCCTGCGTCAGCCACTCGAACGACGCCAAGCCGCAGACGACGACCACCACCACCGACGGCACCACGACGACCAGTTCGTCGAGCTCGAGCAGCTCCAGCAGCACGCTGACCTGCGGCCCGACTTCGCACGCAACACCGACCCCGGCGCCGACCTCCTCACCGGCGGCGTCGCCGACGCCAGCCGTGACTCCGCAGCCCACCCCGACCGCGACCCCGGATCCGACCCCGGCCCCCACTCCGGTGGCGACACCGGACCCGACGCCCGCGCCGACTCCGGTGGCGAGTGTCGAGGCGACGCCGGATCCGACACCGGTTGCTACACCCGCTCCGGTCGCCACGGCGACTCCCACGGCTCCGGTCGCGACACCTGATCCGGTCGCCACGGCAACCCCGGCTCCAGCTCCGACGCCGACCGACCCGGCGGCCACCCCGGCCCCGGCCACGCCGGCACCTGGTGCATCCCCGACTCCGGCCCCTACTCCCGCACCGGTTGGCAGCGCTCCGGCGACGCCGTGGAACTACGAGGCAACGGGTTCGGGCGTACACAACATCTCGGTACGGGTCAGCGGCGGGAACCTGCTCGTTATCGATAACGGCACCGTCAGCAGCCGGCCGCTCGACAGCGTCTCCGGGCTATCCATCTCGGGCAGCGCCGCCTCCGCCAAGAACCTGAGCATTGACCTCTCCGGCGGCTCGATCACCGCGCCGATCTCATTCGTCGGCGGTACCGGCAGCAACGCAGTCGCCGTCGGTGCCGGGCAACTCGACTGGAGTATTGACGCCTCGCACGGCGGCAGCGTTGCCGGCGCCGGGCTCGCCTCGCTGACCTACAGCGGCGTCTCCGCGGTCCAAGCCGGAGGCGGCAGCAACACCCTGCGCGGACCCTCCTCGGACACGACCTGGAACATCACCGGCTCGAACGCGGGCTCGGTCGACGGGCAGAGCTTTGCCGGCTTCGGCAGCCTTGTCGGTGCCGCTGACAATCGAGACACATTCGTCGTCTCGCATGGTGGTCGGCTGAGCGGCTCGCTGGACGGCGGCGCCGGTGGTTTCGACACGCTCGTCCTCGACGGGGTCGGCGGCGACGTCACCTCTGTGCCCTCAGGGTCGCAGTCGGGGTCGGTCGTCTTCGAGGGCAGCCCGATCGTGTACGTGGGCCTCGAACCGATCACGATCACCGGGACGGCCAACCTCGTCGTCACCGGTACCGCCGCCGGAGACACCCTCCAGGTCGGACCGGACCCGAACGTGGCCGGAAACCTGAAAGTGTCCAGTACCACCGGATCGATGGAGAGCGTCTCGTTCGCGATTCCCACCGTGTCGCTGACGATCTCCGACCTGGCCGGCGGGGTGACCATCGTCGTGATCGGCAACCTGGTCATGCACGGCGTCAACCTCGAGATCGACGCGACGACGATCACGGTCAACGCCGGCGTCACGATCGACACGACCAAGCCGGGTCACGACGGCACGGTGACCCTCAAGGCGTCGGACGCCCAGACCGCTACTGACCCGGCCGCCGCATCGGTCTCGCTGCTCGGCGCCACCATCCGCGCCGGGAACGTCGACCTCGAAGCGACCGCCTCGGACGTTCCCACGTCGACCACCCTGGTGCCCGGCGTCGCATCCACCACCGGTTCCTCGACCGCGTCGGTCGCACTCAACGGTGCCTCCGCGATCATCTCCAGCGGTGACGTCACTGTCCGCGCCGCTTCGTCAGTGAAGGCGTCGGTGAGCGTCAACGGTGTCGGCGCGAGCACCGCGGTCGATGCCGCCCTAGCGCGGGCCAACATCAGCAGCCAGGCCAGCGCCCACATTTCGGGCACCACCTCGATTCAGGCGGCCGGCCTGCTGCAGGTCCTCGCTGTGAACACGGTTGCGGTGAACACCACCGCCGACGCCTCGACCGCCTCGGCCGGTGCCGGCATCGCGCTCGCCACCGTCGTCGCCGATACCGCCGCCTTCATCGACACAGCCAGTACGACCGGCGTCAGCGCCGGCAGCATCCTGGTCGCGGCCGACTCCAACAACGCCATCGTCACGACGGCCAAGGCCAGCCCCGGAGGCTCGACGGCCAACGGGCAGAGCCCGGACGCGAACACCGCGACCGCGGCCAAGCCCGGCGGCTACGCCAACACCCCCTCCGGCTCGGTTGGCATCGCCGGCGCCCTCGCCTTCACCAACCTCACCCCGACGACCAGCGCCTTCATCGCCCCGAAGGTCGCCGGCCTCACGGTTACCGCCACCAATCCGACGGGCGCCGGCGGCACAGCGCCGATCGTCGTCCATGCAGCGACCGGCGGGACGTCCACCTCGGACGCCGACGGTACTGCCGTCGGCGGAAGCGCGGCCGGTGTCGGGAACGCGGTCGCCGTCAACCTCGCCACTGTCACTGATCGCGCCTTCGTCGCCAATGTGACGGTGAAGGCGGCGATCCTGAAGGTGGAGGCGTTGTCGCAGCCGCAGACGGCAGGCGCACACAATGCGTACGCCGCGATGTCCACCTCCGGAGCGGGTGGGGCGGCGATGGTCGGCGTTGCCGGATCGCTGGCGGTGAACGTCGCGACGCTCACCACCGACGCCTCGATCGCGGCCACCAACCCGGTGACGATCTCCGGTGGTGACGTGCAACTTGCGGCCACGTCGTCGAACAACAACGACGTGCAGGCACTACCGGGTTCGACCGGCGCCACCGTCGTCGGGATCGGTGCCGCCGTCGCACTCAATGTGGTCAACGACCGGACGAACGCCGGCCTGGCCAACGGCGCGGTGATGACCGGTACCCGCAACCTGACCCTGCAGGCGACCACCGTCGACCCGACCACGACGACGGCCAAGGGCGGCGCCTTCGCCGGGCGGATCGCGATCGCCCCGGTCGTCGCGATCACCACCTCGAACGTCACCACCACCGCCAACGTCGGAACTGGTTCGACGCTCACCATCAGCGGGACGCTCTCGGCGACGGCGACGCAGACCGTTCCGGTGGTGACCACGGCAACCGGCGCCGTCGACGCGAGCGGGGCGGCGGTGGGACCGGTTCTCGCGGTGACCTTCGCGACCGACTTCGTGCAGGCGACGACGCTGCGCAATGTCGTCGCCGGTGCAGCCGTCACCTTCCTGGCCACTGGAGCGACCTCGACTCAGAGCCAGGCCACCGCCAGCGCCACCGGTGGGCCCGGTGACAACGGCAACCAGCCGGCCCCGGCGGCCCAGCTGGCCGGTGCCCGTTCCCTCGCCGACTCCGCCGCCCCGACGACCGGGGGCGCGCTCACCGGCGGCGCTGGGGGGACCGGTGGTGTACCGAGCCCGCCAGCACCCCAGACACCCGACGGCGTCGTCACCGTCGCCGCAGCGATAACGGTGAACGTCCACACGTCCAGCGCGGATGCCTCTCTTAGCGGGGTCTCCGTCGTGACCGGCGGCCTCCTCACCCTGCACGCCACACTCAATACCTCCGCTCTCTCCAACGCCTCCGGCGCGGCCGCTGCTCGCGGACCTCCTAGCGGCGTCGGGACCATCGCAGCTGCGGTGGCCATCAACGTCGCCAACGACTCCGTCCATGCCGATGTGGCGGCCGGTGCGACGATCGCGGCCAGGGGCCTCAGCCTGAATGCCGCAGTCGGCCCGACTGACGCCAGCGGCGCGGCCAGCACCTCCGACAACTTCACGACCACGGCCACCTCCGGCGCCGGAGGCGGCGGCAAGATCAGCGTCGCCGGGTCGGTCGCAATCCAGACCGTCTCCCTGACAACCTCAGCCTCGCTCGTCTCGACGGCGGGGGCGGCAGCGCCCACCGTGACTCTCTCCGGTGGCACCGCGGATGCATCGTTCAGTGCGACCTCGTCAGCGACCACCAAGACTTCAGCACTCTCGGCCGACAGCGGGCCGGGCACAGCCAAGACCGGCATCGGGGCCTCCTTTGCGCTCGGCATCGTCAACGATGCGACCACTGCCGCGATCGGTGACGGGGCAATCCTCACCGGAGCCCGCGGGCTTACCCTGACGGCCACCGCAACCGACACCATGACGACGGCGGCCACCAACGGTGCCAGCTCGCCCGACGTCGCGCTGGCCCCAGTCGTCGCCATCAGCACCTCGAACGTCACGACAACGGCCTCCGTCGGTCTGCTCGCGGCAGGGACCTTGACGCTCACCGGCGCCTTCGTTGCGACGGCAACGCAGACGGCCGCCGCGACGACCAGCGCGACCGGTGCCACGCAGGCGGGGAGCGCGTCGGTCGGTGTCTCGACGGCGCTGACCTTCGCCCATCACTCCGTCGCCGCCACCACCGCACGCTCCATCAAGTCCGGCGGCGCGCTGACGCTGAGCGCCATCGGCAGCTCGATCGACCTCTCCACAGCCACCGCCTCGGCCGGTGGCGCGCCCGGTGATGGTTCGGCCGGTGCCCCGGCCGGTGGTGTCGACGGCCAGATCGCCGGAGATCGCAGTGTCGCCGACACCTTCGCTCCGGCCGGCGGCGGCACCGGCTCGACAGCGGCTCCGTCCGCCTCCACCTCGAAAGGGAAGGTCTCGGTCGCCGCCGCGATCGGGCTGACCCTGGCTACGACGAGTTCGTCGGCGACGCTGGTCGGCACCGGCCTCTCACTGAGCGCCGGTGGCCTCATCACGCTCGCCTCTAGTGCCGGCACGGCCGCTGGCACTATCGCAGACGGTTCGGCCAGTGGCGCGGCCTCACTCGGCATCGGCGCGGGCGTGGCGATCAACCTGGCGAATGTCACCAACACCGCCGCACTGCCGGCCGGTGACTCCATCAGCTCGGCCACCGGGCTTGTCGTCTCGGCGACGCTGACCCCGGGCGTCAGCCCGCAGCCAGCGGCTGGCGGCCACATGTTCGGTGCCCTCGCCTCATCCGGCGCCGGCGGCGGGGGAGTCTCGGTCGCCGGGTCGCTGGCACTGAACATCGTCAATCTGTCGACGACGGCCCGGGTGGACGGATCGGTGGCCGTTACCGCCACCGGGAGTGTGGCGATCACCGCCGGATCCTCCTCGATGGCCACCGCGCGAGCGCTCCCCACCGGCGCCGGGACGACGACCACCGGCAGCCTTGGTTTCGGTGCCTCGGTGGCCCTGGACCTGGTTACCGACACCACCGTCGCGGCGATCGGAAATGCCGCGACGCTGACTGGCGCCGGCGCGGTCACCCTCTCTGCCGTGAGCGCCGATGTGGCGACGACGATCGCCATGATGGGCGCGGCCGGCGGCAAGGTCGCGTTGACGCCGGCGGTGGCGGTGACGATCGGCAATGTCAGCACCCTTGCATCGGTCGGGACGGGCGCGTTGCTTTTGGTGACCGGTGCGTTCGCCGCGAATGCGGTGCAGACGGCGTCGTCATCAACTTCGGCTGGGGCGACCGCTTCGGGTGCGTCGACGGCGGCGGTCGGTGTGGGTGTTGCGCTGAACATTGCGAATGATTCGGTGTCGGCGACGACGGCCCGGTCGATCACCGCGACTGGTGCGTTGACGTTGTCGGCGTTCGGTTCGTCGATTTCGTCGGCGTCTGCGTCGGCGTCGGCGGGTGGGGCGCCGGAGAACTCGGGTGCTGGCGGTGCGTCCGGATCGGGCGTGGACGATCAGGTCGCGGCCGAACGCTCCAATGCTGATTCGACCGCAACGGCCAATGGTGGCAAGGGTTCCGGCACGACGACGACGCCGTCGGCCTCAACTTCCGGTGGGAAGGTGTCGGTTGCCGC
The DNA here is from genome assembly GCA_900100325.1 of Frankineae bacterium MT45. Lineage (NCBI taxonomy): Bacteria > Bacillati > Actinomycetota > Actinomycetes > Frankiales > Frankineae bacterium MT45. The sequence continues at coordinate 2,079,710 of LT629697.1, forward strand.
GGCGGTCGGCATCAACCTCGCCACCACAAGTTCGCTGGCGACCCTGGTCGGGACCGGACTGACGCTGACATCGGGCGGCTTGGTCACCTTGGCGTCGTCGGCGAACACGGATGCTTCGGCCAGCGCGGATGGTTCAGCCACCTCGGGCACCACGGCGACGATCGGCGCCGGGGTTGCGATCAACCTTGCCAACGTCACGAACACGGCGTCGGCTCCAGCTGGGGACACGATCAACGCGAAGTCCCTGACGGTGAGCGCGACCGAGACGACAGTCGGCACGGACACCCAGAACACCTACGGCGCGGCTTCGGTGGCGGGTGCTGGGGGCGGAAAGATTTCGGTCGCCGGGTCGTTGGCGCTCAACATCGTCAACCAGACCACGAGTGCATTGGTCGGTGCGACGGTGACGCTGACCGGTGGCGACGTGATCGTCACGGCGGTCAGCAGTGCCTCTTCGACGGTCACCGCGTTCCCAACAGCGGGTGGCGTCACGTCGACCAGTGTCGGCATCGGTGCCAGTGTCGGGCTGAACCTGATCACCGACTCCACCACCGCGTCCGTCGCGAATGGTGTTGCCCTCACGGGCGCCAGGAACGTCACCCTCACGGCGACCGCGACCGACGCAGCCACGACATCGGCCAAGATGGGCGCTGCCGGTGGCAGTGTTGCGTTGACGCCGGCGGTAGCGGTGACGATCGGCAACGTCACTACGTCCGCTTCGGTCGGCACCGGGACGCTGCTCTCGCTGACGGGTGCGTTCGCGGCGAATGCGGTGCAGACGGCGTCGTCGGCCACGTCGGCTGGTGCGACCGCGACCGGTGCGTCGACAGCGGCCGTCGGGGTGGGTGTTGCCCTGAATATCGCGAACGATTCGGTCTCGGCGACGACGGCCCGCTCCATCACGGCCGGTGGGAACCTCACTCTGAGCGCCTTCGGTTCGTCGGCTAGCTCGGCGAGTGCGTCGGCGTCTGCGGGTGGGGCTCCGGAGAACAGTGGTAGCGGCGGTAGCGGTGGCTCCGGCGTGGATAGCCAGGTTGCGGCCGAGCGCTCCAACGCTGACTCCACGGCAACGGCCAATGGTGGCAAGGGGTCCGGCACCACTGCGACCCCGAGTGCGTCGACGTCGGGTGGAAAGGTCAGCGTCGCGGCGGCGGTTGGCATCAACCTCGCCACCACCAGCTCGCTGGCCACTCTCGTCGGGACCGGCCTCGCACTCACCTCCGGGGCGCTGGTCACGCTGGCCAGTTCGGCGAACACCGATGCAGCGGCGAGCGCTGACGGTTCGGCAACCTCCGGCACGACGGCAACGATCGGGGCCGGGGTAGCGATCAACCTCGCCAACGTCACCAACACGGCTTCTGTCCCGGCCGGCAGCAGCGTCAAGGCTCATGACCTGACGGTGAGCGCGACCGAGACCACGGTCGGCACCGACACCCAGAACACGTATGGTGCGGCGTCGGTGGCCGGTGCGGGCGGCGGGAAGATCTCGGTCGCCGGCTCCTTGGCGCTCAACATCGTTAACCAGACCACGAGTGCATTGGTCGCCGCGACGGTGACGCTGACCGGTGGCGACGTGATCGTCACCGCGGCCAGTAGCGCATCCTCGACGGTAACCGCGTTCCCGACCCCGGGCGGCGTCACATCGACGAGCGTCGGTGTCGGTGCCAGCGTCGGGTTGAACCTGATCACCGACTCGACGACCGCCTCCGTAGCGAATGGTGTTGCGTTGACGGGTGCTCGCAACGTCACCATCACCGCTACCGCAACCGACGCAGCCACCACATCGGCGAAGATGGGCGCAGCCGGCGGCAGTGTTGCCTTGACGCCGGCGGTGGCGGTGACGATCGGGAATGTCACCACTTCTGCTTCTGTCGGTACCGGGACGCTGCTGACCCTGACAGGCGCGTTTGCTGCGAATGCGGTGCAGACGGCCTCGTCGTCTACGTCGGCTGGTGCTACGGCGACCGGGGCGTCGACGGCCGCCGTTGGTGTCGGTGTTGCCCTGAATATCGCGAATGATTCGGTGTCGGCGACGACGGCCCGCTCGGTCACGGCCGGCGGAAACCTGACGCTGAGCGCCTTCGGCTCGTCGGCTAGCTCGGCGAGTGCGTCGGCGTCGGCGGGTGGGGCCCCGGAGAACAGCGGCGGCGGTGGCAGCGGTGGTTCCGGCGTGGATAGCCAGGTCGCGGCCGAACGCTCCAACGCTGACTCCACGGCAACCGCCAATGGCGGCAAGGGATCCGGCACTACTGCGACCCCGAGCGCATCGACCTCCGGTGGGAAGGTCAGCGTCGCCGCCGCCGTCGGGATCAACCTGGCCACCACATCCTCGCTCGCCACCCTCGTAGGAACGGGACTCGCACTCACCTCCGGCGGGCTGGTAACGCTTGCCAGCTCGGCCAACACCGATGCGTCGGCGAGCGCGGACGGTTCGGCCACCTCGGGCACGACGGCAACGATCGGCGCCGGGGTAGCGATCAACCTGGCGAACGTCACGAACACGGCGTCGGCTCCGGCTGGGGACACGATCAACGCGAAGTCCCTCACGGTCAGCGCGACGGAGACCACGGTCGGGACCGACACCCAGAACACCTACGGCGCGGCGTCGGTGGCGGGTGCGGGTGGCGGCAAGATCTCCGTCGCCGGGTCGCTGGCGCTGAACATCGTCAACCAGGCGACCAATGCGTTGGTCGGTGCGACGGTCACGCTCACCGGCGGCGATGCGACGCTCACCGCGGCCAGCAGCGCTGCGTCGACGGTCACCGCCTTCCCGACGCCAGGCGGAGTGACTTCCACGAGCGTCGGCATCGGTGCCAGTGTCGGGCTGAACCTGATCACCGACTCCACCACCGCGTCGGTCGCGAACGGCGTGGCTCTCACCGGTGCTCGCAATGTCACCTTGAGCGCGACGGCGACCGATGCGGCCACGACTTCGGCGAAGATGGGCGCCGCGGGGGGCAGTGTCGCGCTGACGCCGGCGGTCGCGGTAACGATCGGCAACGTCACCACTTCTGCTTCGGTCGGGACTGGGACGCTGCTGACCCTGACAGGCGCGTTTGCGGCGAATGCGGTGCAGACGGCCTCGTCCTCGACCTCGGCGGGGGCGACCGCGACCGGTGCGTCGACCGCGGCGGTCGGTGTCGGTGTTGCCCTGAATATTGCGAATGATTCGGTGTCGGCGACGACGGCCCGGTCGATCACGGCCGGCGGTCCGTTGACGTTGTCTGCGTTCGGTTCGTCGAGTTCGTCGGCGAGTGCGTCGGCGTCGGCGGGTGGAGCGCCGGAGAACAGTGGCAGCGGCGGTAGCGGCGGCTCCGGCGTGGATAGCCAGGTCGCGGCCGAACGCTCCAATGCTGACTCCACGGCAACCGCCAACGGTGGCCAGGGATCCGGCACCACCGCGACGCCGAGCGCGTCGACGTCGGGTGGGAAGGTAAGCGTCGCCGCTGCGGTTGGCATCAACCTGTCCACCACGAGCTCGCTGGCCACCCTGGTCGGGACCGGGCTCACACTGACGTCAGGTGGCCTTGTCACTCTCGCCAGTTCGGCGAACACGGATGCGTCCGCTAGTGCGGATGGTTCAGCCACCTCCGGTACCACGGCGACGATCGGCGCCGGGGTGGCGATCAACCTGGCCAACGTCACCAACACCGCCTCGCTACCGGCCGGCAACAGCATGAAGGCCCACGACCTGACGATCAGCGCCACCGTAACCACGATCACGCTCCCGACCGGCGGCACCGACACCCAGAACACCTACGGCGCGGCTTCGGTGGCCGGCGCGGGTGGCGGGAAGATCTCGGTCGCCGGATCGCTGGCCCTCAACATCGTCAACCAGAGCACGAGTGCTCTGGTCGGTGCGACGGTGACGCTGACTGGTGGCGATGCGACGCTCACCTCGGCCAGCAGTGCGTCCTCGACGGTTACGGCGTTCCCGACCGCAGGCGGGGTCACGTCGACGAGCGTCGGTGTGGGTGCCAGTGTCGGGCTGAACCTGATCACCGACTCCACCACCGCGTCGGTCGCGAATGGTGTTGCCCTCACGGGCGCAAGGAACGTCACCCTCGCCTCGACCGGGACCGACGCAGCCACCACGTCGGCCAAGATGGGTGCCGCGGGCGGCAGTGTTGCGTTGACGCCGGCGGTAGCGGTGACGATCGGCAACGTCACCACTTCTGCTTCAGTCGGCACCGGGACGCTACTTACTCTTACGGGTGCGTTTGCGGCCAATGCGGTGCAGACGGCGTCGTCGTCTACGTCGGCTGGTGCGACCGCTTCGGGCGCGTCTACGGCGGCCGTCGGTGTGGGTGTTGCCCTGAACATCGCAAACGATTCGGTCTCGGCGACGACGGCCCGCTCGATCACCGCCGGCGGAAACCTCACGTTGAGCGACTTCGGCTCGTCGGCTAGCTCCGCGAGTGCGTCGGCGTCGGCGGGTGGAGCGCCGGAGAACAGCGGCAGCGGTGGCAGCGGCGGCTCCGGCGTCGACAGCCAGGTCGCCGCCGAACGCTCCAATGCTGACTCCACCGCAACCGCCAACGGTGGCAAGGGATCCGGCACCACCGCGACGCCGAGCGCGTCGACCTCCGGTGGGAAGGTAAGCGTCGCCGCTGCGGTTGGCATCAACCTCGCCACCACGAGTTCGCTGGCGACCGTGGTCGGTGCTGGGCTGACTCTCACCTCCGGCGCTCTCGTGACGCTCGTGAGTTCGGCCAATACGGATGCGTCGGCGAGCGCGGATGGTTCGGCCACTTCGGGCACCGCGGCGACGATCGGTGCTGGGGTTGCGATCAACCTGGCCAACGTGACGAATACGGCGTCGGCTCCGGCTGGGGACACGATCAACGCGAAGTCCGTCACGGTCAGCGCGACGGAGACCACGGTCGGGACCGACACCCAGAACACCTACGGCGCGGCGTCGGTGGCCGGTGCGGGCGGTGGGAAGATCTCGGTCGCCGGCTCCTTGGCGCTGAACATCGTGAACCAGACGACGAGTGCTCTGGTCGGTGCGACGGTGACGCTGAGCGGTGGCGACGTGATCGTGACCGCGGCCAGCAGTGCTGCGTCTACGGTGACCGCGTTCCCGACAGCGGGTGGCGTCACGTCGACGAGTGTCGGGGTGGGGGCGAGTGTCGGGTTGAACTTGATCACCGACTCCACCACCGCGTCGGTCGCGAATGGCGTTGCGTTGACTGGTGCTCGCAACGTCACGTTGAGCTCGACGGCGACCGATGCGGCCACGACGTCGGCAAAGATGGGTGCGGCTGGTGGCAGCGTTGCGTTAACGCCGGCGGTCGCGGTGACGATCGGCAATGTCACGACGAGCGCGACCGTCGGCACCGGAGCACTTCTCACTCTTACGGGTGCGTTCGCCGCGAATGCGGTGCAGACGGCGTCGTCGTCAACTTCGGCTGGTGCGACCGCTTCGGGCGCGTCGACGGCGGCGGTTGGGGTCGGTGTTGCGCTGAATATCGCGAATGATTCGGTGTCGGCGACGACAGCCCGCTCCATCACCGCCGCTGGGAACCTCACTCTGAGCGCCTTCGGCTCGTCGAGTTCGTCGGCGTCGGCCAGTGCTTCGGCGGGTGGGGCACCGGAGAACAGCGGCAGTGGCGGCAGCGGTGGTTCTGGTGTCGATAGCCAGGTCGCGGCCGAACGTAGCAACGCTGACTCCACGGCAACCGCCAATGGGGGTAAGGGATCCGGCACCACGGCGACCCCGAGCGCGTCGACCTCCGGCGGGAAGGTCTCAGTTGCGGCCGCGGTCGGGATCAACCTCGCCACCACGTCGTCGCTGGCGACCGTGGTCGGTACTGGTCTGACGCTCACCTCAGGAGCTCTCGTGACGTTCGCGAGTTCGGCGAACACCGATGCTTCGGCCAGCGCGGATGGTTCGGCCACCTCGGGCACGACGGCAACGATCGGCGCCGGGGTAGCGATCAACCTGGCCAACGTCACGAACACTGCGTCGGCGCCGGCTGGGGACACGATCAACGCCAAGTCGCTGACGGTAAGCGCCACCGAAACGACAGTCGGCACCGACACCAAGTCGACTTATGGCGCGGCGTCGGTGGCGGGTGCTGGTGGCGGGAAGATATCGGTCGCCGGGTCCTTGGCGTTGAACATCGTCAACCAGACCACGAGTGCTCTGGTCGGTGCGACGGTGACGCTGACCGGTGGCGACGTGATCGTCACGGCGGCCAGCAGTGCCTCCTCGACGGTCACCGCGTTCCCGACAGCGGGCGGAGTGACCTCCACCAGCGTCGGCATCGGCGCGAGCGTCGGGCTCAACCTGATCACCGACTCGACCACCGCCTCCGTCGCGAACGGTGTTGCCCTGACGGGCGCGCGGAATGTGACGCTGACGGCCACGGCGACCGACGCAGCCGCCACTTCCGCAAAGATGGGCGCGGCCGGAGGCAGTGTTGCGTTGACGCCGGCGGTGGCGGTGACGATCGGCAACGTCACGACGACCGCGACCGTCGGCACCGGAACACTTCTCGGTCTCACCGGTGCGTTCGCGGCGAACGCGGTGCAGACGGCGTCGTCGTCCACGTCGGCTGGTGCGACCGCGACCGGTGCGTCGACGGCGGCCGTCGGGGTGGGTGTTGCCCTGAATATCGCGAATGATTCTGTGTCGGCGACGACGGCCCGCTCCATTACCGCCGGCGGAAACCTCACTCTGAGCGCCTTCGGCTCGTCGAGTTCGTCGGCCTCGGCCAGTGCGTCGGCGGGTGGGGCACCGGAGAACAGTGGCAGCGGTGGCAGTGGCGGTTCCGGTGTCGACAGCCAGGTCGCCGCGGAACGCTCCAACGCCGACTCCACGGCAACCGCCAACGGCGGTAAGGGGTCCGGCACCACCGCGACCCCGAGCGCGTCGACGTCGGGTGGGAAGGTCAGCGTCGCCGCGGCGATCGGGATCAACCTGGCCACCACGTCCTCGTTGGCCACCCTGGTCGGGACCGGCCTCGCACTCACCTCCGGGGCGCTGGTCACGCTGGCCAGTTCGGCCAACACCGATGCAGCGGCGAGCGCCGACGGTTCAGCCACCTCCGGCACGACGGCGACGATCGGGGCCGGGGTAGCAATCAACCTGGCCAACGTCACCAACACCGCGTCTCTGCCGGCCGGCAACGCCCTGAAGGCCCACGACCTGACCATCAGCGCCACCGAAACCAGCGTGACTCTCCCGACCGGCGGCGTCGATGCCCAGTCGACGTACGGTGCGGCGTCGGTGGCGGGTGCGGGTGGCGGGAAGATATCGGTCGCCGGTTCGCTGGCGCTGAATATCGTCAACCAGACGACGACGGCTCTCATCGCGGGCCCGGTCACGCTCACCGGCGGCGATGCGACGCTCACCGCGGCCAGCAGCGCATCCTCGACGGTTACGGCGTTCCCGACAGCGGGTGGGGTGACCTCGACGAGTGTCGGTGTGGGTGCGAGTGTCGGTTTGAACCTCATCACCGACTCCACCACCGCCTCCGTAGTGAACGGTGTTGTCCTGACGGGCGCTAGGAATGTCACCCTCAGCGCGACTGCGACCGATGCGGCGTCGACGTCGGCGAAGATGGGTGCGGCTGGTGGCAGTGTTGCGTTGACGCCGGCAGTGGCGGTGACGATCGGCAATGTCACGACGAGCGCGACCGTCGGCACCGGAACACTTCTCGGTCTCACCGGTGCGTTCGCGGCGAATGCGGTGCAGACGGCGTCGTCCTCGACTTCGGCTGGTGCGACCGCGACCGGTGCGTCGACGGCGGCCGTCGGGGTGGGTGTTGCCCTGAATATCGCGAATGATTCGGTCTCGGCGACGACAGCCCGCTCCATCACGGCCGGCGGGAATCTCACGTTGAGTGCGTTCGGTTCGTCGAGTTCGTTGGCGTCGGCCAGTGCATCGGCGGGTGGGGCACCGGAGAACAGCGGCGGTGGCGGCAGTAGCGGCAGCGGCGTCGACAGCCAGGTCGCCGCCGAACGCTCCAACGCTGACTCCACGGCGACCGCCAATGGTGGCAAGGGATCCGGCACGACAACCACCCCGAGTGCGTCGACGTCGGGTGGGAAGGTCAGCGTCGCCGCGGCGGTCGGGATCAACCTGGCCACCACCAGCTCGCTGGCCACTCTCGTAGGAACGGGGCTCACCCTCACCTCCGGCGGGCTGGTCACGCTGGCGTCGTCGGCGAATACGGATGCGTCGGCGAGCGCGGACGGTTCGGCCACCTCAGGCACGACGGCGACGATCGGTGCTGGGGTCGCGATCAACCTGGCCAACGTCACGAACACGGCGTCGGCTCCGGCTGGGGACACGATCAACGCCAAGTCGCTGACGGTGAGCGCGACCGAAACGACGGTCGGCACGGACACCCAGAACAGTTATGGGGCAGGTTCAGTCGCCGGTGCTGGTGGCGGGAAGATCTCGGTCGCCGGGTCGTTGGCGCTGAACATTGTCAACCAGACCACGAGTGCGTTGGTCGGTGCGACGGTGACGCTCACCGGTGGCGACGTGACTATCACCGCCGCCAGCAGCGCCTCCTCGACGGTCACCGCCTTCCCGACAGCGGGTGGGGTGACCTCGACCAGCGTCGGCATCGGCGCGAGCGTCGGGCTGAACCTGATCACCGACTCCACCACCGCGTCGGTCGCGAACGGTGTGGCTCTCACCGGCGCCGGAAATATCACCTTGAGCGCAACGGCGACGGACACCTCGACCAATGCGGCGAAGATGGGCGCGGCCGGAGGCAGTGTTGCGTTGACGCCGGCAGTGGCGGTGACGATCGGCAACGTCACGACGAGCGCGACCGTCGGCACCGGAACACTTCTCGGTCTCACCGGTGCGTTCGCGGCGAATGCGGTGCAGACGGCGTCGTCGTCCACGTCGGCTGGTGCGACCGCGACCGGTGCGTCGACGGCGGCCGTCGGGGTGGGTGTTGCCCTGAATATCGCGAATGATTCTGTGTCGGCGACGACGGCCCGCTCCATTACCGCCGGCGGAAACCTCACTCTGAGCGCCTTCGGCTCGTCGGCTAGCTCCGCCAGTGCCTCCGCGTCGGCGGGTGGGGCGCCGGAGAACAGCGGCAGTGGCGGCAGCGGTGGTTCTGGTGTCGATAGCCAGGTTGCGGCCGAGCGCTCCAACGCTGACTCCACGGCAACGGCCAATGGTGGCCAAGGATCCGGCACTACGACGACTCCGTCGGCCTCGACCTCGAGTGGCAAGGTCTCCGTTGCTGCCGCGGTCGGGATCAACCTCGCGACCACGAGTTCGCTCGCCACGCTGGTCGGGACCGGCCTGACACTGACCTCGGGTGGCCTGGTAACGCTCGCCAGTTCGGCGAACACGGATGCTTCGGCGAGCGCGGACGGTTCGGCCACCTCCGGCACGACGGCAACGATCGGTGCCGGGGTTGCGATCAACCTTGCGAACGTCACGAACACCGCGTCGGCTCCGGCTGGGGACACGATCAACGCCAAGGCCCTCACGGTCAGCGCCACCGAGACGACGGTCGGCACGGACACCCAGAACACCTACGGCGCAAGTTCAGTCGCCGGTGCTGGTGGCGGGAAGATCTCGGTCGCCGGATCGCTGGCGTTGAACATCGTCAACCAGACCACGAGCGCGTTGGTCGGTGCGACGGTGACGCTGAGCGGTGGCGACGTGATCGTCACCGCGGCCAGCAGCGCTGCGTCGACTGTGACCGCGTTCCCCACGCCGGGCGGCGTCACCTCCACCAGCGTCGGCATCGGTGCGAGCGTTGGGCTGAGCTTGATCACCGACTCCACCACCGCCTCCGTTGCGAATGGCGTTGCATTGACCGGTGCCCGCAACATCACCTTGAGCGCAACGGCGACGGACACCTCGACGAACGCGGCGAAGATGGGTGCGGCCGGAGGCAGTGTCGCGTTGACCCCGGCCGTGGCGGTGACGATCTCGAACGTCACGACGAGCGCGACGGTCGGCACCGGTACGTTGCTCACCCTGACGGGTGCGTTTGCAGCGAATGCCAGCCAGACGGCCGGTGCGTTGACGTCGGCCGGGGCGACCGCGACGGGTGCGACGACGGCGGCGATCGGTGTCGGGTTGGCGTTGACGGTCGCGAATCATTCGGTGTCGGCGACTACGGCCCGGTCGATCACCGCCGGTGGGAACCTGACACTTAGTGCCTTCGGTAGCTCGGGGAGCAACGCGATCGCCAGCGCGTCGGCGGCCGGTGCCCCGGAGAACAGCGGCGGCGGTGGCAGTAGCGGCTCCGGTGTCGACAACCAGGTCGCGAGCGAGCGCTCCAATGCCGACAGCACGGCAACAGCGAATGGCGGTAAGGGATCGGGCACCACGACCACGCCGAGTGCGTCGACGTCGGGTGGGAAGGTCAGCGTCGCCGCGGCGGTCGGGATCAACCTGGCCACTACGAGTTCGCTCGCCACGCTGGTCGGGACCGGCCTGACGCTCACCGCCGGTGGCCTGGTCACCTTCGCCAGTTCCGCCAACACCGACGCGGCGGCCGGGGCCGATGGTTCGGCCACCTCGGGCACCACCGCGACGATCGGGGCCGGGGTCGCAATCAACCTGGCCAACGTCACCAACACCGCCACGCTCCCGGCCGGCGACAACGTCAAGGCCCATGACCTGACGGTGAGCGCGACCGAGACCACGATCGGCAGCGATACTCAGAGCACCTACGGTGCCAACTCGGTGGCCGGTGCTGGTGGCGGGAAGATCTCAGTCGCCGGGTCGCTGGCCCTCAACATCGTCAACCAGACGACGACCGCGCTGGTCGCCGGACCGGTCGTGCTGACCGGGGGAGACGCGACGCTCACCGCGGCCAGCAGCGCCTCTTCGACGGTGTCGGCCTTCCCGACGCCGGGCGGCGTCACCGCGACCAGCGTGGGTATTGGTGCTGCCGTCGGCTTGAACCTCATCACGGACGTCACCTCGGCCAGCCTGCCGGATGGAGTGACGCTCACCGGTGCGCGAAACGTCAACCTGAGTGCGACCGCGGTCGACCTGGCCACCACCGCCGCGAAAATGGGTGCCGCTGGCGGCAAGGTAGATATCACGCCGGCCGTCGCCATCACCCTCTCCAACGTCACGACCTCGGCGACCATAGGTTCCCTTCCGGCCAACGGAGTCCTCACGCTGACCGGTGCGTTCGCGGCGAAGGCGAGCCAGACGGCTGGTGCGTTGACGTCGGCCGGGGCGACCGCGACCGGTGCGACGACGGCGGCGATCGGTGTCGGGTTGGCGTTGACGGTCGCGAATCATTCGGTATCGGCGACCACGGCCCGATCGATCAACGCCGGCGCGAGCCTGTCGTTGAGCGCGTTCGGCAGTTCGGGGAGCAACGCGATCGCCAGTGCGTCGGCGGCCGGCGCGCCGGAGAACAGCGGCAGTGGCGGCAGTAGCGGTTCGGGTGTCGACAACCAGGTCGCGAGCGAGCGCTCCAATGCCGACAGCACGGCAACGGCCAATGGCGGTAAGGGATCCGGCACCACCGCGACGCCGAGTGCGTCGACGTCGGGTGGGAAGGTCAGCGTCGCGGCGGCGGTCGGAATCAACCTGGCCACAACGAGTTCGCTGGCCACTCTCGTCGGGACCGGGCTCACCCTGACGTCGGGCGGGCTGGTCACCTTCGCCAGCTCGGCAAACACGGACGCGGCGGCTGGCGGCGACGGTTCCGCCACCTCCGGTACGACCGTCACCATCGGGGCCGGGGTCGCGATCAACCTGGCCAACGTCACCAACACTGCCTCGCTCCCGGCCGGCAATAACGTCAAGGCCCACGACCTGACGGTGAGCGCGACCGAGACGGCGGTCGGAAGCGACACCCAGTCCACCTACGGCGCCGACTCAGTGGCCGGTGCCGGTGGCGGGAAAATCTCGGTCGCCGGGTCGCTGGCCCTGAACATCGTCAACCAGACGACAACCGCGCTGGTTGCCGGACCGGTCGTGCTCACCGGGGGCGACGCGACGCTCACCGCAGCCAGCAGCGCCAAGTCGAAGACGACCGCTGAGCCGACCGTCGGTGGTGTTACCGCGACCAGCGTCGGCATCGGCGCGAGTGTCGCCCTCGACCTGATCACCGACGTGACCTCGGCGAGCCTGGCCGACACCATTCCGATCACCGGCGCCCGCAACATCACCCTCACCGCCTCGGCGACCGACCTCGCGACGACCGAGGCCAAGATGGGCGCGGCCGGCGGGAAGGTCGACATCACCCCGGCCGTGGCGATCACGCTGTCGAACGTCACGACCTCGGCGACGATCGGGACCGGGGCGCTCCTCACTCTCACCGGTGCGTTCGCGGCGAACGCCAGCCAGACGGCCGTCGCGCTCACCACCGCGGGGGCGACAGCGACCGGTGCGACGACGGCGGCGATCGGTGTCGGGTTGGCGTTGACGGTCGCGAATCATTCGGTGTCGGCGACGACGGCCCGGTCGATCACCTCCGGTGGGAACTTGACACTGAGTGCCTTCGGTTCCTCGGGGAGCAACGCGATCGCCAGCGCCTCGGCGGCCGGTGCGCCGGAGAACAGCGGCAGCGGTGGTAGTAGCGGTTCGGGTGTCGACAACCAGGTCGCCAGTGAGCGTTCCAACGCCGACAGCACGGCAACAGCGAATGGCGGCCAGGGGTCCGGTACCACGACCACGCCGAGTGCGTCGACGTCGGGTGGGAAGGTCAGCGTCGCCGCGGCGATCGGGATCAACCTGGCCACCACGTCCTCGCTGGCCACCCTGATCGGAACCGGACTCACCCTCACCGCCGGCGGGCTGGTCACCTTCGCCAGTTCCGCGAACACCGATGCAGCCGCCGGGGCGGACGGTTCGGCCACCTCGGGCACCACGGCGACGATCGGGGCCGGGGTCGCGATCAACCTGGCCAACGTGACCAACACCGCGTCCCTCCCGGCCGGCAACACGCTGAAGGCTCACGACCTGACCATCAGCGCCACCGAAACCAGCGTCACCCTCCCGACCGGCGGCGTCGATGCCCAGTCGACCTACGGCGCCGACGCCGTCGCCGGGGCTGGCGGGGGCAAGATCTCGGTCGCCGGGGCGCTCGGCCTGAACATCGTCAACCAGACGACGACGGCACTCATCGCCAGCCCAGTGACCCTCACCGGCGGCGACGCGACCGTCACGGCCGGCAGCAGCGCCACGTCGAAGACCACCGCCGAACCGACGCCGGGTGGAGTCACCGCGACCAACGTCGGCGTCGGTGCCGCCGTCGCGCTGAACCTCATCACCGACCTCACCACGGCCACTCTCGCCGACGGCATCACCCTCGTCGGCGCCCGGAACGTCACGCTCACCGCGACGGCGACCGACCTGGCAACCACCGAGGCCAAGATGGGCGCGGCCGGCGGCAAGGTCGACATCACCCCGGCCGTCGCCATCACGCTCTCCACCGTGACCACGACGACCTCGATCGGCACCCTCCCGGGCAACGGCACGATCGTCCTCACCGGCGCCTTCGCCGCCAACGCCAGCCAGACCGCCGGCGCCGCCACCACAGCCGGGGCGGTCGCCACCGGCGGGACGAGCGCCTCGATCGGTGTCGGGCTGGCCCTGAACCTGCTGAAGCACTACGTCACCTCGACGACGGGGCGGAACATCACCGCCGGTGGCGCGATCGCCTTCTCGGCCTTCGGCTCCTCGGTCGACTCGGCCAACGCGAGTGCCTCGGCCAGCGGCGCTCCCGGCAAGTCCTCCGGCGGTGCACCGTCGGGTGGCGTCGACGGCCAGGTCGCCACAGAGCGCAGCAACGCGACCAGCACCGACATGGCCAATGGCGGTGGCGGCACCAGCACCAGCGCCACCCCGTCGGCCTCCACCTCGGACGGCAAGGTGGCGGTCGCGGCCGCGGTCGCCCTGAACATCGCGGACGTCAGCGCCACCGCAACCCTTCCGGCCTCACTGGCCCTCATCGCCGGCGGCATCGTGAGCCTGCGTACCTCGGAGAATGTCGACGGCACGGTCAAGTCGGACGGCACCGCGGTGAAGGCCGAGGACGTCGGCGTCGGAGCCGCCGTCTCCATCAACCTCGTCACCATCACCAACCAGGCCTCGATCGGACGGCTGAGCAGCGTCACCAGCAACGGCTTCGACGCCGAGGCGACGATGACCAACCTCAACGGCGACACCGTGCACACCTTCGACGTCGAGGCCGACGCCGGCGCCGGGTCGAAGGACGTCGGCGTCGCCGGAGCCGTCTCGCTGAACCTGGTCACCGACCGGACCGAAGCCTTCGTCACGACCACCGCCAGCGTGAACGCCGGCAGCGGCGACATCTCCCTCATCGCCCAGAACCTGCGCTCGGACAGCTCGAAGGCCAAGGCAGACGCCAGCATCGGTGGCGGCGGCAAGGTCGGCGTCGGTGCTTCGGTGGCGATCAACGTCCTCACCACCAACATCACGCGGGCCGAGGTCGAGGACAACGCCAGCCTCACTGGCGGCCGGAACGTCACGCTCATCGCGACCTCGGCCGAGCCGGTCGTCAACCAGGTCACCGCGGGCTCGGCCGGCAGTTCGGTCGCCGTCAGCCCGGCCGTCGGCATCAACATCACCACCAACGTCACCACCGCCCGGCTGGGCACACCAGGCACCGGATCGCTCGTGGCCACCGGTGACGTCCAGATCCGCGCCACCCACACCGGATCGAGCACGATCACCGGCGACGCCAAGGCGGCCAGCGACAGCGTCGCGGTCGGCGCGATCATCGCGGTGAACGTCGTCACCGACACCACGCTGGGCGCCACTGCACGCAACATCACCGGCGCGTCGATCGCCATCACCGCGACGACCCAGGACTCCGGAGCGGCCAACGTCACTGCCAGTGCCCAGGGATCGCAGAAGGGCACCGGCAGCAACTCCGACCAGCAGGCCAGCAGCCAGGTCAACAACACCCCGAGCACCAGCGGTCAGACCGGAACACTCCCGTCAGCCAGCGACAACGTGGCCAGCGGAAACAGCCAGGCCAGCTCGCAGTCGGGTAACAGCGGCTCGGGGGTCGGCGTCGGCGCCGCGGTGAGCGTCAACTGGGTCACCGACTCCAACACCGCCTCAGTGGCCGCCGGCCTCGCCATCCTGAGCACGGGCGCAGTCGTCGTCGCCGCCACCAACGAGACCGACGCCACCGGAAAGGCAATGGGCATCGCGCTCAAGCTCGGGAGCACGAACATCGGCGCCGCGGTCGGCCTCAACGTCGCCTCAATCACCAACACCGGTTCGATCGGCGCCGGCGCCACCATCACCGGCTCGAGCCTGGTCGTCAGCGCCGTCACCCCCGCCCAGGCCGAGAACGACTTCATCGTCTGGGGCATCTCGGCCGCCGGCGGTGACGGGGACGCCAGCGTCGCCGGTTCGGTCGGCGTCCAGGTGATCACCTTCCACAGCACGGCCTCGATCGGCAGCGGCTCGCACGTCACCCTCACCGGCGCGCTGACGATGAACTCCACGGCCCCGACCGGTCTGCAGAACATCGCCGCCTCCGGTGCCCTCTCGCTCGGCGGCGACGCGGGGGTCGGCGCGGCGGTCGCGGTGAACATCATCGACCTCACCACCCTCACCTTCATCGACTCCTCGCCGACATCGGTCACCCGCATCGACGCCGGCGGGGCGATGAGTCTCAATGCAGCGCAGTCGATCGGGGCGCTGGTGCCAGACATCCCGAAGATCACCACGCCGGCGGTGAGCTCCGTGGCGATCGCCGGTGCGGCCGGAACGAGCGGGGTGGCGATCGGTGGCTCGGTGATCGTCGACGTCATCAACCTGACCACGCAGGCCTACATCGCGGCCGCGGCGCTGGTGAACCAGGCTGGGCCGGCCACCCCGGGTCAGTCCCTCTCCCTTACCTCCAGTGACTCGACCACCCTGGTGAACCTGGCCGGCGCCGTCGCTCTCTCCGGTGGCGACGTCGGGGTCGGCCTCGGCCTGGTCGTCGACGTGATCAACAAGGACACCCGCTCGTACATCGGCCAGGGCGCGCACGTTGTCGTCGGCGGCAACGTGGCTATCGGCGCCACGACGAGCGAGGACATCACCGAGATCGCCGTCGACGCCGCGGCCTCCACCGAGGCGGCTGTCACCGGTTCGTTCATCGTGCTGGTGATGAACCAGGGCAGCGGAGAGGGCAACCAGACACCGGGCACCCGGGCCTACATCGACGGCAGCGGCAACCAGCCGACGGTCGTGCATGCCGGTGGGAACCTGGCCATCGCCGCCGCCGACAACGCCTCGAACCTCGGCCTCTACGCCGGCAACGTCACCATCGGTGGCAACGCCGGGGTCGGCATCTCCTCCTCGATCCTCATCCGCAGCGGCATCGTCGACGCCTACATCGGGGCCGGCAGCGACATCGAGGCGAAGGGGACGAGCGGACTCTCCGTCGCCGCCAGCCAGAACGAGGGCATCAAGATCTTCGCCATCGGCGGCACGGCCGGCGGCGACGCGGGAGTCGCAGGCTCCGCCACCGTCGACGTCCTCGACGACACGACGCATGCCCACATCGACAGCGGTGTCACCATCAACGCCAACAACAGCGGAGCCTCCTCGACCAACGGGATCGCCCTGGCCGCCAGCGACACCACGACGATCCTCGGTATCGCCGGTGCATTGGCCGCCGGTGGATCGGCCGGCATCGGGGCCGGCGTGGACGTCGAGACGCTCAGCAAGGACACCCAGGCCTTCATCGCCACCGGTGTGAACGCCAACGCCAACGGCAACGTGACGGTCGACTCCACCTCGAGCGAGCAGGTCACCTCGGTGTCGGCCAGCGTCAGCCTCGGCGGTTCGGTGGCGGTCAGCGTCAACGCCGGCGTCTCGGTCTTCACCATCGTCACCAAGGCCTTCATCGGCGGCCTCTGCGAGGCTGGGACCTCAGCGGCCTGCGGCGGTTTCCGCTCGACGATCAACACACGGGGCAGCGCTCGGGTCTCGGCCAACGAGCAGCTCACCCTCAACGTGGTGGCCGGCAACCTCTCGGTGTCGGGCTCGGCCGCCGTCGGCGCCGCAGGCGCCGTGCCCATCGTCAACAAGACGACCACCGCCTTCATCGGCGACGACTCCACCGTGAACGCGCTGGCCACCAATGACGCGAGCCTCACCGTCGCCACCGGCACCCACAACGAGCAGTACACCGACATCCGGTTCACCCCGACCTCGGCTGTGGAGGGCGATCACCGCACCCTCAACCTCGGCTACGTGCATGGGTTCACCGAGGGGCAGCAGGTCATCTACGACAACGGTGGCGGCCAGAACATCATCGGTCTCATCGGCGGTAACCCGTACTACGTGCACGTCGTCTCCCCGACCGAAGTGCAGCTCTCGGCCACCTCCGGCGGTCCGGCGATCACCCTCACCGCGCCGGCCCGAGGTGGCGAGTCGCAGCGTCTCGTCGCCACGAACTCCGCGGTCACCCCGCAGAACAGCTCGCCCTACTTCACCCCGTCCCTGGACGTCGTGGGCAACTCGATCAATCTGCCCTACGACATGGCGCTCAGCACCGGTGACGCGGTGGTCTACGGCTCCGGCAGTGAGGCCCCGATCGGCGGTCTCATCGACGGGCACACGTACTACGCGATCGTCACCGGAGCCCACACCATCCAGCTTGCGGCGACCAAGTGCCAGGCGACCGGTACCTGCAGCGGCATCGCCCAGCAGGCGATCACCCTCAACGCGGCGGCCGCAGGCAGCGGACGTTCGCACAGCATCGTCCCCTCCGGCAGCACCCCGTCGGGCAACGCCGCTCAGGTGACGGGCATCCACACCGTCCTCAACGGAACCCAGGGCGGATTCCGCGGGGTCGCGGTCACCGCCAGCAACAGCGACGACGTCTCGGGCGTCGGGATCAGCGGCGCGATTTCGGCCGGGGCCAGCGTGAGCGTCGGCGGCAGCGTCAACGTCGTCACCAGCAACACCGCCGCCTTTATCGGCAAGTTCGCCACCATCAACTCGCCGAACAGCGGCGCCAGCAGCAGCCAGTCGGTGCTGGTCGCGGCGGGCAACGACTACCACCAGCTGATGGTCTCCGGGGTGCTGGCCGTTGGCGTCTACGCCGGTGTGGCCCCGAGTGCATCGGTCGGGCTCATCCACCTCAACACCGACGCCTACATCGGCGCGCAGAGCACGGTCAACGCCGCGCAGGACGTCGTCGTCAACGCCAACGCCAAGGACAGCATCGTCTCGGTGGCTCTCGCCGGTGGTGGCGGTATCGCCGGCATCGCCGGCGCCGTCTCGGTGATCTCGCTCAACACGCACACCTACGCCGACACCGGCTTCGGTGACACCATCCTGGCCGGCAACAACCTGCTGGTCGGATCCCGCGACGACACCAAGGTGATCATGGTCGCCGGTGGGGTCGCCGGTGGCATCGTCGGTATCGGCGCCGGCGTCGGGGTCACGCTGGCCACCAAGGACACGCAGGCCTTCATCAGCGCCGGCAGCACAGTCGACGCCCTGGCCACCCAGCCTGGCATCACGCTGGCCGGCATCTACGCGAACAAGCTCAACGGCGACAGCTTCACCACGACGTCCTTCAACGGGCTGGCCGTGCAGGCCGGCTCGAGTGAGGACATCTTCGGGCTGACGCTCGGCCTGGCCGGTGGCTTCGTCGGCGTCGCCGGCGGTATCGGCATCACGCTGCTGCACGCCACCACGATCGCCTTCATCGACAGCAACCCGCAGGCTCCGACCCTGGTCAACACCAAGGCCGGGGGCGGCGCCGCGCAGTCGGTGAACGTCGCCGCGGCCGACGCCACCAAGACGCTCACCATCGCCGGTGCACTGGCTGGGGGAGCGGTCGGCATCGCCGGCGGCGTGGACGTCGGCGTCGTCGACACCACCACCAAGGCCTACCTCGGCATCGGCGCCACGGTCCACGCGAAGAACAACGTCGACGTGTACGCGCTCTCCACCAAGGACATCGCCAGCTACGCGGTGAGCGTCGGCGGTGGGTTCGTCGGAGCCGCGGGCTCCGTCTCGGTCTGGACGGTCGGCACGCAGCCCAACCCGAACTACAGCAACGGCCCCGGCCCGTCGACGAATGGCCTCTCCTCCAACGGTGACCCGCAGGGCGAGGCCGACAGCCAGGCCACCGGGTCCGGCGGATTCCAGGGCATCCTCAGCGGCACGTCCGGCAGCTCGACGAGTCGCAGCAATACCCTGATCAAGAGTCACACCGGTGACGCGACCAGTTCGATCCAGAGCAACTCGCCCACCGCCGGCCAGGTCAGTGGCGGCGTCACCAACCCCGGCCTCCCCGAGGGCACCGTCGCCGCCATCGGCCAGGGCGTCACGATCGTCGCCGGTGGCAGTGTGGACGTCCAGGCGGTGGAGAACTTCGGCTTCGCCGGCCTCGCCGGTAGCGCGTCGGGCGGCTTCGTCGGCATCGGCATCTCGCTGGTGATCGCCAACCTCGACAGCCACGCCGACGCCTCGATCGGTTCGAACGCGACCGTCTCGGCCGGCGGCGACATCGCGGTCGGGGCAACCACCAACGAGAACTCCTCCGCCCTCGCCTTCGGCGGCCAGGCCGGAGCGGTGGCGGTCGGTGGCCAGATCGCGGTGATCAACGACCTCAGTGACCAGAACGCGCACATCGACGACAACGTCACCATCCCGCAGGCCGGCGGCGTCATCCGGGTCACCGCCAACGGCAACCGGACGGTCACCCCGAGCGCCATCGGCGGCCAGGTCGGCGCCATCGCGGTCGGCGCGGCGGTGGCCGTCTCTAGCATCGACGGCGACACGACGGCCACCGTCGGCAACGTCACGATCGGCTCGGCCTCCCCAGTCGGTGGGGTGAGCGTCTCGGCGAATTCGACGATCAACGCGCCTGCTATTGCCTACTCGATCGGCGTCGGCGCGGTCGGGGTCGGTGCCGGCGTCGCGATAACCACGATCGACGGGACGACGGCCGCATCCTTCGGCGGGCACGGTCCGGTGGCCGGCGCGGTCTCCGTCACCGCCAGCGGCACCAACACGATCAGCGCCTACGTCCTGAACGTGAAGGCCGGTGGATTCGCCGCCGGGCTGACGATCGCCACCGCCACCCAGAACCGCACCACCGCGGCCAACTTCACCAGCACCGCGAACATCTCGGCCGGTGGCGCCGTGACGGTCTCGGCGACGTCGCAGAACCACGCCACCGCGACGACACCCGGAGGCACCGCCGGCGGCATCACGATCGGTGCCCTGCTGCCGACGGCCACCGTCAACGGCTCGACCACGGCCACCGTCGACGGGCAGATCACCGCCTCCAGCGCGATCACCGTCAGCGCGGCCGGCCAGAACCAGGCCGACGCCGAGGCGACCATCATCAGCATCTCGGTCGGCGGCCTCAGCGGCGTGAACGCGGACGCCGAGGTGACGGCCCAGGCCGCCATCCGGGCCACCGTGAGCAAGTCCAGCACAATCGCCTCGACCGGCCTGGTGAGCGTCTCCGCCGCCTCCACTCCCGACGGCTCCGGCAACGCCGACTACGCGCGCACCCGCATCTTCTCCGGAGCCGGGGGTGGCATCTCGATCGGCGTCTTCGTCGCCCAGGCGATCGTCGCGGCGCCGGTCTCCGCCCAGCTCAACGGCACCGTCAGCAACTCGGGCAGCGTGAGCGTCTCGGCCGGCGGCGGCAACCGGGCCGACGGCCAGACCCTCAGCTTCGCCCTCGGCGCCTTCGGGGTCTCGGTCTCCGGCATCCAGGCCCTCATCGCCACCACCGCGGTGACGGACGCCATCGTGCTCGGTGGTTCGGTCACCTCCGCCGGCGCGGTCTCGGTGACGGCTACCTCGCACAACACCGCGACGGCCGACACCGACACGGCCGGCGTCGGGATCATCAGTGCTGGCGGCACCATCCCGATCGCCACCATCGCCGGTCGCACCCACGCCGAGTTGGGTGACGTGCTGCAGAGCCAGGGCCTCACCGTGGCCGCCTCGGCCAGCAACAACGCCACGGCCACCTCGGAGATCATCGAGGTCGGGTTCATCGTCGGTGGGTACGCCGGCTCCGACGCCGAGGTCACCAGCGACGCCGCCGTCGACGCCCTGGTCGACGGCAGTGCCAGCACCGTCAACGCCGGTGGTGGGGCCGTCGCGGTCACCGCGACCTCGACCGACCACGCCACCGCCACCCCGTCGCAGATCGCGGTCGGCGGGTACAGCCTCTCGGCGCTCACCCCGACGGCGAAGATCGGCGCCCACACCAACGCCGCCTTCAACGGCGGGGGCACCACCTCCGGCTCGTTCCTGGTCGGCGCCAACGGGCAGAACGTCGCGATCGCCACGGCCAAGGTCGCCAGCTTCCACCTCGCCGGCGGCTCCGGCGTGATCGTCGACGCCGAGGTGCTGGCTGGTGCCGATGTGACCGCCTCGGTCGCCAGCAGCGCCACCATCACCGCCTCGGGCGGGGTCACCGTCCAGGCCGTCCTCACCGCCGACGGCAGCGGTCACCAGAACTTCGCCTCGGCCAGCGCTGAGAGCGCCAGCGGCGGGCTGATCGACGCCGGGGTCTACGTCGGTACCGCCACCGTGGCCGGTGCCGTCACCGCCACCCTCAACGGTGCGGTGACCACGTCGGCGGCCATCACCGTGAAGGCCGCCGGCGCCAACGACGCCGAGGCGAGCACCCGGACGGTCGGCATCGGACTCTTCACCGTCACCGGAGCCGGTGTGGTCGCCAGCGTCACCTCGGCGGCCGGCGTCACCGCGCAGATCGGGAACCGCACCATCAGCTCCACCGGCGCGATCCAGGTCCTCGCCAACTCGGGGAACACCGCCAACGCCAGCACCGACGCGGCGAACATCGGCCTCATCTCCGGCAGCGTCAGCATCCCGACGGCCACCGTCGCCGCCGCCACGCTGGCGAGCAGCGGCGCCCCGATCAGCAACGCCGGCTCCTTCACGGTCAGCGCCGGTGGGAACAACAGCGCCTCCGCCACCTCCGGGATCGTCGCCATCGGGCTCATCACCGGCGGCGGCGCCGGGGCTGACGCCGAGGTGCTCGCCTCGGCCGCGGTCACCGCCCAGGTCACCTCGTCCGCGAGCAGCGTCCAGGTCAGCGGCGCCATCTCTGTGAGCGCCACCTCGACCGATCACGCGACCGCCACCCCGTCGCAGCTGGCCGCCGGCGCCATCAACCTGGTCGCGCTGCTGCCGACGGCGAAGGTGGCCGCCCCGACCACGGCCTCCTACGCGGGTGGAACGACCAGCTCGGGCAACTTCACCGTGTCGGCCAGCGGGCAGAACATCGCCGTCGCCACCGTCGACGTGAAGAACTTCGGCATCGTCGGAATCACCGGCGTCTCGGTGGATGCCGAGGTGCTGGGGTCGGCCGACGTGAACGCCACCGTCGCCGCCAACACCGCGCTCACCGCGACCGGGGCGGTTCTCGTCTCAGCCACTCTCACCCCGGACGGCTCCGGGCACCAGAACTACGCGGCGGCGAAGGTCTCCAGCACCAGCGGCGGCCTCATCACCGGCGGTATCTTCTTCGCCAAGGCGCAGGTCGGTGGCGCGGTCGGGGCGGCGCTCAACGGCGCCGTGCTGGCCTCCACGCAGGCCACCGTCAAGGCGAGCGGGGCGAACACGGCCGAGGGTACGACGCTCTCGATCGGCATCGGTCTCGGCTCGATCAGCGGCTCGGCGGTCGATGCCGAAGTGCTCAACGGCGCCAACGTCTCGGCGGCGACCGGCGGTGGCGCACTCGCCTCCAGCGGCCTGGTCAACGTGCTGGCGAACGGCACGAACACGGCGACCGCCCTGAGCGACTCGGTGAACGGCGGCTTCATCGCCGGCAGCGCCAACATCCCGATCGGGCGGACGGCCGGGGCCGTCACCGCCGAATTCGACGGACGGTTGAGCGGTGCCACCGGCCTCATCGTCAAGGCCGTCGGCGCGAGCAGCGCCGCCTCGACCTCGGGAGCGCAGGGCGGTGGCTTCATCTCCGCCCACGACTCCTCGCCGACCGCGACCGTCGACTCGGCCAGCCTCACCTCGGCCATCATCGGCTCCGGCGCCCTGCTGAACGCACCCAGCGCCGCCGTGTCGGTGATCGCGAACGCCACCAACAGCGCTACCGCGTCGGGTGGTTCGGTGAACGGTGGGCTGGCCACCGTCGACGTGAGCAACCCGGTCGCCAACGACTTCGGTGTCACCCAGGCCAAGATGCTCGGCAGTGCCCACGGCGCCAGCAACACCGCCCCCGGCGCCGGCTCCATCTCGGTGCAGGCCTCCGGCAGTGACGCCAGCACCGCCCTCATCAGCGACACCAGCGTCGCCGGTGTGGGCGTCGGCAGCGCCGGGGCGACGGCCACCACGACCACCACCGTCGAGGCCGACCTGGCCAGCAGCGGATCGGTGATCACCACCGTCGGCGACATCAGCGTCGGGGCCGCCTCCTCGCCGGTCGCCACGTCGGCCTCGCGCAGTACCTCGGCCGGCATCCTGCTGAACATCGACGGGAACACCTCGACCATCAACAACACGCCGACGGTCAACGTGAACATCGCGCCGAACGCGCAGATCTACTCCGGCGGCAGCATCACCGTCACCGCGCAGCAGAACACCACCGCGCCGCCGCCGTCGGGGAACACCGGCTTCTTCGACGGCAGCACCGGGGTGAACACCGGCACCAACACCATCACCTTCACCGCCCCGCACGGCCTGCTCACCGGTAACACGGTGACGTACACCAACGGCGGCAACCCGAACGTCGGTGGACTCACCAACAACGCGCAGTACAACGTCTTCGTGGTCAGCGCCAACAGCGTGCAGCTGGGGAGCACCTTCGGTGGCGCCAACATCGACCCGACCACCGGCACCATCTCCTTCGGGCGGATGGTCGGCCCGACGTTCGTCCCGCTCAACCACAACCTGCACGAGGGTGACCTGGTCATCTACGAGGTTCCCTCCGGCGGTAGCGCGATCCCGGGTCTGACGCCGGGTGGCCTGTACCGGGTGCACGTCGTCGACGCCTCGCACATCCAGCTCTTCGACCCGAACGCCTCGACCGCGGTGATCAGCCTGACCGGGGCCAATGTCTCGGGAAACACGATCAATGCGACCAACCCGTTCGGCAACGGCACCCCGGTGACCTACACCCCGCCGGCCCCGATCGCGATCTTCACCAGTGGCCTGGTGAGCGTGAACGTCGATGGCAGCAACAACCCGATCTACCCGGTGCAGAACAACAGCGACAACCGCATCCTGATCCACAACCACGGCCTGGCCACCGGCACCGCGGTGGTCTACAACGGCGGCAGCGACCCGATCGGTGGCCTCACCAACGGCGTCACGTACTTCGTCATCAACGTCAACTCCAACCAGATCCAGCTGGCCGACTCCCTCTGCCACGCGACCGGAGCCTGCGTTGACGGCAGCAACAACCCGATCCCGCAGCAGGCGATCACGCTGACGCCCGACAAGTCGGCGGCCGGTGAGGCGGTCACCCAGGGCCTCTACGCACCGGGGCAGCAGCCGATCGGTGGCCTCGTCGCCGGCGGCCGGTACTACATCGTCAACGCCACCGGAACCTCCTTCCAGCTGGCCGCCACCCCGGGCGGTTCGGCCATCACCCTGGACGGAACGGGCCGGGTCGGCACCAGCACCATCAAGCTGGCCCCGATCGCGATCGGTGTCGGCACCGGTGACCAGAACCTGATCGTCGATCTCAGCTCGACCAGCAGCGGCACCCAGCAGCTGGCCCCGGTCGGCATCACCGGCCCGGCGGCCGGCGGCGGAGTCCTCTCGACGGCCACCGTGACCGGCAGCGGCGGCGGCTTCATCAACTCCACGCACGCCAACACCAACGCCACCGAGACGGTCACCGTCCACGTCGAGGTGGGCGCCAACACCTCGCTCACCACCGTCGGCTCGATCACCATCACGACCAACTCCTCAACCGGGGTCAGCGCGAACTCCTCCAACGGCGGCGGCGGCCTCATCTCGGTCGGCAGTGCCCAGGCCAAGGCGACGGCCACCGGCAACACCACGGTGAAGGTCGACGCCGGCACGAACCTCACCGCCGGAGACAGCGTCAAGATCGCCCCGCTGAACTTCGTGCAGGCCATCTCGGCCGCCAACGCCAGCGGTGGTGGTCTGGGAGCCGGGGTCAGCGCCTACGCGAAGTCGACCGACAACTACACGACGCTCACCGACATCGCCGGGAACATCACCGCCGGGAACAACCTCAACATCGAGGCCCACACCGCGGCCAACGGTGACGTCTCGACCAGCGCCGAGGGGGGTGGCCTGGGCGTCGACGCGCACGCCGGGGACGACGGCGACGGCGACAACAACCTCGACATCACCGGCTCCACCAACGTCCACCTCGAGTCCGGCACCCACCTCACCGCCGACAACGTGCAGGTGACCGCCCAGACCGACAGCATCACCGCTCACAACAACGGCCACACTCACGCCTCGGCCCTCGGGGCGGCCTCGGATGCCGAGGCGACCATCAACGACAACACCGGCCAGCAGGTGCTCATCGACGGCGGCACGAAGATCGTCGGCTACGAAACGGTCGGCATCGCGGCCAACGCGGTCAACCTGAGCTTCGCGGCCAACACCGACGCGCACTGCAGCTGCTTCGGCGGTGACACCAACACCACCGAGAACATCACCTACAACAGCGACTCCGACGTCACCGCGAACGCGACCGCGATCATCCGCACCGGCCACCTCGACGTCGAGGTCGTGCAGAACGTCATCAACTGGAACACCGACCACGACAACGACGGCGCGACCTTCGACGGCGGCGGAAACCACGGCGGCTCCAGCAATAACGCCCAGCGCACCATCCACTGGAACGCCGACGTCTACCTGCACACCCCTGATCCGCAGCTCGTCGTCGACGTGACCGGCAAGATCGTGAAGCTGTACGGCGTGACCGTCACCGACGACCTGGGTAACAGCTACGGGCTGGGTGACACGATCCCGACCGGGCGCATCATCGAGGTCGGCAACATCATCAACGACGGGGGAGCGACGGCGCTCTTCAACGCGAGCGTCTCGCAGACCGAAGGTGGCTCGACGGCGCCGGCCAGCGTCATCGACGGCAGCCAGGGGAAGTTCGTCCAGCAGAACACCTTCGACTTCGTGAAGATCTTCAACTACTCCAGCCGGGCCCTGACGACCCACATCATCAACGTCGTCAACCTGAACAACCCGGGTGCAACGGTGACCATCCAGCTCAACCAGATCCCGTTCACCTTCCACGTCGGCCCGCCGATCTTCACCCCGACCGCGGTCGACATCGAGAACTTCGCCGGCAGTGTCGCCAACTCCGACGTCACCATCGACGGGCTCATCTACAACCCGATCGGAAGCACCGTCGTCAACAACGGCCGCGGGAACATCTTCGCCGGCCCCGACAAGCCGCTGATCGAGACGAACACGCTGGTCCTCGAGGCCCCGGCCGGCACCATAGGTGTGCTCTTCAACCTCTTCGGGATCAGCATCCGCATTCCGATCCCGGTGCTGCTCGTGCAGAGCGACTACATCGTCGACAACGTTGACCCGACCCGCTTCATCTCCCTCGTCGCCGAGGCGCTGGGCAACGTCGTCCTCGACATCACCTCGATCCTGCGGGCGAACCAGACGCCCTTCGCGCCAACGCTTGGGCCGATCCACGCCGGTGGCAACATCGACATCGTCGTGAACGACAGCGCCTGGGGCAATGACGCACCGGTCTGGCCGTCGGAGGCGATCCAGGTCAACCTGCACAACCCGCCGGACCTCGTGACCAACCTCCCCGGCACCGGTCTGTACCAGGTCTTCTTCCGCCCGGATCAGCCCTTCGTCGACAACGACCCGGTGCTGGCCGTCTTCGGTACCGTCCTGACGCCGATCGACAGCACCTACAACTTCACCGATCTCAGCGCCGGCAACAACATCAATGTCCGGCACGTGGCTACCGGTACCCAGGTCACCTTCGTCGTGCACTCCAACGTGGACGCCACTCTCTTCGAGATGAGCAACCCGGCGGTGCAGCTCTCCCAGAGCGACCAGGTGGGCGAGATCGACCTCTTCACCAACGGGCGCATCACCGACACCGAGACGGTGAGCGATCTGCGGGTTGGGACCATCACCTCGACCAACAACGACGTGGTGCTCATCGCCGCCGACAACCCGGCCTCGATCTTCGACGTCGCAACCACCGACGACGGCGTGGCCCGGGTGACCGGCAACAACATCACGCTGCTGGCTCTCCACGGCGGCATCGGCTTCGTTACCCCGACCGTCAACTACCTCGAAATTCATTCGTCGAACGCCGCCGTCGGTGCCCTGCTGGCGCTGGCCAACCTCGGCATCTACATCGAGCAGACCCAGGGCAACCTCAACGTCTCGCTGGCCGACTCGCTCACCTCCGATGTCGCGCTTGTCACCGACGCCGGGTCGATCCTCGACAACCACACGGCGGCCGGGGCGAGCGTCGTCGGCCGCAGCATCGACCTCATCGCCCATGGCGGCTCGATCGGCACCTTCACCTCGGATGCCTCGGGCGATGTGCGGATCGACTCGAGTAGTTCAGCTACCGGCCGCCTCTACGCGTTTGCCGACGGATTCGGCGGCGACCAGGTCGGGGCGGTCGCGCTCTCCGGTGGCGGCGTCTACATCACCGAGACGAATGGCCCGTTGAACGTGCTGCGGGCCCAGTCCGTGCACGGTGACGTCCGGCTCCGGGTTCCCTTCGTCACCGGCCGCACCGACGCCGACCTGACTCTGCTCGGCGGGGGCAGCACGCTGGACGGCAGCGTCACGCTGGCGCTGGGTCTGATCGCCGCGGCCACCGGCCAGGTGCAGCTCCTCGTCGGCAATGACGTGGATACCGCGGTGAGCAGTCTCATCTTCGGCTCCACGGTCTGGATCTACGGCGAATACCTCGAGCCGCTGACCGGCCCGGCCGTCGGATCCACCATGCATTTCCGGGGGATCGTCGTGGGGCACCCGACGAACATCTTCGGCGGCCGGGGTGATGACAACTTCTACTTCGACCAGACCCAGCTCGGTGGCCAGACCAATGTCTATGGCGGCACCCCGAACATCGGCAACTGCCCACCCTCGACCCTCAGCACCAACTGCGGGCTCAGCCCGGACGGCAACGACTTCTTCCAGGTCGACCGGCTACAGACGATGACCGGCACCCACATCGACACCTCGGGCGACCAGTACAACGGCCAGACCGTCCGTGACAGCCTGCTGCTGAACGGCGAACTCGGTGACAACACCTACGTCGTCAACACCTGGGGCAGCGACTCGACGGCCACCCACGACTACCGCATCGACGTCCTCAACACCGGCCCGCTGGGCGGCAAGAACACCCTCACCGTCAACGGCAGTGACGGACCTGACGTATTCCTGATGCGCGGCTCCTCCTTCATCCCCGACCAGCCCGAAGCGCAGTCGCCGGCCTTCGTCGCGTTGCTTCACGGCACGTACACCGACGTCCTCGGGCGCAAGCGGCAGGACGTCGAACGGATCAACTACGACGAGCACATCAACAGTGGATTGACCGTGAACGGCCTCGGTGGCGACGACTTCTTCGCGATGGATGACAACAGCTCGATCACCACCATCAACGGCGGGGACGGCAACGACACCTTCGACGTGGGGCAGCTGTACTTCCTGCCCCGGGTCGCGCCCTACGTCCTCCCCGAGGATCAGTTCGCGACCACGCAGACCAACATCGGCTACCTCAGCCGGGGCAACAGCTTCCCGACGACGATCTACGGCGATGCCGGCAACGACACCTTCCTCGTCTACTCGAACAAGGCCGCACTGCGGCTCGAGGCCGGCACCGGCAACGATCTCTTCACCTTCGTCACCTCGGCCCTCATCGACCCGACCACCGGCCGCCCGATGGTCGACACCTTCGCCACTAACCTGTTGCCGATCCTGCTGCGGGTCCCGGTGCCGGTCTACAACATCGACGCCCCGGTGTCGGTCGACGGCGGCGCTGGGAACAGCCAGCTCTACGTGCTGGCCGTCGGCGACGCCCACGACATCGTCACCACCCCCACCGGAGTCTTCGGCCAGGGTCTCAACGTCAGCTACCAGAACCTGCATCAGCCCGGCGGCGGACCCTTCGTGATCGCCGCGTCGAGCCTGCTCACCGGCCTGTCGAGCCTGGTCACCCCGATCATCAGCGGGGTCCCGGCGGCAAACGGCTCCATCGGGCAGCTCACCATCGGCACCGCCGCTGAGGCAAACTCGCCGACCATCGTTCCGGTCACGGTGGTGGATCAGGGCAGCGGCCCGATCATCATCACCGAGACGGGCGGCTCAACCGCGGTGACGACGAACGGCGCCACCGACAGCTACACCGTGCGACTCGCCTCGCCCCCGAAGGCGACCGTCTACGTGAACATCTCGGCCGCCTTCGGCACCGGGACGCCCTTCGCGCAGATCTCCATCGACGGCGGCCAGACCTGGTCGAACGACGTGGTGCTCGTCTTCGCGGCGGGTGAGACGGGCCCCAAGACCGTACTCGTCCGGGCCATCACCGGCGCCGTCACCGCCACCGGTGCAACCGTAGAGACCCTCAGCCACAGCAGCCAGAGCGCCGACGAGCGCTACAACCACGTGGTCATCCGCAACGTGTATGTGAACCTGCTCGGGGCGGTGCCGCCGGGCGTCATCATCACCCAGCCCGACGGCGGGGTCAGCGTGCTCGCCGGCACGCCGCCGCAGGGCATCACCTCCAGCTACACGGTGGTGCTGGCCGCCGCGCCCGCGGCCGGAACGACCGTCACCGTCACCCTCGTCTACGACCCGACGACGCTGACCCTGACGAGTTCGGACGCCCGCTTCAACGCCACCACCCAGAGCATCGTTTTCGACTCGACGAACTGGTTCCTGCCGGTGACGATCAACGTCGCGGCCACGCCGCCGGCCACCGTCCCGCCGGGTGGCGTCAGCCCGAAGCTCACCGTGAGTGGCAAGAACGTCATCACCCACACCATCACCAGCACCGACCCCGCCTACCAGGCGTACGCGAAGGCATTGAAGGTGCCGCTGCAGGTGGTCGTGAACGTGCTGACCGCCCAGAGCGGCCTGATCGTCTCGCCGCCGGCTGTGGTGGTAACGGCCGGGGATCAGGTCGGATCGCAGCTCACCCTGCGTCTCAGCGCCGCCCCGACCGGTCCCGTGGTGTACCGGATCAACACTGGCGGGCGTTTCGTCGTCTACGACCCGTGTGGCTGCGACGCTCGCTTCACCGCCGCCTCCGGCGACAATCTCGCCACCGTCACCTTCGACGCCACGAACTGGTTCACGCCGGTTGTTCTGAACGTCGCCGCTGTGGCCCCGGCGAGCACGGCCGTTGATCCCTTCCAGCCGATCGCCAGCATCCCGGTGAGCCCGGCCAACCACTACGGCCCGATCTTGAATCCGGCCGACAATGCCACAGTGGACGCGCTCTTCTGCGTAAACGTCCGCACCGGCCGTGCGGCCCTGAACGTCGCGTCCGCCCCCGGAGTCGCCTGCGGCCTGACCCCGGCCCGGGTGCCCGTCGTGCTCCCGAACGAACTCGGCGGCGGCGCCCCGGCCCACATCACGGCCGTCGCCGGTACACCGCAGTCGACGGTCGTCGGTACCGCCTTCGGCGCGCCGATCACCGCCCTGGTCACCGATAGCTACGGCAATCCGGAGCCAGGTGTCACGGTCGTCTTCACCGCGCCGCCCGGCCTCTCCGTCGGCCTGCACGGCGTCATCGTTGCCACGGCCCACTTCGCGAGCGGCGCCAGCAGCGACACCGAGGCGACCGGCCTGGACGGCCTCGCCACCTCTTCGACGCTGACCGCGAACACGAAGTCCGGCACGTACAGCGTGGTCGGCGTGATGGCCGGGGTGGGTGCGGTCGCACCGACGGTCTCATCAGCGGTCTTCACCCTCATCAACCTGGCCGGCCCCGCGGTCACGGTGGTCGCCACCTCGGGCACCTTCCAGATCGCGCTGCTGGGGCGTCCGTTCCGGCTGCCCCTGATCGCGACCGCGCTCGACCAGTACGGCAATCCGGTGCCGGGAGCCCAGGTGCTCTTCACTGCCCCCTCCACGCCGCCCAGCGGCACCTTCCCCGGTGGCGGGATCACACTCGTCGTGGTCACCGACGCCGACGGGAACGCGGTGGTCAGCGGCTTCATCGCCGGCCTCACCACCGGCAGCTACTACGTGATCGCGACGCTGGTACTGCCGACTCCACCGATCCTCCCGGGCAGCGGCGTGCTCAACCCGCCGGCCGGCTCGACTTCGTCCACCGTCAGCGCGGCGTCGTTCCTGCTGGTCAACGGATCTCTGCCGAAGATCCTGCTGCAACCGAAGGGGGTGACCGTTCGCGCCGGGCAGGTGGTCACCTTCCGGGCTACTGCCGACGGCTTCCCCGGCCCTACCTATGTGTGGCAGAAGTCGAAGGACGGCGGAAAGACGTGGGTGAGCGGAGCCGACCCGACCGGAGACGCACTTCTCTCCTTCGTCGCCACCAAGGGTGAGAACGGCTACCTCTACCGGGTCGTCTTCACGAACGGCGCCGGTTCGACCTTCTCGCTTCCGGTCAAGCTGACGGTCATCTCTCCGTCGCCTTTCGCAGTGGAGGCCCTGACGATCCTGCCGCCCAAGGCGCAACCGGCCGGACGGACGAATAACACCGGTAGCTTGGCCGCCACCGGTGTAGCCGCCCTGCAGCTGACCGGACTGGCCCTGCTGCTGCTCGCGCTCGGCGTCGGCCTGCTAGCTGCTGGCCGCCGTCAGCGTCTCGCCCGCCTCGATTGAGGTCGCGGCCGCAGAGACGGCCGCGACGGTCTCAGCGCGCTGACGAGCGGGCTCGGCATGCACGGTCGCACTCTTGAGGGTGTCGAAGATGGCCAGGCCCTGCCCCACCAATCCGGTGATGATCTCGCCCAGACCCTGCGCGCCGTTCAGCACCGTGAGGTTGCTGCCGGCCAGCCCGTTCGCGGCCGCTTCGACCATCATCGGTAGCACCTCGATGAGATGATTCGCCGCAATTAGTTGCTGATTGCCGTCCCGCAGGGAGGCCGCCCGTACCGAGTTGGCCTCGGCGTCGGCATCGGCTGAGAGTTGAACCGCCTTCGCCCGCGCTTCGGCGATGGCCGTGGTCCGGTAGGCCTCAGCATTGGCTTCGGCCTGCACCTCGACGGAGATGGCGGCCGCGCTCGCGTCGGCCTTGGCGGTGAGGCGGTAGGCGTCGGCATCGGCCTCGGCCCGGGCCTTCACCGAGACGGCGCGGGCGTTGGCGTCGGCCAGGGTCGTGGCGTGGAAGGCCTCGGCCTCGGCCTCGAACTTGGCCTGATCGCGCCGTGCCTCGGCCATCGTGCGCTGCTTGTAGGCCTCGGCGTCCGCCGGTCGCCGGACCTCAGCCTCGAGCTGCTGGGCGGCCAACTCGGCCTGGCGACGGGCTAGCGCGGTCTGCTGCTCGATCACTTCCTGGGTCGCCTGGGCCTGCGCCAGCGGGCCCGACTGGGCCGCCTTAGCCCGGGCATTCTCGGTCTCGGCCGTGTAGCTGGCCATCTTGATCGAGGCATCGCGCTCGTAGAGTGCCTTCAGCGCGCTCGCTTCCTGCTCCCGCTCGAAGGCCTCCTGATCGGACTTGGCCGCGGCGATGCGGGCCGCGCTCGCCACGGCGGCCACATGCGGTGCCGCCAGATTCGTGATGTACCCGCTCTTGTCGAGAATCTCCTGAATCTGCAGGGCATCCACCACGATCCCCAGCTTCTCCATCTCGCTGTGGCTGCCGTCCTTCACCTCCTGCGCCACCCGGTCGCGTTCGCGGATCAACTCCTCCACGGTGAGCGCGCCGACGATGGAGCGCAGGTGCCCGGCGAAGATCCGTCCGACCAGCTCCTCCAAACGCTCCTGCTCGGTGAGGAACCGCCGTGCCGCATTGGCGATCGACTGGTGGTCGTCGCCGACCTTGAACGCGGCGACGGCCTGCACGGTGAGCCGGACGCCCTGTCGGGTAACGCAATCCTCGACGATCTGCGATTCGCGGAGAGCGAGGGAGAGCAGGCGCGCCCTCTGCAGGACCGGTGGGACGAACGTCCCGTGACCGGTGACGATGCGGAACTGCAGATCGGATGAACCGCGCTTCGACCCCGAGATGAGGAGTGCTTCGTTCGGGGCTGGTACGTGCCAGAAGAACATCTGGACTTTCTCCTTAGTGCCGCCGGTTTTCAGCAACCGTGGCGGCGGAACGCCGGCCGGATTGGCCTGGCTGTTTATGGGATCGGCGTGACGTGAACCGTGCGAGCGGATATCTGCTCGATGACCACAACGCGGGTGTTGCGCTGTAGCGGAACGTCAGCCCATGCCGCGAATGCTTCGGTGCTCCCACGCACCGCAAGCACGACTTCGCCGGGGCCGGAGATCGGGATGCTGAGCGTGATTCTCCCGCATTTCCCTACCAATTCGTGTGAACCATTCGTAGGCACAGAGCACACGCTAGACCTGTTTCGACCGCCCGGATCTGTCATCGTGATCACACGATTTGGCGTTGTGTTCCCGCTGATCCGGAGTAGAAATAAGTGCCGAAATTCGTGATTCGGCCTGCTCAGACTCCGTCTTCTTGAGCCTGATCATTACGCTTGAACTGCTGGCGCTGCTGCTCGGCCCGCTCCCGGCACTGGCGCAAGAATGCCTCGTCGTCATCCGGGTTGGTCGCCGGAATGCGTCCCGGGCGGTCGTACTCGGGGAAGCGGCCGGCGCTGCCCGGCTGCGACCGGTTCGCGGCTCCGCTCACCGCCTTGTTCGTGCGCTCGCTGCCGGCGATGAGCCAGATGATCGAACCGATGTCGAAGAGGAAGAGCACGATGAAGAGCCAGGCCATCTTCGGCAGATTGCGGCACTGCGATTCGTCGGTGGTGATCACGTCGATGATGCAGAAGATCCAGAGCCCGAGGACGATCAGCCCCAGCGTTCCGTCGGCAAAAAGCATGAGGGTCCCTCCACCCTGAGCGCGGGCGTTGTCCGCGCTGTGAGTGACGGATTCTGCCATGGCCCCGCCGGCCGCGCCAGCGCAGATTCTCACCACTGAGCCGGCGGCGGTAACGTCTGCACGGTGGTCTCCCTAGCTGACGTCATCGAGGCGATGCAGACGTGGTTCGATCCGGCGACGGCTGAGTCGTGGGACGCGGTCGGGCTGGTCTGCGGAGACCCCGGAGAGCGGGTTGACCGCGTTCTGCTGGCCGTCGATGCGGTGCCGGCCACCGTCGCCGAGGCGATCGACTCCGGGGCGCAGCTGCTCATCACGCACCACCCGCTGCTCATGCAGGGCGTGCACGGGGTCCCCGCGAATGACCCGAAGGGCGCGCTGGTGCACGCCATGATCCGCTCCGGAGTCGCCCACTACGTTGCCCACACGAACGCCGACGTGGCCCGCCCCGGCGTCTCCGATGCCCTGGCCGCCCGCCTCGGGCTCACCGCCCCCCAGCCTCTCGAGCCGCGACCGCTCTCCGCGATGGACAAGCTCGTCGTCTTCGTCCCGGTCGAGCACACAGGGCACCTGCGGGCGGCGCTGGGTGCAGCCGGCGCCGGGGCGATCGGCGACTACGACGGCTGCAGCTTCGTCACCGAGGGCATCGGCACATTCCGCCCGCTCCCGGGGGCCGTACCGGCGATCGGGGTGGTGGGGGAGCGAGCCGAGGTGGCTGAGAGCCGTCTGGAGATGGTCCTGCCCCGGAATCGACGGGAGCAGATTCTGGCCACGCTCCGCAGCGCCCACCCCTACGAGGAGCCGGCCTTCGACATCTTCGAGGAGGCCGCCGTCAACTCCAACCTAGGCACCGGTCGCATCGGGTCGCTTCCGGCCGCGATGACCCTGCGTGACTTCACCGCCCACTGTGCCCGCTCACTCCCGGCGACCACATGGGGTGTGCGGGCCGCCGGTGACGCGCAGCGGCGCGTAGAACGGGTCGCGGTCTGCGGCGGATCCGGCGGCTCACTCATCGAGCAGGCCCGTCGGAGTGGGGCCGACGCGTTCGTGACGGCCGACCTGCGCCATCACCCGGCGGTGGAGGCCGTCACCGAACTCGGGCCCGCAGCGATGGCTCTGGTGGACGCCGCTCATTGGGCCACCGAGTCGCCGTGGCTGGACGAGTTGGCACTGCGTCTGAGCACACACTTCGGTGACGCCGCCGATGGCCTTAAGGTTGCAGTGTCCACTCAGGTCACCGACCCCTGGACGCTGCATGCCCCGTCACCAGAATCGAGTCCGTCTTCATCGTGATCGCCGAACCCGCCTCCCAGCTCCGACTGCTCGACCTGCAGGCCGTCGACACCGCTCTGGCCCAGCTGGCGCACAAGCGCAAGACACTGCCCGAACTGGCAGCTCTGGAGGACGCCGACCGGCGCCTGGCCGCGGTCAACGAGGAACTCGTCGAGGTCCAGACCCAGCTCGGGGACGTCATCGCCGAGCAGACGCGGATCGAAGGGGAGGTTGATGGTGTCCGGGAGCGTGCTGCGCGTGACGAACAGCGGATGACCTCCGGCGGGCTTCCGGCCAAGGATCTCGAGGGCCTGCAGCATG
Source organism: Frankineae bacterium MT45 (assembly GCA_900100325.1). Lineage (NCBI taxonomy): Bacteria > Bacillati > Actinomycetota > Actinomycetes > Frankiales > Frankineae bacterium MT45. The sequence continues at coordinate 2,115,229 of LT629697.1, forward strand.
AGATCACCTCGCTGGCCCGGCGGCAGGCCACCCTCGAAGACACCGTCATCGAGGTGATGGAGCAGCGCGAAGCCCTGGAGGCCCAGGAGAACGAACGGCTGACCCTGCAGGGCACCATCCAGACCGAACGTGACGATCTCATCGTGGCCCGCGACCTCGTCTTCACCGAGATCGACGCCGCGAACGTGGAGCGCAGTCAGCAGCGAGACGCGATCGCCGGTGAGATCCCCGACGACCTGCTGGCGTTGTACGAGAAGGTTCGTGCCCCCAACGGCGGCATGGGCGCGGCTATGCTGCGCCAGCGGCGCTGCGAGGGGTGTCGTATGGAGCTGGCCAGCAGCGAGATCTCCGCGCTGCGTAGTGCCGCAGCCGACTCGGTGCTGCGCTGTGACAACTGCCGGATCATTCTCGTCCGCACCGCCGAGTCCGGGTTGTGAGACGGCAGGTAATCGTCGAGGCAGACGGCGGATCACGAGGAAACCCCGGTCCAGCCGGCTACGGCGCGGTGGTCTTCGACGCCGACAGCGGCGAGGTCCTGGCCGAGCGGAATGAGTCGCTCGGCGTCCAGACGAACAACTTCGCCGAATACAACGGGCTCATCGCGGGGCTGCGGGCGGCCGCCGAGCTGGGTGCGACGTCGGTGACGGTCCAGATGGATTCGAAGCTCGTCGTCGAGCAGATGAAGGGCACCTGGCAGGCCAAGCACGCCGGCATGCGCGCACTCCGCGACGAGGCGCTGGAGTTGGCGCTGCAGTTCGAGCAGATCCGCTACCGGTGGATTCCCCGCGAGCGCAATAAGTACGCCGATCGGCTGGCCAATGAAGCGATGGACCGCGCGGCCGGCATCGAACCGAAGCCTCGAAAGGCGGCGGCCGAACCGGTCGCCCCGGCCCCCTCGCCGTCGTCCACCAGCGAGAGTCCGGCGGCGAACGGCACTTCGCCGGCCAGTTCGGTGTCGGCCACTGAGGCGACGGCTGCCGCGGTAGGCCCTCAGCCCACTGCGGCAGCCAGCGCGTCACCGAGCTGGGTGCCCAGTGGTGGCGTCCCCACCCGACTGATCCTGGTCCGCCACGGTTCGACGGCCCACTCGCCGCTGCGGCTCCTCTCCGGCCGAAATGACCTGCCGCTATCGGCCGAAGGCGAGGTGCAGGCGGAGTCGCTGCGCCTTCGACTACGCCGGATCCCGGACGTGGCGGCTGTGGTGAGTTCGCCGCTGCCACGCTGCCTGCAGACGGCGCAGATCATCGCGGGTTCGGCCAAGGTACGAGTCGTTCCCGCCTTCGCCGAGCTTGACTTCGGGGTCTGGGAGGGGCTGAGCATGGCCGAGGTGACGAGCCGCTGGTCGGCCGAATTCGCCGAGTTCTCGGCCACCGGTGAGACGCCGGCCCCGAACGGCGAGTCGTTCGCCCAGGTCGCTGCGCGGGTGCGCCGGGGACGAGACGACCTGATCAGCAACTTCCCGGGGCAGACGGTCGTCGTCGTCACGCACGTCACTCCGATCAAGACCCTGCTGCGACTGGCCCTCGGGGCGCCACACGAGACGCTGTTCCGGATCCACCTCGACACGGCGTCGGTATCGATCATCGACTACTTCGCCGACGGCAACGCGTCGGTGCGCCTGGTGAACGACACCAGCCACCTCAGCCGCTCAGACGAGAAGGCCCCTGTTTCTTAAGGGATTCGCCGGCCCGCCGCTCTCCGCTTCCGGCGAGCCTCAGCGTGATCACGTGTAGACGCGTAGCCCCAGCCAGATGCCGATCGCGATACCGAACGTGACGATCGCGATCCGCAGTGCGCGCTCGTCGACCACCCGGGCGGCGCGTCCACCGAGCGCACCGCCCAGTAGCGCTGCCGGTGCGACGACCGCGACGGCCGACCAGTGCACAGGGGCGAAGAAGATAAACGTCAGTAGTGAGACGGTCGAGACCACCATCGTCAGCACCGCCTTCAGCACGTTCATCTCCCGCAGCGGCGCGGCCATCGTGAGACCGATAACCGCGAGCAGGATCACGCCAAGGCCGCCGCCGAAGTAGCCGCCATAGAACGACCCGATGCCGACGGCGACTCGCAGAGCCACCGGTCGGCGATGCTGCTCGGAGCCGATGCGGCGGGACACCGCCGGCTGCACGCCGACGAGCAGTGAGGCGAGAATCACCAGTATCGGCACGAGAAAGTCGAACGCACCCTGTGGGGTGACGAGGAGTGTGACTGCGCCGAGCGCGGCGCCGACTACCGAGATCAGGGCGAGATCAACCCGGGTCCGCGCCTCATCGACGGCGACCCGTCCAAGGCCAGCCAGGTTACCCACGTATCCGGGCCACAGCGCCACCGAGTTCGTGACGTTCGCCGCCACGCTGCCGAGCCCCGTCGCCAGGAGGGCCGGAAAAACCAGGAGCGATCCTCCGCCGGCTATCGCGTTGACGAATCCTCCGGCGAATCCAGCGAGCAGGAGAAGGGCGATATGGGGCAGTGTCACGTACAGAAGGCTATCGAGCCCCTCACCGGGTAGCATCGTCGGCGCGGCGGACGAGCCGACCGGGCGATCGCGTCGAAGTCACTGACTTCGCCGAGGAAAGTCCGGGCTCCACAGAGCAGGGTGGTTGTTAACGGCAACCCGGGGTGACCCGCGGGACAGTGCCACAGAAAACAGACCGCCCACGCGTTCGCGCGTGGGTAAGGGTGAAACGGTGGTGTAAGAGACCACCAGCGTCGTGGGTAACCACGTCGGCTAGGTAAACCCCACCCGGAGCAAGGTCGAGAAGAGTCAATGTTTCATTGGCTTGCGCAGGCGTTCGAGGGCTGCTCGCCCGAGTCTGCGGGTAGACCGCTGGAGCCTGTCGGTGACGGCAGGCGTAGATGGATGATCGCCCCCGGCGTTCGCGTCGGGACAGGACCCGGCTTATAGGTTGACTCGTCCGCTGCCTTTCTGGGTAGGAGTACCAGGCAGGCCGCAGTTGCCGCGGTTCGGCAACGCCGTGTTCTCTCGACAGGAGTGATTCGATGTTCTCGACCAAGGATCAGGACGGGACGTTCTGGTACTGCGTCACGCATCATCGCGTGGAAGTTTTCGCCGATGTCGACAGCGAAAATAAAATTGGTCCCTTCGCCACGTCGGATGAGGCCGCGCATGCTCTGCAGACGATTGCCGAGCGCGAAAAGGCTTATAAACTAACAGAGTCCGATGAAGACTGAGTCAATTCGCTACTGACGCTGCGTGATGTCGCGCCTACCGGCACCCGCACGCTGTGCGGCGTGGCGTATTGACGAGGGCGGTTAGCCATCGTCAACTGTGTGTTATCGAAGGTCGTTCAGACCGTTCGTTCTCTATAGGAGGAACACAAGATGACCGCACCGGCCAAGAAGGCGCCCGCACGGAAGGCGGCAGTGAAGAAAGCTGCGCCGGCCAAGAAAGCGGTGGCCGCGAAGAAGGCACCGGCGAAGAAGGTTGTTGCCAAGGCGCCCGCGAAGAAGGTTGTCGCCAAGAAGGCTCCGGCCAAGAAGGTCGTCGCCGCTAAGGCACCGGCGAAGAAGGCTCCGGCCAAGAAGGTCGTCGCCAAGGCTGCGCCGGCGAAGAAGGCTCCGGCGAAGAAGGTTGTTGCCAAGGCCCCCGCCAAGAAGGTGGCTGCCAAGAAGGCTCCGGCCAAGAAGGTAGTGGCCCGCAAGGTTGTGGCCAAGGCCGCGCCGGCGAAGAAGGCCCCCGCCAAGAAGGTCGTCGCGAAGGCCCCCGCCAAGAAGGCGGTGGCCAAGAAGGCTCCGGCCAAGAAGGCGGTGGCCAAGAAGGCTCCTGCGAAGAAGGCCGTGGCCCGCAAGGCGCCCGCCAAGAAGGCAGCGACGCGGCGACCTGCTCGCTAACCCGTTCGGCCTCCCGGCCGGCCGCGTCACGGACGCTCGAGGTTCGTGGTGTCGGCTGGCCGGAGGTCCGGCTGGTGGAGGTCGGCACGGCTTCGCGTAACGTCGGTGCTTCGCGGCGGGAAGGCTGCCGCGGAGCCGAACAAGCCGTGCGCATAGGAGATCTCCTTGACTGACGTCACCTCTTTGACCATCGCGATCCTCGGCGGCACGGGCGGACAGGGGCAGGGACTGGCCTACCGTTTCGCCAACGCCGGCCTCAGCGTGATCGTCGGCTCCCGTGACGCGCAGCGGGCCCAGGCATCCGCCGAAGAGCTGAGCAGCAAGATCACGGCCGGAGAGGTCAGCGGCGCCTCGAACGCGGCCGCCGCCTCCGCCGCCGACGTAATCGTCGTTGCGGTGCCGTGGGAGGCCCACGAGAAGACCCTCACCGGCCTGGTCACCGAGTTGACCGGCAAGATCGTCGTCGACTGCGTCAACCCGATGGGTTTCGACGAACGCGGCCCGTACCCGCTGGTCACCGACGATGGCAGTGCCGCTGAAGAGGCGGCGAAGTTGCTTCCGGAGTCGATCGTCGTCGCGGCGTTTCACCACGTGAGCGCCGTGCTGCTCTCAGACCCCGCCGTGACCAACCTCGACCTCGACGTGCTCGTACTGGGTGAGGATCGCTCGGCCACCGATACCGTGCAGGCCATCGCCGAGCTGCTCCCGGGTGTGCGCGGGATCTTCGGCGGACGGCTACGCAACGCCGGCCAGGTCGAGGCATTGACGGCGAACCTCATCGCGGTGAACCGTCGTTACAAGACGCACGCCGGTATCAGGATCACCGGTCTGTAGGGCTGCCGCCAGCACGAAGCGGGCGGCAGCACGCAGCAGTAGAGCGCTAGGCGCTCAGCTGTAGGAGTGCTCCTCGGCGGGGTAGGCGCCGCTGCGCACCTCGTCGGCGAACTGGGTGGCCGCGCTGCGCAGGATCGCGCCGACATCGGCGAACTCCTTGACGAACTTCGCGGGCTTCCGCTCGCCCCGCAGCCCGGCCATGTCCTGCCACACGAGCACCTGGGCGTCGCAGTCGAGACCGGCGCCGATGCCCACGGTCGGGATCTGCAACTGCGAGGTTACCGACCGGGCGACCTCGGAGGGAACAACCTCGAGCACGACGGCAAAGGCACCGGCCTGCTGTAGAGCCTTGGCGTCGAGGAGCAGGCGGTGAGCCGCCTCGTCGCCCCGGCCCTGCACGCGGTAGCCGCCGAGCGTGTTCACCGACTGCGGAGTGAGGCCGATGTGGGCCATCACCGGGATGCCGGCGTTGGTGAGCGCCTCCACCTGGGGGAGTACGCGATGGCCGCCCTCGAGCTTCACAGCCTGGGCGCCGCCCTCCTTCATGAACCGCACCGCGGTCTCCAGCGCCTGCTGGGCGGAGGCCTCGTAGCTGCCGAAGGGAAGGTCCGCGACCACCAGGGCGCGCTTCGTGCCGCGGACTACGCCGCGGACCAAGGGGAGGAGTTCATCGACAGTGACCGGGACGGTGCTGTCGTAGCCGTAGACGACGTTCGCCGCGGAGTCTCCGACGAGGAGCACCGGAGTTCCGGCCTCGTCGAAGCACCGGGCCGTCGAGTAGTCGTAGGCCGTAAGCATGGTCCAACGCTCTTGCGAAGTCTTGGCCTGCTGCAGGTCTCGGATGGTGATTCGGCGCGACGTGATGGCGCCATAAAGGGTCTCGCTCATGACGATCAGATCCCGTTCTCCTCGGGGCCGATCGCTCGGTACCCGGGCTCATAAGGGTGGACGCACTAATGGTGCACCCATGTCCCGTGGATGTCGCTGTGAACCCACTCACAAGCCGCGAGGAATTACCCCCGATCACTCCGCGGCCGGGTGTTCGCGCCAGTGGTTGGTGACCGGCAAGCGACGGTCGCGTCCGAATGATTTAAAGCTGATCTTCGGGCCCATCGGGTACTGGCGGCGCTTCCACTCGGCGGTATCGACCATCCGGGCGACCCGGGTCACCAACTCCGGATCGAAGCCCAGGGCGACGATCGATTCGAAGCCCTTGTCGCCGTCGACGTAGTTGGCCAGGATCTCGTCGAGGATCTCGTAGTCGGGGAGCGAATCGCTGTCGAACTGGCCGGGGCGCAGTTCGGCCGAGGGTGCCTTCTCGATCGAGTTCGCCGGGATCGGCTCGGTCTCACCCCGGGCCGCGGCGTCGGCGTTACGCCAGCGGGCCAGCGCCCACACCAGCGACTTCGGCACGTCCTTGATCGGCGCGAAACCGCCGACCGCATCGCCGTAGATCGTCGAGTACCCGACGGCGAGCTCACTCTTGTTGCCGGTCGCCAGCACCAGGTGTCCCTCCGCGTTCGACAGCGCCATCAGGGTGGTGCCGCGAACCCGCGCCTGGACGTTCTCCTCGGCGACGCCGCTGAGGCCGAGCGAGCTCACGAACGCGTCAACCATCGCCCCGATCGGAACCAGCCGGTAATGGGCGCCGATCCGCTCGGCCAGCCCAACCGCGTCGGCGATCGAGTGGTCAGAGGAGTACTGGCTGGGCAGCGCCACGCCGTAGACGTTCTCGCCGCCGATCGCGTCAGCCGCGATGGCGGCGACAACAGCGGAGTCGATGCCCCCGGAGATCCCCAGGACGACCGAACGGAATCCGTTCTTGCGGACATAGTCGCGGGTGCCAAGAACGAGAGCACCCCAGACCTCGGCCTCGTCGCAGATGCGGTCGGCCACCGCAGCGACCGCCGCCGGGTAGGGGGTAACCGGCGACGTTTCGGTGGTGGCTCGGTCGACGGGCATCGTCGGCGTCCCACCCGGGCCGGCGACAGGCTCGGGGGCCTCCGTAGGCGTGTCTTCGGTGAAGGTGAGATCGACGAAGTAGAGATCCTCGGTGTACTGCGGAGCCCGGGCCAGCAGGCTGCCGTCAGCCGCAACCACGAACGAGTCGCCGTCGAAGACGAGCTCGTCCTGGGCGCCGACCTGATTGACGTAGGCGACGGTGGCCCGTGCCTCGACCGCGCGCCGGCTCGCCAGCTCAAGGCGTACGTCGTCCTTGTGCCGTTCGTACGGTGATCCGTTGATGTTGACGACCAGGTCGACGCCTACCTGCGCGGCGACCGCGAAGGGGCCACCCTCCTGCCAGATGTCCTCGCAGATCGTCATGGCGATGTCGATGTCGTGGAAGCGCACCACGCTGAACCGCTCGCCGGGCACGAAGTAGCGCTCCTCGTCGAAGACGCCGTAGTTGGGCAGATGGTGCTTGAAGTACGTCGCAGTCACCGCGCCCCGATGGCAGAAGGCGCTCGCGTTACGCGGGCCGCCGGACTCGTCCAGGAACCCCACCACGACGCCGAGATCGCCGTATCCGGCGTCGGCCAGGGCGCGCGTCAACTCGCTAAGGGCCTCACGTGAGGCGTCCTCGAAGGAGCGGCGGAAGACCAGATCCTCCGGGGGGTATCCGGTCAGGGTCATCTCCGGGAAGAGGACCAGCTGCGCTCCGCCGGCGGCCGCGGCGGCCGTCCACTCCAGTACGGAGCGGGTGTTCGCGGCGAAGTCGCCGACGGTGAGCGAGACCTGAGCTAGAGCGATTCTGAGTTGGCGCATACCCATAGTCTGGCGACCTGGCCGTGTTAATGGCACAGGGGAGGGGTTGTGGATGAGACAATAAGCAACAGATCAGAATCCCCGCCGATAGCGAATCGTGATCAGATCTGCAGGCGTTCGCTACTTCGATTCGGCACAATAGAGGTCGTCGACCGACGGGTCGCGCATAAATTTTCGCTCACGAGCATCTACCCCCGGATGCTGCGCGGTGGGCAAGCTAGTTGCTGGGAGGCAATGTGGTGGCAGTACGACGGTGGCGACGTTCGGCGTTGAGCGCCACTGCGCTGGTGATGGGCGCAATCATCGCCACGACCGCGCTGACGGCCTGCAATCCGAAGTCGACGACCGTCGGGGCACCGTCGGCCGGGCAGTCCCCGGCTGGCGACGCTGACGTTCCGAGCGCCACTCCGACCCCCACCGCCACCCCGGCGCCCTCCAACACTCCCGCTGCACTGGCCCTCTCACCGGCCAACGGTGCGGCTAACGTCAGCCCGGTCGCCCCGGTCACCGCATCGGTCACCGGCGGCAAGCTGACGGCAGTGACGGTCACCAACGACGCCGGCAAGGAGGTCACCGGCGCCCTCGATCCGACGAGCGCGACCTGGAAGGCCACCGAGCCGCTCGGCTACTCGCGCACGTACCGCATGAAGGCAGACGCGGTCAATGACGCCGGCAGTGTCACTACCCAGACGTCCAGCTTCACGACCCTGACCCCAGGCAACATGACGCAGGTCTACCTGAACACCACCGGCGGCCAGCCGCTGAACCAGGGTGGTGTCTACGGAGTCGGCATCGTCGTCGTGGCCCACTTCGACGAGCAGATCACCGACCGGGCCGCCGCCGAGAAGGCCCTCGTTGTCACCACGACGCCGGCCGTCGCCGGCAGTTGGTACTGGACCGACAACTCCAACGCGCACTGGCGCCCGCAGACCTACTACGCGAGCGGCACCAAGGTCAGCGTCAACGCGAACATCTACGGGGTGAAGGTCGGCCCGGGCCTCTACGGCGAGACCGACTCAGCGGTCGGGTTCACGATCGGCGCCAAGCACGTGTCGATCTCCGATGACAAGACCAAGATGGTCAGCGTCTACTTCAACGACAAGCTGCAGCGCAAGATGCCGACGTCGATGGGCAAGGGTGGCAGCCAGGTCGTCAACGGGCTGACGATCTCGTACTGGACGCAGCCCGGCACCTACACCGTCATCGGCCAGGGCAACCCGGTCATCATGGACTCCTCCACCTACGGGCTTCCGGTCAACGCCAAGGGTGGGTACCGCGAGCCCATCTACTGGGCGACCCGAATAAGTACCGACGGTGTCTACCTCCATGAGCTCGACACCACCGTCTGGGCTCAGGGCTCCCGAGATCTCTCGCACGGCTGCCTCAACCTGAATCAGACCAACGCGAAGTGGTTCTACCAGAACGCCCAGATCGGCGACGTCGTGAAGGTCATCAACACCGGCGGGAGCACGCTGCAGGTCTGGCAGAACGGTGACTGGACCGTTCCGTGGGCAACTTGGAAGGCCGGCAGCGCCCTCAGCTGAGCACTCGGTTCGGCGACTCGGACCCCGGGACGCTAAGTTCTTTAGCGTTTAAGCAGCTTTCGACGGTCAGAAGCCGGACGGGGTCAATACCGGTAACGTCGCGGTAATCAAGGCGTCATCGAGCGAAGCAAGAGTGGAGAACCGTGGATCGGCAACAGGAATTCGTGCTTCGCACCTTGGAGGAGCGCCAGATTCGGTTCGTTCGACTCTGGTTCACCGACGTTCTCGGCTATCTGAAGTCGGTCGCTATCGACCCAGCTGAGCTGGACGGCGCCTTCGAGGAGGGCATCGGCTTCGACGGCTCCGCGATCCAGGGCTTCGCCCGGGCCAGCGAGAGCGACATGCTGGCCCGCCCCGACCCGGCGACGTTCCAGATCCTGCCCGAGGCCGGTGACAAGGTCGCGGACTCCGCCCGCATGTTCTGCGACATCCAGATGCCGGACGGTTCGCCGTCGTGGGCCGATCCCCGCTATGTGCTGCGCCGGGCCCTGAGCCGGGCCGCGGAGCGTGGCTTCACGTTCTACACCCACCCCGAGGTCGAGTTCTTCATGCTGAAGAACCGCCCGTCCGACGGGCAGGAGCCAGAGCCCTTCGACAACGCCGGGTACTTCGACATGACCACCGAGGGTCCGGCCCGCGACTTCCGTCGCGACGCCGTCGCCGCGCTGGAGGGCTTGGGCATCTCGGTCGAGTTCAGCCACCACGAGGTCGCCCCCGGCCAGCAGGAGTTCGATCTGCGCTACGCCGATGCGCTCTCCACTGCCGACAACATCATGACTTTCCGGCACATCATCAAGGAGACGGCCCTCGCCCACGGTGCGCAGGCCACCTTCATGCCCAAACCGTTCCGGCACCGCCCGGGCAGCGGAATGCACACCCATCTGTCGCTCTTCGAGGGTGACCACAACGCGTTCCACGACCCCTCCGACCCGCTGAACCTCTCCAAGACGGCGCGCGCCTTCATCGCCGGCCTGCTCCGCCATGCGGGGGAGATCACCGCCGTCACCAACCAGTGGGTCAACTCCTACAAGCGTCTCTACGGTTACGCGGCCCGCGGCGAGCTGGTCGAGGCCCCCACCTTCATCTGTTGGGGTCACGCCAACCGCTCGGCGCTGGTCCGGGTGCCGATGTACAAGCCGGGGAAGGCCAACTCGACCCGGGTCGAGGTCCGCTCGTTGGACTCGGCCTGCAACCCCTACCTCGCCTTCGCCGTCATCCTGGCCGCCGGGATGAAGGGCATCGAGGAGGGCTACGAGCTGCCACCGGGGGCCGAGGACGACGTCTGGGCGCTCACCGACGCCGACCGGCGGGCGCTGGGCTACAGCGAACTGCCGCACAACCTGGCCGACGCCCTGCAACTCATGGAGTCATCGGAGCTGGTGGCCGAGACCCTCGGCGAGCACGTCTTCGCCTACTTCCTGCGCAACAAGCGCGAGGAGTGGGTGGACTACCGCGCAGAGGTGACCCCGTTCGAGTTGCGGCGTTATCTGCCGTCGCTCTAGCGCTCCCTCGACGACGGGCCCGGCGACCCTCTCAGTATTGTTGAGCGGTGCCACCTTCCCCCGTACTGGTCGTCCAGAACGATCCCACCGACCCACTGGGTCCGCTGGGTGATTGGCTGACCGCGGCCGGACTCACCCTTGATCTGCGCCGCCCGTACCGCACCGAGGAGGCTGAGCAGCTGCCGGCGACGCTCGCCGACCACGCTGCCCTGCTGGTTCTCGGTGGTGAGATGGGTGCCCTCGACGACGAGGTGGCCCCGTGGCTTCCGGCGTTGCGGGCGCTGCTTACGTCGGCGGTGCAGGACGAGGTGCCGGCGCTGGGCATCTGCCTGGGCGGGCAGTTGCTGGCGGCGGCGACCGGCGGCCAGGTGGGCTTGAGCCCGGAGGGCCCAGAGTTCGGTGCGCAGTTGATCGCCAAGCGGGCCGCAGCGGCCTCCGACCCGCTCTTCAAGGAACTCCCGATCACGCCGGACGTGCTCCAGTGGCACTTCGACGCCGTGCTCGAACTGCCACCCGGCGCGGTCCAGCTGGCGAGCTCGCCCGGCTGCGACATCCAGGCCTTCCGGGTCGGACGGCTGGCCTGGGGCACCCAATTCCACTTCGAGACGACGCCCGAAATCGTGCGGGCCTGGGCTGAAGCCGACGCCGATGCCCTCGCCGAGTACGACACCGACCGCCTGCTGGCCCGGGCCGACGCGGTGCACCCGGATCTGGCCGAGGTGTGGGAGCCCTTCGCTGCGGCCTTCGCCGCAGTCGTCCTCGACCCGACCTCCGTCCCGAGCCTCACCGATATCGCCCCCCGCATGGCCGAGGCGATCACCGACCCGGCCCAGATCCGGGCCGCGCTGGCCATGGAGCTGCAGGCCAGCCGCCCGTCCGGTCCCGTACCCATCGAACTGCGCCCGCCGGACGCCCGGTGACCACCGAACCCCGTACGCCGCCGCCGGCTGGCGTGGATCCGCTGCGCCGGGTCGCCTCCCGGCTCGGGCGCATCGGTTTCCAGGAGCCGTTCGCCGCCGCTGACGTCTTCACCGGCGACGTGCTGCGGCTCTGGGACATCGCAACGAACACCCCGTCCAGCTCCGAGGCGGCGGCCATCGTCGCCGCCGTCGGGCGCTCGGCCGATCCGGACGGCTGCGCCGCCGCCCTGGCTGCGCTCTTCGAGGCCATGGACGCTCAGTTGGAGGCGACCGCCGACCTGCGGGCCGCCCTGGAGACCGACGTGCGCTTCCGGACGCGCCTCATCGCGTTGCTGGGCTCCTCGATCGCCCTCGGCGACCATCTGGTGGCCAACCCCGGGCACTGGACGGCACTGCTGGGCGGTGAGCATGATCGCCACGCCGCCGGGGCGCGGGTGATCCGGGCCGTCGGCGCCGACCCGGAGAACCCAGTGACCGGCACCGCGGGCACCCCGGCCAATGTCACTGGTGCGGTGGCGGCCGCGGCACTGCGGTTGGCCTACCGCCGCGAGCTGGTGGCGATCGCCGGACGGGATCTGGCCCGGGAGCAGGATCTGGAGACGACCACGGCGGCTCTCACCAGCCTGGCCAATCACATGCTGCGGGCCGGCCTGGCGGTTGCCCGGGCCAGCCTGCCGCCGGATGCGACGCCCTGCCGGCTGGCCGTGGTGGCGATGGGGAAGGCCGGCGCCTACGAGCTGAACTACCTGTCGGACGTCGACGTGGTCTTCGTCGCTGAGGCGGGCGAGAGTGACGCCGACCCCGACAGCACGGATATCGAGCCGGAGACGCCGGTCGACGAGACGGCGGCCCTCGGCACGGCGACCAGCCTGGCCGGACACATGATGCGTGTCTGTGGCGCGGCGGCCTGGGAGGTTGATGCCGCCCTCCGGCCGGAGGGGAAGTCCGGCCCGCTGGTGCGGACGCTGGCCAGCCACGTCGCCTACTACGAACGGTGGGCCAGCACCTGGGAGTTCCAGGCGCTGCTGAAGGCCCATCCGGCGGCCGGTGACCGCGAACTGGGGCGCCAGTACCTTGAGGCGGTCTCGCCGATGGTCTGGAAGGCGGCCGAACGGGAGAACTTCGTCGCCGACGTCCAGGCCATGCGGCGTCGGGTGGTAGCCCTGCTTCCCAAGGCGATCGCTCCGAGAGAGCTGAAGCTCGGGCCGGGCGGCCTGCGCGACGTGGAGTTCGCAGTGCAGTTGCTGCAACTCGTCCACGGCCGCAGTGACGAGAGCCTGCACGTCGCGGCAACCCTCCCCGCACTGCGGGCGCTGCGCGACGGCGGCTTCGTCGGTGTCGACGACGCGGTCAGCCTGGACGCCGCCTACCGCTTCCTCCGAGCGGCCGAGCACGCGCTTCAGCTGCGGCGGCTGCGCCGGACCCACACGCTCCCCGACGACGAGCAGGCGATGGGCGTGCTGGCCCGCACGATGGGCTTCCGGCCGGACGCGCGGGGCGACGCCCGCGCGGTCTGGAACGCCGAGTGGTCGCTGCACGTGCGCGAGGTGCGGCGTCTGCACGAGAAGCTCTTCTATCGCCCGCTGCTCGAGGCGGTGGCCCGGGTACCGGGCGATCAGCTGCGCCTCACCGCCGGCGAGGCCGAGCGCCGGTTGGCCGCCCTCGGCTTCGCCCAACCGGCCGAGGCCCTGCGTCATATCGAGGCGCTGACCGTGGGCTTGATGCGCCGGGCGGCGCTGCAGCGGGCGCTCCTGCCGGCGATGCTCGAATACTTCTCCCAGGCCCCCGACCCGGATGCTGGCCTGCTGGCCTACCGGCGCGTCTCCGAGGCGCTCGGGGGGACGCCCTGGTACCTACGGCTGCTCCGTGACGGAGGCGCGGTCGCGTCGCGGCTCGGGTACGTCCTGGGAACCAGCCGCTACGTGGCCGGGATGCTGGAGCGGGCGCCGGAGGCGCTGCAGATGCTGGCCGGCGACGACGACCTGGTGCCCCGGCCGATGGAGGACGTCCGGGCCACGATGACCGACTCGGCCCTGCGTCAGCCCTCCCCGGCGGCCGCCGTGGCGGCGATCCGTGGGGTGCGCCGGCAGGAACTGCTGCGCATCGCCTTCGCCGACCTCATCGACAACTGGGACCTCATGGAGGTCAACGAATCGCTGACCGCGGTCACCCAGGCGACCCTGGACGCGACGCTGCAGGTGGCCACCGCCGCGGTGGCCGGGGAGCTCGGGGTCACTGAGGTGCCGATCCTCTTCGCGGTTATCGCGATGGGGCGCCTCGGCGGTGCCGAGATCGGCTACGGCTCGGACGCCGACGTCATGTACGTCTTCGAGCCGCGCGGTGACGACGTCAGTGAGGAGGCCGCGGCGAAGGTCGCCAGCGCGATCGCCGAGCGGCTGCGCCGGTTGCTGGCCGCGCCGTCGAGCGACCCGCCGCTGACCCTTGACTCCGACCTCCGCCCGGAGGGTCGAAACGGCCCGCTGGTGCGTTCGCTGGCCTCCTTCGGGGCCTACTACGCGCGCTGGTCCAGTGCCTGGGAGGCGCAGGCGCTGCTGCGGGCGAACTTCCTGGTCGGCGACGCCGATCTGGGGCGGCGCTTCACCGAGCTCATCAATCCGGTGCGCTACCCGGTGAACGGGGTCTCCGACTCCGACCTGATCGAGATCCGCCGGCTGAAGGCGCGCATCGACACCGAGCGAATCCCGCGCGGGGCCGACGCCAGCACGAACCTGAAGTTGGGGCGGGGCGGCCTAGCCGACGTCGAGTGGACGGTGCAGCTGCTGCAGCTGGCGCATGGGCACGCGGTGCCCGGGCTGCGGACCCCACGCACCCTCGACGCGATGTCGGCTGCCCGCGACGCGGGACTGCTCACCGAGAGCGACGCCGAGCTGCTCACCAACGCTTGGCGGCTGGCCAGCCGGGCCCGCAACGCGATCATGCTGGTGCGCGACAAGCCGGCCGATCAACTACCGACCCAGGGAACGTCGCTGGTTGGCGTCGGCCGGGTGCTCGGCTACCCAGCCGGCTTCGATCCGGGCCAGTTCATCGACGACTACCGGCGCAGCGCTCGGCGGGCGCGGGCGGTTGTGGAGCGCGTCTTCTACGGCCCGCTCTAGCTCGGCTGCCCGGCGCGAGTCGAAGTCACGGGGCTGCGGTCAGACCAGCCGCCGCGCCCGCGCGGGTGTTGCTTAGCTGGCGTTGACGCGCTGCTCGTCCGGCATGAGCGCGGGGGAGCCGACCGGCGACTCGTAGGCCCCGTGGCCGGAGAGCAGGTACTGGATTCCGTAGCCGGCGGCCAGAACGATGACCCCACCCACCGCATCGAGGAAGTAGTGGTTGGCCGTCGAGACGATGACGATCAAAGTAGCGACCGGATAGCTGAGGGCAAGAACCCGCACCCAGGTCCGGGTTGCGCAGGCGGCGATGGTGAGCCCGCACCAGAGCGACCAGCCGATATGCAGGCTCGGCATCGCGGCGAACTGGTTGGAGTGCTGTGCGATCTTGGGGTCGGCCAGCGAGCCCCAGGTGTGGAACTTCAAGAGTGTGTCGATGTACCCGTACTGGGGCATGAGCCGCGGCGGTGCGAGCGGGAAGAGGTAGAAGCCGGCAAGCGCCACCCCAGAGGTCGCAAAGAGGACGGTGCGGGCGCCGCGGTAGAGCGCCGGGCGCTTCACGAAGAGCCAGACCAGCACGCCGATGGTGACGATGAAATGCAGCGTGGCGTAGTAGTAGTCCATCACCTGAGCGATGGGCTCATGCGCGGCGACGAACTGGTTGATCGACAGCTCGAAGTTCAGATGCAGCACATCCTGGAGATGCTGGACCCCGCGGGCGTGCTTCTGCGCGATGGCTAGTTTGTTCGGGATGGCGTTGCGGACCTGCCCGTAGAGCCAGTAGCTGACCGCGATGAGGAGGAGTTCCTGGTACCAGAGCGGCCGGCGGAAGCGCAGCAGACGTTCGGGCAGCAGCCCGCCGAACCCGACGACCGGTGCGCCGGAGCGCCCACTGTCGTTCTGGTCGGCCTCAAGCATCCGTCTACTATCTCACCCCCCACTGACACCGTGCATCAACAAATACGGTGGGCGAGCCGTATAGCGGCCTGCGGCCGATGCCGCAGCGGTGCGAAGGTCCCGGGATACGGGGCGGCAGGCCACCCTCGACGCCGGCGATAACTTGATCACAGTACGACGAAGGCCCCCATTTCTGGGGGCCTTCGCCGATGAATAGCTGTCGTTACCGGACCGCCGTGAGCGGTCTAGATGTTCGACCTAGATGTTGTAGTACAGGTCGAACTCGTACGGGTGCGGGCGAAGCCGAACCGGGTCGACCTCGTTGGTCCGCTTGTAGTCGATCCACGTCGAGATGAGCTCCTCGGTGAAGACGCCACCCTCGAGCAGGTAATCGTGATCGGCCTCAAGGGCGTCGAGCACCTCGCTGAGCGAACCCGGAACCTGCGGGATCGAGGCGGCCTCGTCCGGCGGGAGCTCGTAGAGGTCCTTGTCGATCGGCTCCGGCGGCTCGATCTTGTTCTTGATGCCGTCGATGCCGGCCATCAGCATCGCCGCGAAGGCGAGGTACGGGTTGGCCGACGGGTCAGGCACGCGGTACTCGATGCGCTTGGCCTTCGGGCTGGTGCCGGTGATGGGCACCCGGATGCAGGCCGAGCGGTTACCGGCCGAGTAGACCAGGTTGACCGGAGCCTCGTAGCCCGGGACCAGGCGGTGGTAGGAGTTCACGGTCGGGTTGGTGAAGGCCAGCGCCGACGGGGCGTGCTTGAGCAGGCCGCCGACGTACCAGCGGGCGATGTCCGACAGACCGGCGTACCCCGTCTCGTCGTAGAAGAGCGGCTTGCCGTCCTTCCAGAGCGACTGGTGGCAGTGCATGCCCGAACCGTTATCGCCGAAGAGCGGCTTCGGCATGAAGGTGGCGGTCTTGCCGTTGCGCCAGGCGACGTTCTTCACGATGTACTTGAAGAGCAGGATCTGGTCGGCGGCGTGGGTCAGCGTGTCGAACTGGTAGTTGATCTCAGCCTGACCACCGGTGCCGACCTCGTGGTGGGCGCGCTCGAGCTTCAGTCCGGCCTTGATCAGCTCGGTGCTGATCTCGTCGCGGAGGTCAGCGAAGTGGTCGTACGGCGGAACCGGGAAGTACCCACCCTTGACGCTGGTCTTGTAACCGAGGTTGCCACCCTCCTCGTCACGGCCGGTGTTCCAGGCACCCTCGACGGAGTCGACGAAGTACGAGCTGCCGTTCATCTTGGACTCGTAGCGAACCTCGTCGAAGATGTAGAACTCGGCCTCCGGGCCGAAGTACACGGTGTCGGCGATACCCGTCGAGCGCAGGTACTCCTCGGCCTTGGTGGCCACCTGGCGCGGGTCACGGTCGTACGGCTCGCCGGTGCGCGGCTCGACGATCGAGTGGTTGATGTTGAGCGTCTTAGCCTTGCGGAACGGGTCGATGTAGGCGGTCGCCGGGTCCGGAATCAGCTTGAGGTCGGACTTGTGGATCGCCGCGAAGCCTCGGATGGAAGAGCCGTCGAACATCTGGCCTTCGGTGAAGGAGTCCTCGTTGAAGTTCGACGCGGGCACGTTGAAGTGCTGCTGCACGCCGGGAAGATCGGTAAATCGGATGTCGATGAACTCGACGCCCTCGTTCTTGATGTAGTTGAGAACCTCTTCGGAGCTTGTGAACATCCGTCCTCCGGACTCGTGGTGGGTAACGAGCGCAAATGCTAGGGATGGCGAATTGCCGCCGGGTATCTCGAATGTTTCCGGCATGTAACACGGGCCAGGTTTCAACGACTCTCAGCTGGCATCCAGGTGCCATTCCTAAAACAGTTAGCTTTAGCGGCTGCGGAGGCTCCGAGGGGCCTGGATGACGGCGCAGCCGGTGATCCGGTCGTGCAGGCCCCGACCGTCGCGGTCGACGATCACGGCCGGGATCAGGAGGCTGAGCATCGCGGTGCGCGCGACCGCCCGCAGCGGCCCGATGGCGACATCGGCGTCGACCCGGATGATCCGCAGGCCCAGCAGGTTCATGCCGAGCGTCCGCCCGGCGACGAGCATCCCGATGACGTAGTCGGCGAAGAACGGGATGAGCACCCACGAGCGCGGCAGGCGGCTCGCGGCGTCGCTGTGGTGGCCGAAGAGCTGGACGAAGATCGAGGCGATCAGAAACGCCGCCACCGAGTCCACGATGAAGGCGCCGGTGCGGGCCCCGAAACTGGCCAGCGAGCCTGGACCGTCGGCGGGCAGGCCCAACTGCTCACCTCGGTAGGCCTGTGGGACGGTCATCACAGTCGGGCGCTGATGTTGATGTGGTCAGGCGCCGCGATCACGTGGATGACTTGCGGCGGGCGGCTCGCTGCACGTTACGCATCTTGGCGCCGGCCGGCATCGGGCCCTGCGGCAACGGTGCGCGGGTACTGCTCATCGCCTGCAGGCGCCGGTCCAGGGCGCTCACCTGGTCCTTGGTCAGGTTCGGCGGCAGCTTGCGCAGATGCGTGCTGAGCTTCGCCAGCGAAACCTCGCCTGAGCCGGAGCCGACGACGATGTCGTAGATGGGGGTCTCGCCGGTGAGGCGCGAGAGCTTCTTCTTCTCCTGGGCGATGAGGCCACGGACGCGGGCCGGGGAGCCCTCGCCGACCAGTACCACACCGGGGCGCCCGACCAGGCGATGCACGGCGTCGAGCTGGGCATTCCCGACGACCGCCGGGCTGACCCGCCAGTCGCCCTTCAGCTGGTTCTGCAGCAGCCAGCCAGCTGCCCCGGGTTGACCGTCGGCCTGGGCATAGAGGGATGCCTGGGCCCGGCGCCCGAAGAGGACGAACGCCGCCAGCACACCGAAGAGCAGCGCCGGGATGATCGGCAGCCAGGTCGAACTGAAGATCAGGAAGAGCACCAGGTAGAGCACCGCGGTGGTGACTACGAACGCGATCACCAGCAGCGGGATCAGCTTCGAGTCGGCCTTGCGGGTGATCGTGAAGGTCTCGCGAAGCTGGCGGAACGTCTCTCGACGGGAAGCCCGCTTGATCTTGCGGGCCGCCTTCTTCTCTTCACGAGTCGGTTTGACGGGTTTCGACGCACCCGCATTCTTTGCCATGCCTCTAAGAATAGGCGGTGTGCGAACCGCCGATTGCCGCGCGCTAGGCGCGGGCGGCTATCGCCTGCTGGTACAGCCGTCCGGCGCGGTACGACGAGCGGACCAGGGGGCCGCTGAGGACTCCGGGGAAGCCGATCTGCTCCGCCTCCTGCTGCAGTTCGACGAACTCCTCCGGCTTCACCCAGCGCTCAACCGGGTGGTGGCGCGGACTCGGCCGCAGGTACTGGGTGATCGTGATCAGCTCGCAGCCGGCCTCATGGAGATCGCGAAGCGCCTGGCTGACTTCGGCTCGCGTCTCGCCCATGCCGAGAATCAGGTTGGACTTGGTTACCAGCGCCGCGTCGCGAGCCAGCGTGATCACCTCGAGCGACCGCTCATAGCGAAACGCCGGACGGATCCGTTTGAAGATGCGTGGCACTGTCTCGACGTTGTGGGCCAGCACCTGCGGGCGGCTGCTGAAGACCTCGGCCAGCTGAGCCGGGACGGCGTTGAAGTCGGGGATCAGCAGTTCGACGCCGGTCTCGGGGTTGAGGGCGTGAATCTGGCGCACGGTCTCGGCGTAGAGCCACGCACCGCCGTCGTCCAGGTCGTCGCGGGCCACGCCGGTGACGGTCGCGTAGCGCAGTTGCATGCTCTGCACACTCTCGGCGACTCGGCGTGGCTCGTCCCGGTCGAGCGGCTGCGGGCGGCCCGTGTCGATCTGGCAGAAGTCGCAGCGCCGGGTGCATTGGCTCCCGCCGATGAGGAAGGTCGCCTCGCGGTCCTCCCAGCATTCGTAGATGTTGGGGCAGCCGGCCTCCTGGCAGACGGTGTGCAGGCCCTCGCGCCTGACCAGCGACTGCAGCGCGGTGTACTCCGGGCCCATGCGCGCCTTGGTCTTGATCCACGGGGGCTTCCGCTCGATCGGCGTCTCGGTGTTACGAGCTTCGATTCGCAGCAATCTGCGCCCGTCTGCCGGGGTGGCGACCGGGGGTGCGGCGGCGTCTGAGGTCGGGCCCGGGGAGCCGGCAGGAGCGAGGGTCACCAAGTCAGGCTACGCCGCTGGCGACGGGCGCCGGTGTGCTCGACGTGTCCGCGTCCATCGCAAGGTGGTGCTCGCCAGTCACAGCCGAGCTGTTGCCGGGAAGCGCACGCAGAGCCTCCAACCGGGTTGAAACAACCGGAAGGACGTCGGCCACCGTCACTCGCCGTCCCGTCTCCGCGGACAGCGATGTGACGGTCGCGTCGGTGATGCCACAGGGCACGATCCGGTCGTAGGCACTGAGGTCGGGGTCGCAGTTGAGCGCGAAGCCATGCAGCGTGACACCCCGGCTGATGCGAATTCCGATGGCCGCAATCTTGCGCTGCTGCCGGCGGTCATCAGCCGGCAGCCAGACGCCACTACGCCCCTCGACTTGGCCCGCGTCCACTCCGAACTCGGCGCAGACAGCGATGAGCATCTCCTCGATGCGCCGCACGTAGGCGACCACGTCAATCGGGTCCGGCAACTTCAGGATCGGGTAACCGACAAGCTGTCCGGGACCGTGCCAGGTGATCTTGCCGCCCCGGTCGACGTCGATGACGGGGGTGTCATCCGTCGGGCGCTCCCAGGCCTCGGTGCGCCGTCCCGCGGTGAAGACCGCTGGATGTTGCAGAAGCAGGACGGTGTCCGGACGCGTCCCGGCTACCAGCTCGTCGTGCAGTTCACGCTGCCTGTTCCAGGCTTCGGTGTACTCGACCAGGCCCGGGGTCAGCACGGTCAGCGGTTGCGTCTGCGGCACATCACCACCGTACGCGGCCGGCGTCGATCACTTCAGCCGGCGGACGTCCAGCTCCGTCTCCACCGCGCTTGCGTCGGCGGAGCGTTCGACGTAGTAGGCGCCGGCACCGTCGCGTTCGGCCACCGCCTCCACGAAGCTGGTTCCCCGGTAGAGCAGGCCGGCCCCGTCGTCGGTCGCGTAGCCGGCGGGGAGCGTCCCGTCGGCGATCATCGCCTGGAACTTCGGCCGCCGCTGCTCCTCGGAGTCGTAGTGGACGCCGTTGGAGAAGGGGATGAACCCGAGGCCGTTGGTGACCGGTCGCAGGTCGGGACCGAAGGAGTCGGTGGTGCCGCCGGTGTGCCAGCAGATGGATCCGGCCGAGACGCCGGTGAGCACGACGCCGGCCTGCCAGGCCTGTCGCAGTGATTCCCCGACGCCGTGCAGCTCCCACATGGCCAGCAGGCCGGCCACGCTCCCGCCGGTGGCCCAGATGACGTCCTGGCTGAGCAGAAGGTCCGCGATGTCGTCGACATTCGGCATAGGAAATAAGGCCAAATGGCTGGCTTGTAGACCTCGGGCCCCGCACGCTGCGTAGAAGGCGGCGATCCACGCCGAGTCGTCGCCGACGGCGGTGCCGATTCCGCAGACCCGGGGGGCCCTACCGTCGACACCGGCGAGATCGATCGCGAATTCGGTTAGCTGGTTGAACTCCCAGCGCACACGGCGCCCGGGCCTGATGCCACCCGAAGTGGCGAGAATCGTTGGTGTTTCGGCTGCCATCCGGCCAGCCTATAGACGCCGCTGCGCAGCGAGTGCGCCGGGCCGCTTCCGCCTGACCCGCTCGCCTGTGGATAACTTTCCCGGCAAATTCCGATCTGTTCTAACGTGCACGGCATGCTCTCGCGTACTCGTTCGCCGGCTGCCGCGAAACCATCGTGGCGCCTGGACGGCTACGCCATCTCCGACCGCCTCGGGGTCGGCGGATCGGGCGAGGTCTGGCGGGCGCGCCGGTCGCGGGATGGCCGTCCGGTTGCGTTGAAGCGCATACCGATCACCGATCGAGGGCAACTGCGGGCCGCACAGCGCGAGGCGGCGCTGCTCGCCACCTTGGACCACCCGCACGTGATTCGCCTGCATGAGGTGGCCTACAGCGAACGTCACATCGTGTTGGTGCTGGATCTCGCGGCGGGGGGATCGCTGCGTGATCTGCTGCAGCGGCGCAGTCGTCTCACCGTGGGCGAGGTGGCCAGCGCCCTCGCGCCGATCGGGGTCGCACTGGCCTACGCCCATCAACATGCAGTGGTTCACGGCGATGTGACGCCCGGCAATGTCCTCTTCACGATCGCTGGCGGGCCGCTACTGGCTGACCTCGGAGTCGCCCGGATCGCCGGTGGCGCTATCGCGACACAGGCCGCCCCGACAACGGCAGCCACGACAGCGGCCGCCACGTCCAGTGTTGGTACCAACGTTGCCCCCGCGACGGGAGTGTCGCCGGTGCGGAGCACGGCCGCGTATCTCGACCCACTTGTCGCGCGGGGTGGGGCTCCAACGGCCGAGAGCGATGTCTACATGCTCGCCGCCACGGTGCTGCATGCTCTCACCGGTGAGCCGCTGTGGCGAGCGTCGAGCCCTGAACTGGCCTGGCAGCTGGCGGCGACCGGGGACCTGGCCGACCTGCCCGACCGACTCGCCCCGTTCGCTGAAGACTTGGCCGCGCTAGTCGCCCGTGGGCTCTCTCCGGACCCGCAGCAGCGCCCGTCGGCGTCGGAGTTCGCGCTCGATCTGCGCCGCTGCGGTCAGCCGTCGACCGTGGAGCTGAGCGCCGGCGCGGCGCTGGCCGGACCGCGGACCGCCGCTCTGCTCCCGATCGTCGACGCGCCCGCAAACGCAGACGCGGATGCGGATGCGGATGCCGGCGACGGACATAGTCGCGACCGCGCCGCCTCGTCGGCACCTCGCCGGGGCGGCGCCCATCGAGTCGTGCCGACCGCGCCGGATCGGCCGTCTTTTACTGGCTATTCGAAATCGAGCGGCAGCGTTGTTCCCCTTCGTGGCCTGCGCACCAGGAGGCATGGTTGGGTCGCCGGAGGCGGATTGGGCGCACTCCTCGTGCTGCTCGCTCTGGTCGCTCTGGTTGCGAATCATCCGATGCGATCCAGCCCGGCGGCGCAGACCACCGAGGCGGTGCGCAGCAACCAGCAGTCTGATCCGGACGCGGTGGGGGCTAGCTGGCTAGAGACGCTAGACCAGTTGCGGGAGCAGGCGTACGCCACCAATGATCCCGACGTCTTCGACGAGATCTACGACTCGGCGAGTCTGCGGCACCAGGATGCCGCGCTGCTCGCCTCGCTGGCCCCACCTGGTTGCCGACTGGTCGGTGTCAGCACGACCTTCACCGACGTCCACGCCGAGGCCACAGTGCCTCCGGGCAGAGACGGCACGACTGCTCCGCCCACCGAGTTGGTGGTCAGCTCTTCGGCCTCACTGGCGCCGTCGAGACTTGTCTGCGGCTCCGTCGAGCGGGGCCAGGTTCCCGGGCAGGCCAGCCTGAGGCTGCGCACGACGCTCCGGCGGGTCGGAGCGGGGTACCGAATCTCGGCTCAGACCCGGCTCTGAGGCGAGACGAGTGTGGCCTGTAGCGCCTCCGTCAGCGTCGCATGCTTGAAGGTGAACTCCAATGCCTTCAATTTCACCGGGATGGCCCGCTGTCCGGTGAGCACGTCGGAGGCGAATTCGCCGAGGGCAGCACGCATTGCAAAGCCCGGTACGGGCAGGACGGCGGGGCGGTGCAGTACCCGCCCCAGGGTGGCCGAGAAATCTGCGTTCGTCACCGGCGCCGGCGCGGTGAGATTGACGCCGCCGCGCACGTCGGCGGTGAGCAGGTGCTCGATGGCCGCGATCTCATCAGCCAGCGTGATCCAGGACCAGTACTGCTCGCCGCTGCCGATCTTGCCGCCCAACCCGAGCTTGTACAGCGGCGCCAGCTTCGCCAGCAGACCACTGTCGCGGTCGAGCACCAGACCGGTGCGCAGGTGGGCGACCCGAACGCCCGCGGCGACGGCCGGGGTGGCGGCCGACTCCCAGTCCAGGCAGAGGCGAGCCAGGAAGCCGTCGCCAGCCGGAGCCGACTCATCGATGGCCGCCGCACCGGCATCGCCGTAGTACCCCACCGCGGAGGCGCTCAGGAAGACCTTCGGTGGAGTGCTGGCCTGGGCAATGGCTCGGGCCAGCGTGCTCACCGAATCGATCCGGCTCGAGCGCATGACCTGCTTGTACTCGTCGGTCCAGCGCTTCTCGGCCACGCCGGCTCCGGAGAGGCAGACGACCGCGTCGATCCCGCTCAGCGCGGCCTGATCGAGCTCACCCCGATCAGGCCGCCAGGAGACTTCGGTCGAGCCATTCGCTGGCCGCCGCACCAGGGTGCGAACGACGTGACCGTGCAGCACGAGAGATCGTGACAGCGCGCCCCCGATCGCTCCTGAGGCGCCGGCAAGGAGAACCTTCATGATCGCGGATCAGGCGAGCCCGAGTGCCCGCTCGAAGTTGCCGCCCTCGAGCCGGTCCTTGATCGTGGTCAGGAAGCGAGCAGCGTCGGCCCCGTCGACGATCCGGTGGTCGTAGCTCAATGCCAGGTACACCATCGAACGAATCGCGATGGTCTCGCCCAGATCGTCGTCGTC
Source organism: Frankineae bacterium MT45 (assembly GCA_900100325.1). Taxonomy (NCBI): domain Bacteria; kingdom Bacillati; phylum Actinomycetota; class Actinomycetes; order Frankiales; species Frankineae bacterium MT45. The sequence continues at coordinate 2,139,167 of LT629697.1, forward strand.
GATCACCACCGGGCGCTTCACGACCGTGCCGGTGCCGAGGATTCCGACCTGCGGCTGGTTCAGGATTGGCGTGTCGAAGAGTGCGCCTCGGCTGCCGGTGTTGGTGAGCGTGAAGGTGGCCCCACCGAGTTCGTCCGGGCTGATCTTGTTCGTCCGGGTCCGCTCGGCCAGATCCGCGATCTTGCGGGCGGTGCCGGCCAGGTTGAGGTCTCCGGCGTCGAGGATCACCGGCACGGTGAGCCCAGCCTCGGTGTCCACCGCGATGCCGAGGTGCTCGCTCTCGTGATAGGTGATCGTTCCGGCGTCGGTGTCGATCGACGAGTTCAGCACCGGGTGCGATTTGAGCGCCTCGACGGTTGCCACCGCGAAGAACGGCAGGAAGGAGAGCTTTACGCCCTCCCGGGCCAGGAAGTCGGCCTTGGCCCGCTCACGGAGTCGGGCGATGCGGGTGACGTCGACCTCTACGACGGTGGTCAACTGTGCGCTGACCTGCAGCGACTCGACCATCCGTGCCGCGATGAGCTGACGGCGGCGGGTGAGCTTCTCGGTCCGTCCCCGCAGCTGCGAGGCCGCGGGCGCCGCTGCGGCCGCTGGCGCCGCCGGAGCTGTGGCGGCCGGGGCAGCTGCGTGCTTGGCCGCAGTCGAGGCCGCGGCGGCGAGCACATCCGACTTGCGGATTCGTCCGCCGACGCCGGTGCCGGTGACGCTGCCGAGATCGACGCCATGCTCCCCGGCCAGCTTGCGGACCAGGGGAGTGACGTAGGTGCCGCCCTCGTCGTCCTCGTCGCTGTCGCTGGCGATGGCGGCCGGCGTTGACGCGGCTGGAGCCGGCGCGGGTGCGGGTGCGGGTGCCGGCGTGGGTGCCGGCGCAGCGGCGGCCGGGGCTGGGGCTGGGGCAGCCGGTGGTGCCGGTGGTGCCGGTGGTGCGGCGGGTGCGGCAGCGACGGGGGCCGGTTCAGCCGGAGCAGGCGCGGGAGCCGGCTCCGGTGCTGGTGCCGCTTCAGCGGCCGCAGGTGCAGCGGCGGGGGCCGCTCCAGCGTCGTCACCGTCGGAGATGATGGCGATCTCGACGCCCACCTCGACGGTCTCATCCTCTTGCACCTTGATCGAGATCAGGGTTCCGGAGGCTGGCGAGGGAATTTCGGTGTCGACCTTGTCGGTGGAGACCTCGAGTAGCGGCTCGTCGGCATCGACATGGTCACCCTCGGCCTTGAGCCACCGGGTAACGGTTCCCTCAGTGACGCTTTCACCAAGGCGGGGCATGGTTACTGACACCGGCATGATTGCTAAGACTCCTTCGGCTGTAAACGATGTTGCTGGGGGCAGAACGGGGGCGGTGCTAGTTGTGCGTGTGCAGTGGCTTCCCTGCTAGCGCGAGATGCGCCTCGCCGAGAGCCTCCGACTGTGTCGGATGCGGGTGGATGAGCTGGGCGACCTCGCTCGGTAGCGCCTCCCAGTTGTAGATGAGCTGCGCTTCGGCGATCAGCTCGCCGACCCGAGCCCCGACCATGTGCACGCCGAGGACGGCGCCGCCCTTCTCGGCCACGAGCTTCACCGCGCCCTGAGTCTTGAGAATCTGCGACTTGCCGTTGCCGCCGAGGTCGTAGGTCAGCGTCGTGACCTTCTCCGCGCCCAGACGTTCGATCGCGTCGGCCTCGCTCAACCCGACCGAGGCGACCTCCGGCTCGGAGTAGGTGATGCGCGGGACGCCGGCGTAGTCGATCGGCACGACCGGGAGGCCGGCGATCTGCTCGGCGACCAGGATCCCCTCGGCGAACCCGACGTGGGCCAGCTGCAGCGTGGGGATGAGATCGCCGACCGCGTAGACGCCTTCGACGTTGGTCCGGCAGTACTCGTCGACGACCACGAACCCGCGGTCGAGGGCGATGCCATTCTCTTCGTAGCCGAGATTCGCCGATGTCGGCCCGCGGCCCACGGCGACTAGCAGTACGTCGGCCTCAATCGCCTCGCCGCCGGCCAGGAAGACCCGCACGCCGGAGTCGGTGTGCTCGAAACGCTCGTAGCGCACACCCAGCTTGAAGCCGATCTTGCGCTTACGGAAGGCCCGTTCGAGAAGCTTGGAGTTCGCCTCGTCTTCGAGCGGCACGAGGTGGGGGAGTGCCTCGACGATCGTCACGTTCGTTCCGAAGGACGTCCACGCGCTGGCGAATTCGCAGCCGATGACACCGCCGCCCAGGATGATCGCCGATCCCGGCACGTGGTCGAGCTGCAGCGCCTGGTCGCTGGTGATGACGCGGGTTCCGTCGATCTCCAGGCCCGGCAGCGTGCGAGCGTAGGAACCGGTGGCGAGCACGACGTTCGTGCCGGTGTAGGTGTCGTCGCCGACCGCCACCGTCTTCGGTCCGACGAGGCGCCCCTCGCCCTCCACGACGTTGATGTTGCGGCTCTTGATGAGTCCCTGCAAGCCCTTGTAGAGACGGGAGACGACACCGTCCTTGTAGGCGTTGAGGGCGACGCTGTCGATGCTCTCGAAGGTGGCGTTGACGCCGAACTGGGCGCCCTCGCGAGCGGCGTCGGCCACCTCGCCGGCGTGCAGCAGCGCCTTCGTCGGGATGCAACCGCGGTGCAGGCAGGTGCCGCCGACCTTGTCCTTCTCGACGAGCACGACGGACTTGCCTAGTTCTGCGGCCCGCAGCGCTGCAGCGTAGCCCCCACTTCCGGCACCTAGGATGACGAGATCGGCCTGGTGGTCTGCCACGGTGTGTCTCCTGTTAGACGCTGTATCGAGATCTTTAACCAACGGTTAACACGCGGCGGCGTCCGCCAATTCCTCTCGATACTGGCTACGTCGCCGGGTTAGTCGTTGTCTATCTTGGCACTCCCACATCGGATCTGTGACAACGCATGGGTGGGCGGTGTCATCATGGGGGGTCACACGCACGGGGAGAGGGGATTTGGGCATGCGGCTCTTCGGCCGGAGCAAGGGTCAGCGGGCGGGCGAACTGCGCTCCGCTACCTCAGCCGATACCAGGCATCTGCAGGAGTTTGTGGCATCTCGCGATGGCGTCGAGGCCTACCTGGAGCCGCGCACCGCGGTGACGGAGACGACGGTCGTGCTGGTCGCCGCCTCCGGTGAGTGGACCCGGCGCCGCGTCGATGGTGCCGACGGGGCGAGCGACTTCGCCAAGCGCAACGCCATCCCGCTCTACGACGCCGCCCTCGTGGGTTACCCGCAGCGGATGCGCGAATGGACCCAGAAGCGGAAGCTCGCGGGGGAGACCGGCCCGCCCGGAGTCAGCGGCCCGACGATCTGATCTAGTAGCTGCGAGCGGGGAGTGCTACCCCTCGGAGGCCAGCAGTTCCAGCGAAGCGAGCAGCGTCCGGACTGCGGCGCCGGTGCCGCCCTTCGGGGTGTACCCGTGCGGCGCGCTGCTGTTGTAGGACGGGCCGGCGATGTCTAGGTGGACCCACGGCAGGCCGTCAGTGACGAACTCGCCGAGGAAGAGCCCGGCTGCGAGCATGCCACCCCACCCCTGCGCCGGCAGGTTGCTGAGATCCGCGACCTGGGACTCGAGCCCGGGACGGAGGTCGTCGGGCAACGGCATCGACCAGACCGCCTCACCGACCGAGTTGCCGGCCGCGGCCACCCGGTCCCGGAAGGCCGGTTCGCCCATCGCGGCGATCACCCGGTTCCCGAGTGCCACCACCTGGGCGCCGGTCAGCGTCGAGGCCTCGATGAGGTAGTCGGGGTTGTCCTCGCAGGCCCGCGAGATCGCGTCGGCCAGCACGATGCGTCCCTCGGCGTCGGTGTTCGCGATCTCCAGCGTCTTCCCGCTGCGGAGCGTCAGCACGTCCGACGGACGGTAGGAGCTACCCGACACCATGTTCTCTGCCAGCGACACCGTCGCCGTGACGTCGATCGGCAGGCGTAGCCGCGCGGCGGCGACGACGGTCGCCACGACGGCGGCGGCGCCACCCATGTCGGACTTCATCGTCGCCATGCCACTGCCCGGCTTGAGGTTCAATCCACCTGAGTCGTAGGTGATCCCCTTGCCGATAAGGGCAACGCGCGTCCGCGCCCTGGCACCGGAGTAGCTGACGCGAACCAGGCGCGGCGGGCGGACCGATCCCGACCCGACGCCAAGGATGCCGCCGTAGCGGCCCCGCTTGAGCGCCCGTTCGTCGAGGATCTCCACCTCGAGCCCGGCGGCGGTGGCGGCGTCGTCGAAGCGCTTGGCCAGGGTGGCCGGGTAGATCTCGTTCGGCGGGGCGTTCACCAGGTCACGGGTCAACGCGACCGCGTCACTGAGTGCCTTGGCCCGGCGCAGCGAGGCGACCGCCGGGCGCCCCTTGGGGTCGGCGGTGGCGATGGCGATCCGGGTCGGCGCCGAGCGCTTCGGCGCGGACTTGAACTCGGTGTAGCTGTAGCTGCCGAGCAGTGCGCCTTCGGCCGCGGCCGCTGCGATCGTCACGTCGGCGCCGGTGCCGATGGCCACGTGGACGGCGCCGGTTGCCGACAGGCTGCGAACAGCGGCGCCGACGGCTCGGCGGACGGTCTCGGCCTCCAGCGCGCCGCCCGATGCGCCGAGGCCCACGGCGACGACGAGGTCGAAGGGGGCCAGGCCGAGGGTGGCGACCTTCGTGACCTCCTCGGCGCGGCCGGTGGCGCCCAGCGCCTTCAACCCGGCGAGTAGCTTGCGCCCGAGCACGGCGGTGACCACGTTGGCGCCCGGGGCCAGGACCGGCCCGTCTGCGCCCTTCTGAACGCCGATGATGATGGTCTTCGGGAGCTGAGCGTCGGTGCCGACCAGAGAGACTGTTGCCATCCGACCACCCTAACTGCCTCAGAGTGGAGTGCCTCTGTCGGCGCTCATTCGCGTTCGTCGTAGCGTGTCAGCATGACTGAGCTGCTGCGATCCCCGCTCTATGACCGGCATGTGGCCCTGGGTGCGAAGTTGGCCGACTTCGGTGGCTGGGAGATGCCGATCGAGTACACCGCCAGCGGCGGTGGCGTGCTGAAGGAGCACACCGCGGTGCGGGAGGCGGTCGGGGTATTCGACGTGTCCCATCTGGGCAAGGCGCTGGTGACCGGTCCCGGCGCGGCGGACTTTGTGAACCGGAGTTTGACCAATGATCTTCGGCGGATCACGCCCGGGTCGGCCCAGTACACGCTCTGCTGCGACTCCGCTGGTGGTGTCGTCGACGACCTCATCGCCTACCTTGTCAGCGACGACGAAGTCTTCCTGGTGCCGAACGCGGCCAATACCGCCGCCGTCGTCGAGCGACTCTCCGCGGCCGCGCCTGATGAGATCACCGTCGCCGGGCAGCATCGTGACTTCGGCGTGCTCGCGGTGCAGGGTCCGCGCTCGGCCGACGTTCTCGCCGCTCTCGGGCTGGCGAACGACCTTCCGTATATGGCTTACGTGGACGACACCTTCAACGGGAAGCCGATCCGGATCTGCCGCACCGGCTACACCGGCGAACACGGCTACGAACTACTGCCGCAGTGGAGTGCGAGCGTCGAGGTGTGGGACGCCCTCTGCGAGGTGATCGGCAGGTTCGGCGGGATGCCGGCCGGGTTGGGGGCGCGGGACACGCTCCGTACCGAGATGGGGTATCCGCTGCACGGACAGGACCTGTCGTTGGAGATTTCGCCGTTGCAGGCTCGCGCAGGGTGGGCCGTCGGCTGGAAGAAGGAAGAGTTCTGGGGTCGTGACGCGCTGCTGGCCGAGAAGGCCGCCGGCCCGTCACGGGTGCTCTGGGGACTGCGGGCGGTCGACCGTGGTATTCCGCGGTCCCACATGCCGCTGCGCGACGAAGCCGGCGCGGTCATCGGCGAGGTCACCAGTGGCACCTTCTCGCCGACTCTGAAGCGCGGCATCGGGTTGGCGCTGGTCTCGGCTCAGGCGGGCATCACCGAAGGCGACGAGGTGACGCTTGACGTGCGGGGGCGGCCGTCCCCGGTGGTGCTGGTGAAGCCGCCCTTCGTGGAGTCACACGTCCGGTAACGCAGGCTCCGGCTGGATCGACAGCGCGGCCTGAAGCAATTCGAAGGCCAGCAGCGATCCCGCGCCCTGACCGGTGCCCAGGCCCATCTCGAGGACCGGCGCCAGCCCGAGGCGGGAGAGGGCCAACTGGTGCCCGGCCTCGCTGGAGCGCTGGGCGGCGCAGAACCACTGCACGGCCACCGGATCGGCCCGCTGCACCAGCATGCCGACGGCGGCACTGACCATGCCGTCCAGGATGACCGGGGTCCGGCGCGCCGCCGCCCGATACACGAAACCGGTCATGGCCGCGAAGTCAGCGCCACCGGCGACGCGGACGAGATCGGCCGGCTCGTGCCGCTCCGGCCAGGCCCGCAAGCGGGCATCACGGACGACGTTCATCTTCCGCATCCAGGTGTCGTCGTCGATGCCGGAGCCGCGCCCGATGCATTTCAACGGTTCGGCGCCGGCCAGCACGCTGACGATGACGGCGGCGACGGCCGTGCTGCCGCGGCCGAGGTCACCTAGCAGCAGCACGTCGGCCCCGGCGTCGATCTCGGCGTCGGCGATGGCGGCCCCGACCTCCAGCGCGCGCTGCGCCTCCTCGGCGTCCAGTGCGTCCTCCCGATCGATTCGGCCGCTGCCGGCGCGGATCCAACCCGGCCGGGAGGGGTCGGGCGCGCCAGAGCCGGAGCTCACGTCCACCACGCGCAGCGGGACCCGGGCCAGTTCGGCTAGCCGGCAGATGGCCGACGAACCGTCCCGCAATGCGGCGAGCTGCACGCCGGTGAAGCTCGCATCGTGGGCTGAGATATCGGCGTCGGCCACACCGTGGTCGCCGGCAAAGATCACCAGTTTCGGCCGCTGGAATCGCTGGGCCGGTGTCTGCTCCTGGACCGCCGCCGCCCATCCGGCCAGGTCGACCAGCCGGCCCCAACCGGGATGGTCGGTGAAGCGTCGAGCTTCGGTGCGGGCTGGATCGGAATCCGGCCAGTCGATGCTTTCGGCGAAGACGTTCTCGGCTGCGGTCACTGGGCTATCTTGCCCGCTCCGGATGGTCGCGTGCACGTCGCTCGATCGGCACTGCGGGCGAGCTGCGGACGAGCTGTTGGCGGATCTCTGGGGATCTGTGGCATTGAGCCCTTCGGCCCTGTCCGTACGCGGAGCTAACGGTTATCGTCAACGGAAATGTCGTCAAAGTGAACGTGTCGCTGACCAGATTGGTGGATTTGAGAATGGCGTGGACGTGGCAACTCGAGAGTTCGGCTGATGAGAACGAGTCCAGTCCGGGTCGCTCAGCGCTCGCCGAGATAGAGAATCCGGTACATCCGAGCCAGTCCGACGCCGAGAGCTGGGTCGGCGAGGTCTGGCCCCAGTTGGCCGAACAAGGTGTCACACAGGTCACCCTTTTTCATGACGGAAATTTCGTCTACGGCCCTATGCTCCTTTCTGAATGAGGGGGAGGGGTTTGACATGAGTAATAGGGCCTACGGCGGGAGGACCGCTGAGCAGCGCCGTGCCGACCGTCACGCGCGCCTGGTCGAGAGCGCGACCGAACTGTTCGGCACCGACGGGTACGCCTCGACGCCGATCGAGCGGATCTGCAGCCGGGCCGGTGTCTCCACCCGCAACTTCTACGAGGAGTTCGACAGCCGCGAGGCGCTCCTCATGGAGGTGCACGCGCAGCTCACCAACCGGGTCTGGATGAAGGTCTTCGAGTCGCTGATGGGGCTTGAGGACGCGACGATGCAGCAGCGAGCCGTCGCCGGGCTGACCACCTACGTGCGTGAGACGGTGAACGATCCGATCTACGTGCGTCTGATTCACGTCGAGATCATCGGCGTGAGCCCGGCGGTTGAGGACTATCGCTTCAAGCAGCGCGAGAAGTGGACTCAGATCGTCGACATCGAGGTCCAGCGGGCGATCAGTCGGGGCGAGGTCATCAAGCGGGACTACAGCATCGGCATTATCGGCCTCATCGGTGCGGTGACGGCGATCACCCATCACTGGTGGCGGTCAGGGCGCACCCGGTCGCCCGAGCAACTCGAGGCGGAGTTGATTCACTTCGCCGAGGTCTGCATGCTCGACCTCACCAACCCGGACTCTCCCTGGCCGGTCGAGTCACCACGGACGGCGGCCGGCCTAGTCGACGAATCGACCTCCGACCCGTCGAAGGAGCAGGCGGAGTCGGAGGTAGCGGCCGAAGCGGCCTTCATCGTCGAGAACGTGACTCGCGGTGAGCCGATGGCCAATCAGGGCAGCCAGTCGTAGGTCACTGGAACTCGGCGCGTCGCTGGGTTCGGCGTAACTCTGGAACTCGCCGTGACTCGAAGAGCTTCGGCGGCTCTGAATCATGGCCGCGGTTGTCGCGCGGCTAGACCTTGTCGCTCGGTTAGAGCTTGTCGCTCGGTTAGACCTTGTCGCCCAGCTTGACCTGCGGAGCCGGGAGCCGCCAGCGGCGCGGTAGGTAGGCCCGGCTACCGGCGTAGAAGCCGATACTCAAAGGCGATTCCCGAGTCTCGATGTTCCGGCTCTTGGCGATCTGCAGCACCTTGCGACCGGCCAGGAACCACTCGCCGACGATCACCATGAACAGCGCCAGCACGACGACGTTGATGTACTTGACCCGGAAGCCGAGGAGCATCAGCGGGAAGAGTATGAGCATGTAATTACTGATCATCCGACGCGAGTCGACCCAGTCACGAGCCAGTCGCCGCGTCGCGCCGCGGTCACGCTTGGGAAGCACTGACTCGTCGCCGCGGCGGTACGCGTCGCGGTAGCCGACGGTTCCCCGGGCCGGCGCGGCCGGGCCGGAGCGGGCCGCCGAACTGGCCTTGGCTGCCTTGGCCTGATTCTTCTGCCAGCTCATCGCCTCGCGCCGGTTCTGCGGTGGAGCGACGACCGGCGCCCGGCGGGGCGCGGAGTCGCGGCGCTTGGGCGTGGGGCGACCCTTCGGGGCTGCGCCCGGAGTAGCCGTCTCCTCAGGCGTCGGGTCGAGCTGCTCGGCAGAGACGTCCGCTGCGGGGCGTCGGGGCAGAATCTTCACGCCTACGAGAATAGTGCGCATTCGTGCCGCTGCCGACCACACCGGTCGGACGTGTGATCCGCCTGGTGGCAAGACGTGTGATCCGCCTGGTTGCAAGCAGCCGAGGGAGAATGGCCGGCATGAGGCTGCAACGCTCCGACCGGTGGCGCGCGCGGATGAGCGAACCCGGTTGGCTGCTCCTGCCGTTACGGGCATTTCTGGCCTACGTGTTCCTCTATGGCGGCATCTCGAAGATCGCCGACCCCCGTTTCCTGGACGCGCACTCGACCCTCTCGCTCCATGCGACCGTGCTGGCCGCCCGTACCGGCAGCCCGATCGCCTCGGTGCTGGGGCCGGTCGCTTCCCACAGCTTTGCGTTCGGCCTGCTGATCGCGCTGGGTGAGCTGGCGGTCGGCGTCGGGCTGCTGCTCGGGCTCTTCACCCGGGTCGCCGCCCTGGGCGGCATGCTGCTGGTACTTCCGCTGTGGCTCACCGTCAGCTGGCAGGCCGATCCCTGGTACACGAGTGCTGATGTCGTTTACCTCTTCGCTTTCACGCCGTTGCTGATCGCCGGCAGCGGCGGTGTCTTCGAGATCGCGAAGCTTGTCGAGCGCCCGCCTCGGACGGACGGCTCCGGGGCCACGCTCGGGGCGACAGCCACGGCCGGTGGCGGAGTCGGGCGGCGGGCCGCGCTGATTGCTGGCGCCGGCGCCGTCACGCTGCTGTTGGCGGCGAGCGCAGCGCTGCTGCGCCCGGTACGCCGCTCCCGGCAGGCGGGGGGAGTGCGCACTCCGGCGGCTACTCCGGGTGGTGGTGCCGTGCTCGCCCAAGCCTCGGCCGTGGCAGTGGGTGCCGCGCTGCCGGTCACCGACCCCAAGACTGGTGATCCGGCCTTCGTGCTGCAGTTGCACCCCGGCGAGTTCACCGCGCTCGACGCGATCTGCCCGCACCAGGGGTGCCCTGTGAGCTATCTCTCGGCCACCGACGGGTTCGTCTGTCCCTGCCACGGTTCCCACTTCAGCGCTACCGGAGCGCGACTCTCCGGCCCGGCGAATCGCGGCCTGACCAGCATCCCGGTCGCCGTTGTCGACGGTGAGGTGCGTCGCTGAACCTCGGATGTCGGAGTTTTCCACTACCATGGGAATAACGGTTGAGCCCAGCGAGGTTCCTTCTTGGAGCTGATTTGGATCTCTTGCATCGGCAGCTCGTGCAACTGCGACTCCGACACCGTCTCGACCACCGTTTTCCACGTCCCTTGGGGAGTACTGAATGACCGCAATCGACAACGCGACTCAGGTAGAACTGACCGCCGCCCCCGCCGACGCACCGGCCACCTCGGTCACCCTGACCGACGCCGCCGCGAGCAAGGTCCGCGTTCTGCTCGAGCAGGAGGGTCGCGATGACCTTCGCCTGCGCGTCGCCGTGCAGCCGGGCGGCTGCTCCGGCCTGCAGTACCAGCTCTTCTTCGACGAGCGCAGCCTCGACGGTGACATCGAGCTGAACTACGAGGGCGTCCCGGTCGTCGTCGACCGGATGAGCGGCCCGTACCTCGTCGGTGCGACCATCGACTTCACCGACACGATCGAGCAGCAGGGCTTCACGATCGACAACCCGCAGGCCTCCGGTGGCTGTGCCTGCGGCAACTCGTTCTGCGGCTGAGCTAGTAGCCGCCCAGCGCTGAGCACGTCTGCAGAGGCAGCGCCGACCTCGATGGTTGGCGCTGCCTTTCGCGTTCGGTAGCGTCTTCACCATGCCTGTTCTCCTGAGCGGTTCCATCGCGACCGACCACCTGATGCACTTTCCGGGCAAGTTCTCGGACTCGCTACTCGCCGAACACCTGCACAAGGTGTCCCTCTCCTTTCTGGTCGACGACCTGGTCGTCCGCCGCGGCGGGGTAGCTGCGAACATCGCGTTCGGCATGGGACAGCTCGGGGAGAACCCGGTGCTCGTCGGTGCGGTGGGTGCCGACTTCGCCGAGTACCGCAGCTGGCTTGAGCGCCACGGGGTCGACTGCGAGTCCGTCTACGTCTCCGACTCGCACCACACCGCTCGCTTCGTCTGCACCACCGACGAAGAGATGAACCAGATCGCCTCCTTCTACGCCGGGGCAATGAGCGAGGCCCGCAACATCGAGCTGGCGCCGGCGGTGCAGCGCACGGGCGCTGAGCTGGTCGTGATCAGCGCCGACGACCCGGCCGCGATGGTTCGCCACAGCGAGGAGTGCCGTCAGCTCGGGTTCGCCTTTGCCGCCGACCCGTCCCAGCAGATTGCCCGGATGTCCGGCGATGAACTCCTGTCGCTGATCGACGGCGCGACTCTGCTCTTCACCAACGACTACGAGAAGAGCCTGCTGCAGTCCAAGACCGGCCTCAGCGACGACGAGATCCGCGCGCGCGTCGAGGTCCGCATCACCACGTTGGGCTCCGCCGGCGTCGAGATCGAGGCTCGTGGCGCTGAGACGATCACCGTGCCGGTGGCTCAGGAGCGGGCCAAGGTTGATCCGACCGGCGTCGGTGACGGATTCCGGGCCGGGCTGCTGGCGGGTCGCGCGTGGGGTCTGGGCTGGGAGCGGTCGGCGCAGGTGGGAAGCCTGCTGGCCACGCTCGTCCTCGAGACCGTCGGTACCCAGGAGCACACCGTCACCATGCAGAACTTCGCCGATCGGCTGGCCGAGTCCTATGGCGACGAGGCAGCCACCGAGGTCGCTCCGTTCCTGAAGTCGATCGCCGCGGAGTAGCAGGTAGGCAGCTGGCGACACCCAGGTCGGGGTTAGCTCCAGCCCTTAACGCGCTTCAACGCGGCCATGATCGCGTCGAAGCGGGCCCGGTCGATGCTGGCCCCTTCGCGTCGCACGGCGGCTGGATCCACCCGCAGCACGCGATCAAGGCGTATCTCGCTCGGGCGCCCCTGGCTGTCCCAGGCGCCCGCACCGAGGTCGAACCAGTGGCGTCCGTCGGCGGTCTCGGTGACGCCGTCGACTGTGCGCCCGTCGCGGTGATGGTCCTTACTGGTCAGGGCCAGGCCCAGTAGCGAGGTGCCACGACTGTCGTGCCCGATGAGCAGCACCGGGCGATCCTTCCCCGCCTTCGGGTCGTCCTCGTAGGTCACCCAAGTCCAGACGATCTCACCCGGGTCGGGGCGTCCGTTCGGTTTCGGGGCGTACTCCGGACGGGCGACGCCGGTGAAGTCGCCGAGGTAGTCGGCCCGAACGCGATTGCGCGACGGCGTACTGCTGCCGCCTCCGAAGAGGGCAGCGATCCGTGACATCAGCGAGGGCATCAGATGTTCACCGGGTAGACCGGCTCCGGGACGACGGGATGAATTCGGCCCTCGACGAAGATGCCGTGCCAGAGCATGAAGACCAGCAGCGTCCAGATCTTGCGCGAGTAGTCATGCGGCCCGGCCCGATGGGCATCGAGCAGCCGCAGTGCCTCGGCTGAGTCGATCAGCTCACCGGTCTGGGATTCGGTGATGATCGCCCGGGCCCAGTCGTACATCTCATCCTTGAGCCAGTGGCGGATCGGGACCGGGAAACCGAGCTTGGCCCGGTTCAGCACGTGGGCCGGGACGATGTCGGTGAGCGCCTGCCGTAGGGCGTACTTGGTCGTCTCCTTGGTGATCTTCAGCTCGGTCGGGATCGTCGAGGCGACGTCGAAGACCCCGGTGTCCAGGAACGGCACCCGAAGCTCGAGTGAGTTGGCCATCGTCATCTTGTCGGCCTTCACCAGGATGTCGCCGCGCAGCCAGGTGAAGAGGTCGACGTACTGCATCCGCGTTGATCCGTCGAGGTGCGGCGTGCGGGCGTACAGCTGATCGGTCACATCGCGGTGCGAGAGTGACGGGTCGAACGTCTTGAGCAGCGACGTCTCAGCCAGTTCGTCGTTGCGGAAGATTCGGGCGTTGCCGTAGTAGCGCTCTTCGATGCCGATCGACCCGCGCCGCAGCAGATCCTTGCCGCGCATCCCCTCCGGGAGCTGCTCACCGACCCGCCCGAGCTGGCGGCGCAGCGGCATGGGGATTCGTTCGAAGGGGCGTAGCGAGATGGGTTCGCGGTAAATGGTGTAGCCACCGAAGAGCTCGTCGGCGCCCTCGCCGGAGAGGACGACCTTGACGTGCTTGCGAGCCTCCCGAGCAATGAAATACAGCGGCACCAGGGCCGGGTCAGCGACTGGGTCCTCGAGATACCAGACGATCAGCGGCAGCGTCTGCATCATCTCCTCCGCGCTCACCACCTTCGTGATGTGCTCGACACCGATCGCGGCCGCCGATTCAGCGGCTACGTCGATCTCGGAGAACCCGCTGCGCTCGAATCCGGTGGTGAAGGTGAGCAGCTTCGGGTTGTGACGCTTGGCCAGCGCCGCGATCGCGGTTGAGTCGATCCCGCCGGAGAGGAAGGCCCCGACCGTTACGTCGGCGCGCATGTGCAGCGCGACTGACTCCTCCAGCGCTGCGGCGATCTGCCGGTAGAGCGCAGCCGGGTCAGTCACCGGCCGGATCGCGAAATCCGGGTGGAAGTAGCGATGGGCGACGACCTCCTCGCCCGGGCGCAGGGTGAAGTAGGTGCCGGACTCGATGCGACGCACCCGGCGGTGCATGGACGCCGGCTCCGGCGCGTACTGCAGGGTCAGGTAGTGCTGCAGTGCGGTGAGGTCCACCTCAGCCGTCGTTCCGGGGAGCGCGACGTCGAGCAGGCACTTCTTCTCACTGCCGAAGAACACCCCCCGCTCGTCGGAGTAGGTGTACATCGGCTTGATGCCGAACCAGTCCCGGGCGCCGAAGACGACCCGCTCCTGGGAATCCCAGATCAGGAAGACGAACATGCCGCGCAGTTCGCGCACGATCTTCTCGCCCAGGTAGTGGTAACCGGCGACGATCGTCTCGCCGTCGCCGTCAGTCTCGAAGACAGCGCCGAACTCCTTCGTCAGGCGCTCCCGCAACTCGATGTAGTTGTAGATCTCGCCGTTGAAGATGAGGTGATACCGCCCGTTGAGGTAGGGCAGTGGCTGATGTGAGTGATCGATGTCGATGATCGACAGCCGGCGGAACCCGATGACCACGTCCGCGTCCGCCCAGATCCCACCCTCGTCCGGGCCCCGATGGCGCATGGACGAGAGCGAATCCTCGATCAGCGACTCCGTCTTCGCGGCTCCCGCGTCCGCTGAGAGAAATCCGATCAGCCCACACACAGTCTCTGTACCCGTGCCTCTCTGCGCGACGATGGGTCTGCTGCGACGACCAGCCGCAGGAGATCCGGCGACTACGTCGCAGCGACGACGCCGGCACCCCCAGTATCGCCGATGGGACGAGTGACCGTCGGCACGGCGACCCCTGACGGAGCGCAATGTAGGTGTCCGATAGGCTCCCAATTGACTTTGCAGAAGCTCGAGAGGTGGTCAATCGGTGCAGCGTAAGCGTTGGATGCGCCCGGTGCGTTTCATGCTGTTGTCGGCTGCCGCCATGGTCTCGCTCGCGGGATGTTCGGCGCACGACATCGAGGCCAAGTTGCGCTTCGGCTGGCCGAGCGGAGTGACCCATCAGGCCACCAAGATGCGGGTTCTCTGGACCTGGTCGTCGGTCGCCGCGCTCACCGTCGGAGTCTGCGTCTGGGGCCTGATCTTCTGGGCCTGTATTCGGTATCGCAAGAAGTCTGACGAGCTCCCGAAGCAGACGCGCTACAACCACGTGATCGAGTGGGCGTACACGATCGCCCCGTTCTTCATCATCGCCGGTCTCTTCTTCTTCACGGTAAAGACCGAGAACAACGTCAACCGCCTCTCCAAGAACCCCGACGTCCTCATCCAGGTCGACGCGTTCAAGTGGAACTGGCAGTTCGAGTACCTACAGGACCACGGGTCGCAGCTGACCTACCCGGGCACCAGCCCGGCGCAGGCGCCGTCCACGGTTGGTAGCAGTGAAGAGATCCCGATCCTGCTCATTCCGCGTGGCGAGACGGTCCAGTTCATCGAGCACTCCTCCGACGTCATTCACTCCTTCTGGGTGCCGGAGTTCCTCTTCAAGCGCGACGTGATTCCGTACGGAACCACCAGCACCGCGCGGGACAACCGATTTGAGATCACCCCGACGACCAACGGAAGCTACGTCGGGCGCTGCGCTGAACTCTGCGGGACGTACCACTCGCAGATGAACTTCGAAGTGCGTGTCGTCGACCCGGACGTCTACCAGAAGTACCTCAGCGAACTGACGAAGCTGGGCCCAACCGACCCGGCCCGGCAGAGCGACGCGCTGGCCGCCATCGGCCAGCCCGCCTACGCCACGACTACGCACCCGTTCAATACCGACCGCAACGTCAAGTCCGCGTCGTAGTAAGGAGATCGGACAAAAATGAAGGTCGAAGCACGACTCTTTCTCTTGATCGCGCTGTTCTGCTTCATCATCGCCGGCGTGTACGGGTTCTGGACCAACGCGGCCGACGGGCACGTGGAGTATGCCGGCCTCGCGGCGCTGATTCTCTCCGGCGGTCTCATGGGGCTTGCCGGCTCGTTCTTCTGGTTCGTCTCGCGGCGCATCGATCCGCGTCCCGAGGACCTCGATGACGCCGAGATCGCTGAGGGCGCCGGTGAGCTCGGGTTCTTCAGCCCCGGCAGCTACTGGCCGGTCGGTATCGCCGCCTCGGCGACGGTAACTGGAGCGGGTGCGGCGCTGGTGCAGGTCTGGCTGATGCTGGTTGGCGTCGTGCTTGTGCTGACCACCGTGAGTGGCCTCCTCTTCGAGTACTACATCGGTGGTCGTCAGCCGCTGCGCTGACGTACGTGAGTGGCGGTCGCTGGCTGCAGGCGCTGACTGGGCCCAGATGCAGGGCGGCGTTCAGCCGTGGCGCCAACGTAGAGCAGTCTGGTGATCGGCTGCGGTGTTGACGCCTATACCTTGCCGTTGCCGCAGCCGCGGCTCTTGCGGTCTCCCTCTGAGTCAACGCGAGGACTGGCACTCTCCGCACCGCTCGGGAAGCCGTCCTGGCGGGTTCGGGGCGCGTTCGACTTCACCCCTCAAGTTCGGTTGACCCAGGCTGGCGGCCGGGTAGCGGCAGCGCCATCAGCATGGTGGCCGCCCCGAACCCGGCGCGTCGATAGAACGGCACCGAGCGTTCGCTCGGCGCGAGCACGATTCGCTCGGCGTTGAGCTCCCGCGCGTGAGTGACCACGGCGCTCAGCAGGCGCTGGCCCACCCCGTGGTTGCGGTAAGGCTTCAGGACGAAAGCATTGCCGAGGTAGCACCAGCACGCCGGTGGGGCCGATGGGCGCGGCATGCGGTGGAAGACGACCAGGTTCATCATGCCGATTGCCAGCCCGTCCGATTCGGCGACGTAGGTGACGCGTCGGGGCGATTCATCAGCAAACCAATGACCGAAGTCTGCTTCAAACGCTTCATCGTCGAGCGGGGCGCCAGCGTTCTCCTCGGACCAGCTGCGACGTAGCGCGGCCACCACCGCCGCCTCTGCCACCTCGACCGGGCGGATCGACACTGCAAGGGAATCACCGGCAGGCATAGGTGGATTCTCGCAGCCGGTGACAAGCGCACCTGCGAGGCGCGGAGGAACAAGCCGCCATCACGACGCTATGACGGTCGCTCACGGCCGCCCCGCCACCGGCACCGACTGGCCGCCGCGAGGAGCCCCACAGACACGAGGAAAGCCAACTGGGCCGGATAACCACGGTGAACGTGGTTACCCGGCCCAGCTGGCCTACGAACTCTCTAACGACCCTGCCGTCGAGGCGGCCGAGATGGCGCCGCGGGGGAGGGGAGTAGCGGTGCGGCGGCTAGTCCTCGACGCCAGCAGGTAGGTCGGCGACGACGGTCTCAGTCTCGCCGCCACCGATCTCTGGGTGTGCACCTGCGGAGTGCGCGCTCTCAGCGGCCAAGGCCTCTTCCAGCGCGGCCTGGATCTCCGGCTTCTCCTTCACCGGGAAGAAGAAACCGCGGATGTGGCGACCAGTACCGGTACCGATCCGGTTCATTCGCTTCGGTACCGGTGTGCCGGCGTAGCTGAGCTGGCCGTGACCGTGGTCGTCGACCGGGCCGAGCGGCTGGTGGACCTCGATGAACTCCCCAGTGGGCAGGCGCATGATGATGCCGGTCTCGATGCCGTGCTCGAGCACCTCACGATCGTGGCGCTGCAGGCCGAGGCAGAGCAGGTAAGCCACGGTGTACGCCAAGGGCGGCAGCACGATCAGCGCGATACGTCCGCCCCAGGTCATGGCGTTCAACGAGATGTCGAAGGCCTTGGCGATGAGGTCGTTGCCGCCGGAGATGAAGAGGACGAAGCAGAACGTCAGCGCCATCGCTCCCAGGCTGGTACGAACCGGCACATCGCGCGGTCGCTGCAGCAGGTTGTGATGGGCTCGGTCCTTGGTCATCTTCGCTTCGAGGAACGGGTACGAGATCGCCAGGCCGATGAGAATCATCGGCAACACAGCCGTGGGCCAGAAGATGGCCGGAATCGTGTAGCCGAAGAGCCTGATGTCCCAGGACGGGAAGAGACGCGTGGAGCCGTCCAGCATGGCCATGTACCAGTCAGGCTGCGAACCAGCCGAGACCTGGGCCGGGTTGTACGGGCCGAAGAGCCAAATCGGGTTGATCTGGACCAGGCCGCCGAGTGCCGAGATGGCGCCGGCAACGATGAAGAAGAAGCCACCGGCCTTTGCTGCGTACACCGGGTAGACGCGCTCGCCGCTGACGGTCGCCTCGGTCTTTCCCGGACCGGGGAACTCCGTGTGCTTCTGTCTGATCAGCAACGCCATATGGGCGCCGATGAGCGCAGCCAGGATGGCCGGAATCAGCAACACGTGGGCGATGTAGAAGCGTCCGATGATGGCGTCACCCGGGAACGGGCCACCGAAGACCAGGAATGACAGCCAGGTACCGATGACGGGCGTCGAGAGCATGATCGCGTCGGCGATGCGCAGCCCGGTGCCGGAGAGGAGATCGTCCGGGAGCGAGTACCCGGCGAAACCCTCGACCACGCCGAGGACGAGCAGCAGGACGCCGATGATCCAGTTGAACTCGCGAGGCTTGCGGAACGCGCCAGTGAAGAAGACGCGCAGCATGTGGATCAGCATTGCCGCGACGAACATCAACGCAGCCCAGTGGTGGATCTGGCGAACGACCAGGCCACCGCGGACATCGAAGGAGATGTGCAGCGTGGACTCGTACGCCTTCGACATCGTGACACCGCGCAGCGGGATGTACGAGCCGTTGTAGACCACATCGGCCATCGAGGCATCGAAGAAGAAGGTCAGGTACGTGCCGGTGAGCAGCAGGATGATGAACGAGTACAGGGCGATCTCGCCGAGCATGAAGGACCAGTGGTCCGGGAAGACCTTGTTCAGCTGCTTGCGGATCGGGCCGGCGATGACCAGACGCGAGTCGAGGAACTCTCCAGCCTTACCCTGCGGCGTGCGGGGTGTGCCTGAGGGCTTCTTTGAACTCTTGGGCGGTGCTGTCGTCGTCATGCTTTGCGCTCCCAATAGCCGGGGCCGATCGGCTCCCGGAAGTCGCTCTTAGCTACAAAGTACTGCCGTCCGTCGATAATCTCGACACCCAGCGGAAGGCGCGGCAGTGGGCGCGTCGCCGGCCCGAAGACCGGTTTCGCATCCTGCAGTACCTCGAACTGGGACTGGTGGCACGGGCAGAGAAGCCTGGTCGTCTGCTGCTCGTAGAGCGAGGCCGGGCATCCGGCGTGCGTGCAGATCTTGGAGAAGGCTACGAAGTCACCGAAGTTGTCCGACTCCTGACCCTTGCGGGCGTGGACCCGCTGCCCCGGACGCAGCCGGATGATCAGCGTCGGCGAGGAGGCCAAGTGAATGGCACCCGGGACGCCCGGGAAGACGGTGGCCAGGCCACCGGGCTCGAGGTCGTTCGGGCTGACCCGTCGACCATCTGAGTAGACGATCGGAACCCCGTTGGGGTAGTCCGCTGGATCCTGCCGGTAAGCGGTGTAGTGCAGCTGATCGCCGGGCTTCTTGATCATGGCGCCGACGAGGGCGACCAATGGCACCGTGGCGACCGCACCGCCGGCGACTACCAGCGAACGCATCAGCATCGAGCGACGAGGCAGGCCTGTGTCGTTGAGTCCGGAGCTGAGAGTCGCCGCGGTGAGGAGCTTGTCCTCCTCGGTGGAGGGCTCCTGGTGCCGGTCCTGGACGGCCTCCTCTTCCGGCATGAGCCACTTGGCCCAGAGCACCGAACCGACGCCCATGAACACCAGCATCAGCGCGAGAAGTGCGCCGAGTAGCGGTGTGTAGAAGCGGTAGTTCTGGGAGGTGAATGGCCCCTCGTAGTGGAACGGCACGGCGACGAAGACAACCACGAAGGCAACTCCGGCAAGCCCGGAGAGCAGGAAAAGCGTCGAGACGAGTCGCTCCTGGCGCTTCTCAGCCTTGGTGCCGCGCACCGGGAAACGGTCGCGACGGTGGACGATCGCGACACCGTCGACTGCGGCGCCGGCGATCATCGCCTCGTCGGTCGTCATCGACTGGATCTCTTCGATGGTGGGAACTTCTGCGTCACTCATGACTTTGCGCCAATCCACAGCACGGCGATTACCAGGGCTCCGACTCCTGCGACCCAGAGGACCAGGCCCTCCGAGACCGGCCCGATGCGGTCGATTCCGCTGCCGCCCGGGTCAGCCTCCTTCTGCAGCGAGATGACGTAGGTGACGATCGCCTTCTTCTGGTCCGGGGTGAGCTGGTTGTCGCCGAAGACCGGCATGTTCTCCGGCCCGGTCAGCATCGCCGTATAGATCTGGGTGTCGGTCGCGTCATTGAGGCCAGGTGCAACGGCACCGGCCGACAGCGGGGCACCCTTGCCGGTCGAACCGTGGCAGGAGGCGCAGTTGAGGCGGAAGAGTTCTCCACCCTGGGCGAGCTTGTCGTCGCCGAGAACCAGATTGCCCTGGGGCACCTCGGGGCCGCCCGCGATCGACTGGACGAAGGCGGCGAGCTGCTCGGTCTGCTGCTCGTCGAACTTGGCCGTCTTGCGCAGGTTCTCCGCGCTCTGGTCAGCGGCCGGCATACGACCTGTGCTGACCTGGAAGTAGACGGCGGCGCCACCGACGCCGGCCAGGGAAGGGCCGCGGTCCTTGATGCCCTGCAGGTTACCGCCGTGGCAGGTGATGCAGCTCGTCTCGTAGAGCGCCTGACCCGCAGCGATATCGGCCTGGCTGGACGAGGTGCTGTCAGCTCCCGAGGAGGTCGCGAATACCGCGTACGCCCCACCCATAGCGGTCAGGGCAGCGCCCAACACCACCACCGAGGTGATCCGCTTTCGCCAGGTCTTACGCGACCCACGGGCTTTCTTGCTCGTCGCCACGGCGACGATGTCGGTCGCGCCGGTGGCCGAGACCGCAGGGGAGAACCCCAGGTCGTCGACGTCGAACTCGTCGGTCACGGACGTCCCTTCTCAGATATCGATACGGTCGGTTGCTCGGCTTTCGGGCAGCTCGTCCGCATCAGCGAAGCAGGTAGATGACGAAGAAGAGGCCGATCCACACCACGTCGACGAAGTGCCAGTAGTACGACACCACGATCGCCGCGGTTGCCTGGGCCGGTGTGAACCGACCGAGGGTGGTGCGGGCCAGGAAGAGGAGGAACGCGATCAGGCCGCCGATGACGTGGAGTCCGTGGAAGCCGGTCGTCAGGAAGAAGACCGAGCCGTAGCCCGTGGCCGAGATGGTGTTGCCATCGCCGACCTGCAGGCGGTACTCGTTGGCCTGACCCAGGACGAAGATGAAACCCATAAGGAAAGTCAGGAAGAACCAGCGGCGGAGCAGGAAGACATCGCCGCGCTCAGCGGCGAAGACGCCGTACTGGCAGGTCACGCTGGAGAGAACCAGGATGACCGTGAAGGGCAGCGCATACATCGGGATGCCGTGCCAAAGAACCAGGTCCGGGTACTTGCCGTCCGGCAGCTGCATCGGCCAGTTCCCGGCGTTGGCCGCACGCACTGTGAAGTACATGGCGAAGAGGCCGGCGAAGAACATGAGCTCACTGGAGAGCCAGACAATGGTGCCGACGCTCACGAGGTTCGGCCGCGTCAGGGAATGCACCTTGCTGGATTCGAAAGCGGGCGCAGTGGCGGTTGAAGTCACGTACGCATTATTGCTTGCGCACCAGGGCCGTTGACGGTGGGGTCGCCCCAATGGCGCGTGTCGCTCGTTGACAGCCGATCGCCTTCAGTTTTGGACACTCAGATGGGAGCAGACCAGGAGTCGGCGGGGATTTCCTTGTGGGTGCCTTCATCGCAGGATCTGGGCATTCGGCCGCCCGTGGCGAGCCGGCGGCAGGGCCCACGATTCGGCCGACGGAATGGCCGACCGTGTGGCCGTCACCGATGCCTGAGGGCGACTGGATACGATTCGTGGCATGACGTCGCCATCGCTGCAGAACGAACGGGTCAATGTTGTGATTTACAGCAACCGTCCCGAGGTGCGCGAGCAGGTGCGCACGGCAGTTGGACGCCGCCCCGCGCCCGACTCGGCCCGCATCGACTGGATCGAATGTTCGACCAGCGCTCAGGTGATCTCCCAGATCGACTCCGGTGAACTGGACCTCGTCATCCTCGACGGTGAATCCCAGCCGACCGGAGGCATGGGCCTGGCTCGGCAGTTCAAGTACGAGATCGACAACTGCCCGCCGATCATCGTGCTGGTGGCGCGACCGCAGGACGGCTGGCTGGCCAGTTGGTCACTGGCCGATGCGGTGATCAGTGAACCGCTCGACCCGGTGACCGCCGCCTCGGTGGTGGCTGACCAGTTGCGCGCGCGGCTGGCCGGCATTCCTGTGGTCCGCTGACGCCCTCCCGCGCTGAGAAGACAATTGCGTGAGAAGTGAGCTGGACGGACGTGGACGGCGCGTGACGACCAAATGAGTGGCGAATCCGCGGCCTTCACCTGGCCCGGCACCCTGGCGGCCCTGCTGCGCCGGGAGGAGTTGACGTCGGCGAACGCCTCCTGGGCGATGAACGAGATCATGGCCGGAAACGCGACGCCGGTTCAGATCGCGTCATTCGCCGTCCTGCTCCGGGCCAAGGGGGAGACCGCGGTCGAGCTGGGCGCGCTGGCCTCGACGATGCGAGACCGTGCGGTACCGGTCGTGGTGAGCGGGCGCTCGGTCGATCTCGTCGGCACCGGCGGGGACCTGGCCCAGACCGTGAATATCACCACAATGGCGGCGCTGGTGGTCGCCGGGTCCGGGCGGCAGGTCACGAAGCACGGGAACCGGTCGGCATCCTCGGCCTGCGGGACCGCGGACGTCCTCGAGGAGTTGGGCGTCGTCATCGATCTTCCGGCAGCCGGGGTGGCTCGCACGGTTAGCGAAGCCGGTATCGGATTCTGCTTCGCCCCCGTCTACCACGCTGGAATGCGATTTGCCGGCGCGCCCAGACGAGAAATGGGAGTGCCCACCGCCTTCAACCTGCTGGGTCCCCTGACCAATCCGGCGCGCCCGGCGGCGGCGGCGATTGGCTGCGCGGACCTGCGAATGGCCTCGGTGGTGGCTCAGGTACTAGCCGACCGCGGTGACACCGCGATGGTCTTCCGCGGCGATGACGGCCTGGACGAGCTCACCACGACCACCACCTCACAGGTATGGACAGCCGAGGAGGGGGCGGTGCAGCACTCCGTGCTCGACCCGTCGGCCCTCGGGCTGGTTACAGCGACGCCGAGCGACCTGCGCGGTGGCGATCGCGTCCACAACGCCGCGGTGGTGCGTGACGTACTGGCCGGAGCGCCCGGGCCGATCCGGGACGCCGTGCTGCTCAACGCCGCCGCTGGCATAGCGGCCTTCGACGGCTTGGGCGGTGCGGCGTTGCTCGATGCGCTGGCTCGAGGCCTCGAACTCGCCCGGAACTCGCTCGATAGCGGTGCCGCCGCCACGCTGCTTGCGAAGTGGGTACAGGTAAGCACGGCCGCACGCGACGACCAGCCCGCTAGCTAGCTAAGGGTGGTCTCCTGAGAGCGGCCAGACGCTCGCTGTGCCCGGCGGCTACCTCGCTCTTCTCGGAGTCGGCCGCTCGGCCCCGGCCGCTTGGACTCAGGAGCTTGGCCTCAGCCGCTTGGAC
This sequence comes from Frankineae bacterium MT45, assembly GCA_900100325.1. Lineage (NCBI taxonomy): Bacteria > Bacillati > Actinomycetota > Actinomycetes > Frankiales > Frankineae bacterium MT45. Next base: position 2,162,210 of record LT629697.1, read on the forward strand.
TCAGCAGCTTGGCCTAGGCAGCTTGGACTAGGCCGCTACGACTCCGTGTAGCCGATTGAGAAGGCCGCGTCGAGGTCGTGCTGGGAGTAGGCCCGGAAGGCGATGTGGGTGTCCGTGTGGAGCACTCCGGGCACCTTGCTGATCCGGCCCGCGATCACAGCAGCGACATCGTCGAACTCGCGCACTCGCACGATGACGATCAGATCTACGTCGCCGGAGACGGAGTAGACCTCGCTCACCCCGTCGAGATCGGCCAACTGCTGCGCCACCTCAGGGATGCTGTCGGATTCGACGGAGACCAGGACGATCGCTGTGATCATGATCGCGATCCTAGCGAGCTTCCGCACCGCGTGGGCCTCACCTCGCCGGCCGGCTCAGCAGTGGCAGGCGGCGTCGATCGGCGAACGGATCGGCATCGCGCCGCCGGCGCTCGTCCGCGTGGCTGGCCAGCCCCAGTGAGCCGGCTCCGAATGCCGGGTGGGACCAGGCCTGGGACGTCTGTACCAGTCGTGTTCGTGGCTGCTCGAGCCAGCGCAGGATGCATTCGGTCTCTTCGGCCAGCGCTGCCGGCAGGGGGCCCGGCCCGGGGCGCACCGCCTCGGCGTTGGTCAGCAAAGCGTCGATCACCTCCCACGGCGATCGCCCGCGTTCGGCCACGCCGGCCGCGGTGAGTCGGCCGTGGCTCACCACGGAGAGTTCCCAGCCACCTGAACCGTCGGGCGCGGCCGCCACAAGCTGTTCGATGCTCGTCAGTGAGCGAAGCCGCTGCATTCGGGCGCAGGCGCGAACCACAACAGCCATTCGATCGCGTACCACTCCGGCCTGCTCGTAACGCTGGGCCGTGGACAGTTGCTCAACCTTGAGTCGCAGCGGCTCGATCAACGGGCGCGCGTCGCCTGACCAGGCGCGCGCCACCAGTTCCGTCAGATCGGAGTAGTGGGCGGGCGTCACCTCTCCCTCGCAGGGTGCGCAGCAGCGACCTATGCCGGCTAGCGCGCAGGCGGCACGGACCCGGCGCCGCAGCGAGAGGCGGTCGCTGCATTGGCGGAGCGGGACCGCATCGTGGATCGCGTCCCGGACGGCCTCTGCCTGCCGTTGAGTCCGAAGCGGGCCCAGGTAGTGAGCGTTGTCATTGCGCACCTCCCGAACGATGGACAGCCGCGGGTAGACCTCGCTGGTGAGCTTTAACCAGACTTGCCGCTCGGGGAACTTCGATCGCCGGTTGTAGCGCGGTTTGTGCGCCGCGATGAGCCTGAGCTCCCGAACCTGGGCCTCGAGGGGATGACTGCACGCGATCGGATCGACTCGGGCCGCCAAGCCCACCATCTCGCCCATCCGACTGCGAGTCTCGCTGGCCAGGAAGTACTGGCGTACCCGGGAACGGATGTTGCGGCTGGTCCCGACGTAGAGCGGTTCGCCCCGATCGTCTCGAAAGATATAGACGCCCGGCGAGGTGGGGAGCCCGTCGGCCAGGTGACGTTTGCGGCGCTGGGCGTCGGAGACCTTGCTGGTGAACGCCTTTAGCTCCGGCAAGGTCTGGACACCGATGTTCCCGAGCCGGGCGATAAGGCCGTGCAGGACGTCCACGGTGGCTCGGGCGTCGGCCAGCGCTCGGTGAACCGGTGTCGTCGTGGCCTGGAAGTAAGCGGCCAAGGTGGAGAGCTTGCAGTTGGGCACCTCGTCGCGAGTAAGCACACGCCGTGCCAGCACAGCTGTGTCGAGCACGGGGAACATCGGCCAGGGAATCTGGCCCGCGTCGGCCGCCGCCCGCATGAAGCCGACGTCGAACGGTGCGTTGTGGGCGACCAGGGTGCTGCCGCGGGCGAACTCCAGGAACGACAGCAGTACCTCGCCGACCGGTGGTGCCCCGACCACCATCGCGTCGGTGATTCCGGTGAGCACGCTGACAAAGGGGGTAATCCCGATGCCCGGGTCGACGAGGGATTGAAACTCGCCGAGGACGACGCCGCCTCGGACCCTTACCGCCCCGAATTCGGTGATGGCGTCACTGCCGGCGCTCCCACCAGTGGTCTCCAGATCGACCACCGTGAAGGTGGTCTGCTGCAGCGTCTCATCGAGGTCGTCGAGACTCGTCTGGACGAAGGTGGGGGCTGGGGTCGGACTCACGAATCGGACGTTAGCCAGAGGGTCTGACAGAAATGAGAAAGCTCGCCGACCACCAGAGCGAGTGCCGAAAATTGTCAGACCCCGGTCCTACCTTGGCGACGAGTCCACGGCGTCACCCGACGCCATCGTCTTGGAGGTACACATGCTGATCGACTGCCGAACCTGTTCCATTCGCGCCACCGGGTGCGCCGACTGTGTCATCACTGTGCTCCTAGCGAGCCCACCTATCGACGCTGAGTTCGAGCCGGACCTGGCTGGGTCGGTCGCAGTGGTCGAGTTCGACCCGCAGGAGCACTCCGCCCTCGCCGCGCTGGCCGACGGCGGGCTCATCCCGCCGCTGCGGATGAGCCGGGACGAAGAGGACGGCCTGGCCTCGCCGGAGCCCGACGTGTCCCGGCGCGCCGCGCGCGGAAACCGACAGGGGCTTAACGTCGCGCCTGCACGATGTCGACGGGTCGGATGAGCGGCGTCACAGAATCGATGTGTCGTGGGTCACCACTTGTGGGAAATCTCAGGCCGAGGGGTACATAAACGCTGGCACCTAGGCCACCTAGCTAACGCGGCTGAGAACCGGCCGCATGTCATCGTTGCCCAAGAACGCGATCATCCCGTAATCTTTCCGAGACCTTACGTCTAGCCGATTCCCGCCCGGGATTCACCGTTTGGTCACCGCCGAATCACGACGACGGCTACGCACGGGGGTGCAGCTTTCGCTGCCATCTCTGCTGCCTGCCTGTGAACCGGGGACCCATCCGTTCCCTGGGGTGAATCGACGCGTGTCTACGACTGAGTAGTAGTACTCAGCAGTAGCCAGCGCCGTAGGGCTTCTTCCGGCCCGAACCCGTCAGCTAACTCGGTAGGCGGTCAAGGGAAGAAGGAGTTGCGCCAACTGTGGCGTTGAAGAACCTCAATAACGGCATTCGACTTTTGCTTGCGGGTTCACTTGTAGCTGGCGTTGGATTTGCGCTCCCGGTTGTTGCCGGCGCCGATCCGACCTCTGCCGCTGCCACCCGGCAGAAGCTCGACGTCCTGGCTGTTCAGAGCAGCCAGCTGACCGAAAAATACGACCAGGCGCAGACGATTGTCGCCGCGAAGCAGGCCGCAGCCAATCTGGCCCAGCAGCAGGCCCAGCAGGCCGCGGCGGCGTTCCAGGCCGCCCGCGCTCGCCTGAGCGAGGTTGTGGTCGCTCAGTACGAATCGCCGGCCTTCAGCTCGACTGGTGCACTCCTCACCAGCGACAGCGGCCAGCAGTACCTCGATACGGTCAGCAACCTGACCCTCATCTCCACCAATCGAGGCGATGTTGTCGTCCAGTTCGACGGTGCAGCGAAAGCCTCTGCCGCCGCCACGAAGGCCGCTGCCGCAGCCCTGGCCGCCGCCACCAAGACGCGCGACGCCCTGAACGCCCAGCGCACCACGCTGGCCCAGTCGATCGCCAAGTACCAGGGCCTGCTCGCCACGCTCACCGCGGCTGAGCAGCGGACCTACCGCAACACGAACACGGTCGCTGACACCGCCGTCGCGGTGAAAGCCGCCGTACCGGTCACCGTCCCGGCTCCGACGGCCGCCGCCGGAAAGGCCGTCGCCTTCGCGCTGGCCCAAGTCGGCAAGCCGTACGTCTTCGGTGCGTCCGGACCGGGTGCCTACGACTGCTCCGGATTGACCTCGGCCGCGTACGCAGCCGCCGGCATCTCGCTCCCGCACAGCGCGGAAGGGCAGTACAGCTACGGCACCCACGTCAGCTTCGGGCAGCTCGAGCCCGGCGACCTGATCTTCCTGTACCAGCCGATCGGACACGTCGAGATCTACATCGGCGGTGGGCTGGCCGTCTCGGCGCCCACCAGCGGTGAGAACGTCAAGGTCATCACGGTTTCGGCTGGAGACGGCTACACCGGAGCAACCCGGCTAACCTGATCGGCGTGCTGCACCACCGACGTCGTCGCACTGTACTGCTGGCCTGTGCGACGCAGATTCTGGTCGCCCTGCTAGGGCTGGCGGCTGTCGTTGCCTGGACTTCGCCCAGCGATTCGTCCCGCGCAGCCGAAGCCGGGCCGACCGGCTCCGGGACCGCGCCCACGCAGGCGCAGGTCGCTGCCCTGCTGGCAAGCCAGAGCAGCGCCATGATCGCTCGGGACCGGTCGCGATTCGCGGCCGGTCTCGACCCGTCTCCGGCCGCGAAGACCTACCGGGACGCGCAACTCGCCGCCTTCGGCAACATCGCCGACGTTCCGCTCGCGTCCTGGGTCGAGAGCATCGACTCGCCGGTGACCGCCACCGACGCGGCCCAGGCGGCGACGACCCGGCTCGGGGCGAACGCCACCATCGTCAAGGTTCAGTTGGCCTACGCGCTGCGCGATGTCGATCCGGCGCCGACTCTGCACTCGCTCTGGTTGACCTTCGTCCATCGAGACGGACGGACGGTGATCTCCAGTGACTCCGATCTCGCCGACCAGGCCGGGGCGAGCTGGCACGGCCTGTGGGACTACGGCAAGGTCGACGTGTATCGAGGCGCATCGAGCCTGGTACTGGCCCATCCCCAATTTGCCGCACTGCTGCCCGTGTACGCGGGCGTCGTTGACAGCGCTGTGAAGGCCGTGACAGCGGTGTGGGGATCTGACTGGACCCGACAGGTCGCCGTCGTCATCCCCGATACCCAGGACGAAATGACGGCCGTGATCGGCAACGATCTGGTGCTCAACCAGATCGACGCCGTCTCGGTGGCCGACGTGGACAACCCGGAGGCCGGCCAGTTGCTCGGACAGCGGGTGGTGCTCAACCCGGCCAACCTGCAGAAGCTCAGCGACGTCGGCGAGCAGATCGTGCTCCGCCACGAAGTCACACTGATCGCCACCCGCCCCACCGTGGGCACTGGGATGCCCACCTGGTTGATCGAGGGGTTCGCCGAGTATGTGGCGAACCTCAACAGCGGCCAGACGGTGAAATTCGCCGCGTCCGAACTCAGCCACGACGTCGCCGCCGGCCGGGTGCCGACGTCCCTGCCGACCACGACCGACTACAACAGCGAGAACACCCGAATCGCTCAGGTCTACGAAGAGTCCTGGTTGGCCTGCCGTTACATCGCCGCTCGAGCCGGCGAGTCCGGGCTGCTGAAGTTCTACCGGGCCGTCGCAGCCGCGATCCAGGCGGTCCCGGCGGCAACCGCCGATGAGGCGGTGAACGGCGCGCTAAAGTCTGTGCTCGGCGTCTCGACCACCCAGTTCGCATCCGGTTGGTCGGGCTATCTGCGGGCTCAGCTGAGCTGACGTCCCGCGGGACCAGCCTCACTCGTAGGAACGGAGACTCTCCCGTGGCGCAGCGCACCCGGCGCACGCTGATCGTCACCAACGACTTTCCGCCCCGGCAGGGAGGCATCCAGTCGTTCGTCCATGCCATGGCAACCCGCCAGCCGGCCGATGAACTGCTTGTCTATGCCTCCGACTACCCGGGCGCGGCGGAGTTCGACGCGAAGCAACCATTTCGGGTGATCCGGCACGGCACCGGCATGCTGCTGCCGACTCCGGCCGCCAGTCGCGCTATCACCGCGGCGGCGCGGGACTTCGCGGCCACCGCGGTCTGGTTCGGTGCGGCGGCCCCGCTCGGCCTGCTCGCTCCCGCGCTGCGCAGGGCCGGAGTGGAGCAACTCGTCGCGACTACCCACGGCCACGAAGTGGGTTGGGCGAAACTGCCGGGGGCCCGTCAGATGCTGCGCCGCATCGGGAGCGAGTGCGACGTCGTCACCTACCTGGGCGAGTACACCCGCACCCGGCTGGCTGCGGCGCTCGGCCCTGACGTGCGCCTTGAGCGATTGGCGCCGGGCGTCAACACGACGACCTTCGCGCCCGACCCGGACGGCCGACGACGGCTGAGGGCGACGCTCGGCCTCGGCGATCGACCGACAATCGTCTGTGTTTCCCGGCTTGTTCCCCGTAAGGGTCAGGACGAGTTGATCGCCGCGCTCGCCGGTGTGCAGGCCCAGGTGCCGGACGTGGCGCTGCTCATCGTCGGAGACGGCAAGTACCAGCAATCACTGCGCGACCAGGCCCACCGCGCGGGTGTCGCCGACGACGTGATCTTCACCGGGCCGGTGCCGCACGACCAGTTACCGGCCCACTTCGCGGCCGGTGATGTCTTCGCGATGCCGTGCCGGACTCGGCGACGCGGACTGGACGTTGAGGGACTCGGCATCGTCTACCTGGAGGCCTCGGCGATGGGCCTGCCGGTGATCGCCGGCGACTCCGGCGGGGCACCGGACGCCGTGTTGGCCGGGCGCACCGGCTACGTCGTGAACGGATGGGACCGTCCCGCCATCGTCCAGCGCTGCGCGGAACTGCTGGGCGACGAGACCCTGCGCCAGATGATGGGCGAGGCCGGCCGCCGCTGGGTCGTCGATGAGTGGCAGTGGGACGGTGCCGCGGCGACCCTGCGTGCGATGCTCGATCGCTGAAATCGTCCCGCGTTTAGAGGTGAGCGGGCAGCGTGCCGCGGGCTCGGTCAGACCTTCTGGACGTCGGCGTAGAGGCCCGTGATGAGCACCGAGCACTGCTTCTCGACCACGTTGCGCTTGAGCTTCAGCGAGGGTGTGAGTTCGCCGGTGGCCTCGGTCCAGTCGGTGGGGAGGATGACGAACTTGCGGATCGCCTCGGCCTTGCTGACGGCCTTGTTGGCGTCGTCGATGGCCAACTGGATCTCGGCGTGCAGCGCCGGGTCGTCGACGACGTCGGCCAGCGGCGTGGTCTCCGGGCGGTCGGCACTCTTCAGCCAGGTCGGGAAGGCCTCCGGATCGATCGTTACCAGCGCCGAGATGTAGGGCTGTCCGTCGCCGACGACGAGACACTGACTCACCAGCCAGTGCGCCCGAACCCGATCCTCCAGCACGGCCGGGGCGACGTTCTTACCGCCGGCCGTCACCAGGATCTCCTTCTTTCTGCCGGTGATCTTGATGTAGCCGTCGGAGTCGATCTCGCCGATGTCGCCGCTGTGGAACCAGCCGTCAGCGTCGATGGCCTCACTCGTGGCTGCTTCATTGCGCCAGTACCGGTCGAAGACGAGGGTGCCGTGAATCAGCAGTTCGCCGTCGTCGGCGACCCGGGCCGAGACCCCGGGCACCGGCTGCCCGACGGTGCCGATGCGAATGTTTCCCGGACGGTTGACCGCGATACCGGCGGTGGTCTCGGTGAGCCCGTAGCCCTCGTAGATCGTCACCCCGACGCCGCGGAAGAAGTGCCCAAGACGGCTGCCCAGGGGTGCACCGCCGGAGACGGCGGCGCGACACTCGCCACCGAGTGCCGCCCGCAGCTTGGAGTAGACGAGCTTGTCGAAGACGGCGTGGGTCAGCTTCAGGCCGAGACCAACGTGCCCGGCCTCCACCGCTTCGGAGTACTTGATCGCGACGTCGGTCGCCTTGTCGAAGATCGAGCCCTTGCCGTCGGCGTGGGCGCGCTGCTTGGCCGTGTTGAAGACCTTCTCGAAGACCCGCGGAACGCTGAGGATGAACGTCGGCTTGAAGGACGCGAGGTCCGGGAGCAGGTTCGAGATGTCCGCGGTGTGACCGAGCACGGTGCCGTTCGCGATCGAGCCGATCTCGATGACCCGCCCGAAAACATGGGCGATCGGCAGGAACAGCAGGGTCGAGGAGCCGATCTCGAAGAGGTCGCCGAGGTTGGCCGTGACGTCGGTGATCTCGGCGATGAAGCTGCGGTGCAGCAGCACGCAGCCCTTGGGGCGCCCCGTCGTGCCCGAGGTGTAGATGATCGAGGCTGCGTCGTCGAGAGCGGTCGCGTCCAGGCGCTTGAGGACATCCTCGGTGGCCAGGTCTGCGCCCAGCACACGCAGTGATTCAAAGGCGTTCTCGTCGAAGAGCCAGACGTGGGCGAGATCGGGGGCCGACGACCGCACCGACTCGACGAGGCCGGCGTGCACCTGAGACTCGACGAAGACGCCCTTGGCGCCGGAGTCGGCGAGAATCCATTCGATCTGCTCGGCGCTGGAGGTCTCATAGATCGGCACCACAACGGCGCCGACGCTCAACACGGCGAAGTCGGCGACGGTCCATTCGTAGCGGGTCTTGCTCATCAGGGCCACCCGGTCACCGGCTTCGATGCCGGCCTTCAGCAGCCCCTTGGCCACGCGGGTGACCTGCTCTGCGAACTCGGTTGTCGTGACGTCCGTCCACCCGTCGGCGGCGCGTCGTCGCAGCGCGACCCGGGTCGGGAAGTCCCTGGCGTTGTTGAAGACGCACTGTGCCGTGCTTCGGTAGGGAGCCTCGACATTGGTGCTGGGGACGGCGATCTCGCGCACGGCTGGTGCCCTTTCTTGAAGCGTTGTCAGACCTGCTCCGCCCAAGTGTGCTTTGGTGTGGATTGCTTCACACCATAGTAGGGACAGTCGGTACCGAGCCGACTGACGTCCCCCTGCGCACGGGTGCGATCCTGTACCGATGCCTGAAGTTGACCTGGTCGACGCGACGTGGATCGCGGCCGCCCCCGCAGCGGTCGCGGCGGTCGTCGCCGACGAGTCGAACTGGTCACGCTGGTGGCCAGGAATGACACTGAGGATAGACCGCGACCGGGGGGTGCTCGGCATCCAGTGGTTCGTCACATCCTGCACCGATTTCTGCCGGAATGACATGGCGGGTTCCATGGAGATCTGGCTCGAATCGGCTTACGAAGGTGTAGTTCTGCACTACTTTCTGCGGCTGGATCCAGCGCGTGGGCGGCTGGGACGCCGAGCCGCCCGCCGGGCCCAGCGTGGCCATGCTTTGCGTGCCAAACGCAACTTCTGGGCCGTGAAGGATCAACTCGAGGCCGCTGCCCGGTAACGTTGCCCCATGCCTGATCAGTCGACCCAGTCGATCAACATAACCGCGGCACCGGCCAAGATCATGGCGGTGATCTCGGACTTCGAGTCGTACCCGCAGTGGGTGAATGAGATCAAGTCCGTCGACATCACCGCGGTCGGCGATGACGGGCTGGCTCACCGCGTCGCGTTCACCATTGACGCCAGCATCGTCAAGGACCGCTACGAGCTGGAGTACGAGTGGCACGGTGACGCGGGCGTCAGTTGGCACCTGATCAAGGGCCAGATGCAGAAGGCGCAGGTCGGCTCCTACGAACTGCGCTCCACCGACACCCCCGGCGTCACCGAGGTCGTCTACTCACTCACCGTGGACACGGCGATCCCGGTGCTCGGCATGCTGAAGCGCAAGGCTGAGCGAGTCATCGTGGACACCGCGCTGAAGGGTCTGAAGAAGCGCGTCGAATCGATCGAAGACTGAGATGCGGATCGTCCTGCTCACCGGTAAGGGCGGCGTCGGCAAGACCACGGTGGCGGCGTCAACCGCTCTGCGCTGTGCCCAGCGGGGAGTCAAGACGCTACTGCTGTCGACCGACGCCGCGCATTCGCTAGCCGACACCCTCGACGTCGAGCTTGGCGGCGAGCCGGTCGAGGTCACCGAGAACCTCTGGTCCGTCCAGCTGGACACCCAGCGCCAGTTCGAGGCCGCCTGGTCGGACGTGCAGCGGTACCTGCTCGAGGTGCTGGCCCGCGGCGGCGTTGACCCGATCACGGCGCAGGAGTTGACGGTGCTCCCCGGCATCGACGAGGTGCTCGCGCTGCTGGCGGTCCACGACCTGGCCCGCAGTGGCAGCTGGGACGTCCTGATCGTCGACTGCGCCCCGACCGCCGAGACGCTGCGGCTCCTCGCCCTCCCGGAGGCGCTGGGGTGGTACCTGCAGAAGGTCTTCCCGATGCAGCGGCGGCTGGCCCGCGGTATGCGCCCGCTGGCGGCGATCCTTGGCCGCGGCGACGCCCTGCCACCGGATGACCTCTTCGATGCGCTGCTGCGCCTCAGCGACGATCTGGCGCTTGTGCGCGGGATGCTGGCCGACCCCGAGGTCACCAGCGTGCGCCTCGTGCTCACGCCGGAGTCGGTGGTGCTCGCCGAGACCCGCCGGACCTTTACCGCCCTGGCGCTCTACGGCTACAACGTGGACATGGTGGTGGCCAACAAGCTCTTCCCGGACGGCGAGGACGCCTTCCGGCAGGGGTGGGTCACCGCGCAGGCCCGGCAGATGGGGCGGATCGAGGAGTCCTTCGCCGGGCTGCCGATCAAGCAGGTCACCTACCGCGGCGAGGAGCCGGTTGGCGTGGCCGCGCTTTCAGACGTCGGCGACGAGCTCTACGGGCCGCTAAGCGCCACTCAGAGCGTCGATCCGGTGTCGATCGTCGATACCGCCGCCGGGGTGGCGCCGCTGATGAGCGTCGAGGCGGTCGGTGAGCAGTTCCTACTACGGCTGCGGCTGCCGCTGGTGAGCCGAGCCGTGGTCGACGCGGCCCGCGTCGGTGATGACCTGGTGCTCACCGTGGCCGGCCACCGCCGAATCCGCACCCTGCCGAGCGTGCTGCGCCGCTGCAGCGTCGTCAGCGGGGAGTTGGCCGACGGTGAGCTTCGGGTCAGGTTCGAGCCGGACCCGGCGACCTGGCCCAAACGGAGCTCGGCTGGTGCCGAGCCCGAGACCGCCGAGCCTGACACTGCCGAGCCCGAGACCGCTGAGCCTGACACTGCCGAGCCCGAGACCGCTGAGCGTCAGACTTCGCTCGGCCCAGCCGAACGCGGGAGCGTCAATGACTGAGACACCGCACGGATCGGCCGGGGGAGCGGGTGGATCGGAGCCGCTGGGGAGTGTGGCCGACGAGGCCGGCAAGCTCTTCGCGGCCATGCAGGACTGGGCCGCGCACAACCTGGGTGACGCCTCGCATATCGCGACCGGTGCCCCTGAATGCACGTGGTGCCCGATCTGCCAGGTGATCGCGGTGCTGCGCGGCGACCGGCCCGAGGTCAGCGAGAAGATCGCCACCGCCGCCTCTGCGGCGGTTGAGGCGCTACGAGCGTTCCTGGACGCGGCATCGGCCCGGCCGCCGGCGCAGCGACCCGTTCAGCACATCTCCTTCGGGGAGTCAGTGCCGGAGTGACGCGGTGTATCCGGTCGCGCCGCAGGTCGGGCCGAGCGGATCGTCGGTGAGATGCCCGAGGCCGGAGTCGAAGAAGACCTTACGGCCGTCGGTATCTACGCCGACTACGCAGAATGTGCCACCAGCGGCCCGCACCTGCAGATGGTTGCCGGGGCTGGCGACCAGGGTCCCACCGTCGTCCAGCGGCGCCGTCGAGGTGACGTCGAGGTTGAGTTCGGCTGGCCGTTCTGAGTCCAGTTCGTAGAGCGAGAGCGTCGTCGCGGCGTTCATGACGTCGCTGACCGAGGTCGTGTGCCGGGCCTGATGAATCATGCTGGTGTAGCCGGCCACCGCGCGGGGGCTGACGACGGCCATCGTGATCAGAATCAGCAAGGCTGACAGCATTCCGCCGATGCTTGCGCGCGGTGAATGGCCGCGGCTTCCCCAGTTAGCCACGGTCGTGGACGATGCCACACCGGGGTCGCCTGTGAACAGCGAAAAAGTCGTCGTGTGAAGAACACGAAACTTCCTTGACGTTGCCGCTTCAATCAGCAGCGGTGCGACCTGTCAGACTCTATGTTCACAGACCGTGACGGTGGTCGCTCACCGTCATCTCAACAGTGACGAGGTGTGCGTGGTACTGGCGATCGGTGTGGATATCGGCGGAACCAAGGTAGCGGCCGGAGTGGTCGACGACCGGGGACGCATCGTCGCCTCGGTGCGCCGGGCGACCCCGGGCGACGACGTCCTGCAGACCGAAGAGGTCATCTGCGACGTGGTCGGTGAACTCAGCCGCGACCACGACGTTGTCGCGGTCGGCATCGGCGCGGCTGGCTGGATCTCCAGCGACCGGGCCACGGTGCTCTTCTCGCCGCACCTGGCCTGGCGAGACGAACCGCTTCGTGAGGCGCTCCGCGAGCGAATCCCGGTGCCGGTCACGGTGGAGAACGACGCCAATGCCGCGGCCTGGGCTGAGTACCGTTTCGGTGCGGCGGCCGGTCAGTCGGTGGTCGTCTGCGTGACCATCGGCACCGGGATCGGCGGCTCGCTCATCCTCGACGGCCGTCTCTTCCGCGGCGCCTACGGCGTTGGCGGCGAGTACGGGCACATGACGGTCGTGCCGGAGGGGCGGCGCTGCGCCTGCGGCAACCGGGGATGCTGGGAGATGTACGCCTCCGGAAACGCACTGGCCCGCGACGCCCGGGAGCTGGCGGCGGTCTCGCCCATCGGCGCCGAAAGGTTGCTGCGCCTGGCCGGGGGTGACCAGGCCGCCATCACCGGCCCGCTGGTCACTCAGGCGGCGCGCGAGGGAGACCCGTCGGCGGTGGAGATCTACACGGCGATGGGGCAGTGGCTGGGGCGGGGCCTGGCCAATCTGGCCGCCGCGCTCGATCCGTCGCTCTTCATCATCGGCGGCGGGGTCAGCGACGCCGGGGATCTGCTCCTCGGCCCGGCCCGGGCCACCTTCGCCCATTCGCTGACCGGCCGCGGGTTCCGCCCGCAGGCCACCATCGTGGCGGCGGCACTCGGCCCAGAGGCGGGGCTGATCGGCGCCGCCGACCTCGCGCGGCGGGACGTACTCCCCGGCACTGACGGGACGGCGCCGGTCGACGCAGCCGGCGCCAGTGCCGGGTCGCCGCTCCGAGCCTCGGAATGACGCTCCTGCGACTGCTCACCTACAACGTCCGGTCGCTGCGCGACGACGCAACCGCCGTGGCTCGGATCATCCGTGACGCTGAACCGCACGTCGTCTGCATTCAGGAGGCGCCGAGATTCCTGCGGTGGCGCTCCCGGTGCGCGGAACTGGCCCGCCGCTCGTCGCTGGTCGTGGTCGGTGGCGGCCGCGCGGCCGGGGCGAACCTGATCCTCTCGTCGCTGTCGGTCGACGTCGTCTCCACTACAGACGTGCTGCTGAGCCCGGACCCACGCCTGCATCGTCGGGGCGTGGCGCTGGCCCGGCTACGCCTGCGCGATACAGAGTTCGCGGTGGCCGGAGTTCATCTCGACCTCGTCGCCGAGCCCCGGCTGCGCCATGTCCAGGAACTCCAGGCCCGGATCGCGGTCGACATTCCGGCCGGAATCGCGACGATCGTCGCCGGGGACACCAACGACGATCCGGGCTCGGCGGTGTGGCGTGCACTCGCTCATGGGCGCGTCGACGCCTGGGGCAACATCCACCCGGAGGAGACGACTTCGCGTGCGGGCGAGGTGCCCGGCGCCACCTCGGGACCCCGGGACCATCCCCGGCGCCGTATCGACGCCGTCTTCGTCCCACCGGCCCTTGACGTCATCTCGGCGACGGTGCTCGACTCGGCGGAGGTTGACCGGGCCAGCGATCACCGACCGCTACTGGTCGAGATCGCCCTCTGAGTCGACGCGGCTCAGAGCACCGCGCCGTCGTCGGTGTCGTCGTCGTTGGGGTGTGGGCGCAGCCGCATAACCAGCATGCCGGCGCCGACCAGGATGCCGGCCACCCCGAGCAGCAAGGTGAAGTTCGGGTCGAACTGGAGCAGGTCGCCGAAGGCCAACACCGCGATCCCCAGCATGATCACGATGAGGCCGCGTACGGTCGCTGCGCTCAGTCGCGGGAGCGGCGGCGGCGGGGGAGCGACGTAGTGCTCGATGTCCTCCGGATCCGGCTCACTGTCGATCGGGGGCGGAAGTTGCTCCCGGCGCTCCTCCTCGTCCTGGGCCAGCTGCTGCTCCGCGGCACGGATGGCGGCGACGGTGTCGACGTGCCAATCCGACGTGAGTTCGGCGAAGCGAGCGTCGGTGTCCGTGTCGGGCTCGATCGTTGACGGCCTGGCCGGTGCGGTCGGGTCCGCGAGCGGCTCGTCCTCACTCGGATCGGCCGAGCGGGCGCCGGTCGCATGCATGATCGAGCGGGCGTCGGCCCGCTCCTGGGCGTCGACGTACACCCGGATGACCCCGTCGTGGGGCGACAGCAGATAGGCCGCGATTCGGGCCCGCGTCAGCGCTGACAACACCAATTCACCGTCTTCGGCGACCACGTCGCCGAGCGGTACGTAGGCCGTAGCCACCAGGCCGTTGGCCATCTCGGCGTCGCGGGACCGCCCCGGCTGTGCAGCTGCGTCAGTCACCAGGCGACTCCTCTCTGCTCAGCAACGCTTACTTGAATAGTGATGCACGGCGCGAGTCGGCGCCAGCGTCTCCGCGGAGACGAGTCCGATTCGTGTCGCTATGCGTGTTCGGCCGGCGAGGGGCGGACCAGGTCGCTGATGAAGCGAACGCTCTCGTCGAAGATGAGCGGCGCGTCATTGTCGAGGGTGGCGACGTGATAGCTGTTCTCCAGGACGATCTCGCGGACCGTCGTATTGGTGGCGCCGCTCTGCAGCAGGCGCCCAGAGAGCGGCTCGACGACGTGATCCTCCCGGCTGCGCAGCAGCAGCACCGGTGCGGTGACCTTCTCCAGATCCTGTAGAACGACCTTCCAGAGTTGCTGCAGCGAGACGAAGGCCTTCAGCGGGGTCCGGTCATAGCCCGGCTCGCTGACGCCGGACTTCTTGATGTCGCTGGCGATGCCTGGCATCGACTTCACCAGCCAGCTGATGTACTTGGCGAAGGCCGCGTCCCGGCGCTCGGTCGCGTAGGCCGGGTTGACCAGGACCAGCCCGGCGATCGCATCGCCCTTCTCCTCCGCGAGTCGGGTGACCAGGGTTCCGCCCATGGACAAGCCGCAGACGAAGATCTGATCGCAGCGCGCTGCGAGTTCGGCATACGACGCCTCTATGGTCGCGTACCAGTCCTGCCAGGTGGTCGCGTTCAGGTCCTGCCAGGTGGTGCCGTGACCGGGCAGCAGCGGGAGGCGGACGGTGTAGCCCTGGGCGGCCAGGTGCTCGGCCCACGGACGCATACTCGCCGGCATCCCGGTGAAGCCGTGACTGACCAGCACGCCGATCGCGCCGCCGTCGATCGAAAACGACTCAGAGCCTGCTAGGGGTGACATTCAGCGTGACCTCGATCGGGGGAGATCCGGCGGAGGTGCCGCCGGTGCGGGCAGGGTGTGATGTGGACTGCAATGACCTTAATCATGCACGTCTTTGGCCCGTAACCCACAGTCGCTAGCTTGTAGGTGGGCTAGCTACGGCACTAGTCTCACTACACAGCGCTTCTCGTTACGCAGCGTTGTGTACAGGACGTCGCATAGAGGAGGAGGAAGTCGCCGAATGTTGTACTGGTTGGCCAAGTACCTCCTGATCGGTCCGCCGCTGCGTCTCATCTGGCGGCCGTACCTGGAGGGCGCGGAGAATCTCCCGACCGACCGCCCGGTGATCCTCGCCAGCAATCACCTCTCGTTCAGCGATTCGTTCTTCCTGCCGCTACTCGTGCCGCGGAAGGTCATCTTCCTCGGCAAAGCCGAATACTTCGTGACGCCCGGCCTCAAGGGATGGCTCTCCAAGCAGTTCTTCGCCGGCGTCGGCGTGGTTCCGATCGATCGGTCCGGCGCCGATGCCGCACAGGACGCCCTCGACACCGGAATTCGTGTGCTTGAGTCCGGAAAGATCCTCGGCATCTACCCCGAGGGCACCCGCTCGCCTGACGGCCGCCTGTACCGCGGCAAGACGGGCGTTGCCCGGATGGCGCTGGAGGCCGGGGTCGAGGTGATCCCGGTAGCGATGATCGACACCAACACGATTCAGCCGACCGGACGTGTCCTGCCCAAGCTGCGCCCCCGGCCCGGCGTGCGCATCGGCAAGCCCCTCGACTTCAGCCGGTACGAGGGGATGGCCGGCGACCGCTTCGTCGAGCGCTCCATGACCGACGAGATCATGTACGAACTGATGCTCCTCTCCGGCCAGGAGTACGTCGATCTCTACGCGGCGAAGGTAAAGCAGGCGCAGGGAACGGTCGCCACCTTCGGATCGAACCGCTCCGCCGGAGCACAGTCGCGCGGCGGCGCGCCGGTGGTGTCGCCGGCCGACGTTCGCGAAGTCGGCGAACGCGTACCGACCGAACGCGCCGGCTAGCCAATTCCCATCCGGTCTCAAGACACCACAACGATCACGGGGATTGCGTGCGCTATTTCTACGACTGCGAGTTCATCGAAGACGGGATCACCATTGATCTCATCTCCATCGGGGTAGCGGCCGAGGACGGACGGGAGTATTACGCGGTCTCCCGCGAATTCAACCCCGATCGGGCCATCCCATGGGTGCGCCGCAACGTGCTGGACAAGTTACCCTCGCCCGGTGACAAGGCGTGGCGCAGTCGGGCTCAGATCCGCGACGACCTCCTCGCGTTCTTCCTCGAGCCGGGCGAGCCGATTGAGCTCTGGGCCTGGATCGCCGGCTACGACCACGTCGTGCTGGCCCAGCTCTGGGGCGATATGCGTGCGTTGCCGCGTGAGATCCCGCGCTTCACCCACGAACTGCGGCAGCGCTGGGAGGACGCCGGACGTCCTCCTCAGCCCGAGCAGCCGCAGGATCAGCACGATGCCCTGGCCGACGCCCGGCACAATCTCGCTCGCTGGCGGGCGATTCCGCCGCTGCCGGTGCCGAGTGAGGCCTGAGCGGCGGCAGAATCCTCCGCGTTGCGCCTGCCGGGCAACGTCGAAATGAGTTAGCCACCCGGTATCGTCCGCAGCCAGGGGCGTTTTGTACCCGTCAACCCGACCCAGGAGTAGGAATGCGAATCGGAGTCCTCACCGGCGGCGGCGACTGTCCGGGACTGAACGCGGTCATCCGGGCCGTGGTGCGCAAGGGCGTCGGCGTCTTTGGCTTCGAATTCGTCGGCTTCCGTGACGGCTGGCGCGGCCCGCTGGAGAACGCGACGATGCAGCTCGGTGTGCCGGAGGTGCGGGGCATCCTTCCTCGTGGCGGGACGATTCTTGGCTCGTCGCGGACCAACCCCTATGCCGTCGACGGCGGCGTCGACCGGATCCGCGAGAACCTGCACGCGCTCGGTGTCGATGCGCTCATCGTGATCGGCGGGGAGGACACCCTCGGGGTGGCGGCCCAGCTGCACGAGCTGGGGGTGAACGTCATCGGTGTGCCGAAGACGATCGACAACGACCTCAACGCGACGGACTACACCTTCGGCTTCGACACGGCGGTGAACATCGCCACCGAGGCGATCGACCGGCTACACACCACCGCCGAGTCGCACCACCGGGCCCTCATCGTCGAGGTGATGGGGCGTCACGCCGGCTGGATCGCCCTGCACGCCGGCATGGCCGGAGGCGCCAACATCATCCTCATCCCGGAGGCGCCCTTCTCCCTGGACCGGGTCTGCGCCTACGTCGAGAGCCGCTTCCAGTCGCACTACTCGCCGATCATCGTGGTCTCCGAGGGGGCGACTCCGGACGTCAGCTCGGGTGAGTCCTTCGTCCTCGGCAAGGGTGTTGACGCCTTCGGCCATGCCCGTCTCGGCGGAATCGGCGAGTGGCTGGCCGGCGCCATCGAGTCGCGTACCGGCAAGGAGGCACGGACCACCGTCCTCGGGCACATCCAGCGGGGCGGCACCCCGAGCGCCTTCGACCGAGTGCTGGCCACCCGCTTCGGTCTGCACGCCGTCGATGCGGCCAAGGACGGCGACTGGGGCAAGATGGTCGCGCTGCGCGGCACCGACATCGTGCGGGTTCCGCTGGCCGATGCCACCCGTGAACTGAAGACCGTCTCCACCGAGCTCTACTCCGAGGCCGAGGTCTTCTTCGGCTGACCTGCCGGTCAGCTACTCGGTATAGCGGTAGCCCAGGCCGGGCTCGGTGATCAGGTATCGCGGACGGGCGGGATCGACTTCGAGCTTGCGGCGCAACTGGCCGAAGTGGAAACGCAGGTACCCCGACTCCTCGGCATACGCCGGTCCCCATACTTCGGTGAGCAACTGCCGCTGCGTGATGAGCTTGCCGGGATTGCGGATGAGCCGCTCCAGCAGCGCCCACTCGGTCTTGGTCAGCCGGATCTCGCTGCCGTCCGCTGCGAAGACGGCGCGGGCCGCCAGATCTATCTGGCGATCACCGATCTGCACGCGGGCCTCTGCACCCACCGGGTCAGGCGCCGCACGCCGGGCGACCGCCCGCATTCGGGCCATCAGCTCCTCCATGCCGAACGGCTTGGTTACGTAGTCGTCGGCGCCGGCGTCGAGGGCGGCGACCTTCTCCGATCCGCCGGTCCGTCCGGAGAGGATGATGATCGGCGCCGGCGTCCAACCACGGAGGCCGGTGATCACGTCGCTGCCGTCCATGTCGGGTAACCCGAGATCGAGCAGCACAAGGTCGGGCGGGTGCCTGGCCGCCTCGATGAGGGCCTGGGCACCGGAGCTCGCGGCCAAGGCCTCATAGCCGCGGGCCCGCAGATTGATGAGCAGGGCACGGACGATCTGCGGCTCGTCGTCGACGACCAGCACCCGCATCAGCTGCGCTGCCCTTCGGCCAGATGCGGCGGTGCCAGCGGGAGCGGGTCACGGATTGCCGCCTCCAACGTGACGACCATCGTCAGGCCGCCGCCGGGGGTCTCCTCCGGCACGAGGGTTCCGCCCATCGCTTCGGTGAAGCCGCGGGCCAGCGCCAGGCCGAGGCCGACGCCCTGGATATTGGTGGAGTCGCCGAAGCGTTGAAACGGCGCGAAGGCCGACTCCCGGGCCTGTACCGGCAACCCCGGCCCATGATCGATGACCCGCAGTTCCACCAGGTCGGCGCGTGCGCTCGCGGCGATCGTGATCGGGCCGGAGGCGATCCGCAGGGCGTTCTCGAGCAGGTTCCCGAGCACCCGCTCCAGCAGGCCAGGGTCGGCCTTGACCGGCGGCAGCGTCGGCGGATTCGTGATGCCTACCTGATCTGCGGCTGGGCCGACGCTGTCCAGGGCCAGCGCGATCACGTCCTCGACCTCGACCGGCACCGAATGAACCGCCATCGCCCCGGCCTGCAGTCGGCTCATGTCGAGCAGGTTCGCCACCAGCCGGCTGAGCCGGTCCAGTGACTCGTCGGCGGCGGCCAGCAGCTCACGCCGGTCGTCTTCGGAGAAGGTGACGCCCGGATCGCGCAGGCTGCTGACGGCCGCCTTGGCCCCGGCCAGCGGGGTCCGCAGATCGTGGCTAACGGCGGTCAGCAGTGCAGCCCGGGTGCGGTCCAGTTCGCGCAGCGGCTCGGTCTGCTCTGCTTCGTCGGCCAGACGCTCGGTGCGCAGCGCGGCCGCAGCTTGGATGGCGAAGGCGCGCAGCACACGCTGGTCGTCGGCTCGCAGCACCGGCCCGGCCATGGCCAGCGCGGTGGTCTCGTCGGCCGTCACGAACACGTCGGCCTCCTCGGGTGTCTGGGGCGGCTCAAGCCCAACCGAGCGGGCCCGGCGCCACTGCCCGTCGACGCGTTCCAGGAGGGCGACCGAGCGCATACCGAAGATCTCCCGAAGCTGCCCCAACAGGTCGGCCAGCGCGGACTCACCTCGGATCACGCTCCCGGCCACCGCGGCCAGTGTGTTGGCCTCGGCTGAAGCCCGGACCGCCTCCCGGCGGCGACGCTCGGCCCGGTCGACGAGAACGGCGACCAGCACCGCGACGATGACGAAGACGGCCAGAGCGAGGGCATTGTTCCGCTCGCTGATCGTGAAGCGGTGCAGCGGAGGGGTGAAGTAGTAATTGAGCAGCGCCGAGGCGACGACGGCCGAGACGACGGCGACGATCACGCCGGCGTAGGTCGAGATCGCCAGCGTCACCAGCAGGAAGATGAGGACGTCTGAGATGAGGTTCAGGCGCGACCGCTCGCCTGACAGCAGCAGGGTGCTGAGCGCGAGAAGCAGCGCGGCCAGGGTTGAGCCGGTGAGGGTTCGGCGGGTCGAGGGGCGCAGCGAGTTCAGCCACGCGAGCCCGGCGAATCGAGGGGAGGCCCCCGGCTTGTCGTGCGGGACGATGTGGACGTCGATATCACCGCAGATTCGCACCAGCCGGGCACCGACACCCGGCCCGATGAGCCGTGCCCGCAGCTGAGGGCGCCGGGAGGCGCCGAGCACCAGTTGGGTGGCGTTCATCGCCCGGGCGAACTCGACCAGCGACGTTGCCGGGTCATCACCCCGTACGACGTGGTAACTGCCGCCCAGGGACTCGGTGAGGGCCCGCTGGCTGGTCAGCGCCGTCGGGTCGGCTCCGAGGAGTCCATCCGAGCCCGCGATGTGCACCGACGAGAGCGCGGCACCGCCGGTGCGGACCGCGATCCGGGCCGCCCGTCGGATCAGCGCCGCATCCTCGGCCCGCCCGGAGAGCGCCACCACCACCCGCTCACGCGTCTCCCAGCTCTCGACGATGTCATGGTCGCTGCGATAGCGCTGCAGCCCCTCCTCCACCCGATCGGCGACCCAGAGGAGGGCGAGTTCGCGCAGTGCCGTCAGGTTTCCGGCGCGGAAGTAGTTCGACAACGCGGCATCGACCTTCTCAGCCGCGTAGATGTTGCCGTGTGCCATCCGGCGGCGCAGCGCCTCCGGGGTCTGGTCGACGAGTTGAATCTGCTCGGCCTGGCGAACCACGGCATCGGGGACCGTCTCGCGCTGCGGTATGCCGGTGACCTTCTCGACCACGTCGTTGACGCTCTCGAGGTGCTGGATGTTGAGGGTGGAGAGGACGTCGATGCCGGCCGCGAGCAGGATCTCGATGTCCTCCCAGCGCTTGGCGTTCGGTGACCCGGGCACGTTGCTGTGGGCCAGTTCGTCAACGAGCACGACGTCCGGGTGCCGGCTGAGGATCGCGTCGGTGTCCATCTCTTCGAAGTCGCGGTCGCGGTACCGGATGTGGCGGCGGGCGATGACCTCCAGTTTCCCCATCGCGTCGCGAGTGTGGGCCCGTCCATGGGTCTCGACCAGTCCGATGACGACGTCGGCCCCACGCGACAGCCGACGGTTGCCCTCTTCGAGCATGGCGTAGGTCTTGCCGACGCCGGGCGCCGCGCCGAGATAGACCCGCAGTGTGCCGCGGGTCGTCGGGGCGGGCGAGCGCTGGGGGAGCGCTGCCGCGGGGTCAGAGGGCACCTGCTCAGTCTGCCGCACGGCCTCCGTGGGGTCGCTTCCCTTCATCGCAGGCTTCGATTCACCCTGCGACCGGGTAGCGCTGGTCGAGTTCCAGGTTGACCGCAAGGACATTCACCTTCGCGGTGCCGATGAATCCGAGATCCCGCCCGGTGGTGTGCGCTCGGACAACCTGCGCGATCGCGTTGACGGGCACCCGGCGAGCCGCGGCGATCCGGGCCAGTTGGATCGTGGCATAGGCCGGGCTGATCTCCGGGTCCAGACCCGAGCCCGAGGCCGTCACGGCGTCGGCGGGCACGGCCGGTGTCGCCGGCGCGTCACCGCGGATCGCGACGACCTGAGCGTGGCTGTAGTCGCCGCCGAATGTCGCGTCCTGCACCGCAACTCCCTGGTATTCCTTGAGGAAGGGTGTCGTGGGCGCCGCCTGGTTGAGGCTGATCACGCGCGTCACGTGACCCTGGTAGCCCGGGCCGGACCAGAAGATCGCGAGCACCGCCCCGACGCCATCAGCGGTGCAGAAGGGCCGGGCGCCACTGACCCCGTCGAAACTACCGACGGCCAGGCTACGGGCGCAGACTTGAGTCAGCAGGCTCTGCTTACCGGTATCGCCCTTGATGGACGGGTCAGGGAGCGTATCGACGATCGACTCCGGGCCGAGGTTACTGGCGCCGGTGGCGGTCGGGTCGTAGCCGGTACCGGCGGCTGACGGCCGTGGCTGCAGGTAGGCCGGTAGCGGATCTCCTTTCTTATCAAGGAAGTTCTGCCCGATCAGGCTTGACCCGATGACGTGGCCGCTCTGGCTGACCAGCGAGCCATCGGCCCGGTGCCGCAGCCCTGGCAGTTGGGCCACCGCCAGCACTCCCAGCGGATACGCGATCCCCAGGATCACGGTGAGGATGAGCAGCATTCGCAGCGCGGCGAGGATGGAGCGCAGGGTGGAGGTCACGATTGTTACCTGATTCCCGGGACGAACTGGATGAGGAGGTCGATGAGCTTGATGCCGACGAACGGTGCTATTACGCCGCCGATGCCGTAGATCGCCAGGTTTCTACGCAGCATCTGGCTGGCTGAGCTTGGGTGGTAGCGCACTCCGCGCAGCGCCAGCGGGATGAGTACCACGATGATCACGGCGTTGAAGATCACCGCTGACAGGATCGCGCTCTGCGCCGAATGCAGGTGCATGATGTTGAGGCGGCCGAGACCTGGGTAGAGCGTCGAGAACATGGCCGGGATGATCGCGAAGTATTTGGCGACATCGTTGGCGATGCTGAAGGTGGTCAGCGCGCCGCGGGTGATGAGCAGCTGCTTGCCGATCTCCACGATCTCGATCAGCTTCGTCGGATCAGAGTCCAGATCCACCATGTTTCCCGCCTCTTTCGCGGCGGAGGTACCGGTGTTCATGGCGACTCCGACGTCAGCCTGGGCCAGCGCCGGCGCGTCGTTGGTGCCATCGCCGGTCATCGCCACGAGCTTTCCGCCGGCCTGC
This sequence comes from Frankineae bacterium MT45, assembly GCA_900100325.1. Classification (NCBI taxonomy): domain Bacteria; kingdom Bacillati; phylum Actinomycetota; class Actinomycetes; order Frankiales; species Frankineae bacterium MT45. The sequence continues at coordinate 2,184,740 of LT629697.1, forward strand.
TCGCGCTTGATGAGCGCCATCTTGTCTTCCGGGGTGGCCTCGGCCAGGAAGTCGTCGACGCCGGCCTCGTCGGCGATCGCCTTGGCGGTCAGCGGATTGTCACCGGTGATCATGATGGTGCGAATGCCCATCCGGCGCAGTTCGGTGAAGCGCTCGGCCATCCCGGACTTCACCACATCCTTGAGGTCGATGATGCCGAGAATCCGCGCCGGTTCGCTGCCCTGCTGGTCGGCTACGGCGAGCGGAGTGCCACCGTCGGCACTTATCCGCTCGACGATTCCGCTCATCTCTTCGGGCACTCTTCCGCCGTTGTCGGTCACCCAGGCAGCGACCGACCCGGTGGCACCCTTGCGCACCTGACGGGTGACTCGCCCGTCCGGTTCGGTGAGGTCGACGCCGCTCATCCGGGTCTGCGCGGTGAAGGGGACGAAGACCGCGTGGCTCAGTTCGCCCGGCTGACGCTCCCGCAATCCGTACTCGTTCTTGGCCAGGACGACGACGGAGCGCCCCTCCGGAGTCTCGTCGGCCAGCGAGGAGAGCTGAGCCGCGTCAGCCAATCCGTCGGCCAATGCTCTGGCCGACTCGGAGGTCAACCCGGCGGTACCGACCGGCACGAAGCGGGCTGCCTGCCGATTGCCGAGGGTGATCGTGCCGGTCTTGTCCAGCAGCAGCGTGTTCACGTCGCCGGCCGCCTCCACCGCCCGTCCGCTCATCGCCAGTACGTTTCGCTGCACCAGTCGGTCCATGCCCGCGATGCCGATCGCGGAGAGGAGGGCGCCGATCGTGGTCGGGATGAGGCAGACCAGCAGCGATGCCAGCACAATGCCGGTCACCCCGTTGCTGTCGAGCGACGCTGAGCTCGGGATACCGGGGGCGTTCGCCTTGCTGAAGATCGCCAGCGGCTGCAGAGTGACGGTCGCCAGTAGGAAGATGACGGTCAGCGATGCCAGCAATATATTGAGCGCGATCTCGTTGGGCGTCTTCTGCCTGGTGGCACCCTCGACCAGGCTGATCATCCGGTCGATGAAGCTCTCACCGGGTTTCTGGGTGATCTCGACGACGATGCGATCCGACAACACCGTCGTCCCGCCGGTCACCGAGGAGCGGTCCCCGCCGCTCTCCCGGATCACCGGGGCGCTCTCGCCGGTGATGGCGCTCTCATCAACGCTGGCCACGCCCTCGATCACATCGCCGTCGCCCGGGACAAGGTCGCCGGCCTCACAGACGACCCGATCGCCTTGTCGGAGCAGGGCGGCGGAGATCGACTCCTCGCCCCCGCGGAACTCCTCGCGGTCGAGCAGTCGGCGGGCAACGGCATCGGTCTTGGCCCGGCGCAGGGTGTCTGCCTGCGCCTTGCCCCGTCCCTCGGCCACCGACTCGGCCAGATTGGCGAAGAGCACAGTTAGCCAGAGCCAGATCACGACCAACCAGCCGAAGGTCGATGGCGCCGAGACGGCCTGAACGGTGGTGAAGACAGCGCCGATCTCGACGATCAGCATCACCGGGTTCTTGTAGAGCGTCCGCGGATCGAGTTTCACGAAGGCTCCCGGCAGCGCCTTCAGCAACTGCTCGCGGTTCAAGAGGCCGGGGCGTGCGGACGGCTCGGCGGCGGAGTGGTTCTGGGCCGCCTGACCGACCGAGCGATCGAGAGTGCGCTCCATCAATGGATTCCTTCTGCGAGAGGTCCGAGCGCGAGCGCCGGGAAGTAGGTGAGGGCGACCACGATGACCGTGACGCCGGAGACGAGGCCGACGAAGAGCGAGCGGTGGGTGGGCAGCGTTCCCGCCGAGACAGGCACCGGTCGCTGTCGGGCCAGGGAGCCGGCCAGACCGAGTACGAAGATGATCGGCAGGAATCGGCCGAGCAGCATGGCCAGCCCGAGCGCGGTGTTGTACCAGTGCGTGTTCACCGAGAGGCCGGCGAAGGCCGAGCCGTTGTTGTTCGCCGCCGAGGTGAATGCGTAGAGAACTTCGGAGAGTCCATGCGGTCCGGAGTTCAGCATGGCGGCCCGCTGGCCGGGGAGTGCCATCGCCAAGGCGGTCCCCACCAGCACGATTGCCGGGGTGGTCAGGATGTATAGGGAGGCGAACTTCATCTCGCGAGCCCCGAGGCGTTTCCCGAGGTATTCGGGGGTCCGCCCGACCATGAGACCGGCGATGAAGACCGACAGGATAGCCAGGATCAGCATCCCGTAGAGGCCGGAGCCGGTGCCGCCCGGTGCCACCTCGCCCAGCATCATGTCCAGCAGCGTCACGGCGCCACCGAGGCTGGTGTAGCTGTCGTGGAAGCTGTCTACCGCACCGGTCGAGGTGAGCGTCGTCGCTGAGGCGAAGACGGCCGAATCGGCTACCCCGAGACGCTGTTCGGTCCCCTCAGTCGCGGCGCCGACGGCAGTGGGGACGGTGCCGTGGTGCGCGCCCTGCAGGCCGACGCTGAGCAGTGCGCTGCCGATGGCCAGGATCGCCATAACGGTGACGATGGCGCGCCCCTGTCGTAGGTCGCCCACTATCCGCCCGAAGGTCCGGGGCAGCGAGAAGGAGACGACGAGGAGCAGGAAGGTCTCCAGCCAGTTCGTCCAGGCCGTCGGGTTTTCGAACGGGTGGGCCGAGTTGGCGTTGTAGAAGCCGCCGCCGTTCGTGCCGATCTCCTTGATCGCCTCCTGGCTGGCGACCGGGCCGCCGGTGATCGTCTGAGCGGAGCCGGTGAGGGTGTTCACATCCACGTAGTGGTGCAGATTCTCGATCATCCCGGCGCCCACGAAGACGATGGCGGTGACCAATGAGAGCGGTAGCAGGATGCGCAGGCTGATCCGGGTCAGATCAACCCAGAAGTTGCCCAAACGATCGGTCCGGCTCCGGGCGAAGCCCCGCACCAGTGCGATCGCGACGGCCACCCCGACCGCCGCCGAGGTGAAGTTCTGTACGGCCAGGCCGGCCATCTGGACGGCATATCCGAGCGCGCTCTCACCGGAGTAGCTCTGCCAGTTGGTGTTCGTCACGAAACTCGACGCCGTGTTGAATGCCTGGTCGGAGCTCATCTGCGGCACCGCGAAGGGTGGCCAGAAGTGCTGCTGGACGCGCAGAAACCCGTAGAGGAAGAGCACGGAGACGAGGCTGAAGGCCAGCACGGAGCGTAGGTAGCGGCTCCAGGTCTGGTCGGCATCAGGGTCGATGCCACTGCCCTTGTAGATCGCCCGTTCGACGCGGGCGTGCCGCGTCCCGGTGAGTACGCGGGCCATGTAGTCGCCGAGGGGACGGTGCACCAGCGCCAGGGCCAGCACCAGCGAGGCGAGAAAGATCAGGCCGGCTGCGGTGTCGCTCATCAGAACCGCTCCGGAAAGAGCAGCGCGACGATCAGGAAGGCGACGAGCACGACGGCGATGACCAGCCCAGCGAGGTTGGCGATGCTCACAGCCGCTCGGCCCCCCGTGCGCAGAGGCTCAGCAACCCGAAGGTCGCGAGCGTCAGGAGGATGAAGGCGATGTCAGCCACTTGGTGTGCTCCATAGATCGAAGGGTCCCGACGGGTTCGCGGGCCCGTCTCCACCGGCGTCGGCGCCGGTACGACTCCGATTCAAGGCCCGGACGCCGCGCCGTGGGAGGAGCGCGGGGGCTTCCTCATGGGTCCCTCACGCTGACTGCGTTGAATCCACGCGCTCCGCTCACCCCGGTGCGATCCAGGTCTCTGGATCGGCCCGAGCGACCGGTGGGAGAAACAATTCGACGATTCGCCTACCCTTGGGGACGTGAACGACACCTCGCTGCTGCCCATTCACTCCGGTGACCCGCTGGGGATCGACGCCTGGCGCGGCCTCCCGGCAGCCCAGCAGCCGAAGTGGGCCGACGAGCTGGTGCTGCGTGAGAGCGCCCTCACCCTGGCCGGGATGCCGCCGCTGGTGGTGGCCAGTGAGGTCGACCAGCTGCGCGAGCGGCTGGCCGCCGTGGCCAAGGGCGAGGCGTTCCTGCTGCAGGGCGGCGACTGCGCCGAGACCTTCGCCACCAGCTCGCAGGCCGACATCGCCGGCAAGGTCCGGATCTTGCTGCAGATGGCCGTCGTGCTCACCTACGGCGCGTCGATGCCGGTGGTCAAATTGGGGCGCATCGCCGGCCAGTACGCCAAGCCCCGCTCCTCGGACACCGACAGCACCGGCCAGATCTCCTACCGCGGCGACATGGTCAACGAGCTCGAGGGCGATCGCACCCCGGATGCTCGCCGCCTCGTGCGCGCCTACTCGACCGCGGCCAGCACCCTCAACCTGCTGCGGGCCTACGCGGGCGGGGGTCTCGCGTCGCTGGACCGCGTCCACTCCTGGAACGCCGCCTTCGCGCGCAGCACCGAGACCGGGTCGCGTTACGAACAGCTGGCCGGGGAGATCGACCGGGCCGTTCGCTTCATGCGCGCCTGCGGGGTCAACGACGCCGCACTGGAGAGCGTCGAGCTCTACGCTTCGCATGAGGCGCTCATCCTGGAGTACGAACGCGCCCTCACCCGCATCGAGGACGACAAGGCCTACGACCTCTCCGGCCACTTCGTCTGGGTCGGCGAGCGGACCCGCCAGATGGACGGGGCGCACCTCGACTTCATCTCCCGGATCGCCAACCCGATCGGCGTGAAGCTCGGCCCGACGACGACTCCGGAGTTCGTCGCCGAACTCGTCGAGCGCCTGGACCCGCAGGGCACACCCGGCCGCCTCACCCTGATCAGCCGGATGAGCAACGCCAAGGTCCGCGACGCCCTCCCGCCGATCGTGGAGAAGGTCCGCGCCACCGGGCACCTCGTCGTCTGGCAGTGCGATCCGATGCACGGCAATACCGAGGAGACGGCCGACGGGGTCAAGACTCGCCACCTGGACCGCATCATCGATGAGGTCGACGGGTTCTTCGACGTGCACAGCGAGCTGGGAACCCATCCGGGGGGCCTGCACGTCGAACTCACCGGCGACGACGTCACCGAATGCATCGGCGGCACCGCCGACCTCACCGCAGCTGACCTCGGGCGGCGCTACGAGACGGCCTGCGACCCGCGGCTGAACATCGAGCAGTCGCTGGAACTGGCCTTCCGGGTGGCGGAGCGGCTGGTCGCCGACCGTCGCCGTCGCGAGGGCTGATGCCGTCCACTCCGTGGACCGTGGACCTGCGGTCGGACACGGTCACCCGCCCGTCCGCGCCGATGCGCGAGGCGATGTTCGCCGCCGAGGTCGGAGACGACGTCTACGGCGACGACCCGGAGGCGAACGCCCTCGAAGCCGAGGTCGCCGAGCTGCTCGGATTCGAGGCCGGGCTCTTCGTCCCCTCGGGCTCGCTGGGAAATCAGCTCGGGATGCGCCTGCTGGTCTCGCCGGGGCAGGAGCTGGTCTGCGACAGCCTGGCCCACGTCGCCCGGGCCGAACTGGGGGCGGCCGCGGTCTTCTCTGGGATCACGTTCCGGACCTGGCAGGCCGACGGCGGGCGTCTGAGCGCCGACGCGGTGGCCGAGCTGATCACCCCGGACGCCGGGCCGTATCTCGTCTCCACGGCGGCGATTGCCCTGGAGAACACGCACAATTTCGGTGGCGGCGTGGTCCAGCCGGCCGATCAGGTACAGGCCGTGGTGAAGCTGGCCAAGGCGAACTCGCTCGGACTTCATCTGGACGGGGCTCGCCTGTGGAACGCCCACGTCGCCTCCGGTACCCCACTACGCGAGCTGACCGCCGGTTTCGACACCGTCTCCGTCTGCCTCTCTAAGGGATTGGGCGCGCCGATCGGTTCCGTACTGGTCGCATCGGGGGAGCGGATCGCGCAGGCCCGGGTCTGGCGCAAGCGCTACGGTGCCGGAATGCGTCAGGTCGGGATGATCGCTGCGGCCGGCCGCTACGCCGTCGCGAAGAACATTCCCCGGCTGGCCGACGATCACGCCCGCGCCCAGCGGCTGGCCACCGAGATCGGCGGCGAGGGTGCGGTTTCGCCCACAAATATAGTGGTGTTACGTGCTCCGGGGGCGGCCGAGATCGCTGCTGAGGCCCGCGCTGGTGGTGTCCTGGTGTCGGCGCTGGGCCCGGCGTTCCTGCGCCTGGTGACGCACCTGGATGTCACCGACGACGACGTGGATCGGGCGATTGAGGTGCTGAAGCCACTGCTGTACCGCTGAACGAGCGCCCGTCAGATCGGGCGTACAGACGGCAGGTCAGCTAGCCGCGGTCGCTGCTTCGCGAAGCTTCTTCAGCGTGGCGATATCGGCGGCGTGATCGGCCTCGGCCGTCTCTACGACCAGTGGCACTCCGCGGATGGCTGGGGTGGTGAAGAGAGCGCTGAACGCGTCGAGACCGATGCTGCCCGCCCCGAGCGCCGCGTGCCGGTCGCGCTTCGAACCAACCGGGTCCCGGCTGTCGTTGACATGGATCAATCCGACACCGCCGACCCCGGCCGCCTTCTTTGCCGATCGCAGCACGGCCGCCAGTTGCTTCTCCGACGAGAGGTCGTGCCCGGCGGCGTGCAGATGGCAGGTATCCAGGCAGACTCCGATGCGCTCATCGCGTCCCAGCTGGTCGAGGTAGGCCGCCAAGCTCGTCAGATCGGCGGCCAGTGCGCCACCGCCGCCGGCCGTCGGTTCGATGAGCAATTGCGTCCCGGCGTCATCGCCAAGAGCCCGCTCCACCAAGGGTGGCACCGCGGCCTGGACCTGGCTCATCGCATCTTCCCAGCGATTCCCGAGCACGGCCGATCCGGCGTGCAGCACCACGCCGCGGGCCCCGATCGCCCTGGCCCGCCTGAGGCTGAACTCCAGGGCAGCCGAGGACTTCTCCAGCGTCTGCGGCGACGGCGAGCCGAAGTTGATCAGGTACGGCGCATGCACGAAGACGGCGATTCCCCGCTCGGCGGCTGTGACCCGAAACAGTTCGTCGGCCTCCGGGTCCACCTTCGGATCGGCCCAGCCCCGCGGATTGCCCACAAAAACCTGGACAAGCTCGGCGCCCAGCTCATCGGCCCGAGCCAGACCGCCCTTCACCAGGCCTTTGGCGACGCTCACGTGGGCGCCGATCGGGGAGCGCTTCGTGGTGGAGCGACTCGTGCGTGCGGTCAAGGCCGTCCTACTTCGTTCGGGGACCCCTTCAAGCGACGTCCAGCGTGATGGTGCTGCCGACCTGAGCCTGGTTGGAGTTGTTGGGGTTCTGATCGCTCTGGTCCACGTCCATGCCGACGACGAGGCCGAGGTGGCCACCGTAGACCTTCTTGATCTTCACATTGAAGCCGGCGTTGGTGAGCGACTGGCTCGCCGCTTCGACCCGCTGCCCACCGACCGATGGGATGTCGACGTACTGCGGGCCCTGAGAGACGGTGAGTGTGACGGTGCTGAACTTGACCGCCTGCTGGTTCGCGGCTGGACTCTGCGATATGACCAGGCCACTGGCCACCGTGTCGCTGTAGGCGCTTGCGGTGGTCACCTTGAAGCCGGCCGCCTTCAGCGCGTTCGTGGCATCGCTCTGGGACTTGCCGGCGACGTTGGGAATCGTGACGACCGGCGGACCGCTGGAGACGATCACCGTCACGGCGTCGTTGCGTTTCACCGCAGTGCCGGCCGGTGGATTGGTGCCGATCACCTGACCCTTGGCCACGGTGTCGCTGGCCTGTTGGGTCACGACGACCTGAAGCGCCGGCGAACCGTCGCTGGTCACCACCTTCGCCAGGGCGGCACGGGCCGCCGCCTCATTTCCGGCGTGCACGTCCGGGATCTTGAAGCGCTCCTGCCCGGAGGAGACAACCACAGTGACCGGCTTGGACCCGAGCAGCCGGTCACCGGCCGTGGGTGAGGTAGAGATGACCAGGTTCTTCGGAACGGTCTCGTCGAACGCCGTCTTCTCAACGATGTTGTTGAAGCCGGCCTGATGCAGGGCGGCGGTCGCGGTGTCGAAGGGTTCGCCGTGGACGTTGGGAATCTGCGTGTAGCGCCCGGCGACCATCCACCAGGCGCCGAAGCCGGCGGCGGCGCCGAGTAGGGCAAGGACGAAGAATGCGATGAACGTGCGCCGACGTCGCCGACGCTTCACCTGCGCGGCGCGGCTGAGCGGCGGCTTGCTCCGGGCGCCGTCGATAGACCGGTCCGGAGCGCCGCGATCGCGTCGACTCCGGTCGCCCGGGTCGAGGAACTGCTCGAGTGGGGCGACGGTGGTGGGGTTCGGTCCGGCCGCGCCGTTGAGCGCGATGAACTCGGTGGTGGCGACCGAATCGAGGCCGTTCGCGCCGGCCACCTCGTACGCCGACGACGGACGTCGAGCCGGGCGCGGGCGGGGCGGTACCGCCGTCACCGGCAGTCGCAACTCGTCCCGGATGTCGTGCAGTTCGGCCAGCATGACGCCGGCGTCGGCGGGACGGAAGGACGGGTCGCTGTCGGTGGCCCGGATGATGAGATCGTCGAAGGCCTCGTCGATGCCCCGGACTCGGGACGAGGCGGCCGGCACCCGGCTGTGCACGTGCTGGTAGGCGACCGACATCGCGTTCTCGCCGACGTAGGGCACGGCTCCGGTGAGCAGTTCGAAGAGCACGACGCCGGCCGCGTAGACGTCCGAGCGCTGGTCGGCCTCACCCCGCGAGATCTGCTCCGGAGCGCAGTAGGCGACGGTGCCCATCATCAGCCCGGTCCGGGTCGAGGAGGGGTCGGTGTCGACGGCCCGGGCCAGGCCGAAGTCGGCGACCTTCACCACGCCGTCGTCGGAGAGCAGGATGTTCTCAGGCTTGACGTCGCGATGCACCAGACCGGCTCGGTGGGCTGCGGCCAGGGCCCCCAACACCGGCTCCATGATCGAGACGGCTTCTGCTTCGCTGAGCCGGCCCCGTTCGGTGATGAGATCGCGCAGGGTGCGGCCCGAGACGAGCTCCATGACGAGGAAGACGTGGTCGGCGTCGCTGCCCTGGTCGTAGACGGCGACGACGTTCAGATGGGAGAGCCTCGCCGCCGCGCGGGCCTCCCGGGCGAAGCGATCGGCGAAGGCCGGGTCGGCCGAGAGCGCCCCCGACATCACCTTGACGGCGACGCGCCGGTCCAGACGCTCATCGAGCGCGGTGTATACCGTTGACATACCGCCCCGGGCGATCCGGGCGATGATCCGGTAGCGACCCTCCAGTACGCGACCGACTATCGGATCGGCTGCGGCGGAGTCTGCTGCGGCCTTCTGCACCCCCTCACTCTAGTTGGGCCTCGCCCCGATCCCTCCCAGACACTCATCCGCGCCCCAGGTTCTCTCACTTTCTGTGCAGGCTCACCGACGGTCGCGGCGCTGCCTCTAGGCTGACGCTGTGGCCCGCGATGAAGAGACCTCGACGGGCGGCATCGACGTCGCGTCGGGGCACGCGGAGCTATTGGCCGACGCCGATCGGCCGGGGGGCTGGTTGCTACTGGTGGATCGGGTACGGCAGTCGTATGTGGACGTGAACGACCCGAGATACCTCGACCTGGAGTATGTGCAGCACCTGGCCGACATCGTCGACGCGCTGCCGCCCGGGGAGCTCGCCGTGACCCACATCGGAGGGGGCGCCTTCTGCTTCCCCCGCTACCTGGCCGTCACCCGGCCGGGATCGCCGCAGATCGTTTTCGAGCCGGATGAGGCCCTCACCGATTTCATCCGCGGGAGATTGCCATTTGCCCGAAATGCACGGGTACGTGTGCGTCCGCAGGGCGGTCGGGAGGGGGTCGCCGCCCTCAAATCAGCCAGCGCCGATGTCGTGGTCCTCGACGCCTTCCTCGGAGCCCGGGTGCCGGCTGAGCTGACCACGGCCGAGTTCATGGCCGACGTGGCCCGGGTGCTGCGTCCGGGGGGAACCTTCGTCGCGAATCTGGCCGACGGACCGCCGCTGACCTACCTGCGGCGAGTGGTCGCCACCGTGACGGCCGTGCTCCCGAACGTGCTGCTCATCAGCGATCCGGCGGTGCTGAAGGGTCGCCGATACGGCAACGTCGTGCTGGCCGCCTCGACCGTCGACCTCCCGCTGCCGAGCGTGCGCCGCTCGGCGGCGGCGGCCATGTTTCCGGTCCAGGTGCTCACCGGTGCCGAACTGGCGAGATTCGTCGGCCAGGCAAAACCGCTTACCGACGCCGACTCACTGCGCTCAGCCGAACCGCCCGGGGAGACCTGGCGGGCCGGGGACTACTAGCGCTCGGCATTCAGCGACATGGCACGCTTAAGGCATGTCCGTGCCTGTGTCGATGAGTGGTTTCCCCGACGTTGCCGATGAACTAGGCGTCATCGTCACCCAAGTTCACCAGCTGGTCCGCGACGGCCAGCTCATCGCCCTCCGCGGTGAGGATGGGGTGCGCCGGATTCCCGCGGATTTCATCCAGGACGGGGTGATCGTGAAGGGCGTGGTCGGCGTGATCAACGTGCTGCGCGATGCCAAGTTCTCCGACACCGAGATCGTGGATTGGCTGCACCGGGAGGATGATTCGCTTCCCGGCACACCGATCCAGGCCCTGCGTGAGAATCGGGGCACCGAGGTGAAGCGCCGGGCCCAGGCGGCCGGCTACTAAACCGGCTGCGAATCACGCAGGATTCAGGCCAGATTCACGTCGGGCTCGGCAGATGTCGCACTGGCTCTACCTCGCGCTGTTGGCGGCCTGCCTGATTGCGACGGCCCCACTGGAGATATGGCTGCATACGGGGGTGTTCCGCCGCTGGCGCCGATTGCTGGCCACGCTGCTGCCGGTGCTCCTCATCTTCGGCGGGTGGGACGTGGTCGCGATCATCGGCGGCGATTGGAGCTACAACGCGCACTTCCTGGTCGGTCTGACGTTGCCCCGCGGGTTGCCGCTTGAGGAGTTGCTCTTCTTCCTAGTCACGCCCACCTGCGCGATCCTGACGCTGGAGGCCGTCCGCGCCCGGCGCCCTGAGTGGCGAATCGGTGACGAGCCCGTCGATCGGGACGAGCAATCAGATGAGGAGTCCCGATGACCTACACGGCGGTTGCCGTGCTGATGGTGGCGGCCGCCGTCGGGCTGGATTGCCTGATTCTTAAGACGATTCTCATCCGTCGACGGGCGTTCTGGACCAGCTATGGGATCGTGCTGATCTTCCAGTTGGCCGTGAATGCATTCCTGACCGGCCTGCCGGTGGTGCGGTACAACCCCAACGAGATCCTGGGCCTGCGGATCGCCTACGCGCCGGTCGAGGATCTGCTCTTCGGGTTCGCGATGATCCTTACAACTCTTGCCATCTGGGTCTGGCTCGGCGCAGAGCGTGCGCCGCGGCGGGCACGGCGACCCGGGCCCGACGGGGCAGGCCGACGGCGACCCGGGACGTGAAGACGTCATAGTCGACCCGCTCGATCTGGTCGAGAATCTCGGAGTACAGCGTGAACGCGGTGCGCAGACAATCCTGCGAACTCGGGTGCAGCAGTCCGATCCCGGGTTCTGCCCGCAGGTAGAGCGTCCGGGCCCGGGCGATCTCGTGAGCCAGCAGGTTGCGGATCGGCTCGTCGACCGTCCGTCGACGTAGCCGCTCGGTGTCGACGCCGAAGAGCTGCAGGCTCTCCTGGGGCAGGTAGATCCGCCCGCGGTCGAGATCGTCGCCGACGTCACGGATGAAGTTGGTGAGCTGAAAGGCCATCCCGAGGTCGATCGCGTACGGTTCGATCTCGTCCCAGCGCTGCTGCGCATCGGCCCGTCCGAGAATGGGCAGCATCTGCAGGCCGATGACGGCCGCCGACCCCCACATGTAGTCGACCAACTCGTCGTAGGTGGCGTACTGCGTGACCGTCAGATCTGTCCGCATCGACTCGAGAAAGTCGGCGAAGTAGCTGACCGGAATCCGCCAGCGGGCAACCGTAGCGATCAGCGCCCGGATGAGCGGATCGCTTGAGTCACCCCACTCCAGCTCGCGGAGCACGGTCGAACTCCAGCGCTCGAATCGCGGCGCGGCGATCTGCGGCGGCAACTCGTCGACGATGTCGTCGGCGTAGCGCGCAAAGCCATAAAGGGCATGCACGTAGGGACGCTTCGCCGCCGGCAGGAGCAGCGTGGCCAGGTAGAACGTCCGGCCGTGGGCGGCGTTCAGTCGGCGAGCCTGATCGAAGCCACTCCGCTCGATGGGCACACCGATCCCAGCAGCGTCGAGGTCGCGGCCGAACATGCACCTATCGTCGCAGAACGCCGCCGTCGATGATTCGCGCCGCGGCCAGTTTCCCGGAGATGAGCACCATCGGAACCCCCACCCCCGGCTGCGTGTTGGAGCCGCAGAAGAGGACGTTCTCCAGGCCCGGCGCCTGCATTTGGGAGCGGAACGGTCCAGTCTGGGCGAAGGTGTGCGCGGCCGCGAACGGTGTGCCGTAGGCCAGCCCCTGACGCTGCCAGTCAGCCGGCGTCACCAGGTGCGAGACTTCGATCCCGGATCCGAAACCGGTGAACCCGCGCTCCTCAAGCGTCTGGATCATCTGCTCGCGGTAGCTCGCCGACAACTCGTCCCACCGCAGCGGTGCGGCCTGCTGCAGATTGGGGGTGGGAAAGAGCACGAAGTGGGTGTGTCGTCCGGGCGGGGCCAGCGACGGGTCGCTCAGCGACGGCGTGCTGACGAGTATCGACGGGTCGCTCATCAGCTGGCCGCGGTTGATGATCTCGTCGAAGGTGCGCTCCCAGGCCGCGCCGAAGCTGATCACGTGGTGGGTGGTGTCCGGCGGTGGAGGCGTCCGAGTTCCGACGTGCAGAACGACGCAGGAGGGGGAGTAGCGGACCCGGGCCAGTCGCCGGGGTGGAGTCGTGGTGAGCAGGCTCTGGTACGCCTGCGGCAGGTCGGCGTTGATGAGCACGGTCGAGGCGGCGATCCGCTCACCACCGCTGGTGTGCACCGCGCTGGCCCGCCCGCTGTGCGTCTCGATTCGCTCCACCTCGGTGTCGTAGCGCAGCGTCACGCCATGTTTGGCCGCGGCGGCAGCCATGGCATACGGGAGGGCGTGCATTCCCCCGGTCGGGGCGTAGACGCCGTTGACGCTGTCCATGAAGCTGATCACCGCATAGAGCGCCAGCGCCTGAGCGGGGGCAACACCGGCGTAGAGGGCCTGGAAGGTGAAGAGGCGCTGCAGGCGCTCGTCGCGCATGAATCGCCCGACCTTGGGCGCCAGACGCCCCATTCCGCCGAGCCGCAGTAGCTCGAACATCCCGGGATTGACGAGTGAACGCAGGGTGCTGACGTCACGATCGATGAAGTTGGGGAGTTCGATCCGGTACAGCCGCCGCAGGAAGTCGACGTAGCGCAGGTAGCCCGTGGCGTCGGTGGCCGAACAGAGATCGCCGATCAGATCGGCCATCCGCTGGGGATCGCTGAGGACGTCGATGGTCGACCCGTCATGGAAGCGCGCCCGGTACGCGGGATCGAGTCGGGTCAGCGTCAGCCAGTCGGAGAGGTTCTCACCGACGGCGGCGAAGGCGTCGGAGATGAGTTCCGGCATGGTCAGCACAGATGGGCCGGTGTCGAAGGTGTATCCGGAGTGGTGGAGCACGCCGGCCCGCCCGCCCGGGCCGTCCGCCCGCTCCAGGACGGTGACCTCGCGGCCGGCTCCGGCGAGATGCAGGGCCGCGGAGAGGCCGCCCAACCCGGCGCCGACGATCACGACAGGGGCGCTCATACGTCCAGCCTGCCATCCGTCGCCGCTAAGCTTGCCCAATGGTTCGCACAGTACGAGAGGCGCTCAGCACTTCGGAGCCGACGATCTCCTTTGAATTCTTTCCACCGAAGACGGCCGAAGACGAGCGCGTGCTGTGGAACACGATTCGCACCCTGGAGAGTCTCAAGCCGTCCTTCGTCTCGGTGACCTACGGCGCCGGCGGCTCCAACCGCGATCGCACGATCGAGATAACCGAGCGGATCGCCAGCGACACGACGCTGCTCCCGGTCGCGCATCTCACCGCGGTGGACCACTCGATCGCCGAACTCCGCGAGATCGTCGGGCGCTTCGCCGACGCTGGAATATCGAACCTCCTCGCGCTGCGCGGTGACCCGCCAGGCGCCGATCCGATGGCGGAGTGGAGTGCGCACCCGGAGGGTCTGAGCTACGGACATGAGTTGGTGACGCTGCTGCGTGAACTCGGCGACTTCTGCGTCGGGGTGGCCGCATTCCCCTTCAAACACCCGAGATCGTCCTCGGTCGAGGAGGACACCCGCCGCTTCGTCGAGAAGTGCCAGGCCGGGGCCGACTACGCGATCACGCAGATGTTCTTCGACGTCGACGACTACCTGAGACTGCGGGATCGGGTGCTGGCCGCCGGCAGTGACATCCCGATCATCGCCGGGGTGATGCCGGTGACCGCGATCGGCACCATTGCCCGCTCCGAGCAGCTCTCCGGCGCGCCGTTCCCACGAGCCCTCGCTGAGAAGTTCGAGCGCATCGCCGATGACAAGAAGGCGGTACGTGACCTTGGCATTGCCGAGACGTCGACGATGGTGCAGCGACTGCTCGATGAGGGCGTGCCGGGGATCCATTTCATCACCTTCAACCGCTCGACGGCCACCCGCGAGGTCTGGAGCAATCTGGGCCTCGCGGTGCCGGCCAGCTAGTTGCCGGCCAGCTAGTTGCCGGCTGGCGTAACGGCCCGCTGACTTCAGCTGTCGGCGAGCAGCGGCAGCCGGGCGCCCAAGACGGCGAACGGGCGGGCGTCGCCCGGGAATAGGTAGCTACGGGCCAGGTCGACGAACCCGACCGACCGGTACAGGCGAAATGCGCGGGTGTTCGCGTCCGGTGTCGAGAGCAGGATCGAGCGCTGCGGCAGCGTCCGGCAGAGATCGAGCAGTAATTCACGGCCGATTCCAAGCCCCTGGGCCTCCGGAACGACGTGCATCTCCGACAGCTCGAAGGCGTCGACCATCCACTCCGCCCGAAGGTCGGCGCGCACCGCACGGTGCACCAGGTCGTGCCACCACTGCCCCGGACGGGTGGTGTAGCCGTAGCCGAAGCCCAGCGGCCGGCCGTTCGGGTCAAGCGCCACGCGAACGTCGAATCCGGCGTTAGCGATGTGCCGGCGTGCGGTGTCGGCCCGGTAGCCGGCGGCCGAGGGTGGATAGCCCATGGCGCGGGCGTAGATGACCATCAGCTCATAGACATTCGCGGCGAACTGCTCAGGGGTCCAGGTGACGATTCGGGCGGCGCGCGGCGAACTCGCCGGTGCTGCGCTCGAAGGCTCGGCCATCCCGACAGGATAGGCCAGCACGGTCCATCACGCCGGTAGCGGCGCTCGCACCGAGGGAGTCCGGGCTGCTGCGACGGTCTAGGTGTGCAGCCCGCACTCGGTCTTGGTCAACCCGGCCCAGCGTCCGGCCCGGGCGTCCTCACCCTCGAGCAGGCGGCGGGTGCAGGGAGCACACCCGACCGACCCGTAGCCGTCGAAGAGCAGCGGATTGACGAGCACGCCATTGTCGGCGATGTAGCGCTGCACGTCGTCCTCGGTCCAGGCGGCGATCGGGTTGAGCTTCACCATCGAACGCTTGGCGTCCCACTCGACCACCCGGACATCGTGTCGGGTGCTCGCCTCGTCCCGGCGCAGCCCCGAGGCCCAGGCCGTGTACGGCTCCAGCGCATCGGCCAGCGGGGCAACCTTACGCATGGCGCAGCAGAGATCGGGGTCGCGTTCGTACAGGCAGGGGCCGAACTCGGCATCCTGCTCGGCGACTGTGCGCTTCGGGGTCACAGTGATGAGGTTCAGTTGCATGGTGGCGGCGACGGCATCGCGGGTGCCGATCGTCTCGGCGAAGTGGTAGCCGGTATCGAGGAACACAACATCGACTCCGGGGGCCACGGATGCCGCCAGGTGGGGGAGAACGGCGTCAGCCATCGACGAGGCGACGCACCATTTCGAGCCGAACTGCTCCGCGGCCCAGGCCAGGATCTCGGTAGCCGGTGCCGCGTCGAGCTCGTCACCGGCCCGCGCGGCGAGAGCGGCCAGTCGGGTCTGCTCGTCGAGATCGGCGTCGGTGGTGGCGCTGTTCCTGCTGTCGGTGGCCGTCATTGCCCATCCTCACTGCTCGTCTGCACCGGTGCCGCTCGCTCTTCGGCCCGCTGGTCGGGCTGCACGTCTTCGGTCCAGTCCCGTGCGATGCCGATGTAGCCGAGCCGGAAGACTCGCCGACACGAACCGCAGCGCCATTCGCCGTGCTTCTCGCCGAAGGGACGCAGGTCCTCGTCACCGCAGTACGGACAGTAGAACGGCGCGGCCCGTTCACTCATTCCGAAATCCGGGATATTCCAGCCGCGAGGTGTCGGGTCACAGCAGCCAGTCTTCCTCGGCCCGGGCCACATAGGTGGCGAATGACTCGCCCTCCGTGCGGCGCTGGACGTACCCGCGCAGCACCCGCTCGGCATATTCGGGCGCCTCGGCGGCGGTTACCTTCAGTCCCCGGAACTTGCGGCCGAAGGCGGCCTCGGAGCCCAGTTGCCCACCCAGGTGCACCTGGAAGGCCTCGACGTCACCCTCGTCACCCTTCTGCACGATTCCCTTGAAGCCGATGTCGGCGATCTGGAATCGGGCACACGAGTTCGGGCAGCCGTTGACGTTGATGGTGATCGGTGTGTCGAAGTCGGGCATGCGCTCTTCGAGCTCGGTGCGGATGATCTCGGCCCGGCCCTTGGTCTCGACGAGGGCCAGCTTGCAGAACTCGATGCCCGTGCAGGCCATGGTTCCGCGGTGGAAGACGCTCGGGCGGGCAGAGAGCCCCAGTTCGGCCAGTTCGTCGGCGACGGCCGCGCCCTGCTCGGGGTCGACGTCGAGGACGACCAGTCCCTGCTGCGGGGTGAGGCGGACCCGCCCACCGTCGGCCAGCCCCTCACGCTTGGCCAGGGCGGCGACGGCCTGCATGGCCGAGCCCGAGGTACGGCCGGCCTTGGTGGTGGCTCCGACGCTCACCCGGCCGTTCGTCTGGTTCTCGATGCCGACGTGGTCGCGGTGCGAGGGCGACTTCCCCGGCGGCGGACCGTCGGGGAGGGCGCGCTTGAGGTACTCCGACTCCAGCACCTCACGGAACTTCTCCGGCCCCCAGTCGGCGACCAGGAACTTCAAACGGGCGTGGTTGCGGGAACGGCGATAGCCGTAGTCGCGGAAGATCGACGCCACGCCGGCCCACACCTCGGTGACCTCGTCGGGGCGCACGAAGACGCCGAGGCGCTGGGCGAACATCGGGTTGGTGGAGAGGCCGCCGCCGACCCACAGGTCATAACCGGGGGCTCCGTCCGGGCCGATCACTCCGACGAAGGAGACGTCGTTGATCTCGTGGTTGGTGCAGTGCCGCGAGCAGCCGGTGATCGAGGTCTTGAACTTGCGGGGCAGATTCGAGAAGGCCGGGTCGCCGACGTACTTGGCCACGGTCTCGCGCAGCTGCGCAGCGGCGTCCAGCACGGAGTCCTCGGCGACGCCCTCCAGCGGGCAGCCGAGCATGACCCGGGGGGTGTCACCGCAGGCCTCGGTGGTGTTGAGGCCGACCGCCTCGAGGCGACGCCAGATCTCCGGCACGTCCTCAATTCGGATCCAGTGCAGCTGGATGTTCTGGCGGTCGGTGATATCGGCCACATCCCGGCCGAACTCGGTGGAGATCTCGCCGATCACCTGCAGCTGCTCGGAGGTGGTCGCACCGCCATCGGTACGGATGCGCATCATGAAGAACTCGTCTTCGAGCTCCTCCGGTTCCAGGATGGCCGTCCGACCGCCGGGGATTCCCGGGCGACGCTGGGTGTAGAGGCCGTACCAGCGCAGACGCCCGCGCAGATCGGCCGCGTCGATCCCGGCGAATCCGGTGTGCTGATAGATGTCGAGGACGCGTTGACGGACCAGAAGCCCGTCGTTGTCGCGCTTGCTGCGCTCATTTGGATTCAGCGGCTCGCGGTATCCCAGCGCCCATTGACCCTGTCCTCGGCGCACGGCCATGCAAAGGTTCCTCTCGTGGATGTCGGTGACGACGTTTCGAGCCGGCCGTGCCTGAGCTGGCGGCTGCATTGGCGACTAAGTCTGCACTGCCGCAGCTGCATCAAGATCGGAAGGACTGGTGCGGGTGACGCAACAGCGGATGCAGTGGAAGCTGCGAATCCGACCCGGTGAGCCTGCAGTGACCGGGGAAGAGCGTTACATACGTTACGCCGCTGGCCCAACTGCGCGAGCGTATGAGACGATTAGCTCATGTTCACCGTCCTGCTCGTCGCCCGCCTGCACGTAGATCTGCAGCGCGTGACCAGCGCGGCGTGTCTGATGTCCTGACTGATCGGTTCCCCGAGCGGTCTCGCTGCCCTCTGCGGTAGGCGATGACGGACCGATCCCGCACCTGACACCGACCTGGCAGTAGCCCGGGTCAACCTCAGGTAGCGCACTGCTGAGTCGATTTCTCTAGTAGCTGACCGCCATCGCTGCCGCCTGCAGCCCATGCGAAGGATAAACATGTCGCTCGATGCCCAGACCGGGTTCGCGCCTGAGGGTGCAGTCGCATCCGGCGTGCTCGATCCCGGCGCTGCCGCGTCCGGAGTGCGCACCGTTGGTGCCACGCTCTGGCTGACTGGGCTGCCCAGCTCCGGCAAGACGACGATCGCCAACGCACTGGCCGCCCGGCTCGCTGAGCGGGGCGCCGCGGTAGAGATCCTCGACGGCGACGCGGTTCGTCCGGTGCTCTCGACCGAACTTGGCTACAGCCGCGAAGACCGAGACCTCAACGTCGCTCGCATCGGCTGGGTCGCTCAGCGTCTATCGGCTCATGGAGTCGTCACCATCGCATCCGTTGTCTCCCCGTACGCGCAGGCGCGGGACGGGGTACGGGCGGCGCACCGCGCCGCAGGCGTGCACTTCTTCGAAATCCACATCGCAACCCCGGTTGCGGTCTGCGAGGCCCGCGACGTCAAGGGGCTCTACGGCAAGCAGCGCAACGGCGCGATGCTGGGCCTGACCGGCGTCGACGGATCGTATGAAGCACCGGAAAACCCTGAACTTCGGCTGGATACGAGTGATCGGACGGTCGACGGCGTCGTCGACGAACTGATTGCTCTACTGCAAAAGGAGAGAGTCCTGTGACTGCAATAGCAACTCGTCCGGTGGGCGTGGCCGGCCTGGAAGGCGCGTCGGGTACGAATCCCGATGTGCTGAACCGTTCCTGGCTCACCGACCTGGAGGACGAGTCACTCCACATCATCCGAGAGGTGGCCGGGCAGTTCGAGCGACCGGTGATCCTCTTCTCCGGTGGCAAGGACTCGATCGTCATGCTGCACCTGGCCGCCAAGGCCTTCTGGCCGGGCAAGGTGCCCTTTGCCGTCATGCACGTCGACACCGGGCAGAACTTCGACGAGGTCATCGAGTACCGCGACCGGCACCTGGCCGAGATGGGTCTCAAGCTCACCGTGGCCAGCGTGCAGGAGTCGATCGACACCGGCCGCGTCCACGAGACGCCGGGACAGCCGCGCAACCCGCTGCAGACGGTCACCCTGCTGGACGGCATCGCCGCCGGCAAGTTCGACGCCGTCCTCGGCGGCGCCCGTCGCGACGAGGAGAAGGCTCGCGCCAAGGAGCGCGTCTTCTCAGTCCGTGACGACTTCGGCCAGTGGGACCCGCGCAATCAGCGCCCGGAACTCTGGGACCTGTACAACGGCCGGCACCGTCCGGGCGAGCACGTCCGCGTCTTCCCGCTCTCCAACTGGACCGAACTTGACATCTGGGCCTACATCGAGCGCGAGGGCATCGAGGTGCCCAGCATCTACTACGCCCACGAGCGTGAGGTCTTCGACCGTGACGGCATGATCGTCGCGGTCACCGAGTGGACCCAGCCGCGCGACGGCGAGACCGTGCGGGTCGAGTCGGTCCGCTACCGTACCGTCGGAGACGTCACCTGCACCGGAGCTGTCCGCTCCGTGGCTACCGACGTCGCCGCCGTTCTCACCGAGACGGCAGCTTCGACCATCTCCGAGCGGGGTTCTTCGCGGGCCGACGACCGTGCCAGCGAGGCCGCCATGGAAGACCGGAAACGTCAGGGGTACTTCTAACCACATGCCAGGACAGCTTCTGCGTGTCGTTACGGCCGGTTCGGTCGACGATGGCAAATCCACCCTCGTCGGCCGCCTGTTGCACGATGCGAAGGCAGTGCTGAGCGATCAGCTCACCGCCGTCGAGGCTGCAAGTGAGCGACGAGGGTACGACGGCGCCGATCTGGCACTGCTGGTCGACGGTCTGCGGGCCGAGCGCGAGCAGGGCATCACGATCGATGTCGCGTACCGCTACTTCGCGACGGCTCGGCGCACCTTCATCCTCGCTGACACTCCGGGTCACGTGCAGTACACCCGTAACACGGTCACCGGAGCCTCCACCGCGGACGTCGCCGTGATTCTCGTCGATGCGCGCAGTGGCGTGGTCGAGCAGACCAAGCGGCATGCTGCCGTCGCGCAGTTGCTGCGAGTTGAGCACGTCGTCCTCGCCGTCAACAAGATGGACCTGGTCGGATACGCCGAGGACGTCTTCGACGAGATCGTCACCGACTTCGCGTCGGCCGCCGCCAGCCTGAAGCTGGCGAGCTTCACCCCGATCCCGATCGCGGCACTGGCCGGCGACAACGTCGTCGAACCCTCCACTCATATGCACTGGTATACCGGCCCGGCCCTCCTGCAGTTTCTGGAAGAGGTCGAGTCCCGTCCGGCGCTGGAGGTTCCGGCCCGGTTCCCGGTGCAGGTCGTCGTGCGCCCGCGTTCGGCCGAATACCCCGACTATCGCGGATACGCCGGCCGGGTCGAGGCGGGCACCCTGCATGTCGGCGACAAGGTCGTGGTGCTCCCGTCCGGTCGTAGCAGCGCGATCGAAGGCATCGACACACCCGAGGGCGAGCTCAGTGAGGCGCCGGCTGGTCGCTCGGTGGTACTCCGGCTCGCCGATGACATCGACATCGCCCGCGGTGATCTGCTGGCGGTCGACCGCGACCCACGGCCGGTCGTCTCACGCGAGATCGACGCCACCGTCTGCTGGCTCACCGATCGCCCCCTGCGGGCCGGGGACCGCTTCTCGCTGCGTCACACCACACGCGACGTGCGGGCCGTCGTCGATGCGGTCTTGAGCAAGCTCGACGTAGCCACCGTGACGAGCGAGCCGGCGGCCGAACTCGGGCTCAACGACATCGGTACGGTGCGCATCCGCCTGGCCGACCCGATCATCGTCGACTCCTACTCCACCAACCGCTCAACCGGTGCGTTCCTGCTCGTCGACGATGCCTCCGGAGCGACGGTGGCCGCTGGTATGGTCGCCGACCTCCCGGCCTGACGGCACAGCACCAACTCCGACCGGAACCGGCACGCCGTCAGGCATCGTTTGCTCTGGAACACAACTCAGCGCCTCGCCTGAGATCTCAGCGTGGAGGCTGCGACCATATGACCGTGACTGACTTTCCACTGCTGCTCGATCTGGCCGACCGGCGGGTGCTGGTCGTCGGTGGTGGGGTGGTGGCCGCCCGCCGCGTTCGGCGCCTGTTGGAGGCGGGCGCGCGGGTCGAGCTTGTCGCACCCGAGGTCGTCGCCGAGCTGAGCGCTCAGGCCGGGCCGCAGCTGAGCATCGCCACCCGTACCTTCATCCCGGCCGATATCGATGGGGCCTGGCTCGTCTGTGCCTGCACTGACGACGCTCGCACCAATGAGGCCGTCGCCTCTGCCGCCGAGCACGCGCGGGTCTTCTGCATCCGCTCCGACCACGCACCCGGCGGCTCGGCCCGGACGCCGGCCGTCCTGCGACGCGGCGAGGTGACGGTAGCGATAACGAGTGGCGATGACCCACAGCGCTCGCTCGCCCTGCGCGATGCCATCGCGCTGGCTATCGATCTCGGGTCGCTGGAGTCCCGGCCGGTGCGTGCCGCGAAGCAGGGTTCGGTCGCGCTGGTGGGCGGTGGCCCCGGGCATCCGGAGTTGATCACCGTCCGGGGTCGTCGCCTCGTCTCTGAGGCGGACGTAGTGGTGGTCGATCGGCTGGCGCCGCGCGAGCTCCTCACAGATCTGCCCGACCACGTCGAGATCATCGACTGCGGCAAGTCCGCCCACCGGCACAACCTGACTCAGGCGCAGATCAACGAGATCCTGATTGCCCGGGCGCAGGCCGGCAAACGTGTCGTCCGGCTCAAGGGCGGCGACCCCTTCGTCTTCGGCCGCGGTTCGGAGGAGATGCTGGCCTGCATCGCTGCGGGGGTAGCTGTGTCGGTGGTGCCTGGGATCAGTTCGGCGCTGGCGGCACCGGCCGCCGCCGAGATCCCGTTGACCCATCGTGGCGTGGCGGCGGATTTTGCCGTGGTCTCCGGGCACCTGGATCCGGCCAGCGGGTCGAAGGGGTTCGACTGGGCGACACTGGCAACCGGCCCGGCCACGATCGTGATGCTGATGGCGATGGAGCACCTAGCCGATATCTCGGACGCACTGATTCGTCACGGCCGGTCGGCGGACACGCCGGCCGCTGCGATTCACCGAGCCACGCTCGCCGGACAGCAGACCGTCCGCTCCACCCTCGGCGGTCTGGCCCCGGCCGTGCGTGCGGCCGGCCTGACCGCGCCCAGTGTGGTGATCGTCGGCGAGGTCGTCGACATCTTCGCGCCAGCCGACTGATCCTCGGAGTTCTGGCTGGCTGCGGCCGAACCCCCGGAATTTGTCAGACCCCCTCAGTAGCGTCGGCATCGACAGGGCACTGCGACTCGATGGCGAGTCGTAGCCGGTTCTTGAAGACCGGATGCTCGTACGCTACGATCGAACATAGGTTCGAACAGAGGGGTTATTCACCGTGATTCACTCGGATCATTCCAGCGGCCTCAATGGCGTCCCGCCTGCCCCGATCTCGCGCAGCGCGGTCTCCCTGGTGTCTCATGCGCGCAGCGTGCTGGCTGAGGCGGCCGCCACCGACAGTCCGGCTGAGCGATTCCGGCTGGCTCATCTCAGTGCGCTCCGTACGGCCGCCGCTCTACTCGCCGAGCGGGCACGCCCGGCCGCCGGGTCCCGCCGGTTGCGCAGCGCGTGGGTGCTCATCGACTCGGCCGCCCCCGAGTTCGCTGATTGGGCGGCCTACTTCGCCTCCGGAGCGGGAAAGCGCGAGGCGATCGAAGCCGGTTCGATCAATGTCGTGAGCACGCGCGACGCCGACGACCAACTGCGGGCCGCATTTGATTTCCTGCGCATTGTCGAGAGCTCACTCGGCCTGCTGGCCGCGCCGATAGCCAGCTGACCCGAGCCGCTCTCCCGCCTACCGCGAACCGTAGGACGAAATGGCAAAGACAGTGAAATCATGCGTCCATCACGACTAGGGTCAATGACCGTGGCCTTAGACGACATCAGCTCCGGCGGCGTTCCCTCCTCGGCTCCGCGGTCCTTCGATCCTCGTGCGTCGGTTCCCGGCGACGGTGATCCCCGCGCGGCCAGTAGTCGACCGTCGACGCTTCGCCAAGCTGCGGTCTGGGGGCTCGTCCGCGCGTCGCTGCTCGAGGTGACTCAACCTGGACGCGTCGCCACGGTGCTCGACTGTGGTGGCGGCACCGGCACGCTGGCCGTCCCGCTGGCCCAGGCCGGTGCGGAGGTGACGGTGCTCGACATCAGCATCGACGCACTCGCCACCTTGAACCGACGGGCCGAGGAGGCCGGGGTTGCGTCGCACGTGAAGGCAGTGCAGGGCGACCTCGAAGCACCGGATGCGAGCGGTATCAGCGGGGCGCCGTCAGGCGGCTATGACCTGGTCGTGGCGCACGGCGTGCTGGAGGCCCTCGACTCGCTCGAAGCGCTGAATGCCGCGGTGACGTTCCTCGCCGACTCGGTGCGGCCGGGCGGTCTGATCAGCATTCTGGTCGCGAATCCGGTCTCCACGGTTCTCGCTCGCGTCCTCTCCGGGGAGGTCGGCGTGGCCGTACAGGAGTTGCGCGCTCTGGCTGGTGTCGACGCCGCGGCCGGCGGGCATGCCCGTGCGCTGCGTCTGGGTGTGGCGGAGGTGACGGCCGCCTGTGCGGCAGCGGGGTTGGTCGTGGAGCAGGTGCATGGCGTCGGGGTCTTCACCGAGCTGATCCCCGGGGGTGAGATCGACGGGCTCCCGTATGCCGCCGAGGTGGTCGGTGAACTCGAATCCCTGGGCGCCCAACTGCCGCCGTTCCGCGACATCGCCGGCCGGCTCCGACTGCTCGCCCGCCGCCCGGCCTAGGACGTGATGGCGGCACCGGCGCTAGCGGAGCACATACCTCATGGGGCGTAGCGCGGACGTGCCTCGTGCGGCCTCTGACGCCTCGGCCGATGATGCCGGCTGCACCATCCTGCACGTCGATATGGACGCGTTCTTCGCCAGTGTGGAGATCCGGCGCCGCCCCGAGTTGCGCTCGAAGCCGGTGATCGTCGGAGGCGGAGTCCGCGGGGTAGTGGCCGCTGCGTCATATGCGGCGCGCCGCTACGGCGTGCGCAGCGCGATGCCGATCGGACAGGCACTGCGGCTGTGCCCGCAGGCCGTCGTGATCCCACCCGATCGCGCGGCCTACATAGCGGCCTCAGAGCAGGTCATGGGGATCCTGCGGAACGTCACCCCGCACGTCGAGCCGCTGTCGCTGGATGAGGCATTCCTCGACATCGCCGGCGTGGGCCGCATCAGTGGTTCGCCTCGCCAGACGGCCGAGAACATCCGGCGGGAGGTCTTCACCACTCTCGGGCTCACCTGTTCGGTCGGCATCGCGACGAGCAAGTTCGTGGCGAAGTTGGCCTCGGCCCGTTGCAAGCCCGACGGCCTCCTCGTGGTTCCGGCCGATGAGGTCCTGCAGTTCCTGCATCCTCTGCCGGCGACGGTGCTCTGGGGAGTCGGTGCGCGCACCGCGCAGCAGTTGCGCCGCCTTGGAATCCGTAGCGTCGCCGATCTGGCCGCCACCCCGTTGGAGACCCTGCAGCGTGCGGTCGGCGCTAGCGTCGGACAGCACCTGCACGATCTCTCGTGGGGGCGTGACCCGCGGGTGGTGACGGAGCGGGAAGCCGAGCGCTCCATCAGTTCCGACCGCACCTACGACAGCGACCTCACCGAGGAGGCGCAGGTTCGTACCGAGCTCCTACGGCTGGCTACCGACGTCTCGGCCCGGGTGCGGGCGCGCGGATTGGTCGCCCGAACGGTGGGCATCAAGATCCGCTTCGCCGACTTCACCACCGTTACCCGTGTGCGCACGCTCCCCGCCGGCGTGGATGGCAGCGATGCCATCTATGCGGAGGCGGTCGACCTTTACGACCATCTGGGCCTGGACCGCCCACGGATCCGTCTTGTCGGAGTGAAGTGCGAGAACCTGCGCCAGACGGCAACCACCACACTGCAGTTGAGTCTCGACCTCGGGTCGATGTCATCGGGTTCCGACCACCCGGCGTCTTCGCCGTCCAGCCACGCGCGCGCTGAGGCGCTGGCCAAGTCCGAGCGGGTCGTCGACGCGGCACGAGCCCGATTTGGTGCGTCCGCCCTCAGTCGCGCATCGTTGCTGCGCCCACCCGGTACCGACCGGCAGCGCCCACCCGGTACCGACCGGCAGCGCCCACCCGATAGCGACCGGCAGCGCCCGAAATGACCGACTCGGCGGGGACAAACCTGAGAAGATCTTCGCCTATTGCCGTTGCCGCTTTCGCCAAGCCGAAAGGGCTCGTATGCTCGAAGACGACAGGTTTGTTACTCGTTCAGCGAAAAGTTTGAACGAAGGCCAGCCGCACCACGTTAGAACGTGTACAACTTAAGTATCGCCCGCTAGATTTACCCCCAGATCTACCACGTACTAGCCCAAAGCTAAGGAGGGCACAGTGCCGCTCTCCGATCGTGAGCAACAACTGCTCGACCAGATCGAACAGGCGCTCTACGCCGAAGACCCCAAGTTCGCTACAACCGTGCGCAGCGCCCGCCCCAGGTCGCATGCCCGCCGTTGGCTGGTCCTCTGCATCGTCGGTGTGATCGGCGGGCTGGCCATCGTGCTCGCTGGGCTCGCAGCCCAGTTGATCGCGCTCGGCGTACTGGGTTTCGTGCTCATCGTCGCCTCCTGTGTCTACGCAACGACGCTGCTCAGCGCCCGTCATGGAACCCCGCCGGCCGCGACCAACCAGCCGTCGAACAGCAACGCTGCCCGCAAGGACGGCGTGCGTAGCCGGATGGAAGATCGTCTCAAGCGCCGCTTCGACGAGAACTAGTCACCTCCGTACCTAGTCGCCTCGGTAGCTAGCACCACCTCTGTACCTAGTCACCTGTGCAACCAGGCAACTCTGCGGGGCCCGCCTTCGGGTGCCGGGCGTTTCCCCGTGCAGCCCTGATCGCGTCCCGCGCAACCCCGCTCAGGTTCGGTCCTGGCCAGCTCAGGTCCGGTTCCGACCCCACCTCTTCGGCAGGAGTAGGCGCACCCCGTTCCAGCCATCGGCAGGCATGAACCGAGCCTGCAGCCGCGCGACCCGTCCACGGTTGTCGCGCAGCGCCGACTCCACCGTCTTCAGATCATCGACCAGACGCCCGTCCGCTTCGGTCTGGGTTGAGACTGCTCCCGGTCTTGCGTACCGAGCGTCTTCGACTGCGGCCGAGAGTGTCGCGAGTGAGGTAAGTGCCTCGCCGGAGACAGGGCCCGCGCCCAGCAACGCCGTCACCTGACGCGGTGACGTGGACGGTGACCACACGTAGCCCAAGTCCCGGGCCGTCGCGGTCAGCTCATCCCAGAGCGGATCGGCGGTAGCGGCCGCGATTCGGCGCCGTCGCGCCGCGGCCCGTCGCCCGACCGGAATCAGGACGATTGCCAGCACCACCGCGGCGATGCCCAGCACGATGAGAAGGACGACGCCGCCGGTTCCCGCGAACCACCGCTGCTGGCTGACACTGCTGGATCCCGTGTCGGGTGCGGTCTGGTTCCGTGGCTTGGTCGTGGTGGCCGGAGCCGGAGTGGCGAGCGGGGCCGTGCTCGGTGCCGGCTGGTTGTTGGTGGTCGGCGCCGGAACGTAGGGCAAGCTCTGGGCCCGCGCCGCGTCCGCCCCGCTCAACGGAGTCGGGTCGAAGGCAGTCCAGCCGAAGCCGCTGAAGTACGCCTCGACCCAGGCATGCGCGTCGCTGGTCGTCACCTGGAAGTTCCCGCCGCTGTCGGCCTGCGCGTGGGTGTAGCCGACCACGACTCGTGACGGCACACCGGCCAATCGGAGCATCACCGCCATCGCCGCTGCGTACTGCTGGCAGAAGCCCTGCTTGTTGGTCAGGAAGTCGAGGAGGTCGCTCCCGGAGTCGCCGAGCTTCGTCGAGAGCGTGTAGGTGAAGCCGTTCGCCGGCGTGGTGAAGTACTCAGACAACGCCCGGGCCTTGGCATACGGGCCGGTGAGTCCAGCCACGATCCTCGCCGTGAGCTGAGCGATCTCGGGCGGGAGGTTGCTCGGCGTGTTCAGGTCCCCGGCGACGTCGCTGATGGTCGGGTTGACCAGGTCCGGGGCACCGGCCAGGTCGGCGCTGTTCGGCTGGGGAGCGCTGACGGTGACGGTGTAGCGCTCGCCCGAGCGCAGGCCCGGGCCACCCACCACGGCCGTCCGCTCGTTCCAGGTCGTGCCTCGGGGCAGACCGTGGATCGCCGTCGGCGACTGCAGGGTGGGTGCGTTTCCGGCCAGGTTCTTTACGGTGATCTTCGCGTCGTACTGCACCGGATTCGCCGGCTGGTCATCCGGAATCAGGGGCAGGTCGTCCTGGCGGAGTCCGACGGTGGGGGAGTTGAGGCTCTGCTGCCAGCGGGTTCCGGTGAAGTTGTCGAGAACCAGCTGGCGGAGGTAGTACGGGTTCGGGCCGGAGACCTGCACCGATAGCAGTGGGATCGGGGTTGTGCGCTTGAGATCACCCTTCAGGGAGACGAACGGATCGAGCGTCGTGCCACCGGCGCCGCTGCCGCTACTCCCCGAATCGCCGTTGTGTACCGCATTGGCCAGCGGATTGTGCGCACTGCTCGGCAGGACCGCGGCCAGCACCAACGCGACCACGAAGGCGACGCCGCCGATCCTTAGCCCGGTCGCGCCGACCGTCGACACCGTCCCGCCATCCCTCAGCGCGTCCGTTCCGTGATGGCCGGACATCATCGGCCCCCACCGCAGATGCTGCTCGCGCGAACCCTCGGAGAGCACCAGCAGATAACCGGCGGCAACCAACGCGAATGACCACCAAGGCACCGGCGTGCGGGGAACGGAGGCCGAGAGGGTCAGGATGAGTAGATAGGGCCCAGCTAGTAGCGCGCCGGCGCGGAAGACGACGGCGATCGCGTCGCTGAAGACGGCGACCGCGACCATGACGATCGTCAGCACGAAGATCGCCGCTGGGATGGATCGATCCGGTGAGACGGTGTCTCGGATGTAGGTACTGAGGTCGGCCCCGTAGTCGGAGATCGTCGTGCCTGAGGCCCGGGTGGGGATCAGGCCGCCGAGCGCATGATCGGGGAGGAAGCGTGCCGTGACGAGTAGGGTCACCAGGCCGAGCCCGGGCAGCACCTGGGCGATGTGCGCCTCCCAGCGCATCCGCAGCGCCGCCGCCGGCGCCAGCAGCAGCACGATCGACAGCCACGCGAAATAGACCCAGCCGGTGTCGGTGAAGAGGGCTCCGAGCGGTACGACGGCACAGCAGGTAGCGACGATCACGATCAGCGTCGCTCGCGCATCCGGAGTCAGTGTCGTCGCGCTGAATACCGGACGCCTGGGTGGGCGTGGCGCAGCGGCGGGCTGGGCCGGGCCCGTCCGTGTCGCTGCCGGGCGCGTCATCGCAGCCCGCCCAGTTGCGCCGGCTGCCCGACCAGCCGGGACCAGACGCTGGTCACCGATTCGCCAGGGCCCGCGATCGCCACCGCCCAGCCGGCTGCCCGCAGCAGGCCGCAGGATTGCAGCAGCGCTGACGACGGCTCCCACACCCCGCCCGCGGTTGATCCGATCTCTGCAGCACCGGCGACCTCGGCGTTATCGGTGCCGGCCGATCCGGCGCGGCCCGGATCGGCTGCGGATTCCTGGCCGAGCAGGTCGTAGCTGTCGACGTCGATGACGATCGCCAGCGAGCGTCCACGGCCCCGCGCCTTCTCGACCATCCGCTGCGCCGTCGTCTCGTCGAGCCCGGCCAAGAGCGCGATCGTCATTGAATGGTCGGCGCCGGCGGCCATCCGATCGACCATCTCCGAGACGTGCACATCCTGACGGGGCTGCGAGAGAGCCAGGTAGGTCAGCACATCATCGCGACGAGTGAAGCGAATGCCGCCTGGTTGCTGCGGTGCGTCCAGGATGGTCACGGGCCGGTGATCGCCGATGAGGTGGCATCCGATGCTCGCGGCGGCACTGACCAGCCACTCGAAACTCGCCGACTCGCCCGGTTCGCCCGCGGCGCTTCCCCACCTCGGGTGGGCGCTGAAGCGAAGGTCCAGCGCGAGCATGATGTCGCTGGGCGCGGGCTGCTCATCCTGGCGCACCATCAGCGTCCCGGCTCGCGCCGTCAGCCGCCAGTGGATTCGGCGCAGGTCGTCGCCGTCGCGGTACTCGCGGGTGGTGTGATCGTCCACGCCGTTGCTACCGATGTAGGCGCTCGCGACACCGTCTCCGAATCCGGCGACGAGGCTCGTCGAGCCCCGGTTGAGGAGTTCGACCCTCGGCGTGACAAGCAGTTTGGAGCGCGCCGTGAAGGAACGGGTGCGGTCGATCAAGCCGAAGGGATCGGTGAGCCGGATGTGCAGCGGCCCGACGGAGTGCTCGCCGCGAGGCAGTTCGGGCAGCCGGTAGCCGACAGTCCGGGTCTGGTGCGGGCTGAGCCGGTCCAGCACGAAGCGGGCCCGTCCGCGGGCTTGGCCGGGGAGGGTGTCTTCCAGCATCAGCGTGCTCGTCGGCAGCGCCGAGCGGCTGGTCACCGTCAGCTGCACGATCGCCCGCTCGCCCACCGTGGATCGTGCGGGCTCCAGCCGGCGGGTGCTCGAGATCGTCAGGCGTTCACGACCGACCACAACGGCGGCGACGATCGGGACGATCGCGGCGAAGGCGCCACCGCGCACCAATTCCTGCTCACTGAGCGCGGCCCCGCAGATGACGGCGGCAACCCCGGCCGCGAGCAGGCAGCGAGCTCGTTTGGTGAATCCGGGGTGCACCCGCCGCATCGCAGTTAGCCCACTCGATAGTCGGCGGCGCTCTGCGCGTGGGCGGCGGGGGAGGTCTGCGGGTGGGCGGAGACGCCGCTGGCGGCGACGTGCGTCGGGATCGGCACGGAACCCAGCAGAGTAGTGAGGAGCGTCGCCGGGGTCACCCCGGTCGCGGCGCCGCTGGAGCTCAGCAGGATGCGGTGGGCGAAGACCGGCACGGTCATCGCCTGCAGATCGTCGGGCAGGACGTGCGCCCGGCCCCGCACGGCGGCTCGTGCCTTGGCCGCGCGCAGCAGCTGCAGCGACGCCCGTGGGGAGGCGCCGAGCTTCACATGCGGCGACTGGCGAGTGGCTACGGCGATGTCCACGGCGTAGGCCTTCAGCGAGTCGGCGACGAAGATGTCGCGTGCCGCCCGGATGAGCCGGCGCATGGTGTCGGCGTCGCAGACCGGCCCCAGGTCGACCATCGGGTCGCTGGCCGCGTGCTCGGAGAGCATCGCGATCTCGGCATTGTGGGTCGGGTACCCCATGGAGACCCGCAGCATGAACCGATCGCGCTGGGCCTCCGGCAGCGGGTACGTCCCCTCCATATCGATGGGGTTCTGGGTCGCCACCACGAAGAAGGGCGCCTCGAGGGCGAACGTCCGGCCGTCGACGGTGACCTGGCGCTCCTCCATGCACTCGAGCAGGGCTGACTGCGTCTTGGGCGAAGCCCGGTTGATCTCGTCGCCGATCACCACGTTGGCGAAGACCGGGCCCGGCTTGAAGTCGAAGTCGCTGGTGAGGTTGTTGTAGACGCTCACACCGGTGAGGTCGCTCGGCATGAGATCCGGTGTGAACTGCACGCGGCGCACAGTGCAGTCGATCGAACGGGCGATCGCCTTCGCGAAGGTGGTCTTGCCGACGCCCGGGATGTCCTCGATGAGCAGGTGCCCCTCGGCCAGCAGGGCGATCAAGCCGAGTTCGATCGCCTCCGGCTTTCCTTCGATGACCCGGGCGATGTTCGCAGCGATGGCAGCAGAGACGGCCTGCACATCGACGGTCGCCTCAGAACCGTCGAAGCCGTTGAATGCCACGCTCACCGGCGTCGCCTCGCCTTCATGTCGTTTGTCGTTCGTCGGGCGCGCGCGCAACTGACGCTGGCATCGAGTATGCCGCTTTCGCACTTTAGTGCCATCAGCCGGATTGCGCCCGGCTCATCTTCGCCGGTCGAATCTGCGCCGACCCAGCGCCGGTGCGCAACGGTGGGCGATACCCAGCTCGTGGGGGATGCAACCGGCCAGAAACCGTGTCTTTGAGTTGACGGTGGTGAATGGTGGGGTACGGTGGGGGAAGGTGGGGAACAGTTGGCTTCCGGATAGAAGGGCGCGGGTGAATTGTCTTGTTTCTCGGCACGCACACGCCGCGTCTGGACGACAAGGGGCGTCTCGCCCTGCCGGCGAAGTTCCGGGCCGAGCTGGACAGCGGGCTCGTCATCACCAAAGGGCAGGAGCGCTGCCTCTTTGTCTTCGGGATCGGCGAGTTCGGCCGTCTCACCGACCTGCTGCGGACGGCCCCGGTCACCGATCGGCGCGCCCGTGACTACAGCCGGGTCTTCTTTGCCAGTGCGTCCAACGAAGTTCCGGATGCACAGGGACGGATCACCGTGCCGCAGGCGCTGCGGACGTATGCCGGTCTCACCAAGGAGTGCGTGGTGATCGGCGCGAACACCCGAGTCGAGATCTGGGACGCCGTCGCATGGCAGAGCTACCTCGACAGCACCGAGCAGGCCTTCGCCGAAGCGGAGGAGGAGGTGCTTCCCGGGCTCTTCTGAGAATTCCCCACTCGTCCCCCCGATCCAGCGACGAAACGCAATTCGAGGCGTTTGCTCAGGCCTCCTCCCGTCCCCGACGACTTTGGCTCTGACACCACTTCCCCGGTGCCAGAGCAGCCACGGGACGGGTGGGGACCTGAGCACACGACACCGGCCGGTTCACGCACAGCGTGCGGCCACCGCCGGACCCGCAGCACTCGAACTCCCGCGACGACGACCCCCGCGTCACCGCAAGCACAGCGCACCAGCAGCAGAACGGAGCAAGCATGAGCGGCCCCAACAGCCCGCAGCCGGCGGTTCACGTGCCGGTCATGCTTGAACGAGTCCTCGCCCTGCTGGCCCCGGCCCTGGCTGATCGCCCGGCCGTCGTCGTCGATGCCACGCTCGGCCTCGGTGGCCACGCCGAGGCGCTCCTCACCGCTCATCCGCAGCTGACCCTCGTCGGGCTGGACCGCGATCAGGACGCGCTCGCCCGCAGCGCGCAGCGCCTCTCGCCCTTCGTCGGCCGGACGCACCTGGTGCACGCCGTCTACGACCAGATGCCGGCCGTTCTTGCCGAACTCGGCTACGAGCACGTCGACGGGGTGCTCTTCGACCTCGGTGTCTCCTCGATGCAACTCGACCAGGCCGAGCGCGGATTCGCCTACGCCCAGGACGCGCCGCTGGACATGCGGATGGATCAGAGCCAGGGGGCAACGGCGGCCGACGTGCTGAACACCTACCCCGTCTCGGACCTGGCCCGCATCCTGCGCGACTACGGCGAGGAGCGCTTCGCCCTCCGCGTCGCACAGGCGATCGGGCGTGAGCGTCGGGTCGCTCCACTGGACTCCACTGCCCGGCTGGCTGAACTCGTCCGCGACGCCATCCCGGCCGCGACCCGGCGCACCGGCGGGCACCCGGCGAAGCGGACCTTTCAGGCCCTGCGCATCGAGGTGAACTCCGAACTCGAGGCCGTCGAGGGCGCCATTCCGGCGGCGACCGCAGCGCTGCGGGTCGGCGGCCGGATCGTGGTGCTCTCGTATCAATCTCTGGAGGACCGGATCGTCAAGCAGCACTTCGCCGCGCTGGCCCGCGACACCACACCGGTCGACCTGCCGGTCACCCTGGCGGAGAGCGGGCCGCAGTTGCGGCTGCTCACTCGTGGCGAACTGGCCACCGAAGCCGAGATCGCCGAGAACTCCCGGGCCGCGTCGGTCCGATTGCGCGCGGCCGAGCGAGTTCGGCTCTCGGCATGATGAGCGCACAGGTCTCCACGAGCCGGCCCCGGCGCCTGCCCTTCGCCCTGCTCATCATGGGCTTGGTGCTCGGCGGTCTCTGTGCCCTGCTGGCGCTGAACATCGCCGCCGCCGCCGACGAGTTGCGCCGTCATGAACTGGCTGCCACCAACCAGGATCTCGTCGGTGAGGTGCAGCAGCTGAGCGCCCAGGTCGCTGCGGCGCAGGCACCGGCCGCACTGGCGACGGCGGCCACGAAGCTCGGCATGGTTCCGGCCGGCAACCCGTCATTCCTCGTGATCGCACCGAACGGCAAGGCCTCGGTGCGCGGGACGCCCGTCGCCGCAGTGGCCCCGCCGACACCCACCCCGACGCCGACACCCGCCCCCACCACGGTGCCGATCGATGGAGCCCCCCGATGAACCGTCCGCCCGCCGACCCGCCCCGTCGTGCCCCGCAGCGACCCACCCAGACCCGTACGCAGGCCCCCCGGGGGCAGGCTCCTCGCGCGCAGGCTCCGCAGGCTCCGCGGGCTCAGGCGCATCGCGGCAGCCAGGCCCGAACCGCACCGCGGAGTGCTGCACCGCGAGCGGCGCAACCCCGAGGCGCGACGGCGACCCTTCCCCGAACGTCCGCTCCGCGACCGGTCCAGTCGAGGACAGCGCAGGGGAGAACGGTCCAGCAGCGCCCCAACCAGCAGCGCCCCAACCCGCCGCGGCCGGCGGCGCGTCCGAGTCGTCCACCGAAGCCACCGAAGCCGCCCCGGGCGCTGAAGCTGGGACGGGCCGAGCGTCGGCTGCACGTGGGCTTCGGCGCGGTGTGCGTGTTGCTGTTGGTGATCGGCGCCCGTCTCGTCCAAGTCCAGGGCCTCGACCACGGCGGGTACGCCACCGCGGCCAATGCCGAACGCACCGCGACCATCGAACTGCACGCGCTGCGGGGCGAGATTCTCGACCGCAATGGCACAGCACTGGCCTACACAACCGATGCGCAGGACATCACCGCCGACCCTGAGCAGATCTCGGCCGCCGAGCGCGGGGTCTACGCGGCCACGCTGGCGCCACTCCTCAACGTCCCGGCCGCGACGATCGTCCAGGCGTTGGCCGTGAAGAGCCAGTACGCGCTGCTGGCGCAGGGGGTCGATCAGGCCACCGCCAACAAGATTGAGGCGCTCTCCATCAACGACGCGCCGGTGCACGGGATCTACACGCAGGCCACCACCGAACGGCAGTACCCGGGGCAGACGACCGCGGCGAACGTCGTCGGGCTGGTGCACTCCGACGGAACCGGGGCCGCCGGCATCGAGGCGCAGTACAACTCACTGCTGGCCGGACACGACGGCTCGCTGACGTACTCGGTCGACGGCAAGGGCCAGGTGAACCCGAGTGGTCCCGATGATCGCCGGAACGCGGTGAACGGGGCCAACGTGCAGCTCACCCTCGATCAGGACCTGCAGTACACGACGCAGCGTTACGCCGATTCGGCCAAGTCGGCCTCCGGCGCCCGGGGCGTCCAGGTGGCGATTCTGACCAAGACGGGTCAGGTGCTCGCGCTGGCCAGCAACGGCACGTTCAACTCGGCCGATCCGAGCACGATCACCCCGACCACCCCGCTCGATGCCCCGATCCAGAGCGTCTTCGAGCCCGGATCGGTGAACAAGGTGGTCACCTTCTCAGCGGCGCTGGAGAAGGGGCTGATCACGCCCAGCTCGGTCTTCGAGGTTCCCGGCAGCATCACCACCGGGGGAGTCACCGTCAATGACGCCTGGGGGCACCCAACCCAGCCGTTCACGGCGACCGGAATCCTCGCCGAGTCCTCGAACGTCGGGACCCTGCAGATCGCCCAGAAGCTGGGGCCGCAGGCGTGGGATGACTACGAGCAGAAGTTCGGCATCGGCCAGACCACCGGAATCGAGTTGCCGGGGGAGAGCGCCGGCATCCTGCCGCCGATGAACACCTGGTCGGACTCCTCCTTCGCCAACCTGCCGATCGGGCAGGGCATCGCGATGACCGTCCTGCAACTGGCGTCGATGTACCAGACCATCGCCAACAACGGCGTCCGCATCCCGCCGCGCATTACCCAGTCGGTGACCCAGGCGAACGGGGCCGTGACAGTCACGCCGCAGCCGGCTGGCATCCGGGTCGTCTCGCCGAGCACTGCCAAGACCGTCCGCACCATGCTTGAGTCGGTGACGCTGGCCGGTGGCACCGGCAAGAAGGCCGCCATCGCCGGATACCGCGTCGCCGGCAAGACCGGGACGGCCCAGCAGCCCGACCCGGCGAACGGTGGCCGCTACAGCACCTCGCTCAACTGGGACACCTTCGCGGGCATGGTGCCGGCCGACAACCCGCAGTTCGTCGTCGCCATCATGGTCGACGCCCCGGCTCATGGTCTGGAGGGCGGCGACGTCGCGGCCCCGCTCTTCCACGAGATCGCGACCTATGAGGTGCAGCATGCGCAGGTCGCGCCGACCGGATCGACCTCCACCCACGTGCCGCTCTTCGCCTGCAGCGACACCATCCGGATCTTCTACGGCAACGGCGTGTGCTGAGTGTGAGGCCCGTTGGGAGCCCTCGCCGGCTGCACCGTGTGCACGGTCACGCCGCCGGCGACGGTAAGTTCTACTGACGTGGCAGCTGTCTCGAAGTCCGAACCGAGGCCACGCCCGGCAACCATCACCCGCACGCCGCTGGGCCTGGTCGCCCAGGTCGGTGAAGGGCGCCTGAGCGCGCTCCCGGAGGCGGTCAGCCCCTCCGACGACCAGCAGCTGGCTCAACTCGAGGTCACTGGAATCACCGCCACCAGTTCACAGGTCCGGCCCGGCGACCTCTTCGCCGCGCTCCCTGGTGGGTCCGGGCACGGCGCCCGTTACGCGGACGAGGCGATCGCACGGGGCGCGCTGGCCATCCTCACCGACGAGGCGGGGGCCCGGATCTTGAGCGACCGCCCGGGCAGTCGGGTGGCCTGCCTGGTCGTCGACGATGTGCGGGCCCGCCTCGGCGCGATCTCCTCGCAGGTCTACGGGTTCCCCAGCGTCGCCCTGCAGATGATCGGCGTCACCGGAACGAGCGGCAAGACGACCACCACATTCTTCGTCCGGGCCGGACTGCAGGCGGCCGGCATCGGCTGCGGGCTCATCGGCACCGTGGCGACCATGATCGGCGACGAGTCGGTGAGCACCGGCTTCACCACCCCCGAGGCCCCTGACCTGCAGGCGCTGCTGGCCCGGATGATCGAGCGTGGGGCGCAGAGCGTCGCCATGGAGGTCTCCAGTCACGCTCTCGCTCTCGGGCGCGCCGACGGCATCGACTTCGCCGTCAGCGCGTTCACGAATCTCTCCCACGATCACCTGGAGTTCCATCCGACGATGGAGGACTACTTCCAGACCAAGGCCCGCCTCTTCGACTGGCGCACGCTCGTCCCGATCGTCATGGTCGACGACGAGTGGGGGGCCCGGCTGGCGACTCAGCTCGCCGGCCGAGCCGTCACGGTGAGCAGCCGCGAGGACGTCCCGGCGACCTGGACGGCGCGTGACATCGCCGTCGACGACCTGGGCCAGACCACCTTCCAGGTCAGCGGGCCGGGCGTCCAGGGGCAGGGCGGCTGCCAGGTTCCCGGGCGGTACAACGTGGCGAATGCCTTGCTGGCGCTGGTGATTCTGCATCACGCCGGTGTCCCGCTGGAGGTCGCGGCGCCGGCCGTGGCGGCCGCCTCGGTGCCCGGCCGGATGGAGAGGATCGACGGCGGCCAGCCGTTTCTCGTCGTGGTCGACTACAGCCACAAGCCGGCGGCGGTGCAGGGCGCGCTGGCGGCGCTGCGTCCGCTGACCCGGGGGCGGCTGATCATCGTGCTGGGCTGCGGCGGTGACCGGGACCGGCAGAAGCGGCCGCTGATGGGCGCGGTCGCCGCCCGTGACAGTGACGTCCTCAT
Source organism: Frankineae bacterium MT45 (assembly GCA_900100325.1). NCBI lineage: Bacteria > Bacillati > Actinomycetota > Actinomycetes > Frankiales > Frankineae bacterium MT45. The sequence continues at coordinate 2,221,715 of LT629697.1, forward strand.
CGTCACCGACGACAATCCCCGTTCGGAGGATCCGGCCGCCATCCGGGCCGCGATGCTGGCCGGCATCGACGCCCATGAGCACCCCGCGCAGGTCATCGAGATCGGTGACCGGCGGGCGGCGATTGCCCGGGCCATCGAGCTGGCCGGTTCGGGTGACACGGTGTTGATCGCCGGCAAGGGACACGAGACCGGGCAGGAGATCGCCGGTGAAGTGCACCCCTTCGACGATCGTGACGTGGCCCGAGCGGTGCTCGCCTCGTGATCGCGATGACGCTGGGGGAAGTCGCAGAGATTGTCGGCGGAACCCTCAACGATGACGCTGACCCCACCGCGGTGGTGACGGCCGGCGTGGAGTACGACTCACGCAAGGTGACCGACGGTTCGCTCTTCCTGGCCATCGCCGGTGAGCACGTCGATGGCCATGACTTCGTGGGCGCCGCACGGGATCGAGGCGCCGTCGCGTCGTTGGTGACCCGCGACGTCGACGGGCCCGCCGTCATCATCGACGACCCGCAGGCGGCGATCGCGGCGCTGGCCGCCGCGGTGGCGCGCCGGTTGAGTGCGACCACGATCGCCATCACCGGCTCCAGCGGCAAGACGTCCTGCAAAGATCTACTGGCCCAGGTCCTGCAGGTGCGGGGCAGCACGGTCGCGCCGGCCGGCAACTTCAACAACGAACTCGGGCACCCGTACACCGTGCTGCAGGCCGAGGCCGGCACCGAGTTCCTGGTGCTGGAGACGGGCGCCCGTGGTGTCGGGCACATCAGGTATCTCACCGAGATCGCCCCACCGCGAATCGGCATCGTGCTGAACGTCGGTTCGGCCCATATCGGCGAATTCGGTTCGAGGGAAGCGATCGCGCAGGCGAAGGGCGAACTGGTCGAGGCGCTGCCGGCAGCGGCCGACGGCGGGGTGGCCGTGCTGAACGGCGACGATGCGGCCGTCTCGGCTATGGCGCTTCGCACTCAGGCTAGAGTTGTTAGCTTCGGTGAGTCGGCGAGCGCCGACGTCCGCGCCGAACAAGTCTCACTGGACGATTTCGGTCGGCCCGGGTTCACGATCGTCGCCGGGTCACAGCAGGCCCGCGTGCAGTTGCGCCTCATCGGCGAACATCACGTCAGCAACGCCCTCGCCGCCGCGGCCGCCGCGCTGCAGTGTGGCATGCCACTGAGCGATATCGCGTCCGCACTGAGCGAGGCGACGACTCGCTCGCGCTGGCGGATGGAGCTGACTGAGCGGGCCGACGGTGTGGTGATCATCAACGACGCCTACAACGCGAACCCCGAGTCGATGCGGGCAGCGTTGAAGGCCCTGGCCTATGTCGGACGTGCTCGTCACGCCACCACCTGGGCTGTGCTCGGGCCGATGGCCGAGCTGGGCGATCAGGCTCAGGCCGAGCACGACGCGCTGGGTCGCCTCGCCGTGCGGCTGGACATCTCGCATCTGCTCGCGGTTGGCGAAGGAGCTAAGCCGATCGCTCACGGCGGGTCGCTGGAGGGCTCCTGGAACGGGGAGTCGGGCTGGGTCGCCGGAATTGACGAGGCGGTGGCTGAGCTACGGGAGCGGGTGCAGCCGGGTGACATTCTGCTCATCAAGGCCTCCCGCTCGGCGGGCCTGGAACGAATCGCGGCCGCGTTGAGCGAGGATGTCCGGGATGGGCGAGCGGAGGGCGTAGAGCTGTGAGGACTGTTCTGGCCGCTGCGGTGGCCTCATTGCTCTGCTCCATCCTCTGCACGCCTCTCGTCGTCGCCTACTTCCGCCGGCACGGGTTCGGCCAGGAGATCCGCGACGACGGCCCGCAGAGCCACCTGGTGAAGCGCGGCACGCCGACCATGGGCGGCGTCGTGATCGTCGGGGCCACGGTCGTCGGGTACATCAGCGCGCACCTGGTGTCGATCCTGCGCAGCGGCTCCGGGCCGACCGCCTCCGGACTGCTACTGCTGTACATCTTCATCGGCATGGGGCTGGTCGGGTTCCTGGACGACCTGATCAAGCTGCGGCGTCAGCGCAATCTCGGGCTCCGCGCCCGGGCCAAGTTCGGTGGCCAGTTCGTCGTCGGGGTCACGTTCGCCGGCATGGCGCTGCTCTTCAAGAACCACCTCGGACTCACGCCGGCCTCGACCTACCTGTCGTTCGTGCGCGACATCCCGGAGATCGGGCTCGGCGTCGTCGGGTTCATCGTTGTCGCATATCTCATTGTCTCGGCGACCTCCAACGCGGTGAACCTCACCGACGGCCTCGACGGGCTGGCCGCCGGTGCGTCGGCGATGGTCTTCGGCGCGTACACCCTGATCGCCTTCATCCAGGCCCGCAACCCCTGCGCACCGACCTTTCACGCGGGTTGCTACGAGGTGCGGGATGCCCGTGACCTGGCCATCGTCGCGGCGTCGGCGGTCGGGGCCTGCTTCGGCTTTCTCTGGTGGAACGCCTCACCGGCCCAGATCTTCATGGGTGACACCGGCTCGATGGCCCTCGGCGGTCTGATGGCCGGGTTCGCAATTCTGAGCCGGACCGAGTTGCTGCTGATCGTGCTCGGCGGTCTCTTCGTGATGGTGACCCTCTCGGGCCTCATTCAGACCGGCTGGTTCAAGTACACCCGAAGACGCACCGGCACCGGCCGGCGAGTCTTCAAGATGGCACCGATCCATCATCATTTCGAGCTCGCGGGCTGGGACGAGGTCACCATCATCGTGCGGTTCTGGATCCTCTCCGGAATCTCGGTCGCCTTCGGGATGGGTCTCTTCTACGCCGAGTTCTCCGGCCATGGCTGAGGTAGCGCAGCTCCAACTGCAGGGCCGAAGTGTCCTGGTTTGTGGGGCCCGCTTCGCCGGGGCCAGCGCAGCCCGGGCACTGCTGGCGCGCGGTGCGCGGGTGCTTCTCACCGACAGCGGTCGGCCCAGCGGGCTGGATGGACTCATCGCGGCCGGCGCGAAGTTTCTCGGCGCGGTCGACGTGGTCCCCGACGAGGTCTCCCTGGTCGTCACCTCACCGGGATTCCGACCGAACAGCCCGGTGCTGCTGCATGCCGCGCAGGCGCAGCTCGAGGTGCTCGGCGAGGTCGAGTTCGCGTGGCGGCTTCGCGGACCTGACGCGGCGGCCTGGCTTGCGGTCACCGGCACCAATGGCAAGACCACGACCGTGCGGATGCTCGAGTCGATCCTGCGGGCGGCCGGGCTGCGCGCGCTGGCCGTCGGGAACGTCGGCGTCTCCATCATCGACGCGGTCACCGGCGCGGAGGAGTTCGACGTCCTGGCGGTCGAACTCTCCAGCTATCAGCTGCACTGGTCCTCGACGCTCCGTCCGGCCGCCGGGGTGCTGCTCAACCTCGCCCCGGACCACCTCGACTGGCACGTGACGATGAGCGAGTACGGGGCAGCGAAGGCCAAGATCTGGAACGCACCGGTGGCGATCGGCAACGCCGACGACGGGCTGGTCGGCGAGCTGCTCGACGCAAAGTTGCTACGCCGCCCGGCGACGCGCGGCGTGACGTTCACGCTCTCCGAACCCGCGGCGGGGCAGCTCGGTGTGCGGGCCGGCCACCTCGTCGATCGGGCCTTCCCCGATAGCACCGGCGGTCCGGGTGTCGAACTCATCGCGGCCGCCGAGATCCGCCCGTCGGGGGCGCATAACGTGGCGAACGCGCTCGCCGCCGCCGCGCTGGCTCGTAGCTTCGGAGTGCCGGCCGCGGCCGTCGCCGACGGGCTTCGCAGTTTCGCCCCTGACCCGCACCGCAACCAGTTGGTCGGTACCCGGGCCGGGGTCCGCTACGTCGACGACAGCAAGGCGACCAACCCCCATGCCGCCGCGGCCTCGCTGGCCGCGTACGACAGCGTCCTCTGGATAGCGGGCGGTCAGCTGAAGGATGCCCCGGTCGAGGAGTTGGTGGCCGACTTCGCATCGCGACTGCGGGGTGTGGTGCTGCTCGGGGCCGATCGCGCTGTGATCGCCGCCGCGTTGGCGCGACACGCGCCGGATGTACCGGTCTTCATGGTCGACACCACCGACGATGGAGCGATGAGTGAGGTGGTGGCAGCGGCGACGGCTGCGGCAAAGGCCGGTGACACCGTCCTGCTGGCCCCGGCGGCCGCCTCCTACGACATGTTCAGCGGCTACCCGGCCCGCGGCGCGGCGTTCGTAGCGGCGGTGCTGGCCCACGGCCCCCTCGACCCGGGGTCCGGATCGGCGGCCGCCCCCGACATCGCCTCATGAGCACGCAGGTACCGGCGGCTCGCCGGGAACGACCGCGCGCTCGCGACGGGCTGCGAAGCGCAGCCGCCCAGGGGCAGCGCTACCTCGAGCGCCCGTACGCCTCGCTGCAGTTGATCATCCTGGCCGGTGGGGGACTGCTCGCCTTCGGCATCATGATGGCGGCCTCGACGACGATCTCGGCCGGCAGCGAGACGAACAGCGCGATGTGGAGCCAGCTCGTCAAGGAGCTGCTCTTCGTCGCCATCGGTCTGCCGATCTTTTACGTGGCCGCTCGCATGCCTACTCGCTCGTATCGCCTGCTCGTCTACCCGGCGCTGCTCTTCAGTCTCTTCGCACTCGTTGCGGTCCTCATCCCGGGCATCGGTGTCCTCAACTACAACGCCCGCCGCTGGATCGACCTCGGACCGCTGCCGTTCCAGCCCTCTGAGTTCGCGAAGCTGGCCATCCTGCTGTGGGGGGCTGACCTGCTGGTGCGCAAGCAGCAGCGGGGCACGCTGACCCAGGCTCGGCACGTCTTCGTCCCGCTGGTCCCCGTCTTCGTCGCTGTCTGCGGGCTGGTCATGCTGGAACCGGACCTCGGAACCACCCTGTGTTTGCTGATGATTCTCATCGGCCTGCTCTGGACGCTGGGCCTCCCGCTGCGCTACTTCGTCGGCCTGCTGGTGATGGTCGCGGCGGCCGTGTCGGTCCTTGCCGTGAGTGCCAGCTACCGGCTGCAGCGGCTACTCACCTTCACTGATCCCTTCAAGGACAAGCAGGGCAGCGGGTACCACACGGTGCAGGGGCTCTACGCGCTCGCCTCGGGCGGTTTCTACGGTGTCGGCCTCGGTAACGGCACGTCGAAGTACGTGTGGGTCCCCAACGCCAATACCGACTACGTCTTCTCGGTGATCGGCGAGGAACTCGGACTCATCGGGACCGTCGTGGTGCTGCTCCTCTTCGGTCTCTTCGCCTATACCGGTATGCGCATCTCCCGTCGCAGTGCTGACCCGTTCGCTCGACTGGTGGCCGGTGCCGCCACCATCTGGATCTGCGGTCAGGCGCTGATCAACATCGGGTACGTGACGGGCCTGCTCCCCGTCACCGGCATTCCACTGCCTTTCATCTCCGCCGGTGGCACATCGCTGCTGGCCACCTTCGTCGTCTTCGGGATGCTCGTCTCCTTTGCCCGCCACGAGCCGGAGGCGGTGGCGAGTGCGCAGGCCCGTGTTGCGGCCGGTGAGCGGGGCCGCCTCGAGCGGTGGCTGCGGATCACCCCCGCCAAGCCTTATGTGGCGCCTGGTCGGACGCGCCGTCCGACCGCCAAGTCGGCCACCCGGGAGCGCCCGGCATCCCGTCCGGCCGCGCCCCGCCCCGCTGCTGGACGCCCGGCCGCTGGGCGTCCGGCTGCGCCCCGCCCGGCCGCCGCGCGCGCTGAACCGAGAAGTGCAGCGAAGCCGACCCCGCGCTCGCCTCGGCTGGCCGCCACCGGGACCGAGGGCACGGCCCGACCCGCTCAGAACGGGCGCGGCCGACCCGCCTCCAACAGCCGGGGAACGGACTCCCGGCGCGCATGACGAAAAGACCGAGCATTGTGGTCGCCGGCGGTCACTCAGCCGGCCACATCGAACCGGCCATGGCGGTGGCGGATGCCGTTCGCCGTCTCAATCCCGACGCGCAAGTCACCGCGCTCGGAACCGTGCGTGGTCTGGATACCCGCCTCATCCCGGCCCGGGGCTACCCGCTGGAACTGATCCCGCCGGTGCCGCTGCCGCGGAGATTGAACCGTGATCTGCTGGCGACACCGAACCGGGTCCGCAAGGCCGTCCGGGCGACGACGGACGTGCTGCGCCGGGTCGAGGCCGACGTCGTCGTCGGATTCGGTGGCTATATCGCGATGCCGGCCTACCTGGCGGCCCGCCGGCTCGGCATTCCCATCGTGATTCACGAGGCGAATGCGCAGCCCGGAGTGGCCAACAAGGTGGGCGCCCGCCTCACCCGGCACGTCTACACCGCTTCGACGAGCGTGAGCCTGCCCCACTCGCAGGCGATCGGTATTCCGCTCCGCCCGCAGATCAGCCACCTCGACCGGGCTGCGCTACGCGCCGAGGCCAGGGAGCGTTTCGGACTGCGCCCGGACCTGGTGACGCTCATGGTCACCGGGGGATCGCAGGGTGCGCAGGCGATCAACGCTGCTGTAGCCGGGGCCCGGACCGCGCTGGCCGCCGCCGACGTGCAGGTGCTACACATCGTCGGACCGCTGAACGACGCGGCGGATCCGGACGGGGTGCCGGATCAGACCACCGCCCCATACGTGGCGGTGAAGTTCGTCGACGACATGCAGTACGCGTACGCCGCCGCCGACTTCGTGCTCTGCCGCTCGGGGGCGATGACGGTGGCCGAGTTGAGCGCCGTCGGACTCCCTGCGGCCTACGTGCCTCTCCCGCTGCGCGGGGGCGAGCAGGGTCGCAACGCCGAGCCGATCGTTGCCGCTGGGGGCGCGATCCTCGTTAGCAACGCTGACCTCACCCCGCAGTGGATCATCGACGAGGTCATCAGCCGGCTCGTCGATCCGGAGCAGTTGGCTCGCCTCACCGCTGCCGCCGCCGGCGCCGGCGTGCGCGATGCGGACGAGGTGCTAGCCCGGGCCGCACTTGAACTAGCCGAAGCCACACCCGCCAACCGGCCGAATGCAGGAGAATGACATCGTGACCCGCCCGACGCAAGACGCCTCCGCCGACCGGCCGGAGGACTGGGCTGCGCCCGGTGCCGCCCTGGTGCGAAGTGCTGCCACCGACGAGATCCCGGCGCTGGCCGACCTCGGACGCGTGCACATCATGGGCATCGCCGGTGCCGGCATGAGTGCGCTGGCTCGGCTGCTGGTGAATCGTGGCGTGCCGGTGAGCGGCTGCGAGGCCCGCGAGTCATCCACCGTCACCGCGCTGCGGGCGGTCGGCGCCGAGGTGCTGATCGGTCACTCGGCCGAGCACCTCGACGATGCCGACACATTCGTCTACACCACCGCGATCAGCCCCTCGCACCCGGAGTTCGTGGCCGCTCGTGGAAGCGGAAAGCGGGTGATTCGCCGGGCCGCGGCGCTGGCCAGCGTGCTCGAAGACCGGCGCTGCATCGCGATCAGCGGCACCCACGGCAAGACCACGACAACCTCGCTGCTCACCGTCGCGGCCCAGGCCTGCGGCCTCGATCCCAGCTTCGCGATCGGGGGAAACCTCTATGAAACCGGGCTGAACGCGCATCTCGGCAGCGGTGAGCTGGCCATCATCGAGGCTGACGAGAGCGATGGGTCGTTCCTGCTTCTCCGCCCGTCGGCGGCCATCATCACGAACGTCGAGGCGGATCACCTTGAGAATCATGGGGATCTGGAGGGGATCTTCCGGGCCTTCGAGATCTTCGTCGACCGCCTGGACGCCGACGGGCTGCTGCTCTGCTGCGCCGACGACGCCGGGGCGATGCGGATGGCCGGGTACGCCCGATCCATCGGCCGCCGCGTCCTGACCTATGGCGAATCGGCCGAGGCCGACGTGCGGGTCACCGGGGTGATCGAGCACTCCGACGCTGTCGAGTTCGACGTGACCGGCGGCGGCATCTCGCTGGCCGGAGTGCGGGTCGGCGCGCTGGTCGGCCACCATATGGCCCTCAACGCCACCGCTGCCCTGGCCCTCGCGTCGGAGTTCGGCTTCGACCTGGAGAAGGTTCGCGGCGCCTGGGCGAACTTCGCCGGGGTGCATCGCCGCTTCGAACTGCACGGCATCGCCAACGGCGTACGCGTCTACGACGACTACGCCCACCACCCGACCGAGATCGCCGCGTCGCTGACGGCCGCGAAGGCGGTGGCCGGACCCGGGCGCGTGATCGCGGTCTTCCAGCCCGGAACCTACAGCCGGACGCAGACGTTTGCCCGCGACTTCGCCGAATCCATGGCCATCGCCGATGTGGCCGTGGTGATGGACATCTTCCCGGCTCGTGAGGAGCCCATCCCGGGCGTGACGGCCGCGCTCATCTCGGATCAGATTCCGTTGCCGGCTGAGCAGGTGGTCTACGAGACGAACTTCTCCGAGACTCCGGCGCGCATCGCCGCGTTGACGCGCCCAGGTGACATCGTGATCACCATGGGGATCGGCAACGTCTACCTGCTCTGCCCGGAGATCCTGCGCGCCATCGCCGACCGGGGCGCCCACGGGCGCTCATGAGCGCGGGCGCACCGCTGCTCACCGGCAGGCGGCTGGCCTGGCTCGGTGGCGCGGCGGTGCTCGTCGCGGTACTGGTCTGGGTGCTCGCCTTCAGCTCCCTGCTCGGGGCCAAGCACATTCAGGTCAACGGCACGTCCGTGCTGACCAAGCAGGCGGTCACCACCGCGGCCGGTATCGGAACGGGCGCCCCGCTACTGCGTCTGGACACGGAGGCGGTGGCCCGACGGATCGAGCAACTCCCCGATGTGGCTTCCGCGACGGTGAACACCCGTCTTCCGGGAACCGTCACCATCACGGTTCGCGAACGCGAGCCGGTGGGGTTCGTCGTGTCCGGTGACGGATTCATGCTGGTCGACAAGACTGGCCGCCAGTTCCGGGCCGTCACCGCCGCACCGGCCGGGCTGCCGAAGTTCGTGATCCCAAGCGCCCCGTCCAACGCCCAGCCGGGCGCAGACGCCACGGGTCAGGGAGTGGCCAGCGTCGCCGCTGCCCTCTCCACGAAGATTCGCAGCCAGTTGACGTCGATCAACTCCCAGAACCCGAGTTCGATCACGCTCCAGCTCACCGACGGGCGTTGGGTTCGGTGGGGGAGTGCCGAACTCAATGCGCAGAAGGCGGCCCTGCTCCCGGCGCTGCTGCAGCAGTCCGGCACCGTCTTCGATGTCAGCGACCCGAGCCTCGTCTACTCGCACTGAGCGAGCGATGCTGACCGGCCCGTCCGGTCAGGCGAATGCCTTCCCCTCACCCCGGTAGGTGGGCACCGTCGCGACGACCTCCCCGCCGTCAACCAGGTGCAGTTCATTGACGCGTTCACAGAGTTCCCCGGCCTTGGCGTGCCGGAACCAGACCCGGTCACCGACCCGCAGGTCAGCCGCTGCTGCTCCGCTCAGCGGCGTCTGTACCTCGCCGGCCCCCTCGAGCGCGGAGAGCTTCAAGCCCCGCGGCCAGGTCGGCGTCGGCAGCCGGTCCGCTCCGGCCGGGCCGGAGGCGACCCAACCCCCACCGAGCACCGTGGCGATCTGCGGGCTCGGCCGGCGCACCACGGGTAGCACGAAGTAGGCCGCCGGAAGTGGATGGAACGTTCGGTAGTTGTCGAAGAGCGCCGGGGCGAAGAGGCCGGAGCCGGCCGCGATCTCGGTGACCACGCTCTCGGCCGAGGTGCTCTCCAGGCTCCCGGTGCCGCCGCCATTGACGAACTCGAGATCGGCCAGCGGGCTGATCGCGGCGACCACCTCGGCCCGGCGGCGCCCGAGCTCGGCGGCCGAGATGCGCTGCATTGCCCGGATCTGGGCGCGTTTGAAACCTGACCCCGGCTGGTTGTCGCCGATTCCGGCGATCTGCCCCTCGTAGGACATCAGCCCGACCAGGGTCACCGCCGGGTGGGCCACGATCGCCCGGGCGAGCTCTGTGGCCTGGTCGAGGGAGTGCGTCGGAGAGCGTCGGGTGCCGAGGTGGATCCGGCCACCGGCCGCCCGTAGTGATGCGTCCAGGTCGAGGCAGACGCGCAGGGGTGCCGATCCGGCCGAGGCATTGGCGCCGGCATTGGTGCCGGCGGTGGCGGCGGCGAGGAAATGCAGGTGATCGGCGGAGTCCACCATCAGGGTGATCCGGGCGCGGAGCCTCTCGTCGTCGACCAGCTGGCGGATCGCGTCGGTGTCGGCTGTCGGGTAGCCGACGACGATGTCGGTGAGGTCCGAATCGCGGCTGGCGAGCCAGATCGCCTCGGGGAGCGTGAAGGCGAGCACCCCATGGAATCCGTCGACGGCCAGCACGCTGTCGGTGATGGCCCGGCAGCGGATCGACTTGCTGGCGACCCGGATCGCGGTTCCAGAGGCCCGGCGGGTCATGTCCAGGGCGTTGTGTCGGAGTGCTCCGAGGTCGATGACGGCGTAGGGCGGCTGCAGGTGGGCGGTGGCTGAACGCAGGCCGTCGACTCCGTTACTGGTTCCTATCGCATCCAGATCGAGCACGCGACTCGCCTTTCGCCGAGATGTGATCGTGCCGGGCGGCATGACTCCTGTGATGCTACGTTCGTCCGATCGTCGCCGCGGACGCAGCAGAGGAGAGACTTGCCGAACGTCGGTTTCAGGGTCGGATCCGGTCGAGCCGACATCACCGGAGAGCCGGTGGACTGCGGGATGCTCGGCTACGGCAAGCGCACCCAGCGCAGCGCCGGGATCCATCTGCGCCTCAACGCCCGCGCGTTCATCTTCGCGCGCCCGGAGGGCGTCACAGAGGGTGTCGAGCGGGTGCTGCTCGTGGTGGCCGAGCTACCCCTCATCTTCGACAGCGTGCACCGGGCGGTGCTGGCCCGGCTGGCCGACGAATGCGACGGCCGTTACGACGCGAAGAACACCCTCATCACCGCGACCCACACCCACTGCGGACCGGGTGGCTACTCGCATCACCGGATGTACAACCTGACCACCCACGGATTCCGCCCCGACACTTTCAACGCGATCGTCGACGGCATCGCCTCCGCCGTCCTGCGCGCCGAGCGCGACCTGGCCACCCATCCGGAGCCAGCCACGGTGAGGGTCACCCAGGGGCAGCTACTGGGAGCGAGTGTGAACCGCTCCCGCCGCTCCTTCGAGCGCAACCCGGCCGTAGACCGGGCGCACTTTCCGCAGGCGATCGATCCGCTGGCCACGCTGCTGCGGGTCGAGCGGGGCGGTGAGCTGGCGGCCGGCATCCATTTCTTCGCCACCCACGGCACGAGTATGACCAATGAGAACAAGCTGATCAGCTCCGACAACAAGGGTTTCGCCGCCTACCGCTGTGAGGAGTCGAGCACGGCTGGCGGCGCGACCTTCGCCTTCGCCCAGACGAACTCCGGCGATATGTCGCCCAACCTCGCACTCCGTCCCGGGCATGGTCCGACCGACGACGAGTTCGCCAACGCGGCCCTGATCGGGGCACGGCAGGCGGCCAGCGCCGATGCCCTGGCGAGGGTGGCGGCGGAGCCGATGCCGGCCATCCTTGATGCCGTGATGTCCTACGTCCGATTCACCGACCTTCCGGTGGGCGCTCAGTTCACCGACGACGGGCGTCCACACCGCACCGGGACGGTCTGTGCCGGAACCTCTTCGCTGGCCGGCGCCGGGGCCGACGGCCGCGGGTTCGCCGGCTTCCGCGAGGGGCGCGGGCGGATCCCGGACTGGTTCAACCGGGCCGTCCGCTACCGCCTGCAACGAGAGTTGGGTCAGACCCAGGCACCGAAGAGCGTCGCTCTGAACGGGGCTGCGTTGAACCGGCGTGTCCCGTTCGTCGCCGATACCGCTCCGATGCAACTGCTGCGTATCGGTGACCTGTATTTACTGGGCATTCCGGCCGAAGTGACGATCGTGGCCGGCCTGCGACTGCGCCGCACGGTCGCCGCCGTCCTGGGCGTCGACCTGGACCGGGTGCTCGTCTGCGGCTACAGCAACGGATACCTGCACTACGTGACTACGCCGTCGGAGTACGACGAGCAGCGTTACGAAGGTGGCAGCACGCTCTTCGGCCGCTGGGAACTGCCGGCGATGTGCCAGGTCGCCCACGAACTCGCCGAGGCGATGCAGCAGGGGCGAACACCGCGCGGGCCGGGTCTCCAGCCCGACGCCCCAACGCCGCCGAGACCGCCCCGGGTGAGCTACCACCCGCGACCGGATGCCCTCCGCGCCGGGGAGCGGTTCGGCGAACTCCTCGTCCCGCCCCGATCGGCTTATCGGGCCGGGGACCGGGTGTGCGTGAGCTTCCTCGGCGGGAATCTGAACAACGGGATCGTCCGTCTGGGCAGCTTCCTGCAGGTGCAGCGCCGGCGAAGCAGGCGCGACGAATGGCAACTGGTGGCCGACGATCGCGACCCCGAGACGGTGCTGCGGGCGCACCGAGCTCGGAGCGTCGGGCGAGCACGCCGGTCAATCATCAGTATTTCCTGGCAGATTCCACTCGGCTCGACGGCAGGGGAGTACCGCATCATTCACCACGGAACAGCCCGCAGCGGCTCGGACGGCCCCGCTGACTACGCCGGCCAGACGCCGGTCTTCACGGTCCGATGAGCGGCTCCGAGGAGTTGCTGACCGCGGAGCCGCAGATCCCGGTTTCGCGCGGCTGGACGCTGCGCTTCAGCCTGCTGTGGTTCGGCTTCTGGATGGCCAACCTGGTCCCCATCCAGTTGCTGCTGCCCAACCAACTCGACGTGATCGACCATGCCCACAAAATCCGGGACTTCGGGGCGATCAACGGAGCGGCCGGTGTCGCGGCGCTGATCACGCTGCCACTCTTCGGTGCACTCTGCGACCGGACCCGCTCCAAGCTCGGACGGCGCCGGGTCTGGGTCATCGCCGGGGTCGCCGTCTTCGCCGTCGGCCTGCTCCTGACCGGTGCGCAGACGAATGCGCTGGCACTGGGGGCGTGCTGGCTCTTCGCCACCCTCGGCATCAACATGGCCACCTCGGGGCTCACCGCGGCGATCGCCGACGAGGTGCCCGACCGTCAGCGAGGCGCCATCTCGAGTGCCATTTACGGCCCACAGGCGGTCGGCCTGCTCTTCGGGCTCGTGGTCATCACGGCCACTGGGAACTCCGGGCTCATCGCTTACTCGATCCTCGCGGTCGCCCTGGTCGCCACCGCCTGGCCGTTCATCCGCTATTACCGGGAGTCCGTCGGCGTCACGGTGGCAGTGGCGCCGTTGACGCTGCGGTCGATCATCGCCGGGATGTGGATCTCGCCCAAGGAACACCCTGATTTTGCCTGGGGGTTCGGTGGTCGCCTGCTGGTGAACATCGGCAACGCGCTCGGCACCACCTACCTGCTCTTCTTCCTGCAGGACGACCTCAAGCTCCACGATCCTGACGGTGGATTGCTGATCCTGACGCTGATCTACCTCGTCTTCACGGTCACCGCGACGTACGGAGGCGGCTACCTCTCCGATCGCAGCGGCCGTCGGCGGATCTTCGTGCTCTGGGCGTCACTGCTGCAGGCGATGGCCTGCATCCTGCTCACCTTCTTCCCCAGTTTCCCCGCGGCGATGGTCGCGGCTGCGCTGCTGGGGGCCGGTTACGGGGCCTTCATGTCCGTGGATCAGGCGCTCATCACTCATGTGCTTCCGGATGCGTTGTCGCGGGCCAAGGATCTCGGCATCATGAACGTGGGGTCGGTCGGTCCGCAGGCACTGGCCCCGCTGGTCGCGAGCCTCATCATCTCCAGCCTGGGCGGGTACCCGGTCCTCTTCGCCACCGCCGGTGTGACAACCCTGGCCGGCGCCGCCATGATCTACCGGATCAAGTCGGTGCGCTGAGCCCGCGCCCGCGGGCTGAGGGTTTCAACGGATCGTCTCCACAGCAGGAAAGGAAGTCTCTTCGTGAGTTCAGTGCGCAGCTGGCAGAACTGGGCGGGCAATCAGCGGGCCGAGGTCGTGAATCTGGTGAGCGTGGAGAGCGCGGATCAGCTCAGCGAAGCGGTCGCCCGCGGTGCCGCCGCCGGCACCCGGCTGCGTCCGATCGGGTCAGGCCACTCCTTCACTGGCATCGGCCGTCCCGAACAGGTGCAGCTGAAGATGGACGCCTACGCCGGCATCGTCGACCTGCAGCGCGACACTGGGCTGGTCAAGGTCCGGGCTGGGACGTCGCTGCACCAGCTCAATCGGGACCTGGCCGCGGAGGGGATGGCCCTCACCAATCTGGGGGACATCGATGTACAGACCGTGGCCGGTGCCGTCTCGACCGGGACGCACGGCACGGGTCTGCGTTTCGGGGGTATCGCGACCCAGATCCGCGGGCTGGACCTCGTGCAGCCGGACGGTTCGACGCTCACCTGCTCTGCGACTGAGAACGCCGATGTCTTCACGCACGCCCGGGTCGGGTTGGGGGCGCTTGGCGTCATCTCCACCGTCACGCTGCAGGCCGAACCGCTCTTCGCGCTACGGGCGGTGGAGGGGCCGATGCGGTTGGGCGACGTCTTCGAGCAGTTGGACGAGCTCGTCGAGGGGACCGACCACTTCGAGTTCTACTGGTTCCCGCACACCGATCGCACGCTGACCAAACGCAATACCCGGCTGCCGGTGACCGACGGCCTGCATCCGCTGACGGGGCGGCGCCGCTGGTGGGACGACGAGTTCATGGCGAACAACGTCTTCGGAGCCATCATCGCCACCGGGCGACGCCTCCCGGCCACTGTTCGTACTTTCAACGGCATCGCCTCCCGAGCCCTCGGCGCCCGGGAGTTCACCGATCTCTCTTATCGGGTCTTCGCCTCGGTGCGCCGGGTTCGCTTCGTCGAGATGGAGTACGCCGTCCCCCGCGAGGCGCTGGAGCAGGTACTCACCGAACTCGACGTGACGATCGAGCGCAGCGGCTGGCGCATCGCGTTCCCGGTCGAGGTGCGAGTGGCGGCGGCCGACGACATCCCGCTCTCGACGGCCTACCAGCGCGAGAGCGCCTACATCGCGATTCACCTGCCGGTCGGGGTCGAGTATGACCAGTATTTCCAGGCGATGGAGGCGATCGCGGCCGCCGTCGGTGGGCGTCCGCATTGGGGCAAGATGCACTACCTGGACGCGGCCGCCCTGCGCACCCGCTACCCACGCTTCGACGAGTTCGTGGCCCTGCGCAACCGTCTCGACCCGACGGGAATCTTCAGCAACCGCTACCTGGAGCGCGTGCTCGGACCGCTGCCCGGCTGAGCGTCCGGTGAGATCGCCGAGGAATCTGCGGGAGGTCGGCGTGTTGCACGGCGCGCCTGCTTGAAACGGCGTGGGTGTTCGTTAGCGTCCTGATTACATCGCAGGTTGACATAACGTTAACGGTCTACTTGAGGGTGAGGGTCGAGAGATTCCCCCGACTGGTCGACAGCATCCACGGTTACCAAGCGCAGCGCCGGAAGAACGGAACGAACAAACATGACACCACCGCACAACTACCTCGCGGTTATCAAAGTCGTCGGTGTCGGCGGAGGCGGGGTCAACGCCGTCAACCGAATGATCGAGGTCGGTCTCAAGGGCGTCGAGTTCATCGCGGTCAACACGGATGCGCAGGCGCTGCTGATGAGCGACGCCGACGTCAAACTCGATGTCGGGCGTGAACTCACCCGCGGCCTCGGCGCCGGGGCGCAACCTGACGTGGGCAAGAAGGCGGCGGAGGATCACCGCGACGAGATCGAAGAGGTGCTCAAGGGTGCCGACATGGTCTTCGTGACGGCCGGCGAGGGCGGCGGCACCGGCACCGGCGGAGCGCCGGTCATCGCCAGCATCGCCCGCAAGCTCGGTGCCCTCACCATCGGCGTGGTCACCCGTCCCTTCAGCTTCGAGGGGAAACGGCGCGCCACCCAGGCCGAAGAGGGGATCGAGCAGCTGCGCGCTGAGTGCGACACGCTGATCGTCATTCCGAATGACCGGCTTCTGCAGATCTCCGACTCCAACGTCAGCGTCATGGACGCCTTCCGCAGTGCCGACCAGGTACTCCTCTCCGGTGTCCAGGGCATCACCGACCTGATCACCACCCCTGGCCTGATCAACCTCGACTTCGCCGACGTGAAGAGCGTGATGAGCGGTGCCGGCTCCGCCCTGATGGGCATCGGTTCGGCCCGAGGCGAGAATCGTGCGCGAAATGCGGCCGAGATCGCCATCGCCAGCCCGCTGCTCGAGGCGAGCATGGAGGGTGCGCATGGCGTGCTGCTGTCGATCTACGGCGGCTCGGATCTCGGACTCTTCGAGATCAACGACGCGGCCTCGCTGGTCGCGGAGTCGGCGCACCCGGACGCCAACATCATCTTCGGCGCCGTCATCGACGACACCCTGGGTGACGAGGTGAAGGTGACCGTCATCGCCGCCGGCTTCGACAGCGGACAGCTTCCCTATAAGAAGGTGGAGGTTCGTCGCGAGCCTTCGATCACCTCGACCAACGTCTCCGCCCCGACTACGCCCGCCAACGGTTCACCCAGCTCGACGGCCGCCCCGTCGAGTGCGGCCGGTGCGGCGACGAGTAACGGAAGCGGCTGGCCGCTGCCGGCCGCGGGTGAGCGCCGGGCGATCGCCGTCGACGACGACCTGGACGTGCCGGACTTCCTGCGCGGCTAGGGCACTCGCCCATGACCGACGCACAATCTGCTGCACGCTCAGCTGACCCTGAGCGTGCAGCAGAACTCGTCACCGCGCTTGCGCGAGTTCGGGTGAACATCTCCGACGCGGCCACCGGGGCCGGTCGTGACCCGGCTGCCATCACCCTCATCGCGGTGACGAAGGGGTTCGGTGTTCAGGATCTTGAGATCCTGCTCGGACTCGGAGTGCTCGACATCGGCGAGAGCCGTGATCAGGAGGCCCGGGCGAAGCTGCCGGCCGATATAGCAGATCGTGCCGTTCGCGTGCATTTCATTGGACAACTCCAGACGAACAAGTGCCGATCGGTGGTCCGCTATGCCGACGCGGTGCATTCGGTCGACCGCGCCGAACTGGTCTCGTCATTGGCCGATGCCGCCGACCGCGCCGAACGGGAGATTGACGTCTTTCTGCAGGTGAATCTCGACGAGTTCGGTGGGTCGGCCGCCAACCCGACCCGCGGCGGTGTGCGTGAGGATGGATTGCCGGCGCTGGCCGCCGAGGTGGCCGCGCGCCCGTCGCTGCGACTGCGCGGGGTGATGGCGGTCGCTCCGAATGGCGGCGACGCGTACCGGGCCTTCGCGGAACTGGCGCGAATATCAGCCGATCTGCAGCGTGACCACCCGGCAGCGAACGCCATCTCAGCCGGGATGAGCGGCGACTTTACGGCTGCAATCCAGCACGGTTCAACACATGTTCGTGTCGGATCGGCGTTGCTCGGCCATAGAACGACCGGTTTCGGCTAGCGTCTGGGTCAGCACGACCGTGCACTGCGCGTCACTCAGCTCTACCCCAGCAATGAGCCATATCGCACCACCGTCACATCGAGTCTGAAGACAAGCCACGCAGCGGATCTACTGGAGGAACACATGCCCGGAGCCATGCGCAAGATGGGCGTCTATCTCGGCCTGGTCGAGGACGAGGACGAGTTCGTCGGCGAAGCGGCCGAGAGCTACCCGCGCACGGCCACTGCCGGTCGAGGCGTGGAGCGTGCGGTTGCGGCGCCGCAGTACGCGCGCGCCGGGGCCGGGTATGGCCGCGAAGCGGAGTCGCACGGTGGCCCGACCGCCGGGCACGCTTCCTGGGACGAGCTGGACGCAGTCGACTTCGCCGAGTTGGACGCGCCCTCGTACCGCATCACCACGCTGCACCCGCGCACGTACAACGAGGCGCGCACCATCGGTGAGCACTACCGGGCCGGCACCCCCGTCATCGTCAACCTCTCCGAGATGGACGACGCCGACGCGAAGCGACTTGTCGACTTCTCCGCCGGCCTCACCTTCGGTCTGCACGGACGGCTGGAGCGGGTGACGGCCAAGGTGTTCCTGCTCAGCCCGAACAACGTCACGGTCACCGCGCAGGACAAGCAGCGCATCGTCGAAGGCGGCTTCTTCAACCAGTCCTAGCGGCGCACAGCCACTGTCGATTCGGCCCCGTGTGGGATGATGGGGAGAAGTTGCCATGCGTCGATTCGGAAGGGTTCTGCCAAGTGAACGTGTTCTGGGCCAGTGCCGCACTGGCTCTGTACATTTACTTGGTACTCATCCTGGCCCGGATCGTGATCGAGACAACGCGGCAGTTCGCCCGGAGCTGGCGTCCGGCCGGTTTCGCGGCGCTCGGGGTCGAAGCGGTATATGTCACCACTGACCCACCGGTGCGGCTGCTCCGCCGGCTGATCCCACCGATCCGGATAGGCGAGATTAGTCTCGATGTCAGCATCATGATTCTATTGATCGCCATCTTCGCGTTGCGATCCCTCGCACTCCAGCTCGGCGGGTAACGCGGAATGGCAGCGAGCCACGCAGCAGTGCAGATACGAAGCTACTTGCATCACCCCCTGTCACACCTGCATCATTCGCAACAAGAGCAGTTCGTACGACCGTGCAACAAAAGAGATGGCGTCGGAGCCGACCGGTTCCCGCTTGACGATTATCACGAGGTGAACCAATGACGCTTACTCCCGCTGACGTACACGCAGTGGCCTTCAAGAAGCCGCCGATCGGTAAACGGGGCTACGACGAGGAAGAGGTAGACGAATTCCTCGACAAGGTCGAGGAGGAGCTCGCCCGCCTGATCGAAGAGAACAACCACCTGCGAGCGACCGGTGGAGCCCCCAGCGCACCGGTCGAGGCCCCGCGTGGTGACGACGGAGCTTCCGCGGCCGAGCTGGCCGCCGCGCACGACGAGAACAACCGCCTCAAGGCGCAGGTGAACGAGCTGCAGAGCGCTCTCTCGCAGGGCAGCGACCAGACCCAGCACCAGCTGGTCGCGCTGCAGAACCAGCTCGCCCAGACCGAGCAGCAGCTCAACGAGAGTCGCCAGCAGCTCCAGGGCGCCCAGCAGGCCGCGCACGAGGCTCAGCAGCAGGCGGTCGCCGCCCAGCAGGCCGCGGCCGCTGCCGCGCAGAACGCGCCGGCTCCGGAGCAGGCCGGCGAGGCACACACCCTGCAGGCCGTCCAGATGCTGGCTCTGGCTCAGCAGACCGCCGACACCCACCTGGCGCAGTCCAAGGCCGAGGCCGAGCGTCTGTTGGCTGAGGCTCAGGCCAACGCGAGCCAGGCCGTCAACTCGGCTCGGTCCCAGTCCGAGCAGCACGTAGCGGAGGCCCAGGCCGCCGCCAACAAGCTCAACGAGGACAGCAGTGCCAAAGCCCGCCAGACCGTCGCCGACGCCGAGCAGCGCGCCGCGACGATCACCGCTCAGTTCGAGCAGCGCAAGGAGGCCCTGGAACGTCGTGTCGAGCAGCTGCGGACCTTCGAGCGCGAGTACCGCACCCGCCTCAAGAGCTACCTCGAGTCGCAGCTTCGCGATCTCGATGCGAGCGGTCGGGCCGAGCCTCCGAACCAGAGCCACAACGATGCGAACAACAACCAGCCGGCTCGCCAGGACTGAGTTCGACGCTGACAGATCGTGAACTGATCACGGACGTCCAACGAGACAGGCGGAGTGATCCCGAAGGGGATCGCCCGCCTGTCTCTGCGTTCCGCAGCAGGCTGCTGCTGGCTGCCACTGTGGCCCTGCTCGCCATGGGCGTCGGGCTGATCGTGCTGGGTGCGCTGCGCCGGAGCTGGATCCTCTTCGCCCTGTCGGCGCTGCTCGGAGTCGTCGCGGCGGTGCTGAATCTGACCCTCGATGTCAGCCCGGCGGCCGATGACGCAGTGGCGGATCCGGCTGACGATGCCGACGTATGGGTCACCGACCGGAGGCTCCGCTACCACCGCAGCGGCTGCACCCTGCTCGGCAACGGTGCGGTATCGATGAGCCGGGCTGAGGCCACGGCCCAGGGAATGTCAGGCTGCGGTCTCTGCCGATCTTGATCGCCGATTCAGCCGGCCGATCTTGATCGCCGATTCAGCCAGCGGATCGTGATCGCCGGGCGACGCTAGCTGCGGCGCAGCCAGAGGTGTAGCCCGAGCGCGTCGTCGGTCGTGCTGAAGTAGCTCTCGACCTCGCCCGCCGGCGGCCCTTCGATCACCTGGGTGGCCAGCACCTCGTCGGCCAATTGGTCGACGTGCGCGCGCAGCGCCTCGGCCGGGTCGGGTGAGCCGCCGATGCGCCAGTGCAGGTGGATCCGATCCGTCACCTCCAGGCCGGCGTTCTTGCGGGCCTCCTGGACGAGGCGCACGATGTCACGCAGCAGTCCGAGTTGACGCAGTTCGTGGGTCAGTTCCAGATCGAGGGCCACCGTGTCGGCACCGGAGCTGGCCACGGCCCAGCCGGAGCGCGGAGTCTCGCTGACGATCAGGTCGTCCGTCTCCAGGGTCAGCGTCTCGCCGTCCAGCTCGACGGTCGCCGATCCAGCCCGATAAGCCTCAACCAGCGTCACCGGATCGGCAGCACCGATAACGTTCGCCACTAGCTGCGTCCGTTTGCCGAATCGCTTGCCTAGAGCCCGGAAATTCGCCTTCACCGACAGCTCGACCATCTCGCCGGTGTCGGCCAGGCTGGCCAGCTCCATCGTGTTCAGCTCCTCGGCGACCTGCGCGCGTAGCTCCTGCGGCAGCTCGCTCCACCCAGGTGCCGAGATGAGCGCGGTGGCCAGCGGCTGGCGAGTCTTCACGCTGGACTCCGCGCGGGCGGCGCGCCCCAGCTCGACCAGGCGGCGCACTAGGGCGACCTGCTCACTCAGCCGGGTGTCGACCAGCGCCGGATCGCTCTGGGGCCAGGAGGCCAGGTGAACCGATTCAATGCCTGACGTCTGAGCGAAGAGCGACTGCCAGACCCGTTCGGTGATGAACGGGATCATCGGTGAGAGGAGCCGCGTCAGGATCTCCAGGCAGTCGTGCAGCGTCTGCAGCGCGGCCGGGTCACCGTCCCAGAACCGGCGTCGGGAACGGCGCACGTACCAGTTGGAGAGATCGTCGATGAATCCGGCGAGCACCTTCCCGGCGCGTGCCGTGTCGAAGGACTCCAGTGCCGCGTCCACCTCAGCGGCGACGCGGTGCGCCTCGCTGCGGGCCCATCGGTCAAGCTCGGTGGGGGTGTCCGGGTTGCTCTCTGACGACGGCTGCGGAGTCCAGTTGTTGGCTCGCGCGTAGAGCGACTGGAACGAGGCGACCGACCAGTACGTGCGCAGCACCTTGGACGCGATCTCCTCCAGCGTCTTGTGCCCGACGCGGCGGGCCGACCACGGTGAGCCGCCGGCCAGCATGAACCAGCGCAGCGCGTCGGCGCCGTGCTCGTCCATCAGCGGGATCGGCTCCAGGATGTTGCCGAGGTGCTTGCTCATCTTGCGCCCGTCCTCGGCCAGGATGTGTCCGAGGCAGAGCACGTTGCGGTATGAGCTCTGGTCGAAGACCAGGGTGCCGACGGCCATCAGGGTGTAGAACCAGCCACGGGTCTGGTCGATGGCCTCGCAGATGAAGTCGGCCGGGTAGGCCGCGCGGGCCTCCTCGGCGTTGCGCAGCGGCGCGCCGAACTGGGCGAAGGGCATCGCGCCGGAGTCGAACCAGCCGTCGATCACCTGCGGGACCCGCCGGTAGGTGCCCGGCTCGCCCGGACGGGTGAAGGTGATGTCGTCGACGTACGGGCGGTGCGGGTCGAGGTTGCTCAGGTCAGTTCCAGCCAGCTCGCCGAGTTCGGCCAGCGACCCGACGCAGACGAGCTGGGTCGGGTCGGCGTCGTTGCGCCAGACCGGCAGTGGCGTGCCCCAGTAGCGGTCGCGCGACAGCGCCCAGTCGATGTTGTTGTTGAGCCAATCCCCGAAGCGGCCGTGCTTGATCGTCGGCGGATACCAGTTGGTCGCCTCGTTCTCGCCCAGCAGTTTTTCCTTGATCGCCGTCGTGCGGATGTACCAGGACGGCAGGGCGAAATACATCAGCGGAGTGTGGCAGCGCCAGCAGTGCGGGTAGGCGTGCTCGTAGGGCACGTGCTTGAAGAGCAGGCCGCGGCTGCGCAACTGCGCCACCAGCGTCTCGTCGGCATCCTTGAAGAAGAGCCCACCGACCAGACCCGTGTCGGCCAGGAAGTGGCCGTCCGGACCGATCGGGTTCACCACCGGCAGCCCGTAGGCCCGGCAGGTCGCCAGGTCGTCCGCGCCGAAGGCCGGGGCCTGATGCACCAGACCGGAGCCGTCTTCGGTGGTGACGTAGTCGGCCAGCACGACGAAGTTCGCCCCGTCCAGGTCGACCAACTCGAAGGGACGCTGGTAGCTCCACCGCTCCAGTTCCGCACCCTGCAGACGGGCCAGGACTTCGGCGCCCTCGCCGAGCGTCCGCTCCAGCAGTGGCTCGGCGACGACGAAAGTCCCGTCTTGGTTACGGGCCACGACGTAGCTGACCTTCGGGTTTACGGCCACCGCGGTGTTGGAGACGAGGGTCCACGGAGTGGTCGTCCAGACGAGAAGGTCCGCCTGACCGGCCCACGGCCCGGAGGTGAGCGGGAATCGGACGTAGACCGACGGGTCGGTGACATCCTCATACCCTTGGGCCACTTCGTGATCGCTCAAGGTCGTGCCGCAGCGCGGGCAGTAGGGAGCCACCCGGAAGTCCTCGGTGAGCAGGCCCTTGTCGAAGATCTGTTTCAGCGCCCACCAGACCGACTCGACGTAGTCGGGGCTCATCGTCCAGTACGCACGGTCGTAGTCGGCCCAGTAGCCCATCCGCTCGCTCATCTGCGTGAACGCGCTGACGTTGCGCTGGACGGACTCGCGGCAGTGCGCGTTGAACTCGGCAATGCCGTAGCGCTCGATATCCGGCTTGCCGGTGAAGCCCAGCTCCTTCTCAACTGCGAGTTCGACCGGCAGGCCATGGCAGTCCCAGCCCGCGATCCGCGGAACGTGGTAGCCCTTCATGGTCTTGAAGCGGGGGAAGACGTCCTTGAAGGCGCGGGCCTCGACGTGGTGGGTTCCGGGAAGGCCGTTGGCGGTCGGCGGCCCCTCGTAGAAGGTCCAAAGCGGCCCGTCGCTGCGCGCGTCGATGCTGCGCTGGAACACGTTCGAGGCGCGCCAGCGGTCGATCACCTCGTGGTCCATCGCGGCGAGGTCGACGTGCGCGGGTAGGGCCGCATAGCTGCTGCGGTCCTCGGTGCCGCTGGGGCGGGCGTCGATTGCGTCGCGCTGTGTGGTGGACTGCTCGGTCACCGGGGGTGCTCCTCTTGCCTCGAGTTCGAACATCGCTCGAGGGACGACAGCGTTTTGCTGCCGCGGTACCACCCTCATTGACTCCTGGCGCTAGC
This sequence comes from Frankineae bacterium MT45, assembly GCA_900100325.1. Classification (NCBI taxonomy): domain Bacteria; kingdom Bacillati; phylum Actinomycetota; class Actinomycetes; order Frankiales; species Frankineae bacterium MT45. The sequence continues at coordinate 2,244,863 of LT629697.1, forward strand.
CATGGTGCCCACTTCGTTGCTACTGCTGGTCCGGGTCTACTGGGACCGTTCGCCAGAGTCGACGATGCTGACGCTGGATCCGGGCCTGTTCTTCCGGTGCTCAGAGGTGATTTGACGCCTCAGGACCCGTCGCTGGGTCCGTTTTGGTGCTACTTGTCCTCGTCTTCGCGTGGTTACTGCACGTTTTACCGCGGTGTCAGCTTAGCGGGTGCCGCCGAATGCTTGCACCTCGTTTTGAGCGTGCCGCCGCTTGATTTCGTTGCTGACTGTAACAATGCGATAGCGATGCTCGGCGTGGGTACTAGCGCAACGATTCATGCGCCTCGTATCCTTAGCCACTTTGTTGGATTCCGTGTTATGTCTGTGCTCTGCCAAGGAGATGGTAAGCAAAATGACAGCCGTCGGACGACTAGGACGAGCCCTGCGACGGGTCGGTGCGACCAGCACCGCTAAGCAGACGACACGTGACAAGCCTCCCGCCAAGTCGACCGCGGTCAAGAAGGCGGTATCCGCTACCCGGGCTACGGCGGCGACCAAGTCGGTACCGGTCAAGAAATCGGCGCCCGTGAAGAAAGCGGCGCCGGCCAAGAAAGCCGCCGCGGTCAAGAAGGCCGCGCCGGCCAAGAAGGTTGCGCCCGCGAAGAAGGTTGCGCCGGTCAAGAAAGCGGCTCCGGCCAAGAAGGTTGCGCCCGCGAAGAAGGCAGCAGCACCTGCGAAGAAAGCGGCGCCAGTCAAGAAAGCCGTCGCGGTGAAGAAGACAGCTCCGGTCAAGAAGGCTGCGCCGGCGAAGAAGGTTGCGCCCGTCAAGAAGGCGGCCCCGGCGAAGAAGGTTGCGCCCGCCAAGAAGGCAGCAGCACCTGCGAAGAAGGTTGCGCCGGTCAAGAAGGCCGTCGCGGTGAAGAAGGCAGCTCCGGCAAAGAAGGTTGCGCCCGTCAAGAAGGTGGCGCCGGCGAAGAAGGTGGCGGCCAAAAAGGCAGCGCCCGTCACGAAGGCAGCACCAGCGAGGAAGGCAGCGCCCGTCAAGAAAGTTGCGCCGGCTCGCAAGGCCGCGGCGACAACCAGGCCCGCGCCGACGCGGGGCACGCCGCCGGTCAAGAAAGCCGGCACCGCTCCGCCGTCGGGAGTGAAGAAGGTCGCACCGACGAAAAAAGCGTCGCATGTGGCGAGCGCGAAAGAAACGAATACAGTGTCTGCAGCGGTCCCGAAGCAACCCCCGACAGAGGCGCCAGCAGCTCGTAACTCAGCCGCAGCAACCGGTGTCGTTACAGATAAGGGACCGGCGCCCACGACGGCATCGGCACAGAAAGCAGCACACGTGAAGACATCCGCCACACAGACCCCCGCCCCTTCGACCAACGCAGCTGCGGCGGCCCCGACCGCCCCGGCACGGGTTGATTTCTCCGAGGCCGAGCTGGCCGAGATCCGGGCTGCCCTCGTAGCCGACGTGGCCCGCATGCGGGACGAGTACGACGAGTCGATGCGCCAGTTGACCGATCAGCAGTCGAGCGCCGATGGCGCCGGTGACGATCAGGCCGACGCCGGCAGCAAGACGTTCGAGCGCGAGCAGGAACTCTCCATCGCGGCGAACCGTCTCGACCTGCTCACCCAGACCCAGCACGCGATCGAGCGGGTTGACGCGGGAACCTACGGATACTGCGAGAGCTGTGGCAAGCCGATCCCGAAGGCTCGACTGCAGGCGTTCCCGATGGCGACTCTGGACGTCGCCTGCAAGCAGCGGGAAGAGCGCCGCTAGCCGGTCGCCGGATCAGCTCCGCTTCGGTGGTGTCCATCGGTTGCGCTCAGGTGCGCGACAATAGGACGCATGACTGCTGCAGACGCTGAATCGGCAGCGCGTGAAAATCCGGCTGACGTGACGTCGTCTCAAGCGGCTTCGCCTCCGGCAGCGCCCACGCGTCCCCGACGCATCGGGATATTCGTCGCGGTGGCAGCGGTGGCTCTGCTGGCCGACGTGCTGAGCAAGGTGCTCGTCGTCTCCAAGCTGAGCAATCACGCACCGGTGCGCACTCTCGACGGTGCCGTCTACCTGGTCTACACCCGCAACTCCGGTGCCGCCTTCTCCGTGGGTGCCGGGGCGACGCTTCTCTTTACGCTGATCGCGGCCGGCATCGTGGTGGTCATCGTCCGATTCGCCCGCCGGCTGCGCTCGGTGGCCTGGGCGATCTCGCTGGGCCTCATCCTCGGCGGCGCGCTGGGAAATCTGGCTGATCGGATCTTCCGGGCGCCGAGTGTCGGTCGCGGTCATGTCGTCGATTGGATCAGTGCCTTCTCCGACGACGGGCATGTCTGGCCGATCTTCAACATCGCCGACTCAGCGGTGGTCTGCGGCGCAGTACTTGCCGCGGTTCTCGCCCTGCGAGGCGTCGAACTCGACGGCACCCGCCCCCGCAAGGCGCAGTCATGACCGCGCGGATCATGCCGGTGCCCGACGGGCTGGACGGGCTGCGCCTGGACGTGGCACTGGCCCGGATGTTCGGCTTTTCGCGCACGGCGGCCGCCGCCCTTATCGACGAAGGTGCCGTCCTCGTCGACGGCGTGCTCCCCTCGAGATCGGCCAAGGTGAGCGCGGCTGCGATGCTCGACGTGACGATGCCGGAACCGACCGCCGGGCCACCCACCGAGCCGATGATGGCCGAGGGGATGACCCTGCTCTACGACGATGAGCATGTCGTCGCGGTGAACAAGCCGGTGGGCGTGGCGGCCCACCCCAGCGTCGGCTGGACCGGCCCGACCGTGGTCCAGGGCCTGGCCGCGCTCGGCTATCGGGTGTCGACCTCAGGGGCGTCTGAGCGGCAGGGGATCGTGCATCGCCTGGACGTCGGCACCACTGGTGTGATGGTCGTGGCGAAGAGCGAACACGCCTACACGGTGCTCAAACGAGCATTCAAGGAGCGGACCGTCGACAAGCGGTACTCCGCGCTGGTGCAGGGGCATCCCGATCCCAGCGGCGGCACCATCGACGCTCCGATCGATCGGCACCCCTCCTCCGACTGGAAGTTCGCGGTGGTGGCCAGCGGGCGGCCGAGCGTCACGCACTACGACACGGTGGAGGCGTTCCGGGCGGCCTCGCTTCTCGATGTCCACCTGGAGACGGGCCGAACCCATCAGATTCGGGTGCACATGGCGGCGGTGCGCCACCCCTGCGTCGGAGATCTCACCTACGGCGCGGATCCGACGCTGGCCCGTCGACTCGGTCTCACCCGGCAGTGGCTGCACGCCCGGACGCTCGGTTTCGCGCACCCCTCGTCGGGCGAATGGGTCGAGTTGGAGGCGCCGCTTCCGGACGACCTGCAGCACGCGCTGGACGTGCTACGGGCTGAGTCCTAAGTAACTCGGCACCGGCCCCTCTGTGGCTTGACGCCGCGGGCCGCGGAACTGGAAGCTGTGCGTACGTCGCTCGATCCTCGACTGACGATTACGGGGGATTGAATGACGCGACGTACCACCATGGGTGTCTCCAGCATGTCCCGGCGACGGCGATCGACCATCATCGGCATCGCGCTGCTGGCGCTGAGCGTCGCCGCAGCGGCTGGGGCCGGCGCCGCCGTCACCACGCTGAGCCTGGGCGGCAATGACTCCGAGCACGTGACCTGCTCCGGTAGCTCGCTGCAGGTCAGTAACCAGAGCGCCACATCGCTCGACCTCAACTGCGTCGCGCCAACCCCCAGCCCGGCGCCAACCCCGACACCCAGCCCGACGCCGACACCCTCCGGCGCCACCTCAGCCGGCGGCGTCTCGCAGGATCGGGTGAGCGCCGCCTTCGCAGTCTCCAGCGCTTCCGTCTCAGTGGTCAGCGGTAGCGTGGAGCTGGCGGTGGCCTGGGTCTCGGCCGACGACACCGCCCCGGGACAGTCGGCCGTCGTCACTGGCGGTGGCCTGAATTGGCAGCTGGCCGGGCGGGCGAACGGACAGCGCGGCGACGCCGAGGCCTGGTACGCGATGACCACCGGGAGCTCCTTCACGGCCACCGCCACCGCGGCCCAGAAGGGCAAATACCTGCAGCTAACCGTCATCACCTACGCGTCGGCGACCGGCATCGGCAGCGTCAACGTCGCCTCCGCCGCGACCGGTGCCGCCGCGGCCACGCTGACCCCGACCACGGCCGGTTCGCTGGTCGCCGGGGTCGGGATGGACTACGACAAGGCCCTGGCCCGCACAGTGCCGGCGACGTCGACGCTGGACCGGCAGGACCTGGCCAGCAGCGGCGACACGATGTGGGTGGAGCACCTCAACAGCCTCACCAAGGCCGGGGTTCCGGTGACGCTGGGCGTCACCGCGCCCACGACCGATCGCTGGGACATGCTGGCGGTGGAGATCGTCGGCGCCGCCGCCGAACCGGCCGCTGGGCCTAGCATCGACGCGTCCTCCCCGCCGGTCACCGCGGTGCTGAACAACGTCAGCAGCGTCACCACCGCCACCTTCTCGCCGGGCGCTGGGACGGTGCTCTACGCCGCATTCTCGATGGACTCACTCCCCGGCTCGGGCGCCACCACGAAGTCGGTGACCAACTCCGGCAGCCCGCTCGCCTGGCACCTCCTGGGACGTGAGAACAGCACCGACGGCCAGCGCGTCGGAGGGTACGTCGAGGTCTGGTGGGCGGCCAATCCGAAGGCACAGACGGGAATTTCGGTCACCGCGGTCTTCAGCCAGCCGACGAAGAATGTCGCTCCGCCGATCGGGCTGCTCAGCATCTTCGTGGTCGACCACGCCGCGGCCGATCAGTCGAAGGCGGCGTGGAGCGCCTCGGCCAACGTCACCGGCGTCGATACGGTGTTGAGCGGTTCCATCACCACGACGGCCCCTAATTCGCTGGTCCTGGGCGTCTTCGACAACTGGGACTCCTCTGAGTCGCCGAGCATCAGCGGCGCCCAGCGGCTCGTCTCGATCGTCTTGAACCCGGACGACCGGGACACCTACTGGGTGCAGAGCGCCGCAGCGGCGACCCCACTGCCGGCGAAGGTGACCATGCAGGCGACGGTGGCGACCGGCATCCACTGGCATCTGGTCACGTGGGAGATTCTGGCCGGGTAGCGCTTCGGCGGGCGGCCAGGCTCCCGCCGGCGATCGCCGCCGCGACCGTGATCACCGCGCCGAGCAGCAGCGCCGCCGATTCGCCGGCATGCAGCAGGTGAAGCTGCGTGCCGAGGGTCGCCGCCGCGACCGGCACACCCAATTGGGCCGCCCCGAGCGCGCCCAGGGATAGCGGAAGGCCGTTCACTCTCATCAGGGCGTGGCAGCCGATCGCCGCCACGCCGAGCGCGACCCCGAGTCCGATGAACTTGGGGTGGCGGACCAGGTCGGCCAGGTCGATCGAGGCACCCAGCCAGACGAAGAAGAGCGGCGCCAGGAAGCCGTCGGTGATGGCGAAGAGTTGGCGGGCCAGTCGGCGAGGCTCGCCGACACCGGCGACGGCCAGGCCGAAGCAGAATCCGGCCAGCATGATCGAGACGTGCACCCGGACGGCGAGCGCCGCCAGTGCGAAGAGGATCGCCAGGTTGATGCGCAATTCCAGCGCGAATCTCCGCTCCTCGGAGAGTCGGTGCACCCGCTTACGCACTCCGTTCCGATCCAGTCGGCGCAGTGCCACGAAGAGCACGCCGGAACTGGCGACGACGGCGGTCGCCCCGAGCGCGGCCCGGGCCGCGTGCGCCGGATCGATCACCAGTGGCAGCGCCACGATGCAGGCCGTGTCCGCGATGGCGACCTGGGCCAGTAGGGCGAGTACGTCCGGACCCTCCAAACGCAGCGAGTCGACGATCGGAAGTACCAGGGCGGCGGAGGAGGAGGCGATCAGGACGGCGTAGAGACCAGTGTGATCGGTCTGGAAATACCGTGAGATGCCGAAGGCCACGCCAAGGCTCACAAGGCCGACGCAGATCGCCCGCAGGGCACCGACGCCGAGGGCGCTGCGCAGCCGGGCGTCGCGCACCGGCACCCGGGACCCGGCGACGAACATGACGAGGGCGAAGCCGATGTTGGCCAGGAACGTGAACGTCGGATTCTCGCTGTGGAGCACTTCCAGCCCGCTGGCGCCGAAGATCAGCCCGGCGGCGAGCTCGCCGAGCACCACCGGCAGATGCCAGCCCGTCGGGAGCGCGAGCAGCGGCCCGAGTAGCGCGATCACGCCGATCAGCGCGAGTGTGGAGAACGTCACCGGCGGAGCTCGGCGCCGCGGAACCCGGAGCTGATCGACATCATCGGCAGAGCCTATGACGCCCCGAGAAACGCGGCTGAACGGGCTCAAGGTGAGGTCGAGACTAAGAGACTTGTGGCGTGCCGTGGTCGAGAAGTGTCAGACCCAGAGGGCAGAATCAAGGGCGTGGTGACGGCATGAGCAACGGCGACTCGGATTCCTTCGTACATCTGCACGTGCACACCGAGTATTCGATGCTCGACGGGGCCGCCCGCCTCACCGAACTCTTCGCCGAGACCGCGCGAATGGGCATGCCGGCCCTGGCCATGACCGACCACGGCAACGTCTTCGGCGCCTTCGATTTCTACAAGAAGGCCAAGGACGCCGGCGTGAAGCCGATCATCGGCATGGAGGCGTACCTCACCCCGGACACCTCCCGCTACGACCGCAAGCGGGTCCGCTGGAACGAGGGCGGCGACGACGACGTGTCGGGTGGTGGGGCCTTCACGCACATGACGCTGCTGGCCGAGAACACCACCGGAATGCACAACCTGTTCCGGCTCGCCTCCCGCTCCAGCCTCGAAGGGTTCTTCTACAAGCCACGGGCCGATCGGGAGCTGCTGAGCGAGTACTCCGAAGGGCTTATCGGCACCACCGGCTGCCCGTCCGGGGAGATTCAGACCTGGCTGCGCATCGGTGACTACGAGAAGGCCCGGGCCAGTGCCGCCGAGTTCCGCGACATCATGGGGAAGGAGAACTACTTCCTCGAGCTGATGGACCACGGCCTCGACATCGAGCTTCGGGTCCGCGACGGCCTGCTCCGGCTAGCCAAGGATCTCGACCTGCCGATGGTGGCCACCAACGACCTCCACTACACCCATGCCGAAGACTCGGACACCCACGAGGTGCTCCTCTGCGTGCAGTCGGGGAAGACGATGGCCGACCCGAACCGCTTCAAGTTCGACGGCAACTCCTACTACCTCAAGTCGCCGGCCGAGATGCGTTCGCTCTGGGCCGACAAGTACGACCTGCGCGAATCCTGTGACAACACACTGCTGATCGCTGAGCGCTGTGGCATGACGTTCAACGAGGACGCCAACTACATGCCGCGCTTCCCGGTTCCGGAGGGGGAGAGCGAGCACAGCTGGTTCGTCAAGGAGGTCGAGACCGGCCTGCACTATCGCTACCCGGCCGGCATCCCGGACGAGGTTCGCAAGCGGGCCGACTTCGAGGTCGACGTCATCGTCCAGATGGGCTTCCCGGGGTACTTCCTGGTGGTCGCCGACTTCATCAACTGGGCCAAGAAGAACGGCATCCGGGTCGGGCCCGGGCGAGGCTCCGGAGCCGGGTCGATGGCCGCCTACGCGATGCGCATCACCGACTTGGATCCGCTTCAGCACGGCCTGATCTTCGAGCGCTTCCTCAACCCCGACCGAGTCTCGATGCCCGACTTCGACATCGACTTCGACGAACGCCGGCGCGGCGAGGTGATCCGCTACGTCAGCGAGAAGTACGGCGACGAGCGCGTCGCGCAGATCGTCACCTACGGCACCATCAAGGCCAAGCAGGCCGTCAAGGACGCCTCCCGGGTGCTCGGCTACCCGTTCGCGATGGGCGACCGGATCACCAAGGTGATGCCGGCGGCGGTGATGGGCAAGGACGTTCCCCTCAGCCGCATCTTCGACAAGACGCACGAGCGGTACAACGAGGGTGGCGAGTTCCGCAGCCTCTACGACGCCGACTCCGAGGTGAAGCGCGTCGTCGATACCGCGACCGGCCTCGAAGGCCTGAAGCGGCAGTGGGGTGTGCACGCGGCCGGCGTCATCATGTCCAGTGAGCCGCTGCTCGACCTGATTCCGATCATGCGCCGGGAGCAGGACGGCGCGATCATCACGCAGTTCGACTACCCGTCCTGCGAGAAGCTCGGCCTCATCAAGATGGACTTCCTGGGGCTGCGTAACCTCACCGTCCTCGACGATGCGCTGGTCAACATCAAGGCCAACCGCAACGAGGAGGTGGTCCTCGAGTCACTCACCCTCGATGACCCGACCACCTTCGCCCTGCTGGCCCGTGGCGACACCCTCGGGGTCTTCCAGCTGGATGGTGGCCCCATGCGTGCGCTGCTGCGCAGCATGCGGCCAGACGCCTTCGAGGACATCTCCGCCGTCGGTGCGCTCTACCGTCCCGGTCCGATGGGAATGAACTCGCACAACGAGTACGCCGACCGTAAGAACAACCGCAAACCGGTGGTGGCCATTCACCCGGAGCTCGAGGAGCCGCTGTCCGAGATTCTGGGGGAGACCTACGGCCTGATCGTCTATCAGGAGCAGGTCATGTCGGTCGCCCAGAAGGTGGCCGGATACTCCCTCGGTGCCGCTGATCTGCTGCGCCGGGCGATGGGTAAGAAGAAGAAGGCCGAACTGGACGCGCAGTACGAGACGTTCAGTGCCGGCATGAAGGAACGTGGCTTCAGCGCCGGGGCGATCAAGGCGCTCTGGGACGTGCTGCTCCCCTTCTCCGACTATGCCTTCAACAAGGCCCATTCCGCGGCTTACGGTCTGGTCTCCTACTGGACGGCCTACCTCAAGGCGAACTACCCGGCTGAGTACATGGCGGCGCTGCTCACCTCGACCAAGGACGACAAGGACAAGTCCGCGGTCTACCTGGCCGAATGCCGCCGGATGGGCATCAAGGTGCTCCCGCCGGACGTGAACTCCTCACAGGCCAACTTCACCCCGACCGGAACGGACATCCGCTTCGGCATGGGGGCCGTGCGCAACGTCGGGGCCAACGTGGTCGCCTCGATCGTCGCCTCGCGCAAGGCGAAGGGTGACTTCGTCGATTTCCCCGACTTCCTGCGCAAGGTCGACGCGGTGGTCTGCAACAAGCGCACCATCGAGGCGCTCATCAAGGCCGGCGCCTTCGACTCGCTGGGGCACAAGCGACGCGGCCTCGTCAACGTCTTCGAACCGGCCGTCGACGCAGTGCTCGACACCAAGAAGGCCGAGGCAGTCGGGCAGTTCGACCTCTTCGGCTTCGGTGACGGTGCGGCCGAGTCGCCGCTGGACGACGTCTTCGCGGTGAAGGTTCCTGACATCGAGTGGGACAAGTCAGTCCTGCTGGCCTTTGAGCGGGAGATGCTCGGCCTCTACGTCTCCGACCATCCGCTCTTCGGTCTGGAGCACGTGCTGGCGGCGGCCGCCGACCACTCCGTCGCCACCCTGATCGCCGAGGCCACCGACGAGCCCCAGAGCGTCACCGTGGCCGGAATTCTCTCGTCGGTGAATCGCCGGGTCACCAAGGCCGGCGCCCCCTGGGCCCAGGCCACTCTGGAGGATCTCGAAGGCTCGATCGATGTGATGTTCTTCCCGGCCACCTATGCCCAGGTCGGTATCAATATCGCCGAAGATGCCGTGGTAGTGCTCCGTGGACGAACGGACTCCCGCGAAGACACGGTAAAGCTGATCGTCAGCGACCTCACCGTGCCCGACCTCAAGGTCGGCGGCGCCGAGGTCGCCCGGGGCCCGGTGCTGGTCTCGATCGCTCCTGCTCGCTGCACACCACCCCTGGTCGATCGGCTCCGGGAAGTGCTCTCAGCGCACCCCGGTACCACCGAAGTGCATCTGCAGCTGATCAACGGTGAGCGCAACCACGTGCTTCGGGTGGGCGACAACTACCGGGTCACCCCGTCGGCCTCGCTGATGGGTGATCTGAAGGCCCTCCTCGGCTCGAACGCCGTCGCCGGCTGAGCGGGCGGTTGAGAACTATCTAGCCGCGCGACGCGTTGTAACGGTATGAGCTACGAGATTCTGCCCAGCCAACCGAACCGGCGGCGCTACTCGGCGTCCGGGTCGGACGGAGCGGGTGAGCCGTTCGTCGAGGTCGGGGCCTTCCGGCAGGGGAACGAGCTCTCCCAGTGGATGCTGGCCCGCTACCTGGTGAGCCGGGTGATCGGCGACTATGTCGCGAAGTTCCTCATGGTTTCCGCGCTGCTCCTGCTCGGGCTGTCGATACTCGCGTACAACAACAGTGCTCAAGTGCTTGGCGTGCTCATCGCCCTCTTCGCGGTCGGGCTGCTGCTCTTCCGGGGCGCGCTGCAGTTCCTGCTGCAGCGCCTGGGCGGGGCGGAGGCCCTGGGCGCCACCGAGGCGACGATGCGCAAGCTGGTGCGCGACAGCCGCGGAGACGTGCAGCGTGAACTGCGCCGTATTGGTGTACCGAGCCGCAGCCTGACCATGCCCCTGCTGGCCCTACGGTTGATGAGTCGCCGGCGGCGGGCCGCGACCGTACAGCGGCTGCGCCGGTTCGAGATCGAGCGGGCCGTCTCGCCGGCCCATCTGGACGCCCTGCACCTCGCGCTGACCCAGAATCCGACCGCTGGCTGACCGCAGAAATTCGATCCCGGCGAGGCGTTCGCGGCGGCGTTTCAGGTGGCAAGATGACACGATGGCCGGCCTCGGATCGTCACCTGACCGGCGCCCGCTGCGCGCCTGGGAGCGGGGTCTGAGCGTAGAACGACGTTTCGGTTCAGCCCTGGCCGCGCGACTTCAGAGATTCCAGGGGCGCGCGCGACGCCCGGCCGGTGTCGGCGAGCCGATCACCGGGGGAGTGGTGCTCCTCGGACGGGTCTGGGCCGGCGGGGGCAGCGAACCCTTCGACGGGGCGGTGATCGTCGACTCGGCGGGGCGGCTCAGCTACCTCGGTCCGGTCGGGTCTCAGGTCCTGGACTCCGACCTGCCGGTTCTCGGAGGTGGGTCGAGTTGGATCGGCCCAGCCGTCAGTGATGTGCACGTCCACCTGCCCGATGACCCCGCGTTACTGCCGGCACTCAGCCGGGGCGGGGTTCTCGGCCTCCGCGACCTGGGGGCTTCGGCCGCCCGGGCGGCCAGCCTGCGCACCGGCCGGCGAGGTCCCGGACGGTCGCTCCCGTTCGTCAGCGCCTCCGGGCCGATGCTCACCGCACTCGACGGTTTCCCCGGTGACTGCCGGGGAAGCCACCTGGCCGTACAGCACGTCCACTCCGCCGGCCATGCCCAGCAACTCGTGCGCCGCTGCGCCGCGGAGGGCGCTGACGTCATCAAGGTGCTCCTCGATCGGGGCGACGATGCGTCGGGATTCGCGGTACTTTCCCCCACAATTCTCGAGGCGATCGTCCAGGCCGCCCACTCGGCCGGACTTGCCGTGGTGGCCCATGCCCTGCACGCCGACATGGTAGCGCGCGCGGTCGATGCCGGGGTCGACGAATTCGCGCACACCCCCACCGAACGGCTGACCGAGCAGCTCGTCGACCGGATCGCGGCGGCCGGGATATCGGTGGTGAGCACCCTGCAGTCCTTCTTCTCCGCCGGTAGGGGGCGCGAGGCCGCGGCCAACGCCGCCGCGCTGCACCGGGCCGGGGTGCGTCTGCGCTACGGGACCGACTTCGGGCTTCGGGCCACCGGGCCGGTCGGCGTCGACCCCCGGGAGCTGGACCGGCTGGCCGACGCCGGCCTCGGCCGGTTGGGCGCTCTGCGCAGCGCCACCGAGTTCGCCGCCCAGGCGCCGGGGATGCGGGCCGGATCTGGCCTACTTCGGGTCGGCGAACCGGCCGCCCTGGTCGTGCTCGGTGCCGACCCCATCGTCGAGCCGGGCGTCTGGCGAGCACCTCTGGCCGTCCTCGCCGGTGCCTGCCTGATCGAGAACTGACACACTGGAGCGGTGACGTCCTCCGCTCCGGCTTACCCGCCGCCGTCCGGTCAGCCTCTCGGCGAAGCAGCTTTCGGCGCCGACGCCGGCACGACCCGCACCGACGATGAGCGACCCCCGCAGCCGGAGAACCGGCGTCGCGCGATGATCGAGTTCATGTTGCTGCTGGCCGCTTTCGCTGTCGTCGGTGCACTGCTCGGCCTGGTCTGGGCACACTTCGCGCCGGGCCGCCCGCTTGGCTACGTCGTGTCGAAGGACGCGATCATCCCGGACGAGACCGAGTCCTTCATCGCTACCGACGGCCGCTTCGCGATCTTCACCGCGGTGGTGGGCGCGATCTTCGGCGCCGCGGCCTGGACGCGTCGTGGCACTCGCGGCCCGATCATGGTGCTGACGCTGGCCCTCGGCGGCTTGATCGGCGCACTCCTCACGTCGGTGGTCGGGACGGCGGTTGGCGGCGGTTCGGCGTCGGGCACCCCCAACACTGTGATCACCATGCAACTGGCCGTGCACGCGAAGCCGATGCTCGCCTTCGAGGCCTTCACGGCGGTCTTCGTCTACACGCTGGCCGTCCTCTTCACTGACCGCACTGACCTCGGTCGGGGCGACCCGGCCGACCAATGGCGTACCGACGCATCGGGCGACCAGGTGTCCGTCACCTCACCGGCGCAGCCAGTGCCACAGCCAACCGCCGAGGCGGCGCCTGAATCGCTCACTCACCCGGTACCCCAGCCACCGGTGACACCCGAATCCTTCCGGCCGGAGTAACTCCGGGCGCCGCTCGTCGAATTCAGCTCGCCGCTGCCCCGTAAACTGGCAGCGTGCTGCGCCGATTGGACCTCACCACCTCCGCTCCCGCCGATCTTCGGCGTGTCCTGCCACGGGCAAAAGTCGACGTGGCGGCTGCGATGGCGGTGGTCGAACCCGTCGTGAACGCGGTGAGCGAGCACGGCTATGCAGCTGCGCGCGACGCGACACGGCGCTTCGACGGCGTTGACGTCGCCGAGCCCCGGGTTGCCCGGGATGCGCTGCGGGCGGCCGCCGATCAGCTCGACCCGCAGGTCCGCGACGCACTGGTCGAGTCGATCCGGCGGGCCAAGATCGGGCACAACGCGCAGCGCCGGGAGGACGTCACCACCCAGGTCGTCCCCGGCGGCACGGTCACCGAGCGATGGATCGCCGTCGGACGGGTCGGCCTCTACGTTCCGGGCGGACTCGCGGTCTACCCGTCGAGTGTCGTGATGAACGTGGTCCCGGCTCAGGTCGCCGGGGTGAATTCGATCGCCGTCTTCTCACCGGCCCAGAAGGAGTTCGGCGGCCTGCCGCACCCGACGATCCTGGCCGCCTGCGAACTTCTCGGGGTCGACGAGGTCTATGCGATCGGCGGCGCGCAGGCCATCGCCGTCGCCGCCTACGGTGACGCCGAACTCGGCATCGAGCCGGTCGACCTGGTCACCGGCCCCGGCAACATTTATGTCGCCGCGGCCAAGCGACTGCTCCGCGGCGTCATCGGCATCGACGCCGAGGCCGGCCCGACTGAGATCGCGATTCTGGCCGATGCCACGGCCGACCCGGTGCACGTCGCGGCTGATCTCATCAGCCAGGCCGAGCACGACCCGCTGGCCGCCTCCGTCCTGGTCACCGATTCGGCGCACCTCGCCGACCTCGTCGATGTGGAACTGAGCCGTCAGGTCGGCCTGACCAAGCACACCGACCGGATGACCGCCGCGCTGCAGGGTGAGCAGTCGGCCACCGTCATCGTCCGTGATCTCGAGCAGGGCCTGGCCGTCGTCGATGCCTACGCCGCCGAGCACCTTGAGGTGATCACCCGCGATGCACGCCACTGGGCGGAGCGGGTGCGCAACGCCGGCTGTATCTTCGTCGGCCCGGATGCGCCGGTGTCGCTGGGTGACTACTGCGCCGGCTCCAATCACGTGCTCCCCACCGGCTGCACCGCGCGACACGCCTCCGGGCTCTCGGTGCAGTCCTTCCTCAAGGGCGTACACCTCGTCGAGTACACCCACGACGCACTCGTCGCGGCGGCGCCCTTCGTGCTCGCCCTGTCGAACGCCGAGGATCTCCCGGCCCACGGGGCGGCCGTCTCGGCCCGACTCACCGAGAGCGACTCCACCGCTCCGGCGACGCCGGGCGACGCCAGCTACGACGTCCCGCTGCGCCCGGAGTTGCGCGGCGAGACGCCCTACGGCGCCCCACAGCTCGATGTCGCGGTGCAGCTGAACGTCAACGAGAACCCGTACGCCCCGTCGGCGCGCGTCGCCGAGGAGATGGCCGACGCCGTGCGCCGAGCCGCCGGTGAGCTGAACCGCTACCCGGACCGGGACGCGGTCGCACTGCGGGACGACCTGGCCGCCTACCTCGGCCACGGCCTGACCGGCGCTCAGGTCTGGGCGGCGAACGGCTCGAACGAGATCATGGTGCAGTTGCTGCAGGCCTTCGGTGGCCCCGGACGTACCGCCCTCTCCTTCGCTCCCACCTACTCCATGTACCCGGAGTACGCCCGGGACACCCACACTCGCTGGGTGGTCGGACAGCGGGCCGAGGACTTCACCATCGAGCTGGATGCGGCGCTGGCCCTCATCGGCCGGGAGGCGCCCTCGGTGACGCTGCTCGCGTCGCCGAACAACCCGACCGGAACCGCCCTGCCGCTCCAGCGCATCGAGGCGATCTGCACCGCCGCGCAGGCCGTCGGTGGTGTCGTCGTCGTTGACGAGGCCTACGGAGAGTTCCGTCGGGCCGGGACGCCGAGCGCGCTGGAGTTACTGCCGCGCTTCCCTAATCTGGTCGTCACTCGCACCATGAGCAAGGCATTCGCGCTGGCCGGCGGCCGGCTGGGTTACCTGGCCGCCAGTACTGAGATCGTCGATGCGGTGCGCATCGTGCGGCTGCCGTACCACCTCTCGGCGGTGAGCCAGGCGGTGGCGCGAGTGGCCCTGGCCAACAGCTCCGAGCTTCTGGCTCGGGTGGACGAGCTTCGCACTACCCGTGACGAGACGGCGGCCTGGCTGCGCTCAGTCGGATTGACGGCCGCCGATTCGGACGCGAACTTCGTCCTCTTCGGTGGCTTCGCGCCCGATCGTCATCAGGTCTGGCAGGAGCTGCTCGATCGTGGCGTACTGATCCGCGAGGTCGGGCCACCGGGGTGGCTGCGGGTCTCGATCGGCACCCCGGCCGAGATGGCGAGGTTCCGGGACGCGCTGACAGCTGTGCTAAATCTTCCTATGAAACAAGGAGAAACTACGTGAGCGAGCGTATCGGTCGGGTCGACCGCACCACCTCTGAGACGAAGGTGCTGGTCGAGATCAACCTCGACGGAACCGGCTCCACCGACGTCTCCACCGGGGTCGGCTTCTACGACCACATGCTCACGTCCTTCGGAAAGCACGGGCTATTCGACCTGCGCGTCCAGGTGGAGGGCGACACGCACATCGACGCCCACCACACGGTGGAAGATGCCGCGATCGCCCTCGGTCAGGCCTTCGCCCAGGCCGCCGGTGAGAAGCGGGGTATCCGACGCTTCGGTGACTCAGTTATACCGATGGATGAGGCGCTGGTACAGGCCGCCGTCGACCTCTCCGGCCGTCCTTACCTGGTGCACCGCGAACCCGACGGCGCTCCGCCGACCATCGGCCCGGACTACGCCACCACGCTCACCCGGCACGTCTTCGAGTCCTTCACCTATCACGCGGCGATTGCCCTGCACGTCACCGTTCATGGGGGGCGGGATTGGCACCACATCACCGAGGCGCAGTACAAGGCCGTCGCCCGGGCGCTACGGGCCGCGGCCGAGATCGACCCGCGGGTGCAGGGGATTCCCTCGACGAAGGGCGTGCTCTGAAGCGCGTCGTCGTCCTCGACTACGGATCCGGCAACCTGCACTCGGCCTACCGGGCGCTGGAGCGGGTCGGGGCGCAGGTCTCGGTCACCGCTGAACTGGATGCGGCCGTCGAGGCCGACGGGTTGGTTGTCCCGGGCGTTGGTGCGTTCGCGGCCTGCATGGCCGGCCTGGAGGCGGTGAATGCCCGAGAAATACTGCAGAAACGGATCGCGTCCGGGCGCCCCGTCCTCGGCATCTGCGTCGGTATGCAGGTGCTCTTCAGTGCGGGCATCGAGCACGGGATCGAGTCTGAGGGTCTCGGCGTGCTCGACGGTCGCGTCGAACTGCTGCAGGCGCCGATCCTTCCGCACATGGGTTGGAACACGATCACCCCGCCGGCCGGTTCGGTGCTCTTCGCCGGCCTCGACCCGCAGACCCGCTTCTACTTCGTGCACTCGTACGCCGTTCACGACACCGCTGGGCTTGTCACGACGGCCCATCACGGTGAGGATTTCGTGGCTGCGGTTGAGCACGGAGTGGTCAGCGCAACCCAGTTCCACCCGGAGAAGTCGGCCGATGCCGGTGCCGTCGTGCTGAGTAACTGGCTGGCCACCCTGTGAACGCCACGCGACAACAAGGCGACCCAGCGGGCGCCGAGCCGGGCGCGGCACTCCGTCCGACGACCGGTCATGAGTAAGGAGCGGGCCCGTACCCGTGAGCAGCGCGAAGCCGCGCAGCAGGTGCTGCTGGCTCAGCGTGAGGCCGAGCGCGCAGCCAAACGGGAGGCTGAGGCGAAGCGGCGGCGACGCCGGCAACGTCGGGACCTGCTCTGGCGTCGGATCCGACTCTGGCAGCATGGCCCGCAGCACCGGCGTGATCGGGAGCGCTGGGCCGCACTCGGCACGCTCATCACCTGCGTGCTGCTGGTTACCTACTTCGTCACCTGGTCGCTTCGCGAGGTACTCGTCGTCGCCCTGATCTGCGTCGTCGCCTCGCCGGTGCTCATCGCGTTCATCGTCAATCGCAAACAGTCTTGAAAGGCAGCACATGAGTCTCGTCCTACTTCCGGCCGTCGATGTCGCCGACGGAGCCGCCGTGCGTCTGGTGCAGGGGGAGGCCGGCAGTGAAACCTCCTACGGCGATCCGCTGGAGGCGGCCCTGACCTGGCAGCGCGATGGCGCCGAGTGGATCCATCTCGTCGACCTCGACGCCGCCTTCGGCCGTGGCTCCAACCGCGAGATGCTGGCCGCGGTCGTGGCCAAGCTCGACGTCGCGGTCGAGCTCTCCGGGGGTATCCGGGACGACGCCTCGCTGGAGGCGGCCCTGGCCACCGGCGCCGCACGCGTGAATCTCGGCACCGCCGCCCTGGAGTCCCCGGACTGGGTGCGGTCGGCCATCGCCCGGCACGGCGACAAGATCGCTGTCGGGCTCGACGTACGCGGGACCACCCTCGCCGCCCGTGGCTGGACCGAGTCTGGCGGTGACCTCTACGAGACGCTGGCCCGGCTGGATGCCGACGGCTGCGCGCGCTACGTGGTCACCGACGTGCACCGCGACGGGACGCTCACCGGCCCGAACCTGGAGTTGCTGCGGAATGTCTGCGCGGCCACCGACAAGCCGGTCGTGGCCAGTGGCGGGGTCTCGTCGCTGGCAGACTTGCAGGCCATCGCGGCGCTGACCGACCTCGGGGTCGAGGGGGCGATCGTCGGTAAGGCGCTCTACGCCGGCGCCTTCACGCTGCCGGAGGCGCTCGCCTCAGTCCGCTGAGCGCCGAGTGCGGATCGCCTCGAAGAAGATCTGCGCGATTGCGGCGTAGCCGCGCTCGTTGGGGTGGAAGTGATCGGCGGCCAG
Organism: Frankineae bacterium MT45; assembly: GCA_900100325.1. NCBI lineage: Bacteria > Bacillati > Actinomycetota > Actinomycetes > Frankiales > Frankineae bacterium MT45. Next base: position 2,262,385 of record LT629697.1, read on the forward strand.
CTTCCCCCGCCACCTCGTTGTCCGGGGTTGTCGCATGTCGGCCAGCGCCAGCTGCCCGGCCGCCGCGCCCTCGCGGATGAGACGGTCGATCTCATTGGCGGCGCGACGAGGGTTGGGCAGGTTCGACACCACCGAACCCTTCGGCAGCGCGCGCAAGAGTTCGGCAAAGCCGGCCGGCAGCGCATCACGGTAGCGACGCCGCACGAGGTCGTTGCTGCCGATCAATACGGTGACCAGCGCCGGGTCTATGCCCTGCTGCTGCAGACCCTGGAGGGCAGGCAGCTGCCGTCGCAGGACATCCTCGACCCGGCCGCCGCTCATCGATAGGTTCACTACGCGGTACGACTCGCCGGCATCTTCCAGCAGTCGCTGGGCTTGGCCGACCCAGCCCTGCCCGGGACCGGGCGCGCCGATGCCCTGCGTCATCGAGTCGCCGAGGGCCACCCAGAGCGGTGTCTCGACCCCGTCCGCGAGCACCGCTCGGTTCTGCTGCTCCCAGTACGCGGCGAACGGAGCGACCTGGCCCTGCACCGTGCGCACGCCCGGGAGCAGCCGGGACGCGGCCGTCAGGAACGGTCCGGTTGGGCGGCCGCTCATGTTCGAGTAGTCGAAGTGTGGTCCGGTGATCGTCTTCCCCGTTCTGGCGTACCGCTGCGACCTTATGCGTTCGCACCGGATGGGACACTTCAACAATGTCTGTAGCAGTGCGAGTAATCCCGTGTCTGGACGTCGACGCCGGCCGGGTGGTGAAGGGTGTCAACTTCGCTGATCTGCGTGACGCCGGCGATCCGGTCGAACTGGCTCGCCGCTACAACGAGGAGGGCGCCGACGAGCTGACCTTCCTCGACATCACCGCCTCCTCTTCGCAACGGCAGACCACCTTCGAGATGGTGCGTCGCACCGCGGAGCAGGTTTTCATCCCGTTGACCGTCGGCGGCGGGGTGCGTTCGGTCGAGGACGTCGACGCGCTGCTGCGAGCCGGGGCCGACAAGGTGGGCGTCAACACCGCCGCGATCGCCCGTCCCGAGTTGCTGCGCGAGATCGCCCACCGCTTCGGCAACCAGGTGCTCGTCCTCTCCGTGGATGCCCGGCGTGTCGTCCCCGGCTCGGGCTCGGCTCCAACCCCGAGCGGCTTCGAGGTCACCACTCACGGCGGTCGGCGCGGCACCGGCATCGACGCCATCGATTGGGCGACTCGGGCCGCGGAACTAGGGGCCGGCGAGATCCTGCTCAACTCGATGGACGCCGACGGAACCAAGCACGGCTACGACCTGGAACTGATCACGCTGGCCCGTGCTGCGGTCGGCGTCCCGGTGATCGCCAGCGGGGGAGCAGGTGACGTCGCGCACTTTCTTCCGGCCGTGGAGGCGGGGGCTGACGCGGTTCTGGCCGCTAGTGTCTTTCACTTCGGGCAGATCCGGATCGGCGAGGTGAAAGCGGCGCTTCGCAGCGGCGGAGTTCCGACGCGCTGAACTCGATCCGACCGCGTATCTTCGTCGAGGATGATTGCGCCCGCAAGAGGGTGCGTTACGGAAGAATCAACGTTACTGTCTGGTAGGTAACAGACTTGAATGTACGTTGGTCGAGGAGGCTGCATTGTTTAGCGAGGATGACCTCAAGGACACTCCTCCTATCGTGATCGGGTCGATCGCCTGTGGCGTCGCCCCGATTCCGTTCCTGCTGACCTACTCGGCGATCTTCCTGATGCACGGCACGGTCTTCCCGGTTGATCCGCCGGACGTCACCAACTCCCGGTTCGGTGAGGCCATGGCCGGCGTCGTCGCCGTCGTGTACCTCGTCGCGATCATCGTCAGCATCGGCTGGTTCCTGTCGCAGCGACGCCGCTGGTTCTTCCTGCTGGGGCAGCTCGTCTCGTTCGTGGTGGCCGTCGATTTCCTGCTCGACAGCTCGACCGGTGATCCGGAAGTCCCGTTGATGCTGGTCATCACCACCCTCGGCGCGATGGTGCTGGGGCTGCTGCCGACGTCATATCACTGGATTCACGACTGGCGCCGGGAGCAGGATGAGGCGCTCGGCAAGGTCACTTCCCGGCGGAAATCCCGTCATGGAGCGGTCGAGGAGATCACCCCGGCGGAGGAGCCACTGGCCGACCTCTCGCTGCTCGGATCGATCGGCGGCTCACCGGTTGATCCCAATCCGAACGCTTAGCTTTCGCAGCGCTTAGGATAATCACAGATAACTACCATCTGAAACTCAGTCGCGACGCTCAGGCTGGACACAGCCAAACGTAAGCGATTGCAAGATTAGGGAGTTCTCAGTGACCGCTGCAGCCGAGAAGAAGCGCCGGGTTCTTGTGGTGGATGACGAAGAGAACGTCACCCACCTTGTCTCGTCGGCCCTGCGATTCGACGGTTTCGACACCGTCACCGCTGACAGCGGACCCTCCGCACTCGCCGCGGTTGCCGAGAGCGACCCGGACCTCGTCGTCCTCGACGTGATGATGCCGGGGATGGACGGTCTTGGAGTTCTCTCGAACCTGCGCAGTGCCGGTTCCCAGGTGCCGGTCATCTTCCTCACCGCTCGCGACACGGCACACGACCGTATCGGCGGGCTGCGGGCCGGAGCAGACGACTACGTCGTCAAGCCGTTCAGCGTCGAGGAGTTGCTGGCGCGGGTGCACGCGGTGCTGCGTCGCTCCTCGCCCGACACGGCCCGTCCCGGCGTGCTGCAGATCGCCGATCTCGAACTGGACGAGAACAGCCACGAAGTGACGCGGGCCGGCCAGGAGGTTCACCTCACCGCCACCGAGTTCGAGCTACTGCGCTACCTGATGCGCAACAACCGCGTCGTGCTCTCCAAGGCGCAGATCCTCGACCGGGTCTGGAAGTACGACTTCCAGGGACAGTCCAACATCGTCGAGCTCTACATCGGCTACCTCCGCAAGAAGGTCGACGCTGTTGAGCCGAAGCTCATCCACACGGTGCGGGGAGCCGGGTACGTCATCAAAGCTCCGCGGACGTGAGGTGGGGCAAAGCCCCGGAAGTAGCAGCAGAAGCAGCGCCCGAATGGGTTGATCCGAACGAACTCGACATGACGATCGAGCCTGATGCGACGCCCGCGGAGTACCCGCCGGGCGCGGAGTACCCGCTGGCCGCTGGGGATACCCCGCCGGCGGCGCCCGCCCAACCCGCCGCATCATCTGAGGTCACGTCGTCATCCGACGCCGTACTGGACCCCCCACGCCGCCGGCGACGTCTCTTCACCCGGCTGCTGCCACGCACGCTGGCCGCACGACTCACCACCGGTGTCGTCGCGCTCGTCGCCCTCATCGTGATGGCCGTCGGTGCCTCGACCTACGTCGCCCTCAATCTGTTTCTCACTGAGCGGCTGGACCAGCAACTGCAGGGCGTAGCCCAGCCCGCTTCCCGCTCGCTGGCCAACTGCTTGTCCCTGCAGAGCGCCTTCGTGCCGGCACCGCGCTGCTCGACCGCACCCGCCGGCGCCGTCGGCGTGCATGGTCCGCAGAAGCAATGGCTCGGCATCTACGAAGCAAACGGCGATCAGGTCTCCTTCACGACAGACGCCGACTCCGACATCATCCTGCTGGAGATCAGCGCCGAGGACACTGCGACGCTGCTCGCCCACCCGAATGTCCCGGAGACGGTCCGCATCACCGGCGGGAGCACCGCCGGCGCCAGCGTGCGGGCGGTGGCGGTCCCCAACCGCAACTACGTGATCATCACCGGGCTCTCCACCGCGGAGGTGGACACCACCCTGCATCGCCTGATCATTCTCGAGGTGAGCATCGGTGCCGCGGCCGTTCTGATCGCCTTCCTGCTGACCACCTACGGCGTGCGGCTGAGCCTGCGTCAGCTCCACAACGTCACCAGCACCGCCCAGACGGTCACGGCTGAGCTCTCACCCGACGGCGCCGGACTGGACCGGCGCGTCGTCGTCACCGAGCCCGACACCGAGGTCGGGCAGTTGGCCACCTCGGTGAATACCCTGCTCAGCGCGGTCGAGGAGGAGTTCGGCGCCCGCGTCGAGAGCGAGGCACGGATGCGGCAGTTCCTGGCTGATGCATCCCATGAGCTGCGCACGCCACTCACCTCGATCCGCGGCTACGCGGAGCTGGCCCGCATGCGCCGCCAGAGCGGTGCCGAGGAGAGTGCCACGGCTAGCGCCGATGCCCTTGATCGCATTGAGTCCGAGGGCACCAGGATGTCTCGCCTGGTCGACGACCTGCTGATCCTGGCCCGCAGCGACCGGGGGACCATCCTCCACCAGGAGCTGGTCGATGTCAGCGAACTGGTGGACGACGCCGTCACCGGCGCCCGAGCTGCGTATCCGCTGCGCCGGATCGATGTGGCCACTCAGCCCGGGATGATGCTGGTCGGCGACCGGGACCAGCTGCTGCGGGTGCTTCGCAATCTCATCACCAACGCCGCGATCCACACCGACCCGGCGGGTCCGATCACCGTCCGTGCCTCGCGTGAGGGTGAGAACAACGTGCTGCAGGTGCAGGACAGCGGCCCCGGTCTCCCCCCGGAGGAGGCCTCCCAGGTCTTCGGCCGGTTCTGGCGCGCCGACAAGGCGCGTACCCGGGCCCGCGGTGGGAGCGGTCTTGGCCTTTCGATCGTCGCCTCGATCGTCGAGGCCCACAACGGGAGCGTCACCTTCGAGAGTTCAGTGGCCGAGGGGAGCATCGTGACGGTTCTCCTGCCGGATCCGGCAGAGCACGGGGAGTAGTCGTCGCCGACCGGATACCGCGCGGTAAACCGAGTTGGCCGGAGCAGGCAGAATTGACGCCATGAACACGCCCTCAGCCCTTGACCCGGCGATCGCGGCACGGTTGAAACGTGACGCCGCCGGCCTCGTCGTCGCGGTCGTGCAGCAGTACGACACCGACGAGGTCCTGATGGTCGGTTGGATGGACGACGAGGCTCTGCATCGCACGCTCACCACCGGCCGCGCCACCTACTGGTCACGCTCGAGGGGCGAGTACTGGGTGAAGGGCGACACGTCCGGGCACGCCCAGTACGTCAAGTCGGTGGCGCTGGACTGCGACGCCGACTCGCTGCTGGTCAAGGTCGATCAGATCGGCGCCGCCTGCCACACCGGTGATCGGACCTGCTTCGACGCCGGCGTACTGCAGGTGAGCAGCCAGTGAGCGAGGAGTCGGGCACGGTGAAGCGGGACGACCTGCGCCGTCTGGCCCAGACCCACCGGATGGTTCCGATCACCCGCACCCTCTTCGCCGATGCCGAGACGCCGGTCGGGGTGTACCGCAAGCTCGCCGCCGGGCGTCCGGGGACGTTCCTGCTCGAGTCGGCCGAACCGGGGCGCTCCTTCTCGCGCTGGTCCTTCGTCGGGGTGAACTCCGTCGCGACGCTCACCAGCGAGGACGGTCAGGCCAGCTGGACCGGACTCGTGCCCGAGGGCGCGGGCGATGACACCGACCCGCTGCAGGCGCTCGGAGCGGCCTGGCGCGCGATCAAGGGCCCGCGACTGGCCGGGCTTCCGCCGCTCACCGGCGGCTTCGTCGGCCACCTCTCCTACGACGTGGTCCGGCGTATCGAGCGACTGCCTGATCTCGCCGTCGATGATCTCGGATTCCCGGAACTGACGATGCTGCTGGTCACTGATCTGGCCGCGGTCGATCACCATGAATGCAACGTCGTCCTGATCGCCAACGCGTTCGTGAACCCGCAGATGAGCGACGCCGAATTCGACTCCGCCTACGACGACGCGATCGGCCGTCTGGACGCGATGCAGCAGGCGCTTGCGGCATCGGCGGAGTCCACTATTGCGACCTCTGAGCTCGTGGTGGCGCCGCCGGCCACATCGCGAACACCTGACGGTGAGTATCAGCCGTCGGTCGAGCGGGCGCTGGAGGCGGTGCGGGCCGGTGAGGTCTTCCAGATCCAGATCGGCCAGCGGTTCGAGGTGGCGACCGACGCCGACTCCTTCGACATCTACCGGGTGCTGCGCACGCTGAATCCCTCGCCGTACATGTACTTCCTCAAGCTGGACGACTTCGACATCGTCGGTTGCAGCCCCGAGGCTCTGGTCACGGTCACCGAGCGTCGCGCGGTCCTGCACCCGATCGCGGGCACGCGTCGCCGGGGCACCACGCCGGAGGCCGATGCGGCGCTAGCCACCGAGTTGATGAACGACCCCAAGGAGCAGGCCGAGCACATCATGCTGGTCGATCTGGCCCGCAACGACCTCGGCCGTGTCTCGAAGCAGGGCTCGGTCGAGGTGGTTGAGTTCGGAGCCATCGAGCGCTACAGCCATGTCTGGCACATCGTCTCCAGCGTGCAGAGCGAGGTCGCGGAGGGGAAGGACGCCTTCGACGTCCTCACGGCCACCTTCCCGGCCGGGACGCTTACCGGGGCCCCGAAGGTGCGGGCGATGGAGCTGATCGACGAGCTCGAACCCGTCCGCCGCGGCATCTACGGCGGGGCCGTCGGCTACCTGGACGCGGCCGGTGACCTTGACCTGGCTATCGCGATTCGCACCGCGGTGATCCGGGATCAGACCGCGTACGTCCAGGCATCGGCCGGCATCGTGGCCGACAGCATTCCGGCCAACGAGGACCAGGAGACCCGCAGCAAGGCCAGGGCCGTCCTGCAGGCGATCGCCACCGCGCAGACGCTGCGACCAGTGAGCCCGCCGAGCCCGTGACGACACCTGCAAAGCCGGCCGGCACGTACCGCGAGTTCGCGGCCGTGCTGGTACTGCTGGCCGTCGGTGGCGCGCTGGCGCTGCTGTCGGCGGGACGGATCTGGCGCAGCATCACGGTGAGCCGGCCCCGTCCCCTGCCTGACGATGTCCTCCAGGCCAGCGGCCACTCCTTGCAGCCGGCGACCAGCGGGCTGGCCGTGGTGGCGCTGGCGGCAATCGTTGCGCTGCTGGCGACCGGGGCGCGAGTCCGCCAACTGATCGGCGGCGTGCTGGTCGTCGTCGGGGCCGGGCTGGTCTGGCAGGGAATCGTCGGACTGCGCCCGATCAGCACGGCCCACGGGTTGGCCCTCGTCAATTCCGCTCACTCCGGCGTGGGCGTAGCGGTGGACGCGTCGGTGCAGGTCGTCACTCACGCCGTGTGGCCCATGCTAGTGATGGTGGCCGGCGGGTTGGTCGTGCTGGCGGCGGTCGTCATCGTCGTCCGGGCGCCTCGCTGGCGGACGATGTCGCGGCGCTACGACGCACCTAAGGCCCCGGCCGAAGTGTCGGCCCAGCCGGAGTCCGAAGACGCTTCCGAGGCCACGACGGCGGCCGATGAGGGGGCGCCGCTCTCACCGGCAGCCCGTGACCTCGCGCTCTGGAAATCGCTGGATCGCGGTGAGGATCCCACAGCGTGAATGTGGTCTGGGTCGCTACCCGATGCACGTCACTCGACGTTGGCTGGCTAGCATCGCCTTACACAGATAATTTTTGGGGGCGGTGACTGGAATGACCGACGTTCTGCAGGAGATCGTGGCAGGCGTTCGCGAAGACGTAGCCGCCCGTCAAGCGCTGACGTCACTTGACGAGGTGAAGGCACGGGCCGCTGCGGCCCCGCCGGCCAAGGACGCTCTGGCGGCTCTGATGAGCCCTGGAGTAGGGGTCATCGCCGAAGTTAAGCGGCGTAGCCCGTCCAAGGGAGCGCTGGCCGCGATCAGTGATCCGGCCTCCCTGGCCGCGGAGTACGCCGCCGGTGGCGCCCGCGTGATCAGCGTGCTCACCGAGCAGCGGCGCTTCGGCGGTTCGCTGGATGACCTGCGGGCGGTGCGGGCCCGCGTCGATGTGCCGGTGCTCCGCAAGGACTTCGTCGTCGGCTCGTACCAGGTTCACGAAGCCCGCGCCAACGGCGCCGACCTGGTGCTGCTCATCGTGGCCGCCCTCGACCAGAACACCTTGGTCGGGCTGCGCGAGCGCATCGAATCGCTCGGCATGACCGCGCTCGTCGAGGTGCACACTGAAGACGAGGCGAGCCGCGCCCTCGATGCAGGAGCCCGGGTCATCGGCGTGAACGCCCGCAACCTCGCCACCCTGCAGGTCGATCGCTCCACGTTCGAACGGATCGCACCGGGGCTTCCCAAGGATGTCGTGAAGATCGCCGAGTCAGGGGTGCGGGGTCCGCTCGACCTGATCGAGTACGCCGCCGCCGGAGCCGATGCGGTGCTGGTCGGGGAAGGTTTGGTCACGAAGGCCGATCCGCGGGCTGCGGTGGCCGAGCTGGTCACCGCCGGAGCGCATCCAGCGACGCCCCGCACGTCGCGCTGACCTCACCCGACCGTGTGCCACGGCGGACGCTCACCCAGCGGTACCCGACGCTCCAACCAGTGGTTCTCGCCTGAGCGCTCGTACTGACGCAGCACCGCCTGCTCAGTCTCGTCCTCGGCCTCCGGTCGGAGACCGGAGCGGCGATCGGCGACCGCGATGATCTCCGTCGCCATCACCCCCAAATCGTGGATGGTCTGATGGCGATGGGCCCGCTGGCCGAGGTCGACCTGGGCGATCGCCGCCGTGCCGCGCCGGCGCGCGGTGTCGAGCAGGGTGGCTAGTTCGATGCCGTACCCGACGGGAATGGGCAGTGTTTCTATGAGCGATCTGCGGATCGCCCACTCGCCGGCCAGGGGTTGGACGAGTCCGCTCAGCTCTGGCCAGCGCAGGGTCAGCAGGGGGCGGGCCACCAGTTCGGTCACCCGTCCGCCCTGCGGCCGGGCTGTGCGAGCGGCATCGTCGCCACCGTCGGCGCGGTCGTCGAAGAGCCGATCGTAGAACCCCTTGACCAGCTCGACCTCAGGGTGGTTCAGCAGCGGACCGAGGAGGCCGGTGACGAAATGGACGCCCCATTCCAGCAGGTCGGCGTCGACGAAGACCAGCAGGTCGGCCCGGGTGACGAAGAGCGACTTCCACAATGCCTCGCCTTTTCCTGGATGAACTCCAAGATCGTCTCGTACGTCTGCCACGGAGGAGACCGCGGCGCCGGCCGCCTGCGCGACCCGGGCCGTCGCGTCGGTGGAGAGTGAATCCATCACGATCAACTCGTCGACCAGCGCGGTGGACGTCGGCATCAGCGCGTCGCGGATCTGGGCCACCACGCCGCCGACGGTCTCCGCCTCGTTGCGGGCCGGGATGACGACGGCGACGCGAAGGTCGTGTCGGCGCTTCGCCTCGAGCAGGTCGTCCACGCTCCACTGCGACCCGCTGAAGGTCCGTACCGCCGGTTGGGGCACAGCGGGCATGGGCTCAGGCCAGCCCGCGCTTGTTGCGGGCCGGCTGGCGGCTGCCACGGATGCTCGCCACCATGTCGAGCGTCTGCCGGGTCTCGAGCACGTTGTGGGCTCGGAACACCTGGGCCCCGAACCAGGCACAGAGCGAGGTGGTGGCCAGCGTGCCGACGAGGCGGTCATCCAGGGCAACGTCCAGCGTCTCGCCGACGAAATCCTTGTTGGAGAGGGAGACGAGCACCGGCCACCCAGTCTCGACCATCTCGCTCAGGCGGCGCGTCACCTCCAGCGAATGGCGGGTGTTCTTGCCGAAATCGTGCCCCGGGTCGATGAGGATGCGGCGCCGGTCGACCCCGACCGCCACGGCCTGCTCGGCCAGCCCGACGGTGCGGCTCAGGACGTCGGCCATGACGTCCGGGTAGCTGACCCGGTGCGGCCGGGTGCGTGGCGGCAGGCCGCCGGCGTGGGTGCAGACGAGAGCCACGTCGAACTCCGCCGCGACCGCTGCCAGTTTCGGATCGTGCCCACCCCAGGCATCGTTGAGGATGTCGGCCCCTGCCTCGCAGACGCCCCGCCCCACCTCGTGCCGCCAGGTATCGACGCTGATCAGCAGGTCCGGGTGACGGTCGCGGACGGCGGCGACGAAAGAGACGGTCCGGTCGAGTTCCTCGGCGGTGTCGACGTCAGCTCCGGGGGCCGCCTTCACCCCGCCGATATCGACGATGTCAGCCCCCTGGGCGACGACCTCGTCGACCCGCTCCAACGCCGCGTCGAAGGCGTAGGTGGCGCCACGGTCGTAGAAGGAATCCGGCGTCCGGTTCACGATGGCCATCACCAGCAGATCGCTCGCCTGGTATTCACGTCTGCCCAGCGCCAAGACCACAGGGCCACTCTAGTGCGCAGCAATTGTGCTTGGCCGGGCCCGCTAAGCTGTCGGGTATGAATGCGGCTCTGAACCACAGCGGGCGATGGCACCGGTGACGTCGCGTCACCCCTACCCATCTGCCTTCTGACCCTTCTGGAGCTTGCAATGACCACTGTCGTACCTGACCCCACCGGCCACTTCGGCGTCTATGGCGGTCGCTTCGTCCCCGAGGCCCTGGTCGCCGCCCTCGACGAACTCACCGTCGCCTTCGACGCGGCGATCATCGACCCCGTCTTCACCGACGAACTGACCCGGCTGCTGCGCGACTACGCCGGCCGCCCCTCCATCCTGACCGACGCCCCGAAGTTCGGCGCCCAGGCCGGAGGTGCTCGGATCCTGCTTAAGCGTGAGGACCTGAACCACACCGGTTCGCACAAGATCAACAACGTCCTCGGGCAGGCCCTGCTCACGCAACGCCTCGGCAAGTCCCGGGTGATCGCCGAGACCGGCGCCGGCCAGCACGGCGTGGCGACGGCGACGGCGGCGGCCCTGCTCGGCCTCGACTGCACCGTCTACATGGGCGAGGAGGACACTCGCCGGCAGGCCCTCAACGTCGCCCGGATGCGACTGCTCGGGGCTGAAGTGGTCCCGGTGGCCACCGGGTCGCGAACGCTGAAGGACGCGATCAACGAGGCATTCCGGGACTGGGTCGCCAACGTCGACAACACCCACTACCTCTTCGGCACCTCAGCCGGCCCGCACCCCATTCCGAGAATGGTCCGGGAATTCCACCGGGTTATCGGCAACGAGGCCCGCGCCCAGGTTCTGGAACGGGTGGGGCGGCTGCCGGACGTGGTGGCCGCCTGTGTCGGTGGTGGGAGCAACGCCATCGGAATCTTCGCCGCCTTTATCGACGATCCGTCGGTCCGCCTGCTCGGCTTCGAGGCCGGGGGAGACGGTGTCGAGACCGGCCGCCATGCGGCCACGATCACCGGCGGGACGCCCGGTGTCCTGCACGGCGCCCGCTCCTACCTGCTGCAGGACGAGAACGGCCAGACGATCGAGTCGCACTCGATCTCGGCCGGCCTGGACTACCCCGGCGTCGGACCTGAGCACTCCTATCTGCACGACATCGGCCGGGCTGAGTACCGCCCCATCACCGACGCCGAAGCGATGGAGGCCTTCTCCCTGCTCTGTCGTACCGAGGGGATCATCCCGGCCATCGAGTCCTCGCATGCGCTGGCCGGGGCGATCAAGGTCGGTCGTGAACTCGGCCCGGACGCGGTGATCCTGGTCAACCTCTCCGGCCGAGGTGACAAGGACGTCGAGACCGCATCGCACTACTTCGGGTTGGTCAAGTGATGAGCGAAGAACTGGTCGCCACCACCGCTCTGCAGCGCAGCCTGCAGCAGGCTCGCAGCGCCGGCCGGGCCGCGCTCATCGGCTATCTGCCGGTCGGCTTCCCCGACGTCGACACGTCGATCGAGGCCATGCTCGCGATGGTGGCCAACGGCGTCGACGTCATCGAGGTCGGCGTGCCGTACAGCGACCCGGGCATGGACGGGCCGACGATCCAGGCCGCGGTCGAACCGGCGGTGCAGGCCGGCGTCGCGATGCGGGATGTGCTCCGCGCGGTCCGGGCCATCAGCGAAGCCGGTGCCGCCGCCGTGGTGATGTCCTACTGGAACCCGATCGATCGCTACGGGGTGGAGCGCTTCTGCGCCGACCTGGCCGCGGCCGGCGGATCGGGAACGATCACGCCCGATCTCATCCCGGACGAGGCAGGGGAGTGGCTCGCGGCCACCGACGCCCATTCGCTGGATCGGATCTTTCTGGTTGCGCCGTCCTCCACCGAGGCGCGCCTGCGGGCGACCACCGCCAGCTGCCGCGGCTTCGTCTATGCCGCCTCGACGATGGGCGTCACCGGAGCGCGGGCCGACGTCTCCGATGCCGCCCGCGCGCTCGTCGCCCGCACCCGCGCCGTCAGCGAAATCCCGGTCTGCGTCGGGTTGGGCGTCTCGAACGCGAGCCAGGCTCGTGAGATCGGCGGCTTCGCCGACGGTGTCATCGTCGGTTCGGCGCTGGTGCGCAAGCTGCTCGACAGTCCGGACGAGGCCGGGGTGGCCGCCGTCGGCGAGCTGACGGCGCAGCTACGCGCGGGCCTCGACTGACCCTCGCGGACTCCCGGGCTGGCTCGGCTCCGGCTCGGCTCATCCGGCCGCGGCCGCTGATCAGCGGGTGACGATGAGCTTCCCGGTGCTGTGCCGCCCCTCCAGATCGTTGTAGGCCTGCGCGACGTCATCGAGCGCGTACCGACCACCGATCTCCAAGGCCAGCCTGTCGCTGGCCAGCGCGTCGAGGATCTCCCCGGAGCGCCAACGGAACTCCTCGGTGGTGGCGACGTAGTCGGCCAGGGTCGGGCGGGTGACGAAGAGCGAACCACCCCAGTTCAGCCGCTGGACGTCGAATGGTGGCACCTGCCCGCTGGCGGCGCCGAAGATGGCCAGCGTCCCGCGACGGGCCAGCGATGCAAGCGATGCATCGAAGCTGGCCGCCCCGACCCCGTCATATACCGCCTGGACTCCCTGGCCGTTGTTCTGGTCACGCACCGCCGCCGCGAAGGCGACCGGGTCGGCGGTGGGCGTGCTGCGCAGCACGACGTCCGCTCCGGCGGCCGAGGCCTTCTCCGCCTTCGCGTCGGTGGATACGACGCCGATGACCCGAGCCCCGCGTTGGCGGGCGAGCTGCACCAGCAGTTGTCCGACGCCACCGGCCGCCGCGTGCACCACCACCGTGTCGCCGTCCTGGATCGGGTAGGTGGAGGTGGCGAGGTAGTGCGCCGTCATTCCCTGCAGCATCGCCGCCGCCGCGACGTCCAGCTCCAACCCGTTGGGGACCTTGGCGGCGTTGTTCGCGAGCACGTTCAGCGACTCGGCGTGCGAGCCGAGTGCGGTCGACCAGGCAACCCGATCCCCGACCTCGAACCCGGCTACCGCACTACCCACTTCGGTGACCACGCCTGCCCCCTCCATCCCGAGCGGGAACGGAGTCGGGATCGGGTAGATGCCCTCGCGCTGGTACACGTCGACGAAGTTGATGCCCGACGCGGCGACTTGGACCCGGAGCTGATCGGCGGCCGGCTCCGGCAGCTCCACCGGCTGTAGCGATAGCACATCGGGGCCACCGGAGCGGGTGACGACGACGGCGGTTGTCTCTTCGGTCATGGAGTTCACGGTAGTAACTCGTCCTCGTCTACGGTTAGCTGGTGCGAGTTCTAGCTTCGATCCCCAGCCCGTCACAGAGCGTCTGGCACCTCGGCCCCTTGCCGATCCGGGCCTACGCGCTCTGCATCGTGCTGGGTATCTTCGTGGCCGTCTGGCTGACGATTCGGCGCTGGCGAGACGTCGGCGGTGTCGACGAGGACATCTGGGACGTCGCCGGCTGGGCCATCGTCTTCGGCATCATCGGCGGCCGCCTGTACCACGTCATCACCGACCCTGAGCTGTACTTCAAAGCGGTGCCGCCCGACTCCTCGGCCCACCCGCTGAACGCCTTCAAGATCTGGGATGGCGGGCTCGGCATCTGGGGCGCGGTGGCTCTTGGCGGGGTGGGTGCCTGGATCGGTTGCCGTCGTAAGGGCATCCGGCTCAGTTCCTTCGCCGATGCCGCGGCGCCCGGGATCGTGCTGGCCCAGGGCATAGGCCGCTGGGGGAACTGGTTCAACAACGAGCTCTACGGCGGGCCGACGAGCCTTCCCTGGCGGTTGGAGATCCACCGGGTCGACGTCGTCACCGGCCAGTCACTCCTCGACGACCACGGCCACGCCATCGTGCTGGGGTACTTCCAGCCGACGTTCCTCTACGAATCTATCTGGGATATCGCGCTGGCTTTCGTTCTCATCTACGCCTCCCGGCGCTGGACGCTCGGGCGCGGAAATGTCTTCGCTCTCTACGTGATGCTCTACACGGTTGGCCGGGCCTGGATCGAGGCGCTGCGCGAGGATCACGCCAATCACATTCTGGGACTGCGCCTGAATGATTGGACCTCGATCATCGTCTTCATCGGGGCTCTGATCTGGTTCCTGCGCAATCGTTCCGTCCCGTCCGGACCGATCTATACCGACGACCGCCGGGAGGCGGCGGCCGACTCAGCGGCAGAGCCCGACGCTCTCGCCGACGCGGCGACGGGGGATGACTTGCCGGCGGTGACCGCCGATGGGTCGCCGGACGGCACGGCCGAAGCTGCGCCGGACGTCACGGCTGACACCTCGCCGGATACTGCGCAGCAGCGCCTTGACTGACGTGTCCAGGGCCGAGATCCACCATCAGCATCGCGACGTCAGCGGCGGTTGGCTGCGCCCGACGGTCTTCGGGATGATGGACGGTCTCGTCTCGAACTTCGCCCTGCTGGCCGGGGTCACGGCCGCCGACACCGCGCGCTCGGGGATTGTGCTGGCCGGGCTGGCCGGCCTGGTCGGCGGAGCCTTCTCGATGGCCACCGGTGAGTACGTCTCCGTGCAGAGCCAGAACGAATCCGTCCGGGCCGAGATCGACGTGGAGCGCCACGAACTGAAGGTCAACGCCGCAGCCGAGCTCGAGGAACTCGCTCAGATGTATGTGGCGCGCGGTGTCGAACCGGCGCTGGCCCGGGAGGTGGCCCAGCAGCTGTCCCACGACCCGGAGCAGGCACTGGAGATCCACGCTCTCGAGGAGCTCGGTGTGCAACCGGGCGCCCTGCCGAGTCCCTGGACCGCGGCCGGATCCTCGCTGAGCGCGTTCGCGCTGGGGGCGCTGATCCCGCTCCTTCCGTTCCTCTTCGGCGCGACGTCGGTCCTGATCTGTGCCCTGCTCTCCTGCGTGGCCCTCTTCGTCGCCGGTGCCATCAGCTCACGCTTCACCTCACGCACCTGGGTCTTCGCCGGTGGGCGTCAGCTGCTGCTCGGCGGTGTCGCTGCGGCCGTGACGTTCGGCGTCGGCAGCGTCTTCGGGGCCGTTGTCGGATAGTTTCGTCGGGATTCACCCAACCTGCGGCGGCCTCGGTTACATCAATTGCCGGGGTGCCCTATGCCTGGCCGAGGCCACTCTCTAACGTGGGGTCTGTGACAGAGCCGTCAAACGTTCCACAACAGAGCCCACGCACCCTCCCGGGCGTCGATCTCGATGTCCTCACCAGCTGGCTCGATTGGGCGAAGCCCGGCCTGCGGCAGGGGGAGCTCACCGGCGAGGTGATCGTCGGGGGGAAGTCCAACCTGACGTACCGCATCACCGACGGCGTGTCCCGCTGGGCGCTGCGCCGCCCGCCGCTGGCCCATGTGCTCCCCACCGCTCACGACATGGTCAGGGAATTCCGGGTCATCAGTGCCCTCAACGGGTCGTCGGTGGCGGTGGCCGAGGCGATTGCCCTCTGCGCCGATCCGGACGTGCTCGGCGCGCCGTTCTATCTGATGGGCTTCGTCGACGGGGTGGTGCTCGACCGGGACGAAGACGTGGCGGCAGTATCTCCGGCTGAGGCCGCCTCCGCCGGCCGGGCGCTCATCGACACCCTGGTCGCCCTGCATGCGATCGATCCGGAGGCGGTCGGTCTGGCCGACTTCGGTCGCCCCGTCGGGTACCTGCAGCGTCAGGTGAGCCGGTGGCACAAGCAGTGGGACGCCTCGCAGACCCGTCCGCTCGACATCTTCGCCACCGTCGTCGACGAGCTCACCGATGCGATTCCGCAGACCGGCTCGGCCGCCATCGTGCACGGCGACTACCGCATGACCAACGTCATCTTCGCTCCCGATTTCCAGCGAGTGGCGGCCGTCGTGGACTGGGAGATGGCCACCCTCGGCGACCCGCTGACCGACATCGGCCTGCTCGCCGTCTACCACCGGCTGGCTCTGGAGAGCGGCTCGGTGATGCCGGTGATGACGCCGTCGGCCGGCTTCCTCAGCCCGGACGAGTTGCTGGCGCGCTACGCCGATGGATCGGGTCGGGATCTCTCCGAGCTGAGCTGGTACGTCGCCTTCGGGTACTTCAAACTCGCAGTCGTCGGGGAGGGTATCGCTGCCCGCTTTGCCCAGGGAAAGACGGTCGGTCCGGGCTTCGCCGAGGTGGCCGCATCGGTACCGGCGCTGCTGGAGTCCGCGCACGCGGAATTGACGAAGGGTTAGTTATCGATGAGCTTCTCCACTACTGGAATCACCCTCACCCGGGCCGGTGTGCGCTAGATGGGGTGGGGTCTCACCATCCCGCTGACCGGCATCCCGCTGGCCTCCCAGGCCGAGCTCATCAGTGAGCTGCCGGGCTATGGGTTCACCGACGCCTGGTCGTCGGAGGTGACCGGGACCGACGCCTTCACGCCGCTGGCGCTCGCGTCGGTCTGGGCTCCGCAGCTGCGCCTCGGCACCGCGATTGTGCCGACTTTTACCCGGGGTCCTGGGCTCATCGCGATGTCGGCCGCCACGCTCGCCGAGGCGGCGCCGGGCCGTTTCAGCCTCGGCCTCGGCGCCTCCAGCCCGGCGATCGTCCACGACTGGAACGGCCTCGAATTCGACCAGCCGTTCAAGCGCACCCGAGACGTGCTGCGCTTCGTGAAGGGCGCGCTGGCCGGCGAGCGGGTAGACGGGGCCTTCGACACCTTCACCGTCAAGCGATTCAAGCTCGAGACCCCGCCGGCCGTGCCGCCACCGGTGCTGCTGGCTGCGCTCCGGGCCCAGATGCTCGCCCTCGCCGGTCGCGAAGCCGACGGAGTGATCCTCAACTGGCTGGCGGCGACGGACGTCGCCCAGTGCCTCGACGCCGTGGACAATCCGGCCGCCGATGTCGTCGCTCGCATCTTCGTCTGCCCGACCGAGGACGCCGAATTCGCCCGCAACCTGGCTCGGATGATGATCACGGCATACCTCACCGTGCCGGCCTACGCGGCGTTTCACAGCTGGCTCGGGCGGGGCGAGAAGCTGACCCCGATGAGCGAACTCTGGAAGGCCGGCGACCGCAAGGGGGCGCTGGCCGCCGTCCCCGAAGAGGTGATCGACGAACTGGTGTTGCACGGATCGGCCGAGACCTGCCGGGAACGAGTGCAGGCCTACGCCGACGCAGGCGTGCGCACACCGGTCATCGCCCTGCTGCCGACGCCTGAGCTCGCCCAGCCCGGCGTCCTGGTCGACACGCTTCGCCGCCTCGGTCCCGCCCTCGCACCGGCCGGCTCCGCTCCCGCCCCGACAACCGAGGAGAAGTAGATGCAGGTCGTCGACAGAGTCGTCGTGGTCACCGGGGCCGGCAGTGGCATCGGTGCCGAATTGGCAAAGCGCTTTGCCGCCCTGGGGGCCGAGGCGGTCGTGGTCAGTGATCGCGACGGTGACTCCGCCGCCGCGGTGGCGGCGTCGATCAACGACACGCTCCCGAGTGGGATCGTCGTCGCCGACCGCACCGACGTCGGCGACCCGGCGGAGATCCAGGCCCTCGTCGCCGCCACGCTCGACCGGTTCGGGCGGGTCGATCTCTTCTGCTCCAACGCCGGCATCACGACCGGCGGCGGCATCGACGCCGACATCGACGACTGGCGCCGCGCCTTCGACATCAATGTTCTGGCCCACGTCCACGCCGCGCGGGCCGTCGTGCCGGCCATGCTTGAGAACGGCGGCGGCTACCTGTTGAACACCGCCTCCGCAGCCGGCCTGCTCACCTCGCCCGGGGATGCGCCCTACGCCGTCACCAAGCATGCGGCGGTGGCCTTCGCCGAGTGGCTGACCGTCACCTACGGAGGGCGGGGCATCGGCGTCAGCGTGCTCTGCCCGCTCGGGGTGGCCACCCCGCTGCTGATGGACCCGCTGGCCGACAATCACCCGTCCGCCCAGGCGGTAGCCGCCTCGGGCGAGATCATCAGCACCGAACGGGTGGCCGACGCCGTGGTCTACGGGCTGGAGACGGAGACCTTCCTGATCCTCCCGCACCCCGAGGTGGCCACCTACTGGATGCAGAAGGCCACCGACCCCGATCGCTGGCTGGCCGGGGTGCGTCGCCTCGTCGACAACCCGCGCGGCTGAGCGCGGGTGTTGAGCACGTCAATGGAAAAACCGAAAAACAACAAGAAGGGCAATAAAACATGGCAGGTGTAGCTGATCGGGTAGCGCTGGTGACTGGCGGCGCTCAGGGGATCGGGGCTGAGGTCGCTCGTCGGCTGGCGGCCGGCGGAGCGAAGGTGGCGGTCCTTGACCTCGATCTGGGGGCCGCGGAGGCGGTGGCGGCCGAGATCGTCTCCGCGGGCGGGGACGCGCTGGGCGTGGCGGCCGACGTGAGCAAGCGGGATCAGGTGCAGGCGGCCGTCGACGCCGTCGTCGAGAAGTTCGGTGCGCTGCACATCGTCGTCAACAACGCCGGCGTGCTGCGTGACAACCTGCTCTTCAAGATGACCGACGACGACTGGACGCTGGTGATGGAGGTGCACCTGCGGGGCGCCTTCCTGGTCAGCCAGATCGCGCAGAAGCACATGGTCGAGGCGAAGTACGGACGGATCATCAACCTCTCCTCGACCTCGGCGCTGGGTAACCGCGGCCAGGCCAACTACTCGACGGCCAAGGCCGGGCTGCAGGGATTCACCAAGACCCTGGCCATCGAACTCGGCCCCTTCGGCATCACCGCGAACGCGGTCGCTCCCGGGTTCATCGAGACCGCGATGACCGCCGCCACCGCCGAGCGGGTAGGCGGGACCATCGAGCAGATGCGGGAGGCGGTTGCCGCCACCGTGCCGGTGCGCCGCGGCGGATTGCCGGCCGACGTCGCCAACACGATTGCCTTCTACGCCGGTGAGGAGGCCGGTTACGTCACCGGCCAGGTCATTTACGTCGACGGCGGAGCGGGCCTGATCTAACGACCCACCTCGGCCGGAGCCGGCTCGATCAGCGGTGCCTCTACCGCCGGTCGGGCCGGCTCTTCGATTCTCAGCAGGTGGCGGGTCGAGGCCGGCGCCAGCCCGAGCAGCATCGAGACACCCCCGGCAAGGCCGCCGACGAGCATCACCGGGACGGCGCCGAAGGTGTTGGCCAGGACGCCGGAGAGGAGATACCCCAGCGGTAGCAGGGCGAGTGAGCCCATCCAGTCCCAGGCCGAGACCCGCGACAGCAGGTGCGGCGGGATTCGCTGGGCCAGGGCGGTCTCCCACCAGACCCCGAAGAGACCGATGCCGAGTCCGGCCAGCGTCATCGCGCTGTAGACGATGGGCAGCGGTGCGCCGGCGGCATAGACGGCGATAGCCAGTGGCCACCAGAGCGCAGCCTGCATGCCGGTACGCATCGGGTGCCGCGGCCGCCAGCGGGAGGCCACAACCGCGCCGGTGACGGTCCCGATTCCCCAGCAGGCATTGGTCAGCCCGAAGACCGCCTCGCCGCCGTACTCCGAGCGGGACACGCTCGCGCCGAGTACGAAGAACGGGGCCAGGGCCAGCAGCAGGGTGGCCGAGAACGACAGGATCGTCGCCCAGACCCAGGTCCGTGCCCGCAGTGCCTGCCAACCCTCCCTCAGGTCGCTCAGCACGGGCGCCGGTTCGCCGGAGAAGTCGCCGCGAGCCCGTGGCCGGACCCGCCAGATCAGAAACGCCGAGACGCAGAAGGTGAGGGCGTCCAGGCCGAAGGCCGCGGCCCCGCCGACGCCCAGCACCAGCGCGGTGGCCAGGGCGGGGGAGGCGAACTCGGCCAGCGAGCTGCTCATCCCACTCAACGCCTGCGCGGACTGGATGTCGGATTCGGCGACGGTCTGCGGGATGAGCCCGGTGTAGGCCGGCCGGAAGAAGGCCTCCGCGGTGGCGAAGCAGACCCCGATGACGACCATGTGCCAGACCCGCACGCTGCCGGTCGCGATCAGCAGCGCTAGCGCCCCATGCAGGCAGGCGCGGATGAGATCAGTGCTGACGATCAGGCGCTGGCGGGGGAGCCGGTCGGCCACTACGCCCCCAATGAGGACAAAGACGACCAGCGGCAGCGAGTACGCGACCAGCACCGCCGCCACGTCCGAGGCCTTTCCGGTGAGCCGGGTGACATAGAGGGCGAGGGCGACGACGACGAGGTTATCCCCGATGACGCTGGCCGATTGGCCGATCCAGAGCAGTCGGAAATCACGCGATCGCAGCGCGGTGAACATGAATCAACCGTAGATCCGCTGTCATCCGGATTTCGGCCGGCCGGTTGGGAGATACCCTTGCTCTCATGTTCGACACGCTCTCTGACCGGCTCAACGCCGCCTTCTCCGGACTCCGCGGCAAGGGGCGCCTCTCCGCCGCCGACATCGACGCCACCGCGCGCGAGATCCGCATCGCGCTGCTGGAGGCCGACGTCGCGCTCCCCGTGGTCCGCCAGTTCATCTCGGCCATCAAGGAGCGGGCCACCGGCGAGGACGTCTCGAAGGCGCTGAACCCCGGCCAGCAGGTCATCAAGATCGTCAATGAAGAGCTGATCACCATTCTCGGCGGCGAGACCCGGCGGCTGCAGTTCGCCAAGACCCCGCCGACGGTCATCATGCTGGCCGGTCTGCAGGGTGCTGGTAAGACGACGCTGGCCGGCAAGCTGGCCCGCTGGCTGCGCGAGCAGGGCCACACCCCGCTGTTGGTGGCCTGCGACCTGCAGCGTCCGAACGCCGTGAACCAGCTCCAGGTGGTGGCTGAACGGGCCGGAGTGGCCGTCTTCGCGCCGGCCCCCGGCAACGGGGTCGGCGACCCGGTCAGCGTGGCCCGTGAGTCGATCGAGTTCGCCCAGCGGGCCCAGCACGACATGGTGATCGTAGACACCGCCGGGCGTCTGGGCATTGATGTCGAGATGATGAACCAGGCCGCCGCCATCCGCGATGCGGTGCAGCCCAACGAGACGCTCTTCGTCGTCGACGCCATGGTCGGCCAGGACGCGGTGAACACCGCCCAGGCCTTCGCCGAGGGTGTCGGATTCACCGGTGTCGTCCTCACCAAGCTCGACGGCGATGCCCGCGGTGGTGCGGCGCTGTCGGTCCGCTACGTCACCGGACAGCCGATCATGTTCGCCAGCAACGGCGAGAAGCTGGAGGACTTCGACGTCTTCCACCCCGACCGGATGGCCTCGCGCATCCTGGGCATGGGTGACGTACTCACGCTCATCGAGCAGGCCGAGAAGACCTTCGACCAGGACGAAGCCGAGCGGATGGTCGGCAAGTTGCAGGCCGGTGGCGACTTCACCCTCGAAGATTTCCTCGAGCAGTTGCAGGCGATCCGGCGTATGGGCCCGATCTCGAACCTGCTCGGCATGATGCCGGGCATGGGTCAGATGAAGGAGGCCATGAGCCAGGTCGACGATCGCGACCTTGACCGCACCGCGGCGATCATCCGGGGCATGACGCCAGCTGAACGAGCCAATCCGAAGATGATCAACGGTTCGCGCCGCCTCCGGATCGCCAACGGGTCGGGGGTCAAGGTCAGCGACGTCAATCAGCTGGTCGACCGGTTCTTCGAAGCCAGCAAGATGATGAAGCAGATGGGTGGCGCGATGGGCATGCCCGGAATGCGCCGCAAGAACGTCAAGAACGCGAAGGGAAAGAAGGGCAAGAAGGGGCGCGGCTCAGGGCGCGGCCCCACGCCGCCGCGGAACTCGGGCTTCGGCGCCGGCTTCCCGGGCGGGCTGCCGGGTGGCGGATTCGGTGGTTCGGTACCCCCGCAGTTGCCGCCGGGCATGAACATGCCCGACCTCAGCAAGCTGAAGCTTCCAGGCAAGTAAGTGCCAGCGCCAGATTCGATATCGTAAAGCGTGCTCACCGCCCGTTTACGTCAGTTCTTCTCCCGGTTCGTGAACCCGCTGGCCGCCAGGTTGGCACACCTCGGGGTCACCCCGGACATGGTCACGATCTTCGGGACCGTCGGAGCCACGGCGAGTGCACTCATCTTCTTCACCCGAGGCTGGTGGTTCCTCGGCACGCTGCTGATCTGGGGCTTCGTCATGCTCGACATGGTCGACGGCGCGGTGGCCCGGGTCGTCGGCACGACCAAGTTCGGCGCGGTTCTCGATTCGACGACTGACCGGCTGGTTGACGCCACCGTCTTCGCGACGATCGCCTGGTACTTCAGCTTCGGGCCGAAGCCGCAGCGCTGGATGGTGCTGGCCTGCCTGCTCTGCCTGATCCTGGGCGCGCTCACCTCCTACATCAAGGCGCGGGCCGAAGGCGTCGGGCTCACCTGCAACGTCGGCATCGCCGAGCGGACGGAGCGCCTGATCATCGTGCTGGTCGGCACCGGGGTCTCCGGCGCGTTCCTGGGCCTGCCCTTCGCCCAGGCGATCGCGCTCTGGCTGCTGGTCGCGGCGTCGGCCGTCACCGTCGTGCAGCGGCTCGCGACCGTCCATACCCAGTCCCGTGAGCTGGCCGCATGAGCGGGCCCACGCAGGCCACCCGGGCCGGGATCGAACGGCTGCTCACCGCGACGGCGGAGCACGGGGCCGATCTCGGGTACGCCGCCGGTTGGGCCGGGGTGAAGGCGCTCCCCGCCCCCGTCGCCCGCCGGCTATTTGAATTAGCCGCCGACGCTGGCACCCGACGAGGCGGCTCCGGGGTGGCCCAGTTGCGGGCGAACCTGGCCCGCGTCGTCGGCCCCGACACAAGCCGCGAGGAGCTCGATTCGCTGGTCGCCGCGGCGATGCGCTCGTACGCCCGGTACTGGCTGGAGACGTTCCGGCTGCCGAAGATGTCCCGTCCGGACGTGCTGGCCCGGGCAACCACTGAAGGGACGGAGCACCTCGACGCGGCGATCGCGGCCGGGAAGGGCGTCGTGCTGGCGCTCCCGCACAGCGGCAACTGGGACGTGGCGGCCCTCTGGCTCATCGAGCGCGGACACCCGTTCACCACCGTCGCCGAGCGCCTCAAGCCGGAGTCGCTCTACGACCGCTTCGTCGCCTACCGCGAGAGCATCGGGATGCGGGTGCTCCCGCTCACCGGCGGGGAGCGCAACCCGATCGAGGTCCTCTCCGAACGGTTACGCGAGGGCGGAGTGGTCTGCCTCCTCGGCGATCGCGACCTCTCCCGCCGGGGCGTCGAGGTGACCTTCTTCGGCGAAGCAACCCGGATGCCGGCCGGGCCTGCGCTGCTGGCGACCAGCACTGGAGCCGCGCTGCTGCCGGTGACGCTCTGGTACACCGACGACGGCTGGGGTCAGCGCATCTTCGCGCCGCTGGAACTCGTCGAGGGCGACCGTGTCGACCAGATCCGGGCCGCCACCCAGCAACTCGCCGACCGCTTCGCCGAGAGCATCGCCGCCCACCCGGCCGATTGGCACATGCTGCAGAAGTTGTGGCTCTCGGACCTGACGCCACGTTCGGTGCGGACGTGACAAGCCGATGAAGGTCGGTCTCGTCTGCCCGTACTCGTGGGACATCCCAGGAGGGGTGCAGTCGCATGTTCGGGATCTGGCCGAGACTCTGATCGACCTCGGACACAGCGTCAGCGTCCTCGCCCCCGGCGATGAGGACATGCCGGGGCTGCCGCCGTACGTGGTGGCGGCCGGGAAGGCGGTCCCGATTCCGTACAACGGGTCGGTGGCCCGCCTGCAGTTCGGGCTGGTGTCGGCCGCGCGGGTCAGAAGGTGGCTCAAGGACGGCGGCTTCGACGTCGTTCACGTTCATGAGCCGGCACCACCGAGCCTGTCGCTGCTGACCTGCATGATCGGCGACGGGCCTCTGGTCGCCACCTTCCACGCCAGCAACCCGAAGTCCCGGGTGCTGTCGATGTTCGACAGTGTGCTGCAGCCGTTCCTCGAGAAGCTCGCCGGCCGAATCGCGGTCTCCGAGGCGGCGCGCCGGGTCATCGTCGAGCACCTCGGTGCCGACGCGGTGGTGATTCCCAACGGCGTCTCGGTGCAGCATTTCGCCACCGCCGAAGCGCTGCCCGAGTACCCCAGAGCCGTCGCCGGACCACCGGCCGACGGCGGCGTCATCGGCTTCATCGGCCGGTACGACGAGCCGCGCAAAGGCATGGCGGTGCTGGTCGAGGCGCTCGAAATTCTGGTGAAGACCCGGCCGGAGCTGAAGCTCGTCGTCGCGGGGCGGGGCGACGCGGATGACTTTCTCAGCCACCTGCCACCGGTGCTGGCCGATCGGGTCGACCTGCTGGGACAGGTGAGCGAAGCGACCAAGACCCGGTTGCTGCGCAGCATCGACGTCTACTGCGCGCCCAACACCGGCCAGGAGAGTTTCGGGATCATCCTGCTGGAGGCGATGGCGGCCCAGGTAGCCGTCGTGGCCAGCGACATCGAGGCATTCCGCCGCGTGCTGGGCGACGGAACCGCCGGCGAGTTCGCGCCACCAGCGGATGCGCCCGGGCTCGCCGCGGCGCTCGGCCGAGTCCTCGACGATCGGGCGCGGCGGGAGGAGCTCGTCGAGGCCGGGGCGGCAGCCGTCGCCCCCTACGACTGGTCGGTGATCGTCACGCAGGTGCTGCGCGTCTACGAGATCGCCATCGCGGGAGCCTCGCAACTGCCCCGTCTCTAGGCCCGCCCATTTCTGAGGAACCGCTAGCTACCTGCGGTGGTGGCCCCCGCCGGGACGCTAGGCTCTGCCATCATGCTCTCCGTAGTCGCCTGGGTCGCGATCCTGCTGGTCGCCGTCGTGGCGACGTACTGGATCACCTTCACGCTGACCCGACTCGACCGGCTGCATGCGCGGGTGGACGCGGCCTACGCAGCGCTCGACGCCCAGCTTGTCCGCCGGGCCGCCGCCCTCCTCGAGGCGGCCGAATCAGTACCCGCCGCTGACGCTGCGCTACGCGACGGACTGGACGCCTCCGTCCTGGCCGGTGTAGCGGTCGAGGCCCTGCATGCCCCGCCGGAACGGCGCGAGAGCATCGAGAACCGGGTCGCGCGGGGCATCGCCGAACTCGCCGAGCACTCGGATCTGGTGACCCAGCAGTCCGGGGGAGAATTGCACGAGGCCTGCGCCCGGTTGGTCATCGCCCGCCGCTTCTACAACGACGCGGTCCGCGACACGCGGGGGCTACGGGCGCGCCGAATGCCACGGATTCTGCATCTGGCAGGGCATCGTGAGCTTCCACAGTTCTTTGATATCGACGATGCCGTGAGCTACCCGGGCGTCGTCGTCAAGTACCGCTCCAAAGACGTCTCAGTAGAGGAATCACAGTGAATATCGCAGGTCGCATTGGTCAGATGAGCAACATGCAGAAGGGCATCGCTGCCGGGCTGGCGGTGGTTCTCGTCGCCGGTGCCGGAGGTATCACCTACGCACTCACCTCTGGCGGCTCCTCGAAGTCGACGGCCGCTGCGACCGGCCCGTCGGTGACACCGGTACCGTCCGTCTCTCCGACGCCGGCGGTCACTGCCGCACCGGCGCCGAAGCCGGTGAACCCGCTCACCGGCACCGGCACCGTTCCCACCGGACCGGTCATCGCGGTGAAGATCGACGACACCGCGCCGGGGCGCCCGCAGGTGGCGATGGACAAGGCTGACATCGTGTACATCGAGCAGGCCGAGGGCGGTCTGACCCGTGACGTGGCGATCTTCGCCAGCCAGAAGCCGCTGGTCGGCTACATCCGAAGCACTCGAGCCAGCGACCCAGAGCTGCTGACGCAGTACGGCCCGATCGTGCTCGTCGCCTCCGGTGGCGGCGGTGACTCGCTGCAGATCCTTGACGCATCGCAGCTGCACGGCTACATCCAAGACCGTGGAGCACCGGGGTTCTACCGGGTAAACCGGGCCGCCTCGAGTTACATCAACGTGGTGCTTAATCTGGCCAAGGTGTCGGTGCCGGGCGCCGGTCGGGCCAAGAGCACTGGGTTGGTCTGGAACGCCAGCGGGGCCGGTCTGGCCGGGACGCCGGTCGCCACGACGATCTCCACCAAGGTGGGTGGCACCCCGGTCGGATTCACCTGGAACGCCCGTCTGAACAAGTACGTCCGTGTGATCAACGGCACTGTGCAGCACGCGGCCGACGGTGCCGTCATCGCGACGCCGAACGTCATCGTCCAATTCTGCGCGGTCTCGCCGCACCCGGGCGACATCGACGTGAACGGCAACCCGTCGCAGTACACCCACTCGGTCGGTAGCGGGAAGGTCGCGATCTTCCGCAATGGGCACCGAATCAATGGGACCTGGTCGCGGCCGTCGCTGAACGCCGGAACCACGTACACCGACGCCTCGGGCAAACCGATTGCGGTCACTCCGGGCGGTGCCTGGATCGTGCTGGCGACGAACGGTGCCCCGCTCACCTCGAGCTGATCACGCCGCACGGAGCTCGCTCCGGCGTTCCTGCGCCGGCCCCGGATGCGCGGTCGCCGAGTTCGGGTGCCCGGCGGGCTGTCAGTTTTCACTCGCGCGGGGACGTAACATTGGGGTATGTCTGTTGAGTCAAACGCATCCTCCAACCCCGCTGCCCAGAACCACCCCGAAGGCTCTGCCGCGAGTCCGGTAACCGGAACCGCCGCCGTCAAGCGCGGGATGGCCGAGATGCTCAAGGGCGGCGTCATCATGGACGTCGTCACCGCCGAGCAGGCCAAGATCGCCGAGGACGCCGGCGCCGTCGCCGTGATGGCGCTGGAGCGCGTCCCGGCTGATATTCGGGCTCAGGGCGGCGTCTCCCGGATGAGTGACCCGGACATGATCGAGTCGATCATCAACACGGTGTCGATCCCCGTGATGGCCAAGGCCCGGATCGGCCACTTCGTCGAGGCGCAGGTGCTGCAGTCACTCGGGGTGGACTACATCGACGAGTCCGAGGTGCTTACCCCGGCCGACTATGCCAACCACATCGACAAGTGGGCCTTCACGGTCCCCTTCGTATGCGGGGCCACGAACCTCGGCGAGGCGCTGCGGCGCATCACCGAAGGCGCGGCGATGATCCGCTCCAAGGGCGAGGCCGGCACCGGTGACGTCTCGAACGCCACCACCCACATGCGGCAGATCCGCGGCGAGCTGCGTCGCCTGAGCTCGCTGCCCGAGGACGAGCTCTTCGTCGCCGCCAAGGAGCTCCAGGCGCCGTACGCCCTGGTGGCTGAGGTGGCCCGCACCGGTGCACTGCCGGTCGTGCTCTTCACCGCCGGAGGCATCGCCACGCCGGCTGACGCCGCGATGATGATGCAGCTCGGGGCGCAGGGCGTCTTCGTCGGCTCCGGCATCTTCAAGTCGGGGAATCCGGCCCAGCGCGCCGAGGCGATCGTCAAGGCGACGACGTTCTACGACGACCCGGACGTGATCGCCAAGGTCTCCCGGGGCCTGGGTGAGGCGATGGTTGGCATCAACGTCGAGGAGATCCCGCAGCCCCACCGCCTCGCCGAGCGCGGCTGGTAAGGCGCTTGCAGCAACTGACCGTCGGTGTCCTCGCACTGCAGGGGGACGTCCGCGAACACCTGCAGGCCCTCCAGGCGGCCGGCGTCAATGCGATTGCGGTGCGCCGGCCCCAGGAGCTGGACCTCGTCGATGGTCTGGTGCTGCCGGGCGGCGAATCGACGACGATCGCGAAACTCGCCCGCATCTTCGAACTCCTCGAGCCGCTTCGGGCCCGCATCGCGTCGGGCCTGCCCACCTATGGCTCGTGCGCCGGCATGATCCTGCTGGCCGACCGGATCACCGGTGGTGTGGCCGGTCAGGAGACCGTCGGTGGCATCGATATGACGGTGCGTCGCAACGCCTTCGGACGCCAAATCGAATCTTTCGAGGCCGAGCTTGAGGTCGCCGGATTGGCCGGAGCGCCGATGCGCGCCGTCTTCATCCGGGCCCCGTGGGTCGAGGCCATCGGGCCCAAGGCAACCGCGGTCGCGACGGTGGCCCAGGGACCGGCCGCCGGTAGGATAGTGGCGGTTCGTCAGCAGCATCTGCTGGCTACGTCCTTTCACCCGGAGCTGACGGGCGATGGTCGTATTCATGCCTACTTCTGTGAGATGGTCGCGGACGCGGTAGCCACCCGCGCCCCCGCCTCGCTCGGGCAGGCGCACGGACTGGCAGAAGAGCAGGCGCAGAGCGCGGTCAGAAGGGTCGGTAATCCAGCATGAGTGGGCATTCCAAATGGGCGACGACGAAGCACAAGAAGGCGGTCGTCGACGCCAAGCGTGGCAAGCTCTTCGCCAAGCTCATCAAGAACATCGAGGTCGCGGCCCGCACCGGTGGCGGTGACCCGGACGGCAACCCGACCCTGTACGACGCCATTCAGAAGGCGCGCAAGACGTCTGTTCCGCTGGACAACATCGAACGGGCCATCAAGCGTGGCTCGGGTGCCGAGGCCGGCGGTTCTGACTGGCAGACGATCATGTACGAGGGGTACGCCCCCAGCGGTGTAGCCGTTCTGATCGAGTGCCTCACCGACAACCGCAACCGGGCCGCTGGTGAGGTGCGTTTGGCGATGACCCGCAACGGCGGTTCGATGGCTGATCCGGGCTCAGTCGCATACATGTTCAGCCGCAAGGGTGTCATCGTGGTGCCGGAGGCCGGGCAGACCGAAGACGACGTGCTGATGGCCGTCCTCGATGCCGGTGCCGAAGAGGTCAACAACCTCGGTGAGTCCTTCGAGGTCATCTGCGAGGCCACCGATCTGGTCCAGGTTCGCACCGCACTGCAGAACGCCGGGATCGACTACGACTCGGCCGACTCCTCGTTCGTGCCGAGTGTTCAGGTCGAACTCGACGCTGACGGCGCCCGCAAGGTGCTGCGCCTGATCGATGCGCTGGAGGACAGCGACGACGTCCAGAACGTCTTCACCAACTTCGACGCCAGCGACGAGGTGCTGGCCGAACTCTCGGCCGAGTAGTCGGCAGTCCGAGTAGCCAGCTAGAGCGACTGCCAGAAACGCAGCGCAACACTGCCGTACTGATAGAGCAACAGATCGGCTCCGGTTGCGCGGTAAATGCTGTCGACGAACTGGAAGAACCAGCCGTTGATCCGTGGCACGGTGAGCAGGGCGAAGATGACCAGCATGCCCCAGGGGCGGAAGGGGTCGAGTGCCTGACGCGTCTTCGGCTGCAGGAAGGGCTCCAGCATGCCGTAGCCATCCAGGCCGGGGATCGGGAGCAGATTCAGCACGGCTGCCGTCAATTGCATATAGCCGAGGAACGCGACGCCCGACCAGAAGAAGCCGTGGGTTCCGTAGAAGCTGTGGCCGGCACAGCTGAAGAGCAGCAGCGCGCCGATCACCGCATTCGACGCCGGCCCGATCCCGGAGGCGATGACCCGCTCCCGCTTCGTCCGGAAGGTGTGCGGATGCAGATAGACGGCGCCACCCGGGAGCCCGAAGCCACCCTGCAGGATGAAGAAGAGCGGCAGGGCGATGGAGAGCACCGGGTGGGCGTACTTGAGCGGATTGAGGGTCAAGTAGCCGCGCGCCTCGATGCTGGTGTCACCGGCCCGGTGGGCGCAGTAGGCGTGCCCGAACTCGTGCAGGCAGAGCGAGATCATCCAGCCGCCGACCACTAGGAGGAAGACTCCGACCCGGGCGGCGAGCAGGGTGCTTGCCTGCCAGGCCAGGAATCCGCCGAGAGCGGTGACGGCAACGAAGGCCAGGAAGACCGGACTCGGACGGACGGCTCGTCGAGCAGGGAGGCTCGGCATCGAATACATGCCGCAACGCTAGCTGGAAAAGCTGAGACGAGCGCGCTGCGTGTCGCCGCTCACGCCAAGTGAGGTCATCGTAGGATCGAACGACCGTTCGACTATGAGTCGTGCGCGGAACTGTGAAGGGTAGAGGTGATCACGGATGCGGGTACTGGGCGTTGACCCCGGGCTGACGCGCTGCGGCGTCGGCATCGTCGAGGGGACGGCCGGGCGGCGTCTGGAGATGCTGCACGTCGACGTGATCCGCACACCGCACGACGCCGAGCTGGGCGACCGGCTGGTGATCATCTTCGATGTGGTGACCCACCTGGTTCGCCAGTTCAAGCCCGATGTGGTGGCCGTCGAGCGGGTCTTCAGCCAGCACAATGTGCGCACGGTGATGGGAACCGCCCAGGCCGCTGGGCTGGCCGTGCTGGCCGCCACCCGCGAAGGAGTGCCGGTGATGATGCACACCCCGAGCGAGGTGAAGGCGTCGGTGACCGGATCCGGGGTCGCGGGCAAGGCTCAGGTAGGCACGATGGTCACCCGCCTGCTTAACCTCACCGCTACCCCGAAACCGGCCGATGCCGCCGACGCGCTGGCTCTCGCGATCTGCCACATCTGGCGTGGGTCCGCCCAGAGTCGCCTGCTGGCGGCCGAGGCTGCGGCGAAATCGGCCGCCAGAGCGCGGGTCGACGGCGCCGGGCAAGCTGCCCGTCCGGCGGTCCGGGTGCCTCGAGTCGGGACGCCCGCATGATCGCCAGCGTCCACGGGCTGGTCGCCGCACTCGGGCCGGACGGAGCCGTCATCGAGGTCGGTGGGGTCGGCCTAGCCGTCTCCTGTTCACCGGGCACGCTGGCCCGGCTGCGGCTGGGGGAGTCGGCCCGGCTCTCGACCAGCCTGGTGGTCCGCGAGGACTCGCTTACCCTCTTCGGCTTCGCCGACGACGATGAGCGTTCGCTCTTCGAGTTGCTACAGACGGCCAACGGCGTCGGTCCGCGGCTGGCCCAGACGATTCTGGCCGTCCATGCCCCCCGCGAAGTTCGGCGGGCCATCGCCACGAATGACTTGCAATCATTGATGAAAGTCCCCGGGATCGGCCGCAAGAGCGCGGAGCGAGTCGTCCTCGAACTCCGCGATCGGATCGGTGCCGTCGATCAGTCCGACGACTCAGCCGCGGCGATGCCCGGCCTCGGTGTCACGGCCGTCGCACCGTGGCGTGAGCAGCTCGTTCGGGCGTTGGGTGGGCTCGGTTTCAGCAGCCGGGAGGCCGGCGAGGCGATCGAGGTGCTGGCGGCCGAGGTCGACAGCGGCGAGAGTGAGGCCGACGTCCCGGCGCTGCTTCGTCGCAGCATCCAACTCCTCGGTCGCACCCGCTAGTGCCCCAGCCGACGTTCTCCCAGGCAGGTGATGAGATGTGAATATGAAGGACCCGAACGAGACGGACGAGGCGGACATCGCGTCGCCATTTCCGGTCGCCGACGAACGCGACGTCGAGGCGAGCCTGCGCCCGAAGCAGTTGGCGGAGTTCGTCGGCCAGCCGAAGGTCCGCGAACAGCTGCAACTGGTGCTCGAGAGCGCGATGCGACGCAGCCGGCCACCGGATCATGTGCTGCTGTCCGGCCCACCGGGACTGGGCAAGACCAGCTTGGCGATGATCATCGCCGCCGAGCTCGGCGTGCCGATCCGGGTCACCAGCGGGCCGGCCATTGAACGGGCCGGCGATCTGGCCGCCCTGCTCACCAGCCTGAGTGAGGGGGAGGTGCTCTTCATCGACGAGATCCATCGCATCGCCCGGCCGGCCGAGGAGCTGCTGTACATGGCGATGGAGGACTTCCGGGTTGACGTGGTGGTCGGCAAGGGGCCGGGGGCAACCGCGATCCCACTGGAACTGGCGCCCTTCACGCTGGTCGGTGCCACCACCCGGGCGGGGCTGCTCACCGGCCCGCTGCGCGACCGCTTCGGCTTCACCGCGCACATGGACTTCTACGACGAGATGGAGCTGGAGACGGTGCTCCACCGATCCGCGGCCCTACTCGGGGTGCCGCTGCGCGAGGATGGCGCGGCTGAGATTGCCGGGCGCTCACGCGGAACGCCCCGAATCGCCAACCGGCTGCTGCGGCGCGTCCGTGACTACGCCGAGGTCCGGGCCGATGGCGTGGTGACGCAGGAGGTGGCGAACGCGGCTCTGGCCGTCTACGACGTCGACGAGCTCGGTCTGGACCGCCTCGACCGGGCGGTTCTGGACGCGCTGGTGCGCCGATTCGGCGGTGGTCCGGTCGGAGTTGGGACACTTGCGGTCGCCGTCGGCGAGGAGGCCGAGACGGTCGAAGAGGTGGCCGAGCCGTTCCTGGTGCGAGCCGGACTGCTGGCCCGCACCGCCCGTGGGCGGGTAGCCACCCCGGCCGCCTGGCATCATCTCGGCCTCACGCCGCCGCCCTCGGCCGCGATCGGTCACCAGGCCAGCGGAAGGTTCGGCGCCGCGATGGACCCGTCAACGCCTACACCGGCCCTCTTCGAACAATGACGAAGCGCATCCTGTGCGCGTACTTGGGATTCCTGCCGTATAGTACTCAGATTTAATAGTCGGTCTCCTGAACAATTTGGTCGTGGAATTCGCAGCCTAATCGCGATGCCACCGCGGCTAGCGGATGTCGGCGATTCTTGCGACGCTCGACCGAATTGATAGAGTCGCAATTGATCCGCTCCTTGACATCGATTGGCCACTCCTCTAGCTTTGGCTGGCCTGGGAAAAATCCGGGCGACAGATACCTGGGAGGGTCACATTGCGCAACAAAACTGGTGTGGGAAAATCTGCGCTGCTGGTGCTCGGAGTCGTGATTCTGAGCGCATTCGGCTTCACTGTCGGGGCGAACGCCGCCAACGCGGCGGCGCACCCGTCAAGCTACGCCTGGTCTGGTCAAGTCATTGTTCCTGCCACCGGGTCATGGGAGCTTGATTCTCCGAGCGGTGTGTATCGCGTCATCTTTCAAGGCGATCACAACCTAGTTGTGTATCACGGTGGTACGCCCATCTGGTCGTCCAAGACGGCCGGCTCCATAGACAAGATGGGCCTCTATGCGTACAACAACGGCTCGAGTGCGCGTGGTCGCGTCACGGTGGCGCCAAACTGTCAAAGTCCGTGTTCGTACCCCGGTTCGAACCCGGAGTGGGGTAACGGCGTCAATGACGGGACGAGCTCCCACCATTTGAACATGCAGGACGACGGCAATTTCGTCGAATACACTGGTGCTTCAGGTGGTCATTCGTTGTGGGCTAGCAATACCGTGGGTCGCTAGCGAAATTTGATTGCGGAAGGGGTACCGAGGAATTCGGTACCCCTTCCGCAACGGCAATTAGTGACCAAGGCCTCAGCGACTAGTGAGATGACGAGATTGATTGTCGTGACGAAATAGATATATTGACGAAATATATTGTATTCTGCTGCGCCCCCGGCGCTGGCCCATTAAGGCGCATTCGGCAGAAGTTTCCATTATGACGATCGATGATGCCAGTTTCTGAGCGGACGTCTAGGCTGTCTCCATGGTGCTCTCGCACCCGACGACCCGATGCTGCTGCTCGCGGGCGTACCTGATCCGTTCTTGGGACTCCTTATGAAGCTTCTTCCTCTTCTGATCATCATTCTCATCCTGGGTGGGATGTTCCTCATCACGCAGCGCGCCAAGCAGCGAAGCGCGCGGGAGCAGAGCACCCGCCGCGAGTCGATCCGGCTCGGTAGCGAAGTGATGACCACCTCAGGCCTCTACGGCACGGTCGTCTCGATCGACCCCGACGGTGACACCGTGCTGTTGCAGGTAGCGCCCGGCGTCGAGCTGAAGTGGGCTTTCGCCGCCCTGCGTGACATCGCCTCCCTGCCCGCCCAGTACCGTCTGGGGGAGCAGGCGGTCGGCGAGCGTGCGACCGGAACCGATACAGAACCGGGAACGCAGGCAGGCACTCAGACGTCTGACTGATCGACAACTGCATGCCCGGGGAGCAGGAGCTTCTGCCTTCGGTCATACTGTCGTATGACCTGCGCGACATTCGTCCGGTGGGTCTGTTTTCATGGCCTCGTGCTGCCGGCGATCTACGCCGTAACCAGCACTCATCTATAGGAGAATTTCCCCAGTGGCTCCACCCGCCGGAACGCTGCGCGTCGGGCGTTATTTCTTAGCGCTGCTCGCCATCTTCGTCGTCCTCTACGCCATCGTCTTCTGGCCGGGCCAGTCGCGTACCCCGAAGCTCGGGCTCGATCTCGAGGGCGGGACTCAGGTCGTCTTCCAGGCGAAGACTCCGGATGGTTCGACGCCGTCCAAGTCCTCGATGGAGGAGGCGCGAGCCATCATGGACCAGCGCGTAAACGCTTACGGTGTGTCTGAGGCCCAGGTCGTCATCGAAGGTAGCGACCGGATCGTCATCTCGATCCCCGGCCACAACGCGGCGGACCAACTGGCCAGCATCGGTAGCGCGGCGCAGCTCAACTTCCGCCCGCTGATCATGCCAGTCGTGCAGCCGGTCGCGGCGGCTGCGGCGGCCCAGGCGTCGGCGGCGTCGGCCAGCGCGAGCGGTGCCAAGTCTTCAGGCTCCGCCTCACCCTCGGCCGCTTCGTCCAGTGGGAGCACCTCCAGCCAGTCGGCCAGCGTGTCGGCGGGTACATCGTCCGGGGTGTCGCCCAAGGACGCATCGGCCCAGCAGCTGAGCCCGCAGGACCTCTCGGCGAAGGAACTACCGGCGGCCCCGCACCAGGCCTCCGGCTCGGCCGCCCCGACCTCCGGTGCGGCACCGGCCAGCGCGGCACCGGCCAGCGCGGCGCCTGTCGCCGCCGCGGCCACGCCGACCCTGACCACGGAGCAGAAGACTCTGCTCTCAGGTACCACCGTGACCAAGGACCCGTTCTCCGTTCTCGACTTCCCGATCCCCACGACCGAGGCCGAGTACGAGAAGCTGACCTCCACTCAGCAGCAATTGATGCAGGCAACGGCGTCGCACTTCGATTGCAACTCCAGCCCGCCCGACACCAAGCAGGCGCAGACCCTGCTGGCCTGCGACTCGAAGGACAAGCCTTCGCTCATCTACTTCCTCGGGCCAGTCATCGTGCCCGGAACCGAGATCAGTGACGCCTCGGCGCAGCTGGACTCAAATAACCAGTGGTCGATCGTGCTGAATCTGAAGAGCAGTGGCCAAGAGGCGTGGGCCAATTACACGAGCAAGAACAACACCAGCGGCTCGAGCGCGACGCCGAACTACACCAGCTGTGGGTCGAGCAGCGTGCCGTGTTCGGACTTCGTGGCGTTCACGCTAGATGGGGTCGTTGTCTCGGCTCCTTACAACGAGAACGCGATCAACGGCGGGTCGACTCAGATCAGAGGCTCCTTTACCCAGAGTTCGGCTACGAAACTCGCCGACCAGCTGCGGTACGGCGCGCTTCCGCTCAACTTCGGCGATCCACTGACCGCCTCGAATGTGAGCGCCACCCTGGGAACCGCTCAGCTTAAGGCCGGCCTGCTGGCCGGTGGCATCGGGCTGTTCCTGGTCGTCGTCTATTCGTTGCTGTACTACCGCGGACTCGGTCTGGTCACCATCGCCTCGCTGGTGGTCTCCGGTGGTCTGACCTACGGCTGCATCGTCTTCCTCTCGCGGCAGATCGGCTTCACCCTGACTCTGGCCGGCATCGCCGGTTTCATCGTGGCAGTCGGTATCACCGCCGACTCATTCGTCGTGTTCTTCGAACGAATAAAGGACGAAGTACACGAGGGACGCTCGATGCGGGTAGCGGTGCCACGGGCCTGGGTCCGGGCCCGACGCACGATTCTCTCGGCCGACACGGTCTCCTTCCTGGCCGCTGCAGTGCTGTACTACTTCGCGGCCGGTGACGTGAAGGGATTCGCCTTCACACTCGGGCTCTCGACGATTCTCGACCTGGTGGTCGTCTTCCTCTTCACCCATCCGCTGGTGTCCCTGCTCTCGCGCAGCGCCGCCTTCGGATCCGCGCGATTCACCGGCCTGAATTCGGCAAGAGCAGGCGGGGTCGTCGCCGACGACTCCACCCAGGTGAAGCGCAAGGCAAGGCCGACATCGAAGGTTGAGGTCGAACCCCGAGTGCCCAGCGGTTCAATCCGGCTCAGCAAGCCGTCGGCCAAGGCCGCACCGGCTGCGGTCGCCGTGGCCGAGACGGAGACCGACACTCCGGACGATGTCCTGGACGAGGCAGAGGTCCCGGTCGAAGCCGACGAGGTTGCACCCACTGCGCCCACTGCGCCCACTGCGGCCGTTGAGACGGTCGAACTCGAGACGCCGATCGATGAACCGGCACCGCCGAAGGCCACTCCGGAGCCGGGATCGGCGGCCGAGCGCGCCGCCGCTCGTCGCGCGCGACTGCGGGCGCAGAACGCCGGAACGTCATCTGACGACGACAGCAAGGGCAAGAGCTGATGAGTGCCTTCACCAAGCTTTACCGTGGCGAAACCAACTACAACTTCATCGGTTCCCGGAAGCGGTGGTATCTGGCCTCGGCCGTGATGATCACGATCTGTGTCCTGGCCTTCGTCATCCGAGGTTTCAACTTCGGCGTCGAGTTCGCGGGAGGCAGCCAGTTCCAGATCCAGACCCACGGGTCGTCGATCACAACCCGTGAGGTCGAGGACGCCTTCAACGCGGCTGGACTGCCGCCGGCCGATGCGGCGCAGGAGGTCGGCAGCGGGGCTTCACGCCAGATCGTTGTCAAGACCAAGTCGATCGGCGCGATCGAGCTGAACAACGTCGAGAATTCGGTCTCCAAGTCGACGGGCATCCCGAAGAGCGCCATCAACGCCACCACCGTCAGCTCCGACTGGGGGCGTGACGTCACCAAGTCGGCGATCCAGGCCCTGGTCGTCTTCCTGATCGTCGTCTCGTTCTACATCTCCTTCCGCTTCCAGTGGCGGATGGCGGTCGGTGCGATGATTGCGCTGCTGCACGACCTCATCATCGCGGCGGGCATCTACTCACTCATCGGCTTCGAGGTGACGCCCTCGACCGTGGTCGGTCTGCTGACCATCCTCGGTTTCTCGCTGTACGACACCGTGGTCGTCTACGACAAGGTCTCGGAGAACTCGCAGAACCTGCTGGCCGGTAGCCGGATGACCTACTCCGAGGCGGCCAACCTCGCGGTGAACCAGACCCTGATGCGCTCCATCAACACGTCGTTGATCTCGCTCCTACCCGTGGCCGGCCTGCTCTTCGTGGGTGCCGGAATCCTCGGTGTCGGCACGATCAAGGATCTGGCCCTCATCCTCTTCGTCGGCCTGGCTTCGGGTGCCTACTCCTCACTCTTCCTCGCCACCCCGCTCGTCGTTGATCTCACCGAACGCCAGCCTGCGTACAAGCAGCTGACGCGGCGGGTAATGGCGAAGCGGGCCAGCGACAAGCACGAGGCGGTCGAGATCTCTCCGGTCGCGGTCGCAGCGGCGGCAGCAGCACGACGTGGCTCCGGTCCGATGCCGGCGCCCAAGCCGGGGGCCCGCCCACAGCGTCGGCGTTGATGAGTAGTCCGGCGGGCGATCTCGGCTCGGAGATCGCGGCGACGATCAGTTCGAGCATGCGTGACGTGCCCGACTTCCCGCTACCCGGTGTGCTCTTCAAGGACATCGGGCCGCTGTTGGCTGACCCGGCGGCCTTCCGCTCCGCCGTCCGAGCCCTGGCCGAGGCGGCCCGGGATGCCGGCGAGGTCGACCTGGTCTCCGGTGTCGAGGCCCGCGGGTTCGTGCTGGCTGCGGCGCTCGCGAATGAGCTGAACTGCGGTCTTGTCCTGGTCCGCAAGGCCGGGAAGTTGCCGCCACCGACCGTCACTCGTGAATACGAGTTGGAGTACGGAAAGGCCGTCCTCGAGGTGCCCCTGGGAATTCTCGACGGGCGCCGGGTTTATGTCGTCGACGACGTGCTGGCAACCGGGGGAACACTCGCGGCTGCTACACAGTTGTTGACTGAGGCAGGAGCGCAGATCACCGGCACCGGCGTGCTGCTGGAGATTGGTTTCCTCAATGGCCGGGCGGCACTCAGCGGCCCGGAGGTCAAGGCGCTGTTGCGGGTCTGAGCCCGGGAAGCGCTTCCGCCGCCCATCTTCTAGACTCGGCGATACGGTCTACCTAAGGAGCAGACGCTGACACCTGAAGCGGTAACCGGATCTGCTCTGCCCGACACCGAGACGGTTGCTCCCGTCGGGCCATCGAGCCGTGCCGCCTCAGCTGCGCCTGCACCCTCACTACCCGCCGCAGCTCCGCCCGCCTCCGCTGCGCCGTCCCCGGCTGCGGCGCCAGCCGGGCCCGGAGCGCCCTCTGTACCCGCTGCACCCTCCCCAGCCCCGGCCGCCGCGCCAAAGGCGCCGACGGAGCCAACCGAAAGCGCAGGATTGGCCCGTAGCGGATCGGCGCGGATGGCGGCGCCCAAGAACGCCGGATCGAAGACCTCGGACGCCCCGCAGTACCGGCGGCGAGTACGTGATCGCCTGGCCCGGCGACTGGTCGCCGCGCCCCGCCAGTCGACGGTTAAGCCGGTTCTCGAGCCGCTGCTGGCGATCCACCAGAACGCCCACCCCAAGGTTGACGCCCGCCTCCTGCAGCGCGGCTATGACCTGGCCGAGGAGCGTCACCGGGGGCAGTTGCGCAAGAGCGGCGACCCCTACATCACCCACCCGCTGGCCGTGGCCACCATCCTCGCTGAACTCGGTATGGATACGACCACCCTGGTCGCGGCGTTGCTGCATGACACGGTCGAGGACACCCGGACCTCGCTGGCCGAGATCACCTCGGAGTTCGGTGCCGACGTAGCGCACCTGGTCGATGGCGTAACCAAGCTCGACAAGGTGAAGTTCGGTGACGCGGCCGAGGCGGAGACGATCCGCAAGATGATCGTCGCGATGGCCCGCGACCCCCGCGTGCTGGTGATCAAGCTCGCCGACCGACTGCACAACATGCGTACGCTGCGCTTCCTGCCGCCGGCCAAGCAGGAGCGCAAGGCCCGTGAAACATTGGAGGTTCTCGCTCCGCTCGCCCATCGCCTGGGTATGAACACGGTCAAGTGGGAGCTTGAGGACCTTGCCTTCGCCACGCTGTACCCGAAGCGCTACGACGAGATCGTGCGGCTCGTCGCCGACCGTGCACCCTCCCGGGACACCTACCTTCATGAGGTCATCGACCGCGTCAGCAATGACCTCAAAGAGGGTGCCATCCGGGCCGCCATCACCGGCCGGCCGAAGCACTACTACTCGATCTACCAGAAGATGATCGTCCGGGGCCGGGATTTCACCGACATCTACGACCTGGTCGGGATTCGGGTCCTCGTCGACACCGAGCGAGACTGTTACGCAACTCTCGGGGTAATCCACGCGAACTGGCAGCCGGTACCGGGCCGGTTCAAGGACTACATCGCGATGCCCAAGTTCAACATGTACCAGTCGCTGCACACGACGGTAATCGGACCGGGCGGAAAGCCGGTGGAGCTGCAGATACGGACCCACGCCATGCACCGCACGGCTGAGTACGGCATTGCCGCGCACTGGAAGTACAAGGAAATCAAGAACGTTTCGGCCGCCGAGCCCTCCGCCGTCTCCGACGAGATGGGATGGCTGCGGCAGCTGCTGGACTGGCAGCGCGAGACGCAGGAGCCCGACGAGTTCCTCGATTCGCTGCGGTATGACCTCGGTGCCAACGAGGTGTACGTCTTCACACCGAAGGGTGAGGTGGTGGCGCTGCCGGCCGGCTCGACGCCGGTCGACTTCGCCTACGCCGTTCACACCGAGGTCGGGCACCGCTGTATCGGGGCGCGGGTCAACGGCAAACTGGTCGCCCTCGAAGGCGAGCTCGACAACGGCGACACCGTCGAGATCTTCACGTCAAAGGCTGAGAACGCCGGGCCGTCGCGGGACTGGATGGCCTTCGTCCGGTCGCCCCGGGCCAAGACGAAGATCCGGCAGTGGTTCGCCCGTGAGCGTCGCGAGGACGCGGTTGAGGCCGGCAAGACCTCCCTCACCAAGGCGATGCGCAAGGCCGGTCTCCCGATGCAGCGGATGCTGGGCGGGGACGTGCTCCTCACCATCGCCCGCGATCTGCATCTGGCCGACATCACTGCCCTCTACGCGAACATCGGCGAGGGGCACGTCTCGGCGCAGGCCGTCGTCCAGAAGCTCGTCGCCCAGTTGGGTGGGCTGGAGGGGGCCGTCGAGGACCTCGCCGAGACCGCTCGTCCGTCGATGGATCCGCCGGGCACGTCGATCAAGCGCTCCTCCGGGGACGCCGGTGTGGTCGTCAAGGGTGTCACCGACGTCTGGGTAAAGCTGGCCCGCTGCTGCACGCCGGTTCCGGGCGACGCGATCATGGGATTCGTCACCCGGGGCGGGGGAGTCTCGGTGCACCGCCTGGCCTGTACCAACGCCGCGGTGCTGCTGGAGCAGCAGGATCGCAACGTCGAGGTCGAGTGGGCCCCGTCGTCTGAGTCCGTCTTCGTCGTCTCGATTCAGGTCGAGGCGCTCGACCGCCACCGCCTGCTCTCGGACGTCAGCCGGGTCCTCTCCGACGAGAGGGTAAACATCCTCTCCGCATCGGTGAGCACCAACCGCGACCGGGTCGCGGTCAGCAAGTTCACCTTCGAACTCGGCGAGGCGAAGCACCTCGGGCACCTGCTACGGACGATCCGCAACGTCGACGGCGTCTACGACGTCTACCGGGTCCACTCGAACTAGCTCCCTGCGGCGGCTAATTCTCCGCACCGACTGGCCCGCCCCGCGCCAGACCGTAGCCGCGGGGTGTCGACGTCCCGACTAGCTGACGGTGACTGTCTTGATCGTCACCGGCAGCTTCGGTGAGCCGTCGGTGCTGCCGTCCTTCACGCCACCCGCGGCGATCTTCTGGAGCACGTCCAGGCCCGTGGTGACCTTGCCGAAGACCGTGTACTGCAGCGCGCCGAGGTTCTGCGCCAGGTCCGGTGAGTCCTTGTAGACGAAGAAGAACTGGCTGCCGCCGCTGTGCGCGGTCGAGGTGCGGGCCATCGAGAGGGTTCCGGCCGGGTAGGTCTCCTTGCCGGTTGCCTCGTCAGGGATGGTGTAGCCCGGTCCGCCCGAACCGCTGCCGGTCGGGTCACCGCACTGCAGGACGTAGATGCCGCTCGTCACCAGGCGGTGGCACGGGGTGTTGTCGTAGTACTTCTGCTTGGCCAGCGACAGGAAGCTCTCCACGGTGCACGGCGCGAGCGCCCGGTCGACGGTCATCGCGATGACGCCTTGTGACGTGTTCATGGTGACCTTGGCCGTGCCGCTGACCGGGTTTCCGGTGAGCGGGGGGAGAGTTACCGGCTTGGCGGCGGCGCTTCCGTCCTTGGTGAAGTCGCAGTCGCCGGGCGTGGTCGGCGTCGTCGACGCCGCGCTGGTCGGAGCCGCGCTGGTCGGAGCGGACGTGCCGCTCGCCGCGGCGGCGGTGCTCTTCTTGTTGTCGCTGTTGTGCTCAGCAATGGCGATTCCGAGCACCAGCAGGAGCACGACGAAGATCGAGCCGCCGATCGAGACGATGAGCATCTGCCCCCGCTTGTGGGACTGCTGCCGCTGACGCTGCGCCAACTGCTGCTCGAGCTGACGCTTGGCAGCCTCTCGACGCTGATTGTTCGTCGCCACGACGGATCCTTCCCACAGAATGAAGTTCTGCGAAAGTGTACGTAATGCGACTGTGGCCGGTGTCGTTGGCCGGGCTCGCGGGGCTGTGCGTACGCAATGTGTGTGGTGGCGCTGGGTAGGCTGGCCTCAATCATCACGTCAGCCACTGTCGAAAGTTGCACACTGTGCTCATCGCGGGATTCCCGTCGGCCTACACCGGGACGAACTGCTATGTCCTCGCCTCAGCGGACGGCGAGCAGTGCGTCATCGTCGATCCCGGCATCGAAGTCGTCAAGGAGTTGGACGAGGTCATCGCCGAACACCGGCTCCACCCGGCGGCGGTGATCCTGACCCACGGGCACTTCGACCACAGCTTCTCGGTCTTTCCGGTCTGCCAGGCCCGTGACGTCCCCGCCTACATCCACCCCGGTGACCGCGACCAGCTCAAAGACCCGTGGACCGGGGTCGGGATGCAGCCGGGTACACCGCTCTTCGGGCAACTCAGCTTCGCTGAACCGGACGACGTTCGTGAACTGGGCGACGGGGCCACCCTCGAGCTGGCCGGGCTCAGCTTCGGGGTGCGTCACACGCCCGGCCACACGGCTGGATCGGTGATCTTCACCCTCGGTGACGAGCGCGAAGGCGACGTGCTGCTCAGCGGCGACGTCCTCTTCCGGGACAGCATCGGCCGCGTCGACCTGCCGGGCGGCTCGATGGAGGCGATGACCGCCTCGCTGCGCGACGTCATCCTGCCGATGGACGATGCCGTCACCGTCTTTCCCGGGCACGGTCCGAGCACCACCATCGGCCGCGAACGGGTCGCCAACCCGTATCTGACGGGCCTGATCGGATGAGCATCGTCAACGCGCCCAAGGGCGTTCTCGAGTACGTCCCGCCGGAGTCAGCGGCATTCGTCGAGGTCCGGGACAGCCTGCTGGCGGAGCCCGCGCTCGCTGGCTACAGCTACATCGAGACCCCGGTCTTCGAGCACACCGAACTCTTCGTCCGTGGAGTCGGTGAGTCGACGGACGTGGTGAGCAAGGAGATGTACACGTTTGCCGATCGGGGGGATCGCTCCCTCACGCTGCGCCCGGAACTCACCGCCGGAGTGATGCGCTCGGTCATCGAGCACGGCCTGGACCGCGGTCAGCTTCCGGTCAAGGTGGTGACCAGTGGTCAGTGCTTCCGGGCCGAGCGTCCGCAGGCCGGGCGCGGGCGCGTCTTCAGCCAGGTGAACATCGAGGCGATCGGCGTCGACGACCCGGCGCTGGACGCCGAGGTGATCGCACTTGCCGATGCCGGGTTCCGGCGTCTCGGCCTGCGCGACTACCGGTTGGAACTCACCTCGCTGGGTGACGCCGAATGCCGCCCGCCCTATCGGGAGAAGCTCGTCGCGTTCCTCAACGGCCTGGACCTCGACGAGAACACCCGCCGCCGGGCCGAGATCAACCCGCTGCGGGTGTTGGACGACAAGCGCGAATCCGTACAGAAGCAACTCGTCGACGCCCCGCTGATGCTGGACAACCTCTGCCCGGCCTGTGCGGCCCACTTCGCCGACGTCCGCCGGTACCTGGACGACCTGGGAGTGGCGTACCAGCTGAACCCGCGGTTGGTGCGCGGGCTGGACTACTACACGAAGACCACCTTCGAGTTTGTCCACAACGGGCTCGGTGCGCAGGCGGCCGTCGGTGGCGGCGGCCGCTACGACGGGCTGATGGAGGAGCTCGGCGGGCAGCCGCTCTCGGGCATCGGCTGGGGCCTGGGTATCGACCGCACCCTGCTGGCCTGCCGGGCCGAGCAGCTTCCGGTCGGCACGGCGCCGCGCGTCGAGGCGTATCTGGTGCCGCTGGGCGACGCCGCCCGGGCGGCTGCGGTGCGTCTGGCCGCCGAGCTACGCGGCGTGGGTGTGCGGGTCGACATCGCCTACGGTGGACGTGCGCTCAAGGGTGCGATGAAGGGCGCCGACCGCTCCGGCGCCCGCTTCGCCGTCGTCCTCGGTGATCGGGACATCGAGGCGGGCACGGCGCAGGTAAAACAACTCGACAGCGGCGAACAATCGCCCATCGCTCTTGACCAGATCGCTTTATTTCTTAAGGAGAAACTCTCGTGATCCGCACTGCTGGCGCTGGAACACTACGCGCCGCCGACGCTGGCCAGACGGTAACCCTGGCCGGTTGGGTGGCCCGTCGACGCGATCATGGTGGAGTCGCCTTCATCGATCTGCGTGACGCCTCGGGCGTCGTTCAGGTCGTGATCCGCGAGGACGAACTCGTCCATGACCTGCGCAGCGAATGGTGTGTGGCGGTCACCGGTGAGGTGCGGGTGCGGCCGGAGGGGAACATCAACCCAGCCATCGGAACCGGCGAGATCGAGGTCGTGGCCAGTGGCCTGGACGTGCTCAATGAGGCCGGGCCGCTGCCCTTCCCCATCGACGAGCACAGCTCGGTCGGTGAGGAGACGCGGCTGAAGTACCGCTACCTCGACTTGCGTCGCGCTGAGCCGGCGGCGGCGCTGCGGCTGCGCAGCCAGGTGAACCGGGCCGCGCGCGAGACGCTCTACAACAACGACTTCGTCGAGATCGAGACGCCGACGCTGACCCGCTCCACGCCGGAGGGGGCCCGCGACTTCCTGGTGCCGGCGCGCCTGCGCCC
This sequence comes from Frankineae bacterium MT45, assembly GCA_900100325.1. Taxonomy (NCBI): domain Bacteria; kingdom Bacillati; phylum Actinomycetota; class Actinomycetes; order Frankiales; species Frankineae bacterium MT45. The sequence continues at coordinate 2,306,203 of LT629697.1, forward strand.
GGGCACCTGGTACGCACTCCCGCAGTCGCCCCAGCTCTTCAAGCAGTTGCTCATGGTGGCCGGTATGGAGCGCTACTTCCAGATCGCCCGCTGCTACCGGGATGAGGACTTCCGGGCCGATCGGCAGCCGGAGTTCACCCAGCTCGACATCGAGATGAGCTTCGTCGAGGAGGATGACGTCATCGCCCTGGCCGAGCAGATCCTCACCGCCGTCTGGGCGCTGATCGGCCATGACATCAAGACGCCGATCCCGCGGATGACCTACGCCGAGGCCATGCGCCGCTACGGTTCGGACAAGCCCGACCTCCGCTTCGAGCTGGAGCTCGTCGAGCTGACCTCCTACTTCACCGAGACGCCGTTCCGAGTCTTCCAAGCGCCCTACGTGGGCGCCGTCGTCATGCCGGGTGGGGCATCGCAGCCGCGCAAGCAGCTCGATGCCTGGCAGGAATGGGCCAAGCAGCGCGGGGCTCGCGGGCTGGCCTACGTCCTCATCGGGGAGGACGGCGAACTCGGCGGCCCGGTCGCGAAGAACCTGTCGGACTCCGAACGGGCCGGCCTGGCCGAGGCGGTGGGGGCGAAACCGGGCGACTGCGTCTTCTTCGCCGCCGGCGCGGCGAAGACCTCCCGCGCCCTGCTCGGGGCCGCCCGCCTGGAGATCGCCAAGCGGGGCGGACTCATCGACGAGTCGGCCTGGTCGTTCCTCTGGGTGGTCGATGCGCCGCTCTTCGAGCCCAGTTCCGACGCCACGGCCAGCGGCGATGTCGCCGTCGGCAGTGGCGCCTGGACCGCCGTCCACCATGCCTTCACCTCGCCGAAGCCGGACTCGCTCGCGACCTTCGACACCGACCCCGGGTCGGCGCTGGCCTACGCCTACGACATCGTCTGCAATGGCAACGAGATCGGCGGCGGCTCGATCCGAATCCATCGCCGGGACGTCCAGGAGCGGGTCTTCGCGGTGATGGGCCTCTCCGAGGCCGAGGCGCAGGAGAAGTTCGGCTTCCTGCTCGACGCCTTTGCCTTCGGTGCCCCGCCGCACGGTGGTATCGCCTTCGGCTGGGACCGGATCTGTGCGTTGCTGTCGGGTACCGACTCGATCCGCGACGTCATCGCCTTCCCGAAGAGCGGGGGCGGGGTGGATCCGCTCACCGCGGCACCGGCCGAGATCACCGCGGCCCAGCGCCGAGAAGCCGGCGTAGACGCCCAACCTGCCGAAGCCAAGCCAGCCCCGGCCTAGCCAATGGGTATGCCACCGGTCGCGCGTGGAATAGATGACAGCGAGTGGGTGTGTGCGCGACCACACTCTCCGGGGTAACGTCTGCGGAAGATGTATCAGACACTTCAGGAAGATGTGTCACGACCCGGAGAGGATGATCGGCGATGGATTTCTCGTTCAGCGACGAACAGAAGGCGATTCGACAGACCGCGCGCGACTTCATCGCCAAGGAACTGATCACCCGCGAGCCGGAGGCGCTGCGCCGCGAGCGACAGGGCCTCCCCGGACTTGAGATCTCCGAGGTCCGCGAGCTGCAGCAGCTGGCCAAGAAGTTCGGCTTCTGGGGCGTCTCCACGCCCGAGCAGTACGGGGGCATGGACCTGCCGGCGGTCTCCCAGGCCTTGCTGGCCACCGAGACCGGTCGCACGTTCATCCCGTTCCGCTTCGGCGGCGAGGCCGACAACATCCTCTATTTTGCGAACGATGAGCAGCGCGACGAGTACCTGATCCCGACCATCGAGGGCGAGAAGCTCTCCTGCTTCGCCATCACCGAACCCGGCGCCGGGTCGGATGCGGCCAACATCAAGACCAGCGCCAAGCGGGACGGCGACGACTGGATCATCAACGGCGAGAAGACTTTCATCACCGGTGGCAACGACGCCGACTTCGCCATCGTCATCGCCGTGACCGACCCGGGGAAGGGCGCGCACGGCGGCGCGACGGCGTTTCTGGTCGACCGGGAGATGGGGTGGACCTCCCACTTCATCCAGACGATGGGGGAGGGCGGACCGGCGTCGCTGGTCTTCGACGACGTGCGAGTGCCGGCCCGAAACATCCTCGGTGAGCCCGGACAGGGTTTCGAACTCGGCATGAAGTGGATCGGCAAGGGGCGCTACATCATCCCGGCCCGCGCCCTCGGTGCCGCCGAGCGACTGCTGCAGATGGGGATCGAGTACGCCAACACCCGCGAAACCTTCGGTAAGAAGATCGGGACCAACCAGGCGATCCAGTGGATGATCGCCGACGCCGAGGTCGAACTGGAGGCCGCTCGCTGGCTGGTGATGCATGCCGCCTGGACCGTTGACCAGGGACGCGATGCGCGCCATGCGTCGTCGATGGCCAAGCTCTACGGCGCAACGATGGCCAACGACGTGGTCGACAAGGTGATGCAGATCCACGGCGGCATGGGCTACACCCGCGAGCTGCCGATCGAGCGCTGGTACCGGGAGGCCCGGCTCTGGCGAATCTTCGAGGGGACCGATGAGATGCAGCGGTTGATCATCTCGCGTGACCTGCTCCGTGGGTACACGAAGGTCGGCGGTCACCTCGGCTGACCGGATCGGCGGGCGAATCCGCGTCGCCGTCGTGGGATTGCTGTCACCCCGCGGTCCTAAGCTTGCCCCATGACGCTCTTCGAGACCCCCGGCGGTGAAGCTGCCTCCACGGGGTATGGCGACGCGTCGAACGGCGGGTTCACCGGGGCTGATCCGCGGGCGCCACTCGCGGCGCGGATGCGCCCCCGGAGCCTGGACGAGGTTCTCGGGCAGGAGCATCTGCTCAGCGCCGGCTCGCCGCTGCGGCGGCTGGTCGAGGGGGATGCGCCGATGTCGTTGATCCTCTTCGGACCGCCAGGCAGCGGCAAGACGACGCTGGCCCAGATCGTCTCGAGCTCCACCAACCGTCGATTCGTCCAGCTCTCGGCTCTGAACGCCGGCGTCAAGGATGTCCGGGCGGTCATCGAACGAGCCCGTCACGACCTGAGCATGAACTCGCATCAGACGGTGCTCTTCATCGATGAGATCCATCGCTTCTCCAAGACCCAACAGGATTCGCTGCTCGGCGCGGTCGAGGCCCGCGTCATCACCCTGGTCGCGGCCACCACCGAGAACCCCTTCTTCTCGATCGTCTCCCCACTGCTCTCGCGCAGCCTGCTGCTGAACCTGCAGCCGCTCACCGAGGAGCACATCGCCGAACTGGTGCGGCGCGCGCTGGTCGACGAACGCGGGCTCGGCGGCACGGTCGGCATCGACGACGACGCCCTGGCCCACCTCCTGCGGATGTCCGATGGGGACGCCCGCCGCGCGCTCACCGCGCTGGAGGCGGCCGCCGGCAGCGCGGTGGCGAGTGGTCTGGAGAGCATCGACCTGGCCACCCTGGAGAAGGCCGTCGACACCGCTGCCGTGCGCTACGACCGGGACGGTGACCAGCACTACGACGTCATCAGTGCCTTCATCAAATCGATCCGCGGCTCGGATGTCGATGCGGCGCTGCACTACCTGGCTCGCATGATCGAGGCCGGCGAGGACGCCCGCTTCATCGCCCGCCGGCTGGTGGTGCACGCCAGCGAGGACGTAGGGCTGGCTGATCCGACGGCGATCCTGGTCGCGACGGCGGCCGCGCAGGCGGTGCAGCTGATCGGAATGCCCGAGGCCCGGATCAACCTGGCCCAGGCCACAATGCATCTTGCGCTGGCTCCGAAGTCCAACGCGGTCGTCCGGGCGATCGACGAGGCACTGCGCGACGTCAAGCAGGGCCTCGGCGGCGCGGTGCCCCCAGCGCTACGGGATGGGCACTATCCGGGTGCGGCCAAGTTGGGGCACGCGGCGACCTACCGGTACCCGCACAGCGAGCCCGAAGGCGTGCTGGCCCAGCAGTACCCGCCGGACGAACTCGTCGGCCGCGACTACTTCCACCCCACCTCACGCGGCGCGGAACGGCAGTTGCAGGAGCGGGTCGCGAGGCTTCGCGCCGTGATACGAAACGAGTGAGCGAAAACCGGTCGGCCGCCGACCGGTAGGGTCTTTTGGGTTGAGCACATCGGATCGGCAATATCGACTTTAGGAGCAAGCGTGTCTGCCTCTGGGATCGCGGCATTGGTCAGCGCCGTGGCGTTCTTCTTATTGGTGCTGTTGCTGGCCATCCCGTTGCTGAAATTGGGGCGCACGCTGGACGAGGCGACCCTGGCGATTCGCAAGACCCACGAGGGCGCGGCGCCGTTGCTGGCCGACGCGCAGACGACGCTGGCCGGCGTGAACGCCCAACTCGATCAGGTCGACGGCATCACCAAGGGCGTCAGTTCGATGACGACCAACGCGGCGGCCCTCACCTCCATCGTCTCCAGCACCGTGGGCAGCCCGCTGATCAAGGTCGCCGCCTTCTCCTACGGTGTGCGCCGCACGGTCACCCAGCGCCGGGACGCCGAACTCATCCGGGCTGCCAACCGGCGTCACCGTGCCTCCCGCCGCGAACGGAGGGCTCTGTAGATGACTCGACGACTCTTCTGGCTTGCGATGGGCATCACCATCGGAGCGCTGATCGTGCGCAAGCTCAGCGCCGCCGCCCAGCGGCTCACCCCGCGTGGGCTGGCCGAATCCGTCGGTGCCGGGCTCACCGACCTCTCCCTCTCGATCCGTGACTTCGCGGGCGAGGTTCGCGAGGCCATGCACGAACGGGAGGCGGAGCTTCGCGAAGGCACCGGCCTGGACGGGCAGATCGGACGCATCGAACCGACCGGATCACTGGTCGTACACCCCGTGATCACCCCGCCGACTGGTGGAGCCCAGTGAAGACCTCTGAGATTCGCCGCCGCTTCCTCTCCCACTTCGAGGCCGACGGTCACACCGTCGTACCCAGCGCCCCACTGCCCTTCGACGACCCGAACCTGCTCTTTGTCAATGCCGGCATGGTGCAGTTCGTGCCATATTTCATTGGCCAATTGCAGGCGCCGTGGCAGCGCGCCACCAGCGTGCAGAAGTGCATCCGGACGCAGGACATCGAAGAGGTCGGGAAGACGACCCGGCACGGCACGTTCTTCCAGATGAACGGCAACTTCAGTTTCGGCGACTACTTCAAGGAGCACGCCATCACGATGGCGTGGGACCTCTCGACGAAGTCGATCGCCGACGGGGGCTTTGGCCTCGATGCAGAGCGGATCTGGGCGACGGTATACCTCGATGACGAGGAGGCCGTGGACATCTGGCACCGCGTGGTGGGCCTGCCTCACGAGCGGATCGTGCGCCGCGGAAAGGCCGACAATTACTGGTCAATGGGCATCCCCGGACCCTGTGGGCCGTGCAGCGAGCTGTACTACGACCGGGGCGACGACTACGGCAAGCCGGGCGGTCCCGAGGTCGACGAAGACCGCTACATGGAGTTCTGGAACCTCGTCTTCATGCAGAACGAGCGCGGTGCCGGTACCACCAAGGACGACTATCCGATTCTCGGCGAGCTCCCGGCGAAGAACATCGACACCGGCATGGGTCTGGAGCGGATGGCGACCCTCCTCCAGGGCGTCGACAATCTCTACGAAATCGACGAGACCCAGCCGATCCTGCGGCGGGCCGCTGAACTGACCGGCAAGCAGTACGGTCTGCACTCCGGCCACGCGGCCACCGAATCCGCTCCGGATGACGTGCGTCTACGTGTCGTCGCCGACCACATCCGCACTGCGTTGATGCTCGTCGGCGACGGGGTGACCCCCGACAACGAAGGGCGCGGCTACGTCCTGCGCCGGATCCTGCGTCGGGCCGTGCGGGCCATGCGCCTGCTCGGCTACGACGACCCGGCGCTGCCGGAACTGCTGCCGGTTGCGCGTGACTGTATGTCGGCCTCCTATCCGGAGTTGGCCGCGGAGTACGACCGAATCTCGATGATCGCCTACGCCGAGGAGACCGCCTTCCGGCGCACTCTGGTCGCCGGTACGACGATCCTCGATACGGCGGTCAGCAAGGCCAAGGCGGCCGGCTCAGCATCGCTGCACGGTGAGCAGGCCTTCGCGCTGCACGACACCTACGGCTTCCCGATCGACCTCACCCTGGAGATGGCGGCCGAGCAGGGGCTGGCCGTCGACACCGAGGGCTTCACGCGCCTGATGCAGGAGCAGCGGGCCCGCTCGAAGGCGGACGCCCGGGGCAAGAAGAGTGCGCACGCCGACAGCCCGGCCTACCGGGATCTGCGTGAGCGGGGCGTCACCGAGTTCACCGGGTATAGCGAGCTGATCACCGAGTCCCACGTCCGTGGCCTGGTCCGCGACGGTGAATCGGTGCCGGCGGCCGGCGCGGGAGAGATCGTCGAAGTGGTGCTGGAGCGGACCCCGTTCTACGCCGAGTCCGGTGGTCAGATCGCCGACGAGGGGGTCATCACCGCCGACGACACCCGCCTGCGGGTCCTCGACGTGCAGCGCCCGGTCAAGGGGCTCATCGTCCATCGGGTGCAGGTCGAGGAGGGCGAGCTGCACGCCGGGCAGCGCGTCGTCGCCTCGGTCGACCCGGAGTGGCGCCGCTCGGCCCGGCAGGCGCACTCCGGCACCCACGTCGTGCACGCCGCGCTGCGCCAGGTGCTCGGCCCGTCCGCGCTCCAGAGCGGCTCGTACAACAAGCCGGGGTACCTGCGGCTGGACTTCGCCTGGAATGCCGGCCTCGACCACGCCACCCGGGCTCAGATCGAGGACGTCGCCAACATCGCGCTCCGGGAGGACCTCCCGGTCGAGGTACGGCACATGACGCTGGCTCAGGCCCGTGAGTTGGGCGCGCTGGCCCTCTTCGGCGAGACCTACGACGAGACGGTGCGGGTGGTCGACATCGGCGGCGCCTGGTCACGTGAACTCTGTGGTGGCACGCACGTCGCGCACTCGTCTCAGGTCGGGGCGCTGACGATCGTCGGGGAGTCCTCGATCGGTGCCGGCGTGCGTCGCGTCGAGGCCTACGTCGGGCTGGAGGCGCTGCGTTATCTGGCCACCGAGCGGGCCCTGGTCACTTCCCTCACCGACAACCTGAAGGTGCCGGCCGCAGAGCTCCCCGAACGGGTCGAGGCGCTGGTGACGCGGCTGCGGGCGGCGGAGAAGGAGCTAGATCGCCTGCGGGCGGCCGCCGTGCTGGAGAGCGCGGGTGAGCTGGCCGGGCAGGCGGCGGAGATATCCGGCACCCGGTTTGTGGCCGCGCAGGCCCCGAAGGGCGTCACCGGAAACGACCTGCGCTCGCTGGCCCTCGACGTCCGGGCCCGCCTCGGAGCCGGGCCCGCTGCGGTGCTGCTCACGTCGGAGAAGGAAGACGGCGGCGTCAGTTTCGTGGCCGCGGTCAACGACGCCGGGCGCAGTGCCGGCTTGGCGGCCGGCGAACTGGTGAAGGTCTTCGCGCCCGTGATCGGAGCTCGGGGCGGTGGCAAACCAGACCTGGCTCAGGGTGCCGGCGGCGAGGTGGCGAAGGTCGCTGACGGTTTCGATTCGGTGCGGGCCGCTCTTGGAGGCGCAGCCGGCTGATGTTCGGGGTCTGGCTCGGCGTTGACGTCGGCACCGTTCGGGTCGGCGTCGCCCGCTGTGATCCCCACGGACTGCTGGCCACACCGCTGACCACGCTGAACCGGGACGCGAAGAGCAATTCGGACATCGCGGCCCTGACCGAACTCGTCGCCGAGCACGAGGCGGTCGGGGTGGTCGTCGGGCTGCCGAAGACGCTGGCCGGGGCGGAGGGTTCGTCGGCCCAGATGGCCCGCGCCTACGCGGATCTGGTCTCGGCGGCGATCCGCCCGCTTCCTGTGGAATTGGCCGACGAACGGCTCTCTACCACGAGTGCCCAGCGTAAACTCATCCAGGCCGGTCGCAATACCCGTAAGAGCCGCGCCGTGATTGATCAGGCGGCGGCCGTGGTGATTCTGCAACACTGGCTCGATAGCGCGAGTACGCGCGAGCGAATGAGTGAGCGGCCAAACTGAGCGGACGCTTCGCGTATTACTGGATGGAGAAGGTGTGGCAGACGAGCACGACGACGTGCGCGCGGCATTTCCCCCCGGCTACGACCCTTCCGAAAACTCACTTGTGGTCCCGGGCAGCCCAGCAGATTCAATGGTCACGTACAGCGATCACGAAGCCAGCCGGCTGACGTCGGGTTTTCCCGTCCACTCCACCTCGCATTACGGTCAACCCGGCGAAAACGGGCAGACGCCAACTGGCGCTTACCAAATTCACGAGTTTCACAACCCTGAGTATCGGGGCGAAGACTATCCGTATGACGTTGGGCTTGGCAACCATGTTGTAGAGGCTGACTCCGAGCACTTCACGCACGGCCAAATTGCGCACGACAACTCATTCGCGCACGAAGACGGGGCACACCAGTCCGAAGCACACGAGTACGGAGCACACCAGTCCGAAGCACACGAGTACGAAGCGCATCCGGACGCGTTCAGTCCGGACGGCGTCTTCGGCCACGATGACGACTTCGCCGACGCTGACCACGTCCTGCACCACGACGAGCTCGACGAACTCGGGCACGGCATGGGCGAGCACCGGCGCAGCCGTTCCGAGGCGCGCCGGTTGCAGCGCGCGTCGAGGCAGCGCCGTCGGGGAAGGCTGGTCCTGACTCTCGGTCTGGTGCTGATTCTGGCCGTCGCCGGCGCCGGCTGGTTCGTCGTGCGTCCGGCCCTCACCAACGCTCTCAGTGCCGGTGACTACAAGGGAAACGGCTCAGGGTCCGTGCTCGTCCAGATCCACCCCGGTGACGGCGCCGCCGCGATCGCGAGCGAGCTGCACGCCAAGGGAGTGGTGAAGAGCGACCGTGCCTTCGTCATGGCGGCGGCCGGCAACGACAATTCGAGGTCGATCCAACCGGGGTACTACCGGCTGAACACCAAGATGCAGGCCAGCGCCGCGCTGACCATGCTGCTGGATCCGAGCTCAAAGGTCTCCAACACGCTGACCTTCCCGGAGGGGAGCACGGTCAAGCAGATCGAAGCCAAGCTGGCCGGGCCCCTGAAGCTCACGCAGGCCGACTTCGACGCCGCCACCGCAAATCTCTCCAGCCTCGGCCTGCCGACGGCGTACGCGCCGGCCGACGGCAAACTCACCTCACTCGAGGGACTGCTCTTCCCCGACACATACACGTTCGACCCGGGTACCTCGGCCTCAGACGCACTGTCGACGATGGTGAACGAGTTCATCAGCACCGACCGGAGCACGCACTTCTCCGACCAGGCCAAGGCGATCGGGCTGACGCCGTACCAGGCGCTCATCGTGGCGTCGATGGTGGAGGGTGAGGCAAAGTTCGACGCCGACCGTCCCAAGGTCGCCCGCGTCATCCTGAACCGTCTGGCCGCCAACCGGCCTCTGCAGATCGATGCCACCAGCGTCTACGGCGCGATCCTGGCCGGACGTGATCCGAAGACGCTCACCTACAACGAGGCGGACCCGTACAACACGCGCAACACGGTTGGTCTTCCGCCGACCCCGATCGATAACCCCGGCGCGGCCTCCCTCGCCGCGGCGGTAAACCCGGCGGTCGGGAACTGGACGCACTACGTGAACGGAGATGCCGAGGGGCACCTCGTCTTCACCGACGAGGCAGGCTTCGAGGCGGCCCGACTGGCCTGCGTGCAGAACCACTGGGGTTGTGACTGAGCGCCGTGGAGGGCGTCCTCGGTGCAGTCACCGGCCGGGCCGCGGTTCTCGGACAGCCGGTTTCACATTCACTGTCGCCGGTGCTGCACAACGCGGCATACCTGGCGCTGGAGCGTCCATGGCGCTACGAGGCGATCGAGTGCGGCGAGCAGGATCTCGCTGAGCTTCTCGCCACGGCCGGCCCGGAATGGATGGGTTTCAGCGTCACCATGCCCTTGAAGCGGATGGCGCTGACGCTGGCCGACGAGGTCACTGCCCGGGCTGACGCGGTGGGTGCGGCGAACACGCTGCTTCCGCTGCGGGATGACGAGCCGCACGGGCGTGGCGTCGATGAGACCCGGCCCTCCGCGCTCCGCGCCGCCGCAACGCGTTGGCAGGCGACGAACACGGACGTCGACGGCATCCTCGGTGCGCTCGGCGAGGTGCTCGTCCGGCCGCGGACAGCGACCATCCTCGGCGCCGGAGGCACCGCGCAGGCTGCCGTGGCCGCGGTGGCCGAACTCGGGCTCTCGCGCTGCAGCGTTCTGGTGCGAGAACCGAAACGGGCCACCGACCTCACCGACACCGCGCGGCGGGTCGGCGTGGAGTTGACCGTAGAGACGCTGGCCGAGAGTCATCCTGCGTTGGAGTCGGATCTGCTGATCAGCACGCTGCCGGCGCACGCCGCTGACCGGCTGGGCTCACGCCGCTGGCGCGACGACCAGGTGATCTTTGACGTGGTCTATGACCCGTGGCCGACAGCCCTGGCCGATTCGGCCCGGCGCGACTCGGCCACCGTGATTAGCGGAGCGCTCATGCTGCTGCATCAGGCCGCGGCGCAGGTCGAGCTGATGACCGGCTGCGTGCCCCCAATTCACGCCATGCGGGAGGCACTACGCGCGGCGGCGCCGCACTCCGGAGTCTGAACGCTCTCGTCCGCGGCGACCGAGGCTGCGCATAACTGCCTGCCTGCTTCAGGTTCCTCCCTGGGCTGCCGATCCGGATGGAGTGAGAAGCGACTCTGTGACGGTCGGCGTAGCCGCACCGACAGCGAATTCGGCCACACCCCAGCGACGCCGGCGAGCTGTTCGCCGGTGGTTTGCCGATCGCCGAGTGCGAACCAAGATGCTGCTCCCACTGGGCATCTCCACCGGCGTGATCGCGCTGCTCTGCGGCGTCGGAATGGCCAGCGCCACCTCGACCGCCGCCGCGGCCACGAGTCTCTACCAGCACACGGCACGCCCGCTGGCTGCCCTCGGTCACATCCGAGACGGTGAAGGGGACTCGCGCGTCGCGATCCGCGACTACCTGCTCGCCACCGACGGGCCGTCGCGGGCCGCCGTCAAGGACGACGTCACCGCCGCCGACACCAGCCTGGACGCCGCAGTCGCTGACTATCGGGCGACCAAGGGAAGCCACCTCGACGCGCAGCACCGTCAACTCATCGATCAGTTCGTCGCCGCGATCGCCGACTGGCGCCGCATCCGTGACACCCAACTCTTTCCCGCGGCAGAAGCCGCCAATGCCAAGGCCGTCGACCAGATCAGCAACGGTCCGCTGAGCAAGGCAGACGATGCGTTCGGCGCGGCGATGGACTCCCTTGACACCCTCGAGGGGAGCGATGCCGCTCATGCAGCCGCCGCCGCTGAGCACACGTCGGCCGTGGCTCGCAATGTGCTGCTGATTCTGGGACTCATCGGCGCGGCGATCTCCATCGTCCTCGGTGCCATCGCGGTTGCCCTGCTGACCCGGCCGCTCGCCGCGGTTGGGCGGGCGCTCTCGGCTATGGCCGCCGGTGACCTGAAGTCCGAGGTCGACGTCGACTCCAACGATGAGGTCGGAGAGATGGCCGCCGCATTCATCCAGGCCCAGGCGGCGACGCGGGAGACGGTCTCGGCGCTGACCCGAAGCGCGGCCGCACTCGCTACCTCGTCGAGCCAGCTGTCAGAGATCAGCACCGCGGTTGCGGCGAGCGCCGAGGAGGCCAATGAGCTGGCTTCGCTAGCCGCGGTCGCCGCTGCCGAGGTCTCCGGCGCCGTCCAGGGCGTCGCCGCCGGCGCCGAGGAGATGGGCGCCTCCATCGGCGAGATTGCCCGTAACTCCAGTGAAGCGGCCCGGGTGGCCGGAAGTGCGGTTGTCGCGGCGAACAGCGCGGCCGAGTTGATGGACCGCCTCGACGTCTCGTCGGCGTCGATCGCCGATGTCACCGGAACGATCAGTGCGGTCGCGGCCCAGACGAACCTGCTGGCCCTCAACGCGACGATCGAGGCGGCCCGCGCGGGGGAGGCCGGGAAGGGCTTCGCCGTCGTCGCCGGCGAGGTGAAGCAACTGGCCCAGAAGACGGCCGGGGCGACCACCGACATCAGTGGGCGCGTGGCCAGCATTAGCACCGAGACCGCTGCCGCGATCGGGACGATCTCCGACATCTCGGCGATCATCGCTGAAATCAACGACTTCCAGTCGACCATCGCCGCAGCGGTCGAGGAGCAGAGCGCCACCACCAAGGAGATGAGTCGGGGCGTGACTGAGGCCGCGGCTCAGGCTGCGACGATCGCCGACAACGTCGGCAACGTGGCCGAGGCGACGGCACGCGCCCGCGGGGAGATCGCACGGGCCGCCCAGTCGGCCGAGGAACTCGCCGCGCTGTCGACCGAACTGACCAGCGTCGTCAGCAACTTCCGGATCTAGCGGCTACCTGGCCGGCGCAGCTCGCGCCATCTGGCCGGCTTGCCCGCTAGGTGGGACTACTGCGGTAGTGATGCCGCGTAGTCGGGCACCGTCTTCACCAATTCGCGGGGCGGTCGGATGTAGTTGACGGCGGCCGGTCGAGCGGGCAGCGTGATCGGTTCGCGCTCGACCTGGCTGTAAGGCACGGTCGAGAGGAGGTGGGCGATCATGTTGATCCTGGCGCGCCGCTTGTCGTCGGCCTCGACGTCGAACCAGGGCGCCTGGGTGGTGTCGGTGTGGACGAACATCTCGTCTTTTGCCCGAGAATAGTCCTCCCAGCGGGTGATCGACTCGAGGTCCATCGCCGACAGCTTCCACCCGCGCATCGGGTCCTGCAGGCGTGACTGGAAGCGTCGCTGCTGCTCGGCGTCGCTCACCGAGAACCAGTATTTGCGCAGCATGATCCCGTCCTCGACCAGTAGGCGCTCGAAGACCGGGCATTGTGCGATAAAGCGCCGGTGCTCGACTGGGGTGCAGAAGCCCATCACCGTCTCGACCCCGGCCCGGTTGTACCAGGAGCGATCCATCAGCACGATCTCGCCGCGGGACGGGAGATGCTGGATGTAGCGCTGGAAGTACCACTCGCCACGCTCACGCTCGGTGGGAGCGGGAAGGGCGACGATGCGCGCGATGCGCGGGTTCAGGTATTCGGTGATTCGCTTGATGCTGCCGCCCTTGCCTGCGGCGTCCCGTCCTTCGAAGATGAGCAGCAGGCGGGAACCGGAGGCCTGGACCCAATCCTGCATGGCCACCAACTCGGCCTGAAGGCGCTTGAGTTCGGTTTCGTATGTCTTGCGGGACAGGCGCGGCGCGGTCGCCGGCGCATCCGGGTCGGCCGGAGGTGGAGGCTTCTTCGTCATCGTCGACTCCCGTGGGGTACTCGGCTATCGCGGCGACCTGAGCCTGTTGCTGCTCAACCGGGGCGGAGCGAGGCACGTGCGTGCGCATGCGTCGCGCACGCACGTGCTTGCCGTCAGGCGAGCAGCTTGGCCTTGGCTGAGGCGAACTCGGCGTCGTCGAGGATCCCGGCTTCCTTCAGCGAAGCCAACTTCTGCAGCTGGGCGATCACGTCGTCGCCGCCACCGGCGGCCGGCGCTGCGGCCGGAGCCGGGGCGGCCTGTGCGGCCTGCATGGCGGCCATCTGTCGCTTCATGTCGGCGAGCTCGGCCTGGGACTGAGCCGCCGACTGCTGGGTGTCGTAATCGGCTTGCTGTTCAGCCTGAGCCTCCATCGCCTTGTTCTCCTGGTGCCGCAGCACGCGGCCGCTGACCGCACTGGCCGTACCGGCCACAACTGCGGTTCGAGCCATCGTGCCGACCAGTCCTGGCCGTCCCATACGTCGTCTCATTGAACTGTGCTCCTAGCTTCGGTGTTGGCTTCTGCTTCGATCGGTGTTGCCGTCGCGGTTCTTGCCGTCAGCTGATCTCGGTCAGCTCGTCGAGGGCGGTGAGGACTTCGTCGACAACCAGCCCGGGGACTCGGAGATTGGCGACGAGCACACCGCCGGAATCGACGATGGAGTCGCGCAGCGGCTTCGCCCACTGGTGTTCGAAGACCAGCACGGCGGCCGAAGAGCCGGGTTCGAGCGCGGCGGTGAGTTCCTCGACGTCCTCATCGGAGATGAGATCCAGTGAGACGTCACCGATGAGGGCCGCCAGTGCGGCCGCATCGGACTCCAGGTTTGTCTGCTCGAACTCGATGAGCTCGATGCTGCCGTCCAGGCCCTTGTGGGCGAGGAGGCCGTCGACGACATTGATGATGTCGCGGTCGATGAGCGACTGAATCTCGGGGATGATCGTCCCCTTGAAGTTGCTCTCCGGAAAGCTCACGACGATCACTTCGATCGGGCCCAACTTCGTAACCATTTACTTAGCTCCTCGCTCGCGGCGGTGCGGGCTGGGGTGCTCCGCCAGCTCGTTTCGTCTGCCCACGGTCATCAGAATCGACCAGGGTCGAGGCGCTCGCATCATCCCGGAAGTATGAAAGCCGACGCGACTGACGGCGGCGCGTCCTCTGCCCGGCCGTCGAGCCACCCACCGCTGGCAATTCTCAGGAAGCGTACAGCGTATCTATGGCGACTCATCAGATTCAAGGAGTTCTCTTATTGCATACCCCGACGAGAGAGCGTGAGCAGATGAGCGAGCAGTTCCCCGACCAGCCCACCGAGAGCCACCCCGCCGAGATCCTTCCGGCCGAGGCCACCAGCCCGGCCGAGGCCACCAGCAACGAGGTCACCGGCAACGAGGTCACCCCGACCACCCCCTTCACCCCGTACTCGCCGATGCAGGAGCCCGCCCCGGGCAGCGTGTACCCGGCGCCGTATCAGCAGGCCCCGTACCCGACGTATCAGCAGCCGTACCAGCAGTACGGGGCGTTCGACCAGACGCGCGCCTACGACATGCCATACCAGACGCAGTTCCAGCCTCAGGAGGCGAACTACCAGCCCGGCTACGAGGGGCAGTACCGGTTCCCTTACCAGTCCCAGCACCTCGCCGCACCCCTCCCGCCCATGCCGGCGGGGAAGACCCCCAACCGTCACCGGTCGGCCTACATCGCCGTCGCCGCTGCCCTGGTGGCTGGCGCCCTCGGCGTCGGCGGCACGTTGATCGCCACCCACAACGACACGATCGGCAGCATCGCGTCGCAGTCGGTCAACGGCGCTGGTTCAGGATCTACCGGTAGCAGCTCCGGATCGTCGGGCAGCGGCACCTCCGGGGGCGGCGTCGACGGAGGCAGCCTGGGCGGCTTCGGCAACGGCTTCGGTTCCTCGAACGGCTATGGCTCAGACGGTCTGGGGTCCGGCAACTCGGGCTCCACCGGCGGCAACTCGGCTGCCTCGACCAGCACCAGTGCCACCGCCACGCAGTCGGTCGGAGTCGTCGACATCAACACTGAGCTCGGCTACCAGAACGCCCGCGCGGCCGGCACCGGCATCGTCCTCACCTCCTCCGGCGAGATCCTGACGAACAACCACGTGGTGCGCGGCTCGACGAAGATCACGGTCACGGTCGTCAGCACCGGCAAGACGTACACCGCGTCGGTTGTCGGTACCGACGTGACCGACGACATCGCGGTGCTCCGCCTCTCCGGGGCCAGCGGTCTGGCCACGGCCAAGATCACCACCTCCGGCGCGAGCGTCGGTGACTCGGTCGTCGCCGTCGGAAACGCCGGCGGAACCGGTGGCACGCCCAGCGCGGCGGCCGGGCAGGTTGTGGCGCTCGACCAGAGCATCACCGCCACCGACTCCGACGGCAGTGACGCCGAGAACCTCACCGGATTGATCGAGACCAACGCCGACGTCCAGGCCGGTGACTCGGGTGGTCCGCTGTACAACAGCAGCGGGTCGATCATCGGTGTCGACACGGCCGCCTCGAGCTCTGACAGCAGCACGTTCAACGCCAGCCCGCAGAGCTACGCCATCCCGATCACCAAGGCGCTCTCCATCGCCACCCAGATCGAGGACGGCAAGAGCAGCTCGACGATCCACATCGGCGCCAGCCCATTCCTGGGCGTCCAGCTCTCGGCCGATGGCACGAGCGGTTCGGGCAGCGGCCTCGCCGTTGCCGGGGTCGTCGACTCAGGACCGGCAGCCAAGGCCGGGATCGTGGCCGGTGACGTCATCACCGCCCTCAACGGCAAGTCGATCTCGAGCGCGACGGACCTGAGTTCGGCGCTGGCCAGTGCGCACCCCGGTGACTCGGTGAGCGTCACCTGGAGCGACACCTCCGGCGGTACGCACAGCAGCAAGATCACTCTGGCCGCCGGGCCGGCTGTCTGAGAGGCACCATCGGGCCTTCGGCTCAGCTAGGCACCTGGCAGTTAGAAGTGCATGCAGTCAGAAGTACACCAAGCAGTCAGAAGTAACTGTGGCCGGGTACCGCGAAACATCGCGGCACCCGGCCACAGACATGTCTCGCCGACGAGTTGGCCTAAAGTACCGAACATGCCACCATCAGCGAGACGTCCGTGATGAGCAGCCCGTCGAAGTCCGCCGCGCAGGCCTGGACCGCGGCCGACATCGGTGACCAGTCGGGGCGGGTGGTCATCGTCACCGGCGCCAACTCCGGGCTTGGGCTTGAGGTCGCTACTCGTCTGGCCGAGCACGGGGCCGCTGTCGTGATGGCCTGCCGAAACGTCGCGAAGGCCGAAGAGGCGGTGACGCAGTTGCGGGCCGAGGTGCCGGGCGCAAGCGTCGCCATCTCCGAACTCAACCTGGCCGACCTGGCCAGCGTCGCGGCGTTTGCCCAAAGTTTTAGGGCAAGTCATGAACGGCTGGACCTGCTCATCAACAACGCCGGATTGATGGCGGTGGATCATTCCTATACCGCGCAGGGGTTCGAGATGCAGTTCGGGGTGAACCACCTCGGTCATTACGCGCTCACCGAGCAGTTGCTTCCGCTGCTCGAGCGGACACCCGGCTCCCGGGTGGCGACGATGGCCAGCATGGGCCACCGGGCAGGTCGGATGCGCTTCGACGATCTGATGCGCAAGCGTCGTTATGACCGCTGGTTCGCCTACACCCAGAGCAAGCTGGCCAATCTCCTCTTCACCGCCGAACTTCAGCGGCGGCTGGCGGAACAGGGCTCCACCACGATCGCGGTCGCCGCCCACCCTGGTTCGACGCACACCGACCTCGGTACCGAGGGTAGCGGCCTTACCAACCGGATAACCGCCGCGCTGTACCCGATCTTCAGTCAGACGGTGAAGCAGGGAGCACTGCCGATGCTCCGAGCGGCCACCGATCCCAATGTGGCCGGGGGAGAGTTCTACGGGCCCAGATACATCGTGGCTGGCCGGGCGGTACGGGAACGCCCCTCACGCCGTGCCCGCAACGTAGCCGACGCGCGCCGACTCTGGGAGATCTCCGCGCAGCTGACTCGCGTGGGCTAGCCGACAACGCGGAGATCGTCTGCGCGCGTCCGGTCTTCGCGACGTTTGGCGGGACGTTTGGCTAGTGCCTCTAGCTACGACGCTTGGCGTGCTCGCTGGCCAGCGCGACCAGTCGTCCGGCGGCCAGCTGTGCGGCCTCCTCGCGGGTGAGCGCGTGGGCATCGCCCGAGCTCTCGCGAATGGCTCCGCGGATCTGGCGGCGCGCGCTGCTGCGACTACGACTCAGAGTGGCCTGCTCGGCCATCTCGTCGATAGCGCGGACTGCGGCGGCCTGGGACTGCGTGGCGGCCAGGTGCATGAGCAACTCAGCACGCAGGCGCAGTGCTGCGGCCGGGTCGAGCGTCGGCGGGCCGTCCGGTGAGTTGACGGCGGGGGGAGGGGGCTGCGGTATCCGTCTCGTCACCACCGGCTCGCGGCGTGAACGAATTGGTGTTGGTCGATGCCAAGTGTCAGCCCCGTTGAGCATGATTTCCCCCGAAATCTGCATGATCACCGCTGGCCGATCGAATCGTGCTGTGAAGCCAGGTCCCCACCTGGAGTCACACGGCCGGCCCCGGCGATGTGTTGATCGTGTGAAGAGTCTAGCTGAATTTCGGCCCGCTGGAAGGATTCGACGCTGGCTACTCTCTGCTGCGGTTCGGACCCGGAGCGATGATAAATTTCCACTTTCGCCACGAAATTTCTGCGCCGAGCGCCTAGCATCGAGCTGCTGGGGCCGAGTAGCAGGAGTTTGTATGTTTGCGAATCGCCGGTCCATTGTTCGTCTCGTCGCCGCTCTGGGAATAGCGGCGACCGCCACCATCGGCTCAGCTGTATCAGCTGATGCGGCAACAACACCTTCACAGTTCGACGTGACGGCCTGCTCGGTTCCGACCTGGCTGGCCGACTCACATCCGGAGTACGTCAGTAGCGACCCGAGCGTGACCGTGGAGAACACCAAGAGTTCGATCACGGTGGATCGCACGCTGAAGGCCGGCGCTATGCCGTGCTCGGCCCGCTTCTCCTCGGCCGCCACCGACCGTCGGTTGGAGTTCGCCGGGGCCCCTGAGCAGACCTCAGGCGCGACCAAGTTCTACGGGTTCAGCATCTTCCTCGACAAGTCATGGCCGACGGACTCCTCCACGGTGATCTTCCAGCTCGTCAACTATGACGCCACCACGCCGAGCTGGGCGCCCTCGTTCCAGATGACCGTGCAGGGCAACCAGTTCCACTTCTGGAACTACACCACGCCGTCAGGAACGATCGACTCCACCACGTCCTCGGTGCAGTACCGGCTGCTCTGGAGCTACCCGGTGATCACCGGCCAGTGGTTGCGCTTCGAGGTCGGCGTCAACTGGAACACCGACGCCAGCAAGGGTCAGGTCGCGCTCTGGGGCAACGACTACCAGTTGGTGGCCCCGACGACCATGCGCACGCTGTATCGCACCGCTGCTGGTGCACCGACGGTCACCTACCCGAAGTTCGGAATCTACGGAGCCCCGATGACCTCCGGATTCAAGATCGCGAACTTCGGTTTCGCGAAGGAGTCCACCTCCTTCGCGGGTGCAGAGCCGCCGCGCTAGG
This sequence comes from Frankineae bacterium MT45, assembly GCA_900100325.1. Taxonomy (NCBI): domain Bacteria; kingdom Bacillati; phylum Actinomycetota; class Actinomycetes; order Frankiales; species Frankineae bacterium MT45. Next base: position 2,324,961 of record LT629697.1, read on the forward strand.
CACAGAGCCGCCGCGCTAGGCGCTGAAGCCTGCTGCCGCTTCTTGCGACTCTGATGGGTTGGCGGGCTCCGGGTGAGCCCGCCAACCCGTCCGCGCGTTGTCACATCACGTCCCGCGTTCGACGGTAGCTGGTAACGATTCCTAGTAGCATGGCCGCGTGGCCGCAGATACGAAGCATCGCAAGACCCGCCAGGGCGACGCCGTGAAGGCGGCGCTCCTTGGCCTGGACGGCTTTCGCAGCGCGCAGGACGTCTATGCGACGCTCCGCTCGGCCGGCGATTCGGTCGGTCTGTCGACGGTTTACCGACACCTGCAGGCCTTCGCCGACTCCGGCCTCGTCGACGTGATCCAGACTCCCGATGGCGAGGCGACGTATCGCTTCTGTGGCGACGCGACCGAGAAGAAGCATCACCACCACCTCGTCTGCCGTGAGTGCGGACGCGCCGAGGAGATCGAGGCGCGGGCCTTCGAGCGCTGGTCGGCCGAAGTTGCCACGAAGTTCGGATATACCGACGTTGAGCACACGGTCGAAGTCTTCGGCACCTGCGGCGACTGCGCCCGCTGAGGATTCCAACCATCGCCTAGTGCCGGATCGCGGTCGCTGTGGTATCAATAGTGGGAACCGTTCCCAATTTCAATACGTGGCGACCCGGTGTACGGGAAACCACGGAGGATGGAATCCACTGCCATGGCTCGCCCGACACGTACCGCGCCCCGACGCGGCATCAGGTGCCTCGCCGGGCTGAGCATGGTGGTCGTCGCCGGAGTCCTGCTGACGGCATGCGGCTCCGACTCGAGCGGCGCTACGACCGCCGACGGCGCCATACGGGTCGTCGCGGCCGAGAATTTCTGGGGTGACATCACCGCCCAGATCGGTGGTGGAGCAGTGTCGGTCACCTCGATCCTCAGCGATCCGAACGTCGACCCGCACGAGTACGAGAGCAGCGCCAAGAATGCGGCGGCGGTCGCCCGGGCCCGGTTGGTGATCACCAACGGCGTCGGCTACGACTCCTTCATGCAGAAGCTGATGAAGGCGAGCCCGAGTGATTCGCGGCAGGTCGTGAACGTCGAGGATGTCGTGAAGCCGACGGGGGAGAACCCGAACCCACATCTCTGGTACCGGCCGCAGTACGTCGTCGAGGCGGCAACAGCGATCGAGCAGGAACTCGCCGATCTGGTGCCGGCGCAGGCGGCGTCGTTCAAGGTCAATCTGGCCCGATTCGTGGCCGGCGAGCAGAGTCAGGTCGTCGCCGTGATCGACGAGATCAAGGCGAAGTACTCAGGCGTGGCCGTCGCCTACACCGAACGGGTGCCGGGGTACCTGATCGAGGCGGCCGGGCTGACTCTCGGCATTCCGGAGACGTTCGCGCAGTCGATCGAGGACGGCAATGATCCGTCGCCGGGGGATGAGAAGGCGTTCGAGGCCGCGCTCACCGAGCATCAGGTCAGGGTGCTCCTCTACAACGCCCAGGTCACCAGCCCGGCTACAGCCCGCCTTCGTGATCTGGCCAAGGCCAGTTCGGTTCCGGTCGTGGCCATCACCGAGACCCTGCCGCCCACGGCGGGCGACTTTCAGGCCTGGCAGGGCAGCCAGGCCCGTGCGTTGCTGGCGGCGCTCGGTGGCTGAGACCCGCTCGCCTATGGTCAAGTAGATGTCCGAGACACAGAGCGCCGACGCCGGGGGCGCGCCGGGAGCATCGAATGCACTACCTGCCTCGGGCGAACCCACGGTGCGGCTGCGCAGCGCCACCCTGAACCTCGGTGGGCGCACCCTCTGGAGCGGATTGGACCTGAGTGTCGCGCCGGGTGAATTCCTCGCCGTGCTGGGACCCAACGGTGCCGGCAAGACGAGCCTGCTCAAGGTGCTTCTCGGCCTGAACCGGCTCACCTCGGGCAGCGTCGAGGTCTGCGGACGAACGCCCCGACGAGGAAGCAATCTGGTCGGCTACGTTCCCCAGCAGAAGTCGTTCGACCGTGACGTGCCGCTGCGCGGGCGCGATCTCGTTCGGATGGGGCTGGACGGCCATCGCTGGGGAATCGGCCGGCTGAATCGGGAGAGCCGCCGCCGCATCGACGAGGTGATCGATGAAGTAGGTGCCACCGGGTATGCCGACGCTCCGCTCGGGATGCTGTCGGGCGGCGAACAGCAGCGCCTGCGGATCGCGCAGTCGCTGCTCGGGAATCCGAAAGTGCTGCTCTGTGACGAGCCGCTGCTGAGCCTGGATCTGCAGCACCAGCAGGCCGTTACCGCGCTGATCGATCGGCGCCGCCACGAACTGGAGAACTCGGTGCTCTTCGTGACGCACGAGATCAATCCGATCCTGCCGATCGTCGATCGAATCCTGTACTTCGTCGGCGGCCGATGGGCCGTCGGCACCCCGGAGGAGGTCATGACGAGCGAGCGGCTGAGTTCGCTGTACCAGACGGACGTCGATGTACTCCGCATCCGGGACCGGATCATCGTCGTGGGTGCTCCCGAGGCGGCCGGGGCCGACCTCGGCTCCGACCATCATCATCACCACGCCGACGCCGCACCCGAGCGGAGAGTGCGGTGAACCTCATCGACTACCTGCAGCTCGGCTTCGTCCAGCACGGATTGATCGCAGCGACCCTGGTGGCCGTCATCAGCGGAATCATCGGTCCGTTCGTGATGCTGCGCCGCGCCGCGTTCGTCGTGCACGGCACGGCCGAGCTCTCCTTCACCGGCGCGGCAGCCGGCCTGCTCATCGCCGGTGACCCGGTTCTCGGGGCTCTCATCGGCAGCCTTGTGGTGGCGGCGGCCATCGCCGCTCTCGGCACCCGGGAACGCGAGATCGACTCGACGATCGGTGTGATCCTTGCCTTTGGGCTCGGCATCGGCGTCTACCTGCTCAGTCAATACAAGGGCTTCGCCACGGAGGCCACCAGCATCCTCTTCGGTCAGATCTTCGGGGTGAGCACTGGTCAGATCGTGCTGCTGGTGGTGATCGCCCTCGGTGTGCTCGTCGTGACCGCGCTGATCTACCGTCCGCTGATGTTCGCCTCCATCGACTTTCAGGTCGCACAGGCCAGGGGAGTGCGGGTGAATCTCGTCGGCCTGATCTTTCTCTTCGCGCTGTCGCTGACGGTGACTGAGGCGGCCCAGATCGTCGGAACGCTGCTCGTGCTCAGTCTCGCCATCACGCCGGCGGCCGCGGCTCAGCGACTCAGCGCCCGACCGGCCGTGGTGACCGCACTCTCGGTGATCTTCGCGTTGATCGCCAGCGACGGCGGCCTGCTGCTGAGCCTGCAGACCGACGTCAAGGCGAGCGCGCTTGTCTCCACCATCAGCTTCGTGTTCTATCTGCTGGCCCGCCTGATCGGCCCGCGGGTGATCGCCCGGGGCCGGGCCAACGCCGCGAGGGCGGCATGACTGGAAAGGGACGGCCCGAGCGTCCGGATTCCGAAGGGGCGAGTGAGACTTCGGCGTCGCACCGTCGCTTCGCATGGCTGGAGCGACTGCGGCGCGGTGTCAGGGCGCTGCCGGGCGGCGCGCTCGCCTGGAGAATCGGCGTCGGGTTGCTGGGACTGCTCATCATCCTCGTCGGCATCGTGCTGCTGCCGCTACCTGGTCCAGGCTGGCTCATCATCTTTCTCGGCCTCGGGGTGTGGGCGAGTGAGTTCGCGTGGGCGTCGCGCCTGCTGAGGTTCGCCCGAGGCCAGGTTCGGCGCTGGACCGACTGGATCGTCCGCCAGCCCCGGGTTGTTCAGCTGTTGGTCGGAGCGCTTGGGATTCTCCTCCTGGCTGCCCTGATCTACGCGGCCTGGCGCGTTTCGCGGGGAATCTGAGATCCCGACTGGGCTGGGCCCGGCCGGCGTGGGAGGTGGGCAGGAGTGCTCACCGTTGCATGTATTCTTATCAAGCCTCAGGGCGCGTAGCTCAGTGGGAGAGCGCTCGCTTCACACGCGAGAAGTCGCTGGTTCGAACCCAGCCGTGCCCACCCTGGAAAACCTCAGAAGGCCTCAGTAGGCCTCAGAAGGCCCCCGCGATCGCTTCGATCGGACGGGGGCCTTCGCAATTTCTGGCTCAATCCTGACCGGTGGGGAGCCGCCGCCGGGGTGAAGGCAATCGACACCCACGCTATCCGGCGCCAGAGAAAGCTGGCGCGCTACGGCGCTCGAATGAAGTTGGCGCGCGCTCAGGCGTGCAACGGAAAAGCCGGCGGACGCGAAGACATCACTGTCTTCATCGTCCGCCGGCCAACTTCTAGCGGTGCTAGATGAGTTCCGTCGGCGCTTAGCCGTTCATCGAGCGACGCCGACGCTGCGCGCTGAGCAGGAAGCCGATGCCCAGACCCAGCATCGCCACCGCCAGTGCCAGCGGACCAACCGAGTTGAACCCGGTCATGGCCAAATCATCGGTTCCGCTGCTCGGCGGCGGGGTCAATGCGATGGCATCCACCCCTGACTCGGTCGCGAAGAACCCGAAGTCGAGGCTCAGGTCGCTGTCGCCGCCGGTGAGCGCGAGGCTGGTCGCACTCCCGTTGGAGGAGTCGGTGTCGCGGGTGCCGGCACCGGTGATCGTCGTCTGGTATCCGGCCGGCACCGTCGAGGCGAGCACGCTGACCGTGTACGTGCCAGGCGGCAGGTTGCTGAACCCGTACTTGCCGTTGGCGTCCGACTTGGTCGGCGCCACGGCCACGCCATTCAGGTCGGTGACCGGCTGGCCCTTCGAGTCGGTCAGGGTCAGGGTCACTCCAGCCAGGCCCTTCTCGCCGGCATCCTGGATGCCGTTGTGGTTCTTGTCGACCCACACGTAGTCACCGACCGACACCGGCTTGACGAATCCGAAGTCGAGCGAGAGGTCGCTCTGCCCACCGGTGAGGGCGCTGCTCTCGGCGTGACCGGTGTCGGAGTCCACTGTCCGGTCCGAGCCCTGGTTGGCCAGCGTCGGCACGTCGCCGGACGGAACCGTGGTGTTGTCGAGCGTGACGATGTACTGCCCCGGCGGCAGGTCGCTGAAGAGGTACTTGCCCGAGGCATCGGTTACCTGAGGGGCGACGGCCTTGCCATTGACGTCGGTGACCGGCTTGCCGGCCGCGTCGGTGAGGTTCAGCGTGACGCCGGGGATGCCCTGCTCGCCGGCGTCCTGGATCCCGTTGTGGTTGCTGTCCAACCAGACGTAGTCACCGACGCTGACCTTGCCCGGGTTGCTGGCAAAGTAAGGGTTGTGTGACTCGACGGGCTTACCGGAGACAGCGCCGCTGGCGGTCACGGTTCCGATGTCCTCGTGGTCAGGGCCCTGGCTGACGCCGATGAGCTTCGCTGTGCAGGTGAAGAACTTGCCGGGCAGCAGCGGACCGGCGGCCCAGGTGAGGCCCGAGGACGGGCCGCCGAGCGGGCTGAAGTCACAGCTCTGTCCGGTGACCGTTCCGTTGGTGACCACCGCGTCGGAGACGACGATGTTCTTCAGCGCCTCCGTGCCGGTGTTGGTCACCGTGTAGACGAGGTCGGTGCTGCCGTTGGGCAGGATGACCTTGGTGTCGGCGGTGTCGGCATCGTTGCCCGCGGCGTCCTTCTTCACGATCTTGATCGACGGTGCCGGGGTCCAGAAGCCGAAGTCGAGGCTCAGATCCTCCTGGCCGCCGACGAGCACCTTGCTGGTGGCGGAACCGGTGCTCGAATCCTTCTCCCGGTCGTCGCCGGCTCCAGCGAGCGTCGGGAAGAGGCCGGCCGGGACCGTCGAGTCGTCGATGCTGACGATGTACTGCCCGGGCGGAAGTTCGCCGAACCCGTACTTGCCATCGGCATCGGTCAGCGTCGGTGCCACCGTCGTGCCGTTGATGTCCTTGACGGGCTTGCCATCGGCGTCGGTCAGCGAGAGGCGGACATCCTTGATGCCCTGCTCGCCGGCGTCCTGAATTCCGTTGTGGTTCGCGTCGATCCAGACGTAATCACCGACGTTCACCTTGCCGGGGTTGCTCGCAAAGTACGGGTTCTTGTCCCAGACGTGCACCCCGGAGAACTCACCGTCTGCCGTCACGTTGCCGGTGTCCTCATGATCGGTGCCGGGCGCTACGCCGGTGAGGTTGGCCGTGCAGGTGAACGAGGCCCCAATCGCAAACGGGCCGGGCCAGGTGATTCCGGCGGTCGCGTCAGCATTGCTGAGCGTGGTGCCGTCGGGCAGCTTGCAGGTCAGGTCTGAGACCGTCCCGTTGCTCTGTACCTGATCGAAGACGTGGACATTGACGAGGTCCTCGTTGGAGGCCGTCCCGTCCCGATGCCCATTGGTGACCGTGTAGACGAGCTGGGTGCTCCCGGTCGGGAGGATGACCTTGTCAGCTGCGGTGTCCGCGTCATTGCCGGCGGCGTCCTTCTTGACGATCTTCACACCGGGCGTCGCGAGGTCGCCGTTGGCCGTCCCGCCGGCCGAGGTACGGATGATCGGCTTGGCGCCGGCCGTCTTGACGACTCCGTCGGTGGTCACGGTCGCCGTGTCCTGGAAGGTGGTGAGGTCGGGGTCGGTGAGGGTCACCGGAACGGCCAGCTGGATGAGGTGGCCGGCCGTCACCGGGTGCGTGTTGTAGGTGTAGCTCAGCGACGTGGGGGAGCACTTCAGGTCGTTCCCGATGGGCAGCAGCACTCCGTTGTTGAATGCCCCGTTCGGGCCGGTCGCGTCACCGAGGCGCGACTGGACGCCTGCACAGTCGAACTCCTGTCCGGCGCTGGCCGTATCAGTGATCGTGGTTGTGTCGAAGGGGCCGACCGGCGTCTCGATGGCCCAGATGACTGCGTCGGTCGGGTTGGTGGCGCCCTCGTCGTTGCGGTAGAAGTAGCCGAATTTGTCGGGGATCGTGCGGTCGCGGCCGAAGGTGCCGCCGACGTTGATGTCGACTGTGGTGTCGATCGAACCGGTGAAGTGCAGGTGGGTCACTCCGGGCGCGGTGCCAGGGGCGACTTCACTGGTGAAGAAGGCGGTTCCCGCGACGTTCTGGTGGCTCGCGGCGTAGCTCGTCATGGTGAAGGTCGCGGTGTGGCCCACGATCGTTGCCGTGGCCACCAGTGCGTTGGCCGGGTCGCGCAGATCGAACCCGCTCGGGAAGTCGCCCAGCACGGACGGGATGACCAGGGTGAAGGTGTCGCCGGCCTGCGTCCCCACCGGCACCGCCCACTTGAGGCTGACTGTTACCGTGTCGGTCGGTTTCGGGTTCTTCGGGTTGACGTCAACCGACGTGATGGCGTTCGTGATGTCCTTGGCTCCGGCTCGGCTGCCGGTGTAGGCCAGGACTCCGGCTACGGCCAACGCGAGCGTCAGAATCAACGCCAAGAACTGCTTCTGGTGCGCACGAATAGGCATCAAAAAGGTGCTCAAAATAGTTCCATCCCCCGATAGGACCTTTGGTCGCCAGAAGGTTAACACCGGTTCCTACTACTTGTCGTACCGAAAAATCTAGAGGGTTTCGCGTGATTAGGCGGTAAATCCGAAGCCCTCCGAGCGGCGACCACTAGCATTCAGGGAGATGTCGATCGGTGTTGGCGAGGTTCGTCGCCATTGTCTGCTTACAGGGAGTCATTGTGTCCGTCAGTTCTGTTCAACCTGCGGCTCGCCTTGTGGTGAAAGTCACCGCAGGTACCAGCGCATTCGAGGCGCTGCGGGAGGCCGGCGCCGACCTGAACGGACCGGGCGGCGTCGTCGTCGTTCGTGACAGCGACGGTGAACTCCACGACCTGGCCTGGATCCCAGAGGTGGATTCGGAAGTCACCGCGGTGATGGCCGACGAACCAGATGGACTCGCCGTCATCCGACACTCGGCCGCCCACGTCGCCGCCCAGGCCGTGCAGCAACTCTTCCCCGGCACCACCTTGGGTATCGGGCCGCCGGTCGAGAACGGCTTCTACTACGACTTCATGCCCGAGCGCCCCTTCACCCCGGATGACCTGGTGGCCATCGAGAAGCGGATGGGCGAGATCATCAAGTCCGGCCAGCGATTCTCCCGCCGTCCGATCAGTGATGAGGACGCCCGCGCCGAGCTCTCCCATGAGCCGTTCAAACTTGAGCTGATCGGGCTGAAGGGTGGTGCCGCCGCCGAGGAGTCGGTCGAGGTCGGCTCAGGCGCACTGACCATGTACGACAACCTGGACGCCAAGTCGGGGGAGCGGGTCTGGACCGATCTCTGTCGTGGCCCGCACCTGCCCACCACCCGCCGCATCCCGGCCTTCAAGTTGATGCGCACGGCCGCGGCCTACTGGCGGGGGAGCGAGAAGAACCCGCAGTTGCAACGTCTTTACGGCACCGCCTGGGCCTCCCGCGACGATCTGAAGGCCTACCTGGCCCAGCTCGAGGAGGCCGCCAAGCGCGACCACCGCAAGCTCGGTTCGGAGCTCGACCTCTTCTCCTTCCCCGACGAACTGGGGTCCGGCCTGGCCGTCTTCCATCCGAAGGGCGGCGTGCTCCGCAAGGAGATGGAGGACTACTCGCGAGCCAAGCACGTCGAGGCCGGCTATGAATTCGTCAACACCCCGCATATCACCAAGGGCGCGCTCTACGAGATCTCCGGGCACCTGCAGTGGTACGCCGACGGCATGTATCCGCCGATGCATCTGGACGCCGAGCTCGGGCCGGACGGTGAGGTCCGCAAGCCGGGTCAGGACTACTACCTGAAGCCGATGAACTGCCCGATGCACTGCCTGATCTATCGGTCGCGCGGCCGCTCCTACCGCGAACTCCCGTTGCGACTCTTCGAGTTCGGCGCTGTGTATCGCTATGAAAAGTCAGGGGTTATTCACGGGCTGACCCGCGTCCGCGGCATGACGCAGGACGATGCGCACATCTACTGCAGCCGCGAGCAGATGCGTGACGAACTCACCTCTCTGCTCGGATTCGTCCTCGACCTGCTGCGCGACTACGGCCTGGACGACTTCTATCTGGAGCTGTCGACGAAGGACCCGGTGAAGTACGTCGGATCCGATGAGGACTGGGAGGTCGCCACCCAGACGCTGGCCGAAGTGGCCACCGCCTCCGGCCTCGAGCTGGTGCCTGATCCCGGAGGTGCCGCGTTCTACGGCCCGAAGATCTCCGTGCAGGCGCGCGACGCGATCGGGCGCACCTGGCAGATGTCGACCATCCAGCTCGACTTCAACCTCCCGAAGCGATTCGAGCTTGAATTCCAAGGGTCTGACGGCGATCGCCACCAGCCGGTGATGATCCACCGGGCGCTCTTCGGATCGATCGAGCGCTTCATCGGCGTGCTCACCGAGCACTACGCCGGTGCCTTCCCGGCGTGGCTCTCACCGGTGCAGGTGGTCGGTATCCCGGTCAGCGAGTCGCAGGTCGACTACCTGCACGACGTCGCTGCCAAGCTGCGGGCGGTTGGGGTTCGGGTCGAGGTGGACGACTCCGCCGACCGGATGCAGAAGAAGATCCGCACGGCTCAGAAGTCGAAGGTGCCGTTCATGCTCATCGCTGGCGAGACCGACGCCGAGAGTGGCGCCGTCTCCTTCCGCTATCGCGATGGCGAGCAGCGCAACGCGATCCCGGTCGACCAGGCGGTGAGTGAGATCGTCGAGTTCATCCGAACCCGCAAGAACGTCTCGCCGACGTCGGCCCTCTTTTGATGGGCAGCGACTCCGAAGAATTGGAGACGCTCCCAGCCGAGTCGTTCGCCGGTGAGGCCGACGGTTTCGGTCGACTCTGGACGCCGCACCGGATGGCCTACATCAAAGGCGAGGGAAAACCGGCACATTCGGACGCCGGGGATCACTGTCCCTTCTGTCGCGCCCCAACGCTCTCGGACGTTGATGGCCTGATCGTTGCCCGCGGCGAGCAGGCCTACGCAGTCCTCAACCTCTACCCGTACAACTCGGGGCATTTGATGGCGGTGCCTTATCGCCACGTCGCCGACTACACCGAGCTGCGCGACGGCGAGGTGGCCGAGATCGCTGAGCTGACCCAGATCGCGATGCGCACGATCCGGGATATCGCTGCACCCCACGGGTTCAACATCGGGATGAATCAGGGAGAAGTCGCCGGCGCCGGCATCGCGGCCCACCTGCACCAGCACATCGTTCCCAGATGGGGCGGCGACACCAACTTCATCCCGATCGTCGCGCACACCAGAGTGCTGCCCCAACTTCTCTCCGAGACGCGGGCAGCGCTGGCTGAGGCCTGGCCGTCGCGCGAACCAGTATCGGACGGGACAGGAGCATTCACGTGACAGTGCTGCATCTGCGGGGCGTCTTCCTGCCTGACGAGGTCGAGCGCGATGCCTGGATCGTCGACGGGCACCTCACCTTCGACCGCTACAGCGGTGCCGCGGAGACGATCGCCTCCGGCGGTTGGATCATCCCCGGCCTGGTCGACGCGCACTGCCATGTCGGGCTCGCACCCACCGGGCATCTCGATGATCCGCAGGATCAGGCGGCCCAGGCGATCACCGATCGCGAGGCGGGCGTACTGCTCATGCGCGACGCCGGATCGCCCGTCGACAACCGCAGCGTCCAGCTGCGCGAAGACCTGCCTCGACTGATCCGCGCCGGTCGTCACATTGCCCGCCCGCATCGCTACATTCGTGGCCTCGGCGTGGAGGTCGAACCGCCGTCGCTGGTCGAGCAGGTGGAGATTCAGGCCGCTGCCGGTGACGGCTGGGTGAAGCTCGCCGCCGACTGGATCGACCGCGATGACGGTGATCTGGCTCCGGTCTGGCCGGATGACGTGCTGGTCGCCGCGATCGGCCGGGCCCACGAATTGGGCGTCCGGGTGGCCGCACACGTCTTCGGTGAGGATGCGCTGCCAGGACTCATCGCCGCCGGAATCGATTCGATCGAACACGCCACCGGACTGCACGGCGATCTGGTTGACGAGTGCGCGGCCCGGGGCATCGCGATTGTCCCGACCCTGGTGAACATCGACAATTTCCCGAACATCGCCTCGTTCGGAGAGGCGAAGTTTCCCCGCTACGCCGCTCACATGCGTGCCCTCTTCGACTCCTCCCGCCCGCGGGTGCGCGATGCCTGGGAGGCCGGCGTGCCGATCTACACCGGCACCGACGCCGGCGGCATGCTGCCCCACGGACTGATCCAGGACGAGATTCGTTCGCTCGTCGCAGCCGGTATCCCGCAGGCGGAGGTGATCGCGCAGGCCTCCTGGCGTGGTCGTGAGTGGCTGGGGCTACCCGGACTGGTGGAGGGGGCGCCGGCCGATCTGCTGGTGTTGTCGGCGGATCCGCGCGTGGAACTCGACGCGCTTCGAGCGCCTCTGCGCACCGTGCTCAGGGGCGCACCGATTCCGTCCTAGATCGGACTGCCCTAACCAAATTTGTAAGCATTCAACTACGGGAAGTGACATTTCTGTTAGCTGCGGCTTCAATGGAGATCGCTGGATCTACCTTGGGGGCGGAGACATCTCTACATGGGTGCGGACCGGGGTCCTCCGCGCGTCGACGCCGAATCCGACGGACCCACCCCCTCGCCGGCGGTGCTCCCAGGATCGCGGCAGTTCACTGTCATCGCGCCGGCGGAGTCCTCGCTCGCCGTAGCCCTGCGGGCGACCCTGGTCGCTCGGGGCTGGGAACCGCGGGACCCCACGTTGTCCGGAGCGTTGCATCGACGCCCAACCCTGCCGGCGCTGGTCCTGGTTGAGGATGATGACGGGCAACTAGCCCCCGAGCGCCCGGACGCCGAGATCGCGGCGCGTTCGACACTGCGCGGTTTCGTCTGTCTCGGTTCGGTGCGTTCACTGCCCTTGCTGGTGCCGCTGGCGGCCCGAGGCGCCATGGTGCTCAATCAGGCGATTCCCTTCACGGCGCTGGTACGCCTCATCGAGCAGGCGTTTCACGGCGGCCCGGTGGGTGTAGTCGACAGCGGGAACCGCAACTCGTCCGCGGCCATGCTTCGGGATCGGCTCGCCGAATCGGCGGCGCTCCAGACCCTGACGCCGGCCGAGGCTCAGACGCTACGTGCCCTGCAGGCTGGGCTCACGGCCACGCAGATCGCCGTCCGCACCCAGCACTCGGTGCACACCATCCGCAGTCAAATCAAGGCGGTCCTCGGCAAACTCGACGTGACTTCGCAGGTCGCGGCGGTGGCTCTGGCGCATCGGGTGGGTCCAGCCGACTGGATGACGTCGGGCGTCAATTTCACCAATTTTGGGGATGGGGGGTTGTGACTGTCGGTGTGAGAGTGACTACGTCCGGTGCTTCCCATCGGCGCCTGCGTATCGCGGTCGATCGGGAAGCAACCTCGCAAATCGACAGGAGTCATCAAAATGGGCATGTCACCGAGCATCCAGAAACTCGAAGCGAACGAGAAGGAGTTCCGCGACTATCTCGCGCAATTGCAGGCGGATCTCGCCAACAAGAGTGCGGCGGAGTCCGCCAAGTTGAAGGACAAGATCACCCAGTTCTACGCCGACAACAAGTACACCGACGCCAAGGATCTGGTGTCGGGCATGAACTACGACTTCATGCATCAGGCCGAGTTCAGCCTCGAGAATATGCAGAGCATCATCGACGCCATCTCCAAGTCGGTCTTCGCCAACGGCAAGTCACCCGACGGCGCGAAGGTCTCGAAGGACGGCACGGCGGCCGCCGCCTCCAGCCTGGGTCCCGAGGTCGGCGAGATGGCGAACCTCGAGCTCTATATCGCCGGTCAGGTGTTCGACGTGCTGAGCAGCGTCATTCTCAGTTTCGGGACGTCGACGACCATCAACTTCAACACCAACATCCAGTCCAAGCCGCTCGGCTACGGCATGCAGATGTTCACCGCGGTCGCCGCCGACAGCTATGAGGCGCAGGCATTCTTCGACAAGGAGTACATCCACGAATACCTCTACCTGTACGACGTCCGGTTCTCCGCTCAGCAGGCTAAGGCCGAGATGACGCAGACGCTCATCGAGCTCTATGAGGATCAGCTCGCCGCCTTCAAGGCGCGCGAGGAGGACCTGCTTGACCAACTCGTGAAGAAGACGCTCACCGACGCGGCCTACGCGACGTCCAATGCGATCTACGACAAGTTGATCGACGCGGTCGAGAAAAAAGTCGAGCAGCTCAAGATCGCAGCGCTGACGGTGAAGTCATGAACCTCACCGTCTCGATCAAGAACAGCACTACTTTTACGCCGTATCTGACTGTTGTGAACCTCAACAACGCCACCTGGGTCGCCGGCCAGGCGCTCGCGGTCAACGACTCGATCGCCAACGGCAAGCGGCTCGTCGGACTCCTTGAGGGCACGCTGCCGTTCGACGGCGCAATCACGGTGCACTACACCTTCATCCCGCCCGGCCCCGATGGCGCCGACGTCGTACTCACCTTCAGCGGCCGGGACTTCGACGGTCAGGCCTCGATCGGCTACAACGTCGATGTTCAGCCCGGCGGTGATCTCCCCAACACCGACGTCTACCTGACGCGCGACGGTAGCGAGTGGGTACTCCTGCTGGACATCGCGCCCTAGCCCACCCGGTCGAAGACCGCGGGCTGGTCGTTCAGTCGGATAGCCCGTTGGCGGCGATCACCTTGCTGTACCAACGGGCGGAATCCTTCGGAGTCCGATGCTGGGTCTCGAAATCGACGTGGACGATGCCGAATCGCTTGGAGTAGCCCCAAGCCCATTCGAAGTTGTCCAGGAGCGACCAGGCGAAATAACCGGTCACCGGCACCCCGGTGGTGATGGCGTCGTGGATGGCGCCGATATGACCGTCAAAATAGGCGATTCGATCATCGTCATGAACGACACCGTCGGCGCCGACGGTGTCGTCATAGGCGGCGCCATTCTCGGTCACGATCAGCGGGATCGCCGGGTAGTCACGATGGATCTGCTCAAGCAGCTCGCGGAGGCTGTCGGCCTCGACCCGCCAACCCATCGCGGTGTACGGGCCTGACTGGGGTAGTGCGTAGGCGAGGTCGGTGCCCGGCCAGAGCGAGGGGCGGTCTCCGCTCTGTGGGTCGTTGATCCACTCGCCGCCGGCCTCGGCTCGGGCTCGGCGATCTTCGGTTGGTGCCCCGACCAGCGCCGGGCTGTAGTAGTTGACGCCGAGGACGTCGATCGGGCGACCGATCTGCTCCAGGTCGCCGTCCCGCACGAAAGACCAGTCGGTGATGTGACTCGTCTCGGCGATGAGCTCGGGCGGGTAGTGGCCCCGCAGGATCGGGTCGAGGAAGATGCCGTTGGAGAGCCGCTCGACGTGCGCTGCAGCGGCCACATCCTTCGCCGAGTCGCTCGCCGGACGGACGTTCTGCAGGTTGAGCGTGATCGAGATCTGGCCGGTTGCCGGCAGGACATCGCGCAGCGCCCCCACCGCCTCGCCATGGGCCAGATTCAGGTGATGCGCGACCGCCAGCGACTCCGCATTGTTCGTGTGGCCCGGAGCGTGCACACCGGTGGCGTAGCCGAGATAGGCCGCGCACCACGGCTCGTTGTGCGTGGTGAACGTCTGCACCCGGTCGCCGAGGCGGGTTGCCACGACGGCTGCGTACTCGGCGAAGTAGCCGGCGATGTCGCGATTGAGCCAGCCGCCTTTCTCCTCCAGCACCTGTGGCAGGTCCCAGTGGTAAAGGGTCACCAGCGGGTCGACGTTGTGGCCGAGAAGTTCATCTACGAGCCGGGAGTAGAAGTCCAACCCGGCTTCGTTGACGCTGCCCGTGCCGCCGGGGAGCACCCGCGACCAGGCGATCGAGAAGCGGTAGCCGCGCAGCCCGAGGTCGGCCATCAGGGCGACATCCTTGCGGTAGCGCTGGTAGTGCTCCACGGCGACGTCACCGGTGTCGCCGCCGACCACCTTCCCCGGCGTGTGGCTGAAGGTGTCCCAGATCGAGGGGCTGCGCCCGTCGAGGTCGACCGCCCCCTCGATCTGATACGACGAGGTGGCCGAGCCCCAGACGAAGCCGTCGGGGAACGCGCGCGTGGGGGGATTGGTGGCGGGCATCGCGGAGGTCAGCTCCTGGAAGGTTGGTTGGAGGTCGGTTGGAGGTCAATGGTTGGAGGTCAACACGGTGAACTACGGCGAGCCCGGCAGGGCTGACTCACCGTGCCGCTTAGGGCGCGCCACGTCTGGGTGAGAGCGCTTTCAGTCGGCGTCGTAGAGCGTTTCTCAGCGCGCCGGATATGTCAACATTGGCGACATCGCGACCTGGCGAGGGTTGAGGAATGGCCCTTCCGGCGACCGCCCGACGGCCTCGTCTGGGGTTCTCTGAGCCCGAATCGGGCAGTTGGTGTCGGCGGCACCGCTGCGACGTGGCACAATTGCTAGCTGAGTACCAGCCGGCTGCGGACCCTCTCCCCGCGCAGGCAGGTCCATCCGGGAGCACGATCAGTGAGGTCCCCACCCACCGCTCGTGGTCCCAATCCCTAAATGAAGTCTGGAGCAACAACAGTCGTGGCAACCAAGATCAAGCTCATGCGTCTCGGAAAGATGCGCGAGCCTCACTACCGAATCGTCGTCGCCGATGCCCGCACCAAGCGTGATGGCCGCTCGATCGAGACGATCGGCGAGTACCACCCGAAGAACGACCCGTCCGTGATCCGCGTGGACGCCGAGCGCGCCGCGTACTGGCTCGGAGTCGGCGCCCAGCCGACCGAGGCCGTCGCCGCGATCTTCAAGGTCACCGGTGACTGGCAGAAGTTCAAGGGCCTCCCGGCCCCGGCGCCGATGCAGGTCGCGCCGCCGAAGCCGGACAAGCTGGCGATCTTCAACGCGGCACTGGCTGAGACGTCGGGTGACTTCGACGCTCCGGCCACCACGCCGAAGAAGAAGGCAGCCAAGGCCGCTCCGAAGGCCGACGCAACTGCTGAGGCCACCGAGGAGACCGCTGCACCGGCCGACGCGCCGGCTGCCGAGGTTGAATCGCCCGCAGAGCAGGCCTGAGATGCTCGAGGATGCCCTCGAGCACCTGGTCCGGGGGATTGTCGATCACCCTGACGATGTCCAGGTCGACATGGTCAACAACCGCCGCGGCCAGCGTCTCGAGGTTCGGGTGCACCCCGACGACCTCGGGCGTGTCATCGGTCGCAGTGGACGCACCGCCCAGGCGCTGCGTCAGGTCGTCAACGGAGTCGGTGGCAAGGGCATCCGCGTCGACGTGATCGACGTCGACCGGCACTGACGCCGACCGACCAGCCCGTGACCGAACCGCAGGATCCGCAGCGTCTGCTGGCGGTCGGCAAGATCGGCCCGGCCATCGGGCTGAAGGGGGAGGTCTACGTCCAGCCTTGGACGGATGCCCCTGAGGAACGTTTCGCTCCCGGCTCGGTGCTCAGCACCGAGCCGGGTGAGCGGGGCCCCCTCACCGTGGTTGACTTCCGAGCCCACGGAAAGCGCTTCGTTATTCGTTTCGACGGATACGACGGACGCACCGCAGCCGAGTCGCTGCGTGACACCGAATTACTCATCGCCGCCTCCGAGCGGCCGCGTCTGGACGACCCGGACGACTTCTACGACACCGACCTCATCGGCCTCGCTGCGTTCACCCCGGACGGGGCGCCGCTCGGGGCGATCAAGGACGTCGTGCACGCGCCTGGCTCGGAGTACCTCGTGCTGCTGCACGACGAGCGCGAAGTCCTGGTTCCGTTCGTCGCGGAGATCGTCCCCACGGTTGATGTCGCGGCCGGTCGCGTTGTCATCGACCCGCCGGAAGGCCTGCTGCAGCTGTGACTGAGGCTGCCCAGACCCCGAACGAGCCGCAGTTGACGCTCGACGTCATCACGATCTTCCCCGACTACCTGGCCCCGCTGCACCAATCGCTGGTCGGTAAGGCGATAGAACGCGGGCAACTTCTGGCCCGGATCCACGATCTGCGCCAGTGGACCGATGACGTGCATCACAGCGTCGACGACACGCCGTATGGCGGCGGACCCGGCATGGTGATGAAGCCGGAGCCCTGGGGGCGCGCGCTGGACGCGGTAGCCCCGGCCGATGGCCCCCATCAGCCCCGCTTGGTGATTCCCTCGCCCTCGGGGAGGAAGTTCACGGCGGCGGTGGCGGCTGAACTGGCGGCTGACCCCTGGCTGGTCTTCGCCTGCGGACGCTACGAGGGGATCGACGCCCGGGTCGTCGACTACGCCGCGTCGCGGATGACTGTCGACGAGGTGAGCCTGGGCGACTACGTCCTCTGCGGCGGTGAAGTGGCCGTGCTGGTGATGGTCGAGGCGATCGCCCGGTTGCTCCCCGGTGTGCTTGGCAATGCGCTCTCGGCGCGGGAGGACTCCTTCACCGACAGCGTCGACGGCCTGCTCGAGGCGCCGGCCTTCACCAAGCCGGCGAGTTGGCGTGGGATGGACGTCCCGGCGGTGCTCCTCTCAGGCAACCACGGTGAGATCGCTCGCTGGCGAGCGGCGCAGTCGCAGCGTCGGACCGCCGAGAGGCGCCCCGACCTGCTGTGAATCTCCCCAGTCCGGCGCCGCTCCAGCTGGGCGCGTTTTCGCAATCGTTGCCGGGTATGGCACCATGAGAGGGTTGCTCGCACGAAGTGGCGCCGACTTGCCGTAGTCGACCGGTCGCGCAGACTGTGCACCGAGCAGCCACCCACCGTACTGATGTGTGTCTGTCTGCCTGTGACGCCGCCGTAACCGGACGCCACAAGCATCGTCACGCCCATCGGGTATAGACCAGAATTTTCTAAAAGGAAGCGATCCCACGATGAACACCCTCGACATCCTTGACGCCGAGTCGCTGCGCGCGGACGTCCCCGATTTCCGGCCGGGCGACATGCTCAAGGTGCACGTGCGAGTGATCGAGGGCTCGCGCTCGCGCGTTCAGATCTTCCAGGGCCACGTCATCCGCCGTCAGGGTGGCGGCCTGCGCGAGACGTTCACCGTCCGCAAGGTCAGCTTCGGAGTCGGCGTCGAGCGCACCTTCCCGGTGCACACGCCGGTCATCGAGAAGATCGAGATCGTCAGCCGCGGCGACGTCCGCCGGGCCAAGCTGTACTACCTTCGCGATCTGCGTGGCAAGGCCGCCAAGATCAAGGAGAAGCGGGACATCGTCGGCCGCTAAGCGGTCGACCACGCCGCCGTATGGCGCGACACGCGAAGGACGACGGCGGCTCGGCGAACCTCGGGCCTGCCGGATCCAGTCCGGGAGAGCCTGAGGTAGGAAGCCCTGACGACGCGCGGTATCGGCCCGATGCCCCGCCGCCCAGCGCTGCTCCGCAGCCCGTCTACGGCAACATCAAGTCGCGGCGACTGCTGCGTCCAAAGGGTTCGAAAACCCCGTGGTGGGAGCTGCCGATCCTGATCGCCGTGGCCATCGCGGTGGCGATCCTGGTGAAGTCGTTCCTGATCCAGCCGTTCTACATTCCGTCGGAGTCGATGGAGAAGACCCTGCACGGCTGCACGGGCTGCCGGGGTGACCGCATCCTGGTCAGCAAGACGGTCTATGACCTGCGCGACCCGCACCCGGGCGACATCATCGTCTTTCGCGCCCCGGACGGGTGGGACACCGAGGGCAGCGTGGCCCTGCCGACCAACCCCCTCGCCAAGGGACTGCGCTGGTTCGGCCAGCTCGTCGGGGTAGTGCCCCCGGACGAGAAGGACCTGGTGAAGCGGGTCATCGCCATTGGCGGCGAGACCGTTCGATGCTGTGATGCGCAGGGCAACGTTCAGATCAGCGACGACGGTCCGACTGGTCCGTGGCGTTCACTGCACGAGCCGTACATCTTCGAACCCCTGGTTCCGGCCCCCGGCAGCAAGCCCGGAAGTCCGGCACCCGGTGACAATGCGACCTTCGGGCCGATCACCATCCCCAAGGGGCGCCTCTGGGTGATGGGTGATCATCGCAGCGACTCCGCCGACTCCCGGTACCACTGCATCAGCGACGCTCCGGGCACGCACATCTGCAACCCAGACACGTCGACGGTCGCCGTCAGCAGCGTGGTCGGCAAGGCGATCGTCATCGCCTGGCCACCCTCACGGTGGCGCACCCTCGGCACTCCGGCTACCTTCCAGCAGGCCGCCGCTATCGGTGACGGCTCGATTCCAGTGGTGGCCGCCGGAATCGTGGTCCTGCCTCTGGCTGGAGTTCGCCGCCGTCGTCGGCGGTCTCGTACATCTCGGCCGCCGCGTGGTCCGATCAACTCCGAAGATGGCTGACCAAGGCTCCGAACCGATCCCTCGGGTCGGAGCCCGGGTACTGCTGCTCGACCCGAACGGACGTCTGCTGCTCATCCATGAGCACTACGACTACTTCGGCCAGGAGCGTCGAACCCACTGGATCACGCCCGGTGGCGGGATCGAAGCCGACGAAACTCTTCAGCAGGCCGCCGCCCGCGAGGTCTACGAAGAGACCGGCATCGTGATCGAGTTGGCCCCGCAGGCCACGCCGGTTCATCGGACCGGTCGGCTCTGGTCCGGTGGTGGGAATGTCTACGACCAGGTCGATCACTTCTTCGTCGTTCGGCTGGAGGCCGAGGCTGACGTCGTGGCGGCGAGCCCGACACCGGAGGAGGTCGCCTCGGCCATCGGACATCGGTGGTGGAGCGCCTCGGAACTCGCAACGACTGACGAGCGTCTGCTCCCGCCGGACATCGCGAATCTGCTGGCCCGGATCAACGCCGATGACGCTGCCGACCGGGTAACGTAACCGGAGTCATGTCCTCAGCCTTTCCCAGCAGAATTGGTTCCCAAGCAGCGTCGGAGCTGCCTGCGTTCCGGTCGCCCCGAGTTCTGGTTCGGCGAGACGCCGCGGGTCTGGATGCCTACGAGGACGCACTCTCCCGAGCGGGTTTCGCCCGCGTGGCCGGTGCGGATGAGGCTGGCCGCGGAGCCTGCGCCGGTCCGCTCGTGGTCGCTGCCTGCACCTTGGCCCCCGGGCGTCGTGGTCACATCGAGGGTCTGGCCGACTCCAAGGTGCTCACCGCGGCGACTCGCGAGCGGCTCTACGAGCAGATTGTCGAACGAGCCGCCGCCTACTCCGTCGTCGTGATCCCGGCCGCTGAGATCGACGCCTTCGGACTGCATGTCGCGAATCTCGCGGGCATGCGTCGGGCGATCGCGGGCCTCCACCCGCGCCCCAGCTACGCCCTCACTGACGGCTTCCCGGTGCCGGGCGTCGGGGTGCCGACCACCGCGGTCTGGAAGGGCGACGCGGTCGTAGCCTGCATCGCCGCGGCCTCGATCCTGGCCAAGGTGACCCGGGATCGGATGATGACCGAGCTGCACGAGACCTTCCCGGAGTACGACTTCGCCAAGCACAAGGGCTACGTCACCTCCGACCACTCAGCCGCGCTGCGGCGCTTCGGTCCCTGTCCGCAGCACCGCTTCTCCTACATCAATGTGCGCCAGGCCGCGGACGGCACCGTCTCCGCGTCGCTTCCCGGCGGGGCCACCCGCGTGCGCGGGCAGGCTCGCGTGGGTAAGAATGACTACACCAAGCCCCCAACCAGCCGAGCTGACCCGCTCAGCGCCGGCGAGCAGGAGAGTGCGTGAGCGCTGAGGATCTCGAGAACTACGAGACCGAGATGGAGCTTCAGCTCTATCGCGAGTACAAGGACATCGTCACGCAGTTCAGCTACGTGGTGGAGACGGAGCGTCGCTTCTACCTGACCAACGATGTCGACCTCCAGCCGCGCAGCGCCGACGGTGAGGTGTACTTCGAGCTCACCATGCGCGACGCCTGGGTCTGGGACATGTACCGGCCGGCGCGTTTCGTGAAGACGGTCCGGGTCGTGACGTTCAAGGACGTCAACATAGAGGAGCTGGACAAGCCCGAGCTGGCGCTGCCCGACACCAAGGACGGGTTCGGAGCCTGAGGCTTCCCGACGGCCGGTACCGGGTGCATACTCCGGTGAGGCGGATCACATCGTGGTGATCCCAGCACGGGGGAGTAAGCATGATTCGTCGGAGTTTGATCGCGGCTGCGGCCGTTCTCTTCACCCTGGTCGCGTCGACGGTGAGTGCCGTCGCTGCCCCGGTGCCCACGCAGTACTACCTGGCTCTCGGTGATTCGCT
Organism: Frankineae bacterium MT45; assembly: GCA_900100325.1. Taxonomy (NCBI): domain Bacteria; kingdom Bacillati; phylum Actinomycetota; class Actinomycetes; order Frankiales; species Frankineae bacterium MT45. Next base: position 2,345,853 of record LT629697.1, read on the forward strand.
CTCCAAGGGCTACATGCCTGGGGCCGGTGACACCGACCAGGGTTACGTCGACGACCTCTATGCCGCGCTGCACGCCAAGAACAGCTCGCTGCAACTGGTGAAGCTCGGCTGCTCGGGTGAGACCACGGCGTCCATGATCAACGGCGGGGTCTGCACCTACCCGGGCGCGACCTCTCAGCTGCAGGCGGCGACGGCGTTCCTGCGCTCCCACCGCGGCGCCGTCAAGTACCTGACGCTCGACATCGGCGCCAACGACGTCGACAAGTGCGCGCCGGGAGGCAGCGTGGACGTCAGCTGCGCGCTCAACGGTGTCTCCGCTGTCGGCACCAACACGGCGAAGATTCTCGCGTCGCTGCGCCTCGCGGGTGGCTTCACGCCGCGGCTGGTCGGCATGACGTACTACAACCCGTTCCTCGCCGCCTGGCTCACCGGAACTGATGGTCAGAGCACGGCCAGGCTCTCGGACCTGCTCAGCCAGCTGCTGAACCTGGTGCTGAGCTCTGAGTACCAACTCTTCGGCGGTCAGGTGGCCGATGTGTACACCGCCTACCGCTCCGGCGACTTCACCGATCAGGTGACGCTCCCCGGCATCGGCGCGGTGCCCGTCAACGTGGCCACCATCTGCACGCTCACCTACATGTGCACCCAGCGCAACATTCACCCGACGGTGACCGGATACCAGGTCATCGCAGCCACCTTCGCCAAGACGCTTGGCTTGGCGTAGCTATCCACAGCCCGATCCGCTGTCCACAGATCGGCTGAGCTCAGACCACTGAGCTCCCCGGTCAGTCAGGCTCGTGGCCATGCGAGCCAAGAATGCGATCGGCCGGTACGGAGAGGACGTTGCCGTCCGGCACCTGCAAGATGCCGGACTGCAGATCCTCGAACGGAACTGGCGGTGTCGGGCCGGTGAGATCGACATCGTCGCGCTGGACGGCGAGACGATCGTCTTCTGCGAGGTGAAGACCCGCTCGGGCGTCGGCTTCGGCACCCCACTGGAGTCAGTCACCGCAGTGAAGGCCGCTCGCATACGCCGGCTCGCCGTCCAGTGGCTCAGTGATCGGCGGGCGGCCGACGAGCTCCAGCGGCACTGCGCGCTGCGCTTCGACGTGGTGGCCGTGCTCCGCTCTGGCCGTGGTGCCGCGGACGTCACGCACGTGACGGCGGCCTTCTAGATGACGGTCGCGCACACCACCGCCATCGCCCTGCGCGGGATCGACGGTGAAATGGTCGAGGTCCAGGCCGACATCTCGACCGGCCTGCCCGGAATGTCGTTCACCGGGTTGGCCGACGCCGCGGTCGTCGAGGCCCGCGACCGCATCCGCGCTGCCCTGCAGAATTCCGGGGTCGCCTGGCCGGACCGCCGTATCACTCTCGCGCTGCTGCCGGCCGACGTCCGTAAGGTCGGTTCGCGATTCGACCTGGCCATGGCGGTCGCCGTCCTCATCGCCGCCGGCGCAATCTCCGACCGCAGCAGTGACGGCTGCGCCTGGATCGCCGAACTCGGTCTCGACGGCGAGCTGCGCCCGGTACGTGGTGTGCTTCCGTCGGTACTGGCCGCCCGCCGCGCCGGCATCGGCCGGGTCGTGGTCGCCGCCGCGAATGCCGCGGAGGCTGCTCTCGTCGGCGGGATCGACGTGCGCGGGCTGCCGGACCTTCGTGCCGTCATTGGATGGCTCAACGGCGACTCTCCGGCTCCGCCGCGGGCCACTGCCGCCCCGGTCGAACCTGCGGTGCAAGCGTCGTTGGATCTCGCCGATGTGGCCGGCCAGGCTGCGGCCAAGCGTGCCTTGGAGGTGAGCGCGGCCGGGAATCACCACCTGTACATGATGGGCAGCCCCGGCGCCGGCAAGACGATGCTCGCCCAACGATTGCCGGGGCTCCTCCCGGCGTTGGGGGACGACGCGGCGCTTGAGGTGAGCGCCGTCCATTCGGTCGCGGGCGCGATGAGTCGGGACGCGCAATTGGTCCGCCGAGCACCGATGCAGTCACCGCATCACTCGGCGTCGGTGGCAGCTCTCGTCGGTGGCGGCTCCGGGGTGGCCGCGCCCGGCGCGATCAGCTTGGCGCACCACGGAATTCTCTTCCTCGACGAGGCGCCGCAGTTCGCGCCGAACACGCTCGACTCGCTGCGGCAACCGCTGGAGGCCGGACGGGTGGTCCTGCACCGCAGTGGAGGCGTGGTGAGTTATCCGGCCCGATTCCTGCTCGTGCTTGCCGCGAACCCATGCCCCTGCGGCGCGCGCGAGCGCGACTGTTCCTGCACCCCCTACACGCGCCGCCGCTACCTCCAACGAATCTCCGGGCCGCTGCTCGATCGGGTCGATCTTCGGGTCCACGTAGAGGCAGTGCCGCACGCCACCCTGCTGCACGACGGTGACGTCCGGGAGTCGAGCGCGGTCGTGGCACGCCGGGTGGCCGACGCCCGAGCGGCCGCCGCTGATCGTTGGCGAGGACTCGGCATCGCCACCAACAGCGACGTCCCCGGCGCGGTCCTGCGGACCGACCGGTGGCGCCTCGGGCGGTCGGTTCTCGCCGCGGCCGAGGCCTACCTGGAGCGCGGCGAGTTGAGCGCCCGGGGTTTCGACCGGGTGCTGCGCCTGGCCTGGACCGTCGCCGACCTGCAGGGGCACAGCACCCCGGACGCTGGTGACGTCAGTGAAGCGATCTATCTGCGGACAGGTTTGGTGAATTCATGGGCGGCATGACCGGTGAGGTCGGCCGCCGCGGTCACGCGGGTGCCCACGGTTCGGCCGCAGGCCCAGGGGCACCCACACCGGCGCCTTCAGAGACGGTGCTGCTGGCCCGGGCGTATCTCAGCCGGGTCAGTGAACCGGCAAATCTGGCCGTCTGGGCGTTCGTCGCCCAACACGGGCCAGTAGCCGCAAGCGAGGCGATCCGTTCCGGTGACGTGCCGGTCGGGGTGGCCCGCGCCACGGCGGCGAGACGCCTCAGTGCGGACCCGGAACAGGATCTCGAGGCTGCGGCTGCGCAGGGCATCTGGTTGGCCACGCCGGAGTCGGCGCAGTGGCCGCACCTGGCCTTCGCGGCGTTACATCTGCATGCCCAGCGGCGGATTCAGAACGTCTCGCCCGACACCGCGACCGCCGACCCGGGTGGCGAGACGATCCCGCCGCTGGCGCTCTGGTGTCGGGGCGACGCACCCCTGTCCAGCCTCGGCCTCCGTGCGCTGGGTGTCGTCGGCTCCCGGGCGATGACGTCATATGGTCAGCACGTCACCACCGATCTCAGCTACGGCCTCGCTCGCCGTGACGTCACCATCGTCTCCGGCGGTGCGTACGGCATCGACGCCGTCGCCCATCGCAGCGCCCTCGCCGCTGGTGGTGCGACGGTCCTCGTCTCGGCCGCTGGGTTGGACCGGCCATATCCGCAGGGCAATGCCGAGCTCTTCGCCCGAATCGCCAATGAAGGCCTGCTGCTCAGCGAGAGCCCGCCGGGTGCGGCACCACAGCGGCAGCGGTTCCTCAGCCGGAATCGGCTCATCTCGGCCCTCTGCACAGCGACCGTGATCGTCGAGGCGGCCAGACGCTCGGGTGCGCTCAATACGGCTAAGCACTGCCGGAACCTCGGGCGCCCGGTGCTGGCTGTGCCGGGGCCGGTCACTTCGGCGATGTCGGCCGGCTGCCATGACCTGCTGCGGCGGGAGCAGGATCCGGCGATCCTGGTCTCTTCGATCGAGGATGTGCTGGCGATCGTCGGTTCCTGCGGAGAGGGGCTCTCCGAGCCCACGACCGAGGCTCCGGCCGGCGACCTGCGAAGAGAGCTGGACGCCCTCGACCTGACGGCGCGCCGGGTCTTCGACGGCCTGCCGGCCCGGGGCGGAGTCGGGGAGGACGAGCTCGCCCGTCGTAGCGGTGTCTCGCCGCTGGAGGTGATCAGGGCGTTGCCGGTATTGCGCAATGCTGGATTGGTCGACGCCGGCGAGGGTGGGTGGATGCTTCGGCGACAGCCGCCGCGGTGAGTTCACGCGCTGGATCGCTCCAGGCGTGGCGCCTTGACCGTAGCTGCAGTGACGAGCACCGTGATCACATGGTGACCCGGCGACCAGAGCGAGTCAGCACCGCGGACGTCGCCGAGCGCCTGCCGGCCGAGATGCGCGCGGCCCTGCACGACTATGAACGCCACCTGCTGCTGGAGCGCAACCGGTCGCCCCACACGGTTCGGGCCTACCTCGGCGACGTCACGAGTCTCTGTGACCATGTCGCGAAACTGGGCGGGCGGTCGGTCGCGGACATCGAATTGAGATCGCTGCGGGGGTGGTTGGCCAAACTCAGCCGGGATGGCGTCTCCCGATCCACGATTGCTCGCCGGGTCGCCTCAGCGCGCACCTTCACGGCCTGGTGCCTGAAGACCGGACGAAGCGACCGGGACGCCGGGCAGCTGCTGGTCAGCCCCAGACCGCTGCGGACACTTCCACCCGTGCTGGCCGCCGACGAGGCGACTGAGTTGATGGAGCTGGATTCAAGCGATGCCTCGCCGATCGCGGTGCGCGATCGCCTCATCGTCGAGCTTCTCTACGCCAGTGGGATCCGGGTGGCCGAGTTGGTGGGCCTGGACGTCGACGACGTCGATCAGTCCCGCCGGGTGCTTCGAGTCTTCGGTAAGGGCTCCAAGGAGAGGACGGTGCCCTACGGTGTCGCGGCTGAGCGGGCACTTCAGGCCTGGCTTCCTACTGCGCGAGCCACCCTTGTTGCTCCGAGCAGCGGGGCGGCACTCCTCCTCGGCGCCCGGGGCGGGCGGATCGATCAGCGGACGGTGCGGGGCGTAGTGCACTCCCGACTGAGCCGGGTCGATGGTGCGCCTGACCTGGGCCCGCACGGGTTGCGTCATACCGCCGCCACCCACCTGTTGGACGGGGGAGCCGATCTGCGTGCCGTGCAGGAGTTGCTCGGCCACGCCAGCCTGGCCACCACGCAGCTTTACACCCACGTCTCGGTGGAGCGTCTGCGCGCTACCTACACCCAGGCGCACCCACGAGCCTGAGGCACGCTCACCGCCCCGGAAGCAGTCGGACCAACCCGAGTGGGTGCAGTAGGAGCAGGGGATCGAAGTACACGTCGCCGCGGCGCGCGCCCCAGTGCAGGCAGCCGATCGCCGGGCAGCCGGGGTGCCGGCCGTGCAGGACCGCGATCAGCTGACCAACCGCCACGGATTCACCGACCCTCACCTTCGGCGTCACCGGCTCGTATTCGGTCCGGACCCCATCCGGATGGCTGAGCACGACGATCCCTCGCCCGGCGACGGCGCCCGCGAAGACGACCTCTCCGGCCGCGGGCGCAATGACCGCGCCACCTTGATCGGCGGCCAGATCAACGCCGCGATGACCGGCGCCGTAGCGACTCAGCGGCGCCGCGAACGGTCTGAGCACAGCGGTCGGGAGAGCGACGGGGAGGCGATAGGCAGTAACCGACATGCCGCCGCCACCGCCAGCACTGCCCGCCGCGCCGGCCGGTACCGCGAGGAACAGACTCAGGAGCACGGCCAACGTCACTGCGGCGGGACGGGCGTAATGACGTGGCAGTGCAGGTGTGGGCATGCCTTGAGGGTGTCGGCGGCGGCCGCAGAGTGCCAGCAGGCGTCGTGATCTGTGGACAACGCCGAGTGGCGGCCCGGAAATAGGCTGGATATCCACACCCGAACGCCGAAAATGAGCAGATTCGTGGTTCTGGTACCCGTCGAGCTAGACTGAACAACGGTGTCCTGGACTTCCGGGACATCACCACCAGCAATCCACGCAAGTGGGTTGACTTCGCGTGCTCGCCTGAGGCCTAGCTCCTCAGGTTGACGGCGAGATCCTCGGTCCACCCCGTGCCCTTGGGCGCGTACCGGCCCGCCCTCTCCGTGACGCCGAGCACCAGGGCGGTCGGCCACCCGGTTCGACCGCGACAACCGAGGACGCGCGGCGCATTCGCCGCGCGAGAGAAACAAGGAGCAATACCAGCATGCCCGTAGTAACAATGAGGGAAATGCTCGATTCCGGTGTGCACTTCGGTCACCAGACCCGCCGCTGGAACCCGAAGATGAAGCGCTTCATCTTCACCGAGCGCAACGGCATCTACATCATCGACCTGCAGCAGACGCTGAGCTACGTCGACCGCGCGTACGAGTTCGTCAAGGAGACCGTCGCCCACGGTGGCAGCGTGATGTTCATCGGCACCAAGCGCCAGGCCCAGGAAGCGATCGCCGAGCAGGCGACGCGCGTCGGCATGCCGTACGTCAACCAGCGCTGGCTCGGTGGCATGCTCACCAACTTCTCGACCGTCTTCAAGCGGATCCAGCGCCTCAAGGAGCTCGAGGCGATGGAGGAGAACGGCTGGGCAGGCACCGCCACGAAGAAGGAACAGCTCATCCTCACCCGCGAGATGACGAAGCTGACCAAGACCCTCGGCGGTATCCGCGAGATGACCCGCGTCCCGAGCGCGGTCTGGATCGTGGACACCAAGAAGGAGCACATCGCCGTCGGTGAGGCGCGCAAGCTCAACATCCCGATCATCGCCATCCTCGACACCAACTGCGATCCGGACGAGGTCGACTACAAGATCCCGGGCAACGACGACGCCATCCGTAGCGCCGGCCTGCTCACCCGAGTCGTCGCCGACGCCGTGGCCGAGGGCCTGATGGCCCGCGCCTCGGCCGCCGCGAACGCCGGACGGGACGAGAAGCCCGAGGTTGCCGCCGGAGAGCCGCTGCCCGAGTGGGAGCGCGACCTGCTTCAGCCGGCCGGTGCCCAGCAGTCCGACACCACTGCCGTGGACGTGCCGCAGGGCGAGCCGAGCGTCGCCGACGCCGGTGCCGTGGCCGAGGCGATCGACGAGTCAGTCACCTCCTGACCTGCTGGTATGACCAACACCGAGCTCGACCCGGTCGAGCTCGGTACCACTACAGACACGCTCTCGAAGATGAGGACATAGACACATGGCGAACTACTCCGCCGCAGATGTAAAGAAGCTCCGCGACGCCACCGGCGCCGGAATGATGGACTGCAAGAAGGCGCTCGACGAGGCCGAAGGTGACTTCGACAAGGCCGTAGAGGTGCTGCGCGTCAAGGGTGGTGCCAAGGCCGCCAAGCGTGGCGCCGAGCGCACGACGTCCAACGGGCTCGTTGCCGCCGCCGATGGTGCGATGATCGAACTCGCCTCGGAGACGGACTTCGTCGCCAAGAACGAGCAGTTCCAGACCCTCGCCGCCGACATCGTCGCCCAGTTCGCCAAGTCGGACGTCACCGACATGGCGTCGCTGCTCAACGAGACGCTGGCCGACGGCCGCACCGTCTCGGAGAGCATCGAGTCGCTCAACGCGATCATCGGCGAGAAGATCGAACTGCGCCGCGTGGCCAAGCTCGATGGCAAGGTCGCCACTTACCTGCACAAGAAGGCCGCAGACCTTCCGCCGCAGGTGGGTGTCCTGGTCCAGTTCACCGGCGACGACGTCGAGGCCGCTCGCGGCGCCGGCATGCAGGTCGCCGCGATGCGTCCGGCTTACCTGACCCGCGACGAGGTCTCGGCCGAGACCATCGAGACGGAGAAGCGTGTCGCCGAGGCCAAGGCCCGGGAAGATGGCAAGCCGGAGGCAGCGCTGCTGAAGATCGTCGAGGGAAGCGTCAACGGCTTCTTCAAGGCCAACGTGCTCCTCGAGCAGGCTGCAGTGCAGGACAACAAGAAGACGGTTGAGGCCTTCCTGGCCGACGCCGGCGTGAAGGTCACCAAGTTCGCGCACTTCGAGGTCGGCACCGCCTGATTTAGAGCTTGGCTCGGGTGAGTATGCGTAGGCATACTCACCCGAGTGCTCGATTGAGCAGCCACCCGAGGGGCGGCCGTTGAATCGAGTGGCACCAACCCACACATTGGATACCGACTCGACGGGAGCCGCTGATGAATGACCAGCAGACAGCAGCCACGGAGTCAGAGCCGGGCTCGGCCGTGTACCGCCGGGTCATGCTGAAACTCTCCGGCGAAGTCTTCGGTGGCGGGGCCATCGGAGTCGATCCCATCGTGCTCGCGAGTATCGCGCGTCAGATCGCCACCATCCGCGCCGCGGGCGTGCAGGTTGCCATCGTCGTCGGCGGCGGAAACTTCTTCCGGGGCGCCGAGTTGAGTCAGCTGGGCATGGATCGCTCGCGGGCCGACTACATGGGCATGCTCGGCACGGTAATGAACTGCCTTGCCCTGCAGGACTTCTTGGAGCGGGTCGGGGTGCCGACCCGGGTCCAGACTGCGATCACCATGGGGCAGGTAGCCGAGCCCTACATTCCGCTGCGGGCCGTCCGGCACCTGGAGAAGGGGCGAGTGGTCATCTTCGGCGCCGGCGCCGGCCTGCCGTACTTCTCCACTGACACGGTGGCCGCCCAGCGCGCGCTCGAGATCGGCTGCGAGGTGCTGCTGCTGGGCAAGAACGGCACCGACGGCATCTACGACAGCGACCCGCGCAAGAACCCGGCGGCTCAGAAGTTCTCCGAGATCAGCTATGACGAGGTGCTCGGCCGCGACCTGCAGGTCGCCGACGCCGCTGCCTTCAGCCTGTGTCGTGAGAACTCGATGCCGATCGTCGTCTTCAGCCTCGACGACGGCAATATCGGTCGCGTCGTGCGCGGCGACAAGATCGGAACGGTCGTGAGTGATACACCATCGGTCGGTACCTTTGCGGTGCCCGACGCCCCATCTCATGTGTTAGTGGAGGAACCTTCGTGATCGACGAGACGCTCTTTGATGCAGAAGAGAAGATGGAGAAGGCCGTCTCCGTCGCCCGCGACGAGATGGCTGGAATCCGCAGTGGCCGGGCCACCCCGAACGCGTTCTCCCGCATCAACGTCGAGTACTACGGTGCGATGACACCGATCCCGCAGTTGGCATCGGTCTCCATCCCGGAGGCGCGTATGGCCATCATCAAGCCCTATGACGTCGGGTCGCTGGCCGCGATCGAGAAGGCCATTCGCGACAGTGACCTCGGCGTGAACCCCAGCAACGACGGCACCCTCATCCGAATCGTCTTCCCGCAGCTCACCGAGGAGCGGCGTCGCGAGATGGTCAAGGTCGCCAAGAGCAAGGGTGAGGACGCCAAGGTCTCCATCCGGGCCGTCCGTCGGCACGCCAAGGACTCCCTCGACAAGCTCGCGAAGGACGGCGAGGTCGGTGAGGATGAGGCACACCGCGCCGAAGGCGAGCTCGACAAGACCACCGGCAAGTACACGGCGTCGATCGATGACATCGTCAAGGCCAAAGAAGCGGAACTCCTCGAGATCTGATGAGGCCTTGCTGCGGTCGAGCGGTGGCGGCGACCTGTGACTGATCCCGAGACAACTCGCGTCCCGCGAGTCGCCGGAACCCGTTCGGGTCGCCATCGCCATGCCGCCCCGGACGAAGACGAGAGCGAGAGCCGTCAGACGACGACCGCGCTGGTCGCCGTCGACTCAGGCGTAGTAGCGCGCCGCGGACGGCACGCGGCCGTCAGCGACGACGAGGCGGACGTCCGCGAGCTCTACCCGCCGGATGCGCCCAAGTCTCGGGCCGGGCGGAACCTTCCGGCGGCCATCGGTGTCGCCGTGGCCCTGGCCGCCCTCGTCCTCGGCTCGCTCTTTCTGTACCGCCCATCGTTCGTCATCGTGATCATGGTGGCGATCAGCTACGGCGTCTACGAGCTCGTCACCGCGCTCTCCTCCTCGGGGGTGCGCGTTCCATTGGTGCCGATCCTCGTCGGTGGAATCGCGATGGAGACGGCGGCCTGGCAGCGCGGGCCGAACGGCCTGGTCGTGGCCCTGCTCATCACCATCGCGGCGCTGGTCGTCTGGCGGCTGGCCGACGGTATGGCCGGCTACCAACGCGACACGGCCTCCTCGATCCTCGTGCTCGCCTATCTGCCCATGCTCGCCAGCTTCGCGGTGCTGCTCGACCGGGCCGACGACGGCGTCGCCAGAGTTATTACCTTCATCGCCATCGTGGTCTGCAGCGACACCGGTGGCTACGCGGCGGGCGTGCTCTTCGGCAAGCACCTGCTGGCCCCGATCGTCTCCAAGGGGAAGACCTGGGAGGGCTTCGCCGGCTCGGTGCTGGCCTGCTCCCTCTGCGGGGGCCTCATCGTCACCCTCACCTTCCACCACTCCTGGTGGGAGGGCGTGCTCCTCGGATTGGCGCTCGTCGTGACCGCCACCCTCGGCGACCTCGGCGAATCCCTCATCAAACGTGACCTCGGGCTGAAAGACATGGGAAGTCTGCTACCCGGTCACGGCGGTCTGATGGACCGGCTCGACTCGCTGCTGCCCTGCGCGGCCGTCGCCTACCTGGTGCTGACGGCGATCCTGGGCAGCTGAGCCTGGCACACTGGACAAGTTATGACTTCGCTGCCGCTCATCTTCGACGCACCCAAGCGCGGCATGCCGCCTCGCCACCTGGCCGACCTCTCCGAGTCCGAGCGTCGGGAGGCGGCAGTGGAACTGGGGTATCCGGCCTTCCGGGCCGACCAACTCTCCCGGCATTACTTCGCGCGGCTGGAGAACGACCCCGCGGCGATGACCGACCTGCCGGCCGCGGCCCGCGAGGCGCTGGGGACGGAGCTGCTGCCCCCGCTGCTGACCGAGGTACGCCACCTCGAGACCGACGCCGGCACCACCCGCAAGACTCTGTGGAAACTGCACGACGGCACCCTGGTCGAGAGCGTGTTGATGCGCTACCCGGGCCGGATGACCGTCTGCGTCTCGAGCCAGGCCGGCTGCGGGATGGCCTGCCCGTTCTGCGCCACCGGCCAGGGCGGCCTGAAGCGCAACCTCTCCACCGCCGAGATCGTCGAGCAGGTCGCCGCCGCGGCCCGCTCAGCGGCCCGTGGTGAGCTCGGCGGTAGCGAGGGGCGCCTCTCGAACGTGGTCTTCATGGGCATGGGCGAGCCATTGGCCAACTACAACCGCGTGGTGGCGGCGCTGCACCGGCTCATTGACCCCTCACCGGCCGGACTCGGCCTGGCCCAGCGCTCCATCACGGTCTCCACCGTCGGGTTGGTTCCGGCCATCCGCAAGCTCACCGACGAGGGGTTGAACGTGACCCTGGCCGTCTCCCTCCATGCCCCGGACGACGAACTGCGCGACACCCTGGTGCCGGTGAACACTCGCTGGAACGTCGCCGAGGTGCTCGATGCCGCCGACGGGTTCGCCGACCGCACCGGCCGGCGCTACTCGATCGAGTACGCCATGATCCGGGACGTGAACGACCATGCCTGGCGGGCTGACCTGCTCGGCTCGATGCTCCGCGGACGGCTGGCCCACGTGAACCTCATCCCGCTCAATCCGACTCCAGGGTCGCAGTGGGACGCCTCACCCAAGCAGGTGGAGCGGGAGTTCGTCCGTGGCCTCGAACAACACGGCGTCTCGGTCACCGTGCGGGACACCCGCGGCCGGGAGATCGACGGCGCCTGCGGCCAGCTCGCGGCGTCGGGCTGAGCCGGTACCGCGAATGGCGCGCTACGTCGTCACCGGGGCCACCCGGGGAATCGGGCGAGCACTCGTGGAGTTGCTGGCAACCGAGCACGAGGTGATCGCCGTCGGGCGAGACGCTGCCGCGCTGGCCAAGCTACCGGTGGCCGAACGTCTGCTCCTCGACCTGAGCCGGCCGGAGAGCTTCGCCACCGCGGTCGAGGTCTGCGACTACCTCGGGCACCTCGACGGCGTCGTGCACAGCGCCGGTGTCGCGCGACGGGCCAGCCTGGCGAACTCCTCCGTCGAACTCTGGGAGGAACACTTCACCCTGAACGTGACTGCGGTCGCCGAACTTACCCGGCTGCTGCTGCCCGGACTGCGGGCCGCCGGTGGGAGTGTCGTCTTCATCAACTCCGGGCAGGGCCTGAACGCCAGTGCCGAGAGCGCCGTCTACGCGGCCAGCAAGTTCGGGCTTCGGGGCCTGGCCGACGCGCTGCGGGGCGAGGAGCCACGGCTGCGGGTCAGCACCGTGTACCCGGGTCGGGTGGCCACGCAGATGCAGCGCGAGCTCCGGGCCCAGGAGGCGGGGGAGTACGAGCCGCAGAAGTACATCCAGCCGGAGACGCTGGCCGCGATGATCGCCCAGATCCTGGCCACCCCACCCGACTCGGTAGTCACCGAAGTGGTCGTCCGACCGAGGGGCTGAGCCTCAGCGCCCGATCAGCCGGTTCACCGTCGACGCGACCCGAGATGGGCGGCCACCGCGAGCCTCGGCCGCGTCGGCCCAGGTCATGGCCTGAAGTCCGGCATTGGCGCCGAGCCAGCGCAGCGGCTCCGGCTCCCAGTTCGGCGAGCGGTGCCCGACCCACGAGAGCGTCGTCAATTCGGTCTCCCGGCGCAGGATGAGATCGCGCAGCGTGCGGCCGGCCAGGTTCGTGGTGGAGACGCCGTCACCGACATACCCGCCGGCCCAGCCGATGCCGGTGGTCCGGTCCAGACCCACGGAGGGGCGCCAGTCGCGGGCCACCCCGAGCGGACCGCCCCACCGATGGGTGATCCGGGTGCCCTTCAGCACTGGGAAGAGATCGATGAGCGCCTGCTGCAGTCCGTTGAAGACGCCCTCATTGCGGTCGAAGGCCGGGTCGATCCGCGATCGGAAGTGGTACGGCGCGCCCCGGCCGCCGAAGACGATCCGGTCATCGCGGGTCCGCTGGCCGTAGATGATGAGATTCCGGAAGTCGGAGAAGGTCTCCCGCTGCCGCAGCCCGAGTTCGTCCCAGACGCTCGCCGGTAGCGGCTCGGTGGCGATCATCAGCGAGTAGATCGGTGCGATCGCGCGACGATACCCCGGTAAACGTGGGGTGAACCCCTCCGTTGCTCGAATCACCGTGTCGGCTCGAAGCGTCCCCCGGGCGGTGCGGACGGCTCCGGGTTCGATGGCCACGGCCGGTGTCTTCTCGTAGATAGTGGCACCACGGGCCTCGACGACCTCGGCTAGGCGGCGGGCCAATTTCGCTGGCTGCAGCGCTGCGCAGTCCGGTGTGAAAGTAGCCCCCAGCACTTCGGAGGCGTTCAGACGGGCCCGCGCGGCGTCGGCGTCGAGGAGTTGCAGGTCGACGCCGAACTCCGCCGCCTCGCTCACCTCGCCGCGGGCTCGCTGCAGCTGGGCGGCGGAGCGGGCCAGGACGACCGTCCCACCTCGGGCGACGTCGGCGTCCAGACCCTCGACGGTATCCACCCGGACCACTTCATCGACCGATGCCCGCATCGCCGCGAGCTGGTCGGTCGCCGCCTGGGCACCATGTTCGCGGGCGATTGCCCCGGCGCTCACCGGATAGAGGGCCGAGCACCAGCCCCCGTTGCGGCCGGAGGCGCCGAACCCCGCGATCTCGGACTCCACGACAGCGACCCGCAGAGACGGGTCGCTGTCGAGCAGGTAGTACGCGGTCCAGAGTCCGGTGTAGCCGGCGCCGACTATCGCCACGTCGACGTGGCGGTCACCGGTCAGCGCCTCGCGGGGCTCCAGCGTCCCGGGCACGGTCTCGTGCCAGAGCGAGAGATCGCGAAGCGACATCCGCTACCCGAGAACGTCGGCGAGGGAGACGCTGCTGTAACCCTGGGCTGCGGCAACCGGTTCGTTGGTCACCGCCCCGTCGTGAGTGTTGAGTCCCAGCGCCAGTGCCGGGTCGCTGCGCAGCGCGTCCCGCCATCCCCGATTGGCCAACTCGAGGGCGTAGGGGAGCGTGACGTTGGTGAGGGCGTAGGTCGACGTGTGAGGCACGGCGCCCGGCATGTTGGCCACGCAGTAGAACATCGAATTGTGGATCTGGTAGGTCGGCTCGTCGTGCGTCGTCGGGCGGGAGTCCTCGAAGCAGCCACCCTGGTCGATCGAGATGTCGACCAGTACCGACCCCGGCTTCATCCGTGAGACCAGCTCGTTGCTGATCAACGTCGGTGCCTTCGCCCCCGGAATCAGCACCGCACCGATCACCAGATCGGCGTCGAGCACCGCCTTCTCGATCTCGTAGGCGTTCGAGGTGATCGTCTGGCAGTGCCCCTGATAGATCGCGTCCATCTGCCGGAGCCGGGCCACGTTGCGATCCAGCAGCAGTACCTCGGCCTGCATGCCGATCGCGATCGCCGCCGCGTTCTGGCCGGAGACTCCGGCGCCGATGACGACGACTCGAGCCGCGTACACGCCGGGCACCCCGCCCATCAGCACGCCGCGCCCGCCACCCTGACGCATCAGGTGATACGAGCCGACCTGCGGGGCGAGCCGACCGGCCACCTCCGACATCGGAGCCAGCAGCGGAAGCGAACGATCCGGTAATTGCACGGTTTCATACGCGACTGCAGTGGTGCCCGCAGCCAGCAGCGCGTCCGTACACGGCTTCGACGCGGCCAGGTGCAGGTAGGTGAAGAGGACCTGATCGCGCCGCATTCGCGGGTACTCCTCGGCGATCGGCTCCTTCACTTTCAGGACGAGCTCCGCCTCGCCCCAGATGTCGTCGGCCGAGTCGAGGAGTTTCGCCCCGGCCGCGGTGTAATCCTCATTCGGAATCGAGGAGCCGACTCCGGCATCTCGCTCGATGATTACCTGGTGCCCGTTGGTCACCAGTTCGTGCACTCCGGCCGGCGTAATCGCCACCCGGTACTCATGATTCTTGATCTCGCGAGGAATTCCGACCTTCATGACGCCTCCGATGTCGTTCGACAGCTTCTGTTTCCCACGCTAGCCGGACTTGGCTACAGACGGGTCCATGCTTCGGTGAGAACCGAACGCAGGATCTGCTCCATCTCGTCGAACTCGGCCTGTCCGCAGATGAGCGGTGGGGCCAGCTGGATGACCGGGTCACCCCGGTCATCGGCCCGGCAGTAGAGCCCAGCCTCGAAGAGAGCCTTGGAGAGGAAGCCACGCAGCAGGCGCTCGGCCTCGTCGTCGTTGAACGTCTCGCGGGTGTTCTTGTCCTTGACCATCTCGATGCCGTAGAAGTACCCGTCACCGCGCACGTCACCGACGATGGGCAGATCATTGAGTTTCTCCAGCGTGGAGCGGAACGCCTGCTCGTTGTCGAGCACCCGCTGGTTCAGCCCTTCGCGTTCGAAGAGGTCGAGGTTGGCCAGGGCCACCGCGGCCGAGACGGGGTGGCCGCCGAAGGTGAAACCGTGCGGGAACATGGCGTCGCCCTGCCAGAAGGGCTCGGCGATGCGATCGCTGATGATGCACGCGCCGATGGGGGAGTAGCCGCTTGTCATGCCCTTGGCGCAGGTGATCATGTCCGGGATGTAGTCGAACTTGTCGCAGGCGAACATCGGCCCGAGCCGGCCGAAGGAGCAGATCACCTCGTCGGAGACCAGCAGAACGTCGTAGCGATCGCAGATCTCACGTACCCGCTGGAAATACCCGGGCGGCGGCGGGAAGCAACCGCCCGCGTTCTGGACGGGCTCCAGGAAGACGCAGGCCACGGTGTCAGGACCTTCATTGAGGATCGCCTGCTCGATCGAGTCGGCGGCCCAGCGGCCGAACTCCTTGAGATCGTCGCCGTACTCCGGCGCGCGGTAGAAGTTGGTGTTCGGTACCTTGTGGGCACCGGGGACGAGCGGTTCGAACATCTGCTTCAGCTCAGGGATGCCGGTGATCGAGAGGGCTCCGTGGGGAGTTCCGTGGTAGGCGATGGCGCGCGAGATCACCTTGTGTTTCAAAGGCTTTCCCACCAGCCGGAAGTACTGCTTGGCCAACTTCCACGCGGTCTCCACCGCCTCGCCGCCGCCGGTCGTGAAGAAGACCTTGTTCAGGTCGCCGGGGGCGTAGTCGGCCAGCCGGTCGGCGAGTTCGATGGCCGGCGGATGTGCGTAGGACCAGAGCGGGAAGAAGCTCAGTTCGCTGGCCTGCTTGTGCGCGGCGTCGGCCAGCTCGCGACGTCCGTGGCCGGCGTTGACCACGAAGAGACCGGAGAGGCCGTCCAGGTATCGGCGCCCGTTTATGTCGTAAATATAGGAGCCTTCGCCGCGCACGATCGTGGGCACGGCGGTTCCGGTGTAGGAGGATTGCCGGGTGAAGTGCATCCAGAGGTGGTCGTGGGCCTTTGCGTCGAGAGCCGCCGCGTCGACGTTGCTCGACGCGACCGTGGTGGTGGCGTTCTGTGGTGTTGTGGTCATCGTGCACCCCAGTCATAGGTTTGTTTTGCGAGTTTGAGATAGAGGAAGGTCTCCGTCCGGTTCACGCCCGGGATGGCACGAATCTGGCGGTTGACCAGTTGCAGAAGATGGTCGTCGCCGGCCACGACGATCTCGGCCAGGATGTCGAATCCCCCGGCAATTACGACGATGTAGACGATCTCGGGAATCTCGGCGAGCTTGGCGGCGAGGGCCTCCAGGTCGCCCGACGCGGTGATGGCGATCATCGCCTGGCGGTCGAAGCCGACCTGGGTCGGATCGGTGACCGCGACGATCTGCATCACCCCGGACTCCACCATCTTGGTCACCCGCTGCCGCACTGCGGCCTCGGAGAGGCCGACGGCCTTGCCGATGCTGGCATACGGACGTCGCCCATCCTCTTGGAGTTGGGCGATGATGGCTCGATTTACTTCGTCGAGTTCCGTCCGGGCCGGGGTTCGTGCCATGTCTTGAGTCTTCCCGTTCTTTCGCCGCAGCGCAAGCGAATTCGTTGTTTTGCGATGTAGTTGCTTCTGAATCTATTGTGTAGACGAGTTTCTAGCACGAAAAGCATCAGTACGGGTGGTGCTCTGACGGGATGCTAGGTTCCTGGCATGGCACGTTACGGAGCGCAGTACGGACCAGACATCACCTTCCTCGGCGTGCAGCGCTGCGACTGGGCTGAGCCGGAGACGTTCGCGGACGCCGACGTCGTCATCCTGGGTGCGCCCTTCGACGGGGGCACCTCGCACCGCTCCGGAACACGCTTCGGCCCGCAGTACATCCGGCAGACGTGTTACTTGCCGCATGACGGTTCCCGGCCGTCGCTGGCGCTGCGGGTGGATGCCCTGCAGGATCTGCGTGTCTATGACGCCGGCGACGTGGAACTCTTCTCCGGCGACGCTGAGCGGTCGGTTCGTGATCTGCAGGAGGCCGTGCACGCGGTAGCCCGCACCGGGGCGATTCCCCTTATTCTCGGGGGTGATCACACGATCGCCTGGCCCGACGCGGCCGGCGTGGCCCAGCACCTCGGGGCCGGACGGGTCTCGATGATCCACTTCGACGCCCACGCCGACACCGGTGACATCACGTTCGGTTCGCTCGTCGGACACGGTCAGCCGATGCGCCGACTCATCGAGTCGGGGGCGCTGCGCGGCGACCGCTTTCTGCAGATCGGGCTTCGTGGCTACTGGCCGCCTCCGGAGACGCTGGACTGGATGGCCCAGCAGCGCATGCGCTCCTACGAGATGACCGAGGTGACCACCCGCGGTCTGGATGAGTGCCTCACCGAGGCCTTCGCGATCGCGACCGACGACTGCGACGGGGTCTTCCTCTCGGTTGACATCGACGTCTGCGACCCAGGCCATGCGCCGGGGACCGGCACCCCCGAGCCCGGCGGTCTCACCGCCCGCCAGTTGCTCGACTCGGTGCGGCGGATCGCCTATGAATTGCCGGTGGTTGGCGTCGATGTGGTCGAGGTGTCGCCTCCCTACGACCATGCCGAGATCACCTCGTTCTTGGCTAACCGAGTGGTGCTTGAAGTGCTGTCGGGTATTGCCCGCCGCCGTCGCGACCACGCCGACGGCACCACCTGGGATCCGCGCCAACCGTTGCTGGATGGCCGCTGACGCGGATCCCGGTGGCCGTCACTCGCTGATGTGCTCCTCGCCGGTCATCGGATCGATGGCGGCTGCTCCGTGAGGCAGGTTGGAGAAGTCCGGCGCGATCACGGTTGAGCCCAACTCGTCCGGGAGGAGGTGGTGCGTGGTGATCGGCTCGTCCTCGGCCAGGAAGACCGGGGTGTCGCGATTGAGGGTGATTCCGGCGAAGAAGTCCTTGTAGTACGCCATGCAGACGAACATCAGCAGAATCCCGACGATCACTGCGCCGACTCCGAGGATGAAGGCCCAACCGACCTGCCACCCCAGCCCGGGGACGGTGTACACGACGTAGCTGTTGGTCGGTTTCCAGTCCTGTACGGCCGTCAGGCCGAGCCCGATGAACAGGAAGACGCCACCGAGCAGCGGGATGAGGCCCTTCATGAAGAAGCTTCCAACGTCCTTGAAGAGTTCGTGCCGGTAGTACCAGGTGCAGGCGAACCCGGTGAGGCCGTAGTAGAACGCGATAAGCATGCCGATGGCGGTAACCGCATCGCTGATCAGTGACCCTCCGCCACCCTGGACGTAGTTCATGCCAAGGTAGAGAACGGCCGAGATGCCACCCATCCATACCGTCGACTGGGTGGGCGTGAGGTACTTGGGGTGGATGTGGGCGAACCGGGCCGGGATCGACTTGAAGGCAGCCATCGACAGGCTGGTGCGGGCCGTCGGCAGGATCGTCGTCTGTGTCGAGGCCGCGGCCGAGGTGAGCACCAGCAGGATCAATAGCTTCGCCATGATCTTCCCGAATCCCGAATCACCGAAGACCGCACCGCCGACGACGCTCAGGATGTCACCGGAGTTGTCGGGATTTGCCAAGCCGATGCCCTTGTCGCCCACGCCGGCGAAGGACTGGGCGGCCAGCGTCACGATGACGTACGTGACCAGCAGCAGGACGGTGGAGATAACGGCGGCCCGACCGGGAGTCTTCTCGCGGTCCTTCGTCTCCTCGTTCACCGAGACAGCCGAGTCCCAGCCCCAGTAGATGAAGAGCATCAGGATGATGCCTTGGAAGAACGTGTTGAGGTCGACGACGTGGAAGGGGTTGAACCAGGAGAGCTCCGGACGGATCGCGGTCGGTGGGGGATTCGAGCCATACACCTTGACCAGTGCGGTGACCGCGAAGATGACCAGCACGACGACCTCAAGCGAGAGGAGTGCCTGCTGGATGCGAGCCGAGACCTCGATGCCGCGGTAGCAGATGTAGGTCATCAAGGCCATCCAGATCAGACCGACGAAGAGGACCCAGCCGCTGTTCGGATTGGTGCCGATCTTGCTGTCCTTGTTGAAGAGCAGGAACACATACTGGCCGGCTACCTGGGCCAGAGAGGCCATGACCAGGATGTCGGCGGCGATGATTCCCCACCCTCCCATCCAGCCGGTCTTCGGGCCGAAGGCCTTGGTGGCCCAGGTGAAGGTGGTGCCACAGTCGGGTTCTCGCTTGTTCAGTTGTTGATACCCGACGGATACGAAGAGGATCGGCACGAAGGCCAGCACGACGATCGACGGTGCCTGCAGTCCGACCAGCGCGACGATCAGGCCGAGCGTCGCGGCCAGGCTGTAGGCCGGCGCCGTCGAGGCGACGCCGATGACGATGCTGGAGGCGAGCCCGAGCGCCCCGGTTTTCAGACCCTTGCCTCCGTCATCGGTCGAGGCGGTGTGGTGCGGCACAGCTTCGGTAGTCATCGGTGCATCTCCATCGTTCTCGTGCAAGATCTCCCGTTGTGCGTTTATCGCAGCTTTTCCGATGCGATGCAAGGGTTTCCGTGTTCCAACTTTGTTTCGTCGATGGAATCCATTGACACCGGTGCTTTCATAGACGCATGCGAGTGCTCGTTCTCGGCGCGGGCGGGGTCGGCCATGCCGCGGCGATGATCCTTGCCCGGCGCTCGTTCGCGGAGGCCGTGGTGATCGGCGACTACGACCTCTTTCGCGCCGAATCGCTGGCCGCCGCCACCCGCGATCTACGATTCTCGGCCACCCAGGTCGACGTCGGCAGCCAGCGGGCCGTCGAGGCGGTCATCTCCGAGCATCGCATAGACGCCGTCCTCGGAGTCACCGATCCGCGCTGCACCATGGCGATCTTCCGGGCCGCACTCGCCTGCCGGATCCACTACATAGACATGGCTATCTCGTCGTCGAAGCCCCATCCGACCAACCCGTACCGGGATACCGGTGTCAAACTCGGCGACGAACAGTTCGCGCTGGCCGAGGAGTGGGCCCAGGGTGAGCGCCTGGCCCTGCTCGGCATGGGGATCGAGGCCGGGCTCACGGACGTCTTCGCCCGCTACGCCAGCGACCACCTCTTCAGCGAGATCGACGAGGCCGGCGTGCGGGACGCGGCCAACCTCACCGTCGACGGCCGAGATCTGGCCCCGGTACATGGGATGTGGACCGCCATCGATGAGTGCTTGAGCCCGCCGGTCGTCTACGAGAGCGATCGGGGCTGGTACACCACGGAGCCGTTCAGTGAGGCCGAGATGTTCGACTTCCCCGAAGGCATCGGCCCGGTGGAGTGTGTCAACGTCGAGCACGAGGAGGTGGTGCTCATCCCGCGCTGGATCGAGGCGAAGCGGGTGACCTTCAAATACGGACTCGGAGCCGACTTCGTCAGCACGCTGCGCACCCTGCACAAGCTCGGCCTCGATCGCCGGGAACCGGTTGTGGTCAACGGAGCGATGGTCTCACCCCGAGACGTGGTCGCGGCCTGCCTCCCCGATCCGGACGGGCTCGGGAAACTAGCCCGTGGCAAGACCTGTGCCGGGCTCTGGGTCCGGGGAACGGGAAAGGACGGTCGCCCGCGATCGACCTACCTGTATCACGCGGTGGACAACGAGTGGTCGCTGAGTGAGTACTCGGCCCAGGCGGCGAACTGGCAGACCGCAGTGAACCCGATCGTCGCGCTGGAACTTATCAGCAGCGGGGTCTGGTCAGGGGTCGGCGTGCTCGGGCCCGAGGCCTTTGATGCGATGCCGTTCCTGGACCTGCTGGCCGGTGACTACGACTCACCTTGGCGGATGCAGGAGATCGCGGCCTGAAGCAACGGGCGTTGCCGCGAACCTTGCGGTGGGGTTAGCGGCGCCAAGCGGTGCGCTGACGCTGGATGTCCCAGATCAGGCCGACGATGAGCACTCCGGCTGTGCTGAGCAGGGCAATCTCGCCAGCGTGGTTGTAGTGAGTGGCTGTGGTCATCAGGATCAGGATCAGCGCGCTGATCCAGCCGCCGATCTGACGCCACACGCCCCACTCACCGTGCCAACCCCAATCTGAGGGGTGCTCGGCGGGGTGGTCGGCCGAGTAGTCGTCAGGTGATCCGACATTGGCCGGCTCGCTACCTGGCTTGAGTGGCACCTGATTACTCCCGTCTCGATTCACTATCTTGCTCAGTCTCTCATCGCGCCTGGACGGGTCGACGCCGGGGCGGCCGGTCAGCGGCGGCGGCTGCCTCTGCCTGTCGATGGGGGGATCGGCGACAATGGCCCAATGACTCCTCGACGCGTCGTCGTCCTCGGCTCTACCGGGTCCATCGGCACCCAGGCACTGGACGTGGCCAACGCCGCGCCGGACCGCTTTCAGGTGGTCGCGGTCGCCGCCGGAGGTGCGGATGTCGCCAGTCTGGCCGCGCAGGCCATCACCCACCGGGTGGCGACCGTGGGGGTAAGCCGAAGTGAGGTCGCCGGCGACCTGAGGGCGCTGCTGGAGCGCGACTGGCCGCGCGGCGCTGCCCCGCCTCCGCAGGTGGTGAGCGGCCCGGAGACGATCGTCGAGCTGGCCACCCTTGACGCCGACGTCCTCCTCAACGCGGTGGCCGGGCACCAGGGCCTACGGGCCACGGTCGCCGCCCTGGACGCCGGCCAGTCGGTGGCCCTGGCCAACAAGGAATCACTGGTCGCCGGCGGCGAGCTCGTCACCTCCCGGGCCAAGGAGGGGCAGCTGGTTCCGGTGGACTCCGAGCACTCGGCGATCGCCCAGTGCCTGCGCGCCGGGAGCCGGGGCGAGGTCCGGCAACTGATACTCACCGCCAGTGGCGGCCCCTTCCGTGGCTGGAGTCGCGACGAGTTGGCCGGGGTGACGCCCGAGCAGGCGGCCGCCCACCCGACCTGGTCGATGGGCCCGCTCATCACCACGAATTCGGCCACGCTGGTGAACAAGGGCCTGGAACTGATCGAGGCCCACCTGCTCTTCGACGTCCCGTATTCGCAGATCTCGGTCGTGACCCATCCGCAGTCGATCGTCCATTCCATGGTCGAGTTCACCGACGGTTCGACGATCGCGCAGGCCTCCCCACCCGACATGCGCCTCACCATCTCGCTGGCCCTCGGCTGGCCGGATCGGGTGCCCGACGCCAGCGCGCCGATCGACTGGAGCCAGCGCCAGACCTGGACCTTCGAGCCGGTCGACAACGCGGTCTTCCCGGCCATCGAGCTGGCCCGGATGGCCGGCGAAGCGGGGGCCTGTGCGCCGGCGGTCTTCAACGCGGCCAATGAGGAACTCGTAGGGGCATTTCACAGCGGGCGCATTGGATTCACTGACATAGTCACCTTGATCGAATCGGTGCTCCTTCGCTGGCTGGCCGACGAGCACACTGGCTCGGTTCCCGGTACCGTCGAGGAGATAGAAGCTGCGCAGAGTTGGGCGCGCCGACACGTCCAGACCGCTCTGAGCCAGAAAAGGTGACGTTTTGCTGTACGCGCTTGGCGTGTTGATCTTCGCTCTGGGCCTCCTCGGCTCCATTGCTCTGCACGAGGTCGGCCACATGGTTCCGGCCAAGAAGTTCGGTGTGAAGGTCACCCAGTACATGGTCGGCTTCGGCCCCACGCTCTGGTCACGCAAGCGCGGCGACACCGAGTACGGCGTCAAGGCGATCCCGCTCGGCGGCTACATCCGCATGATCGGCATGGTCCCGCCGCGCGCTGACGGCAAGGTCTCCCGCTGGCCGAAACGGATGGCCACTGCGGTCGAGGATTTTCGGGCCACCAGTCGCAGTGAGGTCACCCCCGAGGACGAGGATCGCCAGTTCTACCGGCTGACTCCAGGCAAAAAGATCATCGTCATGCTCGGCGGCCCGACGATGAACTTCGTGATCTACCTCGTGCTGACGCTCCTGCTCGCCGTCTCGCTGGGGCAGAAGCACCAGGACGCCACCACGACGGTGGGGAGCGTGAGCCAGTGCGTCGTGAAGGCAACCGACCCGTCGGCGAACTCCACCACCTGCCCGGCGAACGCGCCGGCCGCACCGGCCTACGGTGTGCTGAAGCCCGGTGACCGCATCACCGCGATCAACGGTGTCGCCGTCCGATCCTGGGACGACGAAGTCGCGGCGATCGAGCGATCGGCCAACGAGACCGTCTCGATGACGATCACGCGTGACGGGGCCTCCCGAACGGTCAGCATCACGCCGGTCGAGAACGTGAAGTACGCCAACGCCGACGGCACCAAGACCAAGGTGGCCGGCTTCATCGGGGTCGCGCCGACGATCCACAGCTACTACGCAGCTACGCCCATTCGCCAGGTCCCTGGTCAGGTGGTCAGCCAGATCGCCCAGGGGGTCAGCGTCATCGGCCAGTACCCGAGCCGGGTGGCCAGCGTCTGGGACACGGTCTTTGAGGGCAAGGCGCGCGACCCGGAGGGAGCCGTCGGCGTCGTCGGTATCGGGCGGATCGGCGGCGAGGTGGCGGCCAGCCACCAATTCGACGTGCAGGACAAGATCTACATCCTGATCAGCCTGCTGGCCAGCATTAACCTGCTGCTCTTCTTCTTCAACCTGATACCACTGCTGCCGCTGGACGGCGGTCACGTGGCTGGTGCGCTGGTCGAGGCGGCGAAGCGTGGACGGGCCCGACTGCAGGACCGGGCTCTGGCCCGGGCCCGCGCTCGCGCGGCGGCTGACCCCAACTCGCCGCTCCTGGTGGACGAGGCACCGGCTCCACGCAAGCCGATCTACGTCGACACGGCGGCGATGCTGCCGTTCGTCTACGCCGTCGCCTCAGTGCTGATCGTGGTCACGCTGCTGATCATGTACGCGGATATCGTGAAGCCAGTCACCATAGGCTGACGACACCACGCCCTCCGGAGGCGGATACTGGTGGTGTGACTGTTTCTCTCGGAATGCCCGCTGGACCCCCGCCCGTCCTCACGCCCCGCCGCAAGACCCGCAAGATCCAGGTCGGCTCGGTGGCCGTCGGCGGTGATGCGCCCGTCTCGGTGCAGTCGATGACCACGACGCTGACCTCCGACGTCAACGCCACCCTCCAGCAGATCGCGGCCCTCACCGCCACCGGCTGTGACATCGTCAGGGTCGCCGTCCCGTCGCAGGACGACGCCGACGCCCTCCCCGAGATCGCCAAGCACAGCCAGATCCCGGTGATCGCCGACATTCACTTCCAGCCGAAGTACGTCTTCGCCGCCATCGACGCCGGTTGTGCCGCTGTGCGGGTAAACCCAGGAAATATCAAGGCATTCGACGACAAGATCGCCGAGATCGCCAAGGCCGCCACCGCCGCTGGAACGTCGCTGCGGATCGGTGTGAACGCAGGATCGCTGGACAAGCGACTGCTGGCCAAGTACGGCAAGGCGACGCCCGAGGCGCTCGTCGAGTCGGCCCTCAACGAGGCGGCCCTCTTCGAGGAGCACGACTTCCGGGACTTCAAGATCTCGGTGAAGCACAACGATCCGGTCGTGATGGTCAAGGCGTACGAACTTCTCTCCGAACGCTGTGACTACCCGCTGCATCTCGGCGTCACCGAGGCCGGCCCCGCCTTCCAGGGCACCATCAAGTCCTCGGTGGCCTTCGGGGCACTCCTCTCGCGGGGAATCGGCGACACGATCCGGGTCTCCCTCTCGGCCCCGCCGGTCGAGGAGGTGAAGGTCGGCCTGGCCATCCTGGAGTCGCTGAACCTGCGCCAGCGCCGTCTCGAGATCGTCTCCTGCCCCTCCTGCGGGCGGGCCCAGGTGGACGTGTACACCCTGGCCGAGCGCGTGACGGCTGGCCTGGAGGGCATCGAGGTGCCGCTGCGAGTCGCGGTCATGGGCTGCGTCGTCAACGGTCCGGGGGAGGCCCGCGAGGCGGATCTCGGCGTCGCCTCCGGCAACGGAAAGGGACAGATCTTCGTCCGCGGCGAGGTCATCAAGACGGTTCCCGAGTCGCAGATCGTAGAGACCCTGATCGAAGAGGCACTGCGGATGGCTGAGGAGATGGCCGCCGCCGGTGTCGCGTCGGGCGAGCCGTCGGTCGCCATCTCGTAGCCGCCCGACCGTCGCCGATCGCGGCAATTCCGGCGCGTCGCCGGTAGTCTCGCTGTCGTGACTGTCACCCGGCCCGACGTCTCGGCGTCGTCCCGCACGTCGTCGGCGGTCCGGGTCCGGCTGCTCGAGAACGACGACCTGGGCGAGCTTCAGGCCCTGATCGCCGCCGATCCGATCGTCAACGCGGTCGTCGCTGCGCGCCTGCACGAGGTCGGCGATCTCGGTGATGCCGGACTCAGCGGTTCCCTCATCGGGGTCGAGATCGGTGGCCGTCTGGTCGGCGGTTGCTTCAACGGTGGCAACCTGATGCCCTTCTGCCCCGACCCGCGCGCCGTCGCCCCGCTGGCCCACTTCCTGGCGGACCGTCCGCGGATCTGTTCGGCCGTCGTCGGCCGGCGCGAGGTGCTCACCCCGCTCTGGAGCGTGCTCGGACGATCCTGGTCCCGCCCGCGGTTGCTGCGACCGCAGCAGCCACTGCTCGTCGTCTCATCCGTCGATGCGGCAGCGGTGGATCCGCAGCTGCGCCCGGCTACCGCTAAGGACCTCGACAACTACCTCCCGGCGGCGGCGGCCATGTTCACCGAGGAACTCGGCCTCTCACCCTTCCTGCACATGACCCGAGCCGCCTATCGCGAGCGATTGGGCTCATTGGTGTCGGCCCGCCGGGCGCTGCTGCTCAACGACGTCAACGGGCACGTGATCTTCAAGGCCGAACTGGCCGCGGTCTCACCCGACACCTGCCAGATCCAAGGGGTCTGGGTTCGTCCGGATCTGCGCGGGCAAGGTATCTCCGGCCCGGCGATGGCCGGAGTCGTTCAGTACGCGCTGAGACTCGCGCCCAGTGCGAGCCTCTACGTCAACGATTTCAACATTCCCGCTCGCCGGCTCTATGAGCGGCTGGGGATGCGACCGGTCGCCACCCTGACGACGATCCTCTTCTGACGAGCGCTACTCGACGCCCGGAAAGGGCACCGTCGCGTTGGCCGCGTCGTCGCCGATCCGCCACCGGGTCGCGCGCACAGCGCTGTCGGTGAGTTCGCTCAGGGCCGTCGCCCGCAGCTTGGCCAGGGTCGATCCCGCCGGCGCTTGGGCCGTCGTCGAGGCTGCGCCCAGCAGCAGTAGACGGGCTGCCGTGGCGCAGGACTCCTCGGCGCCGACCGCGGCCTGTACTGCGGCCGACGGGGCTGAGAGCGGTTCAGCCAGTGGGTAGTCGGCCTCCGTCCGCACCGGCGTCTGTCCGGCCGCCAGCAGCCCGGCGCTCAATTCGTCGCGCACCGAGCGATGTGCCGCTTCGTAGGTCCGGGCAAGTTCGCGGTCGGCCGCTGCCAGCTGGGGACCGAGACGGCGGTAGGCGAAGACCGCCGCGTGCTCTGCGGCGAGCAGGCCCTGCCAGCTGCTGATCAGGCTGGCTGAGGCCGCCGGGATCGCCGGTGTGGGGCTAGCCATTCGTGGCCTGCAGCAGTTCGACGTGGGTCGCCTCGCAGGCCGAGATGCTGGCCAGCAGCACCGCGAGATCACCCTCGAGCGCCTCGGATTCGCTCGCTGCCGCGGTCTGGGCCGCCGTCTCCTGCGCCCGCAGCGTGGCCGTGTTGACTCCGGCCGTGGGCGGTGACGATGTCGTGACGGCGGGCTGCGGCGCGTACTGGGCCAGCGTGGCCGTCAGGGCCGCGGAGTGGGCCCTGTGATCGCTCAGCAGCTGGGCCAGCCGGGAGTCCGCCGGCGAGCTCTGGCGGGCCGCCTCCAGCGACGCGATCAGCTGGGCCTCCCGATCGGCTGCCGAGAGCAGTTGGGGCGGCGGGTCGGGGAGTGGCACGTGATGATCGAAGGGATTCGAGCGGCCGAATGGTTGCTTGAGCCCGGCGACTACCCCGACGGCGCCGCCGGCCAGCACCACCGCGGAGCCGAGAATCCAACGTCGGGTCACCCTCTTCGGCGCGGGGTTGGCGGGCGTAGCGGGGTCGGAGGGCCCCGGTTCGGTGGCCTCGGCGGGCGGCTGCGGCGGCGTCGGAGGGGGAATCTGGGTCATCTCGTTCAACAGTGTCGCAGAGTCGCATAAGCTCATTGCCAATCGTTGTCGGCTGAAACCGGCGGCCGGTGTTCGTCCGGTACAACTGCACACCCGAGGGAGCGTTGTGATGTCAGCAGCCAAGGCTGGCCCACCCGATGCAAGGTCGGCGAAGATTCGCGATCATCTGCGGGAGGTTCTGTCTCCCATTGTGGCTGGAGCCGGGTACGACCTCGAGGAATTGACGGTGAAATCCGTCGGCCGCCGCAGCCTGGTCCGGGTCGTCGTCGACGCCGACGGCGGCATCGACCTCGACGCGATCGCCACGGTCAGCCGTCTCCTCTCCGACGCACTGGACGAGGACACCGCCCCCGCCGGTCAATTCAGCGAGCCCTTCGTCCTCGAGGTCACCTCCCCGGGCGTGGATCGACCACTCACTGAGCCTCGGCACTGGAGAAGGGCGGTCGGCCGGCTGGTCAAGGTGAGCGTGGACGGGGTGGTCCTGATCGGACGGATCCGCTCGACCTCCGACACCGGCGTGGAACTCGTCAGCGACGGCAACACGCGATCGCTCGCCTGGGGTGAACTCGGTCCCGGGAAGGTGCAGGTCGAATTCAACCGAGCCGACGTCGAGGATCTGGACAACGTCGAGGATCTGGACAACGCCGATTCGGACGCGGACGATCTTGAGGAAACCGAGCGTGCGGCAGAGTTCGACGACGCAGAGCACCACGAAATAGAGCAAGACGAAACTGAGGAAGACTGATGGTCAACGTTGATATCGCCGCTCTGCGCAGCATCGAACGCGAGAAGGAGATCCCCTTCGAGACGATCATGCTCGCTCTGGAGACGGCCCTGCTGACCGCGTACCGCCACACGCCGCACTCCATGCCGCACGCCCGCGTCGACATCGATCGCAAGAGTGGCGACGTCACGGTGTGGGCCCAGGACCTGGGCCCGGATGGCTCGATCGAGGAGGAGTACGACGACACGCCGCTCGATTTCGGGCGGGTGGCGGCGGCGACGGCCCGGCAGGTCATCATCCAGCGTCTGCGCGACGCCGAGCACGACCTCACCTTCGGCGAGTTCTCGGGGCGCGAAGGCGACATCGTCACCGGCGTGATCCAGGCCGACGCGCAGGCGGCAACCAAGGGGATGGTGCTGGTCGACATCGGCAAACTCGAAGCGGTCCTGCCGCAGTCCGAGCAGGTGCCGGGGGAGGACTACAGCCACGGCACCCGGCTCAAGTGTTACGTGGTGGGAGTCACCCGGGGGATGCGAGGGCCGCAGGTGACGCTGAGCCGCACCCACCCGAATCTGGTTCGCAAGCTCTTCTCCCTCGAGGTGCCCGAGATCGCCGACGAGAGCGTCGAGATCGTCGCCGTCGCTCGTGAGGCGGGGCACCGAAGCAAGATTTCAGTCCGCACCGAAGTCGCCGGCTTGAACGCCAAGGGTGCCTGCATCGGACCTATGGGGCAGCGCGTTCGCAACGTCGTCGCCGAACTGCACGGCGAGAAGATCGACATCATCGACTGGAATCCGGACCCGGCGATCTACGTCGGAAACGCGCTGTCGCCGGCCAACGCGATCAGCAGCGAGATCGTGGACGAGGCCACTCAGGCGGTCCGCGTCGTCGTCGCCGACTACCAGTTGTCCCTGGCGATCGGGCGGGAAGGGCAGAACGCCCGTCTAGCGGCCCGTCTCACCGGAGCCCGCATCGACATTCATAGTGACTCCGAGACCGGGGCCGCCGCTGCTCCGAACTCCGGTGATCGCGGACACGACCTCAAGGGCGACGACACGCCCGACCGCGAGGAGTAAGCTGTACAACGGTCCTCCGCTCGTCGGTGGCCCTGACGCGCTGTAGTGCTCAGATTGGCTCAGTTCGGCTCGAGTTCGCGGAGGATGTCCCAGTGATGTCGCCGTGACGGCAGAGCCGGTCCGAACCTGCGTCGGGTGCCGTTCTCGGTCGGAGACTGCTGGTCTGCTACGCGTTGTCGCAGTGCCGGCGTCTGCGAGTTCCGCCGAGAGTTCGGTAGGGCACCTCGTCGTCGTCGATCCGCGCCATCGTCTTCCCGGACGAGGTGCGTGGGTGCACCCGTCCACGGAGTGCGTTGCTCTCGCCGACCAGCGTCGTGCTTTCGGTCGGGCTCTGCGCCTCTCCGGAATCGTCGACTGTACGGCTGTGCACGAGTACGTCGACAGCTCCGGTCCCGGGGGTGTCACCGAACTCCCCGCAGGCGGGCAGCGATAGACCGCATTGCCAGCACCACCCGCCCGGCAAAAGTCCGTGGCGGCCGACAGATCGTCTCGCGAAAGTGAGCAACGAAGCTATGGGCACTCGATGAAGCGCCAGCAATGAGTAAGTTCCCCATCTAACGGGATCGCGCGGCTCTGCCGTCCGGTCCCTACTAAAGGAGTCCAGTGACCGGCAAGACCCGCGTGTCCGCGCTCGCCAAAGAGCTCGGAGTTACCAGCAAGGACGTTCTCGCGAAACTCGGCGAGATCGGCGAATTCGTCAAGAGTGCGTCCTCCACCATCGAGCCCCCCGTCGCGCGACGCGTTCGGGAGGCATTCCCAGACGCCGTAGCCGCGCCGGTCAAGAAGGCGCCGGCCAAGAAGGCTGCTCCGGCTCCCGCCCCGGCCCCGGCTGAGGCCGTCGTCGAAGCCGCGCCGGCCGCGCCGGCCCCGGCTCCCGCCGCTGCACCAGTAATCGAGACCGCCCCTCCGACCCCGGCGCCCGCGTTTGAGGCCCCGGTGGCCCCGGCCGCTGCGGCTCCTGCTCCGTCGGCGCCGGCGGCCCCGGCCCCGGCACCGATCGCTGCCGACGCGGCACCGGTCGTCGAGCCTCCGGCTGCTCGTCCGGCCGCTGGCCCCCGCCCCGGTCCCCGGGTCGGAAACAATCCGTTCGGTGTGGGCGGGAGCTCGCCCAGCACCCGCCCGGCTGCTCCCCGCCCCTCTGGTGCCGCACCGGCACCGGGCATGCCTCCGCGCCCGGCGGCCCGCCCGGGCGGTAGTGCTGGCGCCGGCGGTCCTCGCCCCAATCCGGGCATGATGCCACCTCGTCCCAGTCCCGGCTCCATGCCCGGACGTGGTGCGGGTGCGTCGGGCCCGGGTGGCTTCGGCGGTCAGCGTCCCGGTGGTCCCGGTGGTTCGGGGCGTCCCGGTGCCCCGGGTGCCGGTCGCCCAGGTCCGGCCGGTGCCGGTCGTCCGGCCGCCGGTGGTCCCGGTGGTAACTACCGGGGCGGTGGCGGTGCTCCCGGCGGAGCTCCGGGTGCGCCCGGAGGTGGCGGCGGATTCCGTGGCGGTCCTGGTGGACCCGGTGGTGGCGGCGGTGGCCGTCCCGGCGGTCCCGGTGGTCGTGGACGCGGCGCCGGTACGGCGGGTGCCTTCGGGCGCCAGGGCGGACGTCCGGCCCGTGGACGTAAGAGCAAGAAGCAGCGTCGCCAGGAGTTCGACAACATGCAGGCCCCGTCACTGGGCGGCGTGCAGGTTCCCCGCGGCAGCGGAGAGGTGCTGCGCCTTCCGCGCGGGGCGTCGCTCACCGATTTCGCCGAGAAGATCGATGGAAACCCAGCCGCGCTGGTGACCGTCCTCTTCCACCTCGGCGAGATGGTGACCGCCACCCAGTCGGTGAACGAAGAGACGCTGCAGTTGCTCGGTGCCGAGCTGAACTACGTCATCCAGGTCGTCAGCCCGGAGGACGAGGATCGTGAGCTCCTCGAGTCCTTCGACCTCACCTTCGGCGAGGACGAGGGCGCCGACGATCTCATCGTCGCTCGGCCGCCGGTCGTCACTGTCATGGGTCACGTCGACCATGGAAAGACGCGACTCCTCGACGCCATCCGCAAGACCAACGTCATTGAGGACGAGGCCGGCGGCATCACCCAGCACATCGGTGCGTACCAGGTTCACGTCGAACACGAAGGTGCCGAGCGGGCTATCACCTTCATCGACACCCCGGGTCACGAGGCGTTCACCGCCATGCGTGCCCGTGGTGCCTCGACCACCGACATCGTCGTGCTGGTCGTTGCCGCTGACGACGGTGTCATGCCCCAGACGATCGAGGCGCTCAACCATGCCCAGGCCGCTGGTGCCCCGATCGTGGTCGCGGTGAACAAGATCGACAAGGAAGGCGCGAACCCGCAGAAGGTTCGTCAGCAGCTGACCGAGTACGGTCTCGTCGCCGAGGAGTACGGCGGCGACACCATGTTCATCGACGTGTCGGCGCGGGCCGGTCTGAACATCGACGGACTCCTCGAGGGCGTGCTCCTCACGGCGGACGCCTCACTCGACCTGCGGGCCAACCCCGACCAGGATGCCCAGGGCATCGTGATCGAGGCGCGCCTGGATCGCGGCCGCGGCCCGGTGGCCACCCTGCTCGTCCAGCGCGGAACGCTGCGCGTGGGTGACTCGGTCGTCGCCGGTGACGCCTTCGGCCGGGTCCGGGCCATGCTCGACGAGCACGGCGAGACGCTGGAGTTCGCCGGTCCGTCGCGTCCGATCCAGGTTCTGGGCCTGACCTCGGTGCCGGGTGCCGGTGACTCCTTCCTCGTCGTCGAGGAGGACCGCATCGCCCGTCAGATCGCCGATCGGCGCGCGGCGCGTGAGCGCAACGCACAGCTGGCCTCGACCCGTCGCCGGGTTTCGCTCGACGATCTGGACAAGGCGTTGGCCGCCGGCGAGGTTCAGCAGCTGAACCTCATCATCAAGGGTGACGTCTCCGGTTCCGTCGAGGCACTCGAGGACGCCCTGGTCGGGATCGACATCGGCGACACCGCCGATGAGGTCTCGCTGCGGGTGATCGGCCGTGGTGTCGGTGCGATCAACGAGAACGACGTCAACCTGGCCATCGCGTCGGATGCCGTCATCATCGGCTTCAACGTCCGCCCGGCCGGTAAGGCTGGCGAGGTCGCTGACCGCGAGGGCGTCGACATCCGCTACTACACGGTCATCTACCAGGCCATCGACGAGATCGAGGCGGCCCTCAAGGGCATGCTCAAGCCCGAATACCACGAGGTTCAGCTGGGTACGGCTGAGGTCCGCGAGGTCTTCCGGGTGCCGAAGATCGGCAACGTCGCCGGTTCCCTGGTCCGCTCCGGCACGATTCGACGCAACAGCAAGGCGCGTCTCATCCGTGACGGCGTGGTCGTGGCCGACAACCTCACGGTGGAGTCGCTTCGCCGCTTCAAGGACGATGCGACTGAGGTCCGCGATGGATTCGAGTGCGGTATCGGGCTCGGTTCATTCAACGACATCAAGGCCGAAGACGTCATCGAGACGTTCGAACTGCAGGAGAAGGCTCGCAGCTGAGTCCGCCGCCCGTCGCCCGGGTCGGCCACTGAGACGGTGGCCGACCCGGCGACGCAGGCGACCACTTGCGCGCCCGCTGGGACGAGTGGGCGACGAGTCCACTTCAGCGACTCGTGCTATCAGCGCGCTCGGGTCGAGGCGAAGGAGGCCAGATGGTTGTCGGAACGTTGACCTTCGATCTGCTGCTCGGTGACGTGCATTCACTGAAGGAGAAGCGGTCGGTGCTCCGTCCGATCATCAGCCAGTTGCGCAAGCGCTTCGACGTCGCCGCCGCCGAGACCGGAGATCAGGAACTTCACCGCCGCGCCGAAGTGTCGGTGGCGGTGGTCGCCGGCGAGCATGCGCACGTGCGCGAGGTGCTGGAGAGCTGCGATCGCCTGATGACCTCGTTCCCCGAGGTGGAAATATTGAAGACAAGACACCGGATTCTCGATGATGATGATCTGGACTGAGAGGAAATTCGATGGTTGACCAGGGACGGGCACGACGCCTCTCGGGGCGAATCAAGCAGATCGTCGCCACCTTCGTGGAGACGCAGATCAAAGATCCGCGACTGGGCATGGTCACCATCACCGACGTCCGGATGACCGGTGACCTTCACGATGCCACCGTGTTTTACACGGTGTTCGGCGACGAAGAGGCGCAGCGCGAATCAGCCGCCGCCCTCGAGTCGGCCAAGGGCGTCATGCGCAGCGAGGTGGGGCGTCTCACCGGGGTGCGCTTCACACCGACGCTGACCTTCATTCTCGACGCTGTGCCCGAGACGGCCAAGCACATCGACGATCTGCTCACCGTCGCGGCGCAGGCCGACGCCGAATTGGACCGGGCCCGCCTCGGGGCCAGCTACGCCGGAGACGCCGATCCGTATCGCAAGCCTCGGGAAGTCGTCGACGACGAAGAATGAGTTCCGTACTGCTCCGACGCGCCGACGCCTCCGATTGGCCCGCGATCTGGCCGATCTGGTCGTCGGTGGTCCGAGGCGGCGACACATACACCTACGATCCGCAGACGTCCTCGGAGACCGCAGAGCGGATGTGGCTGGGGTCGGGCGAAGTCTGGATCGCTCAGACGGCTGAGTCGCCAACGCCATTGGGCATCTACCGGATCTCGGCGAACCAGCAGGGCCCGGGAGCACACGTCGCCAACGGGTCTTACATGGTCAGCGAGGCAGCACGCGGGCAGGGGATCGGGCGCCAACTCGTGAGCCACAGCCTGGATCGAGCCCGCGCCCTTGGCTTTCGGGGCATGCAGTTCAACGCGGTGGCGGCCACCAACGTCCACGCCGTAGCCCTGTATCTCGATCTCGGCTTCAGCACGGTCGGGATCATCCCGGGCGGCTTCCATCACCCGGAGGCCGGTTTCGTCGACCTCCTCGTCATGTACCGGCCACTATGAGTGGGAACGCGAGCGGAAACGTGAGCGGAAACGTGAGCGGAGATGTGAGCGGCAGCTCGAGCGGGAACACCCGCCAGGATCTCGCCGACGCCGCATCGGAGACGGGAGTCTCCACCCGGCGGCTGCTGTCGCTTTCGGCGTCGGCGTTCGTGGTTCTCGCGGCTGAGCCGCTGTACCTGCTGATCGATACCTCGGTCGTCGGTCACCTCGGCAGTGAGCAGCTCGCCGCGCTTGGAATCGGCGGGGCACTGATGGGCCTAGCCCTGCTGCTCGGCATGTTCGTCGAGTACGGCACAACCGCCCGGGCCGCGCGCTGGTTCGGGGCCGGTGAGCACGATGCCGCCGTCAACGAGGGTGTTCAGGCGTCCTGGCTCGCCGTCATCATCGGTTCGGGGGCGGTCGTGGCGGCCCAGCTGCTGGCCCACCCCGCGGTCGCGCTCCTCGCCGGGAGCCGCCACGACCCGGTTGTCGCTGAGGCGGCCGAATCCTGGTTTCGGATCGCAGTGCTGGGACTTCCGGGTGTGCTGCTGGTGCTGGCCGGCAACGGATGGATGCGCGGGGTGCAGGAGACCCGGAAGCCGGTACGGATCGTGCTGATCGCCAACGCGGTATCGGCGCTTCTCTGCCCGATCCTGGTCTACCCCGCCGGTCTCGGACTCCGCGGCTCGGCGATCGCCAACGTCACCGGGCAGGTCGTCGGGGCGGTCCTCTTTCTCCAGGCGCTCCGGGCGAGCACTACCTCGACCAAGCCTCAGTGGCGGGTGATGCGGCTGCAGACCCGCCTCGGGCGTGACCTGCTGGTGCGGTCGATCGGCTTTCAGATCGCCTTCCTCAGCGCCGCCGCCGTCGCGGCCAGAATGGGCACGGCCCAGATCGCAGCCCATCAGATCGGGCTGCAGCTGTGGGAATTCAGCGCCCTCGTCCTTGACTCCTTCGCCATCGCCGCGCAGTCCCTGGTGGGCGCGGCGCTCGGCGCGTCGGCGGCGGCGCTGGCCCGTCGCACGGCATGGCAGGTCGGTCGCTACGGCCTCATCGCCGGCTTCGGCTTCGCCGCCCTGATGGCGGCCGGCTGGTACCTCATCCCCGCGCTCTTCACCACCGACGCCGACGTGCTGGCGCAGGTGCATCTGCTCTGGCCCTGGTTCGTCGGCATGCTGCCGGCCGCCGGTCTGGTCTTCGCGCTCGACGGCGTGCTCATCGGAGCCGGTGATGTGGCATTCATGCGGACGTTGACGCTGGTCGCCGCCGTCGGCTTCTTCACGCCGTTGGCCCTGGCCAGCCTGCACTGGAAGTGGGGGATCGGTGGAGTGTGGTTCGGCCTGAGCATGTTCATCGTGGTCCGTCTGATCGGCATGCTGCTGCGGGTGCGGACCGACCGCTGGCTGGTCACGGGAACGGGGGAGTCGGTATGAGTGGACATCGGAGAGCGGCCCATGGGTAAACGAGACAGCGACGCAACGTCGGGACTGGTGATCGTCGACAAGGATCCCGACTGCACGTCTCACGATGTGGTGGCTCGGCTCCGCCGGCTCGCCCATACCCGGCGGGTCGGACACGCGGGCACGCTCGACCCGATGGCGACCGGCGTCCTGGTCCTCGGTATCGAGAAGGCAACCCGGCTGCTGCACCATCTCGTCCTGGCCGACAAGGCCTACACGGCGACGATCCGGCTGGGGGAGGCGACGATCACCGACGACGCTCAGGGAGAGCTGCTCAGCCGCGGCGACGCCTCGACCATCTCCGAGGGCGATATCGAGCAGGCGATCGCGCCGCTGCGCGGTGACATCATGCAGGCTCCCTCGGCCGTGTCGGCGATCAAGATCAACGGCGAACGAGCCTACAAGCGCGTCCGTGATGGGGAGTCCGTCGAGTTGCCGCCCCGACCGGTCACCGTCTCGCGCTTCGAGGTACTCAGCTACTCCCGGCCCCAGGAGCACCTCGTCGATGTGGATGTGGAGGTGGAGTGCAGTTCGGGGACCTACATCCGCGCCCTGGCCCGCGATCTCGGCCGCACGCTCGGCGTCGGGGGACACCTGACCGCGTTGCGTCGCACCCGGGTCGGCCCGTTCACGCTGGATGATGCCCGAACGTTGGCCGAGTTGGCGGAGCTGGCCGATCCGGTGACGCTGCCGCTCCGGCGGGCGGTCGAGGTTGCTTTCCCGGTGCGAGCGATCACCGAGCAGCAGGCGACGACGTTGACTTACGGGCAGTCGATCGAGGCGGCCGGCATCGAAGGCACCTATGCGGTGACCGCACCCGACGAGACCGTCTCCGGGCTGCTGCGCGAGATCGGGGGGCGGGCTCAGCCCGTTCTCGTCTTCAACGCGCGCGGCTGACAAGTAGGCTGGCCTCCGTGCAACGTTGGCATAGCGTCTCCGAGATCCCGTCCGGCTGGGGTCGCTGCGTGGTCACCATCGGCGTATTCGACGGGGTACACCGCGGCCACGGCCAGATCATCGGAGAGGCCGTCAAACTCGCGGCCGAGCGTGGGGTCCCGAGCGTCCTCATGACCTTCGTGCCGCATCCGTCCGAAGTGGTTCGTCCCGGCTCGCACCCGCCGGCCCTCACCACGCTCGCCCGGCGCGCTGAGCTGGTAGCCGAGCTCGGCATCGACGTCTTCTTCGGACTCCCATTCACCCTTGAGTTCTCGAAACTGCCGCCCGCCGAGTTCGTGCACAACACGCTCGTGGAGTCGCTGCACGCGTCGGGGGTCATCGTCGGCGAGAACTTTCGCTTCGGGCACAAGGCCGCCGGCAACATCGAGACGCTGGCCAACCTCGGCCGCACGTTCGGGTTCACCACGGCTGCAGCCGACCTACTCACTGAGGAGCAGGGGCCGATCAGCGCGACCTACGTCCGCTCCTGCGTCGAGGCCGGCGACGTGCGGGCGGCCGCGCACGCTCTCGGGCGACCGCACCGGGTGGACGGAATCGTCGAGCGGGGCGACCAGCGGGGTCGCGAGTTGGGCTTCCCGACTGCGAACCTGCGGGTTGCGCCCTACACGGCACTGCCGGCAGACGGTGTCTACGCCGGGCGCGTGGTGCGCCTGGATGAGCGCGGGCGCACGGTCGCCGGTGCCGCGCTCGGGAACGCGGCCATCTCGGTCGGGACGAACCCCACCTTTGAGGTGCAGAATCGGCGAATAGAGGCATTTGTCCTCGATTTCGAGGGTGACCTCTACGGCGATCAATTGGGAGTCGAGTTCGTCGAGCACCTACGCGGCATGGAGAAGTACGACTCGATCGATGAACTGGTGACGCAGATGCACGCGGACGTCCGGCAGGCCAGGCAGATCCTCGGTTCCGCCCCCGCCTGACGGGCGCGCAGTGGCCGGGCGGTGCCCGCGCGCGGGCCGCGATGGCGCGAAGTGATCCGTCTGACTGGTAATCTGTGGAGTGAGTGCAATGTGAAAGATGTTGCACTCGTATGTGGAGCGCGTTTCGTGCCTGCCGTGATTCCGACCGGCGGGGCGTGCCTGCATCAGCCGAATCGTGGCCGACCAGGGGTCTGTCACGCAGAAAGGAAGTCATGGCTCTCGCCAGCGACGTCAAGAAGCAAATCGTCATCGAGTACGGCTCCAACGAGAGCGACACGGGTTCGGCTGAAGTGCAGATCGCCCTGCTCTCGCGTCGCATCAGTGACCTCACCGAGCACCTCAAGACCCACAAGCACGACCACCACACCCGTCGTGGCCTGCTGCTGCTCGTCGGCCAGCGCCGTCGCCTGCTCAACCACCTGCACGACACCGAGATCAACCGTTACCGGTCGATCATCGAGCGGCTCGGTCTGCGCCGCTAGTTGTCTGGACGCCTCCGCCGGAATCTCCGACGGAGGCGTCGCTTTACCACGCCCGCGACATTCGTCGCCGGCATCGCACCAAGAAAAGTGAACATTCACTGCCGGACGCGGTTGCTTTGCGATCGCCGTGACACTGCTCGCCAGCCGACAACAACTCCGGTCCTCGGTAGTGGCTCCCGCCGCCCATCACGGGTAGGCGAGAGCTTCGATCGAAGACCGGGTTCGCTGAGTAGCTTTTTTACCCGGCGAGCTGGCATCACCCGATGCACGTCACGACTGCAAACGCACCCGCCCCGGCTCATCTACTGGGCAGATCGCTGCCTAGCACGAAGAGAGGGGTCTAGATGAGCGAACAGCTCAAGGCCAACACCGACGCCGACGGCGTCACAGAGTCCGTTGCCACCATCGACAACGGCAAGTTCGGTACCCACACCATCCGTTTCGAGACCGGCCGACTGGCCCGTCAGGCCGCCGGTTCGGTCGTCGCCTACCTCGACGACGACACCATGCTGCTGTCGGCCACGACCGCGGGCAAGACGCCCAAGGACCAGTTCGACTTCTTCCCCCTGACGATCGACGTCGAAGAGCGCATGTACGCCGCCGGCCGCATTCCGGGGTCGTTCTTCCGCCGCGAAGGCCGTCCCAGCGAGGACGCCATTCTCACCTGCCGTCTCATCGACCGTCCGCTGCGCCCGTCCTTCGTCAAGGGCCTGCGCAACGAGGTCCAGGTCGTCATCACCGTCATGGCGCTCAACCCGGATCACCTGTACGACGTTGTCGCGATCAACGCGGCGTCGGCCTCCACGCAGATCTCCGGACTGCCGTTCACCGGCCCCATCGGCGCCACCCGCGTCGCCCTCATCGAGGGCCAGTGGGTCGCGTTCCCGAACCACAGCCAGCTCGAGCAGGCCACCTTCGACATGGTCGTTGCCGGTCGTGTGCTCGACTCCGGTGATGTCGCGATCATGATGGTCGAGGCCGAGGCCACCGAGAACACCATCGCCCTTATCGACGGTGGCGCCACCCGCCCGACCGAAGAGATCGTCGGCGAAGGCCTCGAGGCCAGCAAGAAGTTCATCGCCGAGCTGTGCCGGGCCCAGTCGGAGCTGGCGCGGGTCGCCGCCAAGCCGACCGCCGAGTTCCCGGTCTTCCTGGACTTCCAGGACGACGTGCTCGCCGCCGTCGACGCTGAGGTTTCGGTCGGTCTGGCTCAGGCTCTCACCATCGCCGACAAGCAGGAGCGCGAGACCGAACTCGACCGCCTCAAGGAGGTCGCGAAGGAGCTCGTCGCCCCGCAGTTCGAGGGTCGCGAGAAGGAGATCAGCGCCGCCTACCGCGCGCTCACCAAGAAGCAGGTGCGTCAGCGCATCCTGCGTGACAAGGTCCGTATCGACGGCCGCGGCCTGAGCGACATCCGCACGCTCTCGGCTGAGGTCGAGGTCGTCCCGCGTGTCCACGGTTCGGCGCTCTTCGAGCGTGGCGAGACCCAGATCCTGGGCATCACCACGCTGAACATGCTCGGCCTGGAGCAGAAGCTCGACACCCTGTCGCCGGAGAAGTCCAAGCGCTACATGCACAACTACAACTTCCCGCCGTACAGCACGGGCGAGACGGGCCGCGTCGGTTCGCCGAAGCGCCGCGAGATCGGCCACGGCGCCCTCGCTGAGCGGGCACTCGTGCCCGTGCTCCCGAGCCGTGACGAGTTCCCGTACGCGATTCGCCAGGTCTCCGAGGCGCTCGGCTCCAACGGCTCCACCTCGATGGGTTCGGTCTGTGCCTCCACGCTCGGGCTGCTCAACGCCGGTGTGCCGCTCAAGGCGCCGGTCGCCGGCATCGCCATGGGCCTGGTCTCCGACACCGTTGACGGCAAGACGGAGTACGTCGCCCTCACCGACATCCTTGGCGCCGAGGATGCCTTCGGTGACATGGACTTCAAGGTCGCCGGTACGCGCCAGTTCGTCACCGCTCTGCAGCTGGACACCAAGCTGGACGGAATCCCGTCCGACGTCCTCGCCGCCGCGCTGACCCAGGCTCGTGAAGCCCGCCTGCACATCCTGGATGTCATGGCCGAGGCCATCGACGAGCCGGACGAGATGAGCCCGTTCGCTCCTCGCGTCACGGTCGTCAAGATTCCGGTCGACAAGATCGGCGCTGTGATCGGCCCGAAGGGTCAGATGATCAACGCGATTCAGGACGAGACCGGTGCCTCGATCACCATCGAGGATGACGGCACCATCTACGTGGGCGCCTCCGACGGCCTCTCGGCCCAGTCGGCGGTGGATCGCATCAACGCGATCGCCAACCCGCAGATGCCGAAGGTCGGCGAGCGATTCCTCGGCACGGTCGTCAAGACCGCTGCCTTCGGTGCGTTCGTCTCCCTGCTCCCGGGCAAGGACGGCCTGATCCACATCAGCAAGCTCGGCAACGGCAAGCGCATCGGCAAGGTCGAGGATGTCGTGAACGTCGGCGACAAGATCCAGGTCGAGATCGCCGAGATCGACGCCCGCGGCAAGATCAGCCTGGTGCTGGTCTCCGAGGACGCCGCCGCGACGGCTTCCGCTGAGCCGGAGACGGTTGACGCCTAAGCAGCGCCAAGATGGCAACTAACCAGTTGCCGACGGCCTGACGTAGCTCGTAGCGCCGGCGGGGAGGATACCTTCCCCGCCGGCGCTGTTGCGTCTGCGGCCGCTCCGTGACCAACCTCGCTCACCCCGCCGGTTCATACGGGATGAATCTTCCGATATTGTCTTCTAAGCCGATGGACAACATGAACGCCATGGGATTGAATCTTGAGGGGTATGTTCTCGATGATAGGAACTCGCTTTCGCAAGTGCGGAAAGCTCACCACGCTGGTCGCCTCAGTCGCCACAGTCGCGCTGGGTGTCACGGCGTGTTCGTCGAGTTCGGCCAGTGGCTCCACCGAGCTGAAGCTGGTCGCGTATTCCGTGCCGAAGCCGGCCTACGACGCTCTGCAGGCCGCGTTCGGTAAGACCTCAGCCGGCAAGGGCGTCACCTGGAAGTCCTCCTACGGCGCCAGCGGCACGCAGAGCAAGAACGTCAGCGCCGGAACCGTCAAGGCCGACTACGTTGCCTTCTCAGTCACTCCGGACCTGACGAAGCTCGTCCCCAAGTACGTCGACGCCGGCTGGAATTCGGGCCCGACCAAGGGCATGGTCTCCGACTCGGTGGTCGTCATCTCGGTGCGCAAGGGCAACCCGCTGCACATCACCGGCTGGGACGACCTCATCAAGCCTGGCGTCAAGATCGTCACCCCTGACCCCGCCTCGTCCGGGTCGGCGAAGTGGAACATCCTCGCCGCCTACTCCCACGTAGAGGCCGCCGGTGGCACTGAGGCCGAGGCCAAGGACTACCTCACCAAGTTCTTCGGCAACGTAGTGAGCCGCGCCTCCAGCGGCGCCGTGGCCACCACCCAGTTCCTGGGCGGAACCGGAGACGTCCTGATCTCATACGAGAACGAGGCGATCGCCTCGCGACAGGCCGGAAAGTCGCTCGACTACATCGTCCCCGACCAGACGATCTTGATCGAGAACCCCGCTGCGGTTACCAAGACGGCGCCGACGCAGGCCAAGGACTTCCTCACCTTCCTGCTCAGCTCGGCCGGGCAGCAGATCTTCGCCAGCAAGGGGTACCGTCCGGTCGTCGCCGGCACCACCATCGGCACGGTCGAGGGTGCGAATGACCCGAGCAACCCGTTCCCGACGCCGAAGAAGCTGGTGACGATCGCTGACCTCGGTGGCTGGACCGCGGTGAACGCCAAGTTCTTCGGTCCGACCGGACTGGTCACGCAGATCGAGAAGACCGGCTGACCGTGTCCTACCTGCTTGCTAGATTTAGTTGAGGATGGCCCTCGACACGATAGAGCCCACAGACGCGGTGCAGCCCTCGGCCGCACCGCGTCGTCGGCGTCGGAAAACCGGATCGCCTGATACCAGCCGGCTACGACTGGGGTCGGGCCTCGGCCTGGGAATCGCCGTCATCTGGCTGAGTCTGGTCG
This sequence comes from Frankineae bacterium MT45, assembly GCA_900100325.1. Classification (NCBI taxonomy): domain Bacteria; kingdom Bacillati; phylum Actinomycetota; class Actinomycetes; order Frankiales; species Frankineae bacterium MT45. The sequence continues at coordinate 2,387,357 of LT629697.1, forward strand.
TCCTCCTCCCGCTGGCCGCGGTGGTGGGTAAGGGCTTCAGTGATGGCTGGCACGGATTCTGGGACGCGATCTCCAGTCCCGAGGTGCTCAGCGCGTTTCGGCTCACGGTTGGCCTGTCGCTGACCGTGGCCGTCGTCAACGCCGTGATGGGAACCCTCATCGCCTGGGTGCTCGTCCGTGACTCATTCCCTGGGCAGCGCCTGGTCGAGATCGTCATCGACGTGCCCTTCGCACTCCCGACCATCGTCGCCGGGCTGGTGATGCTCACCCTCTACGGCGGTGACAGCCCGATCGGTGTGCATCTGGTCGGTACCCGGATCGGCATCTTCGTCGCACTGCTCTTCGTGACGCTTCCCTTCACAGTGCGAACCGTGCAGCCCGTCCTCATCGACATGGATCAGGACGTAGAGGAGGCCGCCGCCTCCCTAGGTGCCGGTCCGTTCACGGTCTTCCGACGGGTCGTGCTCCCGTCGATCCTCCCGGCCATCTTCGCCGGCACGTCGCTGTCGTTCGCCCGTGCGCTCGGTGAGTACGGATCCGTGGTGCTCATCTCGAGCAATCTGCCGTTCAAGACCGAGATCGCCTCGGCGATTATCTACGGCAAGCTGCAGGACGCCGACAACCCGACGCAGTCCGTCCGGGACGCGGCCGCGATCGCCACCCTGCTGCTGCTCGCCAGCGCCGTGGTGCTGGTGCTGCTCGAGATCCTGCAGCGACGGACCAACCGCCGTGGCTAGCGACATGGTCGACGCCGCCGTCACGCCCGTGGCCGCGGCCCGGGCGCCGCGGGCACGGCGTCAGAGTCGGGCCGGGCGCAGCGTGCTCCGCGTCGTCGCCGTCACCTACGTCGTGATCCTCGTCGTCGTGCCCCTGCTGCTGGTCGTCTGGCGGACGTTCAAGCCGGGCATCCGTGAGGTCCTGAAGTCACTCTCCGATCCACTGACCGTTCATGCCTTTCAGCTCACCGCCATCATCGCGGTGCTGGCCGTGCTGCTCAACACGATCTTCGGCATCGGCGTCGGTCTGCTGCTGGCTCGCTACAGCTTCCCTGGGCGGGGGCTGCTATCGGCGTTCATCGACCTTCCGATCGCAATCTCGCCGATCGTCGTCGGACTCGCGCTGATCCTGGTCTATGGGCCGACCGGCTGGTTCGCGACGCCGCTAAGCGACGCGAACTTCAACATCATCGGGGCGATCCCGGGCATGGTGCTGGCCACCGTCTTCGTCTCGTTGCCACTCGTCGTGCGGGAGATCGTGCCGGTGCTCGAGGAGGCCGGCATCGAGCAGGAGCAGGCCGCCCGCTGCCTCGGAGCCGGCTCCTTCGTGACCTTCCGTCGCATCACGCTCCCCACCATTCGCTGGGCGCTCGCCTACGGAGTCGTGCTCAGCCTCGCTCGGGCGCTGGGGGAGTACGGGGCGGTGCTCGTCGTCTCCGGCAACGTCGAGGGGAGTACGGAGACGGCCACCCTGCGAATCGACAATCTCTACGAGTACTCGCAGCAGACGGATGCGGCCTACGCCATCACCTTCGTCCTGGTCGCAGTCGCAATTGTGGCCATCATTGCGATCACGATTATCAGTCCCAAGCAGGAGTCCCGATGAGCATCGAAGTTCGCAATATCCATAAGCGATTCGGTGACTTCGTCGCCCTGGACGACATCAACCTGACGGTGCGCAGCGGCGAACTCACCGCGCTACTGGGCCCCAGTGGTGGCGGGAAGTCGACCCTACTGCGGATCATCGCCGGTCTGGAGAGCCCTGACTCCGGCACGGTGAGGATCGAAGGCAACGACGCCACCGCGCTCCCGCCGCAGCGGCGCAATGTCGGCTTCGTCTTCCAGCACTACGCGGTCTTCAAGCACCTCACAGTGGCGCGCAACGTCGCCTTCGGGCTGGAGATCCGCAAGCGCCCCAAGGACGAGATCAAGAAGCGGGTGCACGAACTCCTCGAACTCGTGCATCTCGACCAGTTCGCCGACCGTCTCCCGTCCCAGCTCTCCGGTGGGCAGCGGCAGCGCATGGCGCTCGCGCGGGCGCTGGCCGTCGAGCCGAAGGTGCTCCTCCTCGACGAGCCCTTCGGTGCCCTGGACGCGCAGGTGCGCAAGGAGCTGCGGGACTGGCTGCGACGCCTGCACGACGAGGTTCATGTCACCACCGTCTTCGTGACCCACGATCAGGAGGAGGCGCTGGAGGTCTCCGACGAGCTGGTGGTCATCAATCACGGCGTCATCGAGCAGGTGGGCTCGCCCAACGAGCTCTATGACCGGCCGGTCAACGACTTCGTGATGAGCTTCCTGGGCCCGGTGACGAGACTGGGCGGCAAGCTGGTACGCCCGCACGACATCGAGGTGCTGGCCGACGACCGCGCGGGTGCCACTCCGGCGCTGGTGACACGACTGCAGCGCATCGGGTTCCAGGTTCGACTGGAGCTGGAGTCCGGAGGTGGGGAGAGCTGGGTCCAGCTGAACAAGGAGCAGTCGGACTCGCTCGGTCTCGAGGTCGGCAAGTCGGTCTGGCTCCGCGAGGCGCCCCACGCCGCCGCGGTCGTCGAAAGCTGAGCGCCAGCACCGAAGTCACGACTTCTGGGCGGGGCAATCCCCACTTTTCGCTAGGATTTGCGAAGATAGCAGTGTGGAGATCTCGGCGAAGACTGACTACGCAGTTCGTGCGCTTCTGGGTTTAGCCGCCCGTTCACCCGATCTGGTGAAGGTCGACGTGATTATCGGCGAGCAGAACCTTCCCCGAAAGTTCGTCGAGGCGATCCTCGGGGAACTGCGGCGAGCGGGCATTGTCCGCAGCCAGCGCGGCGCCGAGGGCGGTTACGCGCTGGCCCGGCCGGCGAGTGAGATCACCCTGGGCGCGGTGATCCGGGCCGTCGACGGCCCGCTGGCCGAGGTGCGCGGATTGCGTCCCAATGAGACGAGCTACACCGGCGTGGCCGAACACCTGCCCGAGGTCTGGGTCGCGGTCCGGGCCAGTCTGCGCCGGGTGCTGGACGAGACGTCACTCCAGCAGGTCCTCAACGGCAAACTCCCGGCGCACGTGCGCAAGATGGTCGATGCCCCTGATGCCTGGCTCCCGCGCTGAGCGCTGACCCAGAACTTCCACAGCGGCCGCAGACTGGCCGTCGGCTACACACTCCGCGGGTTCGTCGCCCAGCCGCACTGACCGGCCTCCCTAGCGAGGTGCTGGCGCTGGCCGCGGTCGCGTTCCTGGTCGCTCTCGGCTTCGGTGTGGTCGCACCGGCGATTCCGCTCTTTGCTCGGCAATTCGGCGTGAGCCGCACGGCGGCCGGGGCGGTGATCAGCGTCTTCGCCGGTGCCCGGTTGCTGGCGGCGCCGTTCACCGGGCGCCTGGTCAATCGCGTCGGCGAGCGCATCATGCTGGCCACCGGGATCGGCGTCGTCGCGGTCTCCAGCCTGATGGCTGGCTTCTCGCAGAGCTACTGGCAACTGCTGGCGCTGCGGGGGGCCGGCGGTGTCGGTTCCATCATGTTCAGCGTGAGCGCGTCCAGCCTGCTGATCCGCGTGACTCCCGGACATCTGCGGGGCCGGGCCCAAGGCGTCTTCGGCGGAGGCTTCCTACTCGGCGCGATCGCCGGCCCGGCGCTCGGGGTGGTGGCGTCGATCTCGCTACGAGCGCCGTTCTTTCTCTACGCGGGGACGCTCGTGCTTGCCGGCTGGGTGGGCCTCTGGGCCCTGCGCACGAGCACGCTCGCGGCAAAGTCCGACCGGCGTGACGGGCCGGTACTGAAGCTGGGCACGGCGCTGAGAGACCGGGCCTATCTCGCGACCCTCGTGGTTAATCTGGCTGAGGATTGGGCGGTCATCGGCACCCGCTCAGCGCTCGTACCGCTCTTCGTCGCCGACCGGCTCGGGCTCAGCTCGATCTGGACGTATGTCGGGTTCTTCGTCGTCAGCGTCGTCAGTGGCTGCCTGCTGCTGCCCTTCGGTCGCTACGTCGACTCCAATGGACGTCGCCCGGCGCTCATCGGCGGTCTGGCGATCGGTGGCCTGGGGCTGGCCACGCTACCGCTGCTCCCCAGCGCGGCCGGGCTGATGCTGGCCATGGCACTGCTGGGGGTCAGCGGCGCCGCGCTCTCGGTCGCGTCGGGCGCGATGCTCGGTGACATCGTTGGTGGCCGGGGTGGCACCGTCGTAGCCACGTATCAGATGGCCGGCGACGTCGGTAGCTTCGCCGGACCGCTCTGCGCCGGCGCGGTTGCCGACGCCCACGGCTACGCAGCCTCCTTCGGCCTGGCCACCGCGATCACGACGGTGCCGATCGCACTCGTGGCGGCATCTCGCGAAACGCTCGGCCGTAGGATCACCGAATGAGTTCGCGCCATCCCCGCCCAGCCGGCGACCATCCGGCGCCGCCCCGGCTGCGGGCCCGTACGGCAAGGTTGCCGGCCAGCGGAGGCGGGGTGATCACCCGCACGACTCTCCCCGGTGGACTGCGGGTACTCAGCGAGGCGATGCCCGGGGTGCGCAGCGCGAGCATCGGGGTGTGGGTTCCGATCGGTAGCCGCGACGAGTCACCTTCGGTCGCCGGGGCCAGTCACTTCCTCGAACACCTGCTCTTCAAGGGCACGGCTACCCGAACCGGGCTGGAGATCGCCCGCACCATGGATAGCGTGGGCGGCGAGTTCAACGCGTTCACCGAGAAGGAGCACACCTGCTACTACGCGACCGTGCTCGACCGCGACCTGCCGCTGGCCATCGACATCATCTCGGACGTGGTTCTGAACGCGACGATCCGCTCCGAGGACGTCGACGTCGAGCGTAACGTCGTGCTCGAGGAGATCGCCATGAGAGACGACGATCCCTCCGATCTCGTCCACGACGAGTTCGCGAGTGCGCTCTTCGGCGACTCGCCGATCGGCCGCCCCATCCTGGGCACCGTTGAGTCGATCGAGTCGATCAGCCGGGCCCAGGTCGCCGGGTACTACCGCCGTCGTTACCAGACCCGCGAGATGGTGGTCGCCGTGGCCGGCAACCTCGATCACTCGGCCGTCGTCAATCGCGTGCGGGCGAACTTCGGCGACCGCCTCGACCCGGCTGGCGTCAGCGGTGCTCCTCGCTCCGGCTCGGCGACGCGCTACCCGCCGATCCACCCGACCCGGGTGGTGGAGGACGACACGGAGCAGGCCAATATCATCCTGGGCACGCGGGCGTTCTCCCGCCACGATGACCGGCGATTCATTGTGGGTGTCCTCTCGGCCGCGCTCGGCGGCGGGATGAGTTCCCGGCTTTTCCAGTCGATCCGCGAGGAGCGGGGGCTGGCGTACTCCGTCTACAGCTTCGGCGGGAGCTACGCCGACATCGGCCAGTTCGGGGTCTATGCCGGGTGTCAGCCGGCCAAGGTGAACCAGGTGCTGGAGCTGATGCAGCAGGACCTGGCCGCCGTGGCGGCCGGCGCGCTCACCGAAGACGAGGTGCAGCGGGGGAAGGGGCAGATGAGCGGCGGAATCGTGCTCGGGCTGGAGGACGCCGGTTCCCGTATGACGCGGTTGGGGAAGAGCGAGATCTGCTACGGCGACGTGCTCGGCCTCGACGAACTCCTGGCCCGGGTCGACTCGGTCACTCATCAGCAGGTAACCGAGGTGGCCCAGCAGTTGTTGAGCCAACCGAAGTGCCTGACGGTTGTGGGACCCTTCGGTGAACATGAATTCGATGGCGCGGTGTAGAAGTGAAGGATGAGTACAACAGTGACTGAACCAGTCAGAGTCGGAGTTCTGGGTGCCCGGGGCCGAATGGGTGCGCAGGTGTGCAAGGCCGTCGACGCGGCGCCTGACATGGATCTGGTCGGGATGGTCGACATCGGCGACTGGCTCTTCAGCGTGGCCGATGCCGACGCGCAGGTCCTCGTCGACTTCACCCATCCAGATGTCGTCATGGAGAACGTACGGTTCGCCATCGACCAGGACATCAACATCGTCATCGGCACCACCGGGATCACGGACGAGCGGATCGAGACCATCCGCGAGTGGCTCGTCGACAAGCCGCACGTCGGCGTGCTCGTGGCCCCGAACTTCGGCATCGGGGCGGTCCTGTCGATGCGGTTCGCTCAGCTCGCCGCGCGCTTCTACGACTCGGTCGAGGTCGTCGAACTGCACCACCCGAAGAAGGTGGACGCCCCCAGTGGCACGGCGATCCACACCGCGAAACTCATCAGCGCCGCCCGCGCGAGTGCGGGTGTCGGTCCCATTCCGGACGCGACGACGCAGAGCCTCGACGGGGCTCGCGGCGCGTCGGTGGACGGTGTGCGGGTGCATGCGCTGCGCATCGCCGGGTTGGTCGCCCACCAGGAGGTCGTCTTCGGCACCGAGGGGGAGACACTGACGATCCGCCATGATTCGCTGCACCGCTCATCGTTCATGCCCGGGGTGCTGCTCGGAATCAGAGAGATCGTCAACCGGCCGGGGCTCACCGTCGGCATCGAATCCCTGCTGGGGCTGTGAAGGCCCGTCGCGCCGTAGTCGCGCTCGTCCTGGCCCTGACGCTCTACTTCGTGCTCATCGGCTACCGCGGCTTCTACCTGCTGGGACAGCCCAAGCTCAGCTTGAAATTGTTGGGGATTGCCGTCCTCGCGCTCCCGCTGGTTGGCGCCTGGGTGGTGGTGGCCGAACTGCGCTTCGGGGTCGCCACCCAGATTCTCGCCGAGCGCCTCAACGCCGAGGATCAGAGCGCATCGCTCGATCCGGAGGCGGGGGCTTTGGAAGTCGATGGGGTCTCCGCGGGCATTGCCGACCTGCCCCGTCGTCCGTCGGGGCGGATCGACCAGGCCGCCGCCGACGAGTACTTTGCCCAGCGGCGTAAGGAGGTTGAGGCTCACCCGGAGGAGTGGCAGCGCTGGTATCGGCTGGCCGAGGCCTACGACCTGGCCGGAGATCGCAAGCGCGCCCGGGAGGCGATGCGGCATGCCATTGCGAAGGCTGACATCCAGCACCCTCCGGTCAGCGGCGAGCGCTGAGGTCGTTGCTCGGCCCGACATGGGTCTGCAGCCAGTCGCAGAGCGGTGAGATGCTGCGCCAGCCCTTGGCCACCTCGGACTTGGCCCGGGCGGTGCTCAGCCACGCCGGCGCACCGTAGAGGCGGTGGGCGGTCAACGTCTTGTAGCGGAGCAGGTCAGCTCGCGGGTGATCCTTGGGGTAGCCGGCCGGCACCCGCGTCAATTGATCGCCGTTGACGGAGAGCTTGGCCCGGGCGAGATCGGCGAGCACCCTCTCCAGCTGCGGCCCGGCGACGTCGTCGGCCACGCCCCGGCGCAGACGTTCCACCTGGTCGCTCGCGCACTGCCAGTAGCCTCCGGCGACACGCAGACCCGCGGCCGAGACCTCGAGATACATCGAGGCTTCGCTGAACCAGGCGCCCTGATGAGTCTTGTACGGGGTCTTGTCCTTGGCGAAGCGGACGTCCCGATATGGGCGGAAGAGCTTCGCGGGGCCGAACTCCGGCGCGAGCGCGGCCACCAGCTCTTCGATCGGACGGCGGACCGACTCTTCGTAGATCTGCTTGTGCGCGGTCCAGTAGGCCTTCGAGTTGTCATCCTCCAAATCTTCGTAGAAGTCGAGGGCGGCGATCGGAATACCGGTGAACGGGCTCATGGCTGCGTCGACTTCTCGTCGTCGGTCAGGCTCGTGTGGAGCCGGATCTCGCGTAGTTCCCCCGACCCGGTGTCGAGTGCTCGCGCGTACCCGTCGACCTGCCACCCCGCCGTGCTCAGAAAGGTGCGGGATACCTGGTCGGCCTCAGCGATCCAGCAGATAAGTCTGGTCATTCCGTCATTCAGAGCATGTTCGACGCTCGCGGCCAGCAACCGGGATCCGTGCCCGCGACGCCCCCAGCGCGGCTGGACGAGGATAGGCCCGAGGAGGCCGGTGTTAGCGACATCCGGCGTCGGCTCCTCAGGATCGGCCGGGCCGAGCGCGACGAAGCCGACCACCCACTCCTGCTCCTGCGCGACCAGCACGTGGTGCTGGGCCGACGGCGGGTCGGTGATCGCCGCCGACCAGGGCGGCCTCACCTCAGCCGACGTCAGAGCCAGTATCGCCGGGGGGAGGAACGAGCCGTACGCCGTCTGCCAGACCTCGACCTGAATCTGGGCCAACGTCGATGCATCTTCGGGTCGAGCCGGTCGCACGCTCACATCAGCCATGAGGGGAAATCTAGTCGGTCGGTCCGACGACCATCACGCCTACTCGGCCTCGTCGGCGCTGGCCACTCCGGCCATGGACTGCCCCTCGGCCCGCTCGCGCCGGCGGCGTCGCCGGTGCAGCAGCAGGTAGATGACCGCCACCAGGACCAGGATCGCCAGCGGTGCCCAGGTGAGGGTCGAGCCGATCGTGCCGAGAGCGGAGGAGAAGGCGTAGCCCAGCAGCACGCATCCGGTCGCCCAGATCACGCCACCCAGCGCATTCCAGAAGAGAAACGTCCAGTAATGCATGCCACTCATGCCGGCCATCGATGGCATCAGCGCGCGCAGCAGCGCGGTCATCCGTCCGAGAAAGACAGCCTTTCCACCGTGGCGGTGCAGGAACGCGTCCACCGTCGCCCAGCGCTGCTCACCGACGCGCAGGCCGGCCCGCGAGCGACGCAGCGACGGGCCGAACTTGCGACCGAACTCGTAGCCGACCGAGTCGCCGGCGATCGCCGCGACGATGGCAACCGGAATCATGATCCGAAGGTCGAGCACGCCACGCTCACAGAAGACGCCGGCGACCAGGAGCGCGGTCTCGCCCGGCAGCACCACGCCGAGCAGGAAGGCTGCTTCGGCGAAGGCGAGGCCGGCGGCGATGACGTAGAGCCACGTGCCCGTCGCATCGCCGATCCGGGTCATGATGTGCTCGAACATCGTTCAATCCTTGCATGACCGCGTTGTCACCCGCTGTCTCTAGAGTCCTCGACAGGAGAAGACCGAATCCGGTTTCGACAGACGAGGATCCAGTGTCACAGCCCCGAACCACCAGCCGAACCAGCAGCCGGCTCACCGCTGGGCAGGCGCGCCGCATCAGCCTGGCCGCTCAGGGCTTCACCGACCCTGCGCCCACCGGCCGGGTCGATGCCCGTCACATCCGGCGCGTCATCGATCGAGTCGGCATCCTGCAGCTGGACTCGGTGAACGTCTTCAGCCGGTCGCACTACCTGCCGGTCTTCTCGCGCCTCGGTCCGTACCGGCGTGAGCTGCTGGACGAGCTCACCGCGCACACCGCCGGACCCCACCGACGCGAACTCGTCGAGTACTGGGCCCACGAGGCGTCCCTGATCCCGGTCGAGCTCCACCCATACCTGCGCTGGCGGATGGCGCGGGCCGACAAGGAGGCCTGGGGCGGCATGGTGCGGATAGCCGCCGACTTTCCGGAGCTCGTCGAGGAGGTCTATGAGTTGGTTGCCGGTTCGGGGCCGATTCGGGCCGCCGACACCGGCGTGGCCCAGGTTCCCAGGGAACACGGCCGGATGTGGAACTGGAATGACGGCAAGCTGGCCCTGGAGTACCTCTTCTGGTCGGGGCGCATCACGGCCGAGCGACGGGTCAACTTCGAGCGCCGCTACGACCTGCCGGAGCGGGTGCTGCCGGTCGAGGTCTTTGAGCAACCGACGATGCCCGAGGCCGACCAGCAGCGGCAGCTGGTGCGGGTCGCGGCACGCTCACTGGGAATCGCGACCGAGCCCGACCTGGGGGACTACTTCCGGCTGCCTCGGGCCGAGTCCAAACTGCGGGTGGCGGAGCTGGTCGATGCCGGCGAGCTCGAGGCGGTACAGGTCGAGGGCTGGGCAGCGCCGGCCTACCTCTGGCCGGCGGCCAAGATCCCACGTCGGGTGCAGGCGTCGGCCCTGCTGAGCCCGTTCGACTCGCTGATCTGGTTCCGGGACCGGACGCAGCGGCTCTTCGACTTCCGCTACCGAATCGAGATTTATACACCGGCGGCGAAGCGGGTCCACGGCTACTACGTGCTCCCGTTTCTGTTGGGGGAGCGCCTGCTGGCCCGGGTGGATCTCAAGTCCGATCGTCAGGCTCGTGTCCTTCGCGTCCAGGGGGCCTACCGGGAGGAGGCCTCCGACGCCGGCGAGGTGGCCGAGGCGCTGGCTGCGCAACTGCGGCTGACGGCTGAGTGGCTGTATCTCGACGACGTGGTCGTCACCGGACGCGGAGATCTCGCCGCGCCGCTGACCGTGGCTCTCAACACAGCAGCGAACCGATAAGCTGGGACCTCATCGGCCGTACCTTCACGCAGGAGTTCCCGGGTGACAGACATCGTTTCGCCAAAGGTTCAGGTCATTGCCTGGACGCACTTCGAGTCGCCCGAGGACATCCCCTGGGAGACCGACGCCGACGGTGGGCAGGCGCTGGCTGAGTTCGCCGGACGGGCCTGCTATCAGTCCTGGAAGAAGCCGAATCCAGCCACCGCCACCAACGCCGGGTACCTCCACCACATCCTCGAGGTGGGGCACCTCTCAGTGCTGGAGCATGGCACTGTCACGTTCTACCTCTCGGGCATCTCCCGCTCGCTCACCCACGAGTTGATCCGGCACCGGCACTTCAGCTACTCGCAACTCTCGCAGCGCTACGTGCCCGAGCGTGATGCGGCGATGGTCGAGCCCGATGTCATCGCTGACGACCCAGTACTGCACGCCAAATTCGTGGAGGCCACCAACGCTGCCGTCGGTGCATACACCGAGATCCTCGAAGGCCTTGAGAAGCGTTTCGCGGACGTCGAGCACGCGACGCTGCGCCGCAAGCAGGCCCGCCAGGCGGCCCGAGCGCTACTGCCGAACGCGACCGAGACGCGAATCGTCGTCACCGGCAACTACCGGGCGTGGCGGCACTTCGTCGCGATGCGCGCCTCCGAGCATGCTGACGTCGAGATCCGTCAGCTCGCGATCGCCTGCCTTCGCGAGTTGAAGCGAGTCGCCGGAAACGTCTTCGCGGACTTCGAGATCACCGTGCTGCCCGACGGCACCGAGGTCGCGTCCAGCCCGATGGTGAGCGAAGGCTGACAGGTAGGAACGACGAATGGCTTACGCACAGGATTCGCGACATCCGTTCGGACGGGTACTGACCGCAATGGTCACGCCGTTCGACATCGCCGGCGGCCTCGACCTCGACAAGGCGCAGGAGCTGGCGACGTATTTGGTCGACGAGCAGGGCAACGACGGGCTCGTCGTGAACGGAACGACCGGTGAGAGCCCGACGACCAGCGACCACGAGAAGTCGGAGCTCATCTCGGCCGTCGTCGAGGCCGTCGGTGATCGGGCCCATGTGATCGCCGGGGTCGGCACGTTCGACACCGCACACACGGCCCACCTCGCCCAGCAGGCCCAGAAGGCCGGCGCCCACGCCAACCTGGTTGTCACGCCGTACTATTCGCGACCCCCGCAGGCCGGTCTGCTGCTGCACTTCCGCGCGGTGGCCGATTCCTGCGATCTCCCGGTGATGCTCTACGACATCCCGGTCCGTAGCGGCGTGGCGATCGAGACCGAGACGCTGATCAGCCTGGCCGCTCACGAGCGGATCGTGGCCGTGAAGGACGCCAAGGGCGACGTGGTCGCCAGCAGCCGCGTGATCGCTGAGACCGATCTGGCTTTCTACAGCGGAGACGACGCACTCACCCTGCCGCTGCTGGCGGTCGGTGGCAGCGGGGTCGTCGGAACGTCCACTCACTTCACCGGGCAGCCGACGAAGCAGCTCGTCGAGGCCTACGAGCGAGGTGACGTGGATGCCGCGCTTGCGCTGCATCGGCAGTTGCTCCCGATCTACACCGGCATCTTCGCCACCCAGGGCACGATTCTGGTGAAGGCCGGACTCAAGCTCCGGGGGCGTGACGTCGGGTCGGTGCGGCCGCCGCTCGTCGAGGCCACCGAGCATGAACTCTCACACCTGCGGGCCGATCTGCAGGCCGCGCTCATCTGACCGGGCCGCCGAGGATGGCGGCCACCGGGTGTGACCAGAAACATTTCGTCGGCTCTGCCGTCGACACTCTCTGCCTCCGCCTTAATCCTCGACCTAAAGGTTAGGGTTCACTGGTGGCAGTCTCTTCGGGAACCAAGAACCGCTCGACGCCCCCTCGATCCAGTCGCTCAGGGCGCGGAGGGAACCAGCGTCCGCCCGCCAAGTCCGCCCCGGCTCCACTGGCGGCCATCGGGCGAATGATCGCCGGCGCATGGCGTGCGTTGGCGTCGATGCTGGGCGGGCTGGCCCGGGCTGTGCGTCGCAATGCCGCGACTGCGCGCGAATTGGACGTCGAACACCGCCGCGACGGAGCGGCGCTGGCCGTCATCGCGCTCGGCGTCATCTCGGCCATCTCGATCTGGTCGCACGCGGCCGGACCGGTCGGGCGTCTACTCTCCGACGGGGTCCGGCTGCTGATCGGCAACCTCGCCCTTCTCTTCCCGATCGCCCTGGTCCTACTCGGACTACACATGCTGCGCCAGGCTCCTCATCCGGAGCAGCGGGGTCGCATCATCGTCGGAACCGGATCACTGCTGCTCTCGGTCCTGGGCCTGCTGCACCTTCTCGGGGACTCACCGGCCAGCATGCACGGACGCTCCTACGCCGGCGGAGTCATCGGGGCGGCAATCGCCGAGCCACTGGAGAAGGGGCTCTCGGCCGGGATCGCGGTCGGTCTTCTCTTCCTGCTCGGC